>NZ_CP095402.1:0-3895998 GCF_023167125.1 Arthrobacter sp. Helios
GAAGACCACCTGTTGGGTGGTCCGGGTTCAGGCCCCACACCCTTGGTGCGGGGCCTGACCTGTTTAACCGGTCCCTCCCTGCGCTGCGTCGTGAGGGGGGTCCCGTTTCGGGAGTCCCGGAGCCCGAAGCAGCTCCGGGAGCGTGTGGGATATTTCCCACCAAGACCGTGGCCAGTACGGGCGGACCGGGAGAACTGCAGGCCGACAGGCAACGGAGTACGTAGGCTGAAGGTATGTCATCTTCCTTGTTTTCCCATGCACCAGACCCCGAGCCGGAGCAGGCCACGGCCGCCGTCGCCGATATCGTCGAAAGCTGCGTTGTTCCCCGTGAAACGGAGGAGGCATTCAGCGGATTTCACGAGTACCTGCACCTGTGGTGGCCGGAAGAGTTCAGCACGTTCGGCGAGGGGATGCATCCGGAGTTCGAGGGCGGCTCCCTGACGGAAACCAGCCTCGACGAGGAGACCGCACTGTGGGCCACTGTCCAGGAAATCAGGCCGGGGGAACTGCTGGCCTTGGACTGGTTCCTGGGACACAGCCCAACCACCGCCACCAGTGTTGAACTGAAGTTCGAACCGCAGCAAGAAGGCACGCTGGTGACGGTGCTGCACTCGGGGTTGGGCCGGCTTCCCGATGGAGAAGAGGTCCGTGAGCGGCTCGCGGGGCAGTGGCGCAACGTAGTGCAACGTTACGCCCGGTTCATGGGCGCCCGGTAGCCTTCTGATATGACCACTGATGTTCTGCATGACCTTACGCTTGCCATCCCCGGCGCTTCCGTAGCGACCGATCCTGCAACCCTGGCAGCGTATGCCAAGGACCACGGTCCGGTGCAGGACCTCATCGATCCACTCGCGGTGGTTTGGGCGGAAAGCGTGGCTGACGTGCAGAACATCCTGCGCTGGGCGTCGCGCACGAACACAGCTGTTGTGCCGCGCGGAGCCGGTACCGGGGTCTCAGGCGGAGCCCACGCCACCAGGAACTGCATTGTCCTCAGCCTCGAGAGGATGAACCGGATCCTGGACATTCGGCCGGGCGACGAGCTCGCCGTCGTCGAACCCGGGGTCATCAATGCGGACCTCAATGAGGCCGTCAAAACGCATGGGCTGATGTACGCACCGGATCCGGCCAGCTACCGGATCTCCACGATAGGCGGCAACGTCGCCACGAACGCCGGTGGCCTGCGCTGCGCGAAGTACGGCGTAACGCGGGACTCCGTCCTGGCACTGGACGTAGTACTGGCAGACGGCACACTGATCCGCACCGGGCATGAGACCTTCAAAGGCGTGGCGGGCTATGACCTGACGGGCCTGTTCACGGGATCGGAAGGCACACTCGGTGTCGTCGTCGGGATCACCGTCCGGCTCCGCTACCTGCCCCGCGACGTGCGGACCGTCGCAGCTTTCTTCCCGGACTTCCGGACGGCTGCGGCCGGTGTGCTCGCCGTCGGCGCGGCACGGGTCCAGCCCGCAATCATGGAACTGCTCGACGGCGCCACGATGGCAGCGCTCGACGGCGCCCACGGCTCGGACCTAGGGACCCGTGGAGGGGCGCTGCTGCTGATCCAGACCGACGGGTTCGGCGCCGAAGCCGAAGCTGACGCGGTACGGAACGTCCTGTCCGGACTCGGCGGAACGGTAAGCTCCGCAGGTTCGGCCGAAGCCGAGCGGCTGGTGGAACTGCGCAGGCACAGCCGCGGGGACGACGTCGACCATGAACTGCGGGTAGGGGAAGACGTGGCCGTGCCTCGCTCCCAGCTGGTGCACTACGTTGCCGAGCTCGAGCGGATGGCCCTTAGCCATGGGGTCCGGCTCAAGGTTGTTGCCCACGCGGGTGACGGCAACCTGCACCCGACATTCTGGGTTAACACCGCGGAAGGCGCTGACGGAGCCGCCCGCCTGGCTGCTGCCCTGGACGAATCCATCACAGTTGCCCTGGGGCTTGGCGGAACCATCACCGGCGAACACGGTGTCGGCCAGTTCAAGCTGCGCTGGCTCGCGCAGGAGCAGCAAGCCGAGGTGCTGGAACTTCAGCGCCGGGTCAAAGCAGTCTTTGACCCGGCCGGAATCCTGAACCCGGGCAAGGCCATCCCCGGCACCTAGCGGCCGGTCTGGCACTGCCGGCCTGGCCTGGTCCCGGCCGGACCAGGAACCGGCTGGACCAGAAACCTAGGCCACCCGCATCCAGACAGTCCGGTTGGGGCGGAGCCGGTTGTGTTCCATGGCGCCCGGGGAGCTTTGGTGCAGGATTTCGAACTCCGGCAGCTCCACGGCTTCGGTGCCCATGTTCATCACCACCAGCACCCCGTTGTTCACGAAGGCCACAACACCCTCGGCGTCGTGCTCCGGCCACCAGGACAGTGAGCCATGGCCCAGGCCGAGTTCCTGGCGCAGCTTCAGGGCCGTTTTGTACATGTGCAGCGTGGAGTCCGGGTTACGTTCCTGGATATCCCGGGAGTGGGTGCCCCAGAGCCCTGGCTGCGGCAGCCAGCTCTTGCCGGTGCTGCTGAAGCCGTACGACGGCGCATCCGCCACCCAGGGCAGCGGCACCCGGGACCCGTCCCGGCCCACGCGGACGCCGTCGGTCCGGTGGAACGTCGGGTCCTGCCGGTAGGAGTGCGGAATCATGGTGTGGTCCGGCAGGCCCAGTTCCTCACCCTGATAGAGGTAGACCCCGCCGGGCAGGCCGAGCATCAGCAGTGTCGCAGCACGGGCCCGGGCCAGTCCGAGCACGTGGTCCGGCTGTGCGTCGCTGGGGCCGATCCCGTCGCCGCTGCGCAGCTGATGCCCCTGCAGGCCGAAGCGGGAGACGTGGCGGACGACGTCGTGGTTGGACAGTACCCACGTGGTGGGGGCACCGACCTTGTCGAAGGCGTTCAGCGAGGTTTCGATCGTGTGCCGCAGATCGGCGGCGTCCCAGGGGTGGTGGAGGTAGGCAAAGTTGAAGGCCTGATGCATCTCGTCCGAACGAACCCAGTCAGTGAGCCGGTCCAGCGGATCGATGGTGGCTTCAGCGCACAGGACGCGGTCGCCGTCGTACTCATCCAGGATCTTGCGCCAGGAACGGAAGATGTCGTGGATCCCCGCCTGGCCGAACATGGGGGCCTCGTGGCCGGGGAAACCGTCAATGGAGGCGCCGTCGGCCCGGCCGCCCCAGTCCGGCAGGCCGGACTTCTTGATCAGGGCGTGGGCGACGTCGACGCGGAAGCCACCGACACCGCGGTCGAGCCAGAAGCGCAGGATGCGCTCGAACTCGTCCTTCACTGCAGGGTTGTCCCAGTTGAAGTCGGGCTGGGTGGAGTCGAAGAGGTGAAGGTACCACTGGCCCGGAGTGCCGTCAGGGTTGGTGACCCTGGTCCAGGCCGGTCCGCCGAAGTGGGACTGCCAGTTGTTCGGCGGGTTTTCGCCGTGCTCACCGGTGCCGTCGCGGAAGATGAACATGTCCCGGGCGGGGGAGTTCTCCGGCGCGGCGAGGGCAGCCTGGAACAGGGCATGCTGGTCGGAACAGTGGTTGGGGACCAGGTCCACGATTACCCGGATGCCGTGCTTCGCGGCGGTGGCAGTGAGGGCGTCAAAATCTTCCAAAGTGCCGAAGATGGGGTCTACGGAACAGTAGTCCGCGACGTCGTAGCCGGCATCTTTCTGCGGCGACTTGTAAAACGGGGAGAGCCAGATCGCGTCGATGTCCAGTTCGGCCAGGGCGGGGATTTCTGCCGTGATGCCGGGCAGGTCGCCAATGCCGTCGCCGCGGAGGTCGCGGAAGGAGCGGGGATAAATCTGGTAAATCACCGAGGAGCGCCACCATTGACGGTCACGTTCAGCGGAAGCCTCGTGGACCGGCACCAGCTGGAGCTCGGTTGAAGGCCTTGAGGTTTCGCGGAGGGCATTGTCCATGGACGGAATCATCCTTTTCACGCTGGTCCGGCTGCTTACGTATTGGTTAACGCCGGCTTCCCGGCACATGTGCCGATGTGTGGTGGTGATTGTTCCCACAGCTGCACGACCGGTTCGCGCAGCTAGGCGCCAAAGCCTGACATCGCACATGGAAAGGGCCGCTGACTTGGGGAAGGACCCTCACAGGCCCAGCCTAGCCGCAATTGCACAGGATAGACTGGCGGCGATCGCCGGAACAGCTGCGGCTGTTCGCCGGCCAGGTACCTAAGAACCAGTGCCCCAGGGGGAGAAGCATGCCAGAGAACCGCAACGACGACGCCGGCCAGCCGGCCGGCGAGCCCAACGGCTTCGCAGCGCCGGGACAGCCGCATGGCGAATCGACGCCGGAAGAGCCGACGGCAGCCGACTGGGCCGGTTCCACCGGACCGGCCCAGCCGACCGACGACAAACCTGTGGCCGGCAACACACCTGCGTCCGCTGACACTCCGCCCAGCGGTGGTGCACCCACCCAGCCGCTCTATGGCGAATACAGCGGGGGCCAAAACAGCGAAGGCCAGTACGGCGGAGGCCAGTACGGCCAGCAGGCTGCTCCGCACGAGCAGCAGTACGGGCAGGGGCAGCAGCAGCCTTATGGCCAGCAGCCGGATCCGGGCCAGCCGGTTCAGGGACAGCCAGCCCCCTACGGCCAGCAGCAGTACGGGCAGCAGCAGGCGCCCTACGGTCAGCAGCAGCCTTACGGGACACCCAACTACGGCTATCCCGGCACCTACCAGGCTCCGGCGCAGAAGCCCGGAAAGGTCATGGGGATTGTCGGCCTGGTCCTGTCCTGCCTGTTCTTCATCCCGTACGCCTCAGTGGCGGGCCTGATCCTAAGCATCATAGGCCTGGTCCAGTCCAGGAAAGCCAAAGAAAGCAACGGCCCTGCCCTGGCCGGCATCATCATCGGAGCCGTCGTGCTGGCAATCACCGTGATTGCCACCATTTTCCTCTTCGCGTTCGCCGCCGGCGCCGTGTTCGACGTGGTGGAAGTCTGCCAGGAATACGGGCCGGGAACCCATTTCGTCGACGGTATGACCTACGAGTGCGGGGTTAATTCCACAGGGTTTGAACAGTCCCTGTAATTTCGCGGAAAACCAGCGGCATATTCGTTGCTGGAAACCAGCAAAGGCCGGGCCCTCGGGCCCGGCCTTTCGCATGCCCAGGGAGTCTCGCGTGCCGGAGACTTTCGCACACCGGGGACGGGCTAGGGCTGCCCCGGTGATCCGCCGCCCTCCAGGATGCGCATGGTCTTGGTATCCGGGTTGAGCAGGATCGCGGCTTCATCCCGGCGGTGCCGCAGCTCCGTGTCCAGGTAGGACTGCACCGCTTCGGCGAGGCCCACGTTCCGGTTCTCTTTTTCGGAGAGGTACCAGCGGTGTTCCAGGACCTCGTGGACCACCTCTGCCTGCTCCAGTTTGCTGCCGAGCTCACGCGGCACGGACTTGACGATAGGTTCGAAGACCTGGGTCACCCAGAGGTGGGCGCTGAGCTCTTCATCCAGGTCAGGATGGTTGTCGGCACGGTAGGAGTCCAGATCGTTCAGGAGCCGGCGGGCCTGGTTCTCCTGGGCATCGAGCCCGGTGAGGCGGAGCAGGCGGCGCTGGTGGTGGCCGGCGTCGACCACCTTGGGCTGCAGCTGCACCTGCGAGCCATCCGGAGTGGTGCGGATGGTGAGTTCGTCGACGTCGAACCCCAACTCGTTCAGGCGGCGGATCCGGGCATTGACGCGCCAGCGTTCGCCGAGTTCGAAGGACTCCTGCTCGGTGAGCTCTGCCCACAGGTTCCGGTAGCTTTCCATGATGCGTTCGCTGGTGGCGAGCGGATCAACGCTTTCCTCGATCAGGCCGCCCTCGGCCAGGTCCATGAGCTCGCCGGCAATGTTCACCCGGGCAATCTCAAGGTCGTACTCGCGCTGCCCGGGGGAGAGCTCCGGGTAAAGCTCCCCCGTTTCGGCGTCGACCAGGTAAGCGGCGAACGCTCCGGCATCACGGCGGAACAGCGTGTTGGAGAGCGAAACGTCACCCCAGTAGAAGCCTGCGAGATGCAGGCGGACCAGCAGCAGTGCCTGGGCGTCGATCAGCCGGGTCAATGTCACCGCTCGCAGCGTTTGTGAAAACACGGCACGGTAGGGCAGGGAGAACCGAAGGTGCCGGGTCACCAGCACGGGAGCGAGTTCCTCCCCGTCCTTGTCCGTGCGGCCGGTAATCACGGCCACGGGAGCAACACACGGGATATTGAGCCGCCGCAGCTTGCGGAGCATCTCGTACTCCCGCAGGGCCACCCGTTCGCTGGTCTCCTTGATCGCGATGAGGGAATCGCCAAGTTTGGCGAACCGTACAACGTGCCTGGAAATGCCGCGGGGGAGCGCCGCGAGGTTCTCTTTGGGCCACTCCTCCAGCGGGATGGACCAGGGGAGATCCAGCAGCGCCGGGTCCATGGAAGCAGCGGTGATATGGAGGGAACCCAGCGGAGCCTGGGACTCATCGGTCTGGTCCCGCGGGGGAGTTCCGGGCTGCTCTCGGTCCGTGGGTTCATCGCGCTGGTTGGCGCGCGCAGCTTCAGTCATGGGCGGCATGCCTTCTGTGGGCTCTGTACTAAACCGGCGGTTTGTTAAACCGGTGCGGTGGCCTTCTCCCAGCAGTCTAGTTCAGGGAAAAGGCCACCGCACTTGTACGGAACCGCCGGGCCTAGGCCTCGTCTGCGAGCCGCTCTCCCGTGCTGGTGTCGAACAGGTGCACGTGGCCCGGCTTCGGCCGGACAAACAGTGTGTCGCCCTTGGCCGGCGGCTTCCGGGCATCCACCCGGGCCGTGATCTCGTGTTCCTGGCCGTCCAGGAACGTGTGGCCGTACACGAAGGCATCCGCCCCGAGTTCCTCAACCACGTCAACTTCCACCTTCAGGCCCTCGCCTTCAGCGGCGATGTCCATGTCTTCGGGCCGCACTCCGAAGGTGACGGTGTTGCCTGCTGCGGCGTCGAGGATGCTCCGCGGAACCGGATAGACCGTGCCGCCGAAGCTGACACCGCCCTCGGTGACCGGCAGCTCGAGCAGATTCATGGCGGGTGAGCCCATAAAACCGGCGACGAACACATTCAGCGGCTTGTCATAGAGGTTGCGCGGGGTATCAACCTGCTGCAGGATCCCGTCCTTGAGGACCGCAACCCGGTCGCCCATGGTCATGGCTTCCACCTGGTCGTGGGTGACGTAGACCGTGGTGACGCCGAGGCGGCGGGTCAGGGACGCAATCTGGGTGCGGGTCTGGACGCGCAGCTTGGCGTCCAGGTTGGAAAGGGGCTCATCCATCAGGAACACCTGCGGATTGCGCACGATGGCCCGTCCCATCGCCACCCGCTGGCGCTGCCCGCCGGAGAGTGCCTTGGGCTTGCGGTCCAGGTAGTCCTCGAGGTCCAGCAGCTTTGCTGCCTCGCGGACGCGGTCAAGCCGTTCTTCCTTGGGGACGCCGGCGATCTTCAGGGCGAAGCCCATGTTGTCCGCGACGGACATGTGCGGATACAGCGCATAGTTCTGGAAAACCATGGCGATGTCGCGGTCTTTGGGAGGAACGTCGGTGACGTCACGGTCACCGATGAGAATGCGCCCGGAATCGACGTCTTCCAAGCCTGCCAGCATGCGCAGGGAGGTGGACTTGCCGCAGCCCGAGGGGCCGACGAGCACCAGGAATTCGCCGTCGGCGATTTCCAGGCTGAGGTTGTCGACTGCGGGGCGGTCAGTGCCCGGATACAGCCTTGTAGCGTGGTCGAACGTTACCGTTGCCATGGTGTTTCCCTTCACGGGCAGGTACGTGCCCGACGATCCGTTGTGAATGGGTGGATATGTATTTTTGAAGCAGCGTGATGGACGCCGTGTGGCGTCCATCACGCTTAGTATGCCACGCCTGTAAAGAGGGCAGAAGGAAACGAGGTGGCCGGGAGGTTAATTTTCGACGGCGGCGCGGCGCAGCTGCAGCAGGTGCTCCAGCACCTCGGCGAAATCCGCGGTCGAGTCCACCCGGAAACCGGCGGCGGTGGCACCCGGTCCCACCTTGATTCCCACGTCACCGCGCTGCAGTGCAGCGAACCCGTGTTCGTCCGTGACGTCGTCGCCGGCGAACAGCACGGCCTCCGCACCGGTCAGCTCACGCAGCGCGCGGATGCCTTCGCCCTTATTGGAGTGCACCACTGATGCCTCGAGCACCCGCTTGCCGTCCGTCACCTGTACGCCGTCGAGCTCGCCCAGCCGGATGCGGGCGGCATCAACCGCCGCGGAGGCGACGTCGTCGGGGGCTCCCCGGGTATGCAGGACGACGCCGGCAGGTTTGTCCTCTAGCCGGCACCCCGGCGAAGCGTCCACCACGGACGCAACGGCCTGCCGGGCACGGGCCAGCAGTTCCGCCTGCTCCGGCGTGAGCTGCAGCGGCTGCGCGTTGGGCCCGGTCCAGGTCTCAGCTCCATGGCTGCCGACCAGCAGTGTTTCCGGCTCGGGGCTGGCAGCGTGGCGCAGGCTTGCCAGTGCCCGCCCGGAAATCAGGGCGGTTGAGGTGTGCGGCATACCCGCCAGTGCGCGGAGCGCGGCGGCTGCTGCCGGCAGCGGCCGGGCATCTTCGGCGCGTTCAACGAGCGGTGCCAGGGTGCCGTCGAAGTCCACGGCGACCAGCAGCTCGTCAGCTGTGGCCAGAGTGGCCAGGGCGGTGCGGAGCTCCATGGGGATCATCGCTGCTCACCTTCCATCCGCAGGGCGCTGAGGAAGTTCTGGGACCAGCGCTCGACGTCGTTCTGCAGGACCTGCCGCCGCATCAGGCGCATCCGGCGCTGGGCCTCGCGGGGCTGCATGCTGATCGCGTTGACGATCGCGTCTTTCAGCCGGTCAATGTCGTGCGGGTTGACCAGCACGGCTTGCCGCAGCTGATCTGCGGCACCGGCGAACTCGCTGAGCACCAGGGCACCGGTGTTCTCAGTGCGGGCCGCCACGTATTCCTTGGCGACCAGGTTCATGCCGTCCCGCAGGGCGGTCACCAGCATGACGTCCGAAGCCAGGTAGAGGGCAACCATTTCCTCCACCGGGTAGGAGTGGTGCAGGTAGCGGATGGCTGTGTTGCTCATCGTGTCGTACGTGCCGTTGATCCGGCCCACGGTGCCTTCGACCTCTTCGCGCAGCAGCCGGTACTGTTCCACGCGCTCGCGGCTGGGGCTGGCGACCTGGATCAGGGCCGCGTCCTCCACGCTGATCCGGCCGTCTTCCAGGAGCTCGCCGTAGGCCTTCAACCGGTGGCTGATGCCCTTGGTGTAGTCCAGGCGGTCCACGCCGAGCAGGATGACTTCGGGATTGCCGAGCTCGCGGCGGATCTGCTTGGAGCGCTCGATGACGTCCTCGCGCTTGGCGAGTTCGGTGATCTGGTGAACATCGATGGAGATCGGGAAGGCCTCGGCACGCGAAACGTAGCTGGAGCCGTCCTCGCCGGTGACGTGCACCTGCTGCTGGCGGACCGAATGCCCGGCGAACCGGCGGACGCAGCGCAGGAAGTTCGCGGTGTCGCTGGGACGCTGGAAACCGATCAGGTCCGCGCCGAGCAGGCCGGCGATGATGTCCTTGCGCCAGGGCAGCTGGGCGAAAATCTCCAGCGGAGGAAACGGAATGTGGTTGAAGAACCCGATCTTCAGGTCCGGCCGGAGGCTGCGCAGCAGCTGCGGCACCAGCTGCAGCTGGTAGTCCTGCACCCAGACAGTGGCACCCTCGGCGGCGACCTCGGCGGCGGCTTCAGCGAAGCGGCGGTTCACCGTGCGGTAGGAATCCCACCAGGTCCGGTGGAACTCCGGCGGGGCGATGACGTCGTGGTAGAGCGGCCAGAGCGTGGCGTTGGAGAAACCCTCGTAGTACAGCTCCACCTCGGAGGCGCTCAGCGGCACCGGACGCAGGTGCATGTTGCCGTGGTCGAAGGGTTCCAGGGATTCGTCCGGCGCTCCATGCCAGCCAACCCACGCGCCGTCGGCCTTTGCCATCACCGGAGCCAGGGCCGTGACCAGCCCGCCGGGGGAGCGGCGCCAGGAGTCTCCGTTGCCGTCTGATACCCGGTCTACGGGCAGCCGGTTGGAGACCACAATGAAGTCGTAATCGCCGTACCCGTCCGTTGAAATCTCTGTTTTCGATTCCGCGGCAACAGCGTTCACTTTTTGCACTCCTAAGTCGACTTGTCTCTTTGCCACTCTATCCAACCGGGGAAACTTTGTACCGCCCCGAAACGTTGTCGATGGGGTGCGGGGATATCGTTGTCCCTGAAGCACTGTGTTGCCCGATGCCGCCGTGAGGGCGGCCGCTTGAGAGACATGAGGAAATATGAGTGACCGGAACCCCAAGCCGACCAAGGCTGACCGTCAAGCTGCAGCGCGCGAAAAGGCCCGTGCCCTGCGTGAGGCGCAGCTGAAGAAGGAACGCCGCAACAAGCTCCTGACACGCTGGGGCATTGTGGTCGGGATCGTCGCGGTCCTCGTGATCATCGCCGTCGTCGTCATCAACAGCGTCCGCGGCGGCATCCCGGATGCAGGTCCGGCACCTGCCAACGGCAACATTAACGGCGGCATTACCCTCACCTCGTCCTCCACATTGGAACCGACGGAGCCGCTGGAAGTGGACGTCAATAACCTGCCCGAGGCAACGACCACCAACGCCGCCGGCGAAACCGTTCCCGCCGGCGTCGAAGCAGCAGCGCCGGGCGAACCCGTCCAGATCGTGGAGTACGTGGACGTCAACTGTGTGCACTGCGCTGACTTCGCCTCCACTTACGGGTCCCAGATCGAATCCTGGCTCGACGCCGGCGAGGTCACGTACGAATACCGCACGGTTGCCTTCCTGGACCGCGGTTCACCCACGAACTACTCCTCGCGCGGCGCCAATGCCGCTGCCTGCGTGGCTGATTCCAGCCCCGAGTCCTACTGGGGCTTTATGAAGGCGATCTTCGCGCAGTACCCGAACGGCGAAATCGACAACGCTGCGATGGTCGATATGGCCGAGGCTGCCGGTGCCACGGACGTCCAGGACTGCATCAGCAATGATGGTTTCCGCACCTACGTGAAGTACGCAGACTCCATGGCCCGCGCGGCCGAGGTAAGCGGCACCCCGACCGTCTACATCAACGGTTCCGAGGGCGACCTGAACACCTTCGTCGAGACGGTCCAGGCCGCGATCGACGCCAATAAGGCAGAGGCCGCTGCCTAGTACCACCTGATTGCCGGGGTGCCCTCCGGAACGGAACAGTGAGTGGTTTCGTTCCGGAGGCTGCTCTGGGCTAATCTTGTCTAGCGCTGTTTAGTCGGTTGGTTGTTGACCGGCGACGACGGCGCGGGGCCGGTTTTCCGGCCATGCCTCCTTAGCTCAGTTGGCCAGAGCACCTGTCTTGTAAACAGGGGGTCGCCGGTTCGAATCCGGCAGGGGGCTCCACTGCTTTTCCAAACCCCTCCTGTTAGGCGTTACGCCCGAACAGGAGGGTTTTTTCATGGGTGCTGCCGGGCGGCGGGCCGGTGTTCGGCGACACGCGTTCCCACTCTATGTAGCCTCCTGTGCCCAGTGGGGTCACACCAGTCACTCCAGTGCACAAACAGTGGGAACCCGTGCGGCAGGCAGCTGGCGAACTGCGACTGCCGTGGCAGCAGTCAGGATGAGCGCCGTGATGCCGCAGAGGATCAGGGCAACTTCCGGTGAGTGCTGATCAATGAGGGCACCGGCAACTGAAGCTGACACCGCTGCGCCTAGGTTCACTGAGGTATTAATCCAGCTCGATGCCTCGGTGCGGGCTGCCGGGGCGGTCACGCTGTCCGCGGCTAAATACCCGGTGATGAGTGATGGGGCCAGGAAAAGGCCGGCTGCTATCAGGACAGCAACCATGGCGGGAGTCGAACTGACGAGGGCCAGGAGGATGGTGCCAAGGGACAGGAGGAAGCATAGGGTGATCAGACGGCTCCGCAGGGACGAGCGCCACTTATGCCTTCCGTAGAGAAGCCCTCCGGCAGCGCTTCCGGCGGCGAAGGCCGAGAGGAGCCAGCCGGCGAGAGCTACCGAGTTCTCCCTGTCGGCGTACGCCGGGACGGCGACTTCGATGGTGCCGAGCACAACGCCGACACCAAGGATCAGAAGCAGGATGGGCAGGAAACCCAGCTGGCGCAGAGGTTTGTCCTGAGGCGGCAGCCGATGAGGGGTCCCGCGCTGCTTTCCAGAGACCGCCCCTGAAGTCATCCCGAATGTTCCGGTTACCACTGCGGCTGCAGATATCACCAGGCCGGCCAGCGGAGAGCTGGCAGCGATGACTGCTGCGACCACCACGGGGCCGGTGGTGAACGTTAGTTCCTCTGCAACCGCGTCCACGCTGTAGGCCCGGGTACGCACCGGCCCGGGTGGTGTCACCGAGGCCCAGAGCACCCGCATGGAAGCTCCAAGGGGCGGAGTGCTAACTCCACAAGCTGCTGCCGCCACAGCCAGGGGAAACACGGACTCCACCCCAAGGGACAGCAGATAGGCCATCAGGCACAGGCTCCCCGCATGGACCAGCGCCAGCAGGTTCAG
Source organism: Arthrobacter sp. Helios (assembly GCF_023167125.1). Lineage (NCBI taxonomy): Bacteria > Bacillati > Actinomycetota > Actinomycetes > Micrococcales > Micrococcaceae > Arthrobacter > Arthrobacter sp. Helios. Next base: position 12,479 of record NZ_CP095402.1, read on the forward strand.
GACCCGCCGCTGCCCCCAGCGGTCAACGAATCGGGCGCGCCAGGGGGAAGCAACCACATTGGCAAACCCGAATACTCCGGTGAGTAATCCGGCGATGGCAAACGAACCGGTGGCATCCTGGACCGCCAGGAGGAGCGCCAGCCCGACCATAGCCAGCGATAATCTGCCGATAAGGGCGGGAAGGAAAACTCTGACTGCTCCCGGTGTCCGCAGGACCTGCAGGTAGGTAACGCGCTCAGCCACAGTTCAGGCCTCCCTTCATGCTCAGGACGGAAAACCGGTTGCCGGGACGGGCGGTGGATATTGGTGAAGAGACCGGCCATTTGGGTCCAGGCGGACGTTGGCGGGCACAGGGATGCGTACAGAGCAGGTTCATGGAGAGAGTGGTTTTCTGCGAGGGGCACCTTGAATGAAAGTTCAAAATGCCGGATCCGACGGTGGCTTGGAAGGGCCGGGGCACGAAACAGAAGCCGCCCGGGCCGGTGTAGCGAAGTGCTGCGCGGGCGAGACACAGTCCGTCAGATAAAGAAGGGCATAACCACACGCAGAGAGTATCAGAGGCTCCACGTGAGTTCGTCGCCGGGGTGCCAGTGGCAAAGCAGACATCACAGACATCACCGCAGTGCAGACATCACCGCAGTGCAGACATCACGACAGCCGGAGAAAGTTGCGGATGCGGCGCACCTATCTCTCGATAGTCGATCTAAACTGATTGTCAATCGAGAAGGGAAGGCCCTCATGGGAAAGCTGACCATCGTTGTGCTGCGCATCCTGATGGCGGGTGTGCTGGCAGGAACACTGTTCGCCCAGGCCGTTATGGTGCCGCTGCTGGGAACTGACCTCGGCGAAGCCGGACCAGGCATCGCCGCCATCCGTGTGCCGGTGCTCGCTGTGGTGCTGCTGGGGATCATCAGCTTCCAGGTCACGCTCGTCTGTGTCTGGCGGCTGCTGACCATGGTGCGGCGGGGGACAGTGTTCTCCGCCGAAGCCTTCCGCTGGGTGGACACCATCATCGGTGCCGTCGCTGCTGCTGCGGTCCTGACCGTCATTCTTGGTTTCCTCCTGGCCCCCGGGGAAGCCGTGGCCCCCGGAGTGGTCCTGCTGCTTGGCGGGACCGCGGTGACGATCGCCGGCGTCGCACTGGTCGTTGTGGTGATGCGCGCGCTGCTGGCCCAGGCAACGGCCACCGACGCCGCGGCCAGGGACCTGCGCAGCCAGCTCGACGAGGTGATCTGATGCCGATCATCGTGGACATCGATGTGATGCTTGCCCGCCGCAAAATGCCGGTCGGAGTCCTCGCCGAACGGATCGGGATCACGCCAGCCAATCTCGCGGTGCTCAAAAACGGGCGGGCCAAAGCCGTCCGGTTCACCACCCTGGCCGCGCTGTGCGAGGTGCTGGACTGCCAGCCCGGGGATCTGCTCCGCTGGGTCCCGGACGACTGCGGGGATGCCGCTTCCCGCGGTGAAGCGCGCCCGCAGACCGCGGCATTCAGCTTCGATCCGCAAGCGGCCCGCGACCGGGCTTAGGCCCGCCGGGTCACCCGGCTGCGGACTGCCGCCCCGGCACAGACCACAATCACCACCGCTCCGATCCCGTTTGCCAGCGTAAACGCTTCACCGAGCAGGAGCGCCGCCCACGCCAGGGTGAGGAACGGCTGCACCAGCTGGATCTGGGAAATCGCGGAAATGGGCCCAATCCCCAATCCCCGGTACCAGGCGAAGAAGCCCAGGAACATACTGATGACGGCCAGGTATCCGAATGCCAGCCACGCGGCGGGCGAAGCATCAGGGAATCCGGCGGACAGCCCCATGCCGGTGGGAATCAGCATGGCCGGAAGCGCCAGTACCAGCGCCCAGCAGATGGTCTGCCACGCGCCGAGTTCCCTGGCCAGCAGGCCGCCCTCGGCATAGCCAAAAGCTGCCAGCACGACGGCGCCGAGCAGGAGGAGGTCTCCCGCGCCCAGCCCGCTGAAACCTCCCGCATCGAGCAGGACAAATCCCACCGCAGCGCTGGCACCGGCCAGCGAGGCCACCCAGAAGCGCGCGGAGGGGCGTTCGCCGGCGCGCAAAACGGCGGCCACCGCGGTGGCTGCGGGAAGCAAACCAATCACCACCGCCCCGTGGGAGGCAGGAACGGTCTGCAGCGCGAAGGAGGTCAGCAGCGGAAAGCCCGCCACCACCCCGGTGGCCACAATAGCCAGGCGCCACCACTGGGATGTGTTGGGCCGGGGCGCGCGGGCAGCCAGCAGCACGGCCGCCGCGAGGAGCGCTGCTATGACCGCGCGTCCGCCGCCGACGAGCAGCGGATCCAGGTCCTCCACCGCAACACGGGTAAACGGCAGGGTGAAGGAGAAGGCCAGCACTCCCAGGAAACCAAACAGCGGTCCTTGGGGAATACCGGCGCGGCCGCCGGGCCGTGCCTTGCGGTCGGATAACGGTGGCGAAAAAAGAGGAGTAGCGCTATTGTTGGTCTTCACTATTTAGAGTAGCAATGTGGGAGACGGGGTGAAATCCCACACGACGATCTGAAGGCGGTCAGCCAGTGGAACTGGAAGCAGCGCCGGCGTCCCCGACGGGCCTGGAAACCGACCTGCGCCGGTTCACCGCTTCCCACCCCGCGGGAAGCCGGCTGCCCACTACGCGTGAGCTGGTTGCCCGATATTCCGCGAGTCCGGTGACGGTGCAGCGGGTGATCCGCGGACTGGCGTCCGAGGGCCTGGTGGAAACCCGGCCGGGCGCCGGGAACTTCGTGGCCCGCCGCACCGCCGTGCGGCACGCCGATTTCGCCTGGCAGACGACGGCGCTGGGCCCGGCACGCACGCCGCCCAACCCCGTCGGGGCAACCCTTCAGGCGACGCCCGAAGGCAGTATTGCCCTGCACAGCGGTTATCCGATGGAGGATCTGCTGCCGGCCAGGCTTGTCCGCTCAGCCATGGGGCGCGCGGCCCGGGGCGGGGTGGCGGTGGAACGGGCTGATCCAGCAGGCCTGCCCGGGCTCCGGCGCTGGTTTGCCGGCGAGCTGACCCGGTCCCGGGTCGATGCCGCCCCGGTCAGCGCCGAGGATGTGCTCATCACGCCGGGGGGCCAGAGCGCCCTTGCCTCGGTCTTCCGTGCACTGGCGGGCCCGGGCGACGCCGTCGTGATGGAATCACCCACCTACTGGGGCGCCATAGCCGCCGCCCGCCAGGCGGGGCTGCGGATCATTCCGGTCGCTCGGGGTTCCAGGGCGCCGCTGGCCAGCGACCTGGAGGAAGCGCTGGCCACCAGCGGGGCCCGGATCTTCTACGCCCAGCCGCATTTCGCCAACCCCACCGGGACGCTGTGGACTGCGGAAGACCGTGCCGCCGTCATGAACCTCATGCGTGCCCGTGGAACCTATCTGGTCGAAGACGACTGGGCCCGTGACTTCTGCATCGATGCCGATCCAGCCCCGCTGGCTGCGGACGACCCGGACGGGCATGTGGTTTATATCCGTTCGCTGACCAAGAGCGTTTCGCCTGCTGTCCGGATTGCGGCGCTGGTGGCGAGGGGGCCGGCGCGGGCCCGGCTGCAGACCGACCGTACGGTGGATGACCTGTACGTCAGTGGACTGCTCCAGGCCACCGCCGTCGACGTGCTGACTTCGACCGGCTGGGACAGCCACCGTTCCCGGCTGAGGACAGAACTGCGGACCCGGCGCGACGAACTGGCCCGGCAGATTGGCATGCACCTCGGGGCAGACGCCCTCACTCTGCTGCCCAAAGGCGGACTCAACCTCTGGGTCCAGCTTCCCGACGGTACGAACAGTGCGGCGCTCGCTGCCAGGGCCCGCTCGGCGGGCGTCCTGGTCGCGCCGGGTACGGACTGGTTTCCCACGGAATCGGCAGGTTCCTTCCTCCGCCTGAACTATGCCGGTGCCCACCCGCACCAGTTCGGCCCGGCGCTGCGGACGATTGCCTCGGTGTTCGACGCCGGCACTTCGCCAGCCGCTGCCGCAGCTATGCCGTAGTCAGGGTTTTGGCCAAAGCCGCGTGGGCGGTGTGGGCCGCGGTGAAGGCCGCTGCCGCAGCCGGCTCCAGGGCTTGGCCACCTGTTCAGCCTTCACCAATAGTCTCCGCACAGCGTCGAAAAGCTAGCCGGCACCCCGCTGGCTCTCGCGTTCAGCGCTGTCGAGAATTGCCGCCACCCCCGCGTTGAACGCCAGGAGGGAGTCCAGGTTCCCCAGGCCGGAGTGGTGCTTCTCGAGCAGGGGGTAACCGGACAGCCGGGCAAAAACGCCCGGGCTCAACCACGGGTCGTGGCCGCCGGAATCCGGCAGCCGCTGGACCTCCGCCGAGATCCCGGTGCCGAGCGCCAGCGTATAGCTCTCCAGCGCGGCGTAGTAATGCACCACCCGGTCATCCGGCAGCCCGGCGTCAGTGAGGCACTGCAGGACAAACTCGATGGCCTGCAGCTCCCCGGGGCCGTAAGTGTCCGTGGCAAAGGACTCGCTGCCCAGCGCCGGGTGTTCCATAAACGCGTTCAGGAGTTCGCGGCCGTAGACCTCCAGCCGGGTCCGCCAGGGCGCGCCGGTTCCCGCAGTGGCCAGCGTGCGCTGCAGGGACAGTGCAAACAGCCGGTCCAGTGCCGCCCGCACAATGGCGTCCCGGTTTTTGAAGTGCCGGTAGACCGCGGTGGCATCCGCGTCGAGTTCCTGCCCCAGCCGGCGGACGGTCAGGCGCTCGCCGGGTTCCTGCCGGGCCAGGCGCAGGACGGCGTCAACGATGGTTCCGGGGTCCAGCCGGTTGCGGCGGTCCGGTGGAGGGGCAGTTTGTGCCATCTTTTCTGCCGCCTTCCAACGGATCCGGGTTTATCCCCAAGGTACATGATCCAAGGGGGCTGCAGCCTGCGTCAATGTAGATGTCATCATTGATGTCAACACTGTTGACCAAATGTGATCCGCGCCATATCGTGGCTGGCAGGACTCGATATTTGCAACGAAAGGACACCTTGGTGCACGCGGAGACTCTCCTTGAGAACGGCTGGGTATACAGCGGCAACGATGCCGCCCCCGTCCAAGCCAGCCTGGCCATAGCCGGCGGACGCATTCTCGCCGTCGGCACCGGGGACGTCATTGACGTCACCGTGGGACCAGAGACGCAGCGCGTCGACCTGCGGGGGCAGCTGGTGGTCCCCGGATTTCAGGACGGCCACATCCACCCCGTTTTCGCCGGGATCGAGATGCTGCAGTGTGACCTGACGGGAGTTGAATCGGCGGATGAAGCTCTGGCAGTCATCGGACGGTACGCGGAGGAGAACCCGGACGAGCCGTGGATCCTTGGCGCGGGCTGGTCCATGGACCTTTTCCCGGGCGGAACACCGCTGCGGCAGCAGCTCGACGCTGTGGTCCCCGGCCGCCCGGTCTTCCTCCAGAACCGGGACCACCACGGGGCCTGGGCCAACACAGCCGCCTTCGAGGCCGCCGGGATCACCGCCGATACCCCCGATCCGGACGGCGGCCGCTTCGAACGCGAGGCCGACGGCACTCCGGCAGGAACCGTCCATGAGGGAGCGGTGGACCTGTTTAACCACGTCAAGCCCGCGGTGCCTTACGAACTCGCGTACAAAGGCCTGCTGGCCGCGCAGCAGCTCCTGCTGGCACAGGGCATCACCGCTTGGCAGGATGCCTGGGTGCCCATCCCCGAGGGCGAACATGCCGACAACCTCAAGGTCTACATGGACGCCGCCAAGGCAGGGGATTTGCTGGTGCGGGTCACCGCCTGCCAGTGGTGGGACCGGACAGCCGGGTTCGGCCAGCTCGAGGAGATTCTGGAGCGCCGCGATTCGGTCGCCGCTGTCTTCGACCCAAGCCGGCTCAACGCGAATTCGGTCAAGGTCATGGTGGACGGCGTCGCCGAAAACTACACGGCGGCCATGCATCACGTTTATCTGGACCACCACGGGCACCACACGGAGAACCGCGGCATTGAGTTCTTTGACCCGGCCGAGATGAAGGAATTCGTCACCGCGATCGACGCCGCCGGCATGCAGGTCCATTTCCACGCGCTTGGCGACCGGGCCGTTACCGATGCGCTGGACGCTGTGGAGGCGGCCCGGGAGGCTAACGGGCCCAACGACAACCGGCACCATTTGGCCCATCTGCAGGTGGTCCGGTCTGAGGACATCCAGCGTTTTGCGCCGCTGAACGCAGCGGCGAACGCCCAGGCACTGTGGGCCTGCCACGAGGAGCAGATGGACACGCTCACACTGCCGTTCCTGGAGCCAGGCGCCGAGGACCGGCACTATCCGTTCGGTGAGCTTGCAGCCGAAGGCGCCCGCCTGGTGGCGGGCAGCGACTGGCCGGTTTCCACCGCGGATCCCGTGGCCGCCATCCACGTGGCCGTCAACCGGGCAGCTCCGGAATCCGGTCTGCCGCCGCTCGGCCCGGAGTCCCAGAAGCTCAGCCTCAAGCAGATCCTCGATGCGTATACCCAGGGCTCCGCCTGGATTAACCACCTGGATGGACAGACGGGCACCCTGGAGCCGGGGAAGCTGGCGGACCTGGCCGTTCTGGACAGCAATCTTTTCGAGCTGGAAGCCGGGGACCTGCACCGTGCGGCCGTCACCCAGACCTGGATCGGCGGGGAATGCGTGTACCAGCGCCCCGCCGCGGAATCCGCCGCAAACCGTGACGCCGGGGTGCTGCAATGAAGGCAGTGGCGGGCGGTTACCGCAGGAACCGGGCCCGTTACGCCGCGGCCGGAGCCGCCGTCGTCGTCGCCGGTGTTGTCCTCAGCGGCTGTTCCGCGGGCAGCCAGGGCGCGGATGCGAATCCGGACGGGGAGAAGTTCACGCTGAGCGCCTCCAGCCCGGAGCCTGGCACGGAGATAGAGAACGTCAACTGGGGCATGTACGCGGAGCCCTTCTCCCTTGATTACGCCTATGCCTTCGATTACCCGGACAACACCGTGCTCTCGAACGTCTGTGAGTCATTGTTCCGCTGGAACGCTGACCTCACGACCTCCCCGGGGCTGGCGACCGGCTTCGAGAATCCGGATCCGCTGACGTGGGTCTACACCATCCGGGAGGGGGTGAAGTTTCACGACGGCACGGAGATGACAGCCGCAGACGTTGTGGCCTCGATGCTGCGCCACGTATCCCCTGAGGTGGGATCCTTCTGGGCTTCCTCCTACCAGAACGTGGAATCGATCGAACAGACCGGCGACTACGAGGTCACCGTGACGATGCTCCAGCCGGACTACCTGTTCAACGCCTCGCTGGTGGGCGCTCCCGGGGTGGTGGCATCGGCCAAAACACTGGAGGAAGCGGGCCCGGACTACGGCAACTCCAGCACGGGCGTGAACTGCACCGGTCCCTTCCAGTTCGAGAGCTGGGAACCGGGGGAGAGCATCACGCTTGGCCGGTTCGAGGACTACTGGGATCAGGACCTGGCAGCGAAAGCCGGGCAGATCACCTTCCGGATGCTTCCGGACGCCAACGCCCGGACTAATGCGTTCCAGACCGGCGAGCTCGACGGCGGGTTCATGATCCCCTCCAACGCCATCGACATCCTGCGCGCCAATAAAGACGCCGGCGACCTGTACTTCGGCACCGACAGCTCCGTCCAGAGCATGGTCTTCACTGACCTTGAAGGCACGTTCAAGGACGTAAGGGTCCGCCAGGCACTGATGATGGCCATCAACCGTCCCGCCCTGATCGACGCCGCGGAACAGGGCTACGCCACCGAGACCGATGCCCTGACCACACGCAATGTCTGGAATGAAGCTTCGACGGAGGTCGTCGATGAGGCGTTCGGCGCGCTGCCGTCCATGCCGTACGACCTGGAGGAGGCCCGCCGGCTGGTCAAGGAGGCCGGAGCCGAGGGCAGCAAATTCGTCTTCGCGACCGCCTCGCTCAACGCCGCGATGGACATTTCCGTCCGGGCCATCGCATCGGCGGCTAAGGAGATTGGCCTGGACCCCGAGATCCAGACCATGTCCAACGACAAGTACACGACCCTGTTCTCCGACCCGGAGGCCCGGGTGGGCGTGGACCTGCTGATTACCTCCTGGTACCTCTCCGCCAATGAACCGCTGGAAATGTACAGCGTCCTGAGGACAGGGGACTTCAGCAACTACGGCGGCTGGTCCAACCCGGAGTTCGACGGCCTGGTCAACTCCGCCTTCGCGGTCCAGGATCCCGACGAACGGGCACGGATCACCGCAGAGGCGGCCCGGCTCGCCGCGGAAGAAGTCGTCTGGGGTCCGCTCTACGAAACCGTCACCACCATGTGGCTGGGCAACCGCATCACCGGTGCGGACCCGTCCATCAACTACATGTACTTCCCGTGGGCAGCCAAGATAGGGGGTCGCTGAGATGACCACTGCAGTTCAGGCACCATCCGTTGCAGACGCTCCGGGGCCAGCCCCCGCACACAAGGCCAAGGGCCGGGCCAGCAGACCCCTTATCTACATCCTGCAGAAGCTCCTGGTCCTCGCCGTCACGCTGTTCGTAGCCTCGCTGGCCGTGTTCTTCTCCCGCTTCCTGGTCCCGGGCGATCCGGCGCGCTTCCTGCTCAGGGGCCGCAGCCCCAACCCCGATGCCCTGGCGGAGATCACCCGCCAGTACGGATTGGATAAACCCGCGTGGGAACAGTACCTGAACTGGCTAGGCGGTATCTTCCAGGGCGACTGGGGACGCTCCCTGACCTACCGCCAGGACGTCTCTGAAGTCCTCCTGAGCCGGCTGCCCACCACGCTGCAGCTGGTTGCGCTGGCGGCCGTGTTTATTACTGTGCTCGGGCTGCTGGCCGGAATTGTGGCCAGCCTGAACAAGGGTTTTGGAGACCGGTTTATCCTCATCACTCTGACCGCCGCCGGTGCCGTACCGCCGTTCGTGGCAGCCATCGCCCTGGTCGCCCTGTTCTCCGTCGGCCTGGGCTGGTTCCCGTCCTTCGGGAGCGGCGACGCCGGCTGGGACCGGATATGGCATCTAACCTTGCCCGCGCTGGCGCTGGGGATCACCTATATCGCCATGGTGGCAAGGGTGACCCGCTCCTCCATGAATGAGCAGCTGGTCCGCGAGCATGTGGAAGTGGCTACGAGCCGTGGCCTCAGCCGCGGGGCAGTCGTGGGACGGCACGTGCTGCGCAATGCCCTGGGTCCCATCCTGACCGTCAGCGGTGTGCTGGTGGCCGGCCTGCTGGTCTCCAGCGCCATCATTGAGCGGACCTTCGGACTCGCGGGAATCGGTCAGCTGCTGGTGCAGTCGATTGACCGTCTGGACTTCTCCGTTGTCCAGGCGATCGTGATGGTTGTTGTGGCCGCCTTTGTCCTGGTCAACACCCTGGTGGACCTCATTCAGCCCCTTATTGATCCGCGTATCGCGGCCGGAACGGAGACCCGATGACTCTGACGCTCCGCCTGCCACAGCAGGCCGGCCTAAGCCGCTATGGGCAATACCTCTCACCCCTGGGCTGGGCCGCGGCGGTTTTCGCCGCCCTGGTGGTTCTCCTGGCGGTATTCGCTCCCGTCCTGGCACCCTATGACCCGGACTACGTCGACCTGAACAACGTGCTCGCTGGTCCGGGAGCCGGGCACCTGCTCGGCACCGACGCGCTGGGCCGTGACCTTCTGAGCCGTCTCATGCACGGCGGCCGGACTTCCCTGCTGGGACCGGCAATCGTGATGGTGGCCTCCACCGTCCTGGGCCTGCTCCTGGGACTGGCCGCCGGCTGGTCCCGGGGATGGGTGGGCAAGCTGCTCAGCCGGGTCTTCGACCTGCTTTTTGCCTTCCCTGCGCTGCTGCTGGCCATGCTGGCAATTGCCCTGTTCGGCAAGGGACTCACCGCACCGATCATCGCGATGACCATCGCCTATATTCCCTACGTGGCACGCCTGACCCAGTCGCTGGTGACCGCCGAACGCAGCCGGCCCTATGTCCAGGCATACCAGGTGCTCGGGTTCCGGACACCGTGGGTGGTCCTGGGCCGGGTCCTGCCCAACCTCATCCCCACCGTGGGCGCCCAATCCACTCTCAACTTCGGCTACGTGCTGGCTGACCTTGCAGCACTTTCCTTCATCGGGCTGGGAATCCAGCCTCCCACCAGTGACTGGGGCGCCATGATCGAGGAGTCCCGGGGCGCACTGTTGGGCGGACACCTGCTGCCGGCCTTCTGGCCAGCCCTGGTGATCGTCCTGGTGGTAGTGGCCGTAAACATCATCGGCGAGGAACTTTCAGATCGAATCGGAGGAAAACTCGCATGAGCAGGCTTTTGGAGATCCAGGATCTCACCCTCGGCTTCCCGGACAAGGCACCGCTGCTGGAGCGTGTCTCGCTTCATGTGGACGACGGCGAGGCCGTCGCTCTGGTGGGAGAGTCCGGATCCGGTAAATCTTTGACGATCAGGGCAGCGCTGGGACTCCTCCCGGAGCGCGCACAGGTATCCGGCACGGTCTCCGTCCGCGGGCTGGACACCCTGACCGCCGGGAGGCAGCGCCTGATGGACCTGCGCCGCAAAGATGCGTCCATGATCTTCCAGGACCCCCGGGCCGGAATCAACCCGGTCCGCACCGTGGGGGACTTCCTGGGGGAGACGCTGCGGTTTCAGGGGCTCTCGCGCGCTGAGGCAGCGCAGCGGTCGGTCGCCGCGCTCGAACAGGTGGGGCTGCGCCGCGCCAAAGAGCTCACCGGCCAGCACCCGCACCAGCTCTCCGGAGGCATGCTCCAGCGCGTGATGATCGCCGCCGCGCTGCTGAACTCTCCGAAACTGCTGCTCTGCGACGAACCCACCACGGCACTGGACGTGACGACTCAGGCCGGCATCGTGAGCCTGCTGCGCGAACAGCAGCAGGCCCGGGGCATGGGCATGCTTTTTATCACCCACGACCTGAACCTTGCTGCCAGCCTCTGCGAACGCGTCTACGTGCTGCGGAACGGCCGGGTCGTGGAGCAGGGCGCCACCCGGGAAGTCTTCCTGGCCCCGCAGGAGGACTACACCCGCCAGCTGGTCAACGCTACGCCGGTCATCGACCTGGACAAGGTCCCTGCACCGGGCGCTGCGAGCGGCGTCCAGCCCCTGCTTGCGGCCAAAGGCCTGTGCAAACGCTACGAAGTGGCACGCGGAGAAATCCTCACTGCGCTGGACGGTGCCGCTTTCAGCCTGCCGGAAGGCGGTTCCCTCGGCGTCGTCGGAGAGTCGGGATCCGGGAAGTCCACGCTCGCCCGGCTGGTCGTGGCGCTGGAAACGGCCACGGAGGGTGAACTCACGCTCGGCGGGAACCGCAGGCCGCAGCGCCGGCTGGCGGCCGCGGAACGGAAAGTCCTCGCCAAGGATGTCCAGATCGTCTTCCAGGACCCGTACCTTTCGCTGGATCCACGCATCCCGGTAGGCAAGGCCGTAGCGGATGTCTTCCGCCTGCACCAGCATCAGGGGCGCCAAGAGGCCCTGGCCAGTGCGCGGGAACTCTTGGGACGGGTGGGGATCGCCGAAGAACGCTGTGACGCCTTGCCCCGCGCGCTCTCCGGCGGCCAGCGACAGCGTGTTGCCCTTGCCAAAGCGCTCGCCGCACGTCCCCGGCTGCTGGTCCTGGATGAGGCTACCAGCGCCCTGGATGTTTCGGTCCAGGCCCAGGTGCTCGATCTGGTGGAGGAACTCCGCGACCAGTTCGGCTTGACCATTCTGTTCGTCACCCACGACCTGGCAGTTGTTTCCAGGCTCTGCGACAACGTCCTGGTGATGCACCAGGGCCGGATTGTGGAACAGGGGCCAACCGCCCGCATTCTTGAGGATCCCGGCGAAGAGTACACCCGGAACCTCATTGGCTCGCGCCCCCGCCCGCTGTGGGAAGAGCCGGCAACGGCCTGATCCATCCAGGACCAGGCGCTGAGCCACAAACGGCGGCAGCCTTTGCCGCCGAATCATCCGGGCGCGGTTCCCGCCGCACCCCGAAACAGGAGAACACCCGTGAATACCACCGTTTTCGAACGGAACGTCCCCCGGCCCGCCGTCGTCGCCAAGTCGCTGGAAGGTGCCGTGCACCGGCCGTTCTGGATCGATGGACTTCAGGAGAACGCGCCCAGCCACCCCCGGCTTGAGGGCAGCACCCACGCCGACCTGGTGATTGTGGGCGGAGGGTACACCGGGCTCTGGACGGCGCTGCGTGCCAAGGAACGGAATCCGGAGCGCACCGTGATCCTGCTCGAGGCCGAACGGGTGGCGTGGGCGGCTTCCGGCCGCAACGGCGGATTCTGTGAAGCCAGCCTGACCCACGGGTATGAGAACGGGCTGAACCGCTGGCCGGAGGAACTCAGCACGCTGGAACGCCTGGGCCTGGAGAACCTGGACCGCATGCAGGAGGCGGTGCAGAAATACGGCATGGACTGCGACTGGGAACGCACCGGATCACTCAGCGTGGCTGTTGAACCGCACCAGGTGCCCTGGCTCCAGGAGGACGGATCGGAAGGCGGCGTTTTCCTGGACCAGGAGGCCGTCCGGGCCGAAGTGAACTCGCCAACCTATTTGGCGGGGCGCTGGTACAAGGATTCCGTGGCCATGGTCCATCCCTACAAACTGGGGCTGGAACTGGCCAGGACGGTTGCCGGCCTCGGCGTCGAAATCCACGAGAAAACCCGGGTCACGGAGCTGAAGGAGCACGACGGCGGCGTCACCGTAGTGACTGAACACGGCGACGTGCGGGCGGGCCAGGTGGTGCTGGGAACCAACGCCTATCCGTCGCTGCTGAAGCGCAACAAGCTGATGACCGTTGCCGTCTACGACTATGCGCTGATGACGGAGCCACTCACCCCCGTGCAGCTCGAGGCAATCGGCTGGAGCAACCGGCAGGGACTCGCAGACCTGGCGAACCAGTTCCATTACTACCGGCTCAGCAAGGACAACCGGATCCTGTTCGGCGGCTACGACGCCCTTCACTTCGCAGGCGGACGGGTGAACCCCCGGCACGAGGACCGCCCGGAGACCTGGGAAAAACTCGCGTCCCACTTCTTCACCACGTTCCCGCAGCTGGAAGGGCTGAAATTCAGTCACAAGTGGGCAGGTCCCATCGATTCCAGCACACAGTTCTGTGCCTTCTTCGGCACCGCGCGCAAGGGGAAGGTCGCCTATGCCTCCGGCTTCACCGGGCTGGGCGTCGGGGCTACCGCATTTGCCGCCGACGTCCTCCTGGACCTGTTGTCCGGCCAGGATACCGAGCGCACCCGGGTGGAGATGGTGCGGAAGCGTCCGCTGCCGTTCCCGCCCGAACCGCTGGCCTCGGTGGGAATCAACCTCACCAGGTGGTCGATGGACCGGGCCGACCACAATGACGGCAAGCGGAACATCATCCTCAAGACGCTCGACGCCGTGGGGCTGGGCTTTGACTCGTAGGCAAACCAGCGTCGTCTGCGTGGCTGCGGCGGGCAATCCTGCCGCAGCCACCGGCTGGGAACAGCTAATCTGTTGCACATGCGGAATGAACTACATGGGGGAGCGGCGAACGCCGCCGCAGGACTGATCGAAGCAATCCGGGGCATGGAGGCGGCCGGAATACCGCATCCGAAGGTTTATGTCATGACGGTGCTGCAGGCAGCAAAAACGCTGCTGGCAGCCGGTGATACGGAGCAGGGGACAGCCCTGTGCGAGCGGGCCTGGGAGTTCACCGAAGCGGTGCCCGCCCTGAATCACGACCGCGAAGTGGCCGTCCACGTGTATGACGCAGGGTGGGACCACCGCCGTCCTCGGGACCTGTTCTACCTGACCGGGGCGTTTTTCCTGGCGCTCGAGGAATTCGGTCCGGCCAGCGGCTGGGTGCCGCACCTGATGCGGGAACTTCACGGGTATGTCCAGGACCAGGGCGGCTGGCGCGGTTTCGGTTCCCTCCGGGATCCCGGACTGGCTGCACAGGTGAGCCAGGTCGCCGAAGCCGGCCTGCGCGGGTTCCTGCCCGGAACAGCTCCGGAGGAACGCCTGCAGCGAAGCGAGATTGCCGGCTATGCGACCGCCCTGATGTTTTCTGCCGGCGATGAGCGGTGGCAGACTGCCCTGCAGGAATGGTTCTCCGGCCCGGTCAGCGTTTTCGAACCGAGCACCGCCCTGTTCAGCTTCCTCCTTGACCAGCAGGCCTATGGCCCGGCGCGTGACGTGGCGGAGCGTGCACTGCAGGCCGTAGAAGCCAACCCGGCGTCAACTGACGCGCAGCGGGCCGGCGCGGTCCTGGATGCCGCTTTCGGCATTGCCATGGCGCCCGACGACGCCGGGCTGGCGCGGCTGCCGGAACTGGAGGATCGGGCCGGTTCCCTGGCCGGCGGCGTCTTCAACGACCAGGAGGCGCTCCTGCTGCAGGGCAAGCTCTCCCGCTACGTCAACCGGCGAATGGCCGGGGGCGACGCCACGCACCCGGCTCAACAAGCCATGTTCGACCGGCTGCGCTTCACTCCCGCCGCCGCCGGCAGCGACGCCGGGCACTAGGACTGGAGGGGCAGCCCCGGCCTACTCACCCGGGCGGCCCGCGCCGGCGGCGTTTCGTGCCGCCAGAATGTGGGTGCGCATCACAGCCTCGGCCCATTCGCCGTCGCGCGCCCGGGCGGCAGCCACCAGCTCCGCATGGTGGAGCATGCTGCGCCGCAGCGCCTCGGGGCTGTACTTGCCGAACGTATGGGCGACGACGGCGGGGCGCATCAATGTCTGCAGGGCGATGGCGAAATGCCGGTTGCCGCAGCGGTCAACGAAGATGCCGTGGAACTCGTTGTTCAGGGCTCCCAGCGCCGCGAGGTCACCGGCAGCGGCTGCAGCTTCCATGCGTGAATTCAGCTCCGCCAGGTGCTCGACGTCGTCGTCGGTCAACCGGGGAACGGCCAGCAGGGCGGCGTGCGGTTCAAAGCCGGCGCGGACGTCGTAGAGGCCGGCTACGTCCTCAGGCGTGAAGGACACCACCTGCGCGCCCTTGTTGCGGCTGATCTCCACGATCCCTTCCGCCGCGAGCCGGTTCAGCGCCTCCCGGACCGGAGTGCGGCTGACGCCCAGCCGGGCAGCAAGTGCAGCTTCGCGCAGCCGTGCCCCCGGGGCGATGTCCCCGGAGGTAATCAGGGTGCGCAGCCGGGCGTAGGCACTGTCATCCGACGGCTCCATGGTTGCGGGGGAGGGCTCCATGCCCACTACGTTATCCCTTGCCAGCGGCTGAACCGGCGGCGGCAGGCCAGCTGGCAGCGGCCAGTTCCGCGCGGGTGCCGCCACGGGAAACGAACGACGCCGAGGCGCGCCCCGTGAGTGCCGCAATCTGCTCCGAGGCCAGCATGTACGCCGGCAGGTCGATTCCGGTCTTGATGCCAAGCCCGTCGCAGAGATGCACCAGGTCTTCGAACGGGGCGTTGCCCAGGACCGCCGGATCTCCGGGGAACCACAGGTCCCCGCCGAGCCCCGCGAAGGACCCTTCAAGCCAGTCCACGCCGGCCTGCAGCGCTGCCAGCGCATTCGCCGGAGCGAAGCCGTTGCGGTTGTGCAGATGCACCCCCACCTCCAGGTCTGGATAACCGCTTCGGACCTCCGCAACGCCGTCGTAGATTTCCCCCGGTTCCTCCTGCCCGGACGTGCCGCCCAGATACACCCCGGCAGATCCGGCGGCTGCCGCCGCCTCCAGGACCCGGCGCCGCTCGGCTGCGGGCACCGGGCCGCGGGCAGGGGCAAAAAAGGCGCACGCCACGGCGGTTACCAGCCGCAGGCCGGAGGCTTCCGCGAGGTCGCCGATCCTGGCCAGATCCAAGAGCGCCTCGTCGACCGTGAGGTTCTGGTTGCGCCGGCTGACTTCCTCGTCAGCGGAAACCACCACCACCAGTTCATCCAGCCCGCAGTCGACAGCCCGTTCCGCGCCACGGAAGTTGGGGGCCAAACCCCGGTAGCGGACTCCGGGCACCCGCGGTACTGCTGCCATCACCTCCGCGGCATCGGCCAGCTGCGGAAGCACCTTGGGATGCGCGAAGGACACGGCCTCAATTTCGCGGACGCCGGCATCGATCAGGAGCTGGACCAGCTCCAGCTTCCGCGCGGTGGGCAACGGCTCCGGGACGGACTGCAGCCCGTCCCGGAGCCCCACCTCCACCAGCCGGACCGAGGCCGGAAGCCCGGGCAGACTCATGCGACGCCCCGCGCACGGAGGTCCTGCAGCGCCGGCGCATCCACGCCGATCCGCGCCAGCACCTCTGCGGTGTGGGCGCCAAGTTCAGGACCCGGCCAGCGCACGCTCCCGCCGGTGCGGCTCAGGCGGGGGAAAACGTTCTGCATCGACACCGGACCGAGGACCGGATGCTGCACTTCCGTGATCGACTCCCTGGCCTGGAACTGCGGGTCCGTGAACATGTCCACCGGCCGGAAGATTTTTCCGGACGGCACCCCGTGCTCTTCCAGCCGGGCCTCGAGCACCTTCGCGTCCAGGCCGGAGGTGAAGGCAGCGATGAGGTCGTCGAGTTCCGCCTGGCGCTCGCCGCGGGCTCCGTGGGTTGCATAGCGCGGATCGGACGCGAGCTCGGGAGCATCCATGGCCTTGGCCAGCCGGGCGAAAACCGTATCCTGGTTGGCTGCAATCAGCAGCCACTGTCCGTCCCTGGTGGGGTAGACGTTGCTGGGCGCCACGTTGGGAAGGACCGCGCCGGTGCGTTCGCGCTGGTATCCGGTGAGCTGCCATTCGGGGACCAGGGATTCCATTACCCCCAGCACAGCTTCGTATATGGCGGAGTCCACCACCTGGCCCTGCCCGCTGGAGCGGCGTTCCTGCAGGGCCGCCAGGGCTCCGATGGCCGCGAACAGCGCCGCCAGGGTGTCGCCGATGGAAATACCCACCCGGGACGGCGGACTGGCGGGATCGCCGACGACGTAGCGGAGTCCGCCCATCGCTTCGCCGATCGCTCCGTATCCGGCGCGCTGCGAATAGGGTCCGTCCTGACCGAAGCCGGAAACCCGCACCATCACCAGTCCGGGATTGTCCCGGCGCAGATCCTCGAAGCCCAGCCCCCAGCGTTCCATGGTTCCGGGGCGGAAATTCTCCACCACAATGTCGGCCTCCCGGATCAGCTGGCGCGCCAGTTCCTGGCCCTCGGGTTCCCGCAGGTTCAGGGTGACGGAGCGCTTGTTGCGCCCCACGACGGACCACCAGAGCGAGACTCCCTGCGGCAGCTGCCGCCCCCACTGGCGAAGCGGGTCTCCGTGTGCTGGGTCCTCGATCTTCACGACGTCGGCCCCCAGATCGCCAAGGAGCTGCCCGCAAAAGGGCCCGGCCAGCAGCTGGCCCATCTCCACGACCCGCACTCCCTCCAGCGGACCGGTTGCCTGTCCGGCAGGTGTCATGGCTGCTCCTCCCTGAGCTGTGCGCCTGGCTGTACCTCGTTATTAGCATTCTGCATACAACTTGGCAGGCTCATCCGGCACTGTCAAGGGATCGGAAGGGTCGATAACGCGTGGTTGTATGCAATCTCTTGACACGCTGCCGCTGCACACCTAGCCTGATGCCACGAATGTGACGCAGGCAACATATACGGCGAAAGCGCCGGCCCTGAGGCCGGTCAGGACGCTGATCAAGAACGGCGCATTCCCGGCACGGATCCTTCCGCTGCCCGGCGCGCAGGCGCAGGGCAGCACCACCCCAAGGAGAACTGATGGCGTTTCGGTTAGGCGTGGATGTCGGCGGCACATTCACGGACATTCTGCTGGTCAACGAGGACACCGGCCAGACCCACCGGTATAAGACATCGTCCACACCCGAGGATCAATCGGTCGGCGTGCTGCACGGGATCGCCCAGGTCTGTGCCGCAGCCGGCATCGAGCCGGCCGAGGTGAGCGAGGTGCTGCACGGAACCACGGTGGCCACCAACGCCATCCTGGAACAGAAAGGGGCGCGGGTTGGGCTCGTGACGACCAGGGGCTTCCGCCAGGTCCTCCAGATAGCCCGGTCCTTCGTGCCCGGCGGCCTGGCCGGCTGGATCATCTGGCCCAAACCGGAACCGCTGGCGGACCTGGAAGACACCGTGGAAGTGACCGAACGGGTCTCCACGACCGGGGCGGTGCTGACCCCGCTGGACGAGGAAGACGTCCGCAGGCAGCTGGCCAAGCTGCGGACCAACGGAGTGGAAGCGCTGAGCATCTGCCTCATCAACGCCTACGCCAACGGTGCCCACGAAGCCCGGATCGCTGAGATCGCAGCGGAGGAGCTGCCCGGTATTCCAGTCTCCTGCTCCTCCGTGGTGCTCCCGGAGCTCAGGGAATATGAACGGGCGATCACGACGGTTGCCAACGCCTACGTACAGGGCCAGGTTTCCGGTTACGTCCGCAAGCTCGACGCCCAGCTGACCGGTGCCGGTATGGACGCCCAGCTCTCCATCCTGCGCAGCGACGGCGGCCTCGTCTCCGGTGCGGTCGCCGCAGACAACCCGGTTTCGCTGCTGCTCTCCGGCCCGGCCGGCGGCGTTACGGGAGCCGCCTGGGCCGCCGAACAGGCAGGCTTCACTGACTTCCTGACCTTCGATATGGGCGGAACCTCCACGGACGTGGCCCTGGTCCAGAACCTCCAGCCCCGGATCGGACGCGAAACGACAGTGGGGCACCTGACCGTCCGTGCCACGTCCGTGGATGTCCGGACGGTTGGCGCCGGCGGCGGATCCATCGCCCATGTTCCGCCGCTGACCCAGGCCCTGCGTGTGGGGCCGCAGTCCGCCGGTGCGGTCCCCGGACCGGCGTCGTACGGCCGCGGAGGCACCGACCCCACTGTCACCGATGCCAACGTGGTCCTGGGGTACCTGCCCTCCCAGCTCGCCGGCGGTGAAATTGGTCTTGACGCTGAAGCTGCCACTGCCGCAGTGAAGACTATTGCGGACGCGACGGGGCTGAACGACGTCGAACGGGCCGCCGCCGGGATCGTGGACATCGTCAACGAGAACATGTTCGGCGCGCTGAAGCTGGTATCCACCCAACAGGGATTCGATCCGCGCGACTTTGCCCTGGTGGCCTTCGGCGGCGCCGGGCCCCTGCACGCCAACGCCCTGGGGAAACTGACCGGGGCGTGGCCGGTCATCATCCCGCCCTCGCCCGGCGTGCTCTCCGCCTATGGAGACGCCACCACCAGCCTCCGCAATGAAGCGGCCCGCACACTGGTGCGGCCGTTCGGTGACTTCACGGACACCGAACTGGCCGGGCTGCTGGACGAACTTGCTTCCACCGCCCGGGACACCCTGCTGGCCGCAGGCCTGGGGGAGCAGGAGCTTACGGTCAGCTACTCAGCAGACGTCCGCTACCACGGCCAGGGTTTCGAAATCCCGGTGCCGCTGGACTACGCCGCGTTTGCTGCCGGCGACGGCGGCGGGTTCACCGGGCTGCGGGCCGCCTTCGACAAGGAACACGAGCGGCTCTTCTCCTTCCTGCTGGACAACGAACACGAACTGGTGACGGTCCGGTCGACTGTCAACGGCCCGCACCCCGAGGTCACCTCGATCACCCTGGAGACGGGAGGAACGGACCCTTCCGCCGCCGAACGGACCCGGACCAGCATCTTCGTGGACGGAGCCACGGTTGATGCGGGCGTATACGACCGGGACCTCCTGCTCGCCGGAAACGTGGTGCACGGGCCGGCCGTCATCGCCGAGATGGACTCCACCACCCTTGTCCTGCCCGGACATACCGCCACCGTGCACCCGCACGGCAGCCTGCTCATCCGCCCTGCCGCAGACCCGAAGGAGTAGCCCCATGGCCCAGCTAGTGGAGACCGCCACCGAGCCGCTGCGCTCGGTGGACGTCGACGTCGTCACCCTCGACCTGATCGAAAACGCGCTGCGAAGCGCCCGCTATGAAATGGACGAAACCCTGTTCCGCACCGCGCTGAGCCCGGGCATCCGGGAACAGCACGACGAGTTCCCGCTGATCGCCGACCCCGAGGGAAAAATGATCGTGGGGCAGTTCGGGCTCTCCATCCCGGACTTCCTGGCGAACTTCCACGGGACCATCGAAGAGGGCGACGTCCTGATGACCTCCGACCCGTATTCCTGCGGTGCGGCGATCAGCCATGCCAACGACTGGCTGGTGGTGATGCCGATCTTCTACGAGGGGCGGATCGTGGGCTGGGCCTCGCAGTTCGGCCACATGACCGACGTCGGCGGCAAAACCCCCGCCTCAATGCCCACCGACGCGCGCACCATCTTCGAGGAAGGCGTGGTGATCCCGCCGTTCAAGCTCTACCGCCGCGGGGAACGCGACGATACCTCGCTGGGCATCATCCTGAACCAGGTCCGCAAGCCGGACTGGAACCGGGCGGATCTCAACGGACTGGTCGCTGCGTGCAGCACCGCCTCCCGCCGGGTCCAGGAAATGTGCGCACGCTTCGGTGTGGACACCTACACCTCGGCGCTGAATGCCCTGCTGGACCGTAACTACCGGGCCATGAAAACGCTGCTGTCCATGGTGTTCGAGGAAGGCAAACCGCTCTCCTTCACCGACTTCATCGACGACGACGGCCGCGGTTTCGGCCCGTACGAGTTGAAGATGACCATCACCCGCACCGGGGACAAGGTGCTGATCGACCTCACCGGCAGCAGCCCGCAGGCGCAGGGGCCGATCAACTACTACATCAACGAAAACCTGATCCGGATGTTCTTCGGGATCTACATGATCACCGTGGCGGACCCGCAGATCCTCTGGAATGACGGGTTCTACCCGCTGGTCGACGTCGAGATACCGGAAGATACCTTCTGGAAACCGCGTTACCCGGCGGCGCTGAACGGGCGCAACCACGGGATCGGGCGGCTGTTCGATCTCTTCGGCGGGCTGCTGGGCCAGGCCAACCCGGACCTGCTCAACGGTGCCGGATTCTCCTCTTCGCCGCACTTTATGTACTCGGGGAACTACAGCTCCGGGGACCGTAAAGGGGAGTGGTTCCAGCTCTACTCGATCGGCTTCGGCGGGATTCCGGGACGGCCGGTGGGTGACGGTCCGGACGGCCACTCGCTGTGGCCCTCCTTCACGAACATCCCGTGCGAATACCTGGAGTCCTACTATCCGCTGGTGATCGAGAGATGGGAGACCATCGCGGACACCGGCGGTGCGGGCCTGCACCGCGGCGGCAACGGCGTCGACGTCGCGTACCGCTTCCTGGAACCGGGAACCATCGCCATCCACGACGACCGCTGGCTCACCTACCCCTGGGGCGTGCGCGGCGGGGAACCGGGCGCCCGCGGGAAGAAGTGGATCGAGAAGGCGGACGGCACCACCGTTGTCCTGCCCTCCAAGGTCCACGACGTGGCGGTGGCTCCCGGTGACGTCCTGCATTTTGTGACCTGGGGAGGCGGAGGCTGGGGCGATCCGCTGGAGCGGGATCCCGGACTCGTCTGCAAGGAGGTCCGCCGCGGCCTGGTCACGGCGCAGGGCGCGCTTGGGTACGGCGTGGAATGTTCAGCGGACGGGGTGCTCGACGCCGCTGCCACCGCGGAACTTCGGGACCGGCTGCGGGCGGGCAGGGAAGAGCCGCTGCCGTTGTTCAACCGCGGCGGGGAGATGGCGGACCTGCTGGCCAACGCACTGGCCGAGACGGGGCTGCCGGCCCCGGCCCCGCCGGTGGCGCTGCTTTGAGGACGTTCGACGCGGGATTCGACGGCACCCTGGCGCCGGGCATCCGGCCCGCCGTGGTGTCCGTGGATCTGATGCGCGCCTACTTCGATCCGCAGAGCCCGCTGTGCCTGCCGGACAAGGAGTTCCTGGACGCCGCCGCCGAGGTGCTGGGCTCGGCGCGCGGCAACGGGGTGCCGGTTCTGCACACCCGGGTCCGCTTCGGGCCCGGCGGGGCGGACGGCGGCGTCTTTATCCGCAAGGTCCCGGCCCTGCGGCTGCTGATCGGAGAAACGGAGCTGGGCCAGCTGATGCCCGAAGTCTCACCCGTGGAGGGGGAGACGGTGCTGGTGAAGCAGTTCGCCAGCGCCTTCTTCGGCACAGACCTGGCCCAGCTCCTGCATACCCGGGGCGTGGACACCCTGGTGATCGTTGGCACTAGCACCAGCGGCTGCATCCGGGCCACGGCCGTGGACGCGATGCAGCATGGATTTATCCCGATCGTGGTGGGCAACGCGGTGGGGGACCGGGACGCAGCGGTGCACGGCGGCTCACTCTATGACCTGCAGGCAAAGTACGCGGAGATCTGGGACAGCGCCGACGTGCTGGAGTACTTCCGAGGGGACCTGGCCCGGCCCTAGCCCCACCACGGCTGCTTGGCCGCGTCGTACGTGCCGTCATTGGCGGCCAGGTTCAGCCACTGGTTGACGTACTCCTGGAAAACCGTGTCCCCGAGCGGAAGCAGATAGGCCTTCTGGGAGAAGTTGAACGGGTGGTCCGGATCCACTGCGCAGAGTTCCGGGTATTCGTTGGCCACCCACTTCACCTCGGCTGCGTCGGTGGTCATCACGTCCGCCCGGCCGGCGACGATCTCGTCGAAGATGGTGTTGTTATCTTCGAAACGGATGATCTCACCGTTGGGATAGTGCTTGTCCGCGAAGATCTCATTGGTGCCGCCGATCGGGGTGATCGACCGGACCCCCGGCGCATTGATCTCTTCCACGGTGTCGTAGAGCTCTTCCTTGCCGCACAGGGTGATGGGGGTTTTCCCGTCGTCGAGGACGGGATCGCTGAAGAAGGCCTGCTCGGCCCGGGCCAGGGAAATGGACACCCCGCCCACCCCAATGTCGCAGCCGGCGAGGAAGTCCGGCATCAGGTCCTTCCACGAGGTCTGCACGTACTCGACCTCCACCTCCAGCCGGGATGCCAGGTCCTGGACCATGGCGATGTCGATTCCGGAGAACCCGCCGGTCTCCGGGTCCTTGTAGGTGAAGGGCCGGTAGTCGCCAGTGGTGCAGACCGTCAGGGTGCCTCGGGACTCGATGAGGTCCAGCCGCGATTCCGCCGGGGCGCCTGCATCAGCGCTTTCATTGGCGGTTTCGCCGGCAGTGGATGCCGTGCAGCCGGTGGCAAGCAGGGCCGTCACGGCGGTCAGGGCGAGAACGGACAACAGGGATTTAGATGGCACAGCTGAAACTCCTAGGCGGTGGGGGTGCGGAGTGCTTCTCCGTTCCCTCAGTCCTAACAGCCGCAGTTGACGGCGTCTGCCCTAGTCAGAGGGCAGTGGCGGCGTGATGCTGAAACGTTACCAGCGGGAGGTTCTGTCGGCTGGACCTCTACCGGCGGGGAGGTTTTCCGGCGGAGCGCCGGGCCTAGTGCCGTACCGCGAGGGACGTGCCGAAGCCCAGCAGTGCCACGCCGGTCAGCCGGTCGGTCAGCTTTACCGACCGCGGGCTTTGGAGGGATTTGCGCGCCAAATGGGCCGCAGTGAGAATCAGTCCAAACCACACCACACTGAGCAGGACATGGATTCCCGCCAAAACCAGACCCATCAGCAGGGGAGAGACGCCCTCGGGGATGAACTGCGGAATCATGGCGATGTAGAAGACGCCGACCTTGGGATTGAGCAGGTTCGTCCCCAGGCCTTTGGCCCAAGCCGTCACCAGCCGTTCGCCGCTGGCCGGAAGCACACCATCGACTTCCACCGGTGCCTGGCGCCGCCGGAACGACTTCCACAGCAGTGACCCGCCGAGCCAAAGCATGTAGGCGGCCCCCGCGAGTTTCAAGGCCGTATAGGCAGTTTCCGACGCCGTCAGGAGCGCCGAGATCCCCACGGCGGCCGCGGCACCCCACAGAAAGGCGCCGGTGTTGATGCCCAGACCGGTCGCGACGGCGTGCCGCGGGCCTTGGCTGATCGCCGAGCGGAGCACCATGGCTGAGTCCAGCCCCGGCATGATCGTCAGAAGCACGGCAACGGCAGTGAAACCCAGCAGGGCCTGTTCGATGGTCACGCGGGAATTCTATCGGCACGCCGGCTTTTGGGCACCGCGGATCACCTGCGCCTCGCTGGCAGGCGCGGCCATGGCAAGCTGGAGGGGTGCAACCCAGCGATACCGTCCAGCCAATCATCCTGCGCGTCGACAAGGAGGATCCGGCCGCCCACTGCGACGCGGTGGCGGCGGCCGCCACCGCCGGTGTGCTGGCATATGCGAACCGGACCGGGGACGAGGCCTGGGGCGACTGGGTAACCGGCCGTTTCACGAAAACCGTACGGCGTGCGGGACCCAAGCCCTTCGCCAAGCTCAGCGCCCAGGCTCCCTCCGGCGTCGTGCAGATCGGCACAGCGGAGGCAGCCGCGTTTGAGCCGCAGCGTTATGAGGAGATGCCGCGGGCACTGCGCGCTCTGCAGGTATCCGGAACACACCTGCCGGACACGGAACCGGCAGCGGCTGTCCCGGGAACGCCGGTGATCATCCTGAACCGGGATCTGTCCATGTCCACCGGAAAAGCCGCCGCGCAGGCTGCGCACGCACTGCTGGCGTGGTTCCTGGAACTGGACGCCGGCCAACAGCAGGCATGGGCAGCCCGCCCCGGGGCGGCAGCACAGGAGGTCCCGAAGCGCAGCTTCCAGGCCCTGTACAGGAAACCGGGGGCCGGGCCGCTGATTGTCGACGCCGGCCTGACCGAAATCGATCCGGGCACTCCCACGGCGTTCGTGGCCGCGCCCGGCCGCTAGCCGTCCTGGGGGACGGCGCCGCTGGCGGGGAAGTCCGCTTCTGCTGCCTGGAGGATCAGCTGCTCGTCACCGAGGACGTCCACCGGCCGCTTCCCCTTGAGTGACCTGTTGGGCCGGCAAAACCACAGCACCAGCTCCTCATCCGTCCAACCGGCCAGCCTGCCCTGCCGGACAATCTCCTTGACCACCGGCAACATGCGGGCGCTGGCTTCATCGAACTGGAATCCCGGGTACAGGAACGTCCCGCGGTCCGCCACGGCCAGCACCCGGGCCTTGCCGGTGAGCTGCTTGGCCCGGAGGTTCTCCGGTGCACCGAACCGCAGCCGGTCAGCGAGTTCGCTGATCGTGTAGAGGCCGAATTCCCGGCCAATAGACCGCCACCGGTCATCCGCGGGGAGCTGGCGTCCTCCGCGGGGACGGGGTTTTTTCGGTCCCTGTGCAGTCATGGGGGCTACCGTACGCGCCCTGCCCCGGAGAGGGCAGACCCGGAGCGGAGATCACCCCCATCCGGGATCGTCTTTGTCTGTAGACGCGTGGCATAAACTGAGGGGCACCAGCCTCCGGAGACCAGGTAAGGAAGTCCCTCATGCCCAAGGTGATTGACCGCGATCAGCGCCGCCAGGACATTCTCGATGTCACCTGGAACCTCATCGTCAAGGGCGGGCTGGAAGCAGCCACCATGCGGGAAATTGCCAAGGAGGCAGGCTTCGCCAACGGAGCCCTCAAGCGGTATTTCGACAGCAAAGACGTGATTGTGGAGGCCACCTACCAGCGGGCCCTGAAGATCATGGAGTCCCATGTGGCTGCGGCGCTCGGCGACAAGACCGGGCTGGACGCGCTGCGGCAGTTCACGCTGGCAGCCATGCCCCTGGATGAGGAGCGGATCACCGCCGGCCGGGTTCTGCTGGCGTTCTGGGAACTGTCCCTGTCGAAGGAAGCGCTGTTCGAGGTGTACCAGGCGCACCTGATGCGGTGGCGGAATTCCCTGCGTGAGTACATCCGCCAGGGCCGCGAGGACGGCGACATTGTGTCCCCCGAATCCGACGAACAGCTGGTTGACGAACTGGTCCTGCTCAACGCTGGGGCAAACATCATGAGCCTTGTGGGGCCGGACTTTTCCACGGTTGAACTGCAGCACCGGCACCTTGATTCCTTCTTTGACCGCATTACGCGGTCCCCGGCCGCCTAGCCTGCCAAGGCCCTTACAGCCCGCCTTTCACCCCTGCTGAGGGCGGTTTTCTGCTGCCCGTTTTGCCCCTGCCAGCACCCGAAAAACAGTGCTTGATTTTCTAGTCAACAACTGTAGACTTACCCCACAACGAGTCGCAAAGTGATCCACAGCACACGGACACTGCGGCCGTGGGGCCCCGTTCGGACAATGGACCATGCGGGCTGGTCGACGGGCCGGCGTGCAGGCGTCACTCCACTGGCAATGAGAGAAGAACGCATGAAAAAGGCAACGACAGCAGCACTCCTGACTGTCTCAGCACTCGCGCTGTCCGCTTGCTCCAGCGGTGGCGACAACAACGGCAATGCCGAAGCGGCTGGCGGCAACGTACCCCTGAATATCGGCGAGTTCGCCGACGTCACTTCCTGGGACCCGTCCCTCGCCGACATCGGCTTCGACGGCCCGTACCTGTCCGCTGTCTATGATCCCCTGCTGGGCGTGGACACGGACGGAAACCCCACCCCCGCCCTCGCCACTGAATGGGAGGTCTCCGAGGATTTCCTGACCGTCACAATGGAGCTGCGCACGGATGCGGTCTTCAGCGACGGGGAGCCCTTCAACGCAGACGCTGCAGTGGCGAGCCTTGAATACCTCAAAGTAGGTGCGCGCTCCCAGGAGGCATACCTCTCGGTTGATTCGTTCGAAGCCGTCGATGAAGACACCATCGAAATCAACCTCGCCGAGCGGGATGACACCCTGCTGTACTTCATGGGACTTGGCCGCAGCTACATGATGTCTCCCAAAGCCATTGAATCCGGCACACTTGCCGAGGCACCCGTCGGATCCGGCCCCTACACCATGGCATCGTCCAGTGTCGCCGGCGCCGAATACCACTTCGACAAGGTGGCCGATCACTGGGCTGCCGATCAGTTCAAGTTCGAACCGCTGGCGATTTATCCGATCCAGGATGCCACGGCACGCAATAACGCCATGCTTTCCGGGCAGGTTAATCTCAACTACGCCGACCAAGCCGCCCTCGACCAGGCAGAAGCGAACAGCTGGAACGTTGCCAAGAAGGTTTCCGGATGGGTGGGCCTGCAGTTCACTGACCGGGCCGGGGACTCCTTTGAGCCGCTGGGTGACGAGCGGGTCCGCCAGGCCCTGAACTTCGCATTCAACGGCGCTGAAATCCTCGGCACCCTTGGCAGTGGAGCCGGCGAGCCGACCAACCAGGTCTTCCCGTTCGGTATGCCCGGCCACGTCGCGGAGATCGATGAGCAGTACGCCGTGAACCTGGACAAGGCCAAAAAACTGCTGGCCGACGCCGGCTACGCGGACGGCTTCGACATCACCATGCCGATGTCGCAGGTCTTCCAGGTCTGGCAGCCCTCGGTCGATCAGGTCTTCGGCGAGCTGGGTATCAAGGTGACGTGGGAAGACATGCAGTACATGGACTACCAGACCAAGGCCGCCACCTACCCGATGTTCGTCTCCTTCCTGTCGATGGATTCCCACCCCGTGGCCAACGTCCTTCGCCAGATCTCCACCCCGCAGTGGTACAACCCGAACCCGCAGATGGACCAGTTCCCCGAGGTTCAGGCCCAGGTGGAGAAGGTCCTGACGGCGGCGCCGGCGGATCAGCTGGCAGAGGTCGAGACACTCAACCGGCTGGTGACAGACAAGGCCTGGTTCTCGGTCTTCTACCAGGCGAACAACAGCTATGTCAGTGCGGAAAACATTGAGGTGACCCCGGTTACCGGAATGATGTTCCCGACGCTGCGCCAGATCAGCGTCAAGGGCTAGAACCCCTTGGTGGCGGGAGGGCCGCTGCGGCCGCCCTCCCGCCACCGTACTTTGAAGGACACTACATGCTCAGATTTACACTCAAGCGGCTTGCCTCGGGCATCATTCTGCTCGTGGTGGTGGCTACCGGAACCTTCTTCCTGGCCCACCTCGCCATCGGGGACCCGACGGCCGGACTGCTCGGCAACTCGGCCACCCCCGCCCAGCAGGCCGCACTGGCCGAGAAGATCGGCATCGACCGCCCGGTGCTGGTGCAGTTCGCCGACTGGGCCCGGCACGCCGTCGTCGGAGACTTCGGCGACTCCTGGCGCAACTTCCAGCCGGTGACGGCCCAGATCGCCACGAAACTGCCGGTGACCCTGTCCGTAGTTGCCGCCGCGATTCTGCTTTCAGCAGTTTTCGGCGGCCTGCTGGGGGTCCTGGCGGGACTCAACCCCGGAACCATCATCGACAAGCTGGTCAAAGCGGCGGCAGTTGTCCTGTTCGCCCTGCCCGGTTTCTGGGTCAGCCTGGTGCTGGTGATCTGGTTCGGAGTGAACCTGAAGTGGTTCCCCGCAGTCGGCTACGTCCAGCCCACGATGTCAGTCGAGGGGTGGCTGCGGTCGATCACGCTGCCCGCGGTGTCCCTGGCCCTCGGTGCGGTCGTGATGATTGCGGAGCAGCTGCGCAACGCCTTTATCTCAGTCAACGGGCAGGACTTCGTCCGGACGCTGCGCAGCCGGGGGCTCTCCCAGGCACGCGTGGTGGTCCACCTGCTGCGCAACGCGGCGCCGGCGTCGATCACCATCCTGGCCCTGATGTTTGTTGCGCTGCTCAGCGGAGCCATCGTCGTGGAGCAGGTCTTTGCCCTGCCCGGCATCGGTGCCATGACCAATGGTTCCTCCCAGAACGGCGACATTCCCATCCTGCTTGGCATCACCGTTATCTCCGTGGCCTTCGTGGTGATCGTCAACTTCCTGCTCGACGTTGTCCTCGGCTGGATCAACCCGAAAGCGCGCGTGAAATGACAGCTCCCATCGTTAACCCGCTGGACGCCCGCGGACCCCGCCGGGGCTCCCTGTTTGCCCGGTTTATCCGCCGTCCGTCGGGCGCGGCCTCTGCCGCCGTCTTCGCCGTCATCGTCCTGGTCGCGGTTTTTGCCCCCTGGCTGGCACCGCATGATCCCAACTTCGTAGACCTGTCGATCGCCAAGGCGCCGCCGGGTCCGGAACACTGGCTGGGCGGTGACGCCAACGGCCGTGACATTCTCAGCCGGCTGATTTACGGTGCCCGGCTCACGCTCATCGGAGCCGCGATCTCAATCCTGGTCTCCCTGGGCATCGGCGTTCCGGCCGGACTGGCTGCGGGCTACTTCGGCGGGACCTTCGACCGGATTGCCACCTGGATCAGTGACGCGCTGCAGGCAGTGCCCGGCATGATCATCCTGCTCATCGTCGCCGCCGCCACCCGGAACGACTTCAACCTCATCATGGTCACGGTGGGCGTATTTATGGCGCCGGGCTATTTCCGGCTCACCAGATCCACCACGATGACGGTCCGGAACGAGCCGTATATCGACGCCGCACTGGTTGCCGGGCTGTCCAATGGCCGGATCATTGCCCGGCACGTGGTCCAGGCCGTGTATGCACCGATCATCATCCAGACGGCCCTGACGGCCGGGATGGCTATGGGGATGCAGGCCGGCCTGCAGTTCCTGGGCATTGGGGGAGCCAAGGACCCGGGCTGGGGCGCCATGATGAACGAGGGCTTCCGCGTGATGCTGACTGACCCGCTGCTGCTGCTTTGGCCCTCACTCGCCCTGGGCATTTCCATTGCCGCGCTGGCGGTCATGGGCTCGACCCTTGGCGACGTCGTCAGTGTGCGCACTCCGGTGGCAAAGCGCGTCCGGCGTCCGCGCCGAAGCAACGCACCCGCTGCGGAAGCAGCGCCGTCGCCGGCGTCGGCCGCAGCCGCAGTGTCCCTGGAGAACCTCAGGGTGACCTACCCGGGTGCGGAAACCGACATCGAAGTAGTCCACGGGATTTCCGTGCAGGTAGCGCCCGGGGAGGTCCTCGGTATTGTCGGGGAATCCGGTTCCGGAAAGTCCCAGACGGTCTTCTCCATCCTGGACCTGCTGCCGGCCGGCGGCGCCGCCACGATGGACGCACTGTGGATCGGCGGACAGGAAATCAGTTCCAAGAGCCGCAAGGAACGGCACAGGCTGCTGGGCGGTGTGCTGGGCTATATTCCCCAGGAACCAATGACCAATCTGGACCCGTCCTACACCATTGGCTATCAGCTGATGGAACCGCTGCGCACCGTGCACAAGCTCAGCCGCGCGGACGCCCGGCAGCGGGCGGTGCTGATGCTGGAAAAGGTCGGCATCGCGGATCCTGCGCGGGTTATGCGGTCCTACCCCCACCAGCTCTCCGGCGGTATGGCCCAGCGGGTCCTGATCGCGGGCGCCATTGCGGCCAAGCCATCGGTGCTTGTGGCGGACGAGCCGACGACGGCGTTGGACGTCACCGTCCAGGCCGAAGTGCTGGAACTGCTGCGTGAGCTGCAGCAGGAGTACGGGATGGCCCTGATCATCGTCACGCACAACTTTGGGGTTGTTGCGGACATCTGCGACCGCGTTGTGGTGATGAAAGACGGCCGGATCGTGGAAGCGGGAGACGTTTCGACAATCTTCAGTGCCCCGGAAAGCGACTACACCCGCGAACTCATCTCCGCCTCCCTGGACGATGCGGCCACCCGCAGCGAGCTTGATGACGACTACCGCCTGACGGATCCGGCAACCAGGCTGGATCCGGACGGCACCCCTGACCAGCGAAAGGCGGCACGCGCATGACCCCGAAGCCCGAACCAGCGGCGGACCCAGCCGGCCCGCTGCTGTCCGTCGACAACCTGTCGATCGACTATTCCCTGTCCGGGCACAGAAGCTTCCGGGCGCTGGATAACGTTTCACTGGAGATCAAGCCCGGTGAATGCCTTGGCCTGGTGGGTGAATCCGGGTCCGGCAAATCCACACTGGGCAAGGCGATCCTGGGGTTGGTCCCGGTCACGGACGGCCGGATCTCCTTCGACGGACGCGATATCACGCACCTTCGGAGGCCGGAACGGCGCAAGCTGTCCTCAAGCATCCAGGTGGTGTTCCAGGACCCGTATGGTTCCCTTGACCCGGGCATGACGATCGGTCAGATCCTGGCTGAGCCGCTCACGAGTTCCGGGTTGGAGCGCCGCGGCGCGGAAGCCGCGGTGAAGGAGATGCTGGACCGGGTCAAACTGCCCGCCGGCGTGGTCGACCGGTATCCGCGCGAGTTTTCCGGTGGACAGCGCCAGCGCATTGCGATCGCGCGCGCACTGGTCCGGAAACCGCGCCTGATTATTTGTGATGAACCGGTCAGCGCGCTGGACCTGACCACCCAGGCGTCCATACTTGACCTGTTCATCGAACTGCAGCGCGATACCGGTGTCTCCTACCTGTTCATCACCCATGACCTCGGTGTCGTGCGCCGCGTCTGTCACCGGGTCGCGGTGATGTACCGGGGCAAGCTGGTTGAGACCGGCACCGGACACCAGGTCACCACGGATCCGCAGCACCCGTACACACGGCGGCTGCTGATGGCCTCGCCCATCGCCAACCCGGAGGCCCAGCGCCGACGCCGGCAGGAGTGGCTGGCGCTCCGGAAGGAGCCGGAGGCGCTGGCTGTGGCCGGAAACTGAAGGCCAGCGGTCAGCGGGCTGAAAAGCACCGGGAACTTCAGGTTCCCGGTGCTTTTCGGTTTAACGTCCGCTAAAACAACCCGTCCGCTAAGCCAAACGTCCGCTAAGCCAAACGTCCGCTCAGACCATCGTCCGCTGGGGCGGCGGCGGGTCCTGCCCGGGGCGGCCTACCCGGAGACGGAGCTCCGCAGGAGGGGACGAACCCACAGGAACGCCAGCAGAGCCGCGCAGGCAACGGCGCCGGCAATCATCGCACCCATGGCCGCCGCCGTCGCACCGCTGAGCGCGGCAAGCGGCGCTATGACCGGACCCACCACAAAGGATGCCGTCCCAAAGAGCGCAGCGGCCGTACCGGCCCGCTCGCGGTGGCGGTCCATCGCCAGTGTGGTCGTATTCGGCGAAACCATGCCACTGGTCATGAGGTAGCCGGCAAGGAATATCAGCAGGAGACCCGGAGGCGCGGCGAGCACCGCGCCGGTGAACAGGGCGGCGGCCGCCAGCAGGGTGAGCCCGTACCCCAGCAGGTACATTCTGGCCGGACCGAGCCGCGCCACCAGGAACCTGCTGATCTGCGCGCCGGCCATGCTGGACAGCGCATTTGCGCCAAACACGAAGCTGAACAGCTGTGGAGTCAGCCCGAATTCGTTCTGCAGCACAAAGCTGGACATCGACAGGTAGGTGAAGAAGCCGACGCCGCCAGCGGCCGATGTCACAAGCAGCAGGACAAACAACCGGTCATGGAACAGCAGGCCGAACTGCCGCACGGTCACCCGGATCCCTTCGGTGGTGCGCCGGTGTGCGGGGTGTGTCTCCTGCAGCGAGACGGCAGCCAGGAGAAGAATGAGGGCGCCGATCAGCGCCAGGATCCCGAACATTCCGCGCCAGTCCATCACCCGGGCCAGCTGGCCGCCGAGGACGGGAGCGATGATCGGGGCGGAGGAGCCGACGAGGGCGAGCAACGACAGCATCCGGGACAGCTCAATGCCGCTGAACAGGTCACGGGCCACAGCCAGGGCGATGACGACGCCGGCGGCCCCGGCGAGGCCCTGCAGGAACCGGGCCAGCAGGAGCAGCTCGATGGTTGGTGCAAAGGCGCAGGCCAGCGAGAAGACGGCAAACAGCGCGATCCCCGCCAGAAGTGGACGCCGGCGCCCCAACCGGTCACTCAGCGGTCCGGCGATGAGCTGGCCGGCACCCAGCCCGATCATGCATACGGACATGGTGGTTTGGGCCAGGGTGTCGGTCGTCTGCAGTGACTCAGCCAGATGGGGCAGCGCCGGCATGTACAGGTCCATGGAGAGCGGGCCGAAAGCCTCAAGGGTGCCCAGGACCAGGACGATTCGGCGTTTGCTCATGCCATGGGCAGGGGCAGTAGTGATGGAAGGGGAAGACATGGGTTCCTGTTTCTGACGGCCTGGCCGAGGACCCGGACGGGCGGCGGAAGGGGGAGGCTAGGCGGACGGGCCGAGGCGCAGGGTCCGGCAAAGCCAGCTCTCCCGCGCCTCCTGCGCCGCGCGGGACACTCTCGCTGCCGGGGATGAGCCGGAGAAACCGTGATAAGCACCGGACCAGACGTGCAGCTCGGCCGTGCCGCCGGCTGCCCAGAGCCGGGTGGCGTACGCCGTCGCTTCGTCGCGGAAGACCTCAGCTGCTCCGACGTCGATAAACGCCGGCGGCAGGCCCGTCAGGTCCTTCGCCCGCGCCGCGGCGCTGTACGGATGCACGTCCGCAGTGCCCCGCGCCTGGCCGAGAACGGCGGTCCAGGCAGCTTCGTTGTTGCCGCGGTCCCAGATGCCCACCCCGCTGTACTGCCGGCTGGAGACTGTTTCGTTGCGGTCGTCGAGCATTGGGGTGTTCAGCAGCTGCCCGGCCAGCCGCGGACCGCCCCGGTCACGGGCCATCAGCGCCACCGAGGCACTGAGCCCGCCGCCCGCGCTTGCACCCGAGACAATAATCCGTTCCGGATCGACTCCCAGTCCGGGGGCGTGGGCAGCCAGCCAGGCCAACGCCGCGTAGCAGTCCTCAGCCGCGGCCGGGCCGGGATGCTCCGGCGCCAGCCGGTATTCCACCGCCACGCCGACAACACCGTGCCGGTGGGCCAGGTCAATGAGTTCGCCGGTGCCGAAGAACCTGGTGCCCAGCACCATCCCGCCGCCATGAATACCCAGGACCGCCGGTGCCGGCCCGCTTCGGGCGGCCGCCGGACGGATGACTGTCACCTCAACGTCCGGCGCCCCGGCCGGTCCGGGTATCAGCAGGTCCGTCCCGGTCACGGGCAGGGAACCAATCTGCTCTGCCAGCGGTGGGATCAGACCGGCGACGTGCCGGCGGCTGGGGAGGATGGTGTCTGCCCGCAGGGGATAGGGCTCGAACAGGGATTGGAAGGCAGCCAGACCGGCCACCAGCTCCGGATCGTACGGGACCGGGGTTGTAGACACTGCTGCCTCCTTGAAAAGTGGGCCGGTTATCCAGGTCCGCTATTCGGGCTGGGGAAAGAGGAGCCGCTGGAGCCAGGAATCGCGGGAAGCCAGTGCGGCCCGGGTCAGTTCACTCTCCGGCGCGTAGATATCGAAGCCGTGGAATCCGCCTGACCAGACATGCAGCTCAGCTTCCCCTCCGGTGGCCCAGATGCGGGTGGCGTATTCGACGTCCTCGTCGCGGAAGGGTTCTGCGGAGCCGACTTCGATGAATGCCGGGGGCAGTCCGGCCAGATTGGCGGCGCGGGTGGGGGCGGCATAAGCGGGTGCCTCGGGGCTGAACGCCAGGTCCGGGCCGAGGACGCACTCCCAGGCGAGCAGGTTGGCTTCCCGCGTCCAGGTTCCCAATCCGGCGTACTGCCGGCTTGAGATGCTGGTGTTGGTGTTATCGATCATGGGGCAGAGCAGCAGCTGGCCGGCGATGGCCGGGCCGCGGCGGTCGCGGGCCATCAGAGTCAATGCTGCCGAGAACCCGCCGCCGGCGCTGCCGCCCATCACAACGATCCGGTCCGGGTCGATGCCGAGTTCCGCCGCGTTTTCGGACATCCAGACGAGTCCGGCATAGCAGTCTTCGACGCCGGCAGGGTAGGGGTCCTCCGGGGCCAGGCGGTATTCAACGTTGACTGCGACCACACCGTGCTTCTCCACGAGCTCCACGAGGCGGCCGGTCTCCCAGTCCCGGTGTCCTACGACCATTCCGCCGCCATGGATGTTGAACAGGCCGGGAACAGCCTGCCCGCCGGGTGCTGGAGTGCTGGGGCGCAGGACCGTGATCTCGAGGTCGGGAGCACCGGAGGGGCCCGGGATGATGCGTTCAATGGCTTCGACCGGGCGGCTGCCGATGACTTCTGCGGGACTGGGGAACATTCCCTGGCTGCTGCCGCGGGATGCTGCGATGGTTTCCCTGGACATGGGCGGCTGCGGGCTGGCAGCCATGGCTTGGATAACCGGTGCGAGTTCGGGTGCGAACGGGACCGGGGTGATTCCAACGGCAGGGGCCTGCGGCATCGGATCTTGCCTTTCTCTACGTCTTTGTCTTTTCGGAGGACGGCTGGCAGTGGGCGGTGGTGGCTCAGGTGAGCAGCTGGCCGCCGTCGACAGGCAGGCTGATCCCGGTGATGTGCCCGGCGCCGGCCAGGAAGAGGACAGCGGCAGCGACGTCGGAGGTGGATGCCAGTGCGTTTAGGGGGATCCGGGATTCCCAGGCGCGGCGCGCCTCGGATCCTTCCGGCAGGCCGGCGCTCAGCATCGGAGTGAGGACCGGGCCCGGAGCCACCGCATTGACCCGGATGCCGTGGGCGGCCAGTTCGATTGCCGCCCAGCGGGTCAGCGAATCCACGGCGGCCTTGCTGGACTCATATCCGCCCATGCCGGGTGTTGGCTGGCGGGCGCCGATGGAGGAAATGTTGACGATGCTGCCCTGCCGTCCCGCGGCTATCATCTGCCGGGCGACCGTCTGCGTCACCAGGTAGGTTCCCAGGACGTTGACCCGCAGAATCGACTCGTAGTCCGTGACACTGAGTTCAGTCAGGGCCCCGTGGACCGACAGCAGGCCGGCGTTGTTGACGAGGACATCGAAGCCGCCGCAGGCACGGGCCGCTTCATCGAGCGCGGCCGGGGCAGAAACGGTATCCGTGATGTCGACGGCGAGGGCGGTGCCGCCGAGGGACCGCGCCGCTTCGGCGGCTGCATCCCCATCCCGGTCGGCAATGACAACATGGTCGCCCAGGGCAGCGAAGGCTTCGGAAACCGTGCGGCCGATGCCGCCTGCCCCGCCTGTCACGAGGATATTTCGGGCCTTGCTCATCTGTGTCTGTTCCCCCTTCAGCGCGGCCGCGTGCAGCGCATGGGGTTTAGAGTATACGCATGTAGACGGAAAAACCAGCACCTTCAAACGCCCGGCTGGAACTCTGGACATCATGAGTCTACGAACGTAGACTCCTGCCACGGCCGCGCCCGTTTCCGGGCCTTCAGAACCAGGCGGCACCGCATTAACGAAAGGTCTAGGACCCGTGACATCTGCAATCCACCCGGCCGCACGGACGGCCACCCCGGAAGCCATCGTGGACATCGCCATCGGCTTTATGGGAGCGAAACAGCTCTTCGCCGCCAGCCGCATTGGTCTCTTCACCGCAATTGCCGACGGCGCATCAACGGTCGAGGAACTCGCCAGCACAACAGGCGTGCCTCACCGCCAGGTACGCGTCCTGGCCGACAGCATGGCTGCGCAGGGCCTGCTCGGGCGCGCCGGGGGCCGCTACAGCCTGACCCCCGACGCCGCCGCCTACCTCACCGGCGGACACGCCGAGCTGGACCTCGCACCGTTCCTCACGTTCCTGGGTTCCACCAGCTACGACCAGTGGCGGGGCTACGACAAGACTGTTGACACGGATGCCGCCGGAACCCTGGAACTCAACGAGGCCGGCTGGGCTGACTTCATGCATGGTGTGATGACCTACAACGCCCTGCACGCACAGATGCTGGCGCGCCACTTCGACTTCACCGGGTTTGGATCGGCCCTCGATCTGGGCGGCCTGAGCCCGGACTTCGCCATCAAGGCGATGCAGGCCAACCCCGACCTCAAGACCCGCTTTGTGGTGGCACCGGACTTCGCCGACGGTGTCCGCCAGGCAGTCGAAGCAGCCGGCCTGAGCGGACGTGCCGTTGTTGAAGGCGCAGAGACCGAGGACGCCCAGCCCGGCGGCGCGCATGACCTCGTGATGGTCAACCATGTTGCCCACCGCTTCGGTGCCGTGGAGAACGCGCGCATCCTGGCAAATGCACGGGCGGCGGCCGCCCCCGGCGCAACCCTGCTGATGCTCGATTTCTACCTTGACGATGACCCGGTCCAGCGCCGTATCGATGCGCTGCACGCCGGGGAGTACTACAACATCGACGGCACCGTGGTGTATCCCGAATCGGTGGTCCGGGAATGGCTGGAAGCGGCCGGCTGGGCCTTCCGGGAGATGATTTCCCTTCCCGGCAGCCCCCGGGTGATTGTGGCTGATGCAGTTTGATGCCGGCGGATGTTCTCAGCGAAAGGCCAGGCTGTGACTGCTGATTCTCCCGTGGCTTCCTTGCCCTGCCGGGTGCTTACCCCGGAAAACGGAGCCGGCGGGGTTCCGGTGCTGCTGTTGCACACCTTTACCTCCAACGGTGCGGAGGACTGGCCGGATGCCGGGCTTCCGGCGGCGCTGACCGCTGCCGGCCGGCCGGTCTATATCCCGGACCTGCCCGGACACGGCGCAAGCGCGCGGCCCGGGACGGCGGACTCGGTCAGCACCAGCAACCAGACAGCGGCCCTGGCAGCTGTGATCGCCGGTATGCCGGGCGACAGTGTGGACATTGTGGGCTATTCGCTGGGCGCACGGCTCGCGTGGAGCCTGGCCCGGATCAGCCCGCGGCGCGTGGGGCACCTGGTGCTCGGCGGCCTCAGCCCGTTCGAGCCTTTCGGGGCCCTGGACATGGGCAGCCTGACGGCACTGGTCCGTGATGGTGCCGCGCCGCAGGATCCCCTGACCGCGATGATCGGCGGGATGATCACTGCGCCGGGACGCGACCCCGAATCGCTGCTGGCCGTGATCGAAGGGCTTCGGGCCGAGCCGTTCCAGCCGGACGCCTGGGCTCCGGATGCCCCCGTGCTGTTCGTTCGGGGCAGCGGGGATCAGGTCGCTGCGGGTATGGAAACTCTGGCTGAGGCAGTCGAGGGTGCCCGCATGCTGACCGTGCCCGGCGACCATCTGCAGGTGCTCCACGGCAGCGCGTTCCAGCAGGCGGCGCTGGACTTCATCAACAGCTGATGTCCGTTCGCCGGACCGTTCCCTTTTTCAGGGGCGCGGTTCGGCGAACGTCAGCGCCCGCCGTGGATTGTCGACCATAAAAGCCCGCAGGACGGCGTCGTCGATGCCCAGGGCGCCGAGCGCCGGAAGGAAATGCTCGGAGATGTAGCTGTACCCGTGGCCCCCGTAGCGCTTGAGCTGGATCTTGGTGCAGACGTCCTGACCGAGCACGATCTGCCCGGCATATCCATCCTCGACGAGCGCCGCGATGCCCTGCCCCACCTTGTAGTCGGTGGTCGGCCACAGTGTGCCCCAGGGACTTCCGGTGGTTCCGAGGAAATCGAACTCCGCGAACACGCCCCGGCTCAGGAGCCGCCGCGCAAACGGCAGATCTTCCCCCAGAGCTCCGCTGTGGCCCATCACGACCTGGGAGAGGTCAGCTCCTTCGTCTTCCAGGATGTCCAGGACCTGGAATTTCTCTTCCCCGAAACCTCCGAAATGGAAGGTGATGGGTGCGCCCGTCAGCCGGCTGGCCCGCCCGCTGGCCCTGATGCTCTTGAGTTCATTGGGGGAGAGCGGGTTGCCTTCCACTCCCACCTCGCCGATGATTCCTGCCCTGATGCCCGTGCCGCCGGCCCCGCACACGATGTCCCGCACGATGACTTCGGCGAGGTCCTCGACGCTGCGGGAATCCATGTCCACCGGGTGGAAGGCTTCCGTGTACCAGCCCGCACCCATCACGATGTGCAGGCCGCTGGCGAGCGAAACCCGCAGCAGGGATCTGGGGTCCCGGCCCAGGCCGAGGTTGGACACCTCCACCATGCTCCCGCCACCGGCGTACTTGAACGCCAGGATTTCCGCCAGCATCTCATCGAAGTCGCCCAGGAGGTCATTGTCGTTGTTGACGGCGCCCCGCCGGGTTTCAGCAAGGTTGGCCAGGGTCAGGGGCCGCGCTGCCCCGGCGGAGTCTTCGCCGGGGCGCAGGGCATGCCCCGGCCGGCGGATATTGAGGAAGATGTGTTCATGCATCAGCGTTTCGCCCAGGACAGCGGGATCGACCGGACCGGCGACGGTCAGGGCCCTGCCGGCCAGGTTCGGAATGCTCAGGTCATGGAGGCTCATGCCGGCTCCTGGGAAGTGAAGGTAAGGAACCGCTGCGGGTTCCCGGTGGTCAGAAGCCGCAGCTCCGCCTCGCCGGCACCGAGCCCGGCAAGGTAGCCCGTGAACTGCTCCAGGAGAAAGCCGTACCCGTTGCCGCCATACGCCTTAAGTCCGGTTTTGCGTGAGATGGAATGGGATACCAGCAGGCGTTCGGCATACCCGCGGCGGGCCAGTTCAAGGATGGCGGCAGCTACGTCGTGGTCCGCGGTCCGGGTCTGGACCGAGGGGATCCTGCCCAGCTCGTCAAACTGAAGGCAGACACCGTAGGCAAGAACCTGCTCGGCGTCGTTGACGTCCAATGCCAACCCTCCGCAGCGGCCGAGGCCAATGCGCCACGGAGCCACGCCCTCAGCGACCAGGAGCTTGAGTGCGGCGTTCCGCTTCGCGGGATCCGCCGACCGGTCCAGGACCAGAGGTGCGCCGGTCTCACAGGCTGCGGCAGCCGCGGCGAGGAGGAGAACCCGTTCCTCAGGCACGGCAGGATCCAGCGGACCCAGCGGCCCGATCAGTCCTGCCTGTACGCCGTCAACGCCGTCGCTGAGCTCCCTGATGATTTCCGCGGCCAGGCTCCCGGCACTGCGGCCGTGGATTTCCGGGCTCCAATCCGGATGGTGCCAGCCGGCGGCCATCACGATGTTCACGCCGGTGCTTCGGGACAGCTGCGCGAGCGCAGAGGCGTTCCGCCGGTGGGAGCGGGTGGTGGCGTCCACGATGCTGCGGCCCCCCGCCCTGGTGAAACCAAGCAGCTCAGCTTCCGCCACCCCCATGTCGCCGAGGGACTCGTTGTCCCGGTTCGCGGCCCCAAGCGCGGCGGCGCCGAGCATGTCGATGCTCAGCGGGGTCTCGTAGAACCTGCGGTCCGCCGCGGCAACAGGCTGCCGCCGGCCGGCAGCCTGCCAGCCGGCGGGAGTGTCCGACGGCGGTGCGAAGCAGGCGGCGAGGTGTTCGCGGACCAGCGTCTGGCCGAGCGTCCCGGGCTCCACCGGACCCAGGACGGTGACGGCCGAACCGCTGTGGATTAGCGCCACGGGCTACCAGTTACGCGCGGGATCGAAGGCTGCCGGGTG
The DNA here is from genome assembly GCF_023167125.1 of Arthrobacter sp. Helios. Lineage (NCBI taxonomy): Bacteria > Bacillati > Actinomycetota > Actinomycetes > Micrococcales > Micrococcaceae > Arthrobacter > Arthrobacter sp. Helios. The sequence continues at coordinate 52,186 of NZ_CP095402.1, forward strand.
GGATGTCCGGCTGAGCAGCCGCCCGTGGGCACCAAAGGTGAAATGCACCGGCTGGCTGCCGTCCTGGCGAAGCCCGAACAGGCTGCCGTGGGAGCGGAGGGCCGCGGCGTCCCGGTGGTCCGCCACCGTGACTGCCGCACACGGCACCACTTTCTCCCGCCATGCGAAGACGAAGATGCCTGGGCGCAGCTGATAGGTGGTTTGCTGATCGGTGTCCGCTAGGCCGCGCTCCGGCCCGGACAGGCACTGCCAGGTGTACCAGTGCGGGCTCAGATAGAGATGTTCGTAGGCATGTTCAGTGCTGTACTCCCACAGGACGCGGCCTCCGACCAGAGCCGTGGAAGGAGCCGGTTCGGTGCCTTCCACCTCAGCGCCGTCGATGGTTCCGGCGATGAACTGCTGGCCCACGGCCGTTTGGGCCGGGGAGGCTGTGCCGATGGTCGAGATGACGGAGAGAGCGCGGCCGCTGTCCAGATCCAGGAAGAGCGAAACCGCTTCCTCGGGCGACGAGACATGCTGGAACTGTGCGTAAAAGAGCCCCGGGGCAACCTCGAAGGCCTCATAGGGATCTTCGCCGTCCTGCACGGCATGCCCGGGAGGCTGGAAGCTCCAGGCGACGGACTCCGCGCCGAATTTGTGCGCGATCCGTGTTCCGTCGGCCATGGTCAGGTTGATCCAGCGTCCGGCGAGGGTACCGGACAGCGGCGCCTTGTTCGCATCGAATCCCGGGGCCAGGCCGTCCAGAGGCGGCCAGGTCGAGGTATCTGCGGGGTTCTGGGTTGTTGTCATGTTGAAGATCTCCTTAGTGCCGGGCTAGAGCCAGCTGCCGTCTGCCTGTACTTTGTTCCGGTCAACCCACAGGTGCTGAACGGCCTCACGGAGGGCGCTGCCGTGCCGGTGGTAGAGCTCGAGTGCGGCCAGATTGTCTTCCAGCTGTTCGCGGCGGCTTACCCCGAACAGCACATTGGCAACGGCGGGGTTGGCGAGGCAAAAAGCGAGCGCCAGCTGCGGGGCCGAGGTGTTGAAGCTGCCGGCTATCTCCGCCAGCTCTGCTGCTGCCTCCCGGATTTCGCCGCGGATACCACCCGGGTCGGCGCCGATCTTCCGCTGGGGATGCAGCTTTCCGGCCAGAATCCCGCCTTCAAGGATGTCCGAGGCCTGCATAGCGAAGCTGCCGGAGTCGAAGAGCTCCTGGTAAAAGGGCCCCTCGGCCATCGTTCGGCGGACCACGCTGTATTTGAGCTGCGCGAAGCAGGGCGCCGGCAGGCCTTCCGCGCGGGCGAAGTCAATCGCCTGGTGGAGGTCGGCGGCAATCCAGTTGTTGACCCCCCAGGCGTCGAACCGGCCGGCCCGGACCTGCTCGGCAACCTCGGTGACAATGGCCCGGACATCTGGCCGTTCCATGTAGTCGCCGACGACGACGAGGTCCGCCTTGTCAACGCCGACCCGGTCCAGCGACTCGTTGAGCTGGGCCGCAAACCCCGCGGTCGGGTATTCCCAGAGCCAGAGCTTGCCGCAGAGCAGGTAGTCCTCCCGGGCAATGCCGGCTTCCCGGATGGCCTTACCGAAGATCAGATCAGTTGTGGACTGTTCGGCGTGCGGACCCATGTTGTAGTGGGCAACGTCGAAGAAATTGACGCCTGCGTCCACGGAACGCTTCAGGAGGCCGACGGCGTCGTCAAACTCCATCCGGTCCCAGGTATTCCAGGAGCCCAGGCCATAGACCGGGACCAGCGGACCATCCGCTCCAAGTTTTCTTTGGGGCATTTTCGTTTCTGCGGACAAGACAGTTCCTCCTTGGACTACCGGTGAATTTTGAGTCTACGGCCGTATACTAAAAATGCGCAACGGTTTGATCCGGCTCTCCGGCCGCGGACTCCCGGTCATAGACAATGCGGCCGTCGACCACGGTCAGGTCAACCCGGACCCCGGGAAGGTCGCCGGGGGAGACTTCCAGCGGGTTATGCTCCAGGACGCAGAGGTCTGCGGCCTTGCCGGGCTCCAGGGTGCCCTTCCAGGCCTCGGCTTTGTCCTGCCAGGCCGCATGGGAGGTGTAGGACCGCAGGAGTCCGGTCATCAGTTCCCGGTTCCCCATTCCGTGGCCGGTTCCGACCCATTCCCCGGCCGCGGCGATTCCCTGCCGCCAGTCAGGGGACAGGACGGGTGCGTCCGAACTCAGGCAGAGTTTCGCCGGCCCGCCCATGGCGGACAGGATGGGCCAGGCGGAGGCAGCAATCTGGTCGGATAGAACTCCGGCCAGCATGGGGGCGGTGGCCACGGCGATGCCGGGCTGGATGTTGATGCCCATGCCGAGCGAGCCCAGCCGTGCCAGTGCCGCCCCGCTGATCAGGTCTCCGTGGATGACATAGTGCCTGGCTGCCCGGGCGCTTTCCAGGCCGGCGGATTCGACCGCTTCCAGGAAGGTTTCAATGGACCGGTCACCAGTGGCGTGCACACCGATCTGGTGACCGGCGGCGTGGGCACTGAGGATCATCCGGCGAAGATTGCCCTCCCGGGCAGCGGTGTCGGTTCCATCGACCAGGAGATCCCCGGAGGACCCGTCCGGATAGCAGTGGTGCGTCCAGGCGTTGTGCATCGGAGGAATTCCGTCCGCAAAAATCTTGACCCCGGCGAGATGCAGCCATTTCTGGTCCCCCTCGTAGGGCCGGAAGCCGCGAAGTCCGCGCTCGAATGACTCAATGTCGCTTGCTCCGTCCAGCTCGCCGAAGAGGTTCAGGACCGTGACCCGTGCGGTCAGATCGCCGGCGTCGGCCAGTTCCCGGTAGGCGTCGAGGACGCCGCTGCCGAAGCAGCCGGTGGGTCCGTTGTCCTCGCCGGGGCCGAGCCCTGGTTCGGTGTAGCTGGTGATACCCAGGGAGGCCAGCAGCCTGCCGGTGCGCAGGATGGCATTCCGGCGGTCTTCGCCGGTTTCGAGCCTGGCGGCCGGACTCTGGAAGCCGGCCCCGCCGATGATGGTGTCCGGCCAGAGGGCACCGAGCCAGGCCCCGTGCAGGTGCGAATCGTTAATGCCCGGGATAACGGCCCTCCCGTTCAGTTCAATGACCTGGGTATTGTTCCCCGCAAAGCGCATCGCGTCCTGGCTGGAGCCGACGAAGACGATCTCGTTGGCGCTCACGGCTATGGCTTCGGCTTCGGAATTCCTGCCGTCCATCGTGATGACGGATCCACCGCGAAGGATGAGGTCCGCAGGGATTCCGGGTCCGGCCGGGGTCTGGCCCATTTTTGCCTCCAAGGCACTGGTGATTTCAGTCAACGTATGTAGACTAACTTCAAATTACGTGACCCACGCCATACCTTGGAGGAAAAAGGACCATGTCGCTTCCCGCAACAACCCGTGCTGCCGTCCTGACGGCTCACGGTTCCGCCTTGGCGGTTCAGGACATTCCGCTGCCGGACAAACTGGAACCAGGCGCCGCGCTGGTTGAAATTACGTGCACCACGCTGTGCGGCACGGACGTCCATCTTTGGGCCGGGGGAATGACTTTTCCAGGCATGCTGCCCATGGTCCTGGGACACGAGATGGTCGGAACCATCGTGGCTGTGGGTGACGGCGCAGCGGATACCCTGGGTCGTCCATTGTCCGCCGGCGACCGCATTGGCTGGTCGGAGTCCACCTGCGGGAACTGCTTTGGCTGCACGGTACTGCGCGAGCCGGTTGCCTGCAGCGACCGCGGTTATGGCTTTCGCCAGCGGGCAGATACCTGGCCGTACGCCACCGGCGGCCTGCTTGAGCACTGCTATGTCACGCCCGGCGCGGCCAAGCTTCTCCTGCCCGACGACGTCAAGGACACCTGGGCGGCGATGGCCGGCTGCGCCGCCAAGACGGTGCTGCGGGCCTTTGACCGGGTCGGCGGGATCCGGCCGGCCTCAACGGTAGTGGTGCAGGGTGCCGGAGCACTCGGCATCTTCGCCACCGCAGTCGCCCGGATCGCCGGGGCGGGAAAGGTCATCACCGTTGGGGCCCCCGATGAGCGGCTGAGGATGGCCGGGCAGTTTGGAGCCGACGCCACCGTAAGTGTTTCCCTCGGCTCTGACGGTTGTGTCCAGGAAGTCCTGCGGCTGACGGACGGGAAGGGAGCAGACCATGTCTTCGACTTCGCCGGCGCACCCTCCGTGGGCAAGGAAGCCATCGCCATGGCAGCCCAGCGCGGCACGGTTGCGGTGGTGGGCAGCACCGGACCGACCGACAACGAGGTGCCCCTGGGCATGGTGATGGGGAAGGAACTGAGCGTGGTTGGTTCGCTGAACGGCGATATTTCCGACTACTACCGGGCCATCCAGTTCTTCTCCACCTTCGCCGGCCGTATGCCCTGGGACGAGCTTTTCAGCGAACCGGTGGGCCTGCAGGGCGCCTCGGCAGCCCTGGCAGCTATGTCGGAGCTCAATCAGATCAAGGCCGTCGTCGATCCGCGGCTGCCCTAGCGAGTGAGGAAACAACAATGACCATTTCATCTTCAACAACCCTCCTGCCAAAACGCCGGATCGGCACGAAGGGGCCGATGGCCTCAGTGCTTTCACTGGGCTCCTGGCACATTTACGACCGCATGGATTTTTCCGATTCGGTCGCCATGGTCCGCGAAGCCGCAGACCACGGCCTGAACATGTTCGACGTCGGTGTCTACGGCTTTCCGGGACACCAGCCGCCGGTCTTTACCGACGTCCTCTTTTCAGCCATCATCCGGGCGGCAGGTGTGGAGCGGGACCAGTACCTGCTCTCCTCCAAGCTTTGGCTGGAGGGATACCCGGAGCAGAGCCTGCGGGCGCAGCTGGAGAATGCCCTGTTCCGTGCCGGCACGGACCATGCGGACATCGCTGTGCTGGGGGACCTGCGGAAGGAAGGCATTGACCTGCGCCGGCTGGTCCTGGATCTCGCGGAGCTTGAGGAATCCGGCCTGCTGGGGTGCTGGGGGGTTAACAACTGGTCCGCCGGCAACATCCAGGCGCTTTTGGACATCGCTGCGGAGGAAGGTGTCAGTGGTCCCCAGATGGCGCAGCTGAAGTACAGTCTTTCTCGCCGTTCCATCGCCGATGGCGAACCGTTTGCGGCGCTCTTCCGGCAGGGCCTGACCATGCAGGCTTCCGATGTGATGGAGGGCGGCATCCTGGCGGGCAAGCTGAACCCGGGGCGGGAAGTCGGCAGGGACCCGGGCAGCATCCGGGATCGGATTATTGACAGCTTTCCCGGCATCAAGGAGCTCAGCGGTGACCTCGGCACCACCCCGGCCCAGCTGTGCATCGCCTTCACCCTGACCCACCCCGCCAACGCCACCACCCTGTTCGGTGCGAGCAGCGTTGAACAGCTGCGCTCCAACCTTGCCGCAGTAGAGCTGGTGGAGCGGGTAGGTTCAGATGAACTGCGCCGCCTCGCCGAACCGTTCTGGGCAGACAAAGGCGTGGTTTCGCCCGACGGTCCCTGACCCGGCCGGCGAAACCCGAACCGTTGAGGAATGCAAAGGGGAAGACACATGGTTTCACAGCAGGCTGATCTGTTATTGGTCAACGGCGTCATCGACACCCTTGACGCCCGCATGCCACGGACACATGCCCTGGCTGTCAGTGAGGGCAAGGTCCTGGCGGCAGGGGAGGAGGCCCTGGGCTCCCGGGGGCCCTCCACGGCGGTGCTGGACCTGGCAGGCGGATATGTGATGCCGGGTCTCCTGGATGTGCACAACCATCACCTGCTGGCCGGCCAGATGGACCTTTTCGAGCTTGATGTTCCTCCGACACTGGATCTGGAGTCACTGCTGGCTGCCGTTGCGGAGTACGCGGCCGGTTTGGGTCCGGACGAGTGGCTGCTCGGCGGCAGCTGGGGTGCTGGGCTGATGCAGGCCATCAGCACTCCCGAGGCCCTTGCCCGGTTTGATGCGGCAACGGGCGGACGTCCGGCGCTGCTGAAGGATGACAGCAAACACAACCGGTGGGCCAACTCGCCGGCACTGAAGCTGGCCGGAATTGATGCCCACACCCCGGACCCGGACGGCGGGCAGATCCTGCGCAGCGCGGACGGACGGGCCACCGGGGTGCTGGTCGAAGCCGCCGGCGTTCTCGCGGAAAAGACGCTGGCGCGGCTGCAGCCCGTCTCCACCGGGGACCTGGCCCGGGCTGCGGCCCGCGGCATTGAGATCCTGCATTCCTACGGCATCACCGGATTCCAGGACGCGGCCACCTCCCTGCAGCTGATGCAGGCGCTCAAGGAACTTGATGACGCCGGCACCCTGCAGGCCTGGGTGGTGACGTCCATGCAGGCGAATGATTTCATTTTCGGAACAGAACCCCTGGGCGAGGGGATCATTGCTCACCGCGGGGAACTGCGCAGCCTCCACCACCGGCCGGATTTCATCAAGATCTTCCTTGACGGTGTTCCGCCGGCCGGAACGGCTGCCTTCATTGAGCCCTACCTGCCGTCCGCTGGTTTCCCCGCCTGCCACTGCGGGGAAACCACACTCGACGCGGACGCCCTTGAAGTCTGGCTGCTGGGAACCGCTGCGCGCGGCATATCAGCGAAAATCCACTGCACCGGAGATGCCTCCGTGCGGTTGGTACTGGATACCGTCGCGAAGGTCCGGGCCGCGGGCTGGGACAAACCGAAGTACCACATCGCCCATGGCCAGTTCGTGCATCCGGAGGATATCGCCCGCTTTGCCGAGCTCAACGTCACGGCCGATATCTCGCCGTCGTTGTGGTTCCCCGGGGTGATTTCCGAAGCCATCGCCACAGTGCTGCCAGCCGAACGGGCTTCGCGGATGCAGCCCAACCGTTCGCTGCTGGACGCCGGCGCCCGGATCGCCGGCGGATCCGACTGGCCGGTGAGCGTTTCCCCGAACGTCTGGGAGGGTGTCTACGGGCTGGTCACCCGGCAGAATCCCCTGGGCGGGTTCCCCGGTGCCTTGTGGCCCGAACAGGCGATCACGCTCGAAGAAGCCATCCGTGTCTACACCACAGCCTGCGCCGAGGCGATGGGGATCGAGGATGTGGCCGGATCACTGGCGCCGGGTAAATCGGCCGACTTCGTCCTGCTGTCCGCGGACCCGCATTCCATCCCCATCGACGAGGTCCGGAACATCACCGCGCAGCAAACCTGGTTCGCCGGCAGCCTCGTCTTCGACGCGGCAGCAAAGACAGCGAGGCAGCCCGCCTGAGAACCGGCCCGCCTGAGAACCGGCCGCGCGGGGTTTCCGGCCGCGGCTGGTTCAGGAATGGACGGGAGCAGCGCCCAGCACCCGCGCCCGGCGGGCATGGGCTTCAAGATCGGCTGCTGCCGGGGCGGGCAGGTCGATGATCCCGCGCAGCGATCCGCGCAGGCTGCGGTAGGCGCCGTCGACCTCCGACGGCGAAGCCGCGCCGTCGAGGATAAGGTTCAGGGCCGTCCGGGCGGTCGCGAGCCTGCTCCGTTCCTGGTCTGTCAGCTTGGACTGGCCGCAGCGGCGGGCATAGTTCTCCGCCGTCCGCAGCGCTACCTCGAAGCGGTCCACGGCCAGGTGCAGGCGGGCCGGATCGGAACCGCGCTCGGCTTCGCGGATACCCTGCATGGCCACGAGGACCTCCCGGATCACCGGATCGGAGTAGTCGGTCATCACCGGATAATCGATCAGCAGGGCAACATCGGTTTCGTACCGGGACCAGGCCACCAGTGAGGCATCCCGCCGGCGGCAGGCCGCGTCCCAGGAACCGGTCCGGGCCTGGGCCTCAACGCGGGTTCTGCGCCGGCGCCCGAGGGCCTTGGACGTTTTTTGGGCCGCAATCACCAGCCCGGTGAGCGCACCGATCCCCAGCGGGGGCACAGCAAACGCGAGGGCGAACGTATAGGCCGGTGGCACGGCGCCCCAGATGGCCCAGGCTGCGAAACTGATCAGCGCATAGACCCCGAGGACCACCATCCCCGCCGTAAACGCGAAAAGAACCAGCGCAGCGGCAGCCACTTTCCGGGCAATTCTCTTCAGCATCCCCACAGGATAGCGGCCCAAGCTGGATCACGGCAGGGAGTTTCCTCTACTGGCGGGGAGGATGGCGGCGAGGATACTGTTCCGTCCCGGAAGTTTCGGGGATTCCAGAAAAGGACACGCCGCGATTTGTGCCAAGATTGCGGATTTCCACAGCGAACCTTGAGCAGCGCGTAGCTATGGTCAGGTGCATGGGGACATATAACGTACTTTCACGGAAGACCCGGACAGTGGACTCTCTCGTTTCACCGTCCGGGATGGTCACCTCCGGAAGCCGGTGGCTGCCGGCCTGCGAACCGCAGCCGCGGCCGGTGCTGCCGCCGCTTGAACCGGGACAGGTGTACATCACCCGGCGCGGCACCGCGTACCACCCCGGCTGGTGCCAGGTGGTGCAGCGGACCTGGGAATTCAACAAGCCCGCCCTGCAGATCTGCGCCGGCAGGGACGTCGGCGGCCGGCGGCTGTGCAGGTCCTGCGAGGGAGACTCGAGGCAGCCCTGAACCAGGGGGGCAGGCGGCGCGGGGCTCAGAGAGTTTCCGGGCGGGTCGCGTTGAGTGCGCGGATGAGCGCGGCGGCGTCGTAAGGGCCGCGGTGCCGGACGCCGTTCACGAAGAACGTAGGGGTCGAATGCAGGTCCATGGCCTCTGCATCCAGGGCATCGTCCCGCACCCGGTTTACGACGTCGGCTGACCGCAGATCCGACTCGAACCGGTCCGGATCCAGCCCAAGGTTCTCCGCCAGGGACAGCAGGTCCGCCGGCTCCAGATGGTCCTGGTCCTCGAAGAGCCCGGACGCAAAGGGTCCGAAGCGGCCCTGCAGGGAGGCGGCTTCCGCCGCCTCCGCGGCCTGCACGGCATGGGGATGGACCCTGGTGAGGGGCAGATGCCGCCACACCCAGCGAAGCTCCCCGCCGAAGTGCTCGCGGACCTCATCAACGACGCCGGTGGCCCGGCTGCAGAACGGGCACTCGAAGTCTCCGTACTCCACCAGGGTCAGGGGAGCATCGGGATTGCCGAAAACGTGATCCCGGCCGGGGTCCACCGGCCTGGCCAGGTGCTTGCCAACCGGCTCGAGCGGGGCCCTCGCCTCCAGCACCTTGAAGATCACCGTGCCCAGCCCAAAGGCCAGCACCGACCCGGTCAGTACGCCGACGCGTGCCTCGTTCTGGGCGGCGTCATCGTTGATGGCCAGGCTGATGATGAACAGCGAGATGGTGAACCCGATGCCGGACAGGGCGGCGCCGCCGGCGATCCGGCCCAGCGTCAGGCCGGGCCCGAACTCGCCCAGCCCCAGCCGCCGGAGCAGTGCGGATACACCGAAGATGCCGGTGAACTTGCCCAGGGCCAGGCCGACTGCCACACCCCACGTGAGCGGGGATCTGGCTGCCGCTGACAGGGTGGCGCCGTCGAGCTCCACTCCGGCGTTGGCCAGCGCGAACAGCGGCAGGATCAGGTAGGAAACCCAGGGACTGAGTGCGCTCTGGAGCCGCTCGTTGATGGAAATGGATTCCCGCAGGCTGCCGGCCGCTGCCCGCGCGTACTCCGAGTTGGGCGATTGCCGGAACGTCTGCGCCAGTTCCAGCGCCCGCTCTACCTCGTGCCGGCGCGGAGCGAAAACGGGAACAAAGAGGGCGACGGCGACTCCCGCCAGGGTGGGGTGGACCCCGGCGTAATAGAACGCCAGCCACGTCGCGGCCGCGAGCACGGCGTAGGCGGCACCCCGGCCGCGCGGCAGGTACCGGGAGGCAGCCACCGCGGCCAGCCCGGCGAACCCCGCCAGGAGCGGCATAAGCTGCAGATGATCGGTGTAGACCAGGGCAATAATGCTCAGCGCAGCGACGTCATCCACCACGGCGAGGGTCAGCAGGAAGATCCGCAGCCGTCCGGGAAACCTTGGTCCCACGATTGCCAGCGCTCCGAGCAGGAAGGCGGTGTCCGTGGAGATCACAACACCCCAGGCATGGGCGTATTCCGTCCGCCCGGCAATCAGCAGGAAAACCAGGGCGGGCAGGGCGATTCCCGCTGCCGCGCCGGCCACCGGCACAACGGCACGGGAGCGGTTGGTCAGCTCCCCGAGGGCAAACTCGCGCCGCACTTCCAGGCCGACGGTAAAGAAAAAGACTGCCATCAGGAGGTCATTAACCACCTCCTGCAAGGTCAGCTCCAGGTCCCAGCTGCCGATCCGCAGCTCGACCGTGGTTTCCCAGAACTCTGCGTAACTGAGGGACACGGCGGAATTGGCCCAGAGCAGTGCCAGCACGGTAAAGAGCAGGAGCAGGGACGCAGCCCGTTTTTCCTGGCCCAAGGCACCCAAGCGGCTGAGCAGCCCGGAAGCGCCTTGGCTGCTTGGCATGGGCTTGGTCCTTCCTCCGGGCCGGATCCTGCGTCAGAGACTAGCGCTCACGCCGGAGGCGTTCCATCTCCCTGCGGTCTTTCTTGGTCGGGCGCCCGGTGCCGCGGTCCCGCTGCGGCAGGCCAAGAGCCGGGGCCGGGGGACGCTCCGGGGTGTGGTCGGTGAAGCAGTGGGAGGCGGCTTCGGCACCAACACGCTTGGAGATGAGGGCCCGGACCTCCAGGATCCGTTCGAACCCGGGCTGCCGGACGCGGATGCTGTCCCCGGGCTGCACCGGCTGCGCCGCTTTCGCCGCGTGGCCATTGAGTTTGACATGCCCGGCACGGCACGCGGCGGTGGCCGCGGAACGGGTTTTGTAGGCACGGATGGCCCAAAGCCAGGCGTCGATCCGCACGCTTTTCGGGGTGCTCGTTGGAATGCTCATGATGGTCCCGAGTTTAGTCCGGGCGCGGCGTCCGGACTCCGAGCAGCCGGGCCGCGTCCTTCTGGGCCTGTACTGCCTCCGGGGAGAGGATCATGCCGTCCACAGCAGCCGAGGGAACCTGATGGTGCTGCGCTTCGATCAGCCGGCGGAGCTCCGCGGGGGTGTAGGGATTGGGGGTGCCGGCATGCGCCATGGCATGGCAGTTGGGGCACAGGGGAACGAGGTCGGTTGCCGGATCCAGTTCGTAGTCCTCCAGCACCAGCTGCGGCGGCACAACGTGATGGACCTGCATAAGGTCCCCACCCTCACGGCCAAAAACGGCAGCAAAATCGAAGCCGCAGGCCGAACACGCCGGACCATGGTGGACCAGGCAGATCCGGACAGCGTCGGGGTCGTTCTCGTAGCGGCTCGCCAGGGACCAGCGCAGTGCCTGCTGGGGCAGTGTTCCCGGCACAGGGGAGATGGCCGGCCCTGGCACGCCGGCCACCTGCCGGGCCCACGCGGCGCGCAGCGCACTCCCGGCGCCGCGGTCCAGCACGGTGACGCCGCCGTCGTTGCCGAAGTCCGCCGTGGTCAAGCCGGGTACCAGCTCGGCCAGGGGCACCTGTTCTCCGAGCGGCAGCAGCAGGTCAATATCAACGTCAGCGACGGTGAAGAGGGTGCCTTCGTCCGGGTCTGCGAGCTGGTAGGGGTAGGAGACGACGACGCCGTGGCCCGCCACTGCGGCTATGTCACCGGGGAGCACGAACCAGGCGTCAGAGCCGGGTTCAACGCCGGGGGTCCCCGAAATGTCCCAGACAGCCCGGAAAAAACCGGCATCCTCCGCGCCACCTGCTGCCTCGGAATAGTCCGGCTGCCAGGCTTCCGGCCATACTGGATCCCAGCCCAGCAGAACAGCGGTCACCGGCAGTTCCGGTAAGAGTGTGGTCTCAAGGGTGTCTCAGCGACGTCTCAACGCGGCTGGTAGGTGAGACAGTCGGCGAGTTCAGCCCCCGGGCCGACGCGCACATCATGCGCATCGCACATCAGATGGTCGTTGAAACGGCATTCACCCCGCTGGCAGGCACCGACGGTCGCAAGGACCTTAGGAAGCCCGCCGGTGGCGGAAGTGTCGATGAACGTCGCGCAGCTGGCGTGTTCCGGAGCGCCGCCGACGGTAATCGCATATGCCGTGCAGCCGTCGTGGTTGAAGTCGCAGTTGTGGACAGAGCAGTCGGAAACGGGTGCAACGTGGTCAGTCATGGTTCCTCCTGTGCGGGTTGCCGGAGTGCTTCTTGCCTGAAGTCCGAACGTACCACCGTTGGCAGCGAATAATTAGCACGAATTTTCGGGCCCTAATTCAGGCCGGACCCCGGTGAATTACCGGCGCAGGAGCGACACCGTGGCCAGCACCACCATGACGGTGAGCACCAGGCGCAGCAGGAACGAGGCTTCCGGGAAACCGGGCCGCAGCATGGCTGGCAGCCGTCCGTTACGGGCCGGCCAGGAGCGGGCGTCGCAGCGGATCACCGTGATGGTAAAGATGATGGCACCGCCAACCCCGCAGACTGTGGTCAGCATGCCCACCAGCTGGCTTTCGGCTGTGAACCCGCCGGAGACCAGCACGCCCACGGCCAAGCCGAGGGCACTTCCCCGGCCCACGAAGTCCAGGTAGCGGCCCATGGCCGGGAGGAAGACTCCCAGGAACCGGCGGGCTGCGGGACCGCGCAGCAGTTCAGCGGCGGCCCTGGAACGCAGCGGCCGCACGGCGGCCAGGTCGGCGAGGGTGTCCGCGTCCCGGACCGCGGATTCCAGGCCCGCCAGGGCCCGGCTGACCAGTGCCTCCTGCCCGGGAACCAGATCGGGGCGTTTGAGCAGTGCCGCCAGAGACTCGGCGGCCTGGCGGCGCTGCACGGGGCCGGGCCGTGACTGCCGTGACTGCTCAACCCGGCGGAGCCAGCCGCTGCTGTCCGTTCTCCGCAGAATCAGCCGCGGATCGGCCACCGAGCGGACCACCTGCCGGGCATAGGAGGCGGCGTCCTGCCGGCCGGCGGGATCCCCGCTGCGCAGTTCCGCGGCGCGTGCCGAGACCAGTTCAAGGTAGCGGTCCTGCAGTGCCGGCAGCCCCGTGTTGTCCCAGCAGGCCCTGGCTACCGTGAACACGCCAAAAACGGCGGACACCAGTGCCGTTGCCTGGGCAACCGTCCAAAAATCCAGGCCTTCGAATAACGCCGGCACCCTGCCCCCAAGCTCGTAGTACGTTCGCTGGAAATCTTGCCACAGCGGCGCATTTGGACCCGCCCCGGCGGCTGGGTATAACCGGTATATGACCTTTGTGCAGCAGGACCACACCACGGCGGAGCTGGTCCGGGAGGCAGCGGCACAGGGGCTGGAACTCGACGCCGGGCAGCTGGCCGTGCTGCCGGCGCTCGCGCGCGCGGCGGAGGCCGCGCGCCAGCAGGCGGTGGGAGCGGCAGGCGGCGGTTCGGTGTATCTGTGGGGTCCGCCGGGACGCGGAAAGACCTGGCTCCTGGACACATTTTTCCGGTCGGTGCCGATCCGGCAGAAACGCCGCCTGCACTTCCACGATTTCTTCCGCGAACTCCACGCCCGTACCTTCGCGGGGTACGGCACGAAGGGTTTCCGCCAGCAATCGGCCTTCGCCGACGGCCTGGATTCGCTCCTGGGGGATGCCCGGCTGCTCTGCTTCGACGAGTTCCATGTGAACGGGCCGGCAGACGCTGCTTTTGTCACCCGTTTCCTGGAGCAGGTCCTGGACCGCGGGATCGTCCTGGTGGCAACCTCCAACTACGCACCCCAGGAACTGCTCCCGGACCCGATGTTCCACCACCTCTTCGAACCCGGCATCGAGCTCATCCGCAGCAATCTGCACGTGGCCGCCCTGGATGGCTCGGTGGACTACCGTTCGCTTCCCGGCGCTCGCCGGCTCCGGTCCGGGTTCGCAGCCGGATACCACCTGCGCCACACCGGGGCGGGCCTGCTGGCAGCTGCCGGCCTGCGCCCTCCGGCACCGGAGGAATCCCGGGTCCTGAAACCCGGGAGCGTACCCCTCACCGCGGACCGGGCCGCCAACGGTGAGATCTGGTTCCGGTTCGCCGAGCTGTGCGAGTCCCGGTCCGCGGCCTCCGACTATCTTGCGCTCGCCGGTGAATACCGGCACTGGGTCATATCCGAGGTCCCCGGAACGGCAGGCCCGGGCCCGAACGCCTGGCAGCGTTTCGGCAACCTGGTGGACGTTCTGTATGACTCCGGCTGCCGCCTCGATGTGATCGGCTTCAGTGACTACGACGGCGCGTTCCCCGGCCTGGCCCACGAGGTTGACCTGGCGCGCGTCCGCAGCCGCTTTGGCATGCTGGCAGTCCTGGAGTAGCTCCCGCCGCCACCTGCCGCTAGGTGCGGACCAGTTCCTGCGGCTCCTGGCTGCCTGCCTTCCGTGACCGGCGGTGGCGCAGGTGCTGGACGCCGGAAACGAGCAGGGCACCGGCAAGGACCAGGTAGAGCGTGACGGTGATCGGGCTGCCGACCAGGATCCCCAGATTCCCTTCCGAGACTGCCAGTGCCCGGCGGAGTTCGGTTTCGGCCATGGGTCCGAGGATGACGGCGATCAGGACCGGTGCCAGCGGGATGCTGTACCGGCGCATCAAGAACCCCAGCAGTCCGATGGCGATCAGCAGCCATAGGTCCAGGACCGAGGAACTGACGGCGTACACACCAAGCATGGAAAACACCGTGATGCCGGCATACAGGTAGTGCCGGGGAATGTTCAGCAGCTTCGCCCACACCGAGGCGAACGGCAGATTGATGATCAGCAGGATCACCAGGCCGATGAACAGGGAGGCCAGCAGGGCCCACACCAGGTCCCCGCTGCGGTCGAAAAGCAGCGGCCCGGGCTGCATACCGTATTGCTGGAAGGCAGCCAGCATGATGGCAGCGGTGGCCGACGTCGGCAGGCCGAGCGCCAGCAGTGCGCCCATGGCGGTTCCCGCCGTCGCATTCGCGGCTGCCTCGGGTGCTGCGAGGCCCTTGATCGAGCCGGTGGTGCCGAACTCCGGGTCCTTCCGGCGGGCAGCGAGTTTCTTTTCGGTGCCGTAGGCCAGGAAGGTGGGAACTTCGGCGCCGCCGGCGGGAATCAGGCCAAAGGGCGCACCGAACGCTGTGCCGCGCAGCCAGGCCGGCAGGGCCCGGCGGATATCCCGCAGATTGATGCGCGCCTTGCCGCTGGTTTTGATCTGCGTCGCTGCCGGATCCCGGTGGATGCGGGAGGCCACATGGAATACTTCGCCGAGGGCCAGGAGTCCAACGGTGATCACGATGATGGAGATACCGTCGAACAGCTGCGGCAGGTCCAGCGTGAAGCGTGCTGTGCCGGACGGGCCGTCAATGCCCACCAGGGCCAGGGCCAGGCCGATGCCCAGCGCCGCGAGGCCGCGGACCACGGATTCAGAGACGACGGCGGAGATGGCGAGGAAGGCGAAGACCGCCAGCGCGAAATACTCCGCCGGACCGAAGACGGTGGCCAGCTTGACCAGTGTGGGCGCGAAGAAGACCACCAATGTGGTGGCTATGAGCCCGCCGATGAAGGCCCCGATCGCCGCCGTCGCCAGTGCCTTGGCAGCGTGGCCGTTTTTTGCCATCCGGTGGCCCTCGAACGTTGAGGCAATGGCCGAGGAGTTGCCGGGAGTGTTGAGCAGGATTCCTGCCGTTGAGTCGCCGAAGAGCCCGCCGAAGTAAATTCCGGCAAACATAATGAATGCCGCCGTCGGCTCCAGCGAGAAGGTCACGGGCAGCAGCAGCGCAACGGCCATGGCGGAGCCCAGTCCGGGCAGGACCCCGACGGCGGTGCCGAGGATAGCGCCGATCAGGACCCAGAGCAGGTTGATTGGTGTCAGGGCGGCTCCGAAGCCGTCCAGGAGAAGGGATAGCTGGTCCATCAGAGAAGTCCTCCCAGGAAACCGGCGGGCAGGTTCAGCCCGAGGCCGGCGTTAAAGGCGAGTTGGATGGCGGAGGCAAACAGCAGGGACACACCGGCGTCGAAACCGGGGCGCTTGCTGCCCAGCGCCCGGCAGATGATCCAGAAGAGGAACGCGGCGCTGAGGATCCAGCCCAGGATGTTCAGGGCGGCGGTGAACACCACTACACCACCCACCACCATTCCCACGGTCTTCCAGTCCGAATAGGTCCGCCAGGATTCCGGTGAGCCCGCCTTGGCCCTCTCTTCGGGGAGCCTGGCCAGGTCCCGGAGCATGTCCGGGGAGAAGTTGCCGCGTCCGTGGTGCTTCCGGGTATCGGGAATGCTCCGGGAGCGCAGGACCTGGATGGTCAGAGCAGTGGCCACGCCGTAGAGCAGTACACACACAAGCACCGGGAAGAACTGCGGCCCCGGAGCCGCGGTGCCCTGGACATTCATGCTGACGGTGCCCACGGTGAGGAACACGGCAAGCGCATAGAGCACGACGGCGGCGAGCAGCTCGCCGCGTCCGGTGCCGAACGAGGGTTTACCCTCCGGCCGCCCGGTGTTTCCGCGTTCGTCCGCGGCAGGTTTGCTTCCGGTGATGCTCATAGTCCAAGGTCCTTTACGATCCCGCGTGCGGTGGAGACTTCCTCGGCGATGAAGGTTTCGAACTCCTCACCGGTGGCAAAACTGTCGGTCCAGCTGTTGCGTGCCAGAGTGTCCTGCCAGTCCTCCGACTCCCGCATCTGCGTGATGATGGCGACGAACTCCTCCCGTGCAGCGTCGGAGATGCCCGGCGCGGCAACCACGCCCCGCCAGTTGGACATGGCGACATCCACACCCTGTTCCCTGAAGGTGGGGACGTCCACACCGTCAAGGCGTTCGTCGGAAGAGATGGCCAGGGCGCGCAGGGCGCCGGCTTCAATCTGGTCCGCTACCTCGTTGTAGCCGGACATACCTGCCGCCGTCGTGTGCGAAAGCAGGGAAGTCAGTGCCTCGCCGCCGCCGGAGTACGCCACATAGTTCACAAGTTTCGGGTCCAGGCCAACCTCTTTGGCCAGCAGACCGCTGAGCAGATGGTCGATGGACCCGAGGGAGCCGCCGCCGATCGAGGTGCCGCCGGGGTTCTGGATCCAGGCGGCCAGGAAATCGTCCAGGGTCTGGAACTCGCTGTCGGCCGGCACCACCAGGGCCGCGTAGTCGTCGGCCAGCCTGGCGATGGGGACCACATCCGCCATGGATTCCGGGTTGTCCGCAAGCTCGATCGCGCCGACCATCACGCCGCCGGTGACCAGCAGCGCATCTTCCCGCCCGGGGGTCTGGACGAACTGGCTCAGGCCGATGGTGCCGCCGGCGCCGGGGACGTTGACCACCTGGGGGTTGTTGACGATGCCGTTGCCGCGCAGGGCCTGCTGGGATTCCCGGGCAAAACCATCCCAGCCGCCTCCGGGGGCGGCGGGGGCGATCAGTGTGAGCTTGCTGCGCGCGGTGGCTGTCCCTCCTGAGGAAGCAGCGTTGACGAACGCGAGCACCGTGACCAGGACTGCAATCAGGGTGAATGCGCCGGAGCGGAAGGTTAGCTTCATGGTTCCTGTTCCAAATACCGTTGTTGTTTCCGGGCCGCCGTCGCCGTTTCCCGGCAGCTTGTACACAATGAAGTACCTGTATATACCGTGATCCAGGTCACTGCAAACTTGCCAACACCCCCTAGCCATATGGGTCACGGGCTGTTATGGAGCGGTGTTCAGTGGATGAAAATTGACGGCCGGACAACCTATGGATTTTTTTGCGGTAGCTTGTATACAGTCGAATACAAAGTCGCGAGAAAGAGTGAACATGGCACAGGAACATCTGGTGGACGCGGACGTTGTGGTTGTTGGCGGGGGTAACGCAGGCTTTTCCGCAGCCCACGCCGCCGCACAGCGTGGCAGGTCAGTCCTGCTGCTGGAGAAGGGCACCCCGGAGCTGTCCGGGGGAAACAGCTTTTACACCGCTGGGGCCACCAGGATCGTCCATGGCGGACTGGGGGACCTGCAGGGACTGATTGAGGACGACGAGCGCCACCCGGTGACCGAGGTGCCCGCCTACACTGCGGAGAACTACGCCTCGGACCTGGCCAAGGTCACAGAGGGACGGAACGACCCAGCCATGACCGAGGTGCTGATCGGCGAAAGCCAGTCGACGCTCCGCTGGCTGCAGGGGCTGGGGCTCAGGTACCGCCTGATGTACGAACGCCAGGCCTACGAGCGCCCGGACGGAAGCTACCTCTTCTGGGGCGGTCTGCATGTCGGAAACGTCGGCGGCGGGGAGGGCATGATGGCCGACCATGCCCGGGTCGCCGCCGAACTGGGCGTCGACGTCCGCTACGGGCATGCTGCCACCGAACTGCTCGTGGAGGAGGGCGCCGTCGTGGGCGTACGTGCCGAGACCCCGGACGGGATCCGCACCTTCTCCGCCCGGTCTGTCATCCTGACCGCAGGGGGCTTCGAATCGGATCCAGCCAAACGGCGCGAGTTCCTGGGCGAGGGCTGGGAAAACGCCAAGGTCCGGGGCACCCCCTGCAACACCGGGGAGATGATCATGGCGGCGCTGGACATCGGGGCGGCCCGGGGCGGGGATTGGAACACCTGCCACAGCGTTCAGTGGGACGCGTTCACCGCGCTCAACGAATCCAACCGGGAACTGACCAACCGGCTGACCCGGCAGAGCTATCCGCTGGGCATCATCGTCAACCGCGACGGCGAACGCTTCCTCGACGAGGGCGCCGACTTCCGCAACTACACGTACGCCAAATACGGCCGTGAAATCCTGCGGCAGCCCGGTTCCGTCGCCTACCAGATCTTCGACGCCGGGCTCCGCCCGCTGCTGCGGCCGGAGGAATATGACATGCCCGGAGTTTCGGTCGAATCAGCCCAGACCATCCCGGAGCTGGCCGCCAAAATCGGCATCGACCCGGAAGCCCTGGACAAGACGGTGACGGAGTTCAACAACTCCATAGACCGTTCGGTGCCGCTGGATCCGAATGTACTGGACGGACGTTCGGCACGCACCGAGCCGGCCAAGAGCAACTGGGCCAGTCCGCTGGAAACAGGTCCGTACTATGCCTTCGGCGTCACCTGCGGGATTACCTTCACTTTCGGGGGAGTCAAGGGGGACACCCATGGGCGGGTGCTTGATGCAGCCGGCAACCATATCCCCGGGTTGTATGCGGCCGGGGAAATGCTCGGGGGCCTGTTCAGCGTGAACTACCCCGGCGGCTCCGGGCTGGCAGCCGGCTGCGTCTTCGGCCGCCGGGCAGGGATGCTCGCGTAAAGTTGCCGTGGAACGAAGACACTTCCACCAACGGCTCTCTTGCAAGGAAATCCAGTGGCGCAACCGGCATCCTCCCGTATGGACGGCGAGTCGATCTTCCTGACCCTGCGGACGGAAATTCTCTCCGGCGTGCATCAGCCCGGAACCCCCATGCGCGAAGTGACGCTGGCTGAACGGTTTGGCGTCTCCCGAACCCCGGTCCGGGAGGCGCTCTCCCGCCTGCAGCAGGAACGCCTGCTGGAGCGGGTTGCGCGCGGACTGCATGTGCCCAAAGTGGACCCGCAGCAGGTGATCCAGGTTTATGACATGCGGATTCTGCTGGAGGAGGAAGCTGCCGGCCAAGCAGCCCGGGCGCGGCAGTTCACGGACCAGATGCGGCTTGAAGCGCTCCTCGAAAGGGACCGCGGCCTGAGCAGCCCTGATGACCAGACCCGGATTAACACGAATCTGGAGTTTCATGCGGCCGTTTGGGCCTGTGCCCACAATCCCGTGCTCCAGGACCTGCTGGAACGGCTCTCAACACATCTGATCCACACGCCACGGTCCACCCTGTCGATCGGGCAGCGATGGGAAGACGCATTGGAAGAACACGCCGGGCTCGTGGCAGCGATCGACAGGCAGGACGCCGAGGCGGCCAGGCAGATTGCCCGGGCCCATATGGAGACTGCCCGCACGCTAAGGCTGCAGCTTCTCCGCGAAGGGGCGCTGCAGGAACAGCGGCGCAGCTATCAGCCCTAACGGCACCACGGAGTCAGCGCAGCTGATCCAGTTTGGTTTCGGACTTTTCCACGGCCCGCCGCGCGGACCGGGCTTCCCGGCGGGCGGAATCGCGGGACCGCTCCAGGGTTCCCCGCTGCCGGTCGACAGCCGTGACCCGGTGTTCAAGCTCGCGGATGCGTTCCCGGAGTTCGTCGATCTCATCCGTCAGCCGGTCACGGGCAGCGGTCTGTTCTTCCAGGTCCGCCAGGATGGCAGTGAGCCGGGATTCTGCCTGGCCGGCTGAGTCCCGCGCCGCTGCCAGCTCCTGTTCGGCGGCGTCCCGGGCCTTGGCCCGGTCAGCCTTCTGCTGACGGGCTGGTTGGCCGTCCCCGGCTTCGGCCGGTTCCGCCGGCCCGCGGGGCTGCCGTTTTTTACTGTTGCCCGCAGCCACCAGCGGGGAGGCCGTATCCGGGTCCGCCACCGCGCCGTCGAGGTCCACCGGTTCCCAGCCGTTGGCTTCCAAGCTGCGGACCAGTCTCCCGGTGGCCAGCGCCTCGGCTGCTTCCGCATCGGTCATCGCGGCCCACAGCGTCTGCTCCAGCTCAGCGGCCACCGCCGGGCTGACCGGGTTCCCTGCTTCCCTGGCCAGATCCTGCGCCTCGCGGACCAGGGTGCGGAGCATCCGGTGCCGTTCGGCATTGAGCCGGCGCAGTTCCTCACGGTCAAGGTCCTGCTGGGCCTCCCGCAGTGAAGCACCTAGGCCCAGGACATCCGCGATGGCACGGTCCCGCTTCCTGACCAGCAGGTTTGCCAGCCAAGCAGCGGCCGATGGTTTCGGCAGGCCCTTCAGCCGTTGGCCCAGGTCCTTGTCCCCGCCGCGGGCAGCCTCCGCCGAGGCAGCGTTGCGGGCCGCAGTGAATCCGGCGGGCAGCAGGCCATAGAGCCCGGTCACGGTCTCTGCCGCACCGTTTCCGGAAGAACTCCTGGCTGCGCTCATGCCGGATAAGGGCCGAACCGGCCGATGGCCACGAAGACGTTCACCAGGCCCAGGATGGCCGGCAGTGCGACCCGGTGACGTTCGCCGCGGCGCAGGTGGACAGCGACGGCCAAGGCCATCATGACTGCCAGGGCGGATGCCGCGATCGGTGTGAGGACAGGCGCAACATCGGTGGCGGCCGGGAGCAGGAGACCTACGGCTCCGAGAATTTCAGCGACGCCGATGAGCTTGACTGCCCAGGCCGGAAAATCGGCGGGCCAGCGCAGCACCCGGACGAGCTTCGGATACGGCTGGACCAGGCGCATCACCCCCAGGCCAAAGTAGAGCAGCGCCATAACGATCTCTGCCACCCATAGAAACACCAGCATCGATGATCCTTCATCCCCCCTGAGTTGCCGGAAGCCCGGCACCGCCATCCTATCCAGCCGGGCTGACGTGCGTAACACTTTCCGCTCCGTTCACCCGGCGTCCATTTGGGATGGGGACACTCGGCCTGTCTACCTCCCCAGCCGGGCACGCCGAGGCGCCGCGCCGGGCTCCAGCGAAAGGCCACACAACGTGTTACCCCAAAGAAAAGCGAGCACCCGGGCTGCAGGATCATCCCGCCACCGCTCCCAGCGATTAGCCGCACGCGCTGCGGGTGCCGCGCTCCTGGCGTCAGTGCTCGGCCTCGGATCCGTCCTGCCGGCCCACTCGGCGCTGCCCCTGCGCTTCGACGTCCAGCCGGGCTCGGACGTGCTGATCAGCGAAGTGGCCAACGGCGGCGCCGGCGCAAACTCCCAGGCCAACCGGGCCGCGGCCAGGAACTTCATTGAGATCACCAACTACGGCAGCGGCCCGATGGACATCTCCGGCTGGAAGATCTTCCGCTGCGGGCAGACCGGCGGCGGTTACGGTCCGCAGGCCGTGGTCCCGGAGGGCACCGTGCTCTCGCCCGGGGACCAGTTCACCGCTGCCAGGGACACCTCCGGGTACGCCGCCGACGCCTTCTACGACACCAGCCTGCACGACTTCGGATTCGGCGCCTTCCTGGAGGACGCCAGCGGCCAGCGCGTGGACGCCGTGGGTTTTTACCACCCCGACGTCGCCACCGACTGCGAACTGGACGGAAAGTGGCTGCAGCGTTCCCTGCAGCACCGCCTCGACGAGTCCCATCAGCGGGTTTCAAACACCGGCGACCTGGAGCAGGACTGGGTCATCGCCACCCGTACCGTGGACGCTCCGAACGCCACGTCCTCCACGGTCAAAAGTGCCGGCAACGGCCTGCGCGTCACGGAGCTGACCAACAGCGGCTCCGCCTCCACTTCTGACCAGTACGTCGAGGTCACCAACCTTGGCGGCACACCCGTGGATATGTCCGGCTACCAGCTATTCCGCTGCGGCGAGAACGGTACGCAGTACCTGCAGATCGGCGCAGTGGCATCCGGGTCCGTTGTCCAGCCCGGGGCGAGCTTCCTCTTTGCGCATGCAGCCGGCGCCTACCGGGACCAGGCGGACGCCACGTATTCCACCGGCATGCACTGGCGGGACTTCGGCGTGATGCTGCTGACCGCCGACGACGAGATCGTGGACGGTGTGGGTGCCTACGACAACCGCAACAGCTCCTGCACCACTGGTGCGCCGTTGGAGCAGAAACTGAATGCCTTCGACAACGAGGTCTACCACCGGGTCTCTGACACCGGAAACAACGCCGTGGACTTTGCCGTCACCACCACGCGGACGCCGGGAACGCATGATTCCGGTGCCGTGCTGGAGACGGCCTCGGCCTCGGCGTACACCGATGTGGCGTTCAGTGAACTGACGGCCGCAGGTCCGCAGGGCGGCAACGACGAATTCGTTGAGATTGCCAACTACGGTTCAGCTCCGGTCAACCTCTCGGGTTTCTCCGCCTACCGCTGCTACGGCACCGGCCAGCCGGGCCTCGGGGCTGAGGCACAGGTGGCGGATCTCGGCGACGTGGTGCTGCACCCGGGCCAGACCTACCTGATGGCACCCGCCAGCGCCCCGGCGGAGCTGCGCGCAGCGGCCCAGGCAACCTACGCCACCGGCTTGAACCAGGCCGAGGGCTACGGCATGTACCTCACCGATCCCGGCGGGGCACGGGTCGACGCCGTCGCCGTCTACGATCTGGGGGTTAACGCCTCCACCCCGTGCCGCCAGGGCGAGGAAGTGCGCAACTACACAAAATTTGAGGAAGGGGAGAGCGTTACCCGCACCCGGCACACCGGGGACAACGAAAACGACTACGCCATGGCTGCCCGAACGCCGGGTGTCCTGCAGGACGCCGTATACGTCGACCCCGCCCTTCCGCTGCCGGGCGAACTGGATCCTGTTTCCCTGCCCGCGAACTCTGTCCCAGGCACCCCCGCGGTTTCAGGCGGTGAGGGAAACAGCCTGGCCGCTGACGTCAGCGTCTTGGACGCCGACGGGGGCCTGCTGGACGTCAGCACCCGGGTGGCTCCGGTCCTCGGCACTGATAAAGCGGTGGTCCGTGCGGGCATCAGCAGCCTTCCCGTTCCGCTCTCCCTCCAGATCGACGGCGAACAGATCGTTCCCGACGCCCGTGGGCTGGAAACCCCCGGCACGGCAACGGGTTTCCCGTTCCAGCGCTTCGAAATCCCAGTGGACGACGCCGCGGCGGAGTTCGTGTGGAGCGGCACCACGGAGCCGCGTAACGAAATTCAGCTGCTCGCCTGGACGGGCACGGCATGGGAGACCCTGGACGCAGCCGTTCCGAGCGCCGACGGGAACATCACCCTGAGCGCCCCGCTGCCGGCTGCGGCCCTGGCCGCCGGAACGGCGGACGTCCTGGTGATCGACGGTCCCCGGACCAACGGGGGCCTCCTCGATGAAGGCGGGGTCACCGACCAGGCCTTCGCCGACCCGAGCCAGTATGACTTCGCCGTGAACCACATGACCGACACCCAGTTCTACTCCGAGGGCTTCCGCGACGTTTTCCGCCGGATGACCAGCTGGGTGGTAGCCAACGCCGATGCCCGCAAGATCGAGTACAACTCGCTCACCGGGGACATCATCGAAAACTGGATCAACGGCAACAACTCCGCCGAACGCGCCAACCGCGAGTTCCAGTCCGCCCAGGACATCATGGGCCTGCTCAACGATGCCAACGTGCCCAACGGTGTGCTGCCGGGAAACCACGACAATATGTGGGGGCACAACAACGACAAGTACAACGAGTACTTCCCGGTCAGTATGTATGAGGGCAAGGACTGGTACGGCGAGGCCTGGGCGGCGGGAGACAACTCTGCCCACACCGACTACTTCTCAGCCGGCGGCGTCGACTTCCTGGTGATCAATCTGCCCTACCGTTCTTCGGACGAGCAGATGGCCTGGGCCGCGCAGCAGGCAGCAGCCCATCCGGACCGCAACGTCATCCTGGCCACGCACGCCTACATCCACACCAGCGCTGTCCGGGACAACGTGGACCTTCGGTATACAGCTACCGGAGAGGAACTCTGGAATACCGTGGTTGCCCCCAACGACAACGTGTTCCTGGTGCTCGGCGGCCACTTCCACGGCACCGTGACCAACTACGCCGATCCGGTGACCGGCGGGCAGGTGGATGCCACCGACCTTGCGAACCAGACCTACGCGATCTCGAACGTTGGTGCCACAGGTCGCACGGTCGTGGAGATGCTGGCCGACTACCAGGGGTACCGCTCAACCCTGCTCCAGGACCCGGCCGCCACCCGCAGCGACCTCCTGGACCGGGACACCGGTTTCCAGCGCCTGCTGCAGTTCGACCTCGACGCCGGGCTGATGGCCGTCAACGCGTACTCACCGACGCTGGATTCCTTCGAGGCCTGGAAGTATGACGAACCTGCCTTCCGGGGGGATGCCGCCCGCTACGACGCTTCGGACGACGAGTTCGTGGCTGCCGTGTCGCTGCTGCGCAGCACCACCCTTTCCACCGGAACCTGGGCGCTCACGGGTGCCGGGTCCGTGCTGGAAACAGTGCAGGTCGAATCCGGCAAGCAGCACTCGGTAAGGTTTGAGCCTGCCGCGGCGGACCGCCTGTGGTTTGCTGAGGCTGCCGACACGAGCGGCAACATGGTCCGCTCAGTTCCCCGGGTGCTGACGGGAACGGGAGATGCCGGTCAGGAACCGGATCCCACGCCAACCCCGGATCCCACGCCGACCCCGGATCCCACGCCGACCCCGGATCCCACCAGGGATCCGGAACCCACGCCGGCCCCGACCGCTCCCACGGTTCCGGGTCCCACCGGACCGGGAGCGGGAGTGATCCTGCCCGGCGCCGCTGTACCCCAGCCGGCGCCGAGCCAGCGCAGCTATCCTGCGTGGCCTGCCGGTACGCTTCTTCCCACCCTCTTGGCACCGGCGGGCGGGGACAGCGGCGAAGAAACCGGGACCGAGGACGAATCTGCCGGGGAGCCCGAGGAGGAGGCACCCGCAGGGACGCCTTCCGCAGCGCCCCGGGACCCGTCCAACGCGGACTCTCGTGCCGGCAGTTTGCGGGCCGGTGAGGCCCAGGCTGATGAGGAGCGGGCCGAGAGTTCCGGCGGGCTGAACCTCGGTGCCCTGGCCCTTGGTGCGGCAGCGGTCGTCCTGCTCGCCGGGGCGGGGCTCCTCATCGCCCGGCGGAGAGGATTCCCCTCCGGACTGTAGCCACCGCGTTGCGGCGGATCTTAACCCGCAGCGTGACTGAACCCGCGGTGTGAACGATCAGCTGCGGCGCCGCCTGGCTTGGCGGGGCCGCAGCTCATCGTGTGCGGGCAGGCAGGAGACCCGCCGGCGAACAACAGCAGGGGCAGCAGCAGGGAAAAGCAGACGGGCGCCGTGGAAAACCCCTGCCTAGAAACCGACGACGTCGTGGGGCACGTAATGCTCCTCCAGCAGCTCCAGGTCCTCGGCGGTGAGTTCCAGGTCCAGGGCACCGGCGTCGTCCTCCAAATGCGTCACGCTGGTGGCGCCGAGGAGCGGCGCGGAAACCACCGGATGGGCCAGCACCCAAGCAAGGGCCACCTGCGCCCGCGAAACGCCGTGGGTCTCGGCGACCTGGCCAACGGCGTCGCAGATCCTGCGGTCGGTGGCTTCCTGCGTCCCGTACAGCGCGTCTCCCAGCGTGTCCTGCACCCGCCGCCGGCTTACCTCGTCCCAGGCCCGCGCCAGCCGCCCCCGGGCCAGCGGGGAGTACGCCAGGACACCGATGCCTTGGTTCAGGCAGAGCGGGTACATTTCCCGTTCCTCTTCGCGGTATATCAGGTTGTAGTGGTCCTGCATGGTGATAAACGGCGCCCAGCCGTTTTCCCGCTGCAGGCAGAGGGCGCGGGCGAACTGCCAGGCATACATGCTGGACGCGCCAAGGTACCGGACTTTCCCGTCCCGGACCAGCTGGTCGAGGGCTGCAAGGGTTTCTTCCAAAGGGGTGGACGTGTCCCAGCGGTGCACCTGGTAGAGGTCGATGTAGTCGGTGCCGAGCCGCCGCAGGCTCTCCTCCACCTGCCACAGGATGTGTTTGCGGGAAAGACCCCAGCCATTGGGGCCGGGGCTCATTTCCCCGTGCACCTTCGAAGCGATCACCACCTCCTCACGGCGGGTGTATTCGCCCAGGGCCTGTCCCAGGATCCGTTCGCTGTCCCCATTGGAGTAGACATTGGCGGTGTCGAAAAAGTTGATGCCCAGCTCGGCGGCCCGGCGGATCAGCAGCCGGGCCTCCTCCTCCCGGAGCGTCCAGCCGTGCGGGCCGCGGTGGGGGTCACCAAAGCTGAGGCATCCGAGGCCGACCGCGGAGATGGATACCCCGGAATGGCCGAGTTTGACGTAGCGCATGGAGTTCATGGACCTTGCCTCCAGGAAGCCTTGGACAGCAGGTGCACCGGCGCCTGCATCGGTACTGCCGATGCTACGGGGACGGCACCGCCGGGTACAGGGTGGACGGCGGGATGCGCCCGACCCCGGGCCGGAGGGCAGGGCAGCGCGGAGGGCTGCCAGCCGGGTATCCCGCAGACCTATACTGAGCCATGGCTTTCCCCGACCTCCCCGCCGCGTACGGGCAGCGGCAGGACGATCCAGCGCCTGCCGCAGGCCTCCGGCGGAGCGGGCCCCGCCTTCGTCCGGCTGGGAGCGTACCGGCCAGGGAACTGCTGCTGGAATACCTGCAGCAACAGCTGGCGGAACTGCTCCGGGAACAGGAACGGGTGCAGGCAGGGGAAGCCGACGCCATTCACAAAATGCGGGTCAGTACCCGCAGGCTGCGGTCCGCCCTGGCCAGCTACCGCAAGCTTCTGACACCTGAACCGGCCCGCTTTCTCCGCACGGAACTGAAGTGGCTGGCCCAGGTGCTGGGGGCGGCCCGCGACGCGCAGGTGATGCGCCGCAGGCTGCAGGACCTGCTGGCTTCCCAGCCGCCGGAGCTTGTCCTGGGCCCCGTCTCGGCTCGGATCGATGAAGAACTGTTGGCAGACTACAACGCGGCGCTGCAGGTCATCGGCAGTGAACTGGCAGGGGAACGCTACCACCGGACGGTCCAAGGACTCAGCGGCCTCGTCGCAGAGCCGGCCTGGGCAGCCGATGCTGCCGGCCGGGACCGCTTTGCCGCGGATCGGATGATCCGCAGGGACCGTGCGCGCCTGCGTTCACGGGTCCGGCTTGCCCGGCGGGAACAGGACCCGGAAGCGCGCGCGGAGATTCTGCACGAAGCACGCAAGGACGCGAAGCGGCTGCGGTATGCGGCGGAAACCTGGAAACCGGCCGGCGGACAAGCCGCAGAGACGATGGTGGAGGCAGCCGAGGGGCTGCAGAAAATCCTGGGCGAGCACCAGGACAGTGTGGTGGCCCGTGCGCTGCTGCGCCGCCTGGGCAGCACCGCAGGTGCCGGCGAAAGCGGCTTCACCTACGGCCGGCTGCACGCCCTTGAGGAAGACCGGGGAGGTGCCGCCGAAAAGCAGTTCCGCCGCCTCTGGAAGGTCTTTCCCAGCGTGCCCTGAATCCACCCGGCCAGGCCGGGAGACGCACAGGCTCTGGACGGCGCGGGCCGGACGGACTTAACCTGCAGGGAGCGGGCACTGGTTCCTCCGGCAAGGATCGGGCGGCGGAGCGCAGCCGCTGACGGAGGGATCCAATGGAATCTCCTTGGGCGCCCCTGCGGAACCGGATGTTCTTCATCCTTTGGGTGGCCCAGCTGGGGTCCAACATCGGCACCTGGATGCAGACGGTCGGGGCCCAGTGGTACTTGGTGGAAACCGGAGCCAACCCTGCCCTGATCTCCCTGGTGCAGACGGCGTCGCTGGCACCGACCCTGCTGCTCGGACTGATCGCCGGTGTCCTGGCAGACGCGTTCAACCGCAGGCGGCTGATCCTGGGGAGCAACCTGTTCGCAGCCGGGGCCGGCATCCTCCTGACGGTCATCGCCGCCGTTGGCCTCCTCACGCCTGACGCCCTGCTGCTCTACACGTTTCTGATCGGGTGCGGAGTCGCACTCAGCGCACCGGCGTGGCAGGCAGTCACCCCGGCGCTGGTGCCGTGGGAACAGATCCGCTCCGCCGCCGCGCTGGGCTCGGTGGCCCAAAATGCGGCCCGCGCCATCGGCCCCGCAGTTGGCGGCCTGCTGGTCTCCCTGGCCGGACCCGCCTTCGTCTTTGGGATCAACGCAGTGTCCTTCCTGGGCACGGCGCTCGCGGTCTTTATCTGGCGCTCGGCTCCGGGCACTCCGGAAGACCGGGAGCGTGTGGGTGAGGCGCTGGCCGCGGGGATCCGGTACATCCGGGCTGCACCCCGGATCCGGAGGATACTGCTCCGCTGCGTAATGTTTATGGTCCCCGCCAGCGCCCTGTACGCGCTGCTGCCGGTGGCGGTCAACGGTCACCTTCAGCTGGGGTCGAGCGGCTACGGCCTGCTCCTGGCCGCGCTGGGAACCGGTGCGATCCTGGGCGTGGTTTTCCTATCCCGGACCCGGAAACTCCTTCATGACAATGCCTTGCTCGGGCTTTCCGCCGGCGTTTTCGCTGCCGGTGTGTTTGCTGCCGGCTATCTGCCGGTGCTGCCGCTGGCCATCCTGCTGGTCCTGTCCGGTGCGGCGTGGATCAATACGTTCTCCACCCTGAACAGCGCCATGCAGCTGACCCTGCCCGAATGGGTCAGGGCCCGGGGCCTCTCCGTATACCTGATGGTGCTCACCGGCACCCAGGCAGTGGGCTCCCTGCTGTGGGGCTCGCTGGCCACCGCCTACGGTTACGCTCCCGTGCTGGCAGCGTCCGCCGTCGTGCTTATTCTGGTGGGGCTCAGCATCCTGGTGCTTCCCCTGCTGCCGCGCACCGGGAAACTGGACCGCAGTGTCCCGGAGCCGGAGCTGGAGCTGGAAGTGGAAACCGAACCCGAGCCCGACGAAGGTCCGGTGACCATCCTGGTGGCCTATGAACTGGACCCGGACGCTGTGCCGGACTTCCTGGAGGCCATGCAGGAAGTCAGGCTCTCCCGGATGCGGACCGGAGCCACCGTGTGGGAACTGGTGCATTCGGTCACCGATGCCCGGGAATTCCGCGAGATTTACGACGTCCCCACCTGGCGGGAGTACATGCGGCAGGAGCACAGCCGGCTCACCGGAGAGGACCGGACCAACATCCAGCGCGCCGCGTCGATGGCGGTGGAGGAACCACGCACCCGGTGGTTCCTCCCCGCCTCGGCCTAGGCCTGCGCTGCCAGCGCTTCGCGGACCCGCGGAGCGACTTCGGTGCCGTACAGCTCGATGGTTTTCATCAGCTTTTCGTGAGGGAGGGTACCCAGGCTGTACTTGAGGTCGAACCGGGAAAGCTCCAGCGTCCGGACCGTGCGCACAATCTTCGCGGCAACGGTTTCCGGGGAACCGATGAACAGGGCGCCGTCGGGACCCGCCGTGGCCTCATACTCCGGACGCGTCACCGGTGGCCAGCCGCGCTCGCGGCCGATCCGGTTCTGCATCCTGGCGTAATGCGGCCAGGCTTCTTCCAGGGCCTGCTCATCCGTCTCGGCGATGTAGCCGGGGGAGTGGGCACCGATAGGCAGCGCGGGCTTGCCGAACTCCTTCAGCGCCCGCTTGTAGAGCGACACAAACGGCGTGAAGCGCGCCGGTTCCCCGCCGATGATGGCCAGCATCAGGGGCAGCCCGTAATGCGCGGCCCGCACGACCGACTGGGGTGTACCGCCGACGGCGATCCAGGCCGGGATGGAACCGCCCTCCGTGGGCGGGTAGACCAGCTGGTTTTCCAGCGGCGGGCGGGTGGAACCCTGCCAGGTCACCGGTTCCTCGCGGAGCAGCCGGGTGAAGAGTTCCAGTTTCTCCTCAAACAGGACCTCATAGTCCGCCAGCTCGAAGCCGAACAGGGGGAAAGATTCCGTGAAGGACCCGCGGCCGAGGATGACCTCGGCCCGGCCGTTCGACACTGCATCCACGGTCGCGAACCGCTCAAAGACCCGAATCGGATCATCGGAGGAGAGCACCGTAACGGCGGAACCCAGCCGGATCCGGCTGGTCTGCCCGGCGATTGCCGCCAGCACCGTTTCCGGTGAGGAGACGGCGAAATCGTCACGGTGGTGCTCACCGATTCCGATGAAATCGATTCCCACCGAATCGGCCAGGACGGCCTCCGCCACCACGTTGCGGATTACCTGCGCCATGGGAAGCTTGTCCCCGGCGGCGTCGAAGGTCACGTCCCCGAAAGTATCCAGTCCAAGTTCAATGTGCTGTGCCACTCACTCCACCAACCCGTCGTCGTATGCTTATGCATCTATTATTGCGGACAACCCTTGCGGCACCTGACCTATTCCCGGCGGCGGCTCTCCGGACCGCGCACGCGGGCGGCCGGCCGGCACCGGACCCGCCGCAGCCTGCCGTACTGGTGCCGGGCGGCCTGCGGATAGACTGGGAAACGGCCCGGAGCCGGAGCTCCGTGCGGGGGCAAAAGGATTGATCCACCAACCGAGGACTAGTTGAGGAACTTTGCGAGACTTTAGTGCACGCCTGGCCACTGCCGAGGAGATAGCGGACTGGGACAGCCACGTACAGGCGAATCCCAACGGCGGCAACGTCCTGCAATCCGCAGCCTACGCCGAGGTTAAATCGCACCACGGCTGGAATCCAGTTTATTTGGTCATCACCTGCCCGGACTACACCTCCTACAATCTGGCGATCGAAAAGAAGGTTCCCGTCCTGGGCAGCCTCTGGTACCTCATTAAGGGCCCCGACGCCGCCGCGGCAGAGGACGTGCCGGCCATGGCCGAGGCAGTGGCCGACTTCATCAAGCGGACCGGGCGCAGGGTCTTTGCCCTCAAGGTGGAGCCCGATGTGGTGGACGGCGAGGACGTGCAGAAGCTCTTCACCGGTGCGGGCCTGGTCAAGACCTTCAACCTCCAGCCCAACGATTCCACCGCCCTGCTGGATACCACTCCGGACACGGAACAGATCCTCAAGAACATCTCCTCCCGCGCGCGCAATGCCGTCCGCCGGGCCATCCGTGAAGGTGCCGATGTGCGCCGGGTGGAGCCCACCGAGGAAAACATGCAGGCGATGTACAAACTCATGAGCCACATCGAGGACCGGTCCTCCGCGCGGATGCGGTCCTATGAGTATTACCGCCGCTTCTGGTCCAACTTCGTGGCCGCGGGCCAGGGCCGCTTCTACTTCGCCTTCGAAGACGGAGAGCCGAGCGTGGGTGCCTTCGTGATTGCCTACGGGAAAAAGGGCACCTACAAGGACGGCGGATCCAAACCCCGGCGCAAGCAGTACGGAGATTCCCACCTGGTGCAGTGGACCGCGCTGACCGAACTCAAGGAGGACTTCGGGATCGAGGAATACGATTTCTGCGGGACTCCGCCGAGCAGTGAATTGAAGAACAAAGAACATCCCCACCACGGCCTGGGACTGTTCAAGACCAGTTTCTCCAAGACCGTCACCGACTTCGCCGGCTGTTATGACCTGGTCCTGGATCCGCTCCGATACCGGATCTGGAACACCATTGGCGAGCGTGTGACGCGCCAGGTCTACTGGCGCCGTCACCACCAGCCGTTCTACTAAACCGCACGCACGAAGGGACCCTTGGGGTGGACACCGTGGATAACGACGACGACCGCCGCAAGCCTGCCTCCAACCCGGAGCCTGTGGCGGGCCTGATTCCGGTCATCAAGGTCCCGGAACGCACAGGCAAGGAGTCCGGGCGCCGGCCCGGGACTGCGCCGGGCGTCCGCCGGGAACGGCCGGAGGAAACCGCTCCGCTTTCCGTGCCGGGGACAGGCGGGCTCCGGAGCACCAAACCCAAGCCGCCGCCGGCCACCACCTCAGTTCCCCGGCTGGCGAAGGCTGCTGCGCGGAAGTCCGCCCTCTCGCAGGCTGCCGGGGCACCAGCCGGTCCGCGGCCCGGAGTACCGGCCCGGCCCGGCAAGCCGCGTGCCCGCAAAACCACTCCGCGCCAGCACAGCCAGAGCGCAGCGCAGCGCGCTGACTCCTCGTCGGCCGCAGCGCGCAGGATGCTGCGCCGGCTGGTCCAGGGCGAGACTCCTCCGACCCAGGCCATGTCGATCGTCGAACGCCTGGCCGGCAGCCCCTACGCGAACCCGCGGGTGCGTTCGGGCGGGCCGGATGCCAGCGCCCGGAAGACACTGGACCTGGCGCTGAGCATGGCGGAAACGATGTTCCGCTACGGTGCGGGTGCCCTTGAGGTGGAGACAGCGATGATTGCTGTCACCGCCGCCTACGGCCTGGACAACATCGAGGTGGACATCACCAACCAGTCCGTCCTGCTTAATTACTCGCCCAAGGACCAGACCCCCATCACGGTGATGCGGGTTGTGCGCTCCTGGACGAACAACTACGCCGGACTCGCCCTGGTCCACCGGCTGGTCACTGACATTGTGGACGGCAACGTGTCCCGCGCCGAAGCCGCGCAGCAGCTGAACACCATAGTTCACCAGCCGAAACCCTTCCCTCGGTGGGCGGTAACGTTCTCCGCCGGACTGTTCGCCGCGGCCATTGTGGCCTTCATCGGCAGCGGGCCGCTGGGCTCCGCCGTGGCATTCTTCAGCACCATCCTGGTCAGTCTGCTGCAGCGGCTGCTGGGCCGCTGGCGCGTGCCGGACTTCTTCACCACGGCTGCCAGCGGATTCCTGGTCACGGCCCTGGCCATGCTGTTCTGGGCGCTGGACGCCACCGATTCCCTGGAGCTGGATATCGCGCCGGGAATTGTGGTGGCCGGCGGTATCCTGCTGCTGCTGCCGACCGGCCGTCTCGTGTCGGCGGTGCAGGATGCGATCAACGGGTTCCCGGTCACAGCAGCCGGGCGTTTCCTGTCCGCTTTCCTGACCTTCGGCGCCATCGTCGCGGGAATCGCCGTCGCCCTGGTGGTGGGGGCGTTGATGGGTATGCCCCGCCTGGAAGTCACCGAAGTTGCATCATCGCCGTACCCCTTCGCGGTGACGGTGCTGCTGCTGGCCGTGGCCCTGGCCACGATCAGCGTCACGGAGCAGTCCCCGGTGAACCTGGTGCTGCCCACGGTGCTCATTGGCCTGGGCGGGTTCCTGGTCGGGAGTCTCTCCGAGGCCGTCGGTGTGGGGCCCAGGCTGACCCCGGCGATTGCTGCCATCGTGATTGGCATGGCCGCGCGCATCGTGGCACTGCGAATGGGTGCCCCGCAGCTGGTGATCGCGGTGCCCGCGGTTCTCTTCCTCTTCCCCGGGCTGAGCATTTTCCGTTCCATGTACGGATTGAGCATCGGACTGGATGATGTGTCGGCCGGCGTTATCGGTCTCTTCAACGCGCTGACCGTGATCCTGGCGATCGCGGGAGGGGTGGTCTTCGGCGACAACCTGGCCCGTCCCCTGACCCGGAACCTGAACGGAAACGACAGGCGCAACCGCCGCCGCTGACCCGGGACTTACGTCCCGGGCCGCCGGTCCGGTGCAGACGCCGGTCCGGCGCTACAGGACCTTTCCGGCCGGGGTCTTCTTTTCGGCCTGGAAAGCGTCCTCGGTTCGTCCCGCCGCCCAGTAACCGGACAGGGACACCTGGCTTCGTTCGAGTCCATGCCGGGTGAAGAATATTTCCCGTAGGACCTTCATCGACTCACGCTCACCGTGTGCGAAGACCTGAACCCTGCCGGCACGCCAGGCCAAAGCGTCGACGGCGTCCGCGAGCGGCGTGCCGGGTGCGGCGTCACCCCGGTGCACCCACGTCACAGTCACGCCGGACGGGGCCGTCAGCGGCAGCTCATCGGCAGGACCGCGCACCTCGATCAGCGCGTGCCCGGTCGCGTCGGCATCCAGTGCCTCCAGTGCTGCTGCCGTGGCGGGCAGGGCTGACTCGTCGGCGGCGAACAGGTACCAATCGGCGTCGGGATCGGGGGAGAAGGCGCCGCCGGGGCCGCCAAAGGTGAGCAGGTCCCCGGGCTGGGCCGATTCAGCCCACGGACCGGCGATGCCCTCGGCGCCGTGCACCACAAAATCCATCGCCAGTTCGCGTTTTACGGTGTCGACCCAGCGCACGGTGTAGGTCCGGGAGACCGGCCAGTTTTCCCGCTCGGTCTGCTCCCGGAGGGCTTCCAGGCTTAGGGAGCCGTCCAGCGGACGGCCATCCGGCCCGAACCAGATTTTGCAGTAAGCGTCGGTGCGTCCGTTCGGTACGAAGGAATCGAAGCCGTCGCCGCCGGCCACGATGCGCACCATGTGCGGGGAAAGCTGCTCACGGCGCAGCACCTCCATGGTGTGGACCGGGCGCGGACGCCTCACCGGGGCCTCGACACGGGTGGCAGGGACATCAGGCATAGCGGGTGTTCTCCTTGGTGGGTTTGCCTCTACCGTACCCCGGGCAGCCGCCAGTCCACCGGGGCTGCGCCCTGGGCCAGTAACATCTCGTTCGCGCGGCTGAAGGGCCGGGAGCCGAAGAACCCCCGGGCTGCCGAAAGCGGGCTGGGGTGAGCCGATTCAATCCGCGGGACACCCTCAAGCAGGGGAGTCAGGGCCTGTGCCTGCCGGCCCCACAGGATGGCGACCAGGGGAAGACGGGTGCCGTCAGGCCGGCGCCGGGCGGCTAGCGCGCGCACCGCGAGGTCGGTGACGGCTTCCCAGCCGAGTCCCCGGTGTGAGTTGGCCGCACCGGCCTCAACCGTCAGTGCCCGGTTGAGCAGCAGCACGCCCTGGTCCGTCCAGGCGCTGAGGTCTCCGTGCGGTGCAGGAGGGATGCCCAGGTCTGCGGCGAGCTCCTTGTAGATGTTCGCCAGGGACCGCGGCAGCGGCCGCACCCCGGGATCGACGGAGAAGGAGAGGCCTACGGCGTGCCCCGGGGTGGGGTACGGATCCTGGCCGGTGATGAGGACCCTGACCTCGGCCATCGGGCGATGGAAGGCACGCAGAATGTTGCCCGGGGCGGGCAGGATGTGGGCTCCCGCGAGGCGCTGCTGTTCCAATGTGCCGCCGAGGGCGTACAGCCGGGACGCCTCAGGCTCCAGTGCCCGGGCCCAGTCCGCGGCCATCACGTCAGTTAGCGGTGTGCCGCTGGTGAACGGGATGGCTGTCTCTGCGGAGTCTGCCCGGCTCGGTCCGGGCTCCCCGCGCCGGCCAGCGGGCTCGGGATCGTAGGAAAAAAGGGCCGGTTCATCGCTGCTGATCACCCTCCCAGTCTTGGCTATTCATGGAAAAGATCCCAGCCGGTGCCGGAGCCAGCTAAATGACAACCCTGTTATTCCGGTTTACGATTGCTGCAGGAAGCAGACTCTTTTCCCTGGACCCCGCGCCATGCGGCCGTGTCCAGGGAACGGAACGGGAAACGGGGACAACGCAGTGGCAGGATCAGCCGACACCGGGGAATTTACGCTGGACGGTGCCATCGACCCTGACAGTCCCCTGAGCGAACGCGAGCAGCAGATGCTCTCTCTGGAGCGGTCCTGGTGGAAGTATGCCGGCGCCAAGGAACAGGCCATCCGGGACCTGTTTGGGTTGTCTGCGACCAGCTATTACCAGATCCTCAACGCACTGATCGATACCGAGGCAGCACTCGCCCACGATCCCATGCTGGTAAAACGGCTGCGTAGACTACGTACTACACGCCAGCGCGCGAGGACCGCCCGCCGTATCGGTACGGACGCCTAGGCCGAGCCACAGACCAAGGACAACAACACAACCATGAGCCAATATCCCAGGGACGAGTTCGATAAGGTCCCGGAGACCTCGACGCGGCAAGGTGTCCACCGTGAACGCCTTATTCCTGCACGCTCCAGCGGCGTTGGACTGATCATCACCGTTGGTGTCCTTGCTCTCCTCGTCGGACTGGCTGCCTACTTCGTGCTGCCCCGGCTGGGGATCGGCGCTGAGGGA
Source organism: Arthrobacter sp. Helios (assembly GCF_023167125.1). Taxonomy (NCBI): domain Bacteria; kingdom Bacillati; phylum Actinomycetota; class Actinomycetes; order Micrococcales; family Micrococcaceae; genus Arthrobacter; species Arthrobacter sp. Helios. The sequence continues at coordinate 88,197 of NZ_CP095402.1, forward strand.
AATGCCACCCCTGCCGCGTCCGACACACCTGCCGCGGAGCAGAGCGAATCCCCGTCCGGTTCCCCCAGCGATTCGCCGTCTCCCAGCCCGTCTTCGTCAGCACCGTCCGCCTCGCCGTCAGCGACTCCGTCGCCGACCCCCTCGGAACTGGCCGCCGACCGGACGCAGCCGGTGGTCGTCCTCAACGCCAGCGGTATTTCCGGTCTGGGAGCCGGTATCTCTGCCCGGATCGGTGCGGACGGCTGGGTCACCGCGCAGGTCGGGAACTGGGCGGGAACACCGCTGCAGACGTCGATCATCTTCTACAACGGCGAAGCACAGCGGGCCAACGCGGAGGAACTGTCCGCACTCCTCGGAATCCCCACGCTGAGCGAATCACCCGAGTTCACCAACGTCACCGTCGTGGCGGGACCGGGCTTCCAGTAGGCCGCACAGCCGCTGCCCGGCCATAAGTAAAATCTCGATAACTATCCTCCCGGCCCATGTGTGAAGTTCACGCGTGTGGCTAAAGTAAGGGCCAGCCGCCCGGAAACAGAGACCTGGCCCACGTCGGCCAGGCTCGATCGGGCGGCTGTTCCGGTGGATCATTGGCCGCCGGAACGGAGCCGAAAAAGGGGAGAGAAGCATGGCGCAGGGGATCGTCAAATGGTTCAACGGGGAAAAGGGCTACGGATTCATTACCGTTGACGAGGCCCAGACCGACGTTTTTGTTCACTGGTCAGCGATCCAGTCCGCAGGTTACCGGACGCTGGAAGAGGGTCAGCGGGTGGAATTTGAAATCGGTGAGGGACAGAAGGGTCCGCAGGCTGAAGACGTCAGGACTGTGTAGTCCGATTTCCGGGTGAGATCCCGGTTCAACAGCAGCGCCGGCAGCCGAAAATCGGCCGCCGGCGCTGTTTTGCTGTCTGGTCTGGGCTGTGAGGGCTGCGGGATTATTCGCGCAGCGGTACTCCGCGGGCATCGGTGCGGAACGTCTGTGCGCCTGCCAGGATCATGATGCCTTCCACAAAGCCCCACACCGCGCCGATACCCCAGGTGAACACCGTCACCAGGATCTGGACCACACCAATCGTGGTGTACCCGAGATAGAACCGGTGGACGCCGAAGCCGCCGAGGAAGATCCCCAGCAGTCCGGCGGCCAGCCGGGACTTCGGCGGATCAACCGCGTAGTAGTAACCGGGAGGGTACTGCCCCTGCGGTCCCTGCTGGTAGTACCCGCCGGGCTGACCCTGCGGGTAGGAGGCCTGTGGGTGGGGTGCCTGCGGGAACGGCGGCTGCCCCTGGGCGCCGTAGCCGGGCTGTGCCTGCTGGTTCCAGCCGGCGGGCGGACCCTTCTGCGGGTCCGGTGCACCGTACTCCCCGGGTGCACGGCCGTAGGGCGGTGGGGGAGGAGCAGCACTCGCGCCGTGCGGGGACGGCGCAGGCGATGCGCCGGTGCCATCTCCCCCTTCCTCTGAAGGGCGGTGATTCGGCGGCTGGTTCATGGACATGATCCGTCCTCACGGGGTTCGGGGAAGACCTGCCGGCTTGCGCGGGCGGGCGGGCTCCGGGGAGCTGCTGCAGAACCAATCTACGCCGCCCGGAGGCCAATCGGGTGCGGCGTCAGGCAGAATGTCCGCGCGTGTTCGCCGCGGGATGGGATTAACACTGAAACCCGGGTCACAAGCCTCCGTGACTGCTTGCACTCAAAGGGCGGGAGTGCTAATTATTGACTTAGCACTCTTACGGGTTGACTGCTAAGTCGCCGGTGTTGAGTGAACCAGCAAGCCACTGGGGTGAGGGGCCGGGACGCACGTAAAGAGATCGTGCGCTTCGCCCCGTCCGTCGCGGGCACCTCAGCCAGGAATGCAACATCCAAGCATGACTGTTCCGGAAGGACGATAGCCGTTATGGCCAAGATCATTGCATTTGACGAAGAGGCACGCCGCGGCCTCGAGCGAGGCCTGAACACCCTCGCCGACGCCGTGAAGGTCACCCTCGGCCCGCGTGGCCGCAACGTCGTACTCGAAAAGAAGTGGGGTGCCCCCACGATCACCAACGACGGCGTTTCCATCGCCAAGGAGATCGAGCTGGACGATCCCTACGAGAAGATCGGCGCCGAGCTGGTCAAGGAAGTTGCCAAGAAGACGGACGACGTCGCAGGCGACGGCACCACCACGGCTACCGTCCTTGCCCAGGCCCTCGTGAAGGAAGGCCTGCGCAACGTTGCTGCCGGCGCCGACCCGCTCGGCCTCAAGCGCGGCATCGAAAAGGCAGTCGCAGCCGTTACGGCTGAACTGCTTGCTTCGGCCAAGGAGATCGAAACCAAGGAGCAGATCGCTGCCACGGCTTCCATCTCCGCCGGCGACCAGCAGATCGGCGACCTGATCGCCGAGGCACTGGACAAGGTTGGCAAGGAAGGCGTCATCACCGTCGAAGAATCCAACACCTTCGGCCTGGAGCTTGAGCTCACCGAGGGCATGCGCTTCGACAAGGGCTACATCTCCGGTTACTTCGTCACCGACGCTGAGCGCCAGGAAGCTGTCCTCGAGGACCCGTACATCCTGATCGTCAACTCCAAGATCTCCAACGTCAAGGACCTCGTTGCCGTCCTCGAAAAGGTCATGCAGTCCGGCAAGCCGCTGCTGATCATTGCCGAAGACGTTGAGGGCGAAGCCCTGGCCACCCTGGTTGTCAACAAGATCCGCGGCACCTTCAAGTCCGTTGCCGTCAAGGCTCCGGGCTTCGGTGACCGCCGCAAGGCACAGCTGGCCGACATCGCCATCCTCACCGGTGGCCAGGTCATCGCCGAGGAAGTTGGCCTCAAGCTCGAGAACGCCACGCTGGACCTGCTGGGCAAGGCACGCAAGGTTGTTGTCACCAAGGACGAGACCACCATCGTTGAGGGTGCCGGCGACGCCGACGAAATCGCAGGCCGCGTCAACCAGATCCGTGCCGAGATCGAGAACTCCGATTCCGACTACGACCGCGAGAAGCTGCAGGAGCGCCTGGCCAAGCTGGCCGGCGGCGTTGCAGTCATCAAGGCCGGTGCGGCAACCGAGGTTGAGCTCAAGGAACGCAAGCACCGCATCGAGGACGCTGTGCGCAACGCCAAGGCAGCAGTCGAGGAAGGCATCGTTGCCGGCGGCGGCGTTGCACTGATCCAGGCTGGCCAGAAGGCATTCGCCAACCTGAAGCTCGAAGGCGACGAAGCAACCGGCGCCAACATCGTCAAGGTTGCCATCGACGCTCCGCTGAAGCAGATCGCCTTCAACGCCGGCCTCGAGCCGGGCGTTGTCGCTGACAAGGTCCGCGGCCTTCCCGAAGGTTTCGGCCTGAACGCGGCCACCGGCGAGTACGAAGACCTGCTGGCAGCCGGCGTCAACGACCCGGTCAAGGTAACCCGCTCTGCACTGCAGAACGCGGCTTCCATTGCCGGCCTGTTCCTGACCACCGAAGCCGTTGTAGCCGATAAGCCTGAGAAGGCTGCTCCGGCTATGGGCGGCGGCGACGAAATGGGCGGCATGGGCGGTATGGGCGGCTTCTAGTCCCCACCCCCGCCGGCGAGAGCCGGTGAGCGTCACAAAACGCCGAGAGGGCGCGGTACCCCGTTGGGTACCGCGCCCTTTCGTGTTTGCTAAACAGCCCCTCTGCGGGCCGCTCAGCGCATAAAGAGCGCGGTGTTGGCGGCCTCCGTGTCCGCGTACTGGGCCGAGGCGTACGCCAGTGCCTGGTTGATGCTGGCCAGGGACTCCTCCACCCTTGCCTGCGTCGCACGCCAATCGCTGATCAGCAGTTGGAAGTTTGCCGATGCCTGCCCCTGCCAGGATTCACCCAGTGACTGGAGCCCGGCCTGCATAATGTTGACGTCCGCCTGCAAACGATCGATGGTGCCGCGTACCTCAGCACTCTTGGCCGCCAGGATGTCACTGTCTACGTAAAAACCCGCCATGGAACCCCTCCAGTCCTTTTGGTCCGCCGGGTGCGGTCCTGCCCAGATCCTAGGCCGGGGAGCCCGGCAGCGGAGGCTGCGCGCAGGGCTGTGGATCAGCCGCCGGTATGGGAGCTGTGGAACAGGGTGTGGAGGAGCGAACCTCACGGCCCGGCACGGACTACTGCTGGTGCGGGGGTTCTTCCCCTGCTGCCGGGTTTCGGTTCGCCGAGGCGCCGGGGTCCGGGCTGCGGGGCGCGTCGATGTTCCGGTCAGCGGTGTCTTCCCCGGCGCCGGGCGCGCTGCCCACCTGGCTGTCCGCCGATGTCCCGCCCGTGCCGCCGTCGTCTTCATGGTCCGGAATGTTGTCCGGCGGCTGGTAGGGGAGCCGGATGGACATGGTGGCGCCGCCGCCCTCCGTCTCCGTCAGCCGTACGGTGCCATCGTGCTGGGCCACCAGAGCTGCAACGATGGCCAGGCCGAGTCCGGTCCCGCCCGTTTCCCGGTAACGCGAAGAATCCGCCCGGTAGAAACGCTCGAAAACCCTCGCGGCGTCTTCGTCGGAAATACCCGGACCGTGGTCGCGGACTTCCAGCACGGCGTCCATGCGGTCATGGATCACCGGGGCGACGCCGACGGCCACTTCGATGGGTGAGCCTGCCGGTGTGTAGCGCAGGGCGTTGGTCATCAGATTGGCCACAACCTGCCGGAGCCGGGCTTCATCGCCCATGGTGGGTGCGCTTCGCGGGGAGCTGCCACCCAGCCCGACAACCGTGATCTCCCGGTCCGGCGCACTGGCCCTGGCATCGAGGGCGGCGTCATTGCCCAGGATCATGAGGTCCACGGGACGGTATTCCAGCGGACGCTGTTCATCGACCCGGGCCAGCGTCAGGAGGTCCTCGACGAGCTGGCCCATCCGCTTCGCCTCACTCTCGATCCGGCCCATTGCCGCCTCCACATCCTCGGGTTTCTGCAGCGCCCCGTGCCGGTAGAGCTCGGAGAAACCGCGGATGGTGACGAGGGGGGTGCGGAGTTCATGGGATGCGTCCTGGACGAAGCGGCGCATCTTCTGTTCGGACTGGGTCCGGGCGGCGAAGGCGGTTTCGATGTGCGCCAGCATGGCGTTCAGGGAACGTGAGAGCCGGCCGATCTCAGTGGCGGGATTGCCTACCTCGACGCGCCGGGACAGGTCTCCGGCAGCGATGGCTGCAGCTGTTTTCTCCACCTGGCTGAGGGGGCGGAACTGGCGGGTGACAGCCCAATAGGCAATGCCGGTGGCACCAAGAGTGCCAAGGAGCCCGACGGAGAAGACCAGCGAGGCTGCTTCATCCACCGTCTCGGCCACCGAGTCCAGCGGGACGGCAACGGCCACCGAGCCCGGGAAATTGGCAATGTGGAAGACCTGTACACGCCAGCCTTTGCTGCCTGGGGCGGTGCCGGGGACGTCGAAGCCGCGGCCATTGATCTCGTCAACGGTTCCCGAGTCGATGGTGCCGAGCATTGGGGTGTCGAAGTTGTCCTCGGAATGGGTCTCCGGGCCGTGCTCGCCGTCCTCGTTGAGGTAGAGGCCGTAGAAACGGAAGAGCGAGGTGTCAGCGGCCGGTCCGCCGGAAATGAGGTAGCGGGAGATCGCGGTGGCGTTGTCCTGGATGTCGGCGTCCAGGCGGGTGACGAGGATCTGCCGCAGCACGTAGATGGTGGCCAAGCCTGTGATGGTCACCGTTACGACCATCAGCACGGCCATGATGGCCACCAGCTGTGATCGCAGGGAGGCCGATTTCCAGCGCCGGGTCAACGTTTTAGCGCTTCTCCGTCGTGCGCAGCAGGTAGCCGACGCCGCGCTTGGTCTGGATCAGCGCCGGAGCGTCCGGGCTGCGGTCGATCTTGCGGCGCAGATAGGAGATGTAGGACTCCACGATCGAGGCGTCGCCGTTGAAGTCGTATTCCCACACGTGGTCGAGGATCTGCGCCTTTGAGAGGACGCGGTTGGGATTCAGCATCAGGTAACGCAGCAGCTTGAACTCGGTGGGGGAGAGGTCGATCGTGACACCGCCGCGGCGTACCTCGTGCGCATCGTCGTCGAGCTCCAGATCCTCCACCCGGATCACCGCGTCATCGTCGTCCAGCGGCTGGGTCCGCCGGAGCACCGCCCGGATCCGGGCGACTACCTCGTCGAGGCTGAAGGGCTTGGTCACGTAGTCGTCGCCGCCGACCGTGAGGCCGGTGACCTTGTCCTCCGTGTCATCCCGCGCGGTCAGAAAAACGACCGGGAAGTGGCGTCCGGCAGCACGCAGCCGGCGCGTCAGGGTGAAACCGTCCATGTCAGGCAGCATCACGTCGAGGACGGCCAGGTCCGGGCTGTGCTCATCAACCGCGGCGAGGGCTTCCCTGCCGTTTCCGGCCGCGACGACGTCGAAGCCTGCGAAACGCAGCGACGTTGAGAGCAGCTCGCGGATGTTCGGCTCATCATCGACAACAAGGAGGCGTGCTTCGGGTGCAGACGATTTGTTCACCCGCCTAGTTTCTTACATTTAGCTGGACGTTGTCTGTAGACCAGCTCTAAGGGAGCTGGAAACATCCAATGTGACCGCTGGGGCAGCCGGGCGCCGTCCCGCGGGTACAGGACCAGTGGGGGGGCAGCTGGGGGGGGGGGGGGGGGGGGGGGGGGGGGCGCATCTCCGGAAGGGGGTGGGACTGCCAAGCACCCCAAGTGCGAGCACCCTAAGTGCGAGCACCCCAAGTGCGAGCACCCTAGGTGCCTGCGGGGTGAAGCGCGGCAAGGGGCTGAACGGCGGCCCACGGTGGAACGGCTATGGGCCGGACCCGCTCCCGGAATGGAGGCGGTCGCTTCTAATCTAGACCGGTTTCCCGATGTCCGCCGCGTCCTGGATGGAATACGCGTAACCTTGCTCCGCGAGGAACCGCTGCCGCTTGGCCGCGAAGTCCTGGTCCAGGGTGTCGCGTGCGACGACGGTATAGAAGTGCGCTGCCCGGCCGTCGGCCTTGGGGCGCAGCAGGCGTCCCAGCCGCTGTGCTTCCTCCTGGCGTGAGCCGAAGGACCCGGAGACCTGGATGGCCACGGAGGCTTCGGGCAGGTCGATGGAGAAGTTCGCGACTTTGGAAACCACCAGGGTTTTGAGTTCGCCTTCCCGGAAGGCCGCGAACAGCCGCTGCCGTTCCTTGACCGGAGTCTCGCCCTTGATTACCGGGGCATCGAGCCGTTCGGCGAGTTCATCGAGCTGATCGATGTACTGCCCGATCACCAGGATCTGGTCCCCTTCGTGGCGGTGGACCAGCTGTTCAACCACCTTGGACTTGGTTTCCGAGGTCGAACAAAGCCGGTACTTGTCGCCGTCCTCCGCCATGGCGTAGGCAACCCGCTCGTCCCGGGGCAGGTCTACCCGCACCTCGATGCAGTCGGCGGGTGCAATGTAGCCCTGCGCTTCGATATCCTTCCACGGCGCGTCGTAGCGCTTGGGCCCGATGAGGGAGAAGACCTCGCCCTCGCGTCCGTCCTCGCGCACCAGAGTGGCGGTCAGGCCGAGGCGGCGGCGGGCCTGCAGATCTGCGGTCATCCGGAAAATGGGAGCCGGCAGCAGATGGACCTCGTCATAGATGATCAGGCCCCAGTCGTTGGCGTCCAGCAGCTCCAGGTGCGGGTACAGCCCGCCGCGCTTGAGCGTCAGCACCTGGTACGTGGCGATCGTGACGGGCCGGACTTCCTTGACCGCGCCGGAATACTCACCGATCTCGTCTTCGGTCAGGGATGTCCGCTTGAGCAGCTCGTCCTTCCACTGCCGTGCGGAGACGGTGTTCGTGACCAGGATGAGGGTGGTGGTGGAGCTGGTGGCCATGGCCGCAGCCCCCACCAGGGTTTTCCCGGCCCCGCAGGGCAGGACCACGACGCCGGAGCCGCCGGCCCAGAAGTTCTCCGTGGCCAGCTTCTGGTACGGCCGCAGCGCCCAGCCGTCCTCGTTGAGCAGGATGGGGTGGGGTGTTCCGTCAACGTAGCCGGCGAAGTCCTCAGCGGGCCAGCCAAGCTTGAGCAGCAGCTGCTTCAGCTGGCCACGCATGGCCGACTGCACCACCACGGTTTCACCGTCGATCCGCGGCCCGAGCAGCGGCTGGATCTTCTTGGCGTGCAGCACTTCTTCCAGCACGGGGTAGTCGTTGGTCCGCAGCACCAGTCCGTGCTGCGGGTCCTTCTCCAGGCGCAGGCGGCCGTACCGGGACATCGTGTCCTCGATGTCGATCAGCAGCGAGTGCGGTACCGGGAAGCGGGAGTAGGTCAGCAGCGTGTTCAGCACCTGCTCCGCATCCAGCCCCGCGGCCCGGGCGTTCCACAGGCCCAGCGGTGTCAGCCGGTAGCTGTGGATGTGTTCCGGGGCCCGTTCCAGCTCCGCGAAAGCGGCGATCGCATGGCGCGCTTCCTGGGCTTGTTCGTGGTCCACTTCCAGCAGGATGGTCTTATCACTCTGGACAATCAAAGGTCCGTCAACCATGTGCCGGGCTGCCCTCCACTATTTCCACGTCCATTATCCGATGTATTGACACTACGCGCTCAACGTCGCGCCGCGGATCGAAGACCCGTACCCGGCCCTCGCCCACTGAGAGGGGAACAAAGATCTCCTGCCGCTCATTCCCCTGGCTGTCCACCACGCCCATACGGACTGAACTCTTGGTCCGGATGGCCGTGCGCAGGGTTTCCAGTCCCACAAGCGGCATCGACTCGTCGTGTTTCGGGGCGCCGGCGGGACCGCGGCCGCGCAGGGCGGCGAGCTGCGCGTCGATGTCGGAGCCGCTCAGTTCCCACTGGTTCACCCGGGTGCGGGACGACGACGGCGCCGGCACCGGCGGGCGGGCATGCGAGCCGTTCGCTTCGCGCGCCCGGCCCTCCATCACCGGGGCGTAGCCCAGGTCCCGGATCGCTAAAGCCAGTTCCTGGGGCGTCGCTGCTGAGGAGATCACCGTCGGTGCAAGCCGGGTCAGTCCGAGGGACGCGGAGCGCGGATCGGCCATCAGGGCGTTCAGCCCGGTTTCGTCATCACTGCGCAGGTAGCTCCACGCCGCCCCGATGCGCAGGCGTCCGTGCCGGGCGGCGGTATCTTCCACCAGGTACCGCAGCGGCTGGGGAATTTCCGTGGCGGAATAATGGGCCAGGAACTCCAGGATGGACGCCGCATCCATCTCTGCGTCCAGTGCCCGCCGAATGGAATCGGCAGAGAACCGGTAGATCGCCGCCGGCCCCTGGCCCTCGGGGGTGGAGATCAGCGCCAGCTGACGGGCTACTGACGGCTCCAGGTAGCCGGGTGCAACAGCGGTGAGGTCAGCCTGCAGCAGGAAGGAGCTGAGCGGTTCCGGCAGGGCTTCGCGCAGCCGGCTGGTGGCCCGCTCGAAATCCGACGCAGCAACTGCCTCACCGAGTTCGGTCAGGGCTCCGGAACCGATCAGCCCGAGCTGGGCGGCTTCCTTCAGGATCCCGGGAACCAGGCGGGCGAACCGCCGCTGCAGCCGCGGCTGGTGCCAGGTGAGGGCGCTGAGCAGATCTTCGACGTCGAAGGCACCGGAGTGCGCTTCCTGGCTGTCGCCGCCGTCCGCGGTGAGCACCGCGAGCATTTCCAGTGTCCGACGCCGCACCAGCGGCGCGTCGGGGCGGGAGAGTTCTCCGGCGAGGGCATTCAGGGATCCTCCGCCGGGCAGCGGTCCGCCCACGAGCGAAGGCGCCCGTTCCGCTTCCAGCCAGGACTCCACCAGACGGCGCCACTGCTGTTCCCGGTCCAGTGTCAGCCAGTCATTCTCGGCCGTTCCCCACCGGGCGGTGGCTGCGTCGAGGACCAGGAGCCCGGAGAGCGCCGCCAGCTCCAGCAGCCAGGCGGTGGCCCCGATGTCCAGCCGCAGGGCTTCCGAGACCCGGCGGACCTCCCGAACCCCGACCCCGCCGGACCGCAGGGTGCCAACCGGAGAAGTGCTGGCCAGGGCCAGCAGCTCGGTGACCAGGCGGAGGGTTTCCGCTACAGCGCCAAACGCTGCATTGTCCCGCAGCGTGTGCGGCACGGGCCGGGGTGTGGGCGCCACGGGTTCCAGCTGGAAATCCGAGACGATTACGTGTCCGCGCGATGCCTGGCCGACCGGCCGGGGAAGTTCAACGTGCAGTGCGTCCAGGGGAACCAGCAGGCCGTGCGCCACGAGCCATTCCACCGGTGTGGGGGAGGGGTTGTCCAGGACGGCCCGGCTGATCGCGGCCTTCTTGGGGATCGTCCCGACCGGGGAGTACTTGAAGCGCCGGAGCAGGTCTTCGGTCTGCGGCGGAGCGTCAGCGATCAGAGCTTCCCAGCCGGCCGGGTCGGAGACCAGATGATGCAGGGAGTGGGCGGCAGTTGCCGGAGTATCGGCCTTCTCCAGGGGGAGTCCGCGCTCGCGCAGCCCCTCGACGATCCCCACCAGGCGCTGGCCAAACTCCGGCTGCTGGGCCGCCAGGGTGGAATAAGGCCGCCCGAGTCCGGCCGGATAAGCACCCAGCGCGTCCCCCAGAACGGAGACGGGCAGATAAAAGCGGCGTCCGGCGTCGGCCTTTGGGGCGCCCGGATGCGGGGTGGCCCGGCGCAGGAGGGCGAGGCTGTGCAGATAGCTCAGGATCGAGTCCAGGGCCTTGATGGTGGAACCGGCGATGGAGGCCTTGAGCCAGGACGCCGTGGTGCTCAGGTGGGAATCTTCGTTGGTGGTCAGATCCAGTGCTTCCAGGACCTGCAGCTGCGGAGCGGTGAGTTTTTCCAGGGCACGTTGTACGCTGATGCGCGTTGACGCACGGGCCGCCAGGGCCTGGAAATCCGGTACCGGAGGCAGGGCCAGATCCGGCCGGGCGGTCAGGAGCTCACGCAGCTGTTCGTCACTGCGCGCTGCAAGGTCTTCAGCCAAGGCTCGGATCGCGGACATCGTCCAATACGTTACCCGAGTGGGACCAAAAACAAACGGGTTAGCCGCGCCGCCGGTGCACGATTGAGTCAATTACCAGCCCGGCCATCAGGAGAAACGCGACGGGCAGGGCGTAGAAAGCTCCGGCAGCGAACCCGGGCCAGATCTCCGCTCCTCGAAGCGCTTCGAGGAGGAGGAGGCCCAGGCTGGCGACGCCGGCCACGGCCAGGACAGCGGCTACAACAGTCAAAACCAGCCGCAGCGGGGACCGGTGGGACCGGGGCGGGGTGTCCGCGCCGGCATCAGTGTTTCCAGGCGCGGAATCGGCGGTGCGGCCGGTTGATTTCCCGGAATCGGGCGTGCGGGGTTCCATGGTCTTAAACGCTAGCAGCTAAAATTCCACGCCCACAAAGCTGTGTCCGGGGGCAGAAACCGGGGCAGGGGATATTCTAAAGGGAACAGACTTCACCGTAGTATCTCTGGAGGTGCCCGGCCATTACCGGCGGGGTACAGCAGGTTGCCGCAGGCGGGCCTGTGCAGTAATCGGGACGTGCCGTATTAATGTAACCAGTACCGGTGCGGCACGGAGGCACCCCAGATGCAGTACGGCAAGCAGTAACAACGTGCGGGCGAGCGCGCCGCACCCATTACACAAGAACGAGGTAAGCGAAGTGCCCATCGGCAAGGTCAAGTGGTTCGACACTGGCAAAGGATTCGGTTTCCTGGCCACTGACGACGGCCAGGAAGTTTTCCTGCACGCCTCAGCGCTTCCCTCCGGTGTGACCGAGGTGAAGCCCGGCACACGCATGGAATTTGGCGTGGCAGACGGCCGCCGCGGCCCGCAGGCGCTCTCCGCCCGGATCCTGGAGGCGCCGCCGTCGGTGGTTAAGGCCACCCGCAAGCCTGCGGATGACATGGCAGTGATTACGGAAGACCTGATTAAACTGCTGGATGGTATTTCCAATGGCCTGCGCCGCGGCAGGTACCCGGAGAAGAAGCACGCAACGAAGGTCGCCGCGGTTCTGCGGGCCGTAGCCGACGACCTTGACGCCTAGGGGCAGAACCTCCGAGTGAACACCAACGATACGAGCGCTCCAGAAGAACAGCCCGCCAAGTCCACTGTCCGGAAGGCACCCCGCCGTCCGACGAAGCCGGATGCCGTGCTGGCTGCCGCCATCGAAACGGCACGGGCCGGCCTGCTCGAGGTTGTTCCCGAAGCCCAGATCGGCGACCATATTGGTGCCGTGCCGGAAGCTGACCGGCTGGTAACCCACCGGTTCCAGGCGAACCGTCCCGGCTACCGTGGTTGGCAGTGGTACGCCACTCTGGCCCGCGTTCCCCGCGGGAAGGTGGCCACTGTCTGTGAGGTGGGGCTGCTGCCCTCGGCAGACTCAGTGCTGGCACCGGAATGGGTTCCCTGGTCCGAACGGATCAGGCCCGAGGACGTCGCCGCTGAGGCCGCCCAGGCCGCAGCTGAGGCTGCCGCCGCCCAGGCCACTGCGGACGCAGCCGCTGAACGTGAGCAGAAAACGGCAGACGGGGAACCTGAACAGGCTGCCGAACCCCAGGCTTCAGTGATGGAGGACGAATAACCGGTGAGTGTTTGGAACACGGTTCATCATCCCGATAGGGAGGAGTGAACCCATATGTTCCGTTCGCTTCGCATCTTCAACTACCGCATCTGGTTCCTGGGGGCACTGGTCTCCAATATTGGTACCTGGATGCAGCGCACTGCCCAGGACTGGCTGGTCTACGACATCCTGACCAATCAGGATGCGGCAGCCATGGGCATTGTGATGGCCCTGCAGCTCGGCCCCCAGCTGCTGCTGGCGCCGTGGGCCGGACTCATTGCGGATACCTACGACCGCCGCAGGGTCCTCCTGATCACACAGGTGGCCATGGCCGCCCTCGGAGCGGGGCTTGGCCTGCTGGTGCTTTCCGGCCATGCACATCTCTGGCATGTCTACGCGTTCGCGCTGGCTCTCGGGATTGTTTCCGCCATCGACGCCCCGGCACGCCAGAGCTTCGTCTCCGAAGTGGTCAGCGAAGAGAACCTGCCCAACGCCGTCGCGCTTAACAGTGCCTCCTTTAACGGTGCGCGGATGATCGGTCCGGCCGTGGCCGGCCTGCTGACCGTTGCGGTTGGTCCCGGCTGGGTGTTCCTGATCAACACCGTGACATTCGCTGCCATGGTCCTGGCGCTGCTGAAAATGCGGTCCGGAGAACTGCGGATCCTGCCCAAGGCTCCGGCCGGGAAGGGACGGATCCGTGCCGGACTGAAATATGTGCGGTACCGGCCGGACCTGATCATGGTCTTGGTGGCCATTTTCATTGTGGGGACCTTCGGGTTGAACTTCGCCGTGTACATCGCAGCGATGGCCCGCACCGAGTTCGGACAGGACGCCGGGATCTTTGGACTGCTCAACTCGATCATGGCCATTGGTTCGGTCGCCGGAGCACTGCTGTCCGCACGCAGGGACAAACCAAGGCTTCGGTTTATCTTCGGGGCCGCCGGCGCGTTTGGCCTCTCCTGTGCCGTGGCAGCAGTCTCGCCAACGCTGTGGATCTTCGCGCTTTCCCTCATCCCCACCGGGCTTTTTGCCCTCACCCTGATGACCAGCGCGAACGCGTACGTGCAGACGACGACGGCGCCGGTGATGCGCGGACGGGTCATGGCCCTGTACTTCGCCATCTTTATGGGCGGCACCCCGCTGGGCGCCCCAATTGTCGGCTGGGTTTCCAATTCCTTCGGGCCGCGGTGGAGCCTGGGGGTCGCCGCGGCATCCGGACTGATCACCGCCGTGATCGGCCTGGTCTGGGCCTGGCGGTCCCACCACCTGCGGCTGCACTATGACCGCACGGTGCGCCGCCGGCTGGTGGTCACGAGCCGGGAAACAGAACAGGACCCCAAAGCGCAGTAGCGCGTGGGGTCCTGTCCCGGGACGTGACCGGTCGGTTCTGCCCGGTGCTTAGCCTGTTTTGAGGCCTAGGAGTGCTCGATCACGTAGTCGATGCAGTTCAGCAGGGCGCTGACATCATCCGGCTCGATCGCCACAAACGTGGCAATGCGCAGCTGGTTGCGGCCGAGCTTGCGGTACGGCTCAACATCAACGACGCCGTTGGCGCGCAGCGTCTTGGCGATTGCCGCGGCGTCGATCGAATCATCAAAGTCGATCGTGGCGATGACATTGGACCGGTCCTGAGGCCGGGTTACGAACGGGGACGCTACCGGCGAGGCCTCGGCCCAGGAGTAGATCCGGCCCGCTGAATCCGCCGTGCGGCCCGCGGCAAAGGACAGACCACCATTTGCATTGAGCCACTGGACCTGGTCATTGAGGGTCACCAGGGTGGCCAGCGCCGGCGTGTTGTACGTCTGGTTGAGACGAGAATTATCGATCGCCGTCTGCAGGTTCAGGAAATCGGGAATCCAGCGGCCGGAGGCATTGATCCGGCCAGCGCGCTCAACCGCGGCGGGGGAGAACATCCCAAGCCACAGGCCGCCGTCGGAGGCAAAGTTCTTCTGCGGCGCGAAGTAATAGACATCCGACTCGGCGAGGTCCACGTCGAGGCCGCCCGCAGCGGAGGTGGCATCAATCAGGACGAGGGAACCGTCATCGGCGCCGGCAACGCGGCGCACCGGTGCGGCAACGCCGGTGGAGGTCTCATTCTGGGGCCAGGCATAGACATCCACGCCGGCTTCGGCGCGGGCTTCGGGCCGGGTCCCCGGCTCCGCCTTGATGATGCTGGATTCGGCCAGGAAGGGAGCCTTGTTGGTGGCGGCGGCGAACTTGGAGCCGAATTCACCGAAGGACAGGTGCTGCGCCTTGTTCTCCACCAGGCCGAAAGAGGCGATGTCCCAGAACGCTGTTGAACCACCCACGCCCAGGACTACTTCATATCCTTCAGGCGCGGAGAACAGGTTGCTGAGCCCTTCGCGGATGGAGCCAACCAGGTTCCGGACCGGTGCCTGGCGGTGGGAGGTACCCAGGAGCTTGGCGCCGGCCGAGGACAGTGCCTCGATCTGCTGGGGGCGCACCTTGGAAGGACCAGCACCGAAACGCCCGTCCTTGGGAAGAAGTTCTGCGGGGATCGTAAGCGTGGCGGTTTCGCCCATTTTTGTTTGCTCCAAGCGGATTGGCAGGGTGCTGTAGATACTTCTCTATTCTGCACCTCCGCCCCCTGCCGCCGGTATTTATGAACGGGAGTTGGCATCGGGCCGTGAAAGTGGATAATTGCCCCCGAATTGGTGGCATGGGCTAACGTGGAAACGAACCTGCGGCGCAGTCTGTGCCACCTTGGTTTTCAACCCTTTCTTCCGCACGAATTCTAGGAGCGGCTGGTCATGACGGACCTCATCGACACAACTGAGATGTATCTTCGAACCATCCTTGAGCTCGAAGAGGAGAACATCGTGGCCCTGCGCGCCCGGATTGCCGAGCGCCTGCGCCATTCCGGCCCCACAGTCTCGCAGACCATCGGGCGGATGGAACGGGACGGGCTGGTTGTGGTGTCGGGAACCCGGCAGCTGGAACTGACCGAACTGGGCCGCCGGCGCGCCACGGAGGTAATGCGCAAACACCGCCTTGCCGAGCGGCTGCTGGCTGACGTGATTGGGCTGGACTGGGCGTACGTCCACGATGAAGCGTGCCGCTGGGAGCATGTGATGAGTGAGCGCGTCGAGCGCCGGCTCTATGACCTGCTGGGGCAGCCCACGGAGTCGCCGTACGGCAACCCCATCCCGGGCCTGGAAGCGCTGGGTGGAACCACCGCCCTGGCCCCGGCCGCCGGCTACACGGACCTGGTCTCCGCAGTCAGTGCAGCCACCCCCGGGGCGCAGATGAACCTGCTGCGTCTCGCCGAACCGATCCAGGTTGACCCGGAGCTGCTGGCACAGCTGGATGAGGCCGGGCTGCGGCCCGGTGCCACGATCACCGCCGAGGTGGTCGGAGGCTACATTTCCGTCCGTGTTCCCGGGATTGAAGGTGCGCTGGAGCTGCCCACCGAAGTCGCGGCGCACGTTTTTGTCACCGGACCGGCCTAGCCGGTCCACTGCCGCCGGAACCCGCAGCCATTCACCGGCAGCGGCCAGCGCCGGCTGCGCCGGCGCCTGGCCGTCGGTAACGGAATGGTATCTTTTAGCATTTTTCCCCTATAGTGACATCTGACTACAGCAACAACACCGTTCACCGGTCCGACAGCCTAACCCTGCCACTGGACCGCAGGTGCAACCGTTCGCAGGCAGGGGCGGAGGACCCATCAACCGGCAGTGGCAGCACTGCCTTGGGGTGAAGCCTCCGAGCAGCGCAGGAGTATCCGCACAGCAGATACCCCTGTGCGTCGTGGGCCGAGTTCTCTACTCGAATCCGACAGCTAACTTCGCAGGCTTTGTAGAGAGGGAACCACTTGTCGAAGCACACTGCTTCGGGCAGGCGCAGGGCCGAAACCTCGGCCGCTCCACTGCGTCAACGCGCTGCCGCCGGGTCCACGGGCCGGCGCCGCGCTGAACCTGTCCGCCGCCCGCTGGGGGGATCAGCCCAGAAATTTGCCATCACCGCTGCCGCCTCCGGGCTGGTGCTGACCGTTGCGCTTCCGACGACCGCGGCGGCCGTGGATCCTCTGCCGGCACAGGAGCCCGCCGCGGCTCCGGCCCCGGTTTCGGCTGATCCCAACGCCACCGTGGAGTTTGACCGGGCCGCACTGACCAGCAAGTTCGATCCGGATGCGAAACTGCAGGGACTCACTGTCGCCGGCACGGACGTCACGCCGGGAGCCGCGCAGGGCACTCTCGCCACTCCGCTGGACTCCGAACTGGTGCAGACCTCTTCCTTCGGGTACCGGGTCAGCCCGATCACCGGAGCAGCAGGCGAGCTGCACACCGGGCAGGACTTCGCCGCGGCCTGCGGCACGGAAGTCAGCGCCGCCGCCAGCGGCAAGGTCAAGTCTGCCGGCTGGCATGCCTACGGCGGAGGGAACCGTGTGGTGGTGGACCACGGCAACGGTGTGGAAACCACCTACAACCACCTGTCGGCCATCAGCGTCTCTGTGGGCGACGAAGTCCAGCGCGGGGACCTGGTGGGAGCCAGCGGCACCACGGGCGCCTCCACGGGCTGTCACCTGCATTTTGAGGTACTCGTAAACGGCACGCCTGTCGACCCTCTCGGCTGGTTGTGACCGCTCCAACACCCTTTCGTGACCTGAGCGTGACATTTCCTTGATGTTGTTATATTCTCGTCACCGTGCCTGATTGGCCAAAGATCAGGCACTCTCAAACAGATCGCCGAGCTCTGCCACCGTTTGAGATCCGTTCGCAAAATCGCATGGCAGAGGCGGGGGAACCAATTTCGGGTTTCGCAAGAAGCCCTAGGGGTTAAGTTGCCGGACTTAGCGGTCCAGCAACCGGGTGACTCCCATCCGAATCCGACAGCTCACCTCGTAGGCATTGGGAGAGGCAAAAACTGTGTCATCAATCAATTCCGGCCGCCATCGTGCTGCCTCGGTTCAATCCAGCCCGCTTACGGCTTTCTCCAAGGCCGTAACCGCCAACGCAGGTACCGTCGGCCGCCAGGCCGCCGTCGTCGTCGCAGCTTCCGGCCTTGTTCTGGCCGCTGGCCTGCCGGCACAGGCCGCACCGGTTTCCACCGACCGCCAGGCCCTTGAATCAACTCCCCTCAACGTTGTGACCTCCAACGGGACCGTGACGGTCTCCGAGCAGGCACCCTTCGACCTTCCGGTAGCTCCCCTTGCGGGATCGCTCTCCGGGGCCGAAACCCGCGCACAGATTGCAGCAGCCGAGCTTGCCGCGGCAGAAGAAGCCGCTGCTGCTGTTGCCGCCCAGCAGGAGGCATACGCCGCCCAGCAGGCCGCAGCCGCACCGGCACCGGCCGCTTCCGGCGTCACCACCGCCTCCTCCGCACCGGCAGCAGCTGCTCCCGAAGTCAGCGCCAGCGGCGTTGCTGCAGGCCTGGTTGCCTCCGCTTACTCACAGATCGGCGTGGCGCAGGACTGCACCGCAATGGTCGAAAAGGCCCTGCGCTCCGTCGGCAAGTCCGTTGGTGACCTCGCCCCGAGCCAGTTCTACGCCTTCGGCTCCGTAGTTGGCACCCCGCAGGCCGGAGACCTGGTTATCACCGGTGGGCACGTCGCGATCTACGTCGGCAACGGCCAGGTCATCAGCGGTGGCCTCAACGGCATGAACACCGGCCTCCACTCCCTGTCCGACCTTCCCGGCGCAAGCTTCGTCCGCGTCAGCTGACGCTGCCAGATAAACGGAGCACACCGTCATGACCTCGACAACTGAGCGCGCCCGTCACCGTGCGCCCGTCCAGCGCACCAGCTCGCTGACTGCACTGGCCGACGCCGTCACTTCCAATGCGGGAACGGTGGGCCGCCAGGCCGCCGTTATCGCCGCCGCCTCCGGGCTGGTGCTGAGCACCGGCGTCGCCGCAAATGCTGCGGCACCGGAACTGTCCCGCGATGTGCAGACCAGCAAGCTGGATCTGTCCTCCATTCCGCTGCAGGTTCCCGCAGATGCCGTAGGCCCTGAGCTCAAGTTCGCTCCGGTCCCGGGCGTTATTGTGGCCGAAGCGCCTGTAGCCGAGACCGTGACCGTGCAGTCGCAGGAAATCAACACCCCTGCAGCCGATGCTCCGGCCCAGGCGGCAACGGCCCAGGCAGCGGCCGCTCCGGCGGCTTCCGCTGCCCCGGCTGCCTCCTCCGGGACCGCCGCCACCATCGCAGCAGCTGCCTACGCCCAGCTCGGCGTGATGCAGGACTGCACCATGCTCGCGACAAACGCGCTGGCAGCAGCTGGGATCAACTTCCACGGATGGCCGGCGGGTTACCTCTCCCTCGGCCGCACCCTGAGTGCCGCTGAAGCAATTCCCGGCGACCTGATCTACTACGCAGACGGCGGCATGGGCATGGCCCACATTGCTGTCTACGTGGGCAACGGACAGGCCGTCCACGGTGGCTTCTTCGGCAACCAGACGGTTGTTGCTCCGGCCGAGCTTGGCTCCGGCGGCGTATACATCCGCGTAGGCGGCTAGCAGCAAACCCAGAACCTGACACAGTTCGCCAAAGGACCCTCCCCTGTGGGAGGGTCCTTTGTTGTTTCCTGCTGCTTCCGGCACACAGGGGTGCAGCGCATCCGGAGTTTCGCGGCCGATAAATAGCGGGAATCCCCGGTCCCGGCTTACCCTTGCAATGAAGATTCGAAGTACCGCAGTGTGCCGGTGAACTTTTTCTCTCGCCGGGCCCGCGGGCAGGCGAAGAGGAACGTGCATGCGAACGCTGGTTCTGAATGCGGGCTACGAACCGCTGGCAGTTGTCACCTTCCGGCGCGCGCTGGTCCTGGTGTTGACCGGGAAAGCGAGCGTGCTGGCCGAGAGCGGCGTGCCGGTGGTCAGCCCGGCCGATGTTTTTGGACGGCCCTCGGTCATCCTGCTAAACCGCTACGTCAACATTCCCTACCGTGCGGAGACCGTTGCCACCCGCAGGGGGGTCCTGCGGCGCGACGGTCATTCCTGCGCCTACTGCGGCAAACAGGCATCGACCGTGGACCACGTAGTGGCCAAATCCCGGGGTGGTGAAGACAGCTGGGAGAACCTGGTCGCGTGCTGCCTGCGCTGCAACAACAACAAGGGGGACAAAACATTGAACCAGCTCGGCTGGAAGCTGCGGTTTACGCCACGGCCGCCGATCGGTGCCCGCTGGCAGATCCGTGAACTCGAACAGCCGGCGGCGCAATGGAGTCCTTTCCTCGGCGATACGGCTGCCTGATGGCGCCTGCCGCCGCCCAGCCACCCGCCTTCAACGCCATCATCCTTGCCGGCGGGAGGTCCTCGCGGCTGGGTGGAGTGCCCAAGGCCGAACTCCGGATTGACGGACAAACCCTGCTCGAACGCACGCTGGGCACTGTCCGCCAGGCCCGCAGCGTCGCCATCGCCGGGCCCGCACAGCTGGAAGCTGCCCTGCACGCCGTACCCCCGCACTGCTTCTTTGTCCGCGAGGAGCCGGCCTTCGCGGGTCCCGCTGCCGCCGTCGGGGCTGCCGTGACCGCCCTCTACGGCACCGATACCGCCGGGAGCGCTGAGCCTGTCCCCGGTGCCGGCGATCCGGCGCCGCCCTGGACCCTGGTGCTGGCATGCGACATGCCCGACGCCGGCGGCGCTGTCCGGGCGCTTCTTGCCGAGGCCGCCGGTGAAGCAGGCCAGTCCATCATGGCGAAGGACAGCAGCGGTTCACTGCAGCCCCTGGCAGCCCTGTACCGGACCGGCGACTTGCGCACTGCCGTGGGCGGACAGCCCGGCAGCCTGGAGAATCTATCAATGTTCCGCCTCCTTGCTAGGGTGCAGTGGAGAGTGGTTGCCGTGCCGGAGGGAAGCACCGCTGATGTGGACACCTGGGCTGATGCCGGAAAGTGGGGGATCAGGCCGGGCAACCGCACTGCCTGAGACCCTGCCGGTTCCGCAGCGACGCCCAGGAACAAAAGGAGCCATGATGGGAAGCCAGCAGGAAACGCTTGAGGCCTGGACGCAGCAGCTGCTGCGGTCCCTGGAGCTTGAGGGAACAGCAGTCGACATTGACGCCGTCCTGGACCTCGCGGCGGCAGCAGCCCATAACGTTGTCCGTCCAGCGGCGCCGCTGACGACGTTCATCGCGGGCCTCGCCGCCGGCCTGGCCGCGGGCAGCGGACAAGCCGACGAGAACCTCGCCATGCGCGCGGCTATCCGCGCGGCCCAACGGGAATGCGACGCCGCCGCTCCGGAGGCAGGCAAGTGAACGGGCCGGTGCCGGTAATCCTTCCGCTGCAGCCCAACACCTCCTGGGACCAGGCCCGCAAAGCGGCCTACGCAGCGGCCCGTCCGCTGCCGTTTGAGACCGTCCCGCTCGCGGAGGCACTGGGGCTGACCCTGGCGGTGGATGCCCCCGCTCTCCAGCCGGTTCCGCACTATGCCTCCTCGGCCATGGACGGCTGGGCCGTGGCCGGCCCGCCGCCCTGGAAAATCGTCAGCTCCGAGGAACCCGAGCACGAACGCTGGCAGATCCACAAAGAGTCGGGCCGCCGGCCGCTGCAGCCCGGCGAAGCGGTACCCATCCTTACCGGCGGACTGGTTCCTGCGGGAGGAGAAGCCGTCCTGCGTTCAGAACACGGCCAGCTGAGCACGGAGGAACCCGCAACACTGGTTCCGGGGCCCTCGGCCCGGAGCGACGAGCCACGCCCGGGAGAGCACATCCGGCCGGCAGGAGAAGAAGCAGCAGCGGGGGAGACCGTCATTCCTGCCGGGACAGTCCTGAACCCGGCGCATATTGCCTTGGCCGCTGTCTGCGGTCACGACACCCTGCCAGTGCTGCGTGCTCCGCGCGTGTCCCTGCTGCTGACCGGTGATGAAGTGATCGAAGCCGGGCTGCCGGACTCGGGCCAGGTCCGGGACACTTTCGGGCCGCAGATGCCGCAGCTGATCGGCATGCTGGGAGGCCGGGTCGACGCCGTTTGCCGCCTCGCCGACCGGCTGGACGACGTTATTGCCGCGCTCAGCACCGACGCCGTCGACGAAGCATCGCTGGCCATGTCCTCCGGGGACGTGCTGGTGACCACCGGCGGCACGGGGACCTCCGCTGCAGACCATCTGCGGCGTGCGCTCAGCGAAGTTGATGCTGAACTGCTGATCGACGGGATCGCGATGCGTCCCGGCCATCCCACCCTGCTGGCCCGCCTGCCGGACGGACGGTTCGTTGTGGCGCTGCCCGGGAACCCCCTCGCTGCCATGATGGCAGTGTTCACCGTGCTGCAGCCGCTGCTGGCCGGGCTGCGGGGTGAGGAGTTCCCCAGGGAGCGCCACGTCCTGGCCGGCGTCGACATCGATCCGCTGCCCGGCCGGACCCGGCTGGTTCCGAGCCGGATCCAGGACGGACGCTCCGTGCCGTCGCAGTATTACCGTTCCGGGATGCTCCGCGGCCTGGCGGACGCCGACGCCGTAATGGTGATCCCCGAAGCCGGCTGCACCGCGGATGAGACAGTTACCGCGCTTCCCCTGCCATGGCAGGTGCGGCAGGCTCCAGCCGGATAATCACCGACTTGGAGGTGGGGGTGCCGCTGACATCGGCGACGGAGTCCAGCGGCACCAGCACGTTCGCCTCCGGGTAGTAGGCGGCAGCACAGCCGACGGGCGTGCTGTAGGCGACGGCCCGGAAACCCTCTGCCCTGCGCTCCACGCCGTCCTCGTACTCCGAGACCATGTCGACCAGGTCTCCGTCCTGAAGGCCGGCCGCAGCCAGGTCCTCGGCGTTGACGAACACAACGCGGCGCCCGCCGTAGATGCCGCGGTAACGGTCGTCCTTGGCGTAGATCGTGGTGTTGTACTGGTCATGTGCACGCAGTGTCTGCAGGATGAGCCTGCCTTCGGGAACCTTCGGGTACTGCAGCTCATTTGCCGTGAAACGGGCCTTACCGGTGGCCGTGGCGAACTTGCGGCCGTCCCGCGGGCCGTTGGGGAGCACGAATCCTCCGCCGCCGCGCTTGAGCTTGCCTTCGAATCCTTCAAAGCCCGGGATCACGTTTTCGATGTGGCGGCGGATCACCGAGTAGTCAGCCCGGGCGGCGATCCAGTCCAGCTTCGGGGCGTTCGAGCGGAACGGAGCCCGGGTCCCGGTGAAAAGCCGCTCGGAGAGCTCGCACACGATGGCGACCTCCGACCGTACCTGCGGCCCGGGCGGGTCCAGCCTGCCCTGGGAGGCGTGGACCGCGCTCATGGAGTCCTCCACGGTGACCCGCTGGTCGCCGCCGGCCTGGGCATCCCTGTCCGTGCGGCCAAGTGCCGGCAGGATCAGCGCCCGCCGCCCGTGAACCAGGTGTGACTTGTTCAGCTTCGTCGATACCTGCACGGTCAGTGCGGTGTTGCGCAGGGCCTCTTCCGTGACGTCGGAGTCCGGCGTGGCCCGGATGAAGTTCCCGCCCATGGCCATAAATACGCGGACCTTGGAATCCCGCATGGCGCGGATCGCGTTGACGGTGTCAAAACCGTGCCTGCGCGGGGACGCAAAGCCGAACTCGCCGTCAAGCCGGTCATGGAAGGCCTCGGGCATCCGCTCGAAGATGCCCATGGTCCGGTCACCCTGGACATTGGAGTGGCCACGGACCGGGCAGACACCGGCCCCGGGACGTCCCATGTTGCCCTGAAGCAGCAGGACGTTGACGACGTCGCGGAGCATGGGCACGGAGTGCTTGTGCTGGGTCAGGCCCATGGCCCAGCAGACCACGGTGGACTTCGCGGCAATCATGCGCGCTCCGGCCGACTCGATCTGGGTACGGGTCAGGCCGCTGGCCTTGCAGATTTCTTCCCAGGACACATGGCGGATGGCCGCAAGGTACCCGTCCAGTCCGTCGGTGTAGGAGTTGATGAACTGGTGGTCGAAGACGTTGCCGTGCTCTTCCTCCTGCTCCAGCAGGTACTTGCCCAGGCCCTGGAACAGTGCCTGGTCCCCACCGAGGCGGATCTGCAGGAAGTCGTCAGCGAGCTGGGTGCCGCCGCCGAACCTGGTGCCCAGGAGGCCCGATGCCTTCTGCGGGTTGTCGAACCGGAGCAGCCCGGCCTCGGGCAGCGGGTTCACCGCGATGATGGTGGCCCCGTTCTTCTTCGCGCGTTCCAGGGCCGTGAGCATCCGCGGATGGTTTGTGCCGGGATTCTGTCCGGCCACGATGATGAGTTCCGAGCTCTGGACGTCGTCCAGGCTGACGGTGCCCTTGCCGATGCCCAGGGTCTCGGTGAGGGCCGAACCGGAGGACTCGTGGCACATGTTGGAGCAGTCCGGCAGGTTGTTGGTGCCGATTCCCCGGACCATCAGCTGGTAGAGGAACGCTGCCTCGTTGGAGGTGCGCCCGGAGGTGTAGAACACGGCCTGGTCGGGAGAGTCCATGGCCGCGAGCTCTTCGACGATGATGTCGTAGGCATCGTCCCAGGTGACCGGGCGGTAATGCGCAGCGCCGGCGTCGAGCAGCATGGGGTGGGTGAGACGGCCCTGCTGGCCCAGCCAGTAGTCGTCCTTCGCCAGCATGTCCGCTACCGAATGCCGGGCGAAGAACTCCGGCGGAACCCGGCGCTTGGTGGCTTCCTCCGCGACGGCCTTGGCGCCGTTTTCACAGAATTCCGCGGCATGCCGCTTGTCTCCCTCAGGCCAGGCGCACCCGGGGCAGTCAAAGCCCTTCTTCTGGTTAACCTGCAGCAGCGTCTGTGCACTGCGCAGCGGCCCCATCTGGTCGAAGGAGAGGCGGAGGGAATTGATGACGGCCGGCAGACCGACAGCATGGGTTTTCGGTTCACCGATCCGCAGCTGGGATTCGTCGATTCCATCTTTCGGAGCCTTGCTTGGCACAGCCACCACGTCCTTGTGTAGGAAATCACCTAGTCTGTTGCTAGGGCCAGTCTAGGACTTATCAAGGAGCTATGGCATGGGACGGGTTTCACGGCGTGGCCGCGTCACGCGCTTCCGCACGGATGGCACGATCAGCCGGCGCGATGACGTATTAGCAGGTGAGGAACCACTGGAGATCCGTTTCGAGGGACGGTCCTTCACAGTGACCATGCGGACCCCCGGCGACGATTTCGACCTGGTGGCAGGTTTCCTGGTCTCTGAGGGAGTCATCTGGGAGGCCGGGCAGCT
The DNA here is from genome assembly GCF_023167125.1 of Arthrobacter sp. Helios. Classification (NCBI taxonomy): domain Bacteria; kingdom Bacillati; phylum Actinomycetota; class Actinomycetes; order Micrococcales; family Micrococcaceae; genus Arthrobacter; species Arthrobacter sp. Helios. Next base: position 112,678 of record NZ_CP095402.1, read on the forward strand.
CATCAGCCTGCGCTACTGCGCCGGGGTGGACGAGGAAGGGCAGCAGACGTTCAACGTCGTCGACGTCCAGCTGCGCCCCGGGACCCCGCTTCCGGACACCGGCATGGAACGGCACGTCTACACATCGAGTTCCTGCGGCATCTGCGGAACGGCGTCCATTGAGGCAGTCCGCAAGTCTTCGCATTTCGACGTCGCCAACGACGGCGTCCGGGTTCCGCTCGAGGTGCTGGCCTCGTTGCCGGACAAGCTCCGTGACCACCAGGCACTCTTTGAGAAGACCGGCGGCGTGCATGCCGCGGGATTGTTCAGCGCCGAAGGCGAGCTGCTGTGCCTGCGGGAAGATGTCGGCCGGCACAATGCGGTGGACAAAGTGGTGGGGTGGGCGCTGCGCGCGGGACTTCTGCCGCTGCGTGGGACCGTGCTTCAGGTATCGGGCAGGGCGTCTTTTGAACTTGTTCAAAAAGCGCAGCTGGCGGGTATTCCCGTCCTCGCAGCCGTCTCGGCGCCCTCTGCACTGTCCGTGGACCTGGCCCGGGATGCCGGGATGACACTCGTGGGCTTCAGTCGCGGGACATCCTTGAACTGCTACGCCTTCCCGGAGCGCATTGAGGCGAAGTCTTCAGTGACCGCCGGCGCCGGGGCGGACGCCTAGCCGCTGGGCAGCAGTACTTCTACGCAGGTGCCCTCGCCCACGGCGGACTTCAGCGTGATCCGCCCGCCGTGCTGGTGGATCATGTCCTGGACGATTGCCAGGCCCAGCCCGGTGCCGGGGATAGCCGCAGCCGTCGCGTTGGAAGCCCGGAAGAACCGGCTGAACAGCTTGGGCTGGTCCTCCGCCGGAATACCGATGCCCGTATCCTGGACCCGGACACGCACCATTGCCGGTGCACCGTCCGTGCCCGGAACCAGGTCCGCAAGCAGCCGGACCGAGCCGTTGACCGGGGTGAATTTCACCGCGTTGGAGGCCAGGTTCGTGAAGACCCGTTCCAGCTGTTCCCTGTCCCCGTCCAGCCGAAGCCCTTCGTCCTCACAAGCCAGCGAGAGGTCGATGCTGCGGCTCGCTGCAGCAGGTGTCAGAGAAGCGATGACCTGTTCCAGCAGATCCTGCAGGACAATTTCCTCCACGTCCAGCCGGACTTCTTCGGCGTCGCTGCGCGAGATGGTGAGCAGATCACCGATGAGGTGGTTGAGCCGGTTGGCGTTACGGCCCACGATTTCCAGCATCTGTGCGGTCTCGGGGGAGATCCCGCCGCCGGAGCCATCCAGGATCAGATCCAGGTAACCGGTGATCGAGGTCAGCGGGGTCCGGAGCTCGTGGTTGATAGTTGCCACGAAGTCCGTTTTCTCCCGGTCAAGCTCCCGCTGCCGGGTCAGGACGGTCCGCTGCGCAGTAATCAGGTGCCCCTGGACCAAACCGTGGGCCAGGTTGCCGCTGACGTGCTGGATCAGAGCGAGCTCGGTGGGCGTCCAGATGCGGGCCGCGTTCTCTCCCGCCAGCCAGATAATGCCGAAGGGACGGTCACCGTGGCCCAGCGGAACGATCACGGACGTGCGCAGCCCCGCAGCCAGGGGTGCCGGATGGAGAATGGGATGGGTGTCACACTCCGGGTCACGGTGGTCCCGCGCTGCAAGCATTTTGCCGCTGTCCCACAAAAGATCGGCAACGGCGGCTGCCTGCTCGGGATCCGGAGCAGGAATGGAGGCTTCCGCACCCGGACGGCTCCAGGTGTTCTTCAGCTCCGGCACCCGCTCATCCGGGAAAATGGTCAGCAGAACGTGGTCCGCCCCAAAGGCATCGCCCAGGCCGGAGACCACAGCCTCAGCCATGATGTCCGGGTCGTTCGTGGCGCGCACTGCAGCCGAGATCACCCGTGTTTTTCCGCGCAGGAGGTTGTTGGCTTCCCGGCGCCGGCGCAGGGCCAGCGACTCCGCACGGATCAGGGCGGCCCGATACGCGAGTTCATTGCCCGTGAGGGGGCTGAGCACAAAATCGGTGATCCCGCGCCGGACCATGTCCTCGACGTCGAGCAGTTCACCGGGCGTGATCAGGATGACCGGGGGCCCGGACCCCTCGGCAGACGGAAGCAGCCACCTGCGTAGATCCGGTCCGGCGGCTTCCACGGCTGCGGTGTCAACGACGGCGAGGACGGGAAACGTGGAATCCGGCCCGCTGCCGGCGGACACCGGACGCAGCTGAGCCAGCGAGAGTGCTTCCTCAACCGCCGCCCGAAGGCCGGAGTCACTGACCGCCACCAGCGCCGGGAGGTCATCGCTGCGGCTGTCCGTGAAGGAGCCCTGGGAGGTCGGCGCCGTAGGCATAGGTGCCTTTCGTTCTGTGTGTCCGGCCGGTTGCGGACCGTTTGCAGTGTATCCCAGCAGAAGCCCGGTTTCCCGTGGTAGTGGACACAGATGACGCGCGTGTCTGCGCCTGGGAATTCGCCGCTGGACCAGGCCGTTATGCCCCGCAGTGGATGGACTGCGCCAGCGCCTAAGCTGGAGGGTGCCGTTACGTAAGGAAACCGTCATATGAGTATGGAAGGCGCGGCCTGGAGTTCCCTCTACAAGATCTCCACCGCCAAAGGATCAGACAACAAGATTTCCCGGGAAACGCTGAAACGGATCCTCGCGTTCGCGTCTCCCTACCGGCGGCAGCTCATCGGGTTCCTGCTGCTCTCCACCGGCGGGGCGTTCCTGGCCGTCGCAACGCCGGTCCTGGCCGGCGAAGTAGTTAATGCGATTGTCGCGGGAACGGCCGTGGACAGGGTGCTGTGGCTGGCGGGCCTGATCGCCGTGGTGGCCGTTGCTGACGCCGGCGTTTCACTGGCCACCCGGTGGTTCTCCTCCCGGATCGGCGAGCAGGTGATCCTGGACCTGCGGACCGCCGTCTTCGACCACGTGCAGCGGATGCCGATCGCCTTTTTCACCCGCACCCGCACCGGTGCGCTGGTCAGCCGGCTGAATAACGATGTGATTGGCGCGCAGCAGGCGTTCAGCGGCACCCTCTCCGGGGTGGTCAGCAACGTTGTGGCGCTGGTGCTGACCCTGATCGTGATGCTCACGACCTCCTGGCAGGTGACGGTGCTGGCGATGCTCCTGCTGCCTGTTTTCCTCATTCCGGCACGCCGGATGGGCGGCAGGCTGGCTGCGCTCCGCCGGGAAGCGGCAAACCACAACGCCTCCATGGGGTCCCAGATGACCGAGCGGTTCTCCGCTCCGGGAGCCACCCTGGTGAAGCTGTTCGGCCGGCCGGACCAGGAATCCACCGAGTTCGCAGTGCGCGCCGCCCGGGTGCGGGACATCGGCGTGAAGACAGCGATGATGCAGTCCATTTTCGTGACGGCACTGACCCTGGTCTCTGCCCTCGCGCTGGCCCTGGTCTATGGGCTGGGCGGCTACCTGGCCATGACCGGGACGCTGAATGCGGGCGACGTCGTGACCCTGGCGCTGCTGCTGACCCGTCTGTACGCCCCGTTGACCTCGCTGGCCAATGCCCGGGTGGAGATCATGAGCGCGGTTGTCAGCTTTGAGCGGGTCTTTGAAATCCTCGACCTCAAGCCGCTGATCCGAGAGAAGGAACAGCCGGCCCCGGTGCCGGCCGGGCCGCTGGGTGTGGAGTTCAGCGAGGTGAGCTTTGCCTACCCGACGGCGGACAAGGTTTCCCTCGCATCCCTGGAGGACGTGGCGGTCCTGGACACCCGGGGCGGGGAAGATGTGCTGCACGGAGTCTCATTCCGGGTGGAACCCGGCCAGACGGTTGCCCTGGTGGGCAGTTCCGGAGCCGGGAAGTCGACGATTGCCCAGCTGCTCTCCCGGCTTTACGACGTCGACGCCGGTGCCGTCACGTTCTCCGGGACGGACGTCCGGGACCTCAGCTTCGCGGGCATGCGTTCCGCCCTGGGCATGGTCACGCAGGACGGGCACCTTTTCCACGAGAGCATCCGCTCCAACCTGCTGCTCGCCAATCCGGAGGCCAGCGAACAGGACATCTGGGATGCCCTCCGCCGGGCGCGGCTTGAGCCGCTCATCCGGTCGCTTCCGGATGGGCTGGAAACCATGGTGGGGGAGCGCGGATACCGCCTCTCAGGCGGAGAACGCCAGCGTATGACCATTGCCCGCCTGCTTCTGGCCCAGCCGCGCATCGTGGTCCTCGATGAAGCGACTGCTGCGCTGGATTCCACGTCGGAGGCGGCCGTCCAGGCCGCCCTGACCGAAGCGCTTCAGGGGCGTACCGCCGTCGTTATTGCGCACCGGCTCTCCACGATCCGCAACGCGGACCGGATCCTGGTGATCGAGGACGGACGCATCGCCGAACAGGGCACACACACGCAGCTGCTGGCGCAGGACGGCCGGTATGCGGAGCTGTACCGGACCCAGTTCGCGGAGTCTGACACTACCGCCGACGCCGGTGGCGGCGTTCCGGGTACCGGTACCTCGTCAAATGCCTCGTCAGGGGCCACGGCCTAAGAGCGGCCGGAGCCTCCGGGGACTTCTGCCCGGGGATTCTGGAAGTCCCCGGGCAGAGGCTGGCCGCTGGCTATTTGCATGATTCGCATAGATTTTTTATAAATATTTGTAGCGTCGGACCAATAGGTGATTCACCTTGCCGCGGTGGTCTCTGACCCGGGCCCAGGGCCCGGGCGGCCCGGCCGGCAGTTCCGGCGTGGTCGGAGTTTGTCTGCGCGCTCCTGAAGTGAGCGCCCTTTCGAACACGGAGTGACTACATGCCTTCTACCGATATCCGCAATACCAGCAACAAGCGCAATGTCCGTAAGACCGCTGCAGCCGCCCTCGCCGTCGTCGGTGCAGCGGGGCTGTCCCTTGCCGCCGCTGCTCAGCTGAACCTCGGCACCGGGAGCCTTGGCGCCGGGACGACCGTCGTCGCCAGCTGCCAGGATGAGGGGACTCCGATCGGCGTCAACTTCGAGAGCAGCTTCGTTCCGGGGGCAGATGCCGGCTATCAGGCCTCCAGCCTGAACCTTTCCTCCATCTCGCCGGGATGCGAAGGCCTCAAGTACAAGGTCACGCTGTCCGATGCCGACGGTGCCACGCTCGGCGCAGAGGCAACCGGGACCGTCTCCGGTTCCTCTGTCACGGTTCCGCTCAGCGGTGTGCCGGCCAATGAGGTCTCCAACGTTGCGGTTGTCATCCACTCCTAACCGCAGTGTTAAGGCCGGGCCTGCCTCCGGTCGCCGGACGGCCGCCGGCGTGCCCCGAGCACGCCGGCTCCGGTCATTTGCCACCGGCGCCGTCCTGGTGGCCTTCATCGCCGGCCTGGCCTACTTTCTTTGGCCGTCCTCGCTCGGCGGGTGCAGCACCTTGACGATCGTCTCGGGGCAGTCCATGGAGCCCACCTACTCCACCGGCGACCTCGTGTGGTCCCGCTGTGGAGAGCCTTCCGTCGGTGACGTCGTTGTGTACAGCCCGGCGGACACAGGCGGTGCACAGGTGATCCACCGGATTGTCGGCGGGGACAGTGGGGCAGGGTGGACCCTGCAGGGGGACAACAATGACTTCCTCGACCCGTGGAACCCGGACAATTCACAAATCGCCGGTATCGCCACGGTGCACATCCCGCAGCTGGGGAGCATCCTTTACAGCTTGGGGAACCCATACATCTGGGGATCGCTGATCATTCTTGCCGCAGCATTCTTTCTGTGGCCAGGTCCAGGCCCAGGCCCAGGCCCACGCACTGAGCCGCTGCCCGCGCAAAAGGAAGGAGTTCTGTACTGAACCGTCACGGGTACCTGCGTGCGGCGTCACGCCGCGGACCGCTGGCTGCGGCGGCGCTCCTCGCCGCTCTCGTGATATTGATGGTTTTCGCCGTGCATCCGGGGGCAGCCGCACAGCTGCCCCTCCTCCAGGGGAATGTCACGAGCGCCTCTGTCGCCGAGCGGTGTACTCCCGCTGTCACCGTAACCAACGGCACGGCCGCTGCTGGGAAGGCATCCACCGTGACGGTGGCCGGCCTGGGCGCTGCATGTGAAGGCCGTGAGCTCGATCTGACACTGTTCGACAAGAACGGCGCCGCTGTGGCTGCCGGTAACACCACGCTGGCGGCGGATTCCAGCGGCACGGCAACGGTGGCGGTGTCCACCTATACCCCCGCCGATGTCGCCGGTGCAGCTCTCACCATCGGCACCTGGGGTATCCCCGGAATCTGGACGTACGTGCCGCCTGCTGCTGCCCCCATGGTGAGCTGCACTGTCCTGAACGATCCGACAGGCACCAAAACCTGCGAAGTGACGGACGTGCGGGTCGATGCCTGGGGCTATCCCGAACTCAACTCCTATAACTTCTACGCCACCATCAAGAGCCCGTCAGAGTCCGAGGACACCGAATGGCAGCTCGCGCTCAACCTCGCGGATTCCGGCTTCAAGGTGAACGCCAACCTTGCAGACAGCAATAACGGCGTCACATTGGCTCCCGGCTGGTCCTGCTCAGATTTGCCGATGCTGGAGCTGCGTGGCCAGGAGGACGTGAGCACAAAGTACGTGGGGGGCGGTAAGACCGTGACGGTTTGGATGCAGGGCAAGGCCGCCCCCGGCCCCACTTCCGGCGGGAGTCTGTTCAACTGCTCCTGAGGCGCCGACCGGGCCGCCCGGACAGACCGAACCCGGCCGGAGTCCGGAAACAAAAAAGTGCCCCCGGCCGGAATCGAACCGACGACCTGCCCTTTAGGAGAGGGCCGCTCTATCCTACTGAGCTACGGAGGCGTGGCTGCCGTTGGCTGGCAGCGATAAACAGCTTACCTGTTTTCATCCGCGGGTGCCGTTCAGGCCGCGGCGCGTCCGGAGGGCAGCCGCAGTGGCAGCAGGGGCGGGGGTTCGTGGCCGGGCCTAGCTCCGGGACTGCTCTTCCAGAGCGTGCAAATGCTTGGTGTAGGCCTCGCGCATGCCGGTGAGGAAGCCATGAATTGCCTGCAGCTCGGGCTCGGTGTACCTGTCCATGACCTCGCTGGCCAGTGCGCCGAGCGGGCCGAAGTAGGCTCCCGCGAGCTGACGGGCCAGCGCTTCGAAATGCAGCGTGACCTTCCGCCGGTCCTGTTCGGAACGGGACCGGTGGATGTGGCCGATGCGCTCCAGCCGGTCAATCACCGCCGTCGTCGCGCCGGTGGAGGTTCCCAGCAGGCTGCTCAGCCGGCCCGCGGTCAGCGGTTCGCCGCGGGTTTCCGCCTCCATGATGAGGGTCAGGGCGCGCATATCGGTGGAGTTCAGCCCATGGCTGTGCGCGAAAGCGTCCGCCACCTGCTGGCCGTCCAGGCCAAGGCCCCGTACGGCGTTGACGATCTCCCGCCTCAACTCGTTTCTGTCCACGGTCCCCATAGTAGCTTCACCTTGAAGTATCTCTATTTGAGAGATACTTTGTTCTCTAGTTACTTTTTCCAAGCCCCACAGGAGACAGCAGATGCACGCAGGGATAGTTCGCTCGGCCAGGGCAGCGTGGGTCACGCTGCTGATTGGCCTCGCGGTGATAGTGGGGCTCTTCTCGCTCCCCGTGCAGGAAAACGAGGCTTCCACCGTAGGCGGCCTCAGTGATAAGTACCAGACCACCCAGGTGCAGGAACTGCTGGAGGAATTCCCCGACGCCCAGCAGTCGACCGCCCTGATCGTGGTATCCCGCACCGACGGCACCGCCATGAACGACGCCGACCGCGCGGCTCTCGCGGACATCAGCGCCGCAGCTGCACAGGCCGGGGTATCGACGCCGCCGGCACAGGTTCCGCCGATCGTTTCGGACAACGGGCTGGTGGCGCTGGTACCGGTCACGCTCCAGGCAGCGAGCGACGACGGCGACGCCGTGGGCGCCGAAGTGGAAAGCCTGCGCGAAGCGATTTCCGCAGCGGCTCCCGATGGTCTTAGCGCGGAGCTGACCGGCGGAGCGGCCTTCACCGCCGACCTCGCCGGAGTCTTCTCCGGAGCCAACTTCACCCTGCTGACCGTGACGGCCGCCGTAGTGGCACTGCTGCTCCTGATCACCTACCGCTCGCCGTGGCTCTGGATGGTGCCGCTGGTGATCGTGGCAGCCGTGGAGCAGCTCGCGCTGCGGATGGTGGACTTCCTGGCCCCGGTGTCCGGAATCGAGGTGGACCCCTCCGCCGTCGGCATCACCAGTGTGCTGGTGTTCGGTGCGGCAACCAACTATGCGCTGCTGCTGATTGCCCGCTACCGCGAAGAACTGCGTGTGTATGAGAGCGTCTTTGAAGCCATGGGTGTGGCCCTGCGCCGCACCCGCGAGGCCATCATTGCCTCCGGCGGCACCGTCATCCTGGCCCTGCTGACCCTGCTCTTCACGGACACCCTGAGCTACCGCGGACTCGGCTTCTCCGCGGCCGTCGGAATCGTGTTCGCCATCCTGAGCGCACTGTTCCTGCTGCCGGTGGCCCTGGTGCTGCTGGGCAGGAAGCTCTTCTGGCCCTTCGTCCCGAAGGTCGGCGACGCTGCCCGCGAGGGCAAGTTCTGGGGCCGCCTGGGCGAAGCGACGGCCCGCCGGCCGAAGACCATCGCCGGGATCGCCGTCGTCGTCCTGCTGGTGATGGCCTCCGGCCTCTTCAGCGCCAAGATCGGTCTGAGCGAGAACGAGCAGTTCACTGAAAAGCCGCAGGCTGTCACGGCGGCCGAAACCCTGGCCACCGGGTTCCCCGCCGGCTCCACCTCGCCGGTGACCGTGCTGGTGAATTCGGACAGCGCTGACGCGGCTGCCGCGGAACTCGGCGGACTGGACGGCGTTGAAACCGCCACGGTGGCCTCGGAACACAACGGCCTGACCCGGATCGACCTGGTGAGCAGCTACGAAGCCGGCAGTGCGGAGGCCAACGCCTTCATTGAGGAGCTGCGTACCGATCTGGGCGAGCATCCGGAATATGAGGGAATTGTCGGCGGCGAGGCGGCTGAGCGGGTTGATCAGCTGGCGGCCAACACCCACGACATCATCCTGGTGGTCTCCCTGGTGATCGTCCTGGTCTTCCTGGTGCTGCTGATCCTGCTGCGCTCCCTGGTTGCCCCGGTGCTGCTGGTGGCGTCGGTGCTGCTGACCTTCTTCGCCTCCACCGGCGTGAGCTGGCTGCTGTTCGTGAACGTCCTCGGGTTCCCCGCCCTGGACACCCTGACGCTGCTCTACAGCTTCCTGTTCCTGGTCGCACTCGGCGTTGATTACAACATCTTCCTGGTCACCCGTGCCCGGGAGAACGCAGCCACGCTGGGCACCCGGAAGGGCATGCTCGCGGCGCTGCGGTCCACCGGCGGCGTGATCACCAGCGCCGGCATCCTGCTGGCCGCCGTGTTCGCCGTCCTTGGTGTCCTGCCGCTGGTCACCCTGACCCAGGTGGGCGTCACCGTGGCGATCGGTGTCCTGCTGGACACCCTGGTGGTGCGGACCGTCGTGGTGCCGGCCCTAGCCTTTGTCCTGGGTGACAAGTTTTGGTGGCCGGGCCGTCCGGGAGCTGAAAACCGCAACCACGGACGCCACGAGGCTCAGCCCGAGCAGGACCCAGCGGGCGACCGTGAGCACGCTGGCCAGTCCGGCATCACCGGCTGACAGCTCGGCGGCGCCAAGGACATTGTCAATGGCGACGTTCTCCCAGAGATCCACGATCGCGAAGAGGATCGGCGCGGTCCACAGCACCCAGCGCAGTGCCTTGCGCTGGGTGTTGAGGCCGATGATGAGCAGCCAGGCGAAGCCGAAAATCAGGGGAAACAGCGTCCCCGCCGTTTTATGGACATAGCTGAGCTGGCCGAGGGCATCAGCGTCCAGGGCCGAGCGCAGCGCCGCCAAATGATCCATCCCGTACCCGCCGATCAGCGAGTCAGGCATGGCCAGGCCTCCTGACAGCTGGGTCATCTGATCCAGCACCAGCAGGTGGTAGTACCAGAACATAAACAGTGCGGTCGCCGCTGCGGCAATCAGGAGCAGATTGGCGTTGTTCTTGGCCTGCTGCGGCGTCCGTTGCGTGGTTTCGTTGGCGGAGGGCTGTGTGGCGGCAGGGTTGACGGCGTTATCGCCGTGCTTAGCTGCGCGCTGTGCCGGAGTTTTTCCCATAACAACAGTATGGCGGAGAGTCGATACTGCCTCCCCGGCCCCTTGCGGAGCCGGATAGGGTTGGCAGCATGAGCGCGCCTGCCACAGAATCTGACTTTGTCCTGGCCGCCGGCCTCGTCCGCGAGGCCGGTGAACTGGCCTACCGGATGCGGCAGGAAGGGGTAACCGGCACGCAGAAAACCTCTGTGTCCGATGTCGTCACGGCGGCGGACCACGCTGCCGAAAAACTCGTCGTGGACACGCTGCGCCGGCTGCGTCCCGAGGACGGGATCATCGGTGAGGAAGGCGCCAGCCATGCAGGCACCTCCGGCCGGACCTGGGTTATTGATCCGGTGGACGGCACCTATAACTTCCTGTCCGGGTCCACCTACTGGTGCTCCGCGCTTGCCCTTCGCGCCGACACTGCCGAGTTACCCGACCCTGCTCCGGACGTGCTGCTGGGCGCCATTTACCAGCCGCAGGAGGACAAGCTGTGGCTTGGCGGGCCGGGCCGGGCTGCCACCTTGAATGGAGAGCCGCTGCCCGCGCTCACCGACGCCGGACTGGGGCGGCTCAGCGCCGGCACGTATCTGCACCCCACCTGGCTGCAGCGCGGGGAAGTCGCCGGCCCCTGGATTCAGGCGGCGAAGGAAGCGGCCACGATCAGGATGCTCGGCTCCGGTTCCTGCGATCTTGGCTCGGTGGCAACCGGGGCGCTGGGGGCCTGGTTCCAGCACAGCTGCCCGGAGTGGGACTGGCTGCCCGGCAAGGCCATCGTCGAAGCTGCCGGGGGCGCCACCGCCATTCAGGAGGTCCACGGTTTCCGCTGGCACATTGCCGGTCCGGCGACCGCTGTTCGGGAAATCCAGCAGCTTCTGGCCGGGAACTAGGCGCCCGTACCGGGCGCATTCGCGCACCCGGAGCGCTCTCCGGGAAAATGTCCGGGGCAGCACCTAGACTTAAACGCACCATGGACTATCTCTTTGATCCGTACTTCTCCACGCCCGGCAAGTCCAAGACCGCCCCTGGGGCCGCCAAGGAGGACACCGCCCACGGCGGCGGCGCCGCCGTTCCCGAAGCCGTCACGCCTGAACCGCCGGCCCACGGCGGCCACGGCACCACCCACGCTGGGCGGTCTCCGCGCGTCGACGATGCGCGGGCAGCGGACCTGCTGCGCGGCCTGAACCCGCAGCAGGAGGAAGCGGTCAAGCACGCCGGTTCGCCGCTGCTGATCGTGGCCGGCGCCGGCTCCGGCAAGACCCGGGTACTCAGCCACCGCATTGCCTACCTGATGGCGACCGGCCGGTCCAACCCCGGACAGATCCTGGCCATCACGTTCACCAACAAGGCCGCCGCAGAGATGCGCGAACGCATCGAGTCCCTGGTGGGCGGCGTCGCGAAAACCATGTGGATCTCCACCTTCCACTCCTCCTGCGTGCGGACCCTGCGCCGCGAGGCAAAAGCCGTGGGGATGAACTCCAACTTCTCCATCTACGACTCCGCGGACACTCTGCGGCTGATCACCCTGGTGGCGAAGGGGCTGGACCTGGATCCCAAGCGGTTTGCGCCCAAGGCCATCGCGAACAAGATCTCCGGACTCAAGAATGAACTGATCGATGACGAGTCCTACGCCTCGAGCGCCAACTACTCGGATCCCTTCGAACAGGCAGTCGCCCAGGTCTACACCGGCTACACCCAGCGCATGCGCCAGGCCAACGCCATGGACTTCGACGACCTCATTGCCCAGACCGTCTATATGTTCCGGGCCTTCCCCGGCGTAGCTGAGTATTACCGGCGCCGCTTCCGCCACATCCTGGTCGACGAGTACCAGGACACCAACCATGCCCAGTACGCCCTGGTGCGCGAACTCGTTGGCGTGCCGGGGGAGGGGCAGCTGGATATTCCGCCGGCCGAACTCACCGTGGTGGGCGATTCCGATCAGTCCATCTATGCCTTCCGCGGCGCGGACGTGCGCAACATTGTGGATTTCGAGAAGGACTACCCCTCCGCCCGTACCATCCTGCTGGAGCAGAACTACCGCTCCACCCAGACCATCCTCACCGCCGCCAACGCGGTGATCTCCCGCAACCCGAACCGGCCGGAGAAAAAGCTCTGGACCGCGGAGGGCGACGGCGCCAAGATTGTTGGCTACGTCGGTGAGAATGAACACGAAGAAGCCAGGTTCATCGCGGAGGAGATCGACCGGCTGCAGGACGAGGAGAACCTGCGTCCGGGCGACGTTGCCATCTTCTACCGCACCAATGCCCAGTCCCGTTCGCTCGAAGATGTGCTGGTGCGGGTAGGCCTGCCGTACAAGGTTGTCGGCGGCACCCGGTTCTACGAACGCAAGGAAATCAAGGACGCGCTGGCCTACCTGCGGGTGCTGGCGAACCAGGACGACGTCGTGAACCTGCGCCGCATCCTCAACGAACCCAAGCGCGGGATCGGCGACCGCGCCGAGTACTCCGTGGCCGCCCTCGCTGAACGCGAGCGGATCAGCTTTATGGAAGCGCTGCGCCGGGCCGAAGAAGCGCCCGGCCTGGCCACCCGCTCGCTGAACTCCGTCAACGGCTTCGTCAAGCTGATCGACGACCTCGCTGAAGTAGCATCCGGCTCCGGTGCCTCCGCGGCCCTGGAAGCCGTGCTGGAACAAACCGGCTACCTCGCCCAGCTGCGCTCCAGCGCCGATCCGCAGGACGAGTCCCGGGTGGAAAATCTCGCGGAACTCGTCGCCGTGGTCCGGGAATTTGAACGCGACAACCCCGAAGGAACCCTGTCCGAATTCCTGGAACAGGTGTCCCTGGTGGCCGATGCCGACCAGATTCCGGACGCCCCGGAAGGATCCGCGGAGGAGGTCGCCGCTGCGGTGGAAGAGTCCCGGCGCCAGGGCGTTGTCACCCTGATGACGCTGCATACCGCCAAGGGGCTGGAGTTCCCGGTGGTGTTCCTGACCGGCATGGAGCAGGGCATCTTCCCGCACCAGCGCTCCGCCACCGACCCGGCCGAGCTGGCCGAGGAACGCCGCCTGGCGTACGTCGGGCTCACCCGGGCCCGCGAACGGCTCTACGTGACCCGCTCGGAAGTGCGCAGCATGTGGGGGCAGAGCCAGTACAACCCGGCCAGCCAGTTCCTGGGCGAGGTTCCCCCGGAGCTGATCGAGTGGAAGCGCGAAGGCATGGAACGGCCGGCCTGGGGCGGCGGAGGCAGTATCACCTCCAGCCGTTACAGCGGTTCGCACTGGGGTGCCGGGGCGCCGTCCTCCATGGGAGGCGGTACCGGCGGCAACATTTCAGCCGCACCGGTGGCTAAGGCAATGGGCCGTGTGCAGCCGCAGAAGGAAGTTATCTCCGTGGTGGTGGGGGATAATGTCAACCACACTTCGTTCGGCCACGGCACTGTGCTCTCGGTGGAAGGAACCGGGGATAAAACGGTGGCGAAGGTGAAGTTCGACGTCGGCGAAAAGCGCCTGCTGCTGCGCTATGCGCCGCTCACCAAGGAAGGGTGACGGGCCCTTTTGGCCATCTGCCGCCATAGCGGAAGGACGCCTTTTTCTACAAACCATAGAACTGTGCGCTTCATCACTAAAGCGGTACTCTGTGAGGGGCCTCCGGCGCCAAGGGACTAAAGTTCCTTTGGAGCAGCCCGGCTTCACGCATCTGCTCCCCGATCAGCTGATCGACTGTAAACCTACTTCGACGTAGAAGGACACTAGCCCGTGGACCTGTTTGAATATCAGGCGCGCGATCTGTTTGAGGCGCACGGTGTACCCGTGCTTGCCGGAATCGTGGCGCACACTCCTGAAGAAGCCAAAGCTGCTGCCGAGAAGATCGGCGGCGTTGTAGTCGTTAAGGCTCAGGTTAAGGTCGGAGGCCGCGGCAAGGCCGGCGGCGTCAAGGTAGCCAAGACCGCTGACGAAGCCTTCGAGCACGCCAGCAACATCCTCGGAATGGACATCAAGGGCCACACCGTCAACAAGGTGATGATTGCCCAGGGTGCCGACATCGCCGAGGAATACTACTTCTCGGTCCTGCTGGACCGCGCAAACCGCAACTACCTGGCCATGTGCTCGGTTGAAGGCGGCATGGAGATCGAGCAGCTGGCAGTGGAGCGTCCCGACGCCCTGGCCCGCGTCGCTGTGGACCCGGCCGTCGGCATCGACCAGGCCAAGGCCGAAGAAATCGTCGACGCAGCAGGCTTCGCACCGGAACTCCGCGAAGGCGTCATCAACGCGATCATCAAGCTCTGGGACGTCTTCGTCAAGGAAGACGCCACCCTGGTTGAGGTCAACCCGCTGGTCAAGACCGGCGCCGGCGACATCGTCGCCCTGGACGGCAAGGTCTCCCTGGACGAGAACGCCGACTTCCGCCAGCCCGGCCATGCCGAGCTCGAGGACAAGGACGCCGCGGACCCGCTGGAAGCCAAGGCCAAGGAAAACGACCTTAACTACGTCAAGCTGGACGGCGAAGTGGGCATCATCGGCAACGGTGCAGGCCTGGTTATGTCCACCCTGGATGTTGTGGCCTACGCCGGCGAAAAGCACGGCAACGTCAAGCCCGCCAACTTCCTGGACATCGGCGGCGGCGCCTCGGCTTCCGTGATGGCAGCCGGACTGGACGTCATCCTGAACGATTCGCAGGTCAAGTCCGTGTTCGTGAACGTCTTCGGTGGCATCACCGCCTGTGACGCCGTGGCCAACGGCATCGTCAAGGCGCTGGAGATCCTCGGCGACGAGGCCAACAAGCCGCTGGTTGTCCGCCTGGACGGCAACAACGTCGAAGAAGGCCGCCGCATCCTGGCCGAGGCCAACCACCCGCTGGTTACCCTCGCCACCACCATGGACAACGGCGCCGACAAGGCTGCCGAGCTCGCCAACGCAGCTCGCTGACCGAGCCGACCCCCAGAAAGAGAATTCACATATGTCTATCTACTTGAACAAGGACTCCAAGGTCATCGTTCAGGGCATCACCGGCGGCGAAGGCACCAAGCACACCGCCCTGATGCTCAAGGCCGGAACCCAGGTTGTCGGTGGCGTGAACGCCCGCAAGGCCGGCACGACCGTGACCCACGGCGACGTCGAACTGCCCGTTTTCGGCACTGTTGCCGAAGCCATCGACAAGACCGAAGCCGATGTTTCGATCGTCTTCGTTCCGCCGGCCTTCACCAAGGACGCGGTGATTGAAGCCATCGACGCCGGCATCGGCCTCGTTGTGGTCATCACCGAAGGTGTTCCGGTCCAGGACTCCGCCGAATTCTGGGCACACGCCCAGTCCAAGGTGGACGCCGACGGCAACCAGGTGACCCGCATCATCGGCCCGAACTGCCCCGGCATCATCACCCCCGGCGAAGCCCTGGTGGGCATCACCCCCGCCAACATCACCGGCAAGGGCCCGATCGGCCTCGTCTCCAAGTCAGGCACCCTGACCTACCAGATGATGTACGAACTCCGGGACCTCGGCTTCTCCACTGCCATCGGCATTGGCGGAGACCCGGTCATCGGCACCACGCACATCGATGCCCTCGCGGCGTTTGAAGCTGACCCCGAGACCAAGGCGATCGTGATGATCGGCGAAATCGGCGGCGACGCAGAAGAGCGTGCCGCAGAGTTCATCAAGGCCAACGTCACCAAGCCGGTTGTTGGCTACGTCGCAGGCTTTACGGCTCCCGAAGGCAAGACCATGGGCCACGCCGGCGCCATTGTCTCCGGTTCCGCTGGAACCGCCCAGGCCAAGAAGGAAGCCCTCGAGGCTGCTGGCGTGAAGGTCGGCAAGACCCCGTCTGAGACCGCTGACCTGCTGCGCGAGGTTTTCGCAGCTCTGTAGGCTCCCTCAAGCACAACCCCCGTGTCCGGATAACTCCGGTGCACGGGGGTTTTGTGCGTCTCACTGTACGAAAGAACACCATGCACCGAACTCCCACCGTCTCCTCCGTACCTGCGGCCGGTCACCGGAATGCGCTCCGCCGGGCAACCTGGATTGCCACCCTGGGCGGCTTCCTCTTCGGCTATGACACCGGGGTGATCAATGGTGCCCTGCCGTACATGCAGGACGATCTCGGTCTGACCCCATTCACCGAAGGCCTGATCACCTCCAGCCTGCTGTTCGGCGCAGCCTTCGGCGCGCTGGGCGCCGGACAGCTCGCCGACCGGCTCGGCCGGAGGCGGCTGCTGATCATCCTGGCCGGGGTTTTCCTGCTGGGAGCGGTGGGCACCGCTGCGGCTCCCGGTGTGGGGCTGATGGTCCTGGCCCGTGTGGTCCTCGGCCTGGCCGTGGGTGGCGCCTCCGCCGTCGTCCCGATGTTCCTGGCGGAGCTGGCGCCGGCAGCGCGCCGCGGCCAGGTGGTGACCCGGGACCAGCTGATGATCGTCAGCGGGCAGCTGGCGGCGTTCGTCTGTAACGCCGTCATCGGCAACCTCTGGGGCGAGGAAGGCAACGTCTGGCGCTGGATGCTGCTGGTTGCGACCCTGCCGGCCATCGCACTGTGGGTCGGGATGAACTTCGTGCCGGAAAGCCCCCGCTGGCTCGGTTCCAAGGGCCGTTATGCGCAGATGCTTACCGAGCTGCAGCGGATCCGCAGCGCCGAAGACGCGCAGGCGGAGTATGAGGAGGCCAAGGCACTGGCGGGCGGCCTGCCTACACGCACCGGCCGCTTGAAGGATTTCGCTGAACCCTGGCTGTTGCGGGTCCTGCTAATCGGGATGGGACTCTCCATCGTTCAGCAGATCACCGGCGTCAACGCGATTATCTACTACGGCACGCAGATCCTGGCCGATGCCGGCTTCGGCACCGAAGCTGCGCTGACCGCCAACATTGCCAACGGTGTGGTCTCCGTCGGTGCGGCCCTCCTTGGCATCTGGCTGCTCGGCAAGGTGGGGCGCCGGCCCATGCTGCTGACCGGTCTCATCGGCACCTCCAGCACGCTCGCCATCATCGGCGTCGCATCGATCCTGCTGCCGGAGGGCCCGGTCCGCGGTTTCACCGTTCTGTCCATGACCGTGCTGTTCCTGGCATTCCAGCAGGGTGCCGTTTCCCCGGTGACCTGGCTGATGCTCTCCGAGATTTTCCCGCTGCGGGTCAGGGGGCTGGGCGTGGGGATCTCGGTGTTTGTGCAGTGGATGGCGAATTTTGCCGTCGGCTTCTCCTTCCCCATGCTGATGTCGGCGCTGGGGATCTCCAGCACGTTCTTCATCTTTGTTGGCTTGGGCCTTTGTGCGGCGCTTTTTGTGAAGCGGTACCTGCCGGAGACCCGCGGGCTTTCACTGGAGGAAGTCGAGCTTCAGCTGCGTAAGGCCTAGCCCCGAGGAGCATTGGCTGCTGATTTCCAGCAGCTGCCGGTACTCGTTGGCCGAGTACCGCACAGTGCTTCCGGCATAGGCACCGAGGAAGGTGAAGTCCGTTTCCGGCGGGGCGCCGGGGCCGGGGATCAGCGCCGAGAGCATTTCGGCTCCGGCTGCCCTGAGTGCCTGCTGGGCCTGGTCTCGGGCGCGTTCCGGAGCAGGAGGGGCCGGTCCGCTGAACTCCGTCGTGAGTTTGTGCCGGCTGGGACCGGTCCCCTCAGCCGGGCAGGGAACGGCGCGGGGGACCGGAGTAGCGGCGTACTGCGTTCCATCCAGGTACGTCCACCCCGGGTCCCCAAGACTCTCCAGCAGGGCCTTCGCCAGCTCCTGCTGTCCCCGGCCGACTTCTGTTGCTGAAAGCTCGGCGCCGCCGGCTGGGGGACCGGCGGCGGGGGCGGCAGGCGGCGGGATTCCGCCCGATCCTGCTGCCAGCACGATCCCGGCGGCAAGTACACACAGGGAACGCGGATCCAGCCTTCTCATCTGCGGCATTCTGCAGGGGTGAAGGCGTTGTGTCGAGGGTAGGGGGTTACACCGGCCGGACGCAGGGCCGAACCCGGCTCCAGTTACGCCGGCAGAGCGTCCTGGGCAGTCGTTCCTTCGGAACCAGCCGGACGGATGTCCCCTTGCAGTGCCTCAGCATTTTTCACCTATACGTCCTTGCCAGCGCTCCGGTGTCCGGCCGTAAAGTCCGGCATCTCACCGGGGGAGCGGTGGCGTTGTTTCGAATGTCATCCCCATCAGCAACGCTAAGCCGGATTCTGGAATCTGCACATGGGGAGAACTACCCATGTGATTCGTGTGGCTTCTTGCACGTATGCAATTTTGCAGTTGTGAAAAATTCCTCCGGATGACAAAGTAGTTCGGTGAGTCAACAACTTTCCCTCCGTGATCGTAAACGCGCCGAAACCTGGGCGGCGCTGCATGCAGCTGCCGCACGCCGGGCGATCAAGGACGGATTGGAATGTGTGAATGTTGACGTGGTGGCGGAGGAAGCAGGCGTCTCAACGCGCACGTTCTTCAACTACTTCGCCTGCAAGGAAGACGCCGTCCTTGGTCTCCAGGAACCAACGGTGGAACAGGCCGCCCTCGGCAGCTTCGATATTGAAGGGGACCTGCTCACGGAAGTGAGCCGGCTCATGCTGGCGGTACTGCGCACCATGCAAGGCGGCGATGACTCCAATGAACTGCGCAGCCAGATTTACCAGGTCTATCCGCACCTGCGGCACCGGCGGTATCAGTACATTCTCAAGGTCGAGCAGCTGGTCCTTGATACCGTTCGCGCCCAGCTGGCGGAGTCGCGCCGGTGGAACGAACAGGCGCCGGACTCCGCGTGGCAGGGGCACAGCGTCGACGACGTCGCCTTCACCATCGTTCTCGCCGCCAGTACCCGCATGCGCCACGTCATGCAGAAAACCTGGTCCAATCCCACCCACACTCTTCAGTTCGAGGCCCTCGAGGAGGGCCTTGAACTTCTTCGACACGTTTTCAAGGAAATCCTATGACGCGAACAGCTGCAGCCGCAGCCCCCAAGAACACGGGTAAACAACCCAGCCTCGTGCTCGTTTTCACCGCACTGGTTCTGGCCATGCTCCTCTCGGCTCTGAACCAGACCATCCTGGGCACCGCGCTTCCGACGATTGTCGGCGAGCTCAACGGGGCGAACCTCATGCTCTGGGTGATTACCGCCTTCATCCTGGCCTCCACCGTGATGATGCCCATCTACGGCAAGCTGGGCGACCTGATCGGCCGCAAATACCTGCTGGTGGCTGCGATCCTGATCTTCCTGGCTGGTTCCGTGGTCGGCGCCCTGTCTCCGGACATGACCTGGCTGATCGTCGCCCGGGTCATCCAGGGCCTCGGCGCCGGCGGCCTGATGATCCTCTCCCAGGCGATCATTGCCGACGTCGTTCCGGCGCGCGAGCGCGGCAAGTACATGGGCTGGATGGGCGGAGTATTCGCTTTTTCCTCGGTGGTGGGGCCGCTGATCGGCGGCTGGCTGACCGAGGGGCCGGGCTGGCGCTGGGCGTTCTGGTTCAATATCCCGGTGGGCATCCTGGCCCTGCTTGGCGCCTTGTTCTTCCTCAAGCCGCGGGCCGTCAGGTCCCGTCCCCGGATCGATCTCTGGGGCATGGTGTTTATTGCCCTCGCCACGACCGGCCTGGTGCTGGTCAGCAGCTGGGGCGGCAGCACCTATGCCTGGAACGATCCGATCATCCTCGGCCTGATTGCCGGCACAGTGATTGCCTCCGTGATCTTTGTGATGGTGGAGCGCCGCACCGCGGAGCCGATCATCCCGATGGAGCTCTTCCACGACCGCAACTTCAACCTCGCCACGGCCTCCGGCCTGCTCACCTCCGTCGCCATGTTCGGGGCCATCGGCTACCTCCCGACCTACCTCCAGATGGCTACCGGCGCCAGCGCCACGGAAGCCGGAATGCTGATGATCCCCATGATGGGAGCACTGCTCTTCACCTCTGTGCTCTCCGGCTCCCTGGTCTCCAAGACCGGCCGCTATAAATGGATGCCGATTACCGGCTCCGCCATCATGGTGGTGGCACTGTTCCTGATGGGCACCATCAGCGCTGATTCCCCGGTCTGGCAGCTGTGCGCCTACATCGGCATCCTGGGCCTGGGCCTTGGCCTGAACATGCAGATCCTGGTCCTGGTGGTGCAGAACTCGTTCCCGCTGCGGCAGGTGGGTACCGCCACGGCCGCGAACAACTACTTCCGCCAGATCGGCGCAACCCTCGGCTCTGCCGTGGTGGGCAGCCTGTTCGCCCACCGCCTGACGGACCTGCTGGGCGAGCGGCTTCCTGCCGACGCCGCATCCGCGACCGGGGGCGGGAACTCGCTGACGCCCAAACTGGTCCACGATCTGCCGGAGGCGGTCCAGGACATCATTATCAGGTCCTACAACGAGGCACTGATCCCGCTGTTCCTGTTTATGGTGCCGCTTGCAGTCGTAGCCACAATCCTGTGCCTGTTCATCAAGGAGAAGGCACTGGCCACCAGGCTGGAGCCCGAGGTGATGCCGGAGGCGATTGGTGAAGGCAACGTCCTGATCAGCACCGAGGACGAAGGCAACGGCCCCAGCACCACGGAACTGCGCCAGGTCGGGACAGCTTCCGCCGGGCCCAAAGCGTAGAACCTGATTTCAGCAGCAGGTCCTGTCAGGCGGCTCCGGTCCCAAACAGCAGTCCGAGCGCATAGGTCACGGCGGCAGCGCCAAGGCCGATGGCCAGCTGGCGCAGCCCGCGGCGCACGGGAGACGCGCCGGAGAGCAAACCAACCACGCTGCCGGTCACCAGCAATGCCAGACCGACAAGGGCGCAGGACAGCGCAACGGCGGCCAGTCCTTCCATACCGAAGATGTAGGGCAGCACCGGAATGATTGCGCCTGAGGAAAAGAAGCAAAAGCTCGAGAGTGCGGCGCCAAGGCCGGTCCCCACAGTCTCATGCTCTTCGCCTGACTCCTCCTGCTTTTCCGGCTGCAGCGACAAGGATGGATCGCAATCGCAGCTGTACAGACCCAGGCGTTCCGCAGCACGGTGTTCCGCCGCCTCCTGGGACATGCCCCGGGCGCGGTACACCAGGACGAGTTCGTTGGCATCGATGTCCAGTGACTTGGCCGCGGCAAGGGTGATTTGGGTTGGCCGGGAAGCTTCAAGCAGTTCCCGCTGCGAACGCACCGAGACATATTCGCCCGCGCCCATCGACAGCGCACCCGCCAGCAGTCCGGCAAATCCACTGAAAAGCACGAAGGTGCTGGAAACTCCGGTGGCACCGATCGCCATCACGAGCGCAAGGTTGGACACCAGTCCGTCATTGGCCCCGAAAACGGCGGCCCGGAAGTTTCCGGAGAGACGGATGCGTCCGCGCGTCGCCAGCCCCCGGACCACTTCCTCATGGATCTGCTCATCAGCGGCCATGGCACTGGTGGCACTGGGCTCGCTGCTGTACGGCGAGCGGCCCTCGGCCCGCTGGGCCAGGGCCAGGACAAAGACGGAGCCGAAGCGGCGGGCCAGGAGCCCCAGGACCCGGTTGCGCAGGGAGGGCCGGACAGGTTTGTCCGCCTCCGGGCCGAGGAGTTTGCGCCAGTGCTCTTCGTGGCGGCCTTCGGCCTCGGCCAGGGCGAGCAGGATCTCCCGTTCCTCCCCGTCACGGCGTTCTGCGAGATAGCGGTAGGTAGCCGCCTCAGCCTGTTCATCGGCGAGGTACTGCCGCCAGCGGCGGCGGTCGGCGGGGCTGGGCCGGGGTTGGCCAGGGGGCAAAGGCCCTGGCACCGGTGGGGTAGTCACTTACGCTCCTGGTCATGGCCGGAGCGGCAGGGGGCTCCGGCCAGCTGTTGGGATACTGGCCGAAGGTCTCGCTCGCCGGGCGCGCTGCACCGCGGTGGACTGCCGGGCTGCTGCTGCAGCCAGTATGTCGACAGGCCTCGGAATCACTGCCAGTTTCAGTACGGCCTGAGCCGTCACTAAAATTGGAATAAGACCGGAGCTACTCCCCTTCAAATTCCCAGTGTAGCGGAGAACCTCCACGCGATTCCCGAGGAGGGCGAACGAACGTTGAGGCGTCTACCTGCCACCCGCGTGCCTGAGCCTGGCCCTGCAACCGATAGAGTCAATGCCGTGAGTAAAGCTGCCAAAGCACTCTTCGACCACCGCCCCTGGACGCGCCACTACGCCGAGGGCGTGCCGGCGGACCTCTCGCTGCCCGAGGGCTCCCTCGTGGACATGGTTGAGGCCTCAGTCAGCCGCTACGGGTCCAAGCCGGCCCTCCAGTTCTTCGGTGCCACCACGTCCTACCGGGACCTGGGCGAACAGATCCGCCGCGCGGCCGCCGGCCTCAAACGGCTCGGCGTCCGGCAAGGGGACCGGGTTGCCCTGGTGCTGCCCAACTCCCCGCAGCACGTCGTCGCGTTTTACGCTGTGCTTCGCCTGGGCGCGGTGGTGGTGGAACACAATCCCCTCTACACCGACCGGGAACTGCGCCACCAGTTTGAGGATCACGGCGCCACCGTGGCGATCGCCTGGGACAAGGCCGTGGACCGGATCCAGTCGCTTCCCGCGGATATCCCGGTCCGCACAATCGTGTCCGTTGACCTGATCAGCGCGATGCCGACGGTGGCCCAGCTGGCGCTGAAGCTCCCTCTGCCGGCCGCCCGCAAAAGCCGGAAGGCCCTCGCGGCGGAGAAAAAGCCGCGCAGCGCCGGACGCCGGGTCCTGACCTGGAAGAAGCTGCTGGAGCACAGGCCGCTGCCGCGGCGGTACCCCAAGCCCAAGGCCGAGGATCTCGCCGCGATCCAGTACACGTCCGGAACGACGGCGGATCCCAAGGGTGCCATGCTCACCCACGGAAACCTGATGGCTAACGCCGCCCAGGGGCGGGCCTGGATTCCCGGGGTGCGCCCCGGCAAGGAGACCGTCTACGGCGTCCTGCCGATGTTCCATGCTTACGGCCTGACCCTCAGCCTCACCTTCGCCATGAGCATTGGTGCGCGCCTGGTCCTGTTCCCGAAGTTCGACGTCGACCTGGTCCTGAAAGCTGCCCGCAAGACTCCGCCCACCTTCCTGCCGGCGGTCCCGCCGATCTATGACCGGATAGTGGCTGGCGCGGAGAAATCCGGAGTCTCCCTGAAGGGAGTCCGCTTCGCCATTTCGGGTGCCATGAACCTTCCGGCGGCAACGGTCGAAGCGTGGGAGAACGCGACCGGCGGATACCTGATCGAGGGGTATGGCCTGACGGAAACCTCGCCTGTGGCGCTGGGCAACCCCATGGGTCCGAGCCGCAAACCCGGAACTGTGGGAGTGCCGTTCCCGCTCACCGACATCAAAGTGGTCGATCCTGAGGATCCCACCAAGGAGCGGCAGCGGGGAGAGACAGGGGAGCTGCTGATCCGCGGCCCCCAGGTGTTCCAGGGCTATTGGAATAAGCCGGCGGAAACCCGGGCGGCGCTGCTCGACGGCGGCTGGTTCCGGACCGGAGATATCGTCTCGGTTGACGACGACGATTTTGTCACCATCCGGGACCGCATCAAGGAACTGATTATCACGGGCGGATTCAACGTCTCCCCCTCAGAGGTGGAGGAAGCGCTGAAGCGTCACCCCGCCGTTGCAGAAGCAGCGGTGGTGGGCCTCACCCGCACGGGCGGCGGCGAGGAAGTGGTTGCCGCCGTCGTAGCGAAGCCGGATGCTGTCTTTGACCCTGACGAGCTGCGGTCCTTCGTGCGCAACGAACTGGCCGCCTACAAGGTCCCTCGCCGGATCGTGCAGATTCCGGACCTGCCCCGCTCACTGATCGGCAAGGTCCTCCGGCGCCACGTGCGCGAATCGCTGCAGGGCACAGACCCAGATAAGAAGCCCGACAAGGACACCGGCCCTGAGGCCGGATCCGCATCCTAGAACCGGCACCGCAAAACCCGCCTACAAACCCAATGGGGGAAACACACACGATGGACAGCCAGCCTGATTCCGGGCCCAACCTAACCCAGCCGCGCCGCTACTGGGAGGACGGTCTGGGTCATGCCGCGCTGCGGTCAGCCCAGGTGCTGCTGGTGCTGATCCTGGTCAGCCTCGGCGTGTTCGCCCTGACCCGGCTGAGCCTGGTTGTTATTCCCGTGCTGCTGGCCCTGATCCTCGCTGCGGCCATCGCTCCGTTCGTGAACTGGCTGCGGCGCAAGGGCTGGCCCGGGGCACTGGCAACCGGAGTGTCCTTCCTGCTCCTGCTGGGCGTCTTCGGCGGGCTGATCACGGGAATCGTCTTCGCCATCCGCAGCGAATGGTCCACCCTGGTGGACCAGGCAGCTGCCGGCTTCAACCAGCTCTACGAACTCATCCAGAACGGCCCGTTCACCATCGATGCCTCAGCGATCGAGGACGCCCGGGACGCCGTCCTGGACTTCGCAACCTCCAGCGCGGCAGGCAGCGGAGCCATCGCCGGCCTGAGCGCCGCCGGCTCTTTCGCTACAGGGTTTCTGCTGATGGCTGTGGTCCTCTTCTACTTCCTCAAGGACGGGGACCGGA
Source organism: Arthrobacter sp. Helios (assembly GCF_023167125.1). NCBI lineage: Bacteria > Bacillati > Actinomycetota > Actinomycetes > Micrococcales > Micrococcaceae > Arthrobacter > Arthrobacter sp. Helios. The sequence continues at coordinate 137,050 of NZ_CP095402.1, forward strand.
TCTGGGCCTTTATGCTGCGCTGGTTCCGCGGCGAACGGCTGGAAAAGGCCAGACTGTCCGGTGCCAGGACCATGGAGGTGCTCGGCAGCTATGTGCGGGGAACCGCGATTGTCGCGGCCGTGGACGCGGTCTGCATTGGTGCTGCACTGTTCATCCTGGGCGTGCCGCTGGCACTGCCGCTCTCCGTGATCGTTTTTGTTGGTTCCTTCATTCCGCTGGTCGGCGCGACGGCAGCCGGAATCCTGGCGGCGCTCATTGCGCTGGTCGCCAACGGTCCGGTTGTGGCACTGATCGTGGTCGTAGTGATTATTGCCGTCAACCAGCTTGAGGGGAACTTCCTCCAGCCGGTGGTGATGGGCAAGACCCTCAGCATTCACGCCCTGGTCATCCTGCTTGCGCTGACTGCCGGTACCATTCTGGCCGGCATCATCGGCGCGATCCTTTCCGTCCCGATCGCCGCCGTCACCTGGGCTGTCATCAAGGTCTGGACCGGGGAGGACACCGGCGATCCCGCCGAACCCGCCGAGGTGGCTGAGACAGCCGACGCCGACGCTTCCCAGTAGAAAAAAGCACCGGGCCCGGACGGGCAGGGGATGATCCGTCCGGACCCGATGCAGCCAGGGGGCCGGGCAGCCGGCGTTTGCTGTAGGGAAACGATTGTTTACCCGTACGCTAGTTGTGTCTGACAGGGATCGTCAAAAGCTGTGAAACACAGCAGCGAACCTGCGACTTGTCCACTGCGCGGGCGACATCTTGGTTACCGGAAATTCTTCCGCGGAGTAGTCCCGGGTATGCTCGCGGAACGGTGAGGAAAGGAGCCCCCAGCCAATGAAGGCACTCTCCGTCGAGCCCAGCAACGCTCCGCTGGCGATCGGATCCCGGATCCGCACGGCACGCCAGGCCCGCCACCTCACCATCGAGCAGGTAGCCGATTCCACCGGCTTGACCAAGGGATTCCTTAGCCGGGTGGAGCGCGACCTCACTTCTCCCTCCGTCGCCTCGCTGGTGACCCTGTGCCAGGTCCTCTCCATCTCGATCGGCGACCTTTTTGTCCCGCCCGAAACCACGCTGGTCCGCTGGCCCGAGGCACCCGGGATCAACCTCGGCGGCGACGGCATCAACGAACGGCTGGTCACACCGCGCACCGAACACCGGGTTCAGGTCATCCGCTCCGAGATAGTGCCCGGCGGTTCGGGGGAGTCGGACCTGTACTCCGTGGACTGCGACGTCGAAGTGCTGCATGTGGCCGAGGGGCGACTGGACCTGGTTTTCACCACCGAAACCATGGCCCTGTCCGCCGGGGACACCGTCACGTTCCCGGGGAAGGAACCGCATTCCTGGCGGAACCCGGATGACAGTTCCCCCGCCGTCGTCATCTGGACACTGGTGAGCCCCGGCACCGCCTAGCCCTCTTCCCTTTCGGCTTTCCGAACGCGCACAGTGGGGCGCATGCACCAGGACCGAGAGCTGACCGAGCGCCGTATCGCCCGCTTCCTGGCCCAGCGCCTGACCCCGTGGATCTGGGCCTCGCCCGTTCCCCTCCAGGCCGAGGCCTGGGTGTGCCCTGGGGAACCCGTTCCGTTCACGACGGCGGCGGCCCAGGAATACCGTCCGTTTCCGCCGGGGAGCCCCTGGGGCCAGCCCTGGCAGACCATCTGGCTCCGGCTCAGCGGCACCGTCCCCGAGGCCCCTCCCGGCTTCGCTGCGGAGGCCGTTATTGATCTGGGATTCAGCACAGACATGCCTGGGTTCCAGGCGGAAGGACTTGTCTACACCGCTGACGGGACCGTGCTCAAGGCGCTGGAATCCACCAATATGGCAGTTGGGCTGCCATTCCCGGCCGGCAGTCCGCTGCAGCTTTACGTGGAGGCCTCCGCGATGCCCAATGTGATCGGGGATTTCAGCTTTCTGCCCACGCCGCTGGGGGATCCGGGGACGGCAGGAACCGAACCGCTGTATGTGTTCCGCCGGGCAGATACGGCGCTCCTGGACGAACAGGTGTGGAACCTGGCGCAGGATTTCACCGTGCTGTGGGGTCTGATGCATGAGCTGCCGCTGGACTCACCCCGCCGGGCCAACCTGCTCCGGGCCATGGAACGCGCAGCCGCTGCCGTTTCCGTCGACGACGTTCCGGGCACTGCGGCCCGGGCCCGGGCGGAGCTGGCCCCGGCGCTCGGCGCACCGGCCGCCGCCAGTGCCCACCTGGTCCACGCCGTCGGCCACGCGCACATCGACAGCGCCTGGCTGTGGCCGGTTCGGGAGACCCGGCGCAAGGTGGCCCGGACCTTCGCCAATGTGCTGGCCCTGATGGACCAGGACCCGGACTTTGTGTTTGCTGCGTCCTCGGCCCAGCAGTACGCCTGGCTGAAGGAAGACCATCCACGGCTTTTTGCCCGGGTAGCCGAACGGGTGGCCGAGGGCCGCTTTGTGCCTGCGGGCGGGATGTGGGTGGAAACGGACACCAATCTCCCGTCGGGGGAATCGCTGGTCCGCCAGTTCACCTTCGGCAAGCGTTTCTTCCTGGAGAACTTCGGCGTCGAGCCGCTTGACGTCTGGCTGCCGGATTCCTTCGGCTACTCCGGGGCGCTGCCGCAGATCGTGCGGGCGGCGGGGTCGAGGTGGTTCCTGACCCAGAAACTCAGCTGGAACGAGTCCGATGTGATGCCGCACCATACCTTCCTCTGGGAAGGGATCGACGGAACCCGGGTGTTCACGCATTTCCCGCCGGTGGATACCTACAACTCCGCTCTGACCGGGCAGGAGCTGGCCCGCGCAGAGCGGCAGTTCCGGGAGAAGGGCGCCACCAACCTGTCCCTGGTGCCCTTCGGCTGGGGCGACGGCGGCGGCGGACCAACCCGCGAAATGCTGGCTGCCGCCCGGCGCACCGCGTCATTGGAAGGATCGCCCCGGGTCCAGCTCTCCAGCCCACAGCGTTTCTTCGAGGCCGCGGAACAGGATTACGCCGCGCCGCCGGTCTGGTCCGGGGAGATGTACCTGCAGTTCCACCGCGGCACCTACACCTCGCAGGCGCGCACCAAACGGGGCAACCGGCGCAGCGAGTCGCTGCTGCATGAGGCGGAGCTGTGGGCGGCCGCCGCTGCCGTCCAGCGGGGAGAGCCCTACCCCTATGCGGAGCTCGAGGCTGCCTGGCACACCGTGCTGCTGGGCCAGTTCCATGACATCCTGCCCGGGTCTTCCATCGCCTGGGTCTACCAGGATGCCGAGCGGGCCTACGCCGAGGTGGCCGGCGTCCTGGAGCCGATGATCAGCAGGTCCCAGCAGGTGCTGGCCGGAGCGGGAAACGCCACCCTGGTCTTCAACGCCGCACCCGTGCCGCTGGAAGGGACCGCTCCACTGGCTGCCGCGGTGCCCGTATCAGGGCCGGGATCGGGTACGGAGAACGCGGGCCTGAGCGAAACCGGCGGCGGCTGGGAACTGTCCTCGCCGTACCTGAAACTGCTGGTGGCTCCCTCCGGTCTGATGACGTCGCTGCGCGGTCCCAGCGGGCGCGAGATGCTGGTGCCGGGCCAGCCCGCGAACCTGTTCCAGCTTTTCCGGGACACCCCCAGCCAATGGGACGCCTGGGACGTTGATGCCGCCGACCGGTCAGGCGTTCTGGCACTGGATCAGGCTGCCTCCGTGCACGCCGAAGGGAACCGCCTCCTGATCCGCCATGAATTCGGGTCTTCCACGATCCAGGAGAGCGTGTCCCTGAGCCCGGACGGACGGGCGGTGGACCTGGAGGTGCGCGTGGACTGGCAGGAACGGCAGAAACTGCTCAAGCTGGGTTTTCCGGCAGCGGTGCTGGCCGACCGGGCTGCATCGGAGATCCAGTTCGGCCACCTCCAGCGCCCTACCCACAGCAATACCTCCTGGGACCACGCCCGCTTCGAAACCCCGGCACACCGCTGGGTGCATGCGGGGGAAAACGGGATCGGCCTGGCCCTGGCCAACGATTCAACCTACGGCTACGACATCACCCGGATAGGGGACCGCGACGCCGGCACGGGCACGCTGCTGCGGGCCTCCCTGCTGCGGGCACCGCTTTTTCCGGATCCGGGGGCGGACCGCGGGGAGCATGTCCTGCGGTTCGCCCTGCGGCCGGACGCCACAGTGGCGGACGCGGTTGCCGAGGGCTACCGGCTGAACCTGCCGCTGCGGACGGTTTCCGGCGCAGACCCTGCGGGTGTTCCCGCACCGGCCGTGCTCACGCCGTCGAGCGTGCTGGTGGAGACGGTGAAACTGGCCGATGACCGCAGCGGCGACGTGATCCTGCGTCTGTACGAATCACTGGGCGGACACGCGGAGCTATCCTTGACGCCCGGCTTTACCGTCCAGCGGGCAGTGCTGACCGATCTATTGGAACGGCCGGCTGTCCCCTCCCTGGATCTGACGGCTGAAGGCGGCAGCTACCCGCTGCATTTCAGGCCGTTTGAAGTGAAGACCGTTCGCCTGCACCGGTGAGCCGCTCCAGATGACCGGGAGTGGCTAGAGGTACTGTGCGACGGTATTTCCGAAGTCCCGCCCGAGTCCTTTTGCTTCACCGACGGCGCTGATGCCCACCGAAATCGCAATGGGAGGAAGCATATCGTGCAAGGGGGTGACAGCCAGGCCGGACCCCTGTCCAAGCTGATGTCCTGCCGTTGTGCCGGCGGGAACAATAGTAATACATTCACCTAGACGAATCATGGTCAACATGGTGCGGTAATCGTCCACAATATGAAAACGGACAATGCCGTATGCATCGATAATACGGGTTGTGAGTGCCGCATGGTGGGTGAGGACCGGATTATCGAAGAGAACAAAGCGGTAGCCTGCCAGGAATTCTGTAAGCCGAACATGACTGGCCTCCGGCAGATATGTTCCCTCAGGGTGAATCAGAACCATTTCCTCGGTCCCGATGAATTGAGTTGTGAATGGGTATTCCGGTTCCGCTGAATAAAAGAGCGCAAGATGTAACTGATTAAGGTCGAGCAAATCGATGATTGTGGTAGCGGGACGGACCGTCACTTTGAGATCGTCTATTTGGAAGCGTGTCCTCGCCGCTCGGACCACGGCTTGTACGGAACGTTCGGGCAGCCAGCTGTCGACCCCAATGAGTACTTTGCTGGGATGCTGCACAACTTCGGCGAAACTCCTTGGATGCAGCATGGCCCCGGAATTAAGGACTTTTGAGGCATCTGCAAGGTCCCGCACTAACTGAGCTGCGTAGGGAAGGAAATATGTTCCCTGCCGGGTGAGGATGGTCCCCGTCCAATCGCGTTCCAGTAGCGGGAACCCGAGATTATCTTCCAGCCGTCTTAGGCGCTGGCTCATCGCCGGCTGAGTGAGATAAAGGCTGGCGGCCGCTTTTGAGATGCTCCTGTGCTTGGCTACAGCCAAGAACGACCGGATGGTCTCGATGTCCATTCATGCCCTTCCACACACGCCAGCGGCCGGTTCACGAACGAGTCATCAGTCTCTGCCGCGAACCGGCCGGTGTTCCGACAAAGGTCTCACACTTGAGGTTACAACGTGGGATTCAGCTCGGCACCGGCGAATTTCGCGAGGCGGTTGGGTGCCGTTTCTCGCAGGAAAACGGAGGCGACGGCGCACAGCAAGAGCCCTCCGAGCGCGAGATACAGCGAGTATTCGATGCCATAGTTCTGGGCCAGGAATCCCGCCACCGAGGGTGCTACACCACCACCGAAGATTTCTCCGACTCCCATCACCGTTCCGGCTGCCACGGCCATCAGAGTGGCCGGCACGGACTCCACGGTGATAGTGCTGGAAATCAGAGCCAGGCATCCGTTTGCGCCGAATGCAACGAAGAACAAAAGGAGGAAGAGGGCAGGGACATTTGGACCTTGGAAAATGAAGAGGAGCAGCATGATCATGGCCAAGGATAGGGCAGCAACAACCACCGGTTTCCGGCCGAATCGATCAGAAAGTCCTGGAATTGCCAGTTGGCCGGCGAACGCGCCGAAACCGATACCGGAAGCGATGATGCCCATCTGGGTGGTTCCGATGTTGTGGAAGTCCGTGAGGTAACTGGGGACCATGGCGCTGAGGACAAAGATGCACGTCATGGCGCCGCAGAGGGCCAGAATGGCTAGACGAATGTTGTGGTACCGGAACACATCCAGCCAACGGACCCGTTCTGTGGTGACTACAGCCGACTCGAAAGCTGGCAGGTCCCGTGGCTCACGAATGGTGCGGAGCAGGAAGAATGCGATCACCAGTCCGGGAATGATCATTATGCCGAAGACCCAGTGCCAGCTGGGTAACACCAGCAGCAGCTGCGTGGCGATGATGGGCCCTAAGCCGACGCCGAACAAGGCGAAGGTGCTTTGTTGCATTCCCATGTTCAGTCCTCTGCGGTGCGGGCGCGAGGCTTCAGCGGTCGAGGCGACTGCCGTCGGGCTAAAAGCACCCTCTGTAATCCCCATAATTACCCGGATGATGATCAGGCTCATCAATCCACCTGACAGGCCGGTCAAAAGGGAACACAGGGAAAACGCGATGATTGAACCAACCAGCACCCTTCGGCGGCCAAGTTTGTCAGAGAGACCACCCATGACCAGGGCGGAGACCCCCCACGCCAGTCCCAGGGCGCCGATAATGTTTCCCAGATCTTGGTAGTTCAGCCCCAGATCCTTCATCATCGAGGGAAAGAGCGGGCTGATGATCCAGCGGTCAAGGCCGACCAGACCGAAACCCAGGGACAGCAGCAGGACCGTGCGCCGCTCGTAGCCGACGTCGTATTGTTTCTGGCTCACGCTGCGTTCTCCTCATCGGAAGAGCCGATCTCGCAGGCAAGCTCCTCTGCAGTCAGGACACGACCGAAGAAAGTCGCGATGCTGCGCTCCGTGGCTTGTTGCGCTTCTTCGGAGAGGGCCCCGGTTGCATCGCTGACGAAGGCAACTTTGTAATCCCGCATGTAGGCGCTGCGAGCTGTTGACTCGCAGCAGACTTCGGTGAGCGTACCGATAATTATGACGGTATCTACCTGGTGCAGTCCCCGGATTGTCTTGAGGAGCGTGTCCAAAGGAGTGTTGTGGAAAGCATCATAGCGATGCTTCTGGATGATGACATCGCCGTCGTGCGGACGCAGGGCATCGATGACTCTGACGCCATCGGTTCCCTTGCGCATCCCACGGTCCAGAAGTGTTGGATTATATGCGCTTTCCAAAGGGGAAACATTAAACTCGTCGAAGAGGACGTGTTCGGTGTAAATGATCGGAATTTCAGCAGATCTGCAGGCTTGGATAACCACATTCATCTGGGGAACCTTTTGCCTGGCCATCGCCACTTCCATGGGGCGGCCCTCTAGGACAAAGTCATTTTGCATATCTATTACCAGCAGGGCAGTCTTGCTGGAATTGAGGCGCCAAGGTGCCGCCATGGATTAGCTCCTTTGAACACGGTACATATCTGGGATAGAGCGATGCTGATCTGGTCAGCTGAACGTTCTAGAGCCTAGTTCTGAATCGTGTGATCCCAGTCATAGGAGTTTGTTATGGCCCGTCCCCGGACTGAGGGCTGAAGGCGGCAGCTACCCGCTGCATTTCAGGCCGTTTGAAGTGAAGACCGTTCGCCTGCACCGGTGAGCCGCTCCAGATAGCCAACCGCGCCATTAATGTCGGTGCCGGAGGAACGGTACCCGATGTAACCGTCGGGCCGGATGACGATGATTTCCGGACGGCGGACCGATAGGCCAAGCCGCTCAAATGCCAAACCGCTGGTGTCCTGGATAATCCCCGGGCCCCCGGGCATAAGTCGGCTGCCCACGACCAGGCGCTGCACGCTCAGCAGGCCGCCCAGGGCGGACAAGGCGGAATGCAGCTGCTGCGGCGTGTCCTCCGGCCAGCCCGGACCCGTGAGCAGGACATGGAAACCGGGGGCTGCGACCAGGTCCTGGAGCCGGCGTTCGTGGTCCTGGTAATGCACGACCGCGTCCGGAAGCCGGTCGCCGGGCCGCGGGCCGGACGAGAGGAGGGCAGGAAGCCGGTTGGGTCCGGTTTCCGACACGCTGCTGCCGCGGTAGTGGATGCCCAGCTGGGACATCGTGCGGAAGGCACGGCTGCGCAGGCGTTCGCTGGCCGCGACGACAGGTGCCAACGCGGGAAGGAGCTTGGTCCGGGGCAGTTTCTTCAAGGCATTGCGGCTGGTGGCCAGCTTGAAGAGCCCGTCGGTGAAGGCCACGATACCGCGGGCAACCGGACGGCGCTCCGCCGCGTAGCTGTCGATCAATTCTTCCGACGCCAGGCCACGGGCGCCGAGGGCCAGCTTCCAGCCCAGGTTCAGGGAATCCTGGATGCCGGTATTCATGCCCTGTCCGCCCACGGGGGAGTGCACATGAGCCGCGTCGCCGGCCAGGAAGACGGACCCCCACTGGAAGTACTCGGCCATCTGGTGGGACAGCTTGAAGCTGCTGATCCACTTCGGGTCCCGCAGGGTGAGGGCTCCGCCGGAGAACCGGTCGGCGGTTTCCTGCAGCGTCTCCAAGGTGGTGCGGCGGTCGTCGCCGCGGTCCTTGAGGCTGATCATCCGCCAGCTGGCGGGGTGCCCGAGCGGGAAGAGCACCATAAAGCCATCCTCTGTGGGGTAGGCATGCACGGCAGCGGGTTCGGCTCCGTCGATCTCCAGGTCCGCCAGCACAAAGGTGTCCGTGTACCCGGAGCCGCGGAAGTCCATCCCGGCGCGGCGCCGCACTGTGCTGTCCACGCCGTCGGCCCCCACAACGTACCGGGCCCGGATGCGGTCGATGCCACGGTCCTGGCGCTGCACGCGGGCTTCCATTCCGGCGAACGGGTCCTCGGGGTCAAGCTGTTCGAGGTCCAGGAGCTCCGCGCCGCGTTCCACGCGCACTCCGCGGCTGGCCAGGTAGGAGGAGAGGATGCGTTCGGTATCCGCCTGCGGGAGGAAGAGCAGCTGCTGGTGGGCGGAATCTTCGATACCGGTGTCGAAAAGTCCGATCGAGACTGTTTCGTCGCGGGGCAGGTGGAGATGGAGTTGGTGGGCAGGATTGCCGCTGCGCGCCATGGCGTCGCTGATGCCGAAGGGGCGCAGTGCTTCGAGGGTGCGTGGCTGCACGGCCAGGGCCCGGGACTGGGGGGAAGGCGCCTGCCTGCGGTCGATGATCCGGAAGCTGGTGCCGTAGCCGGAGAGCTGGGCGGCCAGGGCCAGCCCAGTCGGTCCCGCACCCACTATCAGGACGTCGACGTCGTAGTTCATTCCATCATTGTTCGCAAAGCTCACCCGGTCCGCCATAGACACAGCCTAGTCTTGACGCCAAGCGGTCTTCCACTTTAGCGTGGCGATAAACATTTGATGCCTATTGGATAACTTTTGAGGGCTGGCCGGATAGCATCTAAGCAGATGCCACCACGGCACCTTCAGAATCAAACAGGAGTGATACTCAGTGGAAAAGAACCAGCCGCGCATCAACGTCAACGGCAAGGTGGGCCCGATCGACGCAGCGCAGATTCCGCGCTACGCAGGGGCAGCCACCTACGCCCGCCTTCCGCGGCTGGACCAGGTAGAGCATGCCGATGTCGCCGTGGTCGGCGTTCCCTTCGACACGGGAGTCTCCTACCGCCCCGGTGCCCGGTTCGGCGGCAACCACATCCGCGAAGCCTCCCGCCTGCTGCGCCCCTACAACCCGGCGCAGGACACCTCTCCGTTCGAGAACCTGCAGGTCGCGGACGCCGGTGACCTTGCCGTGAACCCGTTCAACATCAACGAGGCCATCGAAACGATCCAGGCCGGCGCGCTGGAGCTGACCGAAGGCGGCACCAAGCTGGTGACCCTCGGCGGCGACCACACCATTGCGCTGCCGCTGCTGCGTGCCGCTGCCGAGCGGGCCGGGGAACCGGTCGCCATGCTGCACTTCGATGCGCACCTGGATACCTGGGACACCTACTTCGGTGCCGAGTACACCCACGGCACCCCGTTCCGCCGGGCGGTGGAGGAAGGGATCCTGGACACCGAGGCCATCTCCCACGTCGGCACCCGCGGGCCGCTCTACGGCAAGAAGGACCTGGAAGACGATAAGCGCTTCGGCTTCGGCATCGTGACCTCCTCTGACGTCTTCCGCCAGGGTGTGGATGAAGTCGTGGCCAAGCTGCGGGACCGGATCGGCAACCGGCCGCTCTACATCTCGGTGGATATCGATGTGCTGGACCCGGCCCACGCTCCGGGCACCGGAACCCCGGAGGCCGGCGGCATCACCAGCCGGGAACTGCTGGAAATCCTGCGCGGCATGCGCGGCATGAACCTCGTGGGGGCGGACGTGGTGGAAGTTGCGCCGGCCTACGACCACGCGGACATCACCGCTGTGGCCGCGTCCCACGTCGCGTATGACCTGATCACCCTGATGGGGCTCTCCGCATGAGCCAGGTGGCGCCCGGTGCCGCGGTACGCAACGGTGGAGACCTCGTCGTCGAAACCCTGGAAGCGCTGGGCGCCACCACGGTCTTCGGCATCCCGGGCCAGCATGCGCTCGGGCTGTTTGATGCCTTGTCCCGTTCCTCCCTGGAGTTTGTTTCCTCCCGGGTGGAAAACAATGCCGCCTTCGCCGCTGACGGGTTTTCCCGGGCCACCGGCGAAGTCGGCGTCCTCTTCCTTTCCACCGGGCCGGGGGCACTGACGTCGCTGGCCGGGCTGCAGGAGGCCTACGCGACCGGCGTGCCCATGGTTGTGGTGGCGAGCCAGATCCCGATCGAGGGACTCGGCGCCCGCCGCCGCGGCATGCTCCACCAGCTGGATGACCAGAAGGCCTCCGCCGCAAATGTCACCAAGAGCCAGCGCCTGATCCAGCACGCTTCCGGCATCCCCTCGGCCATCCAGGACGCCTGGACGGAAGCGATCTCCTCACCCATGGGACCCGTATGGGTGGAGGTGCCGCAGAACGTGCTGCTCGCGCCCATCGTGGTGCCGGCCGTGGAGGACGCCCTGGCCGAACCGTTCGACAATCCACCGCGCCGCGAACTGGTCACCGAAGCGGTGAAGTGGCTCAGCACGGCCCGCCGCCCGGCGATCATTGCCGGCGGCGGCACCCGCCGCGGCCGCGGCGAGGCACATCTGCTCTCCCTCGCGGAGAAACTCCGGGCACCGGTCATCTGCACCCCCGGCGGCAAGGGCGCCTTCCCTTGGAACCATCCGCTCTCGCTGCAGTCCTGGGTGGAGGACCGGTGGGCCACCGAGCTGCTGGAAGACGCCGACGTCCTGCTGGTCATCGGGTCTTCCCTCGGGGAAGTCACGTCCAACTACTTCACCTTCGCGCCGCGCGGGCGGATCATCCAGATTGACGCCGAACCCCGGGTGCTGGAATCCAATGGTCCGGCCCTGGGCATCCGGGCCGACGCCGGCCAGGCGCTCGCCGCCCTCGACGCCGCGCTCCCGGCCCCGGCCCAGGCGCCGGACTGGCATGGACAGGCGCCTGAAGAGCTGACCGCTGACACACTGGCGCGCATCGCGGCCCGCCTCGATGCCCAGGATCTCAGCCACGAGCGCACGTTTATGGCGGACATCCGGGCGGCCGTGCCTGCCGGCATGCAGACCTTCTGGGACATGACAATCGCCGCCTACTGGGCCTGGAGCTGCTGGGACTCGAAGTCCGGCGGCTTCCACTCCGCCCAGGGAGCCGGCGGCCTGGGCTTCGGCTATCCGGGGGCGATCGGCGCGGCCGTTGGCCTTGGTGAACGGGTGCTCGCTGTTTCCGGTGACGGCTCAGCCATGTACTCCATCGCCGAACTGGCGACCGCGCGGCAGCATAATGCCCCGGTTACCTGGCTGATTGTGGACGACGGCGGCTACGGCGTGCTGCGTGAATATATGGTGGATGCGTTCGGTAAGGCCACGGCCACGGAACTGGCCGGCCCCGACTTTGTCCAGCTGGCCGAGTCCTTTGGGATTCCTGCCCGCCGTGCGGAACCGGGGAACGTCCGTCAGGTGCTGGAGGAATCCTTCGCGCAGGAAGGGCCGAACGTCGTCGTGGTGGAAACCCTGCTGCGGCTGTTCGCACCAACGCACCTGGCTCCGTAGGTTTTCGGAGACCTCTCAGCCAGCTGCGATAAAGTTGACTCAGGCAACTACTTGGGAGGTCTGCGGTGAACCAAAACCCGGCTAGGCGGCGCTCAACTGCCCGGAAAGGGCTCCAAGCGTGGAATTCCTGATCCTGCTGGTGGGCCTGCTCTTTGGAACCGTGCTGGTGGTGGGCATCGGTGAGCGGATCCGGCTGCCCTACCCGGTGCTGATGCTCATCTTCTCGGCCCTGTTCGCCTTCCTGCCGGTGCTGCCGGAGATTCACATCGACCCGGAACTGATCCTGCCCCTGTTCCTGCCGCCGCTGCTGTATGCGGCCGCACAGCGCAGCTCCTGGTCCGTGTTCCGGCTCCGCTGGCGCTCGCTCGTGCTGCTGGCCGTGGCACTGGTCGCCGTGACCGTGATCGTAGTGGCAGGTATCTCCTGGGCGCTGGTGCCCGCCATCGGCCTGCCCGCAGCGATTGCCCTGGGCGCCATCGTGGCCCCGCCCGATCCGGTGGCTGTCGAGGCCGTTGCCGGCAAGGTCAACATGCCCCGCCGCCTGGTGACAGTACTGCAGACCGAGGGGCTGTTCAACGACGCGATCGCGATTGTGATTTTCCAGGCCGCCGTGGCGGCTGCTGTCAGCGGCGGGGAAGTCGGCTGGAGCATCATTCCCAGCTTCCTCATCGGCGCGGCCGGTGCCGTGGTGCTGGGCCTGGCGATGGGCTGGCTCGTGGGGGCGCTCAACCGGTTTGTACCGAATCTCGTGGCCCGCTCTGCCGTGACCCTGGTGGCGCCCTACGCCGTCTACATCCTGGCCGAGGAAGTGCACTTTTCCGGGGTTGTCGCCGTCGTCGTCACCGCCCTGGAACTTGGCCGCCGGGCCAGGCCGCAGGACTCCCAGGAGCGCCTGACCCGCACGGCCTTCTGGGACGTGGTGGAGCTGCTGACCACCGGGGTGGCCTTTGGCCTGGTGGGGATCGAAATGCGCTACGTCATTGAGGATGAAGGCAGCGAAATCTTCAGCTTCATTCCCGGCGTCGCTGCGGTCTGCGCCGCCGTGGTGCTGGTGCGTTTCCTGTGGATGTTCGGAATCTACCGGTTCGGTGGAACGGAAAAGCGCAGCAGCGTGCCTGGATCGCTCAAGGAAGTCCTGGTCCTGACCTGGTGCGGCATGCGGGGCCTGGCCACGCTGGCGCTCGCGCTGGCCCTGCCCGCCACCAACCTCGCCGGCGAGGAGCTGCCGGGCCGGAACTTCATGATCGTGGCGGCCGGGGCCGTACTGCTGGTCACGCTGGTGCTGCCGGGCCTGACCCTGCCGTGGCTGATGCGCAAACTGAAGCTTCCCAGCGACCACAAGGCGATTGAGCGGCAGGAGCATGAGCTGGCCCGCCGCGCGGAACGCACTGCCCTGGAGACCATGAGGCGCTCGACGGCGGCGGATAAGCTGCCGCCCGAACGCCGTGCCGCGCTGGCCCGGCGGATGTCTTCGCTGCACTCCATCCTGGGCGCGGATTCCGAGGACGACCCGCAGAAAATGCTGCAGCTGAAAGCCACCCTGGAAGTGATGGACGCCGTCCAGCGCGAAGCTCTCGCCGCGGCGCGTAAGGAAGTGCTGGCCGCCCGCCGGCAGACCGGTGTGGATCCCGAAGCCGTGGACCGCGTCCTGCGGCGACTGGACCTGCGGACCGTCACCCTGGACCACGGCCCCCGCTAAGCCGCCCTGGTCCTGCCCGCCGCCTGCCCGCTGCCGCTATTGCATGGTGAAGCGGCGGGCCACCAGATCGCCCAGCGGCCTGGCCCGGAAAAGGGCTGCCAGAGCGGCATTGCGGGCCCGCATGACCTGCCGGGGAAGCGGCCGTCCCAGGGCCATATTCAGCCGGGCCTGTGCCGACGCAATCACGGCGGCGCGCCGGCGCCGGCGGTCGAAGCCCGCCAGCTGCGCGTCGATGTCCCCACCGCGGACCCCGGCGGCCAGGACTGGCGCGAGCTCTGCGGCGTCGATCCAGCCCAGAGTCAGGCCCTGCCCACCGATCGGGCTGACCTCATGGGCGGCATCGCCGGCCAGGACCGTGCGGCCATGGACCAGCCGTCGAGGCAGAGCCGTGCGGACGGAAAACGCGCTCAGCATCGAGTTCCCGGCCGCGCTTAGCTGCTGGCCGGTGCGTTCCCGGACGATCCTGGCCAGCAGCTTGGCATCGGCGTCCGTCAGCAGGGTGCGGGTATGCGCGACCCAGCGCCGGGTACCTGCGGGCAGGGGGAAGGACTCCACAATTCCTTCCGGCTCCAGATACAGCACACCAGTTGGTCCGTCGCCGGTGTTGTCGGGAAAGTCGCCCATCAGATAGTGGTCCCGCAGGGTCCGTTCGGTGACGGCGGCACCCAGCATGCTGCGTACGGGGGAGCGGGCGCCGTCCGCCGCCACCGCAAACGCTGCATGGACGGCAAAACCCGGCTCCTCGCCGTCCTCCCCATTCCCGCTGCTGCCCGGGCCGCTGCCCCCGCTGCCCGCGCCGCTGCCGGTGCCGGCGAGGAGGACGGAGGAGCCGGTATCCACCAGGGCCGTTACGGTCCGTCCGCGCTGCAGCGCGGTGGGATCCAGGGAATGCAGGCGCTCTTCGAGGATCGTTTCGGTGCGCTCCTGCGGCAGGGCCAGCACATAGGGGTAGGCGGTGGAAGTACGGGTGAACCGGATCGAAACCAGGCCCCGGTCCCGGGTGCGGGCGGCACCCTGGCGGATCTGGACGCCTTCCGCAGTGAGCTGTCCGGTCACTCCGGTGCCTTCCAGGGCCGCCAGCCCGGGCGGATGAATTCCGATGGCCCGGGAATGGCTGCTGCGTTCGGTCCGCCGCTCCAGGACCGTGACCCGCACACCCTCCTGCACCAGAAGGATTGCCAGGGCCAGGCCCACCGGGCCGCCCCCGACGATGGCGACGTCAACCCTGAGGACCTGCCCGGATTTACCAGCCTCCGCGCCGCTCATCGGCCGGCCCGGTACAGGAGCAGGTTCTGCCACGGCCGCTGCCGCCGGGTTTCCCACCCCGCAGGCACCGCGGCCGCCAACTCGGCGGCCGTGTAACTGCGCCGGATCGAGGTCAGGCCGTCAGCCCGGATGTAGGAGCCGTGGAAGAAGGGCAGGGTGCCGGCGGAGAACAGGCCGTACGCCCACGGATTCCGTTCGATGTCGCTGTGCAGCACCAGGCCGCGGGCCAGCGCCTGCGAATCTGTCAGCAGGCCCCGGAAAGCCTCCGCATCCAGGTGATGCAGCACATGGTTGGAGAGCACAACGTCGAACTGCTGCCCCTCGGCGACCAGCTGCGAGCTGAACGCGGCGCGGAACGTCAGCCCAGGAACGGTTGGGCGGGACGCGGCGTAGGCATGGGCCCGTGGATCCGGATCAATTCCGGTGACCTCCACGGCGAGGCCGTCCTGCCGCGTCCAGCGCGCCAGCGCGCGGGCCAGGTCCCCGCCGCCGGAACCGATATCCAGGACCCTGCCGCCGCCTTGACTGGAAAGGACCGGACGCACGTACCGGCGGTAGTTCCGCCGCCACCCGGAGACGACGGCGTTGATCAGCGGGAACTGCGCATACGTGCGTTCCAGCCGGACCGGATCACAGTCCGGCCGGTCCATTTCCTCCACTGCCTCCACCGCCCGGCGGCTCAGGTCCGGCGGGAAAAACGGCGGCGCACCGGCGGCCAACAGCGGCACGGGCCTAGCCCACGGCCGCCGGGACCGGCTCAGCAGCCGCCGCGTCCTGCTGCCCAGCGGCGGGCGCGGTCCCGGGGATCCGGGTGAAGAGCCCGGTTTCCACCGTCAGGCCGGGACCGAAAGCCATGGAGCAGATGCGCTCGTTGCCTCCGGTGAAGGGCTGTTCCAGGATGTGCTTGAGCACGAACATCACCGTCGCCGAGCTCATGTTGCCGTAGTTCCGCAGGGTCTCCCGGGCCGGTACCAGCTGCTCCGGGGTGAGCTCCAGTTTGGCTTCCACCTTGTCCAGAATGCTGCGCCCGCCTGGATGGATGGCCCAGTGGCCGATTTCGTTGTAGTCCAGCCCCGCCAGGGAAGGGTCCCGGGCGAGCAGCGGTTCCAGCGCGCCGACAATATGGTCGTCGATAATGTGGGGCACATACGTGCCCAGGACCATCTCGAAGCCGTAGTCGCCGATGTTCCACGCCATCGATTCCTCCCCGACCGGGGTGAGGACGGTTTCGAAATGGTCCAGGACGATCGCGGGGCTCTCGCCGGGCAGGTCCCGGGCCGTAATCACGGCCGCAGCGGCGCCGTCGGCAAACAGCGAGGAACCCATGATGCTGTCCGGATCATTGGAGGAGCGCACGTGCAGTGAGCACAGCTCGGCACTGACCACCAGGACGACGGCGTCCGGATCGGCGTCGCAGAAGGACTTGGCAGCGCGCATGGCCGGGAAAGCGGCATAGCAGCCCATAAAACCGAGGTGATAGCGCTGCACCGACGGATTCAGGCCCAGGGCACGGACCAGTTTGTAATCGGGTCCGGGGTTATAGAATCCCGTGCAGGAAACGGTCACCACATGGGTCACATCCGACGGAGCTATGCCCGGGCAGTTCTCCACCGCCCTGCGCCCGGCTTCAATAAACAGCTTGGTGGCTTCGACGGCGAAGATGTCATTGCGGGTCTTGGTACTGGGGATCAGCAGCAGCCCAGTCGCCGGATCATAGAACTGTGGATCCTCGACTGCAGAGTTGAGGGTCAGCTCTTCCAGGGCCGTCCGCCGGGTATCGATGGCTGCTGAGTTGAAGCAGGTGTTCACCAGGCGGGTGCCGAGCCGGGTCAGGCCTGGCTGCGCAGCGAAGACATCACGGACCTGGTCCTGGATGAGGACAGTCGGAGGGACAGCAGTTTCGAGGGATCTGAGCGTAACTGGCATCCTCCATTCTGAGGGGAAGGTGCAGCAGGACACAATGGTCTGGTCCGCCCGGTTCCGGAGGGACCCGCAGGAGCCGCCCCGAAGTGGGACGTGTGCATTTGTGCAGATGCACCTTGCGGTTTTGGCAGTTGAGCAGCTTCAGTGCAGGCACCATACTCTTCCTTACTCCGCCCGGCGGGCCTGTGGCCGGCGGCGGCCGAACGGCCGAGTGTCAATGTGGACACCAAAGGAGAATGTGGATGAGCACTAATATTCCCAAGCAGCGCGGCGGTGCCAAGGCACCGATCCCGGAGGGTCTTCGCAAAGTCGTGGTGGCATCCATGGCCGGGACGGTCGTGGAATGGTACGAATTTTTCCTCTATGCAGCGGCGTCGACCCTGGTCTTCGCCCATCTGTTCTTCCCCAATGCGGACACCGAGCTCGACGGCATCATCGCCGCCTTCGTGACTTACGCCGTCGGCTTCGTGGCGCGGCCGATCGGCGGCATCGTTTTTGGTCACTTTGGCGACAAGTTCGGCCGCAAAAAACTCCTGCAGCTGAGCATCATCCTGGTGGGCATCTCCACCTTCCTGATGGGCTGCCTGCCCGGCTTCGACCAGATCGGCTACTGGGCACCGGCCATGCTGGTGGCGCTGCGGTTCATCCAGGGGTTTGCCGTCGGCGGCGAATGGGGCGGCGCGGTCCTGCTGGTGGCCGAACACAGTCCGGACAAATCCCGTGGTTTCTGGGCCAGCTGGCCGCAGTCCGCGGTGCCGATGGGGAATCTGCTCGCGACCGGGGTTCTGTTCCTGCTCTCATCCACGCTGTCCAACGAGGCATTCCTCGGCTGGGGCTGGCGGGTGGCGTTCTGGCTCTCCGCCGTGATTGTGCTGGTGGGCTACTACATCCGGACCAAGGTTTCGGATGCGCCGATCTTCCTGGAAGCGCAGAAGGAAGTGGAAACCGAAGCCAAGGGCTACGGAGTCCTGGAAGTCTTCCGCCGCTACCCGCGTGGCGTCTTCACCGCCATGGGCCTGCGCTTCGCCGAGAACATCCTCTACTACCTGGTGGTGACGTTCTCCATCACCTATCTGAAGACCGTCGTTGAGACGGACACCTCACGCATCCTGCTCCTGCTGCTGGTCGCGCACTTCATCCATTTCTGTGCGGTGCCGCTGGCCGGGCGGATGTCCGATTCCCTGGGCCGCCGTCCGGTTTACCTGGCAGGCGCGGTGCTCGGTGCCACCTGGGGGTTCTTCGCCTTCCCGATGATGGATACCGGGGATGACCTGGTGATCCTTGCGGCGGTGACGATCGGCCTGCTGTTCCACGCCCTGATGTACGCCGGGCAGCCGGCGATCATGGCGGAAATGTTCCCCACCCGGATGCGGTACTCCGGTGTGTCACTTGGGTACCAGGTCACCTCGATTGTGGCCGGGTCGCTGGCCCCGATCATCGCCACGTCCCTGCTGGCCCGCTATGACTCGTCCGTGCCCGTGGCGCTGTACCTGCTGGGAGCCTGCATTGTGACGGCGATTTCGGTGCTGGTGCTGCGGGAGACCAACGGGATTTCGCTGCACGACGTCGATGCCGCGGACGCCCAGGGAACCGCCGACCTGCTGGCCGCAGCCAAGTCCAGCGGCAAAATTCGCACGCAGGAGACTGCCGGTAATTAACTCAACGGGCATTCAGGCCGCCGCCCGTCAGGACGCCAGAAGGTCCTGCCGGGCAGCGGCCTCCGCCTGGATCGCGGCGACCACGGCCTGGACCCGGGCGGAGCGCAGGGCTTCGGGCCGGGCCACCGCCCAGATGGGGAGCCGGCGTTCAAAACCGGCGGGCAGCACCGGAACAAAACCGTCCCGGCCGGCCACCATGAAGTTCGGCAGGAGCCCAACGCCGGCATCCAGGCGGACCGCCTCCACCTGGGCGAAAATGCTGGTGGCCTGGAAACTGGTGCGCGGGACGGGCAGGCCGGTGGACCGGTGCCCAAGCTCCTCCACCAGCAGCGCGGACTCCACATAGGAAACGAAGCAGTGGCTGGCCAGGTCCTCCGGAACCTGCGGCGTTCCATGCCGTTCCAGATAACCCGGCCCGGCATAAAGCCGCAGCACATAGTGGCCCAGCAGGATGGTCTGGGCGGTGCGGACATCGGTGTTCCCCACCACGACTTCCAAATCCACGCCCGAACGGTTTTGGCTGACCTTGCGGGTGGCGGAGAACATTTCCACGCTGATCTTCGGGTGCCTCGCCTGCAGCCCCACCAGCGCCGGTGTCACGATTTCCGCACCGAATCCGTCCACGGTGCTGATCCGCACCACACCAGCCAGGGGATCCGCGTCCCGGGCCAGGACACACTGCAGGCTCCCCAGGCTCTCCTCGATGGCTTCAGCGGCCCGCACCGCCTCCACGCCGAGGCTGGTCAGTTCCCAGCCCCGGGGCGTGCGGGACAGAGTGCGGCCGCCGAGCTGTTTTTCCAAGGCAATGATGCGCCGGGAAATAGTGGTGTGTGTGGTTCCGAGGGTTTCGGCGACGGCGTTGAAGCGGCCCAGCCGGGCCACGGTCAGCAGGATCAGCAGGTCATCCGGGCTGGGCAGACGGCGTTCGGCGTCCATGGCCGGTCACCTCCTCCGGATCTGGGACACGGCCATCCGATCTTCCGGCCCGCACCGCGGCCCAGCCTGATGGACCGCCGCGCTGCTGTGCACGGATGCACATGGTGTCTGTGGAT
Organism: Arthrobacter sp. Helios; assembly: GCF_023167125.1. Taxonomy (NCBI): domain Bacteria; kingdom Bacillati; phylum Actinomycetota; class Actinomycetes; order Micrococcales; family Micrococcaceae; genus Arthrobacter; species Arthrobacter sp. Helios. Next base: position 156,675 of record NZ_CP095402.1, read on the forward strand.
TCTGGTCTTGAACGCACCCTAACAGGGTGCAAGTCTGGTTCCGCGGGGACGCGCAGCACAATCCAAGCAGCAGCACTCTAAGCAAAGGAGCTTAGCCATGGCGGAAGTCGGATGGATCGGACTGGGAAACATGGGCGCGCCCATGGCTGCGAACCTGGTCAAGGCCGGGCACAACGTGCGGGGTTTCGACCTCAGCCCCCGGGCGGTGGCCACTGCGGAAGCGGCCGGGGTGCAGGCTGTCGGCAGCATCGCCGAAGCCGTGACCGGTGCGGATGTGGTCTTCACGATGCTGCCCAAGGGTGAGCATTCCCGTGCCGTGTACCTGGAACCGGACGGGATCCTTGCCAACGCCGGAACGGACACGCTGCTCATCGACTCCTCGACCATCGACGTCGAATCCGCGCAGGCCCTGCACGATGCTGCCGCGGCTGGCGGATTCCGGTTTGTGGATGCTCCGGTGTCCGGCGGGATGAGCGGTGCCCAAGCCGGCACCCTGACCTTTATGGTCGGCGGCCGGGATGACGCCGCCGCGGAGGCCGCGGTGTTCATCGAACCAATGGCCGGCAACGTGATTCCCACCGGTGGCCCCACCACCGGGCAGGCCGCGAAAATCTGCAACAACCTGATGCTGTTCATCAACCTGGCTGCCACCGCAGAGGGGGCCGTGCTGGCCGAGCGGCTCGGCCTGGATAAACAGGTCTTTTGGGATATCGCGTCGGTGTCCTCCGGCGACAGCTGGGCGCTGCGCACCTGGTACCCGGTGCCCGGTGTGGTGGAGACCGCGGCGTCGAACAACAATTTTGAACCGACGTTCACCGCCGAACTGGCCAACAAGGACATCAACCTTGCCCTCGCCGCGGCCCGGGACACGGGCACCCCGCTGGAGATCGGCGAACACGTACAGCAGCTCTTCGGCCGGCTCATTGACGCCGGCCAGTCCGGCAAGGACTGCTCCATGATCGTCAAACTGGTGGACGGCTCGCTCGCCGGGACACCGGACCAGATTCCCGCGCCGTAGCGGCGCCCAACTGAATCGAGACCCCATGCAGCGCATCCCGCACGTCATCAACGGCAAGCAGGTTTCCGAGGCCGAACGCTACGGGCCGGTGTTCAACCCGGCCACCGGTGTCCAGGAGAAGGAAGTGGCCCTGGCCTCGGCGGCCCGGGTGGAGGAAGCCATCCAGGCGGCCCGCGAAGCCCTGCCCGGCTGGCGGGCCACGTCCCTGGCCCGCCGCACCGGCATCTTCTTCAAGGTCCGTGAACTGCTCACCGCACGGAAGGCCGAACTGGCCGCCATCCTTACCAGCGAACACGGCAAGGTCCTCTCCGATGCGGAAGGCGAGATCACCCGAGGGCTGGAGAACATCGAGTTCGCTTCTGCCCTGGCGCTGACGCTGAAGGGTGAGCGCGCGGAGCAGGTGGCCGCCGGCGTCGATGTTCATTCCATCCGGCAGCCGGTGGGTGTGGTCGCCTGCATCACCCCGTTCAATTTTCCGGCCATGGTGCCGCTGTGGATGATCGGCAGTGCCCTGGCCTGCGGCAATACTGTGCTGCTGAAGCCGAGCGAAAAGGACCCGTCCGCTGCGGTGTTCATCGCCGAGCTGTTTGCTGAGGCCGGGCTGCCCGCCGGGGTGTTGAATGTGGTGCACGGGGATAAGGAAGCCGTGGACGTGCTGCTGGATCACCCGGAGGTGAAAGCGGTGAGCTTTGTCGGTTCGACGCCGGTGGCGCGGAGCATCTACCGCCGGGCTGCGGAACACGGCAAGCGGGTCCAGGCTCTGGGCGGAGCGAAGAACCACATGGTGGTCCTGCCCGACGCCGACCTGGACATGGCAGCCGACGCCGCCGTCTCCGCAGCGTACGGCTCCGCGGGGGAGCGGTGCATGGCTGTGAGCGTCCTGGTGGCGGTGGGGTCAATTGCCGATGACCTGGTGGAGGCTGTGCGCTCGCGGATGGTGGAGCTGCAGATCGGACCCGGGACCGATCCGGCGTCACAGATGGGCCCGCTGATTACCGCGGAGCACCGGGAGAAGGTGGCCTCCTATGTGGCCGGCGCCGCGGAGGAAGGAGCCACCGTGGTGGTGGACGGCCGGGAAGCGTCCTTCGACGGAGACGGCTTCTTCCTGGGCGTGAGCCTGCTGGACCACGTCAAACCGGGTATGAAGGCCTATGACGACGAGATTTTTGGTCCGGTGCTCTCCGTGGTCCGGGTCCCCACCTATGCGGACGCCGTGCAGCTGGTGAATGAGAACCAGTACGGCAACGGCACCGCGATCTTCACGCGCGACGGCGGTGCCGCCCGGGCATTCGAGTTCGACGTCGAAGCGGGCATGGTGGGGGTTAACGTGCCGATTCCGGTGCCGGTGGGATCCTTCTCCTTTGGCGGCTGGAAGGATTCGCTGTTCGGGGACACCCACATGTACGGGCCTGATTCCATCCGTTTCTATACGCGCGGAAAGGTGGTAACCACTCGCTGGCCGGACCCGGCGACGTCGGAAATCGACCTCGGCTTCCCGCAGGTGCTGTAGGCAAGGCCCGCGTCAGGTTCCGCGGGGCTGCGGCAGCTGCCGGCCAAGGGCCCGCTGCCGCAGGAGGAGCAGCGCGAGCACGGCCTGGACCGCCGCCCCCCAACCCAGCAGCACGAGGGCGCCGGCGGTGCCGGAAGCCACTCCGGCCGGCGGGAACACCAGCAACCCGGCGGCGAGGGCGGCGTGTGCCGCGGCCGCCGCCAGCAGGGCAGCAGCCCGCTGCCGGAAGCTGTGCGGTACGGGCGCGGCGCCCAGCACAGCGGCGGTGAACAGGCAGCCGGTTCCGGCCAGATACCCGGTAACCAGCCAGTGCACCGGCATGGATTCCTGCATGGCCGTCAACAGGCCGGTGTGGAACATCGTCCACATCCCGGCGACCACCAGCACCGTGGCGGTGCCGGGATGGGAGAGGAACCGGGCGGGCCCGCTGGCCAGGACCCGGCCCAGCCGCCGCGCCGGAAACACGTCCAGGGTCCGCAGCGCCAGCGCCGCGGGCCGGGACGTCACCAGCAGGAGCGGTCCCACCATGCCGGCCAGCACATGGGAGAAGGCCAGCGCAGTGAAGTCCCGGTGGGCCCAGCCGGCCAGGGGTTCCAGGAGGGGCACCAAGATGGCCAGGACACCGGCGATGAAGCACACCAGCCGCCAGGCCGGCCAGCGGCCGGATTTCGCCGAGGCCAGCCCGGCCCAGTAGGCGGCAACCGCGGCGACTGCGGGAATCAGGAACAGGGATTCCGCTGCAAACGCGCCGTGGTTATGCATCGGGGGTCAGGAAACGCGCGGTGGGTGACGGCGTCATACGTGCGAACTTAGCACCGCTGCCGCCGGCCATGTACCCCGTGCCGGTAACCCATGGGTCCCGCACAGGATTGCGCTGTTGACACCTGCCGGCGGATGGCAAGGATGGAAAACATGTGGACGGGGAGCCTGGAATTCGATCTGCTGCTGGATGACATCCACTCGCTCAAAGAAAAACGTTCGGTGGTCCGCCCGCTGGTCGCGGAACTGCACCGCCGGTTTGCCGTGTCTGCCGCCGAGTCCGGGCATCTGGACCTGCACCGCCGTGCCGCCGTCGGTATTGCGGTGGTCGCCGCTGACCGGGCGCACGTGGTGGAAGTCCTGGACGCTGCTGAGCGGCTGGTGGCCGGCCGTCCCGAAGTCCAGCTCCTGAGCACCCGCCGCCGTATCCTGGCGGGCGACGACGACTAGGTCACCGCACCCAGTGGGCAGCCGCACAGACCCGCCTGGCAACCGCCCTCGCGGGTATATGCTGTCCGGACGACAGTAAATAATGATCTGAGAAAAGAGCTTTTCCATGCTTTTTGAGAACCAAACAGCACTTGTCACCGCCGCCGGAGCCGGTATTGGCCGGGCCATCGCCCTGCGCCTGGCCGCCGAAGGCGCCTCGGTCGTCGTCTCCGACGTCAACGATGAGGCCGGAGCTGAAACCGTTTCGCTGATTGAAGCCGCCAACGGCCGTGCCGTCTACAAGCACGCCAACGTGGCCGATGCCGACGAAGTCAACGCGCTGGTCCCGTTCGCGGTCGAGTCTTTCGGGCGGCTGGACCTGGCAGTGAACAATGCGGGGGTTGGGGCCATGCCCAAGCCCGTGCAGGACATCACCGCTGCTGACTGGGACCGCACCATCAACGTGACCCTGCGGGGCACCTTCCTGGCTCTGCAGTCCCAGGTCGCCCACTTCGTGGAGCAGGGGAGCGGGTCAATCGTGAACATCGCTTCCCTGGCCGGCATCAGCGCCACCCCCAACCTGACCCCGTACGGTGCAGCCAAGCACGGCGTGGTGTCCCTGACCCGCAGCGTGGCCAAGGAAAACGCTGAACTGGGGATCCGCATCAACGCGGTGGCACCGGGCGCCATCGAAACCGCTGCGCTGGCGTCGCTGCCGGCCGAAGCGAAGGCCGGCTACGCCGCAGAAATCCCCATGAAGCGCCTGGGCCAGCCGGAAGATATTGCCAACGCCACCGCTTTCCTGCTCTCCGACCAGGCCGCCTTTATTACCGGCGTCGTGCTGCGGGTTGATGGCGGAACCGAAGCCTAACCATGGCCGCAGCGGATCAGAATGCTGTGCTGATTGAAGTCCTGAACGGGCTTCTGGCGCAATGGACGGCGCCCGGGTTCACCACCGCAGTGGCCGCCCGTGAGGGGGTGGACCTGGATCCGGCGGCGCTGACCCTGCTGTCCATCCTGAACAATGCGGGCGCCCAGCGGCCGTCGGCGCTGAGCGAGCGGATGGTCACCGGAGCGTCCAACATCTCCAAGATCACCGCCCGCCTCGAACAGGCCGGGCTGGTCCACCGCACCCAGGACCCGCTGGATTCGCGGGCCTCGCTGATCGCCTTGACCGAGGAAGGACAGCAGGCCGGAAAGGCCCTGCGGCGTTCGGGGAGCTCACTCGTTGACCAGCTCCTGGACGGCTGGGATACCCAGGACCGCAGCGACCTGGTGCGGCTGCTGGTCCGGTTCGAGGCCGAAACCCAACGGGTGGCCGCAGACCTGCGGGAACCGCCCGGCCCGGAACCCCGGGGTCTGTAACCGGCTCCGCTCCGGCCGGCGGTTTCCGCCGGCCGGAGCATCAGCCAGGGCCTAATAGGCCTTGACCCGCTGCTCCACGACCAGGTGGATCAGGGCAAACGTCTTGTCCTCATCAATCGCCTTCAGCGCCGCTTGGAGCGCGGCCGGCACATCGGCGTCGTGCTCCACCTTCACGCCAAAGCCGCCGAAGGCCTGCGCCATCAGCGCGAACTCCGGGTTCTTCAGCTGCGTGCCGGACACCCGGTCCGGGTAGTGGCGTTCCTGGTGCGTGCGTATGGTGCCGTACTCCTGGTTATCCATCACGATCACCAGGGGAGTGGCGCCATACTGCGCGGCCGTGGCCAGCTCCTGTCCATTCATCAGGAACTCGCCGTCACCGGCGATCGTCACGACGCGGCGGCCCGGAGCTGCCAGCGAGGCGGCGATGGCGGAGGGCACCGAGTATCCCATGGACCCGTTGCGGGCGCTCAGCATGGACGCGTAGCGCCGGGTGGGGAAGTAGCGGTGCGCCCAGTTGGTATGCTCGCCGGCGCCGAGGGTGATCACGGCGTCCTCCGGCAGCGTCGGCACCAGATGCGCCATCAGCGTGTCCATCCGGGCCTGCCCGCTGGCCGGCTCAGCCGGCGGCAGTGCGGCGAACTTCTCCTGTTCCTGCCGCATCCGTGAGGTCCAGGCCTTCCACTCTTCCTTGACCGGCAGGTCCATCAGCACCAGGTCCCGGATAAACACGTCCGGCTTCGCGACGATCTGGTAGGAGACCGGGCCGGAACGGCCGCGCATGGAGGGGTCGATGGTGACCAGGAAGTTCTTCTTGTCCCAGTCCTGCCGCACCACAAAACCGTCGGTGATCACGTCACCGGGAACGGTGCCCACAAAAACCAGGAGGTCGGTTTCCTCCAGCAGGTCGTAGGTCGGTTTGGGCCGGCCGTAGCCGATCGGGCCCACGTAGGACGGGGAATCGAAGGAAATGGTTCCTTCGCAGCGCCATTCGGCCGCGGCGGGAAGGTGGTGCTCTTCCAGCCAGCGGGTCAGGGTATCCGCGCCCTCCTGGGTCCAGTCGTTGCCGCCGGTGACGAACAGCGGCTTGTCCGCTTCCTTCAGCGCAGTCTGCAGCGCCTTCCAGTCCGTGACGGTCATACCGCCTGGCGCCACCGGAATCGGCGGGTGCAGCGTGGCGTTGATTTCCTTCCGGATCACATCTTCCGGGAGGCCGACGACGACGGGGCCCGGGCGGCCGCTCATGGCGGCGAAGAACGCTTCGGCCACGATTTCGGACGCGCGTTCGGGATGGTCCAGCACCATCACACGCTTGGCTCCGGTATCAAACCAGGCCTTGATATCGAATTCCTGGAACGCTTCACGGTCCCGGTGCTCGAAGGGGATCAGTCCGACGAAGAGCACCATCGGAGTGGAGTCCTGCCACGCCGTGTGCAGCCCAACATGTGCGTTCGCGGCCCCCGGTCCACGGGTGACCATGGCGATTCCGGGCAGCTGGTTCATTTTTCCGTCCGCCTCGGCCATGTAGGCGGCTCCGCCCTCATGGCGGCAGACAACGGTTTCGACCTGGCTTTCATGCAGTCCGTCCAGGACATCGAGGAAGCTCTCACCAGGAACCACGTACGTGCGCTTCACACCGTGCGCAATGAGGGAATCGACAATGACATGGCCGGCGGTCTTCACCTCCGCCCGTGCTGCAGCGGGGGCTGGTACCGGGGCAATCTGAGTCATCTTCGACCTTTCTCCATTGAAACGTGTCTACTCCGTCCCGGCACCGCGGCGCGGCCGGTCGGCGCATCCCTATGTTCTACCCCATGGCCGGCCCGGTTCCGCAGATCGTGAGCCAATGTGTCAATGACCTCCCAATAATCTGGATTCGTCTTCTCCCGGGTTTGGCCGCATCCGGCGCTGATGAGGAACAATTGGGCGGGTGAGTCTCACCGCCGCCCCGCAGCCAGCATCCCAACAGCCCGATCCGGCCTCTCCGGTGCCCATCCGCACCGAGACGGCCGAGCAGCTCCATGCGCAGATCGCCCTCGAACTCGGCGTCGCGCCGTGGCAGGTGCGGGCCGCCGTCGAACTCCTGGACAGCGGGTCAACCGTTCCCTTTATTGCCCGCTACCGCAAGGAAGTGACCGGCACCCTGGACGACGCGCAGCTCCGTGAACTCGATGAGCGGCTCCGGTACCTGCGCGAACTGGCCGAACGCCGCCGGGCCATCCTTGAAGCCATCGATGCGCAGGGCAAGCTCACTGCGCAGCTGCGCGCGGCGGTCGAGGCCGCGGACACCAAATCGCGGCTTGAGGACATCTACCTGCCGTACAAAACCAAGCGCCGCACCAAGGCGCAGATTGCCAGGGAAGCCGGGCTGGAACCGCTGGCCGAGGCCCTGCTGGCTAACCCCGCCCTGGACCCGGAGACCGAAGCCGGCCGGTTCCTGGGTGAAGCCGTCCCCGATGCCGCGGAAGCGCTCGCCGGCGCCCGCGCCATTCTCGTCGAACGCGCCGGCCAGGACGCCGACCTGCTGACCGTGGCCCGGGAAAAGCTGTGGAAGCAGGGACGGTTCCGGTCCTCAGTCCGTCCGGGCAAGGAAACCGAGGGGCAGAAGTACGCCGACTACTTCGACTATTCCCAGGCGCCCTCGGGGATGCCGTCGCACCGGGTGCTGGCCCTGCTGCGCGCGGAGAAGGAAGGCATTCTGGAACTGGGGCTGGCCGAGGCGGACCCGGCCGACACCGAAGCCCTGGCTGCTGCCCGGCAGCGGTTTGAGAACTCGGTGGCCGCGCGCCTCGGAGTGGCGGCCAAGGGCGGTGCCGCGGACGCGTGGCTGCGCCAGACCGTGCAGCTGGCCTGGCGCCGGATCCAGGCAAAGCTCTCCATCGACCTGCGGGTGCGGCTGTTCCAGGATGCCGAAGCGGAGGCCGTACGGGTCTTCGCGGCCAATCTCCGGGACGTCCTGCTCGCCGCGCCGGCCGGCAACCGTGCCACCCTGGGGCTGGACCCGGGCCTGCGGACCGGGGTTAAGGTCGCCGTGGTGGACGGCACCGGCCAGGTGGTTGCCACGGACACGGTTTATCCGCATGCCCCCGCCCGCAAATGGGATGACGCCCTGGTCCAGCTGGCGAACCTGGTGAAAAAGCACGGGGTGGAGCTGGTGGCAGTAGGTAACGGCACCGCGTCCCGGGAAACCGACAAACTGGCGGGTGAACTGATGCGGCTGGTGCCGGAGGCGAACCTGCAGAAACTGGTGGTTTCCGAGGCCGGGGCCTCCGTCTACTCCGCGTCCGCGCTGGCTTCGGCGGAACTGCCGGGCATGGACGTCTCCCTGCGCGGCGCCGTCTCCATCGCCAGGCGGCTGCAGGACCCACTCGCCGAACTCGTGAAAATCGATCCCAAGTCCATTGGCGTCGGCCAGTACCAGCACGACGTCACGGCGGCGAAGCTGGACCGGTCGCTGGATGCGGTGGTCGAGGACTGTGTCAACGCTGTCGGCGTGGACGTCAACACCGCCTCTCCGGCGCTGCTGAGCCGGGTGGCCGGCGTCGGGCCGCTGCTCAGCGAGAACATTGTGGCGCACCGCAATGCCAACGGACCCTTCGCCCGGCGGGCGGACCTGATGAAGGTTCCCCGTCTGGGCGCGAAAGCCTTTGAACAGTGCGCGGGCTTCCTGCGGATCACCGGCGGAACGGAGCCCCTGGATGCCTCCAGCGTGCACCCGGAGTCCTATAAGATCGCGCGCCGGATCCTGGCCGAGGCGAAGGCGGAGATGAGTCCTGCCGGAGCGGAGCTGGCGGGACTGGATCCCTCCGCGTTCGTTGACGAGTCCACCGGGCTGCCGACGGTCCTGGACATCATGTCCGAGCTGCGCAAGCCCGGCCGTGATCCGCGTCCGGCCTTCAAAACAGCCACGTTCTCCGACGGCATCGAAAAGATCGCCGACCTGCGGCCGGGCATGGTGCTCGACGGCGTTGTCACCAATGTGGCCGCCTTCGGTGCGTTCGTGGATATCGGCGTCCACCAGGACGGGCTCGTCCATATCTCCGCGATGTCCGCCTCCTTCGTCTCCGACCCGCACGACGTGGTGAAGTCCGGGCAGGTCGTCAAGGTCAAGGTCATGGAGGCAGACCCGGAGCGGCACCGGATATCCCTCAGCCTGCGGCTCGACGACGACGCTCCGGCCGCCGGCTCCGGCAACGGATCCGGCAGCAGCTCCGGCAACGGCAGAGGAAACGGCGCTAACGACCGCCGCGGGCCCAAGCCGCCGGCCCGGAATACCCAAACCAAGGGGAACAGCCAGGCCGGCCGGGCTCGGCAAGGCATTAAGCCGAAGGATGCCAAGGCCGGAGCAGCCGCCCGGAAGGGGCCGGCTGCTCCCGCTCCGGATGGAGCGATGGCCGAGGCGCTGCGCCGCGCGGGGTTGGTCTAGGGGCCTTTTGTCCTGCCGGGGTCAGTCGTCTTCAGCTTCTTTAGCGTCGGCTGCGTCCGGTTCGTTGAGGGCGTCTTCCGGGCGCCGGCCGTTCTGCCCGGATCCGCCGAGATAGGCAGCGGGAACAGTTCCGGCTGCATGGGTGCCCTGCTCCTCGCGGATGTTCTCGGCGTTGTGCGTGGGTTCGGTGGTCATTGCGGTCCTTTCGAAGGGGGAGGGGCTAGCGGGCGGCCAGTTGGCCCAGCAGGCTGTCGTCGAAGTGCTCCAGCAGGTCCCGGGGACCGGCAAACACCTCTTTGGCGCCGGCGTCGCGCAGTTCCGCCTCGCTGGTGCCGCCGCAGGTCAGGGCCACGGTGGGGATGCCCAATTTCGCGGCGGACTTGATGTCCCACACGGAATCGCCCACGAAAACGGCGTCCTCGGCCGCCATTCCGGCCGCGTCCAGGGCTGCCTGCAGGATGTCCGGCGCCGGTTTGCTCTCGGCGGCGTCGGAGGAACTGGTGGCTTTGGTGATGGCATCATCGGCGTCGATCGCTGTACGCAGGGCGTCGAGGTCCGGTGCCGAAGCGGAGGAAGCCAGGACGACGGCGAGCCCCCGGCCGGACGTCGCGCGCAGCAGGTCCGCGGCGCCGTCGAACGCCCGGAGCGAGGGCCAGAAGGTGGAGAAGACCGCCCCGTGCGAGGCATCAATCTCTTCTTCCTGCTCCGGGTCAATACCTTCGGCAAGGTGGCCGATGAGTTTGTCCCCGCCCATGCCGATCGCCCGGTGGATGTCTGCCATCGGAATGTCATAGTCCAAGCGGCGGAAAGCCTGCCACCAGGCCACGGTGTGGAGGTAGTTGGAATCGACCAGGGTGCCGTCGACGTCGAAAAGCACGCCTCGAATCTCAGTCATGCAGGTCCCCTCTGTTTCGGTGCTGTGGGTTCCTTGAGTCTAGCGAGGCCGCCGAAGCCGTGCCCGGTGGGCCGAGGAAAGCGGCCAGCTCGGCCTCGAGCAGACTGGTATTGCGCAGCTCGCACTCCCAGACCACCAAGGATGTCCAGCCGGCGGCGGCCAGTGCCTGCAGTGCCGCGGCATCCCGGGCGACGGTCCGTGCGCGCTTAGCCGCCCAGAACTCCCGGTTGGTGGCCGGTGCGCGGTTTCCGGCCCGGCAGGAATGTGTGTGCCAGAAGCAGCCGTTGACAAAAATGACCTTCCGGCGGCCGGCAAAAACCAGGTCCGGCTTGCCGGGAAGGCTGCCGCCGCGGGCAGCCCCGTGGAGCCGGAACCGGTAACCGGTCCGGTGCAGCATCCGCCTGATCAGCAGCTCCGGTTTGGTGTTCTTGGCCCGGATGCGGGACATGTTCCGGCTGCGCTGCTCCGGAGTGACCGTATCTGCCATGCCGCCAGTCTAGGACCTGCAACGGGTTGCCTGCCGGGGGCCGCGTGAATGCCGGAAGTCCTAGCCATGGTGCAGCAGGCAGGCTTATGTTGGCTGTGGTGACGCCGGTGAGAGGACAGGGGTTCAATGGCCCACATCAGGATTATGGCGACCGGCGGGACCATTGCGTCCCGCACGGGTAAGGACGGCGCAACCTCAGCCGAGCGGGCCGAGGAAGTTGCGGCAGGGCTCTCCGGACGGCACGGCTACTCGGTGCAGGACCTCACCAACGTCAACAGTTTCCAGTTGCGGTTCTCCGATGTCCGGGCAATCGCTGAGGCCGTCCATGACGCCGTGGCAGATGAAGGCGTGGACGGCGTTGTCATCACGCACGGTACTGACACCATGGAGGAGACAGCCTTCCTGCTGGATCTGGTTCATGAGTCGCCCAAACCGGTTGTTTTCACCGGTGCGCAGCGAACTGCGGACAGTGCGGCTGCGGACGGCCCGGCCAATCTTGAGGAAGCCGTCGCCGCGGCGGCAGCGAGCCAGCTGCGCGGAGCAGGCGTCCTGATCTCCTTCGCCGGGCAGGTCCTGGCAGCCCGCGGAACCCGCAAAACACACACCATGGCGGCCAACCCGTTCTCCGGCGGTGTTCCGGTGGGCCACTTCATTGCCGGCACACTCCACGTCACGGCGATCCCCGTCCGTCCAGCCGCACTGCCGCTGCCCGGTGAGGACTTCGACAACGCCCAGGTGGAGATCATCCACTGTGCCTTGGGGACGACTCCGGATCTGTTCACCTACGCTGTCAGGTCCGGGGCCAACGCCATCGTGCTGGCGGGCACGGGAACAGGGAACGCCGGTGCGGGTTTCGCTGAAGCCGTCCAGGACGCGGTGCGCGGCGGCTGCCCGGTGATCCTGTGCTCCCGGGTTCAGTCCGGGCCGGTGGTCCCCGTCTATGGTGCCGGCGGCGGAGTGGACCTGGTCCGTGCCGGAGCCATTCCCGGGGGAGATCTTGGCCCGGCTCAGGCACGGATGCTTGCAGCCCTGCTGACCTCGTTGCCGGCCACTCAGGATGAGATTCTGCAGGCGCTCACCTCCGGGACGTCCCGCAGCGGCTGAGCCCCGGTGCCAAGGTATCGATCAGGCAACTTCACGGGCAGTTCCCCAACAGGGGGTCCAAAAACTCATCAGTCGGCTTACGATTAATGGCACTGAAGGTACCCCTTACAAGGAGGTAAGTGATGTCGGGCTACTTTAAGCTGGTTGACGCCCACGACGGCGCATTCCGGATCAAGCTCATTTCCGGCGACGGTGCGCTCATGGCTGTTTCGGCCATGTTCCCGACCAAGGCAGCAGCCGCGGCCGGAATCGAGCAGCTGCGCGAAATCGCGGGGACTGGCCCCGTGGTGGACCACAGCAAGGACGCCGACGTGGTAGCGGACGCCAGCAGAAATCCCGGCCGGGCCAAGGCTTCCTAGCGCCAACGCCGCATCCTAGGAGCAGGGCCTTCTGCCCCCGGAACCGTTGCAGGAACCGGGAGCAGGAGGCCTTTGCTATGCCTGGTCCTCGTCGCCCTCGGCGGCCTCCTGGGAATGCTCGCGGCTGGAGTCCGGCTGGGTGGCCTGGTCGCCTTCCGCAGGGCTTTCGTTGTGGCTGCGGTCTTCATCATGCGGAGTGGTGCTCATGAGTACCTCCCGTGGGGTTGGTCCGTGCCTGGGTTGCAGCCGGCCGGTGCCGGCTCGTTCGCGGAACGGCCCTTGTTGTCCCAGTTTAGGAAGCACGGCTGCCCGTGGACAGGGGCTCAGGACAGCAGCTTACGTCCCTGGAAGGGTCTAGGCAGGAGCAAGCCGCGGCCGGTAGCGTGTGCCGGATGCAGCCAATTGACGCAGATGTCATTGTGGTCGGCGCCGGCCTTTCCGGGCTGGCAGCGACCGCTGAACTTATCGACGCCGGGCGCTCCGTCATCCTGGTGGAACAGGAAAGCGAACAGAGCCTGGGTGGCCAGGCCTGGTGGTCCTTCGGCGGATTGTTCTTCGTGGATTCACCCGAACAGCGCCGCCTCCGGGTCAAGGACTCGGTGGAGCTGGCTTGGCAGGACTGGCTGGGAACAGCAGGGTTTGACCGGGAGGAAGACTACTGGCCACGCCGCTGGGCAGAAGCCTACGTAAACTTTGCCGCCGGCGAGAAACGCTCCTGGCTGCACCAGATGGGGCATCGCTCCTTTCCGGTGGTTGGCTGGGCTGAACGCGGCGGCTACGGTGCCACCGGTCCGGGAAACTCGGTCCCGCGGTTCCACATCACCTGGGGCACCGGACCCGGGATCACCGCACCGTTTGAAGCCAAGCTCCGCGACGGAATGGACCGCGGCCTGGTGCGCCTGGCCTGCAACCACCGGATGGAGGCGCTCGTGACCAGCGGCGGAGCGGTCACCGGGGTGCGCGGCACCATCCTGGAACGGACGACGACGCCGCGCGGCCGCCCAGCCGTGCGCGGCGCGGAGGGGGAATTCGAATTCTCGGCCGGCGCCGTCGTCGTCACCAGCGGAGGCATCGGCGGCGACCACAGCCTGGTCCGCTCTGCCTGGCCGAAGCGACTGGGCACACCGCCGGAACGGATGCTCAGCGGAGTCCCCGGACACGTGGACGGCCGCGGCCTGAAAGCGGCGCAGGCCGCCGGCGGCCGGATTATCAACCCTGACCGCATGTGGCACTACGTTGAGGGCGTCCGTAACTGGGACCCGGTCTGGCCCAATCACGGGATCCGGATCCTTCCGGGCCCCTCCTCACTGTGGGTGGACGCTGCCGGCAACCGGCTGCCGGGCCCGCTGTTCCCCGGGTTCGATACGCTCGGGACGCTGGAGCACCTGCGTGGCACCGGATATGACTACAGCTGGTTCATTCTCAATAAGGCGATTATCCGGAAGGAATTTGCCCTCTCCGGATCTGAACAGAATCCGGACCTGACCGGGAAGTCCGTCCGGGACGTGCTCGGCCGGGCAAGCGCCGGGGTGCCCGGACCGGTGCAGAAGTTCCTGGATCATGGGGAGGACTTCCTCACCGCGGGCACTGTGGAAGAGCTGGTGGCAGCCATGAACTCGCTCGCCAAGTCCTCCACGGAGGGTAACGCGCCAGTGATTTCCGCTGAGTCGGTGCTGGAGCAGCTGCAGGCCAGGGACCGGGAGATGGCGAACCGGTTTACCAAGGACGCCCAAATCACGGCCATCCGCGGTGCCCGCTCCTATCTGGGGGACCGGCTGATCCGCACCGCTGTACCGCGGCCGATCCTGGAACCTAAGGACGGCCCGCTGATCGCCGTCCGGCTTTCCGTGCTGACCCGTAAGACGCTGGGCGGACTGGAGACGGATCTCGACTCCCGGGTGCTCAGCAGCGATGGTTCCCCGGTTCCGGGGCTATTCGCTGCGGGGGAGGCGACCGGGTTCGGAGGCGGTGGGATGCACGGTTACCGGTCGCTGGAAGGCACGTTCCTGGGCGGATGCCTTTTCAGCGGACGCGCCGCCGGCCGGGCAGCCGCCCACTGAAACGGGGTTAAACGACACCGGGGCCGGTACCGAAATTCGGTACCGGCCCCGGTGTGCCCAGGCTAGGCGCCCGGGTTGAAGTTCTTGTACTGGCGGTAGGCCTTGGCGGCTTTGAAGTAGTCCGTGGACGGCTTCAGCCACAGCAGGACAACTGCCGTCACGGGGAGCAGGACACCGAGACCGGTGGTGAGAGCCATCAATCCACCGGCAGCCAGACCGGTGAGGTTGAACAGGGACAAGGCGGCGAACACGGTCGCCACAATCCGAGCCCAGTTGTGGCCCTTACGGATAAACAGGGCGACGAGCACCGAGATGGCCACACTGATAACGGCGAAGAACAGCGTAGTTACCACGGTGGCGGCAATCAGGGCGTCCAGCTGGTCCGCGGAGATGCCGGCAGCAGTCATCGATTCCTGGTAGCCGGTGGAGTTCAGCCAGGCCATGCCGACCGGGATGCTGATGACGCTCAGGACGGCGGCTGCGATCAGCAGCCAGAAACCCAGATCAACCTGCTGCGGCCGGACCGGAGCCGGCGGTGCAGCCGGAGCCTGGTTGCTCGAGTAGGCGTTGTAGCTGTAGTTATTTGCCGGAGGCACTTGCTCGGACATGGTTCCCCTCAGAGTGTCTGCGATGCGGGTACGTGCCGGCGGTTGCAGGGGCCGCCGACGCATGACGAAAGCCAGCTTAGTGAACTATGGTCACTTTGACCTCCCCTGCAAGGCGGATATTCCGGTCTTTTTTTGAGCCGGCTGGGCAGCTTTCGGCCATCCGCCTGCCTCGTACGGACTATGCCAGGGTCCGAAGGGCAGGTCAGCTCTCCAGCTCGGTCAGTTCAACTCGGTGGCAGCCACCACCGGGAAGGTGGGGGTCGTGGATCCGCCGGCCGGCTCCACCGTCAGGGCTACTGCCCCGGCCCGTTCCAGGTCCCCTTCCAGCCAGATGCGGACTTCTCCGCCGGAAAAGTGCACGTCCGGGATCGGGGTGCCATCCTCGAGCAGCCACAGCTGGTATTCGCGGCCCTCACCGGGTGCTGGCAGGTCGCCGGCGATGAACAGGGCGGTGTCCTGCTCTTCGGAAAGGACCAGTGCGGCGGGCTGACCGCTGACATCGATGGGCCGGACGCTGACATCGGCGGCAGACAACAGCCGGTTCTCCCGGCTCTGTTCCTGGGCAGCGGATTGCTCCTGCGCCCGCTGTTCCGATTGCACACCCAGATTCCATCCGGTCAGGGCGATCACGGGGACGAGGACAGCCGCGGCTGCGACGGACAGCAGGCGCCGCCGTCGCTGCCGCCGGTCTGCCAGCGAGACAACAGTTCCGGAACCAGTCCGGCCTGGCTCCTCTTCTTGGTTGGATGGCGGCTCCTGCCGGGTTCCGTGAACGGCAGCGAGCACTGAAGCGCGCAAGGCCGGGGGCGGGTCTTGGGCCGTTTCGGCAGCCAGCTGCGTAACAGCGTCCTGGTAACCGGCGGTTTCTGCCTGGCACGCGGGACAATCGGCGAGATGCTGCTCGAACTCTGCCCGTTCTGCTGGTTCCAGCGCATCTACGGCGTACAGGGGTGCAAGTTCGTGCGGCGTGTCTGCGGGGTGCTGCTGCTGGTTGTTCACGGCTGTCCCCCCAAAGCTGACCTAAGGTTCTTCAACCCGTCGCGAATCCGGGCTTTCGCGGTCCCCACCGGAATTTCCAGGTGCAGCGCGACCTCCTGGTAGGTGCATCCCTTGTAATAGGCCAGGGCGACGGCTTCACGCTGAAGCGGAGTGAGTGTGCCAAGACCGGCACGCACCTCTTGGACGTCCATTGTCTGCTCCACCTCCTGCCACGTGTGGTCTGACGGCGATGCCGTCCGTCGATTCTCGTACAACTGTTCCCGGTCCCGTTCACGCGCAACTTGGCGGACCCGGTCCACGGCCCGCCGGTGTGCCATGGTGCATAACCATCCCAGCACTGTTCCACGTGAGGGGATGAAACGCGCCGCCTGTTCCCAGGCCATCAGGTAGACCTCCTGGACCACTTCGGCCGCGAGCTCCGGCGAGCGCGTGACCCGCACTGCCAATCCGTACACCTTGGACGACGTGGCATCGTAGAGCGCAGCAAAAGCGGCTTCGTCGCCCTGTTCACTGCGCCGGACCAAATCCGCGAGGTCGTTCCCCAGCGTATCGGAGGGTGAACCGTGTGGTTCCCCCTGTCCTGTCACCGGGTCAGTCATGCGCTCCCACTGCTTATCCCTTCGGCATTTCCACCCCGCACCGGATCACTGGCCGGGCGGCTGTGCTGTGAACTCTGCCATATTCCTGCTGCTCTCACAGTCACTATTCGCCACCGGCGGTGCTGTGGATGGGAGTGACCCGGAATCTTTTTCTGCTGCCCACCCATCCGCAGGACGTTCGCCTCCGAACTGTGGTTGTACACACACCGATGTGCACCCGCCACAACGAAGGAAACCGATCATGAATACGAAGATGCGACTGCTCGCCGTTCCCACGTTGGCCCTGGGTGCCCTGGCACTCTCTGCAGCGCCGGGGATGGCCCACGGGCCGGACTCCTGG
The DNA here is from genome assembly GCF_023167125.1 of Arthrobacter sp. Helios. Taxonomy (NCBI): domain Bacteria; kingdom Bacillati; phylum Actinomycetota; class Actinomycetes; order Micrococcales; family Micrococcaceae; genus Arthrobacter; species Arthrobacter sp. Helios. Next base: position 173,630 of record NZ_CP095402.1, read on the forward strand.
TCCGGACAGGCCACCCTCAATACCATGAACAACTCGGGCACCAGCGGCCAGGCCATGGTCGAGGTCCACGGCACCGAAGCAAAAGTCACCGTGAATGTCGCCGGTGCGGCCGAGACGTTTATGGATGGGCCCTTCCCCCATGCCCAGCACATCCACATCGCTGCCCAGGGAGTCTGCCCCGGCCCTGATGCGGACACGGATGGCGACGGCGTCGTCAACACCACCGAAGGCCACCCGTTTTACGGGCACATCGGCACCTCCCTCACCACGGAGGGTGACACCAGCGCGGATTCCGGATTGGCTGTGGAACGGTTCCCTGGCGGTTCCGCCTACTCCTATGAGCGGACGTTCGAGCTGAATCCCGAGACAGCCGCGTCCCTCGAAAGCGGTAAAGCGGTGATCGTGGTCCACGGTGTGGATCCCACGTTGATGCCTGAAGCTGCGGCGGCGAAGATGTCCGACCTGGATCCGTCGCTGCCGGCGGCAGCCACCCTGCCGGCTGCCTGCGGCACGGTCAGCACCTCGCAGATGGGGGCGATGCCCAGCGGCGGGGCCGACACTGGGGCAGAGGTCGGAACCGGAAGCAATGCTGCCACCGGCATGAGTATTGCTGCTGCAGGCGTGGGCGTTGGCGGACTGGCCCTCACCGGCCTGCTGGTGGCCCGCCGCCGGGCCCGCGGCTGAAACGTCGTTGGCTGATTTCGGCTGATCTGAGGCCCAGGTTCCCATGACGGCATCCCAGCACGGTCGCCGCGCAGGTCTGATCACCTGTGCGGCGGCCGCCCTCCTGCTCCTGGTCGGTGGGTGCTCCGGTGCCGGCGACGGCGCCGGCAGCGCCCCGCCACCTTCGGCAGTTTCGAGCCAGGCTGCCCCGCAGCTGCCCGCTCCCGCTGCCACCGGGACCGGAGAAGTCCCTCCGGTGTCGGCACCGGTGTCCCTGACCATTCCGTCAACCGGGACCAGCAGCGAGTTGCTGCGCCTTGGGCTCCGCGGGGACGGAACCCTGGAGGTCCCGCCGGACGGACCCGGGGCTCCAGCGGGCTGGTACACCGGATCTCCGGCCCCTGGGCAGCTGGGACCGGCTGTCCTGCTGGGGCATGTCAACGCCACCGACGGCGGGCCGGGTGTCTTCGCGGACCTGAGGTCCCTGAAGCAGGGGGATCTGATCGAGATTGCCCGGGAAGACGGGTCCAGCGGGACCTTCGTTGTCGACCGCGGGGAACAATACGGAAAGGATTCCTTCCCCACCCTCGAGGTCTACGGCAACACCAACGCGGCAGAACTGCGGCTCATCACCTGCGACGGGTACGATCCGGCGACGGGCAACTTCGACGACAACTACGTTGTTTTCGCTACGCTGCAGGGCTAGGAAACGTCCAGGCGATGCCGCAGGCCCAGGCGGACCGAGGACCATTCGCCCTCCAGGATCGAGAAAACGACGACGTCGCGGCGGGAACCGTCAACCCACAGTTCGTTGCTGCGCAGCACCCCGTCCTGCTTGGCGCCCAGCCGTGCAATGGCCGCCCGTGAGGCGTGGTTATGCCAATGCGTGCGGAACTCCACGGCAATGCAGTTCAGGTCCTCGAACGCGCGGGTCAGCAGCAGATATTTGGCTTCGGCGTTCACCGCGGTCCGCTGGGCACCCGCCGCCAGCCAGGTGGATCCGATTTCCACCCGCCGGTGTTCGGCCTTGATGTTCATGTAGGTGGTCATGCCGCACACCAGTCCGGTATCCAGCCGGCGGATCGCCCAGGGTGCCATGCTCCCGGCCACCTGCTGGGCGAGCCGGGAATCCACCTCCGCCACCATGCCCTCGGGCGTGGGGATGCGGGTGTACCAAAGGTTCCACAACTCTCCGTCCTTCACGGCATCGATGAGTTCCGGCACATGTTCACGGCTCAGCGGTTCCAGCCGGACTGTGCTGCCTTGCAAGGGGACGGGGGTGGAGTAATCCTGGCGGCAAGCGGTCATAGGCCCATCCTAGGGCGGGAATAACCGGCTGCCCCGCAGGGTTCCCCAAGTAGATGCAATAACATCTACAGTTTGGAATCTAAGAAAGGGGCCGTCATGGCCGAACGCAGGATCGTAGCTCTCTCAGCCGGATTGGGTACACCTTCCTCAAGCCGCATGCTGGCTGACCAACTGAGCACCGCAGCCCGGCAGAGCCTGCAGGATTCGGGGCACCAGGCTTCCGTGACCACCTACGAGCTGCGCGAGTATGCCGTTGAGATAGCCAACGCCATGGTGTCCGGTTTCGCCCCGCCCAACCTGGAAGCGCTCATCAACGAGGTGATCGACGCCGATGCGCTGATCGCGGTGACTCCGGTGTTTACCGCGTCGATGAGCGGCCTCTTCAAGTCCTTCTTTGACGTGATCGACAAGGACGCCCTGGACGGCAAGCCCGTGATGGTGGGTGCCACTGGCGGCAGTGCCCGGCATTCCATGGTCCTGGACTTCGCCCTGCGGCCAATGTTCAGCTACCTGCGCGCCCGCATCACACCCACCGCCGTCTTCGCCGCGCCGGAAGACTGGGGCGCCGGAACCGATGGGTCGGGCAGCCTGGACAGCCGGGTCCGGCGTGCCGGCTCCGAGCTCGTCGCGCTGCTCGGCGACGCACCTGCACCGGCACCCCGGCAGGACCCGAACGAATCGCTGCCCTTCGAGCAGCTGCTCGCCCAGATCCAGGCGCGCCCGGTGTAGGTGAACTGGCCCGGGAGAGGGTTCCGCTAGGCGCCGGAGCGTTCCACCAGCGCAAGCACGCGCGCCGGGCTGGCCGTCCCGCCCACGATTTTCAGGGGCGACACGAGAATCAGGGCACCTGTCGGAGGCAGCTGCACCAGGTTCTGGAGGAGCGTCACCCCGTACTTGTTGTTGCCCAGCAGGTAGTAGTGCACCGGGAACGGGGGATCGAACGCACCGGCGTTTCCGGCGTCGATTCCCACCGTTTCCACACCGAGTCCGGCGATCGGAGTTTCCTCCGCCAGCCACTTCGCGCAGGCTGCGGAGAGCCCCGGGGTGTGGGAGCCGGCGTCGTCAGTATTAAGGAACGCGTCCGGGTCATCGAAGAACTTGTCCCAGCCCGTGCGCAGCAGCAGCCAGCCGCCGTCCGGCAGCGCCCCGTGCTGGGCCTCCCAGGCCTGGATGTGCTCCACCTCGACCAGGAAATCCGGATCTGCTGCCGCTTCGGCGCTGAAGTCCAGGACGACGGCGGGACCTACCAGCCGCTGGACCGGGATCTGTGAGACGTCGTCCCCGTCGCGGCCGGTGACCCAGTGCGACGGCGCATCCACGTGCGTGCCGATGTGCTCACCGGTGTGGATGTTGTTGTGTTTCCAGAATGGTCCGGGCTCGTTGAACGCGCTGACCTCTTCCAGCTGAAAGTCGATCAGGTTCACGAACGGGGCCGGGAGCTTCAGGGTGGGAATCCCGGCGCTCAGCGGTGCGGTGAGGTCGATGATTTCCAGTGACCCGCCGTCGAGCGCGGCGAGCAGGGCCGGGAGGACACCGGGTTCGGTGCTGTGGAGACTCATGGGTGCTGGTCCTGTCCAGGGTGGAGGATCGTTTGCCTGAGGATACCGTTCGGGCGCTGCGGGGAAGGTAAAGCGAAGTCACACGAGCCGGTTATGACGGCGGTCCGTTGGAGGGTCCTGCCCGCGGGGTCCTAGAGTTCTTGCTGGAACAGCAATGAAGAACCAGGGCAGGAGCCGCACCGGATGGAGACCATGGATATCGCCGCGCTGGTAGGCCGCACCTTGGCACAGCTGGGGGTAGGACACGCCTTCGGCGTGGTGGGCAGCGGGAACTTCCATGTCACGAATGCCCTGAGGGACCACGGTGTGCCGTTTACAGCGGCCCGGCATGAGGGTGGAGCCGCCACGATGGCGGACGCCTATTCCCGTATGTCGGGGCAGGTCAGTGTGCTCACCACCCACCAGGGCTGCGGACTCAGCAACGCCGCGACCGGCATCGGCGAAGCCGCGAAGTCCCGTACCCCGATGATCGTGCTGACCGCGGACACGGCCGGCGCTGCCGTCCGCTCCAATTTCCGGATCGACCAGGATGCCTTCGCCCGCAGTCTCGGTGCCGTCCCGGAGCGGGTGCACTCGGCGCAAAGCGCCCTGGCGGACACCGTCCGCGCCTTCCGTACGGCGCTCAACGAACGCCGCACCGTTGTCCTCAGCCTGCCGCTCGATGTGCAGGCCCAGCCTGCCCCGGAGGGCGTGCCGGAGTTTATCCCGCCGGTGGCCCCGGCGGGACGTATCCGCCCGGATTCCATCCTGGTCCGCGGGATGGCCGACGTGCTGGCCCACGCGCAGCGCCCGGTCTTCGTCGCCGGCCGGGGCGCGCGGCAGGCAGGCGCCGAAATCGCGGCGCTCGCCGCCCAGTCCGGAGCGCTGCTGGCCACCTCCGCCGTCGCCAACGGACTCTTCAACGGCGAGGAGTTCAACCTGGGCATCGCCGGAGGATTCTCGACGCCGGAAACCGCCGCGCTGATCAGCGGCGCCGACCTGATTGTGGGCTGGGGCTGCACCCTGAACATGTGGACCATGCGGCACGGGTCCCTGATCAATCCGGAAGCCGCCGTCGTCCAGGTGGACATCGACGGCGCCGCGCTGGGCGCCAACCGGGAAGTCCACCTGGGCGTCACCGGCGACTGCGCTGCAACGGCCGAAGACGTCCTGGCCGAACTGCAGGCCACCGTGCCGGAAGCCGCGGAGAAGTACCGGACGCGCGCTACGGCGGCGCGGATTGCGGCCGGTTCACGCTGGCGCGACGTCCCCGTCCAGGATCTCTCCACCGCCACACAAATTGATCCGCGGGTGCTGAGCCTGGAACTCGATGCCCTGCTCCCGGCGGAGCGGCTGGTGTCGGTGGACTCCGGTAACTTCATGGGTTACCCCTCCACCCATCTTGAGGTGCCGGATGAGTTTGGCTTCTGTTTCACCCAGGCGTTCCAGTCCGTGGGGCTGGGGCTGGCTACGGCGGTCGGGGCGGCCCTGGCGCGCCCCGACCGCCTGCCCGTGCTGGGCACCGGCGACGGCGGTTTCCTGATGGGAATAGCCGAACTGGAAACTGCCGTCCGGCTGCGCCTGCCGTTGGTCGCCATTGTTTACAACGACGCCGCGTACGGCGCCGAGGTGCACCATTTCGGTGCGGGGGAGGCGCCGGCGGACCTGGGCACGGTGACTTTCCCGGATACCGACATTGCGGCGATCGCCCGCGGCTACGGTGCCTCCGGAGTTACGGTCCGCAGCCGGGAGGATCTGACTGCGGTCGAGGCGTGGCTGGCCGGCCCCCGGGACGCGCCGCTGGTGATCGACGCGAAGATTGCGTCCGACGGCGGTGCCTGGTGGCTGGCGGAGGCCTTTAAGGGCCATTAGCCGTTCAGCCCACGGTGCGCACCACGGCCTCGACAACGTCCGGCACCTTGGAGCGCACGGCTGCAGCGGTGGGTTCGTCCGCGATTGCGGCGGCGGCATCCTGGGCCTCGCAGCGGGCGCGGTACGCCCGCACCTCGGCGTCGCGGCGGGCCTGGTCCCAGCCCAGCGCTTCGGCGGCCAGATCGGCAATCTCCTCGACGGCGTCCAGGCCGTGGTTCGGGGCCTCCCAGGTGAGGCGGGTGCGCACGTCGAACAGATCTTCCAGATGCAGGGCGCCCTCATGGGTGCAGCCATGCATGATCTCCGCACGCAGATAGGCCGGGGCACCCTGCAGCGGGGTGGCCAGCTCGGGCCGCTCGTCCACGAGTTCGGTGATCTCGGAGATGGCCGAGCCGTAGCGGTCCAGCATTCGAATCACCTGCTGTTCGGTCCAGCCGTACTTCGCACCCAGTGAGGCGGCCTGGCGGGTCAGCGGCAGATAGCCGTCGGCACCGAGCAGCGGGGTCTTGGCCGTGACGGAGGGAAGCTCCTTGGCGCGCGCGCCCAGGGCCAGGTCCACTGCGTCCTCGGCCATGACCCGGTAGGTGGTGAGCTTGCCGCCGGCGATCGCGACCAGACCAGGCAGGACCTCGGTGACGGTGTGCTCGCGGGAGATCTTGGTGGACTGTTCGTCGCCCTTAGTGCCCGGCTGCAGCAGCGGTCGCAGGCCGGCATACGTGCCAATCACATCGTCGCGGGTCAGCGGCTTGTCCAGCACCACATTGGCGTGCTCGATGACGTAGTCGATGTCCGCGCTCGTGGCCACCGGCGTCGACAGTTCCTGGTGGTACGGAGTGTCGGTGGTGCCGATAATCCAGTAGCGCTCCCACGGAATCACAAACAGCACAGACTTCTCGGTCTGCAGGATCAGACCTGATTCCCCGGAGATCCGCTCGCGCGGCACAATGATGTGGATGCCCTTGGACGCAAGTACCTTCAGTCCGCCGTCGGCGCCGGCCAGGTCCTGGGTTTTTTCGGTCCAGACGCCGGTCGCGGTGATCACGGTCTTGGCACGGATGGTGCGGTCGCGGCCGGTCTCCAGGTCGCGGACGACGGCGCCGGACACCCGGCCGGAGGCATCCTGCGGGAAGGAGATTGCCTTGGCACGGGTGATCGCCTTGGCGCCCAGACGCGCGGCGGTGCGTACCAGGGTCAGGACCAGGCGGGCGTCGTCAACCTTGCCGTCCCAGTACTTGATGGCACCGACCATAGTGCCTTCCTTGATATCGGGAAAGGCCTCTTTGACACCCTTCATACCAAGGTGACGCTGGATAGGCATGGTGGCGTGCTTGGCGCCGACGTGCGCCAGGGTGTCGTAGAGGCCGATGCCGGCGGCGACGTAGGGGCGTTCCCAGCCGCGGTGGGTGATGGGGTAAAGGAAAGGCACGGGCTTGACCAGGTGCGGGGCCAGCGAATCGAGCAGCAGCTCACGCTCGCGCAGCGCCTCCGCTACCAGCTTGAAGTCCAGCTGCTGCAGGTAGCGCAGTCCGCCGTGGACCAGCTTGGAAGACCACTGGGAGGTGCCGCCGGCCCAGTCCTGGGCTTCGATGATGGCGGTGCGCAGGCCGCGGGAGACGGCATCCAGGGCGATGCCGGCGCCCGTCACCCCGCCTCCAACGACGAGGACATCGAGTTCGGGACCGTCGGCGAGCTCGTCCAGGACGGCGTCGCGGTTCCCGGTGGAGGGCAGTCGGGTTGTCATGTGGCGGCCTTTCGCTTGCGGGCCGGACCTGTGGGCCCGGAGTCTTCGTCGAACATTAGGCCCCAGCTGGGAGTACGATCAACGTAGATGAACGGACGTGCACAGTCGAGGGAGAAGCCATGCACGAAGATTCTGATCTGTACCGGGCAGCAGAGCTTTACTACATCCAGGGCGCCACGATGGAGGCGGTCGCGGAACGGTTCAACGTCTCCCGCTCCACCGTCTCGCGGATGCTGCAGGCAGCGCGGGAGCGGGGCATCGTCCGGATCACCCTCTCGGCGCCGGTGGACACCCGCAGCGAGCTGGTGCGAAGTCTGCTGAAGTCCTTTGGCGTGACCGCCTATCTGGCTGCGGCACCGGCTACGGCGTCCAACGCCAAACGGCTTGAGGCCGCTGCCCGGCACGCAGCGGTGCTGATCCACGACTGGTTCACCGACGGGATGACCATGGCGGTGGCCTGGGGCACGACGACGTCGGCTGTCGCGGCTGCGCTCCAGCCGAAGCTGACCCGGGACGCGACCGTGGTGCAGATGAACGGGGCGGTGAGCGCCCGGTCGGCACAGCTGAACGCCTCGCCCGGACTGTTGCCGCGGATGGCGGCCTCCTTTGACGCCGCGCTGATCCAGTTTCCCGCACCTGCCTTTTTCGACGACGAACGGACGAGGGAGCTGATGTGGCAGGAATCCACGGTGCGGCGGGTGCTGGCGGTGCGGGCCGAGGCGGATCTGGCGGTGTTCAGCGTGGGCGCATTCCAAGGGCCCTCGCCCTCGGAGGTGTACAGCGGCGGCTACCTCACGGAGGACGCGTTCCGCGAGTTCGCCACGCATCGGGTGGTGGGCGATGTGTGTACGGTGTTCCTGCGCGAGGACGGCAGCTATGCGGACATCGGCCTGAACCGCCGAGCGTCCGGGCCCACCCCGCAGGAGCTGAAGCAAATTCCCCGCCGGCTCTGCGTAGTCTCGGGAGATCACAAGGTGCCGGGACTGCTCGCAGCGCTGCGGGCCGGCGTGATCACGGACCTGGTGCTCGACGACGGCACGGCCCGCACGCTGACGCGTCACCTGTCCCGGGGCATTAGTCCCGCAGCTCCTCCCGGAGGGGCTTGAGCCCTGCTGGTACCTCAGCGCCGGTGACAGGTATGAAGCTACAGGTGAACTCGCCGCGGTAACCGAAGAGGAAGCCGAACAGGGGGTTCCGCACCTGCAGCTGGATCGTGTAGACCTGCCGCTCGTCGTCGTAGGCTTCGTAAAGGTCCGCTGATCCGGTGAGGAACCGGGGAACGGTGAACTGGACCGGCCCCTCGTAGAAGCGCAGCGCGGTGGAGCGCAGATGCAGCGAACCGTCTTCCCGGACGGCAAGCTGCAGGTCCGTGGCCAGGTGCTGGTGGCTGCCGAGGTAGTCCACCACGGTGCCGCGGGTTTCACTGAAGACCATGGTCGCGTCGAAACGGCGCGGTTTGCCCGGGCGCACCTCCAGGGTGCGGGTAAAGGTGACGGTGGGCCGCCCGACCCCGTCTGTGTAGGGATAGTTCTCGATGGTGAAGGGCACGTCCGTGCCGCGTTCGGGGAAGAGGATGTTCCGGTACGCACCAAACTTCAGGAACGGCACCGTCCACCAGGCACCGCGCCGCACCTCAGCGAACACACCGCTGCCCACGCAGGCGTACCCGGCCGCCGGATCCATTCCGAAGCGCCGCTGCAGCATCGGGTGCAGCCGGTCGAAGTCGGCTTCCAGGGCCCGGGCGAACATGGACCGGGCCGCAGCGGAACCGCCGTCCGGAATCATGCCGGTTCCGCCAAGGACGCAAGAGCTGACGGCGCCTGGCCAGCGCTTCGCTCGGGTGGCCGGCGCAGGCAGCGGGCTGCCCGAGGAATACTCCGATGCCGGGGTGCCAGGCCTGCAGCGGCGGCAGCGGTCAGGGCGGCCAGCACGGTTGCCGGCGTCGGCTTCCGAAACACCAGCGTGATGCCCGCGGCCACCGCGCCCAGGCGGACGCCGCCGTCGAGCAGCCAGCGGTTCCGGGTGCGCCGCGGATCCAGCCCTTCTTCGGCCCACAGCCGCAGCCGGTCGAAGCTCCACGCCGTGGCCCAGCCCAGTCCCGGGCGGATGAGCGGCTTATCCAGCCAGCTGCCCAGCCGGCCCCAGCCCGGCGCAAAGTCATAGCCCGTGATGAACCGGGTGCCGCCGTCGGCGCCGGAAAGGTAACGCCAGTAACCGGCGCCCGGACCAATCGGCGACAGCGGATCCTTCGTACTGAACTTCAGGACCGAGGTGGCGGCACCGCCTGCCCCGGTCCGGCCGCCGAGGGAAACTCCGGTCCCGTGAATGGTGCGGAACGGAAGCCGGAATTCGTAGCGGAACTCCTGCGGCGGTCCGTCCGCGACGGGCACGATGGAACTGAACCGAAGGTCCCACCGGGAGTGGAGATCGACCTGCTGCGTCAGCGTCCAGACGGTGTCCAGCGGCGCACGGACAGGTATCTCCACGTAGATCTGCTTCCCCATAGGGGGGAGCCTACCGGGGCCGGGCTGCTTTTAGAGGACGGGGTTTTTAAAGTCCAGGTGTGTCTGCGTCCATCGTGCCGCGGGGTTCACTCCAGCCGAGGTTGCCGGCCATCCGCTGCAGCACGCCGACCAGGGCGTCGTATTCCTCCTCGGACACTTCGGAGGTCAGCTGCTCCCGGATGCGTTCGACGGCGCCGCGCAGATTTTCCAGGCTGCGCGACCCCAGATCGGTCAGAGCATACTCACCGTCCTGCACCGCGACCCAGCCGCTCTCGGCAAGCTCGTCGATCAGTTCCTTGGAGGTGCCTGCCTCAACCGGCGGGAAGAAGGGACGGAGCTGGTCCGAGAGTTCCTTTTCCGTGGCAGGCCCGTTGGTGAGCATGTTCATCATCTGCCACTGCCGGCGGGTGACGCCGTGTTCCTCGAAGCTCGCACCGTACTGTTCGTCGACCAGCTGATCCACCAGTTTGAGCCAAAAGCCTATGGGACGTTCCTGGGTAGCCATCCCCCCACTGTACAAACCGAACCGGATGCTGGGAATGGCCGGAGCCTCCGGGCGCTGGGGGTTACTGCAGCAGCGAGTGAATGTCCTCGGCGGTCAGCGCGGAACTGAAGACGGCGTCGTCGTCCATGACCGAGGAGAACAGGGCGGCTTTCTGTTCTTTGAGCGCCATGACCTTTTCCTCGATGGTCCCGCGGGCCACCATCCGGTAGACCATCACGGAGCGGGTCTGCCCAATCCGGTGGGTGCGGTCCACGGCCTGCGCTTCCGTGGCCGGGTTCCACCAGGGGTCCAGCAGGAAAACGTAGTCGGCCTCGGTCAGGTTCAGGCCAAAGCCGCCGGCCTTGAGGCTGATCAGGAAGACCGGAGCTTCGCCGTCCTTGAACCCGGAAATCACGTCGGCCCGGTTCCGGGTGGACCCGTCCAGGTACGCGTAGGGGATGCCGGCGGCTTCGAGCCGCTGGGCCGCGAGTTTGAGGAAGGACGTGAACTGGCTGAAAACCAGGGCGCGGTGCCCCTCCGCCGTCACGTCTTCCAGCTGCTCCAGCAGCGCGTCGAGTTTGGCGGAGGGAACCCCCTGGTTCTCCGCGTTCACCAGTGAAGCATCGAGGCTCAGCATACGCAGCAGCGTCAGGGAGCGGAACACGATCATCCGGTTCCGGTCCATGTCCTGGAGCAGGCCCATCAGCTTCTGGCGTTCGCGCTGCAGGTGCGTTTCGTAGATTTTCCGGTGCTTGGGGCTCAGCTCCACTTCCAGGACCTGCTCCTGCTTGGCCGGCAGGTCGGAAGCCACGGCTTCCTTGGTGCGGCGCAGCATCAGCGGTTTGATCCGGCGCCGGAGCCGGCCCAGCAGTTCCATGTCCTGGGACTTTTCGATCCGGCGCTGGTACTCGTCGGCGAATTTCCTGGCGGATGGGAACAGTCCCGGTGCCACGATGGCGAACATGGACCACAGTTCCATGAGGTTGTTTTCCATCGGGGTGCCGGTGATCGCGAGCTTGAACGGTGCGGGAAGGTCCCGGGCGCACTGGTTGGCCCGGGTGGTGCGGTTCTTCACGAACTGCGCCTCATCCAGGATCAGCCCGTCCCAGTCCTGTGCCCGGTAGGCGGCGAAGTCGAGCCGGAAGATGGCGTAGGACGTCACGACGATGTCTGCGCCCTCAATCAGGTGGCCCAGTTTCCGGCGCGACTTGGTGCTGGTATCCGTCACCGCCACGGCCTTCAAACCCGGGGTGAAGCGGGCCGCTTCGGAGATCCAGTTCGGGACCACCGACGTCGGGGCGACGACGAGGAAGGGACGGCGCGGAGGAGCCGGCTCGGCGGCAGCCTGGCGTTCCTGTGCCTGGTTCTCCCGGGCACGGGCGATCAGGGCGAGGGTCTGCAGCGTCTTGCCCAAGCCCATGTCATCTGCCAGGACACCGCCCAGCCCGTGATCCCAGAGGAAGGCGAGCCAGTTATAGCCCTGCACCTGGTACGGGCGCAGCTCGGCGTTCAGACCCGCCGGGAGCGGGACCGGCGCCACGGAATCGAGCTCCAACAGGCCGCTGACCGAGGACTTCCAGGCGGCGGCCTGTTCAGTCTCTTCCGCCAGCTCCTCGAGCTCCGCCCAGAGACCGGCCTGGTACCGGCTGATCGACAGGGCCCCGGTGTCCCATTCCTGCAGGGACTGTGCCTCTTCGATCAGGGCATAAAGCTGCTCGAACTCCGGCCGGTCCAGTGACAGGTAGGTGTTATCCACCAGTTTGATTTTGGTTTTTCCCTTGGCGATGGCTTTGAAAACGTCTGCGAAGGCCACCTGCCTGCCGTCCACGGTGATCATCACCGCAAGGTCGAACCAGTCCCGGCGCTCGGTCTCCACAGTGGTGATCTTCAGCTTCGGCGCTGAGGTCAGTTCGCGGTAGTCGGGCCGCTCGCCCAGGATGTCCACCCGGATGCCGTCGGTTTTCTGCAGCTTCGGAAGGGTGTATTCGCTGAATTCAGCGGTGTCGATCTCCTGCAGCACGGTGTTCCGCGGGGCAGCGCCGAGCACCCGGGTGGCGGTGGCCAGCAGCTCGGCTTCGGCACTGACGTCCCGGGCCGCCGGTCCGTTGCCGGCCGGGTGCGCCTCCATGGCAATCCGGTGGGCATTGGTGCCCTGCCGGTACTCGTATTCCCAAGCCAGAGCGAGGTGATCGTCCGGCTGGAAGGCGGCCGTGAGGACGAGCAGCGGAGGTTCGACCTCCGGGAACTGCACCGATTCGTCGCTGCTGGTCACCGGCAGCACCTGGCGGAGTTTGGGATAGAACTTTTCCAGGAACAGGGCTGTGTCGGCCTGGGGGATGGTCACCGGCGCGTTGCCGGCCAGCAGCGCGCGGTCCTGTTCGGTCAGGGCCCGCGGGCTCGGGGCCAGCAGGATCGTGCCGTTGGCTGAGCGGACGTACAGGCCGTGGCTTCCAATAATCCCGGCCGTGTCCAGCGGATAGTGCTGGGCATCGATTTCCAGGCTGGGGAGCAGCTGCAGCGGGGCCGATTCCCCGGCGGCGGTGGCGCGCACATCAAGGGCCAGGATCGCCTCGGAGCCCAGCTGCACCGTGATGTCCTTCTTGGTGCCCACGAATTCCACGCCCAGGCGCTGTGCTTCTTCCAGCAGCTGCCAGAGCAGGGGATTGGCGAAGTCGTCCAGATAGAGCCACGAATCGTTCTGGCCGAAGTAGGTTACGCCGTTGGACCGGTGCAGGGCCGGGAACTGGGAAAACCAGCGGTGCTGCTCCGGGTCGAGTTTCAGCCCGTACGTCTGATAGGCCAGGTTGGTCCAGGCCAGGTTGTTTTTGACCCAGGCGCCCCGGGCATTGCGCACCACGGGCCGGACTCCCAGCCGCCAGGCCGGTGCCCGGGTGCCGCGCCGCGAAGGCGGCGGACCCCAGACACCGCTGGCGCCGCCGTCGCGCCGGCGCAGTTCGAACTGCAGGCCCAGGGGAGTGTTGCGCCGCGGCTCGCTGCTTGCCGTGCCTTCGAGCAGATGCTGGAGTGTCTCCTGCCAGGCCGGAACCGCGGGAGCCGCCGGGGGGCTGCGCAGTTCCTGCCGGCTGATCAGGTGTTCGGTGTTGCTCTGCAGCGCTGCTGCGGCGACGTGCTTGCAGTCATAACCCACCGGGCAGCTGCAGTGATTGTCCGCCAGACGGAAGTCACCCTGCCGTTTGGGTTCCAGCACCAGCATGGTGCGGTAGGGCGCATCGGCATGGCCGCGCACCCGGGCACGCAGCACGTTGCCGGGTGCATCCCAGTCCAGGGATTCGACGGCGCCGCCCTTGGCATAGCTTTGCCCCCGCTGGAAAGCGGTGCCGCCGACCACGCGGATGATGTCGGTGACATCGACGAGGGGCATGGTCGCAGGCATGAAATTATCGTCTCACGCAGCGCCGACGCCGCTTCACGAAGACCCAACACCGCAGGTCAGAGAGGTGTGCGTGTCACCGTTTAGCCTTCCGCGACCGGGACAGGTACCATCGCCTGTAACGCGGATCACAATGGCGTGATTCGCGTGCAAGCTATTGAACAAGTTATTGAGTGCAGGCGGAGCGGACGAACTCGTACACCCCGGCAGTAAATTCCCGCGGCGGTTCCAGCCGCACCTGTCCGCGGTAGGGTCCGGCACTGATCTCCAGCGGCAGGCGTGTGCCGACCTTGTCCTCGGCCAATGCATGGGCATCGCAGCGCATGGGAACAATGTTCAGCTCCAGTACCGACGGCGCGTCGCTGCCGGAAATGACCACCTGCCGCGGCCACGGTTCCCCGGGAGCCTCGGTGATCAGGGTGGTGGTGCCGATTGCCTCCAGGGTCAGGGTTCCGTCCCCGCCGGCTGGGCTGACAGCTATCGAGACAGCTGCGCTCCGGCCGTCTTCGGCGACGCTGAGGTCAGCGGGCAAGGCAAGGACCGCCACTGAGTCCACCGACTGCTGCAGGCAGTCCTGGCCGTGGACCCCCGCCAAGGAGGAGTAAGGGTCGGGGGCCGGCAGGGTGTGGGTGCTGCCGTCACTGAGGGTGAGCCGCACTGTGGCTGCGGTATCGCCGGAGCTGTCCTTCCCGTCGCCGCAGACTGCTGCCGGCAGCGCGGCCGGCAGGGCAACCCTGCCGCCTGGCCGCACCGTGGTCCCGTCGCCGTCCGCGGACAGCCAGTGTGCCGGAGTGGTGTACCAGGGGGAGTGCAGGGCGGCGGAAGCGATTTCCAGGTCTTCAATCGTGTTGTTCGTGATGACCAGGTTGACGCTGCGCTCGCCGATGCTGAGCCGGCTTACGGTGAGGCTGGCACTGATTTCCGGAGCCTGCGCCTCCGGTGCAGGAGCCGCATCCTGCCGCAGGAGTGCCGGAAGGGTCTGCAGCAGGACTCCCAGGGCGACAGCGAAAATGATCGCTGCGAATACCCGGGTGACCACGGCGTCGTTGAGCCGGTTCGCGGCACGCGCCGCTGCGAGCGACGCGGCCATGGCTGCGGCGGCGAAGCTGAGCGTCAGCGTCCAGTCAATCGACAAACCCTCCAGATGGGCTGCGAAACCGGAGGCCGAGTTGATGCAGATGATGACCAGCGAGGTGCCGACGGCCCGGGACATCGGCACCCGCAGCAGCAGGGTCAGCGCGGGGATGATCAGGAAACCGCCGCCGACACCCAGCAGTCCGGTCAGGAAGCCGACTGAGAGGCCCACCGGAATGCCGCGGAGCAGCAGTGCGCTCCAGCTCCGGCGTTCCGTGGAGGTGCCGCTGGCGGTGGCGGCTGAGCCCGCGAGCATGCGGATTCCCGCGAGGATCATGACGCCGGCGAAGATGAGCATCAGCCAGTCCCCGTCCAGCAGGGAGCCAGCAGCAGCTCCGGCCCAGGAAGCGGGGATGCCGGCCAGGCCGATGATCAGGACCAGCGGCCAGCTGACGTCCCTGCGGAGGCGGGGAAGAGCTCCGGCAGCGGAGGCCAGGCCGACGACGATGAGCGACGTCGGCACGGCGTCTTCCGGGCTGAGTCCGACGACGTAGACCAGGGCCGGAACCGCGATGATCGCGCCGCCGGCTCCCACCAGGCCCACCACTGCACCAACCACCAGGCCGGCGGCCAGTCCGATCAGCACCATCTCCATGGGGAAACATTCCCAGAACCGCGGCGTGCGGAGAAGATGCGCGGCCAAATATACCCCCGGGGGTGTTTTGCATACCCCCATGGGTATATGGGACGGTGGAGCTTCCCCCATTTTGACTCCGAAAGGATCCACCATGACCGCCCATGACCCAGCGGCCGTAACCTCCATCGACGCCCGGACGCTCCGCGCCTGGCTGCAGGACCCTGACGACCTGATCGTCATTGACGTCCGGTTCGCCGCCGAGTTTGAAACCCTCCATATCCGCGGCTCCTACAACGTTCCCCTGCCGCTGCTGGCCGAACACACGGACGACGTCGCGGAGCGGCTCGGCAAGCGGGTTGTGCTCGTCTGCCAGTCGGGAACGCGAGCTGAACAGGCCCGCGTCCGGCTCGGCTCGGCGGGCATCAGCTCTGCCCATGTCCTGACCGGCGGTGTACCGGCCTTCGCTGCCGCCGGCGGCGACGTTGTCCGCGGCAGACAGCGCTGGGACCTCGAACGGCAGGTCCGGCTGGTAGCGGGATCCGCCGTCGTACTGGGCCTGGCCGGTGGCCGCCTGGTCTCACCTAAACTGCGGGTGCTCGCGGGCGGTATCGGTGCCGGCCTCACTTTCTCCGCTGCCACCAACTCCTGCGCTATGGGTGCGGCGCTGGCCAAGATGCCGTGGAACAAGGCCGGCACTGAGCCGACCCGTGAGTCCGCCATTCAGTCACTGCCCAATCAGGGCGGACCTGCAGCCTCATGACGCCCACCCTGGTGCTGGTGCTCAGCCTGTCGCTGCTGATCGGACTTTCGCTTGGCCTGCTGGGCGGCGGTGGTTCGATCCTTACGGTGCCGATCCTGGTCTACGTGGCCGGGTTTGGTGCCAAGGAAGCCATCGCGTCCTCACTGTTCGTGGTGGGCGTGACCTCCGCTGTCAGCGTGATCGGCCATGCCCGCAGCGGCCGCGTGCGCTGGAAGACCGGACTGATCTTCGGTGCCGCAGGCATGGCCGGAGCGTTTGCCGGCGGCCTCCTGGGCAGCCGGATCCCTTCCGTGGTGCTGATGATCGCGTTCGCGCTCATGATGATCGCGACCTCGATCGCGATGCTCCGCGGCCGGCGCAAGACCGGCCCGGATAAGGCCTACTCCGACCTGCCGATCCTGCGCATCCTTGCTGACGGTGCCGTCGTCGGCCTGGTAACCGGCCTGGTTGGCGCCGGCGGCGGCTTCCTGGTGGTGCCTGCCCTGGCCCTGCTGGGCGGCATGCCGATGGCGATGGCTGTGGGCACCTCGCTGGTGGTGATCGCGATGAAGTCCTTCGCCGGGCTGGCCGGATACCTGACCACCGTGCAGATGGACTGGGGCACGACCCTGGCCGTCACAGCCATGGCCATTGTCGGTTCCCTCATCGGAGCCCGGCTGGTCGGCAGGATTCCGGAAGCCGCCCTGCGGAAGGCCTTTGGCTGGTTCGTTTTGGCCATGGGAGCGTTCGTCCTGGTCCAGGAGATCCTGGGCATCTAACCCTCGAACCACAAAAACCCCGGCCCGCTGAACGCGGACCGGGGTTTTTCTGGCTGTGGCGTTCCCGCTACGAAGCGTGCGCGGCAGCCCAGGCGGGGTAGGCACCCTCGAGTTCGACGACGTCGTACCCGGCGTTGCGCAGGGCGTTGCCGACGATGGAGCTGCGCATGCCGCTGGCACAGTACGCCACGATTTTCCCTTCCGTGGGCAGCTGCTCCAGGTTCCAGAGGGCGCGTCCGCCGTGCAGCTGGTGTGAGCCGGGGATGTTGCCGGCCGCGTACTCGGTCCGGGCGCGGACATCCAGGATCATTGCTGCGTCGAACGAATCCAGCTCCGTAGCGGAGACAGTGGCGGGAGCGGCCTGGGGGAGTCCTTCCAGGCTGGTAACGAAGCCGGCGACGTCGTCAATTCCCACCCGGACCAAGGCATCGCGGACCTGCTGGGCCTGCCCCTGGTCCGCCGCGAGCAGGAGCAGCGGCCGGGTATCCCCGGAATCCGGGTTCACGGCCCAGGCGCCGAAACTGGCAGTCTTACCGCCCGCCGGAATGTGCAGGGCGCCGGGAACGGTGCCCGAGTGAACCTCCGGGACGCTGCGGGTGTCCACGAAGGTGGCGGAGCGGGATTCAAGACGGGCAGCGGCGTCCGCGGCCGTGAGTTCGGCGAGCGGTTCGCGCGGGCCGAGCACTGCCGGGCCCTGCCGGTTCTGGTGCTTCATCCGGGCGAAGTAGGCGTGGGCCTCGGGCTGGCCGTCCAGGAGTTCGTTGATGAAGCCCTGCTCGTCATTTGCTGCGAGGTAGGGGCCCCACCAGGCATAGAGCCGCTCGTAGCCCACGGTGGAGGAGGGGATGGCGCCCAGTGCCTTGCCGCAGGCGCTGCCCGCGCCGTGGCCGGGGTGGACCTGCACGTAGTCCGGCAGGGTCAGGAACTTGTCCCGCAGGCTGGCGAACATCTGCTTGGCGCCCTCGAAGCGGGTGTCGACGCCGCCGGCGGCTTCGTCCAGGAGGTCCGGCCGGCCCAGGTCGCCGGCGAAGACGAAGTCGCCGGAGAGCAGGTACCCGGCCTGATCGGTGAACGCGCCGTCGGTCACCAGATAGGAGAGGTGCTCCGGGGTGTGCCCCGGGGTGTGCAGCGCCTTGATGGTGAGATTGCCGATCCTGATGGCATCGCCGTCGAACAGGCGCTCGCCGTCAAAGCCGTACTGCCAGTCGGTTCCGCCTTCACCGGAGACGTAGATCTGCGCGCCGGTGGCCGCAGCCAGTTCACGCGTGCCGGAGAGGTAGTCGGCGTGGATGTGGGTTTCCGTGACGGCGGTGATTTTCATGCCGTTTGCGGCTGCGAGAGAAAGGTAAGGGGCGATGTCCCGCCGGGGGTCAACGACGATCGCCTCGCCGCGGCGCTGGCAGCCGATGAAGTAGCTCGCCTGGGCCAGGTCCGCGTCATAGATGCGTTCGATAAGCATGGGATGTCCTCCGTGGGGGTTGGGGATGTCCCTCCACGGTAATACCCCCTGGGGTATAGAATCAAATACCCCAGGGGGTACCCTCATGCTTCAGCTGGACCGCAGCCCTACCGCAGCGGATCGAAAGGCCGGATGGCGGCCGGAGTGGAGCCCGTGACAATCTGCTCCGCGAGGAGCTTGCCGGTGGCGGGTCCCAGTACTATTCCCCACATGCCGTGGCCTCCGGCCACGTAAACACCCGGTGCCTTGGTGGCGCCGATCAGCGGCAGCCCGTCCGGGGTGACCGGGCGCGGTCCCACCCAGATGTCCTGCAGCTCAGTAAGGTCCATGTTCTGGAACAGCGGGCGCACCGAAGCGAGGATGGCGTCGATCCGGCCGGTTTGCAGCGGCTCGTCCGGGCCGCGGAATTCCATGGTCCCGGCGATGCGCAGCCTGCCCTGGTAAGGGGTGCAGGCAACGCGGCGGGCCGGGAAGTAGATGGGGAATTCCGCCGGCTGATCCGTGGCCACGCTGAAGGAATAACCGCGGCCGGCCTGCACCAGGGTCTTCACGCCCAGCGGGCGGGCGAGCTTGGGCAGCCACGCTCCGGTGGCGAGGACAACGACGTCGGCCGCAATGGGTTCCTGTGCATAGGTTTCGACGGCGATGCCGGAGGGTCCGTGGCGCAGCGACTGCACCTCGGAGCCGGTGATGATGCGTCCGCCGCGTTCCCGGACCGCTTCGGCGAGGGCTTCGACAAAGGGGCCCGGTTCCAGGAACCGCTGGCCCTCCATGGCGAACACCGATTCCACGTTGGCGGAAAGCTGCGGAACCTTCAGCTGGGCATCCTCGAGCCGCTCCAGCGGAACCTGCTGCCCGGCGGCCTCCACATGGTGGATTTCCTCGACGAACGGCACCGACTGGGCTTCCTTCTCGAAGCCGATGATGAACGGACCCTTGCGGGTCTGCGCCTGGACGCCGGCGCCGGTGAGCTCGTCAAAGCACTCCAGGGCCATCTGGTCGATCGGTGTCAGTGCCGCCATCGCCTTGGCCCAGGCGCCCGGGGTGGCGTGAGCGGCGAAGCGCAGCAGGAAGGACCACAGCTGCGGATCCAGCCGGGCGGGAATGTGCAGCGGGGCTGCGGGGTCCAGCAGTGCCTTCGCCCCGTAGCTCCACAGGGACGGGTCGGAGAGCGGCATCGCCATGCCCGGGGTCAGCCAGCCGGCGTTGCCCCAGGATGCACCGGCGCCCACTCCGGAACGGTCCAGGACCGTGACCTGGACGCCCTGTTCCTGGAGGTGCCAGGCGGTGGAAAGCCCCACCATTCCCGCTCCTACGACGACGGCGGTGCGCGGGGCTGTGGCACGGGGATACATGGCGGCTCCTTTTGGATTGGTCTCAGTGATTGAGTTAAGCGCAATCGTCGAATAATCCACATCACAATGGCAATGGTTTTGCAGAAGATTCTCTGTAGGCTCGCGTGCATGACAAATGATTCGACTGCGGCAGAGTTTTCCAGCGCTGGACCGAAGGATCGGCGGGAGCTGGACGCGCTGGACCGAAGGATTCTCGAACTCCTCCAGGCGGATGCCCGGATGCCGAACAATGCCATCGCGGCCGCCGTCGGGATTGCGCCTTCCACCTGCCACGGGCGGATTCGCACCCTGCAGGAAAACGGTGTGATCCGCGGTTTTCATGCGGACGTGGATCCGGCGGCGACCGGCAGGGGACTGCAGGCAATGATTGCCATTCGGCTTCATGCCCACGCCCGGTCCAATCTGGCGACCTTCAAGGACTATCTGGCGCAACTGCCGGGTGTGGAGAGCATTTTCTTTGTGACCGGGGACCGGGATTTCCTGATTCATGTGGCGTTGTCCGATTCGGAAGCCCTGCGGGATCTGGTGGCCCACAACATCAGTGTTCATTCGGAGGTTGCCGGAACCAATACCAGCGTGATCTTCGAGTACGTCTCCGTGCGGCAGCCTGCGGGCTGAGGTCTTTCCCTGTGCTATCTTGGACCTGATAAATCTGATTTATTACTGGCTCAGCCACAACCAAATCAGATGTAATGGAGCGTCTGAGGAGTTTTGCCATGCCGTTGGCGGACAAGCCGTATACCCCACTGGTGGTTATGGGAGTGCAGGGTTGTGGCAAGTCCACAGCGGGCCAGGCTGTTGCCGCCCGCCTGGGACTGCCCTTCCTGGATGGAGATGACCTTCATTCGGTCAGCAACAAACAGAAAATGGCCTCCGGGCATCCCCTCACCGACGCCGACCGCGAACCGTGGCTGCGCGCCATCGGCCGTGAGCTGGCAGCCGGACTGCAGCGGGGAACCGCCACGGTGATCGCCTGCTCCTCCCTGAAGCGCCAGTACCGCGACCTGATCCGCTCCTACGCACCGGAAACCCAGTTCATCCACCTGGATGGATCCCGGGAACTGATCGCGGAGCGGCTTACCCAGCGGGACCACGAATACATGCCCCCCACGCTGCTGGATTCCCAGTTTGCGACCCTTGAACCCCTCGGTGAGGACGAAGCCGGTATCCGGCTGGACATCTCGCTGAGCCTTGACGAAATCGCGGCCGCCGCAGCGGAAGCCTTCGACCCCGCCGGGCGCTGAGCCCGGTTTACTCTCTCCACCCTGATAGGACAACGATGACCGATCTTGAGCTCAACTGGACGCTGGGTACTCCCGGCCTCCTGTTGGTCGCCGTGGCAGCCATTGCGCTGCTGCTGGTGCTGATTATGAAGTTCCGCATCCATGCGTTCCTGGCACTGATCACGGTCTCCGTGCTCACCGCCATCGCTACCGGCGTTGGGGCTGCCGACCTGGTCCCGACGCTGCTGAGCGGCTTCTCCTCCACCCTGGGCAGCGTCGCGCTGCTGGTCGGTCTCGGCGCCATGCTGGGCCGCATGCTGGAAGTTTCCGGCGGTGCCGAGGTTCTGACCAACGCCCTGATTAACAAATTCGGCCAGAAGCGGGCCTCGCTGGCCCTCTCCGTGGCCTCGCTGCTGTTCGGCTTCCCGATCTTCTTCGACGCAGGCCTTGTGGTTATGCTGCCGATCATCTTCACCGTTGCCCGCCGGATGGGCGGCTCCCTGCTGACCTACGCCTTCCCCGCCGCGGCCGCATTCTCCGTGATGCATATCTTTGTTCCGCCGCACCCGGGTCCGGTGGCCGCCACCGGCCTCCTGGGCGCCGACGTCGGACTGGTCCTGATCTTCGGCCTGCTCGTCGCGATCCCCACCTGGTACCTGACCGGCTACCTCTTCGGCCACTTCCTGGGCCGCAAGTTCAACATCCCGGTTCCGACCATCCTGGACGCTCCGAAGGGTTCCGCCGAGTCGGAGTTCCGCTCCAGCCCCAGCCTGGGCACCATCATCACCCTGCTGGTCCTGCCGTTCATCCTGATCTTCCTGAACACCGGCCTGAACATGGCTGCTGCAGCAGAGCTCGTATCCCTCGAGGACGGCTGGGTGCAGGTGCTTCGTACGCTCGGTGAAACCCCGATCGCCCTGCTGATCACCGTTTTCCTGGCCATGTGGCTGCTGGGCCGCCGCCAGGGCAAAAAGGGCACCCTCATTGAGACTGTCGTGGACAGCGCCCTCGGCCCGGTATGTTCCATCATCCTCATCACCGGTGCCGGCGGAATGTTCGGTGGCGTCCTGCGTGCCAGCGGTATCGGCAACGCCATCGCCGACTCGCTCGACGCAATCGGCCTGCCGGTCATCGTTGCCGGCTTCGTCATCGCTGCCATCGTCCGGATGGCCCAGGGTTCGGCTACTGTCGCCCTGACCACTGCGGCCGCCCTGGTGCAGCCCGTTGTCCTGGACAACCCGGACTTCAACGCCGTGCAGACCGTCGCGATCGTCCTGGCCCTGGCTGCCGGCTCGGTGTTCGCTGGCCACGTGAACGACTCCGGCTTCTGGCTGGTGAGCCGCTTCTTCCAGATGGACACCAAGACCACGCTGAAGACGTGGACCGTAGGTCAGGCGCTGATCGGCGCCGTCGGCTTCATCCTGGCCCTTGCGATCTACCTGGTCGCATCGAGCGTTTAGCAATGTAGTACGGCCGGGGGCGGCAGCAGCTGCCTCCGGCCGCTTTGGCACCACCGCCCTTTTGGGGCTGGCGGTGCAGGAAAGGAATGCAGCACATGGCTGAGAACATGTTCGATATTTCCGGGCGGATCGCCCTGGTCACCGGCTCGAGCCGGGGGATCGGCAACGCAATTGCCCGCGGCCTCGCCCGCGCCGGCGCGGTTGTGGTCCTCAACGGCCTCGACGCCGAGCGGCTGGAAAACGCCCGCGCGGCAATGGCAGCCGAGTTCGGTGAAGACAGAATCCTCGCCCGCCAGTTCGACGTCACCGATGCGCAAGCAGCGGCCGACGGCGTGGCCTGGGTGGAGCGGGAAGTTGGTCCGCTGTCGATCCTGGTCAACAACGCCGGCGTGCAGCACCGCGTGCCGATGCTGGACCTCGACGTCGCCGATTGGGAGCGCGTGATGCGCACCAATCTGACCAGCGCGTTCCTGGTGGGCCGGGAAGCAGCCCGGCACATGATTCCGCGCGGCGCCGGGAAGATCATCAACATTGCTTCGGTGCAGACCGACCTGGCACGTCCCACCATTGCCCCGTACACCGCCTCCAAGGGTGGAATCCGGAACCTCACCCGTGCGATGACCGCAGAGTGGGCAGGTGAAGGCCTGCAGATCAACGCAATCGCTCCGGGGTACATCCACACGGAAATGACCCAGAACCTGGTCGATGACGAGGCGTTCAACTCGTGGATCCTGGGACGCACGCCGGCTCATCGGTGGGGGACCGTGGAGGACATTGTTGGTCCGGCAATCTGGCTGGCCTCGGATGCTTCCAACTTCATCAACGGTCAGGTCGTCTTTATTGACGGCGGCATGACCACAGTGGTCTGAAAGGCGTAATCATGATTCCGGAAACTGTTCTTGGCGTCGTCGCCCATGGCGCGGGTGACCTGCGGGTCGAGCCGGTTGCTCTGGCTGCCCCGGCGGCCGACGAGGCCGTGGTCGAGGTGGCTTACGGCGGCGTCTGCGGGTCCGACCTGCACTACTGGCAGCACGGCGCCGCGGGTGAGTCCATCCTGAAGGCTCCGATGCTCCTCGGCCACGAGGTGGTGGGCCGGGTGGCCCAGGCTGCGTCCGATGGAACCGGCCCGGCTGTAGGGACCGCCGTGGCCGTGCATCCGGCGACCCCGGGTCCCGGCGACGGCACACGCTATCCCGAGGACCGGCCGAACCTTTCGCCCGGGTGCACCTACCTCGGCAGCGCAGCGCGGTTCCCCCACACCGAAGGTGCCTTTGCCCGGTACGTCAATCTGCCGACGCGGATGCTCCGTGTGCTTCCGGCCGAGCTGCCGATGCGCCGTGCGGCCCTGGTGGAGCCCGCTGCCGTTGCCTGGCACGCTGTTTCCCGGGCCGGCGATGTGCGCGGCAAGCGGGTGCTGGTTATCGGCTCCGGGCCCATTGGTGCGCTGATCACGGCAGTGCTGAAGGCCCGCGGCGCCGATGAGATCATCACGACCGACATGCACGAACAGCCCCTGGCCACCGCCCGTAAAGTGGGTGCGGACCGCTCCATTCTCGCAACGGATGCCGAAGCTATCGCCGCCGTGGATGCGGACATCTGCTTCGAGTCCTCCGGCAGTTACCGCGGCCTGATGTCCGCCGTCCAGGGGGCTACCCGTGGCGGCCGGGTGGTCATGGTTGGGCTGCTGCCGTCCGGCGAGCAGCCGGCGCTGATCTCCTTGGCCATCACCCGGGAGCTGGAACTGGTTGGCTCCTTCCGCTTCAACGATGAGATCGACGAGGTGATTGCTGCCCTGGCGGACGGGACCCTGCAGATCGATCCCGTCATCACACACGAATTCGCCGCAGACGATGCCCTGGAAGCATTCGGGGTAGCCCGGGACGCATCCGTGAGCAGCAAGGTTCTGCTGCGGTTCGGCGAGGCGGAGTAGCTTCGGCGTCGTCCTTGGAACAGGCGCACCTGGCCAATGGCTGGGTGCGCCTGTTTCTGTTTGTGCTGTGCCGTGCTGCGCGGGGCTCAGTTGCCATCATTGAGACCGGATCCTACGAAGTCATTGAGAGGTTTCCCGTCCGATTCGACAGGCAACCGCGTTGGTCAGATGAATCACGAACCCGGTCAAACCAGGACTGGGAGAAGCGGCGCGGTTCTCAGCGGAAGCGCTGTCCTAGTCCAACGGCGCTCCAGGCAGGGGCGGTGCGGTGGAGAGGTACGTGTGGCCGGTGGGTGTGACGGTCCGGACTGTGCGGCGTTGGCCCTGGGCGGCTGCTGTCCCAGCGGTCCAGCCGGGTGCTTCTTTGGCGTGGTTGCAGGCTTCACAGAGTCCTTGTCCGTTGGTGTAGTTGGTTGGTCCGCCGGCGGAGTGGGGGCGGATGTGGTCGATATGCCGGATGGGTGCATCGCACCACGGCGTGCGGCAGGTTCGGTCCCGGGTGCGGATAAGGCGGGCCAATCCCGGCGGGAAGTACCGGGCGCGGGAATCCATGGCGATCAGTTCACCGGTGGCGGAGTCCAGATAGAGCCGGCGCAGGGTCACACGGACTAGATCGGAGGCATGTTCGCGGGCGTGGCCGCGGATCTGTTCCCGAAGCGGAACCTCGGGTGGGTGCAGGTCCGGGTTGTTTCCATTGATTGGTGTTCCGGGTCGGCCGGACTGGCCGGGTTGGCCGGGCTGGCCGGGTTGGCCGGGCTGGCCGGGTTGGCCGGGCGAGCTGGGTTGTTCGGATGCGGTGTGGTGTTGGGGCGGGCTATGCCGAGGATGCGGGATACGTTCTTCGGGCGGGATTTTCTCGGCTTCCGGGTCCGGATCCAGCCCGTGAAGGGCGTCGGTGATGAGGTCCCTGGCCCATTGGCCGGGAACGGTCCCGTAACCGGGGAAGTACCCCGACTCGTCCTGCGGTGGTGTCGATAATTTCTCGTCTCTCGTGGCCAGGACTGACTCGGAAGCAGCCGATGCGGCTGATTCCGGAACGGTCGCTGCTTCCGGAACGGGCGCTGCTTCCGGAACGGGCGCTGGGGCCGGATCGGGCGGCAGAGCCGAAGCATGTTCAGGAGCTCGGAAGATCTGGTGTTCGGACACTGGGTCACCGGTTCCGCCGGGAACTGCCATCTCGGACCAGAAGCCGTTGGTGAAGCATGTCTGGTCGAAGAGTGTCCGGTCGGTCATTACGAGCTGGACCTCGACCGGAACCTGGGCTGCGGTGGCCTGCCCGGTGATTCGCTCGACGAGGGTGTCGGCCATGATCTGGCCCCGGCCTCGTTCGTCCCCGGAGGAGCGCAAGCTATCAGCGGTCCGGGACAGGGCGGTGAACACGGCTACGCCCTGGGCGACGGGCAGCAGCCCGGTCAGATAGGACATGGTGTCCGGTGCCGGGCGGCAGGACACGTATCTGTCTGCGACGGCTCTGGCGTGCCGGCGCACCTGCGAGGCGGGATCGATGGCCTGGGTGAGGGACCGGATCCTGGCTATGAGTTTGCGGTCTCCGACCCCTTCTAATGCGGCCGGGTTCCCGCAGATCAGGGCATCGATCCGGCGGCGGTCTTCCACCTCGAGGCAGGCGGTTTCCCGGACCAGGAGGGTGGCGCGCCATTCGCTGAGGAGCCCGGTGGATAAGGCACGGAGAGTGTGGGGCATCTCGTGAACAAGGGCCTTGCCAAGGCCGAGGTGCCGGCCCCCACGGTGGGGTGAGTCCCTCCGGGCCAACGCGATCTGCGCTCCAACACCGCGCCCAAGCTGGGCGGCGGGCAGCCCGGCCCTGGCCTGGGCCAGCCGCTGAGAGGCATCAAACGCAGCCGCTGTGCGTGCCTGCGCTGCCGCTGCCGCAGACTTCAACTCTTCCAAGACCCGAGTCAGGTCAATTAGATCGGAATCGTTCAGAAGAACAGCGTCCGAGTCACTATCCTCCAAACGGCCAATCCATTCACGGACTTCGACGACTCGGGCGTGGCCTGCACGTTTGAGGGACGGGTGGGTGGCTTTCTGGTCAGAGAACGGATTCGCATCTGCGTGTTCCGAGAGAACGTCCGTGGATTCAGGGAGAACACCCTTCGACTCAGGGAGAAATGGACGGATCGCCGGCATATGGCGTTTCGGGCGTGGCATGGGCATCTCGGAACCCGCCCAATGAGTTCCGCCGCGTAGTGCCGCTTCCATCTCCAACATGGTCAAAGACTAGAAATCAGTAGCCGACCCCGGGACAGTGGAGGGTCCAACTGTGGATAAGAATTCTTGCCTCCGGTGGGGACCGGCACCTGTGGAGGAGAAGAATCGGGGCCGCGTTGCCGGCTACTGCTTCGGTGTTGCCAGGCTCCGCCGCCGCCCGCTCCGCCCCGGTCGGCTCCGCTCCGCCGTCGCCCGTTCCGCCCCGGTCGGCTCCGCGCCTCCGCCCCGGTCGGCTCCGGCTCCGCCCCGGTCGGCTCCGCGCCTCCGCTCCGGTCGGCTCCGGCTCCGCGCCCGCCGCTGCCACGGTCGCTGTTTGTCCCTCTCCGCGCCGCCCGCTCCGCTCCGCCGTCGCCCGTTCCGCCCGCGCCGCTCTGCGCCGCCCGCTCCCGCGCCGCTCTGCGCCGCCCGCCGCGCCTCCGCTCCGCGCCCGCGCCGCGCCCGCTCCCGCGCCCGCGCCGCCCGCCGCGCCGCCCGCCGCGCCTCCGCCCCGCTCCGCGCCTCCGCTCCGCGCCCGCCTCCGCCCGCTCCCGCGTCTCCCGCTCCGTACCGCCGCCCCCGCCACGGCCAACACGACTACTACCCTTCCAAAACCTTCGGCTGCGTGAAGATCCTCGGTTCGTCTTTCCAGACGCCCCCAACTTCAGACTCTGTCCGCCGCATGATTTTGTTCATCGCGTCGCGGGCTGCTTCCGGCCGACCCGCCTGGATGGCGTTGGCGACGTCGACATGCCACTGCAGTGCCTCTTCGTGCGGATGGGTGGGCATAAGTCCGTAGTCGGTCCGTCCGCGAAGGACCTCGGCGATCATCGACTGCATCTGGCTGAACATTTCGTTGCCCGAGGCGGCCAGAACCAGTGCGTGGTAATGGATGTCCAGCTCCAGGAACTGCTGCAGATCCCCGGCACGGCCCACGGCACGCATCTTCGCGGCAACCGCCATCAGCTCGGCGGCCATGTCTTCCGGCGCGTGCTGCGCCGCGAGCTCAGCGGCAGCAGGCTCGACGGCGGAACGCAGCTCGGTCAGGGACCTCAACTGGGCGCCCTTACCTGACTTGGCTGCGAGCCGCCACCGCACAATATAAGGATCGAAGACGTTCCAGGACGTTTCCGGAAGCACCCGGATCCCCACCCGCTTAACCGTTTCCACCAGGCCAAGGGACTGCAGCACACGGACCGCCTCCCGGGCAACGGAACGGGAAACGTTCAGCTCCGACTCCAGCTGTTCGGAGAGCATGGTGTCGCCGGGGGCGAGCTCACAGGAGACAATTCTCCGCCCGAGCGATTCGATCACCAGGCTGTGCAGGCGCGAACTCATGGGAGTCTTCGGGTAGCAGTCACCCAGTCATCATATGCAACACTGACCGCGTCAGTTCTGCGGTTTGACCACGGGAAACATTCCGCCGGGCTCTTCGCCCTCCTCGTAGTGGCTGGCTGCCGGACCCACGATCAGCTGGTCCGGTGCGTGCGCCACGCTCAGGTCCTTGTTCGGGTAGTCCACTCCGTGCAGGACAAAACGCATCGCCTCAAGCCGGGCACGCTTCTTGTCGTTGGATTTCACCACCGTCCACGGCGCATCGCCCGTGTCCGTGTAGAAGAACATGGCTTCCTTGGCCTCGGTATAGTCATCCCATTTGTCCAGGCTGGCCAGGTCGGTGGGGGAGAGCTTCCACTGTTTGACCGGATCCGTTTCACGCGCCGCAAACCTCGCCAGCTGTTCGGCCCGCCCCACCGAGAACCACAGCTTGCGCAGCAGGACACCGGAGTTCACCAGCATCCGTTCCAGCTCGGGCACTTCGCGCATGAACTCCAGATACTGGGCCGGGGTGCAGTAATTCATGACGCGCTCGACGCCGGCACGGTTGTACCAGGAACGGTCCATCATCACGATCTCCCCGCCGCTGGGAAGCCGGGAGACGTACCGCTGGAAGTACCATTGCGTGCGTTCCTGATCGGTCGGCTTTTCCAATGCCACAACTCGGGCGCCACGAGGATTCAGATGTTCGTTGAAGCGCTTGATCGCGCCGCCTTTTCCGGCGGCATCGCGGCCTTCGAAGATGATCAGCATCTTCTGCCCGGTTTCCTTGACCCACAGCTGCATCTTCAGCAGCTCGATCTGCAGCTGGCGCTTCTGCAGGTTATAGGAACGGCGGGAGAGCTTCTTGTCATACGGATAGTTGTGCGTCCAGGCGGCGTCGTCGCCCTTTTCCGGCCTAACCGCCGTCGTGGAGTCCAGCTCCTCCAGCTCATCGAGCTCCGCAGCATAGTCCTCCGCAACCGACATCCGTGGGTCTGCACCGTCGGATGCGGCAGACCGTTTCCCTTCGGGATTCGCCTGCTTGGGGCCGGTGGGGATGGTGTTCTTGCCGGTGGCCATGGGTTCTCCTCGTGAGGGGTTGCACCACCGAATTTACGCGGCCGTACGGGCCAGCGAAAGGGCGCGCCGTGAGCCTCCCCGGCTTTCCGGTGAAGGACGCCGATAATTGATGCCAAATGAAATACCTGCGCTCCACTCTGCTGTCCTTGTCCGTCCTTTCGTTCCTCCTCTTCGGAACCGCCTGCGTCCCCCAGGAATCCGGGCCCGCAGCCGCCGCGCCACCCACGCAGCAGGCCCAGGCCGGAACCGCACTAGAGCAGCT
The DNA here is from genome assembly GCF_023167125.1 of Arthrobacter sp. Helios. Classification (NCBI taxonomy): domain Bacteria; kingdom Bacillati; phylum Actinomycetota; class Actinomycetes; order Micrococcales; family Micrococcaceae; genus Arthrobacter; species Arthrobacter sp. Helios. The sequence goes on from NZ_CP095402.1 coordinate 202,651, forward strand.
TGCCGGGATCACCATCAAGGGACGGGCACCGAAAACCGGTTACGACCGGGAAGAATTTGGGCCGGCCTGGGCCGACGTCGACCGCAACGGCTGCGACACCCGCAACGACATCCTGGCCCGGGACCTGGTGAACCTGGCCTTCCGGGAGGGCACCAAGGACTGCGTGATTACCTCCGGCACCTTCCTTGACCCGTACACCGGAACCTCCATCAGCTTCGTCCGCGGCAACACCACCAGCACAGCGGTGCAGATTGATCATGTGGTGGCGCTGTCCGACGCGTGGCAGAAGGGTGCCCAGCAGCTGAGCGCGGACCAACGCCGCCAGCTCGCCAATGATCCGCTGAACCTCCTCGCCGCCGATGGCCCCGCCAACGGGGCAAAGTCAGACTCCGACGCCGCCACCTGGCTGCCGCCGAACAAGGGCTTCCGCTGCGAATACGTCGCGCGGCAGACCGCGGTGAAGGCGGAGTACGGGCTCTGGATGACCCAGGCTGAGCACGATGCGATCGCCACGGTCCTCTCCGGCTGCCCGGATGAGCCGGTTCCGGCCCGGGAAGGAACAGCCGCCCGGGCGGCGGGCGGCCCAGCCAGCGGTACAACCGGAGGGACTGCGACGCCGGTCTATGCGAATTGCTCGGCTGTCAAGGCTGCGGGTGCCGCACCGATCCGTCCCGGCGATCCGGGCTGGGATCCAAAGTTCGACGGCGACGGCGACGGAGTCGGCTGCACCTCCTAGCCATAGGGTCGGCTAGGCATGGGGTGGGCCAGGGCGAGTCTTGGAACCGGGGAAAAAGACCCGTCGGATGCGGACCGTACCTGTCCTGAACTGCGTCGTCCGCTGCTGTGCATGCTCATAGCCTTAGTCCCAGATGCGGCGCTGGTTCCCGATGCAGCGTTGTTCCAGGTGCAGCGCTGATTCCAGGCCCAGCACTTGGCACGATGCGGGAGACGGAACTTGGCGGCGAGAACCGGCAGGGCAAGGAGAGGGAAGCACATGGGGCTGATGGAGATTGAGCTGGCAAAACTGGACTACCGGGAACGAGTGGCCGAGGCAGCGCGCGCAAACACAGCCCGGGCAAACAGAGAGCGCCGCCGGAGAGCCGGGCGGACAATCGGGCGAAGCGTGGAACAGAGAGTCGGGCGGAGCGTGGAACAGAGAGTCGGGCGGAGCGTGGAACAGAGAGTCGAGAACAGCCGGAGCGGCGGCCTAGCTAACCAGGTTGCCGGCCACGGGGATCGCCGGACTGCTGGCGTGGGCAAGGGTGCCGGACCAGAGCCGGAACAGGATGCCTCACAGGCAGTCCACAGCCATCGGGAAGCCAAGATTGATTCCCCGGTGCTCTCCATCCGGCTGGGAAGATTCCGTTACCGGCTGTGGTTCACCCGGTACGTTGCCGTCTAGGACTGCTGACTGCGCCGCAGGCCTTACCCGGCGTCCATACGTTCCAGAACAAACACCGGGATTTCCCGGTCCGTTTTCGCCTGGTAATCGGCGTACGGCGGATAGGCCTCGACGGCACGTTCCCACCACAGGGCCTTCTCCTCACCGGTGACTTCGCGGGCCTGCATGTCCCACTTCTGCGGGCCGTCCTGCAGCTCCACATGCGGATGGGCCTTGACGTTGAAGTACCAGACCGGATGCCGGGGAGCGCCTCCGAGCGAGGCAACCACCGCATAAACGCCGTCGTGCTCCACGCGCATCAGCGGGGTCTTGCGCAGCTTGCCGGTCCTGGCGCCCTTGGTGGTCAGCAGGATGACGGGGCGTCCATTGAGCGTGGTGCCGCGGGTGCCGCCGGAGGACTCAATTTCCTCGGCCTGCTTCGCTGACCAGTTGCTGGGACTTGGGACATATTCACCGGTGAGGGGCATGCCACCAGTGAACACCTCAGCGGCAGGACCTGGCCACCCCCCTGAACCCGGCAATGCGCCGCCGCCCGGCCCGGGCACGGATAGCCCAGGCACCGGCCAGCTTAAAGTCCCGGCGGTTCAAAGACCCACGGATGCAGCGGCAGCTGGGCAGGGTCAAACGCAGCCAAGGCCTCCGGCAGGGTACCCGGCAGGCCCAGCGAACCGAGGATCATCGCCGTCGCCTCCTGGGCTGAGATGCCCAGCTCCGCCAAACCGCCCAGCGTCACGGCGCCGTCGCGCTTGGCCAGCCGCTTGCCGGAAGGCCCCAGCACCAGCTGGACATGGACGTAGTCCACCGGAGGCAGCCCCAGCAGCGACGCGAGGTACGCCTGCCGGGGGGTGGAGGACAAGAGGTCGTCACCGCGGACCACCTGGTTGATGCCCTGGGCTGCATCGTCGACGACGACGGCAAGGTTGTAGGGCGGGACGCCGTCGTTGCGCAGCAGCACCAGGTCATCAACCATGCCGGTGTACTCGCCGTGCAGGACATCGTGGACGGTGTACTCGGTGACCTCGGACCGAAGCCGGAGGGCCGGCGGACGTTCGCGCCGGCGTCGTTCACGTTCCTGCTCCGACAGGTTGCGGCAGGTCCCCGGATAGGATCCGGGCGGGGAGTGCGGGGCACGGGGTGCGTCGGAGATCTCGCTGCGTGTGCAGAAGCACTCGTAGACCCTGCCCTCTTCCTGCAGCCGTTGAATCGCTTCGAGGTAGACCGTAGTGCGGTCAGACTGGCGGAGGATCCCGGCGTCCCAGTCCAGCCCGACGGCGGCCAGGTCACGCAGCTGCGCAGCTTCCGCCCCGGCACGGGCCTGGTCCAGATCCTCCACCCGGAGGAAGAAGTCCCGGCCGGTGCTGCGGGCGAATAGCCAGGCCAGCAGGGCGGTCCGGAGGTTGCCGACGTGCAGCTCACCTGAGGGGCTGGGAGCAAAACGTCCTGCCCCGGCCGTGGAAACACTGGCGGGGGCGGCGGGAATCTCAAGGGGCACGTCTTCCAGCCTACAAACCCGGTTGCCCGGATGCCGCACCGGAGGACTAGGCTGGGCCACCACGCACCCCAGACGCCAGGAGTCCACGATGCCTGATTACGGCCGCGACCTGCTGTTCGGAGCCTTCATCACGCCGTCGGCCTCCCCGCCGCAGCGCGCTGTGGAGCTGGCGCAAACCGCTGAAACAGCTGGACTGGACCTGGCCGCGTTCCAGGACCACCCGTACCAGCCGCGGTTCCTGGACACCTGGACGCTGCTCTCCTACGTGGCTGCGCGGACCACCAGGATCCGCCTGGCCACCGATGTGTTGAACCTGCCGCTGCGGCAGCCGGCCGTCGTCGCCCGGAGCGCGGCCAGCCTCGATCTGCTCAGCGGTGGCCGCTTCGAGCTCGGACTCGGCGCCGGAGCCTTCTGGGACGCGATTGCGGCCGCCGGCGGAGACCGGCTCAGCCCGGGTGAGGCGGTCACCGGATTGGAAGAGGCCATCCGGATTATCCGCGGGATCTGGGATGTCTCCGCGGGCACCCCGCTGCGGGTGGAGGGCAGCATCCACAGGGTCGACGGCGCCAAACGCGGTCCGGCACCGGCGCACGGCGTCGGCACCTGGCTCGGTGCCTACAAACCACGCATGCTCCGGCTCACCGGAGAACTGGCAGACGGCTGGTTCGCCTCACTGGGCTACCTGCCGGGAGGACCGGGGGAGCTGGCCGGACTGAACGCACGGATCGACGACGCCGCTGCCGGTGCCGGGCGCAGCCCGTCCGCTGTCCGTCGGCTGCTGAATATCAGCGGGTCTGTCACCTCCGCCGGGCTGCTGGCGGAACTGGCACTGGACTACGGGATCTCGGGCTTCATCCTGGCCAGCGACGATGCCACCGACCTGGCCCGCTTCGGGGCTGAGGTGGCTCCGGCCGTGCGGGACATCGTGGCGGAGGCACGGGACGCCGTTGATCTACCGCATGCCCCCGGAGCCTGAAGTTCGCAAGGCCCTTCCCTGCCGGGGGCTGCGGCTCCTACTGTGGGGCCATGACATCGGAGTTGTTGCTGCCCGCCCTGAACGCCGCCCGGAAGGGCCTGGCTGAAGGCGGTATTCCCATTGGGTCGGCTCTGTACGTTGAAGGCGCGATTGTGGCGACGGGGCGCAACCGCAGACAGCAGCTCGGCAGCGTGATCCGGCACGCGGAAATGGACTGTCTGGAGCAGGCCGGCCGGCTGCCCGCCGGTTCCTACCGGCGGGCCACTCTGGTCACCACACTTTCGCCCTGTGACATGTGCGCGGGTGCGGTGCTGCTCTACGGAATTCCCCGCGTGATTATCGGTGAAAACCGGAACTACACGGGTGCGGAGGACCTGCTGCGGAGCAGGGGAGTGCAGCTTGAGATCCTGGACGATGAAGCCTGCGCCCTGCTCGTGGAGGAATTCATGACCGAATACCCGTCACTGTGGAATGAGGACATCGGCGCGAGCTGAAGCCCCTGTGCGCGGCTCCAACCGGCTTAAGCCTTCGCCCGCACCTCGGCTGCCAGTCCGGCAACCGGCCCGTTCCACGGAGCCCCATGGCCGGGCAGAACCCAGTCGACCTGCTGCAGGCCGGTGACGCGCGCGAGCACTTCCAGTGCCTGTGCCGGATCGTCGGTGAACGGGGCCGGCTGCGGACCACGCTGTCCGGTCAGGACATGGCGGGTGGTCAGGGCGTCGCCGACAAAGAGCGCACCGGCGGCCGGCACATACACGGCCACGCTCCCGGGCGAATGCCCCGGCAGGCCAATGATCTGCGGGGAGCCGGGCAGGTCCAGCACGTCGCCGTCCTCCACGGGAACGACGTCGGTCAGGTATTTGGTGCGCCAGCCGCCCTTCCGGATGGAGTAGGCAAGGAAACCCAGGGTCGGCCCCAGCCGCATCCGGCCCGCGGACGCTTTGGGCTTCTCCCCGCCCTTGGCCCGGGCGGCGTCCGCGCTGTGCACGTAGACGGGAATGCCTGACGTGAGGCGCAGCCGCTCGGCAAACCCGAGGTGGTCGGTGTCCCCATGGGTCAGCACGATTCCGCGCACGTCGGAGAGGGGACGCCCGACGGCGGCGAGCTCGCGCTGCAGGTCCCGCCAGTGCCCGGCGAGTCCGGCGTCGATGACGGTGATGCCCTCATCGGTGAGGACGAGATAGGCGGCAACGATGTCGTTGCCGATCCGGTGCAGGTGCGGTCCAAGCTTCACTGTTTCCTCCTTCACCGGCCAGGGCGTGTCCCGGCGATATAGCTACGGTAATTAGCTATGATGGCTAATGTCAATAGCTTACGTTTCCGGGTCAGGAGTTTGGTATGCCCACACCGCAGCGCACATCGCTCGCAGAAATCGTGGCCGCGGGCCGTGAAGTCCTGGAGTCAGGCGGCCCCGGCCGGGTGACCATGCAGGCGGTCGCTGAGCGCGTGGGGGTCCGGCCGCCGTCGCTCTACAAGCGGGTGCGGGACCGGGAAGCGCTGCTGACGCTGATCGCCGCGGCCACGCTGCAGGAACTTCAGGAACGGCTCGCAGCGCAGGACTCTCTGGCCGGGATGGCCTATGCCTACCGGAATTTCGCCCATGAACGGCCGGAGGGTTTCCGGCTGCTCAGTACCCGCAGCGCTTCGGCCGAGGACCTGGCCCGGGCCAGCGCGCCGGTTCTGGCGGCCGCGCGGGCCGCCGTCGGCGAGGCGGATGCCCTGGAAGCCGCACGGTTTATGACTGCCTGGCTGACCGGCTTCATTTCCATGGAACTCGCCGGCGCCTTCCGGCTGGGCGGAGACCTGGACCGGGCCTTCGCCTACGGCATCGACCGGGTGAACGCTGCGCTCGCGGGCTAAGCCTGTGGCCGGCTCCCTTCCCCTTCCCTGGTGCCGGTCAACCAAAACTGCCGGCCCAGGCTAGCGGAGGTCGTCCAGCTCCTGGAACAGGGTCAGCTGCAGCCCGGCTGGACCGTTGAGCCGGGAGTTCAGCGACCGCCAGGGCGTCTCGCGGGGTTCGGCAACCAGCTCCGCACCGCCGTCCACCGCCTGCCGGGTCGCGGCGGCGGCGTCGTCCACCTCGAAGGCGACACGCAGCTTGAGGCTGGGGCGGCCATCGGCCTCGACGCGGTCGATCATCCGGACCTGGGCCGGATTGGACAGCTCCAGTGTGGCGCGGCCGGCGTCCAGGATAGTCACCCGGGCATCGTCTTCGCCCTGGTAGGCCTCCTGTTCGGGCAGGCCGAGGACATCACGGTAGAAGGTGAGGGCGGCGTCGTAATCTTCTGCTTCGACCACCAGCCGCAGCTGGCGGACGGGATTAGGGGTCTCCATGCCAGCACCAACCCCGCGCGCGGCCGCCGCATTCCCTGGCCCTGAAAACCCAGCGCTGCTCCCTGCAAGACACGACGCTGCTCCTGACAAAAAACGACGACGGCGGCAGCTGCCTTTCCTCGAAAAGGCAGCTGCCGCCGTCGTACTGTTGGGACGCCTGGGCGGGTCAGCCGGCCGGCGCGGCTTCGGGACCGCGGGGAATCAGCGGCTTCTCCGCGCGTGCCTTGATCTGCTGCACCACCCAGCTGTTGCCGTCCGGGTCCTCGAAACCGAACATCGTTCCACCGTCGCGCTCGTCGAGGACCATGATTCCGCCGGCCTCAACCCCGCGGGAGAGAAGTTCCTCCCGCGCCGCCGCGGCATCGGAAACCACCAGCTGCAGGCCCTTGAGGGAGCCCGGCTCCATCTCCGCCTGTCCGGGAAGGTTGCCGATCACGATCGAGCAGCCGGAACCCCGCGGCGTCAGCTGGGCGAACTGCATCTGCTCAGTGACGGTGTGGTGATCGAGCTTAAAACCCACCCGGTCGGCGTAGAAAGCGATGCTGCGGTCCAGGTCGCGGACCGGGAGCACGACGACTTCCAGAGTCCAGTCCATGGTTCCTCCACACGTTGTCTCCGGCAGGGTGTCAGGCGGTGGCGAAGGCCAGCAGCTGCTCGAGCTTGTCGTAGCCGGCGGCCATTCCGGATTCCATGCCTGAGGAGACGAAGTTATCCCGGGTTTCCACCGAGGGATAGAGCGAATGGCCGATAAGCCTGGAACGTCCGTCCGGCAGGTCCTCGAAGTGCATGTAGTCCAGGCTCGCCTCGTCCGGATAACCCTCATACTCGAAGGTCTGCAGAATGAACTCGTCCGGGCGGACACTGTGGAAAACGCCGCGGAAAGCGAATTCGCCCTCGCCGTCGGTCTGTACAAATCGGTAGCTGCCGCCCGAGGTCGGTTCGAACCCGTCGATCCGGGTCTCCAGTGCGTCGGGTCCAATCCACTGACGGTAGGATTCCGGATCCACATGGGCGCGGAACACCTCCCGTGCGGGGTAGTCGAACTCGCGGACGTAATCGATATACGGAACGCCGTCCGGAACCGTGACTTCCAGTGCGTTGGTCATGATGCCTCCTGCGGGGTCTTTTCGCTGAGCGTGCCCAGCAGTTCTTCGAGCCGGTCGTAGCCTTCGCCGAGGCCCTCCTCCATGCCGGAGGCAGCCATTCCGTCGCGCGCTTCCATGCTGGGGTAGACGGCGTGCGCGGTGAGCCGGGTCCTGCCGTCACCCAGGTCCTCGAACGTCTGGGATTCGATGCTGACGACGTCGGGGTAGCCGGAGAACTCGAAGGTCTGGATCGCGAACTCGTTCTCCCGGACGGTGTGGAAGATGCCGGAGAAATCGTACGGAACGCCATCGGGTCCGGTGTGGGTGTACTTGTAGGAGCCGCCGGTGGTGAAATCGTAATGGTCGATTTCCATCTTCAGGCCCCTCGGCCCCAGCCACTGAACGATCAGCTCCGGATCCCGGTGCGCCTGGAACACCGCAGCGACCGGGAAATCGAGCTCGCGGGAGAAATTGATAAAAGGAACGCCCTCGGGGACGGAGACTTGCAGTGCGTTGGTCATGATGGATCCTTTGCCTGCGGGCCGCTGCGCGCGGCCTGTTCGAAGAGCACGGCGTCCAGGCTGCGGAACTGCTCCTCGCGGACCAGCCGATACCGGTCGATCCACGCAGTGAGCGCCTCCAGCCGTGCGGGGTTCAGGTGCACGGGCCGGCGCTGGGCGTCACGGGTTCGGGTGACTAGCTGCGCCTGCTCGAGGACCTGGATGTGCTTCGAGACCGCCTGCTTGCTGATCGCGAAGGGTTCCGCCAGTTCGTTGACCGTTGCCGGGCCCCGGGAGAGCCTGGCGATGATGCGGCGGCGGGCCGGATCGGCAAGGGCCAGGAAGGCCTTGTCGAGGAGGGCGTCGTCACGGGTTTCGTTCATGTGTGGGCCAACGTTTCGTGTGCTGTAACCAAAAAAGTGTGCTGCAAACCAATAAAACTGTGCTGCAACCGAAAAACTATGCTGCCAACCGGCAAGCGTATTCAAGGTTGCGGTTTATCAACCAAATCATTGATTACGAACCAAAGTACCCCCGGTGCGGGATGCCGGCAAGGGGGGAAGCAGGAGTTTTTTGACGTTTCCTAGCCGCTGCCGCGAACCACCAATTCGGGGGCCAGCCGCACGCTGTCCACAACACTTCCGTCCATCATCCCGCGGAGTGCCAGCAGTCCTTGCCGGCCTATCTCATGCATGGGGGAGCGGACCGTGGTGAGATTGACGCCGCCGGCCAGAGGGGTGTCATTAAAGCCCCCGACTGCGACGTCGCCGGGGACATTAAGGCCAGCTTCACGCAGCACGCCGATAGCCCCGATTGCCGCGAAGTCGTTGACCGCGAAGATGGCCTCGGGGGCGCCGCCGGCGGCCAGGATCCGGGCGGCGGCCTCCTGTCCGGAGTGTGCGTCGAACCCGCCGTGGATGAGCCACTGTTCAGGTACGGTGTGCCCGGCATCAGCGAGCACATCCAGGAACCCGGCGCTGCGGTCGCGCGAGGTCGAGGTTGTCGGGGTGCCCGCGATGAGACCGAAACTGGTTCGGCCTGCCGCAAGGAAATGTTCGGCCATCAGCCGTCCGCCGGCATAGTCGTCGCACGTGACGCTGACGTGCCCCGCGGACGTCCGGCTGACCAGCACCAGCGGAATACCCCGGGTACGCAGTTCATCCAGGTAAGGCTCCTGGAGGTGCGCATCTCCGAAGATCAGTCCGTCAGCACGCCGGTTCAGCAGGCGTTCTGCCTTCACCCGCTGAGCGGAGGCGTCATCCAGGGAGTTGGCCACCAATGCCAGCAGGCCGTGTTCGGTTGCCGCCTCGTCAATGCCTTCGTAAATGGTGGCCAGGACAAAGTCCTGCAGCCGGGGAACTATCACTCCGACAGTGTCGGAGCGCGAGGTCCGCAGAGATGCGGCATGCGGATTCCGGCTGTAGCCAAGATCCTTGGACAGGGCAAGGATCCGCTCAGTGGTGGCCGGTGCAGCCCACTTGGAATTTGCTCCGGCCGGGTCGTTGAGGACACGGGACACGGTGGAGACGTTGAGGCCGAGTTCCTTCGCCAGGTACTTCAGGGTGACTTGTCCGGGGGCGCCCATGTTTCCGTTTCATGTCAGATGCGGACTGAATGTAAAAAATGCGTGAACGTGTTGCGCTTCACACTCCTAGGCCCATAGTATCGCTTCCAACGCTTACACAAACGTTTGCGGCAAACGTTTGGTAACGGATGCAACAGGAACTTGAGGAGTAACCGGGCAGTGGCTCAGATTCATGTACTAGGAACCGGCGGCACCATTGCCTCCCGGGCACAGGGTGCCGGCGGAGCAGTGGCGTCCGACGGTGCGGAGTCGCTGACCTCGGCTCTGGAGAGCCGGCACACCCTCGTCTCCCGCGACATCCTCACCACGGGGAGCTACCGTCTGGCCCTTGCCGACCTCCGCCTCATCGCTGAGACTGTTCGGGAGGTCCTGGACCGGGATGAGGTGGATGGCGTGGTCGTCACGCACGGAACCGACACCATGGAGGAGACCGCCTTCCTGCTGGACCTGGTCCACGATTCGGCGAAGCCCGTGGTGTTTACCGGTGCGCAGCAGACCGCAGACAGTTCCTGCCCCGATGGGCCGGGTAACCTGGCCGAAGCTATTGCCGCCGCTGCGGAACCCGGGCTGCGGGGCGCAGGGGTGATGATCTCCTTCGCCGGTGAAATCCGCTCCGCCCGCGGTGCGCGCAAATCCCACACCACAGCCGCGAGCGCCTTCGCCGGCGGGACGCAGGTGGCGCACCTGGCCGGAGACGACGTCGTAGTTTCCGCCCTGCCAGCCCGCCGTGCTCCGCTGGCCATGCCGGAAGCCCGGTTCGACGCGGTCCGGGCCGACATCATTACGGCCTATGCCGGAGCCACACCGGAACTGCTCCTCCACGCGGCGCGGGACGGGGCGCACGCCCTGATCCTGGCTGGAACCGGCATCGGCAACGCCGGACCCGGTTTCGCTGAGGCCGTCGCGGAGGTGAGCGCGGCCGGAGTGCCGGTGGTCCTCAGCAGCCGCACTCCATGGGGTCCGGTGGTTCCGACCTATGGAAACGGCGGCGGCAAGGACCTGGTCCGCGCCGGCGCCATCCCGTCCCGGGACCTCAATCCCTTCCAAGCCCGCATCCTGGCCGCCCTGCTGCTGGCCGGGAACACCGATCCGGCGAGCTTCGCCGTACGGTTCTCCGCATACACCTAGCCCATCTGATCGAACTACCGCCGCCACGCAACCAGGAGGAAACACATGTCCAAGAAAATCTATGTTTCAGTCGGAATCGACGTTGACGCCGTTGGCGGCTGGCTCGGCTCCTACGGCGGAGAAGACTCCCCGGGCGACATTTCCCGCGGCATCTTCGCCGGCGAAGTGGGCGTACCCCGCCTGCTCAAATTGGCGCAGGACCGGGAAATGCCGGTGACCTGGTTCTGGCCGGGCCACTCGATCGAGACGTTCCCGGAGCAGTTCGACGCGACCGTCGCCGCCGGCCACGAAGTCGGCGTGCACGGCTACAGCCACGAGAACCCCATCGCCATGACCCGCGCGCAGGAAACCGAAGTTCTGGATTACTGCATCGACCTGTTTACCGAACGCACGGGCAAAAAGCCCGTGGGCTACGTGGCGCCGTGGTGGGAGTTCTCCAACGTCACCAACGAAATCCTGCTCGAGCGTGGATTCCTCTACGACCATTCCCTGATGCACAACGACTTCACGCCGTACTACGTCCGCGTCGGCGACTCCTGGACCAAGATCAACTACGACGCCGCTTCCGCGCGCGAATGGATGAAGCCGCTGGTCCGCGGCGAAGAAACCGACCTGATCGAGATCCCCGCCAACTGGTACCTGGATGACCTGCCGCCCATGATGTTCATCAAGGGCAGCGCCAACAGCCACGGCTTCGTCTCGCCGCGGGACATCGAGCAGATGTGGAAGGACCAGTTCGACTGGGTCTACCGGGAAATGGAATACGGCGTCTTCCCGCTGACCATCCACCCCGACGTATCCGGCCGTCCGCAGAACCTGCTGATGCTCGAGCGCCTGTTCGACCACATCGCCGGGCACGACGGCGTTGAGTTCGCCACCATGGAAACCATCGCCCGCGACTTCGCCGAACGCCACCCCCGCAGCGCCGGCTGACCCAGCGCGCTCCCGGCGCACCCCGGATACTCCCACTCCACCCTTTTAGAAGGACCCCAACATGAGTACTACTGCCGCGCCCAAAAAGCGCCCGCCCACCACTGCCGTTGCCCCCTGGGATGTGCAGATCACCCCCAAGATTGTCCGCAAGGTCTCCCTGGTCTGCTTCATCGCCTGGGTGGTCTCGGTCTACGACTTCACCCTCTTCGGCACCCTGCTGCCGGTCATCGCCGAGGACTTCGGCTGGACCGCTGCCCAGTCCACTGCGGTGAACACCATCGCCCATGTCGGCATCTTCATCGTGGCGCTGGCCGTCGGAACGATCATTGACCGGCTGGGCCGCAAAAACGCCTTGATCGTGCTGATGCTCGGCGGCGCTGCCGCGGCCGGATTCACCGGTATGGCGGCCGGCGCGGTCAGCCTGATCATCATCCGTTCCTTCTCCGGATTCTCCATGTCCGAGGAAGTCGTCAACGCCGTCTATCTGAACGAGATCTACAAGAACGTCAAGAACCGCGGCCTGATGTACTCGATCGTCCAGGGCGGCTGGCCCGTCGGGGCACTGCTGTCGGCTGGGCTCTCCGCCCTGCTGCTGCCGGTCATCGGCTGGCGCTGGAGCTTTGCGGTGGCCGCAGTGATGGCACTGGGCGTCGCCTGGATGGCCTCCCGGCTGCCGGAATCACCCACGTTCGCCGCCATCAAGGAAGTCCAGCGACGCCAGGCGGACGGCGACGTCGAGGGTGCAAAGGCACTCGCAGCCCAGCACGATCTCGAAGAAGGCAGCCAGCACAAGACCGGTTTCAAGGATGTCTTCACCCCGGAGCTGCGCCGCCACACCACCCTGCTGTCCCTTGCCTGGCTGTTCAACTGGGCTGCCATCCAGGTGTTCTCCGTCCTCGGCACCACGGTGCTGGTGGAGGCTAAGGGCGTTTCGTTCGAGAACGCGCTGCTGATCCTGGTCCTGGCGAACGCCGTCGGTTTTGCCGGCTACGTTTTCCACGGCTGGCTCGGTGACCGCATCGGCCGGCAGAAGACCGTCATCATCGGCTGGTTCGGCGGCGGCGCCGCGAGCCTGGTCATGCTGCTGGGGCCGAGCAGCGAAGTCTTCATCATCGTGCTGTACGCGCTGACCCTGTTTTTCCTTAGCGGCCCCTACGCCGCACTGCTCTACTACATGGGTGAGTCCTACCCGGCGCACGTGCGCGGCATGGGCACCAACGTGGCGCACGTCATGGCACCGCTCGGCGGCATCGCGGGATCCGGGCTGCTCAGCCTGATGCTGTTCATGGGCATGGAAATGCAGTGGGCAGCCATCCTCACCGGCACCGGCGGCCTGATCATTTCCGCGCTGTGCATGCTCGGCACCCGCAAGGTTGTGCAGGAGAGCACCAAGACCCCCAAGGAGGCGGCAGCATGAGGCGCGACGACGGGCTCGAAGGAAAAGCCGCCGTCATCTCCGGCGGCGCCAGCGGGATCGGACAGGCGCTGGCAGTGGCCTACGCCCGCGCCGGCGCGCACTCAGTGATCGGCTACCTGCCCAACGACCCGCACGACGCCGGTGAAACGGTGGCCCTGGTCGAAGCCGAGGGTGCCCGCTGCGTGCCGGTGCCCGTTGATGTCCGCCGGTATGAGGACACCGAGGCGCTGGCCCAGGCCGCCCTCGACAGCTTCGGCAGGCTGGACATTGCCGTCGCCGCGGCAGGCATCCTGCGCCGTGCCTCGCTGGCGGAGATGACCGATGAAGCATGGGATGGCATGATGTCCGTCGATCTTTCCGGTGTGATGCGCACCTTCCGCTCCTGCGCGGCCCGGATGGAGCACGACGGCGCCATGGTAGCCACCTCGTCGATTGCGGGCGGTGTCTACGGCTGGGAAGAACACAGCCACTACGCCGCGGCGAAGGCGGGCCTGCTGGGCATGTGCCGTTCCCTCGCCGTCGAACTGGCACCCCGCGGCATCCGCGTGAACGCTGTCATCCCGGGCCTGATCGAAAGCCCGCAGTCCCTCGACGGGGTCAACTCCCTGGGGAAGTCCGGCCTTGAAGCCGCGGGCAGCATCATCCCGCGCGGCCGGGTGGGTACCGTGGACGAAGCCGCACGCGTCATCCGCTTTCTGACCAGTGACGACTCTGCGTACGTCACCGGACAGCAGATCATTGTCGACGGGGGCCTGACCGTCCGCTGGCCCAGCTGACCGCTCCACCGCCACAGCGAAACGAAAGAAACCATGACACAGCAGCTCAGCGGACAAACCGCAGTCATCACCGGTGCCGGCAGCGGAATCGGAGCCGCCATCGCCCGGCTTTATGCACAGGAGGGTGCCAACCTGGCGCTCCTGGACCTGGACGAGGCGCAATGCCGGGAAACAGCCGCGGCCTGTATCGAGCTGGGTGCGGAAGCGACTGCCCGGAGGACCGATGTTGCCGACAGCGACGACGTCAAAGCAGCCATGGACGCAGCTGCCCAGGACTTCGGCGGGATCGACATCCTGGTCAGCTCGGCGGGCATCCTGGATGAGCGGCCGTTCCTGGAGCTCAGCCCGGAAGCGTTCGACCTGACCATCAACGTTGACCTGCGCGGCGTTTTCCTGGCGGCCCGCTGGGCGGCCCCGCACATGGTGGCAGGAGCACGCGGCGGGCGGATCATCAACATCTCCTCCCAGCTTGGAATCAAAGGGGGAACCGGCCTGGCACACTACTGCGCCGCGAAGGCCGGAGTGATTGGCCTGACCAAGGCCCTGGCGCTGGAACTGGCGCCGCACTCGATCCTGGTCAACGCAATCGCCCCGGGCCCGGTCTTCACGCCGCTGATCGACGGGCTGTCAGAGGAATGGAAGGCAGCGAAGCAGGCGGAACTGCCGGTGGGACGGTTCGGCACGGCGGAAGAGATTGCTCCGACGGCACTGCTGCTGGCCTCCTCTCCGGGCGGTAACCTCTATACCGGCCAGACCCTGGGCCCCAACAGCGGCGACGTGATGCCGTAGGAGGTCTTCGATGTGTGGAGCGTGTCCCGGCGGTGCTTCCGTCTCCCGGATTTCCGCCTACGCGGCGCTGGCGGGAATTAAGCAGGAAGTGGCCGGCCTCCTCCAAAGAGCTGCCGGCCCGCGCTTGACCATTCGGGCGTTTGGCAACGGCTGGACCGTCCGGGACCGGCTGGGCCGTCAACGCGTGCTGCCAGGTCTGGAGGAGGTTGCCGCCGCAGTAGCTGCCGGGCCGCTGGACTGGGCAGCGGTATCTGCGCTCACCGGGCAGACGATCACGGGAAGAGCTCCGCGGCTCACCTGCGAGGCGGCCACGGAACTGGGACGCGTTGCCGCACGACCGCTTGCGGGGCCGGCGACGTCGGCGGGGTCGGCAGGTCAGGGACAGCCGGTGCCTCTCACCGCCGGTGGATTTACGGCCGCCTTGCTGATCCGGGCGGCCAACGCCCGTGCAGAAACCGACGACTCTGCCGGGACGGTTGCCTAGCACTTTGAGGTGGCCAGATCGACCGCCCCCAGGGACACACCCAATCGGATCGTTACGCAGGACACACCTTTCCTCCACAGCTGCTGCTAGCGTGTTGGCCGATGCGTTCGCATCCACGTCTGCACCTATTCCTGGGGGAATCCATGTTTGTTCTGCCTCTTCAACGCCCTGTGCCCATTAACCGTGCGGCACGTCCTGCCCGTCCCCGGGCAGTCACTGTCACTGTCGGTGCGATGGTGCTTGCCGTCGTCACTCTTTCCGGTTGCGGGGGAAGTTCAGAGCCAGCGGCTGCAGGGACACCGGCTCCCTCCACAACGAGCGCCTCGCCTTCTCCAACGCAGACGCCGCTCGCGAACCAGGCCTGCAAAACAGCCAGTGCCACTCAGACGCAGACCGCGAAGGCCAGTCCGAGTGCAAGCCAGAGCAGCAGCTCCAGCGCGAAGGCATCCTCGAAGACCTCACCCTCCGCCACGGAAACTTCGCCGTCTGCGACGCCGACCTCCGGAAGCACGGTCTACGTCTGCACGGAGAATGAGAACGGCAGGCTTGTCTGGCTGGACAAGGACAGCTCGGAGAAGCTGGTTGCCGCGCGTCAGGCCGAAGCGGACAAGAAGGCCGCCGAGGACGCAGCGGCAGCGGCCGAGGCCCAGCGGCTCGCTGATGAAGCCGCGGCAGCCCAGGCAGCTGAGACCCAGCGGCTTGCCGATGAAGCTGCGGCGGCAGCCGCAGCAGCCGCAGCGGCCGAGGCACAGCGCCTCGCTGAGGAACAGGCTCGCCAGCAGTACGTAGCTCCCGCGCCGCCCGCGCCGGCTCCTGCGCCCGCCAACGTCTACTATGCGAACTGCTCGGCTGCCAGAGCAGCCGGAGCGGCCCCGGTCTACATCGGCAGCCCCGGTTACGGCAAGCACCTGGACCGTGACGGCGACGGAATCGGCTGCGAATAATCGGCCAAAGCTCCAGGCCCTGAAAAGGCGCCCTGGTTCCACCCACGGGTGGGTACCGGGGCGCCTTTCCTGTTGACAGCTACCTCTCAGCCCGCACCCGGCGACGCGGAGGGGGAACAGGCGTACCGTGTTTCTTCCGGCCGAGCCGCCAGGCGGGGCCCTCGGCAGCAGGAGGGGACGGACCATGAGCTCAATGGATCACAGACACGGGGCCACGCCTGCCCGCCACGGGACGGGTCTCCACTGGCCAAGTTTTGCCCTGGGCATCGTTTTTATGCTGCTGGTCCTGGCACAGGGGGAGGACAACGGCGCCCCCGGGTTTGTCGGGATGGCCGGCCTGATCCTGTTGGTCACGGGCCTGTACTCCGCGGCCACCGGGCGGAAGTCCTGGCTCCGGCTGACCACCCGGGCCGCAGCGTTTATTGTGGCCGCCGCCGGGGCAGTGTTGATGCTGGTGGCCCTGGGACTGCGGCTGGCCGATTTGTGACGCGCCCGGCTGCAGGATGGTCCTTGGCGGCCGTTACGCTGGGCGGATGCTCACCGATGAACGAATTGATCCGCCGGACGCCGGCGACGAACGCGACACCCTGAACGGATTCCTGGATTTTCTGCGGGCCAGCGCCGTCTACAAGGCCCAAGGGCTCAGCGACGCCGACGCCGCCCGGCAGGTGCTGCCTTCGCTCACCACGGTCTCCGGTCTGCTCCGGCACCTGGCCGACGTCGAGCGGTCCTGGTTCCGCGAACGGATGGACGGACAGGCCGGCGTTCCCACCCGCTGGAGCGATGCTGATCCCGACGGCGAATTCCGGGTGACCGAAAACGACAGCTTGGCCGAGATCATCGCCGACTACGAGGCAGCATGCGCCGAATCGCGTGAGGTGGCCGCCCGGTACCAGCTCGAGGACCTGGGCAAGGCAGAGGGTATGACCCATAACCTGCGCTGGGTCCTGGTCCACATGGTCGAGGAAACCGGGCGGCACTGCGGGCACCTGGACGTCGTCCGCGAACTGCTGGACGGAACAACGGGGGAGTAACAGCGGGGGAGCAGGGGCCTAGCCGGAAACCGGCAGCCAGAGAACGGCAATAATCCCCACGGCGCCCAGGATAACGACGGCGAGGGACAGGGCCAGCGCCGCCTCGGTATTCGGCTGGCCGGCTTCACCTGAAATGCCGGTGGACGCCTGCCCGTAGCGGCGCTTTTGCGTGAGCTGAATGCCCGCGGCGGTGACCAGGGTGACGGCGACGAGGACTCCGGCAAACCAACCGTGCTGCGGCATCCAGCGCAGGAAGATGGCCCCGGCAACCACCAGGGCCAGGGCCGTGCGGCCCCAGGCCAGCGCCGTCCGCTCAGGCTGCAGGCCCGGATCCTGGTGCACGGACTGCGGTGCAGCCATCTAGGCCGGCCGCAGGACGACGAACACCACCAGGACAGCAGCGGTGATCCCGCCGCCAATGGCGAGGAGCGGGGCGAGCAGCGGCAGCGGCAGCGGGGTCTTATTCCGCATCGCCCGTTCCACGCCCAGCCAGCGGAAGAACGCCCCGCCGCCGATGGCCATGGCAAGGAGCAGCAGCAGCAGGGCCACGGCTTTCCGGATCTCGGGAACGAACAGATCCGCGGTGAAGGCCTCCACCGCAATCCCTCCGGCCAGGAGGGCCAGCGAGGTGCGGATCCAGGCCAGGAAGGTGCGCTCATTGGCCAGCGTGAACCGGGGATCGGGTTCCTCTCCACCCCGGAGCAACCGCGCAGAAAGTCGACCGCGCCCAGCGGGTGAACTTAGCGTTTTGGGGGACGGCACGTCAGCCTTCCTTCGAACTTTCGGGAAACACTCTCCTTTGGATGGTAACGCCGAGCGGTTCCAGGGACCGTACCGCGGTGTCCCCGTGACGCGAGTGAACCCCGGCCCGCGGGAAAACGAAATCTTAACCACGCGGGTGCCCGGGATCGCCGGGCACCCCGCGGTTTCTGGAGGACCCCGGGGTTACCGGGACGCGAGGAGGCCGGACTGGGCTCCAGCCTCAGCAGCGGCTTCGGCCCAGCTCTTCGGGCCGTTGGTGAAGGCGCCGCGGTAGGCAGCGGCCGGATGCCGGTCGTTGAGCAGCGGTGCGCCGAAGAGCTTCTGCCGCAGCGGGCCTTCCGCATATTCGGACTGCGCCAGTCCGCGTTCGCGCAGCACCGGCAGGACCTTGTCCGCGAACTCCTCGAAGGAACCGGGAATCACCCAGTTCATCACGTTGATCCCGTCGACACCGGCTGCCTGCCAGATGCCCAGGGCGTCCGCGATCTGTTCCGGGGTGCCAACAATCCGGCTGGCGCGGGTCTGTCGGCTGGCAATATCGCCAACCACCGGAACCCGGTCGGTGATCGACTTGGTGATCCACTCCACGAAACCCTTGCTGGTGTTGGAGTCCACCTCGGACAGCGGGGTATCGGCCGGGTAGACGCGGCCGCTCTTGTCCACGATCGCCGCGTGTGCCGCGTAGCCGTCCACGCTGGCATAGCGGTCGTACTCCTCGGCCTTTTCGATGGCTTCGGCTTCGGTGTCCCCGATGACGAAGGACAGACCCTGGAAGAACTTGATATCGCTGCCGCGCCGCCCGAATTCCTCAGCCAGCCGGCGGGTGTCCGCGATCTGCGCCGCCACGGTATCCGGCGTCGGGGCGCCCAGAAACACGGCTTCGGCGTTGCGGGCGGCAAACGCCCGGCCGGACGCGGAGGAACCGGCCTGGAACAGCAGTGGGGTCCGCTGCGGGGACGGTGAGGGCAGGTGCGGGCCCTCCACCCGGTAGCGCGGGCCCTGGTGATAGATCTTGTGGACCTTGCCTGTATCGGAGAACCGCCCGCCCACCTTGTCCTTGAGCAGCGCGCCGTCGTCCCAGGAACCTTCCCAGAGCTTGTACGCAACGTCGACGTATTCCTGCGCCCACCGGTACCGCTCCGTGTGGTCCACCAGCTGCGGCAGGCCGAAGTTCCGTGACCCGTTGTCCCCGATCCCGGTCACGACGTTCCAGGCGATCCGGCCCTGCGAAATATGGTCCAGTGTGGAGACCTGGCGGGCGAAGTTGAACGGGTGGTTCTGCATCACGTTGGACGTGAGTGCCAGTCCCAGATGCCGGGTCTTCACGGCCAGCGCTCCGAGCAGGACCGTGGGGTCGTTGCTGGGAATCTGCAGGCCCTCGCGCAGGTACACATCGAAGTCCGCGTCGGCGTCGCCGTAGAGGCCGTGGACGTCGGCGAAGAACATGGCGTCGAACTTCGCGGCTTCCAGCGTCTGCGCCAGATTGATCCACGTGTCGACGTCGTTGAACTCGTCCTGGCGGGCATCCGGCCGGCGCCACTGCCCATGGTGGATGTGGGAGGCGGTGTTCATTACGAAGGCGTTAAAGTGCAGCGGCGTGCTCATGCGAAATCCTTTGTCTGCGGCCGGAATCGGCGGGTCTGCTGCCGGCTGGGTCCCGCGCCGGTACGGCACGGCTGGCGTCCCCCGATGCTGGCAGGGACGCCGCCAAATCCGGGAGCTGCATGACGCGGTGCACCGGCGGAAGGCGCTTTGGGTCGAAACATTGCGTCCTTTCCGCAACGCAGTGAAGCGCTGGGTCACATCCTTGGCGGCCCGCGGGGGACTGGGCTGAACTGTCCCCAGTTCGTCCCGCCGGAGCACCGGCCTATCCAAGGAGTAACCCATGGCTTCCACTTCCCACCGCGCCTGGCTGGCCGCCGGGTCCGCCACCGCTGCCGCCCTGCTCCTGGCAGGCTGCGGCTCCGCGGGCGCCGCCGAATCCGGCACCGGTGAGCGGGTCGACGGCGGCACCATCCGCTACGCGCACCTGCAGGAAACGCCGTGCATCTACGGCGGCTGGGTGCAGCAGGCCTACCTGTCCCGGCAGGTGCTTGATTCCCTGGTCTCGCAGACCGAAGACGGCAGCATCGTGCCCTGGCTCGCCGAGGAATGGAGCGTCAGCGAGGACAAGCTGATCTGGACGTTCCAGCTCAAGGACGGAGTTCAGTTCACCGACGGCACCCCCGTGGACGCAGCCGCCGTCGCCGCCAACTTCGATTACTGGGTGGCCGGCGGCAACGGCACCGTGGCCGCGTACATCGGCAACTACTATGAATCGGCGTCGGCCGTTGATGCCGGGACGCTCGAGGTGCGGCTCTCCGCCCCCTACGCGCCGCTGCTCTCCGCGCTGAGCCAGGGCTACTTCGGAATCCAGTCCGCCACCGCCCTGGCCGAACGCAGTGAGCAGGAAAACTGCGAAGCCCCCATCGGCTCCGGGCCGTTCACCGTGGGGGAGTGGAAACGCGGTGAGTCCGTAACCTTCCACAAAAACCCCGGCTACGACTCTGCCCCGGCAAATGCGCAGCATCAGGGCCCGGCGTACGTTGACAGCATCGTGTGGTCCTTCATCCAGGACAACACCTCGCGCTTCGGCTCCCTGGCCGGCGGCGAAACCGACGCGATCGGCGAGGTGCCCACCGTGGATTTCGAAACCGCCAAGGCCGCCTTCGGGGTGCAGCAGTACATCACTCCGGGCCGTCCCGTGACGCTGTCGCTGAACACCGTGCAGGGGCCGTTTACTGACAAGGCCGTCCGCCAGGCGTTCGCTTACAGTGCCGACCGGCGCGCCGTCGTCGACTCCGCCTTCCTGGGCGTGGTGCCCTTCGAAGGCAACGGCACGGTCAGCCAGAGCACCCCCGGCTACAACGCCGACGTGGTGGATGACTACCCCTTCGACCAGGACAAGGCCAATGCCCTGCTCGACGGCGCGGGCTGGCAGGAACGGAACGCCGAGGGTGTGCGGGTCAAGGACGGGCAGGAACTGCAGGTCGACATTGTGTTCGGCCTGAACTCGATCGTTACCCCGGAGGGCGCTACGGCCCTGCAGAACCTGCAGGAACAGGTCAAACCGGTGGGCTTCAAAGTCAACCTGGTGCCGGCCACGCAGGCAGAACTCTTCGGCGGCACCTACTCGGGGCCGGAAAGCTACGACGCGCAGCTGGGCTACTGGACCAGCCCGACGGCGGGGATCCTGCACATCAACTTCCGGCAGAACCTGCCCGACAGCCCGAACTACTCCAACACCACGTTCTACAACAGTCCGGAAATCGAGGACCTGATCCTGCAGGCCAACTCCGCGGACACCACGGAGGAAGCCAACGCGCTCTACGCGCAGTCCCAGCAGCGGCTCAGCGACGAGGCCGTGGCGGTGGGCCTCTACACGCAGACCGCCTCGATTGCCACGGCGCCGAACCTGCAGGGCGTCTGGCTGGAGGCCTCGCAGGGTGAACCGGTCTTCTCCGACGCGTACTTCACCAAATGAGCATCCTCGGCACGGGCACGGGCACGGGCACGGGCACGGGCACAGGCACCGCCGCGCCTGGGGCCCCAGCAGCCCCGGCAGCTCCGGCAGCTCCGGCAGCCTCGCCGGCGGCAGCGGCCGCAGCGGACCGGCGTACGCTGGCTCGGCTCCCGCTCATGCCGCGGCGGCCGCGCTCCCTGGCCGGCCCCGGCAGGGCCCTGCGCCGGCTGCTTGGGGCCGTGGGGGTGCTTTGGGCCGCGGCGTCCTTCACCTTCCTGATCCAGGCACTGCTGCCGGGTGACCGGGCCACGCTGCTGCTGAACCAGCTCACCGGTCAGATCCAGGAACGCACGGCCGACGAACTGGCACCGATCAACGCGAAATACGGGTTCGATGACCCGCTGATCCTCCAGTACCTGGACTTCCTCAAGGGACTGCTCACCGGGGACCTGGGCGTCTCTTATCAGCTGCACAAGCCGGTCACCGAGGTGATCCTGGACCAGGTGGGGCCCACCATCGTGCTGACTTTCGCGTCGCTGCTGGTCGCGTGGGTGCTGGCGCTGGTGATGATCGTCGGAACGGCCCGGCGCAGCCGGTTCCTGTCCTCGGTGGCTTCCGGACTGGAAGCAGTGGCCGCGGGCCTGCCGCAGTACTGGCTCGGGGTCATCCTGCTGGTGGTCCTGGCCCTGAACCTGGGGCTCTTCCCGGTGGTCGGCGGCACCGGGCTGATCGGCCTGGTTCTCCCTGCCCTCACGCTCGGTATTCCGCTGGCCGGCTTCCTGGGGCAGGTCACCCGGACTGAGTTCGAGAAATCGCTGGACCAGCCGTTTGTGCTCTCGGCCCGGATGCGCGGCATGGGGGATACCGGGGTCCGGCTGCGCCACGCGCTGCGCCACTCGGTGCTGCCCGGGGTCACGCTCTCCGGCTGGGCGCTGGGCGCCCTGTTCTCCGGTGCAGTGATCGCGGAGAACATCTTCACCCGTCCGGGCCTGGGCAAAGTCCTGGTTACCGCGGTGAACTCCCGGGACCTGCCGGTGGTCTGCGGGATCGTCATCCTGATCGCCGGCATCTATGTGCTGGCCAACCTGCTGGTGGACATCGCCTACACCCTGATCGATCCGAGGTTGAAGAACTCATGACAATAACAACCCTTCCCCGCCGGCAGGGCCGGCAGGGCCGGCAGATAAGCCTGAAGATTCCGCCCGGCCCTGCGCTCGCCGCCGCCGTCCTGCTCTTCTTCATCGTGGCCGCCATCCTCCCGCAGCTGCTGGCTCCCGCCGATCCGTTTGCGATCGATCTGAACGCCGTGCTGCAGCCGCCAAGCTGGCAGCACCCGTTCGGCACGGACCAGTCCGGCCGCGACCTCTACACCCGGGTGGTGCACGGCACGCGGGAATCCCTGCTGATCGGGCTGGGCGCCACCGCCCTGGCGATGGCTGTCGCCGTTGTGCTGGGCGTGAGTTCGGGACTGGGCGGCCGGGTCCTGGACGGGCTGATCAGCCGCGGCCTGGAAGTGCTGTTCGCGTTCCCCGTGCTGCTGCTGGCCATGCTGTTCGTGACTGTTTACGGTCCCAGCGTCACCACCCAGGTGATCGCCGTGGGGCTGGGCACCGCTCCGGGATATGCCCGGATGATCAGGGGCCAGGTCCTGGCCGTCCGGACCTCGGGGTATGTGGAGGCCGCGCACGCCCTGGGCCACTCCCGCTGGGAAGTGCTGCGCCGCCACGTGTTCCCGAACGCGATGCGGCCGCTGGTCGCGGTGGTGACCCTCGGCGTCGGGCAGTCCATTGTCTGGGCATCCGGGCTGGCGTTCCTGGGGCTGGGGGTGGCGCCGCCGTCGCCGGAGTGGGGTGCCCTGCTGGACGCCGGCCGGATGTTCATCACCCGCGCCTGGTGGCTGGAGGTGATGCCCGGCCTGGCCATCGTTGCCGTGGCACTGGCCGCCACCTCGCTCGGAAACCACCTGCAGAAAAAACTCGAAGGAGCATCCGCATGAGCACCCTAGTTGCCGAGCAGTCCGCTGCCGCCGTGACCGTGGAGCCGCCCGCCCCGCTGCTGGACGTCCGCGGACTCAACGTGTCCTTTTCCACCGGTTCCCGCCGGTCGGAGCGGGTGCACCACGTGGTCAAGGACGTGTCCCTGACGCTGCAGCCCGGGCAGTGCCTGGCGATCGTGGGTGAATCAGGGTCCGGAAAATCCGTGACCGCCCGGACCCTCGCCGGGCTGCCCGGCGGCGCCGCGCGGGTCGAGGCGGAGCGGCTCACGGTGGCCGGGCACGACGCCGGTACGCTGTCCGAGCGTGCCTGGCGGCAGATCCGGGGTAGGGACCTGGGCTTCATCCTGCAGGATGCCCTGGTGTCCCTGGACCCGCTGCGGCCGGTGGGCCGGGAGATTGAGGAGGCGCTGCGGCTGCACGGCTGGGGCAACCGGCGGACCCGGGCGGCGAAGGCCGTGGAGCTCCTGGCAAGCGTGGGCGTTCCGCAGCCGGAACTCCGCGCCCGGCAGCGCCCGGACGAGCTCTCCGGCGGGCTGCGCCAGCGGGCGCTGATTGCTTCGGCGATCGCGCTGGACCCCCGGCTGGTTATTGCCGATGAGCCCACCACGGCGCTGGACGTCACGGTGCAGGCCCAGGTCCTGGCGCTGTTGGGCGAAATGAAGGACCGCGGGACCGGGATTATCCTGATCAGCCATGACCTCTCCGTCGTGGCGACGCTGGCGGACCACGTTGCCGTGATGCAGGGTGGGGCGATCGTGGAACAGGGACCCGTGGCGCAGGTGCTCTACGAGCCGCGGCACGCGTACACCAGGGCCCTGCTCGCGGCGATCCCCTCCGAACACACCAGGGGAACGCCGCTGGCACCGGCGGCACGCGAACGGACGACGGCGGCAGCGGGCCGGCGGGTGCGGCCGGGCCGGGGAGCGGGGACAGAGGCGCCCGGTGAGGCGGCTGCGCCCGGGCCCGTGCTCTCCGCCCGGAACCTGCGCAAGGCCTACCGGGGACCGGACGGGGTGCTGCGCGCCGTCGTCGACGATGTCTCCTTTGAGCTGGCCCGCGGGGAAACCCTCGGGATTGTGGGGGAATCGGGGTCCGGCAAGTCGACGACCGCCCGCATGGCACTGGCGCTGCTGGAACCCGACGCCGGTGAGGTGCTGCTGAACGGCGAGGCCTGGACCGGGCTGGGCACGGCGGCCCGGCGGCCGCGCCGCCGGTTGGTTACAGCGGTGTACCAGGACCCGCTGAGCTCCTTCGATCCGCGCTGGAACGCCGAGCGGATCCTGCTCGATGCCCTCTCACCGGTTGACTTCCCGTCGCCTGCGGACCGCCTGGCACGGGCCGCCGAACTGGCGGCCCAGGCCGGGCTCCAGCGCGAGCACCTGGCCAAGCATCCGCTGCAGCTCTCCGGCGGGCAGCGCCAGCGCCTGGCCATCGCGCGGGCACTGGCCCCGGAGCCCGACGTCGTCGTCCTGGATGAAGCCGTGTCCGCGCTGGACGTTTCGGTTCAGGCGCAGGTGCTGGATCTGCTCACCGACCTGCAGGCAGAACTGGGGCTGAGCTACCTGTTCATCTCGCACGATCTGGGGGTGATCCACCACATGAGCGATCACGTGCTGGTGATGAAGGACGGGCGGGCGGTGGAGAGCGGGCCCGCCGAGGAGATCTTCGCTAACCCGCGGGAGGCGTATACCCAGGAGCTGCTCGCCTCGCTGCCGTCGCTGGGACTGGGCCGGGGCGCCGAAACTGCGGTTGGAGCAGCGGGTGCCGGAACTGCCGCTGGAACGGCTGCTGTTGCCGCTAAGGACGGTGTGCTGTGAATGCTGTGAATGCGGTGACTTCCGGCGTGAGCGGTACAGCGACCGAGGCCGTGACCGACGCCTGGCTGCTGGCCGCGTTCGGGCCGGTCTTTGACCGGATCCGGGACGGTGCGCTGGACCGTGAAGCCGGGCGGCAGCTGCCGCATGAGGAGCTCGGCTGGCTGCGCGACGCCGGTTTCGGGAAGCTGCGGCTGCCGGTGGAAGACGGCGGATACGGCGCCAGCGTGGAGCAGCTGGTGCTGCTGCTGATCCGGCTGGGGGCGGCGGACTCCAACCTGGTGCAGGCTCTGCGCGGACATATCGGGTTCACGGAGTCCGTCCTGGCCCGGCCGGACGACGCGTACCGGAAGTTCTGGCTGGCGGAGCTCGCCACGGGAGCCCTGGTGGGCAACGCCGAAAGCGAGCAGACCGGCAGCTTCGCTGAACAAGCCACCCGCGTGCGCCGGACCGCTGCCGGAGAGCTGGTCCTCGACGGCACCAAGTTCTACACCACCGGGTCCATGTTCGCCGACTGGATCCTGGTCAGCACCGGCCTGGAACTGGGCGGGCTCGGCACGGTGCTGGTCCGGGCCGACGCCCCGGGTGTGGAGATCCGGGACGACTGGGACGGGTTTGGCCAGCGGCTGACAGGCTCCGGCACCACCGTTTTCAAGGAGGTGCCGGTCGATGACCGGTTCCTGCTGGAACGCACCAGCGAACCAACGGTGCTGCACGCCGTTTATCAGCTGGTGCACCTTGCCGCGCTCGCCGGGATCGGTGCAGCCGCTCTGGAGGAAATCACCGGTTTTGTCCGCGGCCGGAAACGGAACCTGTTTAATCCATCCGTTCCGGCGGCGCAGGACCCGGTTGCGCTGCAGGTAGTGGGCGAAACTTTCGGAACGGCGCGCACGGTGGAAGCAACAGTGCTGGCTGCGGCGCGGTCGGTGGATGCGGCTTATGCCGCCGGAGCGGACAACGCCGCGGAGATTGCCGCCGCCGATGCCCACGTGTTCGGCGTACAGTCGAGCGTGATCAGCCTGGTGCTGGGTCTGGTGTCCCGGATTTTCGAGGTCGGCGGTGCCTCGGCGACGTCAACCAGCCGGCAGCTGGACCGTCTCTGGCGCAACGCCCGGACCATCTCCTCGCACAACCCGGCGCTCTACCGGCAGCAGTTCGTGGGCGGTTATGTTCTTCACGGGACCCCGCCGGGGCAGGCCCTGCTGCAGCTGCTGACGGAGGGCTGAACGGCTCCCCAGCCTCAGCCAGGGAGTCGTTCCAAGGCCCGGCCATCGAACCTACTGGTCCCGGCCATGTGGACCTGACGGCCCTCCACGGAGGGAGGACCTAGTTGGGATTCTCTGCAGCAAACCTCAACCTCCTTCCAGTAGAGCACCACCACACGCGGAGGGAACCCCGCACCCCGAATTTCTTTGGCTCGGAGCCTCCAGCCAGCATCACCGCAGGTCAGCGTCCCAACAAAGGGAGAAAGACGTGATAGACACGAACCATGGCAACCACAGCATTTAAAGAGAACCCTGTCCGTACCTCCGGTGAGCTTCCCGCCGTCGGCACCTCCGCTCCGGCCTTCGAACTGGTCGGCACCGACCTCGCCGCCGTGACCCTGTCCGGGTTCGCCGGCCGCCGCGTGGTCCTGAACATCTTCCCGAGCGTGGACACCGGTGTGTGCGCGCAGAGCGTCCGCCGCTTCAACGAAGTGGCCGCCGGGCTGGAGAACACCGCCGTGGTGTGTGTTTCCAAGGATCTTCCCTTCGCGCTCGGCCGCTTCTGCGGTGCAGAGGGCATCGAGAACGTGGTGGCGGCGTCCGCCTTCCGCAGCAGCTTCGGCGAAGACTTTGGACTCACCCAGGCTGACGGTCCGCTGGCCGGCCTGCTGGCCCGCGCCGTCGTCGTCCTGGATGCCGAGGGCACCGTGCTGTACACGCAGCTGATTCCGGAGATCACCACCGAACCGGATTACGACGACGTCGTCGCGGCTCTCGCATAGTCTTCAGTACGCGTTTGAGGCCCGTTCCGCCGTAGCGGGACGGGCCTCGTTCTTTTGGGAAAAGCCGCAGGTCAGGGGCCTAGAATGGACCCGGGGCCACCGGCAGGACGGCCGTGCCCCGCACTTTTTGCACGCAGGTCTCAATGCTTGGGGGAACAGATGAATAAGGAACAGGGCCAACCTGGGCTCGGCGGCGACCAGGGACCGAACGAGGCAGAGCAGCCTGAAGCGGTCCGGGAAGCTGGGGGAGCAACACCGGGCGGGCCGGTGCCGGCTGAGCCAGCCGCAGGAGAATCGGCCGGCCGGGCAGCCGGGTTTGAGGACGCCGGTACCGGGCCGAGGGCGGACGACAGCTCGCGGCTCGCACCGCCCAGCGGATTCGCTTCGCCGGGCGGGTCCTTTGCGGCTCCCAGCGCTGGTCCGGCAGGCTCTGACGGCGCTCCGGACCGCAAACCGGGCAACACTCCGGGCAACCACGCCGATGCCCGCGCCCAGAATCCGGGTGGATCCGGCGGTCCGTACGTTGTTGCCGGGTACCCGGCGTCTGCCCGCCCTTTGACCTCTTACGACCGGCCCAGCGGAAATCCCTACGCCGGGATTCCGGCAGCCGGCAACACCCCGCCCGGTGGTTCCGCACCACTGCCGCACTACCCGCCGGCGGGCGCTCCCGCCGGGTCAGCTGGCCAGCCGG
The DNA here is from genome assembly GCF_023167125.1 of Arthrobacter sp. Helios. NCBI lineage: Bacteria > Bacillati > Actinomycetota > Actinomycetes > Micrococcales > Micrococcaceae > Arthrobacter > Arthrobacter sp. Helios. Next base: position 230,282 of record NZ_CP095402.1, read on the forward strand.
GAGCCGGAGGTGCCGGAGCCGGACTTTCTGCGGGTGAAGTTCCCGGGGGCGTCGGCCCGGGTGCTGCTGATCCAGGCCCGGCTGATCCAAGCTCCGCCGATCCGGCTGCCGGCGCGCCGGAATACGTCAGACCGACCTATGGCATGCCGGAGCAGCCCCCGCAGCAGTACACAATGCCGGGCCAGGCCCCCCAGCAATATTCCTCGCCGGGCCAGGCCCCGCAGCAGTACGCGATGCCGGGCCAGGGGACGCCGGGAGGTTACGGTTCCGGACCCGGATACCCGGGCTACCCCGGATCCCAGGGCCCGGGCTACCCCGGATACCAGGGCTACCCGGGAGCCCAGCCGGCCCGGACACCGGGGAAGGCGTTGGGTATCGCTGCGCTGAGCGTCGCCGGCGCAGGGCTGATCATTTCCTGGCTGCCGTTCTTCAACGTGTTTACCTTCGTGCTTGGCGTAGTGGCCCTGGGCCTGGGTATCCCGGCGCTGATCAAGGGTTTCCGTGCCCGCAATGTGGCCCGGGTGCTCTCCATCGTTGCCCTGGCCGTCGCTGTGCTGTCGATGATCATTGCCGGCAGCGTCACTGCCCTCATCGTGGATTCGTTCCGGCAGTCGAGTATGGGCCAGTATGACGCCGAGTCGGATCCGCAGCCTGCCCGGCCGCTGCCGAACGCTTCCGGATCGCCGGATGCGCTCGCATCCCCGGACGAGTACACCTTCGAAATCAGCGACTCGTTCATGGCAAAGGTACTCTCCGCGCCGGCGGTTTCGGCGGGCGACGAGGTCCAGGTGGGCGACTACACCGTCACCCTGGAATCAGTGGACGGCAATGCGTCCGCCGAGGTGCAGGAGCGGGACCCTTCCGCGGGTGCACCGGACCACAACTACGTGATGTTTGAGTTCAACACGGTCTACAACGGCGACGGTGAAGGACGGCTGTGGCTGGACCTCGCCCCCGAGTTCATCGGTGCGGACAACCGCTCCTACAGCGTGCTGGACTGCTCCATGGATCTCGGAGTGAACGCCTTCGACCAGCCGAACCTCAAAAAGGGAGACACCCGCACCTACGAGTTCTGCATGGACCTCCCCGACGAGGCGATCGGCGAGGACAGCAGGATCAGCCTGCGGATGATCCTCGCCGACAACAACGAACCGGTGTACTGGCGCCTGCCATAACCCCGAGACTCCGATGAATCTGCAGCAACCGTAGAACCGCAAAACCTGCGAAATCCGCCAACACAGTGACGACGCCGGCACCCGACTGGGTGCCGGCGTCGTCCGTTTTTGGGTGCCCGGAGTCCGTCCTGACGGGTCTTCGGCCCCGACCTCAGGCTGGCTGCGCCTCAGTAGCGGGGAAGGCTCTGCCGGCCGGGACGCGCATTAGGCTTACCGGTCGAGCTGGGCCTGGATTTCTTCCCATGAGAGCTCCGCCGCGCCGCGGTTCCAGGGCAGGTAGGAAAGTGCCTTGCCCATGGCGCAGGTGTTGGACAGCGAGGAGAAAACCAGACCGCCGCTGATTCCTCCGGCCAGGACCCGGAACTTCGGGGAAGCGGTGCGTCCGGCCAGCAGACCGATGCCCACCAGGCTGCCGGCTACGAACCGGACCTGGCGTTCCATATCCCAGACCTGCTTTCCGCGCACCACGGTGCCGCCGGCCTTTTCGAAGTCTGCGACGCTGCCGGAGAGCACCGAGCCACCCTGCAGGCCAGCCGCGGCAAGGCGGCCGTGAGCCTGTTTGGCCCGCACGCCGGACTGGCACAGGATCACGGTGTCCTCACCCAGCCGTGCGGCCAGCTCGGCCGTGTGCGCGGACAGCAGCGGCAGCGGAATGTTGTGCGAGCCGGGGATGTGCGCGGATTCGAATTCGGCGGGATTCCGGACGTCGATCAGCATCAGGGCAGGGTTCGCCTGGACCAGGGATGCGAGTGTCCGCGGGTCGATCGATGTTGGGCCGGTGGGGGTGGCGGTGGTGTCTGTAGGGGTGGCAGCGGCAGTGGTGGTGCTCATGCGGGTTCCTTCGGTAGTGGTGGCCGGAGCGAAGTCACCACCGTAGGACCCGAATCTGGGAGATGTCCCGGGATATTACGCAGTGTGGCCTTGGATGGCCCACGAAAGCGTCAAGTAAGCTCGCCGCCATGGGGAATCACACAGACTCGGACGACTACCGGCTCTACGCGCGGCCACAGGATGGTCAGGCTCAGGACTCGGCGCAAATTGTCGACGACGGCGGTCCAGCCCCGTCTGCGGGACGGGCCGGCGGGGCCAGGACCGGCGGGGGCAGAGGGGACAGCGCCGCCGGTGCTGACGGGGATGGCGGGGACGGGGACAGGACCGCCGCGAACATTGCGGCCGCCCGCCGGTCATCCGGTGGGAGCGGCAGCGGGAACGGTACTTCCGGCCGGCAGGCTGACTCTGCGCGGGCTGACGGGTTCGTCTGGGCTGAAGACACGGGGGATCCGACCGGCGCCGACGGTGTGCAGCGTCCGGAGGCTCCCGGTGGTTTCGCTGCATCCGATGGATTCCGCCGGTTCAACCCCTACCTCTGCGCGGCGTGGGCGCTGGTAGCCATAATGCTGGCAGCTGGCCTGTCCTGGCTGACGGGAGCCCTCGAGCCGCCCACATATGTCTCGGTTGACCCGTCCACGGGTCAGGGGATGGAGGGCAGACCGGGCGTCATCGCTTCCAACCTGTACAGCATGGGTCCCTTTGTGCTGTTGTTCGGTCTCTTGGGTGCGCTGACGCTGCTCACCGTGCAGGCTGCGGCGTTCCGGCGGAGGTACGGGCGCTAGCCGGGCTCAGTGCCCTGTTCGACTTAAGGCACGACGCGTCTGATATCCCCGTATTCCTCCGGATTGGGGCTTCCCTGCGTTTGGTAACCCGTTTTGCTCCGGTTTGGGATATCCCTCCGTTTGGTAACTCGTTTTGCTCCGGATTGGGGCTTGCTTCCCGTTTGGTGGCCCCGTTTTGCTCCGGTTTGGGATTTCCCTCCGTTTGGTGGCCCCGTTTTGCTCCGGATTGGGGCTTCCCTCCCATTTGGTAGCCCCATTTGCCTCCGGTTTGGGATATCCCTGCCGGTTTGGGATTTCCCTCCCCTGCGCAGAGGCAGGGAAATCCCAAACCGGTCGATTTCACCCCGAACGGAGGGTTTTGACCCCGTCCTTCACTGCCCCGCCCTGGCTGCACAGCCCCCGGTACGGCTGGGGCCTGTGTTAACCCAGCCGTGTTTGTCACCTCAAAGGACCCGGGCTGTGAGTGGAGAGGGATGCGCGCGGTTTCCCTGTGCCTGTTGAAGGGGTTGCCTGGTGTGACCTCAGGGGTAACTCCTGTAACGAAGAGTGGGAAACTGCGGCGCGTCTGAGGTTCTGGGCGACCTGAGTGCCCGGCTTCTGGGCTGGTTGGAGTCTGGGTGGCCCGGGTTCGGGGGCTGTAGGTGCTGCTGCCAACCGGGGTGGCCCAAGCAGCCGGCAGCACGGGGAGGCCCGGGCCCTCGGCAGTATGGGGTGGGTGGCCTAATCGGCCGGCAGCACGGGGAGCGGTCATCTGGCCCACTCTCTCGCCAGCTCGGGGCGGACTTGCCCCAGCCCTCGGCAGATCGGGGCGGCCTGGTCCAAGCAGCCGGCAGCGCAGGGTGGCTGGCCCGAACCGTCGGTTGGCCCACCTCCTCGCCAGCACGGGGAGCGGTCATCTGGCCAACCCCATCGGCAGCACGCTGTCGGCTGGCCCGAACCGTAGGCAGCACGGGCCGGTCCGCCCAGGCCCGAGACAGCCCGGGACGCCTGGCCGTCTCGGGCCGCAAAATACCGCTGGCCGCCGCGTTCGGGCCTCCAGGGCGGGGGAGGGGCGCCCGGGAGGCCAAAGTGTTCGTGCACGGTTGGCCTGGCCGCCCGTGCCTGTTCACCACTGATTAACCTTCGCTGGATGAACTCGGAGAGCCCCCAACCGAGCACGACCCAGAGGTTCCATGAATACCGAGCTCTCCTCTAATCCGCAGGCTCCTGCAGACGTTCCGCCCGCAGTCGGCGGATTGTTCAATTTCCGTGACGCAGCAGCAGGAACCGGAACTCCGGGACTGCGCCGGGGACTGCTCTTCCGGTCCGGAGCCCTGAACGATCTTGACGCCGCCGGTCTCGCTGAACTGACGGCAGCACGGATCGCCACGGTGGTGGACCTGCGCGAGCCGGTGGAGGTTGCCTCGGCTCCGGATAATGTCCCGGCGGGTACACGGGTGCTGAACGTTCCGCTCTACCGCGGAAGCATCCCAGTCTCCGAACCGATCGAGGCCGTCTACCAACATCTGCTGCAGGACTGTGCCCGGGCTCTGACCAGCGCCGTTGGCGACGTGATCCGGAACCTTGACGGCGGAGTTCTGGTTCACTGTGCTGCAGGGAAAGACCGCACCGGGCTGGTCATTGCACTGGTGCTGGAAGCCGCCGGGGCCTCCCGCAGTGCCATTGTGGAGGACTACTCGCGCACCGAAGCCGCCCTTCCGCAGTCTTTCCGTCAGGCTGTGCTGGCCCGGCTTGGCGGCCGGATCGTCGAATCCGCCGAAATGGCCACCGCTGTCCGCCTGCACCTGGCCAGCCCGCCCGAGGTTATGGACGGCGCACTGCAGATCCTGGCGGGGGAGTCTTTCGAAGGTGAGACCGGTGCCGCTGCCTACCTGCTGCGGCATGGTCTGGACCGGGGAGTGCTGGACCGGGCCCGCGTGCTGCTGCACGGCACCGGAATCCCCGCGGCATGAACGGGCCCGGGTACACCCTGATCCATCTCACGGACACTCATCTGCATCAGCCGGGTGAGCTGCTGTTTGGTGCCCTGGACACGTGGGAACGCACCGCCGAGGCCCTGCGCAGTGCGGCCCGCTACCGGCCCGACGCCGTCGTCATTACCGGTGATATCGCCGATTCCGGCGGCGATATCTACGCTGCCGCCTCTGGACTTTTCGCCCGGGCCGGACGGGAGCTGGACTGCCCGGTCATCGTGCTGCCCGGCAACCATGACCTTCCCGGCACCCGGGCGTGGGCGGCCGAAGCGTTCACGGGTTCGCGCACCGACACTGGCCCCGGCCCGGGTAACGACGTCCATTTCGTCGGGGGACTGCGCCTCATCACGTTGGATTCGGACGACTCAGGCCAGCCCGCAGGCCGGCTAACGGGAGAGCAGCTCCACTGGCTGGACACCGTGCTGGCTGAGCCTGCCCCCGACGGCACCGTGCTGGCCCTGCATCATCCGCCCGTTGATTCGCTGCTGCCCCAGCTGGCCGGCCGCGGCCTGGCCCGGCCTGCAGAACTTGCCGGCGTGCTGGCCGGCACGGACGTGCGCGCCATCCTGTGCGGTCACTATCACCATGCGGTGTCCGGCCGGTTGGGCGCGGTGCCGGTTTGGGCCGGCCCGGCGGTGTCCTACAGCCAGGATCTTTTCGCGCCGCCGGAGACGGTGCAGGGCCTGGACAGCAGCTGGCTCTCCGTCATCCGGCTGGGCGAAAAGAACAGCTTCAGCGCCGTGCCGGTGCCGCTGCGGCCCGCCGGAACCCGGTGGGCTACGGGGACCTTGCGGCCCACCGGCGCCGTGGTGTTCACCAAGACCGCTGTGCCCCTCAAGGCCGCAGCGAACCCCAGTACTGCACCGAACCCCAAGACCGCCACGCCACCCGGGGCCGTTCCCGCCACGGGCACCCGTTCCACCCGTCCCATCCCGGTGCCCGCACGGACCCCGGGCCACCCTCACCCGCAGCAGCCGTTGCTGCCGGTTTCCCAAGGAGAACCCATTGCTGCACCGCTCTAAGTACCCCGCCCTCGCCGCCGTCTCAGTTGCATCACTGGCGTCGCTTGCCCTCCTGACCGCCTGCAGCGGCAGTGCCGACGGCGCCGAAAACTCCCCGGCAGCCGCATCTTCCAGCGCTCCGGCCGGCGCCACCGGCACCCTCACGGTGTACACCTCGGAGCCGCAGGCCAAGATCGATGAACTGGTCGCCGCCTATAACGAGGTCAATCCGGAGGTCAGCGTTGAGGTCTTCCGCGCCGGCACCGGCGAGCTGAAGACCCGGATCGCGACCGAGAAGGAGACCGGCGGCATCCAGGCCGACGTGATCCTCGCCGCCGACGTCCCCACGTTCGAGGCGTACGCCGCTGAGGGCGACCTGCAGGTTCTGGACATCGACAACGCCGGTGAACTGAGCCCTGACCTTATTGACGAACTTGTCGATGCCGAGGGCTACTACGTGGGCACCCGCATCATTCCCACCGTCATCGCGTACAACACCACGCTGGTGGACAACGCCCCCGAATCCTGGGCCGAACTGACCAACGAGGAATACAAGGGCATGATCGCCATGCCGAACCCGGACGTCTCCGGTGCCGCTGCCTTCAACACCACCGTCTGGCTCGAGACCCCGGCCCTGGGCGAGAACTGGCTGAAGAACCTGATCAGCAACGAACCGACCGTGCTGGAAAGCAACGGCCCGGTGGGCCAGGCCGTGGCCGCCGGCACCTCGGGCATCGGGATCGTGGTGGACTACGTGGCCCGCGAACTGGCCGCGAAGGGCTCGCCCATCAGCCTGAACTACCCGACCGACGGCGTTCCCTACGTCTCCCAGCCGGCCGGCGTCTTCACCGACTCGAAGAACCCGGACGCCGCCAACGAGTTCGTGGAATTCCTGGTCTCGAAGGAAGGCCAGGAACTGGCGGTGGCGCAGTCCTACCTCCCGGTCCGCGACGACGCCGGTGTCCCCGAGGGCGCTCCCTCCCTCGCCGACCTTGAGCTGCTGAACCCGGACCTCGCGGTGATTGCCGAGAAGCAGGCAAGCGCCGTCGCGAAGTTCAATGACCTTCTCAAGTAATTCCGTTTCCTTGGCGGCGGGGCAGCTCAGCCCGGCCGCCCTGGGAACTGCAGGCCGGGTCCGGGGCAACGGGCCCCGGGGCGACGGACTGCACTGGCTCCGGCTGGCGGTCTGGGCCGTGCTGGCCCTGCTGGTGCTCCTGCCGCTCGGCGTCATTGTGTTCCGCGGGGCCCAGCCGTCCAACGCCGATGTGCTCACGGACCCCGATGTCCTGGCTGCAGCGTGGAACTCCGTTTCCTCCGCCGCCGGATCAGCGGCGCTGGCCACCGCGTTCGGTGCGCTGCTCGCCGTCGTCCTGGACCGGACCGATCTGCCGGGCCGGACCGTGCTGCGCTGGATCTTCCTGCTGCCGTTCCTCATTCCGCCGTTCATTGGGGCGATGTCCTGGATGGCGCTGCTCTCTCCGTCCGGCACCGTGAACCAGGCCCTGATGGCGCTGACCGGATCCGCGCGTCCGGTGCTGGATATCTACGGCGGCGGCGGTGTGGTGTTCCTGCTCGCCGTGCACTCCTATCCGCTGGCCTACCTGGTCATCAGTGCAGCGCTGCGCAGGGTCCCGGGCAGCCTGGAGGAAGCGGCCCGGATCAGCGGTGCCGGCGGGCTGCGCACGTTCTGCCAGGTGACCCTGCCGCTGGTACGCCCGGCCGTGGTGGCAGCATTTGTGCTTACGCTCGTCGCCAACCTCTCCGACTTCGGCATTCCCGCGCTGATCGGCCTGCCCGAGCGGTACACCACACTCACCACCCTGGTGTACCGCTACCTCGCCTCCGGCACCGTCACCAATCCGCTGCCCGCCGTGGCCGCGATCGGCGTGGTGCTGCTGATCCTGGGCCTGGCCGCCGTGCTGCTGCAGCGCCGGCTGCCCGGGGGCAGCGAACTGGGCGGCGCCGGAGCAGCTGCGCTGCCGCTGCAGCTGGGCTCCGCCCGCTGGGCGGTGACGGCCCTGCTCTGGTGCACCGCCGCCGTCGTCTGCGTCCTGCCGCTGCTGGCGCTGACCGAGCAGGCACTGCTGCCCGCTCCCGGCGTGCCGCTGACCTGGGAGAACCTGACCCTGGCAAACATCGCCCGGGCCGTAACCAGCGGCGGAGCGCTCACCGGCATCGCCAACTCGGTGCTGCTTGCCCTCGGCGCAGCGGTGGCCTGCGGCGTGCTGGGACTCGGTGTTGGTGCGCTCCTGACCCGGACCAAACACCGCTCCAACGCCGCACTGGACGTCACCGCCATGCTGCCGCAGGCACTGCCGGGCCTGGTCCTGGCCGTCGCCTGGCTGCTGATTGCCCCGGCGCTGGGCATCTTCAACACACCCTGGGTGATCCTCGGCGCCTACGTCATGGCGTTCCTGGCCCTGGTGGTCCAATCCGTGCGGGCACCGCTGGAATCCGTGCCGGTGTCCCTGGACGAGGCCGCACGGATCTCCGGTGCCGGCCCGCTGCGGGCACTGGGCGACGTCGCGCTGCGGCTGAGCGTACCCGCGGCGGTGAGCGGCGCCGTCGTCGTCGCCTTGACCGCCGTGCGCGAACTGACCATTTCCATCCTCCTGGTGGCGCCCGGCTCCCAGACGCTGGGTGTGGTCATCTTCAACCTCCAGCAGGCCGGGGACTATAACTCGGCTTCCGCCCTGGCGCTGCTGGTCACGATCGTCGGCGTCGCGGGGCTCTCCGCGACCGCCGCCCTGGGTGCCCGCCGCACAGCGCGCACCCGCTTCCGGAAGGGAAAGTAAATGTCTTCGATCAGTCTTCAGGGCCTGCGCCACGTCTACGCCAACGGCCATGTTGGCCTCTCGGACGTGGACCTGGACGTGCACGACGGCGAGTTCCTGGCCTTGCTGGGTCCGTCGGGTTCCGGCAAAACCACGCTGCTGCGCAGCATTGCCGGGTTTGTTCAGCCGGAGGGCGGCACCCTGTGCCTCGGCGGCCAGCCGGTGGCGGGGCCGGGTGCCTGGGTGCCGCCGGAGAAGCGGAACCTGGGCATGGTCTTCCAAGACCATGCGATCTGGCCGCACTGGTCCGTGGCCCGGAACGTGGGGTATCCGCTGCGCCTGGCGGGTGTGCCGCGCAAAGCTGCGGAGGCCCGGGTTCGCAGTGTGCTGGGGCTGGTCGGGTTGGAAGGGCTGGGGGAGCGGGCACCGGCTGCCCTTTCCGGCGGGCAGCGCCAGCGCGTGGCCCTGGCGAGGGCGATCGTCGGCGCTCCGCAGGCCCTGCTCCTGGACGAAGCGCTGTCCTCCCTGGATGAACCGCTGCGGGCCAGGTTGCGTCTGGACCTGAAGGCGCTGACGAGTGAGCAGGGACTGACGTCGGTCCACGTCACGCACGACCGCGCGGAGGCCCTGGCCCTGGCGGACCGGGTGGCGGTGCTGTGGGCTGGGCGGATTGAGCAGGTCGGTACTCCGGAGGAGCTGGTGCGGACACCGGCGTCGGCGTTTGTGGCGTCCTTTGTCAGCGATGCCGTGCTGCTGGACGGGACCTGGGCGGAGGGCCGGCTTGAAGTTGCGGAGGGCATCAGCATTCCCGGCGAACGGCTCGAAGCCGGACCGTGTGTGGGCACGGGCGGTCTGGGACACAGTGCGCTGGCGGTTACCGCCGCGGTGTCCCCGCTGGACCTGGTGCTGCACCCGATGCCCCCTACCCTCGTCGGCGGTTCCGGCTGGGATACCGGCCGGGCACGGACCGGTGTGGTGACCTCCGCGCTCTACGGGCCGCACGGGTTCGATGTGTCCGTGGACTGGCAGGGCAGGACGCTGCGGGCGCATGTCACCGGATGGGTGCCCAAACCGGGGGACCGGGTGCTGCCGGAGGTGCTCCGGGCCCATGTTTTCGCGGCGGATGCGTCGGGTTCCGCGGGTTCCGCGGCGGGGGAGGCTGCGGCTGGCCGCCGGACGCTGGTGACGGCGTGAGAGACGACGCCGTGAGTGATGCCGTAACGCCGCCGGAACGGCTGGTCCTGGTGCGGCACGGCGAAACGGACTGGAACCAGGAGCGCCGGCTGCAGGGCCGAACCGATAACCCGTTGAACGGTGTGGGCCGCGCCCAGGCATGCAAGGCCGGACGGCTGTTGGCCGCTGAGCCGTGGCACGTGGTGGTTTCTTCGCCGCTGCTGCGTGCCGTGCAGACGGCTCACCTCATTGCCGACGCGGCCGGACTGCAGCCGGCCGGCACCATCCCGGAGCTGATCGAGCGGGACTACGGACCGGCCGAAGGGCTGCACCTGAACGGGCTGACCGAACCACAGCTCACATCTGCACTTGGTATCGGCGAACCGGAGCAAGCGGTGGCAGATCGCGGTCTCGCCGCTCTGCGCGGGCTGGCCGCACAGTATCCCGGCCAGCGGATCATCGCCGTGGCGCACGGCACCCTGATCAGGCTCACCCTCTCGGAACTTACCGGCCAGCGGTATCCCCGTGTGCTGAACGGCGAGGTGATGGAGGTTCCGCTGGCTGCACTGCTCGACTCTTCTCCGGTGTGAGGATCCATCCCGCCGCCGGGGTGCCGGGTCGATCGGGCTGCCGGCACGGTCCTTCCAGGCCGCCGGGCGGCCTGATTTCGGGCTCGCGGGGTGCCGGGTCGAACGGGCTGCCGGCGGCTGGCTGAACGCGGGGTCAAGTAGGCTCACCGCCATGGGGAATTCAACGCCTGGCTCCAACGAGGAGTACCAGCTGCACACACGATCAACAGTCCGGCGATGGTTCAACCCTTATCTCTGTGCTGCATGGGTATTGGTAGCAGTTCTGCTGGTGGCCGGCCTCGTCTGGTTGACCGGCAGCCTCGAGCCGCGGCGTTATGCCTCCTACCTCTATGAAGCGTCCAGTGACCAGGGGAGCGGCCGTCCCAGAGGACCTTTTGCGCTGAACCTGTCCAGCTTGGGCCCCATTCCGCTGCTGCTTGGAGTCATGGGCGCCTTCACGCTGCTCACCGTCCAGGCTGCTGGCTTCCGGCGGGCGCGCGGACACTAGTCGTACGCAGTGCCTTTTCTCCCTGAAGGTGTGGCGAGTCGTGAGCGTCTGAGAGGAGGGCCGGACTGAAACGGGTGGCAGCTGCCGTGTCCTGACTATTTCCGCCGTTGCGGGAATCCCAGCCGTTGGATGGCACCGTTTTCCTCCGGTTTGGGACGTCCCTGCATTCTGTAGCGCCGTTCTCCTCCGGTTTGGGATTTCCCTCCGAATTGGGGGCTTCCCTCCTGTTTAGTAGCCCCGTTTTCCTCCGGTTTGGGATTTCCCTCCGTTTGGTAACCCGTTTTGCTCCGGATTGGGGCTTCCCTCCCGTTTGGTAGCCCCGATTTCCTCCGGTTTGGGATATCACTGCCATTTTGGGATTTCCCTCCCCTGCGCAGTGGCAGGGAAATCCCATAACGGTCGATTTCACCCAGAACGGAGGGTTTTGACCGCATCCGCCGCTGTCCCGGCCTGGCTGCCCAGCCCCCGAACTGGCAGGGGCCTTGTGTTGTTCTGACGGCTGCAATCCCGGCCCCGGCCACCCCGACCGATGTTCCTTTAGCCCTCACCACGGCATTTAGCGCCATATTTCACTCAACTCCGCCAGCGTCGCTGTAGGATTGTAGACAAGTTCTCCGCACCCAGCGGACACCAACAACGGCCCGGACTCAGCGCCCGGTGCCCCGAGCGGAATGTGGTTCCCGATGGCGATATTTGATCCCCTGGAGCGCGAGTCAACGCCGTCGATCATCGCCGGGAAACTGCGCACCGCCATCGGCCGGGGCCAGATCGCCCCGGGTAGCCAGCTGGTCGAAACGGAACTGGCCAAGGAGCTGGGTGTGAGCCGCGGCCCGTTGCGGGAGGCCATGCAGCGCCTTACCCAGGAGGGCCTGCTGATCAGCATCCGGAACCGCGGGCTGTTCGTCATCACCATGACCGACGCGGAGGTGCGGGACATGTACGTGGCGCGCACCGCCGTCGAGCGGGCTGCCTCCGAACTCATCCTTCAGCGTGGCGGCAAAGACGTTGCGGCCCGGCTGCTGCAGACAGTGCAGTCCATGAAGCAGGCTGCGGACAGGGGCGACCTGGACGCGATGTCCGAAGCCGACATGGAGTACCACTCCACACTGGTCGCTGCCGCGGCAAGTCCCCGCCTCACACGCATGCACAACACCCTGCTCACCGAGACCCGGATGTGCCTCACCGCGCTGGAACGCCGGTATCCGGATCCGCACGCCCGGGTGGGGGAGCACCAGGCCATTGCCGAAGCACTGGCGGCGGGGGATCCGGACCTCGTCGGCCGGCTCCTGATCACCCACATGGACGACGCCCTGGACCGGCTCACCAGCGGCGGAACTCCGGAAGCCGCGACGGCATAGACACTGGTTGGTCCGGCCCCGGCCGTCAGCCGGAGACGTCGATCCAGAAGCGGATTTCTCCCTCCTGGTTGATGCCGTCGGCGATGCCCCCGCTGCGCTCAACCACAAGGATCGAGGCGGCATTACCGGGCTCGACAGTGAGCAGCACCCGATCGATTCCCTGGGCTTTGGCCTTGGCCAGCCCTTGCCGCAGCATTGCAGTGGCATGCCCCTGCCGCTGCCAGGGGTAGACGACGTGGTAACCGATATGCCCGCCGCCTTCGTCCTCCGTCAGCTGATGGCGCAGGACCAGTGAGCCGAGGTAGAAAGCTCCGGAGGTAAACCAGAACACCTCGGAGGGGACACCCCACCGGTCTTTGATCCCGACGCGGTCGGCAACAAAACCGTCGAAGTCCTGACTGGCTGCTGACAGCCAGGAGGTGTCCGAGCGGCGGTGGATCATGTCGGCTTGCTCGCCCACCAGGTATGACGTCCGCACATCGACCGACGGTACCGACAGCCCTGGTGCGTCTTCGAGATGAATCATGGACTTCAAGCTAGCAGCCGAATCCGGGCCGGGTTCAGCCTGCAGTGCTCAGCCAGCCGGGTTCGGCGGGATGTGTCGGGGCCACGTGCCGCAGACACATCAGCGCATAAGCCCGCGACGCCGCGAGCAGCTCGGCGATACTGACCGACTCGTTGACCTGGTGTGCCTGATCGTTGAGCCCGCCCGGGCCCATCACGATCACCGGGATACCGAACTCCCGGTTGATGAACCCGCCATCGCAGGCCGCAGTCCAGCCACTCACGGCACTGGCCACGCCGACGTCGGCCAGCGCGGTCACGGCGTTCGCTACCAGAGGGTCCGACGCCGGTGTCCGGAACCCGGGCATGTCCATGGTCACGGCGGCCTCCACCGAGATCCCGTCGGCATCGATGCCGGCTTCACGGATCCGGGTCAGCAGAGTCTCGAGGATTCGCTGGGGGTCCTCATCTGGCATCAGCCGCCGGTCCAGCGACACCGTGCACTCCGAGGCCACCATGGAAATGCCGGTACCGCCGCGGATAAGCCCGATGTTCCAGGTGCCGGAACCCAGCAGCGGATCGGCATCGGCCTGCAGACGGGCGTGGTCCGCACGGACCAGATCCAGGACCTTCGCCGCAGCGTCGATGGCGTTGCGGCCGTCCGCCGGCCGGCCGGAGTGCGCCGACTTCCCGGTGACTTTCAGCTCGAGGTAACTGTCCCCGCGGCAGGCGATAACCGTCTCCAGATCGGTGGGCTCGGCAACCACGCAGGCGGAATACGGAAAGGCTGGGGTAGCCGAGGTGAGCGGGGAATCCGGGGAAGCTGCCATCGCAGCAGCCTTGACCGCGGCGGTGTAGGCACGGATCCCGATGCCCAGATCCTCCTCATCCACCGTGCAGGCCAGGGCGGCGGTGCCCGGCAGCTCGACGCCGGCGACCTTCAGCGCCTGAAACGCGATCAGCACCGCAGCCAGTCCGCCCTTCATATCCGTGGAACCCCGGCCAAAAAGCCGCCCGTCCCGGACAAAGGGCTCGAACGGCGGACGGTCCCAGCCGGAGCCGGCGGGCACGACGTCGGAGTGCCCCAGGAAGAGCAGGCCCGGCTGGGTTCCGCTCTTTTGGGTTCCATCGGGGTGCTTCTGCCCGGGCAGGACGGCGGTGAAATTCGGCCGGCCCGGAGCCACCAGGTCCGTGGAGACCTCCAGACCGGCGCCGCGGCAGAAGTTCGCCAGGACCTCGACGGTGGCTTCCTCGGTCCCGCCGGGATTCTCCCCGCCCGCGGCGACCAGTGCGGAGGTCAGCTCGATGAGGTCCGCCTCGCGGATCAGGCCCAGGACCTTCTCCTCGAGGACCCTGTCCTCCACCTCTTGGCTGGCTGTCATCCGTGACTGCCCCTCTACCGGTGACTGCCCCGCGAGCGGTGACGGTGACTGCCCCGACAGATCAGGCTGGGCAGTCACGGCGCTCCGCCGTCGCGCATTCCGCCGCCGCCCAGCCCAGCCTCACCCAGCGACGCCAGCTCCCGGTCCATCGCCCGGCGGAGCCGGATAATGCCTTCCTCCGCCCGCTCCGGAGTGGTGGAGGCGAAGCAGAGCCGCAGGGCGTCGTCGAACTTTCCGCTCGCCGACAGCGCCGGCCCGGGGATGAAAGCGACGCCCTCGGCAAGAGCAGTCTCGAACAGTTTCTGCGTGGAGATCTGGGCGTCCTCGCCCTGCAGGGTGAGCCAGAGAAAGAAGCCGCCCTCCGGATCGGTAGTGGTGATCCGGTTGCCGAGGTGGCGGTGCAGGTTCTCCTGCATGGCGTCCTTGCGGCGCTTGTACTCCACGCGCAGCCCGGCGAGGTGGTTGTCCAGGCCGCCGCGGCGGATGAACTCGGCCACCACGTGCTGGGCTGGGACGTTGGTGCAGGTGTCCATGGCCTGCTTGGCGTTGATGACCAGCTGGCGGACCGCGGGATCGGTATCCACCCAGCCCACGCGCAGGCCCGGGGCCAGGATCTTGGAGAAGGTGCGGACGGAGAAGAGCAGCGGGTCGCCGGGGCTCAGCGCCTGCAGCGACGGCAGATCCTCGCCCTGGAAACGCAGCAGCCCGTACGGATCGTCGTCGATGATGACGGCGTTCCACTCGTGCGCGAGCTCGAGCAGCCGCTGCCGGCGCGGCAGGGACAGGGTCACGCCGGAAGGGTTCTGGAAGTTGGGAATGGTGTAGATGGCTTTGGGAGTGCGGCCGGCGGCGGCCACGAGCTCCGGCAGTGCCTCCACGATCAGGCCGTCCTGGTCCACGGGAACTTCCAGCAGCTCGGCGCCGTAGCTCAGGGCGGTGGCGCTGCCGTTGGTGTAGGTGGGGCTTTCCACGATCACGAGGTCGCCGGGGTTGATGAAGATCTTGCAGGCCAGGTCCAGGCCCTGCATGCCGCCGGCGGTGATGGTGATCCGTTCGGGGTCCACAGGATCCGAGGTGCCGGCCAGGTAATCCACCAGGGCGTTGAGCAGTACCGGTTCGCCCTCGGTGGCGCCGTAGGTCAGGGAGCTGTGGTCCAGGACCTGCGCGTTGATGTCGCGGAATTCCTCCAGCGGCACCGCCTCATCCGCGGGTGAGCCCATGGCGAAGCGGACAATGTCATGGGTCTGCGAGGCCAGCAGCGAGGTGCTGGAATCGATCACGGAACCGACCAGTCCCGCGGCGCGGTCCGCCAGCGGCAGGGCGGGCCGGGCGCTGGTGGCCCGGGCGTCGCCGGCCCGGGCGCTGGTGGTGGAGGAAGCGGCAAAGGAGTTCAGGGTCATGGGCTAGCTGCCTTTCTGGAGCAGTTCCCGCGGGAAGCTGGTGAGGGGTTCCACGCCGTCGGAGCTGACGCGGATTGATTCGGAGAGTTCGTAGCCGTAGTTATCCATCCACATACCGCCGATCAGATGGAAGGTCATGTTTTCCGCCAGGACGGTCTCGTCCTCGGAGCGGAGCGAGATGGTGCGTTCGCCCCAGTCCGGCGGGTAGCCGATGCCGATCGAATAGCCGATCCGGGACGGCTTTTCCAGGCCGTATTTGGCCAGCGTCCGGTTCCAGGTCCGGGCGAGCTCGTGCACAGGGACGCCGGGCTGGACTTCGGTGAGGACGGCGTCCAGTCCGTCGGCGACGGCGTCGGCCAGTTTTGCGAGCCGGTCCGACGGCGGCCCCAGCACCACGGTGCGGGCCAGCGGCGCGTGATAGCGGTGGTAGGCACCGGCGAGTTCCACCACCACGGCCTGTCCGGCCTCGAACCTCTCCTCGCTCCAGGTCAGGTGCGGGGTGTCCGCCGCCTCGCCGGTGGGCAGCATCGGCACGATCGCGGGGTAGTCCCCGCCGGTGCCGTCCACCCCGGCAATCTGTGCCGAGCTGATGGCGGCAGCGGCGTCGCACTGGCGGACGCCGACGGCGATGCTCTCGACGGCCGCTTCCATGGCACCGTTGCAGATCCGGGCGGCCTTGCGTATCAGCTCAAGCTCGGCAGGGGACTTGACCGCGCGGACCCAGTTCACCAGTTCGAAGCAGTCCACCAGCGTCCATTCCGGCACGGCGTTGACCAGGGAACGGTAGGCCTTGGGGGAGAAGAAGTGCGAGTCCATTTCCAGGCCCACGCAGCCCGCGGCCGCCGGGGCGATCAGGTGGCGCTCGCGGAGGGCGAAGGCTACCCAGTCAAAGGGGTGCAGGTGCGGGCGGTGCACATACCGCTCCGGGTAGCCCACAATGTTCTCCGGCGGCAGCCAGCTGGTGCGGGTCGCGCCGCCGGCGTCCATTTCGCGGGTGAACAGCAGCATGGGCCCGTCCGCGGGCACGAAGAGCACCTGCGGTGTGTAGAAGGACCAGGCGTTGTATCCGGTGAGGTAGTAGAGATTGGCCGGGTCGGTCACCAGCAGGGCGGAAAGCCCCTGCCGCGCCATCCGCGCGCGGACCCCGGCGAGCCGGGCATCGTATTCCTCTTGGCTGAACAGCAAGCGGGCACCTCCACATAGTTGTTGGTTTGACCTCGACGACGGTGGCGAGGCTGGAGCTGAGTCGGACCTTAGAGACTTAGAAAACTGAGTATGCGCTTATCTGCTGCTCACGTAGCCGCGCTGCTTGTCCACCACATTGGCCAAGTCCCCGCCGGCTGTCCAGCGTTCCAGGTTGTCCTGGAACTGCCGGGCGAGCGCGTCGCGCCAGCCGACGACGTCGCCGCACATGTGAGCGGACAGGTGGACGTTCTCAAGGCCCCAGAAGGGATGGGACACCGGCAGCGGCTCTTCGCGGAACACGTCCAGCGACGCGGCGGCGATCTGCCCCCGGCGCAGCGCCTGGAGCAGTGCGTCTTCGTCCACCAGGGCACCGCGGCCGACGTTAATAAGGTGCGCGCTGGGCTGCATGGCGGCCAGGACGACGTCGTCCACCAGATCGCGGGTCTGTTCGGTGAGCGGGGCGGCCAGGACCACGTGGTCTGCCCAGCCCGCGTGCTCGGCGAGATCCGAGCTGGCCACGACCGTGCCGAAGTCCGGATCCTGCTCCCGCGGGGTCCGTCCCACACCGCGCACCTCCAGGCCCACGGCCCGCAGGAGCCGGGCCGTGGCACGGCCGATTCCGCCGGTGCCGACCACCAGCGCCCGCGATCCTGCGGTGCGGGTCAGCTCGCGGTGCTTCCAGACCGAGTCCTGCTGCAGCCGCTTGCTCAGGTGCAGCTGCTTGTTGTGCGCCAGGATTGAGGCCAGCACGAACTCGGCGATCGGCTGGTCGAACGTGCCGTGCGCGTTGGTGACCACTACATCGGAGGACCGCAGCTCCTCGAACAGCATGGCGTCCACCCCGGCCGCGGCCACATGCACCCACTTCAGCGCGTCGGCGTGTGGCCAGGCGTCGCGGAGCGCGGAGGAGAAGAAGTCCCAGAGGAACAGGATGTCGGCGCCAGCAACGGCCCGGGGAAGGCCCCCGGCGTCGGTCACGGTCACGTCCGCCAAGGCCTCGAGGGCGTCCAGATTGAAGGGAAGGGCCACGCCCTGGGCGGAAAGTAGAACCACCCGCGGTCTGCTCACAGTGTTACTCACGCCACAACCGTATCCCTATTGCAGGATTGTTGACAATAGACAGATGTGACCTGCATCATAACGGCATGACTTCCCTCAGCCCCGCCCTCAAGCAAGCAACCCCGGTGATCGTGGACCATGCCCTTGGCAGCTGGATCCATGGGACCGATGGCAAGGCCTACCTGGACTTCACCACGGGAATCGGCGTCACCAGCACCGGGCACTGCCACCCGAAGGTGGTGGCCGCCGCCCGCGAGCAGGTCGGCAAGATCATCCACGCGCAGTACACCACCGTGATGCACAAACCGCTGCTCGAGCTGACCGAGAAACTCGGCGAGGTCCTCCCCGCCGGCCTGGACTCCGTCTTCTACGCCAACTCAGGCTCCGAAGCCGTGGAAGCCGCGGTCCGGCTGGCCCGCATGGCCACCGGCCGGCCCAACATCGTGGTCTTCCAGGGCGGGTTCCACGGCCGCACCGTTGCTGCCGCCTCCCTGACGACGGCGGGCACCAAGTTCTCCGCCGGCTTCGCCCCGCTGATGGCCGGCGTCCACATGTCCGCCTTCCCCTACGCCTACCGCTACGGCTGGGAAGAAGACGTGGCCGTGGAATTTGCGCTGCAGGAACTCGACTACCTGATGCAGACCCGCACCGATCCGAAGGACACCGCGGCGTTCCTCATCGAGCCCGCGCTCGGCGATGGCGGCTACCTGCCCACCCCGCCCGCGTTTATGGAGGGACTGCGGGAGCGGGCGGACAAATTCGGCATCCAGCTGATCTTCGACGAGGTCCAGGCCGGGGTGGGCCGCACCGGAAAGTTCTGGGGCCACCAGTACTCCAGTGCCACGCCCGACATTCTCATCACGGCCAAGGGCATCGCCTCCGGCTTCCCGATTTCCGCCATCGCCGCGTCCACCGAGACCATGTCCAAGGCCTGGCCCGGTTCGCAGGGCGGAACCTACGGCGGCAACGCCGTGTCCGCTGCCGCCGGCGTCGCCACCCTGGAAGTGGTGCAGGAGGAAGGCCTGGTGGAAAACTCGCGGGTCCGCGGCGAACAGCTGCAGGCCGGGCTGCGGGAGATTCAGGAACGTTTCCCGGTCATCGGTGACGTCCGCGGGCGCGGGCTGATGCAGGGGATCGAGTTCACCGCCGACGACGGCGCCCCGGACGCCGCGACCGCCGCCGCGGTGCAGCAGGCCACCACGGACCAGGGCCTGCTGACGCTGACCTGCGGCCCGGCCGGCAACGTGGTCCGGCTGATCCCGGCGCTGGTGGTCACCGCCGAGGAAATCGGCCTGGGCTTGGAACGCTTCGAAGCCGCTGTCGCAGCCGTGGTTGGTGCTGTTCCGGCCGCTGCCACGACTGCAACCACGGCCGCAACCACGGCAGCAACCACGGAGCGCCGATGACAAAAACCGGCATCGCAGCCCCGTCCGCAGCTCCGGCTGGCGGACCAGACAGCGGGGGGCTGCTGGCGGCGCTGGCCTCGGCAGGCGTCCCGGTCGATTCGTCACCTCGGCGGCTGGCCGAGTACTCCTACGACGCGTCCAACTACCGGGTCCCGCCGCTGGCCGTGGTGTTCCCGCGGTCGGTGGACGACGTCGTCGCGGTCCTGGCCGTGTGCCGGGAGACTGGCACGCCGCTGGTTCCCCGGGGCGGCGGCACCTCCATGGCCGGCAACGCCATCGGGCCCGGGGTTGTCCTGGACTTTTCCCGGCACCTGAACCGCATCCACGCCATCGACGAGGCCGCGGGCACCGTCGCCGTGGACCCCGGCGTGGTGCTGGCGGTCCTATCCCTCGAGGTGGAGCAGGCCACCGGCAACCGCTTCACGTTCGCGCCCGATCCGTCGTCGAAGAACCGCGCCACCGTGGGCGGAGCGCTGGGCAACGACGCCTGCGGCAACCACTCCGTGCGCTACGGCCGCACCTCGGACCATGTGGCGGAGATCGACGTCGTTACGGCCGACGGCGCCCGGCTCACCGCCACTGCCGCTGGACTGCAGGCGACCGACCCGGCGGACAGTTTTTCTGAACGGCGTGCTGCGGCGCTGGCCGCGGGACTGCGGGAACTGGCGCACGCCAACCTGGCGGACTTCCGGGTGGAACTCGGCCGGATCCAGCGCCAGGTATCCGGTTATCACCTGGCCAACCTGCTGCCGGAACACGGCTTCAACGTGGCCCGGGCGCTGGTGGGTTCCGAGGGGACCTGCGCGGTGATTGTCGGCGCGCGGATGAAGCTGGTGCCCAAACCGGCCAGCGCACTGCTGGTCTGCCTCGGCTACGCGGACGTGGTGGAGGCCGCCCGGGACATTGAAACCATCCTGGAATTTTCCCCGGCGGCGGTGGAGGGGATCGACGAAGCCATTGTGGACACGATGCGCTTCCGCCGCGGTGCCGGTTCGGTGACCGGCCTGCCCGCGGGCAAGGCCTGGCTGTATGTGGACCTCGACGGCGACGATCCCGCCTCCGTGCAGGCCGCGGCGGACCGGCTGCTGGCCAGGCTGCAGGAAAACGGCCGGCTGATCGAGGGCCGGCCGGTGCCCGACGCCGTGGAGCGGGCCTCGCTCTGGCGTGTCCGGGAAGACGGCGCCGGGCTGTCCTCCCGGCTGTCCACCGGCGGTGAGTCCTGGCCCGGGTGGGAGGATTCCGCCGTCGCACCGGAAAAACTTGCCGATTACCTGGCCGACTTCCGAAACCTGCTGGATCAGTACGGGCTGCAGGGCGTGATGTACGGGCACTTCGGGGCCGGCTGTATGCACATCCGGATCACCTACGATCTGCGCACCGCGGCCGGACGGGACGTGTTCCGGGCGTTCTCCGCCGACGCCGCCCGGCTGGTCGTGCAGCACGGCGGCTCGCTCTCCGGAGAACACGGCGACGGGCGGGCCCGGTCCGCACTGCTGCCGCTGATGTACTCGCCGCGCCTGCTTACGGCCTTCGCTGCCTACCGCCGGCTGTGGGACCCGGCCGGGATCCTGAATCCCGGATCGCTGACCGATCCGGATCCGATCGACGCGCACCTGGCGCTGGGCGGGGTGCCCGCACGGGAATGGCGCACCAGCTTCGACCTGCGCCCGCTGCATTCCGGGGGTGGGTCGAGTGTGGAGACTGATGATCCTGCTGCCGGGGCCAGTGGTGCTGCCGCAAGCGGCGGGGGAAACAATATTGATCCGTTTGTCCATGCGGTGCAGAGCTGTATCGGCGTGGGCCGCTGCCGCACCGATGCCGGCGGCGTGATGTGCCCCAGTTACCGGGCCACCCGGGATGAGAAGGATTCCACCCGGGGCCGGGCTCGCGTGCTGCAGGACATGGTCCGCGGCGCCCGCACTGTGCAGGAGGGCTGGAAATCCGAGGAGGTCCGCGAGGCCCTGGACCTTTGCCTGTCCTGCAAGGCCTGCTCCAGTGACTGTCCCACCGGTGTGGACATGGCGACGTACAAGTCGGAGTTCTTTGACCACTATTACCGTGGCCGGCTCCGTCCGCTCTCGCACTTCTCGCTCGGCTGGCTGCCGCGCTGGCTGAAACTCACGGGCCGGGTGGCACCGCTGGTCAACGCCGTACTCGCGACGCCGCTGGGCAAGCTCGCCGCGAAGCTGGGCGGACTCACCACCGAACGCTCCCTGCCCCGGTTCGCCGGAGCGGGGGAGTGGCGGGCTGGGGTCGCGGCTGCCGGGGTGGAGATGCCCCGGCGGGCCGGTGGACGAGCCCGGAGCCGGGCTGGCGGACGGGCTGGTCGGCCGGCAGATGCCGGTGCAGCACCCGGCCAGACGACCCCGAACCTTGGCGACGGCATCGTCCTCTTCGTGGACACCTTCACCCGCGGTTTCCGCCCCGAGGTCGCCGGTGCCGCGGCCCGTGTGCTGGCCGGCGCGGGGGAACGGACGGAATGCTCCGCGGACGCCTGCTGCGGCCTGACCTGGATCTCCACCGGCCAGCTCGACACAGCCAAGAAGCTCCTGGCCAACGCCGCGCAGGTGCTGGATGACGGCACCGACCGGCCCATCGTCGTCGTCGAGCCCAGCTGTGCCGCCGCGCTCCGGAAGGACCTGCCGGAGCTGGTCCCCACCGACCAGGCCCGCCGGGTCGCCGCCCGGGTCCGCAGCTTCGCAGCGCACGTGGGAGAGCTGTCCGCGGCTGGCTGGACGCCGTCGCCCGCGCAGCCCCTCCCGGAACAGGTGGTGCTGCAGACGCACTGCCACGAATACTCCGTTTTTGGTGCCGGAAGGCAGAAAACCGCGCTGGCCGCCGTCGGGGTTCCCACCGTGGTGGACGCGACCGGCTGCTGCGGCGTTGCCGGGAACTTCGGCTTCGAAAAGGAGCACTTCGACGTGAGCATGCAGGTGGCCGAGCAGGCCCTCGCCCCGGCGATGCGGGACACCGGCGCGGACACCGTAATCCTCACCGACGGCTTCTCCTGCGCCATGCAGGTCAACCAGCTCGACGCCGCTCGGCCCGCAACCCATCTGGCCCAGCTCCTCGATCCGGGGCCAGCCACAGACAGAACTTCCACAGACAGAGAAAGAGAAACCGCATGACAACCCAAACCAACACCCGCACCTCGCAGCAGGCCCTCGACGCGATCGCCAAGGTTTCCACCGGCCTGTTCATCGACGGGCAGTGGGCCGACGCCGCCTCCGGTGCCCGGTTCGACGTCGTGAATCCCGCTACTGAGGAGGTCATCGCCACGGTGGCCGACGGCGGTCCGGAGGACGCCCAGCGTGCGATCGAAACTGCCGGCCGGGTGCAGAAGGAATGGGCTGCCACCGCTCCCCGGGAGCGCAGCGAGATCCTGCGCCGCGCCTATGACCTGATCATGGCCCGGCAGGACGAGCTGGCGCTGATCATGACCACCGAAATGGGCAAGCCGCTCGCCGAAGCCAAGGGGGAAGTGGCGTACGCGGCCGAGTTCTTCCGCTGGTTCTCCGAGGAAGCTGTGCGCATCGGCGGGGACCTCACCACCACCGGCGACGGCAAGAACCGGATCCTGGTCTCGAAGGAACCCGTGGGACCGTGTGTGCTGGTCACGCCGTGGAACTTCCCGCTGGCCATGGGCACCCGCAAGATCGGCCCGGCCATCGCTGCCGGCTGCACCATGGTGTTCAAACCTGCCAACCTGACTCCGCTGTCCTCGCTGGCGCTGGTGGACATCCTGGTCGAGGCCGGGCTGCCCGCCGGGGTGCTGAACGTGGTGCCCACGTCAAAGGCCTCCGCGGTGGTGTCGCCGTGGATGTCCAGCGGGATCGCCCGGAAGGTCAGTTTCACCGGGTCCACCGGCGTTGGGGTCCGGCTGCTGGAGCAGGCAGCGCAGCATGTGATGCGCTCCTCGATGGAGCTGGGCGGGAACGCGCCTTTCATCGTGTTCGAGGACGCAGATCTGGACCGCGCGGTGGACGGTGCCGTGGCCGCGAAGATGCGCAACATGGGCGAGGCCTGCACCGCGGCCAACCGGATGTTTGTGCAGCGGCCAGTGGCGGATGAGTTCGCCCGCCGGCTCGCCGCCCGCCTGAGCGCACTATCGGTGGGCAACGGCGCGGAGCCGGGCACCGACGTCGGGCCCCTGGTGGAGGAGAAGGCACTCACCAAGGTGCAGGAACTGGTGGACGACGCCGTCGCCAAGGGCGCCGAAGTGGTCTGCGGCGGGTCGCGGCCGGAGGGGCCCGGCTACTTCTACACCCCGACGGTCCTCTCCGGAGTCAGCCCCGACTCGGACCTGATGAGCGAGGAAATTTTCGGGCCGGTGGCGCCCGTGGTCCCGTTCGACACCGAGGAGGAAGTCACCCGGCTGGCCAACGACACCCCGTGGGGGCTGGTCGGCTACCTGTTCACGCAGGACGTGGACCGCGGGTTCCGGATGGGCGATGCGCTGGAGGTCGGCATGGTGGGGCTCAACACCGGGATCGTCTCCAATCCGGCGGCACCGTTCGGCGGGATCAAGGCCTCCGGCCTGGGCCGTGAAGGCGGGCGCGTGGGGATCGAGGAGTTCCTTGAGACCAAGTACCTGGCCGTACCCCGGTAAGCCCGGCTGCCCGGGCTGCTGTTGCGGGACTGATTTTGAGCGTGATGGGGAGCGGCACACCGGCCGGATTCCCGAACTTGGCACCACCCTTGCTAGCCAAACCACTCACTAAAGGACAAACCCATGACCACCAGTTCACAGCCCACGCAAGGCAGGCACCCGGAACCGCAGGCGGTGCCGGGCTCCGAGCCCAGCACCGCTGAAGGTAAACGTTCGCTCCATCGGTCCATCCTGGGCGCGGCGCTTGGCAACGCCGTCGAGTGGTTCGACTACGGCGTCTACGGCTACCTGACCATTTATATGGCGGTGAACTTCTTCGGTTCCACGGAGGGCGACGGCGGCCTGGGGGTCACGCTGACACTCGCCACCCTGGCGCTGTCCTTCCTGGTCCGGCCGCTGGGCGGGCTGATCCTCGGCCCGCTGGGGGACAAGGTGGGCCGGCAGAAGGTCATGGTGCTCACCGTGACCATGATGACGCTGGCCACCGGCGCGATCGGGCTGCTGCCGACGCTGGAGACCGTGGGCCTGCTGGCTCCGGTGCTGCTGCTGATCTGCCGCCTGGTGCAGGGTTTCTCCGCCGGCGGTGAGTACGGCGGGGCTGCAGTGTACATGGCGGAGTCTGCGCCGGATAAGCGCCGCGGGTTCTTCGGCTCCTTCCTGGAGTTCGGCACCACGGTGGGCTTCATCATGGCCGCGATTGTCTGCACCACGCTGATCGCGCTTGTGGGGGACTCGGGCATGGAGGCCGGCTGGTGGCGGCTGCCGTTCCTGCTGACCATCCCGCTGGGCCTGACCGCCCTCTGGATCCGGACCCGGCTGACCGAGGCTGCTGTCTACACTGAGGCGTCGGAGCACGAGGAAACCACCAAGTCGCCGCTGCGGACCGTGCTGCGGAACAACTGGCGGCAGCTGCTGATTGTGGCCGGGTTTGTGGTGCTGCTGAATGTGGCGTTCTACCTGATCCTCGGCTACATGCCGACCTACCTGAGCGGGCAGCTGGGGCACAGTACCGCGCAGGGCAACTGGATGCTGGTGGCGGTGATGGCGTTGATGCTGGTGGCGATTCCGCCGGTGGGTGCGTTGTCGGACCGGATTGGCCGCAAGCCGCTGCTGCTCGCGGCCGCTGTCGGGTACACGGTGTTGTCCGTGCCGGCGATTGCGCTGCTGGGCATGGAGAACCTGGTGCTGCAGTTCATCGGCCTGGGTGTGCTGGGCTTCCTGCTGGTGATCCTGGTGTCTTCGGTGTCCTCCACGCTTCCGGCACTGTTCCCGACCGCGGTCCGTTATACGGGCTTCGCTATCGCCTACAACTTCTCCACCGCGTTCTTCGCCGGTCCGTCGCAGACCATCGCTAACCAGCTGATCGAAACCACCGGCAACCAGCTGGTCCCCGGCTGGTACATGGCGATTGCCGGCGTCATCGGCCTGATCAGCATCCTCTGCATGCGGGAAACCGCCCAGGCCACGCTGCGCGGCGAGGAGCTTCCCGGCGTTCCGGAGTCTGTGGGGCTGCCGAAGCGCGAGTACGTGGAGCTGAACCGGGCGGATGCTGAGGAGCGGCGGGTTTCGGCCTAGGGGGGTTAGGCGGAAGTCGAGGTACGTGATCCTGCGCATCGCCAGCCACGACAGGTAACCCACGGTTGCCCCGCCTGAGCCACTGAGACGGGCAGGGCACCGATGGTCGCAGGTTGATCCACGACAACCAGGACCTTCCCATGGCCGGCGAGCTTGGAGAGGACGTCCCTGATCATGGTTTCCTCCTGCGGGAGGGCCTTGTCGTAGAGCTTCTTCCCGGCCCGGTTCAGCACTACCGTTTGATGGCGAGTCTTGCCGACGTCCAGGCCAAGGGAAACGCGATACTCTCTTACTCCAAGACATGGTTGCCCCCGGTAGCTCGTGCCGAGACTGACGTGTCTGCTGGTCAGGGCGTCAGGAAGTCGCATCCACGTTACTGAGGACCCAACGTCTTGCCCCCGTTAGCGGTCAACCCGCCGCTAAGCCGGTTCCCGTCGCAACACCGCCAGATCATGGATGACTGGGGCAAAAACCATGCCGGAACCGACCGGCCAACACACCCATACCTTGCATCAGGAACGGGCTACGAAAAAGGTAACGGGGGATTGCCGGCGAACATGGTCGGCCTTTGCCGTAGCTGCCACGCCTACGAGTCCAGAATCGAAGACAAAAGTCGGGGAATTCCCAGCGGAATGATGTGGTTGAGATCCGATCCGGCGACGGGGAGCGGATGCACGCGGTCGAAGCTGACCTGTTGCCATCGGAGCGGAGGGGCCTTACAAGGCGACATCGTGACCCCATGTCGGCCCGGGGTTCTTTGCCAGCTCGCCGACTCACTGTTGGCCGGCGTCCGACGCAACCTCGATGTCCTAGCCTGGACCCCGGACCGATCTTTGATCCTCTGACGCCCTGCAGGCGTTGGAATCTTGGTCGGCCCCACTACATTGGGCGAGACAGGCAGTGCCGGCCCCAACGCTCACTGGGGGTTTTATGCGGTGCGCCTATGGCGCGCCCGACAGCCCGGAATCGACTGCGATTGATAGGCTGTGTCAGATCCAAATGACTAATCGACCCCAAGGAACCACTCTATGACCGGCCAGACCTACCGCATGGGCGAGTTGTTCAGTGGCCCTGGTGGCATGGCACTCGGTGCCCGACTCGCTGCCCAAGCCGTCCCAGGCATTGAGCTCCAGCACGCGTGGGCTAACGACTACGATTTGGATACCTGTAAGACCTACCGGCGAAACGTCCTCGTGCCGGAGTATGGCGACGACGCCAAAGTCGTTGAGTCTTCGGCAGACCTCCCAGTGGCAGGCGGGGGCGTCGTCCACCAGAATGTTCACCAGCTCGATATTGACGGGCTCGGTGAGGTCGACGGGTTTGCCTTTGGATTCCCTTGCAACGACTACAGTCTGGTCGGCGAATGGAAAGGCCTGAGCGGCGAGTACGGCCCGCTGTACACGTATGGAGTGCGGGTCCTCGCATCAAAGCAACCCAAGTGGTTCGTTGCAGAGAATGTGTCTGGACTCCGTGGCGCGAACGAGGGTAACGCCTTCAAGCAGATTCTTGAACATCTTCAGGCACCCGACGACGGTCCGCGCTACCGTATCGTCCCCCATCTATATTCATTCGATGAGTACGGAGTTCCGCAACGGCGGCAACGCATCGTCATCGTTGGAATTCGCGAAGATCTTGATGTGGAGTTCCGAGTACCCTCGCCTGAGATTTACAACGGCGTCGACGTTACCGCGAAGTCTGCCCTTACTATCCCGCCGATTGCGTTGGATGCCCCCAACCATGAGTTCGCGCGTCAATCCAAGCAGGTTGCCGAGCGTCTTAGTTACTTGGAGCCGGGCGAGAATGCGTTCTCCCCTCGAGCTCTCCAAGTGATGCCTGAGCGGCTCCACATCAACACGCGCACGACAATTAGTACGACCTACAAACGGTTGGAGCCGGACAAGCCTTCGTACACGGTGACGGGTGCCGGTGGCGGCGGATCGTACGTGTACCACTGGACACTCAACCGTGCCTTGACCAACCGCGAGAAGGCGCGTCTCCAATCCTTCCCTGACGACTTCGTCTTCGAGGGTCTCAAAGACAGTGTGCGCAAGCAGATTGGTATGGCAGTTCCGGTAAAGGGTGCTGAAGCAATCTTCACCGCACTCTTCAAGTCTTTCGCTGGGATTCCGTATCCATCAATCGAGCCGAATATCGAGGTTGCAAAAGTTCTTTCGATGGGACCGATGACCGCGGCCTAGTCGAAACGTCGGTGTCATCTCGTATATGAGGCGGCCGAACAGCCAGGGGGGGCGAAATGGAGTCAGAGCTAATAACGCCGAGCGTAAACCTGCTCGAATCCATGCGTTCAGTTGGCTACTCGACTGAGGCCGCTGTAGCTGATCTCATCGACAACTGCATCACCGCAGAAGCGCGTCACATCGTCGTCGACGCCGACGTCGTTCATGGTAACTTTCTGGCAGTCCTCGACGACGGTCGTGGCATGACCGCGGAGGTGGCCCGCGAAGCACTAAGGCTAGCCGGCTCGCCCGGTGATCGCGAAGAAACGGATCTCGGGCGTTTCGGCCTCGGGCTCAAGACCGCTTCGCTGTCGCAGGCACGGTGCCTTACGGTCGTTACGAAATGTGCCGGCATGGTTACGGCATTACGATGGGACATCGACTTCGTTCGCGATTCGGGTCAGTGGCTCCTCATTGTGCTGGATGAAAGAGACCTTGCTGATCTCCCGCTCTGGGAGGACTTCGACGCGCAGCCAGCCGGAACTCTTGTGGTGTGGAACGAACTGGACCTATTACTCGGTGACACGAGTGAACCTGGAGTCTTTCTAGCGGAGCGCCTGAGTGGCGTCCGCTCCCATCTCGCCCTCGTCTTCCATCGGTTCCTATCCGACAGACGTAAACGGCTCAGCATTATGGTCAATGGAATCGCTCTCAGGCCAATCGACCCGTTTCTATCGGACAACCCGAAGACCCAACGAACCAACCCCGAGACTATTCAAATCGGAAGCTCCGCGGTGCGTGTTGAAGCCTTTACCATGCCACATCCGTCGGGTCTTAGCGCAAAGGAAAAGCTGCGATCAGACTTCGGTGACGGCATGCGGGAAGCCCAGGGGTTCTACGTCTATCGAAACCGCCGACTCATTTCGCACGGGCATTGGTATGGCCTGGCACGAATGAACGAGTTGTCGAAGCAGACCCGCGTTCAGGTAGACGTCCCAACGTCGCTCGATGCACTTTGGCAACTCGACATCAAGAAGTCTCGGGCTGAGCCCCCACAGTCGTTCAAGTTGCGACTCCGACAACTCATTGAGCCGATCCTCAACCGGGGGCATAGAGTCCATACCTTTCGAGGGAGGCGAGCGAACACTGAGGTCGAGCACGTCTGGACGAAACTGAAGACACGCGACGGCTTCGGCTATGAGGTGAACCTCGAAAGTCCGCTCGTAGAGTCCGTCCTGTCTCGACTTCAGGCCGACGACGCCGAACGGGTAGTCGGCCTGCTGCAGACCATCGCGAGCACCTTCCCGGTCATGGACGCCTATGTCGAGGTGGCCACAAATGTCCCCTCAGTCACCAAGAAGCCCGAGCGTGAGGCCATCATCGCGAGTCTTCGGGACATCCGACGATCAGAGCTGTTCAGCACGGACCCCGATATTGCCGTGACGCAACTCGCCGGTGTCGAGCCATTCAACAGCCTCGACGACCTGAGCACCCTCATCAATCTCGTCTGGAAGGACGCCGATGTCGCTGAATAACCGTCAAACCGATTTCAAGGGGTACCTCAAGGAGCAGTTATTCAATAGGGTCCGTCCGCTGACATTCGATGAACTGGAGTTGAAAGCTTCAGGGTTCGCCTCCTTGCTGTTCGAAGATCTCAGCGCGATCGAGATCGGCGAAGTCCTCCAGGAGTTGACCTTGGAGAACGCCGTCGAGATGGCCCTAGGTGACTCAATCGTCGACCCGAAGACCTTCAAAACCTGGATAGCCCAGCGCCGGGATGAAGTCGAGACACCGCGTTGGAACGCTTACAAGAAACTGCTTATCAGCCGCGACTGGGAGGCGAACGTCATCAACACGCTCGACTCGCAGACCGACGACGTAGTCGAACTGCTGGGCGATCCGACGCAGGGCGACGGTACATGGCCCCGACGCGGCCTTCTTATGGGTGAGGTGCAGTCCGGAAAGACCGCGACCTACCTCGGCATCCTCAACAAGGCGCTCGACTACGGCTACCGCGTTATCGTCGTCATCGGCGGACACACCGAGAGCTTGCGGCAGCAGACACAGACGAGATTCGACACCGACCTGCTTGGGATTGACTCCGAAACGTGGGAAGACGGCATCAGCAACGCCGCCATCCGGTATGTCGGCGTCGGTGAGACTTCCGGTCTCCGCGCCCACTTGATGACGACGGTTCGACACGACTTCTCCAAGTCAAAGCGCGGTTCCAGCATCACCTGGGTTGACGGCGGACTCCCGACGGTATTCATCACCAAGAAGACCCCCTCACTCCTGGAAAACATTCGGACCTATATCAAGAGCCAGGCGCCAGGCGGCCGGCTGGACATCCCCCTCATCGTCGTGGACGACGAATCCGACTGGGGAAGCCCGAACACGCGCGACAAGGCAGACCCGACGAGCGTCAACAAGGCCATCCGCGCACTCCTAGACGTCTCGACACGGAGTTCGTACCTGGCAATTACGGCCACCCCATTTGCCAACATCTTCATCGATGACAGGGCAGCGTTCGAGTTCGTCGAGAAGCCGAGGCATGGAGAGCCGGTAGCCGACGGGCCCGGGACCGTGCTCAACGACCTGTTCCCGAGCGACTACATCCGGGTCATGTTCCCGCCGACCACGTACCGCGGAATCGGGACGTACTTCCCTGAAGGCGGCCACACGGCGATAAATACAGAGGTCAACGACTGTCTCGCAATCATTCCGATCAAGCACAAGAATCACCACCCCGTCACCGCGCTCCCCGCGTCGATGGAGACCGCCATGACCGAGTTCCTTCTGGGGACGGCCGTGCGCCGCATCCGCGACCAGAGGGTCAAGGCCGCGTCGATGCTCATCAACGTTTCTAGGTTCAAGAGCGTGGAGCGCGAGGTTTCGAAACTGGCAGAAGAGTTTGTCCGGCGGACAGTCGACCTGATCCTCGGCGAGTTTGCCCGGCAGGCCACGGCCAGAAGCGTCGGAGCCAAGACGATCGAGGACGTGTGGAATGTGCGATTCGCCAACGTGACTGACGTTGCGTGGGATCAAGTGGCGGAGAAACTTGTCGAAATCGCCCCGGAGTTCAGGATAGACCTCATCAACGGGGACACCGCGAAGGAGCGCGCGACGCGCCGGAAACTCATGACCGTCGCCGAGCGGGAAGCCGACGACCTCGTTCCGAAGATCGTGGTCGGCGGCGACATCCTCTCGCGCGGTCTCACCCTTGACGGCCTCCAGGTGAGTTATTTCGTCCGGGAACCCCGCACCATGGACACGCTCATGCAGATGGGGCGCTGGTTCGGTTACCGCCCCCACTTCGATGACCTCGTGCGCATCTGGATGCCGGAGGGGACCCGCGCGGATTTTGAACATTCCGCCGAAGTCACCGACGAACTGCGAGAAACGCTCATCGATATGAGGGCCCGTGAGCTTACGCCGAGGGACTTCGGGTTGCGGGTGCTAACCCATCCCGACAGTGTCGATATTGTCGCGGCTAACAAGGGACGCGACACCCAGTTCGTCGAGATTGGACCGACCGTCTGGCAGGACAAACTCGCGGAGTCCTACGACCTCACCGGCGACCCCGATGTTGACCAGACCAATCAAGCAGCCGTCGAAGAACTGATCGCCCGGCTCGGCATTACCGAATCGGTGAAAACTAACAAGGAGTTCGATTCCTGGCAGAACGTTCCCCTCGACGCAGTGCAGGAATTTTTCCGAGCCTTTCAGGGCGACCGCCGTAGCCAGTGGTTCGGTCGGGGCGCCGACGGGACACTATCAATCACGGATGCCTTCAAAATTGCGCCCGGAAGCGACTGCTGGAGTGTCGTGCTGGTGAATAGCGGCGAAGGAGAGCCTCATCAGTTCGGCAAGGACTTCGAAGTCAAAATGAGCGTCCGAAACAAGATGGGGCGTAGCCGCTTGGACGGGCACATCCGGGTCGACCGTCGGCGCGTATCCTCCGCTGGCGACCTCATCGGTTCGCTCCTCAAATCGGAGCGAGAAGCGATGGAGGCACAGCCGCGCATCACGAGGGACGGGCGACAAATGTCATCGCAGGCGTGGACACTCTCTTGGATCAGCCACCCGATCCTGATGATCTACGCCGTCACTGCGGAAAAACCGACGGCCCCTGAGGACTCCTCCGATCTCGCGCAGGTTGAAACAGGTCTGACGCGGATCGCGGTGGCGATTGCATTCCCTAAGATGACCCAGGAAGAGATCGAGGACGCGACGCGCGACTCGAAGACCTACCAAGTCAACCAGGTCTACTGGCGTGCCTACAACGGCTTCGTTGAAGACCAAGGTGACGACGAAGTCGACGAGGACGATCTCTTATGAAGACGCCTCTCATGGAGCCGATCTTCGAGCAGGTGCTCGCTGCTGCGAGCGGTCGCATGATCGTCATCAGCCAGGCACCTTTCCTGTTCGCTGCGGTCAATGACAATGGCCGGGCCGCCCTATTCGTCCGCGTCTCGCTCACCCCGTCACAGGTCGTCAGCGACGGCCAGGGTTTCTCAGTGAAGACCACACGTAGCGGAAACAACGACTATGTCCAGATCACGGCCGCTGACCGGGGCCTACCACCCCTATTTCTGAAACTGGTCGAGTACGTCCTCGATCGAGTGTCCGCGTCGACGTCGGTCGAGGAGGGCGCCGAGGTGCTGATCCGCTCGATCGAGGAGTATCGGCGCTTCGTCGGTCAGCGGCGCGGTCGCCTTTCTGAAGCCCTAGTGCGCGGCACCTTCGCGGAACTTCTGTTCCTGCGGGCAATCATCACCGCGGGCATGAGCGTCGAGAATGCCGTGACGGCCTGGCGGGGGCCCTGGGCCAAGGCGGGACTAGGCGTGCATGACTTTACGTTCGCCAATGGGCGGGGGATCGAGGTGAAGTCGACTCACCAGCCGCCCGACACAATACGCGTGTCGTCCCCAAGCCAACTCGTACCCTCAGGTCAACCGCTCGATCTCCTCGTGCTGCCAGTAGAAGAAGCGCCGGATGGCTCCGCCGCGGCGATTCCTTTCCGCGCGTACGTGCAAGAAACCGGCGAAGTCGTCGCGGCTTCAGGCCCGGGTGCCGCGGACAAGTGGGATAAAGCATTGGAAGCTTTAGCTCTTGACCTCTCCGACGAGTGGTACGACAAGTACCGTTTCCTTCCCGGTGAATGGCGACGGTTTGAAGTGAAGCAGGGATTCCCGCACCTCGACATCCCATCCCTTCCCGCCGGGATGATCGATGTCCACTACTCCCTCGAGCTGCTGAGGCTGACTCCCTTCGCGGCCCCGTTCAGCGAACTTCTCAGGGAGATGGAATTGCCGTGAGCATCGAAGTCGATGACCTTCGCAACGAGATTAAGGTCGAGGCCGTCGCCGGCGACGGTGCCTTCCAGATCGAGGCGTTCGCCGCGGTATTCGCCCGAAGGCTGGAAGATGCGGAAGCCACCGC
Organism: Arthrobacter sp. Helios; assembly: GCF_023167125.1. NCBI lineage: Bacteria > Bacillati > Actinomycetota > Actinomycetes > Micrococcales > Micrococcaceae > Arthrobacter > Arthrobacter sp. Helios. Next base: position 263,165 of record NZ_CP095402.1, read on the forward strand.
GAACCTCAATGTCGAGCCCCTTCGCTGCAACGGACCGCGAAGGAAGCGTCTCGAACTGCTTGGATACGCAGAGAGTCCAATCGAGCAGTCCCTCGTAATTCTTGCCGGACGGTACTTCGGCAGGGACGCGGCGCTCACCATGACCGATGCCAAGGACGCTATCGGACGCGCGACCGGATTCATCGAGGCCGCGGTCGACGGCTGGCTGACCACGAACCTGGAGATGTCGTCGCGCGAATGGGAGTACGCCGATTACTTCTCGAAGCAGATCGCTAGCGACAAGATCGCCAGGATCCGGGTCATCCTCATCACCGATGGCGTGATGAGTGATCGGATTCGCACGATTGAGAGTGGCACTGTAGCTGGCCTGAAGACAACCTACGAGATCTGGGACCAGCGGCGAATCGTGGACGCCGCTCTTCCCGAGCGAGGCAGCGAAGACATCCATGTTGACTTCACGAAGTGGCTGTCCGATGGCCTTCCCTGCCTGGTCGCGCCCAGCAGCGACGAGGCTACCCGGACCTACCTTGCGGTCATCCCGGCGCGGGTCCTTGCGGACGTTTTCGAAGAATATGGCAGCCTGCTCCTGGAATCGAATGTCCGAACTTTCTTGAGCGCACGGGGCCAGGTGAACCGCGGCATCCAGAGCACCCTGGCGCAGGAGCCAGCACGATTCTTGTCGTACAACAACGGGCTGACAACGACAGCGACGGAGGTGGAACTCGGTCGCTCGCCGGATGGGACGACGATCCGCAGCCTCGACCGCTGGCAGATCGTGAACGGCGGCCAAACGACCGCCTCGATCGCACACTTCCTGCGAAACAACAAGAACAAAGACATCGATGAGGTTTCTATCCAGATGAAACTCGTCACGGTCAGCGAATCCGACTCGGCAACAGTGGTGCAGGCAGTCGCTAAGTACGCGAACAGCCAGAACAGGGTTAGCGCAGCCGACCTATTCTCCACGCATGAGTTCCACATCCGCATGGAACAAATCAGCCGGCGCCTCAAGGCACCAGCCAGAGAGGGGCAGCAGTACCAGAGCGGTTGGTTCTATGAACGCGCGCGAGGGCAGTGGGAGAACGCACGTACTGCGCGCGGATCGGCTAGCGAACAGGCGAAATTCGAGTTGGAGTACCCGAAACCGCAGCGGATCACGAAGACCGACTGGGCGAAGTACGATTACTGCTGGAATCAGCATCCTGAGCTCGTCAGCAAGGGTGCCCAGTCAGTCTTCGCCGACTATGCGACGAAGGTCGATGCGCAGTGGACCAAGGACGGTGGCAAGGGTGCGGATGTTTATGGAGACGGCTACTTCTGCACAAGCATCGGCAAGGCGATCATGTACGAGACACTACGTTCCGCGGTGCTCAAGCAGGACTGGTACAGGGCGGCTCCGGGCTATCTTGCGAACATAGTTGCTTATGCAATCTCTCGCTTCGCCTTACAGATCGGAGTCCAGTTTGGCGGGGCCAGATATGATTTCGGCCGAGTATGGCACCGCCAGGCAATCAGCGACTCAACACTTGCGGCGCTCATCGAGATCGCGTACGCGGCCCAGCAACACCTCACCGATCCGAATCGCCTCCAGGCGAACGTGACCCAGTGGGCGAAGCAGCAGGCGTGTTGGGAAGGATTCAAGAAGGTCGGCATTCGACTCGAAGGTGGCGTGGGGAACGACCTAGTCACCGCCGACGAAGCACGGGGGCAAGCCATCGACGACCGCAAGCAACGCGCGATGGACACTGGCTTGGAGGCCGTCCAGCGGGTCCTCTCTGTTAAGGCGGACGTGTGGGAGACGGTGTACAGCTCAACGACCCAGGTGCCGATCTCTCCCACTGAAAAGAGCCTTGTGCAGATGTTCGGCCTGCGGAGCGGCAAGGTGCCCTCAGATCGTCAGGCAGCAGTCCTCTTGCGGCTACTGCATCGCATGGCCGAGAACGGGGTCTTCAGTCGTGACGCATACTAACGGCTTGTAGCTCTCAGATATGCCATTGAGGCGGTGGTCATCGTTTAGGGTGTACCGGACAAACCGAGTTGCGCTGGCAGAAGCCCGTCATAGTCATTCACTATCGTCATTCCCACTGTCGTCCTGGACTACCGTTAGTCTCTGGTGTCGAGGGCGGCCAGTACCTGTCTGGTCTCGTCCTGGTGATTGGCATTTCCAGGCTAGTAATTTTATTCGAGTTTGCAGGATTGAGCATGGGGCAGGGGGCCGACTATGAAACGGTTTGCACTCATGGGGACACTCTGAGCTGTGCGGAGGGCTCCGCTTGCCCCGAATGGACACAACTGATAAAGGGGTCCTTGTTGCGACCTAGAAATTCCCCGTCCCACCCTGCGCTATGCCTCATATCAGCTGGGCCTCGGACAACGCATACGGCCCAGAACCGGGATCGGAACTGGAGATTGTTATCCCGTTCGGTGACGGACGTCTGTAATTAGCACGGGAATGGACTGAGCTGGGAATCCTTGCACTATTTGAGGAGCTCGCCCGGTCTGGGGCACAAAGGGTGCCCGCAAGGCCCGAACTGCAGGAACCGCCGTGCATTTCGGGAGGGTACCCAGACGGGCTGCAACGCCTAGAGCAGCTTGTTGTCTGGGGTGACGCCGGGGTCACGCGGCAGGAGTGACTGCAGGGCGGACAACAGACGCTGGGCGTTGACAGGTGAACTCAGCAAGTAACCTGTCTTAACCAGCGCCTCGTACTCGTCCTTCGACACCAATACCGCGGACCCTCGCTCGGAAACGCTCTCCACCTTGGACCGTTCAAGGTTGACCCGCTCTATGAGGAACTCAAGGTCCCGCGGTGCTGCGGTAACCGTGATGGCCACGCGTGCTTCTTTCTAGGCAGAAAAACTGTGCCTTCACCCCGCTGGATACTTTTGTTGCCCCGCTACCGTAACTGGAGACTACGCCCGGAACCCAGTTCAAGCACCGAGAGTGCCGAGCACCCTGGAGGGTCAGAGGCGCAAACTGGGATAGGTTGGGAGCAAAATGTCCCTCCGCGAGTTCGAAGACGTATCTCCACTCGCTCTGTCAGGCCATGTGGATGAGTTGGCGGGAATGGAAGCGTGTTCAGCAGGCATTTCTCCTGGGGCTGGGTTTGCTCGTTTGGCGTCCTGTTCATCGCCGAAGGTTTTCAAAGGTCACATCCGCGAACCTTGAAGCACACATCGTAATGTCGGTTATGGTGGGGATGTTCAACGAGGCGAGTTCGCCCCCAGCCCTCAATCGGCGATTCGTTGCAACGAAGCATTCGGCAAGCGCCATCAGCGCAACTGTGCCATCCCACTGTGGCGGCCGTCGGTTAGCTTCCCACGCTGAAGCAGCACCAACCCACGTAACTTTGTCTGGTGTAACGAGCTGAATACGAGCATATTCGAGCCCACACTTGCATCCATCAGGTTGTCAGACGACCGCAATCGGAGCGTTGCCGGAATTGTGCGAACTCCTTCCAACCCTGATGACCTTGCCGTCCTGAGAGACCTCGTGCAGTCTGCCACGGTGCCAATGTAACCACTGCGTCATGGAAACTAACATTCATGACGAAACTTCAATGGCTGCGTCAGCCGACGACATCGCGTGGCTTATCGCAGCCCTGCTGAACGAGCGTTCCGTGATTCTCCGAGTTGCATGGGCTACAAAGCTACGGATCGCGCATTATCAGCGTCAGCAGCCGAACCTTCTTCAAAAGGGTCGCCCGTTTTAACGATTCTCTCCTGGGGGCTGAGAGGTTTTGGGGTCTCTTCGTCCACCCGAAAGGTTTCCGGTTGTTCAACGTACTTAGGACCAGTGAGCAGCTTATTGAAGCCTGAGAAGTCCGGCCCCTGGCCGCCTATATTGACCCGGCGGGTGCGGAACGTCTGCGCGAGAGTAATCTTTTCAGCGACATCCACAGCCACCACGGTTATCTTGATTCGTTTGAAACCCCCGAGAGGTTCACCAGTGTCGGGATCTTTGATCCCGACACTGCTGGTGTCAAGAATGTTGAAGTACATGCCCTTGCGTACCCCATGTGAGGACCCTCGGTTTAGGATGACCTCACGGTCACTGATGACTTCAGCAACCTTTCCGGTAATCGGATCGTCTTCCTTGCTCATCGTTCAGTTCCTTCCGCAAGTTCCTTAAATCTCCGTTGAGCTGCCTGGCGTTTCTGAACCACTCTGTCAACGACCCCGGGTGATATCGCGTCCCAGTCATCGACCGATCTCGCGAATCGCTCGTCCTGTTGGACCATGGCTTGCTGGGCAGCGATGAGGCGAAAGCTAGCCTCGACATCCTTGACCGACGGCACGGCGGTCGTCACTTCATTCTGTGCACGCTCAAACTCACTCTTCATATCAAGCAGCAGTTCGACGGCCGTGTCGGCGGTCTTAGAATAATTCACAGCCTTGGGCTCGGGTGCAAAGAGCAAACCGATGCCGGCACCCGCTAGCGTGGAGCCCACCCCGAATAGCCAGGAAGGCCATGAGCATAGCTGCTCGAGCCATCCCAAGAGAGCGATGGCGGCTACGAGACCTATGCCCCATACGAATTTTGCCCCAAATGGAATTCTGCTCTTTTTGAAGTAGATCCCAGGTTTATCATCCGAGGTTCCCGATTCCGCCATCTGCGTATCATCTCATATACGAATATCTATCCCTGGCTCTCGCACTGTCACGTACTCGGACAGCATGGTTACGTCTGGGGCATCGCTGACCGCGTCTAACAAAATCTGGCCGCTCACTCTCTGTGGGCACGGCCTGATTTACGGCAGCAGGAACCTTCGATGGTTATCGTCAACATCCTGCGCCCAGAAAGCCTACATGGTCTGCCAGCGGAGATCCGTCGGTGGGCATCGTAGAGCGGGTAGGTGGTTAGCACCGTGGGGCGCTTCGGATTCAGACTCGACCCCGGGCAAACGTTGGATAGGACCCCATGCCCGCCACCAGGTCCGAAGCCTGTCAACTGCATCTATCCGATCAATCTTTTGTCGCGGCGTTGGGCCGCTGACTTTCGCCAAGGACGCCGAAAGCTCACTAACAGCTTTAGAAACCGCCTCGATTCTAAGGCGCGCACCCACTGGAATTTCTTCGATGGATTGATTCACGGCTAGCTCGACTAATGCTACTCGTTTAGAAAACAACTCCAAATTCGCCGCATCCCAGTGCGCCGGAGTGCTGTCCAATGCGTCCAGGAGTTCGTCTGTTGCTATCCAAGCAATGGACCGTACTGCAGTGGACATGTCTTCTGCCACACGGCGCGCACTGAAGTTTGCTGGGAGGAACGTGCTCAGAGGATTCACCGTAAAAGAGATTAGTGATAGATGCCAAACTGGATACGTCCGCGACAGTGCACTTGCACTTACCGAGATAACAGGAGGGCTGGCAATGGGTGTGTATATCTCGAAGTGAGTAACGTCTGGGAGTAGGACGTGACCAGCAACCAGAGCTTGAAGGCAGGGATTGATTTGATGGACCTTGACCGACTCAAATGTGGTCGTCGCAACTTTGGCATTGAAGTCACTCTTGATAACTTTCAGTCCATTCGTTCCAAATAATGCTTCAACCCGGCGCCATGATGCAAGGCGGCCTACATCGTTAGGTTTAGGTCCCCCGAGCCCAGGAATGATACTCAAAGCGTTGTAGCAGGCGATTGCCGCTCCGCTTCCCCTGTCGAAGGCATCGACACGAATGGTCGCTTCAAAGACATCTTCGAAAGAAACAGAACCGCCTTCTGTAGTGAACGAATCATTCATACCATCCCACACGAGACCTTCGTGCGCCTCACCATTTCTTACGTCGGTTAGGAGAGCTCTTGTTGCGAACCAAGATATCCAACCTTCATCCGAGATCAAGACATCGCGCAGCTGCGAGAGCATCGGTGGCGGTTTCCACTCTCCAGTTCCGAGGCAATGGTAGATCCATCCATACTGGCGGGCCGGTCCCTCAACCAGTCTCTTGTAGGCCTCAGCGACACGGAGGGCCGTCATCTCCCGGCCGTGGGCACGTGAAGTGATGTCTGCGATGGCCAGGTTCACCCTTGCTCGACCTTGGCGCAGTGCTGGGTCTCTCGCCTTGATGTGCTGCAACGCTGCGTCTCGCACCTCACTATCCGCCGCGGTCAGCCGCCGGAAAAGGGCGTCTAGAGCGCAGTAAGCGGCGATCTCATCCTCAGCGCTTTGGATCATTCCGACCATGTATATCATTACGAGCGGATCGGTTACAGGTGGCATTCCAAGGGACGCCATGTGAATTACTAGCTTTTTGGTCAGTTCAGCATTGTTCAAATAGTACGCAGAGAACACCCGTGAAGGACTGAATTCTCCGTCTTGGTTTCGGCAGTCATCGGAACCTACTCCGAAGGTGCGTGCCAGAGGTTCCCCGGAAGTGGCCTGCAGGTCCTGCGACAGCCAATTCACCCCAGGCAAAAGTCAAATAATCCGGAAATTCTGGTACGGGGTGTCGTTCATCAATGCTGGCCGCCAGCGTACGGAGAAACCGGTCAACTGTTAGTGCTAGAAGCTGAGCGCAAGATTTATCGAAATACTCGAATGGGCGCAACGCATAGAGAACAGATATTATTCTCGCGCGGGCCTCGACCAAATCCACCATCCAGATGCGTATCGCAGCGAAATCGTCGACCCCTTGGGGGTAGCTTCGTACCAGATCTTGAAAATCAGAAACAATTTGCGTAAGGTTGCGTCTATATCTGTTCCAAGTTTTCTCGCGCACAGGCAATGTATGGCAGTCCCGGAAATTAAGGGGGACCCGCATTGTATCTCGAAGTATCTCGCTCAGTGTCCGACGAGCGGACTCGGGCAGGTTCTTGGCTAGAACCACATCTGTGAGCACGCTCTTCCTTTTGCAGTAAACGATATGCGGACACACCAGGGTACACGTTGATTCATCGCATGTTGCCAATGTCCGCTCGACTTGGGTGCCTGTTTGGCAGAGTCGCGAGAGCGTAGAGCTGAAGATCGTAAGGACATTAACCTGGAGGCTTCCCCACCTATCGGTGCTGAGCTCGGAAAGTGGCCCTCGGCAGACCAGCAAACCATGCGTTTGAACGTTTGGTTTGTATCTTAGGACCATGACAGTGGAACAAATTCTCCTATCATTCGTATCGATACTTACGGGAGCCTTCGCCCTGGGGGGAACCTGGCTGGGGTCTCGTCTTGGGAGAACGAACGAGCACAAGCAATGGTTGCGGAACCAAAGGCAGGCTGCCTACTCCGAGATGATGGGAGCGTTTGAGACTCTCTACTTAGAGACAGGGAAGCCAACAATTGACAGCAGATCCCTCCAAGAGAACCTGTTCGATCTAGCGGTAAAGCAGGGCCGGATCTCCATAATCGGCCGGGCCGAGATTACCGAGATGAGCGAGCAGCTAGTTGATGAGACGTGGGTCATGGTTCAGGCGGCGCGAGACGTTGGCCCTGATGCAGACGCACGGTACGTCCTCCGAGACAAAGCTAAAGGTACCGCTCGTGAGCTGGTAGCCGCTCTTCGCAACGACATAAAAACTGCCTAAGTAACGCTTGTGTCTCAAGGGTTCTAACAACTTCTTCCTAGACCGAGACGTAGGGGTCGCGGCGGCTGTCAGCACACCACAGAAGAGATTCGCCAATTCTTTGCCAATGACGTCGGCTTGGACAAAGCAAAAGGCCGCGGTCCCCCTTGATCAACAAGGGAACCGGGGCCTTCTCATTTGGCGGTAACAGTGGGATTTGAGCCCCTCGTACTTTCCTGGTGGAGTTGCCACACCACCAGGCGGCCCCTTTTTCCATCGAGCGGAATATCGCCGTCCTTCCTGTTATTTGGATGTCTGGAGTCTTGTATCCCTGAGATATATCTGTAGCATCTCTGTCATGCAGGTCACACAATGACGCCCGCCGACAACGTCCTCCCGCTGCCCACGGGCTCCGAGCCGGGCAGCCCCGCGGCCGGCAGCACCAAGGACACCACCCCGTCCCAGCCCGAACGGATCCGCAGCATGATCCGGAGGCAGATCATCCGCGCCGAACTACGGCCGGGGCAGATCTTCACCGAGCCGGACCTCGCCCGCGAATACGGCGTCTCCAAGACGCCAGTCCGCGAGGCATTGCAGATGCTCACCGTCGAAGGCCTGGTTAACGTCCTGCCGCGCAAGGGCTACATGGTGCGCAGCCTCAGCTTCCATGATGTTCGCGAAGTCATGGACCTGCGCCTGATCCTTGAACCCCCGCTGGCCGCCGCGGCAGCCCGCAACGTCACCGCTGACCTGGTCACGGACCTGCGCAGGCTTGTCGAAGACCAGTTCCGCGACGGCAACACCCTCGAAGACCGGCTCGCCGCCGCGCGCGACTTCCATGTGACCTGCTCCCAGGCCTCCCGCAACACCAGGGCCGCAGCGGTGGACCGCAGCCTGACCGACGAAGTCATGCGGTTCTACCACCTCATGCCGACCGCCCGCGACCACTTCGCCTCCGCCGAAGAACAAGCCGCCCACGAAGCCATCTTCGACGCCGTCGCCACCGGCAACGCCGAAGCCGCGCAGGAACTCATGCACAACCACCTGCTCGAATCCAACGCCGCCATGATCCGCACCTTCTACAACGCCGGACCGCTCTAACGGCTCCAAAACAGCACACCGACCCGAAAGGCAACGCAATGAAGCGTCCACTCAAAACCCTCGGTACCGCCACGCTGCTCACCTCCGCCCTGTTCCTAGCCGGCTGCGGCGGCGAAGGAACAGTAAACGACGGCGCCGCCGGGGGAGAGGGGCCGGTCAAGGTCGGCATCTCCCAGCTCATGGACATCGACGCCCTCAACGCCACCCGCGAAGGCTTCATCAAGGGCATGACCGAAAACGGCTACGTCGAAGGCGAGGACATCGAGTACGACTACCAGAACGCGCAGGGCGACCAGGCCACCGCCACCCAGATCGCCGCTGGCTTCGCGACGTCGGACTACGACCTCGTCTTCGCCATCGCGACCCCGGCCGCCCAGACCGTGGCCCAGGCGGTCGGCAACATTCCCGTGGTGTTCTCCGCCGTCACCGAACCCGTGGAAGCCGGCATCGTGGAGTCCTGGGACGCCCCCGGCGCCAACGTCACCGGCACCAGCAACCTCGGCCCGGTGGAGGAGCAGATCGGGCTGATCAAGGAACTTGCCCCCGACGCCAAGACCATCGGCGTCGTCTACTCCTCCGGCGAGGTCAACTCCCAGGTGCAGGTGGACCTGGCCCGCGAGGCGGCGAAGAAGCTCGGCATGGAACTCAAGGAAGCCTCCGTCGCGAGCACCGCCGAGGTCCAGCAGGCCGCCCAGTCCCTCGACGTCGACGCGTTCTACGTCCCCACCGACTCGCACGTGGTCTCCGCGATCGACAGCGTGGTGGAAGCCGCCGAAACCCAGCAGGTGCCACTCGTCGTCGGCGACAGCGCCACGGTGAAAGCCGGCGGGGCCGCCACCTACGGCCTGGACTACGAACAGCTCGGCTACCAGACCGCGCTGATGGCGATCAAGATCCTCGAGGGCGAAGACCCCGCCACCATGCCGGTGGAAAAGCAGACCGAATCGCTGCTGGTGATCAGCAAGGGCGCCGCGGAACGGATGGGCGTCACCATCCCGCAGGAACTGCTCGACACCGCCGACACGGTTATTGAATAAACGCAGCTTGAAGACCCCACAGCACCAACCAGGAAAGCAGTTATGAAGCGCCGAATTCCCCAGTACTCCGAACTCCGCGAACTTGTGCAGTTCAAAGCCTTCGATCCCGACCGGCGGCGCGCCCGGCTGGCCAAGGCCAACACCGTCTGGGACCTGCGGGACATCGCTAAACGGCGGATCCCGACGGCGGCCTTCGAGTATGTGGACGGCGGCAGCTTTTTCGAGCACTCGCTGCGGCGGAACCGGGCGGCGTTCGACGACGTCGAATTCAACCCCCGCGTCCTCCGCGACGTCTCCGCGGTGGACCTGCGCGCCAAGATCGCCGGCGTGGACGCGGCCCTGCCGGTGGGCATCGCGCCCACCGGCCTGACCCGGCTGATGCACTCCGAGGGCGAGGTGGCCGGCGCGCAGGCCGCCGGCGCGTTCGGTATTCCGTTCTCCCTCTCCACCATGGGCACGGTGTCCATCGAGGAGGTCGCCCGGGAAGCGCCCGACGCCGATAAATGGTTCCAGCTGTACCTCTGGAAGGATCGTCCCCGGTCCCTGGACCTGATCCGCCGGGCGGCCGACGCCGGTTTCGGTGCGCTGATCGTCACGGTCGACACCCCGGTCTCCGGCGCCCGGCACCGCGATACCCGCAACGGGATGACCCTGCCGCCCACCCTGACCGCGAAAACCATCCTCGACGCCTCCTACCGGCCGGAATGGTGGTTCAACTTCCTGACCACGAAACCGCTGGGCTTCGCGAACTTCGAGGCGGACCGGATGTCCGTGGCGGAGAGCGTGAACACCATGTTCGACCCGTCGCTGAACCTGGACGACCTGGCCTGGCTGCGGGAGAACTGGTCCGGCAAACTAATCGTGAAGGGCATCCAATCCGCGGCCGACGCCGTCGACGTCCTGGCCCGCGGCGCGGACACCCTGGTGGTCTCGAACCACGGCGGCCGGCAGCTGGACCGCGCTCCGGTGCCGCTGAAGGTCCTGCCCGAAATCCGTGCGACGGTGGGTCCGGAGGCGGAGATCATCCTGGACTCCGGGATCATGTCCGGCGGGGACATCGTCGCGGCCATCGCTGCCGGGGCGGATTTCACTCTGATCGGCCGGGTCTACCTGTACGGGATGATGGCCGGCGGCAGGCAGGGCGTCGAGCGTGCGCTGGAGATCCTGCGCACCGAGATGACCCTCGTGATGCAGTTGATCGGGGTTACCAGCCTGTCGGAGCTGGAACCGGCGCTTTTGCGTCGTAGCGCTCACGACTAACTTCAACATTTGCTAGTTTTGGGCGTCAGTGGTGGCAGGGCCTGGATTTGGGTCTGTGCCAACAATGTCACCATATGGGGAATGTCAATGAAGGGTCTCATGGAATTTTCTACGGCAGGGCTGCAGGCATTTGGTTTCTCACGGCCAGTATCATTTGAAAAGGTCCAGCGATCCCAGGTCTTAGGGTCTTTCGGTTCCGCAGATTTCGGAGGAATTTACGCCGTAAGTATGCCACATGCGCTTTTGGTCGACTCAAGTGAAGTTGTATACATCGGCAAGGGGTCCCTTGGGCGCCCGAGCGCTCGAGGCAAGCGGCGAGGAGCTTGGCACCGGATTCGACAATATCGAAATTCCGTGTATCGGAACGGGGCTAGTCATGAGGGTGGCAAAGACTTAAGGGAAATGTCCAACAAGTCCCGTTTGTTAATTCAAAGCATAGAGGTGACCGAAGGCCATGTTGGCTGTATGGAATATTCTTTGGTGCAGGAGTTTGTCGACATATATGGGAGGCTGCCCTTAGCTAACCTGTCTTTTCCTCCACGGCTACTTGGCTGCTGCGAGAATCTGGGGCAGGCTTCGAACCATCGAGTTAGACCCTCCTATCCATCCTAGATACGTACACCGGATGCCATGGGTTGCCCGTTGAATTGGAGAATCCTTTTAGGCTTAGGGCTCCATACCGCTGGGAGCCTGGAATCCTGATAGAAGTACTTTGGACGCATATCCTCGTTACTCTAGAAAAACGTGAAGGATCAAGCCGTGTTCGGCACTCCCTTCGCCCCCCTCCATCATGGGCAAAAATCCATCGAGGGGGAGCTGACTCCGGAGCATTTACGGGGAAAGTAAATCGAAGTGCCGTCACCTGGTTTCCCAGTAAAGGCATGAAATCGAGGGTCCCTCGTGCTGCGGTCAGTCGAAGTGAGGCCGGTGGTAGCAGGGTGGGTGCAGCGGTCACCCTGGAGCGCCGACGGATTCCCAGCGCCCTTTTAGGCCATGACTTTAATTGGAGTCTGGTCGTACTGATCCGGCGCTGAGTACGACCCAGGTGAAGTTGGATGGACGGAAACTCAACCGGTGGTGGTGCACGTCGAAGCGCTAACGCATGACAACGCGCCGCCGACAGTTGTTTGCATGGGGGACAAACGGATTAACTGGACACGAGACGAGATTATCCTGGCCTGTGACCTGGTGTGGGCAAATGACTGGCGGGCTTTGGACGCTACACGAGCAGAGGTGGTTGAGCTGGCTCACGTACTGAGGCTAAGCCCGTTGCACTCGTTAGAGGGCCGCCCACCCACGTTCAGAAACCCCGCAGGTGTCGGCCGCAAAACTTCGGATATTGCAACGCGGCATCCTGATTACAAAGGCAAGCCGACCAATGGCAACCGACTCGATTTGGAAGTCCTACAGGACTTCTTAGCACGTCCAGCGGAAATGCATCAGGTTGCGGTCAACATCAGGAGTCTCATAAACAATGGAGTGCTGGATCATTCGGACCTGAGTACGTTTGAGACACTTCTTGAAGATGAAATTGAGGCGCCGGAGGGAAGGTTGCTCCGGAGCTGGGTGGTAAAGAGGGAGCGAGATCGGAAGCTCCGCCAGCGAAAGATCCAGCAGGTGAAACAGCGGGGAGATGCGGTCACTTGCAGCGTGTGTTCATTCGACTTTTTGGAGACTTATGGAGAGCGAGGACGTGATTACATCGAGGTACATCATGTGATCCCCCTTCATATCAGTGGACAGACGATCACACGACTAGATGACCTTGGCCTGCTCTGCTCAAACTGCCATCGCATGATTCACAGAGGTGTATGGCTCACTCCCGAGCAACTGAAGAATCTTCGCGGCAAACCGACAGAATTGGCTGTTTTTTAGCCCCGCCCCAGCCACCCCGGGAACCGCAGCGTCGGACCCCCTTCGTTAGCCCGAATTGCAGCGGACCCCGCGAGTTAGCACCTCACCCCACCCGCCCCAAACTCGACGCCCGCGGCATCAGCACCGGAGGCAGCAGCACGGATTCGACCTCGCGGCCGGCAATCCGGGCCAGCAGCAGGTTCAGGCTGAGCCGGCCCATCTGGTCCAGATCGGAGCGGACAGAGGCCAGGGGCACCGGGAGGTCGGCAGCCAGGTCAATGTCGTTGTAGCCCACCAGAGCAATGTCCGAGCCGACGGTGCGGCCGGCGTCGCGCAGGGAGCCCATCACGCCGATCGCGGTGAGGTCATCCACGGCGAACACTGCGGTGAGCCGCGGCTGGGCGGCAGCCAGAATGACCCCGGCCCGGCGCCCGGCAGCCACCCCGAACCCGGACGCCACCACAGCACTGTCCGGCACCGGAAAACCGGCCGCGGCGTACACCTCGCGGAACCCCGCGCTCCGATCGCGGCCGGTGCTGGCCAGCGGATCCGCGGAAGCGATCCCGGCGACCCGGTGCCCCTGCGCCAGCAGGTGACGCGCGGCCAACCGGCCGCCCTCGACGTCGTCAGTGCTGACGGAAACATGTCCGGGACGGGTGCGCATGGCCAGCACATACGGAAAACCGTTGGCCGCCAGGTCGTCGGCCAGCGTATCGTCCCGGCGCGCGTCGGCCAGGATCACGCCGTCGATCCGCCGGGCCAGCAGGGCATCGAGCCGGTCCCGGCGCACCTGTGCGTCATCCAGGCCGTTGGACACCACCGCGCCGTACCCGTGGGCCGCGGCAGCCGCATCAATGCCGCCGTACATCGTGGCCAGCACAATGTCCGTCAGCCGGGGGACCAGCACCCCGATCAGCCGGGAGCTGCCCGTACGCAGCGTGGCAGCCGCACTGTCCCGCCGGTAGCCCAGGGACCGTGCCGCTTCCCGTACCCGGGCCACGGTGGCGGAACTGATCCGGACCGGCTGGTCCACAAGTGACCTTGACGCCGTGGACGGATGTACCCCGGCCAGGCGGGCAACATCCTCCAGGGTGGCAGGGCGCGGCGGAACATGGCTGTCAGCGCTGATGGGTGGACCCTGCCTTCCAAACGAATACCGCGCGGCCGGGAGAGATTGCTGCGTCGGGCAAGTGTAAGCCACAACCCGCGGGAACGAACGAATTTAATCGAGTCGAATTGCGGAATTTACATTCATTGGCGATATCGAAAAATATTCCTTCCAATTCGGTCCCACCCCTAGACGGGCCTCGATCCGGCGTGTGAAAGTGGTCCCCAAGCCCGATCTGGAGCGCCACAAGGGAAACCTGGCGACCGATGGGCTTTCTTTAGACGAGGTTGTGCAATCGATTGCATTTAGAGGAGAGACGAGTGCCGGAAACCCTTACCGCCGCGGCCGGAACCACCGGCTGGCTGGACACGGCGCTGGCCGAACTGGCCGCGTTCGCCAGCCCCGGCCGCCCGGGCTGGACCCGCGAGGTGTTCAGCACCCCGTACCGCGAATCCCGCCGCTGGGTCCGCGACCAGATGCGGCTGGCCGGGCTGGAAGTGCACCAGGACGCCGCCGGGAACCTGATCGGCCGGCTGCCCGGAATCCTGCCCTCCATTCCGCCGCTGGTCACCGGTTCCCACACCGACACGGTGGACGGCGGCGGCCGGTTCGACGGCGTCGTCGGGGTCCTGGGCGCGCTGGCGGCCGTGCGGCTGCTGCGTGAATCCGGCACCCGGCTGGCCCGGGACCTGCTGGTGGTCGACTTCCTGGGCGAGGAATCCAATCCCTTCGGCCTCAGCTGCCTGGGCAGCCGCGCGCTGGCCGGTGAGCTCACGCGGGAGGATCTGGCCCGCACCGACTACCAGGGCCGCAACCTCGCCGTCGCCTACACGGACTTCGGCCTGGACCCGTCCGCACTGCTGTCCGGGGCGGCCTGGACCGGCGCCAGGCGCCCGCACGCCTACGTGGAACTGCACGTCGAACAGGGACCGGTGCTCGAAGCCCGCGGCATTCCGGTGGGAATCGTCACCGCCATCACCGGGATCGAACGGCTGGTGGCCAGCTTCACCGGCACCCCGGACCACGCCGGCACCCGCCCGATGGATGACCGCCGCGACGCCATGGTGGCCGCCGCGGAAGCCGTGCTGGCTATCCGGGCCGAGGGCTGCGGCGCCCCGGAGCACGGCGTCGCCACGGTCACCCGGTTGGAGAACGCCTCCGCCTCACCGAACGTTGTCCCCGCCCTGGTCCGCCTGTACGGCGAGGTCCGCAGCGTGGACGAGACCTGGCTGCAGGGAACCCGCCGCCGGCTGGCCGAGGAGATCGCTGCCAAGGCTGCGGAGCACGACGTCGAGGTGGAGCTGGGCTGGTCCACGGACAACACGGTGGTCCGGGCCGCCACCGGCGTGCAGGACCTGGCCGCGGCGGCGGCCGATGCCGCCGGCGTTCCCTGGCTGCCGATTCCCAGCGGTGCCACGCACGACGCCGTGCACATGGCTTCGCTGGCCCCGATGGGCATGATCTTCATTCCCTCCGTCAACGGCAAAAGCCACTGCCCGGAGGAATTCACCGCCACCGAACACATCACCACAGGGGTGCAGGTCCTGGCGGACACCCTCCTGCGGCTCGATTCGCATTCCTTCTCTGCCCGCCCCCACTCCACCCGAAGGAACCATCCATGATGCTTTCCCCGCCCCGTGACGGCAGCTCCACCGACATTGCGCAGGTGGCGAACATTCCCATCCTGTGGGTCTTCGCGCTGGCCGTGTTCGCCGTCGTCATCATCCAGAGCGTGATCTACATGCGGGCCGCCACGAAAGCCGGGCCCGCCGCGGAGATCTCCCCGGCCGAGCTGAAGACCTCCTTCCGCGCCGGTGCCGTAGCCGCCATCGGCCCATCGCTGGCCGTGGTCCTGGTCAGCATTGCCCTGCTCTCCCTCTTCGGCACGCCCGCCGTGCTGATCCGGATCGGGCTGGTGGGCTCTGCCGCCACCGAAACCGCCTCAGCGTCCATCGCCGCCGGCACCATGGACGCCGTCCTGGGCGGCGACGGCTACACCCAGACCGTGTACGCCGTCGCGTTCACCGCCATGAGCCTCTCCGGTGCCATGTGGATGGTCTGCTGCCTGATCTTCACCCCGCTGCTCAAGCGCGGGGACAGCAAGCTGCGGGACGTGAACCCGGCCCTGATGGCCATCATTCCCACCGCCGCCCTGCTGGGCGCGTTCGCCAGCCTGGGCGCCGCGGAGCTGCCCAAGAGCGGGGTGCATGTGCTGACCGTGGTGGTCTCCGCCGCCGTGATGGGCATGTGCCTGTTCCTGGCCAAGAAGCTCCAGGCGCCCTGGCTGCGCGAATGGGGCCTGGGGATTTCCATTGTCCTGGGCCTGGTCATCGCCTACATTGCCCACACTTCCGGCACAGCAGCCTAAGCCCCGAACCCAGGAGACCCTGATGTCAACAACTGCACTCGACGCCGGCGCCCAAGCCTCCCTCAAGGAGTTCGACCGGACCACCTCGCGGTGGGGTCAGCTCACCATGCTCGCCGCCCTGCTGCTGTCCCTGGCCGGCCCCTTCTACCTGCTCTTCTTCGCCGACCTCGGCGTCACCGGCACCATGGTGTGGACCGCGGCCCTGGCCGTCGGTGCCGCGTTCTTTGTGCTCTGGTTCGTGGAGCCGATTACCTACTACCCGGTGCTGGGCCCGGCCGCCATGTACCAGGCCTTTATGATCGGCAACATCGCCAACAAGCTGCTGCCCTCCGCCATGGTGGCGCAGGCGACCATCGGCGCGAAGCCTGGCACCAAAAAGGCCGACTTCTCCGCCCTGATGGCCATCTGCGGCGCCGCCATGGTCCACGTGGTCTCCATGCTGGTGTTTGTGGGCCTGCTGGGCACCTGGCTGCTGACCCTCATCCCGGTCGAAGTGATGGACGTGGCCCGGCTCTACATCTTCCCGTCCATCATCGGTGCCGTCCTGGTGCAGCTGGTGGTCTCGGCCAAGCAGCCGCGGGTCACGATCATCGCCGTCGGCGTGGCCATGCTGGTGGTTTTTGTCCTGGTGCCGATGTTCCCGGCGATCGCCAAGCTCGCCACCGGGATTACCGTGGTGGCGACGGCGGCCCTCGCCTGGTTCGCCCGCAACCGTACGGCCACTGACCAGACGGCCGAGCTGGTCAACTAGAAGCTCCACCCGGATTTCCCTGCTTTTCCCGCACCACCTGTTTCCCGCACTACCTGTTTCC
This sequence comes from Arthrobacter sp. Helios, assembly GCF_023167125.1. Lineage (NCBI taxonomy): Bacteria > Bacillati > Actinomycetota > Actinomycetes > Micrococcales > Micrococcaceae > Arthrobacter > Arthrobacter sp. Helios. The sequence goes on from NZ_CP095402.1 coordinate 280,199, forward strand.
CGCATGACGAAAGGTTCACCCATGACTGTCACCACTGAAGGCACCACCGGCAGCGCCGCCGGTTTCCTTGCCGCCGCTTTCCTCACTGACCTCGGCTACACGGCCGACGACCAGCAGAAGCTGCACGACACCTACCGCTACCTGCACACCCATCCCGAACTCTCCATGCAGGAACACGACACCGCGGCCTACCTGCTGGCCCGGCTGCAGGAGCTGGGACTGGAGGCCTTTCCCTGCGGCGGGACCGGCGTCGTCGGCGTCCTGCGCAACGGCGACGGGCCGGTGGTGGGCTTCCGCGCGGACACCGACGGCCTGCCGATCGGCGAGAACACCGGGCTGGACTACGCCAGCACCGCCACTGGCACCCTGGAGGACGGCACCGCCGTGCCGGTGATGCACGGCTGCGGGCACGACACCCACATGGCCGTGGCCCTGTCCACCGCCGAGCTGCTGGCCCGCGGCGCCGACCGCTGGGCCGGCACCGTGGTGTTCATTTTCCAGCCCGGTGAGGAAACCGCGGCCGGTGCCCGGGCCATGGTCGCCGACGGGCTCTGGGACAAGGCGCCCCGCCCCGAAGTCATTTACGGGCAGCACGTCTGGCCCGGGGTGGCCGGGGAACTGGAAATCAGCAGCGGCACCGCCATGGCCATGGCCGACTCCTGGCGGATCACCGTGCTGGGCCGGCAGGCGCACGGCTCGCAGCCGGAGAAGTCGATCGACCCGATTGTGCTCGGCGCCCACATGGTGGTGCGGATCCAGACCATCCTCTCCCGCGAGGTGCCGGCCCGGGACTCCGCCGTTATTACGGTGGGCACCTTCCACGGCGGCCTGAAGGAGAACATCATCCCCGGCAGCGCCGAGTTCACGGTCAACGTGCGCACCTTCGAACCTGAGGTGCGGGAGCACGTGCTGGGTGCGCTGCGCCGGATTATCGCCGCCGAGGCCGCTGCCTCCGGCGCCCCGGAACCGCTGATCGAGGAGATCTCCAGCTTCCCGCGCTGCTACAACGATCCGGAGACCACCGCCGGGCTGCTTCCCGGCCTGCGCGCGGCCCTGGGCGAGGAGAACGTGAAGGAGGTTCCGCCGGTGATGGGCAGCGAGGACTTCGGTCTGCTGGCCGACGCAATCGGAGTGCCCTCGGTGTACTGGATGTTCGGCTCCACTAAACGCGAAAGGGTCGACGCCGGCGAGCTGGTTGCCGGGAACCACTCACCGGAGTTCGCTCCCGAACTCGAGCCCACGCTGGGCACCGGGCTGGCTGCCGCGCTGGCGGCCCTGACCGGCCGGCTGGGTACGGGAACGCAGGCCTGAGCATGGCGAATTCCGGGGCAGCAGCGGGCGGCGCGTCGCGGGCGACAGGGCAGGCGGCGGTCGGGCAGGCGCAGGCCGGAAGCCAGCCCGCGCCGTCGCCGGCCGGGAGCCAGCCCGCGCCGTCGTCGTCCACCGCCGAGATCCAGGCGATGTCCGCCGCCGCACTGTCCTCCGCCCTGCGCTCCCGCGCCATCTCGGCGCGGGAGGCGCTGGCCGCGCACCTGGCACAGATCGAGGCGGTGAATCCGCAGATCAATGCGGTTATCACCCTGGATCCGGAGGGCGCACTGGCGCTTGCCGCGGCCGCCGACCAGCGGGCCGCGGCGGCCGGACGGCAGGGGGAGGAGCTGCCGTTGCTGCACGGGCTGCCGATGACGCACAAGGACACCCACAACACCAAGGGCCTGCGCACCACGCAGGGGTCGGTGCTGTTTCAGGACTTTGTGCCAGACGCCGACGATTTGATCATTGCCCGGCTGAAGGCCGCCGGGGTTGTGACCACGGGCAAGAGCAACGTGCCGGAGTTCGCCGCCGGGTCGCACACCTTCAACGAGGTCTTCGGCACCACCACCAACCCGTACGCCCCGGACCGCAGCGCGGGCGGGAGCAGCGGTGGCGCGGCGGCCGCTCTGGCGGCCCGGATCCAGCCGATCAGCGACGGCAGTGACATGGGCGGGTCACTGCGGATTCCGGCGTCGTTCTGCAACGTGGTGGGCTTCCGGCCCTCCGCCGGAACGGTGCCGGCCTGGCCGGCGAAGGACCTGTGGAGCTGGCTGGGCCGCAGCGGACCGATGGCCCGCGAGGTGGCGGACATCGCGCTGATGCTGCAGGCCATCGCCGGGCCGGTGCCCGGATCCTTGACGGGTTCCGGCGGCAGGCTTGGTTTCCGGGCGGGGTATCCGTCGATCGGCCCGGAGGTGTTCGCTCAGCCGCTGGAGCGGGACCTGACCGGGCTGCGCGTGGCCTGGACCCCGGACTTCGGGCTGGGGATTCCGGTGGAGAAGGAAGTGCTGCGCGTCCTGGAAGCCCAGCTGGCGGTCTTCGCGGAGCTGGGCGCGGACGTCACCCAGGCCTGTCCGGACCTCCGGGACGCGGACCTGGTGTTCCGGAACACGCGGGCGCTGGAATTCGTGCAGAACCTCGGCGATCTGGTCCGGGAGCATCCGGAGTCGATCAAGCCCGAGGTCCGCTGGAATGTGGAGCAGGGCTGGGCGCTGACCGGGCAGGACGTTGCCGATACGGCAGTCGCCCGCACCCGGCTGGAGCTGAAAGTGCAGGAGTTCTTCACCGGATACGATGTGCTGCTGGCCCCGGCCGCGCAGGTGCTGCCCTTCGATGCCGCGCAGCGTTACCCAGCCAGCATCAACGGCGAGGAACTCCCTACCTATCTGGACTGGATGCGGTCGGCCTGCCTTATTTCCGCGACCGGGCTGCCGGCGCTGTCCATGCCGGCCGGGTTCAGCGCATCAGGGCTGCCGGTGGGACTGCAGATGGTGATGAATCACGGCGAGGATTTTGCGCTGCTGCAGGTGGCGCACGCGTTCGAGCAGGCCACCGGGTATGCGCGCCGGGTTCCGGACCTGGCGCAGTTGTAGCCTGACCCCAGCCCCCGACCCACCCCGTGACGCGAAAGGGCCGCCCGGATCACCACCGGGCGGCCCTTTCCGCTGTTAGATCAGGTGTCAGTCCGGATTAGCCGAACAGTTCCTTCTCCAGCGCATCAATCTCCGCCGTCATGGACGCCTTCAGCGCAGCCTTCTCCGCGTCGGGCAGCCAGCAGGCGTCAGCGCCGGCCAGCGCCGATTTCCGCAGCCAGGCGCGGTCCAGACCGAGATCGTCGACGGCGATCCGGTACTCGTTGGCCAGGTTGGTGGGGAACATCCCCGGATCGTCCGAGGCGAGGATGACGTTCAAGCCGGCGTCGACCATGGCCTTGATCGAGGCGCGCCGCCACGGCCGCCAGGACCGGCGGGAGGTGGTGAAGATGCCGGTGAACGGGGTCTGGTCCTCGCGCACCCGGGCGATCACGGCGTCGTCCTCCATCACGAAGTAACCGTGGTCGATCCGGTCGCAGCCCAGCAGGTCCAGGCAGGTGATCGTATTGATGGCCACCGGAGCATGCTCCGAGGAGTGCGCGGTGCGCTTCAGCCCGCCCTTGCCGGCCAGCTGGTACGCAGCTTCGAACCGCTCGGGCGGACCGGCCGTTTCCAGGTTGTCCAGACCGATGCCCACCACGTACTCGTGCGGAGCGTTCAGGATCTGCTGGACGCGGCGCACGGCGTAGGCGCCGTCCTTGCTGCGGTCGATGCCGACGATCAGCCGGCCGCTCATCCCGAAGTCGCGCTCCGCCATCCGGATGCCCTCCGCATACGCTTCCACGCATCCGGCGTAGCCGAGCTCGGTGAGGTTCGGCGGAACGTCGTCGATGAACAATTCCAGGTGGCGGGTATTGCTGGTGCGGTGCGCGGCCTCGAACGCCTCATACGTGATGCGTGTGAGGTCAGCAGCTTCGGTCAGGGACTGCATGACCCAGTCGGAGGCCTGGAACAGTGAGTACCGGTCGCCGTCGGGGTCCAGGGAGTAGTCCTCCACAATCGGAATCCGGGCATTCTCGTACGGGGTGAAGTCCCGCATCACGGAAGAGATGTTCGCGAAGATCGTCTCCGGATCCTCCGGCAGCTCCAGGCCCGCCTTGGCGGCCAGCTCGGCGAAGGTGGTGGCCCGGACCGTGCCGATGAGGTGGCAGTGCAGATCGGTCTTCGGCAGCCGGGCAGCGAACTGCTGCAGGGCCGACGTTTCCGGGGTGGCCTCAGGCTGGACTGCCTCCGGCGGGAGGGGAGCGGTGATGGTCATGCGTCCTGACTTTCGGTGCGGGTTCAGTGCGGGTTAATGCGTTCAGTACGGGTTGGTGCGTTTGGTGCGGTCAATGCAGGCGAACAGGGTGCGGGCCGTTTCCGGCCCGCACCGGGGGAATTGCTGGGACCGGGAAAATCCCGGACCGGAGTTACTTGGAGGAGGCCTCACGGGCAAAGCGGTCTACCCAGGAGTCGTAGTTCGCCACGATGGTGGGGAAGTCCAGGGTGGAGAAGCCGGCCGCGATCGGGTCATTGGCAATATCGCCGACGACGGCGGTCAGGGAATCCGGAACGGTCGCGTCCGGGTTCACAGGCAGGTCGCCGACCAGCTCAGCGGAAGCGGTCTGGGCTTCAGCGGAGAGCAGGTAGTCGATGAATTCGTGGGCGGCGTCGACGTTCTCGGCGCCGGACGGGATCAGCACCCGGTTGGTGGCCATGTAGCGGCCGGTATCGGTGGCGGTCCAGGCGATCGGCTCGCCGGATTCGATCAGATCGGTGGCGAAACCGTTCAGGGTGGGGGAGGCAACGATCTCGCCCTGCACCAGCAGGTTGGTGATTTCGGTGGAGGAGGAGACGAACTTCAGGATGTTCGGAGCCCAGCCGCCGATCTTCCCCAGGGCGGCATCGATGTCGTACGGGTCGGAGCCGTAGGTGGCGGCCGCTGCGGTCACCGAGAGCTGGCCGCCGGTGGTGGAGATGTCCGGGAAGGCCAGCCGGCCGGCGTACAAGTCGTCACCGTAGAGGTCCCAGCTGGCGGCTTCCTCGGCGCTCACGTCGCCGGTGCGGTACATCACGCCGTTGAGCTGGTAGCTGTAGGACGGACCGGAGAAGTCATCCGAGATAGCGAAGTCCGCGATGTTGTCCAGGTTCGGGACCTTCGCCGCGTCGACGGCCTGGAACAGGCCCTTTTCCTCGCCCATGGCGGCGTAGAAATCGGACATCAGCATCACGTCGATGCCGGCATCACCGCCGGCGAGGTCCAGGGAGGAGAGCCGGTCCGCGTTGGAGCCGGTTTCGATCTCCACGTTGATGCCGGTCTTCGCTTCGAAGGGCTTCACCACGGCTTCCTCAAACGCTTCCACACCGAACGGGAAAGCGCTCAGGACCAGGGTCTTGGACTCCCCGGCAGCGTCGCTGGAAGCGCCGCAGCCGGACAGGACGAGGGCGGCGGTGACGGCCACCGAGGCGGCAGCAGCGAGCTTGGCTGCGCGGTTGCGGGGGAGTGACATGGTGTTTCGTTTCCTTTCGGTGGTACCCGGCGCGGGTGCGCCGCGTAGGTTCAGGGCAAGCGGAAATCTGGCAAATCTCTGGAAAAACCGGGACGACGACGGCGGCAGGTGCCGCCGTCGCGGTGAGTCACCGTCCCGCTAGGCGGCGGGCGACGGAGCGGTTGAAGAAGCAGTAACGGGGGAGGGGACGACGTCGTCGGGCAGGGACACGATGTCCCCGGCAGCCGCCGAAATGGTGACCGGGTCACCCGGGCGCAGCGCCGGAAGCGACGCGCTCTGCGAGTTGCGGTGCACTGCCACCTTCAGATCGTTGCCGCCGGCAGCGGCGGTGACAATTTCGTCGGTGCCGCGGTAGGCCACCGAGGTGACGACGGCGTCCAGCAGCACACCGCCGTCGGCCGCCGGCTGATCCGGAGCCACCAGGCGCAGGTGTTCGGGCCGGACAGTGACCAGGCCGCGGGCGGGCAGTTCCAGGAAGTTTTCGTAACCGAGGAAGTCGGCAACGAACCGGTTGCCGGGCCGGGTGAAGATCTCGGACGGGGAACCGGTCTGCTCGATCTTCCCGGCGCGCATCAGCACCATGGAGTCGGACATTTCCAGCGCTTCGTCCTGGTCGTGGGTGACCAGCACAACGGTCAGCCCGGTCTCGGACTGGATCCGGCGGATCTCGGCGCGCATCTGCACCCGCAGCCGGGCGTCGAGGTTGGAAAGGGGCTCATCGAGGAGCAGCAGCCGGGGCCGGATGGCGATCGCGCGCGCCAGCGCCACACGCTGCTGCTGGCCGCCGGAAAGGGCCTTGGGCTTGCGCTCGGCCAGGTGTCCCAGGCCCACCATGTCCAGGCATTCGGCGATCCGGGCCTTGCGCTCCGCGGCAGGCACCTTGCGCAGCTTCAGGCCGTAGCCGACGTTGTCCGCGATGGTCAGGTGCGGGAAGAGGGCGTAGGACTGGAAGACCATGCCCAGGTTCCGCTTCTCCGGCGGAAGCTTCGTGGCGTCCGAGCCGCCGATGATGATCTGCCCGGCAGTGGGCTGCAGGTAGCCGGCCAGCATGCGCAGGCTGGTGGTTTTGCCACAGCCGCTGGGACCGAGCAGGGTGGTCAGCTTCCCCTCCTCGATCTGCAGGTTGATGGAATCCACGGCCAGCGAACCGCCGTAGTTCTGGCTCACGTTCACGAATTCTGCTGCGGGCGTGCTCACGAGTTGATACCTCCGAAGATTTTGGCGAAGCCCACGGTCCGCTCGGCGATGATGGCGATGATTACCGTGCCGGCCATGATCAGCGTGGACATGGCGGCGATCATGGGGTCGTAGGACTGCTGGACGTAATCCAGCATGGTGATCGGGAAGGTGCTGAAATCCCGGCTTTGCAGCAGCAGGGATAGCGGGACGTTGTTGAACGAAGTGATAAAGCTCAGCAGCGCGGCGGAAATCAGGCCCGGCCGCATCAGCGGCAGCGTGACCGTCCGGAACGTGTGCAGCGGTGTGGCACCCAGGCCGCGGGCGGCGTCTTCAATGCTGAGGTCGCTGAGCACCAGCGTGGAGCCGGTGACCCTGACGGTGTAAGGCATCAGGATGACCACATGGCCGATCAGCAGCACCCAGAAGGTATCCGCGCGCAGGGTGATGACCAGCTGCTGGTACAGCGCCAGCCCGATCACCAGCTCCGGCACGATCAGCGGAGAGGCAAAGAAGGTCTGGATGGCGGACTTGCCGGCCAGCTTGCTGCGCGCAATGGCCAGGGCCACCGGAACGCCAAGCAGCAGCGCCAGGACGGTGGACACCACGGCCAGCAGCAGCGAGGAGGTCAGGGACTCCATAAACGGACCGTAGGAGAGGGCCTTTTCGAACCACTGCAGCGAGAATCCGGTGGGCGGGAACGCCAGCGTGCGTCCAGCGGTGAAGGACGTCATCACCACGAACAGGATCGGAACGATCATCACGACGTAGCCGATGACGGCAAGGGCTAGCAGGACGGGACGGGTTTTCATGCTGCGGGTTTTCATACGGTGGGTTTTCAATCGACCCTGCCCTTTCGCGAGCCGAGCACAGCGGAGAGTCCGGAGACCAGGAACACCAGCACCGTCATAATCAGCGCGGTGGCCGAGGCCGCCTGCCAGTCAACGGTCACCGAGGAGTAGGTGAAGAGCTGGGTGGAGAGCACCCGCTGGCCGGTTCCGCCGAGCAGGTATGGCGTGGTGTAGGCGGTGGCCGCACCCGCGAACACCAGTGTGGCGGCGACGACGATGCCGGGCAGGGACAGCGGAACGACAATGCTCCACAGCGTGCGGGTACGGGTGGCACCCAGGCCGCGGGCGGCGTCGTCCAGGTTGCGGTCCACCTGCGCGATGGCCGAGTAAATGGTGATGATCGCCAGCGGCAGGAACAGCTGCAGCATGCCCAGGATCACGGCCAGCGGCGTGTAGAGCAGCTGCGGGCCGCGTTCGCTGAGGCCCAGGGCGACAATCAGCTGGCCGACGGCGCCGTTGCTGCCCAGGATGACCAGCCAGCCGAAGGTGCGGACCACGTTGCTCAGCAGCAGCGGGAAGATCGCCAGGGCCAGCCAGACGCCGGCGAACCGGGAGTTGGAGCGGGCCAGCAGGAACGCGATCGGGAAGCCCAGGACGATGCACAGGCCGGTGACGGTCAGCCCGTAGAGCAGGGTCCGGCCGATGATCGCCAGGTCATACGGGTCGCCGAGCATCTGCCAGAGCCGGCTGAGGACCTCGGCCGGGCCGGAGCCGGGCGGGCTGAAGATCATGATCAGCGCGGGGATGGCGAATCCCAGCACCAGCACAACGGCTCCCGGCGCAATCAGGAGCTTGGGTCTGCGCAGCATACGGCGTTATCCCCGAATCAATATGGGCGGACCGGTTCGGCCAGGCAGACGAATCGATCAAACGGACAAACGATCAAAACGGTTATCAACCGCGTGAATGAAACCGGTTGTGGAACCGATTGCACCTTACCCTAGTAGGATCGTGTTTCCGGTTTGTTAACCGGCTTCACATGCGGCACACGCCACCCACCCGGCGGTAGAGTTACGCGCTAGGGAAATAGGGGGAACCATGGCAACACTGGACGACGTCGCCGCGCTGGCAGGCGTGTCCAAGGCGACCGCTTCCCGCGCCCTGGGCCGGCCGGAACTGGTGGCCCGCGAGACCATCGAACGGGTCCGGGCCGCTTCCGACTCCCTTGGCTTCCAGCCCAGCCGCATCGCCCGCGCCCTGGCCCGGGGCCGCACCGGGCTGCTGGCCCTGGTGGTCCCGAGCCTGCAGAACACCTTCTTCGCTCCGATCATCGAGGGCGCGCAGGCAGCGGCGGAGGAATCCGGCAACCACCTCACCATCGCCGTCAGCGGTTTGGCCTCCCCGGCAGACCAGCGCGGCATCGACCGGCTCGCCGGGCAGGTGGACGGGCTGATCCTCAACGCCTCCCAGGCCAGCCAGGACATGGTGCGCCACGCCGAGTCCCTGGCCCCCACCGTGCTGATCGAGCGCGAAGTTCCCGGCATGCCCTCCGTCGTGGCAGACACTGCGGAAGCGTTCGGCCGGCTGGCCGGGGAACTCGCGGACCGCGGCCACACCCGGATCGCCTACGTCGGCGGGCCCGGGGGTTCCTGGCCGGACAGCATGCGCACCCGTGCCATCACGCAGGCGCTGGCCGGCAGAGCGGAGCTGACCGTGCTGGGTCCGCTGCCGCCGCTCGCGGAAAGCGGCATCCGGCTGGTCGACGACGTCCTTGCCTCCGGAGCCACCGCCGTCCTGGTATATGCCTCCCCGATCGCCCTGGGCCTCATGTATGCCCTGCGGCTGCGCGGATTCGCCGTGCCGCAGGACCTGGTGGTCAGCGGTGATTCCCGGATCGCCCGTGCCCTGGGCTCCGCCGGCGTCCCCTCCGTGGACGTGGACGGCATCCAGATCGGCCGGCAGGCTGTGGAGATGCTGCTGCACCTGCTGGAGCAGCGCGGTCTGCAGGACCGCGGGCTTGAGGTTCCCGGGCTGGCGAGCCCGGAGCAGCGCCGGCTTGCGGTGCCGATTCACTGGTCCTAGTTTCCGGGGCGCCCGCACACCCAATCACGCCCCAAAACCCCGCCGCCGGGCAACCTCGGTTGACCGGTTCGGGACCCACTCATACCGTCCTTCCTGCACCCGCCGATCAGCATGAGGGATCGGAGGGAGCCGCGGTGGGAACACCCAAGCTGGGGGAAGGCCAATGCCTGTCAGAAGCCGAGGTGCCCCCGCCGTGCATCACCCGCACAGGTCACACTGCGGAGTCCGAGCGGTAGCCGCCGCGCCCAGGGGGTGAACGCGGCCCGTATGAGGGAACCACCATGCAGCGAAAAAGCAGAGTCAGCACTCCACCCTTGCATCGCATCCAAACCAGCCGCATCCCCCGACGACGAAACCCCAGACATCGAATACTCACCAAGGGGATCGCCGTTTTGGCGGGAACCCTGCTCGCCACCACAAGTTTCCTGCCGCCGGCCGGTGCTGTCGGACTTCCGGATTCGGAGTCCGCGGCGGAGGACCAAGCTGCGGCGGCCCAGATTCCCGCCGATGCCCCGGCCCCGGCCCAGGACCAGCCGTGGCTGGACCCCAGCCTGCCGCCGGAGGAACGCGCGGACCTTCTGATCGCGGTGATGACGCTGGAGCAGAAAGTCACGCTGCTGATCCAAAGCGGCGGGCCCGGGCTGCCGGAACTGGGCATCCCGCCGATCCGCAGCAAGGACGGCTGCTGCGGGCTGGCGCTGGAATCGACCCCGACGACGGCGCTTCCGGTCGGTGTCGGACTGGCCTCCACCTTTAATCCCAAGCTGGCCCAGGCCTACGGGCACGTCTCCGGCGAAGAGGCCCGGACCACCGGCTACAACGCGATTGCCGGGCCGACCATGGACCTGGTCCGCACCCCGTATAACGGGCGGATGTGGGAAGACCTGGGGGAGGATCCGCTGCTGAGCGGGGACACCGCCACCAACCAGGTGATCGGTGAACAGGATGCCCAGGTGTCCGCCCTGGTGAAGCACTACAACCTGAACAACTTCGAAACCCGGCGCGGCCACGTGGACGTGCAGGTGGACGAACGCACCCTGCAGGAGACCTACACCCGGCCCTGGGCCAGCGTGATCCAGGACGGCAACGCCGGAGCGGTGATGTGCTCCTTTAATAAGGTCAACGGCGAATATGCCTGCGGCAATGACACCCTGCTGAACCAGGTCCTCAAGAGCCAGCTCGGCTTCCAGGGCTTCGTCTCCTCCGACTTCAACGCCGCCCACAGCTTCGCCGACTACGCCGCCGGGCTGGACGTATCCGGCCCGGGCGACGAATTCTCCGGCGACAACCTGCTGCAGGCGGTCCTGGACGGGACCGTACCGGAGGACCGGATTACCGACGCCGCCCGCCGGGTCGCGCTGACCATGTTCCAGTTCGGAATCGTGGACAACCCGCCGCCGGGATCCTTCGAGAACCCGCAGCCGGCCGAACCGCCCATTCCGGACACGATGCTGGACCAGCATGCCGGGGTCGCCGAGCAGGTCGCCGCACAGGCGGCGGTGCTGCTGAAGAACGACGGCGCCCTGCCGCTGGATGACGCGGTGCCGAGCGTCGGGCTGATCGGCGCGGACGTCGACTGGTACATCGACGGCGGCGGCAGCGGTGCCATTCCCAACCCGGCCCGGCTGACCACCATCCTGGACGGCATCACCGCCCGGGCAGGCGGCACCGTGACGACAGCAGCCGGGACAGATCCGGTGTCCCTGGCGGACACGATTCCGGGCCCTCCGCCGGTTCCCAGCGGAGTGCTCACCAACGTCAACGCCGAATACCGGCTGGGGCTGAACAACTTCGAAGGCGAGCCGGAATTGGCCCGCACCGAGGAACAGGTCAACCTGCGGACCGGCATCTCCAACGACACCATCAACACCTCCCAGGTCCCCGGCATCGGCCCGGTCCTGGCCTCCCAGCCGATCTCCGCGCGCTGGACCGGCTCGATCGTGGCCCCGGCCACGGCGCCGTACACCTTCTCGCTGACCAACCTGGGTGCCGCGCAGCTGTTCCTGGATGACCAGCAGGTCATCACCAACCCGGCGCCGACCCTGACCACCCAGGAAATCACGGTGGACCTCACTGCGGGCCAAACCCTGGCCGTGCGCATCGACTACACCACCGATGCGCCCAACCAGTTCAACGGCGGCCTGAACGACCAGCCCGGAGCGATGATCCGTTTCGGCTGGACTCCGCAGGAGGACGTGGTTGCTCCGGCCTTCGCCGAGGCGGTGGAGCTGGCCGCCAGCTCCAGCGTCGCCGTCGTGGTGGCCCGGGACTACACCGGTGAGGCCGCGGACCGCGGTTCGCTGACCCTGCCGCAGGACCAGGATCGGCTGATCAGCGCCGTCGCCGCCGTGAACCCGAACACCATTGTGGTGCTCGCGACCAGCGGCCCGGTGACCATGCCGTGGATCGACCAGGTGCCGGCGGTGCTGGAAACCTGGTACCCGGGCCAGAGCCAGGGCATTACGGTGGCAGGGCTGCTGTTCGGAGACATCAACCCCTCCGGCAAACTCCCCGTGACCTTCCCGGTCAGCGACGAGCAGGCCGTCACGGTCGGCCCGCCGAACCCGTTCGATCTGATCTCGATCGTGGATCCGGTGGTGCCTTACACCGAAGGGGTGTTCGTGGGCTACAAGGCGTATCTGGCCCAGGGGGCGGTGCCGCTGTTCCCCTTCGGCCACGGCCTGTCCTACACCGAGTTCGACTACGGCCGGCTGGACACCGGCCGCCGGGTGGATCCCGACGCCGAGGAGCCGAAGGCCTCCGTCTCGCTGAAGGTCCGGAACACCGGGCAGACCACGGGCCGGGAAACGGTGCAGGTGTACGTGGGCACCCTGCCCACCGAGGTGCCGACACCGCCCAAGCAGCTCGCCGGGTACGGCAGCATCACCCTCGCGCCGGGGGAGCGGGGCCGGCTGGAGATCCAGCTCGATCCGCGCTCGCTGCAGTACTGGGACGTGGAAACTGACGGCTGGGTCACTCCCACCGGCAGGGTCCCGATCTACGTTGGCAGTTCCGTCGAGGACATCCGGCTGGAAGGCTACATCACCATCGGCTGCGACCGGCCGGGCCATGGCAAGCACGAACACAGCCACGGCCATGGGCACGGCAAGGGCCACGGTGAACGGGCTGACTGGGACCGCGGACACTGGGGCCACCAGGGTAACCGGGGGCACCAGGCCAACTGGGGACGGGGCGACGACGGCGGACGCCAGCACTGGGCCTCCTACCGGGGCAACTCCCGCCGCTAGGGGCTATGACCAGCTAGCAGCTGCCAGTTGGTCATAGCCGCCGGCTGGCAGCACGAAAGGAGGGACCCGGCGTCACATCGATGGCGCCGGGTCCCTCCCTTCAGTGCGAGGAAGTCAGCGGGAGGAGAAGGCAGCGTCGAAGGCAGCCTGCGGCGGATCGAGGGCCAGGGACCGCACGAACGCCAGGGCCTCCGGCGCTCCCACCAGGCGGTCCATGCCGGCGTCCTCCCATTCCACGGACACCGGCCCCTCGTAGCCGATGCTGTTGAGCATCCGGAACGCGTCCTCCCAGGGCACGTCGCCGTGACCGGTGGAGACGAAGTCCCAGCCGCGCCGCGGGTCGGCCCAGGGCAGGTGGGAGCCGAGCCGGCCGTTGCGCCCGTTGCCCATGCGCTTCTTCGTGTCCTTGCAGTCCACGTGGTAAATCCGGTCCTGGAAGTCCCAGAGGAAGCTGACCGGATCCAGGTCCTGCCAGACGAAGTGGCTGGGATCCCAGTTCAGCCCGAACGCCGGCCGGTGGCCGATCGCTTCCAGGGCCCGCTGGGTGGTCCAGTAGTCGTAGGCGATTTCGCTGGGATGGACCTCATGCGCGAACCGCACGCCCACCTCGTCGAAGACATCCAGGATGGGGTTCCAGCGGTCGGCGAAGTCCTGGTAGCCGGCGTCGATGGCCGCCGCGGACACCGGCGGGAACATCGCCACGTATTTCCAGATGGAGGAACCGGTGAACCCGATGACCGTCTTCACGTCCAGGGCCGCGGCCAGCCGGGCGGTGTGCTTCATTTCCTCCGCGGCCCGCTGCCGGACCCCTTCGGGTTCACCGTCGCCCCAGACCCGGTCCGGGAGGATGTCCCGGTGGCGCTGGTCGATCGGATCGTCGCAGACGGCCTGGCCTTTGAGGTGGTTGGAAATCGCGTACACGCTGAGGTTGTACTTTTCCAGGATCGCCAACCGGCCCTGGAGGTAGGACTCGTCATCCCAGCGCCAGGGATCCAGATGGTCTCCCCAGCAGGCGATTTCCAGGCCGTCGTAGCCCCAGCCGGACGCGAGCCGGGCCACTTCCTCCAGGGGCAGGTCGGCCCACTGGCCGGTGAACAGGGTGACTGGGCGGGACATAAGAACTCCTTGCGTAAGCGGGAAGGGGCTACTGCACCGGGGTCCAGACGCTGGACTTGCCGGAACTGCGGGAAACGGCGTCGAGCACCTGCTGGACCTGGAACCCGTCAGCGAACGACGGCGCGGGCTGGGTTCCAGCGGCAATGGCCTCCACGAAGTCCTTGGCCTGGTGGACAAAACCGTGCTCATAGCCCAGGGAATGGCCGGCCGGCCACCACGCGGAGACATACGGATGCACGGGTTCGGTGACCATGATCCGCGTGAAGCCCTGCCTCGCGGGCGGGGCGGTGTAGTCGTAGAAGTCCAGGAAATTCAGGTCCTCCAGGTCAAAGCTCACGGCGCCCAGGCTGCCCGAGACCTCCAGCCGCAGGGAATTCTTGCGGCCGGTGGCCATCCGGCTGGCCTCGAAGGAGCCGAGCACGCCGTCTCCGAAGCGGCCGCTGAAGTAGGCGGCATCATCCACCGTGACCGGTCCGCGCTCGCCGGTGCCTGCGGCCGCGCCCAGGCCCGTGCTTCCGGGAACGGCGGCGCCGGCCGGCAGCGGGCGGGTAGCCACCAGGGTTTCGAGGGTTCCACTGACTTCGGTGAGCTGCTGGCCGGTCACGTACTGGGCCAGGTCCACGGCGTGGGCGCCAAGGTCACCGAGGACACCGGAGCCGGCCTGCTCCCGGTCCAGCCGCCAGGTCAGCGGCGCCTCGGCGTCCACCAGCCAGTCCTGCAGATAAGCGGCCCGCACCTGCCGTACGGTGCCGATGGCGCCGGCTGCCACCAGGTCCCGGGCGTGTGCTGCGGCCGGGAGCCGGCGGTAAGTGAACCCCACCATCGCCCGGGTGCCGTGGGCAGCTGCCCGGGCGGCGGCGTCGGCCATTTCCTGCGCTTCCTGGACCGTGTTGGCCAGCGGTTTCTCACACAGCACGTGCTTGCCCGCCTGCAGTGCGGCGATGGCGATCTGCGCGTGGGAGGCGCCCGGCGTGACGATGTCGACGACGTCGATGTCCTCCCGCTGCACGGCTTCCTCCCAGTCCGTGGAGGTTTGCTCCCAGCCCCATTTCCGGGCGGAGGCTTCCGTGCGGGCGGCATCCCTGCCCACCAGCAGCGTCATCCGGGGCTGGCGCGGGAGATCGAAGAACCTTCCAGCAACCCGCCACGCCTGGGAATGGGCTGCGCCCATAAATCCGTGGCCTATCAGCGCCACCCGCAGTGGCTTTTCGACGTCCATCTTTTCTCCTTGCTTCCGCGGACTTCCCGCTGTTGTTCTCCGGGGGCGTGGGTTGGGCCGGGAGGGCGCCCCGGGTCAGGGCGCCCTCCCGGCCGGGACCTACGACTCGAACGCGGTGGGAAGGTACTTCTCCACGTTCTCGCTGGTGACCACGGGTGCGTTCAGGACAATCCGGTTGGGGACCTCGATCTCCACCAGATCACTCATGGCCTTGTCCTGAACCACCAGCCGGGCCAGCCGGATGCCGTCCGCGGCCTGGGTGGAGGGATAGATGATCGTTGCCTTGAGCACGCCGTCGCCGGCCTGGATTTCCCGCATCGCGTTGGCGGAGCCTGCCCCGCCGACCATGATGAACTCGTCCCGCCCGGCGGCGTCAATGGCGGCCAGGACACCGATGCCCTGATCGTCGTCGTGGTTCCAGAGCGCATCAATCTCCGGGGCGGCCGCGAGCAATTGTGAAGTAGCAGCCTCCCCGCCCTGGACAGTGAAGTCGGCTGCGACCCGGTTGGTGACCTCCAGTCCGCAGCCCTCCAGCGCGTCCTTGAACCCGGCGCTGCGGTCCTGGGTGAGTGGCAGCGAGTCGATGCCGGCGATTTCCGCCACCACGGCGTCGGGCTGGTCGCCCAGCTGCTCGCAGATATACGTTCCGGCGCTGACACCCATGCCGTAGTTGTCGCCGAGGACGGTGGCGCGCGCGGCGAAGGGGCTGGAGAACTCCCGGTCCACGTTGATCACCGGAATGCCGGCTTCCATAGCCCGGGTGGCGACGTCGGTCAGTGCGGCGCCGTCGGTGGGCAGCAGGACAATGGCGTCCACGCCCTCGTTGATGAACTGCTCCACCTGGCTGATCTGGAGATTGGCGTCGTTGGTGCCCTCCGCCACCCGCAGTTCAACGTCCGGGAGCTTCTCCGCTTCGGCGAGGGCCGCGGAGTTGATGGCTCCGAGCCAGCCGTGGTCGGCAGCCGGACCGGAGAAACCGATAACAACGGTGTCGCCCTCGGCCTGGTTGCCTTCCACTGAATTGTTGGTCGGGTCGCTGCTGGTCTCTTCGCCGCTGGAACATCCGGTGAGGACGAGCCCGCCGACGGCGATGAACACCGCGGTGGTTACGAGCTGCCTCCGGCCCGACATGCGTGCTGCCTGCATGGTTTTCTCCTCCGTTGATGGGGTCTTGCACGTCCAGAAGAGGCAAGCAGGCACTGTTCCGCACCCCGCACCTCATCGTGATGGCCGTCACACTAACAGAAGTCCGCCGAAAAAACTGCAAGATACTACTGGTCATCGACATAAGTGTGTATGCTCCCTTCCATGTCGACGGCCAGCGCTGCCCCAACACCCGTAAAGCCGCTGCTTGTTGTGCGGAATCTCAGCAAGAGCTTCGCTGGAGTCCGGGCGCTGCAGGGGGTTGATCTGGAGGTGCTCCCGGGGGAGGTGCACTGCGTGCTGGGCCAGAACGGCGCCGGAAAGTCCACGCTGATCAAAGCGCTTTCCGGTGTGCACCAGCCCGACGGCGGGGAGATCCGCTGGGAGGGCGAGCCCGTGGACCTGGCCTCGCCCACGGCGGCGCTGGACCTGGGGATTGCCACCATGTACCAGGAGCTGGACGTGGTGGGCGGGCTGAACGTTACGGAGAACATCTTCCTGGGCCACGAAAATGCCCGCGGGGGAGTGCTGCGGGTCAGGGATGCCCGGCAGGAGACCCGCACCCTGCTGCAGCGGCTGGGCCACCAGGAGCTTTCGCCGGGCACGGAAGTGGGCAGCCTCTCCGCCGCCGGCAAGCAGATTGTCAGCCTGGCCCGGGCGCTGTCCCGCAATGCCCGCCTGATCATCATGGACGAGCCAAGCGCCATCCTGGACTCCGGGGAAGTCTCGAACCTGTTCCGGGTGATCCGACAGCTCACCGCCCAAGGCATCGCGATCGTCTACATTTCGCACCGGCTGGAGGAGATTGACCAGATCGGCAGCCGGATCACCGTGATCAAGGACGGCCGCAGCACCGCCTCCTCGCTGCCGGTGAAATCAGTGTCCCGCGGTGACCTGGTCCGGCTGATGACCGGACGCGAAACCACCAACGTGTATCCGCCCCGGGAACCGGTGCCGGCTGAGGCGCCGGTGCTGCTCCAGGTACAGGATCTGGGCCTGTCCGGGTCTTTCCAGGACATCAGCTTTTCCGTCCGGGCCGGGGAGATTCTGGGCCTGGCCGGACTGGTGGGGTCGGGCCGCTCGGAAATCCTGGAAACCATCTACGGTGCCCGCAAAGCCAGCACCGGCAGCGTATCGGTCCAGGGCAGGCAGCTGCGGCCAGGCTCAGTGCGGGCCGCCACCAACGCGGGCATGGGATTGTCCCCGGAAGAACGGAAAAGCCAGGGCCTGCTCCTGGAAGAACCGATCTACAAGAACGCCACGCTCTCCACCTTCGCCCGGTTTGCCCGCCGCGGGCTGCTGAACGAACGGGCCGAGAAACAGGCGGCCCGGGAACAGGCCACGGCCCTTCATCTGACGCCGGCGGATCCGGACCGCCCGGCCAGGACCCTCTCGGGCGGCAACCAGCAAAAGGTGCTGCTGGCCCGCTGGCTGATCCACGGGACCCGGATCCTGCTGCTGGACGAGCCCACCCGCGGCGTGGACGTGGGCGCCAAAGCCGAAATCTACTCACTGATCCGCAAACTCGCAGCTGAAGGCGTGGCCATCGTGGTGGTCTCCAGCGAGATTGAGGAGGTCATCGGCCTGGCCGACC
Source organism: Arthrobacter sp. Helios (assembly GCF_023167125.1). Classification (NCBI taxonomy): domain Bacteria; kingdom Bacillati; phylum Actinomycetota; class Actinomycetes; order Micrococcales; family Micrococcaceae; genus Arthrobacter; species Arthrobacter sp. Helios. The sequence goes on from NZ_CP095402.1 coordinate 297,963, forward strand.
GGGTGCTGGTCCTCGACGCCGGCCGGAGCCTGGCACTGAGAGACGCCGCCGACATTGATGAGCACGGTGTGCTCGACCTCGTCCTGAAAGGAAACGCCTCGTGAGCGAGAACAACACAACAACGCTGGAACCGCCTCCCAGCGGGGAGGACGCACCGGCGGAGGCCAGCCGCGGGGGATGGCGCCGGATACTGGGTGGGTCGGGCGCCCGGAGCCTGGGCCTGGTCATCGCGCTGGCCCTGCTGGTGGCGGTTGGTGCGGCCACCAGCGGCTCCCAATTCATGAGCGTCAACAACATGCTGACCATCCTGAGCTACGGCTCCATCCTTGGGGTCATCTGCATCGGCATGACCTTTGTGATCACCGCCGGCGGCATCGACCTCTCGGTCGGCTCGGTCATGGGACTGACCACGGTGGTGGCGACCCTGACCTCCGTCCAGCTGGCTGCGGAGAACAGCAGCTGGCTGCTGATGGTCGTAGTGGCCCTCGCCGTCGGCGCCCTGGCAGGACTGGTCAACGGCACCATCATCGCCTACGGCAACGTCGTGGCTTTTATCGCCACCCTGGCCATGCTGGTCGCCGCGCGGGGCCTCGCGGAACTGATCTCCGGCCGGAGGACGCAGATTGTCACCGAACGGGACTTCCTGGCGGTGCTGCGCTCCAATGTGCTGGGTGTTCCGCTGCTGATCTGGATCTTCGCGGTTGTGGCCGCCATCGGCTGGTTCCTGCTCAACCGCACCACCTTCGGCCGCCGGACGGTGGCGATCGGCGGGAACCTGGAAGCCGCCCGGCTCGCAGGCATCAAGGTCAAACGGCACATCGTCTGGCTGTATATCCTCTCCGGCCTCACTGCCGGCATTGCCGGAATCATGATGATGGCGCGCACCACCGCAGGCACCTCAACACACGGCCTCTACTACGAACTCGACGCCATCGCCGCGGTGGTGGTGGGCGGCACGCTGCTGGTCGGCGGCCGGGGAACCATCGTGGGCACGGTCCTGGGGGTGCTGCTCTTCAGCACCCTCACCAATGTGTTTACCCAGAACAACCTGGACACCTCGGTGCAGGCCGTCACCAAGGGGGCGATCATTGTGCTGGCCGTGCTGCTGCAGCAAAAGTTCGCGGTCCGGGGAACCCGGCGCAAGGGCGCGCTATGACACTCCGGCGGACACGGTGCGGCCGTTGGCGGCGGAGTTCCGCCGATCCCTATGCTTCAATTGCCCAGTGGTCGATCTAAGGAAGAACACGCCCTCCTCCGGCGTCAGCGAACTGTTCCAGCTGCTGCGTGACGGCCAGCCCCGCACCCGCAGTGAACTGGCCGAGCTGGTGGGAGCGGCCCGGTCCACCATCGCGCTGCGCGTTGATTCGCTGATCGATCTGGGACTGGTAGCTCCGGTGGAGGACGCCGCCTCAACCGGCGGACGCCCGTCAGCCCAGATTGCGATGCAGGCCGGCAAACTGGTGGTCCTGGGCGTCGACGTCGGCGCGTCCCACCTGCGGGTGGGGGTGGCTGATCTTTCCGGCACCGCCCTCGCGGACGCCACCCGCGGGCTGCTGGTCAGCGAAGGCCCGGAAACTGTCCTGGACACGGTGGTGGAACTGGGCAGCGCCCTGCTCCAGCAGCTGGGGCGTTCCGGCCGTGATCTCCTGGCTGTCGGCGTCGGGCTGCCCGGACCCGTGGAATACAGTACGGGCCGGCCGATCAATCCGCCCATCATGCCCGGCTGGCACGGTTTTGACGTTGCCGCCTATCTGGGGGACCACTTCGGTGTGCCGGTACTGGTGGACAACGATGTGAACGTGATGTCGATGGGGGAGCGGGAGGCCGCCTGGCCCGACGTCGAGAACCTGATTTTCGTCAAAGTCGCCACCGGCATCGGCGCGGGAATCATCTGCAACGGCGCACTGCTCCGCGGCGCGGACGGGGTGGCCGGGGACATTGGCCATATCCGGGTGCCCAACGGAGCCGATCTGCTGTGCCGGTGCGGGAACTTCGGCTGCTTGGAAGCGCTCGCATCCGGGCCGGCGGTGGCACGGAAACTGCGGGACGCGGGCCTGCCCGCGGAGGACGGCCCGGACGTCGTCGCGCTGGTGGCCCAGGGCGAACGGGAGGCAGTGCACGCCGTCCGGCAGGCCGGGCGCGACGTCGGTGCGGTCCTGTCCGCGTGCCTGAGCATGATGAACCCGTCAGTGATCGTCATCGGCGGCTCGATGGCACTCACCGGAGAGCACTTTATTGCCGGGGTGCGGGAGGTCATTTACTCCCGGACTATGCCCCTGGCCACGCAGCACCTGCAGATTGTGCAGTCCGCCTCCGGGCTCGACGCCGGGATGCTGGGCGCCAGCATGCTCGCCATCCACCACGCGCTCTCGCCGCAGAGCATCGACGGGATGCTGGCCGCGCGGGTCTGAGCAGCCTGGCCCTGTGGGACTGGAGCGCCTGACGGCGTAACGGATGCACGGATCGGCGCCGGAATCACCTAGCCTGAGCGCATGCCCAAACCTGTCCTCACCATCCTTGCCGGGTCCCGCCCGGTCACCGGACTTGAGCAGATCGAAGCGCTCGCAGACGTCCGCCTGGTCTCCGGTTCCGCGGAGCTCGCCGCAGCGCTGTCCGGCACCGAAATCCTGTACCTGTGGGACTACTTTGCCGACGGACTGCGGGAGAACTGGTCCCGTGCGGACTCGCTGAAGTGGATCCATGTTCCGGCCGCCGGCGTGGACAGGCTGCTCTTCCCGGAACTGGCTGCCTCGGAGGTCACCGTGACCAACGCCCGCGGTATTTTCGATGCGGCGATGGCCGAGTACGCCCTCGCCGGCATCCTCCACTTCGCCAAGAACTTCCCGCAGGCTTCCCGAAACCAGCGGGACCGCCGCTGGCAGTACTTTCCCACCGCCAATCTGGCCGGCAGCCGGGCCTTGATCGCCGGCACGGGCAGCATCGGGCGGACCACCGCACGGCTGCTGCGCGCCGTCGGAATCGAAGCCGACGGGCTGGGCCGGACCGCCCGGGCCGGGGATGCCGACTTCGCGGCGATCCACGCCAGCCCGGACTTTGCCTCCGTGGCCGGGAACTACGACTTCGTGGTCCTCGCCGCGCCGCTCACCCCGGACACCCGGCAGATGCTGAACCGGGAGGTGCTTATGGCCATGCGTCCGACGGCGGTGCTCGTGAACATGGGCCGCGGCGAACTGGCGGACCAGGAGGCCCTGACACGGGCGCTGGAGGCCAAGGACATCGCCGGGGCGGTGCTGGACGTGACCGATCCCGAACCACTGCCCGCCTCGGACCCGCTCTGGGGCCTGGACAACGTGCTGATCACCCCGCACCTCTCCGGCGATTCCCAAACCCATCTGCCCGCCCTCGCCGCCCAGTTCGAAGCCAACCTCACCGCGTACCTCCAGGGCCGCGCTCCGGCGAACGTGGTGGATAAGGGCCTGGGCTTCGTGGCCTCGGGGGCTTAGGGCCCAGCCCGCCCAGCCCGCTCAGTCCAGGCCAGCCCGTCCAGGCCAGCCCGTCCAGCCAGCCCAGCCAGCCCAGGCCCTCCGCCCGTCGCCTAATACGCCAGCCGCGGCGTCCGGGGCGGTTCGGTGCGGCGGCTGTGGGCCCCGCTGGTCCCGAGCCCTCCAGCCCCGAGCCCGGTGCCTTCGAAGCCGGTCGCTTCGAAAGCCGCAGCCAGCCGGAGCAGCGCCGTATCGTCCCAGCCCCGCCCGGCGAAGGTGAGCCCTGCCGGCATCCCGGTGTCCGCCATTGTTCCCATCGGCACGGTGACGGTGGGGATGCCCAGATGCCGGGGCACCAGGTTGCCGTTGGCGACCCAGACGCCGTTGCGCCAGGCCAGATCCGCTGAGCCGGGATTAACGTCAGCATCGGCCGGTCCTACATCGGCCATTGCCGGGAACACCACCGCGTCCAGGCCCAGGCCGTCCATCCACTCCTCGAGATCGATCCGGCGTGTCTCTTCCAACCCGCGCACCCCGTCAGCGAGGTGCGGAATCTCGGTAAAGGTGTTCACCGGGTGACTCCGCACCTGCTCCGGATATTCGGCGATGTCATCGTCGAACCCGGTGTACCGGTCCGGCAACGCGCCCTCCGGATGCGGGAAAATCCTGGTGCCGTCGACGTCGGCCAGCCGGTTCAGCGCCGGGTCACCGTTGGCGGCCAGGAAGTCGTCCCAGGCCCAGGCCGAGAGGTCCACGATCTCGCTGCGCAGGAACTCCGGGCTCACCAGGCCGCGCGTGGCGAGGACCGGTGCACCGGGGCGGTCGCCCTCGTAGTTGGTCACCACCGGAAAATCCACCTCTATGACTTCGGCGCCCGCGGCCTCCAGATCCCGCCGGGCGGCGTTCCACAGCTCCAGGACCGAATCCCGGGTCTGGATGCGCTGCCCCGTGGGCCCGCCGATGCCGGCTGCCCTGCCTCCGGCGGCTGCGGTGCCTGCGTCCGGATCGGCATTGATGTACATTTTCGGCACCCCGAACCGCCGGCCCGCCAGGACGCCGCGCGCGGCGCTGGGTCCGGGCTCGGCCAGGTCGAGGTACGACGCCGGCCGCACCTCGGAGGCTGCCGGCACCTTCACCCACGGCTGGGCCCGCCAGAAATCGCCGCGCGTCTCGGCGTCGTCCGCGACGATCACGTCGAGGACCTCCAGCAGGTCCGCCATGGTGCGGGTATGCGGAACCACAACGTCCATGGTTGGCACCAGCGGCCAGTTTCCGCGCACCGAGATCACACCGCGGGACGGGGTGTAGGCGCACAGCGCGTTGCAGGACGCCGGTGCCCGGCCCGAGGACCAGGTCTCTTCACCGAGGCCGAACGCCGCGAAGCTGGCCGCCGTCGCCGTCCCGGACCCGTTGGAGGAGCCGGATGCGAACGCGGAGGTGAGGAAGTCGGCGCTGTACGGGCTTTCCGCCCGGCCATAGACTCCGCGCTGCATCCCGCCGTTGGCCATCGGCGGCATGTTGGTCAGCCCGATCAGCACCGCCCCGGCGTCGCGCAGCCGTTCGATGGTGAAGGCGTCCTGCCCGGCCACCAGGTCGGCGAACGCCGGGGAACCGGCGGCCACGGTGAGCCCGCGCACCTTGAAGCTGTTCTTGGCGGTGTACGGGATGCCGTCCAGCGGCCCGAGCACGGCACCGCGGGCACGGCGCTCGTCCGCGGCCCGGGCTTCGGCCAGCGCGTCCGGGTTGGACACAACGACGGAGTTCAGCCGCGGTCCCTGCCGGTCGTAGGCCTCGATCCGGGCCAGGTACGCCTGGAGAAGTTCCTCGCTGGTCGCCTTGCCTGACTCCAGCGCCTCCCGGAGATCGGCGACGCCCGCTTCAACGACGTCGAACATTATGCTCCCGCCGCGGATTCTTTTATGGCTTCAGCATCGGTTTCGCGGGGCGCCGGCTGCTGCTGGGTGATGCAGTGGATGCCGCCGCCGAAGGCAAAGATGTCCCGTGCATCCACCAGTTCGATGACGCGGCCGGGGTAGGCGCGGCCCAGGATGTCAGCTGCTGCGGCATCGTTCGCGTCGCCGAAGGCACAGAGCACCACCACGCCGTTGCCAACATAGTGGTTGATGTAGGACCAGTCCACGAAGCCGTCCCCGGCGTCGAGCACGGTGGGCGCCGGGACGTCGATGATCTGCAGTTTCCGGCCGCGGGCGTCCACGGCGTCTTCCAGGACGGCGCGGAGCTGCTGCATCACCTCACGGTCGGGATGCCGGGCGTCGTCCTGCCGGTGCAGCAGCACCGTGCCGGGGCCGGCGAAGGACGCCACGATGTCCACGTGCCCGCGGGTGCCAAACTCGTCGTAGTCCCGGGTGAGTCCGCGCGGCAGCCAGATCGCTTTGGAGGTGCCCAGCCGGGCATGGATCTCCGCTTCCACCTCGTCCCGGCTTCTGCCGGGGTTGCGTCCCGGATCGAGCTGGACTGTCTCGGTGAGCAGGACGGTGCCTTCGCCGTCGACGTGGAACCCGCCGCCTTCATTAACCAGCGTGCTGGAGGCTGCCGGAACGCCGGCTTCCGCTGCCACGAAGCTGCCCAGGTGCTGGTCCTTGTCCCAGGCGGCCCACTCCTGCGCTCCCCACCCGTTGAACACCCAGTTCACGGCGGCAACGCTGCCGTCTGCGGCATGTGTGAAGGTGGGGCCGGAATCCCGCAGCCAGGCGTCGTCCAGCTCAACGGACACCAGATTGATCCCGTCGCCGAGGAAGTCCTTGGCCGCGCTCAGATCCCCGGGATTCACCAGCATGGTGACCGGCTCGTAGCGGGCAATGGTGCGGGCGACGGCGGACCAGGCAGTGCGGGCACGGTCCAGGGTGCTGCTGCCGGCCTCACCGAACGTGTCATTGGGCGTGGGGAAGGCCATCCAGGTTTTGCTGTGGGGAGCCCATTCTGCGGGCATGGCCGGGGGTGTGAATGACATGGTGCGGGGGTTCCTTCGGTTGGTTAGCTCAGGGTAGCGGCAGCGTTGTCGAAGACCGTTTCGCCTCCGGTAACGGTCAGTAATACGGTGTTGGCCAGCAGGCTCTCTGGCTCGGCAGTGAGCGGGTCGGTGGCCAGGACGGTGAAATCAGCCAGCTGTCCGGGGATGATCCGGCCCAGGCTGTCCTCGGCGCGGCAGGAGTAAGCGGCGTCGCGGGTGGCATGGCAGATGGCGTCGGCCAGCTCCAGCGCGTACTGCGGCAGGTTGGCCGGCAGCCCGGGATCCAGTGCCGACTTCCGGGTCGCCGCCACATACAGGTTGGGCAGCGCCTGGTACGGGGCCGTGGGCGCGTCCGTGCTGATCGCCAGCCTGGCACCCGCGCCGGTGAATTCGGTCCAGGGATAAGCCCGCCCCACCCGCTGGTCGCCGACCACCGCCTGCCAGTTCTCCTGGATCGCCGGGTCCGCATGGACCGGCTGGACGGAAGCGACGACGCCGAGGTCCGCCAGCCGCTGCACATTGGCTTCAGTGACGGTTTCCAGGTGCTCGATCCGGTGCCGGCGCGCACTGTGGCCGGGCTGCGCGGGCCCGTTCACCCGCACGGCCTCTTCCAGGGCATCCAGGGCGATGTCGGAGGCTTCGTCGCCGATGGCGTGCAGGGCAACCTGCAGACCGGCGGCGTCGGCGGCAACCACCACGGGGTAGAGCGAATCCCGGTCCCAGATCGGTTCGGCGCTGCTTCCGTCGGCGTAGGGCTCTTTCATTGACGCGGTGCAGCTGTCGATCACACCGTCGATGATGATCTTGATCCCGCACAGCTGCAGCCACTGACCCGTTCCGGCTTCGGCGAGTTCGGCGGCCAGCTCGGCCACCTGGGCCACCTGCGCCAGGTTCGCTTCGGTGTTCTCCCTGCGGTGGATCAGCCAGTGGCACTTGACCCGCAGCGGGAGTGTTCCGCCATGGCGGGCAAGCGCGCGCCGGAAGGCGGCAACGTCGTCGTCCTGCACTGCCATGTCCACCGCTCCGGTGACGCCGGCGGCAGCGTAATGCCGGAAGACCGATTCGAGCCAGGCATCACGGTCTTCATCGCGGGCAGCGTTCGCCAGCGCCGGCCAGACGATCTGCACCGCCGCCGTCTCATACAGCAGGCCGTCTGCGGCCCCGGATGCGTCCCGGCCGATCCGCCCGCCGAGGGGATCCGGGGTGCTGTCCCCGATGCCGAGCTCGGCCAGTGCCGCACTGTTGACCCAGACCGAGTGCAGGTCATTGGCGCCAAGATAGACCGGCCGGTCCGGGACGGCAGCATCGAGCAGCTGGCGGGTGGGTTCGGCGCCGTCCAGGGCGCTGTACAGCCAGCCGCTGCCGAGCACGCGCGGCGCATCCGGAGTGTCGCGGACCGCCTGGCGCAGGCGTTCCTGCAGGTCGGCAAGGCTCACGGCGTCGCGCAGCTGCACTTTGCCCAGTGCCTGGCCGGTCATCAGCAGGTGGGTGTGTGCGTCGATGACCCCCGGCAGCACGAAGGCTCCGCCGAGGTCCACCGTGGCCGCGCCGGCACCGGCCGCAGCCGCCGCGGAGGCGGCGTCTCCGACATAGCTGAACCGGCCGCCGTCGACCACAAAGGCCTCGGCGCGGGAGGGATCCGCGGGCGCGGCGGCGGTGAAGACGCTGCAGTTGGTGTAGAGCATGCGCATCAGGACACCGCCGCTGCGGGCTGAGCCGGAACCGTTGCCGCGGCCTTTTCGGCCCGCACCGAGAAGCGCGAAATCAGCAGGAAAGGAATCAGCAGGAGGAGGGTCATCACGGCCAGGACCACACCGAGGACCTGGTAGCCGGCGGATGTGGCGATCACGGTGCCGAGGAACGGTGCGAACGAGGAGCCGATCAGGTAGACACCAAGAGCCGGAGCGGACCACTTGCCGGTGGCGTCCAGGGCCGCTGCGATCGCGATGATGTAGACGAAGGCGATCAGGTACAGGGTGTTCCACGCAATGATGACGGCCATGTAAAGGCCGGAATCCTCCACCATGCCGGAGACGAACTTCATGCCGGCCCCGGCGATGAGGACAACGGCCAGCGGAATGGTGCGGCCGAGCCGGCGTCCGGCCAGTCCCACCAGCGCGGAGCCGAGCAGGCCGCCCAGGGTGGAGAGGCTGAGTACCAGGCCCATTCCGGTTTCGTCGAGTCCGGCCTGGTCAGCGCCCATGGTGGCGGCAACCGCCCAGAGCGAATCCTCGCTGAGTGCCCAGAGCGCGAAGCAGGCGAGCAGGCCGAAGCCGGCGATCGTGGCCGTGCGCGAGGATGTGCCCGGGGCCGCATTGGAGGTGGTGACCGGGGTGGCGGCTGCAGCCTCCAGGGCTCCGGCGGCGGCGGTGGGCTCCGCCGTCGGGCGGTCAGGAAGCCAGCCCGTGACCAGCAGGGCCGCCAGGGCGAGCCCGGCAAGCAGCCCGAACGCACTGCCCATGCCGGCGCCCAGAACGGGAATCACAAAAAGCACCACGGAAACGATGGCACGGTTGGCGAAGCCGGAGATGCCCGACGCGCGGTCCGGGTTGCGCAGCGCGCCCAGGGCGGCACCGCCGGAGGACACCGCCCCGCCGGCGCCCAGGCCGCCGAGGATAATGCCGGCAATCACTGCCGGCTCGGACGGGATGAACGCGGCCGCGCCAAACCCCGCCGCGGTCAGGGCCAGCCCGGTGCGGGCAATGAGGTAGCGGCCGGAGGCAGCGGCCCAGCGGGAGGTCAGCAGGCAGGAGAGCGCACAGGCGAGCAGCGACGCGGTCATCAGCGTTCCGGCCGCCGTGGCGGTTAAGCCCAGATCCCCGGTGAGGGCGACGACCATGATCGGCACCAGGTTGGCGGTCATAAAGCCGACGACGCTGATGCCGAACACTGAAACAGCGCGTTTAGCCGTGAGCGGTACTCGTCCCTCAGCGGTAATGGGCGGGGCCATGGGGTCTCCCTCAGTGAGTGCGGTGAACAGTAAGTGAATGGGTTTCATTTACTCTCCGGCACCCGGCCCGTCTGCGCAATAGAAAACGAAAGGCTTTCAGTTAAGTTTGTGTAAACTCCTGTGCCCGGAGGCCGTCGATGAGGACCTCCAGTCCCAGTTCGAATGCCGCTTCGGCCCGGCCCTCAACCGTGTGCGGTGCCTCCAGTGCCCGCTCCAGTGCGGGAAAGGCGCCGGCGGGAGGGGCCCAGACGACGGCGGGGGCGGTGAGCTCCAGCGCCGATCCGAGCACCAGGTTATCGATCAGGAACAGTGCGGAAACGATGCGCTGCGGCGGCAGCCCGGCCTGTTCCAGGGCAAGCGCCATGGATTCGTACGCGCCCAGCGCGCCGGTGTCCTGGACCGTCTGGGCCAGGATCAGCGGAACCAGCCGCGGATGAGCGGCGATGCAGGCCCGGTAGGCACGCACCACCGTGCGCAGCGCCTCATCCCACGGCAGGTCAGTGACCGGATTGCTCAACCGTCCGGCGAACACCTGGGCGCGGATCAGCTCGATGATGTGTTCGCGGTTCTGGATGTGGTTGTAGAGCGAAGACTGGCTGACCTCCAGCCGACGCGCGATCCGGGGAAAACTGAAGTTCCCGGTTTCGTCGATCATGTCCAATGCTGCGGTGACGATGGCCTCGGCCGACAGCAGCGGCGAGCGGGGGCGGGGCATGCAGGACACTCCTTGATTGGTGGTGTTCAACAATCTACCTACTGCCCGGGCAATAGAGGGGACCGGGCTATCGGCGGGCGGGGGCCTGGGGGTGGGGCCGGCGGGGCCGGGCTGGACCGGGGAGCGGCAGAGTTGGCCGGCAACCGGCCACCCTGGGTTTTGCGGCTGGTGTTCCGCGGAAACGGCCAGGCTATCCCGTTGCTTTGTGGACTACGGCTAGGCTCCGGGCATGGACTGGGGAGATTTCTGGGATCAAGCGGCGGTGTGGGCCATCACCTGGATACCGGTGCTCGGTCCGCTGGGCATCCTGACGACGGCGGTGGTCGCCTACATTGCTTATCGGCAGAAGCTCGAAGCGGACCGCCGGGCGCAGTGGTGGGTCCGGACCCAGTGGGCACTGGAGGCATCACTCAGCGCCAACCCGCGGCGCTCGCTTGCCGGACTCGCTGTGCTGAATGACCTGAAAACCAGTTCCCTGGCCACCCGCGAGGATCGGGCTCTGTTTCGGCTGATTGCGCTGACGGTGCAGGACGAGATGCTGGGGGAGGAAGCAGTCCGGGGGCTCCTCCCGGTGCCGGACACCGGTGCAGAGACGGAGCCGAGCGCTGAATCGGGCGCTGGGCCGGGCACTGAGCCGAGTGCTGGGGCGGGCACTGAGCCGGGCATTGGCCGGGGCGTTGAATCGGATTCTGGCCAAGACGCTGAGAAAGGTGCTCCGGCGGGGCGGGGGATGGTGTGGGGTGCCGGTGCGCCGGAGACATCTGGTGAGCCGGCAAGCGTTTCCCGGCCGCTGAAGATGCGGATTCTTGAACAGGTCCGCGAACTGATGGCGCCGGACCCCCGCGACCTGATCGGGCGGTGAAGTCAGGCACTTCTGCGCAAAGATCTTTTCGTAGAAGGAGCTGGCCAACGGCAGAGGGTGATTCGAAGGAGTAAGCCGTTGGCGTGGGCGCTGGGAATACCTGGACGGGCCATCCGCTCTCCGCCGAGAGGTGCTGGGCGTCCCTGGTGCGCAGCACTGGCGGCCTGATTCCGCTCCTGCCCGCCTTATCTGCGCACCGGAGTTCCCTTCTGCCTCACCTCCACCAGTTCACCGCCATGCCAGTCTCCGGAACTCCTTGCCGCGCCCCTCGGGCGCTCCTACCGTTGAAGGACCCTGAAAAATCGACCCCGCCGCTGGGACGGGCCAGAATCCGGGACCTGACACCCTGCGGCGCCCGGACCCTGCGAGGCGATCATGGGAACTCAGCCAAACGACCCGATGTACAACTATGGCCAGGCGTACCCGCCGCAGGGGCCTCCCTCCAACCAGGGCCGCGGCATGGCGCTCGCCGGGCTGATTTTGGGAATCGTGGGGCTGGTCCTGTGTTGGGTGCCGTTCCTCAACGTGATGGCCCTGATCATCGCGCTGGTGGGGCTGGGACTCTCGATCGCAGCACTGGTCATCGCCACGCGGCGGCGGACGTCCGCGAAGGGCCTGTCCATCGCCGGAACCGTCGTCTCCGGGCTGGCGGTGATTGCGTCCATCGTTGCTATTGCCCTGCTGTCAGCGTTCTTCACGGCATTCAATAACTCGATGGACAACGTTGTCCCCTACGGCGGCGGCCAGACAACCAGCTCTGCATCGGCTGGCTCGGGGTCGGCCACAGCCGTGCCGGAAGCCAGTCTCCTGCCCATTGGAACCGCGGCAGAGATCGGGGACTATTCCGTGACGGTCTCCAGCGTCCAGCTTGATGCCACTGACGAGGTCCTGAGCTTCAATCCGGTCAATCAGGCGCCGTCCGGACAATATGTCCTGATCACATTGAATGTGGTTTACAACGGTGCCGCAGAAGGAGACCCCTGGCTGGAATTGAGCACCAACTTTGTCGGATCGGACAACCGTCAGTACGACGAGTCCTCCTGCGCCGCGCTCCTGGAGCAGGGTGGAGCATCCGTGCCGACGCTGGAAAACGGCGGGCAGGCCGACTATCAGGTGTGCATGGATGTGCCGGCAGCAGCTGTTCCCGGCGAACGCGTGCTGGTTGAAGAGACCCTGGCCTTCGACGGGCCAAGCGAGGCCAGCTGGAAGACCCAGTAGCCGGCAGCGGGCACCTTTCTGGGGTGGCCCTCCGTGCGCTGGTGAAGTGAACCAGTGAAGTGAACCAGTGAAGTGAACCAGCGAAAAAGTAGATGCATTTGCATAAAGTTTGGCTTCTCCCTAAGCTTTGATAAGGCAGGAACCGGCCCTTGCCCATCACGCAGATGGCCGGCAGCTAAGCGGGAGGAGCAGGATGAGCCACGTCCGGAACAACCAGGCCCAGCCTCATCAGACAGAGCCTGATCAGACAGAACCTGAGCAGGCACAGCCAGCCCAGGCACACTCAAACTTGGCAGAAATGAGCCAGGCACCGGCAGGCCAGCCGCAGACCATCGGTGTCCTTGGCGCCGGCCGGGTGGGAACCGCCGTCGCGCGCCAGGCACTCAAAGCGGGCTACGAGGTGAAGATCGCCACTTCCAAGCCCGCCACGGAAAATGCCCTGCTGGTGGAAATCATCACCCCGGGTGCTGCCGCCGTGGATGTGGCTGAAGCTGTACAGGCAGACCTTGTGGTGGTTGCCGTTCCGCTGCACCGCTACCGCACGCTGTCGCCGGAGGCCCTGGCCGGGAAAACCGTGATCGACGCGATGAACTACTGGGCTCCGATCGATGGCACGATCACCGATTTCGAGGACGGCGTGCGCGGCAGCAGCGAAGTCGTCCAGGAATTCCTCGCCGATTCCAATGTGGTCAAGACCCTCAACCACATTGGCTATCACGACCTGGAGGCCGACGGCGCCGAGTCAGGTACGCCGGGCCGGCGCGCGCTGGCGGTGGCCGGGGACGATCCGGAAGCGCGGACACGCGTGGCGGAGTTCCTGGACAGGCTTGGGTACGACGCCGTCGATGCCGGTCCGCTGGCGGCCGGCCGTATGTTCCAGCCCGGCACCGCGGTTTTCAACGGTCCGCACACTGCGGCCGCGGTCCGGGGCTTGCTGAACGAGTTCCATAGCAACGCGCCAGGCAACGCACTGGACAACGCGCCAGGCAACACACTGGACAACGCACCGGCCGCCGCGGCGGCCTAACCCTCCCCCGCAGCCGCCTCAACCCCGCAGCCGCCTCACCCCCCTCACGCAGGCATTACAGGAGACACCATGGAAATCGGCGCCTACAGCTTCGGCGACACCCAACTGAACCCGGATGGGACGCCACGGCCTACGGGCGAAGCGATCCGCAACCTCTTCGACGCCATCGTCCTCGCTGACCAGGCCGGCTTGGACTACTTCGGCATCGGCGAACACCACACCGTGAGCATGCCCGCCTCCTCACCCGGGGCACTGATCGCCGCCGCTGCGGCCGCCACCCGCCGGATCAAGCTCGGCAGTGCCGCCAGCATTATCGGCACGGACGATCCGGTACGGGTTTTCCAGCAGTTCACGACGGCGGACGCGGTCTCCGGCGGCGGCCGGATCGAAATCACGGCAGGCCGGGGATCCTCGGTGGAGACTTTCCCGCTGTTCGGCTTCGAGCTGAACGACTACGACGAACTGTTCTCGCAGAAACTGGACCTGCTGCTGACGCTCAACAACAGCAAGACCGAGAACATCACCTGGAGCGGGACCGTCCGGCCCGCCCTGTCCGACTTCGCCGTCGTACCCCGTCCTGTCCTTGGCCGGCTGCCCATCTGGCTAGCCACCGGCGGCAGCGCGCCGTCGTCGGCCCGCGCCGGAAGGATGGGGCTGCCCGTCTCCTACGGCATCATCGGCGGCGCACCGCACCGGTTCGCTCCGCTGGCCCAGCTGTACCGCCAGTCCGCGGCCCAGGCAGGCCATACCGGCGAGAACATCAAGGTTTCCGTTGCCGCCATGGGACTGATCGCACCGACCAAGAAGGAAGCCCTGGAGCGGTTCTACCCGGGCTGGTACAACCTCAACGTCGAAATGGGCCGTCTGCGCGGTTGGCCGGCACCGGAAAAGCGGGACTACCTGGCCCAGGCTGAAGCCCCAGGCGCCTACTACATCGGCGATCCGGACGAGGTCGCCGAACGCATCGTCCACCTCCACGGCTACATGAGCCATATGCGCCACTTCCTGCAGATGGACCTCGGCGGTACCCCGCACGAGCACTTCCTCGAATCGGTCAACCTGCTGGCCACCGAGGTGAAGCCCCGCGTCGAGCGGCTGCTGGCCAAGGAGCGTTAGGGCGGAACCGGTAGGGCCCGGCAGAACCGGCAGGGCCGCAGCGGCAGGCCGCAGCCTGCAGCTGCGGGGAGGAAACACGGGACGGCCGATCGGGCGTCGGAAGGGCCCTCACCGGGCGCGGTCCTGTCCGTTTGCCGGGACGACCGCGTAACCTGAGCAAACCCGCGGAGACAGCCCTCCGCTCCGGCCGGCCAGGGATGGCACCATGTCTGATACCGCAAATGACGGCGTCCTTGCGCAGAACCGTGTCCGGACCCTGGCGGCCCTCACCCTGCCGGCCATCCTGATCGGTGTGGTTTCTGCACTGATCCTCTTTGGGCTGGACGAAGCGGCCGCCCTGCTGCAGCACCTGCTCTGGGACGACCTCCCCGGAGCCGTCGGTGTGAATCCAGACAGCGGCTGGTGGATCTTCGGCATTCTGACGCTCACGGGGGCCGCCGTCGGGCTGATCACCCGGTTTGTGCCCGGCCATGGCGGACCGGACTCCGCGGAATCCGAGCTGGCGGAATCTGCGCTGCCCATCGGTGTTATTCCCAGCCTGGCCGCGGCGGCGGTCCTCGGGCTGGCCGGCGGGGTCAGCCTCGGTCCGGAGAATCCGATCATCGCCATCAATGCCGCCGTGCTCACCGTCCTGGTCGGCCGCTTTTTTCCGCGGGTGCCGGGCAAGCTGATCGTGGGTATGACGATTGCCGGCACGGTGGGCGCCCTCTTTGGCACGCCCGTGGCCGCAGCGCTGCTGTTCACCGGCATTGTTGGATCAACGGCCGGGGCCGGCGCGCTTTTCGACAAGCTCTTCCTTCCCCTGGTGGCTGCCGGTGCAGGCGCAGTAGTCATGAACCTCCTCGGGGGCACGCTCCTGGACATCAGTGTTCCGGCCGCAGACAGCGTCAACGGGTGGGACATCCTCGCGGCCATGATCATTGCGCCGCTGGCCGCGGGCTTCGGACTGCTGGGGGTCTTCGCCTTCCGCTGGGCGCACCGGGTGTTCCACCGGCTTTCGAATCCGGTCCTTTTCACTACTCTCGGCGGTGCGCTGCTGGGCCTGCTCGGTGTGATCGGCGGACCCATCACGCTGTTCAAGGGCGCTGAGGAATCCGGCGAACTTCTCGCCACCCCGGGGCAGCCCTTCGGGACGCTCCTGCTGCTGGCGGTCATTAAGCTGTGTGCGCTGGTGATTGCCGCGGCAGCAGGGTTCCGCGGCGGCCGGATCTTTCCCTCAGTCTTTATCGGCGTCGCCTTCGGGCTGGCCGCCGGGGCCCTGGTTCCCGACGTCCCGGTCAGTGTTGTGGTTTCAGCCGCAGTGCTGGGACTGGTGCTCGCCGTCGCCCGTGACGGCTGGATGGCCCTGTTTATCGCCGTCGTGATCACCGGTGATGTGGCGGTCACCGCACTGCTGTGCCTGGCCGTCCTGCCGGCCTGGCTGGTGGTGACGAACGCTCCGCACATGCTGGCGGCCGACGACGGCGGCGGCCACGGCCACGGCCACGGCGGCGGGTCCGGCAGCCCGGCCGGCGGCCCGGAGCCGCGGCCCGGCACGGGTTGACGCGGTGTTCGGAATCCCCGGCGGCTAACCTATTGGCCGGGCTCTGCCAGGTTCAGCCGGTACGACGCCGGATCGGCCAGCAGCGGGGCGAAGGCGAGTTCCGCTGCCCCCACCAGCAGCAGGTCAGCTCCCAGGGCAGCCCGGCGGATCTCCACCGTCCGGCCCAGTCCGCCGATGGCACCCTGGGCGACGACGGTCCGCAGCCGCTCCGGATCAAACGTCCACAGCGCGCCCAGGAAACCGCCGAGCAGGATGGTCCGGGGATTAAAGATGTTCACCAGATTCACGACCGCCTCGCCCAGCAGGTCCAGCTGACGGCCGGCAGTTTGCCGGAACCCCGGGGAGTTCTGGGTTCGCATGGCGGCTTCCAGCTCGTCCAGGTCTGCGGACTTCAGGCCGAGCGCCTTGAGCAGGCCTGGAAGGTTGACCTCGGTTTCCAGGCAGCCGCGGCGCCCGCAGTGGCAGGGCAGTCCGTCGGTGCGGACCAGGGTATGGCCGAGTTCCCCGGCATATCCATCCGCCCCGCTCAGCGGAACACCGCCCACCACGGCACCTCCGCCGATGCCGCTGGCGCTTCCGTTCAGGTACACCACGTTCTTCTGCGCTACGCCCGCGCCAAAGGTGCTCTCGGCCAGGGCGCCCAGCGCGGCGTCATTTCCGGCGCGGGCAGGCAGGCCCAGGGCTGTGCCGAGCGCGGCGGCCAGAGGTTCGTTTTCCCAGCCCAGATGCGGGGCGAGACGGACCGACCCGTCGGAGCTGTCCACCAGTCCCGGGACGGCAGCGCCGACACCAATCACCCGGTCCATTGCTGCGAGGGCCGGGGCCATGCCGCCCACGGCTGCCCGCGCAATCTCCACCGTCTCCGGGACACTCGGACAGGCGGCGGTGCAACGAACCTTCCGATGCACCTTGCCGCCCAACCCCACCAGACCGACAGTGACGGCGTCGACGTCGGGGTGGACGGCCAGGACAGCGACGCTCTCGTTGGGATGCACCCGGGGGCTTGGACGTCCGGCCCGGCCGGCAGCGGCCGGTTCGGTTTCGTAGGCCAGTCCGAGCCGCGCCAGCTCGGCGGTGAGGGCGCCGACCGTTGAACGGTTGAAACCGGTGAGCCGGGTGAGGTCGGCGCGGGAAAGCGGTCCGCGGTGATGCAGCAGTGTCAGGACACGGGAGAGGTTCTGCACCCGGATGCCTTCACTGCCCGGCTTGGTCGGCATGCGCTGGATCCTTCGAGCAAGTGGCAGGGATGTTCGATTGTTGCATGGAACAACAATCGAACGGGGTCAGTGAAGCGAATGGCCGGCCGCTCTAGAGGCCGGGCGCGCTAATGGGAGAACCATTGACACCCCGATCGACCGTGGATATGTTGTGTCGCACAACATATCCGTTCAAGGCCCGATCCAGGAGCAGTGCACATGCCAAAGACGCCAACACCTGCCGACCGTTTCACCTTCGGACTCTGGACGGTGGGGTGGACCGGGAACGATCCGTTTGGCACCCCCACAAGGACTGACCTTGATCCGGTCGAGGCGGTGCAGAAGCTCGCCGATCTGGGAGCCTACGGTGTCACCTTCCATGACGACGACCTCATTCCGTTCGGCTCCTCGAACCAGGACCGCGGGCTGATCCTGAAGCGGTTCAACAGCGTGATCCAGGAGACCGGGCTGAAGGTTCCCATGATCACCACGAACCTCTTCAGCCATCCGGTGTTCAAGGACGGCGGTTTCACCTCCAACGACCGTTCCGTGCGCCGCTTCGCGCTGCGCAAGGTGCTGCGCAACCTGGACCTTGCCGCGGAACTGGGGGCCGAAACCTTCGTGATGTGGGGAGGCAGGGAAGGCGCGGAGTACGACGGTTCCAAGGACTTCGCAGCAGCTTTCGACCGGATGAAGGAAGGCGTGGACACTGCCGCCGGCTATATCAAGGACCAGGGCTACAAGCTCCGCATCGCGCTCGAGCCCAAGCCCAATGAACCGCGGGGGGACATCTTCCTGCCCACGGTTGGGCACGCACTGGCCTTCATTGCCGAACTCGAGCACGGGGACATCGTGGGCCTGAACCCGGAGACCGGGCATGAGCAGATGGCCGGGCTGAACTACACCCACGGCCTGGCGCAGGCGCTGTGGGCCGGCAAGCTCTTCCACATCGACCTCAACGGGCAGAAGTCCATCAAGTACGACCAGGACCTGGTTTTCGGCCACGGGGACCTGACCAGCGCCTTCTTCACCGTGGACCTGCTGGAGAATGGCTTCCCGGGCGGCGGGCCGGTTTACGACGGTCCCCGGCACTTTGACTACAAGCCATCCCGCACCGAGGGATACGACGGCGTCTGGGACTCGGCAGCCGCGAACATGTCCATGTATCTTCTGCTCAAGGAACGGGCCCAGGCTTTCCGCGCAGATCCCGAAGTCCGTGCAGCCCTGGAGGCCTCCGGCGTTTATGAGCTGGGCCTGCCCACCCTGGCAGCCGGGGAAACGGCTGCCGCGCTGATCGCGGACCGTGCGTCGTTCGAGGAGTTCGACGCCGATGCCGCGGCCCAGCGCTCCTTCGCCTTTGTCCGGCTGAACCAGCTGGCGCTGGAACATCTGCTCGGCGCCCGCTGAGCTGGGCGCGCAGCTCCGGCGGGGTAATTTCTGGCGAAGCCGCGGTATCTGCGCACCCAGCGCCTGCGGGAGGGCAGGCTATGGCCCCGCGGCCACCAGCGGGCATACTCTTCCAGCTATGACCCAGGATCCCGTTGAGTCCAATCCCCGGAACTACAGTGTGGTCTTCGAAAACAACCGTGTGCGGGTCCTTGAGTACCGGGATGCACCCGGGACGAAAACAACGATCCACCGCCACCCCGACAGCGTGATGATCACCGCCAGCGCCTTTCGCCGCAGACTGACTACCCCGCAGCGCGAAATGGACGTGCAGCTGCCGGCCGGTGCAGCGCAATGGCTGCCGGCGCAGGAACACATCGGGGAGAACACCGGAGACACGGAGACCCACGTGTTCTTCGTTGAGCTCAAGGAACCGCCGCCCTCGGCTGCACCTGGAGCACCGGGCCTAGGACCCAGATAGCCGGAAACCTGGCCCTAGGCCTGCCCGGCTTCGGCGGTGCTGTCCTCCCCGGCGCTCAGGCGCCGGTGGCCGCGCCGGTTGCCGCGGCGGTAGGCCGGCGTCGTCGCAAGGACCAGGACCATGGCCACTGCACAGCCGATGATCACGCCGGCCATGGAGAGGGCGCTGCCGCCGAAGACCCCGACCAGCGGGCTGATCAGCCCGGCCAGGCCAACCTGCAGGCAGCCCAGCAGAGCGGCCGCCGTTCCGGCCATCCGTCCGTAGCCGTCCAGCGCCAGCGAGGTGGCGTTGGCGAAAATGAAACCCTGCATCCCCAGCACCAGCCACAGCCCGGCCACCAGCCCAAACACGCCGCCAACCCCGGTGATGATGATGACCGGCAGTGCCAGCGCTAGGACCAGGAGGATCGGCGCTGCGATCCGCAGGATGCCCGACGACGACGCGCGGCTCAGCAGCGAGGCGTTGATCTGGGAGGAAATCACCATGGCGACGCCGTTGACGGCGAAGATCAGCGCGAACTGGCCGGGGGTGAGGCCGTACTCTTCCTGCATCACGAAGGGGGAACCCACCACGTAGCTCATGATGACGCCCATCGCGAGGCCGGGAATGACCGCATAGGCCAGGAACCGGCGGTCGCGCAGCAGGATCCGGTAGCCGCCGGGCTCGCCGGTTTTCGGGCTGCCCTTCTTGGCGCGGCTGAGGCGGCGTTCCGGCGGCAGGGTTTCCGGCATCCAGCGCCAGACGATGATAACGAGGATGACGCCGATCAGCGCCAGGGCGTAGAACACGGCCCGCCAGGCCCAGATGCCGGCAACCGCCTGGCCGAGGGTGGGCGCCAGCAGGGGAGCCAGCCCGATCATCAGCATCAGCCGGGAGAGGAGCTTGGCTGCGTCCGAACCGGTGAACCGGTCGCGGATGACGGCGATTGCCACCACCGACGCGGCGGCGTTGAAGAAGCCCTGCAGCACCCGCAGGCCGATCAGCAGGCCGATGTTGGGAGCAATTGCGCACAGCAGGGACGTCACAATGTGCATGGAAATGCCGATGAGCAGCGGCAGCCGGCGTCCGAACCGGTCTGACAGCGGACCGATCACCAGCTGTCCAACGGCGGTGCCCAGCAGGGTGCCGGAGAGCGTGAACTGGGCCGCCGTCGTCGTCGTCGCCAGATCAGCGGCGACCTCCGGCAGCGCCGGAAGGTACATGTCCGTGGTGACAGCGGGCAGCGCGGCGAGGGCGCCGAGCATCAGGATGTACTTCAGGCTCCGGGAACGGGAGGTGGCTCGCTTCGGGGAAGAACTGGTCACCGGGGAAGGCTCCTAGAGAGGGGGTTGGGGCACAGGGGCCTCAGCGCTCGAACTGCAGCCTGGGCTCGGGCAGGACTGTCTCGTCTGCCCGGAGGATCAGCTGTAATTATAGGTACCCGGACCGCGGCCTGTCCCAGTGATGTTCCCCACCTGCCTGCCGCCGGGTTGGGGGAGGCTGGCGTTGACCGGTCCAGGCGCCCGACCCACACTTGAGGGATATTCTTTTCCGCCCGTGTACGTTCCCCGCAGCAGCCACAGATCTGAGGCGATACCCATGGAAAAACGGATCCTGGACTACACCGAATGGCAGGACACCGCCGACACCCTGCACCTCTTCCTGCAGATGGCGGGCAAGGTCAAGATCGAGCGCTCCGACAAGCGGCCGGGCTGGGCGCACGTCCGGATGCCGCTGACCATCGATGGGATCGGCACCGGCATCATCCCCGGCGACGCGAGCAGTTTTGAGATCTACTTCAACCTGCGCCAGCACCACGTGGATGTGCAGAACACCAACGGCAGCAAGTCCCGGATTCCCCTGCAGGACGGGCTCAGCGTCGCGGACTTCTACGCCCAGCTGATGGGGGCCCTGGACTACATCGGTGCGCCGACCCGGATCAACACCACACCGCAGGAGTTCCACGACAACACACCGTTTGACCAGGACACCAAACACCATTCGTGGGACCGGCAGGCCGTGGCCCTTTACCTGGACCACCTGCACTTTGCCTACCGCTGCCTCTCCCGCTTCCTCGCTCCGTTCCGCGGCAAGGTCTTCACCCCGCAGTACTGGTTTGGCACCATGGACCTCTCCGGGTCCGTTTTCGCCGGGCAGGCAGCTCCGTACAGCGGCACGGATGTGATCGGAGTGAACTGTTTCGACGAGAAATTCGTGGAGTACGGGTTCTGGCCCGGTGACGTGGCAATGAGCAAACCGGCGTTCTACGGAATGCCGTACCCGTTTATGGCCGGCATCGACAGCTATGCGACCCTGCTGAAACCGGACAAAGCCGTGTTCCAGCCGCAGATGAATGAGTTCATCCTGACCCTGGAGGACGCCTTCGCCGCACCCGATCCGGAGCAGGCCGTCGTCGACATGTGCCGGAGCAGTTTCGAGATCGTCCAGCGGATTGACCGGTGGGACGGCCTCGACTGGATTACCGAGCCGATGACCTACCCCGCGGCGTCATCGCCGGGCTAGCCGGGAGTATTTCCTCCGCCCGGACGCGGCAGCGCAGCCAGGTACGCCAGCGCCGCAGCGAGCCCGGCCTCAAACGCTTCATCCGACCTGCGCTCCAGCGATTCCCCGCAGCCGTCCAGAGCCCGGTGCAGCACCGGCTGTGTCTCCGGTGCGGTCCGCCAGGCGACCGCAGGCCCGGCGGTGTCCACGGAGGAACCAAGGCAGAAAATGTCCAGCACGGAGATGCCGAGAACAACCTGTGCATCGTCGAAACCCGCGCCGGCGAGTACCGAGGCCAGGCGCTCGTAGACCTCCAGCGTCGGGGCATCGGTCACCGCCTCGCCAACCAGCAGCGGCACAGCCTTGGCATGTTCGCTCAGGACCCGGCGGTAATTCCGGGTCCAGGCGGCTGCCTGTTCCTGCCACGTCCCGGGCCCCGGCGGGAAGTCCGCGGAGGCCAGTGCCTGGGCACCGATGATGGAGCGCATGCCGTTGATGATCTGCGGCCGGCCCTGCACATGGTGGTAAAGCGAGGAAGGGCTCACCCCCAGCCGGTGGGCGAGCTGGGGGATCGTAAAATCCCCCAGCTCATCGACCAGTGCCAGGGCACCGCCGTGGATCTTCTCCGAGGAGAGCAGTGGGGTGCGGGGCCTGGCCATGTCTCTCCTCGGATCGGATGGTTATTTAGTCGAACACAATGACGCTGCGGGCACGTTCCCCGCGGCGCATGGCGTCAAACGCCTCGTTGACGTCGTCCAGCTTAATCCTGTCAGAGATCAGCCGGTCGACCGGGAGTTTGCCGGCCAGGTACAGCTCCGCCAGGCGGGGGAAGTCCCGGCCAGGCACAGTGGAGCCGTAGTTCGAGCCGATCAGCGACTTCCCGGTCTCCGCCAGTGCCAGCGCGTCGATCGATACCGGGGCGTCCTGCGGGGGCAGGCCCACCAGGACAGCCTTGCCGCCTGCAGTGATGAGCCCGGGGAGGGATTCGATGGTTTCCACCCGCCCGATCGCCTCGAAAGCGAAGTCCGCGCCGGTGCCGGTGATTTCCTGGACCCGGGCGGCGAGGTCCTCGCCCGGCTGCAGCGTGTGGGTGGCACCGAATTCGCGGGCGGCGGCCAGCTTCTCTTCGCTCAGGTCCACGGCGATGATCGGGTTCGCGCCCACCAGGTTCAGCGCCATGATGATGGACAGGCCCACACCGCCGGTGCCCACGACGACGGCGGACTGCCCCGCCTGGACGCCGGCGTCGTTCACGACCGAGCCATAGCCTGTGGCGATGGAGCAGCCGATCAGGCTGGCGACGTCGAACGGTACCTCGGCGGGGACCTTGATCGCTGCGGATTCGGGCACCACGGTGTATTCGCTCATCGAGCCGACGGAGAGATACGGGAACAGCTGCGCGCCGTCCTCACTCAGTGCGGTGGTGCCGTCCGGCAGCAGGCACTCCTCGGAGCGGCTGCCCGTGCAGACGAAAGAGCGGCCCGAAAGGCACGCGGTGCAGCGCCGGCACGGGTAGAACCAGGACAGGATTACGTGATCGCCCACGGCAACGTCCTCGACACCTTCGCCGATGGCTTCCACGGTGCCCGCACCCTCGTGGCCCATCACGGTGGGGGAGGGCAGCTGCCAATCGCCGTCGAGCACGTGGCGGTCGGAGCCGCAGACACCGGAGGCGCCGAGGCGGACCAGGACCGTTCCCGGACCGGGCGGGGCTACCTCAATGGTGCGGATGTCCAGGCCCGTGGAGGTGCCGTCGTGGATGGCGGCGCGGGCTTTGCGGGGTGCGGGGTTCATGCGGGATCCTTTACTGCGGTTTTTGCTGCGGTGGTGGCTTGGGAAGCAGATGCCTCCGGTACGTCCCGGAAACCGCCCATGTTCCGCCACTTATAGGCCAGCGAAGCGAGCAGGTAGTAGACGGCGCCGGCGAGCAGAGCCGCAGGCAGGGACGCGGTGGTGTAGCTGAAGACCGGAAGGGTCTCCAGCGTGACCGGGTTGTAGATGCTGAGGTAGAACGCGGCACCGGCGGCGACGGCGGCCAGGCCGGCCCAGTTCAGCCCGCCGGAGAAGTGGTAGCGGCTCGCGGCGCCGGGCTTGAAGATGTCCGGCAGGTTGATGTGCTGCCGGCGCAGGATGAAGTAGTCGGCGATGATCGCCCCGCACATGGCGGAGAGGAACGCGCCGCTGATGGTCACGAAGACCATGAACTGGTCGTACATAAAGCCGGGGAAGAAGGCCAGGATCGCCGGAAGGACGAAGAACCCGGCGCAGAGCAGCGGCCACGGAGCTTTGGCCAGCAGGCTGCCGCTGGCCTGGCGGAGCGCCAGCACGGTTGAGTAGACGATTGACGAGGTGCTGGTGATGTTCGCGAAGGCGATGAACAGCAGAATCGCCGCGCCCAGGATCGGCCCGCCGAAGGGCAGCATCCACACCGTCGGATCGGAGTCGCCTAGGGTCAGGGCGGCGCCCATCCCCACGGCCTGGGCAATGATCGTGGCGACGAACAGGCCGCCGAAGGCCGGCCAGAGAGCGGCTTTGGGCGACTTGGTCAGCCGTGCCAGGGAGCCCATGACCGGGTACCAGGAAACCCCCACGCCGGCGTTGAATTCCACGGCCAGCATGAAGTTCAGCCGGTCGTCCTCGAAGGGTGCCAGGGGTGAGGCGGTCAGCAGCGAGTCCCAGGAGGTGTTCAGGATCAGGAAGACCATTAGGCCCGCCGTGATGACCACCAGACCGGGGGCGATGAACTTATTGAACCGGCCGATCATGACCGGACCGCGGGAGAGGATCCACCAGGCGGCGGCGATCGCGAGAAGCGCCACAACCGTGACCATGACCGATTCCGGACCGAAGTCCGTGCCGAACGCTTCGTTGGAGACCTGCGTGACCGCCCGGCCCACCATGATGGAAAGCAGCGAGGACCAGCCCATCTCGGTCACCAGGATGACGGTGAACACCAGGATGCCCACGCCAACCAGCCCGAACACGGGCCGCAGCATGGTGTACTGCTCGCCGCCGTGGCGCTGGCTCGACACGACGGAGGCCAGCACCATAAAGGACAGGCCGATCGCGTTGCCGATGACCATCGCGGCCAGGCCTTGCTGGAAACCGACCAGCAGCGCCGTGGAACCACCGACCAGGAAGGCCCAGGTGGCGATGGCCAGCGAGACGTTCACCCAGGTGAACTCGGCCCCGCTCCAGATGCGTTCGCCCTTGAGGAGGGGGAAAGACCCAAGGGAAGCACTTCGGGATTCAGCGGGCGCAGCCGTGCGCTTGCCGCCGCTCACAGCACCATCACCAGCAGTCCGACGAGGCAGAGCGCGACGGCGGTGCCCACGTAGGCGGCAAGTTCGCGGGTGGTCAGGGCCCGGCGGGACGGGTCCTGATGTTCATCTTCAGCTATTGTGCGCAGGCGGTCGGCCAGCTCGTCACCGCGCGTCGTTCTCGGGTCCACATGTCTCCTCAGTTCTGAAAAACCAATAACCGAATCACATTCGGTTTGGAGATCATGCTTATGCCTATCATGTGAAGAGTCAACGGTTTTTGTGATTGTGACCACCACATGACGTGGCGGCGCATCCGCTGGACAGGAGTGGAAATGGTCCGCATAGCAGTGCTGCAGGCAGGCGCGGAGTTGAATGACCCGGCCGCGAACCTGGCGCTGATCAGGCGCTTTACGAACCAGGCGGCGGAGGCCGGGGCGCACCTGATTCTGACGCCGGAACTCTTTGCCACCGGTTATGCCCCCGCCCGGGCCCGCCAGTCCGACGGAGCCGCGATCCGGACGGAGCTGGCGCGGGTCGCACGCGGGGCGGGCATCGGCGTCGTCGCTTCCACCGTGGAGGACGACGGCGGCACCGGGTACATTTCCGCCTCGCTGTTCGATGGCTCCGGCACGGAACTGCTCCGTTACCGCAAGGCCCACCTGTTCGGGGACGAGGAACGCGGTTCCTTCGCTCCGGGCGATGGCGTGCCGCAGGTGGCGGAGTTCCAGGGCCTGCGGATTGCCCTGGGAATCTGTTACGACATCGAGTTTCCGGAGTATGCCCGCTCCGCTGCCCGGGCGGGTGCTGACCTGCTGTGCATTCCCACCGCCGTGCCGGCCACCGGCGACGTCGGGGGGACGCAGCCGCTGCTCACGTACAACGCGGAACGGATCTCCACACTGCTGGTTCCGGCCCGCGCGCTGGAGAACGGCGTCTACATCGCCTACGCCAACCACACTGCACCGGACTTCACCGGCGCCAGCGTGATCGCCTCGCCGTACGGCACGCTGCTGGCAGCCGCCGGTGCGGAGGAGGACCTTCTGTTCGCCGACATCGAGGCCGGCGAGGTGCAGCGGGCCCGGGAAATCAACACCTACGAACACGATGCCCGGCCGGGGCTCTACCGGTAGAGCTGGTGCCGGGGCCGGGGCTGGCTGGAGCTAGGGCCGGGAGGTGGCTGGGGCTGGGGCCGAGCCTGCGGAAACTGGGCCGGGGGCGGAGCCGGGGCTTGGGAAGCCGGTGCACGGTTGGAGCCCGGGCCACGGTTGGAGCCTGAACTGGAGCCGTGGGCGGAGCCCAGATCGATAGCTGGGCCGGGGTGGAGCTGGAGCCGGGCCCGAAACTGGGCCGGCAGCCGGAGCCGTGGCCGGAGACCAGATCGAAAGCTGGGCCCGATCCGGCCGAAGCCGGTGCCCGGTCGGAGCTGGGGCCGGGCCCCGGTTGGAGGTGGAGCTGCAGCTGGAGCCGTGGGCGGAGCCCAGATCGAAAGCTGGGCCGGGTTGGAACTGGAACCGTGTCGCTGCGCCGGGACCCCGAGCTAGAGCAGGGCGGCCCGGAACCGGAGCCCTGTCGCCCCGTCGGGACCCGGGGCTGGGCGGTCGCTGTCCGGGCCGGAAGCGGAACCGTCTCGCGGCGTCGGGGGGTCCGGGGTCAGGGCGCGGGTGGCGTGATGGCCGTTTCTAGGGCTGTTGCTCCGATTTGGGAAAAACCCGCCGGGTTGTGATTGAGTTCCCTCCGCTTTGGGATAAACCTGCCGGTTTGTGATTGATTTCGCTCCGCTTCGGGAAAATCCTGCCGAATCGTGACGTGATTTCGCTCCGATTTGGGAAAATCCCGCCGGTTGGGGAAATCCCTCCGCTGCGCCGGGGAAGGGAATTCTCAAACTGGTCGATTTCACCCAATACGGAGGGTTTCGGCAGGGCTGGCCAGGCCCGAATCCCGCAGTTAGCTCCGAAGCCGAACCCCCGAAATCCCGAAGCCTGGAATCTAGACCCCCGGGGCCCGGAATCTGAATCTGGCCCTCCGGGGCCCGGAGCCCGAACCCCCGAAATCCCGAAGCCTGGAATCTAGACCCCCGGGGCCCGGAATCTGGCCCTCCGGGGCCCGGAGCCCGAACCCCCGAAATCCCGAAGCCTGGAATCTAGACCCCCGGGGCCTGGAATCTAGACCCCCGGGGCCCGGAATCTGGCCCTCCGGGGCCCGGAGCTCGAAGCCCGGCGGGCGAGGCAGCAGCCGTGCAGGAAGGCGCCGAGTTGAGCCCTCACGGCCCATCCTGACATACTGTTGGCAAACCCCCGAGGGAAGGCTCCACACCCAGATGCAACCCCGTACCCTGTTCCGCGCCCTGGCTTTCGCGGAGGCCGTAACCTGGACACTGCTGATCGCGGCGATGGTGATGAAGTACGGCTTCGGGCAGGACGCCCTGATGGGCCCGGCCGGCGGCACCCACGGCTTTATCTTCCTGTCCTATGCTGCCAGCACCGTCTTTGTCGGCGTGAATCAGAAGTGGAAGTTCGGCACGATCGTGCTGGGCCTCGTCACCGCCGTCATTCCCTACGCCACCATTCCGTTCGAGAAGTCCATGGACAAGCAGGGCAAGCTCGACGGCGGCTGGCGCCTGGCTCCCGGCGGCGACCAGCCCGCCGGCTTCGTGGAGCAGGTGCAGGCCTTCACCCTCCGCCGCCCGGTGGTCTCTGTGGTGGGTGTGCTGATCGCGATCGTGGCAGTCTTCTCCGTACTGCTCTACCTGGGCCCGCCCGTCGACTTCAGCTAAGTTCCACGCGGGTGCATCCTCCAACATGGTTCTCGGCCCGGACTAGTCCCGCCGACGCCTCGGATGAACGGTTCCGGGACTGGAGCCGGATCATCGGCCATGCCTTCGGCACACAGCAGGCGCTGCCGTTGAAGGACCCGGAAGGATTCTACGGGCACTTCCGCCACGCCAGCCTTGGTTCCTACGCATTGTCCACGGTGGTTTCCGGGCCGGAGGAAGTGTTCCACTCCGCCGGCAACGCGCCGGAAAGCGAACCGTACTTCCATCTCAACTTTCTCGCTGTGGGCAGCGGCGGGCGGGTACGGCAGGGCGGAACACAAAGCGCCCTCGAGCCTGGCTCATTCGTGCTGACGGATGCCAACCAGGACTACTCCTTCCGGTTCGAAGGCCCCATGAAGCTGGTGGTTTTGCATCTGCCTCCGGCCCGGCTCAGGTCTGCCCTTACCGATCCCGGCCAGGCAACCGCCGTCGCCGCCGCGGGGGATACCCCGGAATCGGCCCCGCTGCGCGCACTGCTGGACAGCCTGGCCGCCTCCCCAGCCGGAGGAAACGCCTCAACACAGTTCCTCGCCGGCGCCGCCGTGGACACAGCCCTGGCCGGGCTGATCCGGGTCCTGGGAACAGAAACAGCAGCAGAAACAACGCGCGAAGCCCACGTGAGCCGCATTAAGGCGCACATTGAGGGCAACCTGTCCGACCCTGCGATGACCCCGTCCTCCGTCGCCAAGGCCGTCCACCTGTCCCTCCGGCAGCTCCACAGCGTCTTTGCACCGGAGGGAACCACCGTGGCCAAATACGTCCTGCAGCGCCGGCTGGACCAGGCTGTGCTGCTCCTGGGTGAGCCGCGGCTGCGCAACGTCAGCATCAGGGACATTGGCACCCGGGTGGGATTCGTGGACGCCTCCCACTTCGGCCGGGCCTTCCGCCGCCAATTCGACACGGCTCCCGGTTCCTTCCGCGCCGGCCAGGAGCCCCTGACCCCGGACCCCGGCACAAACCGCACTTAGGGGCCAGACGGACCGCACTGAATGCACACCGGGATGAGCCGCCGGTCACTAGGATTTCAGCAGGATCGATGCCGGAGCTGTTACCGGGCCTGGACCGGACTGGATTGGAACAGCCGGCGTCGATGCCTGCCCCCAACACCGGGGGATAAGGACCGGAAAGAGAATGGCTTATGAAAAACGGCTTCAGCACCCCCTCCATCTCCGCGGCGCGGACGGCCATCGACGCCGGTGAAACGTCAGCGGAGGAGTATGCGGACAAGGTCCTCTCAGTCATCGCCGGCGCCAACCGCGGCGCGCTGGTAGCGGTCCGGGATGCGGCCGCTCCGCTGGCCGTCCAGCCGGACCATGAGCCCGGTCCGCTGCAGGGCATTCCGATTGTCGTCAAAGACAACATCCACGTGGCGCACCTGCCCAATACCGCGTGCACGCCTGCCCTGGCTGGATTTGTTCCCGACGCCGATGCCCCGGTTGCCGCGCGCCTGCGGTCCGCGGGAGCCGGCCTTGTTGCCAAAGCCGGCATGCATGAACTCTCGCTGGGTGTGACCGGCATCGGGCACGGATTCGGTACGGTGCGCAATGCGGTTGATCCCGCTTTGATGGCGGGCGGCAGCAGCTCGGGCGTCGCCGTCGCGGTGGCACTGGGCGCCCCCGCCGGCCTCGGGACCGACACCGGTGGCTCGGTCCGGATTCCTGCCTCACTGAACGGTGTGGTGGGCTTCCGCCCCAGCACCGGCCGCTATCCCAGCGGTGGCATCACCCCGCTCTCGGACACCCGCGACACCCCGGGGCCCATCACCCACAGCGTGGCCGATGCTGCCTTCCTGGATGCTGTTCTGAGCGGTACGGCTCTGCCCGGAACCGAAACGGAACCGCAGCCGGACGCCGCCGCGCTGGTCCTCGGCATTCCGGCGGACCTGGGGCCATTGGACCCCCGCACTGAAGCTGCCTTTGAGCTCGCCGTCCAGGTCCTGGAGACTGCCGGGGCCCGGCTGGTTGCCATCCCCTCCGGACAGCGCGTAGGTGCGGAGGCAACCTTCGGCGGCACTATCCTGATTCCGGAAATCCACCGGCTGCTCACCGCGTACCTGGAACAGTATCGGCCCGGCCTTTCCCTGGCGGAACTGGCAGCGCAGATCCAGAACCCGCTGGTGCGCGGACTGATGCAGGACCATGTGGTTCCCGAACCCGGCGCTGAGGCCCTGGCAGCACGGCTGGATATGCTGGCGGAAGTCTCGGTCCTGCGGGCGCGGGAGGCGGAACTGTTCCGGGAACACCGGCTGGATGCGGTCATTTTCCCCACCACCCCGGCACCGGCAGCTCCGATTGACCCCGCCGAGAGGGTGGAGATTGGCGGCACCATGGTGTCCAGCTTCGACACCTACACCCGGTTCACCGCCTACGGCACCTTCCTGGGCAACCCCGGACTGACGATTCCCATTCCGGTCGGAGCCGGCAAGCTGCCGGTGGGCCTGGGACTCGACGGTCTCCCCGGAGCGGATGCTCAGCTGCTCGCCGTCGGTGCCGCCGTTGAACGGCTTTTCCAGGCCTAGGCCACCGGGCCGGTGCGGGCGCCGGCGCTGTCCGGCACCCTAGGGGTGCCGGACGCCGTCGCCGGCCAGGATGGCCCGGTATCCCTCACGGAAGGTCGGGTAGCTGAACTCGAATCCGGTGCTGCGGAGCCGGGCATTGGAAAGCCGCCGGTTGCCGCCGCGGCTGGCCCGGCGTTCCCCGTGGTCTTCCGGTGCGGGACCCAGCGGTACGTGCAGTTCCCCGGCCAGGAATTCCAGCACTTCCGCCAGTTCCACAGGCTGGTTGTCCACACCGAGGTACAGCGGTGCCGGATCGGAAACCGCCGTTGTCAGGTGCACGATCGCGGCCGCGGCGTCGTCGCGGTGGATCCGGTTGGTGAGCTGTCCCTGTCCCGGATCTGTGGTTCCGCTCCGCACCTGGTCGATCAGCCGGGTCCGGCCCGGTCCATAGATGCCGGCCAGCCGGAGCACGATGGCATCGGGACGGCGGGAATGCAGCAGTTCCTCCGCTTCGCGGATCACTGCCCCGGTTACCGACGCCGGCGCGGTGGGGGAGTCCTCGTGCAGCCAGCCGCCGCCGGCGTCCCCGTACACAGCGGTGGAGGAGACGAACAGGATGCGCCCCGGCCGCACGCCGTCGCGCTCCAGGGCATCAAGCACATTCGCCGTGCCGTCCACATAGGCTGCCCGGTAGGCCGCTTCGGTGCGTTCACCCGCGGCCACAGCGATGACGACGACGCCGGTGTCCGCCGGAACGAGGGGGAGGGCGCCGGACAGATCGGCAGCCTGGGCATGGAGAGGAGCGGGGATCTTTTCCGGGGAACGGCGCCAGCCCAGCACGGGCATGCCGGCCGCGGCGAACCGCAGGCCGGCTTCCGTACCAAGGTCGCCGCAGCCGGCAATCAGGACAGTCATAGTCCCAGTCTGCCAGCCCGCCGCGGTCCGCATTCAGTCTGGTGACGTCCGCACCCGGCTGCCCGACGTCCGAACGGCGAGGGGAAGGTCCGGCAGCTTAGTCCCGCCCCCGGACGAGCCCGGCAGCCCAAGCCCGCCCCCGGAATAGTCCGGCAACCCAGGCCCCCTAACCCGGACTAACCCGAACTAACCCGGCAGGGAAGCCAGGACCTGCCGGGCCACGTCCACACTCGACTGTGGGTTCTGGCCGGAAATGAGGTTTCCGTCCGTCACGACGAAGCTCTCCCAGGCCGGGCCCGCCTCCACGATGGCGCCCTTGTTCCGCAGGGCGTCGGCAACAAACCACGGCGTGTTGTCTCCCGTGCCGCCGCCCAGCTCCTCCTCATTGGTGAACACCGCCAGCCGGCGGCCGGAGAACGCGAACCCGCCTTCGGTGGTTTCGGCGCTGAGCAGCGCCGCAGGCCCATGGCAGAACGGTGCGATCAGCAAACCGGCGTCGTTGGCCGCAATCAGGATCCGGCCCATGTCCCAGTCGGTGGCCAGATCCGCCATGGGGCCGTGGCCGCCCGGGATCACGACGGCGTCGTACTCCAGGGGAACCACATCGGCCAGCGGCAGCGGCGCGTCCAGTTCCGGACGCAGCTCCTCCAAGTAAGCCCGCAGCCTCTCAGCCTTTTCTTCGCCTCCGGCCTGCTCCGGTACCAGGCTGACCTGGTCAACCGTGGGTGCCTTGCCGCCGGGCGTGGCGAAGGTGATCCGGTGGCCGGCTTCGAGCAGGGTGCGGTGGGCTTCCACGAGTTCCTCGGCCCAGAACCCGGTGGGGTGTTTCGAGCCGTCCTTCATGGTCAGCGAATCGGCGGCGGAAACAATCATCAGGATGTTGTTCATGGGTAATCCTTCCGGGGGCGTGCGTGTGTGGGAGTGGGGGATGTGGAGGTGGGGGATCAGCGATGGGGTCTCAGGAATCGTCGCGGGAGGCGATCCTAAGCGGCGGCGGCGTCGATCTCCGCGAAGGTCCCGGCATCCAGGGTCAGGTTGCCGGCACCCAGGTTCTCCTCCAGATGGGCTACGGAACCGGTGCCGGGGATCGGCATCATCACCGGCGAACGCTGCAGCAGCCACGCCAGGGCAACCTGGGATGTGGTGGCACCCAGCTTCTTCGCAGCGGCATCAAGGACGCCGCCTGGCTGGGCGAGTTCCCCCGCGGAAATCGGTGCCCACGGGATAAATCCAATGCCGTTGGCCGTCGCGTAGTCAAGGACGTCCTCAGAGGAACGGTCGGTGAGGTTGTAGCGGTTCTGCACGGTGGAGACGGTGAAGTATTTCTCCGCCGTCTTCAGCTGCTCCACACTGACCTGGGAGAGGCCCAGGGCCTTCACCTTGCCCTCCTGCTGGAGGTCCCGCAGCACCGCGAACTGTTCCTCGGCGTCGACAGTGGGATCGATGCGGTGCAGCTGGAACAGATCCAGGGAATCCACCTTGAGCCTGCGCAGGCTCAGCTCCGCCTGCTGGCGGAGGTATTCGGGGCGGCCCAGGGGAATCCACTCATCCGGCCCGGTGCGCACAAACCCGGCCTTCGTGGCGATCCGCACCCCGTCAGGGTAGGGATAGAGGGCTTCGGCAATGATCTCTTCGCTGATGTTCGGGCCGTACGAATCAGCCGTGTCAATGAAGTCAACGCCCAGTTCGACGGCGCGGCGGACCACCTCGACGGCGGTTCCGCGGCTTTCCGGCTCACCCCAGACACCGGGGCCGACGATGCGCATGGCTCCGAATCCAAGCCTGCGGACGGTGCCGAGGTCCTTGAGATCGAGGGTGGCCGGCAGGAGTTGTTCGGTCATTTCGGCTGGTTCAGTCTGCTCAGTCATACCCGGCGCAACCAAATGATCAGCAGGCTTATTCCTGACCGGTGCTGCGAATCCCCTTTTGCGGACCGAACCTGACCGCAGACCGCTTGGAGGGCGCCGCAGCCGGGCCTACGATCGCTCGCATGGACTGGAAAATCGAACTTGTACCCGTGCCGGTGTCCGACGTCGACGCCGCCAAGAACTTCTACGTCAACCAGGTGGGCTTCGCTGACGACTTCGACCAGCGGGTGAATGACAACCTGCGGTTCGTCCAGCTGACGCCTCCCGGGTCTGCCTGCTCCGTGGTGATTGGGGAAGGCACAACCGACATGGTGCCGGGCAGCCAGCGCATCCAGATCGTGGTGCCCAGCGCGGCTGACGCCCGCCAGCAGCTGCTGAACGCGGGCGTCGAAACCAGCGAAGTCACACCGCTGGACTGGGGTACCTTCGTGTACTTCAGCGATCCGGACGGCAACCAGTGGTCGCTGCAGGAGCTGCCGGCAGTCAGCAGCTAGGAGCGGCCGGCGGTCACCAGCTAGGAGCGGCCGGCGGTCACCAGCTAGAGACTGCCGGGCCCGGGTTCGCCCGCGTCCCGTCTCATCAGCAGCCGCGGGCCGGCGCCTTCGACGGACAGGACATCCCTGGAGTTGTAGAGCGAGCAGGATGTGAGGGACAGGCAGCCGCAGCCAATGCAGCCGTCGAGTTGATCGCGCAGCCGCAGCATGCCCTCGATCCGGTCCTCCAGGACCTGGCGCCACCCGGCGGAGAGCCGTGCCCAGTCCTGGCGGGTAGGCGCACGGTCCGGCGGCAGAGTGTCCAGTGCGGTGCGGATATCCCGCAGCGGAATGCCGAGCTGGGACGAAACCCTGATGAAGGCGACCCGGCGGAGTGTGTGGCGCGCGTAGCGGCGTTGGTTCCCCGCGGTGCGCCGGCTGCTGATCAGGCCTTCAGCCTCGTAATAATGGAGGGCGGAAACGGCCACACCGCTCCGGGAGGAGAGCTGGGCAGGGGTCAGTTCCTGGACGGCTGGAGGCACAGATCCGCCGGGCTGGCGTGTCCGCACGGGATCCGGCATGTGTCCTGCCTCTCAATCGTTTGACCTCGAGCTTACTTGAGGTTGTTGGCTGGAGTTGCTGTCCCCACCGGCGGCGCGTCACGTTTCATGCCGCTGGGCCCCCGGGCTGAACCCCCTTGGGGACCATCCCGCTGATACACCCGCAACTCTCTGAACCACCTCTCTGAATTACCCCACTGAATTACCCCACTGAAACACCCGCACTCAAGGAGCTCCGTGCCCGAGCCAGCCAACACCTCCATACCGCCGCAGCCGCCGCCCGCGGCGCCCGCCGCCGAACCGGCCATTACCCAGCCGGGCAGCACCCCGGCCGAGACCCAGCCGGTAAGCACCCAGTGGGGGAGCACCCCGGCCAACAACTCCACAGAAACCCCCACCACGGCAGCAGGCAGCCGGCCACCCGCGGGAGTTTTCTCGCGCACCTACCGGACGACGTCGGTAGGACTGTTTTCGCTGGCCTTCCTGTTCGCGTTCGAGGCCCTGGCCGTGGCGACCGTGATGCCGGTGGTGGCCCGGGACCTGGACGGACTGGCCATCTACGCGCTGGCGTTCGGTGCGCCGATGGCGCTGTCAGTGGTGTCCATTGGCCTGGGCGGAGGCTGGAGCGATGCGCGCGGTCCGGCCCCCGCGCTCCGCCTGGGCGTGCTGCTCTTCGCCGCCGGGCTGGTGGTCGCCGCCCTTGCTCCGACGATGGGAGTGCTGCTTCTGGGGCGCGGGCTGCAGGGCTTCGGCTCGGGGCTGGCCGGAGTGGCGATGTACGTGGTGGTGGCGCGGGCTTTTCCTGCCGCGCTGCGGCCGCAGGCCTTCACCATCCTGACCAGCGGCTGGGTACTGCCGGGCATTATCGGACCGGTTTTGGCCGGGCTGATTAACGCTGCCCTGGGCTGGCGCTGGGTGTTCGGCCTGGCGCCGGTCCTCGCCGTGCTGGCCTACCTCGCACTGGAACCGGTGCTGCGACGGATCGGTTCGAACGGGAGCTGGCGGACAAGCCCCGCCAAGCTCCTCTGGTCCCTCGCTGCGGCCGGCGGAATCCTGGGCCTGGGGAGCATCGGCAGCCTGGGTGCTGACGGTCCGGGGCCGGCGGGCTGGATCCTGCTGCTCGCCGCTGTCTCCACTGCGGCCGTGCTGACCGGCGGGCCGCGGCTGCTTCCACGCGGCACCTGGACCGTGCGGCGCGGACTTCCCGCGGTGATTGCCTCCCGCGGGTTCGTCGGGGCGGCCTTCGTTGGGGCCGAAACCTACCTGCCGCTGGCCCTGGTTGAGCAGCGCGGCTTCAGCCCCACCCAGGCCGGAGCGCTGCTGAGCGTTTCAGCGCTGAGCTGGTTTGCCGGCTCCTGGCTGGCCGCTAACCTGCGGATGCTCAGCAGCAAGGTGCTGCGGGCCCGGCTGGGTGCGCTGCTGCTGGCCGCCGGGGTGGCGCCGGTCCTGGCCGCCGTCCATCCCCAGCTGCCTGTCAGTATTGTGGTGGCCGGTTGGGCGGTCGCCGGGCTGGGCATCGGAATGGGGTTTTCCACGCTCTCCGTGCTGCTGCTGGACTTCTCCCGCACCGGTGAGGAGGGCGTCAACTCCTCGGCCCTGCAGATCAATGACAACCTGGTGCAGTCGCTTTGGCTGGCCGTCAGCGGCATCGGATTCTCGGCCCTGCTGGCCGTATCCCACGTTCACGCGTTTACGGCGGTGTTCTGCGGTGCCCTGGGGCTGGCCCTCGCAGCGGTCGCCGCTACCGGAAGGCTCCAGCCACCGCCTGGCCGTTGAGCAGGTCCGGGGAAAGCCCGGAACCGGCGCCGTCGGCCAGCAGGATGGTCACGTCGGGGTGCAGCTGGAGGATGGACGCGGGAACCTGCTCCGTCACCGGTCCCTGCAGTGCTGCGGCCAGGGCTTCGGCCTTGGCCGCACCGCTGGCCAGCAGTACCAGCGAACGCGCCGCACGGATGGTCCCCAGCCCCTGGGTCAGTGCCTGGGTGGGAACATCCTCCAAAGAGGAGAAGAACCGGGCGTTGGCCTGGCGGGTGCTCTCATCGAGCTGGACAACCCGGGTGCGGGAGTCCAAGGGCGAGCCGGGTTCGTTGAAGGCGAGATGCCCGTTGTTTCCGATCCCCAGGATCTGCACGTCCACTCCGCCGGCGGCGGAAATCGCGGCCTCGTAGTCAGCGGCAGCCTGCTCCGGATCGGCAGCCGATCCATCCGGCACTGCCACCTGGCCGGCGTCGAGCCCCAGGGGCTCAACGACCTCCCGGCGGACCACTTCCGCATAGCTTTCGGGATGTCCCGGCGGCAGGCCCAGGTACTCGTCCAGGGCGAAGGCGCGCAGCGGCGGAAGTTCGTCCCGGCGCTGGGCCAGTGCCCGGTACAGGGACAGGGGAGAGGACCCGGTTGCCACTCCCAGCACCGGAACGGCCCCCTGAAGGTGCGCTTTCCGAAGCCGGGACAGCACGGCGTCGGCAGCTGCCCCGCCCAGTTCGTCCAGGGTGGCAGCCAGATGAATCCGCAGGGTCACGCCGTTCTCTCCTTCTCCAGAATGCCATTGTTGAGGGCACCGTTGTTCAGGATACCCAGCGCACGGGCCAGCTCAGGATCGGCCGGGCTCCAGCCGGCAATATCCAGCAGCGCGGCAGCGTTGGCGCCGAAGATTTTCTGCACGTCCACGGGCGGCATACCCATCTCCCAGCAGATCCTCAGTTGGTCCACCAGGTACCGCCGCGCGTAGCCGCGGGGGAACCAGGAGGAATCCGTGCCGAAAATGATCCGGTCCGGGCCATGGGTTTCGTAGAACCGCCGGAAGACGTCCTCCAGCGTCAGCTTCTGCGCCATAAACCGCACCCACTGGTTGGAACCGGAAGTGTCCACCAGGACGTTCGGGCAGGCCCACATCAGGAACAACACCTGCTGGACGTGCTGGATTCCGAAGTGGGGAATCACAAAAGTCACATCGGGATGCCGTTTGGCCACCGTTTCCAGCCAGGCCGGCTCGATCATGGCGTTGTGCGCTATTCCGCCGGCAGATCCGCAGTGGCCGAAGTGGATGAGGACCGGCACCTGGTGCTTGGCGGCGACCCGCCACACCGGATCGGCCCCCGGATCATCGATGCGGGCGGACATCAGCGGAGCGAACAGCTTCAGTCCGCGCAGCCCGTGTTCCGTGCCCGCCCGGTCGAAATCTGCTGCAGCGCCGGGCCCAAAGGGGTCAGCCATGGCGGCCATGCCCAGGAAACGCCCGTTACCCCGGGCGGTCAGCCGGCCCATCGCCTCATCGCCGCCGGCGGTGACGAAGGCTGCGTACTCAACGTGGTGATGGTCCAGCTCGTCCTGCCAGCGGTCTGCCTCCGCTTCCCAGCCCTGATCCGCCTCATCCGGTTCCGGATCGGCGAAGTCCCAGCTGCGCCGCCACGCGGCGGACATTCCGGCCACTTTGGCGGCCCGCCGGGCTGCTGCCGGGGAGGCGGCTTCACACGCGAACTGCCCGCCGGACAAGGCACGGGTCAGCGGGTCCTGGGGCATCCGGAAATGCAGGTGAAAGTCGACAATGGAGATGCCCTGGACAACGGGACGGTTCCCGATCCTGGAAACGTGCATAACTACCTTCCTAGAGCGGCAAAGCCTCGGCCAGCTGCACTGCGGAACGGTGTTCCGGTGCGGTGGCAACGAGTTCGGTGGCGTAGCGGACAGCGGTCCCGAGTGCATCCACAGGGGCCGCACCCCGTGCCAGGCAGGTCAGGAACGCGGCGTTGAAACCGTCCCCGGCTCCGGTGCTGTCCACGGGCTCCACCGGCTGGGCCGGTGAATGGCTCCATTCCCCGCTGGGCAGGGCGAGTCCGGCACCGTCCGGCCCGAGTTTCGCCACCACCAGGGTGCCGGTGGCGGCGGCCAGGTCCAGGGCCGCTGCCCGCGGGTCCTCGATTCCCGTCAGCCCGGTGAGTTCGTCCGAGTTGGGCAGGAACACGTCCACGCTGTGCAGCACCCCGCGGACCTCGGCCTGGACGTCAGGGGTCCAGCCCTCGGTGGGCCAGCCGGTGTCCAGCACCGTCAGCGCTCCGGCTGCACGGGCGCGGGTGAACAGGCCTTCCAACGCGGCGCCGCGGAGCTTGGGCAGCAGGAAGTAGCCGGCGAGCACCACGCAGCGGGCCGCCACGGCCTCCTCCGGAACATCGCCGGCGCCGAGCACCGACATGGCGCCGAGGGAGGAGATGAACGCCCGGTCCCGTCCGGGTGCCTCGACGGCGACAGTCACACCGCTGGGCAGCTGCGGATCCGTGACCAGCAGCGCCCGCAGGTGCGGCAGATCCAGCTCGGACCGGACCAGGGCGGTGGAGGCATCATTGCCGACCCGGCTGACCAGCGTGGTCGGCTGGCCCAGCCCGGCGCACCGCAGGGCGAGGTTTCCGGCGGAACCTCCCAGCCGGATACGGATGTCCGGCACCAGCGCTTCCGTGCCGGGCTCCGGCAGGGCCGTGACGCCGGAAACCATGATGTCCAGGTTGGTATTGCCGACGACCGTCAAATCGTCCCGGACTGCGCTCACGCCGTGCCCGCCAACTGCCGGGCACGGTCCAGCAGAAGCGCCCGGGCGGCGTCCAGCCCGGTGCGCAGCTCCGCGAACCGGGTGGCCAGCTCCTGCGCGGCCGCCAGCGCGCCGTCGGCCGTCACCTCGACGGCCTTGGTTCCCGGACTGCCTGCCTGAGTGCGGTCCAGGACACGTTCCGGCTCCCGGCCGGCAGCGAGCGTCAGGTCTGCCAGCTCGGCACGGATCCCGGCGGCAGCCAGCGCCGCCAGGACCTGTTCCCGGGTCCAGGAGGTCGGGTCGCCGGTCTTGAAGAGGCGGCCGACGACGTCGTGCGCGCCGCGCCAGGGCACGCCGGCTACCGCCAGGGCCTCCGCGACCGACGTCGTCGTGGCACCGGAGCGGACAATCTCCGCCAGCTCCGGCAGCCGCTGGACCTCGAACTCGGTGAGCAGGCCGTCGAGCATCCGCACGAACCGCACCACCCGGTCTCCGGCACGCCACAGATGCTTCTGCACATCGGTGGTCGCGTTGTTGGAGTCCTCGTACCAGCCTGAGTTGATATTGGCGTAGGTCGCGGACATGTCCGCGGCGGCGGCACCGGCCATGGAGACCATATGCTCCAGGACCACCGGGTTCTTCTTCTGCGGCATGATCGAGGAGCCCTGGGTGTAGGCGTCGGGGGTGCGTACCCAGCCGAATGTCATCCATTCCAGCAGGACGCGGGAGAACCGGGCGCCGGTGGCACAGATCCGGGCCTGCGCCGCGGCCAGGCGCATAAAGTGCTCGGCGCCGGCCACGGCTTCGTAGCTGGAGGTAAAGGCAGAGTCGAAACCGAGCAGTTCCCGCAGCGTCTCCGGGTTGATCGGCACATCGGTTCCGGCGAACGCCGCGGAGCCCAGCGGGGAGACATTCAGTTCCGCGTAGATGTCCAGGAGTTCGCGCCCCTGGCTGAGCAGCGCTTCGGAGAGGCCGCTGAGGACGTGGCCGATGGTGGTGGGCTGGGCGGGCCGCCGGTGGGTGAAACCGATGATCAGCTTGTCTGCATGTTCCTTCGCCAGGGCAGCGGCGTCGGCGGCTGCCTGGACCACCAGATCAGCCTGGTCCAGCAGCTGGCGCCGGAGCACCATCCGGAACGCACCGGCGTCGAGGTCGTTGCGGCTGCGGGCCAGCTGGACGTCCAGCTCCGAGGTGGAAATGCCGCAGGCCGCGGCCAGCTGCTGTTCCATGAAGTAGTACGGGTCCTCCACGGAACCGTCAAAGACATACTCCTGCTTGCCGTCGCTGATCCGCTCCCAGAGCGTGAGCAGTCCCTTTTCCAGCCGGGCGGAGCGTTCGCGCGGGAGGATGCCTTCGTCGTCGAGCATCCAGACGTGGGCCAGGGACGCCTCCACCATGGGCGGGTAGATGAAGGACGCGGCTTCCTCGAAGGCATCCCGCAGGTGGTTGTCCCAGTACACGGACAGTTCGGGCCGGTCCTGAAGGGCGGGGCGGGGGATGGCGGTCATAACTATTTCACCGGCTTCAAATCGGGGTTTACGGTTGCTGGTCGGGTGTCGGGAAGCGGCAGCGGGACTGCCGCGGAAGGGATGGGGCCCACCAGCGGTGTTTCCACAGTGAGACGACGGCGGCGGCGCAGCATCGCGGCGATGCCGCCGCTGCCGGGGTTCTCGAGGCGCTGGGAAATGATCAGCACTATCAGGATCAGCCCCATCTGCAGGGTGCCGTAGGCCGCGGCGGTGCCGAACTCGTTGGAGTAGATCCGGTTGTAGATCTCCACGGACAGGGGTGCGAAGCGGGCGGGGTAAACAACCACTGAAGCCACGTATTCACCGAAGCCCTGGATGAACGCCATCAGCGCGCCGGCCAGGATGCCGCGGTACATCAGCGGAACGGTCACGGTGCGCAGCACGCGCCACGGTCCGGCGCCCAGGTTCCGGGCCGCTTCCTCGACGGACGGATCGATCTGGGCCAGGGCAGCGTTGGCTGACCGGAAGACCAGCGGCAGGAACCGGACAAAATAGGCCACGGGAAGGATCCACAGCGAACCGATCAGCACCTGGCCCAGGTTGAACGGCGTGGGGCTGGCGAACGCGGTGACCAGGTTGACGCCCACCACGGTGCCGGGCAGGGCCCACGGAATCATGACCATCACGTCCAGCAGTCCCTTGCCGGGGCCTTTCCACCGGGTGACGACCCAGGAGGCGAGCACGCCGACGACGGTGCAGGCAATCATGGCGATGAACGCCATCTGGGAGCTGACCAGGATCGGGCGGAGGGTTGAGGGGTCGGTGAAGATGCGGGCGAAGTTTCCCAGCGTGTACTGGTTCGGGAGGATCTGCACCGTCCAGGAACCGTCCACGGTGAAGGCCAGCAGCACAATCACGGCGGCGGGCGCCATGAGGATCAGCACCAGCAGAGTGGAGCCGAGGCCGGCGCCGAGCCGGGGGAGCGTGCCGTGGATGACTTTGACGGCCTGCGGGGTGCCCTTCGAGGCGCTGCGGTGCACGCGCCGGTTCTGGTACCAGCGCATGGCAAGCAGGAAGAGGATGGAGACGATGGAGAGCACTGTGGACTGGGCCGCCGCCAGCTCGTACGCGCCGGAGGTCCGCGAGGCGACGATCTGCATGGTCAGGGTCTGCACGTTGTAGAACTGCGGGGCGGTGAAGGAGGCCATGGAGACCATAAAGGTCAGCAGCGCGCCGGAGACCAGGGCCGGGGTCAGCATGGGAAGCAGCACGGTGCGCCACATGGTGAACCGGCTGGCGCCGAGGTTCAGGGCTGCTTCTTCCATCGACGCATCGGATCCGGCGAGGCCGGAGGAGACGGCCAGATAGAAGTACGGGTACATGGTCATGGTGTGGACCAGCAGCACGCCGATGACGCCGTTCGCGGAGACCGCACCGGGATCTGCACCGAAGTACTGGGCCAGGAACCGGGGGAGGATGCCGCTTTCCGCGTACAGGAAATAGAAGGACACCGCGCCGATCAGCGGCGGCAGGGCCATGGGCAGCATCGCAAAGAGCCGCAGCACGTTCCGGCCGGGGAAATCGAAGCGGGTCAGGAGCACTGCCAGCGCGGTGCCGATGACGCCGGTGGTGATCACCGAGATAACGGAGATGCCGACGGACAGGCCCAGGGCCCGGCCGGAGTTCCCGCCGAAGAAACCGCTGTAGTTGTCCAGGCCGCCGTCAACACTGGTGCGGGCCGTGGCGAACATTGGAATAACGATGTACATCAGCAGGATCAGGACCAGCGGAATGGCCAGCCAGTAGATGAACCGGTCGGAGGACGTGGTTCCGCTGCGCATCCGCAGCTTCTGCGCGAGGCCGGTCACGGTGCCACCAGCCAGACCCGGTCCGGGTGCGGTGCCAGGACCACCGGGTCGCCGGGCTGGACCCGGTCCTCGGAATCCGGCACAGAGACCACCAGGTTGTTGCCGTTCCAGTCCACTTCATACACGTTGACCGCGCCGGTGAACTCCGCGGTGCGGACCGTGCCCTTCAGCTCACCGGCACTGTTGGAGGCGGCCGCGGTGCCGGCGTCCCGGAGTACGGCAAAGGACTCCGGCCGCAGGCTGACTGCTGCCGTGTCCCCGCGGGAAACATCAGCCGACGGAGTGCCGGAAACGCGGGGTGCGCGCAGGACGGTGCCGTCCTCCAGCTGAACCTGGACGCTGTCTCCACCGGCTTCCAAAATTGTGCAGGCCAGGACGTTGGAGCGGCCGATGAAACGGGCCACGAAGGAGGTAGCCGGGCGGTGGTAGACCTCCCGGGGCGGTGCCACCTGGTGCAGCCGCCCGGATTCAAGGATCGCCACGCGGTCGCTCATGGCCATGGCCTCTGCCTGGTCGTGGGTGACGTAAATGCTGGTGATGCCCGCGGCTTTCTGGGTGCCGCGGATTTCGGCACGGGTCTCTTCGCGGAGTTTGGCGTCCAGGTTGGAGAGCGGCTCATCGAGCAGCAGCACCGAGGGCTGGATCACCAGGGCGCGGGCCAGGGCGACGCGCTGCTGCTGGCCGCCGGAGAGCATGTCGATCCGCCGGTCGGCGTATCCGTTCAGGCCAACCTGCTCCAGGGCGCGGTCCACGCGCTTGGTTTTTTCGGCACGCGAGGTGCGCCGCACGGAGAGTCCATAGCCGACGTTGGCGCGCACGCTCATGTGCGGGAACAGTGCGTAGTTCTGGAACACCATGCCGGTGTCACGGCGGTTCGGTGCCATGTTCGTGACGTCCTTGTCATCGAACAGGATGCGCCCGCGGGTGGGCTGGATGAAGCCGGCAACCATGCGCAAAGTCGTGGATTTACCGCATCCGGACGGGCCCAGGAGGGTGAAGAACTCGCCGTCTTCAATGGTGAGGTCGAGGTCCGCGACCGATGGGGCTGCGCCCGGATAGCGCTTTTCGATTGATTCGAGAAGGACTCGTGTCATGGCTGCTCTCCGCAGAGGTAGGGGATGAATAGAGAGGGGAGGGCGGGCGGCGTTTCGCCGCCCGCCCCGGGAGGCGTCTTAGCCCTTGCCCTTGATGTTCTCGGCCCAGTAGCCGATCCATTCGGTTTCGTTCGTGCCGATCCGGTCCCAGTCGACGTCCATTTCCTTCAGGTCGAGCTCGGCCAGCCAGGCGGGCTGCTCGGTCATCGCGATGGAGGGGATCTGGTAGTACGTCTCGGACAGTTCCTTCTGGGTTTCTTCGCTCAGCAGGAATTCCAGGAACGCGTCAGCCGCGTCGGAGGACGGGCCGTTCTTGATTTTGGCGACGCCGTCAACCAGCATCGGTGCGCCGGACTCCGGGACCACCGGGGTGTAGGGGGCGTTCTGGCCGTCGATCTGCAGCATGACATCCTGCAGGTTCCACGCGCTGGCGGCGGCTTCCTGCCGGGTGACGCGCAGGTACAGGTCCGTCGGGTTCGCGGCGTAGACCTTGGTGTTGGCGTCCAGCTGTCGCAGCCACTCGTAGCCGGCTTCCGGGGAGCCGGACTCGTCGTACTTGCGATCGATCATGGCCGAGTAGATGCTGCGCATGGTGCCGGAGGCCTCCACATCGCGGATGGCGATCTTGTCTGCCATTTCCGGTGCAATCAGGTCGTCCCAGTCGGTGGGTGCCTGGTCGGCGGTGAGCATGTCGTGGTTGTAGAAGATCACCTCGGCCAGCTGCATTTCACCCACCCAGAGTCCGGCCGGATCGCGGAGGTCTTCCGGCACGGCGTCGACGACGGCGTCGGGGGCCGGTGCCAGGATGTCGTC
This sequence comes from Arthrobacter sp. Helios, assembly GCF_023167125.1. Classification (NCBI taxonomy): domain Bacteria; kingdom Bacillati; phylum Actinomycetota; class Actinomycetes; order Micrococcales; family Micrococcaceae; genus Arthrobacter; species Arthrobacter sp. Helios. The sequence goes on from NZ_CP095402.1 coordinate 341,503, forward strand.
TCCGGCGGCCTGCTTCATCTGCTGGCCGGTGCCGCCCCACCAGATGTCACCCTGCGGGTTGGCCTTCTCTGCGCGGATACGTTCCAGTGCTTCCTGCGCGCCGAGGGTCAGGATTTCGACCTTGCCGGCGTACTCCGGGTTCGCTGCCTCGAAGTCGGCTACGACTGCTTCGGCCAATCCCTTGTCACGGGCGGTGTAGATGGTGAGGGTTCCGCCTTCGGAACCTTCAGCGCCGCCCGACGGCGATTCGTCCAGTCCACAGGACGAGAGCGCAAGCGCCAGGGCGAGTCCGCCGGCAACGGTGACGAGCGGGCCGCGGATTTTGCGGTTCAGAGCCATGTACTTCTCCTTGGTTGTGTAGTGCTGGTGGGTTGTGTAGTGCTGGTGCGGTGGAAAACGGGTGGGATCACCCGGCGGGGGTGATCAGGCTGGCGGGGTCCTCCAGGACGCGGGCGACGGCGCCGAAAAGGACGGCTTCGACGCCCAGGGAAGCGAAGGTGACCTCCGGTGCGGCCGGCGCTGCGGACCGGATCCGGTCCGCCAGCCCGGTGCGGGCGGCCTCGTCCAGGCCGATGGCATCACCGGAGAACAGGACCAGTGCCGGGTTCAGGACGCACGCGCAGACGACGGCGGCCCAGGCCCAGGCATCCAGCACCTCGGTCAGCAGTGCGGCGGCGGCGGGTTCGCTGCAGAGCCGGGGGATCACGTTGGCCTCGCTGACATCCAGGCCGGCGGTCCGTGCTGCGGCGGCAATGGCCGGGGTGCTCCAGCGTTCCTCGAAGCTGCCGCGGTTTCCGTGAGGCAGCGGTGTGAGGCCGATGGGGAGGAATCCGACTTCGCCCGCGGAGCGGGTGGAGCCGTGCAGCAGGCGGCCGCCGCTGAGGATGGTGGCGCCGATTCCCTCCGCGATGTGGATCAGGACCAGATCATCGACGCCGGCCGCGGCTCCGGCGCTGCGCTCGCCGAGGGCGATGAGGTTTACGTCGTTCTCCACGGTGACCGGCAGTCCGGTCCGCCGGGCCAGGGCCTGGGCCAGCTGGGGATCTCCGGCGGCTGCGAAGGCGGGGGCCAGGCTCACGGTGCCGTCTGCGGCGACCACACCGGGCAGCGCGAGGATCAGCCGCGAGGGACGGTGGCCGGTAGGTTCACCGAGACCGGCTACGGCTACGGCAGTGGCGCTGACCGGATCTGCCGGATCGAAGGGGGCGTCCTGGGTGGCCAGCACCCGGGCGTCGAGGTCAATGAGGCTGGCCCGGATGCGGCCGCCGCTGACTTCGGCCACGATCAGCGCGATGGCCGTGCGGTCGAGTTCGACCAGCGTGCGGCGCCGTCCGCCGGTTGATTCCCGGTGTCCGACCTCGTGGAGGTAGCCCATGCCCTGGAGTTCCTGGACGATGCCGGTGACGGTGGAAGGGCTGTAGCCGGTCACGGCCGCGAGGTCCGTCCGGGAGATCGGGCCGCTGCTGAGCAGGGCTCCCATCACGGATTCCACCCGGATCCGGCGCAGTTCGCTGCGTCCGGTGGGCGCACTGTTCTGAGCTGCACTGCTCTGGGCTGCGCCGTACTGAGCAGCACTGCTCTGTGAGGTGGATGACATTCTTACTTTATACGGTGAAGAAAGTAAGAATGCAAGGAAAAGTTTTTGCCGGGCGGTCAGGTGTGGGTGCGGGAGGGGCCGTTATGGCAGGGCCGGTCCGCGCTGATCCGCGCTGATCCACGGTGATTCACGGTGATACGGCGGCGGCGACGGGCGGTCCTGATCCAGGCCGGTCCCGGGTTCACGCCGGGTTCATGCCTGGAACAGGCGGGGAAACGGCGGAAGGGAGGAGCCGGGCGGCCCCTCCCTTCGGAATAATCCTGCTTCGGTGCGGTTGGCTACCGCGTAGCTTCGGCCAGGTACTCCAGGATGTGTCGGTAGGACTGTCCGGTGGCCTTGCTCATGCCGATCTCGCAGGTACGGTTCAGGGACGCGTAGCCGTCGAACGTGCGGGCGTTGATCTCAGCGGCCTGAGTGTCCGTCGCGGAGGCGGTGAGTTCCGGATGCAGCAGGCCGCGGTCGCCGGCGAAGGCGCAGCAGCCCCAGCTCGGCGGCACAAAGACCTCGGTGCTGACCGCCGAGGCGATCACATGAAGGGCATCGTTGGCGCCCAGCTGGGTGGATGAGCAGGTCGGATGCAGCGCCAGGGAGCCCAGCTTCACCGTAACCTCCAGCCGGGGCAGCACCGTTTCACTGACAAAGTCCACCGCATCAACGAACCGCAGCCCGGGGTAGACGGGGCTGGATCCGGCCAGCCGCTTCATCGTCTCCAGGCCTTCGGTGCAGGACGCAGCGTCACAGACCACGGGCAGCTCCCCGCCGCCGCTGGCCACCCACAGGTTCGCCAGAACCTTCTCCGTCATGGCTTCGTAGCCGGCGGTGAATCCCTTGGACTTCCACGGCGTTCCGCAGCACAGGTCGCCGATCCCGTTGGGCACCCGGACGCCCACCCCGGCGCGTTCGCACAGTTCCAGGAACGCGGTGCTGGCACCTTCGCCGCCCTCGGCGGGGCCGAACATGGTGCCGATGCAGGCCGGGAAGAACACGGCGACCGGATCCGGGTCCTCCCGCGGGGTGCGGCGGGTGCCGCCGGCCGGCAGCACTGTTTCATAGGACTGGACATTGTCCGCGCCCAACAGTGCCCGTCCCACCGTGGTTGCCAGCTTGGGCAGGGGCGCCGGCACAGCCTTGGCCAGGCTCAGGGCCTTGCCGCCCAGGGTGGTCACGGTTCCCCAGTGCCCGGCGGCGGTTTTCCAGCCGGCCCCGGCCACCGGATTGGCGTTTTCGGCGCGCAGCCTGCGGACCAGGTCCCCGGTGTTGATCAAAACCGGACACGCCGTGACACACATACCGTCAGCGGCACAGGTCTGCACGCCGTCGTAGTCGTAGTCGATGCGCAGCTCTGCAGCCAGGGCGGCGTCCCCGCGGGCCTCGGCCGCCGCGATTTCCCGCCGCAGCACAATCCGCTGGCGGGGTGTGGTGGTCAGGTCCTTGCTGGGGCAGACCGGCTCGCAGTAGCCGCATTCGACGCAGCGGTCCACTTCCTCCTCGACGGTGGGTGCGACCTTCAGGTTCTCGATGTAGGCGCGGGGATCGTCGTTGATGAGGACACCGGGGTTGAGCAGGTTCCGTGGATCGATCAGGGCCTTGACCTCGCACATGATCCCGTAGAGTTCGTCGCCGTACTGGCGGCGGACATAGGGCGCCATGATCCGGCCGGTGCCGTGTTCGGCCTTCAGCGAGCCGCCTTCACCCAGCACCAGGTCCACCATCTCCTCGGTGAACGCCTCATAGCGGGCCAGTTCTGCCGGGTCGGAGAAGTTCTCATTGAGCATGAAGTGGATGTTGCCGTCCTTGGCATGCCCAAAGATCACCGAGTCCCGGTAGTGGTGCTCGGTGAAGAGCCGGGCCAGTTCGCCGCAGGTGCGGGCCAGTGACGGCACGGGAACCACAATGTCTTCCAGCAGGGCGTTGGTGCCGGAGGGACGGGCACCGGCGACCGTGGTGTAGAGGCCCTTGCGCAGGTGCCACATCGCTGCCCGGTCCGCCGCCTTGGACGTCATGGCAAACGGAGCGGCCAGGTGCAGGGAATCGAAAAGCGGGTGGGAGGCTTCGCGTTTGGCGTCCAGTTCCTCCGCAGTGGCTGCCTGATGTTCCACCAGCAGGGCCGCGTGCGCCTGGACGTCCAGGTTCCGCAGTTCCTGGGGAGCATCGGCCGCGAGCTGCGCCACCCGCAGGGACGTGGCGTCCATCAGTTCGATCGTGGCCAGCCCGGAAGCGGTGAGTTCCGGCAGTGCGGTGGCCGCGGCGTCCAGGGTGTCGAAGAACATCAGGCCGGTGGCGACCTTCGGCAGTGCGGGGATGGTGCGGAACGTTGCCTGCGCCACGAACCCCAGGGTGCCCTCGCTGCCGATCATCAGGTGGGCCAGGATGTCCACCGGGCTCTCGAAGTCCAGGAAGGAATTGAGTCCGTAGCCCATGGTGTTTTTCATGGAGAACAGCCGGGTGATGGTGGCAACCGAGTGCGGGTTGGCGACGATCCGTCCGCGGAGCCGCAGCAGGCCGTCGAACAGCTCCGGCTCCAGGGCGCGCAGCCGCTGCTCGGCGTCCGGTGCCGCGGTGTCCAGTATGGTTCCGCCGGCGAGGACCAGCACCATGGACTCCAGCGTCCGGTAGGTATTGAACTCCGTGCCGCAGGCCATGCCGGAGGAGTTGTTGGCGACCACGCCGCCAATCGTGCAGGCGATCTCGCTGGCCGGGTCCGGCCCGAGCTTGCGGCCGAACGCCGCGAGGCGGGAATTGACTGCCCGCACCGTGGCGCCGGGTGCCACCCGGACCCGGGTGCCGCCGTCGAGCACCTCGATTTCCCGGAAGTGGTGCCGGGTGTCAATGAGCAGGCTGTCACTCAGTGCCTGGCCGGAGAGGGAGGTTCCGCCGGACCGGAAGGTGGCGGGGATGCCGAGCTCCCGGCTGCGCCGCAGCAGGTCAGCCACCTCAGCGGTGTTCGTGGGTGTGGCCACTGCCTGGGGGATCAGCAGATAGTGGGAAGCATCATGCGCCATTTTGCGGCGGTCGATTTCCCTGGTGCTGATTCCCTCGCTGCCAAGGGCACTGATTGCTGGGGCTGAAGATTCTGCTGTGACTGACATACGATCCTGATCCGAGACATCGACGGGGCTTTGGCCCCGGTTCAAATCTAGGCCCGGGACCCGCCTTCAGTGAAATGGTCAGGCCACACGGGAGGCGCAGCCTGCAGATACTGCAGCACGGCCAGGACCCGCCGGTGGTCCCCGGCCGCTGGATGGAGGTTCAGCTTGCCGAATATTGAGGTGATGTTCTTCTCCACTGCTCCGGCGGAGAGGAACAGTTCAGCACAGATACCGGCATTTGTCCGTCCCTGGGCCATGAGCGCCAGCACCTCGCGTTCGCGCGGGGTCAGGGATTCCAGCCCCGCGTGGCGTCCGGCGCCCATCAGCTGCCGCACCACCTCCGGGTCAAGCACCGTTTCGCCCGCACGGATGCGTTCCAAAGCCTGGAGGAAATCAGCGACATCCGCCACCCGGTCCTTGAGCAGATAGCCGGTTCCGCGGGGCTGGCCGGCGAAAAGCTGGGCGGCGTAGCGGGTTTCAACATACTGGGAGAGCAGCAGGACGCCGATCTCCGGGCGGGTGTCCCGCAGCTGCAGGGCAGCGCGGATCCCTTCATGGGTATGGGTTGGCGGCATCCGGTTGTCCAGGATGACGACGTCGGGCTCGACGGTTTCCAGCGCTCTGAACAGTTCTTCGGCGTCGCCGGCGGCCGCGAGCACCTGGTGCCCGCGGCCGTCCAGCAGTTCGACCAGCCCGGCGCGGAGCAGGGCGGAGTCCTCCGCGATGACGATCTTCATTCAAGTAGCTTGCCCCACCGGTGCGGCACTTCCGAAACCGGTCAGGACACAGTTCAGGAAAGCGGCAGGAAGACCGTCACCACGGTTGGCCCTCCGGCCGGAGAGGAAATCCGCATCGTGCCGTCCACCGTCCGGACCCGTTCCGCCAGACCTGCCAAGCCTGTTCCGGCCCCGGTTCCTGTGCCTTCACGTCCCGCGCCTGCTGCGCCTGCTGCGCCACCGGTGCCGTCGTCCTTGACGCTGAGCACCATGTCAGCTCCCTCCTCGACCACCAGGATACTGACGCGTGAGCCCCCTGAGTGCTTGACGGCGTTGGTCACCAGTTCGGCTACCACGTAGTAGGCAATGGCTTCCACCGCGGGCGACGGACGAACCTGCAGCCGGTAGGAAAGGTCAACGGGCAGCGGGGCTGTGGCAGCCAGCGATTCCAGCGCGGTGTCCAGACCGTCGTTGAGCACGGCCGGTCGGATGCCGCGGGCGAGGCCGCGCAGGTCTTCCAAGGCTTCCTTGGCCGTGCCGTGGGCGCTGTCCAGCAGATGCTGCAGTTCCGCGGATACTTCGGTGCCGGCCGCCCGGTCCCTGGCGTCGCCGAGCTTCATGGCGATGGCGACCAGCTGCGCCTGGGTCCCGTCATGCAGGTCCCGTTCAATCCGGGCCAGCCTGGCGTCAGCGGTAGTCACGGAGCTGCTCCGGCTGGCTTCCAGATCCCGGACACGGTACTGGCCGCCGGTGGGGCCCAGCAGCGCCGCGGCGAGCGATGCCTGCAGGCGGGCCATACCGTTGTTGAGCGCTGGCCAGAGCAGGAAGGTGAAGAGGACACCTACCGCGAAGTAGGCGGCCTGCCACCAGAAACTGTCAGCGAAGACCCCCGGGAGGATCTGGCTGCCACGGTGCCAGGTTCCGTCGGCCGCCTGCTGCGGGGGCAGCCAGCGGGACCAGAACCAATGCGTCATGCTGCCCAACCCGGCGACCAGGAAACTGATGCTCAGGCAGGCCGCGGTCACCGACGTTACGAAGCTGACGCCCATATGGGCCAAGGCCCTCCAGCCCGCCGTGTCACTGAGTCCGGAGCGGAGGAAGCCGAAGAATCCCGGCCGCGGGGTGAACGGCGGGGGTGCGTCGATCGGACGGCCAAGCAGCGTTGCCGCGAGGGACCGGTTGATGGTTCCCCAGTACCGGGCGGCCGCCACCATGGCCGCCGGGACGATCAGGCCCACAAAAGTGACCAGGAATGAGGCTCCCAGCGATACGGTGCTTACGGCGTAGGCCAGCGCGAAGGGCGCCAGCAGCAGCGACAGGCCGTGGTAGCCGAACGCCCGCCACGTACTGCTGCGGAAAAACGCCGGGCGGCGTCCTGCTGCCGGCCGGGGTGCCTGGGCACGCTGGGAATGCGGAGCACGCTCGGAATGCGGAATGTGCCGCGGGTGCCGCGGGTGCGGGGTGTGCTGAGGGTTCTGCATTGGCCCAGTATTTTCGGACTCAGTGTTCCCGGACTCAGCTTTTTCGATGGGCTGGGTCTGCTGGGTGGTGTGCGTGAACTGGGTGGCTTGAGCGACCTGGACGGACTGAGTGTACTGAGCGGCCTGCGTGTCCTGCGCGGACTGCTTGTCCTGGCCGGATTGTGTGTACTGAGCGGGCTGCGCCGGGTGGGCGGCGGCAGGCACACCGGACGAGGCGCCGGGATCGGAGGCTTGGGTGGGTGTCATGGTTCCATCATTCTCCGCGCTCAAGGCCGTTGACTATGGGGTTTTCCCCCGACCTGGCCGGGGGAGTGCCCTCGGGGCCGGGCACGTGCGCTCAGGCCGGGGACTGCGTTTTTTCGGACCGGGCGGTTGGGGAGGGCGCCGCCTGGTGGGACGGGATCTGGGCGTAGAACCATTCGATATGGCCGCGGAGCAGGCGGGCAGCGAGGGCACCGTCACCCGCCTCGACGGCGTCGTAAATCCCGTGGTGCTGTTCACGCAGCACAGCCAGGATGGCGGGCCAGTCTTCGAAATTGTCCATCGCCTCCTTGACGTAGCCGCGGATGGCGCCGCTGAGGGAATCCATCATGGTTTCGATTACGGCGTTGCCGGCCAGCGAGCTGAGCTCCACGTGGAACCGCGCATCAAGGGTGTGGAAGGCATCCCGGTCCAGGTCGGGGCGGTCCATGGCCTCCAGCAGTCCGTGGGCCCGGCCCAGGGCCGCCGCCGTTTCGTCGGTGCGCGGTGCGTTAGCGGCAGCCTCGGCAGCCCAGGTTTCCAGCAGCACGCGGGTCTGCACAATGTCCGCCACCGGCAGCCGGCTGCTGGCCATATGCAGGCGCAGCGCCGAGGACAGCCCGGCGGACGGTTCGGAGACTATGATGGCGCCGGACTTCGGGCCGGAACCGGAGGAGGAGCGCAGCACGCCCATGGCGTCCAGGATCCGGATGCCTTCCCGGACAGAAGCGCGGGAGATGCCGTAGGTTTCCGCCAGGGAGCGCTCGCCGGGGAGCTGATCGCCGAGCTTGATCTCGCCGGACCGCAGGCCCGCTTCGATGTTCTCCAGCAGGAGGTCATAGCTGCGGCGCGGCGGCAGGGGCGCGGAATCCGTAAGAGTCACTGCAACATCCTTACACGGCAGGCTGGGGGATTCCCCGGCGTCCGCAACAAAAGGCGTTCCGCGTCCGTCATGCAGAAAAGGCCGGCTGCCGGCACGCTCAAAACACCGCCGCCGCCCACCGTAAGTCCGGCGTCGTTCCACCTGTAAGTTCCACCTGGAAACGGGAAAAGCACTCCAAAAAAACGGAGCGGCAGGGCCTGTATTCCCCCCAAGGAACACACCCCCTGCCGCTCCGGCCCAGCGCCGGTGGCGCCGGGAGAACGGGACCGGCCGCTACGGGAGCATCCAGCCAAGGATCGGCGTGGACTGCAGGTAAACCAGCGTGCAGAGGATCAGCAGCAGGGCCACGCTCCAGCCGACCACCTTGCGCAGCAGGACGGATTCCTGCCCGTCCAGCTTCACAGCGGTCACCGCGATGGCCAGGTTCTGCGGGCTGATCAGCTTGCCAACGACGCCGCCGGTGGTGTTGGCGGCCACCAGCAGGTTCGGGTCGATGCCCGCTTCGAGGCCAGCGGTCTGCTGCAGGCGGGCGAAGAGCGCGTTGGCCGAGGTGTCGGAGCCGGTCACGGCTGTGCCGATCCAGCCCAGGACAGGGGAGAGGAACGCGAAGAAAGCTCCGGTTCCGGCCAGCCAGGTGCCGATGGCCACGGTCTGGCCGGAGAAGTTCATAACGTAGGCCAGGGAGAGGACGGAGAGGATGGTCAGGCCGGCCCAGCGCATGTTCCACATGGTGCGGCCGATCTCCGCCACACCGTTGCCCACGCTCATGCGGTAACGGCCGCCGTCGTCGAACTTGGAGTAGACCAAGGAAACAATCAGGCCAGTGATCAGCAGCAGCGTGCCCGGGGTGGAGAGCCAGTTGAACGTGTAGATGGTGGAGGAAACGGCGTTTCCGGCCTCGTCCACCAGGCGCTCGTGCAGGATCGGCCAGGGAATCTTGATATCGGTGGAGGCCAGGAAGGCCGGGATATCCACACCCAGCTTCCAGAGCTTCGCGATGCCGAAGATCACGATGACCAGGAAATACGGGAACAGCGCCAGCCAGGTGCGGGACGGCGTCAGGGAGTCCTCGTCGCGCACGGCGGTGGCGGTGGAACCGCTGCCGGTGCCCGGGCGGTCAGCGCCGGCGGCGACGAGGGCGGTGAGGCCCATGCGCTCACGGGCGGCGTCGAGGCCGCGGGGCTGCCAGAAACGCAGGAAGACGACGGCGGCACCCAGGCCGGCGAGGGCGGCAACAATGTCCGTCAGTTCGTAGGAGAAGAAGGTGGAGCACAGGACCTGTGCCACGGAGAAGGCAACGCCGGTGACGACGGCGGCGGGCCAGGTGTCCTTGACGCCCTTGAACCCGTCGAGGATGAACACCAGGATCAGCGGCACAATAACGGCCAGCAGGGGGGCCTGGCGTCCCACGACGGCACCGATGTGGTCAGCGTCCAGGCCGGTGAGGTTGGCGGCCGTGGTGATCGGAATGGCCATTGCCCCAAAGGCGACCGGTGCGGTGTTCGCCACCAGCACGGCGGCTGCTGCCTTCATGGGCTTCAGGCCCAGGGCAACCAGCATGGTGGCCGTAATGGCCACCGGAGCGCCGAATCCGGCGAGGGCTTCGAGCAGCCCGCCGAAGCAGAACGCCACGAGGATCGCCTGAATGCGGACGTCCCCGCCGCCGATCACGTCGAAGACGCGGCGCAGGTCCTCGAACCGGCCGCTGACCACGGTGATCTGGTACAGCCAGATCGCCATAATCACGATCCAGACCACCGGGAAGGCACCGAAGACCGCGCCCTGGGTGGCGGAGAGCAGGGCCAGGCCAGCCGGCATCTTGAATGCCCAGATGGCGACGGCGATGGCCACCACCAGGGAAAGCGCACCCGCAACGTGGGCCTTCACCTTCACGAACGCCAGGAGGATGAAGAACGTGAGCAGGGGTACGAGAGCCACGATGGCTGACGCGGCGACGCTGCCGGACACCGGATCGGTGCTGGCGGTGAAGTGATCCACAGGGGACCTCCGGAAAGAGAAGAACTGGCGGGGGGAAGTTGGTCAGACCACAATGGTCAGGCCATGGAAGTCTAGCGCACCATTGACAAGCGTGTGATCATGGCCACCAGCCGCAGGCCCCCTTGGTGTGTTGCGAATAACGTGCCTAGTATTGGTCTGACCACATCGGCCCCGGGGATAAACCCGCTGAGAGGCAGCCATGAGAATTGCACTATTCGCCACCTGCATCGTGGATGCGATGTATCCACGGACAGCACGTGCCACGGTATCCATCCTGGAGCGGCTGGGACACGAGGTCGTGTTCCCGTCCGGCCAGGCCTGCTGCGGCCAGATGCACGTGAACTCGGGGTACTTCCCTGAAGCGGTCCCCGTAGTCCGCAACCACGTCGAGGCATTCGACCCCGCCGGCTACGACGTCGCCGTCGCGCCGTCAGGTTCCTGCGTTGGTTCGGTCAAGCACCAGCACCCGATGATCGCCCGGTCCTGCGGCGACACCGTGCTGGAGGCCCAGGCCGAAGCCGTCGGCGCCAAGACCTACGAACTCTCGGAACTCCTGACCGACGTCCTGGGCATCACCAACGCCGCAGAACAGCTGGGCTCCTGGTTCCCGCACAAGGTCACCTACCACCCCAGCTGCCACGGCATGCGCCTGCTGCGGCTGGGCGACCGGCAGCTGAACCTGCTCTCCTCCGTGGGCGGGATCGAAATGGCGGATCTGCCGGAAGCCGACCAGTGCTGCGGCTTCGGCGGAACCTTCTCGATGAAGAACGCGGATGTTTCCTCCGCCATGCTGGCGGACAAAACCGCCAACATCACCTCCACCGGCGCCTCGCTGTGTTCCGGCGGGGACGCCTCCTGCCTGCTGCACATCGGCGGCGGACTCTCCCGCGAAGGCGCCAGCGCCACCACCCTGCACTTCGCCGAAATCCTGGCCAGCACCAAGGAAAACCCGGTCTCCGTCACCGGAGAGATCCTCGTCAGCGGAAAGGCCGGGCGATGAGCACCTACCTGGGCATGCCCACCCTGCCGGTCTTCGGGCGCGGCAACCTCAACGCCGTCGAATCCTTCCCATCTGCAGCCAAGCGGGAACTGGGCAACGCCCAGCTCCGCGCCAACCTCGGGCACGCTACCCACACCATCCGCGACAAGCGGCTGCGCGTGGTCGGCGAGCTGCCCGACTGGGAAGACCTGCGCAATTCAGGCAGCGCCGTGAAGGAATCCGTCATGGCCCGGCTGCCGGAACTGCTGGAGCAGTTCGAAGCCAACTTCACCGCCCGAGGTGGCATCATCCACTGGGCCCGCGACGCCGACGAAGCCAACGAAATTGTCCGCGACCTGATCCGCGCCGAAGGCGTGGACGAGGTGGTGAAGGTCAAGTCCATGGCCACCCAGGAAATCGGCTTGAATGAGTACCTCGAAGAGGAGGGCATCGCCGCCTACGAGACCGACCTCGCCGAGCTGATTGTCCAGCTGGACCATGACAAGCCCAGCCATATCCTGGTTCCGGCCATCCACAAAAACCGGACCCAGGTCCGCGAGATCTTCCTGCGCGAAATGCCCGGCGTGGATCCGGAGCTCACCGATGACCCGGCCAAACTGGCCGAGGCCGCCCGCTCCCACCTGCGCCGCAAGTTCCTCTCCGCCAAGGTCGCCGTCTCCGGTGCCAACTTCGCGATCGCCGACGCCGGGACCCTCGCCGTCGTCGAATCCGAAGGCAACGGCCGCATGTGCCTGACCCTTCCCGAAACCCTGATCACCGTGATGGGCGTGGAAAAGCTGCTGCCGACCTGGCAGGACCTCGAAGTCTTTATGCAGCTGCTCCCGCGCTCTTCCACCGGCGAGCGGATGAACCCCTACACCTCACTGTGGACCGGCGTCACCGAAGGCGACGGCCCGCAGAACGTGCACCTGGTGCTGCTGGACAACGGCCGCAGCGCCGCCCTGGCGGACGAAATGGGCCGCTCCGCCCTGCACTGCATCCGCTGCAGCGCCTGCATGAACGTCTGCCCGGTGTACGAGCGCACCGGCGGCCACGCCTACGGTTCCACCTACCCGGGACCGATCGGTGCGATTCTCTCACCGATGATGACCGGCATTAAGTCGGAGGAAAACAGCTCGCTGCCGTACGCGTCCTCGCTGTGCGGTGCCTGCTACGACGCCTGCCCCGTGAAGATCAACATCCCGGAAATCCTGGTGCACCTGCGCGCCGAGGACGTGGACTCCAAGCGCGGCACCAAAAAGCTGCCCACCCAGATGGATTTGATGATGAAGGGCGCCTCCTGGGCGTTCTCCCGCGGCCGGAACCTGGGCCTGCTGGAGAAGGGCCTGCCGCTCGGGCGGCTGGCCGCCGGACGGAAGAAGAAAATCACCAAGCTGCCCGGCATCGCCGCCGGCTGGACGCAGAGCCGGGACATCCCCGCACCGCCCGCGCAGTCCTTCCGGGACTGGTGGGCCAAGGAACATCAGGCGGCGCCGGAACACCAGGGCGGCGCGGCAACGCAGGGGGAGACGAAGGCATGAGCGCACGCGAAGAGATCCTGGGCCGGCTGCGGGACGCGCTGCGCGATTCACCGGAGGTCCCGGAGATTCCCCGGGACTACCGCAGCGCCGTTGAGGTCCCGGAAACTGAGCGGATCGCCATGCTCGTGGACAGGCTCGAGGACTACAAGGCCGGAGTCACGGTGCTGGACGAAGCCGGGATCGGCACCCGGATCGCGGAACTGCTCGACGCCGCAGCCAGCTATGTGGTGCCCGAGGGTATAGACGGCGCCTGGCTGGCGGCTGCCGACGCCGCCGTCCCTGGCCGGCGCCGGACCGACTCGAGCACAGCGCCGCTGAGCGTCGCCGAACTGGACGCAACAGCCGCCGTCGTTACCGGCAGTGCCGTCTCCGTCGCCGAAACCGGCACGATCATCCTGGACGGCAGCCCCAACCAGGGCCGCCGCGCAATTTCCCTGGTCCCTGACCACCACATCTGCGTGGTCCGGGCCGCGGACATCACGACCATCCTGCCCGAGGGGCTGCGCCGGCTGGACGGGACCCGGCCACTGACCTGGATCAGCGGTCCGAGTGCCACCAGCGACATCGAACTCGAACGCGTCGAGGGAGTGCATGGTCCGCGGACGCTGGACGTGATTATCGTCCGGAGCTAGCCGGAGCTAGCCGGAGCTGGCCGGAGCTAGCCGGAGCTAGCCGGAGCTAGCCGGAGCTAGCCGGAGCTGGCCGGAGCTTAGGCTCCGGTGTACCCGGTGCGCCAGCCTCCCTTGTAGTCCTTGCGCACTGTCTCGGAGTAGGGAATTGGGCTGACCACGGCCCGGACCTCGAGCTGCTGATGCGGTTCCACGGTGGTTTTCGCCGTGCCGCCGCCGGGCTCGCCCCAGACCACGCGCAGTTCGGTGCCCTCGGGGACGTCCGGATCAACCGTGGCCAGGGACAGGCCGCGCCGTTCATTGGCGGAGTAGCCGGTGAACATGGACAGGCCCACGGTGTTGCCGCCGGCGTCGACCACCGCGTCGTAGTTCGAGGAGCCGTAGTTGGCCAGCGGCAGGTCGAAATATTTGTACGGCGTTCCGCTGGTGTCCAGCTGCGAGGTGAGGATCCGGCCCAGGTCTTCCTCGTTCCAGGCCAGGGTGACCTTGCGGCGCTGCGCCGCGGGATCCATGGCTTCCAGCGCCTCGCGGCCGATGAAGTCGTGGTCGAATTTCACGAAAGAGCCGTAGCCCAGCTCCCACGGCGTCAGGTAGTAGTCCTCGATGTTTGCCGAAACGAAGCTGCCTGCGACGGCGTTTGTTGCCTCGTAGCTGTCCGCGCCGAGCCATTCGCGGTACGGACGCAGCCGCTCATCGGTGTAGATGGCGGGCAGCGGCGAAGGGATCCAGCCTGACTCCAGGGTGTTGGAGGGGTAGGCCCGGGACCCGACGGCGGCCATGCCAAACTCCGTGCCCGCCGCCAGGATGGCATCCCGCACCTTGTCGTAGGAGCCGTAGTCTCCCCAGATTTCCAGGCCCGGTGCGCCGGCCATACCGTGCCGCAGTGTGCGCACGCGTTCCCCGGCGATGGTCATGGTGTCCATATTGAAGAACTTCAGCTGTTCCAGCGTGCCGCCGTTGAGGCTCTCGATGATGATCTGCCAGGCGTTGGGGCCCTGGATCTGGAACCGCCAGTAGCGCCGGCTGACCGGCTGCCCCATGGGACGCGACGGCGACCGCCGGTCCACCTCGATCTCCAGGTCATAACCGCCGGTCTCGGCGTTGAACAGCAGCCAGTTGGCCGCCGGTGCCCGCCCGACGTACACGTATTCGTCCTGTTCCTGGTGGAAGAGGATGCCGTCGCCGATCACATGGCCGGACGGCGTCGTCGGGACGTACTGCTTGGCTTTGTTGACCGGAAAGTTCGCAACGCTGTTCACCGCGGTGTCCGAGATGAGCTTCAGGGCGTCGGGGCCCTTGATGAAGACGTTGTCCATGTGATGGGACTGGTCAAAAAGGACGGCGGTCTCCCGCCAGGCCCGCTGTTCGCTGCGCCAGTTGGTGAATTCCGGAGCGACGACCGGATAGATATACGCCCCGATCTGCGAATTGCGGAGCAGATCGACCGTTCGCTGGGACGCATCCAGGACTTCCTGCAGATTCTTTGGTGCCACGATGAACCTCTGTTTCTGTCGGACGTTTCTTCTGTCGGACGGGGAGCCGGGCAAAGCCGGTGCGCCGACCATATATCTATGTCCATAGGCATGTCGAGGGTCCGGGTCCTCGGTTAAGGGCCCCTAGTCAATATCTATCTTGGTAGATAGTGTGTGTGATGCAGAACACATACTAAGCCGCGGCTCTGCCGCGACGAAACGAGGAGACACCCATGAGGAAACTGGTTGCAGCAGCGGCAACGGCGGCGCTGCTTGGCCTGACGGCATGCGGATCGGGGTCGCTGTCGTCCTCAGAGGAGACGACGGCGCCGGCTTCGGCAGCGGCGGCGGAAGGGCTGACGGCCATCGAGGTGGGGGTGATTCCCATCATCGACGTTGCACCGATTTACCTGGGCGTCGAAGAAGGGCTCTTCGAAGCGGAGGGCCTGGACGTCACCCTCACTTTGGCCCAGGGCGGGGCCGCCATTGTGCCGGCAGTGACTTCCGGTCAGATGGACTTCGGCTTCTCCAACATCACGTCCATGATCGTAGGACGTTCCAAGGGCCTGCCGGTCCAGATGGTCGCACCGGGCGGCAGCTCCACCGGCGATCCCGATGCGGACTTTGCCGCCGTGATGACCAAACCGGACAGCGGCATTGAAACCACCAAGGATCTTGAAGGCAAGAAGATCGGCGTTAACACGCTGAACAATATTTCCGACTCCACCATCTCAGAGGCAGTGAAGCAGGCCGGAGGGGATTACGAGAGCATCGAGTTCGTCGAGATTCCGTTCCCGGACTTGTCTGCCCAGCTGGCTGCCGGGACCGTGGACGCGATTGCCGCCGTCGAACCCTTTGTGACCATTGCCAAGGCAGACGGCGCGGTTCCGGTGTTCTCCAACTATGCGGAACCGGTGGATGATCTGACGGTGGCGGTCTACTTCGCCTCGGACCAGTACGTCCAGGAGAACCCTGAAACCGTGGAGAAGTTTGTCCGCGCGATCAAGGCCTCGCAGGAATTCGCCGAGCAGAACCCGGACAAGGTCCGTGCCGTACTGCCCAGCTACACCTCCCTGAAGCCCGAGATCATCGAGCAGCTGACCCTGCCCAGGTACAGCACCGAGGTGAACAGCGCCTCCGTCGAGGAGGTTGCCCGGATCTCGCTGGACCGCGGGCTGGTCGAGGAGATTCCGGATATGAAAGCACTGCTTCCGGCGTACTAAACCGGCAAGTGCTGAACCAACCCGGGTGGGGCCTGCTCGGTCCGGGTTGGTTCGGGGACGTTCCGTGGGTCCGGGATTTGCGGGAGCCTAGTGCTCCTGGAAATCCCGGACCCATTCCGCTGTGGCCCGCAGTCCGCCGAACGTGTAGAAGTGCAGCTGGACCGTGCCGTGGCGGCCGGGATCGTGGGCTGCCGCGAGGTCCCGGAGAAAGCGGTCCGGGCCGGCCGTGCCGAGGAGATTCGTCAGCGAGAACCCGTACTTCTGTGCGATCCCTGCTGAGGAGCTGACTCCGAACCGGCGGGCGTAGCCGAGCAGCCGCTTGATGCCCGCCGGTCCGGGGACGCCAATCCGGACCGGGATAGCGACCCCGCGCCCGCGCAGTTCTTCCAGCCAGGCCAGGACCGGCGCGGTGTCGAAGCCGAACTGGGTAATGATGGACGCTTCGAGACCCTGCTCCTGGAGGGCATCGGCTTTGGCCAGCAGGGCAGTCCAAAGGGTCCCGCCGCTGATGTCCGGATGCCCCTCCGGGTATCCGGCGATGCTGATGTGCCGGGCACCGTACGCCGCGGGCAGCCCGGAACGGATGAGGGCGAGCGAGTCTTCATAGGGCCCCATCGGTTCCGACGGGTCACCGCCCACCACGAACAGGTCCTCCACGGCACCGGCATCGGCCAGGGTGCCGAGGAACTTCTCAAGTTCAGCGGTGGACCCCAGCCTGCGGGCGGAGATGTGCGGCACCGGCACCAGTCCTGCGGATTTCACGGCCGACGCCGCCGCCAAGCGCATCGGCAGGTCTTCGTTGCCCAGGAAGGTTACGTTCACGCGGGTTCCTGCAGGCAGCACATCCTGCGCCGCCTGTAGCGCCTCAACATCCTTGCCGGTCATTTCGAGGGAAAAACCGGACAGCAGGCTGCCGCCTTCGGGCGTGTGTGGGCTCATGCCTGCCACCCTAGCCAGCCTGGCCGGGGGTGTCCACGAACGGTGTCCATGAAACAGTGTCCAGGAAACGTGGCCCTGAATGGCCGTGAACGGTGGCCGCCTGCCGTGTCCACGTCCCGTGCCCACGAAACGGCATCCAGGTAAACCCGGCGAGCAGCCGCCGTCCGCCGGCCCGGGCGGTGGACTCGCCCCGCTAAAAGCGCGAGGAGCTGCCCGATCCGCTGAAGCTCCCGCCGCCGGCACCGTAGCCGCTGGAGGCGCCGGAGGAACTCGACGCGGCACTGCGGGCACTGTCGATGCTGCTGTTGCCGGAATGGACACCGGCGCTGAACGCGCTGACCGTCCAGATGTAGTCCGGGTAGGCAGTATCCAGGATGCTGGGCCGGTATCCGTCCCGGTAGGTGCGGCGGTGGTTCCGGGTTTCCTCCAGCGCCTTGCGCATCAGGTCGCGTTCCGCCTGATCCTTGGCTGCCAGGGCGATCACGGTCTCCGAATGGTCCTTGAGCAGTCCGGCCAGTTCCCCGCCAATGTCCCGGAGCAGGTCCAGGGCAGCTTCCGGCGTGGTGGTGCCGTCCGCGAGGCCAGCGGCCGCCGCCTGGATCCGCTGCCGGCACCCGGTCCGGAAGGCGAGCAGTGCTGAGGCAGTGGCAGAGTCCTTTCCGGTTTTGCCGGCTTCAAAAACGCCCTCGAGTTTGTCCAGTTCGGCCTGCAGGGGTGCTGCCTGCCGGTCCCATGCGGCCGGCCAGCCGGGTGCCAGGTTAAGCAGCGTGTTGGTGTCCGCGATGACGTCGTCAATGCCGTCCAGCGCGGCGGCCAGTTCAGCGAATTCCTCGATGGGCTTCGTGCTGCGCCGCCGCCGGAGGTCCTTGTCCGTGAATATCCGGACCTGGTTTCCCAGTTCTGTCGCGCGGTTGTACCGCGTCCGGAAGGTCCGGTGCTCTTCCAGCACCTTCGCACCGTAGGAGGAACCTTCGGGAATGGTCCGGGCATTGAGTTCCGTGGCGTCCAGGTCCAGGCTGACGCTGGCATAGGAGCGTTCCGCGGCCGCGATCAGCTCCCGGTTCTTCCGCAGCCGGCTCCGGCGCACCAGGATCACTGCGATCCAGACGCCGGCGGCGGCAGCCAGGACCAGCACGCCCAGGAAGATCACCGCAGGATTGAGGTACCAGGGCCGGTTGATGAGTTTCGCAGCCTCTGCGACGGCGGCAATGGTTCCATCGGTCCACTGCGCGTCGACGAAGTAGCTGGCTGCCTCATCGCGGATGTCCTGGGCGTACTCCCGGTCCAGGTTCCGGTCTTCGCCGAAGTAGGTGCCGATCCAGCGCCCCTCCGGATCCAGGGTGAAGATGAACATACCGTCGGCCCATTTCTGGCCGTCGGGGCTGATCCATTCGGGATGTTCAGCGCGGGCGAAGCGGAGCGTCTCCGCATTCGTGACCGTATCGCCGTCGGAATACTCGGCACCCGGGTCGCCGCGGTAGGTGTAAACAGCCACGGTGGTGGGTTCACGGAACTTGATGTCCGCCAGCGCCGGAAGCAGCGTGTTCTGGTCGAGCACGCCAGCGGTGTCTTCGACGATGATCTCTTCCGGCCCGACGGCGGCTGCCGGCAGGGCGGGCAGCGCCACCCCTAAGAACACGGTTATGAGAAGCAGTAGAACACGGCGCATATTTCGGATCCCCTGGGGTGGTCGGCGGCTACGAAGCCGGAGCTGGCGGGACGGTCGGATGTTGGGCGGCTTCCTCCACGCCTGTGTCCGCGGCGAACACATCCGTGAGGAACTTCTGCGTCTCTTCGAGCACCTCGAAGGCTTCGGGCCGCGGGAACTGGAACTGCGCTTCATGCGGCAGGGCAGGGGAGTGCCCGGCGGGCCAGAACCTGCGGGTCACGGGAACACCCAGGGCTTCCAAACGGTCGGCGAACGGCTCGGACTGCTGAGCGGTGAGGCCATCGCCGTTGCCGCCGCAGATGAACGCCGGCGGGAAACCTGATGTGGCAGCGGTGAGGACGGACATCTGTTTGGCTGCTTCTGTCTCGGCGAAGCGCCGGGCTCCGGTGTAGCTCCACAGCGCTGTCCGGAACCCCCAGCCCAGAATCCCGGTCAGCCCGGACAGCGCAGCGAGGTCATAGACACCGCAGTTCAGCACCACACCGCGGAGCCGTTCCGGCGGGAGGGAGGGTGTCAGCCCCAGCGCTGCAGCGTACGCCGGCGACGTCACCGCCGCCGCGAACTGGGCCGCGAGCTGGGCGCCGGCTGAGTCTCCGGCCAGGACTATCCGGCCGGCGTCGAGGCCGTACCGGTCGGCGTTGTGCTGCAGGTACCGCAGGGCCGCACTGAGCTGGTGCAGCGCTCCCGGATACCGGGTGCCCGGTGCCACGGAGTAATCGACGCCGACGGCGGCAAACCCCTGCGCTGCCAGCATCCGCAGGTACGGCGCAACGTCCCGGCGCGAGCCCGAGATCCAGGCACCGCCGTGAATCCAGAAGACCACGGGCACCGGCCCGGAGCGTTCCGGCGGGAGATAGATATCCAGGCGCCGGGTGCCGCCGTCGTCCTGGTATTTCAGTCCTCGGTGTCCGGTGACCTCCGGTGCCTCAAGGGTCATCCGGGCTGCGAGCTGCCGTGCGCCGCGGTAAAAAACACCGCGGATGAGCAGAGCCGCAGGCCAGGGGCTGGCAACGCAGGCCATGCCAAGGCCTGCGGCTCCGGCCGCGGCACAGGCGGCAATCATGGTTGTCCGCACTCTGCGGCCGGGGGAGGGAGGCACGTCCTCAGCCTAGTGGAGCAGGGCCCGGGCCTTCGGTTGCCGTAGAAATGTGTCGTGAATCATATACAATCCTGTTTTAGCCGTTATGGAGCGGACCAGCGTTTCCCCGGAAAGTGGTGCAGTTAGGTGCTCGAGAAGCAGACCATTGAAAAGATTGCCGATGAACTGGTGGCGGCGGGCGCTAACCGCATCCCGGTTCAGCGGCTGACATCCCGGTACCCGGAGATGACGGTGGAGGACTCCTACGCCGTGCAGAACGTGTGGAGCCAGCGGATGCAGGACAGCGGGCGGAAGCTGGTGGGCCGCAAGATCGGCCTGACGTCCAAGGCGATGCAGGCCGCTACCGGAATCACCGAGCCGGACTACGGGGTCATCTTCGACAATATGGTGCTGGAGAACGGCTGCACCGTGCAGTGGGATGCGTATACCCACCCGCGGATCGAGGTGGAGCTCGCGTTTGTGCTGGGCAAGCCGCTCTCGGGCCCGAACTGCAGCATCTTCGACGTCCTGGACGCCACCGAATATGTGGTTCCCGCCCTGGAAATCCTGGACTCCCGCATCGAGATGGAAGGCCGCACCATTGTGGACACCATCTCCGACAACGCGGCCATGGGCGCCATGGTGGTGGGCGGGCGCCCGGTCAAGGTGTCCGACGTCGACCTCCGCTGGGTCGCGGCGCTGCTGTACAAGAACCAGACCATTGAGGAAACCGGTGTCGCGGCCGGAGTCCTGAACCATCCGGCCGCCGGGGTCTACTGGCTGGCCAACAAGCTGGCCGCCCATGGCACCACGCTGGGCGCCGGCGAAATTATCCTGGCGGGATCCTTCACCCGGCCCATGTGGGTGCACAAGGGAGATACTGTCCACGCAGACTACGGACAGCTGGGATCAGTGACATGCCGTTTCGAGTAGACCCGCACACACCGTTCAAAGCCGATCTGGTCCCTGGCAACCGTGCCCGGGTGGGGATGTGGGCGTGCACCGGTAATCCGCTGGTCACCGAGATCTGCGCCGGTTCCGGCCTGGACTGGCTGCTGATCGACGGCGAGCACAGCATCAACAGCCTGGAATCGATCAGCGTGCAGCTGCAGGTGGCAGCCGGGTATCCGATCCAGCCCGTGGTCCGGCTGCCGGTCAATGACCAGGTGCTGATCAAGCAGTACCTCGACCTCGGCGCGCAGAACCTGCTGGTCCCCATGGTGGACACTGCGGAGCAGGCTGCTGCCGCGGTTGCCGCCGTCCGCTACCCGCCGCACGGTATCCGCGGGGTGGGCAGTGCACTGGCCCGGGCCTCGCGCTGGAACCGGATCGACAACTACCTGGGGCGGGCCGGCGAAACGGTGACCCTGCTGGTGCAGGTCGAAACCGCAGCGGCCGCGGCCAACATGGCGGAGATCGCCGCAACGGATGGAGTGGACGGGGTTTTCATCGGCCCGTCGGACCTGGCGGCGTCGATGGGTCACCTCGGCCAGCAGGATCATCCCGAGGTGGTTGCCGCCGTCGAGCAGTGCATCCGCACGGCCAAGGAGCTGGGGGTTCCGGTAGGCGTCAACGCATTCGCTGAGGCCACCGCGCGGCGTTACCTGGAAGCCGGTGTGGACTTCATCCTGGTGGGCGCGGACGTTGCTCTGCTGGCCCGCGCGTCTGAGGCGCTCGCGGCCAGGTATCTGCCGCAGGCGGCTGCCGAAGAAGAGCGCGCCAGCTACTAAGCCAAGCCGCTGGATGATCCCCGGCCTAGCTGGGGATCATCCAGCTCAGCACGGGCGTGGACTGCAGGAAGACGATCACGCACAGGGCCAGCAGGAGGGCGACACTCCAGCCAAAGACCTTGCGGAACAGGACGGATTCCTGCCCGCTCATATTCACTGCGGCTGCGGCGATGGCGAGGTTCTGCGGCGAAATCAGCTTGCCCATCACACCTCCGCCGGTGTTGGCAGCAACCATCAGCTTGGGATCCAGCCCTGCTGCCTGGCCTGCGGTCTCCTGCAGCTTGGCGAACAGGGCGTTTGCGGAGGTGTCGGATCCGGTGACGGCCGTTCCGATCCACCCGAGCACCGGGGAAAGGAACGCGAAGAACGCTCCCGTTGCTGCCAGCCAGGTGCCGATGGAGATGGTCTGGCCCGAAAAGTTCATCACGTACGCCAGCGCCAGGACGCCCAGGATGGTCAGCGTGGCGGACTTCATCCGCTTGGCAGTGAGCCACATTTCCTGCATGGTGCCGCCCATGGTCAGGGGATAGCGGCCGTGGTCGTCAAACCGCGAGTAGACCAGCGCCACAATCAGCCCGCTGATGAGCAGCAGGGTGCCGGGGCTGACCAGCCACTCGAAGCTGTAGATCGTGGAGGACTGGGTCTGGCCGTTGGCATCCAGCAGGGCCTCATGCAGCCAGGGCCAGGGAATCTCGATGGTGGTTTTGGCGAGGGCTTCGGGGATGTCCACACCGAGGGTCCAGAGGTTGGCGATGCCGAAGATGACGATCACCAGGACGTAGGGGAACAGGGCCATCCAACCGCGCGACGGCGTGAGCCGGTCCGCGGACTGGCCGTCCAGTCCGCCGGTGCCGGCGGTCTTCCCGGTTTCCCGGTCCGCGGCGTGTCCGGCTGCGTGCGCTCCGCGCTGGCCGCCGACATAGTCCGGCGGCCCCGCGGACTCCCGGCTGCCGGGCCCTCCGCTGCCGGGTGCTCCGGTTTGTCCTGGACTGCCGACCTGGCCTGGACTGCCGGGCTGTCCTGGATTGCCGCGCTGTCCTGAACTGTCGGGCGCTGCCGACTGGCCGCCGTCGTGCCCGGAAGCGTGGTTCGGGGAGTACCCTTCCTGCCCGGTCCCGCCGCTTCCCTTGGCGCCCGCGGGCGTCCAGCCGGCGGCGCGGGCTGCTTCCAGCTCGCCGTGCATCCGGTCCGAAGCCTGCGTGCCGCCGCGCGGCTGCCAGAACCGCAGGAATGCCACGGCAGCAGCCATCGCGACCAGGGACGCGACGATGTCTGTGAGCTCGTAGGAGAAGTAGTTGGAGCACAGGAACTGGAAAATGGAGAAGACGACGCCGGTGAACAGGGCTACCGGCCAGCACTCCCTCAACCCGCGCCTGCCGTCGAGGATAAACAGCAGGATCAGGGGAACGACGAAGGCCAGGAGCGGGGTCTGCCGTCCGACGACGGCGCCGATTTCATCGCCGGTGTAGCTGGTGAGGTTCGCCGCCGTCGTGATGGGGATGGCCAGTGCGCCGAACGCGACGGGAGCCGTGTTGGCGACCAGCACGGCTGTTGCGGCGCGGATCGGGGCGATGCCGATGGCCAGCAGCATGGTGACAGTGATCGCGACAGGAGCGCCGAATCCGGCCAGGGCCTCCAGCAGGCCGCCGAAACAGAAGGCCACCAGGAGGGCCTGGATGCGGAGATCTCCGCCTCCGACGGTGTCGAACACCCGGCGGAGATCCTCGAACCGTCCGCTGCGCACCGTGACCTGGTAGAGCCAGACCGCCATCACAATGATCCACACGACGGGGAACAGACCGAAGGCAGCGCCCTGGGTTGCGGAAAGCAGCGCCAGCCCGACTGGCATGCCAAAGCCCAGGACAGCGATGACCAGGGCTGCCACGAGTGCGCAGGCACCGGCTATGTAGGCTTTGGTTTTCGCGAAGGCCAGCAGCAGGAAGAACACCAGCAGCGGGACCAGGGCCAGAAGTGCGGAGAGGGTAATGCTCCCGCCGACTGGGTCTGTTGTTGGGGTAAAGCTCTCCATAAAACCCTCCATGCCGGTTCCAGCGAGAGGCTGTGCCGAAGACCAGCGAAGGGCTGGTTTTGGCGGGCCGGTGCCTGACCGTGGGAGTGGGTGGGAAAAGCGGTATCTTCAGTCTTTACAGGGTAAGCCGAACGGCCCCCACGGTGGATCCCTGCACGGGATTTGCGGGTGTGGACGGGCTGGAACGTTTTGGGTTAGGCCGGGTGGGGCGTTCTTACCAGCCTTTGGCCAGATAGATGTCCAGGTAGGTGCCGCGGTCGACGTCGAGGTCCTCGCGGCGTTCCAGGCCCGCGGCCAGAGCTGTCCGCTGGGAGCCGAGGTTGTCCACGGAGGTGTAAGCGACGACGGGCAGCCCTGGAAGAAGTTCTTCGGACAGACGCACAGCCTCCAGGGCACCTTCCGTTGCCAACCCCTGACCCCAGTATTCAGGGGAGTATCGGTAGTACAGGTTCAGGGCCGGCCTGCCGCGGATGATCCGGTGGGAGACTCCCGTGAAGCCGATGAGGGTCTGGGGATCGTCCGGGTCGACGACGGTCCAGACTCCGAATCCGTGGCGGTACCAGTGCTGCCGGATCTCGTGAAACGTCCGTGCGGATGAGGCCCGCGTGATGTCCGTGCGGATGAGGCCCGCGTGATGGTTGACGGGGCGGGGTGGTGGACGTTGGTCCGGGGATCGGTATGGAGGTCGATTGCTGCGCTTTCGTCCCTGGCGAGCGGCCGGCGCAGCAGCAGGCGATCTGTACTGACTGGCGACCAGTCTCTGGCATTCTGCTCCAGCATGGGACCACTCTATCCATGTCCTCTTCTAAGATGTCCTCATTTGAACAGAACGAAATTCTGGGGAGGGAGGGGGGGGGGGGGCAGCTTTGGCGGCGGGTGGCTGGCTTGGCACGCTTGCCGTGCCCTGTAGTGTCGTGCCCTTCGTCAAGCTGTGACCCGGGCGATGGCGTGGTCTCCGGGGACCCAACCCCACTCGCTTGAGTCTCTTGCCTGAACCCCTTGTCTGGGTCCTTCGCCTGACTCCTTCGCCTGAGTCCTTCGCCTGACGCCTTCGCCTGACTCCTTCGCCTGACTCCTTCGCCTGGCTCCCTTGCCTGAGCCCCTTCCTGGGCTTCCCGCCTGAGCGTCTCGTCTGAACCTCTCGCCTAGAACGGCGGCGGATCTGCGGACGCCTCCGGGCGGGAAAGAGTATCGCCCCACAGAGCGCTGATTGGTCGCGGAGGGTAGCTGCCCGTCCGAGGTTCGTCTGGTGTGAGCGGGAAGCCGGAGCCGGGCGGACCGTTCAGTTCGAGTAAGGGTTGGGTGGTGTAGCTTCGTCCGGAAGGGGAGGTCCAGCCGAGTGTGCCGGGCTCGGGCTGGCGAGCTCTCCAGTAGCCGAGGGTCTTGAACCGGTGGTGCTTGGGGCAGAGATGTTCCAGGTTTGAGTGTTCGGTGGGACCACCCCGGGACCAGGGCCTGGTGTGGTCGATCTCAGAACGGGTGACGTTCACAGCGCAGCCGGGGAACCGGCAGGTCCCGTCCCTGGCTTGGAGCCAGCGTTTCAGGCCGGCGGGGATCCGCCGTCTCCTTCCCACGGCTAGGATTTCGCCGGAAGCCGGATCCTGCAGCAGCGGTGTCCAGCTCAGGGCCTGCAGGATCATGGTCCGTCCGGCTTCAGCGCTGATCGGTCCGTATCCGTTCAGCTCTGCGGGTGCCTGGTCCACACCTGCGAGGGTGTCAGCATTGATCAGCACCATCACCTCTGTCTTTATGTGTGTCCGGGACGGGGGCCGCTGGCGGGAACGGGACTGTTCTGTCCGGTTGGCATCCCTTTTCGCACGGGGAGATGGCTCCGGAACCGCGTCACTGCGTGCAGGTTCTGTGCCGCGGGGCCGCGGGGAGTTACCCGCCTGTGGACCGCCGTCGAGCAGGACCGAGGCCAGAGTATCGGAGCGCAACTGGTCTATGGTCCGGGGGTCGCCGGCGGTCTTCCCTGCGCGCGCTGCGCCGGACAGCGCCGTGAAGATGGCCTGGCCCTGCTCCGCTGCCAGGAACGCGGTCAAACAGGACATCCCGTCCGGCAGCGCCTCGAAACATACCCTCCGTTTCTCCACCGCATCCCGGTGCCGGGCCGGAACCGTCTGCGGGAAAAGGGATTCCCGCAGACGGCGGGCCTTCTTACCGAAACCTGCCGCCGTCCGGCCTTCCGCCGAGCTGAGCAGATCTGCCTCGAACCGCTGCCTCACACTGCCGCGGGGCGGATCCATGCCGGCCGGACTGCCGTCTGTCATCACCCCGGTATGCCCGGAACCCGGGTCATCCGGGCTCAGCAGATTCCGGTCCAATAAAGCCGACTGCGTGTCCCCTTCGGCGCCGGACTCGGTTCCACCGGGAGGCTGACGGTCATCGCTGGATCCTCCGTCCTCATCGGTGCCCGCGCCAGTGACTACAAGGAAAGAGGAGTCTGAGCCTGATCCCGTTCTCAAACCTGTGTCCTGATCGGGGACGTCGGGCAGGTGCTGGGTCTCGTCAAGGATGATCCGTGCGTGCTGGTACGCGATCCGTCCCTCCGCCAGCCGGGCCAGGGTCTGGGGATGCTCCCGGTTCAACCGGGACGACTCGCTGACCAAACGCATCGCACTCATGTGCGGCAGGTTCAACGCGGCACCTGCCTCGGCGGCCGCGAGGGACAGCGCCAAGGACGGATCTTCCCGACCGGCGGCCCGGGCTATGTCACGGGCGAAGAGCTCCTCCAACCTGGCAGCGACTCTGGCCTGCTGGGCCTGCGCCCAGCAAATCAATACTCCGAACCGCTCCAGGGCACCAACCGTCTCTGCAAAGCCGAGGGCTTCCACCGACCGGAGCGATAACCGCCCATCAAAACCTTCCGGAACCCCCGCCGCCGAGGAAACCGCCGCCTGCGGATCAGCGCAAAACACCGCAGCCTTGGAACTGTCTAATGCCCCGGAGACATCCTCGTTTTCCCGGCTCGACGGCCGGGAATACGGTGTGCTTGGCGAGCTGTTCATACCCCAACACTTTCAGCTGCCACCGACAATCCAGGCCCAAAGAAGGCCCTTTTTTGCCCCTGCCATTACTGGTATTCCAGCCACAAATACTCGTCTTTCGTGAGATGTCTTTGGGAACAGAAAGGAAGCGCCGCAGGCGGCGCTTCCGGTTAAACTGCCACCGGATTCCGCTGGTCGCCGGCAAAATGCGCGACGGCGGTTGGCCCGGTGATGGGCAGCCTCGCCCGCACGCTCTCGCTGCAGCCGATAACACCACTTCGGCGCACGTGCATGAACGTGCCGTCCGGCTGTCCGGTCCCCGGCTGCACGATCGGCTGCCGTCGTCCCACGGGCCCCGGCCCCGTCCACCGCCCGACTATCTGTCCGGCCGCTCCGCACGTCCGCCCGCCTGCGCCCCGCCGCGTTGCCCTGCCGGTCCGCACGTCCGCCCGCCTGCGCCCCGCCGCTCTGCTCGGCTGCGCCCGCCGCCGCTCCGCCCGGCCGCGCGCCGCCGCTCCGCCCGGCCGCCCGGCCGCGCGCCGCCGCTCCGCCCGGCCGCGCGCCCCGCCCCACCGGCCCAGACCCGGCCCAGACCCGGCCCCGCCCCACCGGCCCAGACCCGGCCCAGGCCCCACCGGCCCAGACCCTGGCCCGGCCCCGACCTACACCCCCACGGCCCGGCGGTCCCGGTGATGCCGGACGGATCCTAGAACGGCCACAGTCGCGGAGATCAGCGCCGAAACCGTAAATCCGAGCCACAACCCCACGTTCAGCAGGGCAGCACCAGCAACCGCACCCATCAGAATGAGCGAGATAGCCAAAACCCGCCTGGCCCAAAAGTGGCCGTTTCCGCCGGCCAAACGGGAATCCGATGCTAAGCCGGTGATGGTGGACGTGACGACAACCGTGGAGATCTCCGCGACTTTGAGGTGCCTGGCCGTCGCGGCCTGGATCCCCATCGCGGCTGCCATGGACGACGTCGTGACGCTGCCAAGAACGTCAACCGTCTGCACATCAACCAGCGCCGTAAACACGGCCAGCAGCGCGATCCAGCCGGCCACAACCCCCAGTGATACGGACACCTGCGCGGACCAACCCTCGGCTCCGCGCCGCAGGACCCGGCCCGCCAGGGCCGCACCGAGCATAAAACACACCAAAGCCAGCGCCGGCCGAAGTGTTGGGAGGTCTGCCCCGCCGGCAAACGCCATCCCCAGAAGCAGCACGTTGCCGGTCATGTTCCCGGTAAAGACCTGATCCAGCCCCAGATAGCCCAAGGCATCAATCACGCCCGTGGAAAACGTCGACGCCAGCATCAACCAAAGATGGAAACGTTCCGTGGGTACGGCATTAAGGCGTCGCATGCGGATTCCCTCCGTCGGCATGGTGGCCCAATGTATCTGAGGCAGGCCCGATGAAGGGGAAGGGGACCAGGATTTGGGACGCGCCGGCCCCGATGCGTGAAAGGCGCTCCACCGCCCGTTTTCGCTCCTGCGGATGGCGCCCGCCGCTGCCCCGTTCCCTCGCTGCCGGGCCCGCCCTATAGTGCCTTAAGGGGAACCCTCCAAGGATGAGCGAGGCTCACAGTCATGGCCAACATCACCACCAGACCAGTCACTAAACTCGGAATCGTCGGAGCAGGAAGTGTGGGGACCGCGTTGGCCTACGCCGCCCTCATCCGGGAGGCCGCCCGGGAAATCGTCATTTACGACATCGATGCCGTGCGGGCGGAAGCCGAAGCGCTGGACCTCTCCCACGGCACCCAATTCACCGGCGCCAACACGGTCACCGGCGGCGGGCAGATTGAGGCGATGGCCGGAGCCGACGTCATAGTGATCACGGCTGGT
Source organism: Arthrobacter sp. Helios (assembly GCF_023167125.1). NCBI lineage: Bacteria > Bacillati > Actinomycetota > Actinomycetes > Micrococcales > Micrococcaceae > Arthrobacter > Arthrobacter sp. Helios. Next base: position 369,627 of record NZ_CP095402.1, read on the forward strand.
GCGCGGCAGAAGCCCGGCCAAACCCGGCTGGACCTGGCAGCAGCCAATGTCCGGATCATGGAATCGCTGATGCCACTGCTAATGGAACAGGCGCCCGAAGCCGTCTATATCCTGGTGACGAATCCCTGCGACGTCCTGACCGTGGCCGCCCAGAAAATCACCGGCCTGCCGTCAAACCGGATCTTCTCCTCCGGAACCGTGCTGGACACCTCCCGCCTCCGCCTGCTGGTGGCCCGGTCCGCGCACGTCCTGATGACCAGCGTGCACGCAACGATCATCGGCGAACATGGTGACAGCGAATTTCCGGTCTGGTCCAGTGCGACCATTGGGCCCGTGCCCATCCGCGAGTGGCAGATCAGCGGCCGCCAGGTCTTCACCGACGAGCTGCTGGCAGCCATCACTGACGACGTCGTGAACGCGGCTTACAAGGTCATCGAAGGCAAAGGTGCCACGAACTACGCGATCGGGCTCGCCGGCGTGAGGATCGTGGAGGCCGTCTTCCAGGCCCAAAACGCAGTCCTTCCGGTCTCGGCGCTCCTGCGGGGACAGCACGGCATCTCCGGGGTGGCACTGTCGCTGCCCAGCATCGTTGGCTCCGGCGGCGTCTATAAGATGCTGGAAATGCCGCTCGACGACGGCGAGACACAGGCCCTGCAGGACTCTGCCGAAACTCTGCGCAACAGCCTGCACACCCTCGGAATCTAGGTACGGACGACACTGCGCCACCCGAAGCCCAAGGACTACCCGCGCGTGTAGGCGTATCCCGACGGCAGCCCGGCGGGCCCGGCCGGCACCCCGGCAGGTCCGTCAGGTGCAGCTGCCGGCCCCGGCCCCACCGAGCCCGGCACCAGCCCCGACGGCACCTCACCCCGCACCGGCACGGGCACCCCACCCGGCACCCCAGCGGCCGGCTCAACCAGCGCACCATAGGTATCCGGGCGCCGGGTATCGAGGAACGGGAAGAGCGTGCGCCAATGGGCACACTGGTCCAGATCGAGGTCGGCAATCAGCACCGCCGATTCGTCCCGCGGAGCCTGCACCAGGACCCGGCCGTACGGATCGCAGATAAACGAGGACCCGTAGAACGTGACGTTGCCTTCGTTGCCCCACCGGTTCGGGACCACCATAAATAGCCCGTTGGCAACGGCATTGCCCAGGATCACCTTCTGCCAGATCGGCTGCGTATCGAAGTCCGGGAAATCCGGTTCCGATCCAATCGCCGTCGGATACACCAGTACCTCCGCCCCGCCCAGTGCATACAGCCGGGCCAGCTCAGGAAACCACTGGTCCCAGCAGCTGGGCAGGCCCAGCTTCGCGCCGTCGAGCTCCGCAGGGGCATGGACCCGGTAGGCATCCGCGGCTGCCGGGCCGGGCCGAAAATACCTTTCCTCGTAGTACCCGGTGGCAGTCGGTATGTGCAGTTTGTGCGTGCGGGCCAGCAGGCCGCCGTCCGGTGACACCAGAATCGCCGTGTTGAGCCCGCGTCCGTCCGGCCCGTCGGCCCGTTCGTACAGCGAGGCCTGCACACAGACGTCGTGGCGCCGCGCGGCCGCCGCAGCGAAAGCGAAGGTTGGGCCGGCGGTGAGGTCCTCGGCAAGGTCCGCCGGACAGTCATCGGGCAGGGTGTCCGCCGGGTAACGGGACAGCGTGAGCTCGGGCAGAAAAACGACGGCGGCTCCCTGGTCAGCGGCCCGGGCTATTCCGTCGTTCAGCTCGGCTTTCACAGCTTCCGGATCCGGCTGCCAGCGGTGCTGGACCACCCCCACCCGCAGTGCCGGCCGGGTACTGGGACCGGTTGCCGCGGGGGAGCGCAGGGCGCCGGTGCGGGTGACCTCGATCATGCAAAACCTCCAGAAGGTGAAGCAGCGGGTGGGGGAGGGCCGGATTTACCGGGCCCGGAAGACCGTGTCCTGCCAGTCCTTGTGGGCGGCAGCATCGCGGCTCATCATCACGTGCTTGACGTTGGTGTATTCCTCGAAGGAGTACATGGACATGTCCTTGCCGAAGCCGGAGGCCTTGTAACCGCCGTGCGGCATTTCGGAGACGATCGGAATGTGGTCGTTGACCCAGACGCAGCCAGCCGCGATTTCTTCGCTGGCCCGCAGGGAGCGGGAGAGGTCCCGGGTCCAGGCGGAGGCCGCCAGGCCGTAGGGGGTGTCATTGGCCAGGGCGATGCCTTCCGCATCCGGGCCGAAGGGCAGGGCGGTCAGCACCGGGCCGAAGATTTCCTCCTGCACAATCTCCGAACTCTGGGCGGCGCCGGCGACCAGGGTGGGCCGGTAGAACGCTCCGGCTGCCTGCTCCCCGCCCGGGGCCTCCCCGCCGGCCAGGATCTGTGCCCCGGATTCCCGGGCACGGTTCACAAAGCCGGCAACCTTGTCCCGGTGCGCGTGGCTGATCAGGGAACCGAGGTCCGTGTCCGGGTCGGTGGGATCTCCCACCACAACGGCGTCCATCAGTTCCGCGACCCGTGCGGTGAAGGCCTCGAACAGCGGGGCCTGGATGTAGGCGCGGGTCGCTGCGGTGCAGTCCTGGCCGCCGTTGATGATGGATCCGGCAACCGCGCCGTGCGCGGCGGCCTCGAGGTCGGCGTCGTCGAAGACCACAAACGGAGCCTTGCCGCCGAGTTCCAGATGCACCCGCTTCGCCGTGCGGGCTGCCATGGCCATAATGTGGCGGCCGACGGCGGTGGATCCGGTGAAGGAGGTCATTGCCACATCCGGGTGGGTCACCAGGGCCTCACCGGCCACGGGACCGGACCCGGTAACAATGTTGATCACGCCGTCGGGAATACCAGCTGCGGCCGCGGCTTCAGCGAAGATCAGGGACGTACCGGGTGTCAGCTCCGAGGGCTTGAGCACGATCGTGTTGCCGGCGGCGATGGCGGGGAGGATCTTCCAGCCCGCCATCTGCAGCGGGTAGTTCCACGGGGAGATGGAGCCGATGACGCCGATCGGCTCCCGCCGGACCATGGAGGTTCCGCCGGCACCGTACTCGCCTGCAGCCAGGCCGTGCAGCTGCCGGGCTGCTCCCGCGAAGAAGGATGCGTTGTCCACCGTTCCCGGCACATCGAATTCCGTGGACATCCGGATGGACTTGCCGGTCTGGGCGGTCTCCAGTTCGGCCAGCACCCCGGCCCGGGCATCGAGTTCGGCGGCCAGCTTCAGCAGCGCCTCGGCACGTTCGCCGGGGGTCCGCTTGGACCATCCTGCGTACGCCTGCTTGGCGGCGGCGACGGCGTCGTTAACGTCTGCGGTGTCCGCGTAGCGCATGGTCTCGGCAACCGCGCCGGTGGCCGGGTTGATGCGTTTGGCCTCCTCGCCGCTTCCCTGCTGGTAGCGGCCGTTGATGAACTGGTGGCCTTCGGTGAACTGCTGCATGGTTTCTTACTCCGTGGATCGTGGGGATTCTGGGGTGAAGGTAAACGCTGCCTGGGAGGGCAGGGTGTTTAGGACGGCAGGGTCAGGTAAACCTTGCGGAGGGTGCTGGTGACGGTCCAGCGGGTGCGGCTCCCGGCGGCGAACCGCATCAATGTGTGGGGAGCGAGGTTATGGGTTGAAGCCACGGACCCGTCCGCATCGAGGAACTCCACGGTGGCCGTACCGGAGAGCACCACGAAGACTTCTTCGGCTTCGGTGTCATACATCCCGCCCTCGGACATCTCCCAGACGCCCAGCTCCACGCCGCCGAACAGGCCAAGTTCCTGCAGCCCGGTGGTTGGTGTTCCGGACGCGGTGGCGGAGGCAGCCACCGGTTCGTGGACCAGGCCAAAGCTGTCCGGGTGGAGAGGGAGGCCAGCCGGAAGAACCGCAGCGGACGCAGAAACTGCGCCGGCGGCATCCCCGATCTCGGCAAGCCCGGTCTCTGCAGGCTTCAGGGGAGCGGGGACAGGGGAAGTGTTATGCATGTGAAGCTGGGTCCGTTCGGTTGGAAGGGTTGATAACGGGTGGGCCTGGCCGGGCCGGAAGCGCCAGACCAGGAGGCACCAGGCTAACGAGCCTCATACGCTGGTCCTTTGCAGCCGGGAAGCAGCGGCGCCGCTGCGGATGTAAACGGGTTCCCCGGCCACCATAGCCAGGTCCACTCCAACGGCGGCCAGCTCCGGGGCGGGCAGGTCGAAGGGGTTGGCTGAATGGATGGCCAGGTCCGCCGGAGCGCCGGAAACCACGGACCCGCCTGGTGCCCGGTTCAGCCAGGCCGAACCGCCGGTGTAGGCGGAAAGGGCACTTTGCAGTGTCAGCGCTTGTTCCGGCTGCAGTGCCGGAGCTCCGGGATGGTCCGGGTGGGTCCGGTTGACCGCCACATGAATGGCCTGCCAGGGATCCGGACTGGAAACCGGCCAGTCAGAGCCCATGGCCAGCCGGGCTCCGGCGGCCTCCAGGCCAGCGAAGGGATACTGCCAGGCTGCCCGTTCGGCGCCGAGCAATGGACCGGTCAGGTCCCGCATCTGGTCGTCGTTGCAGGCCCAGAGCGCCTGGGCGTTTACGGTAACGTCCAGTGCGGCAAAACGGGCGACGTCGCCGGGATGGATGATCTGAAGGTGCGCCATGTGATGCCGGTTATCAGCCGGATGCCGGTTGTCCTTCTGCTGCCTTCCTGCCCCGGAATTTCCGCCGGGGGAATCCGGCCGGGCGGCGCGGGCCGCGGCGATGGCGTCGAGCCCGGTCCGGACCGCGCGGTCGCCGATCACATGCAGATGCAGGTCGAAGCCGGCAGCGTCCAGCGCCACCGCGGCGGCCTGCAGCACTTCGGGGGACAGATACAGCAATCCGCGCCCGCCGGTGGGCTCCGGCCCGGCGCAGGCGCACGGCTTCAGGTAGGGGTCCAGCATGGCCGCGGTCTGGTTCTCCGGCACACCGTCGACCATGATCTTGGCGCTGACAGTGCGGAAACCGGCGTCGGCGTTCTCCGCCCGGCGGTCCCGGAAGGAGTCCACCAGCTCCGGGACCGAAGCCATGGACGTGTCCCGCGGAACCCACAGCGCGCCGGTGGCCCGGGCCTTCAGTTTTCCGGACCTGCTCAGGGAACGGTAGGCAGCGGACGCGTCCGGGTAGCCGCCGTAGCTGCCCAGGATGGCTTCCTGCCAGCCGGTGACGCCCAGGGAGAGCAGGTGCTCCTGCGCGTCCAGGATGCCGGCTTCGAGCAGCTCGTCCGTCACGGGCGGCAGGAGATGCGCTACCAGGTCCATCGCACCTTCGTGCAGGATGCCGCTGGGCTGCCCGCCGGCGCCGCGTTCTATGCGTCCGTCCGCGGGATCGGGGGTGGAAGCGTTTATGCCGGCCAGCTCAAGGGCACGCGAATTGACCCAGGCGCTGTGGTGGTCGCGGTTGAGCAGGTACACGGGGCGGTGAGGGACGACGGCGTCCAGCACGGTGCGGCTCGGGTAACCGCCGGGAAAATCGCCTTTGTACCAGCCGCCTCCGGTGATCCACCCGGCGTCGTTCCCGGCAGTGGGAGGCAGGGCGGCATATTCGGCGATCCGGTCCAGGCAGGCCCGTGCGCCGCTGAGCTCCGCCAGGTCGCAGCCCAGCCGCTCCACGCCGGCGTAGGCGGCGTGCACATGCGCATCGGTGAAACCGGGGGAGATGAGCCGGCCGCCGAGGTCGACGGTCTGGGTGGCCGGTCCGGCCAGCTCCCGGATTCCCGAATCGGTGCCCACTGCGGAAATCCGGCCGCCGGAGACCGCCACGGAGCTGGCCCCGCGGACCAACCTCCGGCCGTCGAAGACTGCTCCGGAATGGAAAATCCATTCTGCATGTGGCACAGGTACCTCGTATTTCACTCTGGGGGGTCTATTCCGGTTCGGCCCAGCGCCTTTTCCGGTCCATTTGTGCAGCCAGCGGCACAAAATGAATGGCAATCAAAGGATCGGTAAATAATGAATGGCATTCATGCGGTCAGACTGCTCCTATAAAACGGGAGCTAAGTGACCTTGTCAACGGTGCTGACCAAGTTGCCGGATTGTTTACATCCGGGAAACGCAAGGTGGCAGGAAGCCGCCGGATCACTGTCAGCTGCATCCAGTCAGGCGCGTGCCGGAGAGCGGGAAGCAGAACCTGCTCCCCGCTCTCCGGTCCGCCGGGAATCCGCGCAGCTGGTGCGCAGCCCGGACGGAAGGGCTACTCCTCGGTGTGGCCGTCCGCGATGTCCAGGACCTCATCCAGGATGGCCAGACCGGTCCGGGCTTCCTCGTCGGTGACGTTCAGCGGCGGAACCACATGGATCCGGTTGAAGTTGGCGAACGGCAGCAGCCCGCGTTCCTTGCAGGCGGCGATCAGCTCGTTCATGGCCGGGCTGGAGCCACCGTAGGGGGCCAGCGGTTCGCGGGTTCCGCGGTTCTTCACCAGTTCGATGGCCCAGAAGGCTCCGGTGCCGCGGACCTCGCCCACACTGGGGTGCTTCTCCGCCAGCTGCGCGAGCCCAGGACCAAAAACATCCGAGCCCAACCGTGCGGCGTTCTCCACCATGCCTTCGTCCCGCATGGCACCGATGGTTGCCACGGCGGCCGCGCAGGCCAGCGGGTGGCCGGAGTAGGTCAGGCCGCCCGGATAGGCGCGGTCGGCAAACCCCGCGGCGATTTCGTCGGAAATCGCCACACCGCCCAGCGGTACGTACCCCGAGTTGACGCCCTTGGCGAAGGTGATCAGATCAGGTTCAACACCTTCGGCATGCTCGATCGCGAACCACTTGCCGGACCGACCGAAACCGGCCATCACCTCGTCGGCGATGAACATGATGCCGTATTTACGGGTCAGTTCGCGGACTCCGGCCAAGTACCCGGGCGGCGGAACCATGATCCCGGCGGTACCGGGAATGGATTCCAGGACGACGGCGGCAAAGGCCGCCGGGCCCTCAAGCAGGATCAGCTGCTCCAGGTGTTCCAGCGCCCGCTGGCATTCCTCTTCCTCGGTGGTGGAGTGGAACTGGGTGCGGTAAAGGAACGGTGCGTGGAAATGCACGGTTCCGGCGTTGCCGTAATCGTTGGCCAGGCGGCGGGGATCCCCGGTGACGTTGATCGCCAGGGCGGTTCCGCCGTGATACGAGCGGTAGGCAGAGAGCACCTTGTAGCGCCCGGTGTGCAGCCGGGCCATCCGGACGGCATGCTCAATGGCGTCAGCGCCGCCGTTGGTGAAGAAGATCGTGTCCAGATTCCCCGGAGTCAGCTCGGAGACCAGCCGGGCTGCCTCTGAACGTGCGTCATTCACATACTGCGGAGCGATGGTGCACAGCTTTCCTGCCTGCTCCTGGATAGCGGCAACCACCTTGGGGTGCTGGTGGCCGATGTTGGTATTGACCAGCTGGGAGGAGAAGTCCAGCAGCTTCCGGCCCCCGCCGTCCCAGACGTAGGAGCCTTCGGCCTTGGTGACCGTCATGGGGTTGATCTGCTTCTGCGCGGACCAGGAATGGAAGACGTGCCTGCGGTCCAGCTCATAGGCCCGGCGCCCGGCGGCGAGTTCCTCTTCCGTAACCGTGGTTTCGGTGGTGGTGCTCATAGTCGGTACTCCTTCGTGTCCTAGGCGTTCTGCGGGAATCCGAGGTTCAGGCCGCCGTGGCTCGGGTCGAGCCAGCGGCTGGTGACCACTTTGCCACGGGTGAAGAAGTGCACACCCTCGGTGCCGTGGGCGTGCGAGTCGCCGAAGAGCGAGTTCTTCCAGCCGCCGAAGGAGTAGTACGCCATGGGCACCGGGATCGGCACGTTGATGCCGACCATCCCCACTTCCACCTCGTTCTCGAAGCGCCGGGCTGCACCGCCGTCGTTGGTGAAGATCGCCGTGCCGTTGCCATACTGGTTGGCGTTGATCAGCGCCAGGGCATCGTCGTAGCTGTCGGCGCGGACCACGGAGAGCACCGGGCCGAAGATCTCATCGGTGTAGATGGACATGTCCGGGGTGACGTTGTCGAAGAGGGTCGGGCCGAGGAAGAAGCCTTCGCCTTCGGCGTCCGGCTCCACCTGGCGGCCGTCCAGCACCACGGTGGCACCGGCCGCAACGCCGGCGTCGATGTAGCCTGCCACCTTGTCACGGTGGGCTGCGGTCACCAGCGGACCCATGTCCGTGCCGCGCAGGCCGTCACCGATGCGCAGGGTGCGGGTGCGTTCGGCGATCTTGGCGACCAGCTCGTCGGCGATGGGCTCGACGGCGACCAGGGCGGAAATGGCCATGCAGCGCTCGCCTGCCGAGCCGAAGCCCGCGTTGACGGCGGCGTCGGCCGCCAGATCCAGATCGGCGTCGGGCAGGACGATCATGTGGTTCTTGGCGCCGCCCAGGGCCTGGACCCGCTTGCCGGCGGCAGTGCCTTCGCGGTAAACGTACTGCGCGATCGGGGTCGAGCCCACAAAGGAGATGGACTTGATGTCCGGGTGCTGCAGCAGGGTGTCCACAGCCACCTTGTCGCCGTGGAGCACGTTGAACACACCGTCCGGCAGGCCGGCTTCCTTCCACAGTTCGGCCATCCAGTTGGCGGCCGTGGGGTCCTTCTCGCTCGGCTTGATAACGACGGTGTTTCCGGCGGCGATGGCTACGGGGAAGAACCACATGGGAACCATGGCGGGGAAGTTGAACGGGCTGATGATCGCAGCGGGTCCCACCGGCTGGCGGAGGGAGTGCACGTCCACCTTGGTGGAGGCATTTTCGGTGTAGCCGCCCTTGAGCAGGTGCGGGATGCCGCAGGCGAACTCCACGACTTCCTGGCCGCGGCTGATTTCGCCGAGGGCGTCGTCGAGGACCTTGCCGTGTTCAGCGGTGATGATGGCGGCCAGCTCGGGCTTGCGTGCGTTCAGCAGTTCGCGGAAGGCAAAGAGGATCTGAACCCGGCGGGCCAGCGACGTGTCGCGCCAGAGCGGGAAGGCAGCGGTGGCGGCGGCGACCGCGTCATTCACCGTTTCAGCCGAGGCCAGTGCCACCTGGGAGGTGACCTTGCCCGTGGCCGGGTTGGTGACGTCGGCGAGGCGGGTGTCCGATGGGGCGGTGAAAGCGCCGTTGATCCAGTGCTGTGTGGTCTGCACGAAGTGCTCCTTGGGATGCGGGTATGGGGTGTCGCGGTTCTGGCTCCATCCTGCCCAATGGTGTGACCCGAGGAACATTGGCAATCTGACAGGAAATACTAGGAAATCTTTACGATGTGTAAGACGCAGCGGCTGGGGGAGGCCTAGACTCGCGGCATGAGCCTGACCCTGGAAGACGTGCTGCAGCTGGAGGTGGTCGCGGCCGGAGCGCCGGAGGTGCTCTCCGGACAGGAGCTTCTGGGCGCTCCCGTGCGCTGGGTGCACGTGGCCGAACTACGCAGCCTGGCAGACCTGCTCGAAGGCGGTGAGCTGGTCCTGACCACCGGCCTGGCGTTCGGAAGTTCAGCCGGCGAAGCCCGGGACTATCTGGCCGGGCTGCGGGCTGCCGGAGCTGCCGGTGTCATTGTGGAGATCCCTGCCGGCCGTCCGGCGGACGCCGAAGCCCTGGCCGCTGCCGCCGGGGAAACGGACCTGCCCGTGGTCCGGCTGCACCGCCGGATCAGATTCGTGGAAGTCACCGAAGTGGTGCACCGGCGCATCGTCGCCCGGCAGCTGGAGCAGGTGGAGAAGGCCAGGGAAGTACACGAGGTCTTTACGATGCTGAGCCTCCAGAGCGCCGGGGTGCAGGAGATCGTTGACCGCGCCGGGCAGCTGCTGGCGTCCCCGGTGGTGCTGGAGGACAGTTCCCATCTGGTGGTGGCGTTTGCCCCCGGCCCGGTTCCGCCGCAGGAGCTCCTGCAGGACTGGCAGCGCCGGTCCCGGGCGGTGCACCGCAGCGGCGAAACCGCCCAGGCGGGGGACGGGAACTGGCTGCAGACCCCGGTGGGCCTCGGCAGCCAGTACTGGGGAAGGCTGGTGGTGCCTCAGGCCCCGCATGCTCCGGAGGCCGCAGCGGAAGCGTCGATGGTCCTGGAACGGGCCGGTCAGGCTCTGTCCATCAACCGGCTTGCCGAGCGGGATCAGGCTGGCCTGGCCCAGCAGGCCCAGGCCGGCCTGATCCACGAGCTGCGTTCGCCCCGGGGGCCGGAGGACAGTGAGGCCCTGACCCGTGCTGCCGCGCTGGGGCTGCAGCCTTCTCCCGTGTACCTGCCGCTGGTCCTGCAGCTGGACGCCGGTGCCGGCAAGGACCCGATGTCGATGCAGCGCAAGGAACGAGCCCTGCTGGAAATCCTGGACGGTGTGCTCGCCTCTACCCGCAATTCCGCCCTGGCGGCGGCCCTGCAGACCGGTCAGGTGGCGGTGCTGCTGGCCCTGCCGGCCCGGATGCTGGAAGACAGTGTGCTGGAACGACTCTGCGGAGACCTGGCTGAGCGCTCTGCTGCCGCCGCGGAACCGCTGCGGTGGACGGCGGGAGTGGGCCGGGCGCGGTCCGCACTGGCGGATGCAGCCGCCGGGCTGGATGAAGCGGCCCATGTGGCGCAGACCGCCGGAACCATGCCCGGCAGCGGAAAACGGTATTTCCGTTCCACCGATGTGCGGCTGCGCGGTTTGCTGGCCCTGCTGCGCGAAGATTCCCGGGCCGTGTCCTTCGCCGCGGCGGAGCTGCATGGAATCCTGGCGGAGGGCGCGGAGGAGGACCTGGCGCTGCTGCAGCGCTTCCTGGAGTGCGGCGGCAACAAAACAGAGCTGGCCCGCAGCGGCTTCCTGAGCCGGCCCACGCTTTACTCCCGGCTGGAAAGGCTGGAGGCGAAGCTGGGGGTGTCCCTGAACGATCCGGAGTCCCGGACCTCGCTGCACGTCGCCCTCCTGCTGCGCCAGCTGCAGTCGCTGCCGGCGGCGGGATGAAGGTGGAAGGTTCGCAGCGCTTCAGCCCGAGCTAGCGGCCCGAGATGAGGTCCGCTGCCTTGGCGATGGGCGACGTCGTCCGCCGTCCGCGGTTCTCGGCCCGGTCCGCCGCGTAATACGCCGCGTACATGGTTTTCACCCCAAGCCAGCGTAGCGGCTCAGGCTCCCAGCGGCGGACCTTCCGGTTGACCCACGGCATCCGGGTCAGTTCACTGCCGGGGTCCAGGATCAGGTCGCGCAGGGTGCGGGCTGCCAGATTCGTGGCCGCGACGCCGGTGCCCACGTAGCCGCCGGCCCAGCCCAGTCCGGTCGCGGAATCCAGGCCAACGGTGGCCTTCCAATCGCGGGGAACTCCCAGCACACCGGCCCAGGCATGTTCGATCCGGGCCTCCGCCGCTGCCGGGAACATATCCCGGAGGAGATTGGTGAGGTTGGTGATGGTCTCCGGCTGGGTGGCGCCGTCGGTGTCGGTGCGGGAGCCGAACCGGTAGGGCACACCGCGTCCGCCCAAGGCGATCCGGCCATCGGCGGTGCGCTGGGCGTACATGTACGCGTGCGCCATGTCTGCCACGGTGTCCATGGAGTTCCAGCCGATGTCATCCCACACCGCTGCGGGCAGTGGCTCGGTGGCGATCATGGAGGAGTTCATCGGCAGCCATTCGCGGTGGTGGCCCCGCAGATTGGCGGTGAACCCTTCGGTGGCGCGCAGGATGTACTTCGCGCTGACGGTGCCGCGCGGAGTGACGGCGCGTCCGGGCAGGATCCCGGTGACGGTTGTGTTCTCGAAAATGGGCACGCCAAGGGCCTCGACGGCGCGGGCCAGGCCCCGGACCAGGCGCGCCGGATGGATCCGGGCACAGTGCGGGTGGTGGATGCTGCCCAGTGCGCCGGACACGTTGAGCCGCTGTGCGGTTTCACCGGCGTCGAGCAGCCGGGCTCCCGCCTCCGGCCACTGGGATTCCCCGGCGGCAAAGGCCTGAAGCCGGCCGAGCTGCGCCTGGTTGCGGGCAACGTTCAGTTCCCCGCCCTTGGCGATGCCGGCGTCGATCCCTTCAGCAGCTGCCACCCGGATGACCTCATCCACGGTGTCATTGAGCAGTTCCTGGAACCTGCCGACCAGGGCACGGCCGTGGGACTTGACGTATTGTCCGCGGCCGCCGGTGATGGAGTTGGTGAGCCAGCCGCCGTTGCGCCCGGATGCCCCGAACCCGGCGAACCGGGATTCCAGGACCACCACGGACAGGTCCGGGCGGGCCTGTTTCAGGTAATAGGCGCTCCACAGCCCCGTGTAACCGGCACCGACGACGGCGACGTCCGCTTCCAGATCCCCGCCCAGGCCGGGACGCGGATCCGGAAGGCCGGTTTCGGCAAACCAGAAGGAGACGTTGCCGTTCACGGGAGCTGTGGAGAGAGCCATATCAGAGGTGGTTCAGGCCTTCCGTGAGTACCGAACGCAGGATCGATTCGATCTGGTCGAACTCCGGCTGGCCGATGGTCAGCGGCGGTGCGAGCTGGATGACGGGGTCTCCCCGGTCATCGGCACGGCAGTAGAGGCCGGCGTCGTAGAGCGCGGTGGAAATGTAGCCGCGCAGCAGCCGCTCGGACTCGTCGTCGGAGAAGGTCTCCTTGGTGGTTTTGTCCTTAACCAGTTCAATGCCGTAGAAATAGCCCTCGCCGCGCACATCGCCGACGATCGGAAGATCCTTCAGCTTCTCCAGCGTGGCACGGAAGGCAGGAGCATTTGTCTTCACACGGTTGTTGAGGTCTTCGCTGTCGAAGAGGTCCAGGTTGGCCATGGCGACGGCGGCGGAGACCGGGTGCCCGCCGAAGGTGTAGCCGTGGTAGAAGGTGGTGTCGCCCTTGGAGAACGGCTCGAACAGGCGGTCCGAGGCGATCATGGCACCGAGCGGGGCATAGCCGCTGGTGATGCCCTTGGCACAGGTGATGATGTCCGGCACGTAATCAAAGTCGGTCGAGGCGAACATCGAACCAATCCGGCCGAAGGCGCAGATGGTTTCATCGGAGACCAGCAGGACGTCGTACTGGTCGCAGATTTCCCGGACCCGCTTGAAGTAGCCCGGGGGCGGCGGGAAGCAGCCGCCGGAGTTCTGCACCGGCTCCAGGAAAACGGCCGCCACGGTGTCCGGGCCCTCGAACTCGATGGCCTCACCGATCCGGTCCGCAGCCCAGCGGCCGAAGGCCTCCGGGTCCTCCAGGCCGGCGGGGGCCCGGTACTGATTGGTGTTCGGCACCCGGAACGCTCCGGGAACCAGCGGCTCGAACGGGGCTTTCATATCCGGAATGCCCGTGATGGAAAGGGCGCCCTGTGGAGTGCCGTGGTAGGCGACCGCACGGGAGATCACCTTGTGCTTGGTGGGCTTGCCCGTGAGCTTGAAGAACTGCTTGGCCAGTTTCCACGCGGACTCGACGGCGTCACCGCCGCCGGTGGTGAAGAAGACCCGGTTCAGGTCACCGGGCGCTCCGGCTGCGAGGCGTTCGGCCAGGTCGATGGCCGGGGGATGGGCGTAGGACCACAGGGGCATAAAGCTCAGTTCGCGGGACTGCCGGGCGGCTGCCTCGGCCAGTTCTTCGCGGCCGTGGCCCACCTGCACGGTGAACAGTCCGGCCAGGCCGTCAATCAGTTCGTGGCCCCGGTCGTCGTAGATCAGGTGGCCCTTGCCGCGGGTGATGATGGGAACGTTGCCGCCGGATACCGGCCCCGAATGGCGGGCCATGTGCATCCACAGGTGGTCGCGGGCCGCCTGCTGGCGGTCCGTTCCGCGCGGGGTTGTTGACGAAGCTGTCGACGGCGAGAGGGAGGATGGCTGGACTGTTGTTTCGGTCATCTGGTGCCCCAGTTGTAGGCCTGCTTCCGCAGGGAGAGGTACATAAAGGTTTCAGTGCTGGAAACGCCGGGAATGCTGCGGAACCGGTTTACCAGCAGCAGCAGATCCTGGTCGTTTTCGCACACGACTTCGGCCAGCAGGTCGAACGAGCCGGCGGTGACGACGCAATAGTCCACCTGGTCAATGGCTGACACCAGGTCGGCCACCACCAGAACATCTCCGTGGACCTTGATGCCCAGCATCGCCTGCCGTGGGAAACCCAGCTGCAGGGGATCCGTCACGGCCACAATCTGCATCACGCCGCTGTCTGTCAGTTTCTGGACCCGCTGCCGAACCGCGGCTTCGGAGAGGCCCACGGCCTTCCCGATCGCGGCATAGGACCGGCGTCCGTCTTCCTGCAGCTGCTCGATGATCGCCTTGGAGATGTCGTCGACAGAATGGCTTCCGGCTGCGGATTCCATGGCGTTCTTCACCTCCAGGTGCGGATTCACGAGCTCGCGGCGTGCGAGTGGTTGCAATTCAATCTTTTATTTCGTTCGAAATCAAGGCTTTTCGGAACTGAAAACGTGGCTTCAGTGAGGATATTTTTAGGAAACCGTGGTGTAACAAAACTTTTACAACGAAAAGCTTGAAGGTGCGGAATTCCGTCTGGCACTATCGATCAACAACACCCGTCCGCAGTGAAGTTGTGCCAGCAAGGAGCCCCTATGTCTAAGCGTCCCGTGACAGATCCAATGCTCAGGAGCATCATCAACTCCCAGCTGTCCCGCCGCAGGCTCCTGATGGGGGCGGGAGGACTTTCTGTCGCAGGCATGCTGGCCGCCTGCGGGACCGGGGGAGGAACAGGCGATTCGTCGTCGAAGCCCAGCCCGGCTGCGGACGTCTCCGATTCCGAGAAGACGGTGAGCTGGGCCAACTGGACGCTGTACCTGGACTACGACGACTCCACCCAGAAGTACCCCTCGCTGGAAGCCTTCTCGGCGGCCAGCGGCATCAAGGCCAGCTATTCCGAGGATGTGGACGGCAACGATACCTACTTCGGCAAGGTCCAGGGCCAGCTTGCGGCCGGCCAGGACATCGGCCAGGACATCGTGACCCTCACGGACTGGATGGCTGCCCGCCTGATCCGCCTCGGCTACACGCAGGAACTGGACCTGGCGAACATCCCCAACTCCAAGAACCTGCTCGCCACCCTGCAGAACGTGGACTTCGACCCGGGCCGCAAACACTCCCTGACCTGGCAGTCCGGTTTCGCCGGAATCGCCTGGAACAAGGAGGCCTTCCCCAAGGGACTGGAGAGCGTTTCCGACCTCTGGGCTCCGGAGCTCAAAGGCCGGGTGGAGGTCCTGGACGAAATGCGGGACACCATGGGACTGCTGATGCTGGAGAACGGAGTGGACATCACCGGCGACTGGGGAGACGAGGAATTCGATAACGCCCTCGATGTCCTCTCCAAGCAGATCTCGGACGGACAAATCCGCCAGGTGAAGGGCAACTCCTATAAGGAGGACCTCATTTCCGGTGATGCCCTGGCCGTCATCGGCTGGTCCGGCGATATAACCCAGCTGAATTTCGAAGAAGGCGACAAATGGGAGTTTGCCATCCCCGACGCCGGCGGAACCCTCTGGTCCGACAACCTGCTGGTGCCGATCGGCGCCACGCACAAGGCCAACGCCGAAAAGCTCATGGACTACTACTTTGACCCGGTGAACGCAGCCACGGTGGCTGCCTACGTCAACTTCATCTGCCCCGTGGAAGGCGCACGGGAGGCCATGGAGGCCATCGATCCGGAACTGGTCGAGAACCCGCTGATCTTCCCCACGGACGACTTCCTGGCCAATGCCCATGTCGTGCGCACGCTGACCGCCGATGAAGAGACTGACTACAGCGGCCGCTTCCAGACCGCGATCGGAAACTAACGGCGATGAGCACCACAGAACTCTCCCGGGAATCCGGGGCGGCGGACAAGGGCAGCGGCGCGGACCTGGTCCTGTCCGGGATCACCAAACGCTTCAGCGACTTCACCGCCGTCGACAACCTGGACCTGGTGATCCCCTCCGGTTCCTTCTTCGCCCTGCTGGGCCCCTCCGGCTGCGGAAAAACGACGACGCTGCGTATGGTCGCCGGGCTGGAACAGCCCACCGCCGGCAGCATCAGCCTCGGCGGCAAGGACATTACGGGCACCAGTTCGTACCAGCGCCCGGTCAACACCGTCTTCCAGAACTACGCGCTCTTTCCGCACATGAGCGTGCTGGACAATGTGGCCTTCGGGCTCAAGCGCCGCAAGGTCCGCGACGCCGATGCCCAGGCCAAGGCCGCCCTTGATCTGGTGGAGCTCAGCCACCTGGCAACGCGGCGTCCGGCCCAGCTTTCCGGCGGGCAGCAGCAGCGGGTCGCACTGGCCCGCGCCGTCGTGAACCAGCCGGCGGTCCTGCTCCTGGACGAACCGCTCGGGGCACTGGACATGAAGCTGCGCCGCCAGATGCAGGTGGAACTGAAGAAGATCCAGACCGAGGTCGGCCTGACCTTCGTCCATGTCACCCACGACCAGGAAGAGGCCATGACCATGGCCGACACCGTGGCCGTGATGAACCACGGCCAGGTTGAGCAGATGGGCCCGCCGCAGGAACTGTACGACCTTCCGCGAACAGCATTTGTCGCGAACTTCCTGGGCAAGTCCAACCTCATGCCGGCCACGGTGACCGGAGAAGCCGGTGAGTTCCTCCAGCTGGATGTGGCGGGCAATGCCCTGACCCTGCTGAAGGACCGGGCCACAGACCACAGCGGCCGGATCCTGGTTGGGATCCGGCCGGAGAAACTGCGGATGGAAGCGGATCTGGCTACCTCGGCGCAGGGAGCCATCCGGGGCGTGGTCCTGGATGCTTCCTTCACCGGAGCCAGCACGGAGTACCTGGTCGAGGCAGAGGGGATCGGCACGGTTGGCGTTTTTGCGCAGAACCACGGCGGTGCCCTGTTCGCTGACGGGGACCGGGTCCGCCTGGCCTGGGATCCCACGCACGCCTTCGGGCTCAGCGGAAGCGAGGACCGGGAGGCCGGAGCCGGAGAGGACGGCCTCTGATGGCGCTGCTGACCGCGGGGAAAGCCACCGGTCCCAGTGCTGCCGAGGAGGAAGCGAGTAAACGGCGCGGACGGGTCGGTTACCTGCTGATCCTTCCGGGATTCATTTTCCTGCTCCTGTTCTTCGCACTGCCGGTGGTTTCGCTGCTGGCGACCTCGCTCTACGTCAAGCCGGAGGGGGCCGACGTCGGGCAGTTTGTTCCGGCGCTGGAGTTCGGCAACTACCTGGTGGTCCTGCGGGACTACTGGCCGGCGCTGCTGCGATCCTTCGGGTTCGCGCTGATCGCCACCGTGGCCGCCCTGATCATCGGTTACCCCATGGCCTACCTGGTGGCTGTCCGGCTGCGGGAGCGGAAGCTGCTCAAGGGCATCCTGCTGGTGCTGATCATCGCCCCCTTCTTCACCAGCTTCATCCTGCGCACGCAGGCCTGGAAGCAGATCCTGGCGGATGAGGGGCCGGTGGTGTCGGTACTCCGGTCGCTGGCCCTGCTGCCGGAGGACGGGCGTCTCACCGCCACGGCGTTCGCCGTGATCTGCGGCCTGACCTACAACTTCCTGCCGTTTATGACCCTGCCGATCTACGCCAACCTGGAGCGGTTGGATACCCGGCTGATTGAGGCCGGCGGGGATCTGTACGCGAACGGCTTCACCACTTTCCGCAAGGTCACCTTTCCGCTTTCCCTGCCCGGTGTGATGGCCGGGACCCTGCTGACCTTTATTCCGGCCACGGGCGACTACGTGAACGCGGCACTGCTGGGCAACAACCAGAACACCACCATGATCGGCCAGGTCATCGATTCCCGTTTCTTCCGGGTGGTGGACTACCCGGGGGCCTCCGCCCTGTCCTTCCTCCTCATGCTGGCGATCCTGTTCCTGGTGAGCCTGTACGTGCGGCGTTTCGGCACCAAAGAACTGATGTAAGGACAAGCCATGAAACAGAAAATAGGCCGCTGGCTGGTGCCGGTATTCGGGGGACTGGCGTTCCTGTTCCTGCTGGTTCCGATCGCCTACGTGTTCGCCTTCTCCTTTAACGACGCCGGCCGCACCAACCTGACCTGGCGGGGCTTCACGCTGGAGAACTGGAAAAACCCCTGCGGCGCACCGGATGTGTGCCAGGCACTGGGCAACAGCCTCCAGATCGGGTTCATTGCCACGGTCCTGGCCACTACGCTTGGCACGGCCATCGCCATTGGGCTGGTGCGCTACCGGTTCAAGTTCAATGCGACGGCGAACATGCTCATCTTCCTGCCGCTGGCCACCCCGGAAGTGGTCCTGGGTGCTTCCCTGCTGGCACAGTTCCTCAACCTTGGCGCCGAACTGGGAATGGGCACCGTGATCATCGCCCACACCATGTTCTGCATCTCTTTCGTGGTGGTGACGGTCAAGGCCCGGGTGGCGAGCCTGGACCCGAAGCTCGAGGAGGCCGCCGGAGACCTGTATGCCTCGCCGGTCCAGGCGTTCTGGCGGGTCACCTTTCCGCTGCTGCTGCCCGGAATCGTCGCGGCCGCGCTGCTCGCCTTCGCCATGAGCTTCGACGACTTCATCATCACCAACTTCAACTCAGGCAACGTTGATACGTTCCCCAAGTTCATCTACGTCGCCGCAACCCGCGGAATCCCGGCGCAGGCCAATGTGATCGGCTCGGCCATGTTCATCCTCGCCCTGCTGGTGGTGATCGGCGGCCAGGTGCTCTCGCACCGGCGGGCGAAAATGCTCGCCGCCCGCTGACCCGAAATTATCCGATCCTGGACAGCAGTTCCCGAAGGCGCCGCGCGTTATGCACCGCGGCGCCTTCGCCGTCGTTATTGAAATAGGCATAGACATCCCGGCCGGAACCCTGCCATTCCCGGATCCGGTCCGCCCACCAGCGCAGGTCTGACTCAGTATAGGAACCGGCGTACAGGACATTTTGGTCCGGCCCGTGCAGCCGGATGTAGACGAAGTCCGCGGTGGCCTCGAGGAGGCAGGGCAGCCTGGCTCCGCTCATCACGCAGTACGCAGCGTTGTGCTCCGCGAGCAGGGCAAAAACCTCCGGGGCGTTCCAGCTGGCATGCCGGAACTCCACGGACACCCGCATACCGCCCGGCAGGGCGGACAGCACAGCGGCCAGCCGTCCGTCGTCGCGCTCCAAATCCGGCGGAAGCTGCAGCAGCAGCACGCCGGCACGCGGTCCCAGTTCCTGCCAGCAGTGGGAGATCCGCTCTATCCAGGTGCCGGGCCCGCGGAGCTTCCGCGCGTGCGTCAGCCCCCGGGGCGCCTTGACGGAGAACTCGAAGCCGGCCGGCAGCCGGTCCCGGTACCGGGCGAAAGCCTCTTCCCGGGGCCAGCGGTAGAAACTGCCGTTGAATTCCACCGTGTCAAAGCGCTCCGCGTAGTACTCGAGCCATCTGGCGGCCGGCACACCCGATGGATAGAACCGGCCCCGCCAATGCGGGTACGTCCAGCCGGAGGTTCCAATGCGCAGTCTGCTCACGCCAGCCAAGGTACGCCCATGGGCTGAAAACCGGTGGAGCGCCGTGCCTGCTGCCGCCGTCGGACGCACACTTAAAGGGACCACCGAGGTTCTTCGAGGAAGGGCACACCATGGCACAGCCAGCAGAATCCGGTTCCCGCCGGGGAATCTACCTGGAAATGGTGCGGAGCTTCGCTGCCCAGCCGGAGGCCGTTTATAACGCCTGGGCAGACCTGGCCCACGCCACCGACTGGTGGGGTCCTGAAGGCTTCATTGTCCCGGCAGACCGGGTCAGTGTGGATGACCGGGAGGGCGGAAAATACAAGGCCTGCATGGTCAACACCATCACCGGCGACGAGCTGTGGTGGGGCGGCACACTCGAACGGCTGGACCCGCCGGACCATCTTTCGATGACTCAGCAGTGGGAAGATCCGGACGGCAGCCCGGCCAGCAACCTCACCCTGATCACGGTGGACCTGGAACCGCACAACGGCGGAACACAGATGACCTTCCGGCAGGGACCGTTTCCGAAAGCCGAGGACCGCGACGGCCACGAAACCGGCTGGAGCCAGTCCTTCCACCGGCTTTCGAACTTCCTGGCGCGCCACCGGTGACCTGCGGCTGGACGGGGATGGGACCCGGTTGAAATAAGCCGGGCACCTTTGCGGTTGAACCAAGTGTCCCGTCCTGCACCGCCTGCCCCCAGCGGCGCTGCAGCGAAGGGACAGGACAAACACCGCAACGAAAGGCCAGCATTCCATGCCGTACCCGCTCTCCATCCTCGACTTCGCATCCATTGAAGAGGGCGGAACCGCAACGGATTCCTTCCGGGACAGCCTGGCCCTGGCACAGCACGCAGAGAAGCTGGGCTACCGGCGGATCTGGTACGCCGAGCACCACAACATGCCGACCATCGCATCGTCTGCCACCAGCGTGCTCATCTCCTACATCGGTGCCCATACGTCCTCGATCCGGCTCGGCGCCGGCGGCATCATGCTGCCGAACCACGCTCCGCTGACCATCGCTGAGCAGTTCGGCACCCTGGAATCCCTCTACCCCGGACGTATTGACCTGGGTCTTGGCCGGGCACCGGGCAGCGACCAGAAGACCATGAGGGCGCTGCGGCGGGACCCAATGTCCGCTGACAGCTTCCCGCGGGATGTCCAGGAGCTGCAGGGGTACCTGACCGGCAACAGCCTAATCCCGGGCATCGACGCGATCCCCGGCAAGGGGACCAACGTCCCGCTCTACATTCTGGGCTCCTCCTTGTTCGGTGCCCGCCTGGCCGCTGCACTGGGCCTGCCATACTCCTTCGCCTCGCATTTCGCCCCGCAGGCCCTGCAGGACGCCGTCGCCCTGTACCGCCGGGAGTTCCAGCCCTCCGCGCAGCTCGCGGAGCCGTATGTTATTGCCGGCGTGAATGTGCTCGCAGCGGACACCACCGAAGAAGCCGAGGCCATCTTTGCGCAGTCCCAGCGCCGCCGGGTCACCCAGCTGCTCGGCAAGGACCGGACCTACACGGACGAAGAAGCGGACCTGGTGCTCGAGTCACCCGCCGGCCAGCACATCAAGATGATGGGCCACTACTCCGGTGTGGGCACCACCGCCCAGGTACGGGAGTACCTGGACTGGTTCGCTGAGCATGCCCAGGCGGACGAGCTGATCGTCGCCACGCACGCTGCCACGCTGGAGCAGCGGCTGCGGTCCTTCACGCTCCTGGCCCAGGTGATGCAGACCGCCGGAGCGTAGCCGCGGATCCCGGGGCAGCCGCAGGGCTGCTCCGGGCGTAACGCGGCAGCCGCAGCAGGGGTGCAATGCAGCCCTGTGCCAAAATCGGATTCATGACGAATTCTTCCCATGTCATCCGTGTGAACGTGCCCATGCGGTGGTCGGACATGGACGCCTACGGCCACATCAACAACGTGGAGATCCTCCGCATGCTGGAAGAAGCACGCATCCTGGCCTTTGGCCCGCCCGGCGGCACCGGGGCACCGGGCACGGAACCGCCTATCGCACTCTTCAACTCGGTCCCGGCGAACACACAGTCCCTGATTTCCGAGCATCGGGTGAAGTACCTGGCTCCGCTGGAGTACCGCAACATCCCGGCGGACGTCGATATCTGGATCAGCTCGGTGAAAGCAGCGAGCCTGGGCATCTCCTATCTGGTGTCCGACCCGGTGACCGGAGCGCCGTGCGTCAAGGCGGAGACCGTCCTGGCTTTTGTCGATGGCGCATCCGGCCGCCTGCTGAGGGTGAGTGCGGAACAGCGGGAGCTGATCCGTCCCTGGGCCGGGGAATCGGTTTTCGCCTGAGCCGGGACTGACCCGGGACCTGAGGCTGACCCGGGACCTGAGGTGGGAAAGCGGGCGGAAGCGCTGACCGGGACAAGGGCTGCGGGCTAGTCTGGGCTGACGGGGACCAGGCGCATCCGTTAGGAGACCACCGTGTGGCACAGCCTTGGAATTTCGCCTCTTGAAGCGCTCTGGGTCGTTATTTCGGCCCTGGGCATCTATCTCGCCTTTTTCCTGCTGGTCCGGGGTTTTGGACAGCGCGCGCTGGCCAGCTGGTCGACTATGGACAAGGCGATAGTCATTGCCCTGGGTTCTGTCCTGGGCCGGGTGGTGCTCGGCTACACCCCCACGCTGGCGGCAGGCATCATCGGGCTGGCCACGATGTTCGGGATGCTGCGGCTGGAAGCCTACCTGCGGCAGACCAAGCACGGAACGTACCTGAGCAGCAGGCCAATTCTGCTGATGGCCGGAGAACAGGTCCTGGCCCAGGGGCTGAAGCGGGCCCGGATCCAGGAAGACGAGCTGTACTTCAAACTACGGCAGGCAGGGATCAGGAACTTTTCTGAGATCGCCCTGGTGATCCTGGAACCAACCGGGGATGTCAGTGTGCTCCGGCGGGGGCTTCCGATCGACCGGGTCCTGCTTCGGCGGATCGCCGACCGGGGCCGGATTCCGGCGGAATTCCTGCAGCCGGAGTGAGGTCCAGGCACCCTGTGGGGGAGGGATGTAGCACTCTCGGGAAAACTCGTGTATAGTCATTTTCAGTTGTTGTGTTGCGCGTTTTGTATTTCAAGCGGCGAAACCCATACGGGCTAGCCGCTTTTTCTGTAGAAGCGGTAAAAACGGACACCGCGACTGAAACCCCCGAAAGTCGGAGCGGTTTCGAGCAGAAAGAAGTATTAAAAATGGCTACAGGTACCGTGAAGTGGTTCAACTCCGAAAAGGGCTTCGGCTTCATTGAGCCGGACGACGGCAGCGCCGACGTCTTCGCTCACTACTCCGCTATCAACTCCAGCGGCTACAAGTCCCTCGAAGAGAACCAGAAGGTCTCCTTCGACACCGAGCAGGGCCCCAAGGGCCCGCAGGCCACGAACATCCAGGGCCTCTAATTCCAGAAGCCTAGACACCGCCGTAAAGGCTGGTATCTAAAAAGAAGAGCAGGACGGTTGCCCGTCCTGCTCTTCTTGTTTAACTGCTAGTCCTGCACCCGCACTGCCGTTTCACGCAGATACTGCTCCACCCGTGTGTAGGCGTCCTGGGTCAGGGCCCGCCAGAACTGCATGGCCAACCGCGGTTCGTCCGCTTCCATCCGGGCGATCTCCTCGGCCGGGAGCCGCCATACCTGGACCTCGCCGTCGGCCTTGACCGTGGTTTCCTGGCGCTTGTCGTCGCCGAGCGCCATTTCGCCGAAGGTCATGCCGGCGCCCAGCCGGTTCAGCTTCACCCGGTGCCCGTCAGGCCCAGGCATCAGAGTCTGCACATACCCGGAGGAAATAAAATACACGCCGCTGAACCGTTGCCCGATGCGCCGGATCACATCACCGTCGGCGTAGGAGAGTTCCTCCATCCGTCCGGCCAGATCCTCGGCGGCCTCCTGCCCCAGCGGGGCCAGGGCAGGGGAGTCCGCTGGGAGGATCCGCTCCGGCTGGACCAGATCCGCGCCGTAGCGCCCCAGCAGCTCGTCCTCGCACCATTCCACTGCGGCCGAGCGGGTGGCAAACGCGGGCACGGGGTGGCCGTGCTCCGTCAGATCGGCAGCCACGGTGCCGGCGGTATCCACCAGGGCCAGCTGCCTGCCGGAGTCCTTCAGCATCTGCGCCGCCTCACCGAACATCCGAAGGGCCACACCGGAGACTTCGTCCACGCTCCGCAGGTCCAGGACCACCAGTTCGACGTCGTCCTGAAGCGAGGAGAGCTCGCGGACCATCGCCTCGGCCCCGGCAAAAAGCAGATCCCCATTAAGCTCGAGGACGTGCGCGCGGTGCGCGTTGGCGCGGAGCACGGCGGCGGCTTCCTCGCTTCGGCGGATGCCGGACGGCGTGGTCCCGATGTCATAGGCGGCCCGGAGCGCTGAACGTCCGGTCCGTCCGGCCCGGACAAAGTGCAGTTCCAGGTCGTGGGACAGCCGCTGGCTGACCGCGACCCCGCGGACGCTGCTCCCGTGGGCATCCAGCGGCGGAGAATAAACAGCCAGCCCGATCTGGCCGGGCAGCACTGCGATCGTTCCGCCGCCCACACCGGACTTGGCGGGCATCCCGACACTGCTCATCCACGCGCCGGCATCGTCGTACATGCCGCAGGTCGCCATGACCGAAAGCACCCGTTCCACCGAAGCGATGTCCAGCACCTGCTCATTGCTCAGGGGATTGCGGCCGCTGTTGGCCAGCGTTGCAGCCATCATCGCCAGGTCGAGGGCAGTCACCATAACGGAGCACTGCCGGAAGTAGTCCTCGATCACCGGCGTCGGGTCGGATTCGATGATGCCGAAGCTGCGCAGCAGGTAGGCCAGAGCGTGGTTGCGGTGTCCGTGTTTCAACTCGGACTGGTAGATGCGCTCGCTGACGGATAGCTGGCGGCCCGCGAACGCCGAGTAGGTATTCAGGATCCGCTTGAAACGGGAGTTGCCGCCGGAACCACGCACCAGGGAAGTGGCCGTGAGGGCCCCCGCATTGATCATCGCATTGGCCGGCCGCCCCGTCCCTTCGGCGAGGGAGATTTCGTTGAAGGAATCTCCGGAAGGCTCGACGTCGACCTTGGCGTCGACGTCATCCATCCCGCGGTCGGCCAGCGCCAGCCCGTAAGTGAACGGCTTGGAGATCGACTGGATGCTGAATTCCTCGCGGGTGTCACCCACCTCGTAGACGTAGCCGTCGGCGGTGGCGAGGACGATTCCGAAACGGTCTGGATCAACGTTCGCCATGGCCGGAATGGAGCTGTAGGGTTTTCCGTCCTTGAGGTCGGAAATCTCGGCGTGGATGCGCTGCAGGTAGTGCTCGATCGGGGAGTCCATCTTTCCAGCCTAGGGGAGTCAAAAGACCCGTGACGCTGCTCTGGCCGCTGTGTATACTAGCCGCAGTTGTTGTGTTGAGCATTTTGTATCCAAGCGGCCGAAACCCAGATCCAGGGCAAAGCCGCTTTTTTTGTAGAACGCCGTAGACGGCACAGCAACTGGAAGCTCCCCGACGGTCGGGGATGTTTCGCCTCAGAAGGATGATTAAAAATGGCAACTGGCACCGTGAAATGGTTCAACTCTGAAAAGGGCTTCGGCTTCATCGAGCCCGACGACGGCAGCGCCGATGTTTTCGCCCACTACTCCGCCATCAATGCGAGCGGCTACCGCTCCCTCGAAGAGAACCAGAAGGTTAGCTTCGATACCGAACAGGGACCCAAGGGCCCCCAGGCGGTAAACATCCAGGCTGTCTAACTAAGACTTCCGGCCCCTTTCACGGGCCAGCTGGACGCAGATGCAGGACGGATTTCCGTCCTGCATCTGTTGTTTAAAACGGCTTTGCCGGCCCTGCATCCGATTCACCGGGGGTCCAGTGATGGCTGGAGTCATCAGGCGCTGCGGGTCACTGGAACAGCTAGTGAAAGGCACGTGGGCTCCGGCACAGATGACGCGGGCTGTAACGGAACACACATTGGGTCCGGCGTAAGGCTATACTTCCAACAGCTTCAAGAACTGCGGCCGCCAAGCTCCGACTTGGCCGCATACCAACCCCACGCTCGTTGGGTGGTTCGGATGAAGAAGCGGCCTGCACTCGCCCCAAGGGGCAACCGGTGCCAGGCAAGAGCACGCCGAAAGGACCGGCGCACGGCGCCGCACCCATGGACACATTTGTTCCCGCACGACCCTCCCTTCACGCAGTCAGCCTCCAGGAGTATGAAGCCCTGGTCAGCGGGCGGGAAGCCTTTATCAGCTTCCTGCTCGGCGACCCAGCCGCCGCAGCATGAGCGCTCCGGCAGGGCTGCTTCTCGATACGCCGGTGGTCGCGGAGGTGCGCGGTGCTGCCCCGGATCCCGGCGTCGTGGCCTTTCTGCGCAGCCGGAGCCATCTGCGCATTTTTGTCTCCGCCCTGACCCTTGCGGAGCTGGACTCGCAGGAAAGCCCCGACGGATGGCTCGACGAGTTCATTAATCGGTTTTCTGGGAACATCCTTCCGGTCAGCCACCACGTGGCGGTGGCGTGGCGGTCGCTGCCCTCCGTCCCAGCGGCGGAGACCGGAGACACGCGGGAGGCATTCCGCTCCCTCATTGCGGCCACTGCCATAGAGGCAGGTCTGACCGTCGTGACGCATGAAACCGGGGCTTATGAGGCCTATGGTGCACCTGTGGTTAGCCCGTTCAGAAAATTCGGCGCGGCGCAAGGGGTGTGAGAGAATTCATTGTCCCGGGTGAGCCCCGGCACATTGCCGCGGCTGCTGTCCCGCCGTGGCCTCTCGCACGATAGGAATCCCAGGCCGATGGCTGAGAACAACGCCCGCGCGGGTGCCGTCCCGCACTCCGAGCGCGTCGATGACGACGGCGGCGCACCCGCCAAATGGAAGATAGTTGGCCCCGGGCTGGTGGTCGCGGCAACCGGTGTCGGCGCGGCCGACATGGTCGCGACCCTGGTTGCCGGGTCCAGGTACGGCTACGGGCTGCTGTGGGCTGTCATCCTCGGCGTGATCCTGAAGATCATCCTGGTCGAAGGGGCCGGCCGCTTCACCCTGGCCACCGGAAAGACCATCTTCGAAGGCTGGCGTTCCCTCGGACGCTGGACCACCTGGTACTTCGGCCCGTACATCATGATCTGGGGCTTCGTCTACGGAGCGACGGCGATGTCCTCCGCGGCCCTCCCGCTTGCCGCGGTGTTCCCGGTCCTGCCGCTGTGGGCCTGGGCTATCTGCATGGGTCTGGCCGGTTTCGTCATGGTCTGGTTCGGCAAGTACGCCACCTTTGAGAAGATCACCGCAGTCCTGGTGGGCCTGATGTTCGTTTCCGTGGTGGGCCTGGCCATCATCGCCGTGCCGAACATCCCGGAGATGTTCAAGGGCCTCGTCCCGGTCATTCCGGAAGGCGGCGTCGTCTACACCCTGGCGCTTGCCGGCGGTGTCGGCGGCACCATCACTCTGGCCGCCTACGGGTACTGGCTCCGCGAAAAGGGCTGGTACACGCCCAAATGGATGAAGGTCATGCGGATCGACAACTCCATGGCCTACGTCATGACCGGCATCTTTGTGGTCGCCATGCTGATCGTTGGTGCCGAGGTTGTCCGGACCGCAGGCATCTCGCTCAGCGCCGGCGATGAGGGACTGCTGGACCTCTATGACGTGCTGAAGGTGGAGTACGGAGACTTCGTCGGCACCGGTTTCCTCGTGGGATTCTGGGCTGCCTCCTTCTCCTCGATCATCGGCGTGTGGAACGGTGTCTCCCTGATGTTCGCGGACTTCTGGGGCAATATGCGCGGCAAGGAATCCGGACACCCGGATACCCGGGTCGGCGGCAAGTACTTCAAGTTCTACGTGCTTTGGCTGACTTTCCCGCCGATGATCCTGTTCGCGCTGGGACAGCCGATCGGCCTGATCTTGGCCTACGGTGTCCTCGGTTCGCTGTTTATGCCCTTCCTTGCTCTGACCCTGCTGGGCCTGCTCAACGGCAAGCGGATTCCGAAGGCCTACGCCAACCGCCTGCACACAAACATCGCACTGGGAATCACCGCCCTGCTGTTCATCATCCTGGGACTGCAGCAGGCCT
Source organism: Arthrobacter sp. Helios (assembly GCF_023167125.1). Lineage (NCBI taxonomy): Bacteria > Bacillati > Actinomycetota > Actinomycetes > Micrococcales > Micrococcaceae > Arthrobacter > Arthrobacter sp. Helios. Next base: position 396,819 of record NZ_CP095402.1, read on the forward strand.
GGAAGGCGCTGGCCCCGGTCTTCGGCGGCTAAAGATTCCCTTTCCGCGTCCAGCCGCAGGCCGGGCGGGGGACAGCGGTCCAACTGCCCTGCCGGGGTCAAACGCGGCAGGGCAGTTTAGCGTATTCGACGGACTTCCACGAGGGAAAAACCCGGTTCAAAAATAAGTAGGCGGACCCCATCTACGTGCTGCAAACCACCCGTTACTCTTAAGTGGCGAGAGAAGGTTGCAGCATGGAAATCAGCGCAGCGGGTGGCCTGAATCGTCTGATTGCGGGCCGTTACCGACTCACCGAACCCATAGGCCACGGTGGCATGGCCACCGTCTATCGAGGACAGGATGAAGCTCTCGGCCGCGATATTGCGGTAAAGCTCTTCCGAGCCAGTGCTGTGGACCCCGACGACGTCGAGCGCCAAGACACGGAAATGCACCTGCTGGCCTCCCTCACCCACCCCGGGCTGGTCACCCTGTTTGATGCCGGTAAGGATGATGCCGGCCGCGACGACGGCGCCGCCGGCGAACCGCGTGCCTTCCTGGTCATGGAACTCATTGATGGTCCGGACCTTCGGAAACGACTGCGGGACAAACCCGTGCCGGCTGCCGACGTCGCGTATATCGGAGCCGAACTTGCCGGAGCGCTGGCCTATATCCACGCCCGTGGTGTTGTGCACCGGGACGTAAAGCCTGCCAATATTCTGCTGCCGCCGGCAATCGCGGGAACAGCGCCGCGGGCCAAGCTCACCGATTTCGGTATAGCGCGGATGGTGGATGGTGCCCGCATCACGGCAACCGGTGCGACCCTGGGCACCGCAAACTATCTGAGTCCCGAACAGGCGTCCGGCAGTTCCGCCTGTGCTTCGTCAGACATCTATTCGCTGGGGCTGGTCCTGCTGGAGAGCGTTACCGGACGGATCGAATTCGGGGGCAGCGCTGTGGAAGCGGCCGTCGCACGGCTGAGCCGGGACCCGGAGATTCCCGCAACCTTGGGACCACAGTGGCGGTCGCTGCTGACTGCCATGACAGCACGGACCCCGGAGGACAGGCCCACTGCGGGGGAGGTCTCTGCTTCCCTGCTGGATTTCCGCTGGGCGGGCGCATCCGCAGCGTTCCGTCCTGCAGCTGATGCTGGAGTTCCCGGGCCGGCACAGGACGCCGCCGAATCGATTGTGTCCGGGGCAGTCGCCGGAACGGTGGGAATGAGTGGAACAGCCGGAACAGCTGGGACGGGCGGCACGGGAACAGCGGGGCCGGAACCGGACCAGGAAGCGGCGGCTGTCCAGGGACCCGCGGCGCCTGTCCCCGCTGTGGAACAGGCGGCAGCCGCTTATTTATCGGATGGTGGTGGATCCGGCCATCCGGATGTCCACACACCCGCAGCCCCGCCGACACCCCCCTCGATTGGTCTGTTGCCGGTTTCCGCGCCCGTTGGCCGGCGGAACGGCGGGCGGTGGCGGACCAGCGGGTCACGCAGGATCAGCGGGTCACGCAGTGCCGTCCAGGGGTACGCGGGATCCGTCCGCGTGGCTCCCAGCCGTGCGGTGATTACCGGTCGGGCACTGCTTGCTGTCCTCGCCATGACCGTACTGACCGTCGCCGTCGTACTGGCAGCGGGGCGGGTGGGCGCCGCCGGCCAGGACCGCTACCCGGTTAATCCCGGGCACATCAGTGGAACAACTCCCCAGCCCATCAGCCCGCCGTAGACCTGTTTATGCACGGGACCCGGAGTCTCGCATACTTGTAGAATGACTTTCCCGGTGCTGAACACCTCCGACCGCTGCCCCTGCCTCAGCGGGGATACCTACGGCGGATGCTGCCACCGCTTCCATGCAGGCAGTGTCCCCGCCCCGACGGCGGAAGCACTGATGCGGTCCCGTTACTCCGCCTTCGTGACCGGAGACAGCAACTATCTGCTCCGCACCTGGCATCCGAGTGCGCGTCCCGCCCGGCTGGACCTGGATCCGGCACGCGTCTGGCGGCGGCTGGACATCCTGTCCACCCAGGCCGGCGGCCCCCTGGACTCCACCGGCGTCGTCGCTTTCGCCGCACATTACCGGGAGGATGATGCTCCCGGCGTCCAGAGCGAACGCAGCAGTTTCCTCCGGGAAGCAGGCCGTTGGCTGTATGTGGATGGTGAGTAGCCATTGAACCTTCCGCGGAGTGCGGCTCCGGCCTAAGGTTAGGGGCAGCCCGGCGGAAGGCTGGCGAAACCGGCACGTGCCAGGAAAGCCGGCAGCAGCGCTCAGCCGGGCCTGCCCCAGGCCAGACCGAGCGGACGAGGACACCATGAAAGCACTCGTTTACGAAGGACCCGGACAGAAATCCTGGAAGGATGTGCCGGACCCGCGCATCCAGGAACCGCGTGATGCGATCGTCCGGATTGACACCACCACCATCTGCGGAACAGACCTCCACATCCTGAAGGGTGATGTTCCTGCTGTCACTCCCGGGCGGATATTAGGGCACGAGGGTGTCGGCACCGTCACCGAAACCGGAACCGGGGTGAATTCCTTCAAGGTCGGAGACAAGGTCATTCTCGCCTGCGTGTCAGCCGATGGCTCCTGCACGTTCTGCAAGGAGGGACTCTATTCCCACTGCCTCGGCGATGAGGGGCAATCCGGGATCGGCTGGATTTTCGGGCACCTCATTGACGGCACGCAGGCGGAGTACGTCCGGGTGCCCTACGCGGACACTTCGATGTATCTCCTGCCGGAGGGTGTTTCCGAGGAACACGGTGTCCTGCTCAGCGACATTTTTCCAACCGGCTTCGAAATCGGCGTGCAGTATGGCCGGACCAAACCGGGCGACGTCGTAGCCGTCGTTGGCGCCGGGCCGGTTGGCCTTGCCGTCATTGCGACCGCCGGTCTCTACGGTGCGGCAAAGGTCATCGCCGTTGACCTGGACGCCAACCGGTTGCAGCAGGCGCGGCGCTTTGGTGCCACACACGGCGTTAATTCGGGTGACCGGGACTGGAAGGAACAGATCCTGGCCCAGACCGATGGCCTGGGCGTGGACGTTGCCGTGGAAGCTGTCGGCATCCCCGCCACCTTCGACATGTGCACGCAGATCGTGCGGCCGGGCGGCAACGTGGCAAACGTGGGTGTCCACGGCAAACCGGTCAGCCTGGCCCTGGACCAGCTGTGGATCAGGAATATTGATATCAGCACCGGCCTGGTCAACACGAACACCCTGTCCATGCTGCTGAAGCTGGTCGCAGAGGGAAAGCTGCCGGCCGATCAGTTCATCAGTCACCGGTACCCGCTGCAGGACATCATCACTGCCTATGACACCTTCTCCCGGGCAGCGGAAACCGATGCCCTCAAGGTGATTCTGCAGGCCTGACGGCAGTCGCCGGCTGTTTTGGCGCAAGTGTTACCCGGGCAGATAATGGGGTTCTGCGGCCGCACCCGCAGCCGCAGTTTCCACTGTTATAAGAGGTTTGCAATGTCTAACGGCACTACCCGGACGATGATCGCCGGACGCCTGAATGTCGAAACCGGAAAGTTCTCCATGCAGGAAGTTCCGGTGCCGGACCCGGGCCCCGGTTTCGTCCGTATCAAGGTGGGCGCGGCAGGCGTCTGCCTTTCAGATGTCCACCTGATCCAGGGCCTGCTCCGCCCCAAATTCCTTCAGGGCGATGAAGTCACGCTTGGCCACGAAGTGGCGGGGACGGTGGATCTCGCCGGTCCCGGCGTCACCGCGGTGGCGGCGGGGGACCGTGTAGTGGTCCAGGCGGGCTACGAGCACAATGGCAGGACTCTCACCATGGGAGTGGATTACGACGGCGGCTGGGCTGAGTATCTAGTGGTCCCGGCCGGTGTGCTGGTCCCGCTGGGTGACCAAATACCGTTCGACCAGGCATCGATCATTCCGGACGCCGTCTCCACTCCGTGGGGCGCCATCGCCTCCACCGCAGACGTGCGCGCCGGCGAATCCGTCGGCGTCTGGGGTATCGGCGGGCTGGGCGCCCACGGTGTGCAGCTGCTGCGGCTCATCGGGGCCGCACCGATTATTGCCGTGGACCCGATCCCGGAAGCCCGGGAACGGGCCCTCGCCTTCGGCGCCGACTACGCCCTGGATCCAATGGCAGGGAACTTTGCGGAGGCCATGGCGGCCGCGACCGGTGGGCGGGGCCTGGACGTGGCGCTCGATTTCGCCGGCGTCGACGCGGTCCGGACCCAGGCACTCGACTGCCTGGGACTGCGCGGGCGGCTGGTCCTCGTGGGCCTGAGCGGCAAACCGATGACCATCAGCGACAGCACCGAGTTTTCCTACGCCCGAAAGCAGATCCGCGGGCACTACGGATCCGAGGCGCATCACGTGCCCCAGCTGGTGTCCCTGGCGCGGCTGGGACGTCTGGACTTTGCCAAGTCCGTAAGCGCACGGATTCCGCTCGCCGACGCCGAGCAGGCCGTGAAATCCCTGGACGCCAAGGAAGGTAATCCGATCCGGCTGGTTTTGATCCCCTAACTACACACCAGCCGCAGTACTGAAGGGACCTTCCGCGCCTCCGGAAGGCCCCTTCTGTTATGCGGGTTGCGTTTCATGACGCGGGGGCGACGGATTTGCGGGACTGGCAGGTATAGGAGTTGCCTAATAAGCAACTCTTGATGTTTAGTAGTCACACTCGTGTTGCATTGGTGATGCGACCCACAGCCCTGCCCGCCGTTCCGGGCACAGTAAGGATGTCCGCCATGAATCTGACCCGCGATGAGGTCCAAGCCGCTGCCCAGCGTCTTGTCGCCGCGTTTGCCGCCACCGATACCGAGGCCTACTTCGGTGCCTTCGCCGAAGATGCCACGTTCGTGTTCCACACCGAGCCGGCGCGGCTGGAGTCACGGAGCGAATACCGTACCCTCTGGGAGGGCTGGACCGCCGAGGGCTGGGCCATTGAGTCCTGCACCAGCACGAATGCCCGGATCCAGCTCGCCGGCCCGTCCGCCGTCTTCACCCATGACGTGCACACCGTCGCCGGCACGCCCGGCGCAGCGGAAGAGACCCGGGAACGGGAGACCATTGTGTTCGCGCGCTCCACAGACGGCGCTGTCCTTGCTGTCCATGAACACCTGTCTCCGGCACCCGCGGCCACCGGGAACGAGGCAGCATGAGTACAACAACCGCGCCGGCTGCCCGGGTGGAACAACACGGCATTGAACCGATTCCCGCCCCGGAACGGACGTCCCGGCCCCTGGACCTCTTCCGCCTCTCTTTTGGCGGTGCCAACACCTTTGCCACGGTAGTGCTGGGATCCTTCCCGATTATCTTCGGCCTCTCCTTCCGCGATGCTTTGCTGGCCACGGTCCTGGGCCTGGTGGCCGGGGCCCTGGTCCTGGCGCCGATGGCGGTCTTCGGGCCGACCAACGGCACTAACAACGCTGTCTCCTCCTCGGCGCACCTGGGCGTGCACGGCCGCATCGTCGGCTCCTTCCTGTCCCTGCTGACTGCTTTCGCCTTCTTCTCCATCTCTGTCTGGAGCTCCGGCGACGCGCTGGTGGGCGGGGCCAACCGGCTGGTCGGCCTGCCGAACAACGTTTTCACGCTGAGCGTTGCGTACGCAGTGTTTGCCATCCTGATCCTCACCGTGTGCATCTACGGGTACCGGTTTATGCTGTGGGTCAACAAAATCGCCGTGGTTGCCGCTTCCGCGCTTTTCCTGCTGGGCATCGTCGCCTTCGCGGGTGCGTTCGACCCGTCCTACGCCGGAATTTTCGGGCCCGGTGCAGATGCCGAAACCGCTGCCTTGTACTGGCCTTCGTTTATCGGCGCAGCCCTAATTGTGATGTCCAACCCGGTGTCCTTCGGCGCCTTCCTGGGGGACTGGTCCCGCTACATCCCGGCAGAAACTCCCAAGATCCGGATTCTGGGAGCGGCATTCCTGGCCCAGATGGCCACCATGGTGCCGTTCCTCTTCGGCCTGGTCACCGCCACGATTATCGCCATCCAGGCGCCGGCATTCCTGGAAAGCTCGGATTACGTTGGCGGCCTGCTGGAAATCGCCCCGGCCTGGTACTTCCTGCCGGTGTGCCTGATCGCGCTGATCGGCGGTATGTCCACGGGCACCACCGCCCTCTACGGGACCGGCCTGGACTTCTCCTCTGTTTTCCCCCGGTTCTCCCGGATCCAGGCCACCATCTTCATCGGCACCGTTGCGATCATCTTCATCTTCGTTGGCCGGTTTGCCTTCAATATCGTCCAGAGCATCTCCACCTTCGCCGTGCTGATCATCACCTGCACCGCCCCCTGGATGATCATCATGATGGTCGGTTTCGTTACCCGCCGCGGCTGGTACGACTCCGATTCGCTGCAGGTCTTCAACCGCCGCCAGGTCGGAGGACGCTACTGGTTCAACAACGGCTGGAACTGGCGGGCCATGGGCGTCTGGGGCGTCTCTGCCGTCACGGGCCTGATGTTCGTCAACCTCCCGGGCCAGTTCGTTGGTCCGCTGGGCAACCTCGCGGCGGGTGTGGATCTGAGCATCCCGGTATCGATCGGCCTGGCCGCGCTGCTCTACCCGCTGGTATTGGCACTGTTCCCGGAACCGGCCGACGCCTACGGGCCCGAAGGCCCGCGGTTCGTCCGTGCCGCGGCACCTAAGAACACTCCGATCACCTCGGAGGACGCGGCTGCTGCTGATCCGGTAACCGCCGGCTAGGCCGTTGGCCGAGCACCACTTTTTGCTGTCCCTGCCCGCCTGGAGCTTTGTTCCGGGCGGGCAGGGACAGCGCTGTTTCCGGCCGCGTTAACACGGGGTGACCTCCTGTTTACGTCACCGCAATGCAGGGTTCGTACGATCAGGTTCTGCCCCCGCCGGTTCAACGCCTTGAGGTCCCCATGCAAACTGCGCCCACTCCGTCCACCCCCTCCGTCCGCGGGACCCTGTGGGGCATGGGCCTGGCCATCGGCGCTCTGCATCTGCTCGCCTGGGGCGGGTTCGCACTGCTGGTCCTGCCGCACAGCTACCGGACCGGCGACGGCGGCGCGGTCTTCGGTGCAGGCCTGGCCATTACTGCCTACCTCCTGGGGGTACGGCATGCCTTCGACGCCGACCACATAGCTGCCATCGACAACACCACCCGGCGGCTTGCCGTGGGGTCAGAACGGCCGGTATCCACGGGGTTCTGGTTCGCTCTGGGCCACTCGACGATCGTGGTGGGGGCAGTGGCGCTGCTGGCCGCCGGGGTGGACGCCCTTGCCGGGCAGCTTTCGGACGACGGTTCAGCGCTGAAGCAGGTTTCCGGCATCTGGGGTCCAGCGGTTTCCGGCACGTTCCTGCTGCTGATCGGGACAGTCAACCTGGTTGCCCTCGCCGGTATCGTGCGGGTCTTCCGCCAGCTGCGCTCCGGCAGTTTCCGCGAGGAAGAGCTTGAGGCAGCGCTGGAACAGCGCGGGTTTATCAGCCGGATGCTGGGGCCCGTTGCCCGGCGGGTGGACCGGCCGTGGAAAATGTACCCGCTCGGTTTCCTGTTCGGCCTTGGCCTGGACACCGCGACCACCATCGGCCTGTTTGTGGTCGCCGGCGGCGCCGTGGTTCTGTTGCCCTGGTATGTGGTGATGATCCTGCCGCTGCTCTTCACCTCGGGAATGGTGCTCTTCGACTCCCTGGACGGGGTGCTGATGGCGAGGGTTTACAAGTGGGCCTACGATGCTCCGGCGCGCAAGGTGTTCTACAACCTCGTCATCACCGGCGTTTCAGTAGCCGTGGCGTTCCTGGTCGGCGCGGCGGTGCTGGGCGGCCTGCTCACCGACCTACTGGGTCTCCAGACGGGGCCGGTGGCCTGGCTCGGCGGGCTGGACCTGGAGTACTTCGGGTTCGCCGTCGTCGGGATTTTCCTGGCCGCCTGGGCTGCTGCGGCAGCCTACTGGAAGGCATCGGACGGGCTGACCCGCTGACCCGCTGACCGGGCGGCCGGGCGGCCGGGAGGCCCGGGGGCAGCTTCCCCGTCTACCGGGGCCTCCCGGCGGACGCCTTGCCGGAGCCGGACGGCAGTACCAAGGCGCGGGGTTCAGCTATCGCACGGTTCAGCTATTCCGTAACGGGGTTCCGCTATTCCGTAAGCTGATCCTTCCAGCGCACGTACTCCGGCTGGACCAGGCGGTCGGCCTGATGGGCCGAATCAGTCAGGGCGCGCAGGACAGCGCCGTCGGCGGCCAGCTCAAACAGGTGTGCCGCGGGGGCGGGGTTTCCCGGGCCGGTGTTTTGGCCCGGACAGGCGCTCGGGTCCAAGCCGGTCCCCGCCCCCGGCCTGTGCCCCGGCCCTTGCACCGGTGCTGGACGCCAGCCGGCCGCCGTCGCGCTGGAGAGGACCTTTGAGGTGCCCAGCACGCCGATGGCCTGCCGCCGGACGCCGGTAAGGTCCAGATCCTCGTACAGGAAGTCACCGCCGGGACCGGTCAGCCGGGTAACGCTGCGCAGTGCGCCACCGGCTTCGCCCGAGCGTCCCAGCACCAGGGTCTCCCGGATCAGCACCCGGGCTCCGGCGCCCATCCGCACACGGGTCTGCCGGAAGACATCCGCTCCGCCGGCAATCACAAACGGTGCACCGTCCCAGACCAGTGCCGAATCCTCACCCAGGACGGCGTCCAGCGACCAGCGCGAGGCAACCCCTTCGGCGTCGTAGGCCACCATCCCGGCCGGTTCGATCACCTCCAGCGTGACCCCGGGACCAACGTTGAGCTCGATCCGGATGTCGTCCCCGCCCAGCAGCATCATGTGGATCCCAATCAGGGCAACGCGCAGATGCGGGGTCCCTCCGTCCGGCGCGCGCAGCGGGGCACTGACCGGCCGCGGCGCCAGATAGAGTCCCTGGTCCAGCACGGAGAACCGGGCTCCGTCCCCCGAACGTTCCACGGCAATCCGAGTGGGCCGGGAGCCGGTAGCCACGGCGCCGCAGACAGGATCAGTGACGGTGGACAGCACCGGGCTCCTCGTCGTGGCTGTGGATAAACCCTCCGTCCTCATCGGCGTGGAAGTGCGGGGCCATGGGCCCAGGGTCCTGCGGGATGTGTGAACCGGCGCGGTGCCGGGCGACCATCCAGCGCACCCAGGCACTGAGCTGGTCGATTGTTTCCAGGCGTTTGCGGGACAGCGCCAGGACCGGTCCGCCCTCGCGCGCTGCGGTGGCGTCAGCAACCATCTGGTCCACATCCACGTCCACGTGCGGGGCCAGATCGATCTTGTTAATCACCAGGAGGTCCGCGCGGGCTATGCCGGGTCCGCCCTTGCGCGCGACGTCGCCGCCGCCCGCGACGTCGAGCACGAAGATCTGGGCGTCCACCAGGGCAGGGGAGAAGGTCGCGGTGAGGTTGTCGCCGCCGCTTTCCACGAGGACCAGGTCCAGGGGAGCGAAGTCCGCTTCGAGGTCCTCGACGGCCAGCAGATTGGTCGTGACGTCGTCGCGGATGGCGGTGTGCGGGCAGGCCCCGGTTTCAACTGCCCGGATCCGCTCAGCGGGCAGGACACCGGCCGAGCGAAGGAACCGGGCATCCTCATCCGTATAGATATCGTTGGTGATCACCCCGATGTTCAGTTCATCGGACATCGCCCGGCAGACCGTGGCGATCAGTGAGCTTTTACCGGTCCCCACGGGTCCGGCGACTCCGAGGCGCAGGGAACGGGTGGACGGGGGTGTGGCGGACGGGTGCATGGTGTTTTCAGGCAACGAACAGTCTCCTTGTTCTGGTGGTGTGGTCTTCGGCCCAGTGCTCCATCCACGGGGCGCTGAGGGCGGGCAGGTCTTCGAGGCCGCGGGCGGCCACGGCGGATTCTGCGACGCCGTTGATCTCGCCCTCAGCGGCAAGGATCCAGCCTGCCGCGGTCATGGGATCGATCGGCAGCAGCTTCAGGGCAGCGGACACGACGGATTGGGCATCGTCGTAGCAGCAGAGCCGGGCCAGCGGACCCTCCGTCATACCGAGTGCGGCTGCGGTCACCCCGAGGGCGACCGGCCGGGTGGGTTTCGGCACGGTCTGTTTCAGGAGCACGACGGCGGGATCAGCGGCTTTCAGGGTGCCGGCCAGGCGCAGCATGCCGCGGCCGAGACGGCGGGATGCGTCGCGCTGGGCGGCGGACGGCGTGCGGGCGTCGAGTGCGGCTTCCAGTTCCACAAAGCCGGGAGGGGCCGTTTCCTGTCCGGTACCCCGGCGCGGTTCAGAACCCGTTACCGAACCGGGTTGCGGAACCGGGCCGGCGGTGCGGACCGCCTGTGCTGCCCGGAAGGCCAGCACAGCGGCGCATGCCTCCATCCGCACCACGGTGGAAAGCCGCGCCAGCAAGTAGGGGTACACACCCTCGACGCCCAGCCCGGCGAGCACCGCGGGTTCCATGCCCGCGGAGTGTGAATAGGCGCCGGACGGCAGCCGGGAATCGGCGAGCAGGAACCCTGCCAGGGCAGAGCCGGTGTCAGACATGGTGCACCGGCCTAGAAGAGGGTGTAGCGCTGGGCCAGCGGGAGCTCGGAAACCGGTGCCGGTTCAATGACCTGGCCGTCGATGCTGACCAGGAATGTTTCCGGATTCACCTGGATGTCCGGCAGCGCAGTGTTGTTCGGCAGGGACGCCTTAGTGACGTTGCGGGTGGAGGCGATTGCGGTCAGGGAGCGGGTGAGTCCCAGCTTTTCCGCCAGGCCATCCTCCAGCGCGGCCGGGGCAACGAACGACGTCGAGAGGTGTGGTGCCGAGGACGCGCGGCCGGCGAGGGCCTCGCGCATCCAGACCGGCTGCGGAGTGGGCAGGGAAGCGTTCGGGTCGCCCATTTGCCCGGCCACGATTGCCCCGCCCTTGATCACGATTGAGGGACGGATGCCGAAGAACGCCGGATTCCACAGCACCAGGTCGGCCATTTTGCCGACCTCGATGGACCCGACCTCCCCGTCAATGCCGTGGGCCACCGCGGGACAGATCGTGTACTTGGCGATGTAACGCCGGACCCGTTCGTTGTCCGCGGGCAGGGAGGATTCCGTGGTGCCCATGTAGCCCTTCATCACGTGTGCCACTTGCCAGGTGCGGGTGATGGTTTCGCCGATCCGGCCCATGGCCTGGGCATCCGAAGAAGTGATGGACATGGCGCCGAGGTCTTGGAGGACGTCCTCTGCCATCATGGTGTTGGCCCGGATCCGGGATTCGGCGAAGGCCAGGTCCTCCGGGATCCGCGGGTTGAGGTGATGGCAGACCATCAGCATGTCCAGGTGCTCGGCCACCGTGTTTACGGTGAAAGGCAGGGTGGGATTGGTCGACGCCGGCAGTACGTTGGCGGCCGCCGCCACGGTAATGATGTCCGGGGCATGGCCGCCGCCGGCACCTTCGGCATGGAACACATGGATACCGCGGCCTTTGATGGCGGCCAGGGTGTCCTGAACGTAGCCGGCCTCGTTCAGCGAGTCCGCGTGCAGGGCCACCTGGACGCCCCAGCTCTCCGCCGCCGTGAGCGCAGCGTCGATGGCTGCGGGAGTGGAGCCCCAGTCCTCGTGCACCTTGTAGCCGGCGGCGCCGGCAAGGGCCTGCTCTTCGAGGGCGGGCTGGCTGACCGTGTTGCCCTTGCCGTAGAGCAGGAAGTTCATCGGCAGCGTATCGAGGGCCCGGTGCATGACCTGAAGGTTCCAGGCTCCCGGGGTCGCAGTGGTGGCCTTGGATCCCTCGGCCGGCCCGGTGCCGCCGCCTCCCACCGTGGTGATCCCGGAGGCGAGGGCTTCGCGCAGGGCGTCAGTGCCGAGCAGGTGCACGTGCGTATCGATTCCGCCGGCGGTGAGGATCCTGCCCTCACCGGCGACCACCTCGGTTCCCGGCCCGATTACCAGCGCCGGGTCGATTCCGTCCATGATGTCCGGATTGCCGGACTTGCCGATTCCGGCGATCCGGCCGTTTTTCACCCCGACGTCGGCGCGGACGATTCCCCAATGGTCCAGGATCACCACGTTCGTGATGATCAGGTCAGGTGCGCCTTCGGCTGAGGTCCGGGTGGCCTGGGCCATGGACTCACGGATGTTCTTCCCGCCGCCGAAAACCGATTCGTCCCCTCCGAAGGTGTAGTCCCTTTCCGGGGAAATCCAGAGGTCCGTGTCCGCGAGCCGGATCTGGTCCCCGACGGTGGGTCCGTACAAATGGGCGTAGTCGTGCCGGCTGACCTGCATGCCTAGGCTCCTTCGGGGGAGGTGCGAATCTGGAGTCCGGGCACAGTCCCGCTTCCGGCGAACCTCACCAGCAGCACTTCGCGGGAGGCCCCGGGCTCAAAGCGCACGGCGGTTCCGGCCGGAACTCCCAGCCGGAAGCCGGCTGCTGCGGCCCGGTCGAAGGAGAGGGCTGAGTTCACGTCCGCGAAGTGGAAGTGCGAACCCACCTGGATGGGCCGGTCGCCGTCGTTCATCACCACCAGCGTCCGGGACCCGCGGCCCGCATTGATGTCCAGAAAGCCCGAGGCGGTCCGGATTTCACCGGGAATCAGGGGCCCGCTCATGAGATGGGATCCGTGATGGTGACGAGTTTGCGCCCATCCGGGAAGGTGGCTTCGATCTGCAGGTCCGGGATCATCTCCGGAACGCCCTCCATGACGTCAGCGCGGGAGAGCACACTGCGTCCTTCACTCATCAGATCGGCCACCAGGCCGCCTTCGCGGGCGCGTTCCATCACCCAGCAGGAGAGCAGGGCAACGGCTTCGGGGTAGTTGAGCCTTAGCCCGCGTGTCCGACGGTCGCGCGCGACCATCCCGGCAACACTGAGCAGCAGCTTGTCCGTATCGGCAGGCGTAAGAAACATGGGGGAAGTCTTCCACCGGCATGTTTCAGGTTGTCGCCACTGTGTTTCCGGGACGTTGCGGACTTACGGGAAGGCTTTCTCCCGGGGCCAGGAGCTACTTGCTCTTGCCCTTGCCCTTATGCGAGTGGGCGTGCGCATCCTTGGCGTCCTTAGCAGCCTTCACGGCGGCGGCCGCTGCTGCCGTCTTCACCGGGGTGGGAACCTTAACGACCTTGACCTTTTTCTTGTTCTTGGTATCCAGAATCAGTGCCGCAGCGATCCCCGCCAGCCAGATGTCCTTCGCGAACGGCACACCGGCGTTGCTCGGCCGGAAGCCGTCGTCCTCCGTAAATTCCGGAGTCTTCAGGTACATGGTGACCATTCCACCGGAAAACGCGCCCAGCGCCAGACCGGCCAGCTTACTGGGCACAAACGGTGTCAGGAGGAACAGCCCAAGCGTGATTTCCGCGGCACAGAGGAGTTTGCCGAACCGCACTGGTTCCAGGTCCAGGACCTGGGGGAAGGCATTTCCGGCCAGATGCTGCAGCCCGGCCGCTGATTCGGCGTCCAGGTTGCGCTTGTTCAGGCCGGAATTGAGGATGTAGGCGCCGGTGGTGAGCCGCAGCGGAATATGGCTGAGTTTCATAGTGGTTCCTTACGGGGGTCGGCGGTTTCACGCACGAGCCTACGGCCGGGCAGGGGCCGGCACCAGAGCGGGCAACAAAAACCGGGCTGGCCGGCGGGTTCCGGACCGGCACTTCATGAACGCCGGATGGCTTGCAGGTGCACATCGGGTGCCGGGGCCAACACACGGCCGTAAAGTTACCCCGATCATCTTATTTCTGCTTTGATTAAGCCGGTACCGAGCTTCCGAATCCCCGACGACACTAGACGACACCGGACGACACTAGAAGGTCAACAATGGATTACCTCCCGGCCGAACATCCCCGGCCGCGACACTTCATCCTTCATCTGAGCGACACCCATCTGCTGGCCGGCCCCGGCCCGCTCTACGGGACGGTGGACAGCCGGGCGAAGCTGCTCTCCCTCTTTGCGCGGCTGGAGGCGGCGGAGCGCCGGCCCGAAGCGATAGTTTTCACCGGAGACCTCGCAGACAAAGGCGAGGCGGCAGCCTACGACTCCCTTCGGGCAATCGTGGAACCTGCAGCGCAGCGGATGGGCGCCCGGGTGATCTGGGTTATGGGCAACCACGACCGGCGGGACACATTCAAGGAACGTCTGCTGGATGAGGCGCCGGACATGGCACCGATGGACCGGGTCTATGAGGTCAACGGCCTGCGCATCATCACCCTGGACTCCACGGTTCCCGGCTACCACCACGGCGAGCTCAGCGGAGCCCAACTGGTGTGGCTGCGCTCCGTCCTGGCGGCTCCGGCACCGGACGGGACAATACTGGCCCTGCACCATCCGCCGGTTCCCAGCGTCCAGGACCTCAGTGTCCTGGTGGAACTTCGGGATCAGCGTGCCCTGGCGTCTGCCCTGGAGGGAACGGATGTCCGGGCCATCATTGCCGGCCATCTGCACTATTCCACCTTTGCCACCTTCGCCGGCATCCCAGTGTCCGTTGCCTCGGCCACCTGTTACACGCAGGACCTTGCGACGCCGGGAACCCGGGGGCAGGACGCCGGGCAGGGCTTCAACATGATCCATGTCTATGAGGACTCCGTGGTCCACTCGGTCGTGCCCTTGGAGGAGCAGGAAACCGTGGGGGAGCGGGTCGATGAGACAGAGACCCGGCGCCGGCTTGAAGCCGCCGGAATCCGAATCCTCGAGGCCCGGAGCATGAGCCACGCCTGAGGACATGAGCCGTGCCTGAGAGCATGATCCACGCCTGAGGAGCGGAGATTTACTGCCGGGCCATTTGGCCCCGGTCAGTCCTGCCCGGGTTCCGGACCGAGGCTGAAGAACCGCCCTGAGATACTCGTGGGCGTCAGCTCAACATAGCGGTGTTTTTCAGTTCGGACCCACGGCCGCAGGGGGAGCTCCTCGGCAGCCTCGATCTCAGCAGCGCGCTCGAGTTCCCGGGTGGTTCCATGGATGACGACGGACCAGGCTTCGTCGCTGTAGATACCATCCACCTCGAAGGCGACCTGGGAGTTCACTGTCAGCTCCGCCAGTTTTGTGCCGGGCGCAGTCCGGAAGAGGATCACGCCGTCGTGCGCGTAATAATTCACCGGGAAGATGTCCGGCCGGTTGCCGACGCTCAGTGCCAGCCGGCCGTGGAAGGTTTTTTCGACGAACTTCCAGGATTCTTCGGCCGTGAGTTCGACAACGGGCGGCTTCTCATCGCTAGTCATGCCCCAAGTGTGCCAAGCGGACAGCGTGGCCGCCACCGCCGGGGCGGCAGCGGGGTCTTGACCCGGGCCGAAGAGGTTAGAAGAGTGGCAGGGGAACCTTTGAATTTTTCCCGGAATACCTCAGCCAACGCTAGGGGAAGACGATGACGGATGATGAGAAGTCCTATGAAGCCCAGGCGCCGCTGACCACGCGGCAGGGTCACCCGGTCTACGACAACCAGAACTCGCGCACTGTCGGCCCCCGCGGGCCTGCGACGCTGGAAAATTACCACTTTCTGGAGAAGATCAGCCATTTTGACCGGGAACGGATACCCGAGCGGGTGGTCCACGCCCGGGGTTTTGTAGCCTTTGGCGAATTTGAAGCCACCGGCAAATGGGGCGGGGAACCGATCGAGGCTTATACCCGGGCAGCGCCCTTCGCAGCCCCGGGTAAAAAGACCGACGTCGCCATCCGTTTCTCCACCGTGATCGGCGGGCGGGATTCATCCGAAGCGGCGAGGGACCCGCGCGGCTTCGCGGTGAAGTTCTATACCGAGGAGGGTAACTGGGACCTGGTAGGCAACAACCTGGGTGTTTTCTTTATCCGGGACGCCATCAAGTTCCCGGACGTGATCCATTCGCTGAAACCCGATCCGCTGACGTTCCGGCAGGACCCGGCCCGGATTTTCGACTTCATGTCCCAGTCCCCGGAGTCCATGCACATGCTGGTAAACCTGTTCAGTCCCCGCGGCATCCCTGCGGACTACCGCCACATGCAGGGTTTTGGGGTGAACACCTACAAATGGGTGAACGAGGAGGGTGAGACCAAGCTGGTGAAATACCACTGGCTGCCCAGGCAGGGGGTGAAGTCACTGACCGAAGCCGATGCAGCCAACATCCAGTCGGGAGACCTCGGCCATGCGTCGAAAGACCTGTACGAAGCGATCGAGTCGGGCGACTATCCGCAGTGGGATCTCTTCGTGCAGATGATGGAGGACAACGATCATCCGGAACTGGACTTCGACCCGCTTGATGACACCAAGACCTGGCCGGAGCAGGACTTTGTACCCCGGTTGGTGGGCACCATGACGCTGAATCGCAACGTCTCCGACCATCACGAGGAAAACGAGCAGATCGCGTTCGGAACCGGCGTGCTGGTGGATGGCCTGGACTTCTCCGATGACAAGATGCTGGTGGGCCGGACCTTCAGCTACTCGGATACCCAGCGGCACCGTGTTGGGCCGAACTACCTGCAGCTGCCGGTGAACTCGCCTAAGCATTCCCGCCATGCAACCAACCAGCGCGGCGGGCAGATGTCCTATGGCGTGGACCTGGCGCCTGGCCAGAACCCGCATGTGAACTACGAGCCGAATATTACCGGCGGACTGCAGGAGGCGCCCAAGCCCGCCCACGAGGAACAGGGGCCGGATCTTACGGGCAAGCTGACCCGCAAGCGTATCCCGCGCACCAATGATTATCTGCAGGCCGGGCAACGCTACCAGCTGCTGGAGCAATGGGAGCAGGATGACCTGGTGAAGAACCTTTCCGACAACATTTCCGAAGCCAGCCGCCCGGTGCAGGAACGCATGCTCTGGCACTTCTACATGTGCGACGACGAACTGGGCTCCCGGGTCGGCGAGGGCCTCGGTATTGGCCTGGACGAGGTCAGGGACCTGGGCCCGCTCGCCACGCAGACCCTGAACGGCGAGGAAACCGCGCGGATGCAGAACCTGGGAAGCAACGGTCCGCGCAACGTCGAAGGGCTGACCATGACCCACTGTGTCCCGGACGAACACGTGGTCATCGGCCGCTGAGTCCTGCTTGACCCAACGGCGGCGGCCGGGCACCTGCCCGGCCGCCGCCGTCGTTCTGGTTTAGCTTTCCCAGCTTCTAGCTTTCCCTGGTTTAGATTTCCCAGGGTGCTTTGATCGGGAAGTACTTTTCCAGGAAGCCGGTCACCCGGGCGGTGCGTTCTTCGGTGGGGACCTCGGGGAAGGAACCGTCATTGAGGCAGAACAGGTCCTTGTTGCGCTTCTCCAGGAGCCGGTCCATGGACTTGAGCCCACGGTAGGACGTGGTGTCCACGTACTTCACCTTGGCGGTTTCCTGGGTGACAGCGCGCCCGGTCAGCAGGGCGTAGTAGTGGTAGAGCGAGTTGGTGACAGAGATGTTGTCCTTCGCCCGGAACCTGCTGGCCGCCGTGGCAGCGAATTCCTCCGGGAATACGGCTTCCATCTCCACCAGGACACTCTTGCGCAGCGGTGCGGCAGTGTGTTCCAGGTGCCGGGTGGTGATGCGGCCGAAACGCTCCCACAGGAGGTGCCGGTTGACCCGGGCGGCGTTCTCGAAGCCGCTGCGCTCGGGATCGTTGGCGCCCAGCCCGATCCGCGTGCTGGCCTCAATGAATTTCGTGATCCCGCCGGGGGAGAAAAACAGATCCGGACCTACGGGACGGCCAAAGAACATGTCGTCATTGGAATAGAGGAAGTGTTCGGACAAACCCGGAATGTGCTGGAGCTGGGATTCCACGGCCTGCGAGTTGAACGTCGGCAGCACCGACGGGTCGCGGAAATGTTCCACGGCCGGCACGAAGGTCACCGAGGGATGGTCGGCCAGCCAATCCGGGCGTGGGGAATCCGAGGCGATGAAGATGCGCCGGATCCAGGGCGCGAACATATAGACGGAACGCAGCGCGTATTTCAGTTCGTTAATCTGCCGGTAGCGGGCTTCGTGGTCGTCACCTTCGCCGACGACGGCGTCCTGCATCAGGGCAGCACGGCGGGCGCGGTATTCCGGCGAACTGCCGTCCACCCAGGAGAAAACGAGGTCCACGTCGAAGCGGATGTCCGTGGCGTGGTCAGCGAACATGTTCTCGATGGTCGGCCAGGTCAGGCCATGCTTATCCACACTGCCGCGGACCACCTCAGAAGCGGGAAGGGTGCGGCGGGTCAGGGAGTTCTCCACCGGGAGGGTGATTTCGGTGTCGCCGAGGTCCCAGAGCTCCACCTGGACACCCGCTGAGGGGCCGAAGACCAGGTTGGTGCCGCTGGTCCCGCGGGGCCGGAACAGCCGGATGATGCGGGTTTTTTCGTGTGGGGAGAGCTCGCCGTCGGCAATCAGCAGGGTGCGGGACTTCTCGGTGTCCACGCTGCGGGAGTAGAACGGCTCGTCCCGGCAGGCGTCAACCAGGGCACTGCGCAGCTGTTCACGCAGCCGGATGTCGATCGCGATGACCGGACGTTCGTCGTTTCCGCGGACCAGCAGGTAGTCGATGCCCGCGCCGTCCAGCACGCGCCGGACGAAGAGCAGGTCCTCCACCATCGCCTGGTGCGGGGTGAGGCCGGTGTCCATCAGGGTCAGGCGGCCCTTGATTTTTTGGACGTTGGGGCGGTGCTCCACCCGTTGGATAACGGCCAGGGAGGCGGTCTGCAGATCTTCGGGCTCGCTCCCGTCTTCGGGAGTTCCAAAGTAAACGTCGTGTTCGGCGGAGATATCGGTAATGGGAGCCTCCAAAAGGGGTCGGGCGCAAGGCAGATGGTTGTGGAAATGTGCGACGCTGCACTGGTACTGGACTCCCGCAGGCGCACCGGGGCCGGTTTGGCCGAACGGGTGCGTGGAACTGCGGAAGCTATGGGTGGCACGGCGGGGGCTGCGTAGCATGGTTGCTGAGCACGCGGAAACCTCCGGGAGCCGATGTGAGATACCGTAACACCCTGATTGCGGCGGGAATAATGGGCGGCCTCTGCCTGCCGTCCTGTGCGGTGTCTCCGGCGCCGGATGCCGCACCGGAGAGTGCTTCTCCCGGCTGGGCAACCTATGCCGTTGAGCGCTCTGACCTGGAGTTTGAGTACCGTACCGACTGGTCGGTGGAGGAAGTGGCGGCCCTGGCAAACGATCCGGCCGGCGGGGTGTCGCTGCGCGTGCACGACGCCGGCGGAAGAGTGATTGCCTGGCTGGACACGGGGATCATCACCGACCAGATCTGCACGCCGTTGCCGGAGCCGGTGGCGTACACCGAATACGATGCTGCGCCTATGCCGGGGCTGATATCTGCCCAGGGCACGGTGCAGCGGTTTGTCTACCGGTCAGTCGTGCCGGCCGGTGGAGGAGAAGCTCAGGTGACCTACGCCGTCGTCAGCGCTCCGACTCCGTCCGCAGAGGAGGCTGCCTGTGGGCTTTTCGATTTCTTTACACTGACGGAGTCCAGCGGCGGGCGGTTCGCCGGGGCGGTTCCTGCGGACGGTGGGGCTGAGGCTGGGGCTGGGGCTGGGGCTGGGGCTGGGGCTGAGGGTGAGGCTGGGCCGGGGCCTGGGCCGGGGCCTGGGCCGGGGGATCATCTGGAGAAGGCAGCGGCGTTTGAGGAATCTCAGGAGTTCCGTGATGTGAAGCGGATGCTGGTTTCCCTGCACAATGCGGGTTGACGGGTTGACGGGTTGACGGGTTGCTGGTGGCGGAATTTCTGCTTTTTGGAACGCTATTTCGGTGGCGCCCTGTGGATAAGTCAGTATGCTTTGCGGCAGTTTGAGTAGCATCTACCGCACTGGTCCTGATGGCTGAACCCGGGGGTCTTACATGTTTAGTCTCTTTGAGCGTCGCCGTGCTGCTGCTGCTGGTGTTTCCGGCGCCGGTGCCGGTGCAGGATTCACGGCTGGCGGGTGGCTTGCTGTTGCAGTCGCGGGGGCTTTGGTGCTGTCGGGGTGTTCCGGTTCGGGGGACCGGGGTGCGGATGCTGCCGAGACTCCAAGCGTGAGCTCCTCTCCGAGTTCTCCGGAAGCTCCGAGCCCATCTCCGTCTCCCTCTGCTGTGTATAAGCCGGCGTCGGCTGAGGGCCCTGCGGAGAACGTGCCTCTGCCGGTGATGCCGGAAGAGGCGAAAGTCGAATCCAAGGAGGGGCTGATCGCTTTCGCAAGGCATTGGTATGACCTAGCGAACTATGGATATGAAACCGGGGATGTTGAGCCGTTGAAGGCCATCAGTGGGCCGGCCTGTTTTGCCTGCGGGAATTACTACAGTTCTGTGGAAGTCGGCTTTCAAGGTGAGGAATGGATCGCAGGAGCGAAAATCCTCATTCAGGGAACGGACACTACGTACGCGAGGACTGAAGGAAACCGGGTACAGGTTCTTGTCCAGTTCGTCCAGGAACCACTTGAGTTCTATGGAGCATCTGGACTCATGGCCACAGAGCCTGGAAATGAATCGCCTTCGGTTCAAATGATTGAAGCTGTATTTGAAACGGGGAGTTGGAGAGCTGTTGACGTGGTGACCATCCATGAATCGCGCTAGCCTCCACCGATATGGAATTGCCTTAGCACTGACGACCCTCGCTCTAGCACTCGTTGTAGTCGGCCATGGAAGGGCATATAGCGATACGAATGGCACGGGGGGAATGTCAGAAAGTGGAGTCACTGGCGAATCATCCTTTTCCTATGACCCCGATAACAAAGTTTGGACCACAAGACCGGTTGGCTTCGCTGATGACCCTCTGGGCTATCGTTTCGAACCAGTGTGCTTCGAGGATCAGAACGCGGGGGATCTCGACTGTCTGGTCCAGGCGGCCAGTTGTTCTGCCGGTCCTGACGGACGGTTGGTCTGGTGGTTTAGTGGGCTACGGTCCGTAGACCCGTCAACTTGGGCGCGAATCAGCAGCAGTCCGTCCTGCATCTACTCCGAAGACCCCGCAGCTTTTGAAGAGCGGCTCCGCGCAGCGGTGCTCTCCGCGTTCCAGGAAAGTCCGATTGCGCCCGGTCAATTGTCAGTACAGCCGAGTCCGCACACGCTTATCGGAGCGCACACGAATGTGTATGTCGAAGCCGGTGAGCAGGTGTTCGAGATGAATCTGCTCGGCCAGTCGATCCGGATTGTTGCCAGTCCCACGGAATATACCTTCGATTATGGTGACGGAACGTCTTACGGCCCGGCTCGGGTTCCCGGCGGGCCGCTTCCTGAATCCCGCTGGGGTGAACAGACCGCAACGAGTCATGCCTATGAGGCCACCGGAGATTTCCCGGTGACCGTGACGACGTTCTTTTCCGGCGAGTATTCGGTCAACGGGGGCCCGATGGTTCCGATCGATGGCCGGGCCCAGGTGACCTCGCCGGCTCAGCTGCTCAGCGTGTGGCGTTCAGAATCCCGAAACGTGGCGGATGACTGTCTGGTCAACCCGGCGGGTGTTGGCTGCTGATCCGGCTGGGGCACCCGCGGATCCACTTCAGCCCTCCGGGACGGGCACTGCGAACAGCGTCCGGGGATCCTGCAGGAGCGCTGGATAGGTGAAGGAAGCCCGGTTCAAGACCTCGCCGGTCAGCGACACCCGCCGCCGGGCCGTGTCATTCGTCAACGTGACCGGTCCAACCTCTCCCAGTTCCAGCCGGGAACGGTCAGATCCGAGCAGCGCGACGGGATCGCCGTCGTTCATTACCTCCAGGAAACGATCCAGCTGGCGGCCTTTCTTGCCGGTGATCGGAGTCCCGCGGGCAGAGAGCATGGGCAGCTCAATGACCGGCCCGTCCGGGTCCCGGACCGGGCGGGCGATCCACAGCCACCGGTCAGCGGGTTCGGTGGGAGCTGTCGGGACGGCCGGTTCCGGCCAGATGTAGGGCAGGCCGGCGGGTGTCCCGGGGAACAGCTCTGCATAGAATTCCGGGTCCTTCACCAGAAGATTGGACCGGTGTCCCTCATGAAACGCCTCGCCGCCCAGCCATGGCGGGCGGGCGACGACGTCGGACCCGGCCTCCGGTGCGAACTCCAGCAGCTGCTCCCGGACCGTGTCGGCAAATCCGCGGGCTACCCACTCATCCGTCATTGCCAGTCCGTAGGAGGTCAGTGCGGGAACGTACCCCATCCACATGCGGGTCGCGGGATGGCTCTGCCATCCGTAGTCCGGGACCACAAGGGCGCGCAGGATCTGCAGGGTCTCAACCCGCTGCTTGCCCAGCCGGGGTGAATCCAGGACCCGGGCGCTGCGTGCAAAACTCTCGTAAGGGAGGAAGGTCTGCACGGATCAGCCCGCGGATGTGAGAGGCCGGGCAAACACAAGATCGTCGAAAACGTGAGGTCCCAACGGGAATTGCTTGCGGCCGACGACAGAGAATCCCGACTTTCGGTAGAAGGCCTGCGCCCGCAGGTTTATGTTGTTCACCCCGAGCCACACCGTGTCCACCTCCGCCTGCTCCGCAGTTTCGAGGACCGCAGCCATCAGCCCGGACGCTACGCCCCGCCCGTGGGCGGCCGGATGCGTGTAGAACTTGGAGAGCTCCGCCGTCAGACCGGGGAAACCCGCCAGAGCAGCTAAGATCTGCGGATCGATGGGCGGTTCCAGAACCAGCAAGGCGTAGCCCACCAAGCCAGAATCAGCCCGTGCCACGATGACCCGGCGGGCAGGATCGGCGGCGTAACCCGCAAAGGCGTCCTCCGACAGTGCCTGTGCAGCAAATTCAGCCGCCTCCTCCGCCGTGACAGCGGGCGGGCAGGCAAGCGGGAAGGTCAGGGCGGCCAGCGAAGCCAGTGCGGCAGTGTCCGTATCCCGCGCCGGACCGACGGCAAATTCCACGCGGTCAGTATTCGGCATACAGTTCACCCGCCATCAATGGGACATCCAGCCGGTTGTCCGGTCCGGGCAGCGGGCAGGCCCAAGCCTCGTCATAGGCACACGAGGGATTGTAGAGGAAGTTGAAATCCAGGACGAGCGAATCACCGCCGCCGGTGCCGAGATGCGCACCCTTGATGGTGTCGAGCAGGTAGCGGCCTCCGCCGTAGGTGCCGCCGTCCTTGCCGGCGAGGGCATCGCGCACCGGCAGGAAGATCCCGCCGCCGTACGTGGCCAGCCGCCACAGTGCCAGCTCGCCGACGCCGGGAATGCGCACGGTCCCCAGCCGCTCGAAATACACCGTCCCGTCCGTTCCGGTGGCGGTCTCGAAACGCTGCCCGGCGCCGTCGTCGTCAATCACCGCCTCGAAACGCAATGCAGGATCATAGGGCGCGACGGCGAGACCGGTGAAACGCGCTTTCGCTGCCTCATCCAGGGGCGAGGCCTCATGGGTGCCGAACATTAAGTTCCGTTCGCGGCGCCACAGATCGTGGGCGGACGACGGCGATTCGTCCGCAGCTGCGCGTCGAACCTGGGCATATACATCGAACATGCGTCTGCGCCAGTCAGCCGTCCGGAGTGCCGAAGCAGGAGAAACCATAGGCCCAGCGTAGTGTGTTTGGCGTGACTACCGGACTTCTCATTGTGGTGTTGACCTCGATCTTTATCGGCGCGGTCGCCCAGCGAATCGCCGGTCTCGGCTTCGCGCTGCTCATTTCCCCCTTCCTGGTCATCATCCTTGGAGCCCACGGCGGCGTCCTGATGGTGAATGTCTGCGGATTGATTTCCTCCCTCCTGATTATGTTCCGCGTCTGGAAAGAAGTGGATTGGAGTATGTACCGCTGGTTGTCGATACCGGCGGTCATCGGCAGCATTCCTGCTTCGATTGCGGCCGTATACCTGCCGGCCGCGCCCATGGCCGTCATTGTGGGCGGGATTGTGCTTGTTGCCTTGGGGGCCTCGCTGGTGCTGGCACGGAACTCGGTGGTGGTGACCGGCAACAAGGCGAAGGCAATTGCAGGGTTCGCGTCCGGCGTCACGAATGCCGTGGCCGGCGTTGGAGGTCCTGCCGTCAGCGCTTATGCCGTGATGGCGCGGTGGCCGCAACGGCCGTTCGCAGCCACCCTGCAGCCGTTTTTCGTGACCATTGCGATCGTCACCCTGAGCGTGAAGCTCACGATGGACCCGGGGCAGATGCCTCCGTTCAGCGCGCTGGTGTGGATCCTGGTCGGGGTCCTGATTGTGGCCGGCATCTACGCTGGCGAGCAGCTCCAGAAGCACATCAGTGACGAACACGTACGGTTCGGCGTTATTGTCATAGCTTTCCTTGGTGCTGCGGCAGCAATGGCCAAGGGATTGTTCGACCTTTACGCGTAACCTCGGCCGCTACGCGTGATCCGGTCCTGGCTGGGACCGGAACTGGAGCGCTGCACGCCGTCCGCGAGGCAGCGGACTCGGCCCGCCCGAAACCGTGGGAAATAAGCAGGTAGAAGGGGCTGAAAGTCCCGTAACTGCTGGACGCGTGATCCGTCGATTTAGGGCCTCAAATGTCGGTGGCAGCTGAAAGTGTTGGGGTATGAAGAGCTCCCCGAACACACCGTTTTTCCGGTCCGCGGACCGGAAGATGGGGGTGTGCCGGGGGGCTTCCGATGGCGGACGGTGCAAAGATTCTGCCGGTTCCGGGGCCGGGGCTGGGGCTGGTCCAAATACCGGCGCTTCGGGTGCCGGTATGAGGCGGGACACTGGCGCCGCTAGCGGCTACCCTGAGACCGCCGATTCAGGTTCAGCCCCGGGAGGCATCCGTGGATCTGTGGCTGTATTTTGTGCTGACCCGGCGGCTGACCCGGCGGAGGACATCGCGGGGATCCCGGAGGGTTTCGACGGGAGGCTGTCCCTGCGTTCGGCGGAGTTGCTGGGATTCGCGGAAACCGTAGAGGCATTGGAGCGGCTGGGTGTGCTGATCTGCTGGGCCCAGGCGCAGCAGGCCAGGACCGCGGCGCGGCTGGAGGAGCTTTTCGCGCGGGACATTGCCCGGGCTGCCGGCCGGGAGGATCCGGGATTGGCACTGTCCCTCGCGGCAGCTGAGGCTGGTGCGGTGCTGAATCTGCCACATATGAGCGCGATGCGGTTGGTGAGTGAGTCCTCACGGCTGAACCGGGAATACGCTCAGACACTCGCGAGGCTGGCCGAGGGCCGGATCGGGTACCAGCACGCACGGATCATCCTGGACGAAACCCAGTTCGTCCCCGACGGACCGGACCCGGATGCCAGCACAGACCGCGACGCCGGTCCGGCTGGCGGTACAGGCAACGGAACAGACAGCCGAGACCCAGGGGAAGACACCCAACCCGAGTTGGATCTGCTGGGCACAGCAGGTTCTGGCGACGATGGGAGTAATCCGGAATCTGTGAATGCGGAGCCGGTGAGCGCGCGGCAGCGTTTCGAAGCGGACCTCCTGAGTAACGCTGAGGGCCGGACAGCGGCGGGATTCGGGAAGAAGGCCCGCCGGCTCCGGGAGTCCCGGTTTCCAGAGACGATCCCGGTCCGGCACCGGGACGCGTTTGAGAAGCGGCGCGTGTGTTTCGACG
The DNA here is from genome assembly GCF_023167125.1 of Arthrobacter sp. Helios. Lineage (NCBI taxonomy): Bacteria > Bacillati > Actinomycetota > Actinomycetes > Micrococcales > Micrococcaceae > Arthrobacter > Arthrobacter sp. Helios. The sequence goes on from NZ_CP095402.1 coordinate 422,012, forward strand.
CGCTGCCCGATGGAATGTCCTGTCTGACGGCGTTCCTGGCTGCGGAGCAGGGGCAGGCTATCTACGCAGCCCTGTCGGGTGCGGCCCGGGCCGGAAAAGCCGCCGGTGACCCTCGAACAATGGACCAGCTGCGCGCTGACACCTTGGCCACGGTAATGCTCGACGGCGGCAGGCCGGCGGACGCGGCCCCAACGGCCGTGCTGCGGGAGGAAGGAACCCGGTCTCCGGGCCCGGCGTTCCCGGCTCCTGCAGCCCCGGTACCTCCTGCAGACCCGGAAACTCCCGCAGCACCGGCAACGTCTGTGGCTCCCGCGGGTCCAGTAACTCCGTGGGCGCCTGGTGCCCACGGGGCTTCGGCAAGGCCCGTGGCTCCGGTAACTCCGGCAACGTCTGTGGCTCCCGAGGTTCCAGTAACCCCGTCAGCGCCTGCTGTTCCCGATGGCCCTGCGGTTCTCCCCTCTCCCGAGGATGCGGTGGGGAGACCGGCACCTGCAGATCGAAAGGGGAGCGGCGCGCCGAAACGGGTTGGTCGGCGGGCGGAGCGGCACCGGAATCAAACCCGGACGAAGACTGAGGTGATGGTACTGATCAACGTTGACACCCTCGCGGGTTTGGACGATGCCCCAGCCGAATTGAACGGATACGGTCCGATCAGTCCTGAGGCAGGTCGGCGAATGGTTCTGCAGGCCCTGAGCTGGACACCACTGTTACAGGACCCAACGACGGGAGAGATTCTCGGGGTGGGACGAAGGCGGCGGATACCTGCCGGTCTGAAACGTTGGCTCCAAGCACGGGACGGAACCTGCCGATTCCCAGGCTGCGCCGTTAGCGTGACCCGCTCCGAAATCGACCACACCACTCCCTGGGCCCGGGGCGGCCCCACAGAGCATGCGAATCTGGAGCACCTCTGCCCCAAACACCACCGGTTCAAAACTCTCGGCCTTTGGAAGGCACGCCAACCCGAACCCGGCAGCATCGAGTGGACCTCACCAACAGGACGGGCTTACCGCACCGAAGCCGCTCTCGACTACCTTGGCCATCTACCCCCGGGCTTGGGCATGGGCATGGGAATGGGCCGGGGCATGGACCCTGGCATGGACCCGGACACAGACGCGTATGCGGATGTGGATGCGGATACAAATACGGATACCGGGAGGGGAGCCGGGACTGTCTCCCGCCGGGGGAACGGCAACCGTGAACCCGGGGCACCTGCTGCTGCGGATACAGCTCCCATGGCGCCTGTGAGACCCGACCTGCAGCAGGAAAACGAAGCGCCACCCTTCTAAGGACAGCTGGCGTCGCTAGGAACGGCTGGCTTTGTTGATTCATCCCCGCCCGGCCCTGGCCACGTTTATCCCGTCGATCCCCGCGCCGTCCGGGTCATGTTAATCCCCTCGTACCCCGCCCCGCCCGGGGGTCACGCTAAATCCCGTCGCACCCCGTCCTACCCCGTCCTGGGTGGCCCTGATCCCTCCGTCCACAGCGCCGGCCCTGCCCCCCCTGCCGCCGGCCCCGCAGCGCCCAGGAGAATGCCGCGAACCCCGACACTATGCCCCGACTCACACCCGGTACCTGAAGGGCGCGCAGGGTCCCCAATGGCACGATAGAAAGCGATGAAACTCTTTAAACGCCCGAAGAAACCGGGTGTGGTGCCCATGCCGCTGTGGCTGCAGGGAATGTTCGAACTGGGGCAGGCAGCAGTGCTGTCGGCGCTGGTAGTCATCCTGCCGCTGACCGGTGTCTGGGCCGCGAACGGGTTCTCGGACCGCGACTACGCCTCCCTTGCCCGGCTGAGCGGTCAGGCCTGGCTGCTCCTCCACGGAGTGCCGCTGTCCCTGACGTTCCCGGCGGGCACGGTTGGGCCGGAAGAGACGGGAGGGCTCCTCTCCCTCATCCCACTTGGCCTGACCCTCATCCCGTTCTTCCTCGCCTGGCGTGCAGGCCGCCGCCTGGCCCGGGCCTCGTACACGGACCAGCTGTGGCAGGCCCTGCTGGGCGCGGTTGGAATCTATGCCCTGGTTGGAACGGCGGCAGCTTACTTTTCGGCGAACGACGACGTTCGAATCTCACTCGTCGCAGGTGGGCTGGTGCCCCTTATCCCGGCAGGCCTGGGCCTCATCATCGGTGCCCGCAGGGAAGCCGGTTCCTGGGTGCGGCTCATCGGCGTGGACCTCACCGACTGGATCGCTCGAACCAGCCAGCATTCCCGCTGGGCGGGTTCCTACCTGTGGGCCGCGGTACGCGCCGGGGTTGTGGGAATCAGCGCGGCGCTGGGGCTTTCGGCACTGCTTCTGGTCGTGGCGCTGGCACTGAACTGGGCACAGATGGTAGCCATCTACGAGCGGCTCGACGCCGGAATTATCGGCGGGGTGGTGCTCACCGTGGCTCAGTTGGGACTGATCCCCAACTTCGTCGGCTGGACCCTGTCCTGGGCCTCGGGTGCGGGGTTCGCGCTTGGCGCCGGCAGCACGATCAGCCCGCTGGAAACAACGGTCGGACCTCTGCCGGCCCTGCCCGTGCTGGCTGCGCTCCCCAGCGGGCACATGGACTTCGCCTACGCGGCGCTGCTGATCCCGGTTGCGGCCGGGGTCCTCGCCGGCTGGTGGTTCCTGCGCGAAGGAGAGAACCATTTCGACGAGTGGCTGGCCATCAAGATCCATGCCCGCTGGTTCACCGCCCCGGTTTCGACCATCGCGCTGGGCGCAATCATCGGAATTGTCTCCGGACTGTTCGCAATGGCGGCTGCCTGGATATCCAGGGGCTCCCTTGGCATCGGACGCTTCACGGAGATCGGCCCGGATCCTCTGTGGACCGGCATCTGGATAGCAGCGGAAGTCGCCGTCGGCGCCGTCATCGGCTATGCGGCCGGTCCTTGGCTGGAACACGAAAAGCGGCGCCGTCCGGCTGTTTCGGAAGAGGTTCTGGACAACGCTTAGGCGCGCCAGAACTGGCCTGGCGCCGGCGTCGGCCCGCCGACGCCGGCCCCGCTGGCTACGGTTCGGGGATCATTCCGCCGAAGGTCATGTAGTCCTGCACACAGTTCTCCGTCGCCTGAACCGTCAAGGCCGACTGCATGCAGGTCTCGTACTTGGCCGTCAGCGGCCACAATGCCACCATCGCGGCGAGCCCCAGAGTCATAAACGCGGTAGCGGCCAGGCCCATGGAAACGATGACCCGGAGCATCCGGTGCATGCCGAAACGGATGATCTTGACCATTGCCATGATGCCAACCACCAGGGCGGCAACGCCCAGCGCCAGCGGCAGCAGCTTCCACGGCAGGGCCAGTTCGGAGCTGATCAGCATACCGGCGAGCAAAGCGATAAACACCCAGAGGAAGGACCGGGCTTCTTTGGTCTGCGCCTCGGTCGGCTCGGGCTTGCGGGTAGCCGGAGGAAACGGCGGTCGCGCATTCAGTGGAGGGCCGTCGTTGTTCATGGATTAAGCCTAGGCGACGCTTGGACTTAAGGTTGACACATGCGAATTGTTGTTCTGGTCTCCGGCACCGGCTCTAACCTCCAGGCCGTCATCGACGCCGTAGCCGTGGGGGATCTGAAGCTCGAGATCGCCGCGGTGGGGGCCGACCGCCCAGGCACCTACGGCGTCGAACGGGCTGCAGCGGCGGGATATGAAACGTTCCTGGTGAATTTCCGGGACTACGCCGTCCGCGCCGACTGGAACCGCGCGCTGACGGAGAAGGTCGCATCCTATGCGCCCGACGTCGTTCTGTCCTCGGGTTTTATGCGGATTGTGGATGAGCACTTCATCGACAGTTTTGTCGGCCGCTACATCAACACCCACCCGGCGCTGCTGCCCTCTTTCCCCGGTGCGCACGGCGTGCGCGATGCCCTCGCCTACGGGGTGAAGATCACCGGCTGCACGGTTCATATTGCCGACGCCGGTGTGGACACCGGCCCGATCCTCGCGCAGGCGGCAGTGGAGGTGCTCGACGGCGACACCGAGGAATCGCTGCACGAACGCATCAAGGTCCAGGAACGCCGGCTGCTGATTGAAACGCTGCGGCAGCTGAGCACCATGGGTGTTCCCTCGCTTCCCCAGCGCTGACCGCCGGCGCTGACCTGAGGCAGTGCGGGACCGGCCGGAAACCTGCATCCTCCCAGCCGATCCCGCAAAACTGCTAGTCCAGTGCCGTGCCCCGGGTCTCCGGTGAGAAGCGGGCCATCCACAGCACTGCGGCCAGAACCAGTACACCGGCAACCGCGAAGGACAGCGGCAGGCCCAGATACGGCCACAGCACGGAGACAAACAGCAGCGGGCCAAACCCGGCCCCCACCCGCGACGCCGTTGACGCCCACCCGAAACCGCTGGCACGCAGCCTGGTCGGATACAACTCGGAGACATAGGTGTACAGCACGGGGATGGCCACCTGCACCACGAACCCGTAGATCAGCAGCCAGGTGGTTGCCGCAGCCGGAACATCCACTACCAGTGCGACCACGACCAACGACGCTGCGGCAGCGGGCCCGGTGACCGCGAGCAGCCACTTGCGGCCCACACGTTCGACGAGCAGGGCAGCTGCCACCACACCCAAGAGGCCGACGGCGGCCATGCCGGACGTTGTCAGGAAGGCCTTGTATTCGGCGAAGCCGGCGTCAACCAGGATTTTCGGCATCCACTGCAGGGCCAGGTAGTAGACCAGCAGGATCGTCACGAACAGGGACCACGCGGTGACGGTCGATTTCGGGTTGGAACGCCAGACTTCCGTCAGCTGGCTGCCCATGGTCTTCAGCGTGAACTTCGGTGCCGGCTCGGGTTCGGGCAGCCGCCATTCGGTCTGCGTCCCGCCGGTGCGGGCAATGAGGTCATTGATCACGGCCTTGGCTTCTTCGGTGCGCCCCTTACGGACCAGGAAGAGGGGCGATTCCGGAACTGAGCGGCGCACCCAGAACACCAGCAGGGCCGGCGCCACCATGATCAGCATGGTCCAGCGCCAATCCGCGACGGTTGCCATAATCACCGCGGAGGTGACGCCGCACAGGGCAGCGCCCACCGGCCACCAGCCGTCCATGGCCGTGAGTACCCGGCCGCGCTGCTTGCGCGGAGTGAACTCTCCGACCAGTGCGTAGTCCACCGGCACACAACCGCCAAGCCCGATTCCCGCGAAGAACCTGAAGACGCAGAACCAAGCGATGTCAGGCGCGAACGCACCGAGAACAGTGAAGATCGAGAAGATCAGCAGGGTGGCGGTGAAAGCCCGCTTGCGGCCGATCGCATCGGCGATGGACCCCCACACGAAGGCGCCGATCGCCATACCGAGCAGGTTGGCGGTGCCAATCCAGGCTGCCTGGGCGGGGACCAGGCCCCACTCCTTGGAGAGCAGCGGAATCAGGACGCCGTTCAGCGTGACGTCCCAGGCATCGAACATAAAACCGAGCCCGCCGATGAGGAAAATCCTGCCTTGGACCCGCCAGCGCCAAGGCAGGTTTTGGACTACCTCGTCACCCGCCGGGAGGGTGTGGGTTGTGGTCATGAGTGGCCTTCCGGGGGAGTTATGGTCAAATTCGTCGAAACTCGTAAAACTGTACAACGAATTTTCCGGAACCGCTCCCGACGGCGGAATACGATGACTTTTTCGGCTCACCGCCAGGTTTGTCCCAGCCCAGCCCAGTGCCCGGTGCCCAGCCCGGCCCAGCCCAGCCCGGCCCAGCCCAGCCCGGCCCAGCCCAGCCCGGCCCAGCCCCCGGCCCAGCCCAGCCCAGCCCAGCCCAGCCCAGCCCGGCCCAGCCCAGCCAGCTCCTTGCCCGGCCCCGGCCCCGAGCCCAGCCAGTGCCCAATGCCCAGTGTCCAGCCCACTGTCCGGCGGAGCCTGTGAAGTTGTTCGGAGAGCTGCTTGTAAAGCTGTTGAGGGAGCTTCTGAAATGGACGGGATGGGGAGAGGGGGAACAGGGTGTGAGGAATGGGCGCCGGCGAGGGCGAACGATGCCGTTTGGGTGGGGGAGGATCTCTGGGCTCCGCCGGCCCAGCGGGGGTCGGGTATGCCAGCCCGCCATCAGCGCCAGCCCGGCACACGTCGGCGCAGGACTCTAGATCTCCCGGCCCGCCATTGACCCCGGTCCGTCATCGCCGTCAGCCATGGCCGTACTGCTGGTTCCTGGCAGGTGCGTCAGTAGTCGACCCGGCGCCCAAAGCCTGGCGGAACCGAAGCTGACCGGCAGCTCAGACGGTTCCGGACACGCAGGAAAATATGGGGTTGAAGTGCCAGCCGCTCGGCAAATTGCTCAACAGACACATATGGCCGGCCCTGCCGAAGACTCACCGCACGGGCCGCCAGATCGGCGTCGAAACCAGGCAGGGCGGCAAATTCCTGGAGGGAAGCGCCATTGACTTCCACAGTGTCCACTCCCGCATCTACACCGGCCTTCCGCGGGCCGCGACGGGGCGCAGGACCGGCCGTAGGGCCAGCATTAGGACCTGGACCTGGACCTGGACCTGGACCTGCACCAGGACCAGGGACCGGGGTCGGGACAGCTGCCGGGATCCGGCCTCCGCTGCCCGGACTGCTGACGCCGCGAGTACGAGCTGCCCGCTGCGGCTCGGCGGCTTCAACTCGGACGCTGCCAGCCCCCTGCTTCGCGCCCCGTTTGGGTGCGGCCGGCGTGCCGGCGCGGTTTGCCCGCTCAGCGCCGCCCCTGGCACGCCGGGCCTGCGCTGACGCAGGAAAAGCGGCGTCGACTCCCTTCCGCGCAGCCCATTTGATCCGCAGGTACTCACGGTTGGCTCCTGCAGCGAAGCTGCTGCCGCCCAGCCAGACGGCCATCAGCAGCCAGTCCGCTGTCTCACGCTGCCAGATGGCAGCTCCGGACAGCCAGACCATGGACGTAATTGACGCAGCGCCCAGCAGGGCGCCGAGCCCCATCCATGCCGGGCGCCGGGAAGCGATACCCACATAGAGGATGATCCAGGGTGCTGCCAGCCCAAAAGTGCCCACACACATAAACACCCAAAGACTGTTCCGGATCTTCCAAGCCGTTGTGGGCTGCTCCGAACCGCGCGTCCTCGCAGCGCTCATCAATAGTCCACCTTTCGTCCAAACCCGTTCCCAGTGGACCTGCTGGGTGGTCCGTTACCGAAGCTCACCCGGCCGCGCAGCCGTTCGGTTCCCTGGGGCCCCAGGCTGAGCCGCCGCCCATAGTCCTCCAGCGACGAAAAAAGTCCCTCTTCCCGGCGCAGACGGACCGTCTGGGCGGCACGCTGCTGCCCGATCCCCGGCAATTGCCGCAGGTCCCGTTCCGAGGCGGCATTCACGTTCAGCAGCAGTGCGCCAACCGCAGCACCCGGGAGCGGCGCCCCGGCCGTTTGCGCCCCGGCCGTTTGCCCTCCGGCAACACGGCTCCCGGAAGCGCCGCCCGACGGGTTAGCACCACCCGAGGGAATAGCACCGCCGGACGTGTCTGCGTAGTACTCCGCTGCCTGGGCCAGGGGGTCGGACAGCAGACGATCCGCTGGGCTCCAGGCGGTCACGGTCACGGCGGCGGTCACGGTGGACGCAGGTGCGGGACCCGGCTCCTCGGCCGGAACACCGGCCGCAGCAGCCCGGGGCTTTCGGGGCGGGCCCGCGGGAGCGTCCCGCCAGCGCACACGCAGCCAGGCCGGTGTGATGATCAGGCAGTGAATGGTCCCAAGGATCCAGATGAGTGTCCGCAGGATCGGGCCGGCGTCCTCGTTCATCAGGAACGAAATGACGCTGGCCCCGGCGTAGACGGCACCGGGCCAGAGGAAGTTTGAGGCCCTGGCCCGCCATCCGAGCAGCAGCAGGACCGGTCCCGTGAGCAGGCCCAGGGAGAGGACGGGCAGCAGGATCCAGAGACTGCGGCGAAGCATCCAGCCGTAGCCGGGGTAGGCAGCACTGGAATCCGCCGGTGCTGCAGACATGGCCGGTGCTGCAGCCATGTCAGGCTCGGACGTTCAGGACCAGGGTGACAGTGCGGTCTTCCTCCACTGTCTCGGACTGCAGTTGAAGATTGGCGCCGCCGGCCCGTTCCTTCAGGCGCTGGACCACAGCCGCCTGCACCCGGCGGGCGTAGGCCGCATCGAGCGACTGAAGGATCGTTGCGGCCTGGTCGTGGCTCGCTCCGGGGCCGTCGAAGTGCACAGCCCAGACTCCATCGGCGCCGCGGGAGAACACGGCATCGGCCTCCTGCCAGACAGCCGTGATCCGTCCGGCGCCGGCCTTCCGGACCGTTCCGCCGGTGTCGGCTATGGCAAGCTGCAGCAGGCCAAGGTCCTTCATCCGCGTCTGCACAAGGAATTGCACAGCCTCATCCGCGGGGTTCAAGGCCTTCTCCACGGCTGTGGCAGCAGCGGACAATGCCGCCGGCAGGGCGGCCATGGCCGCTGGAATCAGCAACAGGGAAACGCTCATCACGCCTCTTTCAACGGGCGCCCGAAGGCATGGTGGGGGATGTTTCGGTCCTGCGGGCCGGGGCCGGCCGGCTAAGCCCCTCAAGGAGGTGCTCCAGTGCCGCCGTTTCGGCCCAGCCGTTGACGGTTACTGTTCCGTCCGGAGCGACCCGGACTTCCAACCGGTCCCCGCCGTCGGACCCGGGCTGCGGCGATCCCGGGACGGGTCCCAGACCGGGAATCCGGCCGCGGTACCGCTCCGTGAGGGCCCGGAGCCCCTGGTTGGTGGAGCCGACCCAGGGGCGGATCCGGTCCGGCCGGTCGGCCAGGTAGGGCCCGTCCGCGAGCAGATCGGTGGCTTCCAGCAGGGCGGCGATGTCGGCGCGGTCCTGTGCCCAGCGCTGCAGATCCGGGTAGGTGTAGCCGGTAAAAGTCATCACGCCCAGGCCCGCGCTGCGGAACGTGGAGGCGACGACGGCGGCAGCGGCAGCCTGTTCGAACGGTTCACCGCCCAGCAGGGTCAGGCCCCGGGAACCCGCCTGAAGCGCTTGTTCCACCAATAACAGGGCTTCCGTAGCGGTCGGCGTTTCCTGGCCTCCGCGGGTGCTCCACAGATGGGGATTGAAACAGCCGGGGCAGCGGATGGAACAGCCCTGCAGCCAGAGCGCGGCCCGCCGGCCCGGGCCTTCCACGTCCGTGGCGGCGAGGAAGCGGGCATAACGGAGGCTGCCTGCGGGGACGGACCGGGGAGCTGGGGGATTCAGGAACCTCCGCGGAATCAGATCTTGTGGCGCGTCCTGAGCGGCCAGGGGAGTGCGCGTCGCAGCGCTCGCGGTCGGCGGGGGTGTGTGCGGCGCAGCGGCATCCCCGACCGCTCCGTTGGCGGAGGCAGCAGGAGTCACGGGTTTGGCGGAACCCGAGGCAGCAGCCCGGGACGCCGTGCTCCCGGGAAGAGTGTTGCGGGCTCCGGACCCAACGACCGGATCAGGAAGCCGATTGCTCATTGCGTGCCTCCACGGCGGCGTCGACGGCCGTGCGGGTGTGGTCCTCCGTGTAGCTGCTGGACTCCGTGGTGGCGTCGAGCAGGTCCTCGAGGACGGTGATGTAGTTAAGGCATTCGTCGCCGAAGATATTGCGGGTGTCAGCGACGACGCTGCCGTCGGGGCGGACGCTGACAATCAGCTGTTTGTGGTCCATCGGTGGCTCCTTACATCCTGAAAAACCGAAACATCCTGAAACCCAAATATCCGGCAAATGGCCGGGATCTACCGGGAACTTGCCGGCTGGGGGACCGGGGTGCCCGCGCCGAAAGCCGCGGCAGGCAGGTCACCTAGAAATCCACGGTCCTTCCGCCCCGGTCCGGCACCGGTTGTCCCTGAATGGCCGCGGGAACCGGAGGGGACGCTCCGGCTGCGGCAGCGTCATCGAGATCTGCGCTCGCCGTGGCGCCGACGGCACGAAGCCGTGCCCAGGAACGGATGCGGCTGATTTCCTCCGCCTGGGTCACTGACAGCGGGATCATGTTCAGGACTGCACGCTCAAGGTCCGGGACCGTGACGCGGCGGTGCTCGGCGAACGCATCGTAGAGTGCGGCGACCACCGCCTGTTCGATTTCGGCACCGGAGTAGCTCTGGCTGGCTGTGATCAGGGGTCCAAGGGTGCCAGGGTTCGCTGCCAGGGCGGCCAAGCCATTGGCGGGCGTCGCGCGGCCCTGAAGCTGGAGCTGCCAGATAGCCCCCCGTTCCGCCTCAGTGGGCAGATCGACGAAGAAGATTTCGTCGAACCGGCCCTTTCGCAGGAATTCCGGTGGAAGGCGGTCGATGTTGTTGGCCGTGGCCACCACGAAGACCGGGTGGTTTTTCTCCTGCATCCAGGTGAGGAAGGAGGCGAAGACTCGTGCGGCGGTTCCGGAGTCACCGTCGGAGGAGGTTCCGGCGAAACCCTTTTCAATTTCGTCAATCCACAGCACACAGGGGGAAATCGCCTCGGCTGTGGCGAGGGCGCTGCGCATGTTCTGCTCGCTGGAGCCCACCAGCCCGGCGAAAACCCGGCCAATATCGAAGCGGAGCAGCGGCAGTCCCCAGGAAGCCGCGGTCGCCTTGGCGGTCAGGGACTTGCCGCAGCCGGGGACGCCGGTGATGAGGGCGCCGCGCGGCGAGGGCAAACCGAAGGCCGCCGCTTCCTCCAGCCAGGAGCCGCGGCGCCGGGAGAGCCAGCTCTTGAGGTTGTTGAGTCCGCCGACCTTGTCCAGGTCTATGCCGGCGTCGACATAGTCCAGGACACCGGACTTGCGCACCGCCTGCCGCTTTTCCTCCAGGACGGTCTTGATGTCAGCGGCGCAGAGCCTGCCGTCGTTGACCATGGCCCGGGCGAAGGCGTTTTCCGCCTCGGCCATCGTCAGACCGAGGGCGGCCTGGACAATGCCCACGTGGTCCTCCGGAGTGAGGTCGACCGTGATGGGGCCGCCGTTCTGCGCGATCATGGCGTCCAGCATGGCCGCGAGTTCGGCCCGTCCCGGCAGCGGGAAATCAACGATCGTGAGTGTTTTTTCCAGTTCCGGCGGGATCCGCAGCACCGGCCCGGTGACCACTAGGACACGGGGATTTTCACCGGTCCGGAAGCCGGCGGCGACGTCGCGGACCCGCCGGACCACCTCTGCGTCGGCCGGGCGCTGGTCGGTGCCGAAGAATGCGTGCAGGTCGCAGAAGAGGTAAATGGCGGCGTCTTGGGTGCCAAGGGCTTCGTCCAATGCGCGGGCGGGGGCGGATGTTCCGCCGCGGCTGCTGCCGTCCGGCCGGGTGAGCCCGGTTGCGGCGTTCCAGGTCCAGACCGTGCGTGGGGTGCGCTGTGCTTCGGCGATCCGCAGGACCTCCGCCCGCAGCCTGTGTTCCTCGTGCGTCTGTACGTAAATCACAGGAACACGGGCCTTCAGAGCCTGCTCAAAATTCTCACTAAAAGTCATTTATCCCCCTACATCACTACTGTAGCCCGGGACCCGCCGGGCTCCGGTGACCCGAACCCGGCGGTGATGAACCGGGGCTCCGGTGAGGTGGGACCCGCCGGGCAGCGATGAACCCGGGCAGCGCTGAATCCGGGCTCCGCTGAACCCCGGTGCGCCGGTGACCCCTCCGGTGCACCCACCACCCGCCAGCAGCCAGCAGCCGTCAGGCAGCCGGCGGATCCGCCTGGAACGTCCAGGGCCCGGTGGAGAAGACCTCAAACCAGACGGTGCCCTCCGCGTCCCACTCCAGCCGCCCTTCGTCGTCGGGCATACCCAGGAAATCGCTCCCGGCTCCATGGTGCGCAATGACGTACAGCAGGGGGTCGCTGCCGTCGGCCGTGCCGAACCGCCCGGAGGAAGCATCGCCAACGTAGCGGAAGATCCCGGGTTCGCTGCCTTGGGCTGCGCCGTCCGCCGTCGGCAGGGCCGGGATTTCAGCCTCCACCGACCACTGGCCGTTTGCCTCAACGTAAAGCCGGTTATCCCGGACGTCCAGCAGCACGAAGGAGGGGGCAGGCCCACCGGCCGGTGCCTCACCGCCGGCCGGTTCCTCAGCGCTGAGAATGGTGCCGGGGTACTCGGTTCCGGACCCGGCCTCCAGTATCCGGACGAGCCGCATCAGGCCGTCGGAGGTTCCGCGAAGCAGCACCGGCAGCGGTTCGCCGTTCCCGGCCTGGGCCAGCAGGTCCTCCGGAAGCTCCAGCTGTGCGCTGTCCGACCCCGACCACCGGTACCTGCCGTCCGCCGCCTCCGGGAACACCAGGGGGTCATTGGTTCCGGGTTCCCACGGCCGCGGCTGCAAAGCCAGCGGAGATGTCTGCCAGCCCAGGATCGAGGCCGCAGTGGAGAAGGCGGTATGCGGGGCGGGCAGGAAGAGCACGCCAAGCAGCGTCAGAGCGGCCAGCCACGAGAGCATCGAGAAGTTCCGGATGCGCCGCTTCATTTCTGCCCCTGATGTCTGCACCGATGTCGATTTCGGAAGGCCGGTCCGCGTTTGTCGGGAGTGTGGCCCGGCGCAGCCTGGATGGTTTCAAGGAAGGATATCGGTTCGAATGAGTCCGCAGGCCCCGGCTCTGTTACCCGCAGTCGGTAAAGCTCGGTACGCCGGGCATAAACTGGTCCCGGGCCCGCCCGGCCGCAATCCGCGGCGGTCGCGGCTCGATCTGCCGAAACCACGTCACCTGGAGTGCCTTCCGTGAAACACACCCCCCTCGACCGTGTCCCCATCCGCCGGGCCTTGATCTCGGTTTATGACAAGACCGGACTGACGGAACTGGCCCAGGGCCTCTCCGCTGCCGGCGTCAGCATCGTCTCCACCGGCTCGACCGCCAAGCAGATCGCTGCGGCCGGCGTGCCGGTCACCGAGGTTGCCGAAGTCACCGGCTTCGCCGAATGCCTAGACGGCCGGGTGAAAACGCTGCACCCGCGCGTACACGCCGGTATCCTCGCTGACCGCCGCCGCCAGGACCACAGGGACCAGCTGGAGGAACTTGGCATCGAGGCCTTCGACCTGGTGGTCGTTAACCTGTACCCGTTCGTCGAAACGGTGAAGTCGGGCGCGGCCCAGGACGACGTTGTGGAGCAGATCGACATCGGCGGACCCTCCATGGTCCGCGCCGCGGCGAAGAACCACCCGTCGGTCGCCGTCGTCGTTGACCCGGCAAAGTACAGCGCCGTCACCACTGCTGCCGCTGAAGGCGGCTTTGACCTCAACGAACGACGCCGGCTGGCCGCCGAGGCGTTCGCGCACACCGCTGCGTACGACACTGCTGTGGCAACCTGGACCGCCCAGCAGTTCGGCGACGGCACCGAAGCCGGCGCCGCCTGGCCCGCATACACCGGCATGGCGCTGGAACGCTCCGAGGTGCTGCGCTACGGCGAAAACCCTCACCAGGCCGCCGCGCTTTACGCTGATCAGGAGGCGCTGCCCGGCGTCGCCCAGGCTGACCAGCTGCACGGCAAGGCGATGTCGTACAACAACTACGTCGACGCCGATGCCGCCCTGCGCGCCGCCTTCGACTTCGACGAACCGGCAGTCGCCGTCGTCAAGCACGCCAACCCCTGCGGTGTGGCTGTGGCCTCTCCAAGTGCCGCGGACCCGATCGCCAACGCCCACCTGAAGGCGCACGCCTGCGATCCGGTCTCCGCCTACGGTGGAGTCATCGCGGCGAACCGGACCGTTACCGCGGGCATGGCCGAAACCGTCAAGGACATCTTCACCGAAGTTGTCATCGCTCCGGACTTCGAGCCCGAGGCCGTGGAAATCCTGACCCGCAAGAAGAACATCCGCCTGCTGACCCTGCCCGACGGCTACGGCCGCAACCCGGTGGAGTTCCGCCAGGTCTCCGGCGGTGTGCTGATGCAGCAGCCGGACACCGTGCAGGCTGAAGGGGACGACCCCGCTAACTGGACGCTGGCCGCCGGCGAAGCCGCGGATGAAAAGACGCTGGCTGACCTGGTCTTCGCGTGGACCGCGGTCCGCGCCGCCAAGTCCAACGCGATCCTGCTGGCCCGCGACGGAGCTTCCGTCGGCGTCGGCATGGGCCAGGTCAACCGGGTGGACTCCTGCAAGCTCGCCGTGGAACGCGCCAACACCCTCGCCGGCGACGACGACGAGCGCGCCCGCGGCGCGGTGGCCGCCTCCGACGCGTTCTTCCCGTTTGCCGACGGCCTGGAGATCCTGCTGAACGCCGGTGTCCGCGCCGTCGTCCAGCCCGGCGGTTCAGTCCGTGATGAAGAGGTGATTGCAGCAGCCAATGCTGCCGGCGTCACCATGTACTTCACCGGCGCCCGCCACTTCTTCCACTAGGAAGCGTCCTCCGGCCTCCGGTCTGCAGGCTGCGCGTGTGACGAATGCGCGCAGCCTGCAGTTTATGGAGCGCAAGGGCGCTGTGGCATAGTTGGACTCAGATACCAGACCCAAAAAGCCGGGTCCCTGCATGTCAAAAGCCATGTCCGGACCCCCATCACACTAGGAGACCGTGTGGCTGACAAAATCAAGGTTGTGGGCTCTGTCGTAGAGCTCGACGGCGACGAGATGACACGGATCATCTGGCAGTTCATCAAGGACCGCCTGATCAATCCGTATCTGGACGTTGACCTCAAGTACTACGACCTGTCGATCCAGAACCGCGACGCCACGGATGACCAGGTCACCATCGACGCCGCCAACGCCATCAAGGAACACGGTGTGGGCGTCAAGTGCGCCACCATCACTCCGGACGAGGCCCGCGTCGAAGAATTCGGCCTGAAGAAGATGTGGGTTTCCCCCAACGGGACCATCCGTAACATCCTCGGCGGCGTCGTCTTCCGCGAACCGATCATCATCTCCAACATCCCGCGCCTGGTCCCGGGCTGGAACAAGCCGATCATCATCGGCCGCCACGCCCACGGCGACCAGTACAAGGCCACCAACTTCAAGGTGCCCGGTGCCGGTACCCTGACGCTGACCTACACCCCCAAGGACGGCGGGGAAGAAATCAAGACCCAGGTTGTCACCTACGGTGACGACGGCGGCGTGGCCATGGGTATGTACAACTTCAACGACTCCATCCGCGACTTCGCCCGGGCATCCTTCGCCTACGGCCTGCAGCGGAACTACCCGGTGTACCTCTCCACGAAGAACACGATCCTGAAGGCCTACGACGGCCAGTTCAAGGACCTCTTCCAGGAAGTCTTCGACGCCGAGTTCAAGGACCAGTTCGAAGCAGCCGGCCTCACCTACGAGCACCGCCTGATCGATGACATGGTTGCCTCCGCGATGAAGTGGGAAGGCGGCTACGTCTGGGCCTGCAAGAACTACGACGGCGACGTCCAGTCCGACACCGTGGCACAGGGCTTTGGCTCGCTGGGCCTGATGACCTCCGTGCTGATGACCCCGGACGGTAAGACCGTCGAGGCCGAGGCTGCACACGGTACCGTCACCCGGCACTACCGCCAGCACCAGCAGGGCAAGCCCACCTCCACAAACCCGATCGCCTCGATCTTCGCGTGGACCCGTGGCCTGATGCACCGCGGCAAGCTGGACAACACCCCCGAGGTCATCAACTTCGCCGAGACCCTTGAAGACGTAGTCGTCAAGACGGTCGAATCCGGCAAGATGACCAAGGACCTTGCAGCTCTGGTCGGACCCGACCAGGCCTACCTGACCACCGAAGAGTTCCTCGCCGCACTGGACGAGAACCTGAAGGTGCGCCTGGGCTAAAACCCGGCATCCAGTACTAAAACTGCAGCCAGCCCCGGTCCGATTGGACCGGGGCTGGCTGCGTTATCCCGGAAAGCGGTTAGGCGCGGATCAGACCGAGCGCCCTTCTGGTTTTACGGAGAACTCCAGTTCCTGAATGAGCTCCGGCCGCACCGGGGTGATGCTTAGCGAACAGTGCAAATCTGCATACCGGCCTGGGACGCGCCAGCTGATCTTCGAGGAGCTCTCCGGGACAGCTGGCGTTGCCCATGCCGGGCTGAGGCCACCTGTCTCCTTCATGAGTCTGGCCAGTTCCGCCCGGCGGTGCTCCATTGGAAGATCCTTCACCATATTGTCAGCGAAAACCGCGCATGCGTGTGCGTCCTCCCATTGGGTCAGCAGCGCGTTGATCCGCTCTCGGGCGTGGAGGGCTGAGGCCCAAGGCTCCGGCCGCGGCGGTACGGGGCAGAGAAGCGCGGTTTCCCGTGCGCCCCGGCCATGGACCGGCGGCGCGGTGTCCTCCAACAGTCGGGCAAAAACCCGCCTGACCGGGACCGCCGCCTCAGCATAGGTGGCGTTCTCCACCCCGATGCCGAAGAGCCCGGTTTCAGGACTCCAGCGCATATGTGAGCTGAAACCCGGATAGCCGCCGGAGTGGGAAACCACGGTTCCGTAACCGGGCACCTCCTCAATAAAGAGGCCGAAGCCGTAGGCACGCGGCAGCTCCGTCACCTGCCCGTTCTGAGCGGGCATAAGCAGGCGCTGTCTCTGCTGCATCTCGCGTCGGGACGCAGAGGCCAGGACATCCGGCCGTTCCGGTTCCGGGGCAAAAGCCGAAGCGAGCCATCCGGCCCATCTGGCCATATCCGCTGCCGAGCTGAAGAGACCTCCGATCGGTGAAAATGCCCCGGGGCTGGTGAAGGGCTCAACTTGCCAGGCGCCGTCCAGACGGCGGAAACCCGGGGCCGGGGGAGCGTTGAGGGCTCCGGCAGAGAACGCAGTTTCGGTCAGGCCAAGCGGCTGCAGCAGCCGTTCGGCGATCAGGTCCGTATACGGTGTGCCCGTAATTTCCTCCACGATGCGGCCCAGAATGGCGTAGCTCAGATTGGAGTAGGCGAACCCGGTCCCCGGATCGGCAGCGAGAGGCAGCCCAAGGGCCAGCAGCCGGTCCAGTGCGGCTGCCGGCATTGACTCCTGGCGGTCGGCCCAGTGGTTGTCTGTCGCCAGGCCCGCGGACATGGTCAGGAGCATTTCAGCAGTCGGATGGATACGTCCGTGGAAGGCACTGCGGAGCACTGGAAGGTAGTCTTCCGCCGGACGGCTCAGATCCAGCAGCCCTTCGTCGCGGAGGATAAGGACCAGTGCAGCAGTGAAGCTCTTGGTACAGGAGGCGACCCGGTATGGCGTGTGTGTATCCGGAGTGTTGCCTCCTCCCGGGTCCACACTGCCGTAACCACCCGAGGCAATCACCTTTCCGTGCCGGCCGAAGGTATATGCACCCCCTGGCACGATTCCGGCCAGGACACGCGTGGAAAACTCCTCCGCAGTGGAACCGGGCAGTCCTGGATCACACATGAATGAGGAAATCGCCCAGTACAGCAGCGCCGGACCGAACGGATGCCACGGGAACCCGCTCATCGACGCCGTGTACCCCGGCAACGGTGCGGCCGTCCGGGTCTGCACCCAACGGGGAGAACCCATAGCAGTTGATGCCGAGCGCGCTGAACGCCTTTGCATCGGTGCCGCCGCCCATGCAGACAGGAACCACCACGCCTTCCGGATCGTGCCGCACAAGCGCTGCCCTCATAGCTTCGAACCAGGATGAATCCACCGGAGAGGACACTGCCGGCTGGTTGGAAAGGAACTCGCGGCTGACCTGGGGGCCCAGCATGGCGTCTATCGTGGCAAGGACGTCGTCCTCCGTTCCCGGCAGACACCGCACGTCCACCTCGGCCTCGGCCAGGCCGGGAATAACATTGACTTTGTAACCCGCCCGCAGGACTGTCGTTGTCGCTGAACACCGAATCGTAGCCCGTGCCACATCGCCGGCATCACCGAGTGTGTCAATGGCCGCCAGGATCCCCTCGTCGCTGCAAAGATCGGGTTCGTAACCCAAGGCCCTTGAGACACCGTCGATATAGCTGCGGACCGTCTCGGTCAGGACGATCGGCCACGTATGGTGGTTGATCCTGTGGACCGCGTCAAGCAAAGCGGTGACGGCACTGTCCGGGACCGGCCGGGACCCGTGGCCTGACGTTCCGGTTGCACTCAAGCGAAGGTGCAGCGTGCCGCGCTCCGCCGCTGCCACCGGATACACCGTCACCGTGGAGCCGTCGGCGGCCAGCAGCGGAGTCGCGTTGCCGCCGGATTCTCCGATCGCGGCTTCCACACCTGCGAAAAGCCCAGGGTGCTCGCGGACCAGCCACAAAGCGCCGTACTCGCCCTTGTCTTCCTCGTCGGCTACAAAAACGACAACGATGTCCCGGCGCGGCTGAAGACCACGTTTAGCCCAGTGCAGCAGCGTGGCCAGAGTCATCGCGGCCATGTCCTTCATGTCGCTGGCGCCGCGGCCGTAGATGTAGCCGTCCTGGATAATCCCGGCAAACGGATCAAAGCTCCACTGCTCCGGTTCGGCCGGGACCACATCGATGTGGGCATGAACCAGCAGCCCCGGAAGATCCCTGTCCTTCCCGGGGACCCGCACGACCACGGATGCGCGGTCGGGGGAGGGGCCCAGTATCTGGGCGTCATAGTGGGCCGCCTTAAGTAAATTCTGGATAAATTCTGCGCACTCTTTCTCGCCTTTCCCGTACCCGTTGCCGAGGTTGGTGGTGTCAAAACGGATCAGATCGGCGCAGAGTGCCGCGGGGTCAGTCGTGCTCAAAGAAGCTCTCCTAGGCGTAGTACAACACAGGTTCCGTGGGAAGTGGAGCGTTTCGGGAATGTTTCAAACTGGTGGATTTTGACAACTATAGGACAGTTGCGGGATTAGTTTGCCGTTCTATATGTTGTACTCAATCGTTCGTGATTTGGGTTTTATTGCGGGTAAATGTGCATCGAAAACGATGTATCTACATGCAATGTGCGTCTTCAGCATTATCAGTTTCACAACAGAAAAGAGCCTCCACATGGTGTTCCAACGCTGGTCCATACGCTCGAAGTCTCTCCCGGAACCCGGTACAGGGGAGGTCCGGCGGCACCGCGGCCGCACGGCGGCGGCGGTTCTGGGGGCCGGGGCCATCGTTGTCTCTCCGCTGGCCTTGGCCGTACCGGCACAGGGAACCGCATCCACAGCTCCGGTGCTCAAGGCGGCGCTGATCGGTGACATCGATACTCTCAATCCGTTCCTTTCGGTCCTGGCTACCGGGTCGGACATCCTGACGTTCCAGTACGAGAACCTGGTTCAGTTCGGGGCGGAAAACAATGAAATCGTGCCCGGGATCGCGGATAGCTGGGAGACGTCGGAGGACGGTACGGTCTGGACCTACACGCTTCCGGGCGATGCACTGTGGTCCGATGGCGAACCGCTGACGGCCGAGGACGTGGCCTGGACGTACAACGCCATCATGGAGATCGACGAGCTTAAACAGGCCAACGGCTCGCTGGTGGAGAACTTCGTGTCGGTTGAGGCACCTGATGACACAACCGTCGAAATCACACTCTCCGAAGCCCAGGCACCCAATCCGGGTGCTGACATCCCGGTTGTGCCGGAACATATCTGGGGGGCGCTTGAGGACCCGGCCACCTTCGAAAATGCAGCTGACACCGTTGGAAGCGGCCCGTTTGTCATCACCAGCTATGACCAGGCAGCCGGTGTGCAGCTCGCTTCCAATCCGAACTACCGTCACGGGGAGGCCAAGGTCAGCGGCCTCACCTACGTTCCGTACAAGAACACCGATGCAGCTGTCCAGGCGCTAAAGACCGGTGAAGTGGACATTGTCAGCGGCCTGACCCCGGCCCAGTTCCAGGCGCTGGAATCCGAACCCACCATCACAGTCAACGAAGGGACAGGCCGCCGCTATACTGCACTGGCCGTCAACCCCGGTGCCTTGGACTCGGACGGTAAACCGCTGGGCAACGGAAACCCTGCCCTGCAGGACCAGGTGCTCCGCCAGGCCATTGCACGTGCTGTCGACAACGCAACCCTGCTGTCCAAGGTTCGCCAGGGGCTTGGAATTCTCGGTACCGGAGAGGTGCCCACCACCTATCCGCTGTATCACTGGGATGCGGCACCCGAGGAGCTCGTGCTGTCCTTTGATCCGGAGGCCGCCAACAAAATGCTGGACGACGCCGGATATACCGCCGGCCCCGACGGCATCCGTGCGGACAAATCGGGAAATCCGCTCTCCCTGCGCCTGATGGGGCGCAGCACGGACCCAACCCACCAGCAGATGGCTGACTACATCAAACCCTGGCTGCGGGACATCGGGATCGACGTCACCACAGAGATGAAAGCTCCAGCCCAGGTAAATGACGATTCCACGGTAGGCAACTACGACATGTACTTCACCGGATGGGGCATGGGTCCGGATCCGGACTTCCAGCTCTCCATCAACCAGTGCTCCTCGAGGCCTAACGCGGACGGCACCGGAGCCACCAGCGAATCGAACTGGTGCTCCCCGGAATTCGACGAACTTTACCTTGCGCAGCACACGGAACTCGACCAGGAAAAGCGCAGTGAACTTGTTATTCAGGCGCAGAAGGAAATCTACAACGCTGCCGTAAACAACGTAATCTATTACGGCAGTGCGCTGGAAGCGTATCGTTCGGACCGCTTTACCGGATTCGTGACGCAACCATCCGAATCAGGTGTTATTTCCTCGCAGAACGGTCCGTGGGGGCTCTATAGCGCAACGCCGGTATCCGCCATAGACACCGCATCTGAAACCTCGCCGTCACCGGCACCGTGGATTGTCGGCGGTGCAGTTGTCCTGGTGCTCGTCGGAGGGGCGGTCGTCCTCCTTCGGCGCCGGGCCGCTACTGCCGACGACCGGGAGTAACCCCGCCATGTCCGGAGTGCTGAGCTCCGAAATTGAAGCAGTAACCGACCATGACGAACCAGCAAGAGGGATGTCCTGGCTCCGGTACGCCGGCAGGAAAGCAGGCGGAGCCGGGATCTCCCTGATTATGGTCGTCATCCTGGGGTTCTTCGCCTTCCGGATCCTGCCCGGTGATCCTGTCAGGTCCATGTCGGACGGGCGGCGGGTCAGCGCGGAGCAGATGGAAATCCTGCGCAGTCAACTGGGACTGGACCAGCCGCTGCTGGTCCAGTTCTGGACTTACCTCACGAACCTCCTGACCGGAGACCTGGGGTACTCCTACACCTACAATCAGCCGGTGGTTCAGCTGATCGGAGACCGGATGGGAGCCACCCTGCTCCTCACTGGATCCGCAGCGGTCATCTCCGTCCTGCTTGGACTATGGCTCGGGCAGAAGGCGGCCTGGCGGCGGAATTCACTGTTCGACAAGCTGCAGACCGGACTGGCGCTGGTGTTCTGGTCCGTGCCGACGTTCTGGCTCGGTTTGCTCCTGTTGCTCCTGTTTGGAGGAACTCTGCGCTGGTTCCCTACCGGCGGCATGGTCACGGCCGGAAGCTCGCTGACCGGGCCTGCGTACATCTGGGATGTTGCCATGCATATGGTGCTGCCTGTACTGACTATGGTCGCCGTGGTTTACGCACAGTACCTGCTGGTCATGCGTGCGTCTTTGCTGGAGGAAATGACGTCCGACTACCTGACCACCGCCCGCGCCAAGGGCCTGAAGGAGGATCTGGTCCGGCGCCGGCACGCGGTGCCCAACGCCCTGCTGCCCACCGTAACGCTGATCTTCCTCACGCTGGGCGGCCTGGTCGGCGGCGCGGTCACGGTCGAAACAGTTTTCTCCTGGCCCGGGCTGGGGTACCTGACCTTCCAGGCACTCAGCGCGCCTGACTTTCCTGTTCTCCAGGGCACATTCGTGGTGTTCTCCTCCATTGTGATCCTGATGAATTTCCTGGCGGACCTGCTGTACCGGGTCCTCGATCCAAGGCTGCGTACGTCATGACCAATCAATCGACCCGTAAACCGGGAGACACCGCACCACCCGCCGGCCAGAACGGCCGCAGCAGCGTCGCCGCCCAGCGCCGCCGGCAGCGCGTGGCAGAGGTGTGGCGCGAATTCCGTTCCAGCGGAACCGGTATGACGGGGCTCGTGTTCCTGCTGGCGGTCATCGCATTGGCTGTACTCGCGCCCGTCCTGGTCCCGGCGGAAACGCTCGACGTCACCCGCATCGACACACCCCAGAACCAGCCGCCCACCCTCGCCAACCCGCTGGGTACCGATCCGGCTGGCAGATCCATCCTGGGTATGCTGTTGTGGGGGGCCCGGATCTCGCTCCTCGTCGGCTTCGCCGCCACGATTGTCTCCGTGGTTATCGGAACCGTGATGGGCATGGCTGCGGGACACTTTAAGGGGATGACCCAGGGAGTCCTCATGCGCATCATCGACTTCTTCCTGGTGGTCCCGTCCCTGGTCCTGGCCATTGTGCTTTCATCGGTCATCGGCCCCGGAGTACTCACGATCATCGTGGCCATTGGGGTGACTTCCTGGGCCAGTACGGCCCGTCTGGTCCGGTCCCAGACCCTCACTGTCGAATCCCGTCCGTACATTGAACGGTCCTGGGCGCTGGGTGCTTCCGACAGCCACGTCATTTCCCGGCATGTACTCCCCGCAGTGATGCCCCTCGTGATGGCCAACACCACGCTCACCGTTGGATCCGCCATCATCGCGGAGTCAACGCTGGCCTTCCTTGGCCTGGGTGACCCCAGCACCATTTCCTGGGGATCGATGCTGAAAATGGCGATGGACACGGGGGCTGCGACTGGCGGCTACTGGTGGTACGTCCTGCCCCCTGGCATCGCGATCGTCGTCGTCGTGCTTGCCTTTACACTGGTAGGCCGGGCGTTCGAAGCGGTCATCAACCCCACTTTGCGAGGTCGCTAAATGCCCAAGCTTGAATTCAAAGACGTCCGGATTTCCTATGAGACTCCTGCACAAAGCGGACGCGGCACGGTGTCCGCCGTCAACGGGGTGGACCTGATCATCGAGGCTGGATCATCGGTGGGGCTGGCCGGGGAATCGGGCTGCGGAAAGTCCACCCTGGCCATGTCCGTCCTGCGGCTGTTGCCCGCCAACGCGAGGATCTCAGGGAGCATCCTGCTGGGAGATGAGGACATCTCCACCTTGAGCTGGGGAAGGCTGCGCGCCGTGCGCTGGAGCGAAGCAGCCATTGTTTTCCAAGGAGCAATGCACTCCCTGAATCCCGTTCAACGGATTAGGGATCAGATCGGTGAGGCCCTGTCGATCCACGCCACGGGGGAGCAGGCGAAATACAAATCCGAGCAGGAACGCAGCAGGCGTGTCAGCGAACTCCTGGCACAGGTAGATATCCCGGTCAGCAAGGCGGGCAGCTATCCGCATGAGCTTTCAGGCGGCCAGAAGCAGCGGGTTATGATCGCCATGGCCCTGGCGTGTGAGCCGGAAGTCATTATTGCGGACGAACCCACCACGGCCCTGGATGTTATTGTCCAATCCCAGGTTCTTGAACTGCTGACGGAACTGGTCCGCAGCCGCGGTATCACGCTGGTGATGATCAGCCACGATCTTTCCGTCCTGGCAGCCACCTGCTCACGGATCGTGGTGATGCAGGGCGGAGAGATTGTCGAGGACGGTCCTTCGGCTCAGGTGATGCGCAGCCCGCAGCACCCCCACACTCAGGCACTGGCTGCAGCCTTCCCGACCATCGGGGATCCGGCCTCCCGGCTCAGTCTGCCCAAATACACCGCTCCGAATGCACCGTCGGTCCCGGGCGCGGAGGCCAAGCCGCAGGACGGGGTACGTCCGGAACCACTCATCCGGGCGGAGGACATCACGGTTCGTTTCGGCGGGGGGAACGGGCGGGGGACGACGGCGGTCGACTCCGTGTCGCTGGCCTGTGGGCGGGGTGAAATTGTGGCACTTGTGGGACAGTCCGGTTCAGGGAAAACAACCCTGGCACGGACGATCCTGGGACTGCAGGCACCTTCTTCGGGGCAGATTACCTTCGACGGCAAACCGCTTGGCCGCGGCCGGGCCGCCCTCAAGGAATACCGGCGCCAGGTGCAGTTTGTCCTGCAGGACCCATCCGCGGCGCTCAACCCCAAGCACTCGGTCTACGAGGCAGTCGCGGAGGGACCGCGTCTGCACCAGCTGCAGCAGGCCGAGCAGGACACCGTTATCCAGGCACTGGTCTCAGCGGAGCTGACCCCGCCGGAGCGGTTCCTTTCGGCAATTCCCCAGGAGCTATCCGGTGGGCAGCGCCAGCGGGTGGTTATCGCCGGAGCGCTGGCCCTCGATCCCGCGTTTATTGTGGCGGACGAACCGGTGGCAAGCCTGGATGCGTCAGTCCGCGCGGAAATCCTGGCCTTGCTGCTCAGGCTTAAATGCGAACTCGGTCTTGGCGCTCTGGTCATCACGCACGACCTTGGACTGGCGTGGAACATAGCTGACCGCGTGGCTGTGATGTACAGGGGAAGGATCGTGGAAGAAGGCCGGACCGAGGACGTGCTGCTCAGGCCTCGGCATGAGTACACGAAGAAGCTCCTGGCAGTCGTCCCGGCGAACAACACGCTGGACGACGCCGGCGGCGATGACCGCAGCGAGGCGCTGCTGTGACGGGCCGATCCGTGCCGGCCCCGCTGCAGCCCGGCGACCGAGTAGGAATTGTGTGCCCGTCAGGGCCGGCCTCCGCGGAACGGCTCAGACAGGCGATGGAGCTGCTGCAAAGCTGGGATCTGGTGCCTGTACCCGGTCCCAACGCCGGGGCCGTTCATCCACGGGCCGGCTACCTGGCCGGTACCGACGCCGAACGCGCCGCCGACCTGCAGGACGCCTGGTGCGATGACACGCTCAAGGCGGTCTTCTGTGCCCGGGGCGGGTACGGCGCGGTGCGGATCCTGGATTTACTGGACACGGACAAGCTGCGGGCGGCTGCGCCCAAGGCGCTCTTCGGCTCCTCCGATGTCACAGCCCTGCACGAGTTCTGGTCTGAGCAACTGGGATTGGCTACCTGGTTCAGCCCCATGATCGGAACCGATGCCGTCCTCGGGGATGACATCGCGGCTGAAGACCTGCACAGCGCGGTTTTCGGGACCCACCCGGGTGTGTACCAAGCCGGTCCCGGGGCCCGAACCATGGTCGCTGGCAGGGCCACGGGAGAACTCACCGGCGGAAACCTCAGCCTTCTTGCCATGACCACCGGTACGCGTGGACGAACGCGGAAGCGGGCCGAGGGAAAAATCGTCCTCCTCGAAGACGTCACCGAGGAGCCATACCGGATTGATGCCCTGCTCCACATCCTGCTCCGTTCCGGGTATTTCGAGGGTGCAGCCGGAATCGTACTGGGAACCTGGGTTGAATGCGGCGAACTTACGGCTGTCCTCGATCTCCTGGACGAAGTACTCTCGCCCCTCGGTATCCCCCTGGCCTCCGGATTTCCCCTTGGGCACGGTCCACAGGCCCGCAGCATCCCGCTGGGAGTGCGGGCTGAACTGCACGCGGGTCAGGAAGCTGTATTGACCCTGCAGGGATCCCGCGGATGAGCGTGGTCTCCGCTTACAGCGACGGTAAGCCGTTCATCTCCTGCTGCCTGCGGGATCCAGCCGGGAAAATTCTCCTGGGGCTCCGGGAAGATGAACCTGTCTATTCCGCCAGCACGATAAAGGTGGGTGTGCTCCTGGCGGCAATGGAACAAGTCGCCGCCGGACGGCTGGACCTTTCCCAGCCGCTAACCGCCACCCGGACGTTTTCCAGCCGCATCAGGGGTGCCGGAACCTATGACTTCGATCCTGAAGAAGTCGACGAAGCGATGGTCCCGGGCACCCTCATGTGCCTGGACGATGTGTTGCGCCGGATGATCGAGGTCTCCTCCAACGAAGCGACCAATATGGCAGCAGCCCTTGTCGGCCTGGACACAGTTGACGCCGCCATAGGCAGGTCCGGGGCCTCCAACTCCGGAATGGGCCGGTTATTCGGAGACTATGCTGCCTTGGCCGCCGGATTTACGAACGTAACCACCGCCTCGGACCTCACCCTGCTGATGCGCGCGGCGGCGACGAGGGAGGGCCCCACCGGGGAAGCCATGCGTGACTACCTGCGTGGGCAACGGCACCTTGTCATCGCGGCGGAGCTACTGGCGGTCCAGGGGGCTGGGGGCATGAAGCTGGACTGGGGGAGCAAGTCAGGCAGCGTGACGGGGATCGAGCACGACGTTGCCTTCTTCCGTCCCAACGGAGGCGGCCTCCAGGACGTTTACACCCTGGCCGTATGTACCAGGGGCTACGCACCGGAGCACGCGCAGGAGATTATTCGTGCCGTAACAGCCTCGGCCCTGCTGCCGGCAGGGCTCATTGCCAGCGTGCCAGCGGGGTCAGGAGACAAACCATGAACGGGCCCCGGATAGGATTCTGCCTCACGGACACAACCGGCAGGGTCCTGGCCTCCCGCGGTGATCATGCTTCGTTTTACGGGGCAAGCACGGTGAAGCTTGGTGTACTCCTCGCCTTGGCGGAACGGATTGACACCGGTTTGCTGGCCTGGGACCTGAATTTGCCAAGCCGTCACCGGTTCTCCAGCCGGATTGCGGGCGCCGGCGAGTTCGGCTTCGTCCCTGGTGAAGTCGACCACGGTATGCCATCAGTGGGCACACCCGTGACTCTCCGGGATCTTGCCGGGCGGATGATCGCCTTCTCCTCAAACGAGGCAACCAACATCCTGGCTGAGCTCCTGGGCCTGGATACGGTTAACGCCGCCTTCGCCCGGGTGGGAGCGGAAGACGCCGGTATGGACCGTTTGATCGGCGACTATCCCGCCCGGGCGGCCGGCTTCTCCCACGACGTCTCGCCGCGCGCGCTCGCCATCACCATGGCCGCCGTCGTTTCGGGGCGGGCCGCCAGCCCGGAGACGACGGCGGTGCTGCTCGGTATGCTGCGGGACCAGCAGTATCCGGTCATTGCGGATGTGCTCGGTCCTGGCCGGGACTGGGGCAGTAAATCAGGCTGGGTGGACGGGATCGAACACGATGTATCCTTTGTGGGCCCCGCGGAATCCGGCGGGGAGACCTTGTGCCTGGCGGTGTGCACGGAGGGCTATGCCCCCGATCCTGCGAAGGAAGCCATCCGGGCGCTCGCCGCGGTGTTGTTGAACTGAACCAAACGGTTTCTTTCGGCCGGTATCCCGGGCTGGGCCCAGAAGTGTGCGCTACGTACAAGCAGCACAGAGCCCGGTCCGAGTGGACCGGGCTCTGTGCTGTCAGGTCCAGTCAGCTAAATGCCGGCGCCGTCTGAATATCCCTGCTGGGACGAACCGGTTCCGGAACCTGAAGACGTGCCTGCTCCCGTACCTGAGCCGCCGGAGGAGCCAGCACCAGCGGAGGAACCGACCGAGGCGGAGGAAGTTTCCCCCTGGATGACGTTTCCGCTGTCCTTGTAGGAGGCCGAGACTTCAATCTTCCGGGGCTTAGCCCGCTCGCTGACGGGGATAAAGACGCTCAGCACGCCGTTTTCGTACTTGGCGGAAATACCGTCGATATCAATGCCCTGGCCAAGATTCAGCTGCCGCAGGAAACTTCCGGACTCACGCTCCCGGGTCAGCCAGGTGGCGCCTTCCGGGGCCTGGATGGTGCGCTCAGCACGGATGGTCAGAAGCTGGCCGTCCACATCCACATCAACGGATCCAGGATCGATTCCCGGCAGGTCCGCGTTCATGATGTAGTGGTCGCCCTCGCGGTACAGGTCGATCGGCATCAGCCGCAGCCTCTGCCGCGGATCCAGGAGAGCGCCTGCTACCCGGTCCAGTTCGCGGAAGGGATCGAATTTCATCGCCATTCTCATCAACTCCTTTTCACCGTCCCGCCGGGGCGGTGAGCTGTGTTCGTCACTGATAGAAATCAAACAACCAGAAATGAATAAACGAAGGGTCGACAACTTGAGCCGACTGCGCTCAAGTGTGGAATTAGATTAGCACTCTCATATGGAGAGTGCCAGTGATCACAAGGTAACTCCCGCCGGCTACTTCCAGTGTTGGCCACCCGCCGCGCTCCTGCCTAGACCGGATGCCGCTGGTTAGTCCAGCGGCCACAAATGCACCGGCTCGTTGCTGTGCATGTGGTGCCAGTACCGCCGGGTCATTTCGGACAAGGCCGCGGTCCGGCCGAAACCTGCAGCCTCGAGCTTCCCCAGCACCGCGATCTGCCAGGAGGCACCGTTCTGCTCGCTGCGCGCCCGTTCCCCAATAACGCCGAGGTAGCGTGCGATGCAGGCTTCGTCCACGCCAAGTTCCCGCAGCCCGTCCGCGGCCATGGGGACGAGGTGCCGCACCACGAGTTCCGCCACGGGAATGTCACCAATGCCCGGCCAGTAGACCGAGGCGTCCAGCCCCAGGCGGGAGCACGCCAGGAAATTGTCCGTGGCTGTCTTGAACGCCATTCTGGTCCAGAGCGGACGGTCGGCTGTCCGCAGCGTATGGACAAGACCGTAGAAAAACGCCGCGTTGGCGGTAACATCCAGGACCGTGGGCCCGGCCGGCAGGGCACGGTTTTCCAGCCGCAGGTTGGGTGTCTCGGTGCCGGGATCATAGATCGGCCGGTTCCACCGGTAGACGGTGCCGTTGTGCAGGCGCAGTTCCGGCAGCAGCGGGGCGCCGGACTGGGTGGAACCCGAACCCGCAGCGGACACCTCGGGCAGCAGAGCCGGAAAATAACGGACGTTCTCCTCGAAGAGGTCGAACATCGAGGTGATCCACCGTTCACCGAACCAGACCCTGGGCCTGACCCCCTGGTTCCGCATTTCCGGCGGACGGGTGTCGATGGCCTGTTTGAAGAGTTCGATGCGCGTTTCCTGCCACAGGATGCGTTCCATAAACACGGGGGAGTTGGCGGCCAGGGCCACCTGAGGTCCGGCGATCAGCTGGGCTGCGTTCCACGCGGGGGCAAAATCGGAAGGGCTGACTTCCAGGTGCAGCTGCAGGGAGGTGCAGGCAGCCTCCGGAGCAATGTTCGCAGCATACCGGGACAGCGTTTCCACCCCGGTGAGCGACAGGTACACGTCCTCACCGCGCGCCTGGAGGACGGAAGTGTTCAGGGCCGCATACCGGGCCCCGGAACTGATCCAGGCATCTCCGTCGAGAACGGCCGGGGTGAGTGTTGGAAGAATGCCCACCATGAGGATGTTTGCTTCGGCCTTGGCTGCCAGCTCGTCTGCCCGGTTGAGCTGGCGCCGAAGGCTCGCTTCCAGTTCCTGCAGGCCCGCGCCCCGGATCGAGAGCGCCGGATGATTCATCTCGATGTTGAAGGCGCCCATCTCGGTCTGGAACGCCGGATCGGCAATTTGTTCCAGCACGGACGCATTGCGCAGGGCTGGTGTGAAGTCGTCATTGGTCAGGTTGAGTTCAAGCTCGACGCCGATGCTTGCCGAGTCGGCGAATTCAGCGGTGCCCAGGAAACCGGCAAACCTGTCCAGGTTTTCCAGCAGGCGGGCACGGTAACGGGTCCGCTGCTCGCGGCTGAAGGACTTGGAGGAGACTTCTGCGCCCATGGATGAAGGTAACCACGGCTGCGGGATGTTGTATAGCGTGCCGGCGGGCTTGGCTGGAAAGCTCCGGGGGCCTGTTGTGCCGGGCCTGCCTGTGCCTAGGCTCGTTGAAGGGGAACCAGAAACGGGCGCGCCGCAGGCCCACCCGCAAGCCCAGGTAAGGAGACAGAAATGCAGATCGGAAAGCAGCAGATTATCGATTTCCTGAAGAGCAAGGGCAGCAGCGACCAGGCGGACCAGGCGGAATCTGAGTTGCCGGACCAGGTGGATACTGACAAGGATTCGGGCCTGCTCAGCAAGCTGGGTGTTAATCCGCAGGATCTGATCGGTAAGTTCTCCGGCGGCCTGGGTGGCCTGGGCGGGTAGCCCGGAATCCCTGGCCGGCGCTTGGGCACCCGGCAATTAGATACTGGCACTTAGGAACCCAGAGCTTAGGCACCCGGCGATTAG
This sequence comes from Arthrobacter sp. Helios, assembly GCF_023167125.1. Taxonomy (NCBI): domain Bacteria; kingdom Bacillati; phylum Actinomycetota; class Actinomycetes; order Micrococcales; family Micrococcaceae; genus Arthrobacter; species Arthrobacter sp. Helios. The sequence continues at coordinate 451,607 of NZ_CP095402.1, forward strand.
ATACCGGCGATTAGATACCGGCGCTAGGAACCGCCGCTTAGTAACCAAGGGCAGGGGCACCCGATCGGGGTGCCCCTGCCCTTGGTTGGCAGCGGTTACTCTTCGACGATCTGGCCTTTGAGCAGCCGCAGCCGGCGGTCGGTTTTCCGGGCCAGGGCCTGGTCGTGGGTGACCACCAGAATGGTGGTGTTCTCCCGCCGGCAGAGGTTCCGCAGGAGCTCGATGATCAGCTCACCGGTTTCCTCATCCAGGTTGCCGGTGGGCTCATCCGCCAGGATCAGCTGCGGCCGGTTCGCCAGGGCACGGGCTATGGAAACCCGCTGCTGCTGCCCGCCGGAGAGCCGGTTGGCCTTACGCCCGTGCAGTTCCTCCGTCAGCTCGACGCCGTTCAGCAGTTCACGGGCCCGGGCGATCCGGCCGGATTTCGGGACGCCGGCGAACTCCATGGGCAGCATAACGTTCTCCAGCGCCGTCAGGTTCGGAATCAGGTTGTACTGCTGGAACACAAAACCGATGTCATTGCGCCGGTAGTCCGTCAGTTTCCCGTCCGGCAGGGCAGAGATGTTGACGCCGTTGACGATCACGTCTCCGCTGGTGGCTTTGTCCAGGGCGCCCAGGATAGAGAGCAGGGTGGATTTCCCGCTGCCGCTTTTGCCCAGGATCGCAGCAAAGGTGCCCTGCGGAAGGGCGAACGAGACGCCGTTAACCGGCTTGATCCTGCTGTCACCGGTCTTGAATTCCTTGACGACATTCTTTACTTCAAGCATGGTTATTCTCCTCGCAGGACTTCGATCGGCCGGATGCGTGCTGTCAGCAGGGCCGGAACCAGGGCACCCAGAACCGCGATGAACAGGATGCCCGCCGCACCCAGTCCGATGGTGGCCGGACCCACGGATGTGGTGACGGTTCCGATCAGGTCTGCGGTCTCGCCAAAGGGGCCTCCACGCATGGAGCCGCCGCCCGGTCCGCCGGAGCCGGCGTCGGGTGAAGTGCCCATGGCCTGGCCGCCGGATTCCGGTGGAGCCTGCAGCTGTCCGCCGCCGGCCTGCCCGCCTCCGGGAACCGCAGCGGCGGCAGCGGTGGTGCCGGTATCGGTGCTGCTGTCCACCAGTGCCCCGGCGATTGGCCCGCTTGCTCCCATGGCGATGGCCGATCCAACCACGGCCCCGAGCACCACCAGGACAACGGCTTCGAGGACGAACTGCAGTCCGATGGTCTTGTTCGAAGCGCCGATGGCCTTCAGTACACCGATCTCCCGGCGGCGCTCACGGACCACCATGATCATGATCAGCAGGACGATCAGAGCGGCGGTAACCAGGGCGGCGACGAAGCCGATGAGTGAAATCGCCTGCACGCTGGCGAGGGAATCGACAGCTTCCGACAGACCGGTGGAGCCGGCAGTGACATCCACCCGGTCGGAACCGAGTTCTTCGAGGAGGGCGGCCTGGACCGGCTCGACGTTTTCCATGCTGTCGACTGTCACCGAAATAGTGCTCAGTTCCCCGGCCTGGCCGCTCAGCTCCTGCGCTGCGGCGAGCGGCAGGTAGAGGGTGTTGTTGTCGAACTCCGTGCCGGCGTCGAACACTCCCGTGACGGTGAACGTGCGGCCCAGGGCTTCGAAGGTGGAACCCGCGGACAGCCCGTTCTTCTCTGCCAACGCGGTTCCCAGCAGGGCCTCCGTGGAGCCGGCCGAGTAATCAGCGATGGCGGAGCCATCGGTCAGGGTCAGGGTGTCGCCGCCGGTGTCCGTGGCGCTGCTGATCCCGGTGGCTGTGATGGGGAGAGAGAACGCGGGCATGGCCTGCGGGCTGTCCGAGGAGCTCCCCCCGTTATTCCGCTGACCCAGGGTGCCGGCTTCGACAGCGGATTCCAGGCTGGTGGAGCCCGCGGTGGACATCCTGCCTCCGGGTCCGCCCATTTGGTTCTGGCTGGCTCCGGTATCCGCGGCATCGGTGCTGTCCGTGGAATCGCCTACCGTGGACAGGCGCAGGGCCAGGGTGCCTGACGCGGCAGAAATGTGGTCTGCACCTTGGACGGTGGCCAGGTCTTGGTCGGTGAGCGGTTCGCCTCCGCCTTCAAAGCCCCGCGATCCCGCCGGATTGACGGTGAGTTCCGTGCCGATTTGGCTCTTGAGGTCCGAGACCTTCGCGGCAACCGCCTGATGGGCGACCAGCATGGAAAGGGCTAGGCCGATGGCCACCGCAAGAATGACGATGACGGCGCCGCTCCGCACTCGGTTGCGAAAGGCGTTGCCCATACTGCGGGCGAGAATGTTCATTTTTCCTCCGGGGACGCTGGTTCTGCCACAGCATTCAAGCTGCGGCTAAACCAGCGTCCCCGGAGTTGCTGTGCCTGCCGCTGGGTTGGGCTGTGGCAGGACTATGCGGACCCTGGGAGTTTACTCAGCGTGTGCAGTGAGTGCCTCGGAGCGTCGTCGTTGGGGTAGCGGACCCCAAGCTGCGCCCGGACCTCGTCAAAGAGCTGCATGGTGCGAAGGGAATCGGACCACGGCATGGTGGGGCTTTCGAGCAGCCCTTCCTGGATGCAGCGGGTGACTTCCCGGACTTCGTAGGTGTAGCCGTTACCTACCTGCTGGAAGCGCTCAACCCGTGCCTCGCCCAGGTGCTGCTGGATATGCAGTTCCACGGGATTGTGCAGCGGCGCCCCGGTGCGGACCCAGCCCTCACTCCCGGAGATCGTGGCCGTGCGGGGACCGGAAGAAAGCAGGGAGGACGTCAGCTGCGCCAGCGCCCCGGAATCGTAGCCCAGGGTGAGGGCATTCTGGGTGTCCACACCGTCCTTGTTCAGCGATCCTGTGGCCTGCACACGCTCCGGGAAGCCGAGGGCCCCGACGGCGAGGGTCAGGGGATAAACCGCGAGGTCCAGGAGCGCACCGCCGCCGGCCGCAGGATCCCACAGCCGGTTTGCCGGGTTATAGGGTGCCGGGAAGCCAAGGTCGGCCTGCACCCAGTTGATGGTGCCCAGCTCGCCGCTGGCCAGGATTTCCCACAGCCGGTTGATGCAGGGGAGGAACCGGGTCCAGACGGCTTCCATCAGGAAGACCTCACGGCGGGCGGCAACCTCCATCAGGTCCGCCATCTCGGCGGCGTTGATGGTGATCGACTTTTCGCACAGCACGTGCTTGCCGGCTTCGAGCGCTTCGCGGGCCAGCTCATAGTGCTGGGCGTGGGGAGAGGCGATGTAGACAACGTCGACGTCCGGATCGTCAAAGAGCTGCCGGTAGCCTTTCCCCCGGGCCTCGTCGTCGTAATAGCTGGCAGCGAACCCGAACCGGTCCGCAAAGTCCACTGCCGTGGACTGGGACCGGGAGCTCACGGCCTGCAGGACAGCGTCTTCCAGACGTGCGATGTCTTCGGTGACCCGGCCCGCGATGTGTCCGGTGGCCACGACGCCCCACCTCAGGATGCGGCCGGTGGCCTGGACCGGGCTGGGCGCCCCTTGAAGGACACACGGCGGTGTGTGAATGTACTGCGGGGCGCTCATAGTCCTCGGCTCTCGGTAAGTGGCTTGGCCAGCTAGTGTCTCGGGAATAGAACTACCTTATGGTCCGGGGTGGCTGCTGCCCAGTCCCGGATGGCTACACTGCCGGGTCTGCCGCCGCCTGCGGAGCGTCCGGATCCGACGGCGCGGGCCGGCGGCGGGCGAGCAGGGGCAGGAGTGCCGCCAGGCACATCACCGATGCAGCGATGGTTAGGGCCCGGTAGTCGACGATGGAAATCAGCACCGCTGCCAGCGCGGAGGAGGCTACCTGGGGAAGATTGATCATCACATGCGTGGCGGCGGCGGTGCGGCCCTGGAGCGAGGAAGGGGTTTCAGACTGGCGCAGCGTGTTGAAGGAGACCACGGCCAGGGAGACGCCGGTACCGGCGAGGGCAACCGCCAGGAAAAACAGCGGAACCGAGGCAGTGGCCAGCAGCGGAATGCCAACCGCGAAAACCGCGATGCCGATCCACAGGCATCCGGAAAGGCCGGTCCGGCGGATAACTGCCGCTGCGGACAGCCCGCCAATGATCGCAAACACCCCCTGGACGCTGGCGAGCACGCTGATGAATTCCGGCGGCAGCCCGGCACCCTGGTCCACGGCAGCGAATTCAGTGACGTTCAGCGCTCCGGCGCCGCAGACCAGGATCACGATCGCCAGCGTGGCGGTGCGCAGCACCCGGTGACGGGCCAGGAACACCGCACCGGCCATCGACTCCGTCCAGAACCCGGGCCGGCTTTCCGGGGCAGCCTGGACAGCAGGGGCCGGAAGCCCCGCGAGGACAAGCGCGGACACCGCGAAACAGCAGACGGTCAGCACAACGATCGGCGCCATGCCCCACAGTGCAAACAGCCCGGCACCCAGCAGCGGGGACACGATCCGCAGGCCCTGGTCGATGCTGGTCAGCAGCCCGTTGCCGGGAGCCAGCAGGCGTGGTTCCAGCAAGTCCTTGAGCAGTCCCGACTGCGCGGCGGCGGTGAGATAGGAGCCGGTGCCGTACAGGAACATCACCGGATAGATCAGCCAGGCCAGGGTGGCATCGCTGATCAGCAGCAGGGGCAGGACGACGGCGGCAGAGCCGGCGTTGGCTGCGACGAGCAGTCCGCGCCGGGGGAGATGGTCGGCGAGCCAGCCGGTCACCGGAGCAAGGAGGGCGGGCAGGCCCAGGCAGGCAAACACCAGTCCGGCCGCGGCATCACTGCCGGTCAGGTGTTTCATCCACACAGCGGCCGTGAGGTACAGGGCAGAGTCGGCGAAATTGGAGAAGACCCACGCCGCGGACAGGCGCCGGAACGCCGGCACGGCCAGGGCCTGGCGGTTGGTGCCGGCCCCGGCTGTGTCCGCCAGGCCCGTCATGGCGCGTCCGGGGAGGGGGCGGGCTCGAAGTTGGTCACGCTGAAGTAGTGGACTTCGCGGCTTCCGGGCGGCCGCAGCGCCGGGTTGGTGCGGCGGGGAGCCAGCTGGTCCAGGAGGTCCATGATGTCTTCGCGGAGAGCTTTCAGCTCAGCCGGCGTTGCGTAGAACGTGCTCTTGAGGATCGACGCTGCGTCGACGTCTTCGGAGGCCAAGTCGCTGGAGGTCCGTACCCAGTTCATGATCCGCTCCGACTCCCGGGTGACCAGGAGGCCGGACAGTGCGGCCAGGGCGTGCTGTGAGCCGGGGACCGCGGGGTCAACCGAATGGGTGCGGCTCTGCTGCGGAGACCGCCAGGGTTTTTCCCGTCCCGGCTGCTGGACCTGCTCGATGTAGCCGTGTTTCGCGAGGATCCGGAGATGGTAGGAGCAGCTGGCCACGGACGCGCCGGTCGCAGCAGCACACTGGGTGGCTGTGCCTTCCGGGACCTTATCCAGATAGTCCAGCAGGGCCAGGCGGAGCGGATGGGCCAGGGCCCGGATGCGGACCGGATCGGAGATCTCAGCGGAGCGTCCGGAGCCGGACGGGCGGGGTTCGGGCGAATCTGTCTCCGGAGCCATGCGCCCATCCTGCTTGCTAAAGACTCCTTTAGCAAGGTTTCTTTAGAATTAATTTCCCGGACCGGGGAAAACCGGGAAATTGCCAGCCCAGACAGGGAAAAGCCCGGGCTGCCTTCGATGAGGCGGCCCGGGCAGTGTCCCGAGAGACCCTTACTTGACCAGTGCGGCCAGCGTGGGATCGTTGGCGTACGCCTCGGCGGCGTTTTCCTTGGTAACGATCACCGGTTCCAGCAGGTAGGCCGGAACAATCTTGACGCCGTTTTCGTAGGACTCGTCGTCGTTGATTTCCAGCTCTTCCCCGGCCCCGAGCCCCTTCACCATTTCAATGGTGTGGTCCACCAGGGCGCGGGTGTCCTTGTTGATGGTGGAGTACTGGACGCCGTCCATGATGGACTTCACCGACTCAACCTCGGAGTCCTGCCCGGTGACAACCGGAACCGGCTTGCCGGCCGCGGAGACGGAGGTCAGGATGGCACGGGCCAGCGTGTCGTTGGGGGAGAGGACACCGTCCAGCTCCTCGGCGGAGTAGGAACCGGAGAGCAGGGTGTCCATGCGCTTCTGTGCGTTCTCGGCCTTCCAGCCCTGCGTGACAGCCTGGTTGAAGTCGGCCTGGCCGGAGACAACGTTCAGGTTCCCGGCTTCAATTTCGGGCTGCAGCACGTCCATGGCGCCGTCGAAGAAGACCTGGGCGTTGGCATCGTCGGGGGATCCGGCGAACAGTTCAATGTTGTACGGGCCTTCGGGCTTGTTGGCCTTCATACCGTCCAGCAGCGCCTGGCCCTGCAGCTGGCCGACCTTGAAGTTGTCGTAGGCCACGTAGTAGTCGACGTTCTCGGTGTTGGTCAGCAGCCGGTCGTAGGCAATGACGGTGATACCGGCATCCTTGGCTTCCTGCAGCTGCGAGCCAAGCTGGGCGCCGTCGATGGCACCGACCACCAGTACCTTGACGCCGTTGGTGATCATGGAGCTGATCTGGTTCTGCTGCTCGGACACGCCGCCGTTGGCGAACTGGACCTGCGGCTCGTAACCGGCTTCCGTGAGGCCGTCGTTGAACAGGCCTTCAGCAAGGACCCAGTTCTCCGAGGTCTTCTGGGGCAGGGCAACGCCAATGGCGGATCCCTCTTCGAAGCCGGCGGCGTCAGTGGTCCCGGACTCGTCGGCACGGCCGCAGGCTGACAGCGACAGTGCTGCCACCGTGGCGACAACTGCAAATGACTTTGCGATTTTACGCATCGTGTTCTCTTTCTGGGTGGGTGGAGCGGGCGGTTTGGTGGTGCGGTTCAGGGGGACTTAGGCGTCCGTTCCGATGGTGGACTTGGTGCCGGTGGGCATTTCGGGCTTCGGGTTCACCGGAGCCGGTACGGAAAGCTGGTCCGGTTTTCTGCCGAAGCTGCGCATCATCAGGCCGGTGATTGAGGGCTTGCCCTGGGATTTGTTCCACACATCGAGGGCGACTGCGACCAGCAGGACGAGGCCCTTGATGATGGAGGTGAGGTCGGCGCCGATGCCCAGCAGCTGCAGCCCGTTGTTGAGGACCGCCATAACCAGGCCTCCGACGACGGAACCAACCACGGTGCCGACGCCGCCGGACACTGCGGCGCCCCCGATGAACACGGCGGCAATGGCGTCGAGTTCCCAGCCGGTTCCGTCAAACGGACCGGACGCCGTGGAGCGGGCGACGAAGATCATGCCTGCCAGCGAAGCGAGGATGGACATGTTCATCATGACCAGGAAGTTGACCTTCTTGCTTTGCACGCCGGACAGTTCGGCGGCATGCAGGTTGCCGCCCACCGCATAGACGTGGCGTCCGATCACTGTCTTCGTGGAGATGAAGACGTAGAAGATGACCAGGGCACACAGGATGATTCCGGAGATGGGGAAGGACGTCCCGGGCCGGCCGGTGGAGAAAAGGTACGTCGCGTAGAGGATGGCGGCGACCAGCAGGCCGGTCTTGACCACCGAGACCCAGACGGGCGGGTTGGCCGAACCGATCTTGGCGGTCTTGGCGCGGCGCCGGATTTCACCGACTACGACGACGGCGGCCAGGAGCAGGCCGAGCAGGAGGGTCAGGTTGTTGAAGCCCGTGTTCGGTCCAACCTCCGGAAGGTAGCCTGCGCCAATGAACTGGAAGTCCGAGGAGACCGGAACGGTGTTCGACTTGCCGACCCACTGGTTCGCACCGCGGAAGATGAGCATGCCGGCCAGGGTGACGATGAAGGCCGGAATGCCGACATAGGCAACCCACATTCCCTGCCAGGCGCCGATGGCGGCACCGATGAGCAGGCCCAGGAGGATGCCGCCGTACCAGGGCAGCCCCCAGTCCCGCATGGCCATGGCCACGATGATGCCGGTGAAGGCGGCGACCGAGCCGACGGAAAGGTCGATGTGCCCGGCGATGATCACGAAGACCATGCCGACGGCGAGGATCAGGATGTAGGAGTTGCCGTTGAACAGGTTGATCATGTTCGTGGGCGTCAGGGTCTTGCCGCCGGTCAGCCACTGGAACAGGGCAATAAGGACGACGAGGGCGAAGATCATGCCGAACTGGCGGCCGTTGCCGCTCAGGAGCGCTTTGACTGCTTTCATGAGAGGGGTCCTTGAGTGGCGTAGTCTGTGGTCTTTTTCCCGGCGGAGGTCATCAGCCGCATCAGCGTTTCCTGGCTGGCATTGGCCTTGGAGACTTCTCCGGTGATGGCACCTTCGAAAATGGTGTAAATGCGGTCGGAGAGACCCAGCAGCTCGGGCAGCTCCGAGGAAATCACGATCACGCCCTTGCCCTGGTTGGCCAGCTCCTGGATGATTCCGTAGATCTCGTATTTGGCACCGACGTCGATGCCGCGGGTCGGTTCGTCGAGGATCAGCAGGTCAGGATCGGTGAACATCCACTTCGCCAGGACCACTTTCTGCTGGTTCCCGCCGGAGAGCTTGGCGACACCTTCGTCCACGCTGGGAGCCTTCGTCCGCAGGCTCTTGCGGTATTCCTCGGCGTACCGGTACTCCAGGTCCCTGTCCACCACCACGCCTTTGGTGATTTTCTGCAGGTCAGCGGACACGGTGGTGGCCTTGATGTCATCCAGCAGGTTCAGGCCCAGGCTCTTGCGGTCCTCGGTGACGTAGGCCAGGCCGTGGCGGATCGCCTGGTTCACCGACCTGAGCGTCAGTGCCTCGCCATCCTTGATGATTTCCCCGCTGATGAAGTTGCCGTAGGAACGCCCGAAGACCGAACGCGCCAGCTCGGTTCGTCCGGCACCCATCAGGCCGGCGAAGCCGACGATCTCCCCGCGGCGCACCTGGAAATTGGAACCCTTGCAGACCAGACGGTCAGCGACGCTCGGGTGGCCCACCGTCCAGCCCCGGACCTCGAAGAAGACTTCACCGATCTTGGGGGTGTGGTCCGGGAACCGGGATTCCAGTGAACGTCCGACCATGCCCTTGATGATCCGGTCCTCGTTGGCACCGTCCCTGGCGACGTCGATCGTCTCGATGGACCGGCCGTCGCGGATGATGGTGATCGAGTCGGCGATCTGCTCAATTTCGTTCAGCTTGTGGGAAATCATGATGCAGGAAATCCCTTTGGAACGCAGCCCGGCCATCAGGTCGAGCAGGTGCTGCGAGTCCGACTCGTTCAAGGCCGCGGTAGGTTCATCCAGGATGAGCAGCTTGACCCGCTTGCTCAGCGCCTTGGCAATCTCCACGAGCTGCTGCTTGCCGACGCCGATGTCCTTGATCGGAGTGGTTGGATCCTCGTTGAGGCCAACCCGTGCCATGAGTTCGGTGGCCTCGAGATTCGCCCGGTCCCAGTCGATAATGCCAAAGCGTTTGGGTTCGTTTCCGAGGAAGATGTTCTCCGCAATGGAAAGTTCAGGGATGAGGGCGAGTTCCTGATGGATGATCACGATTCCGGCTGCTTCGGAACTCCGGATGTCCTTGAACTGGACTTCCCGGCCTTGGAAGAAGATGGCGCCGCTGTAGGTTCCGTAGGGATACACCCCGGAAAGGACCTTCATCAGGGTTGATTTGCCCGCACCGTTTTCGCCGCAGATAGCGTGGATTTCGCCGGCCTGGACGGTGATGGAAACCTCTGAGAGGGCTTTGACTCCGGGAAATTCCTTGGTGATGGACTGCATTTCCAGGATGGTGTGCCTAGCCGGCATTGGTGTATTCCCTGCCATAGGGGCTTCGGGCGCCCCGCGCCCCAGTTGCCCGAGCTGCAATTGCTGCTCGCATTAATGCCTCCCATTGTGACTTCATTGTCTAAACGCGGACCCTGCGAAGGGCCGCTAAGGAAGTAAACTCTCTTGGCCTGCTTGTCGTCAAGTCTTGAACACAAGAGACCCGAAATTAACCAAAAAACATGCTTTCAAATGTAATTCAGTGTCAGAGTACGGCACGGGCCTGTGCCAGTACCAGCGAAGCTGCTCCCAGGGCTTCCGCCCGGTCTCCAAGCGAGGACATGCTGAGCGTGGTGGTCTCGCCGATCAGCGGCACGGTATGCCGGAGCAGGCCGCGCCGGACGGGGTTCAGCAGCACATCACCCAGACCGGTCAGCGAACCGCCCACCACGATCACTTCGGGATTCAGTGCATTGGCGATCCCTGCCACGGCCCGGCCGACAGCCATGCCGGCGTCATCGACCACCCGCAGGGTGGCCGGATCTCCGGCCGCACCACGGCGGACGATGTCCGCCGTGGTGACCGGACCGGACGATGCGCGGCTGAGCAGGTCCATCATGGTGGAGGTGGAGGCAACCGTTTCCAGGCAGCCGCGGTTGCCGCAGCGGCAGATGAGCCCCTGATCCGAGATCGTTGCGTGGCCGATTTCGCCGGTGACGCCAACGTTCCCGTAAAACAGGGAACCGTTGATGATCAGGCCGGCACCAACCCCGGTGGCCACCTTGACGAAGATCAGGTTTTCGCAGCCCCCGTGCGGCCCCCAGGTCACCTGGGCCAGGGCGCCGAGGTTGGCGTCATTGTCGATGAACACCGGAAGCTGCAGCCTGGCGCCCAGGTCCTCGCGCATGTTGATGCCCACCCATTCCGGCAGGATCGCACCCCGGACCACGGTTCCGGTCCGCCGGTCAATCGGGCCGGGAATGCCGACGCCGGCACCCAGGACCCGGTGCCGTTCCACGTCCGCCTCCGTCAGGACCCGGTCCAGGAGCGCCGACGCCGCATCCATGCCCTCGCCCGCGGAGTGGCCCAGGGGCAGGGCGATGGCAGCCTCGTGGAGGATCTGGTACCCAAGGGTAGCCAGGACAACCCGGATGTGCCGGCGGCCGATGTCGATTCCCGCCGCGACGGCTCCGGTGTCAATGAGGCGCACGGACAGGGCCCGGCGGCCCGAGCTGGTGGTTGGTTCGGTTCTGACCAGCCGGTTTCCACTCATCTGGCGCACAATGTTGGAGACGGTTGCGCTGGAGAGGCCCGTGCTGCGGGACAGCTCTGCCTGCGTCTGCGGGCCGCCGGCCAGCAGCGCCTCAACGATCCGCTGCTGGTTGCGGGCACGGAGGGCGGTCTGGGAACCGGGATTACGGCGCCGGCCAGCGGCGAGGGCCCTCATCGTTGAGGGTGAGTCAGCGGACATGTTGTTCACAGTGCTACACGGGACCTTTGTCGTCAAGAAATGAACGCAAGCTGATGCGGGTTCATCAACCTGCAGCCGGTACGGTTCAGCCTGCCGCCACGGCTTCCCGGTGCGCGGCGGCCGTCTCCAGATAGTGTGCGGCGTTGCGCTGGACCGAGGCGAACTCCTCCTCGGTGAGCGGGCGCCGGACCTTGGCGGGTACTCCGGCTACGAGGGAACGTGGGGGAACCCGGGTTCCCTCGAGGACCACGGCTCCGGCAGCCACCAGCGAACCGGCGCCGATCACGGCCCCGTTCATGATCGTCGCACTCATGCCAATCAGGCAGTCATCTTCCACCGTGCAGCCGTGGACGACGGCGTTGTGTCCCACACTGACCCGGTCACCCAGAGTGGTGGGAAAGCCGGGGTCGGCGTGCAGTACAACGTTGTCCTGCAGGTTCGTTCCCGCTCCGACCCGGATCGAGTTGGAGTCGCCGCGGACACAGGCACCGTAGAAGGCGCTGGCGCCTTCGCCGAGTTCGACCTCGCCGATCAGCGACGCCGTCGGAGCCAGGAACACGCTGGGATCGATGGTGGGTGTTTTTCCGCGGAAGGTAACGATGTGAGCCATGCGACAACTGTAACGGCCGGGAAGCGGGCAGGCTGAGCCCTAGTTGAAGACGATGGTGCGCCTGCCATCGAGCAGGACGCGGTGCTCCGCGTGCCACTGCACGGCCTTGACCAGGGTGCGGCCCTCCACGTCCGCGCCCAGCGCGGCCAAGCGGGCGGCCGTGCGGGAATGGTCCACGCGGATGACTTCCTGTTCGATGATCGGACCCTCGTCCAGATCCGCGGTGACGTAGTGCGCCGTGGCGCCAATCAGCTTCACCCCGCGGGTGTGCGCCTGGTGGTACGGCCGCGCGCCCTTGAAGGAAGGCAGGAACGAATGGTGGATGTTGATGGCCCGCCCGGAGAGGTCGCGGCAGAGCTCATTGCTCAGGATCTGCATGTAACGGGCCAGGACAACCAGTTCGATGTCCAGTTCTTCCATCAGTGCCCGCAGCTGGGCTTCGGCAGCCGGTTTGGTATCCGCGGTGACCGGGATGTGGTGGAACGGCACACCGTAAAACTCTGCCAGGCCGGCCAGATCCTTGTGGTTCGAGACGATCGCCGGAATCTCGATGGGCAGGTTGCCGGCACGCTGCTGGAACAGCAGGTCGTTGAGGCAGTGTCCATCCTTGGAAGCCATGATCAGGGTCCGGACCGGGGCCCCCGAGGGGTGGAGCTCCCACTCCATGCCGAAGGCTTCCGCCACCGGTTCCAGGGGTGCGCGCGTCGCTTCATAGGAGCCCGGCGCGGTGAAATCGACCCGCATAAAGAAGGAGCCGGTGTCCGGGCTGCCGTACTGCTGTGATTCGGTAATGTTCCCCGCCGCGGCGGCCAGGGCTCCGGAAACGGCATGGACGATTCCCGGGCGGTCCGGGCAGGACAGCGTCAGCGTGTAGGAGGCAGGTCGGGAATCGGCGGCTGAGTCGGTTGCCGGCAGTCCGGCGGAAGCATTTACGGTCACCCTGACAAGGTTACCGCCCGGGAGGGGCTGGCCTACTCTGGGTGAATGGACGTTACTTTCGCCCCGTTGTCGGACAAGGACGATGAAGAGCTGGTGAGGTTCCTGACCACCAACCGCTTCCCCTTCCACCTCATCACCGAGCCATCCGAAGAACTGGTCCGCAGGCTGCTGCTTGAAGGGCGGTTCGAGTCCGACGGTGTGTGCACCTACTGGGTTTTTGGTGAAAACCAGCGGCTGGGACTGGTAATCCTGGAAGACCTCGGCACCGAATGCGCTGTTTTCGACCTGCGGCTCGTCGAGGAGCACCGCGGCGAGGGCAAGGGCGTACCGGTGCTGCAGGCGCTCACCGGCAAGGTCTTTACGGATTACCCCCACCTGCGCCGCCTTGCGGGGAAGACCCGGGAAGACAACATTGCCATGCGCAAGACGCTGCTGCGCTCCGGATTCGTCAAGGAATCCCACCTCCGCGAGGACTGGCCGCTGGATGACGGACGGCGGATTGCCTCCGTAACCTATGGGCGCCTGCGCACGGACTGGGAGTCAGACACCGTCACGGATTTCCGATGGGAAGACCTTTCCTCCCCGGATCCGGCGCGCGGACCGGAACCGGGGCCATCTGCGCGGTAACATGGTTGTGCCGCGACTGGCGTCGGGTGGGTAACCACCAGGAAGCGGCACAAGCAGGGCCAAACCACGGATCGCACGCCTGGGCCGGGGTCACGTAGTCATCTGTCTGTCATGCCCGGAAATCGGGGGTGTCCGGCAGGTAGCCTGACCTATAGCCATCTTTCCCAGGAGATCCACGTGAAACTTTCCACCCAGCCCGTCACCAACGCACCCCTCTCGGAGGTCGATCCCGAGATTGCAGCCGTCCTTGAAGGCGAACTCGCCCGCCAGCGGAACACGCTGGAAATGATCGCCTCCGAGAACTTCGCACCGCGTGCCGTCCTCGAAGCCCAGGGCTCCGTCCTGACCAACAAGTACGCCGAGGGCTACCCCGGCCGCCGCTACTACGGCGGCTGCGAGCAGGTCGACGTCGCCGAGAACCTGGCTATCGAACGGGTCAAGGCCCTGTTTGGTGCTGAGTTCGCCAACGTCCAGCCGCACTCCGGCGCCCAGGCCAACGCCGCTGCGCTGGCCGCAATGATCAAGCCCGGGGACAAGATCATGGGCCTGAACCTCGCCCACGGCGGGCACCTGACCCACGGGATGAAGCTGAACTTCTCCGGCAAGCTGTACGAAGTCGCTGCCTACGGCGTGGACGAGAAGACCTACCGCGTGGACATGGACAAGGTCCGCGAACAGGCCCTGGCTGAACGTCCGCAGGTCATCATTGCCGGCTGGTCGGCGTACCCGCGCCAGCTGGACTTCGCTGCCTTCCGCTCCGTCGCCGATGAAGTCGGTGCCTACCTGTGGACGGACATGGCCCACTTCGCCGGCCTCGTGGCAGCCGGTCTGCACCCGAGCCCGGTTCCCTACTCCGACGTCGTCACGTCCACCGTGCACAAGACCCTGGCCGGCCCCCGGTCCGGCGTCATCCTGGCCAAGGAAGAACTTGGCAAGAAGATCAACTCGAGCGTTTTCCCCGGTCAGCAGGGCGGACCCCTGATGCACGTCATCGCGGCCAAGGCCGTCGCCTTCAAGGTGGCCGGTTCCGAAGAGTTCCGCGAACGCCAGGAACGCGTGCTGGAAGGCGCCAGGATCATCGCCGACCGGCTGACCGCACCGGATGTGGCTGAACACGGCGTATCCGTTCTCACCGGAGGCACCGACGTGCACCTGATCCTGGTGGACCTGCGTAATTCTCAGCTGGACGGCAAGCAGGCGGAAGACCTGCTGCACTCGGTCGGCATCACCGTGAACCGGAACTCCATCCCGTTCGATCCCCGTCCGCCGATGGTCACCTCCGGCCTGCGCATCGGCACCCCCGCACTGGCCACCCGCGGTTTCGGCGCGCAGGAGTTCACCGAGGTCGCCGAGATCATCGCCGCAGCCCTGAAGCCGTCTCCCGACGCTGAGGACCTGCGCCGCCGTGTCTCGGTCCTTGCCGAGAACTTCCCGCTCTACTCCGGTCAGGAAGAGTGGTAAGCGTGGAACAGGGCACGAACATGAAAGGCAGCGTTGAGGTGGAAACCGAGATGCCGGAAGGCGCACAGCTCCTCGACGGGCTCAAAGCGGCCCGGGAGATCAAGGACGAACTTGCCGCACGTATCCGGGTCCTGAGCGACGAGCACGGGATTACGCCCGGCCTCGGAACGGTCCTGGTGGGCGGTGACCCGGCCAGCCACTCCTACGTTGGCGGTAAGCACAAGGACTGCGCACAGGTGGGGATCAACTCGATCCGGCGGGACCTGCCGGAGGACATCAGCCAGAAAGACCTGGAAAAGGTCATCGACGAGCTGAACGAGGATCCGGCCACCACCGGCTACATTGTGCAGCTGCCCCTGCCCAAGCACCTCGACACCAACCGGATCCTCGAGCGCATCGCGCCCGAAAAGGACGCCGACGGCCTGCATCCGGTGAACCTCGGGCGCCTCGTTCTGAACGTCTCCGAACCGATGACCTCGCCCCTGCCCTGCACCCCGCACGGCATTGTGCAGCTGCTGGTCCGCAACGGCATTGCCCTCACGGGCAAGAACGTGCTGGTTGTGGGCCGCGGCGTCACCGTTGGCCGCCCGCTGGGACTGCTCCTCACCCGCCGTCCGATCAACGCCACGGTCACGCTGGCACACACGGGCACCGTGAACCTTCCCGAGCTCCTGCACGACGCCGATGTGGTTGTTGCTGCCGCGGGTTTCCCCGGCATGGTCAAGGCAGCTGAGCTGAAGCCCGGCGCGATTGTTCTGGACGTCGGCGTCACCCGTGTCACCGACCCTGAGACCGGAAAGACCACCCTGATGGGTGACGTGGAAAAGGACGCGGCTGCTGTCGCCTCCTGGATTTCGCCGAACCCCGGCGGAGTCGGTCCGATGACCCGGGCCATGCTCCTGTCCAACGTCGTCGAAGCCGCTGAACGCCAGGCCGGTATCCTGGCCGGCTGAGCCGGTCCAGTCCGAGCCGCGCCAGCCAGGCTGCAGGCCCGTCCGCCCTCCGGCGGGCGGGCCTGCGCCGTTGTCAGGGCTGTCTGCACCAGTCCTTGAGCTGCCTGCACTATGATTGCCGGGTGCCGCAGATCACAGCCTTCTCTCCGCCTGCCCAACGGGCCTTCCAAGGACCCGTCATTACCGCCGCGAACCTGAGGAAATCCTATGGAGATTTCACTGCAGTGAACGGCATCAGCTTTGATGTGCCGGCGGGGGAGTCCTTCGGGCTGCTCGGCCCCAACGGTGCCGGTAAATCCACCACCATGAAGATGATCGGCGGCGTCTCCAAACGCACCTCGGGCGAGCTGCGCATTATGGGCCTGGACCCGGACCGCAACGGTCCGGAAGTGCGGGCGCACCTCGGCGTCGTGCCCCAGCAGGACAACCTGGACGAAGAGCTGAGGGTGCGGGACAACCTGCTTGCCTACGGACGCTACTTTGGCCTGCCCAAAAGCTACCTGCAGCCCAAGGCGGACGAACTGCTGGAATTCGCCCAGCTGACCGACAAGGCCAAGGCCCGCGTTGATGACCTCTCCGGCGGAATGAAACGCCGCCTCACCATCGCCCGGTCCCTGATCAATGATCCGAAGATCCTGCTGCTGGATGAGCCAACCACCGGGCTGGATCCGCAGGCCCGGCACATCCTGTGGGACCGGCTGTTCCGGCTCAAGGAAGCCGGTGTCACCCTGATCCTGACCACCCATTACATGGACGAGGCCGAGCAGCTGTGCGACCGCCTGATCGTCGTGGACAAAGGCGCGATCATGGCTGAGGGATCGCCGGCGGCGCTGATCCGCGAATACTCCTCCCGGGAAGTGGTGGAACTGCGGTTCGGTTCGGAACGCAACACCACTGTCGCGGCGGAACTGGGCGGGATCGGAGAGCGGATCGAGACGCTGCCGGACCGTGTCCTGATCTACGCGGAAAACGGTGAGCACGCTCTCGAAGCGGTCGCTTCCCGCGGCCTGCGCCCCATCACCTCACTGGTCCGGCGCTCCTCTCTGGAGGACGTGTTCCTGCGGCTGACCGGAAGAAGCCTCGTTGACTGAGCAGCAGACGCACGCCGTCCTGGGGCTGCGCTCACCACTGACGCCGGAGGAAACGGCGCGCCGTGCCCGGAGGTTCGGCGCCTTCTATTACGCCGAGCACTGGCTGCGCCGGATGCGCGGTTATGGCTGGACCGTGCTGGTAACGGCGATCGGGACTCCGCTGGTCTATCTCTTCGGCATGGGAGTTGGCCTGGCCTCGCTGGTGGATACCGGGACCAACGCAGCCTTCGACGCCGGTGACGGCAGCTCGGTGTCCTACCTGCTGTTTGTCGGGCCGGCCCTGCTGGCGACTGCTGCGATCATGGTCTCCAGCGAGGAGAACACCTACACCGTGATGTCCGGGTTCAAATGGCGCCGGACCTACTACGGCCCCAACGCTTCGCCCTTGAGCAGCGCGCAGCTGGTGGACGGGCACGTCCTCGGACTGGGAACCCGGCTGCTCATTACCTGCGGTGCCTACTTCGGCTTCCTGCTGCTTTTCGGCGCGGTCGGAAACCCTGCGACTGCCTGGCTGATGGTGCTGACGGCGATCCTGGGCGGGCTCGCCTTCGGGCTGCCCCTGATGGCTTACAGTGCCTCAATTACCGAGGACAGAGGCCAGTTCGCGATGGTCCAGCGGTTCATTGTGATGCCGCTGTTCCTGTTCTCCGGCACGTTCTTCCCCCTGGACAC
This sequence comes from Arthrobacter sp. Helios, assembly GCF_023167125.1. Taxonomy (NCBI): domain Bacteria; kingdom Bacillati; phylum Actinomycetota; class Actinomycetes; order Micrococcales; family Micrococcaceae; genus Arthrobacter; species Arthrobacter sp. Helios. The sequence continues at coordinate 469,018 of NZ_CP095402.1, forward strand.
GCTGCCGCTGGTCATCCGGTGGATCGGCTGGATTTCGCCGCTGTGGCATGCGTCCGAACTGGGCCGGATGGTCAGCTACGGGCTGGCGGAACCTGTGTTCCTGACCGTGGTTCACGTCGCCTACCTGCTCCTGCTGGCGGTGGGCGGCTGGCTGCTGACCCGGCGGAACTTCACCCGGAGGCTGGGAAAATGAGCGCAGCACACCGCACCGGCAGCACGGGGGAGACCCTGGCCGCCGGCCACACCCTGCAGGGAGCAGCCTGGCCCGAGCCGCGGCAGCGTTTCCTCGGTTCGCTGTACGGCCGGAACATCCGGGCCGTCTTCGCCCGCGGACTCAAAGCCACCTGGGGAACCAACTGGTCCATCATGATCAGCGGGTTCGTTGAACCGGTGCTGTACCTGCTGGCCATGGGCATCGGCCTCGGTTCGCTCATCGGCACGGTCGCCGGGCCCGGCGGAGAGCAGATCAGCTACGCGGCCTACATTGCTCCGGCGCTGCTGTCGGTGTCCGCCATGAACGGTGCCATCTACGACTCCACCATGAACGTTTTCTTCAAGCTCAACTTCGCCCGGCTGTACGAGGGAATGCTCGCGACCTCCCTCGGGCCGCTGGACGTGGCCCTCGGCGAGATTCTGCTTGCCCTGCTGCGCGGCGGAATGTACGCAACCGGATTCACTGCCGTGATGGCCGCCATGGGGCTGGTCACGTCGCCGGCCGCGCTGCTGATGATTCCGGCTGCGGTAGTGATTGCCTTTGGCTTCGCCTCCATCGGCATGGCCATCACCAGCTACATGAAAACTTTCCAGCAGCTGGACTGGGTCAGCTTCGTGATGCTGCCCATGTTCCTGTTCTCTGCCACGTTCTACCCGCTGAGCGTCTACCCGCAGGGTATTCAGCTTGTTATCCAGGCGCTGCCGCTGTGGCACGGCGTGGAGATGCTGCGGCAGATCAACGCCGGAGCCTTCGGGCTCGACACCGCGGGGCATCTGCTCTACTTCGTGGTGATGATCGCCTTCGGCCTGGTGATCACGACGCGGCGCCTGGAAGCCCTTTTCCAGAAGTAGCGTTTCCGGAAGCAGCGGCGTTCCAGAAACAGCAGCGTTCCAGAAACAGCAGTGTCCCGGAAAAGCAGTGTCCCGGAAAAGCAGTGTTCCGGAATAGCAGTGTTCCGGAGGCAGCGGCGTCCAGCACCCGTGCCGGCTGCTCAGGAGGAGCGGGCCCGGGCTGCCAGCGCGGCCTGCAGCCTGGACTCGACGCCCAGTTTGGCCAGCACATGGGACACATGCGTCTTCACCGTGGTTTCGGAGATACCCAGCCGGCGGGCAATCCGGACATTGCTCAGTCCTTCGCCCAGGCAGTCCAGGACTTCGCTTTCACGTCCGGTCAGTTCCACCACCGGAGGCGGCGGGACCGCACCGGAGGTCTGCCGGCTGACCGCCGCGGCGACCAGCCGGCCGGCAACCTCGGGGGCAATAACGGTTCCGCCTTCGTGCACCCGGCGCAGCGCCGTCGTGATTTCTGCCGGTTCGGCAGTTTTCAGCAGGAACCCGGCAGCTCCGGCGGCCAGGACCCCGAAGAGGTAGGAATCGTGGTCGAAGGTGGTCAGGGCAACCACCTTCGCCAGGCCGTCGGCAATGATGGCTCCGGTTGCTTCCACACCGTCCATCACCGGCATCCGCAGATCCATGAGCACGACGTCGGGCTGCAGCGCCCGGGCCATGGAGACAGCTGTGGCGCCGTCGCCGGCCTCGCCGACTACTTCGAATCCAGGTTCCACCTCGATGACCATCCGCATGCCCAGCCGGATCGCCGCATGGTCGTCGGCCAGCAGGACCCTGAGCGTTTCACTCATGCTTTGGTTCCCCCCTGGACCATGGAACCGGTGCCGGACGGGAAGCTGAGATGAGGGCCGTCTGCCGGGCGGTCAGGGACGGCCGCAGCGGGCGCGAGGGGAGTTTCCGGCAGAACTGCCTCCACCGCCCAGCCGCTGCCCCGCGGGCCTGCGGAAGCGTATCCGCCCAGCTGTTCGGCCCGGGCCAGCATGCTGGGGATGCCGGTTCCGGTACCAACTCCACGGTCCGGCTCGGAAGCAGCAGCACCGGTGACGCTCGAATCAGGGCTTGTGCCGCCGTCATTTTCAACCTGGAGCCGGACCCCGGCAGGAACCGGGTCCAGGGACATCCGGACGGCCGAGCCCGGTGCATGGCGTCCCGCGTTGACCAGCGCTTCCGTGACTATCCGGTAGAGGGCGGCCTGCACCGGCCCGGGGAGCCCGGCACCGCCGCCGGGCAGCCCATTGGTCCACCTGATCGTCAGCCCGGCAGCCCGGTGCCCATCCACCACGGCATCCAGATCCGCGGCGTTCCCGGCGAGGGGACGGGGCTCGCCGGTACTGAGCATCCGGATCATGCCGTTGAGTTCCTCCAACCCCGCCACGCTCTCCCGCCGCACATGGGAGAGCACTTCACGTGACAGCCGGCCGTCCGGACTGCTCAGCGCAGCGCCGGACTGAAGCGCGATGGCGGACAGCCGCGAGGACAGGACATCGTGAAGCTCACGGGCCATGTCCTGGCGTTCAGCCGCCAGCGCCAGCTCGTGCTCACGGGAGGCGAGGCTGGCCTGGTCGCGGGCAGCCTGCCGGATTGCCGCCGCCCGGGCAGACTCACTTTCCGCCAGCTGGCCCGCCTTCCGCAGGTTGCCTGCCCATTCGGCAGGCAGCAGCAGCACCATCCCGGAGGTCAGGAGGAAAACCACACCCGCGGCAAGGCTCCCGGTCAGGAACCAGGCCGCGGCCCCGGACGCGGCGCAGACCGCCAGAGTGGAGATCTCCGTGGTCCTCGCGGCACGCGCTGAGCCGAAGAGAACCAGCGAGAAAACGGCTTCAAAAGCGAAAAAGTACCCGCCGGCGCTCCCGGCCAGCGCCAGGGCCAGGGCTGCGCCGGCACAGACCACCACCATAAGGACCGTCCGGCGTCGGCGCAGGACGACGGCAGCGGATCCGGCCACGGTGAGCAGCGGCCACCACGGAGCCAGCCAGGGCAGCAGCGGTTCACGGGTTGCGGTGATATCGACCGAATGCAGCAGCCAGGCCAGCGCAGCATAACCCAGTGCCAGCACCACGTCCTCGCGGCGGATCCGGCCGGAAGAAGAATCCATACCCTCCATCCTGATGGCCCGGACCCCGGCAGCCAAGCAGGCCGCACCGGCCTGAGACGAAAGGATGAGGTCCGCTCCTCCTGATGCCGGATGCCCGCTGAATCCGCTCCCGGAAGAGTGGGGACATGACCTTGGAAATCCTGGCCCAACTGGCCATTCTCGCCCTCATCGACAGCACCAGCATCGGCACGCTCGTGATCCCCGTGTGGCTGCTCCTGCGCCGCGGTGCGCGCAGGAGCGCCGGGAAGGTTGCGGTGTACCTGGGGGCAGTCGGGGTGTTCTACTTCCTGGTGGGACTTGTCCTGCTTTCAGGAGCCACCGGGCTCACCGGTGTGTTGGGCAGCGGCAGCATCGGGTCCGTGCTGGAGCTGCCGGCGGTGCAGGCCGTGATGGTGGCCGCTGGGGCGGGCATGCTGATCTGGTCATTCAAGGACTCAATCGGCATTTCAAAGCCCGGTGCCCGAAACAGCTCAGCAGGGGGATCCGGTGCTGCCGGTCCGGGGGCTGCGGTTCCGGCTCCCGGTCCCGCAGCTGCGGAACCGGGACTCCAGATACCAGCCCAGACACCAGGCCGGATACCAGGCCGGGAGCCGGCCCAATCGAGCCCCCAGGGGGACCGGCCGGGCTACGCGGCCGGCTACGCCACCACAGGCAGTACCTCCGGCAGCGGAAGTCCGGCCGGAGCCCGCGGAGCCAAGGTGGCAGCCGCCGAGCGCTCCGAGGCAACTGAGCGGCGGTGGCAGCACCGGATTGCCAGGGCACTCGACACCCGCGGCGGTCTGCTGGGCCTGGCCCTGCTCGCCGGGCTCCTGGAACTGCCAACCATGCTGCCCTACCTTGCCGCCGTCGGTCTGCTCACCGGTTCCGGTACAGAGTGGCAGGCCTCTGCCGGGATTCTGGGCCTCTACTGCCTGGTGATGCTGCTGCCGGCCGGACTCCTGGTTGCCGGCCGGCTGCTGATGGGACGGCTGCTGGATTCTCCGCTGGAACGGCTGGGCGCCTGGCTGTCCAGGGTTTCCGGGGAGGCCGTGCTGTGGGTGGTGGGAATTGTCGGCTTTCTGCTCCTGCGGGCAGGACTTGCCGGGCTCTTCCCCGGGGCTGCCTGGAACCCGTTCGGCTGAGTTCCGGGCAGGTCAGTCAGTCCGCGGCGGCCAGCGCCGAGCTGAAGATCCGGGTCATGGCGTCGTTGAAAAGGACGAACTCGACAGTGTCTATCCCGGTGCCCGGATGATTCCGGACGGTCCGCACGGCAATCTCCGCGACTGTTCCGGCGTCCCACCCGTAGACTCCGGCGCTGATTGCCGGAAACGCGACCGATGCCGCACCCAGTGAGACCGCCGCGTCCAGGCTGTTCCGAAACGCTGCCGCGAGCAGACGGGGATCTGTCTGGCCGGCGTGCCGGTTGGGGCCGACGGTGTGGATGACCCAGCGTGCCGGCAAGGCAAACCCCTCGGTAACCGCTGCCTGGCCGACTGCAAGTCCGTCCCGGTAGTCTCCGGCCCGCAGGGCACGGCACGCCTCGAGCAGTTCCGGCCCGGCGGCCCGGTGGATCGCGCCATCAACGCCGCCGCCCCCAAGCAGGGAGGAGTTCGCGGCATTCACCACGGCGTCCACGGACCGCCGGGTGATGTCTCCGGTCACTGCCTGAATCTCCATCGCACCAGCCTCCCAGCAGGGCCACCCGCCCGGCAACCGGCAGGCCCGCGTAACCGCAGCCAAGAGCAATCCGCCGCTCCGGGTTTCGCCGTGGGGGTAAGCGGAATCGATCTGCATGAATTTTTGAGAGAATAAACCCATGCAGTCCATCCCTAACGGCAAAACGCCGCCAGCATCCAGCCCCGGCAGGGGAATCAGCCGCAAGATGGCCACCATCGGCACCACCCTTATGGTGTTTGTGTTCATCGTGGCCGTGATCTTCGCCGCCAATGAGAACGACGTCGTTGGCTGGCTGGTGGTGATTATCTCCCTCGGGTGGCTGCTCCTGTTCGCCTTTGTGGTCTTCAGCATCCGCGGGGCTGCCCGGAAGGCCGGCGCAAAGCTGGCGGAGGCACAGGACTCGCTGAACCGTGCAGCGGGGGGTGCTCCGTCTGTGCAGGTCATGGATGAGGCAACCACTCTGCGCGACCAGAAGCTGGATCACAGCTTCAAGATCATCCAGGTGCAGTCCCGGGTGATCCGCGAGAACCTCGGCAGTGACGAGGGCCAGGTGGAACGGGCGATCGAGACGATAGAAATCACCGCGCACAATGCCCGCGGCATGATGAAGAAGGACGACGGCGGCCCGGTCGAGGGCACGCTCGTCGACTGATCCGCGCATCACCTGCGCAGGCCGCATGCCGCTTTGCCGGCAGACCGGCCAAGATGAACCCGCAAGCTACCGAGGGGTATGGTTATTGGCGTGAGCATGGCATCTGCAGGGGAGCCCAGCCCCGCATCGGCACTGGGAACACTGAGAATCGCGACGGTCAACGTCAACGGAATCCGCGCCGCGTACAAGCGCGGCATGGCCGATTGGCTGGCGGAGCGGAACATCGACATCCTCTGCCTGCAGGAGGTGCGCGCGCCGGACAAGATTGTCCGTGAGCTGCTCGGAGACGAATGGCACATCCTCCACGCCGAAGCCGAGGCCAAGGGCCGGGCCGGTGTGGCGATCGCCTCGCGGCAGGAACCTGTTGCTGTGCGCGAACACATCGGCGAAGACTACTTCGCCCTGTCCGGCCGCTGGGTCGAAGCAGACTTCAAGGTGCCCGTGGATGGTGAGGAGAAACTGCTGACCGTTGTCAGCGCGTACGTGCACTCGGGTGAAGCCGGAACCCCCAAGCAGGAGGACAAATACCGCTTCCTGGACGTGATGGCGGCGCGGCTGCCCGTACTGGCAGCAACCAGCGACTACGCACTGATCGTCGGCGACCTGAACGTGGGCCACACCACCCTGGACATCAAGAACTGGAAGGGCAACGTCAAACGGGCCGGTTTCCTGCCCGAAGAACGTGCCTACTTCGACCGTTTCCTTGGTGAGGAGATCGGCTACGTCGACGTCGCCCGGAAGCTTGCCGGCGAGGTTCCCGGTCCGTACACCTGGTGGTCCTGGCGAGGCCAGGCCTTCGACAACGACGCCGGCTGGCGCATCGATTACCACATGGCCACTCCCGGGCTCGCCGACCGCGCACTGAGCGCCGTCGTCGACCGCGCCGCCACCTACGATGCCCGTTTCTCTGACCACGCCCCCGTCGTGGTCGACTATCAGTTCTGAGGTCCAGAAAAGATGACTGAAACCACCTCCACACCTGCACCACGCCAGCGCATCCTCTCCGGGATGCAGCCTTCCGCGGACTCCCTGCACCTGGGCAACTACCTTGGTGCCCTTGTGAACTGGGTCCGGCTGCAGGAGCAGTACGACGCCTACTTCTTCATTCCGGACCTGCACGCCATCACGGTGCCGCAGGATCCCGAGGACCTGCGCAAGCGGACCCGGGTTACCGCCGCGCAGTACATCGCCGGGGGAGTGGACACCGAGCGCGCCACCCTTTTTGTCCAATCGCAGGTCCCGGAGCACGCTCAGCTGGCCTGGGTGCTTAACTGCCTGACGGGTTTCGGTGAGGCTTCCCGCATGACGCAGTTCAAGGACAAGCAGCAGCGCTTTGGTGCCGACGCCGCTTCCGTGGGCCTCTTCACCTATCCGATCCTGCAGGTTGCGGACATCCTTCTCTACCAGCCGCACGGTGTGCCCGTAGGAGAGGACCAGCGCCAGCACGTTGAACTGAGCCGGGACCTGGCCAAGCGGTTCAACAGCCGCTACGGCGAGACCTTCACGGTCCCGGAGGTCTTCATTCAGAAGGACTCGGCGAAGATCTACGATCTGCAGAACCCGGCCGCGAAGATGTCCAAGTCCGCAGCGTCGCCTGCGGGCCTGATCAATCTGCTGGACCCGGACAAGGTCATCGCCAAGCGGATCAAGTCCGCTGTCACCGATGACGGGACCGAAATCCGCTTCGACCGCGAGGCCAAGCCGGGAGTCTCCAACCTGCTCTCCATCTATTCGCTCATCACCGGACGCAGCGTTGACACGCTGGTGAAGGAGTATGAAGGAAAGATGTACGGACACCTCAAGGTTGATCTGGCAGACGCCGTCACCGAGCACATCCGCCCGATCCGCGAGCGGGCACTGCAACTGCTGGACGATCCGGCGGAACTCGACCGGCTCCTCGCCCACGGCGCACTGAAAGCCCGGGAAACGGCGTCGGCTACACTGGCCGATGTGTACGAGAAGATGGGTTTCCTGCCACTGGGTTCCAGCACCCGCTAATCCTTATGGGCTACACGAACTCGACGGTGCAGATTCCAACCGGCGCAGCGCGCGGCGGCCGCACACGGATGCCCGAAACGGAGTGCCAGGTAGGGATTGTCATTCCTGTTCCGGAGCCCATCGCCTCCTATCTGAAGCGGGCGCGTGCGTCCTTCGGCGACCCGATGGCATCGGTTATTCCAGCCCACATCACCCTGGTTACCACCACCCCGGCATCGGACTGGCCGTCCGCGCTGCGCCACGTCCGGCAGGTGACCGCAGCGCACCGCCCCTTCACGGTGACCCTGCGCGGCACCTCGTCGTTCCGGCCGGTGACCCCTGTCGTGTACGTCAACGTGGCCGAAGGGTTCGAAGAGTGCGCACGCCTGCACCGGGAGCTCCAGCGCGGGCCGCTGGAGCATAAGACGCCCTACCCCTACCACCCGCACGTCACGGTTGCCCACGACGTCAGTGAAGCGGGCATGGACGAGGCCCTCACCTCACTCAGCGGATATGAGGCGAGTTTCACGGTGGACCGGATCGGAGTCTTCGAGCACGACGAGAAGGGACTCTGGATCCTTCGCGAGGAATTGGCCCTCGGAGGTTAGGCGAGTCCGCCTGCGCTGCCCGCGTGCCCGCTGTCTTCCCGCGGCTGCGCTTCCCCTAGCTGTGCTGCCCTAGCTGCGCTTCCCCTAACTGCGCTTCACGTGCCCGCCGCAGGTAGACGCGCGACCACGCGGCGATGATGTCAGCCGCACGGGTTGTCTGCTCCCGGTCCGGCATCAGGTGGCTGGCTCCCTCCAGGGAGACGAAGCTGCGCGGCGAACGGGCTGCCAGGAAGATCTCCGAGGCATTGTCCACGTCCACGGTGCCGTCCTGCGGTGAATGCATCACCAACAGCGGGACGCCGAGGCTGCTGATGCGCCCGGCCAGGTCGTGGCTGCGCAGGTCATCGACCAATTCCTGCCGGATGGTCAGGGTCCGCCCACCGAGGGTAACCGCCGCGTGCCCCTGCCGGGCGATGGTCTCCAGCTCGTCTTCGAAGAGGTGCACCACGTGCGAGGGGCGGAAGGGAGCCGCTATGGTCACCAGGGCGGCGAGCCCGGGAACCGCGTGTGCTGCGGCCAGGGCAGCTGCGCCGCCGAGGGAATGCCCCACCAGCAGCGTGACGGGCCGGTCCCGTGACCGCAGGTAGTCCACGGCATTGAGGAGGTCCGCGACCTTGGTGCTGAAGGATCCGTCCGCCCAGGTGCCGGTTGACCTGCCCAGGCCGGCGGCGTCGTAACGAAGCACCCCAATACCCTGGGCCGACAGGCCCTTGGAGATGCGGGAAGCAGCCGCACTGTTCTTCCCCAGGGCGAATCCGTGGCAGAACACGGCCCAGCCGAGCGGGTCACCGTCCGGGATGTCCATGGTCCCGGCCAGTGTGGTCCCGTTGGCGCCGGGAAAGGAGACGGATTCGAACGCTGGCATAAATAAACCCTAGCCCGTCTGCCGGAACGCGGGAAAAGCACCCGGATGGAACGAGCACCGGCCCGGCGGCCGGTGAAATGCAAAAAGACAGCGGCCCCGGTGATGACCGGGGCCGCTGTCTTTCGGGCGGAAACCTTCCGCCCGCTGTGCTGCTTAGATGGAGCGGTTCAGGATGGCCTGCTTGACCTCTGAAATAGCCTTCGTGACCTGGATGCCGCGGGGGCATGCTTCCGAGCAGTTGAAGGTGGTGCGGCAGCGCCACACGCCCTCTTTGTCGTTCAGGATCTCCAGGCGCATATCTCCGGCGTCGTCGCGCGAGTCGAAGATGAAGCGGTGGGCGTTCACGATTGCCGCCGGGCCGAAGTACTGTCCATCGGTCCAGAAGACCGGGCAGGACGAGGTGCAGGCGGCGCAGAGGATGCACTTGGTGGTGTCGTCGAAGCGTTCACGGTCCTCAGCGGACTGCAGGCGCTCCTTCGTCGGCTCGTGGCCCTTGGAGACGAGGAAGGGCATGATCTCGCGGTAGGACTGGAAGAACGGTTCCATGTCCACGATCAGGTCCTTCTCCACCGGGAGGCCCTTGATGGGCTCCACCAGGATGGGCTTGGACGTGTCCAGGTCCTTCAGCAGCGTTTTGCAGGCCAGGCGGTTGCGGCCGTTGATGCGCATGGCATCGGACCCGCAGACGCCGTGGGCGCAGGAGCGGCGGAAGGAAACGGAACCGTCGTGTTCCCATTTGACCTTGTGCAGTGCATCGAGCACGCGGTCGGTGCCGTACATGGTGAGGGTCCACTCGTCCCAGTGAGCCTCGTCAGAGATCTCCGGGTTGTAGCGGCGGACCTTCAGCGTGATGTCGAAGGAGGGGATTTCACCCCCGGTGGCTTCGGTCAGATCGACCTTTGAGGCCGGCTCTGCTGTTTCCGTTGTCATTAGTACTTCCTCACCATCGGCTCGTAGCGCGTGAAAATAACCGGCTTGGTATCGAGCCGGATGCCGGCGGTGTGCTCGGCGTTGTCCGCTTCATCGACCTTGTAGGCCATGGAGTGCAGCATGAACTTCTCGTCATTACGGTCCGGGAAGTCTTCACGGAAGTGGCCGCCGCGCGATTCCTCGCGGTGCAGCGCTGCAACCGTCATGACCTTGGCCAGTTCGAGCAGGAAGCCCAGCTCTACGGCCTCGAGCAGGTCAAGGTTGAAGCGCTTGCCCTTGTCCTGAACATTGATCTTCTTGTAGCGCTCTTCGAGATCCGCGATATCGGAGAGCACCTGGTTGATGGTCTCCGCGGTGCGGAACACCTGCATGTTGGCGTCCATGGTGTTCTGAAGGTCACGGCGGATCTCAGAGACACGCTCGGTTCCCTCGGAATTGCGAACCACGTCAAGCAGCGCGATGGTCTCGGCTTCCGGATCCTCCGGCAGGTCAACGAAATCGGCCTGCAGCGCGTACTCCGCGGCGTAGATGCCGGCACGCTTGCCGAAGACGTTGATGTCCAGCAGCGAGTTGGTGCCCAGACGGTTGGAGCCGTGGACGGATACGCAGGCAACCTCGCCGGCGGCGTAGAGGCCCGGAATGACGGTGTCGTTGTCCTGGAGGACCTCAGCCTTGATGTTGGTCGGGATACCGCCCATCACGTAGTGCGCCGTCGGGAAGACGGGAACCGGCTCGGTGTACGGCTCCACACCCAGGTAGGTCCGGGCGAATTCCGTGATGTCCGGGAGCTTGGCATCGATGTGCGCCGGCTCCAGGTGGGTCAGGTCCAGGAGGACGTAGTCCTTGTTCGGGCCGCAGCCGCGGCCTTCACGGACTTCGTTCGCCATCGAGCGGGCCACGATGTCACGCGGCGCCAGGTCCTTGATGGTCGGTGCGTAGCGTTCCATGAAGCGCTCACCCTCGGAGTTGCGCAGGATGGCGCCCTCGCCGCGGGCTGCCTCGGAGAGCAGGATGCCCAGACCGGCCAGGCCGGTCGGGTGGAACTGGATGAACTCCATGTCTTCCAGGGGGATGCCCTTGCGGAAGGCGATGCCCATGCCGTCACCGGTGAGGGTGTGGGCATTGGACGTCGTTTTGAAGACCTTGCCTGCGCCGCCGGAGGCGAAGACTACGGACTTGGCCTGGAAAACGTGCAGTTCGCCGGTGGCGAGGTCATAGGAGACGACGCCGGCCACGCGCTTCTGCCCGAAGCTGTCGGTGACAGTCAGGAGGTCCAGCACGTAGTACTCGTTGTAGAACTCCACGTTGTGCTTGACGCAGTTTTGGTACAGCGTCTGCAGGATCATGTGGCCGGTGCGGTCTGCTGCGTAGCAGGCACGTCGAACCGGGGCCTTGCCGTGGTCACGGGTGTGGCCGCCGAAACGGCGCTGGTCAATGCGGCCTTCGGGCGTGCGGTTGAACGGCAGCCCCATCTTTTCCAGGTCCAGCACTGCGTCAATGGCTTCCTTGGCCATGACCTCAGCTGCGTCCTGGTCAACCAGGTAGTCGCCGCCCTTGACCGTGTCAAAGGTGTGCCACTCCCAGTTGTCTTCTTCTACGTTGGCCAGTGCTGCGCACATGCCGCCCTGTGCCGCGCCCGTGTGGGAGCGGGTCGGGTACAGCTTGGTCAGTACCGCCGTCCGCGCGCGCTGTCCGGATTCGATGGCGGCACGCATACCGGCGCCGCCGGCGCCGACAATGACGACGTCGTACTTATGGACCTGCATACCAGATGCTCTTTCTGTTGAAACTGAACCTTACTCAGGTCTTACTCAGGGAGTGCTGCGGTACCGCTCCGGGCCTACGGGGCCGGGCAGAAGGACGGCAGCTGGTCCAGCGTGGCGTTGGCCGGGCACGGATCGAACGTGAAGATCACGAGGGTGCCGAGGACGATGATGACCACGGTGGCGGAGTAGAGAACCGTCTTGAGCCACATCCGCGTGGAGTTCTTCTCTGCGTAGTCGTTGATGATCGTGCGGACACCGTTGGTGCCGTGGAGCATGGCAAGCCAAAGCATGACCAGGTCCCAGATCTGCCACAGCGGAGAGGCCCACTTGCCGGCGACGAAGCCGAAGTCGATAGCCTTGATGCCATCGCCGAGAACCAGGTTCATGATCAGGTGGGTGAAGATCAGCACGACGAGGAGTGCACCGGAAATGCGCATGAAAAGCCATGCGAACATCTCGAAGTTGCCCTTCCCTGACTTGCTGCGGGTGTACCTGGGGGAGATGCGTCCGGCCCGGGGGGCTTCAATATTCGTGCTCATGATTTAGTGACCCCCGAGAATGATGGGAATGTGGCGAATGGAGAAGCCGATCATGGTCACGGCCCACAGGCCGACCACGCCCCACAGCAGCTGACGCTGGTACTTGGGGCCCTTCTTCCAGAAGTCGATAAGAATGACCCGGATGCCGTTAAAGGCGTGGAACACGATGGCGGCGACCAGGCCGAGCTCACCGATACCCATAATGGGGTTCTTGTACGCTCCGATGACCACGTTGTAGGCCTCGGGCGACACGCGCACCAACGAGGTATCCAAGACATGGACCAAAAGGAAGAAGAAGATCACCACGCCAGTAATCCGATGGGCAACCCAGGACCACTGGCCTTCGCGGCCGCGGTAGAGCGTGCCTGCTGGTAACTTCGACACTGAATTTTCCTCCCTGCAACGCAGCGGCGCTAGCGCGTCTTCCACGCAGTGATGACGCCGGTGCGAGAGCACTTATAGGCTCAAGCATAATCTAGGTCCCGGTAGGGCCGGGATCAATTTAGGTTCCCCTATTGTGTGACCTGGCTTACACTGCCTGTCATCTGTGCCAGGACAACCTTCGCCCGCTTAGGCGGGGCTTCAGCAGGCCGGAGGGAACGTTCAGCTAACCTTGGCACTGATGAGTACTGAAATGAAAAATGTGAACGCGGGTTCCACTCCGGACGCCGGCGTCTTCAAACGCTTTTACGGCGTTATTCCTGCTGGCGGCGTTGGAACCAGGCTGTGGCCGCTGTCGCGGGCTGCGGCTCCGAAGTTCCTGCATGACCTGACTGGTTCGGGCTCCACCCTGATCCGCGCCACCTATGACCGTCTGACGGAACTCAGTGAAGACAGGGTCATGGTTGTCACCGGCCAGCTCCACCGGGCCGCCGTGCTGGCCCAGCTGCCGGAGATTCAGCCGGAGAACCTGGTGCTGGAGAGCGAGCCGAAGGATTCCGCTGCCGCGATCGGGCTGGCAGCAGCCATCCTGTACCAGCGCGACCCGTCCATCATCATGGGGTCCTTCGCCGCGGACCAGGTCATCACCCCGGTCGAGGTCTTCCAGGAGACAGTCCGCGAGGCGATCCACACCGCCGCCCAGGGCTACATCGTGACCATCGGCATCCATCCCACCCACCCGTCCACGGGATTTGGCTACATCCGCGCAGGTGAAGCACTGGACATTGCCGGCGCTCCCAGCGCCCACGCCGTCGTCGAGTTCGTGGAGAAGCCCTCCGAAGACACGGCCCGCTCCTACCTGCGCAGCGGCAACTACAGCTGGAACGCAGGAATGTTCGTTGCTCCGGTGGCACTCATGCTCAAGCACCTGCAGGCGAATGAACCCGAGCTCCACGCCGGGATCATGGAGATCGCCGCGGCCTGGGACACTCCGAGCCGCCGCGAAGTGGTCCTCCGGGTCTGGCCCACGCTGCCCAAGATCGCCATTGACTACGCGGTAGCCGAACCGGCCGCCGCCGCCGGTGACGTGGCAATGATTCCCGGGATTTTCAGCTGGGACGACGTCGGCGACTTCGCTGCGATCGGCCGGCTGAACCCGGCCGAGCAGAACTCGGAGCTGACGGTCATGGGTGAGGGTGCCCGCGTCTACTCCGAGGACGCCTCGGGAATCGTTGTCTCCGACACCAAGCGCGTGATCGCCCTCATCGGCATCGAGGACGTCGTTATTGTTGACACACCTGATGCCCTGCTGGTGACCACCAAGGATCATGCCCAGGCCGTGAAGAAGGCCGTGGAGCACCTCAAGGCCAGCGGCGACACGGACGTACTGTAAGCCGCCGGGGCTTCGGCCCGCGGTGTTATGAGCGTTCGTGAAGTCTTAAAGCCAACTGGTTCCCGCAAGCCAGCGCAGGTTGGCTAACCTTGAACATGTGCAGACAACCTCGCTGAGTAACTCGCCCGTACCGTCAATCAGGGGCAGTGTTGCTCCGATCCTGGGTGAGTTGATCGATTTCCGGCGGGACCTCCACTCCCATCCGGAACTCTCGCACAAGGAATTCCGCACCACGGACCGGATTATCGAAGCCTTGGAGGCCGCCGGCCTGCAGCCGAAGCGGCTCTCCGGCACCGGCGCCTACGTTGACATCGGCGACGGCCCCATCCAGCTCGGCCTGCGCGCGGACATTGATGCGCTTCCCGTGCTCGAGGAGACGGGTCTGCCCTACGCGTCCGTCAACACCGGGATCACCCACGCATGCGGGCATGACATCCACACGACGGTAATGCTGGGGGCGGCCAAGGTGCTTGCCCGTCTGGATGCGGAAGGCAGCCTCGGCGGCCGCATCCGCGTCATCTTCCAGCCGGCCGAAGAGGTGATGCCCGGCGGTGCCCTTTCCGTCATCGAACAGGGCATCCTCGAAGGTGTGCCCCGGATTCTGGCGCTGCACTGCGATCCGCGGGTCGACGTCGGGCAGGTGGGCACCCGCATCGGTGCCATTACCTCGGCGTCCGACACGATCCGGATTGAACTCTCCGGACGGGGCGGCCATACCTCCCGTCCGCACCTGACCGAAGACCTGGTGTTCGCCCTGGGACAGATTGCGGTCAGTGTTCCCGCTGTCCTGTCCCGCCGGATCGATGTGCGCAGCGGCGTTTCCGTGGTCTGGGGCCAAATCCACGCCGGATCGGCGCCCAACGCGATTCCGGGGCACGGCTTTCTTGCCGGAACCATGCGCTGCCTCGATGCCGAGGCCTGGTACGCGGCGGGCAAGCTGCTTGACGACGTCGTCCGGGAAGTCGCGGCACCCTACGGGGTGGAGGTGGCGCTTGAGCACACCCGCGGCGTTCCGCCGGTGATCAACTCCGAGACTGAGACCGGGCTCATTGAAGCCTCCGCACGGGCCGAACTGGGTGAAGACTCCGTGGTGCTCACGCCGCAGTCCATGGGTGGGGAAGACTTCGCCTGGATGACCCAGGCCGTTCCCGGTGCCATGATGCGGCTGGGAACCCGCACGCCCGGCGGTGAAACCTACGACCTGCACCGGGGGGACTACAACCCCGATGAGCTCTCCATCAGCTGCGGCGTTTCGGTGATGGCTGCGGCTGCGGTCCGGGCGGCACGCGGGCTGCGCCACTAGTCCAACCGGCTCCGATAAGCCCCCAATCGGAGCGGCCGGCACC
Organism: Arthrobacter sp. Helios; assembly: GCF_023167125.1. Classification (NCBI taxonomy): domain Bacteria; kingdom Bacillati; phylum Actinomycetota; class Actinomycetes; order Micrococcales; family Micrococcaceae; genus Arthrobacter; species Arthrobacter sp. Helios. The sequence continues at coordinate 484,288 of NZ_CP095402.1, forward strand.
GCGGCATTGATAACAACATACAAACGATGTTCTTCAGCGCTCCCAGATCGTAGGTGGTTTGCGCCACATGCCACTATGGTTGGGTCTGCTGCGCTCCGCTGAGGTAAGGGGCGCGCACCACACGCGCCTGCGCGCGAGGCCGTTCAACCGGATGGCCGTGCTGCAGACTCCAACGGGTGGACCCCTTTTCTTTTCTGGAGGAACATTGAAGAATTTTCCGCGCAGCATAAAGCGCAATGCCGGTATTTCCGCCGCCATGCTGGGCGCTTCGGCGCTTCTGCTGGCCGGCTGCGGTGCCGCTCCCGAGGAAGACGCTGCCTCGGACACAGCCAGCAGCGGCAGCAGCGCCAGCAGCGATTTCCTGGCGTGCATGGTTTCGGACTCCGGCGGGTTCGATGACCGCTCGTTCAACCAGTCCAGCTTCGAGGGCCTGCAGGCCGCGGAGAAGGACCTCGGCATTGAGATCAAGACTGCCGAGTCCCAGTCCGAGACCGACTTCCTGCCGAACCTGGACTCCATGGTGGTCCAGAACGGCTGCGACATCACCGTCACCGTTGGCTTCCTCCTGGCAGACGCCACGAAGGAAGTTGCTACCGCGAACCCCGAGAGCAACTTCGCGATCGTTGATGACAACAGCATCGAACTGGATAACGTCAAGCCGATCATCTATGATACGGCGCAGGCTGCCTTCCTGGCAGGCTACGTAGCTGCCGGCACCTCCGAAACCGGCAAGGTGGCCACCTACGGCGGCATCAACATCCCCACCGTCACCATCTTCATGGATGGCTTCGCGGACGGTGTTGAGTACTACAACGAGCAGAACAGCGCCAACGTTGAACTGCTCGGCTGGAACAAGGCAGACCAGACCGGTTCCTTCATCGGCAACTTCACCGACACCGGTGCCGGTAAGACCACCACGCAGAACTTCCTCAACGAGGGTGCGGACATCATCATGCCCGTGGCCGGACCGGTCGGAACCGGCACCCTGGACGCGGTGGTTGAAGCGAACGCCAACGGCGGCACCAACAAGGTGGTCTGGGTCGACTCCGACGGTTTCGAGACCGCGGGCACCGGCCAGGAATACATCCTCACCTCGGTTATGAAGCTGATGGGCGACGCGGTGGAAACCGTCATCTCCTCTGACGTGGACGGCAACTTCGACGCCACCCCGTACGTCGGAACCCTGGAGAACGGCGGCGTCGCACTGGCCCCGTTCCATGACCAGGAAAGCGCTGTACCTGCGGACGTGAAGACCGCAGTGGACGAAATCAAGGCCAAGATCATCTCCGGTGAAATCACCGTGGATTCCGCCGCCAGCCCCAAGTAATTCGGGCATGCAGTGAACTCAACCGCCGTCCGCCCCGGCTGCACCGCAGCGGGGCGGGCGGCGGTTTGTTCTGGTCCCGGTAGTCTTCCTTCCGGGAACCCAAACACTCAGACTCAAACAGATTGGTTGGGGTTGTGAAACTCGAACTTAAGGGCATTACCAAGCGCTTCGGCACGCTGGTGGCCAACGACCACATAGACCTGGTGATCGAGCCCGGGCAGGTACACAGCCTGCTGGGTGAGAACGGTGCCGGCAAATCGACGCTGATGAACGTCCTGTACGGCCTCTATGAACCCACCGAGGGTGAAATCCTGGTCAACGACAAACCGGTGGTCTTCTCCGGCCCCGGTGACGCCATGGCCGCAGGAATCGGCATGGTCCACCAGCACTTTATGCTGGTGCCCGTCTTCACCGTTGCGGAAAACGTTGCGCTGGGACATGAGAGCACCAAGTTCGCCGGCACCCTGAACCTGGAAACCACCAAGGCCCGGATCCGGCAGATCTCCGACCAGTACGGGTTCGACGTCGATCCCGAGGCAGTCGTTGAAGACCTGCCGGTGGGCGTGCAGCAGCGCGTGGAAATTATCAAGGCCCTGATCCGGGACGCGGAAGTCCTGATCCTGGACGAGCCCACCGCCGTCCTCACCCCGCGCGAGACGGATGAGCTGCTCGCCATCATGCGCCAGCTGACCGAGGACGGAAAGTCCGTGGTCTTCATCTCCCACAAGCTGCGCGAGGTAAAGGCCGTCTCGGACGTGATCACTGTGATCCGCCGCGGCCAGGTGGTCGGCGACGCTCCGCCCAGCGCCAGCACCTCGGAACTGGCTGCCATGATGGTGGGCCGCTCCGTCAGCCTGACCTTGGAAAAGGCCCCGGCCGAGCCCGGTGCGGCCACCTTCCAGGTCCGGGACCTGGTGGTGCTTTCAGACTCCGGCCAGGCCATGGTGGACCACGTGAGCTTCGAGATCGCCAAGGGCGAGATCCTCGCCGTCGCCGGTGTCCAGGGCAACGGGCAGACCGAACTCACCGAAGCCGTGATGGGCCTGCAGGACCACGTAAGCGGCTCCATCCAGCTCGACGGCAAAGAACTCGTTGGCCGGCGCGCTGACCAGATCATCGACGCCGGTGTGGGCTTCGTGCCCGAGGACCGCAGCGTTGACGGGCTCGTCGGGCCCTTCTCGGTGGCGGAAAACCTGATCCTGAACCGCTACAAGAAGGCACCGTTCGCGCGTGGGCTGTCCATGCGCCCCGCAGTTGTTGCCGCCAACGCCGCCGAGAAGATCAAGGAGTTCGACATCCGCACGCAGTCGGCGGAGTCGGCAGCGGGAACACTCTCCGGCGGCAACCAGCAGAAAGTCGTGATGGCCCGCGAACTTTCGCGGCCGCTCTCACTGTTCATCGCGTCTCAGCCGACCCGCGGCGTCGACGTCGGGTCCATCGAGTTCCTGCACAAGCGGATCGTGGCGGAACGCGACGGCGGCACACCGGTCCTGATCGTGTCCACCGAACTGGACGAGGTCCTGGAGCTGGCTGACCGGATTGCCGTCCTCTACGGCGGCAGGCTCATGGGGATTGTCCCCGGCAACACCCCGCGCGGTGTCCTTGGCCTGATGATGGCCGGGATGGGCGCCGATGAAGCACTTTCGCATGACCGTGAGACTGAGGAAGGGACACAGTGAGCCCGGAGGAAAAAGGCAGCAAATCAGAGGATGCCCGCAGCAAGGATGTGGCAGCCGCTGAAGACACGCGGCTGCTGACCGCCGCGGAAACGGCCGGCGGGGCGCTTCCGCCGCCCGCCGTACCGGTCTCCGGTTCCGAGCTCCGCCCCGAGGGCGGCAATGAATCGGTCCTGCACCGGATAGTCACCGGCAATGCGCTGGTCTCGGTTCTGGCAGTCCTGATGGCTCTGATCCTCGGCGGCCTGCTCATTGCCGTCACCGACGAAGCCGTCGCCAACTCCGCGGGCTACTTCTTCAGCCGCCCAACAGACCTGCTGGGGGCTGCCTGGTCGGCGGCTTCGGGAGCCTACATCGCCCTCTTCCAGGGATCGGTCTTCAATTTCGAGGCCGACAGCTTCTCCCGGATGATCTATCCGCTGACCCAGACCCTGACCGTCGCGACCCCGCTGATCTGCGCCGGCCTCGGAGTCGCCCTGGCCTTCCGGGCCGGGATGTTCAACATTGGTGCCCAGGGCCAAATCATCATCGGTGCCACCCTGGCGGCCTGGGTCGGTTTCAGCTGGCACCTGCCGGTGGGGCTGCACCTGTTGGTTGTGGTGATCGCGGGAGCCGTCGGCGGCGCCCTTTGGGGCGGGATCGCCGGTCTCCTGAAAGCCCGAACCGGTGCGCACGAGGTCATTGTGACCATCATGCTGAACTACATTGCTATCCAGCTGGTGCTCTTCCTGCTCACCACACCGGGCTTCCAGCGCCCGGGCTCCACCAACCCCATCAGCCCCCAGCTGGACAGCACCGCGATGTTCCCGCCGCTGCTCGGTGAGGGATTCCGGCTGCACTGGGGTTTCATCATGGCCATCGCCGCGACCGTGTTCATCTGGTGGCTGCTCAACCGCTCCACCGTCGGCTTCGAACTGCGCGCAGTGGGCGCCAACCCGGCTGCCGCACGCAACGCCGGCATCAGCACCACCAAGGGCTACGTGATTGTTATGCTGATCGCCGGCGCCCTTGCCGGTCTGGCCGGCGTCGCGCAGGTCTCCGGCACTGAGAAGGTACTCACCTCCGGTGTGGCGGCCAGCTTTGGCTTCGACGCCATTACCGTCGCCCTGCTCGGCCGCTCCTCACCGTGGGGGACCTTTGCCGCGGGCCTGCTGTTCGGAGCCTTCCGCGCAGGAGGCGTCACCATGCAGACCAGCACCGGAACCAGTATCGACATTGTCCTGGTGGTCCAGTCGCTGATCGTCCTGTTCATCGCCGCGCCTCCGCTGGTCCGGTCCATCTTTCGGATTCCACCGCCTGGTGCCTTCAAAACATCGGGCAAGCGCACCACCACTAACGCCGCAGCCGGAGGAGCAGCATGAGCACCGCAACCACCCTTGCTTCCGCCGGGCAGCCTGCTGCCGTCCAGGCCATCCGCAGCTGGAAGACTCCGATCCTGTTGGGATGCCTGGCGATCCTGGCCTTCCTCATTTTCGGGCTTGGCGCGCCGGCCAGCGAGGTGACGTTCAGGCTCACCGAGGATGACGCCGCCATCCAGCTGCCGAATATCGTGGCTTCGGCCATGGCGGTCGGCTGGATTTCCTCGGTGGTCCTGCTGGCCTCCGCAGCGTATGCCGCCTTCCTGGTGAGCCGTTACCAGCCCGTGCCGGGCTGGCTGATCGCCGTATTCGCGGTGTTCTTCATCGCCGCCTTCCTGACCTGGTCCGTTGGCAGCGCCCGCAGTCCCAGCGTGGCCCTCTACGGCCTGCTCGCAGGATCCTTCACACTGGCGTTCCCGCTGATCTTCGGTTCCCTCTCCGGGGTGCTCTGCGAACGCTCCGGTGTTGTGAACATCGCCATTGAGGGCCAGCTGCTCTTTGGTGCCTTTGCCGCCGCCGTCGCGGGCTCCCTCTCCGGGAACGCCTTTGTGGGCCTTTTCGCCGCCGCTGTCGCCGGTGTCCTGGTCTCCCTGGTGCTGGCAGTCTTCAGCATCAAATACATCGTGAACCAGGTGATCGTCGGCGTCGTCCTGAACGTGCTGGTCTCCGGCCTGACCGGGTTCCTTTTCTCGACGGTGCTCAGCGCCGACCCTGAGACATGGAACTCGCCGCCGCGCCTGGATAAGATCCCGATCCCGCTGCTGGAAGACATTCCGATCATCGGCCCGATCCTCTTTGACCAGTCCGTGATCGGCTACCTGATGTACGTGGCCGTGGCAGCGATCTACTTCGGCCTGTTCCACACCAAGTGGGGGCTGCGCACCCGGGCCGTGGGCGAGCACCCCAAGGCTGCCGACACGCTGGGCGTGAACGTCAACCGCACCCGGTTCTACAACGTGCTGCTGGCAGGCTCAGTGGCCGGCGTGGGCGGTGCCTTCTTCACGCTGGTTTCGGTGTCCTCCTTCAACCGGGACATGACCTCGGGTCAGGGGTACATCGCCCTGGCGGCCCTTATCCTGGGCCGCTGGAACCCGATCGGAGCCCTCTTCGCCGCCCTGCTCTTCGGCTTCGCCTCGAACCTGCAGTCGGTGCTGAGCCTCCTCGGCACCCCCGTCCCGAACCAGTTCCTGGCCATGCTGCCCTACGTGGTGACCATCTTCGCCGTCGCCGGCGTGGTGGGTAAATCACGTGCCCCGGCTGCCAGCGGCATTCCATACATCAAGGGTTAGGCGGCAGGAAACCATGCAGGAGAATCACCAGAATCCAGCGGCCGCCAGCGGCGGGACGGAACCGGAGATTGCAGAACCGGAAATTGACTGGGAGGTGCTGCAGGACGCGGCCCGTGACGCCATGGCCCACGCCTACGTCCCGTACTCCCGGTTCCCGGTGGGCGCCGCAGCGCTGACCGACGACGGACGGATCGTTTCGGGCTGCAATATCGAAAACGCGTCCTACGGGCTGACTCTGTGTGCCGAATGCTCCATGATCAGCCAGCTGCAGATGACCGGCGGCGGACGTCTGCTGGCCTTCACCTGCGTTGACGGTGAAGGGCAGACCCTGATGCCGTGCGGCCGCTGCCGCCAGCTGCTGTACGAATTCCGGGCACCGGGCATGAAGCTGCTGACCGTCAGCGGGATCAAGACGATGGACGAGGTGCTGCCGGATGCCTTCGGCCCCCAGCACCTGGAAGGGGACAACAAGCAATGAGCTCCGAGCAGTTCGACACCGTTGACATCATCCGAATCAAGCGGGACCGCGGCACACTGACGCCCGAGCAGATTGACTGGACGATCGACGCCTACACCCGGGGCGCGATCGCCGACGAGCAGATGGCGGCCCTGAACATGGCGATCCTGCTTAACGGCATGAACCGGGAGGAAATCTCCCGGTGGACGGCCGCCATGATTGCCTCCGGGGAGCGGATGGACTTTTCCGCCCTGGGCAAACCGACATCGGACAAGCACTCCACCGGCGGAGTGGGGGACAAGATCACCCTGCCGCTGGCACCCCTGGTCGCCGTCTTCGGGGTTGCCGTTCCGCAGCTTTCCGGCCGCGGCCTCGGCCACACCGGGGGCACCCTGGACAAGCTTGAAGCCATCCCCGGCTGGCGCGCCGACCTGAGCAACGCGGAGATGATGGCCCAGCTGGCCGACGTCGGAGCCGTCATCTGCGCGGCAGGTGCCGGGCTGGCACCCGCCGACAAGAAGCTCTACGCGCTGCGGGACGTCACCGGAACGGTGGAAGCGATCCCGCTCATCGCCTCCTCCATCATGAGCAAGAAGATCGCCGAAGGCACCGGCTCGCTGGTCCTGGACGTCAAGGTCGGTTCGGGCGCCTTTATGAAGGACGTGGAGGACGCCCGGGAACTGGCCCGCACCATGGTCACACTCGGTAAAGATGCCGGCGTCAACACTGTGGCCTTGCTCACCAACATGGCCACCCCGCTCGGTCTGACCGCCGGGAACGCCATCGAAGTGGAGGAATCCGTGGAGGTCCTCGCCGGGGGCGGACCATCCGACGTGGTGGACCTGACCGTGGCTCTTGCCCGGGAAATGCTCACCGCGGCGGGACGCCCCGATGCCGACCCGGAAGCCGCGCTGAGGGACGGCCGCGCCATGGACGTGTGGCGGCGGATGATCTCCGCGCAGGGCGGCGACCCGGACGCGCAGCTGCCTGTCGCGCGGGAATCGGAGACGATCCTGGCCCCGGCTGACGGCGTGCTGACCGAACTCGATGCCCTGGCCGTTGGTGTTGCCGCCTGGCGGCTAGGCGCCGGAAGGGCACGGAAGGAAGACGCCGTGCAGGCCGGAGCCGGTGTCCGGCTGCATGCCAAGCCCGGAGACACGGTCAAGGCCGGCAGCCCGCTGATGACGCTGCTGACCGACACCCCCGAGAAGTTCGAGCGTGCGCGGGAGGCCCTCGCGGACGCGGTCACCGTGTCCCCGGACCCGATGACGGCCGCGCCGCTGATCATCGACCGCATCAGCTGACCGCCGTGGCATGCGAAGGACCGCAGGCCGCCGGCCTGCGGTCCTTCTGCGCGCCAGGACGGGGCGGGCTGAGCGATTCTGCGTCTGCTTCGCAGCACCGGGCAGGTCAGGGTTAACCCCTGAGAAGGTTCAGGGTGCTACGGGGGTGATGCCCGATAGCGGGCACTCTTTCTAAGATGGCATCGTTGTAGGTACAGATACCGATTCGAGGAGTGCCGCCCATTGGACGTGCTAGACGCCGTAATGGACAACATCAACAGCTTCGTCCTGGCTTACTCAGGGGCTCCCTGGGTTTACCTGGTGCTCTTTGCCTGTTGCCTGCTGGACGGGTTCTTTCCGCCGATTCCCAGTGAATCACTGGTAGTGGGACTCTCCGCCCTGATCTTCACGGCATCCGGCCCCAACTTCTGGCTGATTCTCCTGGCCGCTGCCGCCGGAGCGTTCATCGGCGACAACATCGCTTATGCCCTGGGCCGGACACTGCGGACCGACCGGTTCCGCTGGATGCGTGGCCCGCGTATGCAGCGCGGCTTCGTCTGGGCCCGCAAGGAACTGGACAAACGCGCGGTGTCCCTGATCCTGATCGCCCGCTTTATCCCGGTTGGACGTGTGGTGGTGAACCTGACCGCCGGCGCAACGCGTTATCCGCGGCGGATGTTCGTTGCGCTCACCGGGCTGTCCGCGGTGCTGTGGGCAGCCTATTCGGTGGCCATCGGGGCACTCGCCGGAGCCTGGTTCCAAGAACACCACCTGCTCGCCGTCGTCGTCGCCGTTGCGGTGGCGCTGGTCCTCGGCCTGATCATCGACCGGATCATCAACAAACTCCGCGGCCCCACCCCGATGCATACCCCAGAGCCGCTGGCTCAGCCGGCCGAGCCGGCCCAGCCTGCCGAGAAAAAATCCTAGCCAGCAAAATCCTAGCCAGCGAAGTCCTCACCAGCGAAGTCCGGGCAGCCCCCGGCCCGCGGTGGTGCGGCTCACGTAGAGTTGGCGTGTGACTGAGCCCATTACACATCCCGCTGCCCTTTCCGCCTTCGACATCCGCGTCCTGCCCAAGGTTTCCCTGCACGATCATCTTGACGGCGGGCTGCGCCCGGCCACGATCGTGGAGCTCGCCGAGGCTGCCGGCCACACCCTCCCATCCACGGATCCCGTGGCCCTGGGGGAGTGGTTCCGCGAATCAGCCAACTCCGGCTCCCTGGTGCGCTACCTGGAGACCTTCGACCACACCATCGCCGTGATGCAGACCCGTGAGGGCCTCACCCGCGTCGCCCGCGAGTTCGTTGAAGACCTGGTGGAGGACGGCGTCGTTTATGCCGAGGTCCGCTGGGCGCCCGAGCAGCACCTGCGCGGGAACCTGAGCCTGGATGAGGCAGTGGAGGCAGTCCAGGCCGGCTTGGAAGCCGGAGTCGCTGACGCCGGGGAGAACGGCCACCTGATCCAGGTTGGCCAGTTGATCACCGCCATGCGCCACGGAGACCGCGGCCTGGAAATTGCCGAACTGGCCGTGCGTCACCGGGACCGGGGAGCCGTTGGATTCGACATCGCCGGTGCCGAAGACGGCTTCCCGCCCTCGCGTTTCAAGGACGCTTTCACGTTTCTGGCCGAACAGATGTTCCCAGTAACCGTCCACGCCGGCGAAGCCGCCGGGGTGGAGAGCATCGTTGACGCACTGGTCCACGGCCGGGCGCTGCGCCTGGGCCACGGCGTGCGCATCGCCGAGGACATTGAAGTGGACTTCGAAGACGAAGACGCGCCCGACGCCGGTGGGGACACCGCCGTCGGCATGGTTACCCTGGGCGAGGTCGCGGCCTGGGTGCGGGACCGCGGTATCCCGCTGGAACTCTGCCCCTCTTCGAACCTGCAGACCGGAGCAGTGGAATCCTTCGGCGAGGACATCGAATCCCACCCGATCGACCTGCTCTACCAGACCGGTTTCGTAGTCACCGTCAACACTGATAACCGCCTCATGAGCGGCGTCAGCCTCACCGATGAGTTCGACCTCCTGGTACAGACCTTCGACTACGACCTGGACGATGTCCTGGAACTGACCATGAACGCGGCCAACGCCGCTTTCCTCCCGCTCGAAGAACGGGCGGTCCTGGCCGAATACATCACCGAAGGTTTCAACCGCGTCCGTGGCTAGCCAGGAGCCAGGCAGCGATGACCTGGGCCGGGCTTTCAGCCGTCTGGCCCAGGTCATCGCGCTGCTGCGTGACCGCTGCGCCTGGACGGGCGCGCTGACCCATGAGTCCCTGCTGGAGTATCTCCTCGAGGAAGCCTATGAGGTCATCGAAGCGGTGGAGACAGGCCACACCGGTGCACAGGACGCGGCAGAGCTCAGCGGCGAGCTGGGGGATGTGCTGTTCCAGGTCCTGCTGCATGCCCGGCTGCAGGAGGAGGCCGGAAACTTCTCCATCCTTGACGTGGTCGAAGGCCTGACCGCAAAAATGGTCCGCCGCAACCCTCACGTCTTCAATCCGGACGGAACGCCCGCGGACTCCACCACCGGGGATCCCGCCGAAATCGAACGGGCCTGGGACGCCGCCAAGAGACTGGAAAAACCCCGGCGCAGCAGTGCCTTCGAAGGTATCCCCGCGTCCCTTCCGGCTTTGGCCCTGGCCGCGAAAACCCAGAACCGTGCCCGGCGGGCCGGCATCGGTGTTCCCGCTGCGGCAGCCGGTTCCGGGGCCGCGTCCGGCGATGCCGTGCCCGGCTGGGACAGAGAAAAGGAACTCGGCGACCTGCTGTTTGAGACGGTGCGGCAGGCAACCGAACGCGGCATCGACCCGGAGGCTGCGCTGCGGGCTGCCATCCGCCGTTTTACGGCCGCCGCGCCTCCCATTACCGATTGACCCGCCCGGTCCTTACTACCGGACGGGATTCCACTAGGCTTGGAGCAGGCAGCGCGGCTCCCGTTTCAGGCCTGGCTGTAGTTTCCATCCCAAGTTCCAACGAACAGGAGCATTCCCATGGCCATCATTGATGCCATCCACGCCCGTGAAATCCTTGACTCGCGGGGCAACCCGACCGTCGAGGTCGAGGTCCTGCTCGACGACGACACCTTTGGCCGCGCCGCGGTTCCCTCCGGTGCTTCCACCGGCGCCTTCGAAGCCAACGAACGCCGCGACGGTGAAAAGGACCGCTACCAGGGCAAGGGTGTACTCCAGGCCGTTGAAGCCGTCATCGACCAGATCCAGCCCGCCCTGCTGGGCTTCGATGCCGCCGACCAGCGCGCCATTGACCAGGCCATGATTGACCTGGACGGCACGGAGAACAAGTCCGGACTTGGCGCCAACGCCATCCTGGGTGTCTCCCTTGCCGTTGCGCGTGCCGCTGCCGAATCCGCGGCGCTGCCGCTGTACCGCTACCTCGGCGGCCCGAACGCACACATCCTGCCCGTGCCGCTGATGAACATCCTCAACGGCGGCTCCCACGCCGACTCCGACGTCGACATCCAGGAATTCATGATTGTTCCCCTGGGCGCCGAAACCTACTCGGAGGGCCTGCGCTGGGGTGTTGAGGTTTACCACCACCTCAAGTCCGTGCTGAAGGAAAAGGGTCTCTCCACCGGCCTCGGCGACGAAGGCGGCTTCGCTCCCAACCTGCCCTCCAACCGTGCAGCCCTGGACCTGATCCTCGAAGCCATCACCCGCGCCGGCTACACGCCGGGCACCGACATTGCGCTGGCACTCGACGTCGCCTCCTCCGAGTTCTTCAAGGACGGCGCGTACGTCTTCGAAGGCCAGAACCGCAGCGCTGCGGAAATGTCCGCGTACTACGAGGAGCTCGTCCGCGACTACCCGCTGGTCTCCATTGAGGATCCGCTGGATGAGAACGACTGGGAAGGCTGGAAAGCCCTCACCGCGAGCCTCGGCAGCAAGGTTCAGCTGGTTGGCGACGACCTCTTCGTCACCAACCCGGCCCGCCTCGAGACCGGCATCAAGGAAAATGCCGCCAACTCGCTGCTGGTGAAGGTCAACCAGATCGGTACCCTGTCCGAGACCCTCGACGCGATCACCATGGCGCAGCGCGCCGGGTTCACCACGATCACCTCGCACCGCTCCGGCGAAACCGAAGACACCACGATCGCTGATATCTGCGTTGCCACCAACGCAGGCCAGATCAAGACCGGTGCCCCGGCCCGTTCAGAGCGCGTGGCCAAGTACAACCAGCTGCTGCGCATCGAGGAAGAGCTCGACGACGCCGCACGCTACGCAGGCCGCAGCGCCTTCCCGCGTTTCACGGCATAGTTCCACACCTTCCGGTGGGTACCCTCGAATATGGGGGTGCCCACCGGCGGCATTTCCACGGGGAAACAGCGCCGAAGAAACCGAGAGTCAGTCAGACGAGGAGCAGCATGTCCACCCGACGACCCAAGGTGCCGAAACCGGCGGCGGACGGGCTTCCGGCGGGAGCCCCGCGCCGCGCAGCGCCGAAGACCCCGGGTGTGGAGAAAAGCAGGACAGCCGCTGCGCCGGGCACTGGAACAGCTGCTGCCGCGCCACAGGCAGGGACTGCCGCGTCCGAGGGCGGTGCTCCGGCAGCCAAAAGCGGTGCAGGCACCGCTGAGGGCCGCGCCAGGAAGCCCCGGCAGCCCAAACCCGCAAAGACAGTGAAGCCGGAAAGCGCATCGGCGGCGCGGGCCGCGGCACGGCAGGAGCTGGCAGGGGAGATCCGCCGGGATGTGCCGGCCGGAACCGCCGTGCCGGCAGGGCCGGCCAGGACAGAACCCGCGCTGAAGCCGGTCCCGGCGAAGTCCTTCTCCGGGCGGCTGCTGGCCCTCGGAATCGTTATGGTCGTCATCACTGTCCTGCTGGCGCCCTCCGTCCGCACCTACCTGCAGCAGCGGTCAGAAATCGCTGCCCTGCAGGCCGACATCGTGGAGGCCGAACAAACCGGGGCACAGCTGCAGGAAACGCTGAACCGCTGGGAGGACCCGGCGTACATCAAGGCGCAGGCACGGGAACGGATTTTCCTGGTGATGCCCGGCGAAACCCGGTACCTGGTCAAGGGCGAAGACGGGGTTGAGGAAGTCGAGGAGCAGGCAGCTTCGGAAACCCCGCAGGACCTCGAATGGGTGGATGCCCTCTGGGATTCAGTGGTTCGATCCGCGGCCGCTCCCTGACCCGGAAACGCCCCGCCGCCGGCCTGGGATGACCGGGAGCGGACGCCTGGGCCCCCGGCGGCACAGTACGCTGGACTATTGAAACATCACCACTCCGGGTCCGCAGCGGACCCCCAGGAAGGACCTTCCGGCATGATCCAGGATCAGCTCACACCGACCCAGGAAGACCTGGAGACTCTGAGCCGGCAGCTCGGACGGCCGGTCCGCGACGTCGTCGAAATTGGCGCCCGCTGCGTCTGCGGCAACCCGCTGGTAGCCACCACCGCGCCCCGTCTGGGCAACGGCATACCGTTCCCCACCACCTACTACCTGACCCATCCGGTCATCACCTCCGCCGTCTCCCGCCTCGAGGCGGCAGGCGTTATGGCGGAAATGACCGCCCGGCTGGAACAGGACCCGGAACTTGCCCGCCGCTATGAGCAGGCACACCAGGCCTATCTTCAGGTCCGCGACGAAATCGGCGAACGCACGGGGACCGGACCGGTCCCGGAAATCGCCGGGGTCTCAGCCGGCGGTATGCCGACGCGCGTCAAATGCCTCCATGTGCTGGTGGGCCATTCCCTCGCAGCCGGTCCCGGGGTGAACCCGCTGGGGGACGAAGCCATCGAGGGCATCGCCGAATGGTGGACCCGTGAGCGCTGCTATTGTGAGGGCGCGTGGGCCACGGACGGACCCGCCCCGGCCCGGGACCTGAGCCGCCACACCAAAACGCAGGGGCTGTCTGCCCAGGAGCTGGACCGGAAACGGGCGGCCCGCCGGGCTGCGCTGGAGGCTGAACAAGGGGGCCAGGAACCAAGCATGGATAATCCGACGATGCGTGTGGCCGCAGTCGACTGCGGCACGAACTCAATCCGCCTCCTGATCGCGGACGTAGTGACGCGCGGCGGCGTCACCGAACTGACCGACGTCGTGCGCCTGATGAGGGTGGTCCGGCTGGGGGAGGGCGTGGACGCCACCGGCCGGCTTTCACCTGCTGCCCTGGAGCGCACGTTCACCGCAGCCGATGAGTACGCAGCGCTGATCCGTGAACACGGTGCCGAAAAGGTCCGCTTCGTTGCCACCTCGGCCACACGCGACGCCGAGAACAGCGAAGAGTTCACGGCAGGCATCCGGCAGCGGCTGGGCGTGGCCCCGGAAATCATCTCCGGCGACGAGGAAGCCGGGCTCTCCTTCGCCGGTGCCACGAGCGTGCTGGGCAGCAGCGACGGTATGCAGACTCTCGTTGTCGACCTTGGCGGCGGATCCACCGAATTCGTCCTGGGGACTTCCGACGGTGTGCTGGCGTCACGGAGCACCGATATGGGCTGTGTGCGGTTCACCGAGCGGCACCTCGTTTCGGACCCGCCCACCGAGGCGGAAATCGCAGTCGCCCGGGGAGACATCCTGGACATGATCGCGCAGGTGCTGGAGACGGTTCCGCTCGCTTCGGCCGACCGCCTGGTCGGGGTGGCCGGAACCATCACCACGGTGACGGCCCATGCATTGAAACTGCCGGAGTACTCCTCCGAGGCCATTCACGGAACTGAGCTGAGTGTGGCCGCGATTGACCATGCCTCCGAATCACTCCTGCGGATGTCCCGCAGCGAACGCGCCGGGCTGCCCTACATGCACCCCGGGCGCGTCGACGTCATCGGTACCGGATCCCTGATCTGGCAGACCATCGTGGACCGCATGGCGGAACTGACGGACGGACGCATCGATTCCGCGGTGACGTCCGAACACGACATCCTCGACGGCATCGCCCTGAGCACGGTTCGGTGAGCGCGGAAACGAAGCGGCGCCGCCCCGGTGCCGCGATGAAGCGCGCAGCGGGTGCCGGAGCCCTCTCGCTGACGGCCGTACTGATGTTCCAGCTTGCCGTGCCGGCTGCAGCCCACGCGGACGAATGGCGGGACCGGGAATACTGGCTGGCCGACTACGGGATCACGGAAGCCTGGAAGAAGACCCAGGGCGAAGGTGTCAAGGTTGCCGTCATCGACACCGGGATCGACTCCAGCCACCCGGACCTTGCCGGCGCAGTCACCGGAGGAACCGATGTGTCCGGTGCCGGCGACCCGGCCGGCGCCAGGGGCCTGGGTGTCAACCCGGAACACGGGACCCTGGTCGCCACGCTGCTCGCCGGACGCGGACACGCTGCCGAAGGCGGCGACACCAAAGATGCAGACAAGGACAAGGCCAAATACGACGGCCCCGGTAACGGACCCGACGGAATCATTGGAGTCGCTCCGAAGGCGGAGCTGCTTTCGGTGTCCGCCTGGATCGGCGGTTCCAACCCCGGCGGAGTTCCGATTGATGCTCAGCTCCCCAACGCGGTCCGCTGGGCCGTGGACAACGGAGCCAAAGTCATCAACATGTCCCTGGGATCGTCCTCCACCGCCTGGCCCGAGAGCTGGGATGACGCGTTCCTCTATGCCGAGCAGCACGACGTCGTGATTGTGGCCGCCGCAGGCAACCGCGGGGTGGGGATGATCCAGGTCGGTGCGCCGGCCACGATTCCCGGGGTCCTGACGGTTGCCGGCCTGGACCGCCAGGGCAAAGCCAGCTGGGACTCCTCCTCCGAAGGAATCAGCATCGGCGTCGCGGCGCCGGCGGAGAACCTGGTGGGAGGTCTCCCGGACGGCCCGTCCCGCTATGCCGAATGGTCCGGCACATCAGCAGCTGCTCCTCTGGTCTCCGGTGTGGCAGCCCTGATCCGCTCGGCGCATCCCGAGCTCAGCGCGGCCCAGGTGATTAACCGCATTATCACCACGGCTAAGGATGGTGGAGCACCGGGACGCGACACCCTCTACGGTTACGGAATCGTCGACGCCAACGCGGCGGTCAACGCCGATGTTCCGGCCGTTGCCGGCAACCCGCTGGGAACCATTGAGGAGTGGATCCGCATTCACCGGCGCGGTGAAGCGCCGGCTGCCCCGGAAAGTGACGATCCTCCCGCCGGCCCCGCGGTGCCGGACATCCCTGAGCCCCAGGTGCCTGTGGCTGCGGAACCCTATCTGGAAGAGGATCCGCTCCCGGCGGCCCTGGTCCTGGGCTTCGGCGGACTGGTCCTGCTCGTGGGAACAGCCGGGACCGTCGCCGTCCTGCGGATCCGGCGCTCCGGGCGGTCGGTTCCGGAGCCTGGCGCCGAGGGCCCGCCAGCTGACGGAGAGCGCGAAAAGCAACCCGCGGGGCTGGTGTAGCAGACCCTTATACCCGGGCAGAAACAGAGTTCGGGACACTTCGTGAAGACTTTCACAAGTCGGGTAGGATATGTGCCATGGCATCGCACACACAATTTTCTGATCGTCCCCGCGTCCTGGTGGTTGGCGGTGGCTACGTCGGTTTGTACGTAGCCAAGAACCTTCAAAAGAAGGTCAAGGCCAATGGCGGGATCGTTACGGTAGTGGATCCGCTGCCGTACATGACCTACCAGCCCTTCCTGCCGGAAGTGGCCGCCGGCACCATCCAGGCCCGCAACGCCGTCGTATCCCACCGGATGCACCTGAAAGACTCCGAGCTGATCGCCGGCAAGGTAACCGCCATTAACCACGCGGCCCACACCGCCACGGTGGAACCTGCAGACGGCAGCGAGCCGTTCGAGCTCAGCTACCGCGACGTGGTTCTCTCCGCCGGTTCCGTGACCCGTACCTTCCCGATCCCGGGCCTGGCCGAAGCCGGCATCGGGATGAAGACCATCGAAGAAGCCGTCGAGATGCGTAACAAGGTGCTCGAGCGCATCGAGACCGCATCCCTGATGACCGACCAGGCCGCACGCGCCCGTGCCCTGACCTTCGTTGTGGTGGGCGGCGGGTTCGCCGGCATCGAAACCATCACCGAAATCGAAGACATGGCCCGCGGCGCCGTGCGCGCCAACAACCGGCTCAAGCGTGAAGACCTCCGCTTCGTGATGATCGAAGCCATGGGCCGCGTTATGCCCGAGGTCAAGCCCGACCAGGCCGAGTGGGTTGTCTCCAGCATGCGTGAGCGCGGCATCGAGGTGCTGCTGAACACGTCCCTGGCCAGTGCCGAAGGCGGACTGCTGAAGCTGATCAACATGGCGGACAAGTCCCCGGCCGGCGAATTTGAAGCCGACACCCTGATCTGGACCGCCGGCGTGCAGGCCAACCCCATGGTCCGCGCCACCGATTTCCCGATTGACGACCGCGGCCGCGTGCGCGCCAACGCTGAACTGCGGATCACCAGCGACGACGGGCCCCTCGAAGGTGCCTGGGCCGCCGGCGACGTCTCCGCCGTTCCCGACCTGACCGGCGGCGGTGTCGGCGGCTTCTGCGTCCCGAACGCCCAGCACGCCGTCCGCCAGGCCAAGCGCCTCTCGAAGAACCTGCTGGCGTCCCGCTACGGCCAGGGTGCCGTCAAGGAATACCGCCACAAGAACCTCGGTGCCGTGGCCGGCATGGGCCAGTACAAGGGTGTTGCCAACATCATGGGCTTCGGCATGAAGGGCTTCCCGGCCTGGCTGGCACACCGTGGCTACCACGGTATGGCAATGCCGATGTTCGAGCGTAAGTTCCGGGTTGTTTCCGGCTGGGCCGCGAACTTCTGGTTCGGCCGCGACTTCACCCAGCTGCTGCACCTGAAGAACCCGCGCAAGGCGTTCGTCGAAGCAGCCACGCCTGCCAAAAAGCCTGCCGGCAAGTAACCTGCAGCTTTAGCACAGACCTGCCATCCGACGGCGGCCAACGGAGCACTCCTCCGGCGGCCGCCGTTGGCGGTTAAGGCGTTTCCTGTGCTCCCCGCGGCTCAAGTAGGCTTGTCTTTGCCCCCGAACCACCGGCGCCCAGGCGCCGGGTCACGGGGCATGCCCCAGTAGCCCAATGGCAGAGGCAACCGACTTAAAATCGGTGTGTTGTCGGTTCGAGTCCGACCTGGGGTACCTGGCGGCCGGTTGATCGGCCGTGCGGCGTCAGCCGCGCGTTTTCCGATGCGCCGAGATGCAGCGCCGAGATATCTCGTTGAGGGCTAACGTTCCCAGCCGCACATAATGACCCCTCAGCAAGCACATACCTACGCACGATGTAACATTCGCGCCATAGGTGTGATGAGTGTTACAAGGCTGTAACCGGAACCCCTTATCTTCGTCACATTATTCAACTAGCTTTTCTTCCACCAGGAACACCTGGTGACAGCATCAAAGGCACCCGCCTTTCGATCGGGGAGAAAAGTACATGACTGCACTTCGCAATACCGGGCCGCTTGGCCTCGGGGATGGGTATGGCCGCGCCGCAAAGATCGCAGCACTGGGCATGGGTATTGCCCTGTTCGCATCGGCCTGTGCCAGCGGCGGCGACTCCGGAACGGAGTCCTCACCGTCTGAAGAATCTTCGTCATCGACTGCCAGCTCTGTACTGAGTTGCCCGCCCAGCCAGGGCGGCACCGGCGAGGACCCCGGAGAAAAGGGCGACCCCGCAGCCGTTCCGGCCTCCACCGGCACCACCGACGCTCCGCTGAAGCTCGGCACCCTGCTGCCGACCACCGGCGCCCTCGCCTTCCTCGGCCCGCCGGAAATCGCCGGCGTGGACCTGGCGGTCCAGGAAGTCAATGCCTCCGGCGGTGTGCTGGGCAAGCCGGTCGAGGTTGTCCACCGAGATTCCGGTGACACCACCACCGACATCGCCACCCAGTCCGTAACGGACCTGCTCGGCCAGGACGTCAGCGCCGTTATCGGTGCTGCTTCCTCGGGTGTTTCCAAGACGGTCATCAACCAGATCACCGGCGCCGGCGTCATCCAGTTCTCCCCGGCCAACACCTCGCCTGACTTCACCGACTGGGACGACAACGGCCTGTACTGGCGCACCGCACCCTCCGACGTTCTCCAGGGCCGCACCCTGGGCAACTACATCATGGAGTGCGGCGCCCAGACCGTCGGCATGATCGTCCTCAACGACGCCTACGGAACCGGCCTGCAGTCCAACATCAAGAGCTCCGTTGAGTCCGCGGGCGGCCAGGTTGTCTCCGAAGCAATGTTCAACGAAGGCGATTCCCAGTTCAGCAGCCAGGTTGATGCCGTGACCGGCGCCAACCCGGACGCGATCGTGGTCATCAGCTTCGACCAGGCAAAGAGCATCGCGCCCCTGCTGACCGGAAAGGGCGTGGACCCGTCGCAGATCTTCTTCGTGGACGGCAACACCTCCGATTACAGTGCAGACCTTGAAGCAGGCACGCTCGAAGGAGCCCAGGGCACCATTCCTGGCCCGTTCGCATCGGAGAACTTCAAGAACGCACTGCTGGAAATTGATCCGGCGCTCAAGGACTGGGCCTATGCAGGTGAGAGCTACGACGCCGTGACCCTGCTGGCGCTGGCTGCTGAAGCTGCCGGCAGCACGGACGGGCAGGCCATGGCCGCAGAGCTCCAGGGCGTATCGCAGGACGGCGAGAAGTGCTTCGACTACGCCAGCTGCGTAACGATCCTCCGCGGCGGCGGGGACATCGACTACGACGGCTACTCCGGGCCGGTGAGCTTCGATGAGAACGGCGACCCGACCGAGGCCTTCATTGGCATCTACCAGTTCGACGCCGACAACAAGCCGGTGCCGAGCCGCTCGGAAGTGGGCAAGCTCTAACCGCCGCCGCTTACCCGCACCAGGGCTGACCCGGTTCACGGGCTCACCCGCACCAAAGGAAGGGCTCCCGCCACGGCGGGAGCCCTTCCTTTGCGATGGAGTGCCCCGCGCCGGCGGGCCGGTCAGGCGGTATCGGCCAGTGTGCCGAGGTAGAGCTGGATGACCTTGGGATCCTTCATCAGTTCCCGGCCGGTGCCGGTGTAGGCATCCTTGCCCTGGTCCAGGACATAGGCCCGGTCGCAGATCTGCAGGCAGCGGCGTGCATTCTGTTCCACCATGATCACCGACACACCGGCCCGGTTGATCTCATGGACCCGCAGGAAGGTTTCGTCCTGCTTCACGGGGGAGAGGCCGGCGGAGGGCTCATCCAGGAGAAGCACCGCGGGTTCCATCATCAGCGCGCGCCCCATGGCAACCATCTGCCGTTCGCCTCCGGAGAGTGAACCTGCCCGCTGGCTCCGGCGTTTCTTCAGCTCGGGAAACAGCTCCGCCACGAACTCGAAACGGTCCTTGAAGTTCTTCGGCTGCTGGTAGAGGCCCATCTGCAGGTTCTCTTCGATGGTCAGCGACGCGAAGACGTTGTTGTTCTGCGGGACAAAACCGACGCCCCGGGTCACCAGCTTGTTTGCCTTCAGCCCGGTCAGGTCCTGGCCGCGCACCATCACGGTGCCCGAATGCACCTTGACCAGGCCGAACATCGCCTTCAACAGTGTGGACTTGCCGGCCCCGTTCGGCCCGATGATGCCGATAAGTTCCCCCCTGCGGGCTTCGATCGAACAGCCGTTCAGGATATTGACGCCCGGAATGTAGCCGGCCACCAGGTCAGTAACCTTGACGACGGAATCGCCCTCGAAGTTCTCTGCGCTCATGCCAGGTCCTTACGTTCGTGGATGGTGGGACTGGACAGGTCATCTTCGGGCCGGATGTCCGATTCAGGGTCCCTTTCCAGCACGGCCTCGAGTTTCTCGAAGCCTTCGGAATCACCCAGATCGACGTCGTGATGGGCGCCCAGATAGGCGTCGATCACTGCCTGGTCCTTCATGACCTCACCGGGCGGGCCCTCAGCGACGACCTTGCCTTCGGCCATCACAATCACCCAGTCGGCAATATGGCGGACCATATGCATGTCGTGTTCCACAAAAAGGACCGTCATGCCTTCGGCCTTCAGGTTCTTGATGTGGTCCAGCAGTGACTGGGTCAGGGCAGGATTCACTCCGGCCATTGGCTCGTCTAGCATCACCAGCCTGGGATTGACCATCAGCGCGCGCGCCATCTCCAGCAGCTTGCGCTGCCCGCCGGAGAGCGACGCCGCGTACTCGGTGCGTTTGGTGTCCAGCTTGAACTTTGCCAGCAGACGGTCCGCCTGTTCGGTGATTTCGTCCTCGCGGCCCTTCCACAGCGGGCGGAACAGCGCCCGGCGCAGCGCCTCACCGGGCTGCTTGTTCGCACCCAGCCGCATGTTTTCCAGAACGGTCAGCTTCCCCATCACTTTCGTCAGCTGAAAGGTCCGCACCATGCCCAGGCGCGCCACCCGGTAGGCAGAGACGCCGGCCAGGTCCCGGTCCTCGAACTTCCACTCTCCGGACTGCGGAGTATCAAACCCGGTCAGAAGGTTGAAGAGCGTGGTTTTGCCGGCACCGTTGGGCCCAATCAGCGCCGTGATCTTATGCCGCGGGATTTCCACGTGCTCGACGTTGACGGCGTGGATGCCGCCGTAGGTGCGGGTCACGTTCGAGGCCACCAGGATAGGGTCGCGCTTGCGGCAGCCAGGCACCGCGGCGCCGGTGGAGATTGGGCGCTCATCGATCATGTACTGGTTCTCGGCCCAGCTTTCCTCCGGGCCGGAGTCCGCCGGTTCCGCCGCGGCAGGAACGACGGCGTGGGCGCCGTCGCGGCGTTTCGGCTGGGGGCTTTGTGCTTCATGGCTCATGCGAATGACAGCTCCTTCTTATTGCCCAGCACGCCCTGCGGCCGGAAGATCATCAGCAGCATCAGGGCCACACCTACAAGGATGTAACGCAGCTGGCCGGCCTGGGTAGTGGTCAGGAAAGTGATGAACCCGGACTCGATGGCACCGTAGAGCAGTCCCTGGGTGAGGGAGAGTACTGCCCAGAAAATCATGGCGCCGATCACCGGCCCGAGCACCGTGGACATACCGCCCAGGAGCAGGGCCGTATAGAGGAAGAACGTGAGCTCCGTGCCGTAATTGGCCGGCTGGACGGCGCCGCGGGGGAGGGTGAAGATGATGCCCGCAAGCGAGCCGAGCAGGCCGCCGATGATCAGTGCCTGCATTTTGTAGGCGTACACGTTTTTGCCGAGCGAGCGCACCGCATTCTCGTCCTCGCGGATGCCCTTGACCACGCGGCCCCAGGGGCTGCGGACCAGGAGCCAGACCACCAGGCAGGCCAGCGCGACGACGCCCCAGGCCACGACCCGGATCCAGAGGTCCCGCTCGTTGAGGCTGAACGGCCCCAGCGTGTAGACGCCCGGTGGGAACGGGTTCAGTGCATAGAACCCGCCCTCGAAGGACGCCAGGCCGTTGGCGGAGCCGGTGACTTCCGTCAGCCCGTTCGTGGTGACAATGTAACGGACGATTTCGGCGGCGGCGATGGTGACGATGGCCAGGTAGTCCGCCCGCAGCCGCAGGGTCGGCAGGCCCAGGATCACCGCGAACGCCACAGAGGCCAGCATGGCAATCAGCAGTGCCACCGGCAGCGGTGCATTGAAGCTCAGGGTGGGAATGGCGAAGCCGTAGGCTCCGATGGCCATAAAGCCGGCCTGCCCGAAGTTCAGCAGCCCGGTGTAGCCGAAGTGCACCGCGAGGCCCAGCGCGGCCAGCGCGTAGGCCGCCGTGGTGGGAGTGAAGAATTCGTTGACTGCACCCAGCAGTATGTTTCCGAAGTCCATGTCGAAGCCCCTAACCTATGCGCTCACGGCGGCCGAGGATGCCCTGCGGCCGGACCAGGAGGACGAGAATCATGATGAGCAGCGCGCCGACGTACTTCAGGTCCGCCTCGAGCCAGAGCGTGGAGATCTCCACGAAGAGTCCCACGATGATGGAGCCGATCAGGGCGCCGAAGACTGTGCCGAGCCCGCCAAGCGTCACGGAGGCAAAGATCAGCAGCAGGATCTGCTGCCCCATGTTGAAGGAGACCCCGGGGCGGTAGTAGGCCCAGAGAATGCCGCCCAGAGCAGCCAGCGCACCGCCGGCCATCCAGACGATCCGGATCACCCGGTCGACGTCGATGCCGGACGCGGCAGCCAGCGGCGGGTTGTCAGCGACCGCCCGCGTGGCCTTGCCGATCCGGGTCCGCAGCAGCAGGGCTGCAACCACGAGGATGACGGCCAGGGAGACGCACAGGGACACCAGGTTGTTCCGTGAGATCGAGATGGGACCGAGTTCGAGCATCGGACTCTGGGAATCGGGCAGCTGCTGGGTCGCGCCGCCGAAGAAGAAGAGGATCGTATAGCGCAGGGCCAGTGCCAGTCCGATGCTGACGATCATCATCGGGACCAGGCCGGTGCCGCGCATCCGCAGCGGTTTCCACAACCCGGCGTCCTGCACGTAGCCCAGACCCGCACCGCCGGCCACCGCAAGTATCAGCGCCAGCCACAGCGGCAGGCCGGCGGCGGAGAAAGCGAAGGCCAGCACAGCACCAAACGTGACCATTTCACCGTGCGCGAAGTTGGTCAGTCCGGTGGTCCCGAAGATGAGCGAGAGCCCGACGGCGCTGAGCGCGAGCAGGAGCCCGAAACTGAGTCCGGCGACGGCCCGCTCGATGAGTTTGGTCCCGAAGCTGTCTCCCTGGAGGACGATGCCCTCGCCGAGGAGGAAAAGGGTGGTGATGTTGGAGGTGCCGGCGAATGTCACCGTACGGGGGTTTTCCTGCCCTTCGGCAAGTCCGAGGCCCTCGGGGAGGGTGGACTCATCGAGTTCCACTTCGTAAGCACCCTGTTCCGGGACGCCGATGGACCAGGAACCGTTTTCAGCCGTCTGCGTCTGCGCTTCATAGCCGTTGGCGCTCGCCTTGATCGTGACCCCGGAGACCGGAGAGCCCGCGTTCCGCAGGACACCGCTGATGCGGTCCTGGTATTCGGCCCCGTCCGTGACGGTGCCGCCGGGGCTTTCGGATTCTCCGGCGCCTGTCTCAGATGCGGGGCTTTCTGATGCCGAGGGTGGAGCTGTCGTTGCATGCACGGCAGGGGCGGCGAGCAGGAGACCGGCAAATATGCCGGCCACCGCCGCGAGCGTCCCTATATACCGGGCGAGTGCCGATATTCGTCCCAAAGTGAATAACCTCCGCCGGGATATGAGTGCGCCGGTTTTCGGCGCACTTTTTGTGTGACCAATGTGATGTGCGTCACGGGTGTGGATCATGCTACCCGGCAGATGTTTCAGTGGGGTGACCGGACAAGTGAGCTTTTGTCGCGATCGTGTAACGACTCCGCTGGGGTGCTTCATTATGGAAGCCGGAGGCCGGATGCGGGTCCAATGGTGCCAAACCGTTATCAACCGATTCTGTCCCTGCGGAATCTTCCGGCGCCGCCGCACGTTCTGGTTGATAGGCTCATTTACAACCAAGCCCCCCAAGATGGAGGACATTTTCATGGCACAAGGCGGTAACCCGGTTTTCAACGGAAAGAATTTCCGTTCCCAGACCCGTGGCGGAGCAGCCACAGTACCGGCCAGTGGACCGTTTGCAGGGCAGGACCCCATGAGCCCGCAGCAGCTGCAGGACATGTATGCCGCACCCTCGGCCGGACCCGCCCAGACCGGCCGGATGACGTATGACGACGTCATCATGAAGACGCTGGGCTGCCTGGCCGTGGTGCTCCTCGGGGCTGCCATTCCGGTGTTCGTACTGCCCGGCGCGGCCGGCCTGCTGATGATCGTCGGCGCCCTGGGCGGTTTCGCCCTTGGCCTGGTCAACTCCTTCAAGCGGGAACCGGTTCCGGCCCTCATCCTGGCGTATGCCCTCCTTGAAGGTATGTTCCTCGGTGCACTGACCCAGGTCCTCGACGCCATGTACCCGGGCATCGGGCTGCAGGCCGTACTGGGCACCCTCGCCGTCTTCGCCGTGACCCTGGTGCTGTTCAAGAGCGGCAAGGTCCGCGCCACGCCGAAGGCCATGCGCTTCTTTATGATCGCGATGATCGGCTACCTGGTGTTCTCGCTCATGAACATGGGCCTGATGATCTTCGGTGTCGTGGATGACCCGTGGGGCGTGCGCGGCGTGGAGATCGCGGGAATCCCGCTGGGCGTCATCATTGGCCTGCTGGCCGTGGGCCTGGCTGCCTTCTCGCTGATCATGGACTTCACCTCGATCGAGCAGGGCGTCAAAGCCGGCGCCCCGCAGCGCTACTCCTGGACCGCTGCCTTTGGCCTGACGGTCACCCTGGTCTGGCTCTACGTGGAGATCATCCGCATCCTCGCGATCCTGCGCGGAAGCGAATAGCCTTCAGCCTCCGGGCATCATCCGCGGGACCGCAGCTGCCAAGCTGCGGTCCCGCGGGTCTTTAACCGGCACTACGCTTCTGCCGGGCAGCGGTCAACCGTACTATCGGGGCCACTGATCTAGGGGGAAAAGTGACCGAGGAACATACCGGGCACGCTGCGGCGTTCCAGGAGCTGCTGCTGGGTGCGGAGGAACTGGAGGCTTTCCTGGCCGGGGTGGCGGGGCTGGCCGCCGCGCACCTGGGCGCAGACGGGGTCCGAGGCTGTTCCCTGGTCATCGAGCGGGCACGCCGTGCCAGGGCCGCAGCGGACAGCGACGAACGTTCGGCCCGCATGGCTGCCGCCGCCTTCGGCAACGGCGGACCAGGACTCGCAGCACTGGCCGAGAACCAGTCCGTGGCGGTCACGGACGCCTGGTCTGAAACCCGCTGGCACGGATTCCCGGGAACGGCTGCCGCCGACGGAATGCGTTCCATGGCCGCTGTTCCGCTGACCCTGGAGGGAACCGCCAGGGGCGCCCTGTGCGCCTACTCTCCGCGCCCGCATCTCTTTGCACCCCAGATGCTACGGACCGTTGAGAAGGTCGCGGGAGAAGCCTCCCGGACCCTGCGGCTGGCCCTGCGGATCGACGCGCACCTCCATCGCGCGCGCAACCTCCAGGCGGCCTTGGAATCCCGGACCGTCGTGGACCTTGCCGTCGGCATCATCATGGGACAGAACGGCTGCAGCCAGCAGGCCGCCGTCGAGATCCTGCGCAGTGTCTCCAACACCCGGAACGTGAAGATCCGCAGTGTCGCGGCGGGTGTGGTGGCTGCCGTGAGCGAACGGGTCAGCACGCACTTCGACGAGTAGCCTCCGGCCGGCCGCCAGGAGCGTCCCGGGACTAGGCTGGGGCCATGACAACCGTGAACAACAAGCTCCAGCCCGCCACCGGGGAACAGTTCCGGCTCACCCAGGGCAGTTCCGCCGCCGTCGTGGCCTCCCTGGCCGGCGCCCTGCGCAGCTACACTGTCGGCGGGACGCAGCTGGTGGAAACCTACGCTGATGACGCAGTTCCGCCGTCAGCGGCCGGGATCCTGCTGGCGCCCTGGCCCAACCGGGTTGCGGGCGGGCGCTGGGAACTTGAGGGCCAGCCACAGCAGCTGGACATCACCGATCCGGCCCACGGTAATGCGATCCACGGCCTGCTCCGCAACACCGGCTACACAGCGGTGGAGGCATCGGCCAGCAGCGTCCGGCTGACTTCGGTGATCTATCCGCAGCACGGGTATCCGTTCCACCTGGAACACGGAGTCCGCTACAGCCTCGACGCCGACGGAGGGCTGAGGGTCAGGCAGTCGCTCACCAACCTCTCCGGCGCCCGGGCGCCGTTCGCCCTCGGCGCGCATCCCTTCCTCCGGCTCGGGGAGGTCCCCACCGAGGAGCTGACGCTCCAGGTCGACGCCGCCACGACCCTCATCACGAACGAGGCGATGATACCTACCGGGCAGGTACCCGTGAGCGGCATCCGCGATCTGCGCCTGCCCAGGAAGGTCGGGCCGCTTGCGCTCGACGCTGCCTACACCGGTCTGGCCGAACGCGGCGGCAAGCACCGGCACACACTCTCCGCGGATGACGGCCGCTCGGTCGAGCTCTGGTCGGACACCGCCTTCGGGTACGTCCATGTGTTCGTCACGGACAAGTTCCCGGGGCGTTCCTGCGCCGTCGCGCTGGAACCCATGACTGCCCCGGCCAATGCGCTGAATTCCGGCGACGGGCTGCGGTGGCTGGAGCCCGGCGCCACCTTCAGTGCCGAGTGGGGAATCCGGGCGGACCTGTAAAAGTCCCGAAGGCGTAAAGGTCAGGGATTGCCCACCCAAATATGGAAAGATGACCCCATGAGACCCCATGCCCGACGGGTAGCCGCGCCCAAAGCCGTCCAGGCCGCAGCGGTGCGCTCAAGCCGTGCCGGTGATGATGTTCCGTATGCCCTGCGGGTCAGTGCCTCATGGGCCTGGCGGCTCGGCGTCGTCCTTGTTGTCAGCGGCGGACTGATCTGGATCCTCAGCCACTTCTCCCTGCTGATCATTCCGCTGATGGTCGCGGCCCTGCTGGCCGGACTGCTGTCGCCGATCAGTTCCTGGCTGCGCCGTAACAAGGTGCCCTCCGGCCTGGCGGTGGCAGTGACAATCGTCTCCTTCCTGGGGCTGATCGTTGCGGCCCTTACCCTGGTGGGCAGGCAGCTCGCCCTGGGTTTCCGGGACCTCTGGGACGAAGTGCTCACCGGTTTCGACCAGATCCAGGAATGGCTGGCTGCCGGACCGCTGCGGGTCACCTCAACCCAGATAGACAGCCTGCTGGGCGAGGCCACCTCGGCGCTGCAGCAGAACTCCGCCAGCATCCTCTCCGGCGCACTCAGCGTTGGGAGCAGCGCCGGGCACTTCGCCGCAGGCGTCCTGCTCACCCTGTTCGCCCTCGTGTTTTTCCTGCTGGACGGACGCCGGATCTGGCGGTTCCTGGCAGGCATTATGCCGCGCCGGGCCCGTGCGGCCGCCTATGGCGCCGGCATCCGCGGCTGGGAATCCATGACCACCTATGTCCGCGTGCAGCTGCTGGTCGCGTTCATCGACGCAGTGGGGATCGGCGCCGGCGCCGCGATCATCGGTGTTCCGCTGGCCCTGCCGCTGTCCGTGCTGGTTTTCCTGGGCTCTTTCATCCCGCTCATCGGTGCCTTCGTGTCAGGCTCGATCGCCGTTCTGCTGGCGCTGGTCGCCAACGGCTGGCTCAATGCCGTGATCATGCTGGGAATCGTCCTGCTGGTCCAGCAAATCGAATCGCACATCCTGCAGCCGCTGATCATGGGGCGGGCCGTGTCCCTGCACCCGCTGGCAGTGATCCTGGCAGTGACCGGAGGAACGCTCGTCGCCGGGATCGCCGGGGCCCTTTTCGCGGTTCCCGTGATGGCCATTCTCAACTCGTTCGTCCGGTATATCGCCGGCCGCCGCTGGGAACAGGACCCGCTCCTGGCCGGGGATAGCAATTTCGGACCGCCGGGATCGCCACCGCCGGATCCCGACCGGGAGGGCGAGGCGGATGACTTTGAAGCTGCAGCCCCGACCGGCCAAACCACCGCAGCCGACCACACCACAGCAAACGAAGAAGAGAACCGACGTTGAACGACTTTCCCCAGTTGCCCGTAACCCTCGACGACATCCAGGCGGCAGCCAAGCTGCTGGACGGCGTCATCGCCCACACCCCGATCGAACAGTCCCGGGCGCTCGGCAGGATTACCGGATCCGACGTCTACCTCAAGTGTGAGAACCTCCAGCGCGCAGGATCCTTCAAGGTCCGCGGAGCCTACGTACGGATGGCCAAGCTGAGTGAGGAGCAGAAGGCCAGGGGCGTAGTGGCGGCCTCCGCGGGAAACCACGCGCAGGGTGTGGCCGTGGCTGCGGCCCGGCTGGGGATCAAGGCCCGGATTTTCATGCCGCTGGGCGTCGCCCTGCCTAAGCTGGCTGCTACCCAGGGCCACGGCGCCGAAGTGGTGCTTCACGGCCACAACGTCGATGAGGCCCTGGCGGAAGCCCAGCGCTACGCGGACGAGACCGGTGCCGTTTTTGTGCATCCGTTCGACAACGTGGACATCGTGGCGGGGCAGGGAACGCTCGGACTGGAACTGCTGGAGCAGATCCCCAACCTTGACACCGTGCTGATGGGCGTCGGCGGGGGAGGGCTGCTGGCCGGCGTGGCGGTCGCCATTAAGGCGCGGGCCAAGGAACTGGGCCGGGAGGTCCGGATCATCGGTGTCCAGGCGGAGAACGCAGCAGCCTACCCGCCGTCGCTGGCTGCCGACGCGCTGGTGCCGCTGAGCAAGGTGTCAACGATCGCGGACGGCATTGCCGTGGGCCGGCCGGGCCAGCTGCCGTTCTCCATCATCCGTGAACTGGTGGACGACGTCGTCACCGTCAGCGAAGACGCGCTGGCACGGGCACTGATCTTCCTGCTGGAACGCGCCAAGCTCGTCGTCGAGCCGGCCGGCGCAGTGGGCGTGGCCGCCATCATGGAGGGCAAAATCGAGAACCCGGGGAACACTGCAGTGATCCTCTCGGGCGGAAACGTGGATCCGATGCTTATGCTGAAGGTGATCCAGCGCGGCCTCGCGGCTGCCGGACGGTACCTTGTGGTACGGATCCTGCTGGATGACCGTCCCGGTTCGCTGGCCACGATTTCGCGAATTATCGCCGAATCGGATGCCAACGTCACCGGCGTGGACCACACGAGGGTTGGAGGATCGATCAGCATGGGAGACGTCGCCATCACCATCAACATGGAAACCAAGGGCCACGAGCACGGTGAAAAGGTGCTGCAGAACCTGCGGGCTGAAGGTTTCCATCCCGTCGTGCTGCACGGCTAGACGATGCTGGCCCAGCGAGCAAAGAGCGCGCTGTTTCTTTCCGCCTGCCTCACGGCGGGAATCTGGCTGGTGTATTTCCTCACTCTGCCCTTCCAAGCCACTCTGCTGCCCGCCTTGGGGATCCTTCCCCGGCAGCTGGAGGGGCTGGACGGCATACTGTTCGCGCCGCTGCTGCATGCCGGAGCCGGGCATCTGCTGAGCAACAGCCTGCCCCTGCTGGCCTTCGCCTTCCTGGTGCTCCTGGAAGGCGTGCGGAGGTTTGCCGCGGTCGCCGCGATCTGCTGGCTCGTGTCCGGGACCGGTGTCTGGCTGCTGGGCGGAGGACTCACCATCGGGATTTCCGGTGTGGTGTTTGGACTGTTCGCCTACCTGATGGTGCGGGGCTTCTACAACCGGGATCTGCTGCAGATCCTCATCGGGGGAGTCCTGTTCCTGGTCTACGGGTCGCTGCTGTGGGGGATCCTGCCGACGGCTGCGGGGGTTTCGTGGCAGGCGCACCTCTTTGGCGCCGCGGGAGGCGTTATCGCAGCGCTGGTGCTGCGCAGCCGCGGCGATGCCGACCGGTTCCGGACGCAGAAACGGGCCCGCCAATAGGCGGACCCGCTGCGAACCGCCGGTGGCGGAAAACTACCCGGCGTAAGGCTTGGCCGAAACGATCTCGACTGAAATGCTCTTGCCGTTGGGAGCGGTGTAGTGCGTCGTGTCTCCGGTCTTCAGACCCGAGATCGCGGCACCCAGCGGCGACTTCTCGCTGTACACGTCAATGTCGCTGTCGCCGGCGATTTCGCGGCTGCCGAGCAGGAAACGCTCCAGGTCCCCGGCGATCTTGGCTTCGACGAGCATGCCCGGCTCCACGACGCCGTCGTCAGCCGGAGCCTCGCCGACCTGTGCGTCACGAAGGAGCTGTGTCAGCTGGCGGATACGGGCCTCAGCCTTGCCCTGCTCCTCCTTGGCAGCGTGGTAGCCGCCATTCTCCTTCAAGTCGCCTTCGGACCGTGCCTGTTCAATACGTGCAACAATTTCGGTCCGGCCGGGGCCCGAAAGGTGGTCCAGTTCCGCCTTCAGGCGGTCGTAAGACTCCTGCGTGAGCCAGGCGACAGATGCGCTGTTGGTAGACACGGGTCTCTCCTTATATGACATCCGAATCCTCGGAACAGATTCGGCTTGGCTGAAAATTGCTGTGCGGCCGGGGTGGCCTGACAAGCAAATACCCCGCCGGACGGTGACCGGTTGCTCTGGCTGGTATTCCGGCAGTCACCTGGGCGGGGCGTTACGTAGCCTCCATACTAGTCAGCCGGACGGACAAACCCAAGACATCCGCACGGGGTTTCGCTTTCCGGCTAATTGTGCCCGGAGGCTAGAGCTGTGCGTCCTCGACCAGCCAGCAGGCGTTCACTCCGCCGGTGACACCGAGCGAATCGGTGCGCAGGCTGATGCGCTGGGATACGGTCTCTGTCTCTGCCGGGCCGATTCGGACCGTTTTCCAGCCGACCACCGCATAGCTGTCATTGAGCACCTGGACGGCACACTCAACCGTGGCATCTGAGGGCTTGGTGACGTTGAAGTCGACGACTGCGGTGGAGGCGTCGGGAATCGAGAAGCCAACATCCTTGGGTGTGATGGAGCCGGATCCGGAAGGCACCGCCATAAAAGCGACGACGACGACGGCCGCCAGTCCGGCGACGGAGGCCAGGACCGCTTTGGTGCGCCGGCCGAGGCCGGGCTTGGGGGTGCCGTAGCGATTGGCTAACCTTGGGGTGGATGACAATCCGTCCGCGGGGCGCTCTGGAACTGGCAGACCGGCAGAACCTTCCTCAGTGCTCACCACTTCATTTTACCGAACATTCTTGTCGGCGTTTTCCGCCGACCGTCAGGAGTACCGCGTTGTCCACCGAACCGAGCTTTGCACCCGACGGCGAACTGCGCCTGCTGGCTGTCCACGCCCATCCCGACGACGAGGCCAGCAAGGGTGCCGCCACGATGGCCTCCTATGCCGCTTCCGGAGTGAAGGTCATGGTGGCCACGTGCACCGGAGGCGAGCGCGGTGATGTGCTGAATCCCGCAGCGGCGGACGAGCCGGCTGCCAAGCGCGACCTGGCCGGACTGCGGCGCAGCGAAATGGCTGCCTCACAGGCAGCGCTGGGCATCGAGCACCGCTGGCTCGGCTTTATGGACTCCGGCTTGCCCGAAGGTGATCCCCTGCCGGAACTGCCGGCGGGCTGCTTCGCGCTCCGTCCGCTGCAGACCGCAGCTGCCCCGCTGGTGAAGCTGGTGCGTGAGTTCCGTCCGCACGTCATCATCAGCTACGACGAAAACGGCGGTTATCCGCACCCCGACCACATCATGGCCCACCGGGTCGCCGTCGAGGCCTTCCACAAAGCCGGTGATCCGCTGGCGTACCCGGGCACCGGAGCGGCCTGGGAACCGCTGAAGCTCTACTATGACCGCGGCTTCAACCCGGAACGGTTCCGCGCCCTGCACGAGGCACTGACCCGGGCCGGGCTGGAATCCCCGTACGCGGAACGCCTGGCCGCCTGGCTGGAGGCAGAGCCGGAGGGACACCAGCCGCCGCCGCCCCTGCACCCGACCACCACCCAGGTCGAATGCGGGGAGTTCTTCCCGGTACGCGACGCCGCCCTGAAAGCGCACCGTACCCAGGTGGACCCGGAGGGTTTCTTCTTCGCCGTGAGCACCGACCTGCAGCGCGAGGTGTGGCCGTGGGAAGACTATTCACTGATCGAATCCCGCGTTCCGGCCTCCGTGCCTGAAACCGACCTCTTCGCTGGCATACGATAGAGGGTAGATACGGCGTCCGTGCGCCGGCTTCTGCCAAGAGAGAGATACTTCGTGAACCTGCTGTACAGCGTGTACCTGACGGTCAACCCTGCCCCGATCGAGGGCGACCTCAAGCCGGGTCTGGAAGAAGGGGACATCACCCCGGGCCTCCTGGGCTTCCTCGCAACCCTGTTCCTTGCCCTGTGCGTGGTGTTCCTGATCCGCGACATGGTCAAGCGGATCCGCCGCGTGCGCTACCGGGCCCAGGCCGCTGAAGCCCAGGAGGCAGCTGCCGCGGACGGAGACCAGGGAACTCCTGCCGGTGCAGGTGAGGACCCGGAGGTGGCCGCAGCAGTGTCTCCGGACACCGGTGAAGCAGTGTCCCTGGAGGCCGGCGAGGCTGCCGGGAAGCGCCCGGGAACGGACGGATAGTCCGCATGGCGGAGAGGCTGAGGAACCAAGCATCGGCCTATCTCCGCCAGCACACCGGGAACCCGGTTGACTGGTGGCCCTTCGGCGACGACGCGTTCGCTGAAGCCCGCCGCCGGGATGTTCCCGTTTTCATCTCGATTGGCTACGCCGCGTGCCACTGGTGCCATGTGATGGCCCACGAGTCCTTTGAGGATCCGGAGACTGCCCGGGTGCTCAACGAGAACTTTGTCAGCATCAAGGTGGACCGGGAGGAACGCCCCGACGTCGACGCGGCGTACATGGCGGCGACCCAGGCGCTTACCGGACAGGGCGGCTGGCCGATGAGCGTGTTCACCCTCCCGGACGGGCGGACCTACTACGCCGGCACCTACTTTCCGCCGCAGCCGCTGCAGGGCACACCCTCCTTCCGCCAGGTCCTCGACGCCGTCCTCACCGCCTGGACTGGGCGCCGGGAGGACGTTGAGGAAAGCGCGGCCCAGATCGCCGCGCACCTGGCTGCCGGGCAGCTCGCGAACCAGCACCTGCTGGGAAGCCTCGCCGGCGCCGCCGTTCCAGAACCCCCCAGTGGCGACGACGGCGGCTGGGCAGCTGATGCGCTGGGCTCCGCCGTCGGCGTCCTGGCCCAAAATGAAGACCCCGATTTCGGCGGATTCGGG
The DNA here is from genome assembly GCF_023167125.1 of Arthrobacter sp. Helios. Taxonomy (NCBI): domain Bacteria; kingdom Bacillati; phylum Actinomycetota; class Actinomycetes; order Micrococcales; family Micrococcaceae; genus Arthrobacter; species Arthrobacter sp. Helios. Next base: position 517,098 of record NZ_CP095402.1, read on the forward strand.
GGAGCCCCGAAGTTCCCGCCGTCGCCCGTCCTGCGTTTCCTGCTGGCCCACGGCCACAGCAGCGCGCCGACGGCCGGGACGGCTGCCGGGCTTGCCGCCCGGACCCTGACCGCAATGGCGCTGAGCGGGCTGTATGACCAGGTCGAAGGCGGATTCGCGCGGTACGCGGTGGACCGCCGCTGGCAGGTCCCGCACTTCGAAAAAATGCTCTACGACAACGCGCAGCTGCTCCGGTTGTATGCGCATTACTCCCGGGCGGAGACAGACCCGGACCACCGCGGCCTGGCACTGCGGGTTGTCCGGGAGACCGCCGAATGGCTGACGCACCGGATGCGGCTGCCGGGCGGTGCCTTCGCTTCCTCACTGGACGCGGACTCACTGGTGGACGGCCGCCGCGTCGAGGGCGCCACCTACGTCTTCACCCGTGCCGAACTTGAACAGGCTCTCGGTGCCGGCAGTCCTGCCCTGGACCTGCTTGACCTGGACGACGACGACGGCGCCTCCCACCGGCTGCCCGGCAGCACACTTCGCCTGGCTGCAGTACCCACAGCGGAGCAAGCCGCACTGTGGGCCGGGGCCAGGGCAGCCCTGGCCCGGGTCCGGAAGCAGCGTCCGCAGCCGGACCGGGATGAGAAAGTCGTTGCTGGCTGGAATGGCCTGGCCATTGCCGGGCTGGCCGATGCAGCGGTGGCCCTGGCGGACGCCGGAGCACCGGAACCCTGGATCCTGCGCGCCGCTGAAGCTGCGGCGGAGTACCTCCTGCGGGTCCACTGGAACGGTTCGCTACTGTACCGGGTTTCCCACGACGGTGCGGCACAGGGGATAGAAGGCCTGCTGGAGGACTATGCCGGAGCCGCGGAGGGGCTATTTGCGCTGTACGCAGCCACCGGAGACCCGCGCTGGTTCGCGGCCGCCCAGTCTCTGGTGGCAGCGGCCAGAAGCCGTTTCCTTGCCGACGGGACGCTTTCAGATACCGCGGCTGAATCTGCGGAGGTCCGGCGGGCGCAGGGCGGGGTGGTGGCAGCCAACCCGCTGGACGACGCAGTCCCCAGCGGCGTGGCCCTGTTCGCCGGGGTCCTGCTGACCTCTTCGGCGTACAGCGGGGCAGTGCAGGACCGTGCCCTCGCTGAAGCGCTGACCGCACACCTGCGCCGTGCTGCCCCGGCCGCGCCCCAAGCGGTGGGATGGGCCATGTCGGTGCGGCAGGCGCTGGAGGACGGACCGCTGGAGCTGGCGGTCACCGGCTCCGACCCCTCGGCGGTGGCGGGGCTGCTGGCCGCCGGACGGGATGCGGGCGGACCGTCGCTCGTCATCGCCCATGGTCCGCCCAACGGGGTTCCGCTGCTGGCCGGGCGGGAGACCAAAGCTCCGGCGCTGGCCTTTGTCTGCCGCGCCATGCTGTGCCGCCGGCCGGTGGACAGCGCAGCGGAACTGCAGGAGCAGCTCCGGGCCGGGACGCCGGCCGGCTAGCCCTGAACCGACAGCACGGCGATCATGATGGCCGCGTAGTGGCAGGCAAATCCCACCAGGGTAAAAGCATGGAAGATCTCATGGAATCCGAACCACGTCACAGACGGGTTGGGACGCTTCAGGGCATAAATCACAGCACCGGCGATGTACGCAGCCCCGCCGGCGATGACCAGGACGGCAACGGCGGCGTTCACGGACCAGAAATCGGGAATGTAGAAAACAGCTGCCAGCCCCAGGGCGATATAAACCGGGGTATAAAGCCAGCGCGGCGCATTCAGCCAGAGCAGGCGGAACGCGACACCCGCGGCGGCCCCGGACCAGATGATCCACAGCAGCAGCACCGCTGTTTCCCGGGGCAGCAGCGACCAGGCCAGCGGGGTGTAGGACCCGGCGATGACCAGCATGATGTTGGTGTGATCCAGGCGCTTGAGGATCTTCTTCACCCGCGGCGTCCAGTTTCCCCGGTGATAGACGGCTGAGACACCGAACAACAGGATTCCGGTCAGGGCGTACACAGCGCAGGCGATGCGCGTTCCGGTTGTTGGAGCCAGGGTCACGAGGACGATTCCGGCCGCCAGCGCGAGGGGCGCAGCCCCCGCGTGGAGCCAGCCGCGGAAGCGGGGTTTGATGTCCAGCACGTCTGCCACGGATTCAACGGCGGATTCCAGCGGTCCCGGGGCAGTGCGGGAGTCCGGGTCCTGCTGGACCGGACCACGCTGCGAGGGTGAAGTCATGCTGTTAATCCTAACTTACGATCCGGTAGGTTACTAAGCGGTAGTGTCGTTCCCGCTCCGTTGTGCACGGCAGCGGCGGTGTCGCGCGGTAGCCTTGAAAAAGCAGATTCCGTGTTCGAACGGATCCCCAACACACAAGAGGCAGGTGAATCACCCGTGCGGTTTCCCGGTGTGGTCTACGCCTATTACGAACGGAAGCTGCGGCGCAGCCTGGCCAAGGACAGCATCCCCGAGCACATTGGGGTGATGGTTGACGGGAACCGCCGCTGGGCAAAGCTAGCCGGTGCCCCAACTGCCGACGGGCACCAGGCGGGCGCAGATAAGATTCTGGAGTTCCTGGGCTGGTGCGAGGAACTCGGCGTACGGGTGGTGACGCTCTATATGCTCTCCACCGACAACCTTAACCGCGACCCGGACGAACTGGAACCGCTGCTGGGCATCATTGCCAACACCCTGGACCGCCTCGGCGAGAAGGGGGATCTGCGGGTCCAGCCCGTGGGCGCCCTGGAGATCCTTCCGCCAGAGCTTTCGGACCAGCTCTCGCGGCTGGGCGAGAGCACGGCTGCAGCTACGGGGCTGCACGTCAATGTGGCCATCGGATATGGCGGCCGGCGCGAAATTGTCGACGCCGTCAAGGAGCTGCTGCGCGACGCCCAGAAACAGGGCAAACCCATCGAAGAGATCACCGAAGACCTCTGCGACGCGCAGATATCCGAGTATCTCTACACCCGCGGCCAGCCGGATCCCGAGCTGGTCATCCGGACCTCCGGGGAACAGCGTTTGTCCGGCTTCCTGATGTGGCAGAGCGCCTACAGCGAGTTTTATTTCTGCGAAGCGCTGTGGCCGGACTTCCGCCGGGTGGACTTCCTCCGTGCGCTGCGGGACTACGCGAGCCGCCAGCGCCGGTTCGGCTCGTAGACCGGGCGGTTCGGCGAACAGCGGGTGAACAGCTGAAACTGCCCCGTGTCCCTGTGTTCTGCGGGCCGGAGGCTGGCGTAGCTTGGACCTACCGATCAGTCCCATGCTGACGGAACCGGAGGCCGGATGTTCACACTTGGTGTGCTGAGGAGGCCGCAGCCGGCCTCCATTGCCGGCCTGCGGATAACCACGCTTCTAGCTAATCGGGGCCCTTGGCCCCGGACTGGAGATCCAAGTGGCCGTATCCAAGACTTCCTCTCCCGCCCACGCCGGCACACAGGCGCAGCCGCTCGGGTTTGTGCTTGATACCTCCGTCCTGCTCTCGGATCCGAAGGCGATCCTGCGGTTCGCCGAGCACGAGGTAATCCTGCCCCTGGTGGTCATCAGCGAGTTGGAAAGCAAACGCAGCGATCCGGAACTGGGGTATTTTGCCAGGGCCGCGCTGAGGCTCCTGGACGACCTGCGGGTGGAACACGGCGGCCTCGACCGGCCGGTTCCGATCGGTGAAGCAGGCGGAACGCTGCGGGTCGAAGTGAACCACATCTCCCTGGACGTGCTGCCGATGGGCATCCGGGGAACGGACAACGACAGCCGGATTCTCGCCGTCGCCCGCAGCCTGGCGGACGAGGGGCGGCGGATCACCGTGGTGTCCAAGGACCTCCCCCTGCGGGTGAAGGCAGCAGCTGTTGGGCTCACCGCCGACGAGTACCGCAACGAACTGGTCCGCGACACCGGGTGGACCGGGATGGTGGAACTTGAAGTCGGCGACGCCGAGGTAAACGCCCTCTATGACCATGAACCTGTCTTCCTGCCGGAGGCTGCGGAACTGCCGGTCAATACCGGCCTGGTGCTGCTGGCAGGACGGTCGTCCGCCCTGGGCCGCCTGGGTGCGGACAAGCAGGTGCGTCTGGTCCGTGGCGACCGTGACGTTTTCGGACTGCACGGGCGGTCAGCGGAGCAGCGCCTGGCGATAGACCTGCTGATGGACCCGGAGGTCGGAATCGTCTCGCTGGGCGGACGCGCCGGCACCGGTAAGTCCGCGCTGGCGCTGTGCGCCGGATTGGAAGCGGTGCTGGAGCGCCGGGAGCACCGGAAGGTGGTGGTCTTCCGCCCCCTCTACGCCGTCGGCGGCCAGGAATTGGGGTACCTCCCCGGCAGCGAGGCGGAGAAAATGGGGCCCTGGGGGCAGGCTGTCTTCGACACCCTGGAAGCCCTGGTCTCCCGGGAAGTCGTTGAGGAAGTCCTGGACCGCGGCATGCTGGAAGTGCTGCCGCTGACCCATATCCGCGGCCGCTCCCTGCATGATTCCTTCGTGATCGTGGACGAGGCCCAGTCACTGGAGAAGAACGTCCTGCTGACCGTGCTCTCGCGCATCGGACAGAACTCCAAAGTAGTCCTGACCCACGACGTCGCCCAGCGGGACAACCTCCGGGTCGGACGGCACGACGGTATTGCCGCCGTGGTGGAAACCCTGAAGGGGCACCCGCTGTTCGGGCACATGACCCTGACCCGGTCTGAGCGCTCCCCAATCGCTGCCCTTGTCACCGAACTGCTCGAGGACGGCCAGATCGCCTAAGGAGCCACGTCTGAGCCGCCAGGCTCGCCGGCTCAGTTTAGGCATCCGGCCGCACAGGCAACCGGCCGCGCCGGCCATGATCGAGCCGGCGCGGCCGGTTCGTCCTACTGGTCCCGGCGCTTGACCTCTGGCCCGCTCACTCCCTGTGTATGGTGATGGCCGGCGGCGTGTGCATGGTCAGCACCGGCGGCTTCTGCTTCACCGGTCACCACCGTGAGTTCCACAGGCGTCTCGGGAAGGTCGAAGCTGGACAGAACGGAACCGGCGGCGATATCGACCACGTGCAGCTTCTTAGCAGCAGGCTCGGTGACATAGGCGAGCCCATTGGCGCCGGCTGTCACTGCCGGTGCGGGCGACTGCCATTCCTGCGGCTCCTCCCAGGGCCCGACAACCCTGACCTTATGGATGAGCTCACCGGTTTCCTCGTCGAGGATGTTCAGTTCGCCGTCACCGGTCAGGACCACGGCTTCGCCTTCCGCTCCCCGGGCGAGCGAGCGGAACCAGTAGGCCGAGCCAAGATCCACGGTGGTCATCGAGTTGGTGCGGGTGTCGATCAGCCCGATGCGGGTGGGCCGTTCCTGTTCCGCATCGGGATCGGACTTGTAGTCTGCCAGGATGATGGGGGATCCGTGGCTGCCGGCCTGGTTGCCCGACCGCTGGTAGGCCTCCGCGACCGGCACCTTATGGAAGGCGCCGTTCCGGAAAACCACCGGCCCGTTCTCGCACCCCAGGGAGATCACATCTCCTTCAGGCGTGGGCATGGCGGCAGCTTCGCCATGTACGCCCGGACAGTCCGTGGTTTCCGCGAGGACTTCTCCTTTGGGGGAGCGGACCTGGACGGTGGAGCGTGATTCCTCCGTGCCCTGGGTCAGCAGCAGGTCACCGCTGCTTAACGGGACGGCAACACCGTGGTGCGCGGCGCCGGCGGAATGTTCCTTCACCTCGTCCGCGGTAACCTCCCCGTCCGTGAACGCCGTGGAATCGAGCACGGTGATGGTTCCCGTGCCGTCGGAGAAGAGGGCAGTCCTGCCTTCGTGCGTGACGACGTGTCCGGCTTCGGCAGCTTTAACGGCAGAGCCGGTCAGCGCAGGTGCCTGCTCGTAGTAATGCCGGTGATCACCATGCGCCTCCACGATCAGGCCGGTGTCGAACACGCGGAATTCGTGGCCCGCGCTGACCAGGACGTGCCGCCCGTCGCCGGCGTTGTTGAGCCGCAGAAAACCCTCCGTCTCGGTGCTGGTCACCGCGCCGCTCCCGGTGTCCACCGTCATCAGGCCGCCGTCGTAGGTAAGGACGGCGCGCGGAGCCAGCGCGGCAACTTCGCGGCGGTCGGGGGCAGCGGCCGTGTTCCCGGCAGCGGCGGGGGAGGTGTTCAGTGAGGCGCTGGAATCACGTTCTGCCGATCCGGCAGTGGAACAGGCGGACAGGAGCAGGGCGCCAATCATGGCGGAGGACAAGGACAGGGTTCGCGGAGATATCGACATGCCCAGAGACTAAATGCAAATGGTTCTCATTATCAATTGTGTCGCGCGGCACCGCCCGGCGTCGCAGCGGTGGCCTGCGGGGCGTGCGGGAGGGTGCGGGGTGCGGGGCCCGCCCGGTGGAGGAGCTCGGGGCTGCTGTCAGCAGGACCGAGCGCCCGTGCCTTGTCCACAGGACCGGCTACTCCATGACCGGCTCCAGGCCGATGCCGTACGGTGTTGCCCATGTGGGGGATCGTGGGGGATTACTGGGTCCAGGAGCCGGCAGCTGCGTGGCTGCTGCTGGCCGCCCTGGGATATCTGGCCGTGCTGTCCGTCCTGCTGGCGGCGGAAGACATCCGCAGCCACCGGCTGCCCGACCGGCTGGTGCTCCCGGCCTATCCAGCCGCGGTGCTGCTGCTTTCAGCGGCGGCGCTGGCTGCCGGAGACCCGGACCGCCTGGCAGGAATGGCGGGAGGCTGCCTGGCGCTGCTGGCGGGGTATTTCCTGCTGCGGGTGATCAGCCCGGCCGGGCTTGGCCTGGGGGACGTGAAGCTGGCCGGAGTACTCGGCATCTTTCTGGGCTACGCCGGCTGGGCCCAGGTGGCAGCCGGCACGGCGGCGGGGTTTGTGCTGGGCGGTCTGTGGGGCCTGGGCCTGATCCTGACCGGGCGGGGCACAGGGAAAACCAGGATTGCCTTCGGCCCTTTTATGCTCGCCGGCGCTGCCGTGGCACTCCTTGGCCCTGGCCTACAGTAGGAGGATGCCCACGCCCGACTTTGTCCTGTCCCTGCGCGAAAAGATAGGCCATGAGTTGCTCTGGCTGCCCGGTGTTGCCGCCGTCGTCTTCAACGAAGCCGCGGAGGTTCTCCTCTGCCGCCGGGCGGACAACGGCAGGTGGACCATCATCACGGGAATGCTGGACCCGGGGGAGGAGCCAGGCCCCGGGCTGCTCCGCGAAGTTGCCGAGGAGACTGGTGTGCAGGCCAGGATTGAGCACCTGATCCACGTTGGCGCCACTGACCCGGTAGTGTTCCCCAACCAGGACCGCTGCCAGTTCCTGAACCTCGTGTTCCGGTGCGCCTACGTCAGCGGAACCGCCCGGGTAAACGACGACGAGTCCAGCGATGTCCGCTGGTTCGCCCTCGATGCGCTGCCGGAGCTCAATGCCAGGCATCGGATGCTGATTGACCTTGCACGCAGCTCCACGGGTGTTCCGGTCTTTGAAACCTAAGCCAGGCCGGCGCCCTTAACGCCGAGGGACCGGCACCCAATGGTGCCGGTCCATCGCCGCCGCAGCGGAATGCTGGTGCAGGGAATGCCTAGCGGGGGAGTTCTTCTCCCTGCTGTTCCTGGCCGCCGGAACCGTCCTGGACAAGACCGTCCTGGCTGTCCGGCCCATCCTGCCCGGACTCGCGGGATGACGGCGCGGGAGATGCTTCCCCGCGGAGGGCAGCTTCACGCTCAGCTTCGAGGCGGACAGCTTCCTGGCCGCCGATGGCCTCGCCCCGGGCCACCATGCCGGCCACATCGGAGAGCGGGATCTCCTTCAGGAAGAGGGCCAGGACCAGGGCGATGGCGAGGAACGGAATGAGGTACCAGAACACCGGAGCCAGCGAATCGGCGTAGGCCGTGACAATGCCATCCTGAACGGTTTCAGGCAGTGCATGCAGCGCCGCCGGCTGCAGGGTGGCCGTAGCCTCGCCGGCCGCTGCCGGATCCATGCCTGCTCCGGAGAAAACACCCATGAGGTTCTCGGACAGCCGGGTGGTGAACATAGCCCCGAAGATCGCCACGCCCAGGGACGCACCAACCTCGCGGAAGTAGTTGTTGGACGAGGTGGCGGTGCCGATCTGGTCCACGGGAACCGAGTTCTGCACCACCAGGACAACCACCTGCATGATCAGGCCCAGGCCCGCCCCGAAGACGAAGAGCTGGGCGCAGATGATCCAAACCGGGGTGGAAGCAGCGAGCGTGGTCAGCCACAGCATGGCCGCAATCACCAGGATTCCGCCGGCAATCGGGTACTTCTTGTATTTGCCGGACTTGGTGATGGCCAGGCCGGACCAGATCGAGGTGCCCATCATGCCCACCATCATGGGAAGCATCAGCAGGCCGGATACGGCTGCGGAGGTTCCGGTGGACATCTGCAGGAACGTGGGCACGAAGGCAATGGCAGCGAACATGCCCATGCCCAGGGTGAAGCCGATTGCCGTGCTGTTGACGAAGATCGGGTTCTTGAACAGGCTCAGCGGAATGATCGGATCCTGGGCCCGGCGCTCGGTGAGCACGAAGGCGAAGGCGGCCAGCAGCATGCCGGCTCCGAAGGCCAGGGTAGCCGGATCGGTCCAGCCGTGGTCCGCACGGCCGCCGAAGTCGGTGAAGAAGATCAGGCAGGTCGTGGCAATGGAGAGCAGCAGGACACCGCCGAAGTCGATCCGCTTCTCGGCCTTCTTGCTGGGCAGCGTCAGGGTGAAGAACGCGATCAGGAACGCGATGATGCCGATCGGGATGTTGATGTAGAAGGCCCACTGCCAGGTCATGTGGTCCACGAAGAAGCCGCCCAGAAGCGGGCCGGCAACGGCGGACAGGCCAAAGATGCCGCCCAGGGGGCCGAGGTACTTGCCGCGCTCGTTGGCGGGCACGATATCGGCGATGATCGCCTGGGAAAGGATCATCAGGCCGCCGCCGCCCAGGCCCTGGATGGCGCGGAAGATGACGAAGCCCCAGAAATCCGTGGCGAGGGCGCAGCCGACGGATGCCAGGGTAAACAGTGCGATGGCGAAGAGGAAGAGGTTGCGCCGGCCCAGGACGTCACCGAACTTGCCGTAGATGGGCATCACGATGGTGGTGGCCAGCAGGTAAGCGGTGGTGATCCAGGTCTGGTGCTCGACGCCGCCGAGCTCGCCCACGATGGTGGGCATGGCGGTGGACACGATGGTCTGATCGAGGCTGGAGAGCAGCATGCCGGCGATCAGGGCGGAAAAGATGATCCAGATGCGCTTCTGGGTCAGCAGCAGCGGCCCGGAGGGGCGTGCGGCGGTGGTGGTCATTCGGAGTCCTCAGGGGGGTAGGAGAGGGGGGAGGAGGTGGAGAAGACCTCGCGGGCGGAGTTGACCGCATCCACGAGCATCCGGCGGTAGGGCACGGTGTTCTCCGGGGCAAAGAATTTGGGCCCGGCGTTCTGCACCAAGGCGGCGAAGACGGTGATGGCAGCGCGGATCCTGGGGTCATCAGCGGGCAGCGATTCCCGGGTGGAGAGCATCGCGGCGAACGCCTCTTCGGCTGCGTGCGAGCCGTGCATGGCCTTGTGCAGCAGCCGGGGCTCGGCCGCAATGGCGTTCTTGAGCATGATCATCTCGGCGCGGGAGATGGCCATCCGGTCCATCATGCCGACCGCAAGGTCCACGAAGTCAGCCAGCAGCGTGCTGGAAAGCTCTCCGGGCGGGGAGTCCTTGCCGCCGTCGATGAAGCGCTGGACCAGGTCCTCCGGAAGGTCATCGACGGGAGAGCCCAGGATGGCGTCTTCCTTGGCCGGGAAGTAGTTGAAGAAGGTGCGGCGGGAAATGCCCACTTCCTCACACAGCTCCTCGACGGTGAAGCCGTTGACGCCGCGTGCCGCAGTGAGCGTCCGCGCCGCCGTCGTAATGGCGACCCGGGTGGCAGTGCGCTTGCGTTCACGCAGGCCGGACCCTGAATCAGATGCACTATTCGTCACGGAGTAAAGTTTTGCACTATGGGTTAATAAGTGCAAACCGCAGAAACGGGTAAGGGCGCCCGGCCAGCGGCCGGGCGCCCTTAGCGGGAGTGTGCGTTCCGGTTATGCCTGCGGGGGCTTGGTCATGGACAGCACGTCCAGAGCCGAATCCAGCTGTTCCTCGGTCACTTCGCCGCGTTCCAGGAAACCCAGTTCAATAACGGACTGGCGGATGGTCTTGCCTTCCTTGACTGCGAACTTGGCGATCTTGGCAGCGTTCTCGTAGCCGATGTACTTGTTCAGCGGCGTGACGATGGAGGGGGAGGCCTCGGCCAGGTAGCGGGCGCGCTCCACATTGGCTTCGATGCCGTCGATCATCTTGTCCGCCATGATCACCGAGGAGTTGGCGAGCAGCCGAATGGACTCGAGCAGGTTCGAGGCAATGACGGGGATGCCGACGTTCAGCTCGAAGTAGCCGAAGGTGCCGGCCCAGGCGATGGCGGCGTCGTTGCCCACAACCTGCGCGGCAACCTGCATCACGGCTTCGGAAATGACGGGGTTGACCTTGCCCGGCATGATCGAGGAGCCCGGCTGCAGGTCGGGAATGGCGATTTCGCCGAGGCCGGTGTTGGGGCCGGAGCCCATCCAGCGCAGGTCATTGGCGATCTTGGAGAAGGAGACCGCGATGGTGCGCAGCATGCCGGAGACCTCAACGAGGGCATCACGGTTGGCCTGGGACTCGAAGTGGTCCCGGGCCTCGGTCAGCGGCAGGCCGGTGTCGGCAGCCAGCAGCTCGATCACGCGCTGCGGGAAGCCTGCCGGGGTGTTGATACCGGTGCCCACGGCGGTGCCGCCCAGCGGAACCTCGGCCACGCGGGGCAGTGACGCCTGCACACGCTCGATGCCGTAGCGGACCTGCGCGGCGTAGCCGCCGAACTCCTGGCCCAGCGTCACCGGGGTGGCGTCCATGAGGTGGGTGCGGCCGGACTTGACGACGTCCTTGAACTCCTCGGCCTTGCGCTCCAGCGAGGCAGCCAGGTGGTCCAGGGCCGGGATCAGGTTGTTGATCAGTGCGGACGTGGCGGCGACGTGGACCGAGGTGGGGAAGACATCGTTGGAGGACTGCGACGCGTTGACGTGATCGTTCGGGTGGACCGTTGTCTCGCTGCCCGCGGCCTTCAGCGCGCGGTTGGCGAGTTCGGCCAGGACCTCGTTGGTGTTCATGTTGGACGAGGTTCCGGAGCCGGTCTGGAATACATCGATCGGGAACTGGCTGTAGTGCTTGCCGGCCGCGACTTCGTCAGCGGCGGAAGCGATGGCCTTGGCGCGCTCGTCGTCGAGCACTCCCAGTTCGGCGTTGGCAGCGGCTGCGGCCTTCTTGATGCGTGCCAGCGCCTCCACGTGCGCGTCATCCAGGGTCTTGCCGGAGATCGGGAAGTTTTCGACGGCGCGCTGGGTCTGGGCGCGGTAAAGGGCGTTTACCGGGACCCGGACCTCACCCATGGTGTCATGTTCAATGCGGTATTCAGCGGAGTTCGAAGTCATGGCTCCCAGCCTAGTGGGCGTGGGGGCCGGGGCTAAAACGCGTGTCGCAAAGCAGCTCTGCCGGATGGTGCGGCCTAGCCGGCGGCCAGGTCCCCGACGCCGGTGCTGAGGTTCCCGATGCTGGAGACCAGCTCCGCCCGGCCTTCGGCTAGGTGGTAGGAAAGACCGACGACGGCGGCGCGCCCGGTGGCAACCGCATTGGAGATCAGCCGGGAGTCCTCCACCAGCCGTTCGGCCGTTTGCCGGGTGTGCTCCACCACCATGTCGTTGACCTCGCTCAGTCCGTTCCGCTGGGCGGCAAGGACCGAGGGTGTGATGCGCTCGACCAGTGTGCGGACGTGCCCGGCGGGCATGGAGCCGGTGTCGACTGATTCCTTCGTGGCGGTGACGGCACCGCAGCTGTCGTGGCCGAGGACCACGATCAGGGGAACGCCCAGGACGCCGACGCTGTATTCGAGGGAGCCGAGGACGGCGTCGTCGGTCACCTGGCCGGCGGTGCGGACGACGAAGGCGTCGCCGAGGCCAAGGTCGAAGATGATTTCAGCGGCGAGCCGGGAATCCGAACAGCCGAAGATGACCGCGAAGGGATTCTGCTGGTTGACCAGCGAACTGCGCCGCGGAGCGTCCTGGTTGGGGTGCTGGGAGCGGCCGGCGATGAAACGGTCATTTCCGTCGCGGAGCCGCTGCCACGCCTCTGCCGGAGTGACGGGAGAACTAAGGGGGCTGTTGGTTTCAGTCACCGTTCCACAATAATGCCCCGAGGCCCTTCCCGGGGCTCTGTGACTGCCGGAGGGGACCGGGCGGGGACGTTGAAACCCGGCGGGGGTTACCCCGGACCTAGCTGCCGGCTGCCGCGGCGAGGTCCCGGAGGGCGGCCTCGGCAAGCAGATCAACGGTCGCCAGGTCAGCGTCGGAACTGAGGACCACTGTCATGCCTTCGACCTCGGTCACAAGGTGGGCCTCGCCGTCTGCGCCGTCCCGCAGCTGCCACGTGGTTCCACCCACGGTCCGTTCACCGGCAACCACGGAATCGTCGGTGGTCTGGGAAACCCAGGTGGGGTTGGCTGAAGCTGTCTGCGTGAGGCGGATGAAGTCCCAGTCCGGAGTGAGATATCCCACTTCCCAGGCAGGGACGCCGGAATTGACTCCGGAATCCCAGCGGGCGTAGTTGGCGGTCCAGCCGTCCGGCAGCTCGGGGGCCAGCGGATCGTAGCCGGCATCGGCCGAAGCCTCGGAAGCGATCGCCTGGACATCGACGTCGCGCACCTGGGGCTTCTGGTACGGGTTCAGCAGTACCGGGAGCAGCACGATTGCCAGGGTAATGCCCGTAGCAATGAGCATGCCGATCACCGTTGCATTGGCGCGTTTGGCCTGCTTGGTGGTCAGGGTCGGGGTAACTGCGGGTTCTTCAGGCTGCTGGTCGCTCACCCTTCCATAATCGCCTATGCGGCCCGGCAAGTCCTATTCCGGTTGCTTTCCGGCCGGGCCGCTGCCCTGGCCTGCGGGGTAAAACGGAGACTGCTGCGGTGCTCTGAACCCGTTGGCGACTATGATCGAACCAAGGATCAGCCAGCGGGTGGCTGCAAGGTGTCACTCACCGAACGGCAGGAACCCGAATTTCAAAGATGAGGTTAAACGTGTCCCAAGGTGCCCAGTACTCAACGCTTTCACCCGCCCTGGCAGTCGGAGACGACGAGCCGGACCGGAACCTCGCGCTCGAACTGGTGCGAGTCACTGAGGCCGCGGCGATCGCCGGTGGCCACTGGGTTGGTTTCGGCGATAAGAATGCTGCTGACGGCGCGGCCGTTGACGCAATGCGTTCGCTGATTTCGTCCGTTCATTTCAATGGCGTTGTGGTTATCGGTGAGGGCGAGAAGGACGAAGCCCCCATGCTGTACAACGGCGAGCATGTGGGAGACGGCACCGGCGCTCTGTGCGACGTCGCAGTGGACCCGATTGACGGTACCCGCCTGACGGCAATGGGCATCAATAATGCGCTGGCAGTACTCGCTGTCGCCGAACGCGGCACAATGTTCGATCCCTCGGCGGTGTTTTACATGGAGAAGCTGGTCACCGGTCCCGAAGCCGCAGACATGGTGGACCTCCGCCTCCCGGTGAAGCAGAACCTGCACCTGATCGCCAAGGCCAAGGGTAAGAAGATCAACCAGCTCAACGTGATGATCCTGGACCGCGACCGGCACAAGCCGCTGGTGCAGGAAATCCGTGATGCCGGCGCCCGCACCCGGATGCTGATGGACGGAGACGTCGCCGGCGGCATCGCCGCAGCCCGCGAAGGCACCGACGTTGACGCGCTGATGGGTATCGGCGGAACGCCCGAAGGCATCATCACCGCCTGTGCCATCAAGACGCTCGGCGGTGTCATCCAGGGCCGCCTGTGGCCGACCTCGGATGAGGAGAAGCAGAAGGCGATCGATGCCGGCCATGACCTGGACCGCGTGATGACCACCAACGACCTGGTGACCAGCGACAACTGCTACTTTGCTGCCACCGGCATCACCGACGGCGACCTGCTGCGTGGCGTGCGCTACAAGAAGGACCGGGTCCTGACCCAGTCGATCGTGATGCGTTCCAAGTCCGGGACGATCCGTGTGGTCGACGGCGAACACCAGTCACACAAGTGGGAGTCCTACGCGCGCCTGCGCTAACCCTTCTCCTCCGGCACCCCGGCGAAGGGTGTGCCAGCAGCAGGAGCCGGCCCGCAGCGGGCCGGCTCCTGCTGCTTCGGTGCTCCGGGAAAGTCCCGCTTGAGTTCCGGCTCAACTGTCCGCTGCCTGCTGCCGGATCAGCCCTGGCGAATCAGCTCCGGCGGGCGGCAGCCACCCGCGCGGCGGCGGTGACGGCCACGATGATCAGCGCCGCTGCAGCGGCAGCCACGGCGGTCGGAACGGACACCAGTTCGCCGTTGATTCTCGAGACGGCGATCCAGGACAACCCCCACGCCAGTGCTGCGGCCGGGGCCAGACGGCCGCGGCCGTAAAGGGCCAGGCCCACACCGACTGCGGCGGCTGCGGCCAGGACGGCGGCCGCCCAGACCGCGGGGTCCAGACCGAAGCCGTCGAAACCGCCCGCGGTCAGGGCCGAAGCGATGTTGGCGCAGATCGCCACGCACACCCAGCCCAGATAGAGCCCGAGCGTCCCGTCAACCACCACGGCACCTGCCCAGCTGTCCGGACGGGAACGTGTATAGAGCCTAAACACCAGGGCTAGGATCACCAGCAGGGCGGTGATCATCGCGACGGAGAGTGCAAGTGAGCCAGCCTGCACACTGAGGATCCACGCGGCGTTCAGGAGCATGGACACAGCGGCGAGCCAGCCGAGGGAACGCTGCCGCCGGGCGGCCCGCTGTGCGGGCAGCCACTGATAGACCGTGAAGGCACCCAGGCCGGCGTAAACCACGGACCAGATGGAAAACGCCGGGCTGGCGGGGGCGAGATAGGTGGCATCGGCGCCGAGGGCACCCCCGGCAGCCTCCGCGATGGGGGTCCCGCCGAAGACGCCAACCCCGATCATCGAACCAATGATGCAGACGAAAAATGACACGGTGACGGTTAGCTGCCGGACGATGTCCCCGCGCCGGGAACCGTGCTCCGGTGAGCCGCCGGGACCGGATGGACTGGAATCGTTTGACGTCGAAGTAGCCATGTTCGAGCGTAACAAAGCCTGCTTGGTTCCCGCCGCGAAACCAAGCAGGTGTTGCCCGGCAGGTGGCCGGTTCGGAGCGCACGCAGGCTTGCACGTAGGCTTGTTGGCATGACACTGAGCGTTACTTCCTGCACCGATCCCTCTGACTGGGACGGCTGGGTCAACCGGTTCAACGGGCACCCGCAGCAGCTGTGGGGCTGGGGTAAGACGAAGGCAGAGCACGGGTGGCGCGCAGAGCGCCTGCTGATTTCCGACGCCGGTGACGTAGTGGGCTGCGCGCAGCTGCTGATCCGCAGGCTGCCATTCCCCTTCCGGGCACTCGCCTACATCCCGCGCGGACCGCAGGGAGAGAAAGGCCGGGAAACACAGCTGCTCGACGCCGCCGCGGCCTATGCCAAAACGGCCCACCGGGCTGTGGCCCTGACAATCGAGCCGGACTGGGACGCCGATGCCGCGGCCACAGCTGCACTGCCGGCCGCTGGCTTCCGGCACAGTGCCAACACCATCCTCATCCCGCGCACCCTCATCCTGGACCTCACCCTCAGTGAAGAGGACCTGCTGGCGGGCATGAGCAAAAAGCACCGCCAGTACATCCGCAAGTCCGGCCGCGAGGAGCTGGACTACCGGATGGTTTCCCGCGAAGAGATCCCACAGTGCCTGGCTGTCTACAAGCAGACCGCTGAACGCGCCGGATTCGGTATCCATGAGGATGCCTACTACCAGGACATCTTTGAGAACCTCGGTGCAGCCTCACCCGTCTACGCAGCGTTCAAGGATGAAGAGGTGGTCGCGTTCCTGTGGCTCTCCGCCAGCGCTTACACCGCCTTCGAGCTGTATGGCGGCATGAGCGAGGAAGGCGAACGGCTACGGGCCAACTACGCCCTGAAATGGCTTGCCATCCGGGAGATGAAAGAGCGCGGACTCACCCGCTACGACTTCAACGGACTGCTGAACGACGGTGTATCCAAGTTCAAGATGGGCTGGGCGCAGCACGAGGACCTGCTGGCGGGAACATGGGACAAACCCCTTTCCCCGTTGTACCCGGTCTTCACCACGGCGCTGCCGCTCGCCAAGAGCACGCTGCGCAAGGCCCGCGGCGTCCTGTCCGGGATCCGCGGACGCCTCCGGGGAGCAAGCCGCTAGATCTCCAGCTGCGGTTCGTCCGTTCCAGCGGCCGCCGGAACCGTGCCGGCGGTCACCGCAAAGGCCAGCGCGCCGTCGTCGTGCTGTGCTGAATGGGCGGCGAGCTTAGCGATCACCGGTGCCTCGTTGGCCGGAATGAAAGCACAGTCGCCGGGATGCAGGACCAGGTCCTGTTTCGGCGAATCCAGAACCAGCGATCCGCGCAGGGCAATGACCAGGGTGGGGCCGTTCTGCAGCACCGGGACGTCGGCCGCTGACATGCTGGGCCCGGCGTCCCCCGCAGACTGGGCCAGTTCCAGCCGCTGCAGGGAGAACTCGCTGAACGGGGGCTGATAAATCTCCTGTCCCAGCCCGGTGAACCCGGCTTCGAGGCGTGGAACCCCCAGCGGGCGGAAGTCGACGGTTTTCAGCAGCTCGGGTATGTCCACGTGCTTCGGCGTCAGGCCGCCGCGGAGCACGTTGTCCGAGGAAGCCATCACCTCCACCCCCAGGCCGCTGAGGTAGGCGTGGATGTTGCCTGCCGGCAGGTAAATGGCCTCCCCGGGCTGCAGCGACACGCGGTTGAGCAGCAGCGAGATGAGCACGCCCGGGTCCGCGGGGTAGTAGCCGTCCAGGTCAGCGATGGCAGCGAGGGCCGGGTCCAGGGCAGCACGCGGCCCGTCGCCGAGGCTGCGGACCGTTTCCGCGGCGGCCGTTACGGCGTCCCGGACGTCCTCGCCGCCCATGATCAGGCGCCGGAACACCTTTTCGAGCTTTTCGTCCGCAGGCCGGCCGGAATCCAGATCCGACACGGTCTCCGCCAGCAGGGCAGGGGAGGGCCGGCCGGATGCCTCGACCAGCCGCGCCAGGTCACGGAACAGCCGGGCGGCGTCGCCGGGCGCGCGGAAACCGCACAACGCCTCGAACGGGGTCAGCGCGAAAATCATCTCCGGCTTATGGTTCGCATCCTTGTAGTTCCGGTCGGAAGCGGAACGGTCGACGCCGGCGGCGTCTTCAGCGGCGAAGCCCGCCTCAGCCTGGTCCCGGGCGGGGTGTACCTGCAGGGACAAGGGGGACCCAGCCGCCAGCAGTTTGGCCAGGAAGGGCAGGGCGGGCCCGTGCTCGGCAACGGTCCCGCGGCCGAGCGCGGCCTCCGGGTCCGCGGCGATGAGCTCGTCCAGCGTCTCGGCGGAACCCTGGGGGTCAACGATCCGCGACGGGGCGCCGGGGTGGGCTCCGTACCAGAGCTCGGCCTCGGGTTCCCCGCTGGGGTCCCGGCCGAAGAGCTCGGCCATGGCGGTCATCGATCCCCACGCGTAGGGGCGGAGATTTCCGGCGAGCAGATACATGGTCCTCTTTCAAATGCACCGCACCTGCGGGTGCGGCCGCAGGTGGTGTGCGGGGAACGTCGGTTAAGCGGCGCTGCAGACGCCGTTGTTGTCCAGGAGCATGCCGAGTGTGGCAGTGTCGCCGATCGTAGCAAGTTCCTGGAGGTATTCCGCGGTGATCTCCGGGCCGGCCGGTGCCGGGGTCTCGGTGGCAGGCGCAGCAGGAGCGGGCGTATCCGTGGATGCGCCGTCGTCCTCCGCCGGTGCCGCGGGAGCCGGCGTGTCGCCGGTTTCAGTAGTTGCTTCCACCGGCGGCTCGGCGGTGGCGGACGAAGCGGCGAGCATGTCCTGCACACGGGTGTGGATGAGGTCGAAGTCCGGGTAGGTGACAAAGTTATCCGCCGCGGTGCCGAAATCGGGCGGGCCGATGGTCATCCGCTGCACCTCGTGGTTCTTGGATTTCAGCGCGAGGTCGATGAAGCTGCCGAGCTGGTCCTGCGGGATGTCCGTGTGCACCACCTGTTCACCGGCGGAGGCGATCGCCTGGAACCGGGTGAGCAGGGTCGCGGGATCCAGCTGCGCCACCATGGCCTGCTGGACACACTGCTGGCGGGCGATCCGGTGGTAGTCGGTCACGAATTCCCGTGAGCGCGCATACCAGAGAGCGGTGTAGCCGTCCATCGTCTGCACCCCCGGGGCGATCCACCCGTCCGGCGGGTAATGCTGGTTGGTGCCGGGGATTTCCCCTGCCGTGATGGGAACCCAGCCGCCGGCATTGATCTTTACCCCGCCCATGGCGTCGATCAGGCTGGAGAAGCCTTCCATGTCCACGATCACGTAGGACTGCACTTCAAGGCCCAGGATCCCCCCGGCGGCATCCATCATGGCTTCGGCCCCCGGGTCCTCCGAGTCCGGGTAAAGGTCAGCGTGGTTGTCGGTGACCACCTGGTAGAGGCTGTTGAGGATGCACTCGTCGCCGCAGTTGTAGCCTTCCGGATAGACCTGCCAGAGCGGCGAATCCTCGGTAAAGAGGGCATTCTGGAAGTTGCGGGGGAGGCCGAAGGTGACGATCTGGCCGGTCTTCGCATCCACGCTGAAAACGGACATGCTGTCCGGGCGGAGGCCCGTGCGGTCTGCTCCGGCGTCGCCGCCCATCAGCAGGAAGTTGTAGCGGCCGTCCACCGGTTCAAAGGCCGGACCGGAGGCAAAAATGCTGTCGAAGGTCTGGCGGCTGACATTGAGGAGCCAGGCGCCGTAGGCAAGCCCGCCGCTGGTGAGGGCCATCAGGACCACCAGGGCGCCGGCAACGGCCGGCCGCACGCTCCGCTGCAGCAGCGGAGGCCGGATGATGCGGAAGGTGTTCAGGAAGAGCAGGGCCCAGCCAACGGCGAGTAAGGCCAGGGCGGCCATCAGCAGGAACGAAGTCCAGCCGTTGGTGAAGAAATTCACCAGCAGGATCCGATTGGTCATCGCGATGACGAGCACCGCGATGACGGCGGCCCAGACAGTGAACGTGACCTGGAGGGCACGGCGTCCCAGCCGGCGGTCGCCTGCGACGACCTGCGCGGAGCCGGGCAGGAGCAGGGTCAGCAGCAGCAGCACGAAAGCGCGCTTGGTGCGCACCTGCGGGGACGCGGACTGCGGATAGCGGACCGGATCCGTGAATACTGCGGCTCTCGTCTCTGTCCTGCCCATCCGCAGTCCCTAGGCGCTTTCCGTGACCGAAGTACGCAGGCGCGCACCCTTGGCCATGGCACTCTGGCGGAGTTCGCCGGCAAAATCGATGAGCTGCTGCTGGAGCTTCGCAGCCAGCGGGTCCGTGCCCGAGGCCAGCATCCGCACCGCCAGCAGGCCGGCGTTGCGCGCGCCGCCGATGGACACGGTTGCCACCGGGACGCCTGCCGGCATCTGGACGATCGAAAGCAGGGAGTCCATGCCGTCCAGGTACTTCAGCGGAACGGGAACGCCGATCACCGGGAGCGGGGTAACCGCGGCCAGCATACCGGGAAGGTGGGCTGCTCCGCCGGCGCCCGCGATGATGACCCGCAGGCCGCGGGTGTGGGCTTCCTGGCCGTACGCAATCATCTCTGCCGGCATCCGGTGGGCGGAAACCACGTCCGCCTCGAAAGGAATGCCAAACTCGGCCAGGGCAGCCGCTGCGGCGTCCATCACGGGCCAGTCCGAATCGGACCCCATGACCAGGCCGACCAGCGGCGTCTTGGCGGTGCTCATGACAACTCCTCGTTTTCTACCCGGTTCAATTCCCGGCCGTCACGGATGATTCCGGCAGCCCGTTCCGCGCTGCGCCGGACCGCGGGCAGGTCGGCGGCAGCCGCTCCCACCACGTTAACGTGACCGATCTTCCGGCCGGGACGCACCGACTTGCCGTAATTATGTACCTTCGCGGCCGGGACAGCGGCCATTGCCAGTCTTGTGCCGCCGAAGAGGTCGGGGTTGTCTCCGCCCAGGAAGTTCTTCATCACGGTGACCCCGCCCAGCAGTCCGGCGTCGCCGAGCGGAAGATCAAGGACCGCCCGCAGGTGCTGCTCGAACTGGCCGGTGACGGAGCCATCCATGGTCCAGTGGCCGGAATTGTGCGGGCGCATAGCCAGTTCGTTGACCAGGAAGCCCGGTCCGCGGCCGGGAGTCTCAAAGAGCTCCGCGGCCATCACGCCGGTGACGCCAAGCTCGTCCGCCAGCCGCAGCGCGGCGGCCGAGGCAGCCGACGCCGTGGCCGGGTCCAGGTCCTGGGCGGGGGCGATAACCTCGTCGCACACGCCGTCGACCTGGATCGAATGGACCACCGGCCAGGCAGTACTTTCACCGCCCGGTGTCCGGGCGATCAGGGCAGACAGCTCACGGGTGAAGGGAACCTTCTCCTCGGCAAGCAGGGGCGAGCCGGTGAACCAGCCGGCAGCATCGGCAGCACCTGCGGCATCCTCGATGATGCGCACGCCCTTGCCGTCATAACCTCCGCGTGGAGTCTTCAGCACCACCGGCCACCCGGCCGCTTTACCGAAGTCGACCAGATCCGCGACCGTGGAAACGGCGGCCCAGCGCGGGTTTGGCAGGCCCAAACGGTCGACGGCGGCACGCATCACCAGTTTGTCCTGGGCGTGCAGCAGGGCATCGGGACCCGGCTGGACGTTGATACCTTCGGCCAGCAGTGCCCGCAGGTGATCCCCGGGGACATGCTCGTGGTCAAAGGTCAGGACGTCCACACCCTGGGCGAAAGCCAGGAGGGCCGCGTAATCGGTGTAGTCGCCTACGACGGCGTTGGACACTGCAGCTACGGCGGATACGTCCGGGCCCTCAGCCAGGACACGCAGCTCAAATCCAAGCTCTGTGGCCGCGGGGGCCATCATCCGGGCCAGCTGGCCGCCTCCGACAACGCCAATAATTGGAAATCTCACCTCTACAGGTTACCGAAACCGGCGGGTTTTCCCGCTCCGCGTCCTGGTGCCCCAGCCCGGGCACCCGGCAAACTCCCACGAAGGGCAGGTAAAGTGTGTTCTTTCCGCCCTGTCTGCTCTCGGCGGTAGCTCCGCCCGGCCGGGAAACCCGCCCGGGCACGATTGGCCGCGGAGGGTCATGATCACATCATTTATTTCCTGGCTTAGGGGACTGGCGTCTGCCTTCTGGCGCGAGGTCGCGAAGTTTGGCACCGTCGGTGCTGTCGCATTCGTCGTGGACAACGGCCTGACCTGGATCTTCATGCACTCCATCATGGAAGGCAGCCCGGCGAAGGCACGGTTTGCCGGCGCTACTATTGCGACACTCTTTTCCTGGGTGGCGAACCGGTGGTGGACGTTCCGCCACCGCAGGCAGAGCAATGTGGCCCGTGAGTTTGTTCAGTTCATCCTGATCAACGGGATCGGCATCCTGATCTCCACCGGATTCACCTGGATTGCGCGCTACCCGATGGGCATCACGGATAACAGCACCCTGTTTATGGCCGGTGTCATCGGCATCGGGGTGGCGACCGTTGTCCGGTTCTTCGCCTACCGGTACTGGGTCTTCAACAGTTCCGCCGATGACGAGGCCCGCGAGTTGGCCATGGAAATGACCTTGGACCCTTCCCGGGAAGTCGACGCTGCCCCCGCCTCAGAACCCGCAGCAGAAGGCGCCAAGCAGCTCAAGCCCCAAGCCGAGCAGTAACCCGCTCTGCAGTCAGCGTGCTTGCCGGCACTTCGACACCTTCGCCCGACAGGACGATTGTCCCGCCCGCGGACCAGGTGTCCAGAGCCGCTCCGAGGACCGCTGCAGTCCCGGCCCCGGCCGGGGCAAGCAGGACCTGGGGTCCGTCCACCGCCGGGGCCATGAGCGCGCTGAACGGAACAGCGGCCTCTCCCGTTCCGGAAGCCAGGGCGTCCCCGGTCCCTGCGGGGGCATCCGGCCCGGCATAGGTGTCCGCGAAGGACCGGACTTCTGCCGTGTAATCCACTGTGCCGGCGGGGAGGCTGCCCGGCCATGCCATGGCCAGGGCGGGAAGTGCCACGGCAACCACCAGCTGGCCTGGAGCCTGAGGTTGAGGTTCTCCTGCGGTGACCCTAACGCCTGCCTGTGCCTCGGCCGATAGGGAGAGTATGCAGCCGGTTTGCCACGCCGCGAGGGCCCAGACCAGGGTCTTCCAATGCACGGGCATGTCCAGCTGCACCACGGTGCCCGGCTCCACGTCAAGTTCCTCGATGGCAAAGTTGGAGGTTTTGGCAACCCAGTTGTCCAGGACCCGGCCTGAAAGCTCTACCCGTTCTCCGTCCGGTCCGTACCAGATCAGTGCGGGTGAGGTTGCCTGCTCTGTCCGCAGCGTGGACAGTATGGATGGGACCGGGTTTTCCGTCATGGGCTTCGCTTTCGCTGGTGGAGGATGTGTTGTTTGGCGGACCGCGACATGCCGTGCTGGGTAAAATTTACGGCGTGGCGCGCCACCGCGGGACGGTTCAGACTCTATAGGATGCCGAAACAGCTTGACGGGGACGTATTACACGCGTGTAATTAGGGAACGGATTGTTCCAGCAAACCATTACCGCCACGCATGCACAGCAAGCTGATTGTCGCTTGGGTGAATCCAGATATCCGCTGTTGGAGCATTTACACCGGGAGGACTCCATGGGGCAAGCAGAAATGAAGCATGACCGGCCGGACGTCGCCGCGCAGGCCTCCACGAGCTACGGCTCGCGGGGAGTGCCTGTGGACTGGTATGTCGATCCTGCGGATCCCGAAGCCGCGGACCGCTACCGGGAGGGTGCCGGAGGAAGCCTGGAGTCTGCAGCGACAGCATTCCTCGCCGCCCATGAGGCACTGGCCGGAGGGTCGCCGGAAGACGACCCATTGGATCCGCCGGTCTCGCTGTTCCAGACACCTGCGGAAACGGAGGAACGGAAAGTCTGGATCGGACTGCCGGGCCTGGGCGACGGCTACGCAGACGAGGGTGAACTCGGCTGGCAGGCGGACGCACTGTGCGCGCAGACAGATCCCGAAGCGTTCTTCCCGGAAAAGGGCGGCTCCACCCGCGATGCAAAGAAAGTCTGCGCCGCGTGCAATGTGCGGTCCCAATGCCTGGAATATGCACTGGCCAATGACGAACGCTTTGGTATCTGGGGCGGGCTGTCCGAGCGGGAACGCCGGCGTCTTCGGAAGCAGGCAGTCTAATTCCTTCGCACGTCCGCGTATGCGCCGTTGTGGTTGCCCACAACGGCGCCGAGTACCTTCCCGAAACACTTTCCGCACTGGCCGCCCAGACCCGGCCGGCAGACTTTTGCCTAGGCGTCGACGCGGGCTCCACTGACGCGTCGGCATCCCTGCTCCAGCTCGGGCTCCCGGTTGGCAGCCCGGTAACCGGCGCACCGTCCCGGGCCGGTTTCGGTGCCGCCGTGAAGACGGGTCTGGCACAGTTACCCGCTCGCTCCGGCGACGGCGGTGCACAGGATTGGCTCTGGCTGCTGCACGACGATTCGGCGCCGGACCCCGACGCCCTGGCCCAGCTGCTCCGGGCCGTTGAAGTAGCGCCGTCCGTGACGATCGCCGGCGCCAAGCAGGTGGAGTGGGAAAATCCACGCAAACTTGTGGACGTTGGCGTCTCCGTCAGCCGGTGGGCAGAGCGCCTGACCATGATCGATACTGACGAGCTGGACCAGGGCCAGTACGACTCCCGCAGCGATATTTTCGCAGTGAACTCCGCCGGCATGCTGATCCGGCGCGACGTCTGGGACCGCCTCGGCGGATTCGACCCGGCACTGCCCGGAACCGGGGACGATATTGACCTCTGCTGGCGGAACCGGCTCGCCGGCAACCGAGTGGTCGTGGTGCCCTCGGCCCGGATCCGCCACGCTGGAAACCGGCCCAACACAGCCGCCTCCGCCGGTGCCGCCCGGAAGGCGGAAATCTTCCTCCGCCTCAAACATGCCCCCGGATGGCAGCTTCCGTTCCTGGCACTTGGCGCCGTCCTGGGTGGTTTCGGCCGGTTCTTCCTGGGGATGCTGGCCAAGGACCCCGGATATGCGGCCGGGGCCCTGGTCTCGAGCATCGCCGGTGTACTCCGGCCGGTGGATCTCTACCGCTCCCGCAAAGCTGCCGCGGCCACCCGCCGGCTGCCGCGCAGTACTGTCCGTGCCCTGGTCACCGGGCCGCGTGAAGTTCGTGAATACCGCCGCTCCGTGCACGAATCCGAAGCTGCGGCAAAGACCCATCCGGCCGATGATGCCGGGTCAGTTGATTCCTATGTCCCCAGCGGCGACGCGAATGATGACTTCGCTGCCCTGTCCGGGCCTGCCCGCACCTGGGTCGGCGCCGGCGCCCTTGCCGCCGCCGTCCTGCTCACGGTGGCCGCGCTGACCGGACTGCACCGGCTGGTTGGAGCCTCCGCGCTCACCGGAGGTGCCCTGCTTCCCGTGTCGACGGCGCTGGGGGACATCTGGGCCAACGCCAGCGGCTGGTGGGCGGAAACCGGCGCCGGGTACCCCGGTCACGGTGATCCCTTCGACTATGTGCTGTGGCTGCTTGGCGCCGCCGGATTCGGCAACGCCAACGCCGCCGTGGTTGTGCTCGTGATCCTGGCCATGCCGCTTGCCGGGCTCAGCGCCTGGTTCGCCTCCGGGGCAGTGACCCGCCGCAGCGGCCTGCGCTTCTGGGCCGCCATGTTCTGGGGCGCCCTGCCCGCTCTGCAGGCAGCCCTTGGCGAGGGACGGCTCGGCGCGCTGCTGGCCCATCTCCTGCTCCCGCTGACCGCTTTGGCAATGGCCCGGGCCCTGGGTATGGGCCTGGCAGAGGACGAAAACCGCCCGCACCGGGACTCAGGCGCGCTGCAGCGCAAACCGGGCGTGCACGGCGTCCCGAGCTGGACCGCAGCCGCTGCGGCAGGCCTGCTCCTGGCCATACTTACCGCCTGCGCGCCTTTGCTTTTTGTGCTCGGCACCCTCAGCGTGCTGGTCCTCTCCGTCCGGCTGCGCTCCCGTGCCCGGACCCTCTGGTGGTCGCTGCTCCCGTCAGCCGCGCTGCTCCTGCCGGTTATCCTCTCCGCTTCGAATAACCTGCGTGCGGCAGCTGCCGATCCCGGCGTGCCGCTGGGCTTCGAGCCGGCCGCGCTGTGGCAGCAGCTGCTTGGATATCCGACTGCCTTTGCCGCGGCCGATCCACTGGCCGGCCTGGACTTCCTTCCTTCAGGGCCTTGGGCCCTGGTCCTCGCGCTGCTGGTCGGTGCGCCTGTCGTTGCGGTCTCCGCGGCAGCACTTTTCACCACCCGGCACGCGGGTGCCGCCCGTCTGGCCTGGCTCCTCAGCATCAGCGCGCTGGCCCTGGGCGGAGCCTCCGCCTACCTGGCCACCGGCAGCTCAGCGGCGGCGCTGGTCACTCCCTTCCCTGGCCCGCTCGTCTCAGCGGCCGTCTTCGGGCAGCTCTGCTCGGCTCTGCTGGCCATGGACGCCCTGCTGGCCCGCCGGCGAAGCGCTGACGGAACCGCCCGGAAACCGGTCACCGCCGGCGTCGTAATCCTTGGTATTTTGCTTGGCGCCGGTCCCGCGGTGAGCCTGGCGGCGTGGACTCTTCCGCAGGCCACCGGTGCCGTGACTGAAGCGGGAGCGGGCGGAGCCCAGCCCGGAACCACCCTGGCAATCCGTCCCACCGATCCCCGCGTGCTGCCCGCAACGGCAGCAGACCGCGGTAACAGCCCGGACCAAACCCGCTCACTCGTCCTCTCCATGGGAACGGGGGACGATGTCACGGCAACCCTGATGCGCTCCGGCGGGAGCACCCTCGACGGACTGAACGCCTCCTACACCGCGCGTGCGGTGCAGGGTGATCCGGGCCGGGAAAACACTGTTCCGGACGACGACGCAACCGCCGCCCTGCGCAGCGCCGTTGCAGTCATCACCGCAGGCACCGGGGTGGATCCAAGATCCGAGCTGGCCCGGCTCGGCGTCGGCTTCGTGGTCCTGCAGACCTCTGATACGGCCGCGGAACTCCTGGCCGACCGCATGGACGCGGTCCCCGGCCTCACCGCCGTGGGACAGACCGGTTCCGGCTGGTTGTGGCGGGTGGTGGGAACCCTGGACGAAGAGGGCACCGAAACCGTAGCCGGACAGACTTCCCGCGTCCGGATCCAGGACGCGGCCGGTGAGACGGTGGCGCTGGTTCCCTCAGAGACAATGGCCGTCAACACTGAGATACCGGCCGGTGACGAAGGCAGGAAACTGGTGCTGGCTGAACGCGCCGACACCGGATGGGAGGCCAGCCTCAACGGCAACCGGCTTGAACCGGCAACCGACGGATGGGCCCAGGCGTTCAGCCTGCCTGCTGAGGGCGGGACCCTGAGCGTGGACTACCGCAGCGCCTGGGAACCGTACACAGAAATCGTGCAGGTGATCGTGTTCGGACTCACCCTGCTCCTGGCCGTGCCCACACCCGTGCGTTCCGGCGTGATCCGCCTCCCCGGCAAGCAGCGGCCCGCGCGTCAGGTTGCCGGGACCTCCGATCCCGGAACATCCGATCCCGGCACCGCGGGACCCGGCAGCTCCGGGCCAGGCAGGGGACCGGGCGACGGCCCTGAACCAGACGGCACAAAACCTGCCGTTCCGGGAGCTGCACCCGATCCGGCCAAGGCATCGCGGCGGAGCGCAGGCTCCGCCCGCAGGACCAAACCCGAGCGCTCTGCGGGGGCCGGCAGCACCAAGGCCGCTGGGAACACCAAAGCTGCCGGACATCCCACAGCAGCCGGACATCCCACAGCAGCCGGAAATCCCACGGCAGGCGTAACCAAAGCCGAGGCAAAAGCCAAGGCCAGGGCGGCGAAGGTCCGGGACAAGGCCGACGCAAAAGCCCGGGCAAGGGCAGCCAAAGCAGGGCCCCGTGATGCGAAGCCAGCACCCGGAGACCCGGGTAAGGGAGCTGAATCCGCGGATGCTCCGCGCTCCGCCGCAACCCGGGCCGGTAAGCCCGCCGAGACGGCCAAACCCGCCGAGGAGGCCGGGCATCCCGCTGGCACAGCCAGCCCTGCCGGTGACCAGGACCGTGCCGGTGCCGGGACAACATCCGCGAACAGTTCACACGAAGGAGTCCGCTGATGGAGCGTTCCGGTGAAGTCACCCGGTCCGCAGCACGCGGCCGCCGCCAGAGCCGCCGGAAAACGGCCTACACCGTCTCCGCCGGCGTCGTTCTTCTGGCCGCGGCCGGAGCGCTGATTACTGCTGGTGCGGTGGCTGCCCCGGCCGGCTCCGGCATCGCCGTCCAGCCCCCGGCCACCGAGGTCCCGGCGGGCGCCCTGACGGCGGTCTGCCCCCAGCCGCTGCGTTTGCTGGCGGGTAATGTTTCCGGCACCGACGCCGAGTACAGCCCGGTCTCCGAATCAGCTGCCACTGCGGTCAGCTCCGTTGTCCTCGGCGCTGCCGGCGCGTCCCTTCCGGCCGCTGAGCTCAGCGGGCTGGAGGACGGGAAGGTCCTGGCCGGGATCAAGGCGGGGGACACCGCGCCCTTGGCCGGGACCCGGCTCGCCGGTGTGCTGCAGAACCAGGCAGTCGGCACCGTGACGGCCCTGGAAGCGGAGCCCAGCGGCAAGACACCGGCTACTGCGAACGCTGTCCTGGGATATTCCGCCACAGACGGCGACCTGGCCGGACTGGCGGCCGCAAACTGCCAGACGCCGGGCAACGACATGTGGCTCCTCGGGGCGCGGACCACCGTTGGTGCCACTGCGGTGCTGCGGCTCTCCAATCCCTCGGTGACGCCGGCCACAGTCGACCTGGAACTGCACGGTTCAGCCGGGCGGATCGAGTCCGGCAACAGCCGCGGCATCGTCGTCGCGCCGGGTGAAACCCGCTCCATCATCCTCGCCGGACTGGCCGCCAACGAAGAGGCCGCCGCCGTGCGTGTGCGCAGCTCCGGCGGTCCGGTCACCGCGGTTATCGAGCAGAGCATCCTGCGCGGGCTGACCCCCGGCGGCGTGGAGATCATTGAACCAACAGCTGCTCCTTCGCCCCGCCAGGTGATTACCGGCATAGCACTCCAGTCACCGGAGACCCTCCGGAAGCTGGCCGAACAGGAGGGCCGCGCCTCGGTGGCCTCAACCCTGAACGTGGCTGTTCCGGGCAGCACGGACGCGGTGGTCCACCTGAGGGTCTTTGGTCCCGATGGGGAAGTCCAGATCCCCGGCGGCGGAGTCTTCAGCGTGCCCGCCGGCACCGTGGGAAAGATTCCGCTGGCGGACCTGCCGGAGGGCACCTACTCCCTGGACCTTTCATCCGACGTTGCCTTCACCGCCGCCGCGGTTTTCAGCCGCGGCACGGAACCCGAAGAACGGGTGGAGCTTGCCGTCGCTCCCGCGGACACGCGGATGGGCAGCGAACATCTTGCCGTCGCCGTCCCCGGAGCCAGCTCCTCCCTGGTGTTCACTGCCCCCGACGGGTCCGCGGAGGTCAGGGTCCGCGCCATTGGTGCCGACGGGAAGCTGCAGGAGGAAAAGGTGGTGGCCATTCCCGCCGGGCGCACGCTGACCCTGCAGTCCGCTGACATCGGTTCCGGAAACCTGGCTGGTGTCCTGGTGACCGCCGTAGGCGAAGCCGTGTACGGTGCGCAGCTGGTGACCGGGGAGGGACCCGGCATCTCGGTTCTGCCCCTGCCGGAGGGAAGCACCGGCAGCAGGAGCGCTCAAATAGGCATCGGCTACTAGGCAGACAGTGCCAGGCAGGCAGTCCAAACAAGCGGTCCCAGGCCGGTAGCCTTCAGCCGGCTTGCGGACCCGCACCGCCAGCCGGCCGCAGCGGGAAGTCCCGGCCCGCACAGAGTGATGGAGCGGGCGCAGCCTACTAGGGCGGGCGAAGCGTACTAGAGCGGGCGGAAGCGTCCGTACGTGGGATCAATGGACTCCGGATCCAACCCCTTGAGGGCGGCCAGCTGTTCCACCACCACGTCGTGGATCAGTTCGCTGACCGGGACAAGTCCGCGTGCGGTCGACTCGACCGGGCGCCGGTAAACCGTAATAACCGGTGGTTTGGGTCCGCTGCCCGGCGCTGAGGCGGCCAGGGGGATTGAACCGCCGCGCCGCATCAGCTCCTCGAGGCCGTCCGGAATCTCCTGGACAACAAACTGATAGGACTGAATATCCTCGCCCCAGAGACGTTCCAGCCGCTGGGCGGATTCCATGACCCACTCATCGAAGCGCTCCGCCCGGGTACGGGAGCCGGCCAGATGGGCCGGCAGCAGCTCACCGCGCAGGCCCCGGCCATGACGGTTACGCCGGCGCCGGTGGAAAGGGCGCGGTGAAACGGGATCCGCGGCACCAGTGCCGGATCCGCCGTCGAGCCTAATCCGCGAGGACGATCCTGGAGGCATACCCCCACTCTAGTCCGCAGGGAGCCGCCCGGGGGAGTGCGGCGCGCTCCGGACAGTGCGCGCACCTCCCGGCAGCCGGCGGGCCGTGGTCCGGCGTGGCTGCGCGCTGGCAGCAGGCGCAGGGGTAAAGTGTTCCTCCGTGGGATCCTTACGTCTTTGTTCACGTTCAGCGTGCCGGCAGGCCGCCGTCGCTACTTTGACGTATGTCTACGCCGATTCCACCGCAGTCCTGGGTCCGCTGGCAACCTACGCGGAACCGCACTGCTACGACCTGTGCGAACTCCACGCCCAGCGCCTTACGGCGCCCCGCGGCTGGGAAGTCCTTCGGCTTGAGCTTGGTAACCAGTCCCGCACCCCGGGACCCGATGAGCTCTCCGCCCTGGTGGACGCTGTCCGCGAAGCCGAGGCCGGAGAACCCGCAGCGGAAGAGGAGGCGGGCCGCCGCAGCGGCAGGCACGCACTGGAACCCCCGGCTGACCTCTCCACAGGCCGCCGGTCACACCTCCGGGTATTACGCGAAGATGTCCGCGAACAGAGCTGATCCTGCTCTGCGGTCCGTTCGCTATTAGGCTGGGACCAACAGCCGGGAAGAACCACGGCCGGCGCATCATCAACCGTTTCGCAAGGAAGTGCTGTATCCATGGCTAACCTGACCCCCGATCTTCTGGAAGCACTGCGCTGCCCCCAGACACATTCGCCGCTGAAACAGGCCGGCGACGAGCTTGTTTCCACCGCCCCGGGCCCTGGGGGACAGCCGGTCCGCTACCGCATCGAAGAGGGCATCCCCGTCCTGCTGGTGCCGGCCGAAGACGCTGCTGCCGCCAGCCCCGCGGCCGAGAACACCACCAGGAACGAGGAGTCCCACCAGTGAGCATCGATTTCAAAGTAGCTGACCTGTCCCTGGCCGAAGCCGGCCGCCACCAGATCCGGCTGGCGGAACACGAGATGCCAGGTCTGATGGCACTGCGGCGCGAATTCGGACCCACCCAGCCGCTGGCTGGAGCCCGGATCGCCGGTTCCCTGCACATGACGGTCCAGACGGCAGTGCTGATCGAAACCCTCACCGCGCTGGGCGCGGAAGTCCGGTGGGCTTCCTGCAACATCTTTTCCACCCAGGACGAGGCCGCTGCGGCCGTCGTCGTTGGCGGGGGCACCCCGGAGGACCCCCAGGGCGTGCCGGTCTTCGCCTGGAAGAACGAGACGCTTGAGGACTACTGGTGGACTGCCGAGCAGATCCTCACCTGGCCCGAGGGCTCCGGCGGACCGAACATGATCCTGGACGACGGCGGCGACGCCACCATGCTGCTGCATAAGGGAGTTGAGTTCGAGGCCGCCGGCGCGGTCCCGGCGAACCCCTCCGAGGATGATCCGGACTACTCGCATGAGTACACGATCTTCCTGGAGACGCTCCGCCGCTCGCTCGCGGAGTCCCCGGGCAAATGGACGGAAATCGCCAAGGGCATCCGCGGCGTCACCGAGGAAACCACCACCGGTGTGCTCCGTCTCTACCAGCTGGCTGCCGACGGCCAGCTGCTTTTCCCTGCGATCAACGTCAACGACTCGGTGACCAAATCCAAGTTTGATAACAAGTACGGCATCCGCCACTCGCTGCCGGACGGCCTGAACCGGGCCACCGACACGCTGATCGGCGGCAAGGTTGCCGTCGTCTGCGGGTACGGCGATGTCGGCAAGGGAGCAGCCGAGGCACTGCGCGGCCAGGGCGCCCGGGTCATCGTGACCGAAATCGATCCGATCTGCGCACTGCAGGCCGCCATGGACGGCTACCAGGTGGCGCGCCTCGAGTCAGTTGTGGGCCAGGGCGACATCTTCATCACCACCACCGGTAACAAGGACATCATCATGGCGTCCGACATGGCGCAGATGAAGCACCAGGCGATCGTCGGCAACGTTGGGCACTTCGACAACGAAATCGATATGGCCGGACTCGCCCGGGTCCCCGGCATCCGCAAGGTGGAGATCAAGCCCCAGGTCCACGAGTGGATCTTCGACGAGGGCACGGACAACCAGCGCAGCATCATCGTGCTGTCCGAAGGCCGCCTGCTGAATCTTGGCAACGCCACAGGGCACCCGTCCTTCGTGATGTCGAACTCCTTTGCGAACCAGACAATTGCCCAGATTGAGCTGTTCACCAAGTTCGGACAGACCAAGGAAGACGGCAGCCCGGAGTACGCCAAAGAGGTGTACGTGCTGCCCAAGATCCTGGACGAGAAGGTGGCCCGCCTGCACCTGTCGGCCCTCGGCGTCGAGCTGAGCGAACTGACCAAGAGCCAGGCCGAATACCTCGGCGTGGATGCTGCCGGACCGTACAAGCCGGAGCACTACCGCTACTAGGCCGGCCAGCAAGCCCTAACCGCCACCGGCGGCGCAGCGGACCTTTCCGCTGCGCCGCCGGTGCTGTTTAAGCGCGCGCCTATCGGTCAGCGAACGGGAGCCGGTGCAGCCGCTCAGCTATCCGGCCTGTGCGCTGCCGCTGGGCGCTGAGCCGGGCGAAGTCGCGGTCCCGCCGCTGCACCATCACCGCGCGCAGATAGGATTCGGGCACGGTCCCGGGCGGGGGAGGCGGAGAAACAAAAGCCGAGACCTCGGTGGCCAGCGACGTGCCCAGAGCGGTGCGGGCCTGCGGCGTCATCCGTGCGGCCTGTGCCAGGAACCGCGCAGCCCTGCGGGACAACGGGTCCGGAAGACGCCCGATGTCTGCCAGCGAGGCCCAGGGAGCCAGTTCCGCCGGCATCACGACGACGGGAGGCGCGGGAGCCTTGACCCGCTCACGCATGGCATACGTGCCGGCGAGCATGTCGCCGAGGCGTTTGGACTGCTCATTGAAGACAGCCACAACGAAAGCCAGCGACCCGGCCAGCATGTAGATCTCCAGGACAGCCAGGATCCCGCGGGTGAACGCCTGCCGGAACCGCACGGCACCGCCGTCGTCACGCACGATCCGCAGCCCCATCACCAGCCTGCCCAGCGATTTCCCGCGGGTCAGGGTCTCCACCGTCACCGGGACCACCAGAATCACCAGAACGACGGCGGCCAGCAGGAGCGTACGCGTCAGCGCCGGATCCAGGGCGCCGCCCAGCGTATTGCCGACCAAGTAGAAGAGCAGGAAGAGCAGCAGGAGGTTTGCAACCACGTCGATGAGCGTGCTCAGGGCCCGGGCGGCGAACGACGCCGCGCGCAGCTCCAGGACAACGGCTTCACCGGTAACGACTGTGCTCATACCAGCCTCATGCTTTCCCCATGTTTCCTGCTGTGTGTCCGCTCCGGACGGCCGCCCGTTCGGAGTCCACTCTACCCAGACGGGTCTGCCCCCGGGCCGGCAGCGAGCTGACGGAACCGCCGGGATCACGCGTGGCTGTGGACCCGCGCGGACCCGGCTCCCGCTAGGGTGGAGGCGTGGACATGGATGCCTTCGCCGCCGTGCACCGGGAAGACTGGCAGCGGCTTGACGAGCTCACCGCACGGCGCAGGCTGACCGGTGCGGAAGCTGACGAACTGCTGCTGCTGTATCAGCGTGCCTCAACGCACCTCTCGGTGATCCGTTCCACCGCACCCGAGGGTGCCTACTCCGCGGCTCTGTCCATGCGGCTGTCCCGTGCCCGGACCCGGTTCACCGGAGCCCGGTCCAACTTCCTGGAGGACGTCGCCGGGTTCTTTGTGTACTCGCTGCCGGCGGCCTTCTACCGCGTCCGGTGGACGACCGTGGTGATCGGTGCGCTGTTCACCGTGGTCGCCTGGCTGGCTGGTTACTGGGTCACATCCACCCCCGGGGTGCTCGCTGCCATGGGTACGGACGCTGAACTCCGCCGCTACGTGGAGTCAGACTTCGCGAACTACTACTCCGAAAACCCCGCGGCATCGTTCGCCGGCATGGTGTGGACCAATAATGCATGGATCGCCCTGCAGGCCGTGGCCTTCGGCGTCACCGGAATCTGGGGACCTTACATCATCTACCAGAACGCCATTGGTGTGGGCACCGCCGGGGGGACAATGGCCTCCTATGGGGAGCTGGACACGTTCTTCAGCTATATCCTTCCGCACGGGTTGATGGAGCTGACTGCGGTTTTTGTTGCCGCTGCCGCTGGTCTGCAGATTTTCTGGGCGCTGGTTGCTCCGGGACCCAGAACCCGGGTGAGCGCCCTCGCGCAGGAAGGCCGGTCCCTGATGACCGTTGCCCTGGGCCTGGTGGCTGTGCTTTTCATCTCCGGACTGGTCGAAGGCTTTGTCACCCCCAGCCCCCTTCCGGCGTGGCTCCGGATAAGCATCGGGGCGCTGGTGCTGGCAGGGTACTGGGCCTACACCCTGGTGCTGGGCAAACGGGCCTATGACGCCGGGTACCGGGGCGACCTGCTCTCCCGCGACGCCGGCGAAGCCGCGGTCCGCGCTGCCTGAAGATCCACCGTTCCACCGAAGCAGCCTGGAGCGGTTCGGGGTGGCACCCGGAATAGGACGGTGTGGCCCGGTAGGGTCTAAGAAGGACGGAACCGGAACCCCCACCACCGGTGACTTCATACAGGATTGGGATGAGAGACGAAGCAGTGGCAAGCCAGGACCAAGACCCCACCACGGAACCCGCGCCTGCCGGTGAGGCCCCTGCCGGAAAGGGCACCGGGTCCAGCGATGCCAGCGAGACCATCGTCTCCGGCAGCCACGCTGCGGGAACTCCGGACAATGCCCGCCCAGCAGACACCGCCCCAGCCGAGCATGAAGCCTGGGAGGCGGAATTTGCGGGGCTGACCGGCTCCGACGCGGCTGACCCGGGCACGGCCGCTGAAGCGGCTGAACCCGGCGCTGCCTCCGACGCTGCCAGCTCCGGTGCTGCCTCCGACGCGGCTGGCCCAGGCGCAGCCGCTGACGTGAACCGTCGTGCTCCCGCCGGAAAAGCAACCGGACAGGCCGAGGTTCCCGGTGGGCATCCCTCCTTGGCGCAGCGGAGCACCCTTCCGATGCGCGCCGCGAGCACCATGCCAAACCTGAGCCGCTATGACTCCGCCGAACCTGCCGGCCCTGCTGAGGACACCGGAACGGAAACTTCCGCTGCTGCCGCATCCGGTGCTGCCGCGGCGGCGGCCACCGGCGGAATCGAAGCCCGGAAGACCGCTGACCAGCGCGGCAGTGCCGCCGAGACCGGCGAGGCCGCCGGCATCACCGGAGACCAGGGCGCCGGAGCAAACGGCGTAGAAGCCGGGTCCACTGACAGTGGCACAGACCGTGGCCCGTGGTACGTCTCAGGAACGGCGCCCAGCGAAACAGATGCCGGAAAGGACACCGGACAGGACGCCGAAGCCGGAGCCGGCCAGGACGAAGAGGCTCAGCGCCGGTCCTTGGAACGGGAGCGGGCAGCGGATGCCAAACCGGTCCTTGCCCGCATCATCCAGGTGTCGATCGCTGTCTTCTTCCCGGTGATGCTGCTGGCGGCAGCTATCCGTGCCGTCGCCACCCCGATGTTCCTCTGGGTCGAGTACTACCGTCCGGGTTTCCCGGCGGATACGTTCGGGTTCTCGGCCGAAGACCGCATGACTTACGGTTCCTACGCCGTCGACTATCTGCTGAACTTCGCCTCCCCGCGCTACCTCGGTGATCTGGTGACCCCGGATGGGGATCCCCTGTATCTGGCCTCCGAGGTCTCCCATATGGCGGACGTCAAGATGGTCCTGGGCATCGCGTTCCTGAGCGCTGTGGGCATGGCGCTGCTGAGCATCGCCGGCGGGATCTACCTGGCCCGGCGCTGCCCCGGCGGCATCCGCCGCGCACTGTTCGCCGGTGCGCTCGCAACACTGGCACTGATTGCTGGCCTGCTGGTGGCCGCTGTCCTCGCCTGGGAACAGTTCTTCACCCGGGTCCACAGCATTTTCTTCTCGCAGGGTAACTGGACGTTCCGGCTCGATGACACGCTGATCCGGCTCTTCCCCTCCCAGTTCTGGATGGACGCCGGCGGAAGCGTTGCGGCGATCGTGCTCCTGGCGTGCGTTATCACCCTGATCTTCACCTGGCCGACGAAAACCCGGCGTGAGCGCTCCCGGCTGGCGCGCGAAGCCACCCGCCGGAGGTACCTGGAATCCCTCGATTCCTTCCAGGCGGACAAAACGGCAGAGCCCTAACATCAAAGCAGAGCCGTAATAACAAAAAGGAAGGTCCGCCCCGGCAGGGAGCGGACCTTCCTTTTTCTGCCCGGGGCTACTTGACGTAGAGCTTCTCGACTTCGGCCGAGAAATCGGCCATCACGGCTTGGCGGCGAAGCTTCAGCGTGGGCGTGACATGCCCTGCTTCGAGGGAAAAATCGCGGGGGAGGACAGTGAACCGGCGGATCTGTTCGGCCCGGGAGACCGTTGAGTTGGCAGCGTCCACCGCCTCCTGGACCTGGGCCTGCACCACCGGATGGTTTACCGCGGAGACATCCTGGAAACTATGGCCCTGCTCACGGGCCCACACGGCCAGGGCTTCCTCATCGAGGGTGACCAGCGCGCCCACGAACGGGCGGCCTTCGCCGACGACGACGACCTGGGAGACCAGGCGGTGCTCCCGGATTTTCTCTTCCAAGGGCCCGGGAGCAACGTTCTTGCCGCCGGCGGTGACCAGGAGGTCCTTTTTCCGTCCCGTGATGGTGAGGAAGCCGTCGTCATCCAGGGTGCCGACGTCGCCCGTATGGAACCAGCCGTCGGTGAAGGCTTCGGCGTTCGCGGCGGGATTGCGGTGATAGCCGTTGAAGACGCCCACGCCCTTGACCAAAACCTCGCCGTCGGCGGCAATCCGCACCGCATTTCCAGGCATCGGCAGGCCAACCGTGCCGACCCGGGTCAGCGGCACCGTGTTGACGGACGCCGGGGCCGTCGTTTCCGTCAGGCCGTAGCCTTCCAGGACAGCGATACCCGCGCCCCGGAAGAAATGGCATAGCTGCGGGCTGAGCGGACTTGCTCCGGAAATAGCGATGGAGAGCTGCCCGCCGAAGACATTCCGGACTTTCGGATACAGGAGTGCGTCGAAGATCCTGTGCCGCAGGCGCAGCGGCAGCGAGGGGCCTTTTCCGCCCCGGCCGGCCCGGTCCACGGCTTCGGAGAAGGCGACGGCGGTTGATGCGGCGGAGGCGAAAAGCCGGCCCTTGCCCGCGGCCTCCGCACTTTCCTGCGCTCCGGTGTAGATCTTTTCGAAAATCCGCGGCACGGCGAGAAGGAATGTGGGCCGGAAGGTCTTCATATCTCCGACCAGGGCAGATGTGCTGGCGCAGTGGCCCAGCTGCACACCGGCGGCCAGACAACCGATCTGGACGGCCCGGGCCAGGACATGGGCCAGGGGCAGGAACATCAGGGTCCGCGCGTTGGGAGCCTTCAGCATCTCGGGGAGGAGCTCGATGACGTTGACCCCGAAGACGGCGAAGTTGCCGTGCGTGATTTCGCAGCCCTTCGGACGCCCGGTGGTGCCCGAGGTGTAGACCAGGGACGCGGTGTCCGCGAGCCCGCGGACGGACCGGGCGGCCTCGAGGTCTGCGTCGCTGACCTCCGCTCCGGACGCGGCCAGGGCACGCAGGTCCGTGCCGCCGTCGACGTCCGTAAGGTGCCACAGGGGAACGTCAAGACCGGCCGCACCGGCGCCCGCCGCGATGACCTTCGCCTTCGCGGCGTCTTCGGCGAAGACAAGCCTGGCCGCGGAGTCCTCCAGGATCCATTGAATCTGGCTGGCGGAGGAGGTTTCGTAGATCGGAACCGTCACGGCTCCGGCGAACCAGATGGCCAGGTCAACGACGGTCCACTCGTAGCGGGTGCTGGACATAACCGCCACGCAGTCCCCGGGACGGATGCCCTGCTGAATAAGTCCCTTGGCGGCCGCGGAAACTGCCGCAAGGAACCCGGCAGCGGTGATGTCTTCCCACCCTGCCTCGGACTGGCGGGCATAAAGCGGCAGGTCCGGCGACCGGGCGGTCAGACCGAGGAGGATGTCCGTAATGTTGGAGTCGGCCGGGAGCTCGACAAATAAGTCGGTGGAAGATTCGCGCACTGCGCCACTCTCTTTCCGTGCTTGTGGCACATTGCGTTGAGACCTAAATCCAGCTCGGCATCCACATTCGGAGCCGCCAACCAGAATAGGGGATGTTCTCTGCAGTCCATACCGGATAGAAGAAGGCGGAGACAAGAATAACAGCGAGCAGGAAGCACCCGACGCCGACTGCGCCGCGCTTCCGGCGCAGCGCCGTAGCCTGACCTATGTCCTGGCCCAGCATGAGGCCCAGGACATAGGTCAGGGCCAGGATGAGGAAGGGCTCGAATGACACCGCATAAAAGAAGAACATGGTGCGGTCCGGGAATGCGAACCAGGGAAGATACCCGGCGGCGATCCCGGCTAGGATGGCACCCGCCCGCCAGTCCCGGCGGCCGAGCCAATACGCCAGCAGCACGCCAAGGCTGAGCAGAGCGGTCCACCAGATGAGCGGATTGCCAACGGAGGTGATGGCCGAGGTGCAGGTTTCAAAACCGCACCCGGGGCTCCCGGGATCGGGAGATTCATAGAAAAAGGAGGTTGGGCGGCCCATGAACAACCAGGTCCAGGCGTTGGCCATGTAGGAATGTTCCGAGGTCAGCCCGTTGTGGAATTCGTAGGCGCTGCGGTGGTACTCCGCCAGCGACCTGAGTGAATCCGGAAGCCAGCCGAAGGTTTCCGACGGATTGGTTTCGGCCCAGTGCCGTCCGTACGAGTCGGAGGCGCGGAACCAGCCCGTCCAGGTAGCGGTGTAGGTGGCCAGGGCTGTGGGGATGAGAGTGAAGAATGCCGGGACGCCGTCCTTTAACAGCGCGAGCGGCCAACGGCGGATGCCTGCAACGCGGCGGGCGCTCACGTCCCAAAGCACCGTCATCAGGCCGAAGACGGCGACGAATGCCAGCGCGGACCATTTTGTGCCAACCGCCAGCCCGAGACAGACCCCGGCCACGAGCCGCCAGGGCCGCCACAAAAGCCACGGACCTGAGGCCAGTGCTGCGAAGGGCGGCGCACTGCCCGGTGCTACCGCAAGTCTGCGGGCCAGCTGTCTCCTGCCGTCGTCGCGGTCCAGCAGCAGGGCACCAAAAGCCGCCAGCACCCAAAAAGCCAGGAAAACATCCAGCAGTGAGGTGCGGGACAGGACCAGATGATGCCCGTCAACGGCCAGCAGCACACCTGCTGCTCCACCAAGCAGGGGGGAGCGGAAGAGCCGGTACGCAATCAGTGCCAGCAGCAGGACCGTGAGGGTGCCGGCCAGGGCAGCGGAGAACCGCCAGCCAAAGCTCGACCCGGGGCCGAAAAGGGCCATGCCGAAGGCGATCATCCACTTGCCCACCGGCGGATGCACCACATACTCCGGTTCCTCCAGCAGCCCGCCGGGCTGGCCGGCGGCAAAGGAATCGTTGGCATTTTCCGGCCAGGCCCGTTCATAGCCCGACATCAGGTAGGAGTAGGCGTCCTTGACGTAGTAGGTCTCGTCGAACACCAGGGAGTCAGGTTCACCCAGGCGGACAAACCGCAGCACTCCGGCCAGGACAGCAGCACCCAGTGCGGCCGCCCACGCCCAGGCGGGCGCGGGCAGCGCCGCACCGAGCAACCGTCCCCG
This sequence comes from Arthrobacter sp. Helios, assembly GCF_023167125.1. Taxonomy (NCBI): domain Bacteria; kingdom Bacillati; phylum Actinomycetota; class Actinomycetes; order Micrococcales; family Micrococcaceae; genus Arthrobacter; species Arthrobacter sp. Helios. The sequence goes on from NZ_CP095402.1 coordinate 556,023, forward strand.
CAGCACCTCGAAGGAGAAGGCCTGTCCTGGATCCAGAACCGGCGGCGTCTGTTCCCGGGGCGGGCTGGGGGTCAGGGACAGGGTCACGCGCTCAACTCTATAGCCTGTCGCGTAGGGTTGAGGGGTGGACTCAAGCATGGATGGAACCCCGCAGACGGCAAGCACCGACGGCACGGAGGACGACACTCACGGCACTGCCTCAGACGCTGGGTCCGGGCGGCGCACCGGCTCGGGCGGGCAGATCGTGCTGGCGGCCACCCCGATCGGAAACATGGGCGACGCCACCGTCCGGCTGATCGACCTCCTGCAGCACGCGGACGTCATCGCCGCGGAAGACACCCGGCGGCTGCATCGGCTGGTCAGTGCCCTGGGCATCAGCACCTCCGGCAAAATCCTGAGCTACCACGAGCACAACGAACAAAACCGCACCGCCGATCTCCTGGAACTTGTCCGCGGCGGCGCAACCCTGCTGATGGTCACCGACGCCGGTATGCCCTCTGTCTCCGACCCCGGCTACCGGCTGGTCGAAGCGGCCGCCGCCGAAGGAATTCCGGTCACCGCGGCCCCCGGTCCTTCCGCCGTGCTCACCGCCCTTGCCCTCTCCGGTCTGCCGACCGACAGGTTCTGCTTTGAGGGCTTCCTGCCGCGGAAAACGGGGGAACGGGCCGGACGGCTCGCGGACCTGGCCGCCGAACGCCGCACCATGGTCTTCTTCGAGGCGCCGCACCGGCTCGAGGCGATGCTCCGGGCACTCGACGCAGCATTCGGCGGTGACCGTCCCGCCGCCGTCGCCCGGGAGCTGACGAAGCTCCATGAGCAGGTGCTGCGGGCACCGCTGCGTGAACTGCTCGAATGGGCTGAGGGCACTGAGGTCCGGGGCGAGATCGCCGTCGTCGTCGGCGGCGCGGGAGAAACGGCGCCGGAGGCCCCGGAAGACCACGTGGGCGCGGTCAACGACCTCATCGCCCAGGGCTCGCGGCTGAAGGACGCGGTTGCGAGCGTGGCCTCCGATGCGCGGATCAGCAAGCGGGCGCTGTACTCCGCTGTGCTGGCCGCCCGCAGCGGCAGCACCCACGACCAACCCGGCAAACCCGATAAAGCCAGCAAACCCGCTAAGTAACGCGTCACCCCGAACACCCAAAGCCAAGTGCACAGTGAAACGCCAGTTTTGTTGTGCAGGAATGCATTTACAGTGATCCGCGCGCGTCTTACGGTGAGTTGAGCACCGGTCAGATCGTGTACCGGGAAACCCGCACATTTTTGGAGGCTCACCCATGGCTGTAACCGCTGAACGCGAGGCCGAACTGCTGGCCCAGGTTCCCACCGGCCTGCTGATTGACGGACAGTGGCGGGATGCCACCGGCGGCAAGACCTTCGAAGTCGAGGATCCCGCCACCGGCAAGGTGCTGCTGAGCATCGCCGATGCCAGCACCGAAGACGGTGCCGCGGCGATGGACGCCGCCGCCGCCGCGCAGGACTCCTGGGCACAGACCCCGCCCCGGGTCCGCGGAGAGATCCTCCGCCGCGCCTTCGAACTGGTCACGGCACGCGCCGAAGACTTCGCCCTGCTGATGACGCTGGAAATGGGCAAGCCCCTGGCTGAAGCCCGCGGCGAAGTAGCCTACGGCGCCGAGTTCCTGCGCTGGTTCTCCGAGGAAGCCGTCCGCGTGACCGGCCGGTACGGCATGTCTCCGGATGGCAAGTCGCGGATCATGGTCACCAAGAAGCCGGTTGGCCCGTGCCTGCTGATCACCCCGTGGAACTTCCCGCTGGCCATGGCTACCCGCAAGATTGCCCCCGCGGTGGCTGCCGGCTGCACCATGGTGCTCAAGCCCGCGAAGCTCACCCCGCTGACCTCCCAGCTGTTCGCCGCCGTCATGATGGAAGCCGGCCTGCCCGCCGGCGTCCTCAACGTCGTCTCCACGACCAAGGCCGGGGAAGTGACCGGACCGATCATGCAGGATGAGCGCCTGCGCAAGGTCTCCTTCACCGGCTCCACCCCGGTGGGCCAGGCCCTGATCCGCGACGCCGCGGACAACGTGCTGCGCACGTCCATGGAACTGGGCGGCAACGCACCGTTCGTCGTCTTCGAAGACGCTGACATCGACAAGGCTGTTGAAGGCGCAATGGCTGCAAAGCTGCGGAACATGGGCGAAGCCTGCACCGCTGCCAACCGCTTCATTGTGCATGAGGACATCGCGGACGAATTCTCCGAGAAGTTCGCTGCCAAGGTCGGCGCCATGACCATCGCCCGCGGCACCGAGGACGAATCCAAGATCGGTCCGCTCATCGATGCCAAGTCCCGGGACAAGGTCCACTCCCTGGTCGAGGACGCGATCGACGGCGGCGCCACGGCTGTAGTCGGCGGCGCACCGGTGGACGGCCCCGGCTACTTCTACGCACCGACCGTGCTGAAGAACGTTCCTGCCGGTGCCCGCATCCTCAAGGAAGAGATCTTCGGCCCGGTAGCCCCGGTCATCACCTTCTCCACCGAGGCTGAAGCCGTGAAGCTGGCCAACGCTTCCGAATACGGCCTGATCGCCTACGTCTTCACCGAAGACCTGAACCGCGGCCTGCGGATCGGCGAGAAGCTGGAAACCGGCATGCTGGGCCTGAACGCCGGCGTTGTATCCAATGCTGCCGCCCCGTTCGGTGGCGTCAAGCAGTCCGGCCTGGGCCGTGAAGGCGGCGACGAAGGCATCGAGGAATACCTGTACACGCAGTACATCGGCATCGCCGACCCCACCGCGTAGCAGCTGTGGCCCGAAGCCGGGCCGCAGAGCGGAAGACCCGGTGCCCTGGAAACAGCCAGGGCACCGGGTCTTCCGGCGTTAACCACGGGCCACGATCGGGTCACTGCCGGCGGGAGCGTCCCAGCGAGGCCGGGAACAGAGCTGCCTTGAGCCGGGCGCCGGCAGGGACGGCGGCGCGCAGCCCTGCCGCGAGTGCTTCGACGTCGGCCCAGGACGAGGCGATCCGGGTCCGCGCCGGGGAGCCCGCTCCCGCAGCCCCGGACGCCGGCGCGGCGTAGGCTTCGGCCTCGTACGCCCCCCTGAGCCGGTCCAGGGCCGCGGCCGAGGTACCGGACAACCCGGCGTCGGCCACCAGCCGGGCGGCGTAGGAACGCGGGCTGTCGGCGGTCCTGGCCGGATACCCATAGTCCTGGGCCAGGTCGATGGCCTCTTCCCACGCCAGCCCGGCGCCTCCGCTCAGGGCAGCGTGGGCGCGTTGCCGCTTCCGGGACCTCCGGCGCCGCAGTCCCCAGGGGGTCAGGACCGCCAGGGCCGCCACCAGTACCCCGATACCGGCACCGGCGAACGGAGCCCTGCCCGTGTCCGCGGGGCCTACCGGCTGCGGCTGCGCCGGCGGAGACGGCGCTGGCGAGGTCACGGGCAGCGGGGCGGCAGGCTGCAGCTCCCGCGGATCGGCATCCGCCTGGGCGGCAGCACCCGGGTTCTGCTGCCGCGGCACGGCATAGGCCGGGACCACGCCCCGGGACGGGGTCGGCTCGAAACGGACCCAGCCGGCTCCCTCGAAGTACAGCTCCGGCCAGGCGTGCGCGTCACGGGAATCGACGGCGAACTCATCCAGCTCCTGGCCTGCGGCTCCGGTGCGGGTCTCGTTCGTGGCCCGGCCCGGGGCATACCCCAGCCCCATCCGGCTGGGGATTCCTACTTCCCGGGCCATCACGGCCATGGCGGAGGCGAAGTGCACGCAGTACCCGGAGCGCTGTTCAAGGAAGCGGGCCAGCACGTCCATACCGTTGCCGTCGTAGCCGCCCTCCACCGGTGCATCGAGCGAATATGTGAACCGGGAGCCGCGCAGATAGGACTGAAGCGCCAGTGCCTGGCCGTAGGGAGATGTTTCGGCTCCCACCGCCTCCCGCGCCGTATCCCGGATGATCTGCGGCAGGTTGTCCGGGAGATCAGTGAACACAGCATCCACGGCACCTTCCGGCGCCGGTCCGATGTCTCTGAGTGTCTCACTCGTCACCGTTGGGCTCAGGCTGCGCACCTGGTAGCTGGACTGCGTCTCAGCACTGCCGTCAGCGGAGAGGATGGTCATGGTTGCCGGATCCCAGGTCCATGCGCCGCCGACCTCCGAAATTGATGTGGGGGCGTACGGGACCAGCAGCCAGGGGCTTGAATAGGTCTGCGATCCGATGACGGTCGTCGTTACTGTGGTTGGAATACCCGCCGACAGGTCTTCCGCCGGCGCCATGGAGGAAGTACCGAGGCGGCGCGAATCCGAGCGGGTATCCGGCGCCCACCGGCTGCCGGAGAAATCCTCGAGCGTTGTGGAGCGGAGGTAAAGCGGCCGGGTTGAATCGGTGGCGTAGGTAATCCGGCCGGTGGCGCTGGGCTGGCGTAGATCGTTGCCCAGGGTGACCACTGGATTGAGTCCGGTGGTGCCGGCAAAAAAATCAATCCTCGCACCCTGTGGAAAGGCGCCGCTGCTGAAACCCGGAATGGCCAGCGGCAGCAGCAGTGCCGCGATGACCGCTCCGGCCCCTATGCCGGCTGCCGCGGCGGCCTGGCTGCCGGACGGCCGGCTGCGGCCCGCATAGGCATCCGTCCGCTCCTGCCACGCACCCGCCGCCAGGACCAAAAGGAACCCGAGCGCGGCGGCAAGGAATCCCGCGGCGCCCACGCTTTGCGGCTTGATGATGCCGGGCACCAGCAGGATGGTGAACAGTCCCAGGCCGCTCGCGGCCGGCATCCGAAGGGTCGCGGCCAGCGTGTCGACCAGGACCGTTACCAGGCCCACTGCAAGGCAGGCGATGAACACGACCCCCTGCTCGGGAACAACGGGTATCACCTGCGAAATGACCACTGTTTGGGCGTCAGCGAGCAGGGACGCGGCCCGGGCCGCTGATCCAGAGGTGGGAATGATGCCCAGGAACGCCGTATCGAAGGCAAACATCCAGGTCAGGATCATGGTGAGTGAAACCAAGCCGGTAAGGGGAACCAGCACGGTGGGGAACCGGAAACGCCGGGCAAGGGCGGTGGCCACGGAAACGGCGGCAACGGACAGGCCCAGTGGCCACAGCCAGGCAAAGCCCTCCAGCACTCCGTGGATGCTGAGGGAACAAAGCAGGACGGCAGCCGCCGCAGCGGCGCCGGTTACCCACTGGGCTGAGGCGTGGCGGTCCCTGGCCGGCAGGGGGGCCTGCGCTTTCGGCCGGGATCGGGTCCGGGTCATGGCAGTGCTCACGGCAGGCGTCCCTGCGGGAGAGCGGACCCGGCAACGGGCCCGCCGGCTCCGGACCACACAGCGGCCACAGACTGTGACGGTTCGACGGCGACCGCGGTCCACCCCGCAGCCCGCAGGACGGCCAGTACAGGAGCGGCGGCGGAATACCGTTCGCTGACCAGGATGGCGATGGCGTTGGGAGCGTAATCCGCTGCCGGGGCCATCCGGTGTGCGTCTTCAACGCTCAGCTTCCCGGCAATCACAACCAGCGGGCCGCGGTGGCGCTGGTCCTGCAATGCCACTGCCAGCGGATCGCCGAAAGGCGTAAGGGAACCGGCCGACTGCGGCGCCGCCGTCCGCGCCGGTTTACCCAGACCGGTTGTGGCAGCACCCCTGCGCTGCGACTGTCTGGAACGCTGCGGCTGTCCCGGGGACGCTGAACCGGCAGACGGCTCCAATCCCAGGGCAGCCAGTCCGTCGCCCAGATCCAGGACTCCTGCCTCGCCGCTGAAAATGTCCAGCTCCGGCGCCGCTGCGGATGGGGAACGGGCCAGGCCCGGCCGCGCCATGGCATCCATCAGCCGGACGGAGAACCCGAGCTCCATCAGATGGGCGCCGACAGACATCACGGCGGAGACGGCCCACTCGAAGGCCTCGGAACTGGCCGGAGCCGAGGCATCCGGGCTGTCGGCCCAGAAAGGGGAGAGGAATCCCTCCTCGTAGGAGCTTTCGCGCTGGTCGAGGAGGACCGTGGCCCGCGGAGCCGTAACGGTCTCCTCCTGCCGGACCATCAGCTTCCCGTGCCGGGCGGTCGCAGACCAATGCACCCTGCGCATGGGGTCGCCGTGACGGTACTCCCGGGTGGTCACATCATCCTGGCTGGGGATGCCCTGGAGCCGGGTGGAGACTGAACCGTCGGCTCCCCGCAGCCCGTCAAGGACCGCAGCCGGCAGCTCGGCCGGTGCCGGCTTGACCACCAGCTCATCGGTGCCTCCGATGGTGTGGCGCAGCACCGCCAGGCCGAAGGGATCGAGGAATCCGGCGCTGACCGGACCAATCTGGTAGAGGCCGCGGCGGGAGGACCGCAGCCGGTACTCGTACCGGCTGGTGCCTCCGGAGGCAGTGCTGGCCGCCGGATACCGGAACTCCGGACTGGCTCCGAACCGTGCAGGCAAACCTTCGCGCATCCTGGCCGTGCCGCCAAACGGCCGGACCGGGGTGAGGCTGAGCGAGATGCTCACCGCGTTTCCGGCATCTGTCGACGGCGGGGAAAAGGTCCGCTCAACGCTGAAGACCGGGCGCAGCAGCCGCAGCGCCAGAACCGAAGCCAGCGGCAGCAGGATCAGGAACACGGCCAGCAGCAACAGGTCCCGCCGGCCCAGCACCTGCGCACCCAGGAGGGCAGCAACACCGGCCGCAGCCACGCCGAACCCGCGGCCGGTGAGCATACGCGTACGGACTCTGGACAGCATGGCCCTCCTAGGCACGGGCGGGACTATGGCCGGGTCACGCCAGCGGCTCCGGGCGGGCGGGGGACAGGTACCTTGGCCAGGATCGCCCGGAGCACCGCGGCCGGGGTTTCACCGGCGCTAAGCGCCTTGCGCTCGAGAATCAGCCGATGGGAGAGGACCGCCTCGCCAAGACGCGCGACGTCGTCGGGCAGCACGAAATCCCGGCCGTCGAGGGCCGCGCGGGCCTTGGAAGCACGAAGCAGCTGAAGCAGTGCCCGCGGACTGGCGCCGAGCCGCACCAGCGGGTGCCCGCGGGTAGCGGCGCCGATCCCCACCGTGTACTCCTTGACCGCTGAGGAGACATACACTTCCCGCACCCGGGCGGTCATCGCGGCAATATCGCGGCCGGAAACCACCGGGACGATCGATTCCAGCGGGGAAACCGACTGATGGGACTCGAGCATGTCGATTTCGGAGGCCGTGTCCGGATACCCCAGGGAAATGCGTGCCATAAAGCGGTCCCGCTGGGCTTCGGGCAGGGCGTACGTGCCTTCCATCTCCAGGGGGTTCTGGGTCGCCACGACCATAAAGGGTTCGGCCAGGCGGTACGTTCCGCCGTCGACAGTCACCTGCCGCTCCTCCATGCACTCCAGCAGTGCGGACTGGGTCTTGGCCGAGGCGCGGTTGATTTCGTCGCCGATCACGATATTGGCGAAGACCGGACCGCGCCGGAATTCGAACCGGTGCGCATCCTGGTTATAGATCGACACCCCGGTCACATCGGAGGGAAGCAGATCGGGGGTGAACTGGATCCGCGTCACCGAGCAGTCCACCGCCCGGGCAAGGGTCTTGGCAAGCATGGTTTTGCCGACCCCGGGGACGTCTTCGAGGAGGACGTGGCCTTCGGCGAGCAGCACGGTCAGTACCAGCCGGGCTGCCTCATCCTTGCCGTCAATGACGGTGTTGATCGCGCCGAGGATACGGGTGCTGGCGTCAAGGAACGAGTCTGCCGCTCCCTGCGCCCCCGTTCCGGCGAGCCGGGGGACCGCGGTATCCGTGGCATCAAAAGCAGTGGCGGCAGCAGATGTGTTACGAGCGTCCATGGATACCTTCCAAGTCTCGGCGAAGACAGCCGGGACTCTCGTCCGGAAACACGGCTGGCGGCTGCGTGCCCCCTGACGGCAGATGACGGCAAATACCTTCCGGCTGCCGGCCGGGGCCACGTTTCTACGTACAGGGTACAAGCTCACTTAGGCTTAAAGACATGAATATTCCCAGCGGTTATGTTCCGGGTCAGATACCGCAGACCTACCTGTCGCTGCCGCACAGCCGGCGGGAGGAGGGCAAAGCGGGAGACAAAGCGTTCGCACCCGCCCCTGAACCGCTGCCGGTTCCGGTGATGGACAACCACACCCATCTGGATTTCGGCGGGCCCGGTGCCCTGACTGCGGGGGCTGCCCTCGACGCCGCTGAGGCAGCCGGTGTCCGCGGCGCAGTCCAGGTGGGGACGGACCTGGAGTCCTCCCGCGCGGCTGTCCAGCTGGCACAGGAGGATTCCCGGTTGCTGGCCGCCGTGGCAATCCATCCGAATGACGCGCCCGGACTCGCCGGGCTCGGAACGCTGGACAGTGCGCTCGCCGAAATCGAGTCGCTGGCCGCCCACCCCCGTGTCCGCGCGGTGGGCGAAACCGGACTGGACTACTTCCGGACCGGACCGGAGGGCACCGGGGCACAGCAGTACTCCTTCCGGCGGCATATAGACATAGCCCGCAGGCTGGGTCTTGCCCTTCAGATACACGACCGCGATGCCCATGAGGACGTGGTGAAGGTGCTCAATGAAGAGGCGGAACCTCCGGCGGTGGTTTTCCACTGCTTCTCGGGAGACGCCGGATTGGCGAGGATCTGCAATGAGAATGGCTGGTATATGTCGTTCGCCGGGACGGTCACGTTCCGCAATGCCCAAGGCATCCGCGATGCGCTGCAAACCGCCGATCCCGGGCTGATGCTCGTGGAAACTGATGCTCCGTTCCTCACGCCCCATCCGTACCGCGGACGGAACAATGCCAGCTACATGATCCCCTATACGGTGCGCGCGATGGCCGAAATCCGGGAGGCTGAGCTCAGCGCACTCTGCGCTTCAATTGCCTCGAATACCGAGCACGTCTATGGGTCCTGGGACTAGCTGCGGGACACCAGTCTGAGCCATTCCGCGGATAAGGGGCCAGATGCCCGGTTTGCCCGCAGATCACGGTTCGGTTACGGTAAGACCCTATTAGCCGGGGTCGGGGAAGGCTTCCGGACTGATACCACTGCCTCCGCGCCGTGCGCCCGGTCTCGCTGAGTCCGGACTCAAGGTGCGGTGATGGTTCCTGCCTGCACTCGTCGGCGCTCCGTGAGACCCGGAGGTCCGCCCGGCGTGTGCCGTGTCCCCGTGCCCGGAAGCTGTGAACGTTTGGAATTCCGTGGCAACTGCATTCGTGAGGCGCACACTCAAGCTCGGGGGTCAGGCCGCCGTGATGGTGGCGCTCATCCTGGGCCTCGTAGCCTTCGTCGGCACCAACAAGTCCGTCGTCCTGTCCGTGGACGGCGAAACCAGCGACATCATGACCTTCGGCGGAACCGTTGAGGATGTCCTGGCCAAAGCTGACATCCAGCTGGCGGCCGCGGACCGTGTGACTCCGGCTCCGGGGACCGAGGTCCTTGACGGCTCCCGGATCGAAGTCACCACGGCCAAGACAGTCAATGTAAACGTTGACGGCACCGGACACACAGTGCAGACCACCGGATCCACCGTGGCGGACCTCATTTCGGAACTCCGGGTCTCGGCGAACTCATCAGTGTCGGCATCGCTGGACACCTCGCTGGCCAAGCTGAGCGGGCTGTCCATCTCTACCCCGAAGACCGTGCTGCTTGTCGCGGACGGCAAGTCCACCGAAATCGAAACCACGGCGGGAACTGTCGGAGCTGTGCTCGACGAGGCCGGTATCAAGGTAGGCCCCACAGACCGCCTCTCCGCCCCGGCCCGTGCTGATATCGCGGACGGGATGATCCTGAAGGCACCCGCATGGTCACCGGATCCCAGGAAACCGTCACCGAAGCAGTGCCGTTTGAAACGCGTTCCGTGGAAGATCCCGAGATGTTCGAAGGCGAGAAGCAGGTAACCGCCGCCGGGGCCGCCGGCGAACGGACCCTGGTGTTTGACCTGGTTATCCTGGACGGACGTGAGGTCAGCCGCAGCCTGGTCAGCGAAAAGCTCAGTGCGGAACCGGTGACCGAAACCGTGGCCGTCGGTACCAAGAAACGTCCCGCCGCTGCCCCGGCCGGCGGTGCAGCTCCCGCGGGCGGGAGCTGGGCAGCGCTCGCCCAGTGCGAGTCCGGCGGCAACTGGCACATCAACAGCGGAAACGGCTACTACGGCGGACTGCAGTTCAGCACCCAAAGCTGGATCGGCGCCGGCGGCGGTGCCTACGCCCCGGTCGCCAGCGACGCCACCCCGGAACAGCAGATCGCCGTCGCAGAGAATCTCCGCGCCAACGGAGGCTGGGGCCACTGGCCTTCCTGCGCGCGCAAGCTGGGGCTGCTCTAACCGAACGGTCGTCCACAGCGAACGCATTAGCCCTGGCACCCTTGCGAGAGCGAGGCCGCCAGGGCTTTCGCGTGTCCGGACCTGTCTGCCGCGCCTGCCCTGCGGAAGAGCGCTTCGCTTTCCTCCAGCCGGGCGGCGGCCGCGCAGCTCCTGCCCAGGGAAGCCAGGCTGAGCCCGAGCTGAAGGGCCACCTCGGCAGCGGTTTGAGGAGCCAGGACAGCCCGCCCGGCGTAGGCCTCGGACAGCAGGCTGACAGCCTCGGCATGGTTGCCCTGCAGCTGCTGCCACCGCCCGCGCGAATGCAGGAGGTCCAGGGCATCCGTCCGTGATCCGCCCACCACCGCCAGCGCTGTTTCAGCGTGCTCGATGCAGTCCAGGGTCTGATCGTCATGCAGGCCGGAGGACAGCCGCATACTGGCCGAGGCCTTGTTAAAAGAGGCCCACAGTCCCAGGTCCAGCCGGGGACTCAGCAGGGAGGCGGCCTTTCCATGGAACCGGATGCCGGCAGCAAGGTCGCCGCGGCGGAACGCCACGTTGCCGGCCGTCCAGAATCCTTTTCCAGCGAGTTGTGCGTCCGGCACTATGTCCAGCAGCGGTACCAGGAACACCCGGCAGACTTCCCAGGCCTGCGCCAGGCGGCCACTCTCCGTGAGCGCGGCGATCAGTGCCTGGTACGCCTCCAGCAGACCGTCTTTTCCCGCCGGCGCCTTCTGCGCAGCGGCGACCGCTGCCTGCCCCTGCCGGACCGCCTCAGCCAGAAGGCCCCGGCCCTGGTAGGCATTGGCCAGCAGGACCTTGGCACGGGCGCGGAGGCACAGCTGCTCCAGTGCCAGCCGGTGCCGGGCCAGCAGGGACGCCCGAAGGATGCAGCCATCGAAATCCCCGAGCTTGAGCTGGCAGCGGGCGGCCAGGAACGCCAGGGCCCACCATTCGTCGGGATCGTGTTCCGCCAATGCGGCTCCGGCACCGGCGGCCGCGTGCTCAAGTGCCTCAGCATAGTTGCGCTCGTCCCAGAACTGATGGGCTGAGAGGCCAAGGAAGATCGCTCCGGCCGGGCCCGCCGGCCGCGGAGCGTTTCCGGGTGCGGAGGCCAACCTCTGTGCGAACTGCGTTATCGCGGTTTTACCGGGTTCCCGCCGGCCGCTCTCAATCAGCGACACCCCGCGTTCAGTCAGAAGGGGAGCTCCCACTTCGGAGCGGCTCAGAAACCGCTCCCGCCGGTCCGACCGGAGCTTTTCACCAAACGATTTGCCCATCGCCATTCCCGCCGTTCTCCGGGTGCGGCAGACTTGGATTCTGCCGCGGCAATCGATGCTACCGTCCGGCAACCCGCCACGGCAGAGCAGCAGGGGCTAACGCGGAAGGAATCCCATGAAGATGTTCCAGACACCGGACCCCGCAGGTTTCAGGACGCAGGTGGGGGACTGGCCGGACTAGGAGCTGCCCGGCGCGGACACCGGTCCGCAGCTGCGCTGGCGCTAGTATTAGGCAGTGACTGATTCCGTATCCACGCCCGTTCCACGGCCCAGGCCGCTCCTTGGCGCCTCCGATATCCGGGCGCTGGCCGAAGAGCTGGGCGTCCGTCCCACCAAGACGCTCGGCCAGAACTTCGTCATCGACGGGAACACCATCCGCAGGATCGTGTCCGCGGCCTCGGTCGGCGAGGAAGAAACCGTTCTGGAGGTCGGTCCCGGGCTCGGCTCGCTGACCCTTGGCCTGCTTGATGCAGCGCGTGAAGTGGTCGCCGTCGAAATTGACCCGGTGCTGGCCGGCCGGCTTCCCCAGACAGTCAGTGCCTGGCGTCCGGAGAAGGCCGAAAACCTGCACGTGGTTCTTGCCGACGCCATGCGCGTGACTGAACTTCCCGCGCAGCCGTCGGCCCTGGTAGCCAACCTCCCATACAACGTTGCCGTACCCGTTGTCCTGCACCTGCTGGAGCACTTCCCCAGCCTGCGTCATGGCCTGGTCATGGTCCAGGACGAGGTCGCCGACCGGCTGGCGGCCAAACCCGGTTCGAAGACGTACGGGGTCCCGTCCGTCAAGGCAGCCTGGTACGGGACCATGCGCAAGGCCGGCGTCATCGGCATGAACGTGTTCTGGCCCGCGCCGAAGATCGCCTCGGGACTGGTTGGCTTTGAGCGCCACGAACCTCCCGCCACGCAGGCGAGCCGGCAGGAAGTCTTCGCGGTTATCGATGCCGCGTTCGCCCAGCGCCGCAAGACGCTGCGTGCCGCTCTGGCAGGCTGGGCCGGAAGCCCGGCTGAGGCCGAACGCGCGCTGCGCAGCGCCGGTGTGGACCCGAGCGCCCGGGGCGAGGTCCTGGACATCCACGCGTACACGCGGATCGCCGAAGCACGGACCGCCGTATGAGCCTTTCCGCTCCGCGGGCGGTACGTGTCCGCGCACCGGGGAAGATCAACGTCTCCCTCCGCGTCGGTCCGCTCCGGCCGGACGGCTACCATGCGGTGGCAAGCGTCTACCTCGCTGTCAGCCTCTTTGAGGAAGTCACGGCCACCGCGGCGGCGGAGCCCGGCATCACCGTGCGGGTGGATGCCGGAGGGCCACTCAGCATCCCGGCCAGCGGCATCCCGCTGGGCCCGGAGAACCTGGTGGCCCGTGCGGCCGCTGCCCTGGCCGGCCACGCGGGCGTCCAGGACCCGGCCGTGGACCTGGTCATCACCAAACACGTTCCGGTGGCCGGCGGCATGGGCGGCGGGTCCGCGGATGCCGCTGCAGCGCTTCTGGCCTGCAACGAACTCTGGGGAACCGGCCTCAGCGCAGCGGAACTCGCGTCACTCGGTTCCCAGCTCGGCGCTGACGTGCCCTTCGCCCTCACCGGCGGCGCCGCCGTCGGGCTGGGCACCGGCGACCAGCTCACCCCCGTTGCCGCGGAGGCACCACTGCACTGGGTGCTGGTGGCCGCCGACACAGGGCTGTCCACACCGGCTGTCTACGGGCGCCTGGACGCGCTCCGCTCCGAAGCCGGAGCCGTGGCGGAAGAACCACAGTCAGCGGATCCAGCGGTGTTGGCCGCGCTGGCCCCGGGGAACGCAGCCGCACTCGCCAGCGTTATCCATAATGACCTGCAGCCCGCGGCGCTGTCCCTGGCCCCGGCCCTGGACGAAGTGCTGCAGCGCGGGCGGGACCTCGGAGCACTCGCGGGAATTGTCTCCGGATCCGGTCCCACCCTTGCGTTCCTGGCTGCAGACGGGGCCGCGGCCGCCCGCCTGGAAACAGCCCTGCGCGCCGAGGGACACAACGCCCTGGCCGTTAACGGACCCGCCCCCGGGGCAGAACCCGCCGTCCCCGCAGACAACAGCTGAACCACCGAAGAAAGTAGTTCCGATTGGCACACCTGCTTGGCGCTGAAAACCTCAGCATCGCCTTTGGCACCCGAACCATCCTGGACGCCGTTTCCCTTGGCCTCGACGAAGGCGACCGGATCGGGATGGTGGGCCGCAACGGCGACGGCAAGTCGACGCTGATGCGGCTGCTCGCCGAACAGCAGACGCCGGACAGCGGCCGGGTCACCCGCCGCCGCGACGTCACGGTTGGCTACCTGGACCAGTCGGACGTGCTCGACGGCGACCTGACTGTTGGCGCCGCGATCGTCGGCGACGCCGCGGACCATGAGTGGGCCTCCGATCCCAAAATCCGCGACGTGATGAGCGGCCTGGTCCAGGAAGTGGACTGGAACGCGAAGGTTTCCTCGCTCTCCGGCGGGCAGCGGCGCCGCGTTGCACTGGCCAAGCTGCTGATGGGCGACGAGGACGTCATTATGCTCGATGAGCCCACCAACCACCTCGACGTCGAAGGTGTGGCCTGGCTGGCCCGGCACCTCAAGCAGCGCTGGCGGGCCAACGAAGCCGGCCTGCTGGTGGTCACCCACGACCGCTGGTTCCTCGACGAAGTGTGCACCCGGACCTGGGAAGTCCATGACGCCATGGTGGAGCCCTTTGACGGGGGTTATGCCGCCTACGTGCTGGCCCGCGCGGAACGCGACCGCACTGCCGCCGTCGTGGAAAACAAGCGCCAGCAGCTGATCAAGAAGGAACTGGCGTGGCTGCGCCGCGGAGCTCCGGCCCGCACCTCCAAGCCCAAGTTCCGGATCGAAGCGGCGAACACCCTGATCGCGGATGTCCCGGAACCGCGGGACACCCTGTCGCTGAACAAGATGGCCACGGCCCGCCTGGGCAAGGACGTGCTGGACCTGGAGAACGTCTCACTGGAGCTGGGGGACACCCAGCTGTTCCGGAACATCACCCTGCGTCTGGCTCCCGGCCAGCGGCTGGGGATCGTGGGCGTGAACGGCGCCGGCAAAACCACCCTGCTGCGCCTGCTCAACGGCACGGTGGAACCCACGTCCGGCCGGCTCAAGCGCGGCAAGACGGTCCAGACCGCCGTCCTGACCCAGGAAGTCCGGGAACTCGACGACGTTGCGGATCTGCGGGTCATCGAGGTCATCGAACAGGAGAAGCGCGTCTTCAACGTTGGCGGCCGCGAGCTCTCCGCCGGCCAGCTCGTGGAGCAGCTCGGCTTCAGTTCCCAGCGCCAGTGGACTCCGGTCCGTGAACTATCCGGCGGTGAACGCCGCCGGCTGCAGCTGCTGCGCCTGCTGGTGGGCGAACCGAACGTCCTGATGCTCGATGAGCCCACCAACGACCTGGACACCGATACGCTGGCCGCAGTCGAAGACGTGCTGGACGGCTGGCCCGGGACGCTCGTGGTGGTCTCGCACGACCGCTACCTGCTCGAACGCGTCACCGATACCCAGATGGCCCTGCTGGGTGACGGCAAGCTGCGCGACCTGCCCGGCGGCGTCGACCAGTACCTTGAGCTGCGCGAAGCCGCGCTCGGGGCTGGAGGTGCGGGCGGCGGCCGCTCCTCGCAGGCGTCCCGGGCAGCGCAGGCCGCCGGCTCCCGGCCCGACGCCGCAGGCCCGGGTCTGCAGGGGACGGGAACGGCGACGGCGGTGGCCGGGTCGGTTCATTCCGAAGCTGACAAGCGCGCCGCGCGGAAGGACCTGACCCGGATTGAACGGCAGCTGACCAAGCTGGCCGCCCAGGCGGAGAAGATTCACGCATCGATGAACGCGGCAACCGCACAGGCGTCGCCGGACTTTGAGTTCCTGGCGGACCTGAACGCAAAGCTGCAGGCCGTGGCCGCGGAGCAGGAAGAGCTGGAAATGCAGTGGCTCGAGGCGTCGGAGCTGCTCGAGTAGCGGTTAACTGACAGGCTTTATGCGGGCCTTCGGGCGGCTGCCCTGCGAATCGGGCCAGCGCTCCGGCCGGTTTGGGTTTGGGCCGGCTCCTACCGTGGGTCGGCGGCTTCGCGGTCTGGCACTTCGATGCTGCCCTGGGTCCCGCCCGACAGCAGCTGCGGAAGCACATGATCGCGCAGGAGCGGGGAAATGTCCGTGCGTGCGAACGCTTCGGCCGGGGTGAGCCAGAGCGTCTCTTCGATCTCCGCGGCGGCCTTCGGGGCCGGATCGGAGCCGCTGCCGAAGGGGCCGGACAGGGTCAGTGAAAACAGGCCGGCATCTATGAACGTATTGGCTTCGTTGGCGGCCGGACCGTACCAGCGGCCAATGTCTGACAGGTCAGAGGCCACCACATGAAGTCCCAGCTCTTCGTTGACTTCGCGGGCGGCCGCCTGGCGGAAGTCCTCGCCCGGCTCCAGCTTCCCGCCGGGCTGCATAAAGCGTTGCGTTCCGCGCTTGCGGACCAGCAGGATCCGCCCCTCGGTGTCGTGCACCAGGACGGCGGAGAGCGTGAGCACCATGGGTGCGCCGCCGGGAATGTGTCCCAGCGCCGGGTCCTTCTGCAGTCCGGTGAGCCCGTTCCAGGAGAGGTTGACCAGGTGCGCTGCCACGGTCGCCTTGTCGGGGGAGCGGGCATCGAGCCACCACTGACCGGTCATGGCGACCATACCTACGAGCATCTGGGCGTACATCCCGCCCACCTCGGCGCTGAGCCCGCGGCTGCTGAACTCCTTGGCCAGGATGTGCTCCACATCCGCGGCGATGCGGGAAAGCAGGGTGGAGAAGGTTCCCTCGGGCTGCGACGGCGGCGCGTCCCGGACCAAAATCCGGAAACCGTCGGTGTGGTTCTCGATGTAGTCCAGCAGCGCATAGGCGGCGCGTTCGAGCAGGACGCGCGGGCCGGCGTCGGCCCCCAGCGCCTCAGTAATGGCGGCCAGCAGGCGGTCGAACTCGGAGTCGACCACCTCTGTGTAGAGCGCTTCCTTGGAGCCAAAATGCTCATACACCACCGGTTTGGAGACACCCGCTCCGGCGGCGATGTCCTCAATCGTGGCTCCTTCGAGCCCGCGCAGTGCAAAGAGGGACCGTGCGACGCCGATCAGTTGTGCCCTGCGCTGGGTTCCGGTCATGCGCGGCCGTGAGCGCGCCGCTGTTATTCTCGCCACCTCCCCAGTCTACGCATTCTCCCGGCCGGGCCTCTGGGCGGGGCGTCGGAACCCAAGTCGCGGATGGGCCTGAACACATGGCAAACTGGAGTCTTGTGTGCAGCCGGTGCTGCGTACTTTCCGCCCTGGTGTAATGGCAGCACCCCGGCCTTTGGAGCCGTGGAGTATAGGTTCGAATCCTATGGGCGGAACGGTAAGGCAAGCAGCCGCACTGGGGATATCCCGGAGGCAGCAGACGCCGCCCGTACCCGGCCGGACAACGTGTAGGAGCGCTTTTTCGTGAGCATGCAGGATACGCAGGGTACCGGACCGAACGCTGAGGCCGGCCCCGCCGCCGTCATTGTCCTCGCCGCCGGAGCCGGCACCCGGATGAAGTCCCGGACCCCCAAGATCCTCCACCCGGTGGGTGGTGTGTCCATGATCGGACACGCCCTGAATGCCGCGCAGGCACTGGCTCCCCGCACCCTCGCCGTTGTGGTCCGCCATGAGCGGGACCGGGTCGCTGAGCATGTCGCAGCGCTGCAGCCCGGAGCGCTGATCGTGGATCAGGACGACGTTCCCGGAACCGGACGCGCTGTCCAGGCCGCGCTGGAGGCGATCGACGCCGTCAGTGAACTTGAGGGCACCGTCGTGGTGACCTACGGTGACGTGCCGCTCCTGGAACCGGCGACCCTGCGCGAACTGGTCACGGTGCACCGCGTCGACGCGAATGCCGTGACGGTCCTGACCGCCCGTGTGGATGACCCGACGGGCTACGGGCGGATCATCCGCGCCGCTGACGGCACCGTCACCCGGATCGTGGAACACAAGGACGCTGACGCCGGCGAGCGGGCCGTCAACGAGATCAATTCCGGGATCTATGCCTTCGACGCAGGCGTGCTGCGTACGGCGCTTTCCCAGGTGAGCACCGATAATTCCCAGGGCGAGATGTACCTGACCGATGTGCTCTCCCTGGCCCGCGACGCCGGCGGCCGGGTCGCTGCCGTCGTCACCGGGGACCAGTGGCAGGTCGAAGGTGCGAATGACCGGGTGCAGCTGGCGGCCCTTAACGCGGAGCACAACCGCCGGATCCTCTCCGCCTGGATGCGTGCCGGCGTCACCGTGGTGGACCCGGCAACCACCTGGATCGATTCCACCGTCAGTCTCGCCGAGGACGTCACGATCCTGCCCGGCACCCAGCTGCACGGCACCACGCAGATAGCGCGCGACGCCGTCGTTGGCCCGGACACCACCCTCACCAACGTAGTGGTCGGAGAAGCCGCCAAAGTGATCCGCACCCACGGATCTGATGCGCAGATCGGGGCAGGGGCCGACGTCGGGCCCTTTGCCTACCTGCGCCCCGGCACCCGGCTGGGTGAGGGCGGCAAAATCGGCACCTTCGTGGAAACCAAAAACGCGGAGATTGGTGCCGGTTCCAAGGTGCCGCATCTCTCCTATGTGGGGGACGCCACCATCGGTGAGCACTCGAACATCGGCGCTGCCTCCGTTTTCGTCAATTACGACGGCGAAAAGAAGCACCACACCACCGTGGGTTCGCACGTGCGGATGGGCAGCGACAACATGTACGTGGCCCCCGTAACGGTAGGCGACGGGGCGTACAGTGGAGCCGGGACGGTGATCCGCAAGGACGTTGCCGCCGGCTCCCTGGCCATCAACGTCGCTCCGCAGCGCAACCTCGATGGCTGGGTGGCAGCCAACCGCCCGAATTCCGCCGCTGCCCGGGCAGCGGAAGCGGCGCAGACACAGACTTCCCTCTCCGGTACTGATATCCCCACGCGAGAAAGCGACCACGAATGAGCAGCGTAATCACCGCACAAGGTGAAAAGAAGCTTGTCCTAGCCACGGGACGGGCTCACCCGGAGCTGGCCGAGGAGGTGGCCAAATGCCTGGACACCGACCTGCTGCCGCTCGCTGCCTATGATTTTGCCAACGGTGAGATCTACGTCCGTCCGGGCGAAAGCGTCCGTGGCAAGGACGTCTTCGTGATCCAGGCCCATCCGGCCCCGCTGAACAACTGGCTCATGGAGCAGCTGATCATGATCGACGCGCTGAAGCGTGCCTCGGCCCAGCGCATCACGGTGGTTTCGCCGTTCTACCCCTACGCCCGCCAGGACAAAAAGGGCCGCGGCCGCGAGCCGATTTCCGCCCGTCTGGTTGCCGACCTATACAAGACCGCCGGCGCGGACCGCATCATGAGCGTGGACCTGCACACCTCGCAGATCCAAGGTTTCTTCGATGGCCCCGTCGACCACCTGATGGCTATCCCGCTGCTGGCCGACTACATCCGCACCCGCGTGGACGTCACCAACGTCACCGTTGTATCCCCGGACACCGGCCGCGTACGGGTGGCTGAGCAGTGGGCTGAGCGCCTCGGCGGCGCCCCGCTGGCCTTCGTGCACAAGAGCCGGGATCTCACCGTTCCCAACCAGGCTGTCTCCAAGCAGGTTGTCGGTCAGGTCGAAGGCCGCACCTGCGTGCTTATCGACGACATGATCGACACCGGCGGAACGATCGCCGGAGCGGTCCGGGTCCTGAAGGAAGCCGGTGCCAAGGATGTCATTATCGCGGCTACCCATGCTGTGTTCTCCGATCCGGCGGCACGCACCCTGGCTGAGTCCGGCGCCCGCGAGGTGGTAGTCACCAACACGCTGCCGATTCCGGTCAACAAGCGGTTCGAACAGCTCACGGTGCTCTCGATCGCCCCGCTGATCGCCCGCGCGATCCGCGAGGTCTTCGAAGACGGATCGGTGACCAGCCTCTTCGACGGCAAGGCCTAACCACGCGGCTGTCCGCTTCGGGCGCTAAACCTCCAGCCCCTGGCACCCAGCTAAAAACACAGTGCACAGCTAAAAACACAGCGCACACAGGTAAAAACACAGTCAGTGCCCGAAAGCTCCGGCTCTCGGGCACTGACTGCGTCCAGGCCGCGCCGCCACCCCTGCCCCCTTCCCCGCGGCCACCCTCCCACCGCCGCGGACCAGGGGCCCGGGTGAATGCGGTAGGATTGTCAGCGATGCCTAGGCGAGGGAGGCCCCGGAAAAATCCGGAGGTACTCCGTTATCGACGGTGGCTGGCAACTTCTCAACTGCACCGCAGTCCCCTGGACGCGGGAAATGCAGCTGGTTCGTTCCGATACCGGCGCCGGATAGGCAACTCGAAGCCATTACGGAAGAACCACAACAGGAGTTTGTTATGTCTGATCAGAAGCTCGCAGCCACCACCCGCACCGACTTCGGCAAGGGCGCTGCCCGCAAGGCCCGCGTCGCCGGCAAGATCCCCGCAGTCATCTACGGCCACGGCGCCGACGTTATGCACATCCTGCTGCCCGCCAAGGCAACCACCCTCGCCGTCCGCACCCCGAACGCACTGCTGACGATCGACGTCGACGGCGAAGCCCACCTGGCCCTGGCCAAGGACATCCAGCGCGACCCGATCAAGCAGATCATCGAGCACATCGACCTGCTGACCGTCCGTAAGGGCGAAAAGGTTGAGGTTGAGGTCAACGTCCACGTTGAGGGTGAAGTTGCTCCGGGCGCCGTCTTCAACCAGGAAGCCGTGACCATGCTGGTCTCCGCGGACGCCACCAACCTTCCCGAGTCCATCAAGGTCAGCGTTGAAGGCCGCAAGGCCGGCGAGCACATCATTGCCGGTGACATTGATCTGCCGGCAGGCGTCGAACTGCTGCTGGACCCGGAGACCATGGTTGTCAACGTTTCCGAGCCCACGGTCCAGGACCTGGGCGAGGCTTCCGAGGAAGAGGCTGCAGCAGCTCCCGCAGCCGAAGAGGCCTAAGTCTTTCCTGCACGGTTTGCCGGGGCCTGAACTCCTGGACTGAGCCGTCCGGCAGCTTTCGGAACCAGTCCAAGGAGCAGTCCCACCTGTGAACAGCAATACCTGGCTTGTAGCCGGGCTCGGAAACCCCGGGCCCGGCTACAGCCGTAACCGGCACAACATTGGCCAGATGGTCCTGGACGAGGCCGCCGCCCGGATGGGCGCGCGCTTCAAGACGCACAAGGCGCGGGCCCAGGTCGCTGAAGGCCGAATCTCCCTTGGCGGCCCACGCGTCGTGCTGGCCAAGCCTTCGACTTATATGAATCTCTCCGGCGGTCCGGTGTCCGCCCTGGCCCGTTTCTACGGAATCGACCCGGCCCAGGTCATCGCCGTTCACGATGAGATCGATATCCCGTTCAATACTGTCAAGCTCAAGCTCGGCGGCGGTGAGGGCGGCCATAACGGCCTGCGCGACATCAGCAAAGCCCTGGGGACCAAGGACTACCTTCGGGTGCGGGTTGGTGTGGGGCGTCCGCCCGGGCGGATGGACACCGCGGACTATGTCTTGAAGGACTTCGGCACCGCCGAGGCAAAGGAATTGCCGTTTCTGATCTCAGATGCGGCTGACGCCTTGGAAATCCTCATTTCGGAGGGTCTGACCGCCGCCCAGCAGAAGTTCCACGGCGGGTCCTGAGGCCGTCCCTGCGGTAAAGCCCCACGTCATCGCATACAAGTAGTGCGGGGCATTTTTAGGGTATTTAACCAGTGCCGCCAGTGCCCCTGAAGAGCATTGTTTGAGCCTGACCCCGGGCCTAGACTGGCGTTAGCCTTCGGGCTCCTGAAGCGGGGCCGGCGTCGGGAGGCCTCCGAGACTGGGCCACCCCCATCCCGGCGTCGGTCCCTTTTCCTTTGTATGTTTCCCAACCCAGGTTGCCTGCACTGCCAAGTGTCGGCGGGAAACCATCTACTCAATGCCTTCCTATGAACGCTGATACGGCGTACGCTAACCCATTGACTCGTATGTTGCGGGGGCGCAGAAAAAACCGAATCAGGCAGCATGGGGGAACGCATATGGGATGGGCAGCCAGGGCTGCTTCTAGCCTGTTGACACCTTTGGAAGCTGCTGGCCGGGTATGACAGCGGCCAGGGCGCCGATGCCACTGGTGGGGCGCGAAAGCGTGCTGCACGGCATGCAAGATGCTTTGCGGAGCGGGAAGGGCATGCTCATCGTAGGCGCGCCCGGAATGGGTAAGACGGCACTGGCCACGGCAGTGCTGGAGGCAGCCGGCGGATTCCACGTCGTTAATCTTCACGGAACCCGGGTTTCCCGAAAAACCTCATACGGGGCCATGGCCTGGCTCATCACGGAACTCCCTGCATCGGCCAAACTGCACCCTGTCCAGGTCCTGCAGCAGCTGCGTGTCCTGCTCCGGCAGAAGGCCAACGGCCTCCCGGTCCTGATCTGCGTCGACGATGCTGAGGAACTTGATGACCTGTCCGCACTGCTGGTTTCGCAGCTGGCCCGCGGGGGAGATGCTACTGTCATCGCCACTGTGCAGGACATCCTGCTTGCAGCACCTGACCTGATTTCCCTGTGGTCCGAGGGTTATCTCCAGCGAACCGACCTTGAACCCCTGGACCAGGCGAGCACCCATCAGCTCATGGAGCAGACGGCAGGCGGCCCAGTGTCTGAGCGGGCATGGGCGGCGATGTGGACGGAGACCAGGGGCAGTCCGCAGTTCACCATCCTGATGACCCGCGAACAGATTAAGTCGCGGCGGCTGGTCCGAAGCGAGGGCGTCTGGGTGATGGCCGCACCCTATATCCACACCGGGGCGATCGCTGAACTGATCTCTGCCAGGCTGTCAGGGCTTTCGTCCGAGGAACGCAAAGTCGTGGAGATCCTCTCCTTTACCGTTTCCCTCCCGCTGAAGGCTTTGCTGGAACTGGCATCACCGGATGTACTGGACACGCTGGAGGAATCCGGAACGGTGGAGCTGACCGGCTGTCCGGTGCCCACTGTGCGAATCCGCAATGCCACCCTGGCCGCCGTGGTGGCGGAGAATGTACCGCTGGGCCGCAGCCACCAGCTGTGGAAGGAACTCTCAGCGGTGCTGGGCTCCAGCGACGGTCTGGACCCGGTTGCCACGACCGGCTATGCGTCCTGGTCGCTGGCCTGCGGGGCACAGCTGGACGGACAGCTGGTACTGCGGGCCGCAAAGGCAGCCAATGCCCGGGGGGACAACGCCGGAGCCCTCCTCTACATCAGGTCCGTTGCCGCGGAAAGCCGGAGCCAGGAACTTGTCTGCGAGGAAGTCAGGGCCCTGACCCTCCTGGGCGAGAACCAGCTGGCACTGAGCGTCCTCCAGCACTTCGAACCGGGGTTCGATGTCAGCCGCTCAAGCTGGGTTGAGCTGATGCTTCAAAAGGCCGGGCTGCTGCGCAGCCTGCCCAAGGCCGGCAACGCCCAGTCCGTCTTGGACAGCCTCCGCGGCAAGGGCCCTGCGGGAATTGACGGAACCCCTCCCCGAACGCCGTCGTACGACGCGGATACGGATGCATCCATCGTCCTTGCCCAGGCACATGCGTGGCTGGCGGAGGGAGACTACGCCCAGTCGGTTGAACCGCTTCTTGCCCTCGCCGGCCAGGAAGGTACTGCGCCGGGCCTGCGTGCCCTCGCAGCAGCCATGGCAGCCGAAGCCCTGAGCGTGACCGGTCGCGCCGGCGAAGCCATGGCCATGTTGGAGGACTTCGGGCCGCTGATCATGGCTCCGCAGGCCGCGCCGGACCAGGCGGCGGTCCTGACCCGTCTCTTCTACGCTTATTACGCGGCGGGGGAGCTGGACCGGGCGCGGGAGATGCTGCGTGCCGCAGAGAAGAACGAAGAGGGATTTTTCCGGGGCAACGGCGGAGAACTGGCAGACGGATTCCTGCGGGTTGCAGCTGGAGAAGGAGAGGCAGCGCTGGAATCCCTGCTGCCCGCCGTGGGGCAGCTGCGGTACCACGATCCGGAAAACCTCCTGCCACTGGCCGCCGCCCTGATGGCATACGCATACGCGCTCAGCGGGGATCCGGAGCAGGCCGCGGCCTACACAGCCCTGGCCCCCAGGTTCCGGCACCGGCCGCTCTGGTATGCCAGGCAGATGACCACCTATTTCAGGGTGCTTGCGGAGGAATCCGAACCACCGGAGGCAAACTCCCGGCGCCTGTTCCAGCTCGCCGAAGATGCTCTCGAACTGGGCAACGTGTCCTTTGCCCTCAGCTGCCTCGAACGCGCGGTGACGCTGGGGGACAACACCGCGGCAATGTTGCTGGCCAGAACGGCAGATGGGGCATCGGGTCGGTGGGCGGAAGTGCTGGCCCGGTACGGCCGGGGACTCGCGGAGGGGAACCCGGGGCTGCTTCTGGAAGCGGCCCGGGGCGCACAGGAACTTGGGCAGCACCCGCTGGCGCACCACGCAGCCCGGCTGGTGCGGACGGTAGCGGACACCGTGCCGCGGAGCATGCTGCGCGCAGCCGCCGCCGTGGAAAACGCTGCATTCCGGCAGCTGCGCCGGGAAAACAGCTTGGAGCAGAAACTTGGGGAGCTCAGCGAGTTCGACGCGGGGCTGGTGAGGCTGGCGGCGGGAAAACGGAGCCGGACCCAGATCGCCGAGGAACTCCACCTCTCACCACGCACCGTAGATTGGCATCTGGGCAAGCTCTTCGACAAGCTGCATGTATCCGGCCGCGATGAGTTGAGGGACGTCCTCCGGTAATCCCGGGGATGGATTTGGGGGAAATATGCAAGGTTTTGCTTCGCAGCCGATGGTGGGCCGGGAAGAAGGCATAGAAGCCGTCCTGGCCAGCATCCGCTCGCCGGAACTGCGGGGTGCCCTCGTCGTCGCGGAAGCAGGACTGGGGAAGAGCGCGCTGGCCAACGTGGTGGTTGGAGTCCTCGAATCGGAGATGCCGGTCCACCGCATCCATGCCAGTTCGGCACTGACCGGGATTCCCTTCGGTGCGCTCGCCCCGCTGCTGCCTGTCCTCTCTGCGAGCGACACGGACTCGCCGCTGGCTGTGATGCGGGCGCTGCTGGACCGCCTGCGTCCGGCAACGGAGACGGACACACCCACGCCGCCGTTGGTCGTCGTGGATGATGCGCATGCCCTGGATGAAGCCAGTGCCGATCTGCTTTCCCAGCTGGTGGCAGCAGGAACGGTGCGGATGCTGATCCTGACGCGCAGCATTACGGATATTCCGGCTGGAATACCGGCCCAGGTCTGGAGCGGAGTACTCGCCCGGCACCATCTGCTGCCCCTGACAGATTCCCAGGTTCACGATCTGTGCGGGCAGGTGCTCGGGGGGCCTGTACTGAGCACGACCAGTGCCGAGCTGGCCCGGATGAGCGGCGGGAACCCGATGTATGTGCTCGCGCTGATCGCCGAAACCCGGCGCACCGGCAACCTGGTCCCGCGCCGCGGAGTCTGGTTGCTCGGGGAAAACGTGCGCCCGCCCCAGGGCCGGCTGGGCGATCTCCTGAAAGCCCAGCTGTCGGGGCTTTCACATGATGAACGCGAAGCCATGGAGATCATTGCCCTGGCGGAGCCGGTACCCATCGGCGTCGCCTTTCGCCTGGGACTGCACCGTTCGGTTGATGCACTGACCGCCGCCCGGCTGGTCAGCGTGGAAGAGGACGGTCAGCGGCTTCTGCGCCCCCGGCACCCTTTGTACGGCGAACTGGTCCGGCACATGGTGCCGGCCGCCCGCAGCGCCCGCCTGCGGCAGCGGGTACTCGCTGTCCTGCCGCAGAACCCTGACTCCATGGACGGCCTGCTGCGCAGCGTCGCCTGGTCCCTGGACTGCGGCGCACCCGTGCCGGATCACCAGCTTCTTCAGGCCGCCTACATGGCAAATAATTTCTTCGACAGCGACTTCGCCCTCCGCGCTGCTCACGAAATCCAGGACCCCAATCTGCTGCCTGCCGCCCGGATCCAGACGGCGAGGGCGCACTACCAGCGGGGAAATTTCACCGCGGCGCAGGAGCTGGTGGCCGGAACGGTAGAGACGGCGAGGGACCTCACCACCGCCAAACTCGGCACGCTGCTGGACGTCCAGCTGCGCCAGCACTCCGACCGGGCCGGCTCCGGGCTGCGCCGGGCCAGGCAGACCTGGGAAGACGCGATCGGCCGCATCGAAGCAGCCGCCACAGCTGATGGAAGGAATGGTGCCGAACTGCAGGCGGACATTGCCTCCTCCCGTCGTGGAGCACGCCTGCTGGAAGCCTTGATTGCAGTAGCTGAAGGCACCTACCGCAGCACCGCGGCCGAGCTGACCAGCCTGCTTGCCAACGCGCGGGCCGAGGGGGACGCCGAGGCCACGATGATGGCACTCACACTGCTGGGTGACATCCACACTTGCAGCGGCCGCTCCGAAACTGCCGCCAATCTGACCCGTGAGGCGCTGGCAATCATCATCCGCAACGACCACAGGTTCCTGACCTACTACCAGTTCGTTCTCCACCGCCATCTCACGGCCCTGCTCTGGGCGGGGTACTGGGAGGAAGCCCGGGACACGATGCAGAAGGACTTTGCTGCCTCGTCCCGGAGCACCGGCCGGATTGGCGGCACAGTGGACATGTGCTTCGCCGTGATGGAACTGCGCCGGGGCCGGTTGAAGGATGCTCTGCCAAAGCTCACCGCCGCAGTCGAAGGCCTGCGGACCCATGATCCCGAAGGGATGCTGCCCCTGGCGTTGTCGATCAGTGCCCAGCTGTCCGCACGGCAGGGTGACCTCGCCCAGGCCGATGAAATCCTCGCGGACTGCGACGGACTAGAGCCGCGCGGGCCGGTTAACGCACAGATGATGGCAAGGGGAAACCGGCTCGCCGCCGAATACGCCAGAACGCAGGAACCCAGGGCGCTCACGGACCTTCGGGATCTGGCGGATCAGGCGGAGGAACTGGGGCTGGCCGCAGCGGAGTTCGAGCTGCGGGCGCTGGGCATGGGCCTGGGCGACCCCACGGTCATGAGCCGCCTGCTCAAGCTCAGCGAGGAGGTGCAGGGGCCCCGGGCCCGTGCCGCCAACGTGCTGGCCCGGGCAGTCCTCGACCAGGATGTGCCTGCCCTGCTTCACCTCGCCGTGGAACCGATGGACGCGGACAGCACAGCCCTGGGCCCGCTGGCGCTGCAGGAGGCCCTGCGCCTGGCCAAAGCAGTGGGTGACCGCACGCAGGTACAACGGGTCCAGCGGGTTATCGGCAAGACTTCCGAGGCCGCCGCCAGCAGCCGCAGCACCGCCAGGACACCGTCGCTGACGCGGCGGGAGAAGGATGTTGCCACCCTGGTTATCCAGGGCTACCGCAACGCCGAAGTGGCCGAGCGGCTGTACCTGTCCGTACGCACGGTCGAAGGGCACATCTACCGGATCTTCGAAAAACTTGGCATCAGCAAACGCGATGAACTGACAGCTGAGCTGCTGGGGGAGTAAATCCAGACTCTGACTACGCGGTAGGGAAGTACCCGTTCCGGGTAGCGGCAGGCGATTACCGGTAACCGGTACTCATCCGGCTCCAAACGCGGCCTTCGTAGGGTGATCCGCAGTAACAGGAGCTCAGCCGCCCACGGCTGCGGATAGAACAGCAGGTCTCAAAAGTGCACCCTTCGCCAACCGTTGGATCGGTCTTGCCCGAAAACGTCCTGAACGTGGCCGTGATCGGTGCAGGATACTGGGGTCCGAACCTGGCCCGTAACTTCCACGCCAGCCCGGACTGGCGCCTGAGCGCCATCTGCGACCTGGACCGGGAACGTGCCGGCCGGCTGGCGCACACTGCGGGCGGCGCAGCCGTCCAGGACTCGGTCCAGGCGCTGCTGGAAGACCCCGCCCTGGACGCCGTGGCCATCGCTACTCCGGCCCGCACCCACCATGCCATCGCCGCCGCCGCGCTGGCGGCAGGCAAGCACGTCCTCGTGGAGAAGCCCCTGGCCGACACCCTGGCGCACGGCGAGCAGATGGTGCGCACGGCCGACGCCGCAGGGCTGGTCCTGATGGCGGACCACACCTACTGCTATACCCCCGCCGTCCAAAAAATCCGCGAGCTGGTTGCCGGCGGCGAGCTCGGCGACATTTTGTTCATCGACTCCGTGCGGATCAACCTCGGACTCATCCAGCCCGACGTCGACGTCTTCTGGGACCTTGCCCCCCACGATCTTTCGATCCTGGACTTCGTGCTCCCGGGGGGACTGCGGCCCATTCAGGCGACCGCCCACGGATCCGACCCGCTGGGCGCGGGAACGGCCTGCGTGGGGCACCTCATCCTTGAACTCGACACGGGAGCCCTGGCCCACATCCACGTCAACTGGCTTAGCCCCACGAAGATCCGGCAGCTGGTGATCGGCGGCAGCCGGCGCACCCTGGTCTGGGACGACCTCAACCCCCAGCAGCGGATCAGCGTGTATGACCGGGGGGTCGATCTGGCCCAGCAGACCGGACTGGCCGAACGCTCCCGGTCCAACATTTCCTACCGGCTCGGCGATACCTGGTCCCCGGCGCTGCCCGAGCACGAGGCGCTGGCCGCCATGGTCGCGGAGTTCGCGGCCAGCATCCGGACCGGCCGGCAGCCCCAGACCAGCGGAAACTCCGGCCTGCGCGTCCTGTCCGTGCTCGACGCCGCCACCCGCAGCCAGCAGACCGGATCCCCGGCCGTGCTTCCCACCCTCGAACTGGAATCAGCCTCATGACACAGAACCATTCGCTGTACGGAGCCTCCATCCTGGTAACCGGCGGAGCCGGAACCATCGGATCGGCCATAGTCGACCAGCTCCTGGCTGCCGGTGCAGGTGAGATCCGGGTCCTCGACAATTTGGTGCGCGGCCGCCGCGCCAACCTGGCTGATGCCCTGGAGGACGCCCGGGTCGGGCTCTACGAGGGAGACATCCGGGACCGGGACCTGGTGCACGATCTCACCAAGGGAACCGACTACGTTTTCCACCAGGCCGCGATCCGGATCACGCAATGCGCCGAGGATCCCCGGCTGGCCCTGGAGGTGCTCGCCGACGGTACGTTCAATGTCCTGGAGGCCGCTGCAGCGCACAGCGTGCAGAAAGTCGTGGCCGCCTCCAGTGCGTCCGTGTACGGGCTTGCGGGGCAGTTCCCCACACCGGAGGTTCACCACCTGCATAACAACGACACCTTCTACGGGGCCGCCAAGGCCTTCAACGAAGGCATGCTCCGCAGCTTCAAGGCGATGTACGGACTCTCCTACACCGGGCTGCGGTACTTCAACGTCTACGGTCCGCGGATGGATGTCCACGGCGTCTACACCGAGGTACTGGTCCGGTGGATGGAACGCATAGCGGACGGGCTTCCACCGCTGATTTTCGGCGACGGTGCGCAGACCATGGACTTCATCTACACCGAGGACATTGCCCGGGCAAACCTGCTGGCCGCGGCGAGCGGCGCCGAGGGAATCTTCAACGTCGCCAGCGGTACGGAAACCAGCCTGCTGGAGCTGGCCCGCCAGCTGCTGGTGGTGATGGGGTCCGGACTCGACGTCGAATTCGGACCCGCCCGCGAGGTCAACGGTGTCAGCCGGCGGCTCGGGGACACCGCTGCGGCGCAGGACCGGCTGGGCTTCACGGCAGAAGTGCCGCTGGAAAAGGGGCTGGCGGAACTGGTGCAGTGGTGGCTTCCGCTCCGAGCGGAGATCGCGGCCGGACGCGGAGGGCAGGAACTGTGAACCGCATCAACGTTATGAAGCCGTGGCTCGGAGCGGAGGAAATTGCCGCGGTCAGCGACGTCATCTCCTCCGGCTGGATTGCGCAGGGGCCGAGGGTCGCGGCGTTCGAAGCGCAGTTCGCGGCCCGCATGGAGGCCGGGCACGCCGTCGCGGCATCGAGCTGCACCACGGCCCTGCACCTGGCGCTCGTGGTTGCGGGCATCGGACCTGGTGACGACGTCGTCGTGCCGTCCTATTCCTTCATCGCCACCGCCAATGCTCCCACCTATGTTGGTGCACGGCCCGTCTTCGCGGACGTGGACCTCACGACCGGAAACCTCACCGCCGAAACAGTGGAAGGGGCCCTCACCCCGGAGACCCGTGCCGTGATTGCGGTGGACCAGGGCGGTATGCCGGTGGACCTGGCATCACTGCGGCGGCTGTGCGACCCGCTGGGGATCACCGTCCTGGAAGACGCGGCCTGCGCTGCCGGCTCCCGGTATGCCGGGGCCCCGGCGGGGGCAGGCGCCGAGATCGCCGCCTGGTCCTTCCACCCGCGGAAAATCCTGACCACCGGAGAAGGCGGTATGGTCACGACCTCCCGTCCGGACTGGGCCCTGCGTGCCCGCGCCCTGCGCGAACACGCGATGAGCGTTTCCGCGGCTGACCGGAGCGCCAGTGTATTGGCCGCCGCCGAAACATACACGGAAGTAGGCTTCAATTTCCGTCTGACCGACCTGCAGGCAGCTGTCGGAATCGTCCAGCTGGGGCGGCTCGATGCCGCCGTCCGCCGGCGCCGGGAACTCGCCGGTGCCTACACTAAGGCCTTCGCCGAAATCCAGGGAATCCGCACACCCAGTGACCCGCCCTGGGGCGAGACGAACTACCAGTCCTACTGGATCGAGATACTGCCGGGCTTCAGCATGGACCGCGACGGAGTCCTGGCTGCGCTCGCGGAGGCCGGCATTTCAGCGCGGCGCGGGATCATGGCCTCACATCTGGAACCGGCCTACCGGAACCGGGACACGGGATCCGTGCCGCTGCCGGTCACCGAACGCCTCAGCGCTAACACACTGATCCTCCCGCTCTTCCACGAAATGACCGAATCCGAGCAGGCGAGGGTCATCGAGGCCGTGAACCGATGCGACAGGACACCGTGACCATGCCGGCCCTGCTGCTGCTGGCCGCGGGTGGGCTGGGCCGCGAAGTCCTGGCGTCCCTGCGGATGGTTAACGACTACCGGATCTTCGGCTTCCTCGATGACGACGAAGGGCTGCACGGGACGCGGGTTGACGGCGCTCCGGTCCTGGGCGGCATCGCCGATGCCGTGAACTACCCGCGCTGCCGGTTTCTGGCCTGCGCTGGCTCCGGCGCGGCGCGGGCGCAGATGCTGGCCGCCCTGGAAGCGGCAGGAATCGGTGAAGACCGGTTTGGGACCTATGTGGACCCCCGGGTCCACCTCCCGGAGGGCTGCACCGTGGGAACCGGCAGCATCCTGCTGGCGGGCACCGTCCTGACCGCGTCTGTGTCCGTGGGACGCCACGTAGCCGTGATGCCGAACTGCACTCTCACGCACGACGACGTCCTCGAGGACTTTGCCACGCTCGCCGCGGGTGTGTGCCTGGGAGGCGGCGTCCACGTTGGGTCCGGCGCCTACCTGGGGATGGGTGCCAGCGTGCGGCAGGGCGTGCGGATTGGGCAGGGAGCCGTAGTTGGCATGGCTGCGGCAGTGCTGCAGGACCTGCCGGCCGGCCAGACCTGGGCCGGGGTCCCAGCCCGGCCCCTGCAATCACACGACGCTGGGCTGGCGCCGGTTATGGCCGGAACCGATCGGGAGAGGACGGAACAGCAATGACAGCGGAGCACAAAATCCGGGTCCCGCTTGTGGACCTGGCCGCGCAGCAGGCCGAGGTCGACGAGGAAATCCAGGCCGGGCTCAAGGACATCTTCGCCCGGACCGCGTTCATCGGCGGCGCTGCAGTCGCCGAATTTGAGGCCTCCTACGCCCGGTGGCTGGGGGTAGGGCACTGCATCGGGGTCGGCAACGGCACCGATGCCCTGGAACTGGCACTGCGGGCCTGCGGCGTGGAACCCGGCGGGGAAGTGATCCTGCCGGCCAACACGTTCATTGCCACCGCAGAGGTGGTTTCGCGCATGGGCGCGCGGCCAGTGCTGGCCGACGTCGATCCGCAGCACCTGCTGCTGGATCCCGCCCGTGTCAGGGAGGCCGCAGGTCCAAACACCCAGGCGCTGATGCCGGTGCACCTCTTTGGGCAGACGGCACCGGTGGAGAAACTGGCAGAAACGGCCCGCCGCTGGGGCGCGGTAATTGTGGAGGACGCAGCGCAGGCCCAGGGAGCGGTGCGGTTCGGGAACCGGGCCGGAACGCTGGGTGACGCCGCCGGGACAAGCTTCTACCCCGGGAAAAACCTCGGCGCTGCCGGTGACGCGGGAGCGGTCCTGACCCGGAGCAGCACCATCGCCGAACGGGTCCGCCTGCTGGGCGATCACGGCAGCAGGGTCAAGTACCAGCATGAAATACCCGGCATGAATTCGCGCCTCGACGCGGTCCAGGCCGTGGTCCTCAGCGCCAAGCTGCGCCAGCTCAGCCTCTGGAATGACCAGCGGCGGCAGGCCGCCGCTGCCTACGGCACCCTGCTGTCCGGCATTGAGGGCATCACGCTGCCGGTCTCCGCGGAAGGCAACACCGACGTCTGGCATATTTACGCCATCCGGGTTCCCGCCGCTGAACGGAACCGGGTCCTGCGGGCACTGACCGCCGCAGGCGTGGGTGCCGCCATCCACTATCCGGTTCCGGTGCACCTGACCCGGGCATACGCCCACCTGGGGTACGGTCCCGGGGATTTCCCGGTCAGCGAAGAGGCCGCGGACCGTCTGCTG
Source organism: Arthrobacter sp. Helios (assembly GCF_023167125.1). Taxonomy (NCBI): domain Bacteria; kingdom Bacillati; phylum Actinomycetota; class Actinomycetes; order Micrococcales; family Micrococcaceae; genus Arthrobacter; species Arthrobacter sp. Helios. The sequence continues at coordinate 588,046 of NZ_CP095402.1, forward strand.
TCCCTTCCGATTTATCCGCATATTACCGGCGCCCAGCAGGAGTTCGTGGCCGAGACCCTGGCCGGGGCGCTGAAGTGACTTCCCGCCCCGATGCCGCCGGGCTGCAGGCCCTGGGAAGCCGGGCGGCCCGCGGAGCGCTCTGGAGCGGAGCGAACGCATTGATGATGAAGCTGGCCGGGATCGGCGTCATGGTGGTTGTGGTCCGGCTGGTCACACCGCACGATTTTGGTGTTTTCGCCGCAGCCCTGGTGGTCCACGCAGTAGTCTCCAGCTTTGGCGAGCTGGGACTGTCCTCCTGCGTTGCCCGCCGGGACCTGGACCCGGAGAAAGTGGCCTCGACCGTCGCCCTGCTGGCGCTGCTGAGCTCCTTCCTGCTGGCCGTTGGCATGGCGCTGGCGGCTGAGCCGCTGGCAGCAGCGCTGGGTGCACCGGAAGCTGCCGGACCCATCCGGGTGCTGTCCATTGCCGTGTTCCTGGGCGGGGTGTTTACCGTTCCCGGAGCGCTGCTGGTCCGGGAGTTCCGGCAGGGCAGGGTCTTCCTGGCCTCCATCATTTCCTTTGTGCCCGCCAATCTGATTTTGGTGCTGCTGGCGGTGAACGGCGACGGCGCCATGGCCTTCGCCTGGTCACGGGTGGCGGGCCAGCTGGTCAGCGGCGTGGTGATGGCCCTGAGCGTGGACCGGACCTACTGGCCGCGGCTGCGCCGGGCGGAGGTAGGGCCGGTGCTCCGGTTCGGCCTGCCGCTGGCCGGTGCAAACCTGCTGGGCTATAGCCTGCTGAACGCCGACTACGCGATTATCGGTGCATTCCTTGGCCCCGGGGAACTTGGTATTTATACGCTCGCCTTCACCGTGGCCTCCTGGTCAACCTCGGTGCTGAGTTCCACCATCAACTCGGTGGCGATGCCGGCCTTCTCCGCCCTCCGGTCCGACCCGGCTGAACTGCGCCGTTTCCTGGCGAAGACATCGCGGCTGGTGGCCCTCATCGCCTTTCCCATCTCCGCGCTGACCATCGCCCTGGCCGACGAACTGGTGGCTGTCCTGTACGGGCAGCCATGGGCGGCGGCCGCCCCCGTCCTGCGGGTTCTTGCCCTTTACGGAGGCCTGTTCGCGCTTTCCCTGCTGCTCTCCAATCTCCTGGTTGGCCAGGGACGTGCCGGTGCCGTTTTCGGAGTCCAGGCTGCCTGGCTCCTGATACTTGTCCCAGCCGTGGGACTCAGCGTCGGACCGTACGGGCTCCCGGGTGCAGCCTGGGTTCATGTCGCGGTCATTGCGCTCGCGGTTTTCCCGCTGTATCTGCATGCCGTGCGGAGCTCGGTGCCGGCGCCTGGCCGGCTGCTGGCCCGAGCCGCCGGGGCTCCGGCTGCCGCCGCCGCGGCGGCAGCCCTCCTCGGCCTGCTTGCCGCGGGTGCGGGCAACAGCGATTTCCTGCGGCTGCTGTTTGGCGGCCTGGCCGGATGCGCCGTGTACCTGATCCTTTGCGCCCCGATGATTCGCCGGATCCTCCCCGCAGCTCCGGCCGGACGGGCCGGGGAACTGCTTGCCGCCTATGACCACTTCGAACAGCCGCTCCGGCGCCCGCTGCGGCTCCCCAAGGAGGCAGGATGACCACCCCGCCCTACAACCGGCCGCGGCTGCTGTTCTTCCGCTGGGCAAGGCCGGGCCTTCCGGACTTCCTGAGCCGGCACCTGGACGAACACGTCCAGACCCTCGGGCACTTCTTCAACGTGCGGGTGATCGACCGGGACTGCGATTACGGGATCGAGTGTGACGAGTTCGAGCCTGCCCTGTGCGTCTTTGAATCAGGTGTCTACGCGGGTGAGCGGAACATCCGCAACACCGGAAGCCGTCCGGAGATCCCGAAGCTGGGGTTCCTGCATTCCGACGCCTACGACCTGGCCAGGGCTGTCTTCCTCTCCGATATGGAACGCTGGGGAGTGGAATCCTTCTTCACAAACTCCGTGGCCATGGCGGAATACACCCCGGAGATCAGCGACCGGCTCTTTGTCTGGCCGCACGCAGTGGATCCCTCGGTGTTCCGGCGGTATCCGGCGGATTCGGGTCCGGCGGACAAGAACATTCCGGTGCTCTTCACCGGCAGCCAGGAACGCCACTATCCCTGGCGGAACGCCGTCGGGCGGGTCCTGGCACAGCGCTTCGCGACCATGACCATGCCGCACTACGGGTGGGGGCTGGGCGCAGGCCGCACGGTGCACGGAACGGAGTACGCCCGGCTGCTCAGCTCAAGCATCTTCGTTCCGGCATGCGGCAGCATGTCCCGGGACCTCGTCCGGAAACATCTGGAAATACCCGCCGCCGGAGCCTGTCTGGTGGCTGAAGGCACGCCCGCGCTGGCGGCCTTCGGATTCGTGGACATGGAAAACTGTGTCCTGGGCGAACCGGGGGAGCTTGCGGACAAACTGGACTTCCTGCTGGCCGACGCCGGCCGGCTCGCGGACATCGTGCAGGCCGGACATGATCTGGTGCACACCCGCCACGTGCAGGACCGCCGAAGCCAGGTGCTCGAATGGCTTCAGCTTTCTGCGCGCCGGGGACCCGGGGAACGGATTGTCCAGGCCGGCCCCGCCGGCAGCCTGCTGCTCGCACCCGCCGAACCCCGGCCTGCTGCCTTCCTAGCCGGCGGCAGGGACCGGGAAATCCTGGCTGCCGGCTGGCGCGCCATGGACGCCGGGGACCTCGGCGGCGCCCGCCGGGAGTTCCTGAAGTGCCTGAACTTCTACTTCATCCCCGAAGCCGTGATTGGGCTGGCCTTCACCGAGCTGGCAGCCGGAAACGCACAGGCAGCCCGGGACTGGACCACCCAGGCGCTGACGGACACCTTCACCGACCGGTCGGCTCCGGACCCGGATCCCGTCCTGTGGGCCACGCACATCCGGGCACTGCTGTGTTCCGGGGAGTCCGGCCAGGCACTTGCGGCAGCCGGGCAGTTTCCGGCGCTGCGGCATCCCGAGCTTGAGCGGATGCGCCGGGCCCTGGGACTGGCCGCAGCCAGGCCGGCACCCGCCCGGGCATCGATTTGCCCGCCGCCGGCCCGTTCGGAGGAACAATGGGAGCAGGAACTGGCCACTCACCGGCAGGCCTGCAGCCTGGCTGCACCCGCAACGCCGGGAAAGGCATCAGCCCGTCTCATGAAGCAGCGCATCCGCCGCCGCATCCGCTGGCGGCTGCGGACCGGGCCGGTAAAGGAAGTCCGGCTGCGCCTCTCACCGGTCAAGGCAAGGCTGCTCGGCGACGACTGGTCGCGGATGATCACTGACCTGGTCCGGCGGGAGGGACTGGACGAAGCGGTGCTGTTCGGGCGCCCCGCCAACGACCGTTTCCAGCGCGCGCTGCGCCGGGGCCTGGATCTGAATCCGTCACTGCCGCCGCTCACTCAGGTGCCGGCTCCGGGACCCGCTATTACGGGACCCGGACCCGCCCTGCCTGGTGCCCACGGCCACCGGGTGCTGGCGTTTGTGGCCGACCCGGCTGCCGCTGCCGGGGCCGCAGGCTTCCTGACCGGGTGCTCGCTGGTCATCGTCAATAACACTTTTGGTCCCGAAGGCTACCGGCTCGTCACCGAGCTGACGGCTGGAAACAGGCTGGTGCTCCTCGCCCACGACGCATTGAAGGGCCGGATGATCCTTGGCGGAACCGGATCTGGATCCGTTATGCAGCAGAGCCTCGGCCGGACCCGGAGCCACCCGGTTCCCCAGACCGGCGGGAGGAACGAATGAGGAGCAAGGGTCCGCTGATGTGGATTGCCGGCACACCGTGGGACGGTGTTGCCGGCACTGAGAAACAACTGGCCAGCGCCCTCGCCCGGCACCGTGGGGTGGTCTGGGCCGATCCTCCGGCGCCGGTCTTCGGCGGCCGGGCACAGGGCATCTTTCCCTCTCTGGAAACGGTCCACCCGGGAATCCGCCGCCTCACCGTGCCGGTCCCGCCAGGTGCGACCCGTCCGGTGGTGCGGGTGGCTGTCGACTGGATCCTGCAGCGCGCCTTGAAGGCACTGCCAGCATCCGGACAGGGAACCGTGGTGGTTGCCGGGCCCATGGGCAGGTTCCCGCGTGACACAGGGGCTTTCAAGGTCTTCTTTGTCACCGATGACTGGCCCTCGGGCGCAGCGCTGATGGGGCTGCCAGCCGCCAGGATCCGGCACTGTATGAAACGCAACCTCCAGGAAGCGGACGTGGTGGCGGCAGTCTCGCCGTACCTGGCCGGAACGCTGAGGCAACTTCATCCCGGGGCTGAAGTCCTGGTGCTGCCGAACGGGTGCCTGCCCCCGGTGGCCGGCCCGGCCGAAAAACGCCGGCCCGGTGCCGCGTTGGTGGGACAGCTGAACGAACGGCTGGATCTGGACATTCTCGACGCCGTCGCCGCGTCGGGCACGGACCTGACGGTCATCGGCCCGCGCACCGAACGCGACGCCGCCGTTGGTGCCCGGCTTGACGCGCTGCTCAGCCGCAGCAACGTCACCTGGCTGGGGGAGATGTCCGCAGCCGCGGCTGCCGAACAGCTCGGAACGGTGACCGCCGGCATTACCCCGTACGCAGACTCGGAGTTCAACCGGGCGAGCTTCCCGCTCAAGACCCTGGACTACCTCGCCGCAGGACTGCCCGTCGTCGCCACCGACCTGCCCGCTGCCCGCTGGCTGGACACCGGACACATCGCCCTTGAGAGCAGCCCGGAGGGTTTCGCCGCAGCCGTCAAGCGGCTCGTCGGCGAGACACCGAATCCGGTTTTGATCCGGCAGCGGCAGGGGATTGCCCGCGAAAACTCGTGGGATTCCCGGGCCGGGACGCTGCTGCAGGCCATCGACGATGCGGCGCCTGCCTTTGCGGGTGATCACTTCCTCCTCACCCGCTTCAACCTGCCGACCCGCGGGGCGGAAAGCCTGGTGCGCGCCCGAGAAGGCTGGCTGCGGGAACGGGCAGGGCTCTTTGAACGCTACTGCCTCCCCTCAGTCGCCGCGCAAACGAACAACCGGTTCCGGTGGGTCATCTACTTCGACCCCGAAAGCCCGGACTGGCTGCGTGAACGAATCCGCAGCTGGTCCGCGGACGGGGCATTCACGCCGCTCTACCGGGCGTCGGTGGGCCGTGGCGAACTCCTGGCGGATCTGCGCGGGATGGTTCCGGAGCCGGGAAACCTGCTGATGACCACAAACCTGGACAACGACGACGGCGTAGCGGCCGGTTTTGTGGACCGCCTGCAGCAGGCGGCAGGGGCGGTGCAGCCGGCGCGGACAGCGGTGTATCTGCCCCGGGGACTGATCCTGCAGGGAACCGCGCTCTACGCGCGCACCGACCGGACAAACGCCTTCTGCTCGGTCGTGGAACCGTGGCAGGACGCAGTGACGTGCTGGAACGACTGGCACACGCTGCTCGGACGCAGCATGCCCGTTCGGGAAGCGGCCGGTCCGCCGGGCTGGCTGCAGGTTGTCCACGGCGGGAACGTCAGCAACCGGATCCGGGGCAGGCGGACGGCGCCGGAACCGTACCGGGCATCATTTCCAGGGCTGCTGGATTCGGCTGAACCACCGTCACGGCGGGAACGGGTGCGGGAGATGTTCCTGACCCTGCCGCGCCGGACTTTCCGGGACGGGCTGCGCAGGGCGGGTAAGACCGTGCTGCTGCGGGTGGCAGGCAAAGACGGATTGGACCGCATCAAGGAACAGCTTGGTACCCGCCAGGGTGCCGGAAGAACGGGGACATCATGACCGCGCCGCAAAGCCTGCGGGTGCTAGCCCGCCGCTGGTATCTGATCCTGGTGGGGGTGCTGCTCACCGGGGTGCTCTGCGCGGCGGCGAACCTGCTGGTTCCCCCTTCCTATGATTCGCAGGGAAGCATGGTGCTGATGCCGCCGGCGGCGGCGGTAGGTGAAGCCGGGAACCCGTACCTGCAGCTTGGTGGCATGAGTGAAGCCATGGACGTCCTGGTACGGCAGTCGAGCGCCACCGAAATCCGTGAGCAGATCCTGGAGGGCTATCCGTCCGGCACCTATGTCGTTGAGCCGGACCGGACCACCAGCGGCTCGATCATAGTGGTGCACGCGACCGCGGACACCCCAGAGGAGTCGCTTGGACTCCTTGACGACGCCATGGCCACAGTTCCCGATACCCTCGCCAGGATGCAGGACGAACTTGGGGTTATCTCCGGGCAGCGGATCGACATCATGCCCGTGGTGGTCGATACCGAGGCTAAGTTCAATTTCAAGCAGACCGTCCAGGTGGTGGCGATGGCCGGCCTGGCCGGCCTGGCCGGAACCCTGATGCTGACGGCGCTGCTGGACGGTCTCCTCACCGGCCGCAGGCTGCGGAAAGCGGCGTCTGGCCGGGACCGGGGACAGCCCGGCCGCAGCACACAGACGGAACCGGAATCCGGGCCAGGAACCGGCCGCGCGCAGCCGGAAACCGCCCCGGCGGGTACTGTCCGCCCCGGCAAGGCGGGGCGGGGACAGGCCACCGGCCCCCAGATACCCGGTGGCCTGCCGGGTACCGGAACGGGAGACAGCTTCGAGGAAACGGCAGAGCGAACCACCGTAGCCGGCCGGGACACCGTGCCGGCGAAAGAGGCAGGGGTCCGTTGACAGCCGCACAGCTTTTCGGCGCACTGGCCAGGCGCTGGTACATCCTCCTTGCCGGGTTGGGCTGCACCTGTGCCGCGTTCATTCTCCTGGGGCAGTCCGGAACGGTCTATGCGGCACAGTCTGACTATGTCTTCGTGGCACCGGGGGTCCCAGGCGAGAGCCGCCAGCTGACCATGGCCGAACCACAGACGCTGATCGATTTCACGGCCATAGTGGAGCGGAAAGTCCTTACCGGCACCAAACCCGCGAAGCTGGCTTCACCGTCCGCATCCCTCTTTGGCACCGGGATCCGGGAGGGCATCTCAATCAATATGCTGGACAGCGGCGGGCAGTGGGTTCCTTCCTTCAGCCGTCCGGTCCTGTCCGTCCAGGTGGCAGCTCCGTCACCGGCAGCGGTCCGGGACGGGATGGACGCCGTGCTGGCCGAGGTGCGCAAGGTGAGCACGGATCTCCAGCGGGAGTCGGGCGCCGAGCCTGGGTCCTTTATCACGGTGGAACGTTCCCCCGAAGACCTGAACATCACGTCCTTCGGCAAAACCCGCACGGGGGAAGTCAAGGCCTTCGCGGCCCTGGCGGCGGCAGGGCTGGGACTTTCCTGCGCCGCTGCCGCCGCCGTGGATTCCGCAGCCGCACGCCGGACCGGAAGAACGCTTTGACCGCCGTAGGCAGGCGCCCGGCTGGACTGGCACCCGGACCGGATACCGGGCGTGCGGCAGGGGACGCCGTGGCTTTCCTGACGATCTATCTCGTCCTGACACTGGCCGTTCCCTCCTACCTGACCATCACGCCACTCGGCGCCATCGGCAGGCCGTCTACGCTCTGGGGAGTACTTGGACTGTCCTGGTGGGCATTCGAACGTCTGCGGCGGCCGGCTCCCGCCGCCGCAGGATCACCCGCGGTCCGTACAGCGCTGCTGCTGTTCCTCGCGGGTGTCCTGATCAGCTATGCCACGGCCAATCTGCAGGGTATGCCGCCAACCGAATCCACGCCCGCGGACAGTGGGCTCATCCGGGTGGCCGGCTGGGTCGGCATCGCCCTGCTCGCCAACGAGGGCATCACATCGATGTCCCGCTGGCTCTGCCTGATGCGCCGGCTAGTCCTGATCGGCGGGCTCTCGGCCCTCCTGGGACTGGCACAGTTCCTCACCGGTCAGAGCCTGCTCGAGTGGATACAGCTGCCGGGCTTCAGCGCTGACACCGCCTACACGGTGGTCTCCAGCCGCGGGGAATTCGTCCGCCCCTCCGGTGCCGCCTCGCAGCCGCTGGAATACGCGGCGGTGCTGTCCATGGTTCTGCCGGTGGCGTTGATGCTGGCGCTCTCGGAAAAGCAGCGGAACTTCGCGGCACGCTGGTGGCCGGCCGCCGCCGTCGCCCTGGTTACCGTTATTTCCGGTTCCCGTTCCGCCTTCATCGGTGCCGCTGTTGGAGTACTCGCCCTGGTGCCCGGCTGGTCTGCCGCTGTGCGGCTCAGGGTCCTGGGTGCGGCGGTGGTTCTGCTCGGAATCGTCTATGTCACGGTGCCCGGCATGGCGGGAACCATCCGCGGCATGTTCCTGACGCTGGGCAACGATTCGAGTTCCCTGTCCCGGACGGACAGCTACTCAGTTGCCGTGGAAATAGCCTTGCGGAATCCGTTCTTCGGACGCGGGTTCGGTACGTTCCTGCCGCATTACCGGATCTTTGACAACGGCTACCTGACGGCCCTGGTCGAGCTGGGGCTGGTGGGCGCCGGGCTGCTGATCCTGATGCTGGCCTGCGCACTCGCGGCCGCACTCCGGCCCGCGTTCGCGGCGGCCACGAGGGGAAGCGCGGTCCGGGCGCAGGGGAGCGCCGTCGCAGCATCCCTGCTGGCCGGCGGGGTCCTGCTGGCGATCTTCGACGGCCTCAATTTCTCCATGTCCGCTGCGCTGCTGTTCCTGATGTCCGGGGTAGCCGGGGCATTCCGCGGACTCCATCCACTGCCGCGCCAGAGCACCATCCGTACCCGGGAGGAACCATGACAGAACAGGGCACCCGCTGCCGGCAGCGGCGGATCCGGCCGGAAGCCACGGCGGTTGTCCTCGCTGCTGCGCTCGCCTTGGGCCTGGCCGGGTGCACCGCCGGGGCAGATACCCCGGCGCAGGTCCAGGACCAGCCCGGGGACCTGGCGCTGCCGCGTATTCCATGGGAGGGCGGGCCGGCCTACTGGTCCGGCTACGCCAACGCGGACGCGGCAGGATGGTCGGATCCCTCATTCTTCCCGATCGTTGCGTGGCACAACGGCATCAGCAGCAACGAGGAGGTGCAGTACGACAAATCGCTGGGCATCAACACCTATATCGGCCTGTCGGAGGACACCAACTTCCAGCTCTTTGAAGACAACAACGTGTTTTGGATCGGCGACGCCGTCAACGAAACCTTCTCTCCGGACAGCCCGAACTGGGTGGGATCGTTCCTTGACGATGAAGTGGACGGCAGGTTCAGCCCGCAGGAGGGCGTGCGGCGGCTTGAGGCCAGGGCAGCGAAAGCACCGGAGGGAACGTTCAAGATGGCGAACTTCACCCAGATGGTGATCAGCACCGATATGCCGCCGCGGGATGCGGAGAACCTGGTGAACGGCCCCACCGACGTCGTGTCCATGGATATGTACTGGTACACCGTTCCGCATTGTTCGCTCCAGCCTTACCGCAGCCCCTATCTGGTGCCGATCAGCCAGCCTGCCTGCCGGACGGCGTCGAGCTACGGGCGGGCCGTGGAAGCCCTGCGGATGCGGGACGCCGCGGACGGCGCCCTGCAGCAGATCTGGCATTTTGTCGAGAACCTGAATGGCGGTCCCGCGGAGGGGACTTTCTCCGGCTACGTGCAGCCCGGCGCCGTGCAGGGGGCGGTCATGAGCGCCGTCATCAATGAGGCCCGCGGCATCCTGTATTTCAACCAGAGCTTCTCCGGGCCCTGCGAAACGTCCAACGTGTTCCGGGCCTCGCAGCTGGACCCGGACTTCTGCGGACGGGAGCAGATCGAGGCGGTGAAGGACGTCAACACGAAGATCCATGCGCTGGCCCCGGTCATCAACACCCAGTCCTACGAACACCGTTTCGGTGACGGACTGGACACGATGCTCAAGACAGATGGAACCCATGCATTTGTCTTCGCAATGACCGAGGGCGGCACCGGGGCAGGGCCACGGACCTTCCAACTGCCGGAGGGAACTGCCGGCGGGCAAATCGAGGTGCTCTTTGAGGACCGGGCCATCGAGTCCGACAGTTCCGGGAAGTTCACCGACAGCTTCGAGCAGGAGTACTCCTATCACGTCTACCGTGTTCCGCTGGCGCCGTGAGAGTGGCACTACCTGCCCGGGTGGGGGACTGCGCGGCGCGAACCGCGGGCCTGCCGGTAGGCGCCACGCCTTTTATTTCCGCTCCCCGGTCCTACGGTGAGGGTGGCATCCAGTGGACGGCATAGATGAAGGACGCAGGACACCATGCACATAGACTCCAAGGCCCCGGCCGTGCGGAACCGGCGGCGCAGCCCTGCCGCCGCTGCCGTGGCGCTGTCCGTTCTGCTGGCAGCAGCGCAACTGGTGCTGCTGCAGCCGCCGCCGGCCGCTGCGGCAGAAAACTGCGCAGCAGCGCAGCACCCGGTGGCCTGCGAAAATGCGAAACCGGGCACGGACCCGGAAGTGTGGGACATCGAAAAAGCCGGTGATCCGACAATCCAGGGCTTTGCCACCGAGATCAGCGTAAACACCGGGGAAAGCCTGGACTTCAAGGTGGATACCGATGCGTCGGCTTACACCATCAACATCTACCGCACGGGCTGGTACCAGGGGCTCGGTGCGCGGCACATCGCCACGGTGGCGCCCTCGGTGCCGCTGCCGCAGCACCAGCCCGAATGCCTGAGCGACGTCGCCACCGAGCTGGTGGACTGTGGAACCTGGCATCGGTCGGCTGGCTGGACGGTGCCGGCGGACGCTGTCTCCGGGGTGTACGTGGCGCTCCTGCGGCGCACTGACACCGGCGGGGCAAGCCACATTACCTTCATTGTCCGCAGCGATTCCTCCACCGCCGACGTCGTGTTCCAGACCTCGGATCCCACCTGGCAGGCGTATAACACCTACGGCGGATCGGACTTCTACCAGGGGGCTGCGAACGGCAGGGCCTACAAAGTCAGCTACAACCGTCCGATGGCCACCCGGGGAGACAACGACGGACGGGATTTCTATTTCAGTGCCGAATACCCCATGGTGCGGTTCCTAGAGAAAAACGGATACGACGTCACGTACCAGGCCGGCGTCGACACCGACCGCCGGGGTGAGGCGCTCAAATCCCACCGGGTCTTCCTCTCCGTTGGCCATGACGAATACTGGTCCGGGGCCCAGCGGGACAACGTGGAAGCGGCCCGGGATGCCGGGGTGAACCTCCAGTTCCTCTCCGGGAACGAGGTCTACTGGCGGACCCGCTACGAACCTTCTCCGGTGGACGGAACCGGGCACCGCACACTCGTCAGCTACAAGGAAACCTGGGCCAACACCAAGATTGACCCGGCGCCGGAATGGACGGGAACCTGGCGGGACCCCCGCTTCAGTCCACAGTCCCAGGGCGGCGGCGTACCGGAGAACGCCCTCACCGGTACCGCGTACGTGGCCAACTTCTCCGACCTTCCGGTGACTGTCAGCGCCGAGGAAGGCAGGTACCGGCTGTGGAGACACACGGACCTGGCCGCCCAAAGCCCCGGGAGCCGCACCGAACTGGCCGCGCACACCGTCGGTTACGAATCCAATGAGGACCTGGACAACGGCTTCCGGCCTGCCGGCCTGACGAGGCTCTCCACGACGGTGGGGCCAACACCCCAGTACCTGCGTGACTACGGAAACACCGTCACAGAAGGAACCACCGAGCACCATGTAACCCAGTACCGGGCTCCCAGCGGAGCCCTGGTGTTTTCCGCGGGCAGCGTCCAATGGACCTGGGGACTGGACCGGGAACATGACGGCTGGGGCGCGCCGGCCGACCGCCGGATGCAGCAGGCACAGGTCAACCTGCTCGCTGATATGGGAGCTCAGCCGGCCTCCCTGGACTCCAGCCTCACCGCCACCGCGGCCAGCACCGACGAGACCGCGCCCTCCACCGCCATAACCTCCATCCAGCCCGGGACAGCCGTGCCGAACGGCAGTTCCGTCACGGTCACCGGAACAGCGTCGGACACCGGGGGGCAGGTTGCCGGAGTGGAGGTTTCCACTGATGACGGCCTGACCTGGAGAGCCGCCGACGGTACTTCGACATGGAGCTACACCTATATCCAGCACGGGATGGACACCCAGACAGTGCAGGCCCGGGCGATTGACGACAGCGGCAACTTCAACGCGGCCGGGGTCTCCGCGCCACTCAGTGTCCAGGGGCCGTATACGGTGTTCGGCGCCGAAGAACCCGAAACCGCGGACGGCGGGGACGGTTCGGCTGTGGAAGTCGGCATGCGGTTCACCCCCGCTGTCGGCGGCTACATCAGCGGGATCCGGTTTTACAAATCAGAGGCCAATACCGGGCCGCGCAGCGGAACGCTGTGGGACGCGTCGGGAACCGCGCTGGCCACGGTCGCCTTCACCGGGGAGACCGCAGCAGGGTGGCAGCAGGCAATGTTCACCCAGCCCGTGGCCGTCAGCGCCGGAAACGGGTACGTAGTCTCCTACAGTGCGCCGTCCGGGCACTATGCCACCGCCGCGGACTACTGGTCGGGCGGGGGCAGCACGGCTCCTCCCCTGACAGTGGCCGGCGGATTCGGCGCCGCGCCTGCCGGCGTGTACAACACCACTCCGGGACGGTTCCCCGCCGACAGCTACCGCAACACCAACTACTTCGTGGATGCGGTCTTTGAAACGACGAGCAACGCGCCCCTGTCCGCCTCCGGGCATACACCCGCCGACGGCGCTGCCGGGGCTGCGCTGAACACACGGATCAGTGCGGTGCTTTCGAAGGAAGCTGTCCGGGAAAGCGTGAGCGTAGTGGTCCGCGACGCCGGTGGAACGCCCATTGCCGGAACAACCAGCTATTCCGCGGCCAGCCGTACGGCGCAGTTCGTTCCGGCGGCGGAACTTGCGGCCGGGACCCGGTACACCGTTCAGCTGGCCGCTGTGGACACCGGCGGCGGCGCCCTGGTCTCCGGCGGAACCTGGTCTTTCACCACAACCCGCAGCGCCGCCGAGGGGGACTGCCCGTGCAGCCTGTTCAGCGAAGATTCCATTCCGCAGCTGCCCCAGCTTTCGGACGGGATACCGCTGACGCTGGGTGTTGCATTCCGGCCCGACACAGCCGGCACCGTGACCGCCGTCCGGTTCTACAAAGGGCCGGGAAACACCGGAATCCACACGGGACGGCTTTTCGGACCGGGCGGCACCGAGCTTGCCGCGGTCACGTTCAGCGGGGAATCGGCGTCGGGCTGGCAGACGGCCACCTTCCCCGCTCCCGTGCCGGTACAGGCCGGACAGGAGTACATAGCTGCCTACAGCTCACCCAATGGTGCCTATTCGGCCAACCTTGGACAGTTCGCCGGAAGCTATGCCTACGGCCCCCTGAGCGTTCCCGCGAATGGCGGCCGGTACGTTTACGGCGGAACCTACCCAGAACAGTCCTCCACTTCGGGATACCTGGTGGATGTGGCCTTCGAACGCGGAGACCCTTCCCTGAGCGTGTCTTCGCGCGCACCTGCGGCCGGCGCGGACAGCGTCCCGGCAGATACAGCCATATCCGGGACGTTCTCCCACGAGGTCCAGCCCGGCTCCGTAACCTTCAGCGTCCGCGGCACGAACGGTGCGGAAGTGCCCGGCCGGACTGCGTACGACGCGGCCGCCCGGACAGCGGTCTTCACGCCTGCGGCGGCGCTGACCGCGGCCACGGCGTATACCGTGAGCCTGACCGCTGAGGCTGCCGGCGGCCTGCTGCCCGACGGCAGCGGGACCTGGTCGTTCACCACCGCAGACACCGGCACGGAAGGGGATTGCCCGTGCGGGCTGTTTCCTGCTGATACGGTTCCGGCCATTGCCCAGGTAGCCGACGGGCAGCCGGTTGTGCTTGGGACAGCGTTCCGGTCCGCAGCCGACGGACTGGTCCGCGGTATCCGGTTCTTCAAGGGACCCGGGAACAGCGGCACCCACACCGGGCGGCTTTTCGCCCCCGACGGATCGGTGCTCGCCTCGGCCGTCTTCACCTCCGAATCCGGCAGCGGTTGGCAGAGTGTGGCCTTCGACGCTCCGGTCCCGGTCCGTGCCGGAGAGGAATACATAGCGGCCTACACCTCACCGACGGGGACCTACTCGGTCACCCCCGGCCAGTTCACTGCGCCGTACAGTTACGGGCCGCTCAGCGTAGCGGCCTCCGGCGGCAGGTTCAGCTATTCCGGCGGCTATCCCGCGAGCCCCTCTGCGGCTGGCTACCTGGTGGATGTCCTCTTCGACTCCGGCGGTGTCCTTCCGGAAGCTCCGGAGGCAGGCTGCCCCTGCAGCCTCTACGCCCAGGCGGATGTGCCGCTCATCGACCGGGTGCTGGACGGAACGCCGGTGACCCTTGGCACTGCGTTTTCCGTGGACGTTCCCGGGGAGGTCAGCGCAGTGCGGTTCTACCGCGGCCAAGGCAACACCGGACCGCATACGGGCTATCTTTACGACGGGTCCGGCACCGAACTTGCCCGGGTGCTTTTCCCCGACGGGACCATTTCGGGCTGGCAATCCGCAACACTGGACACGCCGGTACCGGTGCTGCCCGGCACCGAGTACACAGTTGCCTACAGTGCCCCGTCGGGCGTCTACTCTGCCACTCCGGGGGGATTCGCAGCCGGCCGGGACCGACTGCCGCTCCTAGTCCCGGCCAACGGCGGACGCTACTCCTATGCCGGAGGTTTCCCCGCGGCTCCTTCCGGTTCCAGCTACCTCGTGGATGTGGTCTTCACCCGGGCCGGGCAGCGGCCCGGATAAGGTGTGCGGGCAGCCGGGATTTCCTCGGCATCAGCGTACGACCGCCGGTGACCATGCATGTTCGACAAACAGCTCCGGCGGTCCACCCGCTGTGTCCAGTGACCAGACATCCGAATCGCCGGAAGCGCCCTGGCGCGGAAGCCCGTACAGGACCGTGCCTTCGTCCAGCCACTCAATCTGATCATCCACGCTGCGGGTTTCGTCGAGGACCGTTTCAGTCAGGCTGTCCAGCTCCAGTACTGCCACCCGCCAATGCGGAACGGCAGAACCGGAGACGTCCTTCTTGAAGGCAATCCGCCGTCCATCGGGGGAGATCGAGGGGCATTCAACGCCGTCGCGCAGGGCAGTCAGGGACCGTGCAGAGAGGCTGCCGCGGACCAGCCAGGTGGAACCGCCGCTGGCCGCCGTGGCATAAAACGTGTCTCCGTCCGTACTGAAGGTGACTCCCCAGATGTTCCTGTCCGCTGCGGTCACTGAGATGCCCTCCACCAGCAGCGTGAAGTCTTCGATGTTGCCGTAATCCGGGCCGTCAAGGGCAGTGATGCGGGTTTCCGTGGAGAATCCGGCGCCGGCATAGGAGTGCCCGGTGACGAACGCGGTGGACGCCACCAGCGACCCGTCCGGTGAAATGCGTGTCCTGCTGGGAATGCCCGGCAGCGGCCAGGCCGCCAGCTGGGCGCCGTCCGGGTCCAGCACGACGTCGGAGAAGGTAGTCAGCACCCCCGGCGTCGTCTGCAGGCAGGAACGGACCGACGCTGTGGCGTAAACCCGATCACAGGCCGTGTCCTCCAGCCTCCGGGGCCCGCCGGGCGCTGTCAGCGGAACGCTCCCAAGATGCCCATAGCCTTCGCCGGAGGCCGTGTTTCGGAACACTACGTATCCGCCGCCTGCTGCTCGCGGGTTCTGCTCAACGGCGACACCCGGCGCAGCGCTTGAACGCGCCTGGTACTGCTGGAACGCTGAGACGCCGTAAAAGGTACTTCCGGCGACGACGGCGGCCGTCACCACTGCGAGCACCCGCCAGCGTGCCGGCGAAGGTCCCGGCCCGTCCGGCAACGGGCGCGCCGCCGGGGAACGGTCGTCCAGGGCACTCACGAATTCTCGCCGCCTGGATTCCCGCCACCGGCGCGGGCCGCTTCCACGCTGCGTCTGGCCCCGGTTGACCGGATGAGCCAAACCGCAACCGGCAGCACCAGCGCCAGAGCTGCTGCCGCCGTCCACAACGCGGTTTCCGGGCCGAGCGTGTACCAAAGGACTCCGAAAGCGCTCGAGGCCACCAGGCGGCCGACGGCGACGGCCGTTTGGGCGGCAGCGATACCGGTGGCACGGAGCCGTGCGGGCACCAGGGATCCCATCATTGCGGCCAGCACCCCGTCGGTGGCGGCGTAAAAGGCACCCAGCGCCAAAAGGCAGGCAAGGACCGCGGGCAGGCCGCCCATCCCGGCACAGGCATAGGCTGCCAGCAGGCCAAGGTGTCCCAGCAGGAACACCTTGTGCCGGCCCCAGCGGTCGGCGGCCCGGCCCAGCGGGATGGCGAGCAACAGATAGGCGGCATTCGTCCCAACGAAGAGAAGAGGGAACCACACCGGGTTGAACCCCCCTCCGCTGAGGAGCAGCAGATACAGGAACCCGTCGCCCACACTGACCAGGGCGAGCAGCCCCGCGGCCAGGAGGAGCCGGCGCACCGCGGAGGAATTCAGGTCCCGCAGGGCTTGGCGGGCGGTAACCCGGCGGGAATCCGGTCCCGCTGAGGGGTCCGGAGCAGCAATGGGAGCCGGATCCTGCCGGGCGGACCGCAGGTTGGGAACCAGCAGGACCAGCACAGCGACGCCCAGGACGGCGGCCCCCAGCGAGAAAACGAAGACAGTCGAGTAGCCGCCGGGCAGGATCAGCAGCACTCCGAAGGCCAGCAGCGGGCCGGCTGTTGCTCCCACAGTGTCCAGCATCCGGTGTACACCGAAGGACCGGGCCAGGTGCTCGGGCTGGGCTGCCGTGGCAATCAGAGCGTCCCGAGGTGCCGTGCGGATGCCCTTGCCGATCCGGTCCAGCGTGATTACCGAAGCCACCGCGCCGACTGAGGCTGAGACCAGCAGCCCGGCCCGGGCAACCATGGACAATCCGTAGCCGGCAGCAGCCACCCATTTCGGGCGGTCCACGGTGTCCGAAGTCCATCCGGCGGCAATCCGGACGACGGAGCTGATGCCCTGTTGAAGGCCATCCAGGAAACCATAGGCGAGGATGGACAGCCCCAGTGCTCCGGTGAGGTAAACCGGCAGCACCGCCGCCACGGCCTCGGAGGAAACATCGGTGAGCAGGCTGACGATCCCCAGCCAGACAATGACGGGAGAGAGCAGGAAGGGGACCTGGGCCGGAGCGTTCCGGTTCCGCCGGCGTGCCCGCTGATCTGCGAGTGAGAGGTACATGGCTGCCTATACCCCGGCCCGAAGAACGGCGAACACAGAGTACGGCAGATCCGCCCCACCGGTTGCCGGTCCAACGCTGACGGTGACAGCGCTGGTGCCGTAGGACCAGACGGCGGTGGTGGTGCCGCCGGAGGTTTCAGGAGCACCGGGCTGGAACCCCAGGGACTCGAAGTGGCCGGCATAAAACGCCAGGACCTCGTCGGTGCCTGAACTGGTGCTCGCTCTCAGCCCAGCCTGGAGGGTGTTGCCGGAGGACGCGATGGAGGAAGCCAATACCTTCGTACCCGGAGACAGTGGGAGCACGTGCTCAGGGAAGGCATCCACCAACCGGCCCTCTGCCGCATCAGCCGGCGGCAGCGGGGGCTCCAAAAGTGTTTTCGCCTCAGGAAGGACACGCGACGCCGGGAGTGTTCCGGCTCCTGCCACAGCGGATCCCGGGGGAACTTCCAGCGGCCGTTCCGGGTCAGGGGATGCTGCCGGCGGCCTGGCGCCGGGTACCGAAGCGGCGTCCTCCGCGGTGTATTCACCGGGCGCCGGGGCGGAACCGGGAGATAGTCCGCCGGTGTCTGTGCCGGCGTCGGTGCCGGTGCCGGCACTGGTGTCGGCTTCCGGCCCGGATGCAGGACCGGGCAGGCCGGATAGAATAATGCCGCCCGCCACCAGCACGGCCGCGAGAATAAGCCCGGCCACAACGAAGGCCTTGGTGCCGCGCATCAGCTTCGCCATCTAGGATGCCCTGTCCCGCTGCTGCACCGGTACCCGGCTGCTGTTGTCCCGTTCCCAGACGGTGCCCGGGCGGGAGGCAGCGGCCAGCCGGCGGCCGGTGATGGTCAGGGTTGCATAAACCGCGGCATCGAACGCGCTGCGCGGCCCCCGCACGGAACGTAGGACACCCGCCGCACTGGCAAGCATTGTGCCGTGCAGGGCGCCTTGCTCGGAGTTTCCACGATAGGTGCGCCGCAGGATTGCCAGCAGGCCGGCAAGGTCCCGTGGCAGCCGCACCAGGACGGGTGGACAGTCCAGTACCGACTTCTCGGCACCGGCGAAGAACCGGTCCACATAGAGGTCATCCGCTACGACCGGGGGCAGCTGGCCAAGCCGGGTTCCGGCCTGCGCGCTCAATGCGTAGGCACCGGCTCCCCAGAGCGAGTGCTCCGCGCCGGGCAGATGCCGGCGGGCCCGGTAATAGGAACGGACCAGGAAACCTGCACCGTCGAGGTCGTATTCCGCTGCCGGCCGCACGGCTTGGGCTCCACCCTCCAGGGCTTCAAAAACGGCCTGAACGGTCTCCGGCCGAATCCGGATGTCAGCATCCAGGTACAAACGGGGCCACCGGTCAGCTGCTGCGTTTCCGGCATTCAGCGCCGCTGTCTTGGACGCTTCCGCAAGTTCCAGGACGGTGGTGCCGGGACGGGACCGGGCGACCCGCGCCGAGTCATCGCTGCAGCCGTTGCAGACTACTATCACCTGCACACCGGCCGCAGCCACCGGGGCCAGGGCATCGAGGGTCTCGCCGATGACCGCTTCTTCGTTGTGGCAGGGGATGATCACGGAGCCAGGCGGAATAGGTGAAGCACCAGCCGGAGGGTGGGGGACGGCGCGCCCGTCAGCCATCGGCAGGAAACGGCGCCGGCCGGGGGCCAGGAGGGTGCGCACGGCGAGCCGGTGGCCGGCACCGCCGATTCTCAGGGTTTCCGCCAACAGCACCATGCTGCCGAAGACTGCCGCGTAGCCGGGGCTGCGGTGCAGCTCGGCGTAGCGGACCCGGTTGACGGCCATAAGGGCTGAGAGTTCCGGGGACTGTCCCGAGCCGCCGCGCCGGTGGACCATGGCTGCAGCCGGCTCGAACCACACTGCTGCCCCCGAGTCCCTGGCACGCCGGAAGTAGTCAGTTTCCTCGGAGTAGAGGAAGAAAGACTCGTTCCAGGGCCCAAGCCGGCGGGCCAGGGGCATGTCTACCAGCAGTGCCGCGCCGGTAGCCCACTCCACCGGATGTGCGAAGGCATACGCTTCGCCGTCGTACTCAATTTCGGAGAGCCACGCAGGACGGCGGGAAAGCCGGCGCCCCGCCAGCGCATCACCCAGGGCGCGGGTAATGGTTGGTTCACGGCGGAGGGACGGATAGGTACTGCCGTCTTCATCGGCGAGCCGCGGCACCACGATTCCGCTGCCCAGCTGGTGCAGGCGGCGGAGCATGGCGGCCAGGGCTCCACGCTCCACCCGCAGGTCCGGATTCAGCACCAGGACCGCACCGGCGTCGCCGGCCAGCTGTGCGGCAGCGTTGATGCCGCCGGCATACCCGAGGTTGCCGCCCGTGCGCACCACCGCCACGTCGCTGTGCCGGGTAAGCTCCCGGACAGTGGCATCAGTCGAGGAGTTGTCCGCGGCGACGACGCGGATGGTCAGATCGGCGGTTTCCGCACGCAGGGATTCGAGGAACGTACCGATATCCCGGGCGTTGTTGTGGGTCACGGTGAGGACGCAGATATCCGCGTAGCCGTGTGCCGGTGCAAACTGGCCGGCGTCCGGAGCGGGGAGCGGCTGCTGGACTGCCGGGACCAGGTGTAGGAAGCCGGCCGCCCGGGCCGTACTGCGGCGCCGCAGCCGTACATAGGCGGGCGGGCCCTGGAGAAGGTAGCGCCGGGCCAGCCGCCGTGGTTCCAGGCTCAGCCGCCAGGCCCATTCGAGGCCGTTGCTGCTGGCCCAGGACGGAGCGCGCTGGATGCGTCCGGCGAGAAAATCAACAACGGCGCCAAAGGCCAGCAGCACTCCTGCACCGGTGTCCGGACCGTACTCCGCGATCCACAATTCCTGCCGCGGTTTGCCGAGCCCCACCACCAGGACGTCTACTTCGGCGCCGGCAATTTCTGCGGCCAGGGCCCGGTTGGCTGCAGGATCTGCGAGCGCGGAACGGGACGGCGCCCAGCACCGGGCAACCACGAGACCCGGACGCCGCTGCGCGAGCAGCTGCATCAGCTCCAGCTGGGTCGCGGCCGTACCGCCCAGGAACCCGACGCGCAGTCCGTGCTCCTGGCAGTTATCGAGGATTGGGTGGATGAGGTCGCTGCCGGCGAGGCGGGGCCACCGGGTACCGGTCAGGGCGCTGGCACGGGAGGCGAGCGGTGCGCCGTCGATCAGGTTTAGCCACTGGACTCCCGCAGGGACTCCGGCAGAGACCTGGGACGCCTGCAGCGAACCCTGCCAGCGGCCCCCGGCCCCGAAGTAATGCAGGTGGTCCAGATTAATGGAAGCCACGGCCAGCGGCAGGGCCTGACCTGCACGGTCACCGATGGTGGCCAGTGCCTGCTCAGCGGTCCGCAGATCCACCTCGACGCCACCCATGAAAAGGCGGGTGGCGCTCTGCGCCCCGCCTTTCCGGGCCACATGCCGCCCAGGCGCACGGCCATCCGCGTTATTGCTTTGTCTTGCCAAGTCCGCTCCTCAGGCTCGTATGTACGAGCAGTGAGAATAGGAGTGCGGGGAGAAGCAGCACCGGGTAGCAGCTACGGGTCTGCCGACGGTGTGGGATCCGGAAGAGGCGCCGGAGCCGAGAAGTTCTACCTGTTCCGACCGCTGGAACTAAGTAGCGTTTCTCTCTTCGACGGTTCCGGATACCGCAGTCCGGCCCGGTACGGGCTGCAGGCCGCTGGCGTCCAGCCGGAAGCAGTCGCCCGTTACCGGGCAGCTCCAGTCTTCCGGTTCCGGTCCCTGCGCCAGCGGATACCCGGCCGGTCCCACCCAGCCGACCTGCCTCGCCGGCACACCTGCGACCACGGCATAGGCCGGAACATCGCGGGTTACCACGGCACCGGCGGCAACCGTTGCCCAGCGGCCGATCCGCACCGGGGCGATGCAGACGGTGCGGGCCCCTATAGAGGCGCCGTCCTCAACCACCACACCCACCGGGTGCCAATCGGCGGCGCTCTTCAAGGACCCGTCCGGATTCACTGCCCGTGGGTACGTATCATTTGTGAAGACCGCTGCCGGACCGACGAAGACGCCGTTGCCCAAAACGCTGGGCTCATAAACCAGGGCATGGTTCTGGATCTTGCAGTTGTCCCCGATCTGAACGCCTGGACCGATGTAGGCGCCGCGGCCAACAACGCAGTTTGAACCCAGTGAGGCCCCTTCACGTACCTGGGCCTGATGCCAGATGAGGGTCCCGCTGCCGATTTCTGCATTCCCGGCGACATCCGCCGTACTTTCGATCCGGCTCATGCCCGTTTCCTTTCGGCTGTGTGCGCACCTTCGGCCGGTCCGCTGGCCACACCCTACCGCTCCGGTGCCGCGCCCGGGCGCTCAGGGACACCCGCAGGTACTGTCCGCTCGGTCCCAAGTAGCGAATCTGTTTCCGGCCTCTCCGGAGTCCACGCAAGTGGTGCAAAAGGGGGTAATGACTACTTGTAGCAGTGCCTGATCCCCGAACCTACGCTTTGTCCTCGGACCCCCGACACGAATCCAAGCGTAAGAGGCGGAAATTTCATGCGCGTTGTTCCACCGGTGCAGCTGCATCAAAGCCGGGCCGCTGCCGGGGAACCGTTACAGCTGGCCGGGCGCGGTGAGGCGGTCAGATTCGCAATGTCTGCCGTGGAAGGCAAAGGCGGAGCGGTGATTGTGGGGCCGGAAGGCATCGGAAAGACCGCCCTGGCCAACCACGTGGCCCGTGCCGTCGGACTGGGCTTCCACGTAGTCCACATCCGGGGGAGCGCGGTGTCGGCCCGGACGGATTACGGTCCGTTGAATTGGCTGCTGTGTGAACTCCCGGAATCCGTGCTGAATAATCCAGTGCAGGTCCTCCGCGGGCTAAAGGAGCATCTGGCCCGGCTGGCTGAGGGCCGGCGGACCCTCCTGGTGGTGGACAACGCCCATGAACTGGACCCGCTGAGCCAGACGGTGACGGTCCAGCTGGCCCGCCAGTCCGTCGTGACGCTTCTGGCCACCACTCCGGACCTCCTGCGCTGCGGCGAGGAGATGGTCCGTCTGTGGTCGGACGGAATGATCCGCCGCATTGATCTGGGGCCGCTGGAAACGTGCGAGGCCCAGGCCCTGATGGAGGGGGTGGCCGGAGGCCGTTTGTCTGCCCTGGCTGTCCGCACGGTATGGGCCGATACACGGGGAAATCCGTTGTTCACCTCCCTGCTGTGCAGGGACCAGATTGTGGCGGGGCGGATCCAGGACCGCGGCGGAACCTGGACGCTTACCGGGCCGCTGACCTATACCGGTGAGATTTCGGACTGGATGGAGAGCTGGTACCGCGGACTGCCGGAGCAGGAGCGGCGGATCGTGGAACTGGCTTCCCTGTGTCCGGGCCTTCCCCTTGAAACACTGCTGGCGGTCGCGGACCCGGACTCATTGGACAGCCTTGAGGAACGCGGCGTGCTCAGGATCGGCCACGGCGAGGGAACCGTCTCGCTGCGGGAACCGCTGTATGCGCGCCTGGTGGCCGGGCTGATACCGGTGGGCAGGTCCTTTGACCTGTGGCAGGACATTATGGACACCGACCCCGACCTCTCCACATTTTCCGATGCCCCGGCGAAGGCCTATGCCCGGTGGTCCGCGTCCTCAGGCAACACCCTGCCCGTGGAACTGGCGCAGCGGGCCTGCGCGGCGGCGAACCGTACCGGTGAGCCGGAGACCGCCCTCAAGATAAGTGCCGCGGTGGACTCACCCAGCCCGGGGCTGCTGCTGGAACGGGCCCGGGCCCTGGCCGCAACCGACCGGCTGCGGGAAGCCGAGCGCGACCTTCGGGCCCTGGTTGACCGTCAGGACGCCGGGACAGCTGTACCCGCCCTGCTGGAGTTGGCAGCAATAGCACGGAGGCTGCCCCAGCCTGCGGTTGATCCACGGGCCGCACTGCGGCAGGCGGCTGCTGCCTCGGCGGCGCTGCAGGAACCGGAGCGCAGTGGAGCGCAGCACAGCATTCTGGTGGCCGAGGCGACCCTCGCTGTGCAGGACGCAGACCTGGCGGCGCTCCCGGAAGGACTGGAAGCCCTGTGCAGGGACCGGTCCGTGGCCGAAACTATCCGTTTTACCGGCCGTGTCTGCCGCGCCCAGGCTCTGGCCCTGGCCGGCAGTACGGATGAGGCACGGGACGAAGCTTCCGCACTCTGGGCCGACCTGCAGGCAGCCGCCGGACTGCCCGAAGTCGTGGGCGCGGACGTCCTGACGGGAATCCTGTGCACCTATGTACTGACGGGAGATCTGACGCTCGCCCTTGAACTGCTCAACGGTTCAGCCCGGCTGCGTCATCTGGACACCTACCTGGGTTCCTGGATGGAGTTGCCCGCCGGGGTGGTCCACGCGCTGAGCGGGCGCCCCGACGCTGCGCTGGAATCGCTGCTCCCTGCGCTCCGGCAGCTGGAAGTCCGCGATCCGCGGGAGCTGCTGCCGCTCGCATTTGCGGCGACTGCCTATTCCTACGCGGCCAACCAGGACTGGGACAAGATGGGCGAATACCTGGCGGCAGCACCGGAGTACAGATGCCGGCCGGCTTTCCATATCGCGGCGGTCACCAGGTTCTTCCTGGCGGCGGCCGTACTTGCTCGGAAGTCGGACCGGGCCTCGGCAGCGGTCCTTACAGACCAGGGTGTCCAGGCCAAGATGCAGGGCTGCTATCCGGAAGCGGTGCTCTGTTTCGCTACGGCCGCGCTGTCCGGGGACGGCCAGGCTGCCGTGCTGCTGGAAAGCACCGCGGGCGAGGGAGAAGGAACCAACGCCGGCATGTGGCGTTCCCTCGGAACCGGGCTGCGGCAGCGGTCCGGCCGAATGCTGTCCGACGTCGCGCGGCAGCTGCTTCACCTGGGTCACTTTGGGCTGGGGCATAAGACAGCGCTTGCTGCCCACGATGCGGCCGTGGCCAGCAAGGACCGGGACGGGGCCAGGCGCGCCCGGTCCGTGGCCAACGAGTGCTACCGGTTCCTGGCAGAGGCCAACGGCATCGCCCGGCGGCTGGCCTCCCTGTCCGAGTTTGAGCGGGATCTGGCCGTCCGGGCCGCCGCTGGCGAATCCAGTGTCCGGCTGGGAAACGCCCTGCACCTGTCGCCGCGGACAGTGGACTGGCACCTGGGACGGATCTTCCAAAAACTGTATGTGTCCGGACGCGCCGAACTGCGGCGCCTGCTGGGGGATGATCCGGGGGGCCAGCAGCCGGAAAAGGACGGTGAGTACAAGTAGCGGCTGTTGATTGTTGAGGAGGAGACCAAGTATCGGCATGGAATGCCACGCCTGTTATTCGAGTAAGTAAAGCCAACTACTGGTGATTGCTACTCAAGCCGGTGTGCAGGGGCCCTACCTACTCTGATGAACGCCCGCCAACGCGGGTCAGATGGGTTTGTATAGAAGAGGTCTCACTGTGGACGATCATCATTCGACGGGCGCCACCGCATACGCTGCGCCTTCCGCTGCTGCCGGCACCGGTCCGGACTGGCAGCCGCGTGCCGATTCCCTGTTCCTGGGCAGGGCCAGGCTCATCCAGACGATCGCTGAGAGGCTGGAACCGGATTCTCCCGCGACCGGCTGCCTGCTCATCGGCGAGGAAGGCAGCGGTAAGAGCGCACTTATGCGCCACGTCCTGCAGCTCCATGGCCAGGATGCCTACACCATCCATGTGCGGGGCTCAGCGTTCGCCGGGCGCACCCCGTTCGGGGCGCTCACCTTCCTGCTTTCCGACCTGGATCCGGAGGCTTCCTCCCACCCAGTGCTGATCCTGCGGGGCCTTACGGCACTGGTCCGCGAACGTGCCGCGGGACGAACCATTATCCTGGCCGTGGATAACGCGGAGGAGCTGGACGAGTTTTCCGCCATGGTGCTTAGCCAGATGGTAGTGAACCGGTCCGCCCGCATGATTGCGGCGTTCCGCGACTTCAGTGCCGCCCCGTCGGAGTTCATGGGGCTGTGGCGGGAAGGGCTGCTGACCCGCCTGGACCTGGAACCCATGCTGCCGTCGGACTGCGCGCACCTGTTGGAGGCCGAGCTGCGGGGGCCGGTGAGCCGGGCCGCGGCAGAGGACCTGGCCCGGATCAGTGGAGGTAATCCGAGCCGGCTGCTGGCCGCCGCCGCTGATTACCGGGACAGTGGCCGGCTGGTTCTTGCCGGCCGAGTGTGGGTGCTGGCACCCGGAAGGCAGCCGGCGTTCCCTCGTCTCTACGCCGCCATGGGGATCAAATTATCTGCCCTTGAACCTGGCCAGCGGGAACTGCTTGAGTTCCTCGCCCTTGCCGGCGCCCTGCCCCTGACCCAGATCCTTGAACACGTGGACAGCCTGGATGTGGATGCCCTGCAGGAAGCCGGTCTGCTGCTGCTCACCCATGCAGGGGTTCCGGCACTGTCCCTGGTCGACCCGACGCTGGGAACGGTATTGCGCGCCCAGCTCGACGCAGGACGGCGGCAGGAGCTGCTGGACCGGATCCTGCCGGACCCCATCGTCTCCCCACCGCTGCGCAGCGCCGAATGGCTGCTGTCCGCCGGGGCCAAACTAACTCCGGAACTGGCACTGTCCGCCGGCCGCGCCGCGAACGATGAGGGGGATTCTGCCGCTGCGGAGCGGTTCATCACCGCAGATCCGAACTACCTGTCGTCTCCGGCAGCGGTACTGGAGCTTGCCTGCGCGCATCTCCACCGCCGCGATCACCAGGCTGCGGCTGGCATCGTGGACCGGCACAGGCAGGCTGGCGGGGCACCCTCCGCTTCTGTCGAGAACCTGCGGCTGCTGATGGCTGAAAGCCGGGCAGGCTGCCTGGCAGTCACGGAGCAGATCAGGGACAACCTGCCGCCGCTGCCGGAGGGAGGAACGAACACCGGGAAGCACACCTCCCTGCTTGACGAGGGTGAGCGGATGCTGGCTGCCTTGCGGGACCGCGGAATGGGACGCGCCGAGGCCGCGCAGCTCACAGGCGAGCTGACCCTGGCCCGCGCCCGCTGCCTCTCCCAGCATGGAAAGTACACGGAATCCGCTGCCTTCCTCTCCGGCGTCTACGCCCGGGGAGACGAAATCGGCCGTGGCTTCCGCGTCCTGGTGGGGTCATGGCTCTGCGAGGCGTGGGGGATGACCGACCGGCAGAGCGATGCCCTGGAGCTGGCAGCAACTCTCTGGAACCTGCTGGCCGATGGCCTTCCGTCGGATCTGGAGGAAGGGCCCGCCGCGGAGGCCAGGGCACGGCTCGTCCACGTTCTGCTGGTCACCGGCGCCGTGGCGGCTGCGGACGCCTGCCTGGCTCCGGAAACGGACGCGGTGGAACACGGTGCCTTTGGCGGAACCGTCCGGGAAATCTGCGAAGGGATGCTCCGGGCCTTCGAAGGCCGGGGCCCTGCCGCGACGGCGCATTTGCTGCCTGCGCTCAGGCAGCTGGAAGCAGCGGACCCATTCGGAATGCTGCGGACTGTCCAGTGTGCCGCTGCTTATGCCGCTGCGCTCCAGGGCCAGGACGATCGGGCCTGGGAGCATCTGCGGTCCGCCGGCGCGGTATCGGGATCCCCGTCCTGGGCTATGCAGCGGACGGGAGCCCACTTCGCGGTCCTTGCGCAGGGTGTGCTGAAGTCCCCTGAAACCGGACCCACGCTGGAAGAACTCGCCGCAGCGGATGAGGAACGCGGCGCAGGCTCCTATGCGCTGCTGGCCACACTGGGCGCAGTGCGCCTTGGCAGGACAGACGCTGCACAGCAGCTGCTGGATATAGCATCCGGGCTGCAGGGAAACTTCGCCCGGTTCTGTGAAATATACGCCAAGGGCGCCGGGGAATTCGACGCCCAGCTGCTGCTTCTCGCGGCCGACGCGGCACACGCCGACGGCCATGACCTGCTCGCCCGGGAAATCAGGGAACAAGCGTTGGAAGTGGCATCCGGAGCGGGCGACCGAGCCACCGTGCGCTTCATCCACCGCAGCCGGCGGCTGCTTTCAGCAGAGGCAGATCACGACGGCGAGGTGGAGGACTGCCTGCGCGGGTTGACCGCCCGGGAACGGGTCATCGCCCGTTCTGCTGCGAATGGAACAAGCAACAAAATTATCGCCCAGGAACTCTCTATTTCCGTCCGCACGGTGGAAGGCCACCTCTATCAGATCTATTCCAAACTGCACGTCGGAAGCAGGCGGGAACTAGCCCGGCTGGTCGCCGCAGGGAAACCGGCTGCCGTGGCGGGAGCACAGTAATGGCGGGCCAGGCAAAGCAGCCGGCGTTCCTTCGCGCTGCCGAAGCGGAAGACATCGCAAGCCGTCTCCTGGACCCGGTGCTGCGCGGCGTCGTCGTACTGGCGCCGGAAGGCATGGGCAAGAGTGCGCTGGCGGAGGAAGTCCTGTCACGGCTGGACGGGATCGTCACCGTCTACCGGATCCACGGAAGCCCCGTGCTCTCCCGGATCTCCTACGGCGTGCTTACGCCCTTCATGGAGCCCGCGGCGGCAGAGGACCTGGAATCCCCGCTCGTGGTGCTGCGGAACATCCGCCGCTACTTCCGGGTCCGTGCTGAAGCCGGGCACCCTCAGGCGCTGCTGATGGTCGACGACGCCCATCATCTGGATGAGGCATCCAGCCACATCCTCGTCCAGCTGGCCATGTCCGGGGAGCTCCGGCTCGTCGTCCTCTCGCGCAGCCGCGGTGTCCACATGCAGGAACTTCTCTCCCTCGCCCGGGACGGTCTGATGTCCAGGTTCGATCTGCAGCCGTTGCCGCTGGAAGCTGTTCATGAACTCTGCGTGCAGCAGCTTGGCGGGCCGGTGCTCACCGCTTCCAGTGCGGTCCTCGCGCAGATCTCGGGAGGTAATCCGCTTTACGTCAAGGCGCTGATTACGGGTGCCCGGCGCCGCGGCGAGCTGCTGCTGCGCAACGAGTGCTGGTATCTGCGTTCTCTTCCGGGTGGCTTGGAACCAACGGCCCAGGACCTCGCCAAGCGGCTGCTGGCCGGCCGCACCCCGCTGGAACGGACCGTGCTTGAAACCGTGGCGCTGGCCGGCGTCCTGTCCCGCTCCGCACTGGCGGCGCTGACGGACCAGGAAACCGTGCAGACCCTGGTCGATGAAGGCTACCTGGAACCGGTCTCAGATTTTCCGGATCAGCTCGGGATGGCGCAGGCACTGCACTCAGATGCCATCCGCAGCCTGGTACCACCCATGCGCAGCATCGAGATCAGACAGAACCTGCTGGGGGAGGGCGGAGCCGCGGAACGGATTCCGCAATCTCCGCGGCATTTGGGGTGGGCACTGGACTGCGGGGAAGACCCGCAGGACGCCGCCCTGGTGCAGGGGGCGCGGGCCGCGAATGCTGCCGGGGACTCCGAGCTGGCGCTGCGGCTCGCCCAAGCAGTCCGCCCTGGCACTCTTTCGGCCCGGGCGAATGTGGAGGCGGCTGCGGCCCACCAGGCCCTGGGCAATTTCCCCGACGCCTGGGCCGGCCTGGATGATGCCGTCAGCACGGCACCGGATACCGCCACCCTGGATTTCGCGGTACTGGCAACGGCGCAGCTGGCAGCGTGCTCTGATCAGACGGGAGACCGGATCCGTATGTTGGCCGGTGCCTGGGCTGCCCGCGATGCGGAACTTGCCGGACTCCAGGCAAGGGACGAACGGACCACCTGGCTGGCGGCGGGTGAGAGCGTCCTGGAGCTGTGGGCGCGGGTGGCTGACGGCAATCTGCTGGCCCAAGGCGCATCTGCGGCTGCCACCATGGCACTGCTGGAGGCCGAAAGCCTCCGTACGACGGCGGATACGGAATCCCCCGCGCTGCACGAGTTCAAGGCTCTGGGCTTCGCTCTTGTCTCGGAAGTCCGTACCGCCGCCGGTGCCGCCCGCGAGGCCGTGACGGCCGCGCACCAGGCACAGGACGAACTGCTGCAGGAGCCGCTGGCTCGAAGCAGCGTGCGCGGCAGCCTGTTCCTCCGGCGAAGCTTTGCACTGCTGCACGCTGGCCGGTTTGAGAAGCTCAGCCAGTTACTGGCCGCAGAGCTGGAAACCGCTGACCCGCATCATCTCCTGGCCTTCGGTGGCACCATCGGGGTGCTGGAGGGAGCGCTCGAAATTCATCAGGGCCGCTACCGCGAGGGACTGCGGCGGCTTCGGCCTGCAATCGAAGCTCTGCGGGCACGCGATCCGGAACGGCTGCTGCCCTACGCCCTGGCCGTGGCTGGCTACGTGGCTGCCGTAGTGGACGACACCGGTCCGGCTGCCCGGTTCGCCGGCGAGCTGCGCGGGGTGGGATATACCGGCCCCCGGGCCCTGTCCCTGACGGCTCGGGCGTTCGCCGCAGCAGCCCTCGCGCCGCAGGGTTCAGAGGAGCCTCCGCCGCCCCTGGTGCGCGAACTAGCGGCCGAAGCCCGTGAACTTGGACAATATGCGGCGGAGAAGGACATCCTGGAGCTGGCGATGGCAATCGGCGACCTGAAACAGGCGCGCCGCCTGGTGGACCTGACCGACTCCTTCGAAGGCGGCGAGGCGGCCGCGCTGCATGCCTATGCCGCTGCCGTCGCTGCGGATAACCCTGAACGCATGGTGGCGGCAGCAGATGAAGCGGTCCGCCGCAGGAAGTTCCTGGTGGCCGTCGAATGCATCGGCCATGCCATCCGGTATTACGGGGCGCACAACAACCTGCGCCGGCAGCGTGCCCTGATTCAGCAGCTGCGGCGGCGCCGGGACGAACTCGCCGGGGTCACCGTTTCCTATCTCAGTCCCAGCGTTCATCAGGTACGCCTGACCAAAAGGGAGCACGAGATTGTGAAACTGCTGCTGGAAGGCGCGAGCACCAAGGATGTTGCCACCCGTTTCACGCTTTCCCAGCGCACAGTCGAGGGGCATGTCTACCGGATCTACGTAAAGCTCGGGATCAGCAAGCGCACGGAGCTCGAAGCCGTGTACCGGGCGTTGGAAGCCGAGCCCAGGGTGCTCGCCGGACACTAGCCTGGAGCCAGCAAAACGTCATAACCAGTGTGCCGCAGCGCGTTACGCGTGCTGCGGCACACTGCTGCCGGAAGCCCCGCAAGTAGCACCGGCGCCAGCGGCAAGTAGGGTGCCCGGATGGTTAGGTGAATAGGGTTCTTTTTAGGGTGACTACTACTGGTGCGCCACCTCCGCATCTGGCATTTACTAAACGAGTCAGTTTGGAAGTGCAAAGAAGTGCAAAAGAAGGTCTCCCATGCGCGGCTCACCTGCGTTCCCCCCAAGCGGAGCTCGGATCCCTGGTTTCAACCGGCCAACACCGGAGATGAAACCTCCACATGCGGAGCCGGCGGCGTCGAAGTCTGCTGAGACCCAGACTTCCCCCCAGCCGTCGCCGGCTCCTTCCCAGCTTCCGGTTTGGGGGGCGTGCTGAAATGGCACCCCTGAACACACGCTCCGTCCGGGCCAGGCCCAATCGGCACAGTCTGCATGGACACGAGGCGCTGACACCGCCGCCGCTCGGCTTCCCACCCCGGACAGACATCATTACGGAGAACTGGGCGGCGGCCCAGCCCCGGCCCAGGACCAAAGCTCCTGAGGACCGGTGGCGCCGCCAATACCGGGCCGGCCTGATCAGCACCGACTTCGTGGTGACCGTTCTGGCCCTCGCCGCAGGGTGGGCAGCAGTCATCACCCTGACTAACCGGGGTTTCACCGCGGAAGCCCTGCGTCATGTGGGTTTTCTCCTCCTGCTGCTGTTCGCCTGGAACGCGGGTCTGGCCGTATACCGGACGCGGGAGGAGCGCCTCCTCGGAATCGGTGTGGACGAGTACAAGCGAATCGCCACGGCAACCCTAAGGATGTTCGGCGGTGTAGCCCTGGCCATGGTGCTTCTGCAGCGGGATATTTCCAGCACCGTCCTCGCCGTCTCGCTGCCGCTGGGACTTGGCGGGCTTTTCCTGGGCCGCTGGTGCTGGCGCAAATGGCTGAATTCGCAGCGCCGGCTGGGCCATTACCTATCCCGGGTGGTGGTTTTCGGCTGTTCCGAGGATGTTGCGTATGTGGTGAAGCAGGTGTCAGCCCACGCCTCCGCCACTTACCAGGTAGCTGGCCTTGTGGTTCCCGGCGGGCCGGGACCGGAGCTGGACGGCGTCCTTGAAGCCGGGCTTCCGCTGGCCACGGATCCGGACGAAATCACCGAGCAGGTCCGTGCACTTGGAGCCAACGCGGTGATCGTGGCGGGCCCGGTTCCGGGCGGCAACCGCTACATCCGTGAACTGGGCTGGCGGCTGGAAAACACAGCGACGGAGTTGATCCTCGCATCGAGCCTGACCAATGTGGCTGGACCCAGGATCCATTGGCGTCCGGTTGAGGGATTGCCCCTGATGCATGTGGAACTGCCGCAGTACAGCGGTGGGAAACACGTACTCAAACGCTGCCTGGACATTGGGCTTGCCTCGGTGGCGCTGGTGGGACTGGCACCGGTCTTCGCAGCGCTGTTCCTGATCGTGCACTTTGACAGTAAAGGGCCCGTGATCTTCCGCCAGCAGCGTGTGGGCGTGCGGGGCCGTACGTTCCAGATGCTGAAGTTCCGGTCTATGGTGGTGGACGCAGAGCAGCGCCTGGCGGGCCTGAAGAACCGGAACCAGGGCGCAGGTGTCCTGTTTAAGCTCAAACACGATCCGCGGGTAACCCGGTGCGGACGGTGGATGCGCCGGTTCTCCCTTGATGAACTGCCTCAGCTGTGGAACGTGCTGCGCGGAGACATGTCCCTGGTCGGGCCGCGTCCGCCCCTGCCGTCAGAGGTCAAGGGTTATCAGGGCTCCACACACCGCCGCCTGCTGATCAAGCCCGGGCTGACCGGTCTGTGGCAGATCAACGGACGGTCCAACCTGGCCTGGGACGAGTCGATCCGCCTCGATCTGTTCTACGTCGAGAACTGGTCGCTGACCGGTGACCTGATGATCATGTGGCGCACGGTCAGGGTGATGGTCCAGCCCGAAGGCGCTTACTGAGACGCAAACTTAGGCGAGACTCAGATGCCTTAGTACCTCCGCCGTGGGATGATTAGGTCAGACTTGTCTTGCGTAATCTCGCCGCAGGATGCCCCCAGCAGAGGAGAACCGACCGTGTCTGTGGTTTCGACCCCCGCCACCCTGCACCAAGCTTCCGGGCCATTGGACGACGCGGAGGTGGTCAGGATCCGAAATGACTTTCCCATCCTGGACCAGGATGTCAACGGGCGCCGGCTGGTCTATCTGGATTCGGGAGCGACGTCGCAGAATCCGCTGAGCGTGATCGAGGCCGAGCAGGAGTTCTACGAACAGCGCAATTCCGCGGTGCACCGCGGAGCCCACACCCTTGCCGTTTCCGCCACCGACGTCTTTGAAGACGCACGCCGCACGGTTGCAGCCTTCATTAACGCCGCTCCGGAAGAGGTTGTTTGGACCTCCAACGCCACGGAGGCACTGAACCTGGTTACCTACGCGTTTTCCAACGCCACAGCGGGACGCGGGGGAGAAGCGGCCCGGCGCTTCGTCCTCGGTCCCGGGGACGAGATCGTGGTGACCGAGATGGAACACCACGCCAACCTGATTCCATGGCAGGAACTGGCACTGCGCACCGGGGCTGAACTGCGCTGGATTCCCGTGGACGACTCCGGGGCCCTGCGGCTGGAGGAAGCCGAGAAATTGATCGGTGACCGGACCAAGGTGCTGGCGTTCACCCACGCTTCCAATGTGCTGGGAACCATCAACCCGGTGGGAACCCTGGTGGATATGGCCCGCCGGCGTGGCGCGCTGGTGGTTTTGGACGCCTGCCAGTCCGTTCCGCACCTGCCCGTTGACGTAAAGGCCCTGGACGTTGATTTCGCAGCGTTCTCCGGCCACAAGATGCTTGCACCGACCGGGATCGGTGTGCTGTACGGCAAGGCCGAACTGCTCAATGCCATGCCGCCGTTCCTGACCGGCGGGTCCATGATCACCACCGTGACGATGGAAAAGGCGGAGTACCTGCCCGCCCCGCAGCGATTCGAGGCAGGGACACAGCGGATTTCCCAGGCTATGGCACTGGGCACGGCCGTCAACTACCTGCAGGAGACCGGTATGGACCGGATCCACGCGTGGGAAGCACAGCTGGGCCAGCGGCTGGTCACCGGACTGGAACAGATTGACGGAGTTAAGGTGCTGGGCCCTCCAGCAGGGGTGGAGCGGATTGGGCTGGCGGCCTTCGACGTCGCCGGTGTCCATTCGCACGACGTCGGCCAGTTCCTCGATGACAAGGGCATTGCCGTGCGGGTGGGCCACCATTGCGCCCAGCCGCTGCACCGCCGGCTGGGGCTCGTCTCCAGCACCCGTGCGAGCACCTACATTTACAACACCACGGAAGACGTTGATGCGCTGCTTGAAGCAGTGGCCGGCGTCCGTCCATTCTTTGGAGTGAAATAGCCATGAGCTCGGACCTGGAGCAGCTTTACCAGCAAATCATCCTGGAACACGCCAAGCTCCGGCACGGTGAAGGTTTGGTGGACCCTCCGGAAGGAACCGCCAAGGGGGAGTCACACCAGCTCAACCCGACCTGCGGTGATGAGATCACTCTCCGCGCGGCCCTGGACAGTGCGGCAGCAAACGGTGCGACGGTGGGCGGGATCAGCTGGGAAGGCCAGGGATGTTCCATCTCCATGGCGTCCGCCTCTGTCGTCGCCGGACTGGCCGCAGGCCTGCCCCGCGACGAGGTGCTGGGCCTGGTGGAGAACTTCCGGGAAGTGATGCGTTCGCGCGGAACGGTTGAAGCTGACGAAGAGGTGCTCGGCGACGCCGCGGCCTTCTCCGGGGTGTCCCGCTATCCGGCGCGGGTGAAGTGCGCCATGCTCGCGTGGGTTGCGCTGGAGGAAGCTATTCAGACCGCCCACTAGCTGCGCGCAGACGACCGCCGCCGGGTCCTACCTGCCGGCGGTTTTCTTCAGGGGCAGCTCCACCCGGAACGTCGTCCCGGCACCTGGCTGGGATGTCAGGCAGATGGTCCCCCCATGTGCGGCGACGATGTCCTTTGTGATGCCAAGGCCAAGTCCGACGCCGGGTATCCCCGCTTTCTTCACGGCAGCGGCACGGAAAAACCGGTTGTAGACCTCACCCTGTTCGGCGTCGGACATCCCCATGCCTTCGTCTTCCACCTCCAGCACCACGGATGCTTCACCACTGAGCACCCGGAGGGTGACGGTACCTCCGCCCGGGGAGTACTTGATCGCATTGGAGACGAGGTTGTCCAGAACCTGCTGGATGCGCGTGGAATCAAAGACCCCGCGGACATCGGCGGGAGCATCGACCACAAGCCGGATCCCCGCTGCGTCGGCCCGGGGCCCGGCCGAGTCGGCAGCCGACCGCGCCAGATCGCGCAGGGAGAGCTCTCCGGCTTCGAGATAGATGGAGTCCGACGCCGTCGTCAGCAGATCGGCGACCAAGACCAGCAGCCGCTCGGCATTACGCAGCGCCACGGACAGGGATCCCTGCAGCGATTCAGAGAGGCCCTCATCTTCGGCATCGGATATGGCGAGGTCAAGGTAGCCGATGATCGAGGTCAACGGAGTTCGAAGCTCGTGTGAGACGCTCGCCACGAAATCTTCCTTCGCCCGCAGGGCCCGCAGCATGTCCGTGACGTCGCTGAATGCCAGGACCGATCCGTTGAACTCCCCGTCCTCATCGTTCAGCGGGCGGGCCGATACTGCCATGGCACGCTGCTCCGCACCGCGGCCGACCCACATGAGGCTGCCCGAATAGGCTTCGCGGCGCAGAGCCCGGGCCATCGGGCGGTCCGCTGCGGGCAGGGGAGTGCAGCCGTCCTGTTCGAAGAGCAGCATGTCGGCTTCGTCTTCGCCGTCAGTATCCGCAGGAACGGAGAGCTGATGGGTGGCCAGCTGCCGGTTGTTCATCAGCATGATGTGGCCGTCCCTGGCCAGGACCACAACGCCGACGTCGATAGTGTCCTGGACGGCATCGAGGAGCTGTGCGCGCCGCCGGCTGTCCTGCAGGCTGCGCTTGAGCTCCCGGTCCTTTTCCTCAAGTGCCTGCTGTTGCCCAGTCGCGTCCTGCACAGTGATGGCGGCGGCAAGATACATCAGCAGCATCACCAGCGGAACCAGGGCAGGGGCGAGGAGATCTGCGGGCTCCGGGTCGGTGCCAAAAAGTGGAGCCCAGGCAATCAGCAGGGCGCCGGAAAAAGCTGCCAACGCTGCCAGGCGCGGCGCGACGGCGGACCAGGCCAGCCAGAGGACGGGAAAAACGGCCAGCGCAGCCACGCCCGGAACATCGGGCCGGACGCCGCGGTAAAGCAGGGCAATGGCGCCAAAATCGAGGAGCGGGACCAGTAAATAGGCCCGCTTGAAGCAGCGGTCCCACGGCACTGAAACGGACAGAATCGACAAAACTGTGATCAAACCCAAGCCGGTTAGGAACTCAGGATTTGAATATGCCTCCGGTTTGGCCACAAAAACGATCGGCAGCAAAACGACTACGGCAACAACAAGAGGGGACTGGCTCAGCGCCACCCGGTCGCGCAGGGCAAACAAATAGAAGTCCCTGCGCTTTCCCAGCGAGGACAGGGTCGCGTCCTTGAATCTGGACATGGGGCGGCAACCTCGCATTTTTTGAGTGAATGGAGTCCGCAGTTTATCTGCCTAGGCTGTAGGATGCCGAATAAGGGGAGCGGGTACAGCAGGTCTCGCAGGACAGGAAAACCACAAAAAGTATGGAAACACAGCGCGTAGCCGTCATTATCGAAGACGACAAAGACATTCGCGATCTTCTGCACGCAGTACTCCAGCAGTCCGGTTTTGAAGTACATGCAAGTCCCACCGGATCCGAAGGCGTGGAAGCAGTCCGCACCCACAATCCCGCCGTCGTCACCCTGGACCTTGGGCTGCCGGATATCGACGGATTTGAGGTCATCAGGCAGCTGCGGCTGTTCAGCGACGCCTACATCGTGATGCTCACGGCACGTGCCGAAGAGCTGGATACCCTGATGGGCCTGGAAGCCGGCGCAGACGATTACATCACCAAACCGTTCCGGCCGCGTGAGCTTCGCGCCCGGATTTCTGCCATGATGCGCCGCCCGCGCAAGGATGAAGCGGCCCCTTCACCCGCTGCTGCACCTGCTGCCGAAGTCCCGCAGGCATCCGTTCCCGAGGCAGCCGCACCCAGTGCGGACAGCGGTGTTTTCCAGCACAACGGCCTCATGCTGGACCCTGGAACGCGCACTACCCAGCTTTCCGGCCGGGACGTGGACCTCACACGCACGGAATTTGACCTGCTTCAGGCGCTTCTGGAAAGCGGCCGGCGGGTGCGGAGCAAAACCGATCTGGTCCGCCGCCTGCGCGGGGAGGACTACGACACCGGGTCCTACATCAGTGAGTCGGACGAACGCACGATCGAAGTCCATGTCGGGAACGTCCGGCGGAAGCTCGGTGACGACTCACGTTCTCCGCGCTGGCTGGAAACAGTCCGCGGCGTGGGGTACCGGCTCGCTCCGGCCCAGTAGCTCCCTGACACCTGGCTCCCAGACACCTGGCTCCCTGAAATACAGCTCCCTGAAACACAGATCCCCCGAAACCCGGCGGCTGCTCCGGGGGCGGCGTCAGCGGACCGGAAATGTCTGGCTGAGGTGCCGCACAGTGTCGTCGCCGCACTGCTGAATCGGTTCGATCAGTGAAGCAAGGCCGCAGTGGTCCGCGCTGCGGACCATTTCCTGCGCCCGAGAAGCGAGCCCGGCGAGGCGTTCGGCTCCGGCCATTTGGCTGGAGATCTTGATGCTGAGCACCACGTCCATGGCGCCGGGGAAGTCTGCGGTGTCCAGGGCCGCAACAAGACGGGAAAAGCGTCCGTCCCACATATCGATGTAGTTTCCGACGAACTGGTGGCAGATCTCCGGGCCCATTTGTTCGCTCAGCTCGCGCAGAACCCGGGTGGAGACCAGGGTTTGGGAAGATGGGCGTTCTGTCACCGCGATCATTTCGGAAGTCGTGGGGCGGGAGCAGCGCCGCAGGCGCGGGTGGCGCAGCCTGCCGGCACGATTCTCTGGCGGGGAGACATGGGGGTCCTCCTGATGGACAGCAATCCCCTTGTGGGGGATTCGGGTGAGTCAATGCTGCCAACTGTGTCAGGGCAAGCTCAGGAACTCTCCCCGTGCAGGCTCAAGATCCCGGAAATTTTGCCGGGCTGCAGGCCGGACCCCTTAACGGACGACGCCGGCACCTCGGAAGGTACCGGCGTCGCCCTAGCGGCCGTGAACGGCCGCTAAGGAACTAATCTGCGATGTAGAAGAGCCGCTTGTTGACGAACTCGTCCATGCCCAGCGGGCCAAGCTCGCGGCCGTAGCCGGAACGCTTGACGCCGCCGAACGGGATGTCGGCGCCTTCGCCGACACCGTTGACGTTGGCCATGCCGACTTCCAGCTGCGCCGCTGCGCGGCGCGCGCGCTCCTCGTCCGTGGAGAAGACGGCGCCGCCGAGGCCGTAGTCGCTGTCATTGGCGAGCTGAACGGCTTCCTCGTCGCTGGAGACCTTGTACACCACGGCGACGGGGCCGAAGAGCTCTTCCCGGTAGGCGCGCATCTGCGGGGTGACGCCCGTGAGTACTGCCGGAGCGAAGTAGGCGCCGGGACCGTCCTGCAGGGTGCCGCCGGCGTGCAGGGTAGCTCCCTTGCTGACGGCGTCCTGGACCTGTTCTGCCAGCCCTTCGGCGGCAGTGCGGGAGGAAAGCGGGGTGTAGGTGCCTTCGGCCCCTTCTGCGGGGTTTCCGGGCACCAGGTCCTTGGCCAGGTTGGTCAGCTCTGCTACGAACTCGTCATAGATGTCCTCCATAACAATCATCCGCTTGTTGGAGTTGCAGGCCTGCCCGGTGTTCTCGATGCGGGTCGCCCAGGCCTGGCCAGCGGCAGCCTTCACGTCCTCGGCGTCAAGCACCACGTAGGGATCGGATCCGCCCAGTTCCAGGACGACCTTCTTCAGGTTCTTACCGGCCAGTTCGCCGATGATCGCTCCGGCACGCTCGGAACCGGTGAGCGAGACGCCCTGGATGCGCGGGTCAGCAATGATGTCCGCGATCTGGTCGTAGTTGGCGAAGACGTTGGTGTAGACACCTGCGGGCACCCCGGCGTCGTCCATGATTTTCTGGATCGCCAGCGCGGACTTCGGGCAGGACTCGGCGTGCTTGAGGATGATGGTGTTGCCCAGCATCAGGTTCGGAGCTGCGAATCGGGCCACCTGGTAGTAGGGGAAGTTCCACGGCATGATGCCCAGCAGCGGCCCGACCGGGAGCTTCTGGATCATGGCCCGGCCGCCGCCGATTGCCTTGATCTCCTGGTCCGCTGCCAGCCCGGGACCTTCAGTGGCGAAGTAGCTGAAGATGTCGGTGCAGAACTCGGCTTCGCCCTTGGATTCGGCGAGCGGCTTGCCCATCTCTTCGGTAATGATGGCGGCCAGTTCCTCCACACGTTCGGTGAAAAGCTCGCCGACCCGGGCCACGATCCGGCTGCGTTCCTCGATGGGAACCCCGCGCCAGGACTCGAACGCTGCCTGTGATCCCGCGAGTGCTTCCTGGATCTGGGCGTCGGTGGCCGTGGGGAATTCCTCGCCCTGTTCACCGGTAGCGGGATTCACTACCCGGTAGGACCTGGCCGTTGTGTTGGAAGTGGTGCTCACGTCCGTACTCCTTACGCATAAAAGTGGGTTATGTCATCATGCCCCGAAACGGGCTTCACGGTAAACAAATCACCTGTTGGTGACGCAGTCCGGAGAGGCCGGGAGCCATGTCCGGCAGGCCCGGGGAAGTTCTGTCAGGCTCTGGCAGCCATGCCTGGCCGCGCCGCCCGCCAGGCATAGACGGCGGCGGTGCCCAGCGCGGCTCCCAGGGTGTTGGCAAGGACGTCCTGCAGGGTGGGAACCCGGTCGGGTAGGAGCAGCGCCTGGCAGGTCTCCACGGCCGCGGACAGGCAGAAGCCGGCCACGGCAGCCAGCCAGGTCCAGCGGGAGCCCAGCCACGTGCCAACGAGCAGCCCGAGCGGAACGAAGAGAAGGACGTTCGCAGCGGTTTCAACCAAGCCGTAGTCCACCCAGGCCGGGATGCCGAAGTTGTGCAGGAGCTCCAGGAACTGCCGCAGAACCGCCCCCGCTGTTCCGCGGTCCACGGGCGCGGGGGCGAGGACGACGGCGCAGAGGGCACCGAAGTAGAGCACCGAGGCGGCCAGCAGGGCAGGCCTGCGCCGGTGGACCCTGCCGCGGGCGGGATTCTGCATGCTCGCTCATTTCCGGAGTCAGTGCGGAATCCGTGGCCTGGGGGCCGGAATGATCCGGATTGCGCAGATGTTGAGGGGGTCTTGTGGGCGCCTTGAGCATTGTCCCAATGTTTTCCGAACCCTGTGCCAAGACTGCCCGGTTTCTTGAGTTCCGCGATGGAAAGTAGTTCCAGCGGCAGGGGAAAACCCCGGGCCGATAGGTCTCACAGGAACAAGGGGAACACAATGAACAAGATGGCAAAAGGCGCACTGGCAACCAGCGTAGGCGTGGCACTGCTGCTCGGCGGCGGCGGAACCCTGGCAGTATGGAACGTCTCCCAGACCGCCAACGCCGGCACGATCGTCGCAGGTGACCTGAACCTGGTTGCAGGAAAGGGCACTTGGACGAATGCCAAGGGCGCCAAGATTGACCCGGCAGTCTACAAAGTCGTCCCGGGCGATGTGCTCACCTACACCCAGGAACTGGACGTCACCCTGGTCGGCGACCTGATGGAAGCAAAGCTCACCCTGACCGGCGCATCGAGTGCCTTCACCAACGCCTCAGTCTCCGACATCGTGGTCACGGATACTGCCGGAGCGGCTGTCAACGCGGCCAAACTGACCCCCGCGACGCTGCCGGCGGACAAGAAGGTCAAGGCAACCACGACGTTCACCTTCAACTCGAACACCGTGAACCGTGACGATGCAGGCAAGACGGCCAACTTCTCGGCCCTGCGCTACACGCTGGACCAGATCGCCCCCAAGTAACCGGGCACCCCGCCACTTGTTCTAATCCCCGGCTGTGCGCGGCGCGCACGCTCCGCGCACAGCCTTCCCCCTGGAGACAAAGCTCATGAAAAGCCTTCGAGTACTGAAAGCAGCAGGCCTGATCCTCGCTGCCCTGGTGCTCGGGCTGATGACGGCCCAGGGCAGCTACGCACTCTGGAACGCAGGAACCCAGGCGAATGCCGGAACCATCCAGGCCGCCAGCTTCGACGTCGTGATGGACAACGGCACCGGTCCGGTGCTGATGACCCAGGCAGACGGCAGCAAGGGAACGGTGGCACTGAACGTTGGCACAGTGAACGCAGGCTCTTCCGCCTACACACGTGTAGTGCTTACCAACAACTCCAACGCCGGCGGCAGCTTTACGATCAACGCCTCCGCGGGAGCAGCACAGATTTCGTCCTTCCCGGAGCTGTGGACCGTCCAGCACCGGGCCGTTTCCGGCACCGATCCGGGCGCCTGCAGCGCCGCGTTGTTCAATGCCACCCAGCCGCAGACCGTAGATATCCCCAAGGGTGCCTCCGGAATGATCTGCTTCCAGGTCACCCTCGCCGGATCGGCGAACATCCAGGGACAGGCATCCACCATCACCGTCCCGCTCTCCGCCGCACAAGTAGGTTAGGAACAAACCATGTCAACTGGACACAGCACCGCTTCACCGGCCGTCCGGGCACTGAAGCTGGCCGGCACCGCAATCAGCCTCGTCGCCATGAGCGTGGCGGCCCTGGCCGCCCTCGTGCTGATCATCGTCCCGCTGGTCACCGGTTCCCAGACCTACACCGTGCTGACCAGCTCCATGGCACCGAACTACGCACCGGGCACCTTCCTGGTCGTCAAACCGACACCTGCCGACGCCCTGCGGGTCGGTGACGTGATCACCTTCCAGATTGAATCCGGCAAGCCGGCGGTCATCACCCACCGGATCACCGGCATCAGCGCCGGCCAGAATGGTGAGCGGACCTTCACGACCCAGGGCGACAACAACGCCGTTGCCGACGAATTCCCGGTGATGGAAGCCCAGATCCGCGGCAAGTTGTCCTACGCGGTTCCGTATGTCGGCTTTGTGGCCAACGGCCTGGGAAACAGCGAACGCGGCGAGATCGCACAGTGGGCCGCCGTTGGCCTGCTGGGCTACGGGATCGTACTGCTGGTCCGCGGCAGCCTCGAGAAGAAGCGGAAGAACTCGGAAGCCGACGTGGATGCCGTGCTGCTTGACCTTCCGGTCGGCGGCGCCCACGTCCGCGACGCCGGACCTGCCGTCCGTCACCTTCACGACCACGGCAACACCGCGTTCGGCCACGACCCCGTGCTGCGCGACTGCGACCACTGCGACCACGCTGCTGTTTCCTTCCACGTGGCAGAAGCCCCCAAGAGCGTGGCAGTCTGATGCACTCCTCCAGCCGGACCAAGGTGCCACTGGGCATCAGGGCCGGCCTGGCAGCTCTGGGATGCGGGCTGCTGGCCGCGGCCTCCCTCGCTTCCGCTCCCGCCGCCTCCGCCGCAGACGACTACCTCCAGGTCAGCCTGGATGGCGGAAGCTTCGGCAGTCCGGCCGCCGGCTCCGTTTTCGCCGACGGTGTTCGCCTGGTCCCCGGTGCCACCAGCACCGGATCTGTCTGGGTCCGCAACGCGGGACCCGAACCTGCCTTCCTCACCGCAGCAGCGTTGAGCACGGCAATGGATCCGGAGCTTGCCGGATATCTGACCGTTGGGTCCTCCGCCGTGGGGTCGCCGGCTGCCGGTGCGGCCGTCATCGGGCTGGCAGGTTCCTGCACGGACCTGTCCCTGGCTCTGGCCATCCCGGCCGGCGCGGCCCGGCAGGTGGACCTCTCAGCCGGGCTGCTGCTGAATACCCCCAATGCAGCCCGGGCCAAGCAGGGCACCTTCGATCTGCTGCTCCTGCTCGATTCGGCCGGAACCGGACGCTCCGCCTGCGACGCCGCAGCGGAGCCGGTCCGCCCCGGCCAGGTCCCGTCTCCGGGAGCCGGCCAGCCGCAGCTCACCGCACGGGCTGCAGATCTCCCCGGAACCTCCGCCGCACGGATCGCCGCTGTCCCCGCAGCCGTGCCAGCCGCGCCCGCCGGGCTTCAGCCGGCTGAGGCAGTGGCCATCCCCGCGGCCG
This sequence comes from Arthrobacter sp. Helios, assembly GCF_023167125.1. Taxonomy (NCBI): domain Bacteria; kingdom Bacillati; phylum Actinomycetota; class Actinomycetes; order Micrococcales; family Micrococcaceae; genus Arthrobacter; species Arthrobacter sp. Helios. Next base: position 630,030 of record NZ_CP095402.1, read on the forward strand.
CGCCCTCCGGAACCCCTGACGCACCGCCTGAAATCACGGCCGCCTCATTCATTGAGAGTACGGTGGAACCGATCATCCGCACCTGGCAGGGCACTTTGATGGTGCTGCTTACCGCTGCATTCTTTGCTGCGGCTGCCGTCAGGACACGAATTACCCGAAGGACGCCATGAACCACAATGAGCAGCCGAAGCCTCCAGAGGAGAAACCCGGGATGCTGCAGCGGTTCCGGCGGCTTCCCGGCTCCCGTGCTGCCGCGGCTGCTTTTGTCCTGGCCCTCGTCCTGGGGTTCGGCGGACCCGCTGCTTACGCCTGGTGGAGTCAGCAGGGAGCCGCCAGCTTCTCGGTGACCGCCGGTGCACCCACGGCTACGCCGACACCGACTCCGACTCCGACTCAGCCGGGCCCACCGGCTGTTGGCCCTAACCCGGTGCTTGCCGGGTGGCCGGGCAAGCCCTCCGGAGGGGTTGTCTGCGCGCCCCTGAAGGACTTTGACGGTCTGAGGCAGGACCGGGAAATGGGCATCAGCTTCTCCTGGGGAGCGCCGGTCAGGGGCACCGCGCCCACGGGCTACGTGGTGCGGATGACTTCCAACACTCCCGGATTCGCCTATGACAAGGTGCAGAACGTCACCGCCGCCAATGCCGTGTTCACACTGCCCCGGTCCCTGTCCGATCCAAAAAGCGGGAATGCCGTGGACGGATCCACGCCGTACTACACCACGTACACCATCCGGGTCATGCCCATGAACGGGGCAGTCGCCGGGGATCCGCTCTACTGGACCTACAAATACGAGCACTGGAAACTGGACAACTGCTATGACGAGCGGGGCCAGGGCGGCGGGCTCGGAACGGTGGGGAACACCGTCCTCACCTGTGCAAAGGCCCTGCCAAATCCCCGGTGGGTGGACGGCTACTACACGCTTACCCTGGGCTGGCAGCCCGCGCCTGCCGCGGCCTCGTACCGGGTAACGATCGTGTCGAACGGACGGCCCGGGGTGTACGGCCTGGATATGACCACGCCGGACGTGCAGGCAGCCCTGCGGTTCGCAAAGGAAGCCGGGTCCTACGGGCAGTACACGGTCAGGGTGCAGCCGATGAACGCCAGCGGATCGGGCGATCCGGCGTACATGACCTACCAGCTGGGCGAATACAGCCAGGAGTGCTGGAAGACCGGCGCAGAGTCGCTCTAGCGCCCCTCGTTTTCGCTGGAGTCCGCTTCGAAGACGTCCGGGATCCCGTTCTCATCGGCGTCCACCCGTTCGGCGGCGTCGATCACCGCGTAGCGGCGGTTGCGGATAGTCAGCAGGACCGAGGCCAGCAGGGCCGCGAGCACGGAAGCGGCCAGGATGGCGACCTTCGCGTCGTCGTTGTGTGCCGATCCCACTTCGAAGCTGAGGTCGTTGACGAGCAGCGAGACGGTGAAGCCAATGCCCGCGAGGATGCCGATCCCGGTCAGGTCGATCCACTTCACCGAGTCGTCCAGCCGTGCCCTGGTCACAGTGGTCAGGGTCCAGGTGGTCAGGAGGACGCCGATCGGCTTGCCCGCTACGAGGGCCAGGATGATGCCCACGGCGACAGGGTCGGTCAGGGCGCGGCCCAGTCCGTCGAGTCCGCCGATTGCGACCCCGGCCGAGAAGAACGCGAAGACCGGAACTGCGAAGCCGGTGGAAATCGGCCGGAACCGGTGTTCGAAGATTTCGGCCAGGCCCGGCTTGTCCTCGCTCGGGGGGAGCTTAGCGCCGGCTGCGCTGCGGCGCAGCACCGGGACAGCGAAGCCCAGCAGGACACCGGCCACGGTGGCATGGACGCCGGACGCGTGCATCAGGATCCAGACGGCGACAGCGAGCGGGGCGAGGAACACCCAGAACGCCCAGGGCCGGGTCCCGAAGAACCGGGGAGCACGCTGGACCAGGAGCGTAAAGGCTGCGAGCGGAATCAGCATCAGCAGCAGCATCTCCGGCTTCACATCTTCGGAGTAGAAGAACGCGATGATCATGATCGCGATCAGGTCGTCAACAACCGCGAGGGTCAGCAGGAAGATGCGCAGCGCGCTGGGCAGATGGGAGCTGATGACGGCGAGGACGGCCAATGCGAAGGCGATGTCCGTGGCGGTTGGGATGGCCCAGCCGCGGAGCCCATCGGAGCCGGAAACCAGGTTCACCGCAACGTAGATCAGCGCCGGAACGATAACGCCGCCAAAAGCTGCCGCCACCGGAACGATTGCTTTGCTGATCTGCCGCAGGTCTCCGGCCACAAACTCCTTCTTGAGTTCAAGGCCTACCAGGAAGAAGAAGATCGCCAGGAGGCCGTCAGCTGCCCAGGCGCCGACCGTGAGGTCCAGATGCCAGGGCTCGTAACCGAAGCTGAAATCCCGGATGGTGAAGTAGCTGTCCGAGGCGGGGGAGTTGGCCCAGATGAGGGCGGCTACGGTGGCGATCAGCAGGAGAATGCCACCAACGGTTTCCTTGCGCAGGATCTCTCCGATGCGCAGGTACTCGCGGTAGCTGGACCGGCTGAGAATGGTGCGGGACGCCCCGGAGGGCTTGTGTGAGGCCATGAAGGCAGGCTCCTAAACGTAATCGGGTACGGCAGAACTACTGCCGACCAGACTTCCCGGCTCACCTTCGCACTAGCTTACCTTCCCCCGCACCTGGAATGTGCGGGGGAAGGTGGAGCGCTACGCGGCCAGGGCGCGGACGCCGATGATCGCAGTAGCCAGACCGAAAATGATCGCGGTGCTGATCAGCATCAGGTTCACGGTCATAAAACGGGTGGGGGCGCCGTTAGCGTCCCGGGCCTCCGGAGCCTTCAGGACACGCTTGAGGAACGGGGGCCAGACGATGATCGACCAGAGGCCGGCCGCAATGAGGACAAACGCCAGGGGTGCAGACAGTGACAAGGAGAGCTCGCTTTCAGGCCGCGGACGGACCTAGTTGTTTTCGATCCATTTGCCGGCCTGCGTGGCCTGGATGGTCAGGGCCTTGCCGATCATTGGTTCTGCGGCCTTGGCAATCTTGTCGCCCAGGAACGGAATCGAGGAGCTGACGCTGCCTTCGACGTCGGTCCGGGTGCCCTCCGGCACTGCCACCATGTGCTGGACGGCATTGACCTTAAGGGGAACGCCGCCGACAGACAGGTCGATGGTTGCGGTGCGGGAGCCGTCTGCGGCGGGCGCTTCCCAGGACTCCTTCTGGGTCACGGTCAGCGACGCACCGACCAGCTTTTTGGCCATGTCCGGCAGGCGGTCCGTGGGGAGAGTGCGGACGGCCGTGACGGTGAACGGGCCGGCGATGTCGCCGTCAACCACCAGTGAGACCAGCGAGCCGCCTACGTGCTCACTGATGCTGCGGACAAAGTCCTCATCCGTGAAGGTCTTGGTCAGCGTGGCAGCGTCATACGGCAGGGTGGTGGAAGCAGTCAGGGCCATTGGGTCCTCCGATAGGTGGTGTGCGGCGGGCCCGGCGCCGGAGCGCTGGACCCGCCAAACATCCTAGTCGGTGAAAGGCTGCGCCCTCCAACGCAGTCCGCCCTGCAGTGCTCAGGGAATTCTCACGCAGCCCGCCGCCTGGTTGTCCGTGGAAAGGATGACGATGGACTTGCCCGACCCGTTGTCCGGCAGCACCCAGGGGACCGTCACGGATGCATCCGCAGACCCGTCCGCGTCCGTGGTGAAGTCCAGTGCCAGTCCGGACGGAACGTTCTCGCTGACATCCTCCTGGACGTATTCCGGTCCGGCGTCGGAGACATCGGCTCCGCACGCCTGGTTGTGCAGCACTCCGGAATAGCCTGCATCCGCGGCAAAACCCTGGACCTGCATCTCCAGCGTTGTCTCCAGATCCGTTTCCTGGAGGGTGAGTTCGGTTTCGGCTCCGGCCGGAATCAGGTCCGTGTCATAAGCCGTGGCGATGGCGTTCTCGCACCACGGTCCAAAGGCCCCTTCGATCACACCGCCTGAAAGGGCAGAGGGCGAGGCGGACGAACACCGGCTGGCCTCAACCGTGGTGCCCGGGCCCGCAGCCTGGCAGGAGGCCGAGGTGGCTTCGGGCCCCGTCTCGCAGGCCGGATCAACCGATTCCTGCGTCGAGGCCGCGGGGGAACCGGAGCTGTACATACCGCCGTCATCCCCGTCATTGGAACAGGCCGTGAAGAAGAGAATGGCTGCTGCGAAGGCAATGAACAGAAGCGGCGTTCTACGTACCAGTCTGCGTTCCATGGGGGCAGGCCTCCGATGCGCTGGGGAAAGGCGGTTGCGGTGTTGCCCGTGCCATTCCAGCGTGGCAGCCGCGATCCGGAAAATCCACACCCGGGCCCGCGCAGGGGCGCGATCAGGCGGGAGGAAACCTAGACCATGGAAGCAGCCGGGGGAAGATCCCCGCGCAGTGTCCGGAGTGGAAACAGGCTAATCATGCAGGTTTCACAGCTGACCCTGTTAGGCCCCCAAATCGTCGAGTAGCATCACCGCACGGCTGCTGCCCCGGGACGGTGACGGGCACACCGTGCCCACTCACTCGCACTCATTTAGGGGAACGATGAAATTCAGCAGATCGGCGCGCGGGGCAGCCCTCGCGGCCACTATTGTCCTTACAGTTTCGGCGGGAGCTCCGGCCGCCTTCGCCGCTGACGTTAACTCAGGCGCTAAGAACGGTCAGGGCGCCCACCAGGGGCCGGGGCAGAACAACGGCAAGCCAGGCCAGGGGCACCCCGGCAACGGAAAACCCGACAAGCCCGGCAAACCTCACAAGCCCGACAAGCCCGGCAAGACGGACTCCGACAAACTGCGGGACAAGGTCACGCTCAAGGGGCTGCTGGGCCACCTGAACGCTTTCCAGGCCGCCGCGGACGCCAACAGCGGTAACCGTGCTGCCGGTACGCCGGGCTACGAAGCCAGCGCCCGGTACGTGGAATCGCAGCTGCGCAAGGCCGGCTACACGCCGTTCCGCCAGGCTTTCACGTACGAACAGTTCGTCCTTAACGGAGACGCGCTGGAGCAGGTGTCACCGAACCCGGCTACCTACACCGCCGGTACCGATTACCTCACCATGAGTTACTCCGGCTCCGGGGACGTGACCGCGGCAGTGACGGCCGTCGACATCAACCTCACCGGCAACCGGGCCAACAGCTCGGGCTGTGAAGCGGAGGACTTCGCGGGGTTCACCGCGGGCAACATCGCGCTGCTGCAGCGGGGAACCTGTGCCTTCGGCGACAAGGTTGCCAACGCGGCGGCCGCCGGAGCTGCCGGTGCCATTGTCTTCAACCAGGGCAACGATGTCCCGGGCGATGACCGCACCGGGCTGATCAACGGGACACTCGGCTCCGAGCTCTCCGCCATCCCGGCGGTGGGCACCACTTTCGCCCTCGGGGAGACCCTCGCCGGGACGGCGGGAGTGACGCTGCGGCTGGCAGTTGATTCCGCCATCAAGGCCACCGAAACGTTCAACGTCATCGCTGATACGCCCAAGGGAGATCCGACGCGGCAGGTTGTGGTCGGCGCGCATCTGGACTCGGTGGCCGAGGGCGCGGGCATCAATGACAACGGCAGCGGTTCCGCCGCCATCCTGGAAACCGCGATCCAGCTCGGCAAGACCGGGAAGTTCAAACTGGAGAACCAGGTCCGGTTCGCGTTCTGGGGTGCAGAAGAGGACGGCCTGGTCGGTTCCACGCACTACGTATCCCAGCTTGACGAGACCGGCCTGCAGAACACGCTGGCCAACCTGAACTTCGACATGGTCGGTTCCACGAACTTCGTCCGCTTCGTCTACGACGGAGACGGCGACGCCTTCGGCACGGCAGGGCCCACCGGCTCGGACGTGATCGAGGGAGTCTTCGAGAGCTACTTTGCATCGGCTGGCCTGGCCTCGGCACCAACTGAGTTCAGCGGACGCTCTGACTATCAGGCGTTCATCAACAACGGGATCCCGGCCGGCGGACTGTTCACCGGTGCGGAAGGGATCAAGACTCCGGAGGAAGCAGCGCTCTTCGGCGGGACCGCCGGCACCGCCTACGACCCCTGCTACCACTCGGTGTGTGACAACCGGAGCAATATCAGCAACAAGGCAATGGACGAGATGTCCGACGCCGTCGCGCATTCCGTGCTGACCTTCGCGCAGACGAAGGCCGATCTCAAGGGCGGTGCCGGGGCCGCCCGCACCGTTCCCGCGCAGCCTGACTACCTGGGCCATGAGGCCCTGCGGTAGCAGCCCAGCCGCTGTTTAGGAGCAAAGGAGGCCGTCCATCCAGGGCGGCCTCCTTTGCCGTTCCGCCGACAGCGGGATCCGGAGCAGGCGGCCGCGCGCAGCGGGTACGCTGGAAAGAACACCCGGGGTTGACTGCCAACTTCGGGTTCTTGTGTTGCCCTGCCCTGAAGGAGAAACACCGAAGATGAGCCTGAACGGACTGCGCGCCGCCCTGGCCGAGGACCCGTCCTACGCACGCCTGCGTGCCCACGCTGCACGGCCGCCGGCCCAGCGCAGCCAGGACCTGGAAATCGGAGCTCCGCAGGGTATGCGGGCCGCGCTGCTGGCCGAGATGGTGGACGGCCTGGCGTCAGGGAGCCCCGACGGCGGGACACCCGTGGTTCTGGCGGTCACCGCCACCGGACGGGAGGCTGAGGACCTCGCCGCCGCGCTGCGCAGTTACCTCCCGCTCGCCGGGATCGAGGAGTTCCCGAGCTGGGAGACGCTGCCGCACGAGCGGCTTTCCCCGCGTTCGGACACCGTGGGGCGCAGGCTCTCCGTCCTGCGCCGGCTGGCGCACCCGGGCAATGATCCGGTGCAGGTGGTCGTGGCGCCGGTCCGTGCGGTGGTTCAGCCGCTGGTGAAGGGGCTTGGGGACCTGGAACCGGTTTCCCTGGCGGTGGGGGATGAACGCCCGTTTGAGTCCGTGGTCAAGGCGCTCGCAGATGCTGCCTATGCGCGGGTGGACATGGTGTCCCACCGCGGAGAGTTCGCTGTGCGCGGCGGCATCCTGGACGTTTTCCCGCCTACCGAAGACCATCCGATCCGCATCGATTTCTTTGGCGATGAAGTGGAATCGATGCGCTGGTTCGCCGTTGCCGACCAGCGCACGCTGACGGGGGAGGACGTGATCCACCCCAAGGAGCTTTACGCACCGCCCTGCCGTGAGCTGCTGATTACGCCGTCCGTCATGAGCCGGGCGGCGAAGCTCAAGGATGAGATGCCCGCAGCCGCGGACATGCTGGAGAAGCTGGCCGGCGGAATTGCCGTTGAGGGGATGGAATCACTGGCCCCCGTGCTGGTCGACGAGATGGTCCCCCTGATGAGCGAGCTGCCGGCGGGTTCCATCTGCGTGGTGATCGAACCGGAGAAGGTGCGCGCCCGCGCCCACGACCTGGAGTCCACGAACGAGGAATTCCTGGCCGCAGCGTGGGCCACGGCGTCCGACGGCGGCGCGGCACCGGTGGATCTGTCAGCCGGGCTGAGCGCGGACCTGGAAGCCGCCAGCTTCCGGTCGCTGGCCGATACCCGTTCCGCAGCGCTGCAGAACGACGTGTCCTGGTGGGCGATCACCTCCTTCAACCCGGACGAAGAGACCGTCCTGGACATCGACACCCTGACCATCAACGCCCGGGAGCCGCGCGGCTACAAGGGCGACGTTGCCGAGATGATGGAGTTCATCGGCTCACGGGTGCGCGACCAGTGGCGGATTGTGGTGGTGACCGAAGGTCCCGGCCCGGCGTCCCGGCTTGCGGAGCTGTTCGCTGACAATGACATCCCCGCCTCCCGGGTGGAATCACTGGATTCCGAACCGCAGCCCGGGATCATCGAGATCACCACCGCCAGCGCCGGCCGCGGATTCGTATTCGACAATCTCAAGACCGGCCTGCTGACCGAAGCGGATCTGCTCGGCCGGGCCAGCGCATACTCCACCCGTGACATGCGCAAGATGCCCTCCCGCCGCCGCAACGCCGTCGACCCCCTGCAGCTGCAGGAAGGCGACTACGTGGTGCACGAACAGCATGGTGTGGGGCGCTTCGTGGAGCTGCTGCAGCGCGCCACCGGTGCCGGCGGAAACAAAACGGTCCGGGAATACCTGGTGCTGGAGTACGCTCCGGCCAAGCGCGGGGCCCCCGGGGACCGGCTGTTCGTGCCCACCGACCAGCTGGACCAGATCACCCGGTATGTGGGCGGCGAGACGCCGGTGCTGTCCAAGATGGGCGGTTCGGACTGGGCGAAAACCAAGAGCCGGGCACGGAAGGCCGTCAAGGAGATCGCCGGGGAACTGATCCGGCTCTACTCCGCCCGGATGGCGTCGCGCGGTCATGCCTTCGGCCAGGACACCCCGTGGCAGCGCGAACTGGAAGAGGCTTTCCCCTACATTGAGACCCCGGACCAGCTGACCACCATCAACGAGGTCAAGGCGGACATGGAGCGGGAGATTCCCATGGACCGCCTGGTCTCCGGCGACGTGGGCTACGGCAAGACCGAAATCGCCGTGCGCGCGGCCTTCAAGGCGGTGCAGGACGGCAAGCAGGTGGCCGTACTGGTGCCAACCACCCTGCTGGCACAGCAGCACATGGAGACCTTCACCGAACGGTTCTCCGGATTCCCGGTCCGGGTCGCTGCCCTGTCCAGGTTCCAGACCGCCAAGCAGGCCAAGGAAGTGATCGAGGGGGTCCGCACCGGCACCGTGGACGTGATCATCGGGACCCACCGCCTGCTCTCGCCTGAGGTGCAGTTCAAGGACCTGGGGCTGGTCATCGTGGACGAGGAGCAGCGGTTCGGCGTCGAGCACAAGGAAGCGCTGAAGAAAATGCGCACCAACGTGGACGTGCTGGCCATGAGTGCGACGCCGATCCCGCGGACGCTGGAAATGTCGCTGACCGGCATCCGGGAAACCTCCACGCTGGCCACTCCGCCGGAAGAGCGCCACCCGGTCCTCACCTACGTCGGTCCCTACACGGACAAGCAGGCTTCCGCGGCCATCCGCCGCGAGCTGATGCGTGAAGGGCAGGTGTTCTTCGTGCATAACCGGGTGTCCTCGATCGACCGGACCGCCGCGCACCTGCGGGAGCTGGTGCCCGAAGCCCGGATCGCCGTCGCACACGGCCAGATGAGCGAAGCGAAGCTTGAGCAGATCATCGTGGACTTCTGGGAAAAGCGGTTCGACGTGCTGGTCTGCACCACCATCATCGAAACCGGCCTGGACATCTCCAACGCCAACACCCTGATCGTGGACCGGGCGGACCACTTCGGCCTGTCCCAGCTGCACCAGCTGCGCGGCCGGGTGGGCCGCGGACGGGAGCGTGCCTACGCGTACTTCCTGTACCCGTCGGAGAAGCCGCTCGGCGAGGTTGCGCTGGAACGGCTGAAGGCTGTGGCTGCCCACAACGAGCTCGGCGCGGGCATGCAGCTGGCCATGAAGGACCTGGAAATCCGCGGCGCAGGCAACCTGCTGGGCGGAGAGCAGTCCGGTCATATCGCCGGCGTCGGATTCGATCTCTATATCCGGCTGGTTGGCGAGGCAGTGGCGGACTACCGCGGCGAAGCCGAGGAAAAGGCAGCGGAAATGAAGATCGAGCTGCCGGTCAACGCGCACCTGCCGCACGACTACGTGCCGGGGGAGCGGCTGCGGCTGGAAGCCTACCGCAAGCTGGCGTCGGCCATCACGAACGAGGCCATCGACGAGGTCCTCGCCGAGTTGGTGGACCGCTATGGTGAGCCGCCGCAGGCGGTGAAGAACCTGATTGACGTGGCGCGGTTCCGGGTTGATGCCCGCGAGGCCGGGCTGACCGACGTCGCGCTCCAGGGGAACTTCATCCGGTTCTCCCCGGGAGACCTGCCCGAGTCCAAGACCATGCGCCTGCAGCGGTTGTACCCGGGCGCGCAGGTCAAACCCGCGTTGAACGCCGTCCTCATCCCCAAACCGAAGACGGCGCGGATCGGCGGCCGGGACCTGCAGGATGCGGAGATCCTCGAGTGGGCGCACCAGGTACTGGACACGATCTTCAAGGACTAGCCCGGAACGCAGGCGCGGCCTCCTTCGGGAGGGGGGACCGAAGGAGGCCGCGGTCTAGGGGGCGGAGACGGGCGGCAGCTAGGAATCGAACCCCATCCCGATGGCGTCCATCAGCTTCAGCCACGGACCCCGGCGGCCCTGCCTGCGGTCGGCACGCACCATGGCCGCGGTGGTGATTTTGACACCGATCCAGGCCACCGGCTCCGGCGGGAACGGCAGCGGCAGTTTGCGGACCAGCTCCAGGCTGGTGCGCCGGGTGGTTTCTCCCGAGAGCAGGTCCAGGAGCACATTCGCCGCGAACCGGCTGGCGCCGACGCCGAGTCCGGTGAAGCCGGCCGCGTAGGCGACCCGTCCGCCGTAGGCCTTCATAAAGAAGGAGAAGAAGCGGCTGCAGGTATCAATCGCACCGCCCCATTTGTGCGTAAAGCGGATGCCTTCCAGCTGTGGAAACGTCAGCAGGAAATGAGCGGCCAGTTTGCGGAAGGTCTCTTCGCTCTGGTCGTGCTCGTTTTTCAGGCTCCGCCCGTAGTGGTACACGGCGTCGTACCCGCCGAAGAGGATCCGGTTGTCATCGGTGAGCCGGTAGTAGTGAAACCGGTTCGCGACGTCGTCGAGCCCCTGCCGGCGTGACCAGCCGATGGACTTCAGCTGGGCCTCGGTCAGCGGTTCAGTCATCAGCGCGTAGTCGTAGACAGGCACGGTGTGCAGCCGGGCGCGGCGCAGCAGCGACGGAAAGGCATTCGTGGCCAGGGCAACCCTGGCGGCCGCCACCGTTCCCCCGCGGGTGGTCACCTCCACCCCGTTCCCGGTCCGGGACAATGCCGTGACGGGGGAGTTCTCGTAGACTTGCACTCCCTGCTGCCGGCAGGCCCGTTTCAGCCCCCATGCCAGCCGGGCCGGGTCAACGAGGGCGCTGCCCCTGCGGTTCCAGAGGCCGGCGAGGTAGAGCGGTGAGTGGACTTCTTCCTGGACTTTCTCCTGGTCGAAAAACTCCTCACCGGTCTCCTCCGCTTCCTTCCGGAGCCAGTCGACCTGGTGCGCTTCGGTGGCCAGGGCCAGGGTTCCGTTCCATTCGAAACCGCAGTCGATCCCGTGCCTCTCGAGCGCTGCGGCGAACTCGGCCAGATTCTCCTGGCCGAGTTCCTGGAGCAGGTCAACTTCCCCGGGCAGGTGCTTTACGCCGTTGCTGTGGCCGTGGGTCAGGCTGGCCGAGACGAAGCCTCCGTTCCGCCCCGAGGCGGCCCACGCCACCTCGCGGGCCTCCAGCAGTACCACGGAAGCGGACGGGGTCCGTTCCTTGGCCATCAGGGCCGTCCACAGTCCGGTATACCCGCCGCCAACCACCACCAGGTCCGCGGTGGTGCGGCCGGCTAACGGAGGCAGCGGGGCCGGGCGCTCAGGCCGGTCCAGCCAGTAGGGGGCAGCCGCTGCCCCGGACAGGGCGTCGGTGATGCTGCCGGCCGGGACACGTTCCTCGGCCAGGTCATAGGCGGTGGTGCTGGGCACAGGGTCTGCTTTCGCTCGTGGGTGGTTCTTAGCGGGCAATCCGCCGGGCTTAGGCGGGACGGTAACCGGTGGTCTCCGGCGGAACCGCGTGCCTGATCATCAGGTGCCGCGTGACCGAGTAGTCCAACAGCGGTTCCATGCTCATGTCCTTGCCGAAGCCGGATCCCTTGACCCCGCCATGGGGTGCTTCCGAGGCCAGCGGAAGATGGTCGTTGACCCAGGTCACGCCGACGTCGAGCCGGTGGCTGACACGGATGGCACGGCCGACGTCGGCGGTCCAGACCGAGGACGCGAGCCCGTAGGCGTTGTCGTTGGCGAGGGCAACGGCGTCGTCCTCCCCATCGAACGGCAGGGCGACCAGCACCGGGCCGAACACTTCGCCCTGCACCAGTTCCGAGGACTGCGCCGCGCCCACCACGAGCGTGGGCGGGAAATAGAAGCCCGCTCCCTCCAGCGCCGAACCGCCCTCCAGCACCTCCGCGCCGGCCTGCACGGCCCGGGTCACGAAGCCGGAGACCTTGTCCCGGTGTGCCGCGGAAATCAGCGGGCCAATGTGGGTCAGCGGATCGTGGGGGTCGCCGAGGACAATTCCCTTCAGCTCAATCCGCAGGGCGGCGACGGCGTCGTCGAAAATGCTCCGCTCAATGTAGACCCGGGTGGCGGCCGTGCAGTCCTGGCCGGTGTTGTAGGTCCCGCCCAGGGCCACCGCGCGGGCCATCTGGGCGATGTCCGCGTCCGCGAACACCAGTGCCGGGGCTTTGCCGCCCAGCTCCAGGTGGACGCGTTTAATGTCCTTGACGGCGCCCTGCATCACTGCCCGGCCGGTGGCCGTGGACCCGGTCACGCTGACCATGTCCACGCCGCGGTGGGCGGCCAGCGCCGAGCCGATTTCCCCGCCGCCGGTTACGACGTTAAGCACACCCTCGGGCAGGCCGCAGCCGGCGGCCAGCTCGGCCAGCCGCAGCGTGGATCCCGGCGTCAGCGGGGCGGGTTTGAGCACCACCGTGTTCCCGGCCGCCAGCGCCGGGCCGGCTTTCCAGAGCGCCATGATGAGCGGAAAGTTCCACGGAGTGATGCCTGCGACCACACCGACCGGCCGGCGCAGCATCACCGATGTGTATCCGTCGGAGAACACTCCGGCCCCGGTGCCGTCCACGGACCGGGCAGCACCCGCGAAAAAACGCAGGTTGTCGGCGCCGAAGGGGATCTCGCCGTCGAGCACCGTTGTCCAGGGCTTGCCGCCCTCGGTGACCTCCAGCTCGGTGAGCGCCTCAGCATCCGCTTCGAGCGCATCGGCGAGCTTGAGCAGCACCCTGGCCCGCTGTCCGGGCGTCTGCCCGGCCCATCCGGGGGCAGCAGCGCGGGCGGCGGCGACGGCGGTGTCAACGTCCGCGGGCGTGGAAGCGGAGAGCGTGCCGGAGACCGTGCCGGTCGCTGGATTGACCAGCTCCTGGACTTCGCCGGAGGCAGAGCGGTAGCTGTTGGAAATGAAGGTTCCAGATGACATGGTGGTTCGTCCTAGCTTTACAGTGCGGTTTCGGTTTGGGGCTGTGCATGTACGGCGGCAACGCCTTCCAGCGCGGAGGCGGCGGCGGCCAGGCCGTCGGCGGCCCGGATACGCTCTCCGGCTGCCTCGCAGCGCCTGCGCAGGTCCTGGTCCCGGAGCAGCTCGTCCACGGCGCCCAGGAGCTCCGCGGGGGTGCAGGCATAGGTATCCAGCCGCCGTCCGTAGCCCGATTCGTGCACCCGCTGGGCATTGTCATATTGGTCCCAGAACAGGGGCAGCAGGATCATGGGCTTGCCGAAGTGCAGCGACTCGGTGGTGGTGTTGTTGCCGCCGTGGGTGATCACCAGGTCCACCAGCGGGATGATGCGCGTCTGGGGCAGGAACTCCGCGCCCCACATGTTGGCGGCGAGGGTAATCTCCTCATGCAGGGGACCTTTGGAGACGATGAAGTTGTAGTCCCCGGCGGTGCCCAGGATGTCCACCGTGCGCTGCATCAGAGCGACGTCGGCCCCGCCCAGTGAGCCGAGGCTGAAGTAGATGAGCGGTTTGGTGCCGTCCAGAAAGTGCCCTGGCAGATCAGCGGCAGCTTCCGTTTCCCGCACGGCGGAATCCACCCGGGTCCAGTCCGCTCCCAGCGGGCGGCCGGCGGTGTAGTCGAGTTCCTCCGGATACACGTAGATGTTGTGGACCCCGCTGTGAATGAACTCCAGGTAGGGGAGCGGCTGGGCGCCCTGGGCCTGGACCCAGGCGTTGAAGTCCTCCCAGAGGTCCTTGTGCGTGCGTTCGTATTCGGAGCGGTACTCGCCCCACCCGGTGACATCCGTTTCTCCCAGGCCCGAGTACGCCGGGGCGATGCCGCTGCCAGGGATTTCCAGCGGATTGCAGGAGACAATCCGGACAAACGGCCTGCCCGCCGTCACGAGTGCCGGAAACGCTACGACATTGTCCTCAATGATCACGTCAGGATTTACTTCCGCAATTATTTTCTGCAATTCCGGCTCACAGTATTTTGCACCTTCGATGGCTCCCTCCCAGATTGGGCGGATTACCGTTTCAGCCTGCAGGAGCGTGGATTTGCGGAATTCCGGAGAGATTGCCTTGATGTATTCTTTCCAGAAATCTCCCGCTTCCTGGTCTCCTTCAGCCGGCGGGGCGAAGTCCACGAGCGCTTCCTCGAACCCAAGCGGCGCAAGCTTTCCGCGCCAGGATGACTCTGATGCGAAGACGACGCGGTGGCCCCGCCGCAGCAGTTCACTGCCAATACCAATGCAGTTATTGGTGGGCCCGTAGGCACTTTCGGGCATGAAAAGAAAAGTACGTGAATTTGTCAATGTTCTCTCCTTGGTGCTTAAGTGACGAGAATTACTTCCTTGGAAATGCCGCTGATTGGACGGGGGTGTCATATTGTGGTGTATCTGATCCATTTGGAGGAAGGCTTCGAAGATGGCACGCCCGAAGAACCAGGCCGCACGGCGCAATGAAATTGTTGCCGCGGCGCAGCGTGCGGTTGCCAAGCACGGTCCGGACGGTGCACGGCTGAACCGTGTTGCCGAGGAAGCGGGCCTGACCAGCGGGGCGGTGCTGTACTACTACCCGAACCTCGAGGACCTCATGCTCGAAGCCAACCGGGAAGCCATGGAACGGTTCTACGAACAGCGCGTGAGCATGCTTGGCTCGCTGCCCGATGACCCGGCGGCCCGGCTCCTGGCACTGATCCGCTCCGGGCTTCCCTCCGGGCCCGACGATGCGCAGGTCGCGATGCTCTGTGCGCTGGGCGGCTCGGCCGGCAACAACCCGGTGACCGCCGCCCTGCTGACCTCCCTGTACGAACGCCAGGTGGGGATGTACCTGGTGGTTTTGGAACAGGGCGCGGCGCGCGGGGTCTTCACCCTGGCCCAGGACCCGCTGACGGTCGCGAGGAACCTGGTGGCGCTGGAGGACGCGTACGGCTACCGGATTATTGCCCGTCACCCCAGCATCGATGCCGAAACTGCGGCGGGCCTCATCGCGGACTATGCGCGGATAGCAGCCGGTCACACGCTCACCGGCGCCTGAGCTGCCGGGACCGCGCCCCTGTTATCGGCAACGGCCACGGTGTGCGCCGGGTCCAGGATGAGCCCAACTCCGGCTCCGCGTTCCGGGACCTGGACAGCCCGCATGGTGCAGGTGAAGGGCTCCGGCAGCCCGGCAACCCGGATAGCCACGGTGGAGGTTCCGCCGAGGAAAAAAGTGTCCACGACAGTTCCGTCCAGGGTCCCGGCGCCCGGTGCGGCAAGGACAACGTCTTCGGGGCGGATCACGGCGGTTGCCGGGCTGCCCGCGGAAAGTGCATGGTCCACGGCCAGGACCAGGCCTGACGCGAGTCGGATGCCGCCGGCCACGGCCGTGCCGTCCAGCATGTTCGCCGATCCAATGAAGTCCGCGACAAAGCGGGACTGCGGCGCCGAGTAGAGGCCAACCGGGGTATCGACCTGCTCCAGCCGGCCGGCGTTGAGCACCGCCACCCGGTCAGCCATGGACATGGCCTCTTCCTGGTCATGGGTCACGACCACGAAGGTCATGCCGACTTCGTGCTGCAGCCGCTTGAGCTCCAGCTGCATCTCGGACCGGACCTTGCGGTCCAGGGCAGACAGCGGCTCATCCAGGAGCAGCAGACGGGGCCGCTTCACGATTGCCCGGGCCAAGGCAACCCGCTGCCGCTGACCGCCGGAGAGCTGGCCGGGGCGGCGCTTGGCATAACCGGACAGGCCGATGGTCTCCAGGGCCTCACCGACCCGGCGCCGCACCTCTGGCTTCGGGGTTCCTTCGGCCTCCAGCCCGTAGGCGACGTTCTTCTCCACGCTCAGGTGGGGAAACAGGGCGTAGGACTGAAACATCATGTTGACCGGACGGCGGTGCGCCGGCAGCCGGGTCAGGGGAGCGCCGTCGAGCAGGATCTCGCCTTCGGCTGGGGTCTCAAAACCGGCGATGGAGCGCAGCAGGGTGCTCTTGCCGCAGCCTGAAGGCCCAAGCAGGGCAAAAAACTCGTTCTCCGCGATGTCCAGATCGATTCCGTGCAGGGCCTGCACGGAGCCGTAGCTGTGGCTCAGGCCGCTGAGCCGGAGCAGGGGAGCGGCGGCAGGGGTGCTGGTCATAGTGAATCCGCAATCTTGGTTAGGCGCTGTGTGCCCAGGACCGCAAGGACGGTCAGGCCCAGCAGCATGGTGGCAAGGGCATTGATTTCCGGTGAGACACCGAAACGCACCATCGAATAGATATTGATGGGCAGGGTGGAGATGGTGGGGCTGGTGGTGAAGAACGCGATCACGAACTCATCCAGCGAGAGGGTGAAGGAGAGCAGCGCTCCGGAAATGATTGCCGGGCCAAGCTGGGGCAGGGTGACCTTCAGCAGGGTCCGGCCCGGTGACGCGCCGAGGTCCCTGGACGCCTCCTCGAGGCTGGGATCCACCTGGGCCAGCCGCGCCAGGACAATGGCCGTCACGAATGCCATGGCAAAGACCGTGTGGGCCAGGATGACCGAAAGCAGTCCCAGCGTGAAGTTGAGCAGCGTGAACAGGCTCAGCAAGCCGATGGCCAGCAGCAGGTCCGGGAGCATGGCCGGGGCGATCGCGATCGCCCGGATCAGTCCGCCGCTGGTGTGCCGGTGGATGCCGACGGCGGTCAGTGTGCCCAGCGCCGTGGCGAGCACTGCGGCTGCGGCGGCGACTATCAGGGTGTTCCCCAGGGCCGCCAGGATGTCCGGGCTGCGGAACACCTCGGCGTACCACTGAAGCGAAAACCCGGACCAGGAGAAGAGGTTCGAGGAGGCGTTGAAGGACATCGCCACCACCACGAGGATGGGAATGTAGAGGAAGGCAATCGCACCCCAGAACGGCAGGCGAAGGTGCAGCCCGGGGCGGGTGGCAGCGTCCGTGCGGGGTCCGCCCCTGGCTTTCCGGGACCGGGCAGGCAGTGCGGCGGGAGCGCTCACGGCTTCACTTCCTTGGGGGTCTTGCCTTCGCTGACCGCGCGTGAGGCGCGCTGCTGAAGGACCAGCAGCAGCACCAGGAATGCCGTCATGACCAGGGCAAGCGCTGCGCCGAAGGGCCAGTCGCGTGCCTTGAGGAATTGGTCGCGGATGAGGTTGCCGATCAGGACGGTCTTCCCGCCTCCGATGAGCTCGGGAATGATGAAGTTGCCCATGGCGGGCACGAACACAAAGATGCAGCCGGTCAGCGCCCCCGGGGCGGAGAGCGGAAGCGTGATTGTCCGGAAGACCCGGAAGGGGGATGAACCCAGGTTTACGGCCGCTTCCGTCAGCTGGGGGTCGTGGGAGACGAGTGAGGCGTACAGCGGCAGGATCATCAGCGGCAGGTACATGTAGACCAGTCCCACCACGACGGCCGGTTCGGTGTAGAGCATATGGATCGGCTCGCTCGTAATTCCCAGCCAGGACAGCCCCTGGTTGATCCACCCGGCGTTGTTCAGCAGCAGGATCCAGGCATAGGTCCGGATCAGGAAGTTGGTCCAGAAGGGCAGCAGCACGGCGATCAGCGCCAGGGTGCGCCAGCGGCGCGGCAGGCGGGCAATAAACAGGGCGGCGGGATATCCGATGAGCAGGGCGATCCCGGTTGCGGTTCCCGCAATGAGGATCGATTTCAGGACAACACCGAGGTAAAGCGGATCGGCCAGGCGCGCGAAGTTGTCCAGCGTGAAGTTGAATTCAACTCCGCCGAAGCGGCCGCGCTCGAAGAAGGCATAGACGGTGACCAGGGCCACCGGCAGCACTGCGAGCACGAAGAGGAACACCATGCCGGGTCCCAGGAGCGGGAGTCCGGCTAGCCTCCGGCGCCAGAAGGCGCCGGAGGCCGCGGAGCGGGGAACGGACATCGGTGCTACTTCGCGGAGATTTCCGTGGCGAGCCGGGTGTACTCGGTGCTGTAGTCGCCCAGGTCGACGATGACTTCCTGTTCGGCGAGTTCCGCCGGTGTCATGGCCAGGTTGGGGTAGGTTTCCAGCAGCTGCGGATCCAGGGCGTCCATGGCGGCCTTGTTCGGAACCTTGTAGAGGATGTTCTCTGCCGCCCAGGAATGGACCTCCGGCTCCAGCACGTAGTTGAGGAAGGCCATGGCCGCCTCCTTGTTCTGTGAACTCTTGAGCACCGTCATGGTGTCCACCCAGAGGTCACTGCCTTCTTCGGGGACAGTGAACTTGATGTTGGGATCCTCTGCGATGCCGTAGTTGCACCAGCCGTCCCAAGCCTCGGTAAGGACTGCTTCCCCCGTGACGAGCTTGCTGTAGAAGGTCGTGTCATCGAAGGCCAGCAGGGTGGGCTTGGTCTCCATCAGCTGATCCTTCACCGCCGACAGCTCATCGGGGTTCTCCGAATTCACTGAGTAGCCCAGCGCCTTGAGTGCGGGAAGCGCCATCCAGCGTTCTGTGGACAGCATGGTGGTTTTGCCTGCCGCCTCGGCGGACGGCTCCAGCAGGTCCAGCCACGACGCCGGTTCGGCCGGCAGCAGATCGGAGCGGTAGCAAAGGCCGGTGGTGCCCCAGGCATACGGCAGGGAGAACTTGTTGCCGTCGTCGTAGGCCAATTCCGTGGCTTCCGGGTACAGGTTCGTGATGTTCGGAATCAGGTCATGGTCCAGTTCCTGCAGCATGCCGCCCTCGTTCAGGGCCTGCGCGTACTGGCCGGAGACGAAGGCAACGTCGATGCCTGAGTCGCCGCTGGCAGTCAGCTTGGCCATGATCTCTTCATTCGTGGCGTGGTGAACAATCTGGACCGGAACCCCGGTCTTTGCCTCGAAGGTCTCCGCGAGGTCCTCCGGGTAGTAGTCGGCCCAGATGCCGACGACGAGCTTTTGTGCGGTGATGTCGGCTTCGGGATCGAGGTCCGCGGACCCGCTTCCTCCGCCGCAAGCTGCCAGGGCAAGAACCGCTGATGCTGCGAAAGCGGTCCGCGTAATGCGCTGCAAACTCACGATGGCTCCTTTGTGAAGACTCGGAAAACTCGGAAAAGCCCAGCCGGCCCGTAACATCCGGCCAGTCCAGGAGTGTGGCCCAGGTCACGTTTAGACTCGGTGGTGAATTGATCTTTGCATCAGAGTTCAAGGAATACAACGGTTATTTTCAGCCGTAACAAGCTGGTTACATGGGGTTCTTGAAATTGGCATACAACGAATGTGATGGTTGTGGGATGGAGGAAGTCAAAGCCGTGCACGGCTACATTCGGCTCAACGGCGACGGCAGCCTCACAGCCTTGGATTCCGCGGGGCAGGCAGCGGAAGCGGGAAGCGGCCTGGCCGCGGAACTGGTGGCAGCCGTCCTGGCAGCGGCCGCCGGTGGCCTGAGCTGTACGGCCGGGACCCTGGAAACCGTGCGGACGCCGCTGCCGGCTGCGGGATCCGGCTCCGCCGAGACCGCAGTGCCGGTGGACATGACCAACCTGTCCGTGGTGGTTGGCGGAGACAAGATCGTGAAACTGGTCCGGCACTGGGGCGGAGCGGACCGTTCAGCCCGGCTGCTGGCCCGGCTGGCCGAAGCCCGCGTGGCAGTGGTGCCCGGCTATTTCGGCTCCCTGGACTGGATCCACCCCACCCGCGGCCGGGGCACCATCGCCCTGGTCAGTGCCATGGTTCCGGATGGGAGCGACGGCTGGACCTGGGCGGTGGACGACGTCGTTGCCTGGTTCCGCGGGGGTACGGCGCCCCGGTGGCCCGCTACGCTGGGCACACTCGTGGCCGGGGTGCACTGCGCCCTCCTCGGGGCGGGACAGCACCGTCCGCCGGACGCCTCCGAAGTCAGGGCCCGCACCGCGCGGGTCCTCGAGGACGCGCTGGCCGTGACGGACGGCCCGGCCGGAACCCGGCTTGCGAACCGTGCCGGGCATCTGGCGGAACTCCTAAAGTCAGTCCCGGAGACCGCCGGGCCGGCATTCGACCTGCACGGGGATCTGCACCTGGGCCAGATCCTGCGTGCCGGCGGAAAATACTGGCTCCTGGATTTCGACGGGGATCCTCAGCTGCCGGCAGCGGAACGGGACCGGCCGGACACTGCAGCGCGCGACGTCGCGCATCTGGCAGCAAGCCTGGAGCTGGTCGCCTCCGTAGCCGCCAAACGCCTCCAGGTCAGTGATCCGGCGTCGCTGGCCAGGCTCTACGGCTGGGCGGAGGAAGCCTCCATCCTGCTGACGGACGCCTACCGGGACGCTTCCTCGGCGGCTGGGAAGCCGGGTCTGCTCGACGAGTCGCTGCTGCCGCCGCTGATTGCCGAGCAGCTGCTGCGGGAACTGATTTATGCCCACCGTTTCCTGCCCCGCTGGCAGTACGCAGCGGACGGCGCCCTGACCTTCCGAATTTCCCGCGACCATACCCGTACGAAGGAGCCTTCGTGGACACCGCCCGCTTTATAGAAGACCTGCAGCTCGTGCCCGAGTACCTGGACTCACTGGCCCCGCTGCTGGAGGAAGGCTACCCGGGACTGGCACGGCTGCCGAAGGCACCGCGGATCCTGGTCCTGGCAATGGGATCGAGCGCCTACGCGGCGGCAACTGTGGCGCGAAAGGCCCGTGCCGATGGCATCAACGTCCAGGTGGAGCTGGCCAGCACGGTGCTGCTGCCGCCTCCAGCCCCGGACCTGCTCGTCGTCGCGCTTTCCGCGACCGGTTCGAGCGTGGAGGTGCTGGCGGCAGCCGAACGGTACCGCGGCACCGGATCCCTGGTGGCGGTGACCAACAACCCGGGTTCGCCCCTGGCCTCGCTCGCCGACTTTACCGTTCCGCTGAAGGTGGGCCGGGAAGTCTCCGGAATCTCTTGCCGGAACTTTCGGCACTCACTCCTGGTGATGGCGGCCCTGCTGGAACACTGCGGAGCGGTCTACGGTTCGCTGCCGGCCGCTGCCAGCCGGGCGGCAGCGGGAACCAGGGAGCTCCTGGGCACCTCGGGGAACTGGCTTTCCCAGGTATCGGATGCCCTGCAGGGCCCCGACGGGACCTTTCTGCTGGCCCCCTCGGAACGTCTCTCCAGCAGTAGCCAGGGGGCACTGATGCTGCGCGAAGTGCCGCGGCGCCCCGCTTTCGGAAGCGAGACCGGCGACTGGTCCCACGTGGACGTTTACCTGTCGAAGACCTTGGACTACCGGGCACTGGTTTTTGCGGGTTCTGCCTGGGACCAGCAGGCATTGGACTGGATGGTGCCGCGCTCGGCAACCATCGTGTCTGTAGGTGCAGTCTTCCCCGAAGCGGCGCACAGCATCACCTATCCGGGGCAGGGGGAGTGGCTCGTCTCCGCGTTGGTGGAAACGATGGTGCCGGAGCTCCTCGCCTGGGACTGGTACACAAAGGACCCCGGGTATTCCTGGAGTGCCTGGGCTGCGTCCAGCCTGCCGGGGTGACTACTGCATGATCGCGATAGCGAAAACAATGATCGACGCCAGTACCAGCGCGCCGATCGCTGAATAGGAGATACGGGTAAAACGCTGCTGGCGGCTGCGCTCCAGGCGCCATTCCCTGCGGGTCAGTGTTGTGCTCATGCAGAACTGTAAGAAGGGG
The DNA here is from genome assembly GCF_023167125.1 of Arthrobacter sp. Helios. NCBI lineage: Bacteria > Bacillati > Actinomycetota > Actinomycetes > Micrococcales > Micrococcaceae > Arthrobacter > Arthrobacter sp. Helios. The sequence goes on from NZ_CP095402.1 coordinate 651,547, forward strand.
CCCGGCGGAATACGAAGAGTACTTTCTACTTGATCCTCGCCGATTGTTACCTGGACGTTCGCTTATATTACGCGTCTTGGCGGGTCGGGCCTGCCGGATACAGCGAAGGCACGCTGCCCGGCCGTGGAAGCGGTCCGGGCAGCGTGCCTTCGGGGATGCAGCTGCGGATTACTCGTTGTGGCTCTTGCCCTCTGCCAGCTCGGCGCTGGTGTCCGAGCGGCCCATCATGAACGGAATCATGTACGCAAGGGTGCCGAGCACGAGGCAGGCAGCCATCGGCCACACGACGTCCAGCGTCAGCCAGTTCAGCGAGTAGAGGGACAGCGCGAAGAGCCCGAAGAAGACGACAAACGTCACGAGGTTCTTGACCAGGTGTCCTTCGCCCGAGTGAGTCGGCTGCTTAGCACTGGTACCTGCCATGGGAGTTCTCCGTTTCAAAAAAGTTTTCAGCGGCGGACGGATCAGTAACCGGACCCGCCGTTACCACCCTTAACAATAGCGATACCTGAGCTGGCTCCAATTCGCGTGGCGCCGGCGTCGATCATTGCGAGGGCATCTTCGCGGCTGCGGACCCCGCCGGAAGCCTTGACGCCAAGCTCCGGGCCAACCGTCCGGCGCATCAGGGCGACGTCCCCGGCGGTGGCTCCGCCGCCGTTGAATCCGGTGGAGGTCTTGACGAAGTCGGCTCCCGCCTCGACCGACGCTTCGCAGGCCAGGACCTTCTGCTCGTCGGTCAGCAGGGCGGTTTCGATGATGACCTTCAGGATGCCTCCCGCCTCATGAACGGCTTCCGCGACCGCGCCAATGTCGCGGACCAGTGCCTCCCTGTCCCCACGGCGGGCGGCGGCAATGTCAATAACCATGTCGATCTCATCGGCACCGTCCTGGAGGGCGCCCTGCGCTTCGAAGACCTTCACCTCGGTGGTGGTCGCTCCCAGGGGGAAGCCAATGACGGAGCAGGTGTCCACCCCGGTGTCCTTGAGTGCGGTGTGCACCGTGCTGACCCAGATCGGGTTTACGCACACTGACTTGAAGCGGTATTGGGCTGCCTCTTCACAGACCCGCAGGATGTCCTCCCGGGAGGCATCCGGCTTCAGCAGCGTGTGGTCGATATAGGAGGCGAGGTCAGCGGTATCCGGAGTCTCTCCAGGCGCGGTGTTCGTGGGCATGGCGGTCCTTTCCAAACTGGGCTTCCATCCTCCCATATGGAACGCCACCGGGGTGTGTAGCTATGAATAGCTGGAGGCAGGCGTGACCCAGGAGAACTTTTAACAAGCTAACTACCCGATGAAACGTAAAAACCGGACGGCTTCCTGTGGGGGAATGCCGTCCGGTTTTCTACTGATTGCTACAGCGGCCAGTTGCCGATCAGCGGCTGAGCGATGTTACCGCCACCGTTGTTGGTAGAGGACGCGGCATTCGCCGGTGCTGCAACGCCTACGGCAGCGATAGCTGCGGCGAGAAGAAGGGATACGCCAAATTTCTTCATTAGAGCTCCTATTGTGTTAAATATGCCCGGTGTGCTGACGGAACTGATTCTACCCAGAAATCACAAAATATGTTCACGCAGAAGCACGTATGGAGAAGCCGACAATTGGCCGTGGGAGCAGTCTGGATAATTCAGTGGTGACTTGCCCTGCGTAATGCTTGGGTGCGCTGTCCCTGCCAGAGCACAATAGACGTAGTGTGTGCTGCAAGCAGCCGATTGGCGAGAGTGAGAAAGTGTCGTGGCTTTGACTACCGATGACTTCATATTGAACGAGTACAAGGCACGGCAGCTCTGGGAACGTCGGGAGTACACCGCCGCTCTAAAACACACGCGCCAAGCTGCAGAGACAGCAGCCTCGCGAAGGGACGAGCCTGGTTGGTGGCGGATGACCTTCCTCCTCGCCGAATGTCAGCGGGAGCTCGGCCTCATCGACGAATGCGCAGACACAGCAAAACTGCTGGCTGATCATCCGTTGACCCTGGACGATCCTGAGTTGGCGGCAAAGGCCAAAGCGCTGAGATCGGCCGGTTTGCGGAGCCTCGGGCAGCTTCCTGAGGCTCTGGAGGTTGCACGCGAAGCGGCTCTGGATTTTCCTGAGACAGGATACGGGAGCAAAGGGAAGCTTGAAGCTCAGCAAGTCCTGGTTGCCGCACTGGCGGAAAGTGGAAACCTGAACGGTGCATGGCGGGAAGCTGAGATCCTTGTCGGGCTGATCGATGATGGAACAGCCGCTAACAAGGCTGGGAAGGGTTACTGGGTTGTAGGCAACGTAGCGTTCTTGCTGGGAAGGAATACAGAAGCCACGCACTACCATGGCCTGGCAGCTGAGTGTCTTTCACCCAGCAACGATGTCAGCCTATGGGCCCTGTTTAACAAGGCTTCAGCCTTTATGAGGCTGACCGCAAATCTTGTCGAGCCGGAAACCCTGCAGTGCATTGAACGCGCGGAGATGGCCATCTCCATCAGTGGCGGAAACCCTCAGGACGAACTGGATATCATTTTTATTCGTGCTCACTGGCGCTACCTCACCGGCGAAGTGGCTGCGGCGAGAGAGCAAATGGCCGGGGTTGTGGAACAGGTTGATTCAATGTCGCCGCTGAGTGAGGGGGACGCGCGTCTCCTGTATGCGCGAATTTTGAACGATGACGGTGAAGTGGACCAAGCGGTTGAACAAGCCCGCGCGAGTGCCGATCTATTCGACAAAGTTGGTGCTGCAACTAGGGCTGAACATGCAAGAACGTTCTTGATGGAGATAGGTCGGCTGGATTCATAGTTCAGTTGACGCGGGATGGCCTTCGGGCGCGCTAGGATGGCCGCACGATGCGGGGCGGAAACCTCCGGCGGGAACAAGCGGGGGTTTTTACTAAGGAAGCTTTGTTTTTGGGGGAAAATGAAAAAGTCTCATATTCACTGCTGTGAAATACGGGTGCAGAGTCAACACGGCAGCAGTGCGTCTAACGCATGGGGGCGTAATGACGGTTAGCGAAAGCACCAACTACAGCGTTCGTGGGGACTCCGAGATTCGGGAGTCATCAGCGGAGGCCGCATCTGCCACGGAAGGCTACGCAGAAGTCTGCCAGGATGACGGTTTCATCAGCATGGTGCTGCCGCCCGGCGCCGTTATCACCGGCGGCATTGCTGCCCGTGCCGCTGCGGAGTTCCAGGAACTGGCCGGATCCGTGGACAAACCCCTGCTGCTGGAACTGACCGGTATTGAGTCGATCACGCGCAGCGCCCGCACCGTTTTCGGTTCCGCTCGCTCCGCGTCCGCCGTCGCCGTCGTCGGCTCCACCCAGGTCGATCGGGTCATAGCCAACTTCCTGCTCGGCGGGGACCTGCCACCGTGTCCCACGAAGTACTTTTCGTCGAAATTCGATGCCCTGGCATGGCTGGGAAGCCGGGCAGGATGACCGAGCCGGACACAGAGGACACCCGTCTCCAGCAGGTTGTGGACGGAATTGTCCGCATCGCCGCCGGTGACCTGAGTACGCGGATCCGCACCTCGCCGAGACGGGACGCCGTAGACGCGGTTATCACCGGCATCAATCTGCTGGCCGAAGAGCTGAACTCCGTGTACCAGGAGTTTGAGGAGCGGGTGGAGTCGCGGACCCGTGAGCTGCAGGCGGCGCACCGCCAGATGCAGCGGATGGCCATGAGCGATGCCCTGACCGGCACCGCCAACCGGACAGCGCTGATGCATGAGATTGAAGCAGAACTCGCCGCCTCGGGGGACGGCCTCAAACGGCCCGCCATCCTCATGATCGACCTCGACGCGTTCAAAGACATCAATGACAGCTTTGGGCACCAGACCGGAGACCAGGTGCTCGTCGAAGTGGCCCGGCGGATCCGCTGGGCCGTCCGGCGCGGAGACACGGTGGCCCGGCTGGGCGGGGACGAGTTTGCCGTCCTGCTCCCGGAAACCGGCCTGACGACGGCCATGGGTGTTGCCGCCCGGGTCCAGGAATCGCTGGCCGAGTCCATCCGGGTAGAGGAAATCGATGTCTGGCCGCGGGCAAGCATCGGTGTGCACGCCGCGCTGCAGGGTGAGTCCCCGGAGGACATTATGGTCCGGGCAGATACCGCCATGTACGCAGCCAAGGAGGCCGGGCGGAGCCAGAGCAAGGCCTTTGAGCCGGTGATGCTCTATGCGCGGCAGTTCCGCCGGGAGATGGCCGCGGAGCTGCGCGAGGGCGTAGCCCGGAACGAACTGTTCCTGGCGTACCAGCCGGTGGTGGAGCTCGCCACGGGCAGGATGACCGGGGTGGAAGCCCTGATCCGGTGGCGGCATCCGCAGCGCGGACTCATCATGCCGGACGAGTTCATTTCGATCGCCGAGGAGACCGGAATCATCCTGGACGTCGGGCGGTGGGTCCTGCGCGCCGCCCTGGAACAGGTGGCCCGCTGGGAAGAACAGCTTTCCCTCGAATCTGACTTCAAGGTGCGCGTAAACCTCTCCGCCATGGAACTGCAGCGCCTTGACCTGGTGGACCACGTCCGCCGGGCACTCGCGGAGACCGGAATCGACGCCGCCCGCCTGGTCATCGAAATCACCGAAAGTGCGTTCGTCAGCGGCGGGGACGTGGAGATGTACTCGCTGAAATCCCTTGATGCCCTGGGCATCGGCATTGAGATCGACGATTTCGGCACCGGATATTCCTCCATCAGCTATCTGCGCCGGCTTCCGGTGCACACGGTGAAGGTGGACCGCAGCCTGATCCGCGACATCAGCGCCGATCCCGGTCAGCTGCAGTTCGTTGACGCCGTCCACGGACTCATCCAGGCGGCCGGAATGGAAGCCGTTTTTGAGGGGATCGAGACCCTGGACCAGGCAGCGGACCTCCTGGTCCTGGGCTGCCGCAGCGGCCAGGGCTATTACTTCAGCAGGCCGCTCGAGGCCGGGCAGGTGGCCGCGATCCTGGAATCGGGCACCACGCTGCCGCTCGTGCAGGCCTCTGCCGCGGCTCCCACAGCGGGCTGACCGGGACTTCCCGGGCCGGCTCCCGCCGGGGGCAGCGCCGGCCGGCCGGGCTAAATACCTAGGCTTCGAGCCCCAGGGCCGCCGCAATATCTGCGGTAGCAGCGGCCAGCCGGTCGGCCGCCGCCGCGCGTGCCCGCACCAGGTCCTCCCGGCCCTCCACCGGCTCAATGACCTCCAGGTAGCACTTGAGCTTGGGTTCAGTGCCGGAGGGGCGGACGATGATCCGGGTGCCGTCCTCGGTGAGGTAGAGCAGTCCGTCAGTCGGCGGCAGCGCCTCCGAGCCAGTAGACAGGTCCACCGCGGAGAGGACGGGGGAGCCGGCCAGCGAAACCGGTGCCTGATCCCGCAGCCGTGTCATCATCCGCGGAATCAGCGCCAGATCCTCCACCCGGACCGAAAGCTGATCCGAGGCGTGCAGCCCGTGCTCGAGCGCGAGGTCATCCAGCATGTCGAACATGGTCCGGCCCCGTGCTTTCAAAGCGGCAGCCAGCTCGGCGATGAGCAGTGCGGCGGAGATGCCGTCCTTGTCCCGGACCAGGGCCGGAGCCACACAGTATCCGAGGGCCTCTTCATAGCCGTAGACCAGTCCGGGAACCCGGGAAATCCATTTGAACCCGGTGAGGGTTTCCTGGTGCTGGAAGCCTGCAGCCGCAGCGATCCGGGCCAGCAGCCGCGAGGAGACGATCGAGTTGGCGAACACCGGAACCCGGCTGGAATCGCTGCGCGGCTTCAGATGGCCGGAACGGATCCGCTCGGCAAGGTGGGCGCCCAGCAGCGCACCGGTTTCGTCGCCCCGGAGCATCCGCCATTCGCCCGTGGCAGGGTCCTTCGCCGCCACTGCGGCCCGGTCGGCGTCCGGGTCGTTGGCTAGGACGACGTCGGCTCCGGACTCGGCGGCCATGGCCAGCGCAAGGTCCAGGGCGCCGGGCTCTTCCGGATTGGGGAAGGCCACCGTGGGGAAATCGGGGTCCGGTTCGGCCTGTGCTGCCACCAGGCGGACGGAGGTGAAACCGGCGTCGCGCAGGACGGCGGTCATGGTTTCACCGCCGACGCCGTGCATCGGCGTGAGCACGATCGACAGGTCCCGTGCGGGGTAGCCGTCACGGCTGGCCAGGGCGTCCACCGCGTTGATGTAGTCCGCCACGATGGAATCGGAGACGTCCGTCCAGCCTTCCGGCGCGGTGTCGATGGAGGACAGCGGAACGGTGTAGTCGATGCGCGCGGCGATCTCGGCGTCGTACGGCGGCACAATCTGGGCGCCGCGGCCCGGCCCCTTGACCGTCCGCCCGCCCAGATACACCTTGTACCCGTTGTCCAGCGCCGGGTTGTGGCTGGCGGTGACCATCACGCCGGCGTCGGTATCCAGGGCACGGACCGCGTAGGCCAGGACCGGAGTGGGCAGGGCGGAGGGGAGCAGGAACGCTTCGATCCCGGCAGCGCTGAAGACCGCGGCGGTTTCCAGGGCGAAGGCCCGGGACTTATACCGGGCGTCATAGCCGATCACGGCACTGGGAATCCGGCCGTCCGCCTTGCTCTGCAGGAACGCAGCGATCCCGGCCGCTGTCCGCCGGACCACGGCCCGGTTCATGCGGCGCGGTCCGGCGCCGAGCGCCGCGCGGAGTCCGGCGGTGCCGAACTCCAGGGTGCCGGTGAACCGGTCGGCCAGGTCGGCGACGGCGGCCTCGCCGTCGGCCCCCTGGGCGCCGGCGCGGGTGAGCAGGGCGCGCAGTTCAGCGGCTGTGGCCGGATCCGGATCCTCGTCCGCCCAGAGGCGTGCTTCGGTCAGCAGTTCCTGCAGTTCCATGGCGGTCAAGGTCATTGGGAGGCCTCTGATCAGGTAAGAGCGGCGCTAGAGGGCGCCGATGATTCCGGCAAGCAGCTTGGAGATGCGGGGACCGGCCTCGGCGCCGGCTTCAAGGACCTCCTGGTGGCTGAGCGGTTCCGGGCTGATGCCGGCGGCCAGGTTGGTCACCAGGCTGATGCCGAAAACTTCCATTCCCGCGTGCCGGGCCGCGATGGCTTCGAGCGCCGTGGACATGCCCACGAGATCGGCGCCGATGGTCTTGGCGTAGCGGACTTCGGCCGGCGTCTCATAGTGCGGGCCGGGGAACTGGGCGTACACCCCCTCGTCGAGGCTGGGATCGACGGTGCGGGCCAGATCGCGCAGGCGGGGAGAGTAGAGGTCCGTGAGGTCGACGAACGTCGCACCCTCCAGCGGTGAGGTGGCGGTGAGGTTGAGGTGGTCGCTGATCAGCACGGGTGTGCCGGGCTTCCACTCCGGGTTCAGCCCGCCGCAGCCGTTGGTCAGTACCATCACCTTGGCGCCTGCCGCTGCGGCTGTGCGCACCCCGTGCACAACGGCGCGCACGCCCTTGCCCTCGTAATAGTGTGTGCGGGCACCGAGGATCAGCGCCCGCTTGCCGCCCGGGGTCAGGACGGAGCGGATGGTTCCCACGTGTCCTTCCACCGCAGGGGCGGAGAAGCCGGGGATTTCCGACGCCGGAAGGGTGGCGGTGGTCTCACCGATCAGGTCCGCTGCGTCCCCCCAGCCGCTGCCCAGGACCAGGGCAAAGTCGTGGGAGGGCACACCGGTTTTCTCGGCAATGTAGGCCGCGGCCTGCCGGGCAAGTTCAAAAGGTTCGTCGTTGCTCACCCGTACAACTTACCGCCTGCGGCGGCAATCCGCGGGCGGGAAGGGAATCGGTTCGTTTGAGAGGGGCTCCCGGATGGGACAGAATGGACACTTGTGACGAGCCAACTAGATTTCACTGCCAGAAAAATTGCGATCCTCGGCGGCGGCCCGGGCGGATATGAGGCCGCGATGGTGGCCGCATCCCTGGGTGCGGACGTCACCATCGTCGAACGCAACGGGCTCGGAGGCTCCGCCGTCCTCACCGACGTCGTACCGTCCAAAACCCTCATTGCCACTGCTGACGTGATGACCCGCATGAGTTCGGCCTCCAACCTGGGAGTCGACTTCGGCGAAGCCGGCAAGCCCGTGGTGGCAGATCTGAAGGTCGTTAACCACCGTCTGCTCGCCCTGGCCAAGGAACAGTCCAATGACATCCGGCGCACGCTGGAGCGCATGGGTGTGAAGGTGCTCGTGGGTGAGGGCCGGCTGCTGGACAACCGCACCATCGAGGTGACCTCCGACGAAGGCACCACCACCGTGGAAGCTGAGGCGCTGCTGATCTCCACCGGCGCGAACCCTCGCGAACTGGAATCCTCCATGCCGGACGGCGAGCGGATCTTCACCTGGAAGCAGATCTACAACCTGACCGAGGTTCCCGAGCACCTGATCGTCATCGGCTCGGGCGTCACCGGCGCCGAGTTCGCCTCGGCCTACAACGGCCTGGGCGCACGCGTTACGCTGATTTCCAGCCGTGACCGGGTGCTCCCCGGGGAAGACGCCGACGCCGCCCGCGTCCTGGAGGATGTTTTCCAGGCCCGCGGCATGACCGTGCTGTCCCGCTCCCGCGCAGAATCCGTGAAAAACACCGGTGACGGTGTCCTGGTCACCCTCTCCGACGGCCGCACCGTTGAAGGCTCGCACTGCCTGGTCGCCGTCGGCGCCATCCCGAACACCCGGGACATCGGCCTGGAAGAGGCCGGGGTGACCCTGGATGAATACGGACAGATCAAGGTCGACGGCGTTTCCCGCACCACGGCCTCCAACGTCTACGCGGCCGGCGACTGCACCGGCGTGTTCAACCTTGCCTCGGTCGCCGCCATGCAGGGCCGCATCGCCATCGCCCACCTGATGGGGGACAGCGTGAAGCCGCTGAAACTGAAGAACGTTGCCTCAAACATCTTCACCTCCCCGGAAATCGCATCCGTAGGCGTCTCCGAAGCCGACATCGCGGCCGGCCGCTATCAGGGCGATGTCATCAAGCTGTCCCTGCACACGAACGCGCGCGCCAAGATGATGGACGTGAAGGAAGGCTTCGTGAAGATCATTGCGCGGAAGGGATCCGGGACAGTCATCGGCGGCGTCGTCGTCGGCCCGCGTGCCTCGGAGCTGATCTTCCCGATCGCCCTGGCCGTCACCCAGAAGCTCCACGTGGATGACGTGGCGAACACCTTCACCGTGTACCCCTCGCTCACCGGCTCGATCTCGGAGGCCGCGCGGCGCCTCCACGTGCACCTGTAACCCAGCCCTCCAGCCAAGGCCCGGCCCCGGACGTTCACGCGCTCCGGGACCGGGCCCTGGCTGTTTGAGCAGCCTGCCACGGCATGACAGTCAAGGTATGACAGTCAAGGCATGACACCAGGGGTGTCCAAATAGTGGACGGATGTCCGAATGGCGGACGCCGGGTTTTAGGATGAACTGTTTCCATCCCGCACCCGAAAGACTCACCCCATGTCAACAGAAACCTCCAGTGCCGAGGCTGCAAAGGCCCCGGCCAACTCCCGCGGACGCGTCATCGTCGCGTCCCTGGTCGGCACCTCGATCGAGTTCTACGACTTCTACGTCTATGCGACCGCGGCCGTCCTCGTCTTCCCCGTCCTGTTCTTCCCGAACGCCGAGGGCGTCACAGCCCTGCTGAGCTCCTTCGCCGTCTTCGGTGTGGCATTCATTGCCCGTCCGCTGGGCTCGATTATTTTCGGGCACTTCGGTGACAAGGTGGGCCGCAAGGGCACGCTGGTGGCTTCGCTGCTGACCATGGGTATCGCCACGTTCCTGATCGGTTGCCTGCCGACGGCCAACGTTGCCGGCTGGACCTTCTGGGCCCCGGCACTGCTGGTGGTTATGCGCTTTGCCCAGGGCCTTGCCCTCGGCGGTGAATGGTCCGGTGCGGCGCTGCTGGCGACGGAGAACGCTCCGGCGAACAAGCGCGCCATCTACGGCACGTTCCCGCAGCTGGGCGCTCCCATCGGCTTCATCCTGGCCAACGGGCTGTTCCTGTTCCTGAGCTTCAACCTCAGCGAAGACCAGTTCATGTCCTGGGGCTGGCGGATTCCGTTCCTGGCCAGCGCCGTGATGGTCATCATTGGCCTCTACGTCCGGCTGAAGCTCGTGGAGACCCCGGCCTTCCAGAAGGTTGTTGATTCCGGTGAGGTGAGCAAGCTGCCGCTGGCCGCTGCGTTCAAGTTCTCCTGGCGCCCGATGATCGCCGGTACGTTCATCATGCTGGCCACCTACGTGCTCTTCTACCTGATGACCACGTTCACCCTGTCCTACGGCACCGCTGCCAAGACCGCCGAAGAAGCACAGGCAAAGGCCGAGGCTGCAGGCAAGGCATTCGACCCCGACACGTTCGCCGCCGGACTGGGCTACGCCCGGAACGACTTCCTGATCATGCTGATCGTCGGCGTCGTCTTCTTCGGTATCTTCACCATGGTCGCCGGACCGCTGGCCGAGAAGTTCGGCCGCCGCAAGACCCTGCTGTGGGTCACCGCCGGCATCTTCGTCTTCGGCTTCACCTTCGCCCCGCTGTTCGGCGGCGGATTCGCCGGCACCATGGCGCTGCTGATCCTCGGCTTCACCCTGATGGGCCTGACCTTCGGGCCGATGGGCGCGGTGCTGCCGGAGCTCTTCCCGACCAACGTGCGGTACACCGGCTCGGCGATCGCCTACAACGTGTCCTCGATCCTGGGTGCCGCCGTCGCGCCGTTCATCGCCGTCGCTCTCTGGCAGGCCGCTGACGGCAGCCCGTGGCTGGTGGGCGTCTACCTCTCCTCCATGGCGGTGCTGACCTTCATTGCACTGTTCGTGACCCGCGAGACCAAGGACGTCGATTACGTGAACCACTCCAGCTAGGAGCTCCGGCTCCAAGCGGCGAAAGGCCCGGATCCTCACGGATCCGGGCCTTTCGTTTGGGTCAGTCCTTTATCAGGTCCGCCTAGTCGAGGATGGTGGCGATAACCGCCCCGGCAGAGACCGTGGCACCCGGCAGGGCGCTCAGGCCACTGACCGTGCCGGACTTGTGGGCGGTCAGCGGCTGCTCCATCTTCATCGCTTCCAGCACCACTACCAGGTCTCCCTCGGCCACAACGGTGCCGTCCTCCACCGCCACCTTCACGATGGTTCCCTGCATGGGGGAGGTGAGGTCGTTGCCGGTCGCGGCAGCGGAGGCGGAGCGGGAGCGGCCCTTGCGGGGTTTGCCGTTGGATGCGGTGCCGCGGGAGGGCGCGGAGGCCAGTCCGGCGGGAAGAACCACTTCCAGGCGCTTTCCGCCGACTTCGACCGTCAGGCGCTGCCGGGACGCGTCCTCGCCGGAGCCTTGTGCGGGCTCGCCGGAGAAGGCCGGAATGGTGTTGTTGAATTCCGTCTCGATCCAGCGGGTGTGGACGCTGAAGGGACCTTCCTCGGGCGCGAACGCCGGGTCCGACACCACTGCGGCGTGGAACGGCAGGACCGTGGGAAGCCCGGTGATCTCCATTTCCTGCAGAGCACGGCGGGCGCGCTGCAGCGCCTGGGTACGGGAGGAGCCGGTGATGATCAGCTTGGCGAGCATGGAGTCGAAGTTGCCGCCAACGGTTTCCCCGGCCTCGATGCCGGAGTCCACGCGGACGCCCGGCCCGGAGGGCAGACGCAGCGTGTCGACCGTGCCGGGGGAGGGCATAAAGCCGCGGCCGGCGTCCTCGCCGTTGATCCGGAATTCGAAGGAGTGACCGCGGATTTCCGGGTCCGTGTAGCCCAGTTCCTCACCGCGGGCGATGCGGAACTGCTCGCGGACCAGGTCGATTCCGGTGACCTCCTCCGACACCGGGTGCTCCACCTGCAGGCGGGTGTTGACCTCGAGGAAGGAAATGGTTCCGTCGGTGCCCACCAGGAACTCGCAGGTTCCGGCGCCCTGGTATCCGGCCTCCCGGAGCAGGGCCTTGGAGGATTCATACAGCCGCTGGTTCTGTTCGGCTGTGAGGAACGGGGCGGGTGCCTCTTCCACGAGCTTCTGGTTGCGGCGCTGCAGCGAGCAGTCGCGGGTGGAGATGACGACGACGTTGCCGTGGGCGTCTGCCAGGCACTGCGTTTCCACGTGCCGCGGTGAGTCCAGGAACCGTTCGATGAAGCACTCGCCGCGGCCGAAAGCTGCCGTGGCCTCGCGGACCGCAGAGTCGTAGAGCTCGGGAATCTCCTCAAGCGTCCTGGCCACCTTGATGCCGCGCCCGCCACCGCCGAAGGCTGCCTTGATGGCCACGGGCAGGCCGTGTTCCTGGGCGAAGGCCAGTACTTCGTCGGCGCTGGTGACCGGATCTGCCGTTCCCGGAACCAGGGGGGCACCAACCTTGGCTGCCAGGTGCCGGGCCTGGACCTTGTCGCCCAGCTGGTCGATAGCTTCGGGGGAGGGGCCGATCCACGTCAGTCCCGCGGCGATGACGCGCCGGGCAAATTCCGCGTTTTCGGACAGGAAGCCGTAACCGGGATGGACAGCGTCTGCTCCGGCGCGCGCGGCGGCGGCCAGCAGCTTGTCCATATCGAGGTAGGTCTCAGCCGCGGTGCTGCCGCCGAGGGCGTAGGCCTCGTCCGCGAGCCGGACGTGCAGTGCGTCCCGGTCAGGTTCTGCATAAACGGCGACCGTGCCGATTCCTTCGTCGCGTGCTGCCCGGATGATCCGGACGGCAATCTCGCCGCGGTTGGCAATCAGGACCTTGCCCAGGGGGACTGTGGTGAACTGGCTCATGAAATGCAGTGGCTCCTTTGATCTGTTGGGAGCCTAGCGCGCTTTTGTGCTCTCCCGCCATAAACCGTGCTGTTTCTGCGTGGGTCAGGTACTTTCGTTGTGGAAACCCTACAAACGTGTTGCGCCGGTGTGACGTGGAGGGGACGCGGGCCCGGAAACGGCCTTCCACGGTGAAAGCGGCTTATGCACAGGGTTGCTGGCGATGCGGGTGGCTGCCTGGTGGCGCACTGGGTGGTGGCGCGCCCCGCGGGGGAGCACCAGGCACCCCGCAGGAGCAACAACCCAGCGGATTTCCCGCAGGCAGAACTTACTTCCAGAGAGACGTAACGCCCACGCCGGCGCTGGCCAGAAGATGCCGGAGAGTGGACACGGAGAGGCCGACGACGGCGTGCGGATCGCCCACGACCCGTTCGATGAAAGCGCCTCCGAGGGAGTCGATGGTGAACGAGCCGGCAACCTCCAGCGGTTCGCCGGTCGCAATGTAGGCCTCGATTTCCTCGTCCAGGAGTTCGGCGAAATGCACTTCGGCGGAGCTGACGGCCCCCAGCGTGGCACCGGAGCCGTCGTCGTCGGTGTCCCGGCAGTCCACGAGCCAGTGGCCGGTGTGGAGCACGCCGTGGCGGCCGCTCATGCGCCGGATCCGTTCGCGGGCGATGTCGGCCTCCCACGGTTTGCCGTGCGCCTCGCCGTCGAACTCGAAGACCGAATCGCAGCCGAGGACCAGCGCGCCCTCCGCCTCCGGGAGCGATGCAACGGCCTCCGCCTTGGCGCGGGCCAGCAGCAGGGCGGTGTCGTGCGGGTCGGTCTGCCCGTAACGGGCAGTGACGGCGTCCTCGTCCACATCGGAGACGAGCACACGGTGGGTAATGCCGGCGTTGGACAGAAGCTTGGTGCGGGCGGGGGAAGCGGAGGCGAGGATCAGCGTCAGGTCAGTCACGGTCTCCAGCCTAGTGCGCGTGCGCGGCCCGGGGCGAAAGCGGGAGACGCCGGAGGCAGCGGGGCAGCGGGATGCGGCGGGAGACGCCCCACCGCCCTCAACCTGCCCCCCCCGGACAGCAGAATGGCCGCCCCAGCATTGGGACGGCCATTCCAGAAGGGTGCGAGTACCTGCACCCTACACCGCTTTAGGAGCGCGCGGGGGCTTCTGCAGGGAGGGAAGTTTCCTCCTGTGCAGCGGGTGAATCCTCGTTGCTGATGTTGTCATCGGAATCGTCATCGAACGGGTCACCGGTGCGCTTGGCGTTGTACAGCTCGTGCTGCAGCAGGCCGTTGCGCTTGGCCACGATCGTGGGCACCACGGTCTGGCCGGCCACGTTGACGGCGGTCCGGCCCATGTCGATGATCGGGTCGATCGCCAGGAGCAGTGCGACGCCGTCCAGCGGCAGTCCCAGGGTGGACAGGGTCAGGGTGAGCATCACGACGGCGCCGGTGGTTCCGGCGGTCGCTGCCGACCCGAGGACGGCGACGACGGCGATCAGCAGGTACTGGCCGAGGCTCAGATCAATGCCGAAGAACTGGGCCACGAAGATGGCGGCGATGGCCGGGTAGATCGCGGCGCAGCCGTCCATTTTGGTGGTCGCGCCCAGGGGTACGGCGAAGGACGCGTAGGCCCGGGGTACACCGAGGTTCCGTTCCGTGACCCGCTGGGTCAGGGGCAGCGTGCCCACGGAGGAGCGGGAAACGAAGCCGAGCTGGATGGCGGGCCAGGCGCCGGAGAACCACTGGCGGATGGAGAGCCCCTGGCTCTTGATCAGGACGGGGTAGACCACGAAGATCACCAGGGCCAGGCCAAGGTAGACGGCCACCGTGAAGGTGCCGAGGGAACCGATGGTGTCCCAGCCGTAGGTGGCGACGGCGCGGCCGATCAGGCCGACGGTACCCAGCGGTGCGAGGCGGATGATCCACCAGAGCACCTTCTGGATAACAGCCAGTGCGGAGGCATTCAGGGCCAGGAACGGTGCGGCGGGCTTGCCGACCTTCAGGGCGGCAATGCCGACGGCGATCGCGATGACCAGGACCTGCAGCACGTTGAAGTTCAGCGACGTGGTCAGGGACTCCGTGGTGGAAGCGGTCAGGCCGAGGAAGTTGCCGGGAACGAGGCCGGTCAGGAAGCCGATCCAGCTGCCGGTGCTGCCTTCGTACCCGGGCGGGGTGGCGGCGTCGGCGTTGGCTCCGGGCTGCATCACGACGCCCAGGGCAATGCCGATGCCGACGGCGATCAGCGCCGTGATGCCGAACCACAGCAGTGTCTGCCAGGCGAGCCGCGCAGCATTGGAAACCTGTCGGAGGTTGGCGATCGAACTGACAACGGCCGTGAAGATCAGCGGAACCACGGCTGCCTTGAGCAGGGAGACGTAGCTGGAGCCGATGGTGGCCAGGGTGGTGGCGAGCCAGTTCGGCTCACCGCCGGTTTCGCCCATCGACCTGGCCAGCAGGCCCAGGCAGAGGCCAACCACCAGGGCAGCGATGATCTGCGGGCCGAAAGCTGTGGCCCAGCGGGGGAGCCTGCGGCGGGTGGCGGCGTCGGCCGGGGACTGGGGAGGTGTCTGTGGTGAAGTCACGTTGAAAATGCTAGACGAGGCTCCATACCAGAGTCTTTTTAGGGTTGCGAAATGTTACGCCGGGGAATTCGGCTGCAGGTTGAAATCTCACGCCGGAATCCCCGGACTGTGGCGCGCAGCGGCGGACCGCCGGCAATATTCCTGACTGGCCTGTGAGGATTCTCGCAGGAAAGAGCCCGGCTGGTCCGGTCAAAACCGGACCGGCCGGAAAGGCAGAACGTGCCCGGCAAGCTGCCGGGCACGTTCCCATCCTCATGATCAGCTGAAGGCTAGCTTCCCAGCAGCGCCCGGCGCAGGGTGTCCAGGCCGACCGAACCGAGCTGGAGTGCCTTGGTGTGGAAGGCCTTCTCATCGAAGGACTCACCTTCACGGGTGCGGACCTCATCCCGGATCTGCTCCCAGAGGCGCTGGCCGAGCTTGTAGGCGGGAGCCTGTCCCGGCCAGCCCAGGTAGCGGGTGAACTCGAAGTTGAGCTGGCCCTCTGAGATAGCGATGTTCTGCTTGAGGAAGTCGTAGCCCTTCTCCGGGGTCCAGGTGCCCGTGCCCCAGCGCTCCGGAACTTCGAGTTCCAGGTGGACGCCGATGTCGAAGACGACGCGGGCGGCACGCATCCGCTGCGCGTCGAGCATACCCATCCGGTCGCCGGGATCGCTGAGGTAGCCGAGCTCGGCCATCAGCCGTTCGGCGTAGAGTGCCCAGCCTTCGCCGTGCCCGGAAACCCAGCACACGTTGCGGCGCCAGCCGTTCAGCAGGTCCCGGGAGGCAACCGCCGTGGCGATCTGCAGGTGATGGCCGGGAACGCCCTCGTGGTAGACGGTGGTGGTTTCCTTCCACGTGGTGAAGGTGTCTTCGCCCTCGGGGACGGACCACCACATGCGGCCGGGCCGGGAGAAGTCATCGCTGGGACCGGTGTAGTAGATCCCGCCCTCGTTCGTGGGCGCGATCATGCATTCCAGCTTGCGCATCGGTCCGGTGATGTCGAAGTGGGTGCCGGAGAGTTCTGCCACGGCGCGGTCGGAGAGCTCCTGCATCCAGGTGCGCAGCTCTTCGGTGCCGTTCAGCTGGCGGTCCGGATCGGCGTCGAGCAGGTCCATGGCCTCGCGGACTGAGGCGCCCGGCCGGATCTGGTTGGCCACTTCCTCCTGCTCGGCGATGATGCGGTCCAGCTCCGCTACGCCCCACTGGTAGGTTTCCTCCAGGTCGACGGCGGAGCCGAGGAACTGGCGGGACATCAGCGCGTAGCGCTCGGCGCCCACGGCGTCCTTTTCCGGTGCGGCGGGCAGCAGCTCTCCGCTGAGGAAGTCCACGAGCGCGCGGTAGGCGGCGCGGGCGCCGTCGGCGTTCTCCCGGAGCGAAGTTTTCAGCGCCTCGGGCAGTTCAGTGCCGTCGGACAGTGCGGCGTTGCCGGCGAAGGAATCAAAGAAGCCGCCGTCCTCGGCGTACTTGCCTGCCTGCTCCATCACGATCTTTACCTGCCGGCGGGCAGCTACGCGGCCCTGCTCGGCACCGCTGCGCAGCGAGGTGATGTAGCCGGCGACGGCGTCGGGCAGATTGTGCAGGCGGCCGGAGATGTGTTCCCAGGCTTCGACGGTGTCGGTGGGCATCAGGTCGAAGATCGCACGGATGTCCTGGGCCGGGGACGCGATGTTGTTCAGGTCGGCAAGGTCCCAGCCGGATTCGTGGATTTCCAGGGCGAGGCCCAGGCGTTCCCGCATCGCATCCAGGGTCACGCGGTCGACGTCGTCCGCGGGCTGCAGGTCCTCAAGCCTTCCGAGGGTTTCCCGCATCGCTTCTGCGGTGGATTCCAGGCCGGCGGGGGAGTAGTCGGCGTACTCCGTTTCGTGGCCCGGGATGCCCAGTGTGGTTGCGAAGGACGGATCCAGGTGCAGCAGATTTTCGGTGAATGCTTCCGCGACGGCATCGATGGCTGTTGGAGTGCGCGTCCCGGCGGTGGACAGGGATTCTGGCGAGGTTGTCTGTTCAGTCACACCCCCGAGCGTAACGCGTCAGCGGTAGCTGCGCCGCCACGAGCCCGGCCCGGGAGCGGGCCGCAGGCTCAGCTGGCGCCGCCTGGTCCAGGCGCGGCGGGTGCTCGCCGGGTCCGCAGCGGCGTGCGCGCCGGCCGGTCCGTCCTGACCGGAACCGGCGGCAAGACTGACGACGACGGCGGTCAGGACAGCGAGTTCCTCGTCCGTGGGATTGCCGGCCAGGACCTGGAACAGCGGCTCTTCCGGTGCGCCGTCGGTTTCGTTTGCCGGACTCACAGCGGGATGTTCCCGTGCTTCTTATGCGGCAGCGTTGCGCGTTTGTCGCGCAGGGCGCGCAGGCCGCGGATCAGCTGCAGCCGGGTTTCCGAGGGCGCGATCACAGCGTCCACGTAACCCAGCTCCGCCGACTGGTACGGGTTGAGCAGTTCTTCCTCGTACGCGTTGATGTAGCCCTGCCGCACCTCGTCGACGTCGCGGCCTTCCGCCGCGGCCGCTGCCAGCTGCCCGCGGTACAGGATGTTCACCGCGCCCTGGGCGCCCATCACGCCGATCTGCGCGGTTGGCCAGGCGACGTTGAGGTCAGCGCCCAGCTTCTTGGAACCCATCACGATGTACGCGCCGCCGTAGGCCTTGCGGGTGATCACGGTCAGCTTCGGCACGGTGGCCTCTGCGTAGGCGTAGAGCAGCTTGGCACCGCGGCGGATGATGCCCTGGAATTCCTGGTCCTTGCCGGGCAGGAAGCCGGGAACGTCCACGAAGGTCAGGATGGGGATGTTGAAAGCGTCGCAGTTCCGGACAAACCGGGCAGCCTTCTCGGAGGCGTTGATGTCCAGTGTGCCGGCGAACTGCAGGGGCTGGTTGGCGACGATGCCCACCGTGTGCCCTTCGAGCCGGCCGTAGCCGATGATCACGTTGGGGGCGTAGAGGGACTGCATTTCCAGGAAATGCCCGTCGTCGACCACCTGCTCAATGACTGTGCGCATGTCATACGGCTGGTTCGCGGAGTCCGGAATGAGGGTGTCCAGGGCGAGGTCGCCGTCGTTGATTTCCAGGTCCTGGTCGAACGCCGCCAGGGGGGCCTCGGCGAGGTTGTTGGAGGGCAGGAAGTCCAGCAGCTCCCGCACGAAATCGATGGCGTCTTCTTCGTCCGAGGCCAGGTAGGTGGACGTGCCGGTATTGGCGTTATGCTGCCGTGCGCCGCCCAAAGTCTCCATGTCCACGTCTTCGCCGGTGACCGTCTTGATCACGTCCGGTCCGGTGATGAACATATGGGAGGTCTTGTCCACCATCACCACGTAGTCGGTCAGGGCGGGGGAGTACGCGGCGCCGCCGGCGGACGGGCCCATGATCAGGGAGATCTGGGGAACGACGCCGGACGCGTGGACATTGTTGCGGAAGATATCGGCGAACATCGCCAGGGAGGCCACACCCTCCTGGATCCGGGCGCCGCCGCCGTCGAGGATGCCGATGACCGGGCAGCCGTTGCGCAGGGCGTGTTCCTGGACCTTGACGATCTTTTCGCCGTTGACCTGGCTCAGGGATCCGCCGTAGACGGTGAAGTCCTGGCTGTAGACCGCAACCGGGCGGCCGTCGACGGTGCCGTAGCCGGACACCAGTCCGTCACCCAGCGGCTTCTTCTTTTCCATCCCGAAGGCGGTGGAGCGGTGGACGGCCAGGGCGTCGAATTCCACAAAGGAGCCCTCGTCCAGGAGCAGGTCGATGCGTTCACGGGCGGTGTGCTTGCCCCGGGCGTGCTGCTTCTCGATGGCGGCGGTTCCGGAGGGCGCAGCGGCCAGGGCCTGGCGGCGCCGGAAGTCCGCAATCTTGCCTGCTGTGGTCTGCAGATCGATGTCCTGGTCGATGCTCATGTGTTCTCCGGGTGCTTCTGGGGGTGGCTGCCGGTCGGTGCCCCACCCCAACGGTGCGTCATGACGGGTCAGGACGGGTTAAGTAGGTTTTACACAACTGGGCGGGCGTTCCACCCAGTCTAGTGAGCGGCAACACCTATCCCGGGTGTAGGAATCCTACAATTTCGATCCCGGCGCGTTGGCCCGCTGAAAGATACCGGCAGCGGAGCGGGGGTGCGGTGCCCCGCGGGCAAGGCGCTGGCAGGCCGGCTGGCGGCCGGCCTGATGTTACTGGTGAGTAACATATTTGCCCCGGGTGCATTACCCTGTCCGTATGACCTCGAACACAGCCTCAATGAACCCGCGTTCCCTGGCCGGACGCACCATCCTGATGTCCGGAGGCAGCCGCGGCATTGGGCTGGCCATCGCCCTGCGGGCAGCGGCCGACGGCGCCAACATAGCGATGCTGGCGAAGACTGCCGAACCGCACCCCAAGCTGGAGGGCACGGTGTACACCGCGGCGGAACAGCTGGAGGCCGCCGGCGGAAAAGCCCTGCCGATCATTGGCGATGTCCGCAGCGACGAGGACGTTGCCAATGCCGTCGCCGCCACGGTGGAACGGTTCGGCGGCATCGACATCGTGCTGAACAATGCCTCCGCCATCGATCTGCGCAGCACCGACGACGTCAGTATGAAGAGCTACGACCTGATGCAGGACATCAACGCGCGTGGCACGTTCCTGCTGTCCAAGTCTTCGCTGGCGGCCCTGCGGAACTCGGACAACGGGCACATCCTCACGCTTTCGCCGCCGCTGAACCTCGACCCGAAGTGGGCCGGAAGCTACCTCGCCTACACGATGGCCAAATACGGCATGTCCCTGACCACACTGGGCCTGGCCGAAGAACTTCGGAAGGACGGCATCGGGGTCAACTCGCTCTGGCCGTGCACCTCCATCGACACCGCTGCCATCCGCAACATGCCCGGCGGCACCGAACTGGCCCGGGTGTCCCGCAGCGCCGACATCATGGCCGACGCCGCGCACGCCATCCTGACCCGCCCGGGAAAGGAAGCCACGGGCAACTTCTACACCGATGAACAGGTCCTGGCCGAGGAGGGAGTCACTGACTTCACCAAATACAGCCTCGGTGCTTCGGAAGACCAGCTCATGGCCGACTTTTTCCTCTGAGGCAGGCACCCGCCGGGGTGGGGGACCCGGCGCGTAAGATCGGAGGCATGCATTTGCACTACTCCAGCATGGAGCGTCCACCCCTGGAACCGCAGCGGCTCCAGGCGCGTCTTGTTGCCCCGGCTGGCCCCCTGTCCCGGCTGGACGTGGTTTCCGAAACCGGATCCACAAACGTTGACCTCGCGGACTCTGCCCGGCTGGTGCCTTCGCAGTACCCAGATCTCTCGGTCCTGACCGCGGAACTCCAGACGGCCGGCCGGGGCAGGCTGGGCCGCACCTGGGAAGCTCCGGTACGTTCCTCGCTGTTCGTCAGCGTCCTGCTGCGTCCGGTCAACCCGTCCGGGCGGCCGCTGCCGACCCAGTCCTACGGCTGGCTGTCCCTGCTCTCAGCGTTGTCCCTGACCGAAAGCATCGCCGCCCGCACGGGGGTGGAGCCCAAACTGAAATGGCCCAACGATGTCATGGTGGACGGCCGGAAGCTGGCGGGCGTCCTGGCCCAGGTGGTTCCGGAAACGTCGGGCAATCCGCCCGCCGTCGTCGTTGGCACCGGCCTGAACGTATCCCTCACCGATGAGGACCAGCCGGTGAGCACCGCCACCAGCCTGCTCATGGAGTACGCCTCCACCACCGACCGGAACGTCCTGCTGGAGGATTATCTGCTCCGTTTTACGGCGGACTACCGCGGGTTCTGCGCCGTTGACGGGGACGCCGAGGCGTCCCAGCCAGACGGGCGGACACTGAAGGAGAGCATCTCCTCCAGGATGGTCACGCTGGGCCAGGAAGTCCGGGCTTTCCTGCCGGACGGATCAGACCTGGTCGGCCGCGCGGTTGGCCTCGATCCGCATGGCGGACTGCTGATTCTCGACGGCGAGGGTGTCCGGCACGCGGTGACCGCGGCGGATGTGGTGCATCTCCGGGCCGCCCAGGCATGAGCGCGCGCCCATACGGACTCCGGTGCGGATGAGGCTGGAGCCGGGGGAACAGGTCATCGTGGCTGCACGGCCGCATGCCGGGCCACTGCTCGGGCCTATTCTGCTGGCCGCTGCCGCCTGTGCCGCCGCCGGCTTCGCCCTGGGATACCTGAGCCGGGAAACCCTCCCGGCTGCCCTGGCGGAGTGGACCTTTGTGCTGGTGCCCGCCGTCGTGCTCCTGACCCTCCTGCTGCTGGCACGGTTCTGCATACCGCCGGTGCTGCGCTGGAACGCCACCCGGTACGTCCTGACCAGCCGCCGGCTGATCCAGCGCCGGGGAGTGCTCCGGCGCCGCGAACACGACCTGCCGCTGGCCTCGATCTACCAGCTGGAAGCGCGGCAGGGGATCCTGCAGCGGATGCAGCGTGCCGGAACCCTGCGGATCGACCTTGGCCGCGGCCGGGTGATCGACTATGCCTCCATGCCTGAGGTGCACCGGTTCAAGTCAATTGTGTTGGCCACCATAGAGCAGCTGCCCATGACTGTGATGTTCGATGGTGTAGATATTGAAGGAAGCACGGGTTACGACGACGATTGGAGCGGCCATGAGTGATCAGGGCCACGAAGCGCCTGACGACGCTGCCGAGCCCGAGCCCGAGCCGCTGACGCTGTCCATGAACACCGTGCCGGTGCCGGACAAGGCGGAACCTGCGGAGTCCCCGGGGTCGATCGACCGCGAGGACGTGCGGAAGCTCGAAGCTCAGCTGATTGGCGGTCCGCGTACGCTCAAGCGGCGCGAGGCCGCTGCGGGTGCAGGTGTCTCCCTGCTTTCCGCGCGCAAGCTGTGGCGGGCCATGGGTTTTCCTAACCTCGACGACGACGCCGTGTTCTTCACCGAAGCGGACCGCGATGCGCTGAGCACGGTGATCCAGCTGGTCCGCGATGAACAGCTCACCGAGGAAGCCGCCATCTCGATTATGCGTTCCATCGGCCAGATGACCGACCGCATGGTGGTGTGGCAGATTGAGGCCCTGGTGGAGGAGATGGTGGTCCAGCGTGGAATCACCGACGCCGAGGCGCGGAAGAAGCTCGTCGCGGCGCTGCCGGACCTCATCGAGCCGCTGGAGAAGACCCTCGTCTACGCCTGGAAGCGGCAGCTGAACGCCGCGATCCAGCGGCTGGCCCTGCGCGCGGAGGCCGGACTGGCCAGCCACGACTCGGACACTGACGATAATCCGCTGCCGCTGGCGCGCGCCGTCGGATTCGCGGACCTGGTCTCCTACACCAGCCTGTCGCGGCAGATGAACGAGAAGACGCTGGCGCAGATGGTGCAGCGTTTTGAGCACAAGTGCTCCGAAATCATTTCCGTGGGCGGCGGCCGGCTGGTGAAGACCATCGGCGACGAAGTGCTCTTCAACGCCGAAACCCCGGAAGCCGGCGCCGAGATCTCCCTGGCGCTGGCGAAGGCCTTCACCGAGGATGAGCTGCTTCCCTCCGCCCGGGTGGCGATGGTGTGGGGCCGTGTCCTCTCCCGGCTGGGCGATATCTACGGACCCACCGTCAACCTCGCCTCCCGGCTGACCTCGCTGGCGGAACCCGGGACAGTGCTGACCGATGCCTCGACGGCCGCGGCGCTGCGCAACAACGACAGCTTCGTCCTGATCCCGCACTCACCGCGCAACGTGCGCGGTTTCGGCGAAATCCACCCCGTGACCCTGGCTCGGGGGACCGGGCAGGGCCTGGTGCTGGACTAGGGTCCGGGCGCCGGGGCCGGGGTCCGTCGGGTTACGCGCTTTAAGGCCTTCGCCCGGCACCCTCAACCCGCCGCACCGGTAACTTTGCGCAGGGAGCTTAGCAATATGCGACACTAGGTGCGTCTGCCTGCCGATCTGCTGCCGCCGCGCCTGGACAGCGCATCTCACGGCCCGCCGCAGCACGGCCAGGCTTGGGGGTTCTTAACAGGGGGAAGCAAGTGTCACTCTTCAGGGGGGCTGCGCGCGCGAAGAGCCGTGCCCGCCGCAAGGCAGCATCGGTCGGCGCCGCAGCCGCCGCGGCCGGGGCGCTTGTCGCCACCGCCATCCTGTATCCCGGATTTGCCAGCGCTGACGTGGACCTGAACGACGGCGGCGTGTGGGTCACCAACGGAACCCAGGGCATGGTGGGACACCTCAACTATTCGGCCCGCATGCTCGACGGCGCCTACGCCGCCAACAGCGACGGGTTCGACGTCACGCAGAACGCGGGCAGCGTCTTCCACACCAATACCGACCAGTCCAAGGTGTCACCCGTTGACGTAGCCAACGTTGCCCGTGGCAGCGAGGTCCAGCTTCCGGCGTCGGCCACCATCTCGCAGGGCGGCTCCATCATCGCGGTGACCGATCCGGCCGCCGGTGCGGTCTGGCTGACCACCGCCGATGCCCTGCCTTTCTTCAGCGATGCGGAGAACGAACCCGCGCTCGAGGATTCCCCTGGGATCGCCGCCGGAGTCTCCCCGGAGGGCCATGTTGCCGTCGCAGCGCCCCGGGACGGCCTCCTCTACGGCTACGACGTTCAGCCCAACGGCACCTTTGGCGAACCGGAAATCACCGAGGCCGAGGAACTGCGCGGTTTCGGTGACGCCCAGGTGGCCGCCGTCGGTCGCAAGGCCGTTGCCTTCGATCCGGAATCGGGCACCATGGTCCTGCCCGGCGGAAAAACCGTCATCCTGCCCGATACCCGCGGCGCGCGGCTCCAGGAATCGGGGCCGGAATCCGGGTTCGTGGTCCTTGCCACCGCCACGGCCCTGATCAAGCAGCCGCTGGACGGCTCGGACGCCACCGTGACCGAAGTGGCCAGCGGTGGGCTTCCGGCCGCTCCCGTGGTGGTGGACTCCTGCGTCCACGCCGCCTGGTCCGGTGCCGGCACCTACCTCCGCGACTGTGCTTCCGACGCCGACGATTCGCGGGAGGAGATTCCCGGAATCGGCGCGTCTTCCGAACTGGTCTTCCGAGCCAACCGGTCGGTGGTGGTGCTCAACGACATCAACGGCGGAAACATCTGGCTGGTGCTGGAGAACATGCAGCTGGTGGACAATTGGGGCGACGTCATCCCGCCAAAACAGGATTCCAGCGACGACGAAGAGGAATCCGCCAGCGAAAACCCGGTCAACACCCTTCCGGACCGCACCGGGGAAAACCGGCCGCCGGTAGCCGGCGATGACCGGTTCGGTGTCCGCCCCGGCCGCACCACCATCCTGAATGTCCTGGACAATGACACCGATCCCGACGGCGATCTGCTGACAGTCCAGCTTTCGGGCCCCCAGCCCACCGCGGGAACGGTGCAGGAAATCTACAACGGCGCCGGCCTGCAGATAGTGGTCCCGCCCGAAGCAGCGGGAACCAGCACCTTCAACTACGAGGTCCGCGACGGCCGCGGCGGCAGCGCCTCCGCCAGCGCCACTGTGCAGGTGCGGGGCAACACCGAAAACAGTCCGCCCGAGCCGCGGCGGTCCACGAAAATCCTGGTGGAACAGGGCCAATCGGTCAGCCAGAACATCCTCAACGACTGGATGGATCCCGACGGCGATGACCTGGTCCTCGTTTCGGCTGAGCCGACAGCCGACGGCGACCAGGTCCGCAGCCGCTCCGACGGACTGCTGACCTTCCGGGACATCGGCAAAAGCCAGGGCATCAAGGACGTGGCCATCACCGTCTCCGACGGCACCGAAACCACAACCGGCACCGTGACGTTCGATGTCCGCCCGGGCGGAGTTCTGCCGCCGGTGACCAACTTCGACCACTTCACCGCCACCGTCGGCGAGGCCGTCACCCTGTATCCGCTGCAGAACGACCTTGATCCCGCCGGCGGCCGGCTCAGCCTCGCCAAAGCAGAGGCAGAAGACGGTTCAGAAGTTGTCCCGGATTATGAAACGGGAGCCATCGCGTTCACCCCGGACGCCGCGAAAACCTACTACATCGAATATCTGGTGACCAACGGCCCGCAGAGCGCCAGCGGCCTCATCCGGGTGGACGCCGCCGAATCCGGCAGGCAGGGAGCCCCCGTAGCCGTGCGTGACGTGGCCCTGCTGCCGCGCGGCGGCAGCGTGCTGGTGGATGTCCTCGGCAATGACACTGATCCCACCGGCGGCGTGCTGGTGGTGCAGTCGGTCAGTACCGGCAGCAGTTCCCCGCTGGACGTGGCGGTGCTGGACCACAACATCCTGCAGATCCACGACGTCCGCGGCCTCCAGGACCAGTCCACCATCAGCTACACGGTCTCCAACGGAACGGCCAGCGCCAGCGGGGAGGTCAGCGTCCTGCCGGTGGAGGGGCCCGGGACGCTGCTGCCGCCGTCGGCCGCCGCCGACACCGCAACCGTGCGGGTCGGCGATGTGGTGAACATACCGGTCCTGGAAAACGATGTCTCGCCCACCGGCGATACGCTGACACTCAACCCGGTGCTGGCCCAGGGCGTTGATCCGCTGGACGGGCAGATGTTCACCGCAGAGAATACGCTCCGGTTCGTCGCGGGCGAGACGGCCAAGACGGTGTACGCCATCTACGAGGTCCGCGATTCCACCGGGCAGAGCGACTCGGCGCAGGTGCGCATCAACATCCGGCCGCGCGACGACGAGCGGAACACTCCGCCGGTCCCGAAGAACCTGGAAGGCCGTGCCATCGCCGGCACCACCGTCCGGATCCCCGTGCCGCTGGACGGGCTGGACTCCGACGGGGACTCAGTGTTCCTCAACGGGATTGAGGAGGCTCCCAGGTTCGGCGCCGCCGTTCCGGGACCGAACTACATCGACTACACCGCTTCCGCCACCGCGGCGGGCACCGACTCCTTCACCTATTCCGTCCGGGACCGGCTGGGTCTGGTGAACACCGGCACGGTCCGGGTGGGAATCGCGCCCATTGCAGAGGCGAACCAGAAACCCGTGGCGGTCGACGACGCCGTGACGGTGCGTCCGGGCCGCGAGGTCGCCGTGCCTGCGCTGCAGAATGACTCCGACCCTGACGGTGATCCGATCTCCCTGGACCCCGAAGGAGTGACCGCGCAGAACCCGGAGATGAATGCCCGGGCCGACGCCGGCCGGGTCCGCTTCACTGTTCCCGCCGAGGCAGGCAGCTACAACGTGCGCTACGCCGTCCGGGATAACCGCGGCGGCTCAGCGAACGGGAACGTCGCCGTCGTCTCCGATCCGAACGCGGAACTGCTGGCTCCGGTGGCGCGCGATGACCGGGTGGAGGTCGCGGAAATCCGCGGCCGGACCGCCGTCGACGTCGCGGTCCTGGAAAACGACGAAGACCCTGACGGCGTTGCCGAGGATCTCAAGGTGTCCGTGGATCCGTCCCGGCTTACCGCCTCAGCGGCAGGGGACCGGGTCCGGGTGGAACTGCTGGAGGAAGCGCAGATCATCCCGTACACCGTCCAGGACATGGACGGCGGAACTGCCACGGCCGTGATCTGGGTTCCGGGCCTGAGCGCCCAGTACCCGACGCTGCGGAGCAACGCCGTGCTGGAAGTCGAAGCTGCCCAGACCCTGGACCTGGAACTGGCGGAACTCGTTGAGGTCCGGGAAGGCCGGACGCCCCGGATCACCGAGGCAGCCAAGGTCAGCGGCATCGGCTCCTCCAACCGGGATACCTGGGTGGCGGACGAAGACACCCTGGCCTACACCGCCGACGGGAACTACGCCGGACTCGGCTCGATGACCTTCGAAGTCACCGACGGCTCCGGTCCGGATGACCCGGACGGGCTGAAAGCCACCCTGACAGTGCTGATCAACGTGCTTCCGCAGCCCGAGCAGAACCTTCCGCCGGTGATGAGCCCCGGGTCGCTGGAGGCCGCCATCGGCGAGGACGCGGTGACCCTGGACCTGGCCCCGCTGGCCTCCGACCCCAATCCCGGTGACGCCGGGAAGCTGTCCTTCGCACTGGCCGGCCAGGTTCCGGCCGGATTCGAGGCGCGGCTCTCCGGCACGGTCCTGTCCGTCTCAGCCGCGGACGGAGCCACCGTCGGCACGCTGGGGCAGCTGGGTGTCACCGTCACCGACGGGCGCAGCGACCCGGTGGCCGGCCGCGTGGACCTGGCCGTCCTGGGCTCCAGCCGTCCGCTTCCGGTCGCCGCGGACGACTCCGTGGACGACGCCGTGCAGGGCCGGGCGGTCACGGTGCCCGTCCTGGACAATGACGACAACCCGTTCCCGGAAACCCCGCTGGAAATCATGGAGGCCAGCGCCGACGGCAACGGTACCGCCAGCATCCAGGGCAGTTCCGTGGTGGTCACCCCGGCCGCTGATTTCGTGGGCAGCATGACCGTGCAGTACCGGGTGCAGGACAAGACCGGCCAGGCCGACCGGCAGGCCTCGGCCCGGATCCTGCTCACCGTGCAGGGCCGTCCGGACGCACCGGCCACCCCCGTGGTGGAGTCGACCCGCAGCCGCACGGTGGTGCTGGCCTGGGACCCGCCCGCTGCCAACGGGGCTCCGATCACCGGGTACACCGTCACCGGGACCGGTGGCTTCAGCCAGGCCTGCCCGGCCACCACCTGCACGCTCACCGGCCTGACGAACAACGTTGAGTACGCCTTCTCCGTCACGGCCACCAACGTCAACGGCACCTCCGAACCGTCCCCGCAGTCCGCCGTCGTCCGCCCGGACACCCAGCCTGCCCAGCCCGCGCCTCCGGTCCTCACCTTCGGCGACAAGCAGCTGGGCGTCGCCTGGACCCCGCCGGCGAACGACGGGTCGCCGATCGAGTCCTACGACCTGCAGATCTCCCCGGCCCCGGTCAGCGGCGTGTCGCAGAAGACCGTCCCGGCGTCCATGACGCAGACCACCTGGACCGGACTGGCCAACGGCACCAGCTACCGGGTGCGGGTCCAGGCCCGGAATGCCGCTCCGGAACCGTCCGGTTTCAGCGACTACTCGGCGGCCGAGGTCCCCGCCGGAGCACCGGCAGCACCCGGGTCGCCCACCACGGCGCGGGCAGACTCGGTGGGAACGCAGAGCCAACTCACGGTCGACTGGAACGACACCGCAGCCAACGGAGCTCCCGTGACGCAGTACCAATTGCGCGAATCCCAGGGCTCCACCGTGGTGCGCACCCTCGAGGCCGGTGCCGTGTCCAACATGACCGTGCGCGTGGATAACTCCGAGCAGAACTACACCTACGCCGTCCGCGCTCTGAACAAGGCCGGCTGGAGCGACTGGGGACCGGCGTCCGCGCCGCGCCGCGCCGTCGGGACGCCCGACGCTCCGGCGGCGCCAAGCCTGGCTGCCTCCCGCACGGGTGCCGAGGGCCGGGCGGTCACGATCACTTTCAGCCCGCTCAGTGCCAGCGCCCGCAACGGCGCCCGCGCCGAGGAAGTCAGCTACCGCGCCAGCTTCAGCGACGGCCGCTCCCTGGCGGTTAGCAGCGGACAGGAAATCACCGGATTCAGCAACGGGGCAAACATCACCGCCCGGCTGACCGCCGTCGTGAATTCCGACGGGTCCAGCTATGACAGTCCCGCCTCCGCCGCCTCCTCCGCTGTTCAGGTGTACGGCAGCCCGGGAACACCGACGGCCTCCGGTTCGAACGGCGGGCAGGGCAGCACCACCGCCACGCTGTCCTGGGGGCCGCCCAACCAGAACGCGCACGACGTCGCCCAGGTCCAGATCTCGATCGACGGCGGCGGCTGGGAAACAGTCGGTGCCAACGGCAGCCGCAGCGTCGGCAACGGGTACAACCAGGACCACAGCATCCGGGTCCGGGTCCTGAACTCGCAGGGAACACCCGGGGCCGAGGCAGCAGCCTCCGCCCGGACCGGTGCCGAACCACCGCCCAGCATCTGGTCCCTGACAGTCGGCAACGAGCTGACTGCCGCCGAGCGGCGCACCTGCATGGACCCGCAGGGCAGCACCAACTTCCTTAATCCCGGCTGTAAGGGCGAGCACTGGGCTTACCGCGGTGACGTCATCCAGTCACGCTGCTACATCGTGCGCGGTGACGGAACCACCTGGTACCGGCAGGAATCGGGACCCAACCCGTCCAATAACGGCCTGCACATCAAGGGCGTCCACACGAACTACGGCTACAACCCGCCGTCCGGCATGGGCCGCTGCTGAGCGATGAACGCCCCGAACAGGTCCGCCACACCCATCACACCCGCCACTCCGTCCATCTGGGGGAAATGCCAACCATGTCAATGACCGAAGAACAGGCCGCCTGGTTCGCCGAGACGTTCGCCAAACTGGTGACGAACGTCGGCCAGGCCGTGCTCGGCAAGCCGGATGCCGTCCGGCTGATCCTGACCTCGATGCTGGCGGAAGGGCACGTGCTGCTGGAGGATGCCCCCGGCACCGGTAAAACGATGCTGGCCCGGGCGCTGGCCGCCACGGTGCAGGGCACCACCTCCCGCATCCAGTTCACCCCGGACCTGCTGCCCTCCGACGTCACCGGCATCACGATTTACGACCAGAAAACCCAGGCCTTCGAATTCCACCGCGGACCGATCTTCGCGAATGTGGTGCTGGCCGACGAAATCAACCGGGCCTCGCCCAAGACCCAGTCCGCGCTGCTGGAAGTCATGGAAGAATCCCGGGTCACGGTGGACGGCACCACCTACACGCAGGAACGGCCGTTTATGGTCATCGCCACCCAGAACCCGATCGAGCAGGCCGGGACCTACCGGCTGCCGGAAGCGCAGCTGGACCGGTTCCTGATCAAGACCTCCATGGGCTATCCGGACCACGCCGCCACCGTGGAGCTCCTGGCGGGCTCAGCCACGCGTGACCGGTCAGCCTCCCTGTCCGCTGTCATCACCGCTTCCGCGGTGCGGGACATGGCCGACCTCGCCGCGACCACCCATGCCGACACATCGGTCCTGGAATACATCGCCCACCTCACGGCCGCCACCCGAGAAGCTCCGGAGACCCGGCTGGGCGTCAGCGTCCGCGGCGCACTGGCCATGGTCCGCGCAGCGAAGGTCTGGGCGGCGTCCGAGGGACGGAACTATGTGCTGCCGGACGACATCAAAATCCTGGCCCCCAGCGTCTTCACCCACCGGCTGGTTATGGACCCGGAAGCCGAGTTCGCCGGCGCCACCGCTGCAGCCGTCCTGGGCCAGTTGCTCGCCTCCACGGCCGCACCCCAGCAGCGCGTAGCCGTCTAAGGACACCGCCGGTGCACCCCCTTCTCCGTTCTGCCGACGCGCGACTCCGCGCTGCCGCCGGCACCGTCCGGTCTGCCCTGCCTGCCGCCCGTCTGCGCGCCGCTGCCGGCTGGCCCCGCGCCCGGGCCGCCCACCGCCGCCTCGGCACGGCTGCCGGCCAGGTACGCAGGGGAGCGTCCGCCGCGGCGCGAAGCGTTACGTCCCTGGGCTGGACGGTGGCCGGGCTGACGCTGGCCTGCTGGCTGGCCGGGGGAGTGCTGGGCTGGCGGGAACTGCTGATCGCCGCCGCGCTGCTGACACTGGTGCTGGCCGCCGCCACGGGGTTCATCATCGGGCGCCAGGCCTATGCCGTACGCCTGGACCTGGCCCGCACCCGGGTGGCCGTGGGGGACGACGCCGTCGGGTCCCTGACCGTCAGCAATCCCGGCGGCCGCCTGCTCATGCCGGCCACGCTGGAACTGCCCGTCGGCGCGGCCACCGCCGTCTTTGAACTGCCGCGCATGGCCCCCGGCGCCGAACACGAGGAGCTCTTCCGGATTCCCACGCAGAAGCGCGCCATGATCGTGGTGGGACCGGTGGAATCCGTCCGGCAGGACCCGTTTGCGCTGATGGGACGGCGGCTGGTCTGGACCGACCCGGTGGACCTGTTTGTCCATCCGCGGACCGTGACCCTGCAGGGGTCCGCAACCGGCTTCATCAAGGACCTCGAAGGCCTGCCCACCCGGGAACTGTCCACTGCCGACGTCGCCTTCCATGCCCTGCGCGAATATGTTCCCGGTGATGACCGCCGGCATATCCACTGGAAAACCACTGCCCGCACGGGCACCCTGATGGTCCGCCAGTTCGAGGAGACCCGCCGCTCCCATCTGGCCGTTGCCCTGTCCACCAATCTGGCCGATTATTCCTCCGCGCAGGACTTTGAGCTGGCGGTTTCGGTGGCCGGGTCGCTGGGATTGCAGGCCATCCGTGAACAGCGGGACCTCACCGTCCTCACCCAGGACGGGGCACTGCGCAGCGGCAGCGCGCGGATCCTGCTGGATGAACTGACCCGGGTGGACGGCACCGAACGGCGGCAGGGAACCCGCGAACTCGCTGCCCTGACCGCTGACGCCGTGCCCAACGCCTCGGTAGTCATCCTGGTGACCGGCACGGACGTGAGCGCATCGGTCCTGCGGTCCGCGGCTGCAGCCATCGCCCCGGGTATCCGCTGCCTCGCCGTGCGCTGCGCCGAAGGCCAGCAGCCCGGGCGCCGGGACATCGCCGACCTGACCGTCCTGTCCTGCGGGGATCTGGACGGTCTGCCCGCGCTGGTGCGGAAGGGGACCGCATGAGCGTCGACGCCCCGCGCCGGGACCGGATCCGCCAGCCGGCTCCCCGGGTCTCCGCCGCGGCCCTGCTGCGGTCCGGACTGCTGCGGCCGGGCCTGGAAGCCGCCGCGCTGGTACTGCTTTTGCTCGCCGGGCTGCTGGGCTTCGGCCCCACCTTCGGCTCAGATCCGCGCTACCTCGTAGCCGGAATCGGGGGCATTGTGCTGGGCCTGCTGCTGGCCGGCGCGGCAACAGTGCGCGGCTGGGGAGCCTGGACCACGGCCGGAGCGGCCACCGCAACCTATCTGGTGCTCGGCTCGGCCCTGGCTGCGCCGGTGGAAGCCGCCGCCGGAGTGCTGCCCACCTTCGCATCGCTGCGGGTGCTGGTCTTCGGCGTCGTCTTCGCCTGGAAGGACCTGCTGACCGTCGCTGCCCCGGTGGGTACCGCCGGCGGGATGCTGGTGGTGCCCTTCCTGCTCAGCCTGGCCTGCGCGCTGGCTGCCGGGCTGCTGTGCTGGCGGGTGCGCCACCCGTACTGGCCCGCCGCGCCGGTACTGGCGCTGTTTGCCTCCGGCATCGCTTTCGGCACCAAACACGCCCCTCTGCCCGGGTTCCGGGCGGTCCTGCTGGCGGCCGGGCTCCTGGCCTTCCTGGCCTACCGCCGCCGGTCCGCCCAGCGCCGCGCGGCCGCCGGAGGTTCTGTCACGGGTGCCGCCGCCGGCGCCCCGGATTCCATCGTTGTGGACAGCGCTCCGGCGCGGGCGGCACGGATCCGGCGGACCGCGTACGGCGCTGCAGTGCTGGCCGGCGCGGCTGTCCTGTCCCTGGCTGCCGCACCCCTGCTTGGGGTGGATGCGGAACGCAGGGTGCTGCGCGACGCCGTCGAACCGCCCGTGGACCTGTTCAACTATCCCAGTCCGCTCACCGACTTCCGCCGCTACGTCAAGGACAACGCGGACACGCCGCTGTTCAGTGTGGAAGGGCTGCCCGAGGGCCAGCGGGTGCGGCTCGCGGCCATGGACGCGTACGACGGTGTGGTCTATGACGTGAGTACGCAGTCGGAGGGCGGGTATGCCCGGGTGGGCGACGCCGGGACCCTGGGCGGCGCGCAGGAGTCCGCG
This sequence comes from Arthrobacter sp. Helios, assembly GCF_023167125.1. Lineage (NCBI taxonomy): Bacteria > Bacillati > Actinomycetota > Actinomycetes > Micrococcales > Micrococcaceae > Arthrobacter > Arthrobacter sp. Helios. Next base: position 684,195 of record NZ_CP095402.1, read on the forward strand.
CGGGGCACCGAGGCGACCCTGCGGTTCACCATCAGCGGCTATAACGGTGTGTGGCTGCCGGCCGGAGGCGAGGTTCAGGCACTGCGAACCTCCGGGGAACGCGGGCAGGATATTTCGGGCGGCCTGTATTACGACGCCGGTTCCGCCACGCTGCTGACCGCTGCCGGTGTGGGGGACGGCGACACTTATGAAGCCCGGGTCCTGTTCCCCGAGGAGTACGACGACGCGCAGCTGGCCCAGTACGGGTTCGCCGACTCGGTGCAGCCGCGGCTGCAGGGCGAACCCCCGGTCATCGGTGTCAAAGCCACCGAATACGCAGGCGAGGAGACCACGCCCATCCAGCGGGTGCGGCGGCTGCAGCAGATCCTGGCTACGGAAGGCTATTTCAGCAACGGCAAGGACGGAGAGACCCCGTCCCTTCCGGGTCACGGCGCCGCCCGGATGGTACGCCTGCTCGACGCCGAGCAGATGGTGGGTGACGACGAGCAGTACGCCACCGCGATGGCACTGATGGCCCGGAAGCTGGGTATCCCCGCCCGGGTGGTGATGGGTTTCTACCCGGACTGGGAAGATCTGGGATCGGCGCCGGAGAAGATTGAGATCACCGGCGACGATGTGCACGCCTGGGTGGAGATCGAGTTTGACCGGGTCGGCTGGGTGCCGTTCTTCCCCACCCCGGACGAGGATAATGAGCCGGTCCCGCCGCAGCAGCAGCCCAAATCCACGCCGAAACCGCAGGTTCTGCAGCCGCCTCCGCCGCCGCAGGAACCGGCTGAACTCCCGCCGGACACTGCGGCCGATCCGCAGGATGCGGAGCAGAAGGAAGACGATCTCTGGCAGACCGTCTCCGGCCTCCTGCGCGTGCTGGCCGTGGCGTCGCTGCCCCTGGTTGTGCTCTTTGGCCCGCTCCTGGTGATCCTGCTGCTCAAGCGGCGGCGGAGGAAACAGCGGCGGACCGCCGGAGGGCCCGCACAGCGGGTTGCCGGCGGCTGGCGCGAAGTGCTCAGTGCTGCCGCGGACCACGGTGTCCTGCTGACCGGACGGCAGACCCGCCGGGAGGACGCCGCAGTGCTGGGCAGAGCATTCCCCTCCGGGGCGGCAACCACGTCCGCTCTGGCGCGGCGGGCCGATGCCGGGATCTTCGGCCCCGGAGACCCGGCCGAAGCCGAGGTGCAGGCCTACTGGCAGGAGGTGGAGGAGCTGCGCGGGCAGCTCGACGGGTCCGTCGGGTTCTGGTCCCGGCAGCGGGCCCGCTACTCCCTGCGCTCGCTGCGCCTTGACCGTCGAACCGGCCGGCGGACGAACCGGCTGCGGGTTGACCGCCGCAGCAGCCTGTGGCCCGGTCAGCAGCCTGACGGGACGCGGTCCGGACTGCGCGCAGCGTTTTCCGCCATGACCCGCCGCCGCAGCACTGCTGATGAGGGGGAGGTCCGTTAGGGTAATGGGAAGAGCAGTTAGGCACATCACTACAGCCGCATCATCACAGTGCAGCTTCCGGATAGGGCGTGAATGAACTCCGACGAAACGACATCTGAGGCGTTGGAACTCCAAGCAGTCTTCGGCTATGCCTCAGACCGCGGCCTGAGACGGGAACTGAACGAGGACTCACTGATCGCCGCTGATCCCATCTTTGCCGTCGCAGACGGTATGGGCGGACACGAAGCCGGTGAGGTCGCCAGCAGCATCTGCGTGCGCACCCTGGGCGATTCCCGGATTGTCGGGGAGCACCTGCCTGAGGTACCGGCAGCCGAGGTGGAGGAACTGCTGGCCAAAGCCGACCGGCAGATCCGGGAGGCCACCGGAGGCCGCGCCGGCACCACACTCACCGGAGCGGTGCTGGTCCAGGAGGAGTCCCAGCCGTACTGGCTGGTATTCAACGTTGGAGACTCCCGAACCTACCGGCTCTCCCGCGGCGTGCTGGAGCAGATCACCGTGGACCACAGCGAGGTCCAGGAACTCGTGGACCTTGGCCAAATCACCCCGGATGAGGCACTGGTCCATCCACGCCGCCATGTGGTGACCCGCGCCCTTGGCACCGGCAACGACACCAATGCGGATTTCTGGCTGATCCCGGTGGAGCCGGGCAACAGACTGCTGGTCTGCTCCGACGGCCTGACCGGAGAGGTCAGCGACGGGCATATCTTCCAGATCCTCTCCGCCGTAGCCAACCCGCAGGACGCCTGCTCGGCGCTGGTCCAGGCCGCACTGCGCGCCGGCGGACGGGACAACGTGACCGTCCTGGTGATTGACGCCGAATCGGGCGCCGGCAACCCGGACTCCGGAGCGATCACGCTGCCCGGACCCGCAGTACGGGAACCAGAGCAGCCCGATGCCTCCGGTCCCGGGACGCCCAGGGCTGACCCGGCCCCGGAAACGGCTGAAAACGGCCAGTGATGGAAGGCCTGCGGTACCGCCCGGGGGCCTGGATCGCCCTGGCCCGGAATTCCCGGCTTGTCCTGCTGCCTCCGGGCAGCGGTCAGGCCCGGGTAAATGAAGTCTGGGATGTCCTCTCCGGCGATGCGTCACTGGATGCCGTTTTTGAAGCCATCACCGGGGGACTGGCAGGTTCGCTGAGCCACCTGCCGCCCTTTGGTTTGGTGTCCGTGGATGACCGGATGCACGTGCTGCTGCGCGGACCGCTGGAACTGGCTATCAGCGAAGACAACTCCTCCATCTCCGGTGCGCACCTGCGTACCTGGAGTGAGCAGGTGCTGCCCGCTGACGGGCACGCCGTGCTGACGGTCACCGATGCCCGGGACGACGCCGTTGAATCCCCGCTCCTCCTGACTCTTTGTGAGGGGATGGCCACCGTGTCGCAGCTTGAGCTCGACCTTGGTGCCGCCCGCAGTTCCCGGCCGTCGGCTTCCGCAGCTGTTCCCGCGTCAACGCCCGGCGCTTCACGGACCACCGTCCCGCCGACTACCGTCCCGCCAAGCGCCGCCGCCGCTCCCACCGCCGATGTCCCGCCCGTGCCGTCCCCTGCCACGTCATCGGTTCCACCGCTGCCTCCGGCGGCACCGGCAACCGCTGTACCGCCGGTGCCACCAGCTGTGCCGGCTGCGGCCGCCGCCGCTCCACGCGTTGCTGAAGTCCCGGTACGGACCCGGCAACCGGATCAGTCCGGAGCCGAGTCCGTCACCCCTGACCTGAGCGACGCCGTGCCGTGGCTGAAACTCACCCCGCCGCCGGTGTCCTCGGCGGACGTGCCGCGCCCGGTCTCCGAGGCAGCTGCCGACGAAGGGGAGCCGACGGAAACCCTGCCGCCGGTCACCGAGGACCATGACGGAGACACCATCATGGGCTTCAACCCCCAGCCCGGAACCCCGCTGCCCGGCACCCCGCAGCCAGGCGCTCCGGTGGAAGGAACCCAAGGCCAGCGAGATGCTGAAGCCAACGGCGGGGAAGACACATCCACGATCCGCTCTGACCGCGCCGGCTCACCCGGCCCCGGCGCGGGAGCCCCCGGCACGGGAGCCCCCGGCGCCGCGGATCCCGGCGCCGCCCCGGCCGGAACCGGGCCAACTGTCCTGGCCCGGGAATGCCCGCACGGGCATGTTAGTCCGCCGACCGCCGGAAGCTGCCGGACCTGCGGTGCTGAGCTGTCCGGTGAACCGCGGCCGGTCCCGCGGCCGAGCCTGGGCACCATGCGGCTCTCCACCGGTCCGGTCTATGAACTTGACCGTAACGCCATCATCGGCAGGCAGCCCTCCGCAGCGCGGGTCCAGGGTGCGGCGCTCCCACGGATGGTCCAGGTGCCGAGCGAAAGCGGCGATATCTCCCGGTCACACGCCGAAATCCGGCTTGAGGGCTGGCACGTTATGCTGCGGGATCTGTTCTCGACCAACGGCACGGTGTTGATCCGGGAGGGGCAGCTGCCCCGCCGTCTTGCGCAGGGCGAAGCAGCCATCCTGCTGGACGGGGACATCGCTGAGCTGGGGGACAACGTTTCGATCCGGTTTGAGGGACTGGCATGACGAAACGGCCACCCGCGCCGCCGCCCCGGATTCCCGGGTTCCGTTTCCTGGAGCACCTGGGATCGGGCGGTTTTGCCGACGTCTACCTCTACGAACAGGACCGGCCCCGCCGGCGGGTAGCGGTCAAAGTCCTGCTGTCGGGCCTGCGCACCGAAGCGTCCCGGGCCAGCTTCGAAGCCGAAGCCAACCTGATGGCACAGCTGTCCAGCCACCCCTACATCGTCACCATCTACGAGGCGGACATCACGGCGGAGGGGCGCTCCTACCTGGCCATGGAGTACTGCTCCCGGCCCAGCCTGGATGCCCGCTACCGGCAGGGAGGGCTGCCACTGTCCGAGGTACTGGCCGTGGGAATCCAGGTGGCTTCCGCCGTCGAAACCGCGCACCGGGCCGGGATTGCACACCGCGACATCAAACCCGCCAATATCCTGACCACCGACTACAACCGGCCGGCCCTGACCGACTTCGGTATTTCCGGCACCATGGACACCGAGGACGATGAGCATCTGGGGATGTCCATTCCCTGGTCCCCGCCGGAGGCGCTCTCCGGTGCCCGCGTCGACGGGATCCGGGCGGATATCTATGCCCTTGGCGCCACGCTCTACACCCTGCTTGCCGGACGTTCACCGTTTATGCGGCCGGGCCGGGGCAACACGCAGCGCGATCTGATGGACCGGATCATTTCCGAGCCGCTTCGGCCAACCGGGCGCAGTGATGTCCCAGAATCGCTGGAACTCGCGCTTGCCACGGCCATGGCCAAGTCTGCGGATTCCCGGTACTCCTCCGCCTACGCCTTCGCCCTGGCGCTGCAGCGCACCCAGACCGAGCTGAACCTCGCTGTCACGGAGTTCGCCGTCCTGGAGGAATCCGGCCGGCAAACCCCTGAGGCGGAGGATGAGGACGAGGAAAAGACCCGGGTGCGCCGCGTCGTGTCGATTGATCCATCCGCTACAACGTTCCCGCCCACTCTCAGGGGCGCCCAGCATTTGCTCGCCGGGCCCGGAGCCTGGGCGGATACAGCCGGATCCGGAAGCGGGTCCGAAGCCGAACCCCTGCCGGAGGAATGGCCCCAGGGCACAGTGCTTCGGCCGGCGGCCTCGAACGCCGGCCTGTCAGCACCCCCCGGGCCGGCGGGCAGCGGGCTGGTGCGGGCGCCGTCGGGTCCAAACGGCCGCCCGGAACAGGGTGTTTCACCGGAGCAGGACCCGTCGCCTGCCCGGGAGTCTTCGATTCCAGACTCTTCCATACCTGGGTCAACGGCACGCCGCCGCCGCAGCCGCACGCTGGCCGGTGCCGCCGCCGTCGTGATCCTGGCGATAGTGCTGCTGGCAATCTTCCTTCCGCGCGGAGACGCACCGAGGCAGGCCGCACCGGCGCCCACCCAACCGCCGTCGAACGCCCTGGGCGGACTCGACGGAGCCGTGGCGCCTCCCGCCGGTCTCAACGGAACCCAGGAAGCCGGCGAAGCCGTATTCACCTGGACCAACCCGGAGCCGCAGGAAGGCGACATCTACCTGTGGCGCAGCGTTACGGCCACCAGCCAGGGGGAGCTGGTCCGGACCGCCGAACCGCAGGCCGTCCTTCCGGCAACCGGAAATGAGACCTGTATTGAGGTCCAGGTTGCCCGCTCCAACGGACGTGCCTCTGAACCGGTCGCAGCCTGCTCCGGCTAAGCGATCCCCCTCCCGGCCGCGGGCTGCGCCCGGGATGGGACATAATAAGCCTGATGAGCAGCTGTGCTCTTGACCCGGGACCCGGCCGCAGCGGGTGCCGGACCGGTCTGCTGCAGGGCATAACACATGAGGAGAAGGATCTTGGGGGATCTTGCGATCGACTTTAGCGGGGAGTGGCACGAACCCGATGACGGAACGGTGTTCCGGATCGGGCGCGAGGGGGATCTGGCGATCGATGACAACCCCTACCTGCACCGGCAGTTCCTGACAGTCTCGCAGGAGCATTCCATGTGGTGGCTGACCAACATCGGCAGCCGGATCTCCGCAACCATTTCCGATTCCACCGGGGGAATGCAGGCCTGGGTGGCTCCCGGCGCCAGGATTCCGCTGGTTTTTGAGCAGACCAGGGTCATCTTCACGGCCGGCCCCACAACGTATGAATTCGACGTCCACCTCAAGACCCCCGCCTTCCGCCAGGATCCGCTGGACGGGTCCGGATCCGGTGAAACGACCATCGGCCCGGTAGTCTTCACCGAGTCACAGCGGGCAGTGATCGTGGCGCTGGCCGAACCGCTGCTGCGCCGTGACGGCACGGGCTACAGTGCGCTGCCAACATCGGCCGACGCCGCCGCCCGGCTGGGCTGGTCCCAGACCCGCTTCAACCGGAAACTGGACAACGTCTGCGAGAAGCTGGACCGGGTAGGCGTGGCCGGACTGCGGGGCGGACCCGGGAAGCTGGCCGTGAACCGCCGGGCCCGTCTGGTGGAGCACGCGGTGACGTCCCAGCTGGTGACGGCGGCAGACCTTGAACTCCTGGACCAGATGAGCAGCGCCCCAGACAGCTAAGGCTCTGGGAGCTCCGGTGCACCGATGATGGGCGGGAATTGAAACAGCTAGGAACGAAGAAGGTCATGGCAACAAACCCGAATCTTGTGAACGCCACCGCCGGGCAGCGGCTGGCTGCCCGGGCGGTGGACAGCGTTCCCCTTCTGGTCCTGGCCTTGGTCGTCCTGAGCATCCCGGGCCGGCTGGCCCTGATCCTTTGTGCGGTGGGCGCAGCCGCATATCTCCTGTGGCTTTGGCTTTGGGAGGCCGGCAGCGGCCAGACCCCGGGCAACCGGCTGCTGGGCCTCCGGACAGTAGCGGTGGACGGCAACCCACCCGGTTTTCCCGCCGCCCTGGTGCGTAACCTGCTGCTGCTCGCTTCCGCCGTAACGGTGGTGGGCCCCTGGATCCTGACGGTTTCCAACCTCTGGGACTACCCTCACCGCAGGCAGGGCTGGCACGACAAGGCTGCCCGGACCCTGATGGTGGATATCCGCGCGGGCCGGAATCCGCTGCTGACCGGCGGGCGCTGGATCCAAGGCGCACCGGGGCCGGAACTGGCGGCGGAATCGGGAGCGGCGGCGTCGGGTGGAGCCGGGCCCGTGGCAGTAGCAGCAGGCGTGCGCGCAGCCGGGCCAGCTGCACCGGCTGCGTTCGCATCGGCTTCCTCATCCGCCGCGGCTCGGGCGGGTTCTCCCACAACACCGGCGGGGGATCCTGCTGGGCGCATCGGTGCAGGCTTTCCGGCGCCCGGGAACCCAGGGCAGGCGCCTGCAGCCGAAGAATCAACCGGATCCGGGCCGATCAGCAGTGTCCCGGGAGTAGCCCGCCCGGCTGCAGCACCCGCTCAAGCTCAAGCCTCCGCTCAGGTTTCGCCGTCTGCTCAGGCTTCGGCGTTGGCCGCTTTCCCGATGCCGGCCCCTGCTGCGGACCGAAGCGACGATGAGGACGACGTCGAAATGACCCGGGTCGTCTCTCGCCCGCGGGGCGCGGGCCGCCTGTTGACGTTCGATGACGGTGCGACCGTCCGGGTCGCGGGAACCGCCTTGCTGGGACGCAACCCGGCGGCGGGGATCGGGGAGAGCACCGACCAGCTGATCGACTTCGCGGACATGGGCCGGTCGGTGTCCAAAACCCATCTGCATCTGCAGGCGGACGGTGCTTCGGGACTCTGGGTCACCGACCGGAATTCGACCAACGGCAGTTCGATCGTGGCTCCGGACGGCCGCCACGTCGCTTTGGAAGCCCACAGTCCGATCCTCGCTCCCACCGGCAGCACTGTTTATTTCGGGGATCGGCACTTCACCGTCGCCTGACCGCTGCGCACAGATAGTCGGCGGGGTCTGCGGCGCCGTGGCACCCCCGCCGGCGCGGGTTTCCGAATCAGGCCGGCGTGCCCTCAGAAGTTCCACCGAGCTCCAGCGCCAGCCGGGCGTAGGCCTCCAGCGGATGTGCTTCTCCCGCAACGGGCTCCGGCGCATACCGCACACCCAGGGACTGCGCCGGCGCGGTGCCGAGCAGCCCGGCGCGCGGACCAGCCAGCGTCAGTGCGGCTTGCGCCGGCGTGCCCGCAAGCGCCTCGGGACCAAACAGTGCACAGCCGGGGACAGCAGTGCCGGTGAACCGGGCCGGGCGGGCCAGCGAGGTGTAGCCCAGACCGTAGGCCAGCACCGCACTGCGCGCCCGGGCCGCGTGCATGGCTGCCAGGAAGGCATCGAGACCGGCGTCGTCCAGCGGAGCGGCAGCCTCAGCCAGGAGTTCCAGGCTTTCCAGCACGCCGGACCGGGTGCGCTCCACGGTGACGACGGCGACGCTCCCGGCCGCCTGCCCCGGACTGCCTGGAGCCCCAGGAGAAGCGCCCAGCACCACCAGCTGCGTGCTGCGCGGGGACCGGCGGTGGCAGAAATCGGAGAAGGCTGCTTCGTCCCAGGGTTCGCTGACCGGCTCGTACAGTCCCCAGCCGACGGGCGCCGATCCCGTGACCGCTTCGAAGACCCGCGCGGTGAAGGAACCGGCGCGGGTGGAGTGGGAAGCCGGATGGAACACACTGGCCCGGACATGCAGGTACGCGCTCTGGAGGCGTTCCGCGGAGAGGAAGTCATCGGCCACGGCGCCGCCGGGACGTAGACCATCGCCGTCCCACGACTGCACCCGGCCTGTCGCCGCATCAAAGAAGCCGCCGTCAGCGCCCGTCGCCATCCAAGCCGCAGACTGACCATCGAGCAGGGCGGACAACGGCAGGGTGATCGAAGACGTGGACGGGGTCAGCACCACGAAGCGCCGGCTGGCTTCCACCGCGCCGGCGCAGGCCCGGGTGAGCCACGGGCTCAGCCCCACCACCGGCTGGTCGCAGAAGACCATGGCGGTTGAGGGGGTCAGGAAGTCGTAGGCGGAATCGTGCATTAGGAACGTACTCCGTCCGGAAGGAGCACCACGCCGCTGGTGCGGCGGGCGATGGCGTGGGTGAGCGCATCAGCCAGCGTGCCGCCGTCGGGTGCCCCACCTACGGCGTACACGTCCAGCCACCACAGTGGCTCAGTGGACCCGGTTCCTTCGGCCGTGAAGAACGCCGGGATGCCGGTTCCGGCGGGGGCGCTGACCTCGGCTCCGCGGCACAGGCGCAGGATCTCGCCGGGCACCTGGATCCGCCGGGGAAGTTCGAGCACCAGGGGAACCCGTTCGCCGTCGACGATCTCGATGACCTGGCCGTCTGCGGCTTCCCGCATGCTCTTTTCCGGCATCGTTTCCAGCAGGGCTTCAACCAGCAGCTTCTGCTGCGGCTCCTGAACGCTGAGGACTGTCCAACGTGTACTCAATGTCCGCTCCCTGCTATTGATCCAGCCGTTCCAACTGCGGCTGCCGTGTCCGCCGGATCGTTGAGGAACAGCTGCAGCATCTGCACCGGGCGGCCGGGCTGGATGAGCTGGGCGCGGCCCGGCGGCAGGGTGCGGGCCCGGACCCCGTTGATCAGTGCGCCTTCGGTGCGGTCCCCGGAGAGGATCAGGGTAGCGCTGCCGGAGTCGCGCAGAGCGGTGAAGAAGGATTCGTACATGCCGCGGCTGGCTCCGCGCACGCGCCGGGTCAGGATGGTATGGAGCCCGATTTCCGGTGCCAGCGGCAGGTACGGAGTCAGCCGGGACAGCGGCGAGGAACCGCCGGCGGTCAGGACATCGTAGTCGTCAATGATGAGCACCACGCGCGGGGCGGCGGCCACTTCCTCCGGCGTCGCGGCCACGCGCTTTTCCAGTTCGGCGGCGACGGCGCCGGCCAGTTTCTCAGCCAGCGCGGCGCTGGTGGCGTAGCCGCCCAGATAATCGTCGGCCACTTCGCCGGTGAGCGAGCGCCTCGGGTCAAAGACCGCGAACACAATTCCCTCGGCGCTGTGCTGGGATGCCAGCGTCCGTATCAGGGTCTTGAGGACGTTGGACTTGCCGGAACTGTCATCGCCCATCACCACCAGGTGGTTTTCGCGGCCCTGCAGGTCCAGGTTCTCGGTGCCAAGGTCCGTTTCCCGCAGGCCAAGCGGCACCAAGCCAGGGAAGGAGGGCACGGCGCCGGGATCGGCGGGGGCAATGGCAGGCAGCACCCGCACGGCCATGGCCCGCCCGTCGGTGGACGCGGCGACGGCGGTCACCAGGTCGCGGGTGCCCTGGACCGCGGAACCGTCGTCGGGGCTGCCATCGATCCGGGGGAGGGCCAGGTGTCCCTGCAGCTTCCGGTCGGTCAGGGCCCGTCCGGGCGTACCGGGACTCAGTGCCTCGGCCAGCTTGCGTCCATGCGCGGATTCGCCGGGATCGGCCAGCCGCAGCTCGATGCGGTTCCCGAAGAAACTCTGCTGCGCAATCCGGATTTCGTTCATACGGGAGCAGGTGACCACCACATGGATGCCGTACCCGCCGCCGCGGCTGATCAGGGCGTGAACGGACTTTTCGATGTCCTCGAACTCATCCGACAGCTGTCCGTAGCCATCCATCACCAGGACAATGTCGGCACTGGGCAGTTCAGGAATGCGTCCCTGCGCGCAGAGGCTGCGGAGCGTGGCGAGGGAATCGATCTGGTACTTCTCGAAGATCCGTTCCCGGTGGGTAAGCATCCCCAGGATTTCATCGACGGTCCGGCGGATAACTTCCCGGTTGGTGCGCACTGCCACCCCACCGACGTGCGGCAGGCCTTCCAACGGGAGGAGGGAGCTGCCCAGCAGGTCAACGGCGTAAATGCCGACTTCGGACGGCGAATGCGTCAGGGCCAGCGAAGCGACGATGGTCCGCAGGGCGGTGCTTTTGCCCGTGGACGGGCCGCCGACGATCGCGGCGTTGCCGCCGTTCGCAGCCAGGTCCAGGTTCCAGATGCCCTGCCACTGCTTGGCCGGGTCATCGAGCAGGCCAATCGGGATGGAAAGGTTGCCGCCGGAGTTCAGCCGCAGGCCCTGGCTGGTGGTCAGCACTCCGCCGGCGGCAGTGTCCAGCGCCAGGCCGCGGGGCAGCGGCGGCAGCCAGATCGGGTCCACGGCGCGCGGGAAGCGGGAGAGGGTCTGCATCAGCGTGGAGAGGACGGTGGGACCGGTGGTCCGTTTGGAGGACGACGTCGAGGCTGCGCCGGGTGCCGCACCCTCGGCCTGGCTCCTGGTTTCCAGAGACGCCGCGTAGCGGGGCACGGGCAGCACCGGTGCCGCGTCGTCGTCGTGGTCCTCCGGAGCGGGCGGGGCGGCGTCCTCCAGCGGACCGGACACGTAGCCGGCCTTGAACCGGGTGTAGGTGGTGGTGTCCACCTTGAGGTACCCGAAGCCGGGAACCGGGGGCAGGTGGAAGGCATCCGGGGTGTCCAGCACGGTGCGGGACTCGGACTCGGAGAGGGTGCGCAGGCCGATCCGGTAGGACAGGTACGTGTCCAGGCCGCGGAGCTTGCCGCCTTCGATGCGCTGGCTGGAGAGGAGCAGGTGCACGCCGATGGAGCGCCCGATCCGGCCGATGGAGAGGAAGAGCTCGATAAAGTCCGGCCGGGCCGTGAGCAGCTCACCGAACTCGTCAATGATCACCACCAGGTGCGGCAGCGGGGCAACGTCCTCGCCCTGGACCATGCGGTGCTGCCGGTGCAGCTGGTAATCGGTGATGTTGGCCAGGTTGCCGGCGTCCTTCAGGACTTCCTGCCGGCGCTGGATTTCGCCGGACAGGCTGGCGTAGACGCGCTCAATCAGGCTGACATCGTCGGAGAGGTTGGTGATTACCCCGGTGACCTGCGGTGCGTCAGCGAACGGTGCGAAGGTGGCGCCGCCCTTGTAGTCCACCAGCACCATGGCCAGCAGCTCCGGCGGATGGGTGGCCAGCAGGCCAACCACCAGGGAACGCAGCATCTCGGACTTGCCCGAACCCGTGGCACCCACGCAGAGGCCGTGCGGTCCGTGGCCGAACTGCGCGGATTCCTTCAGGTCCAGGAGCGCCGGCCGGCCGCGGTCGTCGGCGCCGAGCGGAACCCGGAGGAAGTCCACTTCGCTGCGCGGCTGCCAGAGCCGGCGGATATCCGCCTCGTCCAGCGCGGGCGAGAGCCCGAGCATCTCGAGGAAGCCTTCGGAGCTGCCGGCGGTGTCGTGTTCCAGGGAATCGGGGGAGAGGCGCAGGGGTGCCAGGGACCTCGCCAGCGCCTCGGCCAGCGCGGGCGGCAGCGGATCCAGGGTGCCTTCTTCCACCCGCGGCTCCACCGGGTCCACCCGGTAGTTTTCCAGCCGGAAACCGGTGGGCGTTTCGGAGATCCGGACCGCCACCTCGCCGGGTTCCTGGCCGCGTTCGGCGGCGAGGTGCAGCGTGGTGATGCCGAGCTGGCCGGAGGAGGACTGCCGGTCCGGGAGGGGCAGCTCGGCGGGCAGCTGACCGTACTTGTCCGAGACGACCAGCAGCCGCGGCAGTGCGGTGCCGATGCCGCCGCGCAGGAAGTTCTTGCGGGATTCCGCGGCCAGGCTGGAACGGTTGGTCAGGTCCTGCTGCAGCAGGTCGGCCAGGGTATCCATGTCCGGTGCCAGCCGGCGCAGCGGCCCGGTGCGGTGCGTGGATCCCTGGTCGGCCAGGTGCGGCAGCCAGGTGGCCCACTCCCAGTCGGCGCGTGCCTCGCCGCCGGCAGCGAGGGCCAGATGCAGGTCCTCCGGGGAATGGAAAGCACTGCTCTGGAGCAGCAGCAGCCGGGCGACCTGGAGCACGAAGGGACGGGAGCCCACCACGCTGACGTTCCCGGCGCCGTCGAGCGGAACCGTGAGGGGCAGGTCCGGGCTGGCTTCGTAGCGGCGCTTGAGGATCTCGAGTTCGGTGGCCATAAAGGTGTCATCCCGGGCCAGCGCGGACCCGGAATCGAGGACGGTGATTTCCCGGTGCCGGCGGGTGCCGGAGCCCAGGCGGGTGTGCAGGAAGTCCTCATTGTGCCGGCGGCGTTCCCAGATGCGGTGGGGGTTGCGGATGATGTCGAACAGGGCGTCCGGCGGCGGATTGGCGCCGCGGGCCACTGTTGCGGCTTCCTGCTCCTGCAGCCGCAGCGTCCGGCGGGAGCGTTCCAGGTATTCGAGGTAGTTCTCCCGCTGTTCGCGCCGGGCCCGTCCCTGCTTGCCGCGCTGGCTGACCATCATCACGATCGAGGCGAGGATCGTCACGATCATCATCAGCGCCCCGACGGCTGCCAGCGGGGAGCCGCGGAAGAGCATCATCACGGTCATGGAGACGCCGGCCCCGAGCAGCGGGACCAGGGACATCATGTTCATCCCGCCCTTGCCGCCTTCGATCTGCGGCGGCGCGTCCAGGGTGAACGCCTCCATGCTGCGGGCTGGAGGGGTGGTGCGGGCGGGCCGGTGCAGCAGTTTGACGCTCATGTGCGTGCCCTGCGGCCGGAGCGGGATCCGGTATCGGCCTGGCGGGCCGCTGCGGGCCGGGCCGGCATCCCCGGGGCGGTGGAAGCGGCGGCGAGAACACGGGCGGCAAGCTGGGTACCCTGCAGCCGGACCGATCGTGAAAGCAGCCGCGGCTGGATTTCGACGCCGGCAGCCAGGTGGGCGTCATAGTCCAGGACGGCGGTATCCACGCCGCTGCGGCGCAGCCGCCGGGCCTCGGCGGCGGGGTTGAACGGGCTGCGGGGCGAGGTGCGGGTGAGCACCACCAGGAGGGGGACTCCGGCCCGCGCCGGATCCTGGTGCCACAGCTGCGCCGCCTCCGCGGCATCATCCAGCCCTGCCACGCTGGCCGGGGTAACGTACAGCGCCAGATGCGCCTCCTGGAGTGCCCACCGGACCTGGTCCCGCTGCCCATTCACGCCGCCCAACCCCGGAGGGCAGTCGAACAGGGTAACCGGGCAGTAGCGGGAGAGAACCCGCGAGAGGTGCAGGGCGTCGTCGTCCGTTGCGGTTTGAGCACCGGGGACGCCGCGGCGTCCGGTGACCAGCAGGTTTTCCGGTCCCGGCGAGGTAACGAAGCCGCGCAGCTCCGCGAGGGATCCAGGGATGGTGCGCCCCAGCCGGGCCGCGATGGCGTCCAGCGGCGGGGCGTCCGGCGCGTTAAGCCGCAGGGCCAATGTCCCGGCGTCGGCCAGGTCGACGGCTGCCGCGGCGTCAGCCCGCAGCGACGCATAGGTGCGGGCCAGCAGGGCCACTGCCGTGGAGCGCCCGGCGCCGCCGCGGGTACCGATGACCGCGATCCGGCGGCCGGTGGTGACCGGCTGCTGCACCCCGGCCGCGGCTTCGGCGAGGGACTGTGGATAGTCGTCGCCGCGGAACATGTCCGCCGCCTGCTGGAAGACCCGGCGTCCCGGTCCTTCCGCGGGGCGGGTCCGCAGTGTGCGCCGCAGCCGCTGCGGGGTGGACTCAAAACCATCCGGCGAGACGGGGGCCGGGGCGCCGAAGCCGCCGGCGGGATCGGTGGAAGTCATCTAGAAGCTCTCCAGCAGTTGCGCGAAAATCCCGAACATACCCGCGGCCAGTGGTACCGAGGCGAGGATCGCCAGGGTTTCCAGCCGCTTCGCCGCCAGCCTGAACCGCGCCTGGGTGTGATCCGGAACCTCCAGGGCCAATGCCAGCCAGACGGCGGCCGCCAGAAGCAGCACACCCGCTCCCGGAACCCAGGGGGTGGCTGCGAAATACCGGCTGGCGCCGATGACCAAAGCGGCCAGGCCGACGGCGGTGGTTGCGTACAGCGCCAGCCGCTCCGGTGCCAACGGGAAGGACCGGGCCCGCAGGAAAACGGCCAGGGTCAGCACCGCCATGAGCGGAAGCGACCAGATCTGGAAGGCCGTGTCGGTCCCCAGGATCCACAGGCCAACGGCCACCGACGCCGCGGCGGCAGCGGTGCCGGCGACCAGTCCGCCATGGGCGGCGGCAACCGCGGACAGTGCGTCCACGCGGGTGACCTGCCCGCCCTTGGCCCGCGAGTCATCCAGCGCCGCCAGTCCGGAGGCGGACAGCGCCAGTCCCGGCAGCAGTCCCAGCAGCAGCACACCGGCGATCGAAGCGAGGGCGGCTGCGTGGACCGGGGAGGGTGTCACGGCCACGGCGCCCACCCACCCGGCGGTGGCCAGTCCCAGGATCAGTGCCCCGGTGTACATGGCCTTGGACCGCCGGTTCGCGGCGGCCAGGGCAAGGAGGGCGAGGATGGAAACCGCAGCGAACAGGAGGCCGGCGTACCCGTAGCCGTGCTGGCCGCCGGGGCCCTGCCCGTCGGCGCCGATAACGCCGGCGACGTGCAGGGCAGCACCGGTACCCGCCAGCCAGCCCGCACCAAGGACCGCGGGGCCCAGGGCAGAGGCCGGAGCCCGCCGCCCCAGGAGGATCCCGGCCCCAGCGGCCAGCACCGAGAGGGCGGCCAGGAGCCACCACGCCGATTGCGGTGCCATTGCATTGGTGAGCAGCTCCGCGCCGGCCCAGAGGCCAAAGGCAGCGAACACCGAACCGGTGGTGTCCTTCCACCGCCGGTTCCAGCGGCCGGGGACGTCTTCCGTCTCCGAGACCACCAGATCGGTGACGTCGTAGACGATCGGAGCCGGGGGAGCGGAGGACGCGCTGCACAGCTGAAGGGAGGAGCCGTCCAGGATGTCCGCTTCGTCGAGGGTGAGCTCGGGGGCCAGTTCCCTGCCATCGGCAGCGACCAGGACCTTCGCCGCCACTTCTGCCTGCGGAACATCTTCCAGCAGGTCAAGAACCTGCGGCATCAGTCCTGCCACCGGCTGGTCGGAGGGCAGCAGCAGATCGAGATGCCGCTGCTGGCCAACAAGTGTCACCCGTGTATAGGCATGCGCCATGGCGGCCAGGCTCCTGTCTCGGTGCTGAGGCGGGTTGCGGGCTCAAGCGCCGCGCCGCCGTCGTAAATACCGTCATAAATACCGTTGGAAATTGCTGCGCTGCCCTGCTGTTGTTCAGCCTGCTTGGCCCGGTTCTGTTCCAGCAGATTGGTGACAAACGAATACCCAACGCACACGGCAGCTATGAGAGCGGCAAGGGCGATGCTGAAGAGGAAGAGCTTGACGGTATCCGCCCAGCGCCGCTCGTTGGGATTCGATCCGTAGAGCAGGGCGGTTAACAGCCGGTTCCGGCGCACCGCGACGGACTCGATGAGCTGATTGTCGTAGTCGCTCGCCACAGTGTCCCCCTTCCCCCTGATAACAAGTACGCTACATATCCTTACATGGCCCCGGGACAATCCCGGGCAGGCGCAGTTAAGGCAGTGGCTCCTGACATGGGTAGTTCTGCCCATGCCAGCCGCTTGACCGCGGACAGGCGGCCCGATTGGATGATGGGGTACCGCTCAGCGGAAACGGCCTGGCAACTACGGGACCGGCCGGCAGCGGGGGGAATGACCGGACGAGGGCACGCAGGTGCCGAAGGTGGTTTGACATGAAATTCGATATGGGGTCCTCGACCCTTGGAACGCTGACGCAGCAGACCGGACACTCCAACGAAGATCTGGGCCAGCTGGTCCGGAACCTGATGGACGCCGTCACACCGCTGCAGGGCAAGTTCAACGGCCAGGGCCGGGTGCGCTTCGACGAATTCAAGGCCCGCACGGACGAAATCGCGAGTGAGCTCAACGGTTCGCTCGCTGCGATCCTCATGGGCCAGTCCGAGATGGACCGTTCGTTCCAGATGGGTGACCAGGAGTCCGCGGACAACGCAGCGCAGCAGCAGGGCGCGGCCAGCTTTGACGCCGCCCGCTTCGGTTCTTCGCGCTAAGCCCCTTCCAACCGTTTTCGAAAGGAACTGCCATGTCCCAGGATCGTTTGAGCTATGACACCGATACCTCTGCCGCCGTGCAGGGTGACATCCAGAGCATTGTCGCCCGGCTTGAGTCGCTGATCGGCGAACGTGAAAAGGCCGTCAACGCGGCCATGTCCGACTTCCAGGCCGACGGCGTCTCCGAGGAGTACCAGGCCGTGGAAAACCGTTTCCGGAATGCCGCCAATGAGACCCGCAGCATCATTGCCCTGGTTAAGCAGACGCTGAACCTTAATGACCAGACCGCCTCCAGCGCCGGGTCCCGCGCCAAGAGCGCCGTGGCGAACATTGGCTAGCGGATGAGTTACAACGTCAGCCCGGAGGCTGTCTCGGGGGTGCTGCAGGAAGTGGCACCCCTGCTTGAGGGCTACGGCACCCAGTTCACAGCTGTTGGTGAGCGGCTTTCCGAGTTGTCGGCGGCCTGCATGGCCGAACCGGTGGGTGCCGAGTTGGGTGCCTTGACGGAAAAGACCATTAATCCGGCCTTCACCAACATTGCGGGACGCTCGTCAAACGCCGTGAATGCAGTGAACACCGTCCTGGGCATCCTTACCGCAGCGGATGCGCAGATGGACGCCGACGCCCGCGAGGCTTCAATGCAGGCCGCGCAGGCAGCGGCCGATGATCCGCCGCCGCCCGCCGAGCCGGCAGCCCACTACGGCCCGGGCCCGCAACCCGTCTAAGCCGGCCGCCGTCGTCCGTACCGTCCTATCTCGTTCCTGTCTCGTTTGTTTACCCGGGGGAATCCATGAGCATCGACATCGCCGCCTTTGAGGCCGTGCTGCCCGATCCCGAAACGATCCGCACCGCTGCCGCGGGCCTGGTCAGCGCCGTCGGCGACGTCAGCACCACCGCCGCGGACTCTGCGGCGGCCTGGTCCCGGCTGCAGACGCCTTCGGTGTATGAGATCGCCGGCTCCGAGGTGGTGTATTCGGCCTTCGCCCCCGTGACGACCTCTGCCGAAGACCTGGTGACAGACGCAGGCACGGTCAATACCGCGGTGCTTGCCTACGCGGACACTGTCGATTCGCTCAAGACCCGGTTGAGCGCGGTCAAAGCCGACGCAGCCAACTTTTTGTCCCGGACCCGGGGCCGCAGTCAGGACGACTGGGACGACGATGAAGGCCTGATCCAGGCTGAGCAGAACATCATCGGTGACCTGAACCGGCTTTATGCCGATCTGCAGGAAGCCCAGCGGCTCTGCGCCAACGCCATCAGCGGCATCTACGGCGGGCCGTCCTACGTCCTCACCACGGAAGGGGGCGCCGGGGCCGGCGAGGTGGAATTCGGCTTTACCGGTGACCAGCTCGACGCCGCCGCGGTGGAAGGCAACGTGCCGTGGGGCCAACCCACCGAATGGGATAAGCCCTGGTACCGCGACGCCTGGGACGGAATCGCATCCTTCGGCAAGGGTGTGTGGAGCGGTGTTACCGGGACGGTGACCGGCCTGGGCAACATGGTGGGCCTGGGCGGCGGTGAGGCGTTTGCGCAGACCTGGCAGGGCCTGGGGAACCTGGCGCTGAACGCGGCCATTGTGACCAGCCCGATTGTCCAGCTGGCGATGCACGCCAGCGGCAACGGGGACCGGGTGAAGCAGGCCGGCGAGGAGCTGCTGGCGGTGGGTAAGGCGGCGATTCACTGGGATGAGTGGCAGACCGATCCCGCGTATGCGGCCGGTGCCACCACCTTCGACCTGGCGTCGATCCTGTTGACGGCCGGTGCGGGTGCGACGGCGAAGGTCGGCTCGGTGGCGGGCAAGATCGGCGACGTGGCGAACGCCAGCGGGAAGGTGTCCGCCGTCGTTAATGCCACCGGTATCGGCAAGGTTGCCGGAGTCACGGTGAAGGTCACGGACGCGGCGCAGGCGTTCAAGATCAATGCGATCACCACGGTTGTGGATACCTCGAAGGTGGCAGTGGGGAAGGTCGGTGCCGCGTGGCAGGCGGCGGATCAGTTCCTGATCGATTCCGGCAAGTCTGCGCTGAACAAGGTCGACGACGCGCTGGCGAATGCCGGCAATAGTCGTTTCGGAACTCCGGCGCTGGCTGGTGCCGGAGGTGGCGGCAGTACGCGGGTGATGGCGTTCACGCCGGAACCGCCTCCGGCCCGTACCGGTGGCGGTTCGGGGTCTTCGGGGGCTGCGGCGACGCATTCTGGGGCTGGTTCCACTTCCGGAACGACGCCGGACGCCACACGGCCTGGTGCCACGGCCGGAACGACGCCGGACGCCACGCGTGGGCCGAAGACACCGGAGGGTCCGGTCCGGAACACCGTTCCTGAGGCGGAAGGGCCCGGAAGCGGCAAGGCTTCTGCCGCGGAGGCCCCGGTGCGCAGCAACGGCACTGATGCTGACACCACCGCCGGCAAACCGGGCACGCCCGGTCATGCCATGCCGGAGGACCGCATCCCGGCTAACCGGAACACCGAGACTCCGGCTCCCGCGGCACACCTTGATGCCGACGATGCCCGCCCCGCCGTCAAGGGTGAGGCAGACGACGTGCGGCCCGGCGCGGCAGCTGTTGATGAAGCTCCCGGCGGCACGCGCGCCGGTGAGGGCGCCGATGGTGCTGATTCCTCCTCTGCGGGGCCGGACACCTCGGAGGCACCCGGTGCTCCTACCCCGAAGCCCGTTGTGCACTATGACGCCGATGGCCGTCCGGAGACTGTGGATCTCGGGGACCGTACGCATACGGTCTCGACCCGGAATGACCAGATATCGCAGCTCACCCGGTCTTTGGACCCGGTGACGTGGAAGGACCCGGACGGGTTCCTGGCTACCCATCTTTCGCCGGCGGAATTGCAGGCGTTGGATGGGCTGCGGGGACCGGACGGGAAACTGCCACCGAATGTTGTGGAGACGCAGGTCGCGGATCTGCTGGAGAGGGCTTTCGACGCTGAGACCCGGGGCCCGGTTCGTCCCGGTGCCAGCCCGCTGGAAAACGCACTGCGGGGAATCCCTACCCGCTACTACTATGACCTGACTGATGCCCAGGCCGTCCTTGTCCATGATGTCCGGCATCTGCTGGGCACAGGCGACGTGAACCAGCCGTTCCAGAAGGTCTACAGTGCCGACGACGCCGCTCCGGTCCTCGCCAATACAGGCCCTGAGAAGTACCGCGGCAGCATGGGCGGATTCATTTCGCAGGCTTCCGACGCAGCAGATCTTCGTACAGTCGACGAGATCATCCTTGGCCTCCGGTTGGATTACATGAGTTTGGACCGAGATGGTGTGGCCATTCAACCGGTAAATATGCCGTTCAGGGCGGGACAGACGGAGGAAGTTTATGCCGTGCGCTTCATGGTCGATGAGAAAGTTTCCGACGGGATCGTGATCCCGGATAGTCCAAATCATGCCCGGGTGGAGGAGCTTCGGCGTGACCGGGCCGGAGAAGCTGAGCGAGACGCAGCTGGAGCTTCAACGGCACGGGATCGGGAAATGCAGGAGGCAGACGGGTTGCGGGAGGATGGCCTCATACATGAGGACGGCCACCCCAGGCGTGACTCCGCAGCATGGCCGAACAACGGTCTTGGATTGCCCAGTAGCCGGGTGGAACACACTCCCGTTATCCCGGAACTCGCAGCTCCTGACGGTGTCCCCCTTCAGGACGGAGCCGAAATGTGGCGTATCGACCGTAACGGCAACGAGGCATTGGTGGGCATCTACGATTTGGTAAACCGTCAGTGGATTAGCCTGTAATTATGTGGACTGCTGATGGGACGAAACTAAGTGGTGACTACGGCATGTGGAAGGGGCGAGAGTACGAGCTTCGCTCGACGTCTCCGATACGCGGACTCATCTACCTGGTCCAGGAAGGAGGCGAACGCCCAGGCCCTGAGTGGAAAACCCATGAGCAGCCAAATGAGTTTCCACGGCCTTCAATCGCGTACACGCGTGGCGTCCCTCCAGATGAGGTGACCGATGTTCACGCCGTTCGCGCCTCGGGGGAGCTAAGGCCAGGACATGTAGTGAAAGTCCTGGCGGAGGACGCTAACGGAAATCTGGCAGTGGTGGCCGGGACAGGTTTCTCTGCCGAGGCAAAAATGGATCTGTTGAAGGAACACGGGTTTCACCCTTTTGCTAAGGACGAGCCAGTAGGGCGTCAGCCGGTTTTTGGTTGGGTGCCAGCTGACATGGTCCTCAACGTCCGGTCCGAAGTTTATTGGCGGAAGGACGCCAGCTGATCCGTCAGTGCGATCCAACGTTGGTAATCCAGGGGGAAGACTAAACATGACGTTTTTTCAGAAGGCTTTAAATCCCACGCAGGTTGAGTTCCTGGTGGGTGGTAACCGGGACACTGTTTCGGGGTTTGTGGTGAACGCCGGCGACGCGGTGAATGCCCGGACGCCGGAGGACCTTTTTGAAGTTCATGGTCTGGATTTCCCGGGTACGCTGTGGGACCGGAGTGCCGGGTACGTTGATGTGCTGCGGTTCCAGGTTCCGCTGTCCATCCATGTGCACACGGCTGCTGGCCCCGAGTTTGTGGACCGTCCGCCGTATACGGGGACTGGCTATGCTGCCTGGTCCGGAGGTGTGGTGCCGGTGTATTTCCTGGATGAGTGTGCGATTCCGGCGGGTGCGGAGCTGTGGCGGATCCGGGCCGGGGCGCCTGAGGAACTGCTGGCGGTCTATTTTGATGTGGCCACCGGCTGGGGTGTGGCGGGTACGTCTGGTCTGCCCAAGCCGGGTGTGCATACGCCGTCGCACATTATCGGCTGGTCTGCGGTGTGGCAGGGCCAGGTGTTCCGTGCTGATTTGGTGGATGAGGGCCGGGCGGTTGAATTAGCCGCCACGTCGGACCCCGGGGTGGAGGGGTTTGAGCAGACTCCGAAGGGGTGCTGGCGCCGGACGGCGGGCCTGGGGGAGATCCAGGACTTCTATGAGCTGTTGGCGACGTGTTCGTGGCAGGGCGAGCCGTTCCGGATCACAGATGTTGCCCAGGGTGAGGACGGCCAGGTGTATCGGTTATTTTATACCGGGCATAACGCGGACCGTGCCGAGGCTCTGGCGTTGAACAAGGCTGATGCCGGGGTGTATTGGACGGTGGTTCCGGCGTCGCAGGTGCAGGATGTGCAGGTAATTCAGAACCGTTTGCCGTCTCTGGCGTTCCGAGGTTAGCCGCGGGGGTGAACCCATTGAAGCAGCGAATGCCGGCAGCGGACGGTTTGAATCTCCTGCACTGGCTGGTGCCGGGCGGGGTGCCGTTGTGGCGAAGGGTTTTGAGTTCCATTGACTAGATTGCGGCTGGTTCCACCTCTCCCCGAGAAGGGAAGCGAGGAGAGCGCGCCCGAAACGCCCAGGTTGCAGAAGTTCCTGCCCAACGGGATGCGGGTCCCGGGAATCTACGGTGTCTTGCAGGGCGAGTGGTTTTGGGCAAATTCTTTGGGTCATGGACGTCTCCGTCTTTATACGCCGACCGAAGAATCCCCCGGGGAAGGCTGGCAGCCGTCTGACGAAGTGGACGGCGTGGGCAGGCCATTGTCATGGCACCTGATGGTTACGAAAAGCGACTTGGACCGGTACGTGCGCGTATCCGTGCTGGCCACGTGGCAGGGACTTAGCGCGGGTATTCACAAATACATTGGGGAAACGGTGTATACCTTTGTCGATGCCGCCTCCAAGGAGGAACAGATTCGCCGCGGAGAGATCCCGGAGATCACTATTGCCGGACGAAGCGAGTATCACGGAGCGTTCCGCTGGGAAGACCTCAGCGACTTCGTGCTGACCGAGCACGACCTGCTGAAGCAGTAGGCCGCTACGGCCCCTGCAGCAGGCCGCTACAGCCCCGCAGCCCGCCGCTGAAGAACTTCCTTTTCCCTATCATTCCGGGCGAGCCCGGCTGCGGACAGAAACTCCTCCCGCGCCTCTTCCATCCGGCCCAGCCTGGAGAGCAGCTCGGCCCGCACACTCGGCAGCAGATGCGACCCGCGGAGAGCGCCGGTGGCAGCCAGCCGGTCCACCAGCTCCAGCGCCGTCGCCGGTCCGGTGGCCATGGACACTGCCACGGCGCGGTTCAGTTCCACCACCGGCGATGGCGCCAACCGGCCCAAGGCCTCATAAAGCAGCACGATCCGGGTCCAGTCCGTCGCCTCCACATCCGGCGCCGTCGCATGGCATTGCGCGATCGCGGCCTGCAGCGCATAGTTTCCCCGGCCCCGCCCCAGCGCGTCGGCCTGCGCCAGGGCAACCCGCCCGCGCTCGATCTGAACCCGGTCCCACAGTGTGCGGTCCTGATCAGACAGCAGCACGGGGGAGCCATCCGCGCGGGTCCGGGCCCGGAACCGGGAAGCCTGGAACTCCATCAGGGCCACCAGGGCGAGCGCCTCCGGCTCCCGCGGAACAAGCCGGGACAGCAGCCGACCCAGCCGCAGAGCCTCCAACGCCAGATCCTGGCGCATCCATGCCTTTCCCGAGGATGCAGCGTACCCCTCCGTGAACAGAAGGTAGATCACCGCGAGCACACCGCCGAGCCGGGCGCTCCATTCATTCGGCTCCGGAACGTCAAAGGGAACCCTGGCCGCGGACAGAGTCTTCTTCGCCCGGACAATCCGCTGCTGCACCGTGGCCACTGGCAGCAGGAACAGCCGGGCGATCTCCCCGGTGGACAGCCCGCCGACAGTCCGCAGCGTCAGGGCCACCTGCGCCTCCCGGGACAGCACCGGATGACAGGCAACAAAAACCAGCTTCAGGACGTCGTCCGGCAGCGGATCCCATTCCGGTGCGGCAGCATCCTCCAGCCTCCTGCCCAGCTCCGCGTAGCGGTCCTGCAGCCGTTCCGCCCGGCGCCAGGCATCGATCGCCCGGCGCTTGGCGACTGCGGTGAGCCAGGCCGGCGGGTTACGCGGCACTCCCTCAACCGGCCACTGGAGAAGCGCCTCAGCCACCGCCTCCTGGGCAACGTCCTCCGCCAGACCCACGTCCCCGGTGGCGCGGGCCAGGGCCGCAACAATCCGCGCACCGTCAATCCGCCAAATGGCGTCGATCCGGTGCCGGACCGCCGCGGCCCCGGCTGCCTCGCCCGTTGCATCCGTGGACGCCATGGGACTAGGCGTTCTCCGCGCGCAGCTTCTCTTCCTGCTCGCGCCAGCCTTCTTCCTTCTGGATGTACTCGTTGTCGGAGAAATCCTCGAAGTCGGAGGCATCGGTGACCCGCCGGACCTCCAGCTTCGACCCCGGACCCAGCGGGCACCGGCTGGCCCACTCCGCCGCTTCCTCCTTCGAAGGGACCTCGATGATCCAGAAACCGTTGAAGAGTTCGTGGGTCTCGCCGTACGGACCGTCGGTGACCAGCGGCGGATCCTCGGAGAAGTCGACGACGAAGTTGGCGTCCTCCGTGACCTCGGCCAGGCCTTCTCCCGCCAGCAGGACGCCGGCGTTAATCATCGACTCGTTGTAGGCGCCCATCCGGTTGATGACCTCTTCGAAAGGCACATCCTTATATGCGTCGACACCTGCATCAGTGGACCGCATGATCATCATGTACTTCATGGCTTATCTCCTGCTCGTTGGGGGAGCGCTTTATGCGCCTCCTACTATGCCGTCGAACGGTTCCCCTGGATATCGACGGCGCCGGGAATCTTTTTCTGACCCGGACAGGGGACGCACCATCCCCAACGTCCGCAGCAAAGCTCCCGCCGCCGTCGTACATACGGCAAGATTGGATAGGTGAGCACAGCTAAGACATCCCCGGAAGAAGCCGTCGACGCCGTCAGCACGGATACGCCGCCCAGCGGCGGCCTGCGCGAAGAGTATGAGGCGCTCTCCGACCAGGTGCGCAAGTACCGGTTCGCGTACTACAACGAGGACGCCCCGCTGGTCTCCGATGCCGAGTTCGATGAGCTGTACCGCCGGCTCGAAGAACTCGAGGCACTGCACCCGGAGCTGGTGACCAACGATTCGCCCACGCAGGAAGTCGGCGGCGAAGTCTCAGCAGCGTTCGCGCCGGTGGAACACCTGTCCCGGATGTACAGCCTGGAAGACGTCTTCTCCCTGGACGAACTCGACGCGTGGGTGAAGCGGGCCGTTGCCTCCGTCGCCTCCATCGCACCGGGGTCGAAGGTTCAGTGGCTCACCGAACTGAAGATTGATGGCCTGGCGGTCAATCTGCTGTATCGCAACGGGGAACTGGTCCGCGCGGCCACCCGCGGAGACGGCACCACCGGCGAGGACATCACCCACAACGTGCTCACGATCGCCTCCATTCCGCGCCGCCTCAAGGGCGAGAACCTGCCGGCCGAGGTGGAAATCCGCGGCGAGGTGTTTATCCCGTCCAAGGAATTCGCCCACCTGAACGAAACCATGGTCGAGGCGGGCAAGGCGCCCTTCGCCAACCCGCGCAACGCCGCCGCCGGATCGCTGCGGCAAAAAGACCCCAACGTCACCGCCCAGCGCCCGCTGAGCATGTACGTGCACGGCATCGGCGCGCGGGAAGGGCTCAGCGCCGCCAGCCAGTCCGAAACCTACGAGCTGCTCAAGGCCTGGGGCCTGCCCACCTCGCCCTACTACCAGGTGCTGGACACCTATCAGGAGGTGCTGGAGTTCATCGCCCGCAACGGCGAGCACCGGCACGACCTGGCGCATGAAATCGACGGCATCGTGGTCAAGGTGGACGACTTCGCCCTGCAGCGCGCCCTCGGCCACACCTCCCGGGTGCCGCGCTGGTCCGTGGCCTACAAGTACCCGCCGGAGGAGGTCAACACCAAGCTCCTGGACATCCGGGTCAACGTGGGCCGCACCGGCCGGGTCACGCCCTACGGCATCATGGAGCCGGTCAAGGTCGCCGGCTCCACCGTGGAGATGGCCACCCTGCACAACCAGGACGTGGTGAAGGCCAAGGGCGTGAAAATCGGCGACACCGTGGTGCTGCGCAAGGCGGGCGACGTGATCCCGGAGATCGTCGGCCCCGTCGTCGCACTGCGCGATGGCAGCGAACGCGACTTCGTGATGCCCACCCACTGCCCCTCCTGCGGCACGGAGCTGAAGCCGGCCAAGGAGGGCGACGTCGACATCCGCTGCCCCAACGCCCGCTCCTGCCCCTCGCAGCTGCGCGAACGGGTGTTCCACCTCGCCGGCCGCGGCGCCTTCGACATTGAGGCCCTGGGCTGGGAAGCGGCGATCGCGCTGACCTCGCCTGCGGAACCGGAGAATCCGCCGCTGACCAGCGAGGCCGGACTGTTTGACCTCAAAATTGAGGACCTGGCCGACGTCCGGATCGAACGGCCCAAGCGCTCCAAGGGCGTGGTGGTGGGCACCGAACTGGTCCCGTACTTCTACACCAAGGGCACCGCCAAAAAGCCGTCCGAGCCCTCGGCCAACACCCGCAAGCTCTTCGAGGAACTGGAAAAGGCCAAGTCCCAGCCGCTGTGGCGGGTCCTGGTGGCACTGTCCATCCGGCATGTGGGCCCGACGGCGGCCCGCGCCCTGGCGACGGCCTTCGGTTCCATGGAGAACATCCGGGCCGCCACGGAGGAGCAGCTGGCGCACGTGGACGGCGTCGGCCCCACCATTGCTGCGGCGCTGGAGGAATGGTTCGCCGAGGACTGGCACGTGGAAATCGTGGACGCCTGGGCACGGGCGGGCGTGCGGATGGCCGACGAGCGCGATGAAAGCCTGCCGCGCACCCTCGAAGGCCTGACGGTCGTCGTCACCGGGACGCTGCCGAACTTCAGCCGCGATGAGGCCAAGGAAGCCATCATCAGCCGCGGCGGCAAGGCCTCCGGATCGGTTTCCAAGAAGACGGACTACCTGGTGGCCGGGGAGAACGCCGGCACCAAACGCGACAAGGCCGAGTCCCTGGGCGTCCCCATCCTCGACGAGGACGGGTTCCGGGCCCTGCTGGACGGCACTCTCCAGACGGGCGCATCCGACGAGACCGCGCCCGCGGAGGAGCAACCTGTGGAGGAGACAAGCGCATGAGCCCCAACACCGGAACACCGGACCCGCTGGAGCTGCTCGACGTCGCCCGCCAGGCGGCTGCTGCAGGAGCCGCCGTGCTCGCCAAGCGGTCAGAAGACGGCCTGAACGCGGTGAACAAGGGTGCTTCCGGGGACTGGGTCACCAACTATGACACGGAAGCGGAGTACGCAGTCCGCGAGGTGATCAACAAACTCCGCCCGTTCGACGAAATCACGGGGGAAGAGCTGGAAGCGAGCGTTCCCGCCGAACCCTCCGGTATCCGCTGGTCCGTGGACCCGCTGGACGGGACCACCAACTTCATTCGGAACATTCCCTTCTATGCCACGTCTGTGGCGGCCGTGAACAACGACGGCGAGTGGCTGGCCGGCGTCGTCCATGCCCCGGCCCTGGTGCGCGTCTACTGGGCAGCGCGCGGCCACGGTGCCTGGCTGGCCGAGCGCGGGAGCGTGCGGCAGCTGTCCGGACCGGACCCGGAGCGCACCGGGAAGCTGCTGGGTACCGGATTCTCCTATGAGCCGGGCGTGCGGACCGAGCAATATGGTGCGCTCGCAGACCTGATGGAGGGTTTTGCGGACCTGCGCCGGCTGGGCTCCGCTGCCCTGGACCTGTGCATGGTCGCCGACGGCACGTTGGACGCCTACGTGGAACGTGGCCTGAACGAACACGACTTCGCCGCCGGTGCGCTGATCGCCGAGGAAGCCGGCGCTACGGTCCACCGTCCGGGAACGCCGGCGCGGCGGATGGACGACGCCGAGCGCCTGGCCGCCGTGACAACGGCGTGGCTGGCGCCGCCGTCGGGGTTCTAGTTTCCAACCCTTCGGCTCAGTACATGCCCATCCAGGAGGGGACAGCCGAACGTGAGTCGACGGTAATCCGGTCCCGGTCCATCACGATCACGTGGCCTTTCCAGTAGTGGAAGTTGTCCACGACGGCGTCCTCCATCACCTGGACAATCACGCCCATCGTGCTGCAGCCATCGCAGCGCGACGCACCCATGACCCGCAGCTTGACCGAGCTCACGCCCTTTTGGCAGCGGACGATCATCCCTGGCGCGAGCCTTATTTCCTGCTTCATGCCTACCCCCAGTGTCAGTGCTCCGTTCCGAGACCAAGCAGGAACGGTGAAGCGAGACTAGCCAATCCAAGGGCGTTTCGGGGCCGATGCGCCTAACGGATTTGGTGTTACGGAGAGAATTTACGGTTCCTTGCGCGCGCCTTGAGCAGATCTTGAGCTTCGGGCCCGGCAGAGGCGGGCAGAGAGGTATTAAGCCCAGAGGAAAGCAGCCCCTCCCGGGGGATGCTACGGGCGCCCGGGCGCGGATAATTGGTGGAACTCAGCACAGCTCCTTGGACTTGGGAGGACGCATCATGGCTCGTAAACTCACACCGGTGGCGCGTAAGTCGGCACCTGCGGTCACCACACGTGTTCCGGAAGCCAAACCACAAACCCCACCGGACCTGGATTCCGACCGGTTTGCCGCGATCATCGATGAGCATATTGCCGAAGTCCGCGTGAAAATCGATACCGTCCTGGCCGACATCCGGGAAGTCACGGCCGCTGCCAAGGACACCCCGGCGGATGATGAACACGACCCCGAGGGCACCACCGTCTCGGTGGAACGCGCTAACGAAATGTCGATGCTTGCGGCGCTTGAAGCTTCTCTCGCTCAGTTGCTTCTGGCCCGGGTAAGGCTGGACGACGGGGTTTACGGAATCTGCGAACGCTGCGGAGAGCCCATCCCGGAGGCCAGGCTGGAAATCCGGCCTGAAGCCCGGTTCTGCGTAGCATGCTCGGCCGAGGCCAAGCGCCGCTGAACGGGCCGCCCATGGCTGGTTGGCTCCGCTGAAGGCCGGGGCCTCCGTTCCACGCGGGCCCTGTGTCAGGAGTCACCGGCCGGGGCGGCGTCAGCGGCAAGGACGGGCGGGTGGCTGCGGATAGAATTTACGCTGGAAATCAACCCCCACGTAAGGATCCGTAACACCCATGAGCATCACCGTTCGGCGGGCTACCCCAGCAGACTATGAAGACATCCGCCGGATTACCCGTGAGGCTTATCTGAAGGCCGGCTTCATCGATGCGGACAACCCGTACGTCCAGGACCTCGAGAACGTGGAACACCGCGCCGAGCATGCAGAACTCTGGGTGGCCGAGAAAGACGGGGCCGTGGCCGGGTCCGCAGCCGTTACCTTTGCCGGCCAGCCTTATGCTGACATCGCGAACGACGGTGAACTGGAATTCCGCATGCTGGCCGTCGATCCTGCCGTGCAGCGCGGGGGAGTGGGCCGGACCCTGGTCAGCGCCATCGTGGACCACGCCCGCAGCCTTGACGGCATCCACGCTGTGTCCCTGACCAGCATGACCAGCATGCTCGGAGCGCACAGCATGTACCTGTCCCTCGGTTTCGAACGGGTTCCGGAGCGCGACTGGACCGTTCCCGGCGAAGACTACGTCCTCTGGGTCTTCCGCCTGGAGCTGTAGGTCCGGCGGCGGCAGCCCCGGGTGCCGCATACCAAGCCCGGCGCGTCACGCCGCCGGAACTGTGCTGCCGTACGCCGTAGACTGGTAGGGATACCGGTGGAAGCCGAAAATACTGCATAGGACGCATGGGAGACTCATGTCTGAGATCAATCGTGAGGCGGTGGCGCATCTCGCGCGGCTGGCCCACATTGAGATGACCGATGACGAGCTGGCCAAAATGGCCGGCGAGCTCGACGTCATCGTGGATTCGATCAAATCCGTAAGCGAAGTTGCCGGTGACGATATCCCGGCCACCTCCCACCCGATCCCGCTGGTGAACGTGTTCCGCGAGGATGTGGTGGGGCAGACGCTGACCAATGAGCAGGCCCTGTCCGGCGCGCCGGACAACGCCGAAGGCCGCTTCAAGGTCCCTGCCATCCTGGATGAGGAGTAAAACTTCCATGAGTGAACTGATTACCTCCAGCGCTGCCGTACTGGCAGAAAAGCTGGCCTCCCGCGAGGTCTCCGCCGTCGAGGTCACCCAGGCGCACCTGGACCGGATTGCCGCAGTCGACGGCGACATCCACGCGTTCCTGCACGTCAACACCGATGAAGCGCTTGAAGTTGCTTCCGGGGTGGACAAGGCCCGCGCCGCCGGCGAAGAGCTGCACACCCTGGCCGGCGTTCCGATCGCCATCAAGGACCTGATCGTCACGGTCGGCCAGCCGACCACCGCGGGCTCGAAGATGCTCGAAGGCTGGATGAGCCCGTACGACGCGACCGTGATTTCCCGGATCCGCGCCGCCCGGATGCCCATGCTGGGCAAGACCAACCTGGACGAATTCGCCATGGGCTCCTCCACGGAGCACTCGGCCTACGGCCCCACCCGCAACCCGTGGGACCTGGACCGGATCCCCGGCGGTTCCGGCGGAGGCTCGGCAGCCGCCGTCGCCGCCTTCGAAGCACCCCTGGCCCTCGGTACCGACACCGGCGGCTCCATCCGGCAGCCGGCCTCCGTCACCGGCTCGGTGGGCGTGAAGCCGACCTACGGCGGGGTCTCCCGCTACGGCGCCATCGCCATGGCCTCCTCGCTGGACCAGATCGGCCCGGTATCCCGGACCGTGCTGGACGCAGCCATGCTCCAGGAAGTCATCGGCGGACACGATCCGCGCGACTCGACCTCCCTCACCGACCCGGTGGGCAACTTGGTTGAAGCGGCCCGCAACGGCAGCGTGGCCGGCATGCGCATCGGCGTCATCAAGGAACTGCAGGGCGAGGGCTACCAGCCCGGTGTGCAGGCCCGCTTTGATGAGTCACTTGAGCTGCTCAAGGACGCCGGCGCCGAGATCGTTGAGGTCTCCTGCCCCAACTTCAAGTACGCGCTGGGCGCCTACTACCTGATCATGCCGTCCGAGGCCTCCTCGAACCTGGCGAAGTACGACGGCGTGCGCTACGGCATGCGCCGCCTGCCGCAGGACCCGCCGCTCACCATCGAACGCGTGATGGGCGCCACCCGCGCCGCCGGCTTCGGCGACGAGGTTAAGCGCCGGATCATCCTGGGCACCTACGCCCTCTCCGCCGGCTACTACGACGCCTACTACGGCTCGGCGCAGAAGGTCCGCACCCTGATCCAGCGCGACTTCAACGCGGCGTTTGCCCAGGCTGACGTGCTGATCTCCCCGACGTCGCCGAACACGGCGTTCAAGCTCGGCGAAAAACTGGACGATCCGCTGGCCATGTACCTCAACGACGTCGCCACCATTCCGGCCAACATGGCCGGCGTTCCCGGCATCTCCATTCCCGGCGGCCTGGCCGACGGTCTGCCGGTCGGTATCCAGTTCCTGGCGCCCGCCCGGGAGGACGTGCGCCTGTACCGTGCCGGAGCAGCCCTCGAAGGCCTGCTGGAGCAGAAGTGGGGCGGCCCGCTGCTGGCATCGGCCCCCGTACTCGGAGGAGTGAAGTAATGTCCGTGCACACCCAGGAAGAAACCCTTCCGTTCGAGACGGCGATCGAGAAGTACGATCCGGTCCTCGGGTTTGAGGTCCACGTGGAGCTCAACACCAAAACCAAGATGTTCTCCGACGCCCCGAACGTCTTCGGCGATGAGCCGAACACCAACGTCACCCCGGTCTGCCTTGGCCTGCCCGGTGTCCTGCCGGTGGTCAACAAGACCGCGGTGGAGTACTCGATCCTGATCGGCCTGGCCCTGAACTGCAAGATCGCCGAATCCTGCACGTTCGCCCGGAAACAGTACTTCTACCCGGACACGCCCAAGAACTTCCAGACCTCCCAGTATGAAGATCCCATCGCGTACGACGGCTGGCTGGACATCGAACTGGAAGACGGCACCGTCTTCCGGGTTGAGATCGAACGCGCCCACATGGAAGAAGACGCAGGCAAGCTGACCCACATGGGCGGCTCCGCCGGACGCATCCAGGGTGCCGATTTCTCCCTGGTGGACTACAACCGGTCCGGTGTTCCGCTGGTGGAAATCGTCACCAAGCCGATCGAAGGGGCCGGCGCCCGTGCCCCCGAGCTGGCCAAGGCGTACGTGGCGGCCATCCGGGAAATCGTGAAGAACCTCGGCGTCTCCGATGCCAAGATGGAGCGCGGCAATGTGCGCTGCGACGCCAACGTCTCGCTGCGCCCGTACGGCCAGGAAAAGTTTGGCACGCGGTCGGAAACCAAGAACGTGAACTCGCTGCGCGCCGTCGAACGCGCCGTCCGCTTCGAAATCCAGCGGCACGCCGCCGTCCTGGATTCCGGTGAGAAGATCGTCCAGGAAACCCGTCACTGGCACGAGGACACCCGCTCGACGACGTCGGGCCGGCCTAAGTCCGACGCCGATGACTACCGGTACTTCCCGGAACCGGACCTGCTGCCCGTGGTCACCACCCCGGAATGGATCGAAGAGCTCCGCTCCCGCCTGCCCGAGCCGCCGGCCGAGCGCCGCAAGCGCCTGAAAACCGAGTGGGGTTACTCCGACGCCGAGTTCCGCGACGTCGTCAACGCCGGCGTGATGGAAGCCATTGAGGAAACCATCGCCGCCGGTGCCTCCGCGCAGGTCGCCCGCAAGTGGTGGATGGGTGAAGTTGCCCGCCGCGCCAAGGAAGCCGAAGTGGATCCGGTGGACACCGGCGTCACGCCCGAGCTCATCGTCGAGCTGGACCGCCTGGTCCAGGCCGGCAAGATCAACGACAAGCTGGCCCGCCAGGTCCTCGACGGCGTCCTCGCCGGCGAAGGCACCCCGGAGGAAGTCATCGAAAAGCGCGGCCTCGCCGTCGTCTCCGATGACGGTGCCCTGCTCGAAGCCATCGACGCCGCCCTGGCGGCAGCCCCGGACGTCGCGGACAAGATCCGCGGCGGCAAGGTGCAGGCCGTGGGTGCGATCGTGGGCGGTGTGATGAAGGCGACCCGCGGACAGGCCGACGCCGGCCGCGTCCGCGAACTGATCCTCGAACGTCTGGGCGTGCAGGGCTAGCCCAGACAGCCCGCTTCAACCCGGCTTACGGGCCGCGCATCTCCCCACCAGCGGGAGCCACGCGGCCCGGAAGCCGGTCTGCGTTAAGGGACCGGCTGGGCACCTGTCCCAGGGAGGGGCCGCAGGGTAGGGTGCTCAGCATGTCGACGGTCCCGGCCCAGCTTGCAGTGGATGCAGACCTGGTCCATGCCCTGCTGGAGAGCCAGCATCCGCAGCTGGCACATCACCCGCTGAAGGAAGTGGGCGGCGGATGGGTGAACTACGTGTTCCGCCTCGGTCCTCACCTGGTGGTCCGGCTGCCGCGCCGTGGCAGCGTTGCCGGGCTGATGGCCAAAGAACAGCGCTGGCTCCCTGAACTCACGGCCTCGCTGGAAACCGGAACCTCAGTCCCGTTGTTCGCCGGTGCGCCGGAGGAGTCCTATCCCTATCCATGGAGCGTCAGCGAGTGGTTCGACGGACTGGACGTCTCGCTCCAGCCGCGGGACCGGAACGTGGCACTGGCCGGACCGCTGGGCGAATTCCTGAATACCTTCCACCGGGCAGCACCCCGGGACTATCCGCCCAATCCCATGGTGGGCGGGCTACTCGCCAGCCGCAGCCAGGCGGTGCAGGACAGGCTGCGCTCCGGCATGGTCCCGCACGCGGCCCGGATCGCCGAGATCTGGGAGCAGGCCGCCGCCCTGCCGCCGTGGAATGGTGAGCCGCTGTGGCTGCACGGTGACCTGCACCCGGCCAACCTCATCGCCAAGGACGGAACACTGCAGGCTGTCATCGATTTTGGTGACCTCACGGCCGGGGACCCGGCCACCGACCTCGCCGCAGCCTGGCTGGTTTTTGACGCCACCGGCCGCCGGCGCCTGCATAAGTCCCTGGGGTCCCAGTACGACGGCGATCCGTCCGTCTGGCTGCGGGCACGCGGCTGGGCGGTGTACATGGCGTCCAATCTGCTGGCGGGCGCCGAACGGCATCCTGGTCTCTACCTGGTGGGATCAGAGACGCTGATGGAGATCCTCACCGACGATCTGACCTGGCTCTAGGGCGCATGCCACAATGAGCTATGCCCACCAACTGGAGACATTCCGTCCGCGTCCAGACCGAAGGTGACGGGCACGTAAATGAGGACAGCTGCGGCTTCGCCGGTGCCAGCGCCTGGGTGATCGACGGAGCCACCTCGCTGCTTCCTGAACTGGATCTGCCGGGACCTTCCAACCCGGCCTGGTATGCGCGGACACTTGACCTGCTGCTGGCGGAAGCAGCCCGTACCCCGTCCCCTCCCGGTCCCGGGGAATCGGTAGCCGGCGGGATCCTGGAGGACGCCCTGTACCGGGTGAATGCTGTGGCGGAGGAACGTGCCGCCGGGGAACGGACCAGATTCCCTAGCGCGGCGCTGTGTCTGGCGCAGCTGACCGGAGACGGGGTGGAGGTGCTGGTACTCGCCGACTGCCACGCCGTCGTCGAACTGGAAAACGGATCCATAGTCCATGTGACCAGCGAACCGGCTGACCTGCGCGTTGACCGCGAAAATCCGGCGGACCCCGAACAGGCCCGCGAGCTGCTGCGCCGTGACCGGGAACTGCGGAACACTCCCGGCCGGCTGTGGGTCGCCCGGCGGGAACCCGAGGCCGTGCAGCATGCCCACCTTCAGCGGCTTCCCGCTCCACGCCGGGTGGTCCTGGCCTCCGACGGCGCGTGGCGCGCCGTTGACCTGGGTCTGGTCGACGGGCCGCCCGGCTTCCTGCGCGCGGCGTCGACTCCGGTGGACGCCCAACGGCTGCTGCTGGACCTGCGCGGGCAGCAGCTCGCTTCCGGTGAAAAAGCCGACGACGCCACCATCCTGACGGTGGTCCCCAATGCCTAGCTATCCCGCGGAGAGAACCGTCCTGATCATCGGCGGCGGCATAGCCGGGCTGTCGCTGGCTTCAGCGCTGGCCGGGCACACCGGCGTCGTGCTGCTCGAAGCGGAGGGCGTGCTGGGTTACCACACCTCGTCCCGGTCCGCGCGGCAGCTGATCCCGAGCTACGGGCCCGCTCCCGTGCAGGACCTGACGGTGCGGACGCTGGCCCTGATCCGGGAACTGGAAGCGGAGCTGGCACAACCCATCCTCACGCCGCGTTCTTTCCTGCTGGTCGGCGAGGAGGAAGACGTCCGCGACCACGCCAGCGGCCACATGCACCCGATCACTATGGCCCAAGCCGCAGGCCTGGCACCGGAACTGGACGCCGGCAGCTTCGAGGCCGCAGGTCTGGACACCACCTCCGTCTCCTGCGACACCGGGCGCCTGATGGACTGGCACCGGGCGCGCATCGAGGCCGCCGGTGGCCGTATCCTGACCAGCCGCCGGGCCGGGGCCGCGGAACGGACTTCATCCGGGCACTGGCTGGTTACCGCGGCGGGTGAGCAGTTCGCTGCTGCCACGGTAGTGAACGCCGCCGGGGCCTGGGCCGACGACGTCGCGGAACTCTTCGGTGTCCGCCCCAGGCGCCTGCAGCCCTACCGGCGGACCGCTGCGGTGGTGGAGGCAGCCAACCCGCCGGCACCAGACGGTCCCATGGTGGCCAGCGCGCTGGAAACCTTCTACTACCGGCCCGATTCCGGAGGCGTGCTGGTCTCGCCTTCGGAAGCTGTCCCGAGTGATCCGGAAGATGCCCGGCACCGCCCGGAAGACATCGAGGCGCTGATCGCCCTGGTGAATTCCGTGACGTCCCTGGAGCTCGGCGATGTCCGGCGCGCCTGGACCGGGCTGCGCACCGAGGCGCCGGACGGAATGCCGGTGGTGGGGTTCGACGACGCCGTTCCCGGCTTCTTCTGGCTGGCCGGACAGGGTGGTTACGGCTTCCAAACCTCGTCCGGAATCGCCGAGCTGGCGGCTGCGCAACTGCTAGGCAGCCGGCCGCCCGTGGACGTCTCAGCGGCGCTCTCGCCAGCCCGCCCCGGACTGTGAGCAAGATCTCATCGGCTGCAAGTAACAAATCGGACAAAGGGCGCGGGAATGGTCATGAAGGTCCGCGGCGGTCCCTAGAGTTGAAGGGCAGGCAGGCTTCGGCCAACTTCCACTTTTAGTCCTGCCGTTTTGTGCTTTGAGAGGTCTCATCAGTGCCAGATATTTTGCCGCCGCAGATTGCGGACGTGCAGCAGCGTCCCTTCTACGTCAAAGTGCGTTCCGTCCTGACTGTCATCAGCACCATCTGGCTGGTCCTGGCAATTGCGGGATATGGGTTCTTTTCCGGCGGGACAACTTCCCTGGCCCTGTCACTGACCTTGATGTACGGCACGGGCATTGCCCTGCTGGTTGTCGCCTCGGCCCTGTACCGTCTGGTGAAGCGCTCGGCCGTACACCGGACGGAGACCGCCCCGGACGATGCGGCGGCAGCCGTGTTCCTGGACGCCACGCGTTCCGCCACCGAAGAACTCATGGAAGCCCTGCTGCCGGCCCGGCATGACGTGCGCCGCAGCAGCTCCCTCGCCAGCAGGCCCACCAGCCGGCCACAGACCACAGCGGCCTCCCTGGATCAGGACGCCGCTGTGCCGGCCTCCGCGTCCCTCACCGGTTCCAAGCAGGCCGTCTCCAAGCAGGCCGCCAGCAATGGAGCCGGTACCGCTGGGACCAAGAATGCAGCGGCTAAGAATGCTGCGGCCAAGAACGCTGGAAGCAAGAACGCTGGAAGCAAGAACGCAGCGGGCAGGAATGCGGCGACGAAGGACACTGCGGGTACGAACGCAGCGGCTAAGAAAGCTGCGGCAAAGAATGCCGGGGCAACGGCGGCCGGAACACAGGCTCCTGCCGCAAAGGTTTCCGCCTCTGCCAAGCCTGCCGGAACCGAGCCGGCTGCGGCAGAGGCGAAGCCCCCAGTCGTTAAGTCCGCCGTCAACAAAAAGGCTGCCTCCAAGAAGAAAAAACGGGGCAAGGCCAACAAGGCCGAGGCCACCCAGCCGGCTGCCAAAGCACCTCTGCCCGCAGCCGGCCCGGACCGGCCGAGCCAGGAGAATCCCACACCGGGTCAGGTTTCCCAGGGAAATGCCGCACCGAAGAACGCTGCACCGAAGAACGCTGCACCGGCGAATTCTCCGGCCGGAAAACCTGTTGCGCCAAAGCCTGCCCAGGCAGCAGAGGCACCCGCGGCCACCCGGGCACAGGACCCTGCCTCCGGTTCCAAGACTCAGGATGAGGCGCCGGGAACTGACGCCCAGTCGGACGGACAGGGACTCCGGAAGGCCGCCTGACCTCCTGCGCGCTGCGGTCCCTGGGGGATGCTGGTGGACGATCCAGCCGGCCGCTGGACCCGCTCTCAGGGAGTTGCCAGCTTGCTGACAGGAGCCTTCCAGACCGGTGTCCTAACGTAGTTAATACCTCATAAGGGTGCGAGTGATGAATGGATAGCGTAGTGAACTATCCGGCGCCGGCAGACTAGGGTTGTTCCCCCCAACCAACCCACAGTCTGCCGGCGTTCTTCATGTCCGGATACTTTAACCCGCAGCGAATCAACCCGCAGCGAATCCTTCAAATTCTCCCGTGGCAGCGGACCGGTGCTCTTCGACGTCGTGCACCGCACCCGGAGCCGACGGGGACCGCACCAGTTCCAGCAGGCCGTCCACGGCCGAGGGCAG
This sequence comes from Arthrobacter sp. Helios, assembly GCF_023167125.1. Classification (NCBI taxonomy): domain Bacteria; kingdom Bacillati; phylum Actinomycetota; class Actinomycetes; order Micrococcales; family Micrococcaceae; genus Arthrobacter; species Arthrobacter sp. Helios. The sequence continues at coordinate 721,355 of NZ_CP095402.1, forward strand.
GCCTTCCGCAGTGATCAGCACGGACCCGTCGGCGCGGTTGACCACCGTCCCGGTCAGCCCCAGCTTCAAGGCACGCCGCATCACCCAGTAGCGGAAGCCCACGCCCTGAACCAGGCCGTTGACGGCTGCAGTTACACGGATGGTATTGCCCGGCCCGCCGAATGGCTGCTCTGAATTCATGCCCGCAGCTTAGTCGAGCGGCTTCTCCAGCACACTGTTCGCCGCCGCCAGCAGGCTGCCGTCGGCAACCAACGTGTAGACGGCTTCAATCTCCGGTGCCAGGAAACGGTCCGGACCCGGTCCCTGCACCAGGGCGCGGATGACGCTGCGTACGGCGGTGGACACCGGAGCGCTCCGGGAGGTGCCGATGCCGCCGTCGCGCATGTCCAGGGCACGGGCGGAGGTCAGCAGCTCCACGGCCAGAACGCGTGCCAGCCCGTCCAGTGCCCGGCGCAGCTTCAGCCCGGCGGCCCAGCCCATTGAAACGTGGTCCTCCTGCATGGCGGAGGAGGGGATGGAATCCACGGACGCTGGAACTGCCAGCCGCTTGAGCTCCGAGACGATGCCGGCCTGCGTGTACTGGGCGATCATGTGACCGGAATCGACGCCGGGATCGTGGGCGAGGAACGGGTTTAGCCCGTGGCTGCGGTTGCGGTCCAGGAAACGGTCGGTCCGCCGCTCGCTCATGGAGGCGACATCCGCGACGGCGATGGCGAGGAAGTCCAGGACGTAGCCCACCGGAGCGCCGTGGAAGTTCCCGTTGGACTCCACCCGCCCGTCGATCGTGACCACCGGATTGTCGATGGCAGAGGCCCGCTCGCAGGCAGCAACGTGTTCGGCGTGGGCCAGGGTTGACCGGGCCGCGCCATGCACCTGGGGAGCGCACCGCAGTGAGTATGCGTCCTGCACCCGGGTGAACGTCTCACCGTTCTGCTCCTCCACCAGGGAGGAGCCGGCGAGCACGGCCCGGATATTGGCTGCGGACTCCGCCTGCCCGGGCTGTGGACGCAGCCCCTGCAGATCTGCTGCGAAGACTGCGGCGGTACCGAGCAGTCCCTCGACGCTCATCGCTGCAGCGACGTCCGCGGTGGCCAGCAGCTGCTGCAGGTCGGCGATGGCCATCGTCAGCATCCCCAGCATCCCGTCGGTGCCGTTGATCAGGGCCAGCCCCTCCTTCTCCTTCAGCTCCAGGGGCTCCAGGCCAGCCGCAGCCAAAGCCTCGGCCGCGTCCATGGCCTGACCGCCGGCGTCGCGCACCCGGCCTTCACCCATCAGCGCCAGCGCGCAATGGGACAGGGGAGCGAGGTCCCCTGAACAACCCAGCGACCCGTACTCACCGATGACGGGAGTGATGCCCGCATTCAGCAGTGCCGCGTACGCCTGCGCGACGGCGGGACGGACCCCGGTGCGCCCGGTCGCGAGGGTGGAGAGCCGGTTGACCATCAGTGCACGGACAACCTCACGGTCCACCTCAGCGCCGGCGGACGCCGCGTGGCTGCGGACCAGGGAGCGCTGCAGCTCAGCCCGCTGGGCCGTGGGAATCTGCTTGGTTGCCAGCGCCCCGAACCCGGTGGAGACACCGTAGTGCGGCAGGGTGTCGGCAGCGAGGGCATCGATGACCGCGCGGGAGGACTCCATGGCAGTCAGGGCTTCCGGGGCCAGCTGGACCGGAGCGCTGTCCCGGGCGACGGCGAGGATTGAAGCGGGGTCGAGCGGGCCGGGGCCGATGGCCACGGTTACGGCGGTGCTTTGGGGGGAAATCACGAAACCTCACAATGCCTTGATCCGATGCGGTGTGCAACGGAAGCGGAATCAAATGCCGAAGAATGGTACTGGCATTTCAACCAGTGAAATGCATTCGCCCGCCTTCCGCAAGCGTTCCCGCCCCCGCAGTGGAGCCCCGGATCAGGCAGAATAGGCACATGCGCCCAGCCTCCACTGTTCCCGCCCCTGCCCTGGAACCGCGGGCCCGCCGGAGAATCACCGCAGAAATCCTCATTGTCCTGGGGTTATCGCTCGGGCAATCCGGTGTTTACGCCGTCGTCAGGCTGGCGGACAAGATGACCCAGGGGCCGCTCGCCGGCCAAACAACCACACTGAATCCGGTGCTGGCGCAAAGTCCGTTCTTCGATCTGCTGTACCAGCTGCTGGGTATCTTCTTCTCGCTGATGCCCGTTGCCCTGGTCCTGTTCCTGCTCACTGAACCCGGGAAATCCGCCTTTCAGCGGATTGGCTTCACATTCTCCCGGCCGCTGCGGGACTTCGGTCTCGGTGTGGGGCTCGCTGCCGTGATCGGGGCGGGAACGCTGGGGGTCTACGCAGCGGGCCGGGCACTGGGGATTACGACGGCGCTCATTCCCGCTGCGCTGGACACGTACTGGTGGACCCTGCCCGTACTGATTCTCTCGGCACTGCGCCACGCAGTGCTGGAAGAGGTCATCGTGGTGGGCTACCTGTTCACCAGGCTCCGGGCACTGGGCTGGGGAGTGCCTGCCATGATCCTTACCAGCGCACTGATCCGGGCCAGCTACCACCTGTATCAGGGCATTGGTCCCGGCATCGGCAACTTCGTGATGGGACTGATCTTTGGTTACGTCTACTACAAAACCCGGCGTGTTATGCCGCTGGTCATCGCGCACGCGCTGGTGGATATTGCCGGATTCGTGGGATTTGCCCTGTTCGGCTCAGCCATTGGAATTGGAGACTAGCCCCGCATGGCCTTGAAAACAGTCTGGGGCGAAACCCTGGATCCCGGGAACGTCCTGCCCGAGTACCCGCGCCCCCAGCTGGTCCGGGAAAATTGGAGGAGTCTCAATGGCAGCTGGGACTACGCGTTCACACCCGCCGGCGTCGAGGAGCAGCCCGGGGCCTGGGACGGGAAAATCCTGGTGCCGTTTTCGCCCGAAGCCCCGCTCTCCGGCGTCGAACGCCAGCTGCAGCCGGAGGAGGCGCTCTGGTACCGGCGTTCCTTTTCGGTCTCCGGTTTGCTCCCGGCGGGTGGCGGGCTAGCGGCTGGTGACCCAGCGGTTGGTACCGGCGGGCGGGTGCGCCAGAGCCGGGCGGCGGGCGGTGACCTGGCGGTTGGTGACCCAGCGGTTGGTACCGGCGGGCGGGTCCTGCTGCATTTCGGAGCGGTTGACCAGTCCTGCACCGTGACCGTCAACGGCCGCCCGGCGGGCAGGCACGACGGAGGCTACCTGCCCTTCAGCCTCGATATCACCGACCTGCTGCTCCCTAGTCAGGAGCAGGAACTCGTGGTGCGGGTGCTCGACGGATCTGAGACCAACGGTGCTTCCCGGGGCAAGCAAAAACTGGAGCGCGGCGGCATCTGGTACACGGCGCAGTCCGGAATCTGGCAGACCGTCTGGCTGGAAGCGGTGCCAATGACCTGGATCCAGAGAGTCGTGATTACTCCGCTGGCTTCCCTGGACGGTGCTGAGTTCACGGTCCATGCGGGGCTGGCCAGCGGTGCAGCCGGGCGCGCGGACATTACTGTCACCGCTGAAGGGAAGGACGTTGCCCACGGCACCGCGGCTCCGGGAGAACCACTGACCCTGCGTCTGCCGGAGCCTCGGCTGTGGAGTCCGGGCGATCCCTTCCTCTATTCGGTGAGCGTGCGGCTGGGGGAGGACACAGTGCAGAGCTACTTCGGCCTGCGCACCTTCGGGATGGGAGCGGACGGGGGCGGGCATCAGCGGCTGCTGCTCAACGGCCGGCCGTACTTCCACGCCGGTCTGCTGGACCAGGGGTACTGGCCGGACGGGCTCTACACGGCGCCGGCGGACGCAGCCATGATCCATGACATCGAGACTGCCAAGGGCCTGGGATTCACGATGCTGCGCAAGCACATCAAGATCGAGCCGCTGCGCTGGTATTACCATTGCGACCGGCTCGGCATGCTGGTCTGGCAGGACCTGGCTAATGGCGGGCTGGGAGACGGCCGTGCGCCGGAACCGCTGCCGCTCCCCGGGCGTGGCAGCCGCAGCGACCGGCGTTACGCCAAGTTCGGCCGCAGTGACGCTGCCGGCCGGGAGGCTTTTCGGCAAGAACTGCGCGAGACGGTGGAACTGCTGCGCAGCGTCCCCAGCATTGCTCTCTGGGTACCCTTCAACGAAGGCTGGGGCCAGTTCGACGCAGCGGCGATTACTGCGGAGCTGCGGAAACTCGACCCGACCCGAGGGATCGACCACGCCAGCGGCTGGCACGACCAGGGGGCCGGAGACGCCAAGAGCCTGCACGTCTACGCGGTCCCGTTCCACATCCGCAGGCGCTGGCAGCGTGATCCCCGTGCGATCGTGCTGTCGGAATTCGGCGGCTTCAGCCTGCCGGTGCCGGGCCACACCTGGAACAGCAAGGTCTTCGGCTACGGGAAAACCCTGCACAGCCGGAAGGAACTGGAGCGCGCCTTCACGGAACTGCACCGCACCCAGATCGAACCTGCCGTCAAACAGGGACTGGCCGCGGCGGTCTACACCCAGCTCGCCGACGTCGAGGACGAAGTCAACGGCCTGCTCACCTACGACCGGAAAGTGCTGAAGCTGGACCGGGATACGGCCCGGGAGATCAATGCGGCTCTGATCCAGGGGCTTTCGGCCACCGTGTAGGGATGCATAACGCGGATCGCTCCGGTTTGGGACATCGCTGCCGCCGCGGACCGGAGCGAGGCCCCAAACCGGCAGCAGATTCACCGGGAGGAACGTCTACGGGACCGGCTGGGCAGTCCTGCGCTCGTCAGCCGCTGAACCAGCCCATCCGGATGCTGCGCCGGCTTCCCGACGTCGGCCCATGACCAGCGCACAAACCCGACGCCGGTGGCACGGATGGCGTCTTCGCGGAGCTTTCGCCGTCACTTTTGCCGTCGATTTCTGGGTAGTCCTGCCCGAGTCAGTATTTGTGCCAGGCCACCCGGGTCATGCGGTGGCCTGAGTGCGTCGGCCCATGACCAGCGCACAAATCCCACGCCGGTAGCACGGATGGCATCTTCGCGGCGCTTTTCCTGCAGCAGGGCTTGTTGGGATTGCCCGACGGTGCCGTTTAGCGAAGCCCCGTACTTCACGGCACCGTCGAACTCGCCGACCAGATTTCGCTGAGGCCAAAAGAAATCTGTCCGGCCAAGCACCCGGCCACCGGAAGAGCGGAACTCTTTCTGCAGATCAGGGGGTGGGAAGCCAAGCCGGTGAATGACGGCTCGGGAAAACGACTCACCCGGTGATTCTGATCGCCTGTCCGCGAAATTGATGACCCGGAGAGCGCGCGTTCGTTTGGCATGGCTTGGCAGCGCCTGAGCCAAATTCCTCAAAGCTGTCTTGTCCAACGGTGCCAGTCCGCGTCCTGGATCCGGCCGCAGTACGTGGTCCATGGCCGGAACCGCGCGCTCAAAGGGCAGATAGGCGGCCATATCAAGAACGGTCTGCCCCCGCGATGTGACAGCAAACCCTGAGGTCTCGGAGAGCGGCTCAAGCAGTTGCCGTTCGGCCCAGCGGATTCCTCCTCGACGCCGTGCATGCGATGGGGCCGAGGCCAGCACCATGATCTCGGTGGAAGAGCCGATGGTGGGAATTCCCCAAGCGATCGCAGCTGATTCCTGGACCAAGACCCGTGGATTCCGGCCTTGTTCCGCAGCTGCCGCCAGCATCGTGATTTCGCGTTCCCAACGGGGGAGATCTTCCCACTGGGCACTGGAGATGTAGACGCCGGGCCTCAGCCGGAGGAGCTCCCCGCTGCGACATCGGCTGGCGAGGGAGCGGCGCCCGGGACCGTCCCGGTCTGCGTCCGACGAGAAGAGAAGGGCTGGCTGCATCGTCCCATCTTGGCCCCTCACAGTCTTGCCCGGGGGCCGGGGTCCTCGTCTGTGGATAACCCTACGGTTTGGGGAAATCGACCAATCCGGGATTTCCCTGCCTGAGCGCACCGGAGGGAAACCCCATAACGGCTGAATTTTCCCAAAACGGAGGGAAACTATGTCTCAAAGCGGCAGGATTTTCCCCACATGGAGGGAAAGGGTGCACGGAGTGGATGGGTTTTCCCAAAACGGAGGGAAAGGGTGCACGGAGTGGATGGGTTTTCCCAAAACGGAGGGAGAGGGTGCACGGAGTGGATGGGATTTCCCTAAACGGAGGGAAACGCCCGCGCGAGCAGTCACAGTGTGGCCGGGAAGTCCCAAAACACAGGGACACGTTGCCCGCAGTTGGGCCGAGCCCTCTGATCATGAAACCCCGCGAAGGGCGTGCACTCGCGAGAACCCTGCAAACTGGGACAATCCTCCCGGTTTGGGACTTTCCTGGCGTGCCGCCGCGCAGGATTGTCCCAACGTGGCAGGGAAATCCCGAGGCGGCAGGAAAGTCCAGAAGTGGAGGGGAACGCTGCGCAGGATTGTCCCCATGTGGCAGGGGAGTCCCTAGGCCGAGAGATATCCGGGTTAACGGCTTTAGATCTCCACAAGCCCCGAAGGCGTTCCGAAGGTCACGGACATAATGCCGGGGGTGCCCTTGGGGGAAACCCAGGTGACGTCCACGGATTCCAGCGGTTCCTCGACGGGCATGCCCAGCCACTCGGTGACCCGCGCGGCAGAACCGGCAATGGTCAGGGAGTCCAGAGACACTGTTCCGTTGAGGGCACGGGACGGGTGCAGATCTGCCTTGTCCTCGTCCCAGCGCAGCATGTACGGGACCTGCGGATCAGCGATCAGGCCGTTGATGCCGATCTGCCGCCAGGTCAGTTCCTGGCCGTCGGGGAATTTCCGGTTTCCCGGAACCGAGGACCGGCCCAGTCGTTCCTCGAAGGGAGCCAGGTCATCAACCTCGACGCACCAGCCCATCCAGCCTCCGCCTGCTTCGGACCGGGCACGGACGGCCTGGCCGAAAGGAGCCTTGTCGGACGCGGGGTGGTTGAGGACTTCCACCACCTCGATGTACTGGTGGTTCGCCAGGGGCAGGATCATATTGCGGGTGCCGAAACGGGGGTGGACGCCACCCTTGACGTACTCGGTTCCAAGGGCAGCAGCAATGCGTTCCGTGGTGGCCAGCAGGCCGTCGGATTCGCAGGCATAAGAGACGTGATCCAGGCGCATGCGAACATCTTGACACGTTGTGACCTGTGTCTCGACTAAGGCAACCCTAAGCTCACTAAAACCGTGCTGCATTACATGAAGACGCAGATTTCACGCTGCGTCATATGGGTTGCGCAACTGGGCGTCCGTTGGTTCTATGGGTACAGGTCATGAGTGCCAGCAGATAGCCCCGGCTTGCTGGCCGGCAACCCTCCAACCGCGGTGGGGTGCCCCGGGTGAAGACCTGGCCGGACACCAAAAGGGTGTCACGGCAAGCGCGGGCCACACGTCTCGTTTCCGGACTTCCTCCGGCATCGCTTCCTGTGGGGCCCCTGGTCATAAAGGGAGCAAAATGTCTGCCAATTGGTCGTTCGAAACCCGCCAGATCCACGCAGGTCAGGAGCCTGACGCCGCAACCGGCGCCCGCGCCCTGCCTATCTACCAGACCTCGTCCTTCGTGTTCCCCAGCGCGGAAGCAGCGGCAAACCGCTTCGCCCTGGCCGAGCTGGCTCCGATCTACACACGGATCGGGAACCCGACGCAGGAAGCGGTGGAGAACCGGATCGCGTCGCTGGAAGGCGGTCTGGGGGCACTGCTGCTGGCTTCCGGCCAGGCCGCCGAAACGTACGCCATCCTGAACGTCGCCGAGGCCGGGGACCACATTGTGGCAAGTCCCAGCCTGTACGGGGGAACGTACAACCTGTTCAAGCACACCCTGAAAAAGTTCGGCATTGACGTCACCTTCGTGGCTGACCCGGACAACCTGGAGCAGTGGCGTGCCGCCGTCCAGCCGAACACCAAGGCGTTCTTCGGCGAAGTCGTCTCCAACCCGCGCCAGGATGTCCTGGATCTGGAAGGGATCTCCGCCGTTGCGCACGACGCCGGCGTCCCACTGATCGTGGACAACACCCTCTCCACGCCGTACCTGATCCGTCCCATCGAGTGGGGCGCGGACATCGTGGTGCATTCGGCCACCAAGTACCTCGGCGGACACGGCACAGCGATCGCCGGGGTCATTGTGGACTCGGGCAACTTCGACTTCGGGGCCGACCCGGAGAAGTTCCCCGGCTTCAACACCCCTGACGAGAGCTACAACGGCCTGGTGTACGCACGGGACCTCGGCGCGGACGGCGTGCTGGGCGCAAACCTGGCCTACATCCTGAAGGCGCGGGTCCAGCTGCTCCGCGACCTGGGTTCGGCCGTCTCGCCGTTCAATGCCTTCCTCATCGGGCAGGGCCTCGAGACCCTGAGCCTGCGGGTGGAACGGCACGTCAGCAACGCCGCCGCCGTCGCACAGTGGCTTGTTGGGCACGACGACGTCGTTTCGGTTGCGTACGCAGGCCTTGAGTCCAGCCCGTGGTACGAACGCGGACGCAAGTACGGACCCCGCGGCACCGGCGCCATCGTCTCCTTCGAGATCGCCGGGGGAGTGGAAGCCGGAAAGCGTTTTGTCGACGCACTGGAACTGCACTCCCACGTGGCAAACGTTGGTGACGTCCGTTCGCTGGTGATCCATCCGGCGTCGACCACCCACAGCCAGCTGGGCGCCGAAGCGCAGGCAGCGGCGGGCGTCAGCCCGGGCCTGGTTCGGCTCTCGGTCGGTTTGGAACACCTGGATGACATCATCGCGGACCTCGATGCCGGTTTCCGCGCCGCCAAGGGAGCATGAAGAACAGCGTGACAACGTATCCACCCGCACCGCAGCACCCCGTCAGCACCATCGACGGGGTGCTGCAGTACGCCTCCATCGGAACTTTGGAACTGGAGACCGGCGGCGTGCTGCCGGACGTGGTGCTGGGATACGAAACCTGGGGGCGGCTGAACGCCGACGGCTCCAATGCCGTGCTGATTCCGCACGCCCTGACCGGCAGCACGCACGTTGCCCGGGGACAGACGGACGAACCGGGCTGGTGGGACGGTTTTGTGGGTCCGGGACACACAGTGGACACCAACCGCTTCTTCGTTGTCTCGATAAACATGGTCGGCGGCTGCTACGGCTCCACCGGACCTGCTTCGGCCGATCCGGAGGGGCTGCCCTGGGGATCGCGCTTCCCGTTCGTCACCATCCGGGACTCGGTGCGGGCGGAAGCCCGCCTGGCCGACCAGCTGGGTATCCGCCGCTGGCACACCGTGCTGGGCGGATCGCTCGGCGGGGCACGGGCACTGGAATGGGCGGTGACTGAACCGTCCCGGGTCGCCCGGTGCGCAGTCATCGCTGCCACGGCGGCCAGCACAGGGGAGCAGATCGCGTTTGCCCAGGCGCAGGTCTCCGCGATCCGGCTGGACCCTGATTTCAACGGCGGCGACTACTACAACGGACGGGCACCGCTGGCCGGGCTGGGCCTGGCCCGCCGGATCGCCCACATCACTTACCGGTCCGAAGCCGAGCTGCAGTACCGGTTCGGCAGGACCCCGCAGCCGGGTGAGGATCCGCTGGCAGCAGCGCTCCCCGCGGAGCGCGGCCGGTACCAGGTGGAAAGCTACCTGGATCACCAGGCACAGAAACTCGCCGGCAGATTCGACGCCAACAGCTACGTCATCCTCACCGAAGCGCTGATGAGCCACGACGTTACCCGTGGACGCGGAAGCCTGGCCGAGGCCCTCTCGGTCACCGATTCAGAGTTCCTGATAGCCGCCGTCGACAGCGACCGGCTGTACTTTCCGGAACAGTCCGCTGAACTGGCCGCAGCCCTGCCGGGGGAGCACCGGGTCCACCTGATCAACGCGCCGATCGGACACGACGGATTCCTCACCGATGTCCTGCAGCTCAAAGACGTCCTGGAGCAGGGTTTCTTCGCCTAGCGGCTTCTCCGCCTAGACCTGGCCGAGGGTGTCTGCCGCCTCGCCGGAACCCTGCGGCATGCCGGAACCGAAGAACGGCCCGGCATCGGGCCGTTTCGGTGAAATACCGTCACCGGAGGACCGCTTGCGCACGCGCCGGACAACCCAGGGAACCAGATATTCGCGGGCCCAGACCAGGTCTTCCGAGCGCGCTGTCCGCCAGTTTTTGTGGGTGGCTTCCTTGACCGCATGGGGTTCGAGCGAATGGTCCACCCCGAGCGTGTCCAGCACCATGGCAGCGATCGTGTGGTGCCCGAGCGGTGAGAAATGCAGCCGGTCAGGGGCCCACATCTGTGGATTGCTGAGTTCCCGCAGCGCCCACATATCGGCCAGGACGGCGTCATGGCGGGCCGCGACGGTGCGCAGGTTCTCGTTGTAGATCGCGACGCGGCCGCGGACGCTGCCCAAGACCGGAGTAGCGCCGATGTCCGGGCCGGTGAACAGGACCACGGTGGCGCCGGTCTCACGAAGCCGGGCGATGGTGCCGTCCATCTTCTCAGCCAGCCGGTCGGGGTCGCCGCCCGGGCGGATCACGTCGTTGCCGCCGGCGCAGATGGTCACCAGATCCGGGTGCAGGTCGATGGCGGGCTCGAGCTGTTCGTTGATGATCTGGTTCAGCAGCCGGCCGCGGATGGCCAGATTGGCGTACGCGAAATCCTTGTGGCCGTGGGCGAGCTCTTCCGCCACCCGGTCGGCCCAGCCGCGGTGCCCTCCGGGGCTTTCCGGGCTGGGGTCGCCGATGCCTTCGGTGAATGAATCACCGAGGGCGACGTAGCGGTTGAACGGGTGGTCGGGATGTCCCGGATGCTCCGGAGAAGGTCCGGGCTCTGTCCGGGGAGCCGGATCGGTGGTGCTGTTTTCCTGGTTGGGGCGCAGCGAAGGGCGCTGAAGATTTTCGGTCACCTGTCCATGATTGCGGGCCGGGGCCTGGCTACGCGACCGTAGGTTGCGCGCAGGCGCATGCCAGAATGGAATTCATGACTGAAAACACTCCTTGGAATCCGGTTGTGCTCTACTCGAAGCCTGAGGAGGAGCGGGCCGGAACCCCGCTGCTGGTCCTCTTCCACGGATACCTGGCCAATGAAGAAGACCTGATGGGCCTGGCCGGTTACCTGCCCGGGGAGTTCACAGTGGCTTCTGTCCGCGCACCGGTGGCCCTGGGCCCCGGATACACCTGGTTCCCGCTCATGAACGAGCCGGACTATTCCGTGGACCGGGTTGTCTCAGCCGTTCAGGACGTCTCCGACTGGCTGGACGGCGTTAAGGACCAGCACAGCAGCATCACCCTGCTCGGTTTCTCGATGGGCATGGCCGTGGCCAGCACGCTGCTGCGGCACCGGCCGGAGGAGTTTGCCGCCGTCGTCGGCCTCTCAGGTTTTGTGGTCCCGGCCGAAGGCAACGCCTTCTTCCACGACGAGGAACTGGCAGAACTGAAGGTGCCGTTCTTCTGGGGCCGGGACCAGGCGGATCCCGTCATTGACGAAGCACGGGTGGAATACACCCACGGCTGGCTCAACGGGTACACCAAGCTGACAAAGGTCCTCTACGCAGGGATGGGACACAGCATCAGCATGCAGGAACTGGGGCACGTCAAGGAGTTCCTGACGCACACCGTCCTGGGCCGGCGCTAACCGCCGGAAGCGATCCGAACCGTTTGCCCGTTCACCTCAATGGTGTCACCGGTATGAAGCTGTCGGCCGCGGCGCTCTTCGATCTCGCCGTTGACCTTAACAAACCCGTTCTCGATCAGTTCTTTGGCGTCGATGCCGTCTTCGGCGAGGTTTGCCAGCTTCAGCGCCTGGCCAAGGCGGATCATGTCGTCGCGGATGGGAAGGTCTTGGGGATCGGTTGAACTCATGGCTCTATTCTGCCGGAGAATCCGCGGGGCAGACTCCCTTTATCCGCTGAGGTCACGGCGGGCATCCCGGACCTCAGGGCAGGCGTAGGGTTTAACGGTGCCTCAGTCCTCCCGCCTTCCCGCCGCCGTCGGCCTTCCCCTGGCCCTGCTGGCCGGGATGGCTATTCCCGCCCAGTCCAGGGTGAACGGTGCGCTAAGCACTGCGCTGGATGACAGTCTGGCCGCAGCCACGGTCAACTTCGGGATGGGGCTGGCCGTGATGCTGCTGGTCAGTGCGGTCCTCCCGCGCGGCCGGGCCGGTTTCACCCAGATCCTTCCTGCGCTGCGCGAGCGGCGGTTTCCCCGGATCTACATCCTCGCGGGTGTGATTGGCGCCTGGTTCGTCCTGACCCAGACGCTCACGATCGCCGTGCTCGGCGTCGCCGTCTTCACCGTTGCCACCGTTGCGGGGCAGACCCTCACCGGACTGGTGGTGGACCGGATGGGTATCGGGCCGGGTGGAAAGAAGGCCCTGACCCTGATGCGGGTGGTCGGCGCCGTGCTCACCATCGCGGCCGTCGCCTGGGCGGTCAGCCCGAAAATCACCGGCACCGCTGACACCGGCCAGTGGCTGCTGGCAGTGTTGCTGCCACTCAGCGCCGGCATGGCCATGAGCTTCCAGCAGGCCATGAACGGCACCAGCGGTATGCATTACGGAACGCCGATCACCGCCACGCTGGTGAACTTCGTCGCCGGATTCGCGGCGCTGCTGACTATCTGGCTCATCAAGGTGGCGGTGTCCGGATTCGGAAACCCGCTGCCGGATACCTGGTGGTATTACCTCGGCGGACCGCTGGGCTGCATCTTTATCGGCGTCGGAGCCATGCTGGCGCGGACGCTGGGCGTGCTGCTGACCAGCCTCGGCCTGATCGGCGGGCAGCTGACCGGCTCGCTGCTGCTGGACCTCACCTTCCCTGCCCCGGGCTCCACTGTTGTGGCGGCGACTGTGTTTGGCACCGCCCTGACACTGGCCGCGATCGTCGTCGCCACGCTGCCCTGGAATATGCCCGGTGTCCGCCCGCTGCGGCGGCGTGCGCGCCGATAGCCCCCTTTCGCTGCCTTGACCTTAAGCTGGTATCTATAGGTTTTGCCCTCCACCGCCCTCCCCGCGCACGTCCGCCGGGGTTCCAGGGACGGAAACGGGATCAGAAGCGGACCGCACCCAGCGGCCTGCGTGACACGAAAGAACGGCGGTACCATTCCATGGCTTCGACCAAATCCAAACTGGATCCGATCATCTCCCTCGCCAAGCGCAGGGGCTTCGTTTTCCAGTCGGGTGAGATCTACGGTGGTTCGCGTTCCGCCTGGGACTACGGGCCCCTCGGCGTGGAGCTCAAAGAGAACATCAAGAAGCAGTGGTGGCAGTCCATGGTCCGCGGGCGCGACGACGTCGTCGGCCTGGACTCGGCCGTCATCCTCCCGCGCGCTGTGTGGGAAGCCTCCGGCCACGTTGAGGTCTTCTCTGATCCGCTGGTGGAATGCCTGAGCTGCCACAAGCGCTACCGCGCAGACCACCTCGAAGAGGAATACGAAGAGAAGAAGGGCCGCCCGCCGGAGAACGGACTGGCGGACATTGCCTGCGCCAACTGCGGCACCAAGGGCCAGTGGACCGAGCCGCAGGAATTTTCCGGCCTGCTCAAGACCTTCCTGGGTCCGGTCGCCAATGAAGAGGGCATGCACTACCTGCGTCCGGAAACCGCGCAGGGCATCTTCGTGAACTTCAACAACGTGCTCACCACCTCCCGCAAGAAGCCGCCGTTCGGCATTGGCCAGATCGGCAAGAGCTTCCGCAACGAGATCACACCGGGCAACTTCATCTTCCGCACCCGCGAGTTCGAGCAGATGGAGATGGAATTCTTCGTTGAGCCCGGCACGGATGAAGAGTGGCACAAGTACTGGATTGAAACCCGCCTGAACTGGTACACGGAACTGGGCATCAAGCCGGAAAACCTGCGCCTGTTCGAGCACCCGCTGGAAAAGCTCAGCCATTACTCCAAGGGCACCACCGACGTCGAATACCGCTTCGGCTTCCAGGGTTCCGAGTGGGGCGAGCTGGAAGGCATTGCCAACCGCACCGACTTCGACCTGGGTACGCACTCCAAGCACTCCGGCACCGAGCTGAGCTACTTCAACCAGGCCACCAACGAGCGGTTCACCCCGTACGTGATCGAACCCGCCGCCGGCCTGACCCGTTCCTTCATGGCGTTCCTGGTCGATTCCTACACCGAGGACGAGGCCCCCAATGCCAAGGGCGGCGTGGACAAACGCACTGTCCTGCGGCTGGATCCGCGCCTCGCGCCGGTCAAGGCCGCGGTGCTGCCGCTGAGCCGCAATGAGGACCTCTCCCCGAAGGCCAAGGACCTCGCCGCGCAGCTGCGCCGGAACTGGAACATCGACTTCGACGACGCCGGCGCCATCGGCCGCCGTTACCGCCGCCAGGATGAGATCGGTACTCCGTTCTGCATCACCGTGGACTTTGACACCCTGGAGGACCAGGCTGTGACCGTGCGCGAGCGCGACTCCATGGCCCAGGAACGTGTCAGCCTCGACAAGGTTGAGGGTTACCTCGCCGAACGGCTGATCGGAGCGTAATGGCACTGACTTTCCGGGAATGGCGCGAGGACGATGACCTGGCGCTGGTCCAGCTCTGGGGCGATCCGGAGACCGGTGAAGCCGGGCACTTCCGGGCCGTGCTGCGGCCGTCCTCCAACGAACCGTGGAGCCGCTGCATTGTGGCGGAGGACGACGGCGTGCCGGTGGCGGCGGGTGTGGTCTATGAGACCAGCCTGCATCCCGACCGGCTCTGGGTGTACATCGAGGTGGCGCGCGAAAACCGGCGCGCCGGCCTGGGATCCACCCTGCTGGGCATGCTCCGCAAGGAAGCTGAAAGCGCACCGTCCCGCGTCACGAAGCTGCGTGCCAAGGTTGAGCCCGGTACCCCGGGTGCTGCCTTTGCCGCCGCTGCGGGCCTGGAACCGATCCAGCGCTCCCGCGTGGTGATTGTGGAACCCGGCAAGCTGAAACTGCCGGTGTTCGAAGACCACGGACCCCAGCTGGAGGAAGCCGCCACCGGGTCGGTGGAACTGACCCGCGCCGTGGCGGACTTCTACAACGCCGTCCATGACTGGGACCGCGCGGACATGAGCCTGGGCCGGGCGCAGCAGATGCTGCTCAACGACGCGGCCGGTGCCGCGGGGGCCGTGGTGCTGCGGGATAAGCCGAAGGCGGAGGGCGGCAAAATCGCCGCGTTCGCCGTCAGCTACACCTCCGAACGGGCGGACGCTCCGGCGGACGTGCTGCTGGGCTATGACACCACCTTGGAGGAATCCGAGGCGGAAGCCGCCGTGGCCTCCCTGCTGGCCATGGTTGCCTACCAGTACCCGGTGCAGCTGGAAGTCGACGAATCGATGACCGCGCTGGTCCGGGTCCTGGAACCGCTCCTTGCCTCGGGCGCTGCCCGGCAGGACGGCCGGGACACGCTGATTCTCAGCAGCTAGCACCGTCTTCAGTCACCGCCTTCAGCCACAACTGCAGATAACGACGGCGCCGGCCCCCTTTTCAGGGGACCGGCGCCGTCGTTATGTGCGGGCCTTTCGTGGTTTCGCGGCTAGCCGACCAGATGGCCGGAGAGCATGAACATCACCGAATCCGAGACCTCCTGAAGCGTGCGGTCCGGGCTGAAGACCAGCCATTCGATGCCGCCTACCAGGACTGCTCCGAACACGGTGCCTGCCATCAGCTCGGCGTCGGGGCGGTCAGGATGGGCGTGCCGGATGACCGCCACGAACTCCGCCAGCGCTTCGCGGCGCACCAGCTGCAGCGGCGACTGCCAGGACCTGTCGGTCCGGAAAATCTCCGCCGCGATCAGCTTGGCCATCGGCTGGTTGCGGGAGACGAGTTCCAGGATGGCATCCACCATGGACCGCAGCGCGGGGGCGCCGGTTTTCGTGCCTCTGGCCTCCCGCAGGGTCTCCGCCAGGGTTCCCACACCGTCCAGCAGCAGCTGCTCAAACAGCTTGTCCTTGGAGGAGAAGTTGTAATAAACGCTGCCCTTGGCGACGCCGGCACGCACGGCCACGTCCTCCATGGTGGTGCCGGTGATCCCGTGCAGGGAGGCCAGCTCTACCGCGGCATCGAGGATTGACCGCTTGGTGGCTGAAACGCGTGGCATGCAAAGTGTCCTTTATACGAGGCGTGTGTGCGTTGGTTCTCTCAGTCGATCTTAGATGTGCAGCTCCGGATGCAGCCGCTTGATCGTCCACATGCGCTGCCGGCCGGCGCTCAGCGAGCTGATCACGACGCAGACGACGGTCAGGATTGCCAGGAAGGCGAACGCGATCCACATCCGGGCATCCACTCCGCCGGTGATCAGTGCCCGGAGGCCGTTCACCACATAGGTGGCCGGCATGTACGGGTGCAGGGCCTGGAAGAATCCGGGCGTTGTCTCCACCGGGTAGGTACCGCCGGAGGAACTCAGCTGCAGCATCAGCAGCACCAGGGAGGCGACCCGTCCTGCTGCCGTGCCCAGCACAATGATCAGCATCTGCTGCAGGGCCAGGAACGCCACAGTGGTCAGGTAGAGGAACGCGCCGGTGCCGAGCAGGTACGCCGGGTGGATGTCCAGGCCCCAGACCAGCACGGCCATCATGATGATGACCTGGCCCAGGCCGATCGCCAGTGCCGGGATCAGCCCGGTGGCGGCGGCCCGGAAGCCGGACACGCCGGCGGCCAGGGCCCTGGTGGGCAGTGCCCGCAGCAGCAGCCAGGTGATGAGCGCACCCACGAAGGTGGCCAGGGCCAGGAAGAAGGGAGCAAACCCTTCGCCGAAGCTGGCTGCCTCGCTGGTGTACTCGGTATCCATCTCCACCGGGTTGGCGGCGACGGAGGCCTTGGCATCGATCAGGTCGCTGGAGTCTTCCGGCAGCGCCTGGCCGCCGGCTGTCAGGGCATCGGCCAGGGTATGGCTGCCGTCGGAGAGCTGCTCGGCGCCTTCGGAGAGTGCCGTGCCGCCGTCGAGCAGTTCGCCGGCACCGGAGGCAAGGTCGGTCGTGCCGCCGCTCAGGGTGCTGGCACCTGCGGCGAGTTCGTTGGCACCGCTTTCGGCGCTGCGTGCGCCTGCATCAACCTGCGCGGCGCCGGAGGCAAGAGTTGCTGCGCCGCCGGAAAGCTCTGACGCGCCGCCTGCGGCGGACTGGGCTCCGGCGGCCACCTGGGCCGCACCGTCGGAGAGTGTGGAGCTGCCGGCCGAGAGCTGCCCGGCGCCTGCGGCTGCTTCAGCGATACCCGACTGGAGGGAGGAGGTGCCGCCCGCCACCTGCTGCGCGCCTGCGGCCAGCGGTTCAAGCTGGGCGAGGAGCGGGCTGTTGGGGTCCGAGGCCTTGACTGCGGCGACAACCTGGTTCAGCCCCGAAGAGACCTGGGACGCGCCGGTGTCCAGGGATTTTGCCTGGGGCACAGCTGCGCCGAGTTTGTCCGAGAGGGTTCCGAGGTTTGCATCCAGTGCCGCGGCACCGTTGGCGACATCGGAGGCGCCGGCGGAAAGTGTTGCGGTTCCGCCGGCCAGCGAATCGGCGCCGGCTGAAAGGGTGCTGCTGCCCGAGGAGAGGGCCGAGGTGCCCGCGGTCAGGTCGGACAGGCCGGCAGCCAGCTGGCCCGCGCCGGAGGAGAGCCGGAAGGCGCCGTCCTGCAGGGTCAGTGTGCCGTCGGCCAGGCTGTCCAGCCCGGCCACGAGCTGACCGGCGCCGTCGACTGCTGAGTCGATGCCTGTGCTGAGTTCGCCCGCGCCGTCCGCGGCGTCACGCAGGCCGGAGCCGGCGTCGTTCAGGCCAACCAGCAGCGTCGAGGACACCTGGTCGCCCAGTTCCGAGGAAACGGCAGCCTGCACCTGGGCCATGGCCTGCTTGCCGAGCACACCGGCCAGGAAGTTGTTGGAGTCGTTGTACGCGACCTTCAGCCGTGCGGGGACGGGATTGTCAGTGCCGACGGAAACCGCGTTGGCGGAGAAGTCTTCGGGGATGGTGAGGGAGAGGTAGTAGGTGCCGTCCTCCACACCGTCCGCGGCGTCGGCCGCGTCCGTGGCGTGCCAGTCCAGATCCGCGCCGTCCAGGAGCTTCTGTTCCAGCTCCTTGCCAGCGTTGAGCTGTTCGCCGTCGCGGTCTGCGCCGGCGTCTTCGTTGACCAGGGCTACCGAGAGGCCGTCCAGGTGCTTGTCCGGGGAGTCAAAGGCCCACAGGTACAGCGCGCCGTAGATGAGGGGAATGAAGAGCATAACGACGACGGCGATCTTCGGCAGCGTGCCGCGGCGGAACCGGCTCAGCTCGGTGCCGGGGGAAAACAGGGCAAACATCAGTTGACCTCCTGGGTGAGGAGCAGAGCGGAGGGCTGGGGATCAAGGTTCTCCCACAGGCCGGAATCCTGGGATGCGGCACCGACGACGACGGCGGTTCCGTCGGCCGCGATGGCGGCGAGGCGTTCCCAGACCAGGCGGCGGGCGCCGGCGCTGTGGACCTGCTCGATGTCATCGACGAAAAGGATGCGCGGCCCGCTGAGCAGCGCCAGGGAGATGCGCAGCAGGAACTGGTCCGCCTCATCGAGGTTCCAGATCACGGCAGACGCCGGGGGGATGTGGCGCCCGCCGAAGACCGGGCCGCAGACCCGGGAGACCTGGCGGTCAGTGGTTTTCGGCACGAACGTCCACCACGGAGCGAGCCAGGCCATCCGTTCGCGCACGGCCTGGCCGACGGTAACGCCCGGCTCCAGTTCGTCAATGCCGGCGAATCCGGCGATGGCCGTTTCCTTCTGCACGGCACGGGCCTCCCGGGGGAGTGCATGGCCGAGCACCTTCAGGGTTCCGCTCCCGGCCTTCATCCGGCCCGCGAGGGTGAGCAGCAGGCTGGTGCGGCCGCTGCCGGCCGGGCCGCAGAAGACGCTGAGGGGATCGGGCACATCGAAGCTGAGCGGGCCGTAAACACGGCCCCGGGCGGCGGAGAGGCTGAGGCCCTCCGCGGTGATTACCGGTTGCACATGGTGCCTTTCTGGGATTCGGGGAAACCCCGGCCGGGACTGGATCATTCAATTTGTACTGACCAGTCAGTTTGATCTGACCAGTCAGTCTAACGCAAGTCCGGACCAAGTCCTGCATCGGATTCGGCATCCGTTCTCCGGCTTGGGAGAATGGGGATGCTTATCCCGCCGGGCACCTGGTCCGCCGAGGAACCAGTGAGGAAACAGCATGGGACACAGTCATCTCCCCGCCACCGGCGAACCGACCCGGGCCGCGCTCGCCGCCCGGCGCCGGGCCAACCGGCTGCTGGCCTGGATCCTGGTTCCCCTGGGACTGCTGGCCGCCGTCGGGATGCTGCTGCTCTGGCCGGGCGGGCAGGCCCAGGAAATCAACGTCGCCGATCCGTATGCCACGGCCGACGGCGTCAGCATCGACACCGGTTCCGTCCAGCGGGTCTCGGTGGAGGACTGCCCCTCGTCCGCGACCCTGACCCAGGCCGGCGTCCAGGCCCCCCAGTGCCAGGTCGCCTATACGCTTCCGTCCGGAGGCGGGGCTGCTGTACCGGTCGAGGTGCCGCCGGAGGTTGCGAAAACCAACGCCGTGGAGGCCGGCGACACTGTCCGTTACCTCAACCTGGAAAACGTCATGGTGGACAGCGGGGCGCCGCCCTACATCTTTATGGACTTCGTCCGGAGCGTGCCCATCGCACTCCTGGCCGTCCTGTACGCGGCTGTGGTGATCGCCGTCGCGCGCTGGCGCGGACTGCGGGCCCTGATCGGGCTGGGCGGCGCATACGCCGTGCTCGCCGGCTTTATCCTGCCCGGGCTGGTGGAGGGCAAACCGCCGCTGCTGCTGGGGCTGGTGGGCTCAAGCGTGATCATGATCGGCGTCCTCTACTTCGCGCACGGGTTCTCCGCACGTACCTCCACCGCACTGCTGGGAACACTGTTCGGCCTGGCCATCACGGCCGGGCTGGCGGCCTGGGCCACCGACGCCGCCCATCTGATCGGCGTCGACAATGAGAACGCCTATACCCTCATCAATGCCTCGGATCAGCTCTCCATCTCCGGCATCATCCTGTGCGGGCTCATCATTTCCGGCCTCGGGGTGCTGAACGACGTGACGATCACGCAGTCCTCCGCAGTGTGGGAGATGTACGAACTGGCCCCGGGAGCCTCAGCGAAACGCCTCTTCAGCGGTGCCATGCGGGTGGGCCGGGACCACATTGCCTCCACCGTCTACACCATTGCGTTCGCCTACGCCGGTGCCGCGCTGCCGGTGCTGATCCTGGTCTCGCTCTATGACCGCACCGTGCTGGAGTCCCTGACCGGCGGGGAACTGGCGGAGGAGGTCATCCGCACCCTGGTGGGTTCGATCGGCCTGGTCCTGGCCATCCCGGTAACCACCGCCGTCGCCGTTTTGGTGGTTAAGGCCGTGGGCAGCCCGCGTGGCGGGGAAGATGAAAAGGCAGGCGGTGCTTCGAGCAGGGAAGCGGGCGCCGACGCCGGCGCCCCGCCCAGTCCCCGGCGCCTGGCCCAGGCACGCCGCGCCGCCGGCGCCGACTCCGCTGATTCCGCCGACTCCGCCGGGGTGCTGCCGGCCCGGGACTAGCCGGCGATGCCACAGGGCGAGCAGGATTTGCACAGGGTTGAGAGAATAGGAACGTGACTGTTGCGACCCCAAATCTCAGGCTTGAACTGCCGCCCTTGAAGCTGGGCCGGCTGACCGTGGAGACGCCGGTGATCCTGGCGCCCATGGCCGGCATCACCAACCGGGCCTTCCGGCGGCTGTGCCGCGAATACGGCGGCGGCCTGTACGTCACCGAAATGGTGACCTCCCGGGCCCTGGTGGAACGCTCCCCGGAGTCGATGCGCATCATCGAGCACGACGACGATGAGTCGATCCGCTCCGTTCAGCTTTACGGCGTGGACCCGGTGACGGTCGGTGCTGCCATCCGGATCCTGGTGGAGGAGGACCGCGCAGACCACATCGACCTCAACTTCGGCTGCCCGGTTCCCAAGGTCACCCGCAAGGGCGGCGGATCCGCGCTGCCCTGGAAGCTGGACCTGTTCACCGCGATCGTCCAGACCGCCGTCCGGGAAGCCTCCAAGGGGAATATCCCGCTGACCATCAAGATGCGCAAGGGTATCGACGACGACCATCTCACCTTCCTTGAGGCCGGCCGGATCGCCCGCGACGCCGGTGTGGCCGCCGTGACCCTGCACGGGCGCACCGCTTCCCAGTTCTATTCGGGCAAGGCGGACTGGAATGCCATCGCCGAGCTGCGCGAAGCGCTGCCGGATGTCCCGGTGCTGGGCAACGGGGACATCTGGTCCGCTGAGGACGCCGTCCGGATGGTCGAGGAGACCGGCGTGGACGGTGTGGTGATTGGCCGCGGCTGCCAGGGCCGTCCCTGGCTGTTCGCTGACCTCCAGGCTGCCTTTGAAGGCCGCGATGAGCGGCACCGGCCCGGCCTGAAGGAAGTGGCGGACAGCGTCTACCGCCATGCCGAGCTGCTGGTGGAGACCTTCGGCGACGAAGTAATCGCCCTGCGGGACATCCGCAAACACATGGCCTGGTACTTCAAGGGCTACGTCGTCGGGGGAGACCTGCGGGCTAAGCTGGCCACTGTGCCCTCCCTCGAGGTCCTGCGCGGACTTCTGGCCGAACTGGATCCCACCGCTCCCTACCCGGGGGCGGACGCCGAAGGCCCCCGCGGGCGGGCCGGCACGCCCAAGAAAACAGCCCTGCCGGAAGGCTGGCTCGACGGACGGGAACTGAACCCCAGCCAGAAGGCCATCATCGCGGCAGCCGAACTCGATATTTCAGGTGGCTAACTCCATATGACCCTTCCGCAGGCTTTCCGCACCGCCGGTTACACCGGAGTCGACCTGGCACGCTGGGTCACCGAACCGGCCAAAAGCACCAACCGCACCCAGTTTGGACGCGACCGTGCCCGGGTGCTGCACTCTTCTGCCCTGCGCCGGCTGGGCGCGAAGACCCAGGTGGTTGCCCCGGATACCGACGACTTCGTCCGGACCCGCCTGACCCACAGCCTGGAAGTGGCCCAGGTGGGGCGGGAGCTGGGCAACGCGCTGGGCTGCGATCCCGACGTCGTTGATGCGGCCTGCCTCTCGCACGACCTGGGGCATCCTCCCTTCGGGCATAACGGCGAGTCGGCCCTGAACGATATTGCGCATGCCATCGGAGGGTTTGAAGGCAATGCCCAGACCCTGCGGCTGCTGACCCGGCTGGAACCCAAGATCATCGCTCCGGACGGCTCTCCGGCAGGCCTGAACCTGACCCGGGCCAGCCTGGACGCCTCCTGCAAGTACCCGTGGTCCGCCGTCGACGCCCCCCTCGTCAACGGCCAGCGCACCACCAAGTTCGGCGTCTACGAGGATGACCTGCCGGTCTTCACCTGGCTCCGGGACGGAGCTCCCGCCGGGCGTTCCTGCCTTGAAGCCCAGGTCATGGACCTGGCCGATGACATCTCCTATTCCGTGCACGACGTCGAGGACGCGATCGTCGCTGGGCACGTCCAGCTCAAGTGGCTGGACAATCCGGACCAGCGCGCCCGGGTGATCGGTTACACCCAGCAGTGGTATGTCCCCACGGCTGAAACGGCGGCCGTCGAGGCAGCGCTGGCCCGGCTCGAAGCCGAGGCCGTCTGGGTGCGGGAATCCGACGGAAGCCGGCGGGCGATGGCCGCGTTGAAGGACATGACCAGCCAGCTCATCGGCCGTTTCTGCTCCAGCGCTCTCGAAGCGACCCGCGGAATCTACGGCACCGACCCGCTCACCCGGTACAACGCCGAAATGGTGGTACCCGAGGAAACCCAGCTCGAAATCGCGGTGATGAAGGGCCTGGCCACCACATTCGTGATGACCACCGACCAGCGCCAGCCGCTCTACGAACGCCAGCGCGAGGTCCTCACCAACCTGGTGGCTCAGCTCGCCGCCACGGGGGACCGCCACCTGGAGCCGATGTTTGCCGCGGACTGGCGGGCAGCGGAGGACGACGGCGCCCGGCTGCGCGTGGTCATCGACCAGGTCGCGTCGCTCACCGACGGCTCCGCGCTGGCGCTGCACGAGCGGCTGGTTGGCCCGGTTCCGGCACTGTGGTGAGCCGTCCACAGCGGCACCTGTCCTGACCGGTCAATTTGGCACAGGAGAATAAGCTGGATGTATGGCCGGCCTGATTAAACGCGAAGACATTGACGAAGTACGTTCCCGCACCGACATCAAGGCGGTTGTGGATGGATATGTCACGCTGAAGTCCGCCGGAATCGGCTCCTACAAAGGGCTGTGCCCCTTCCACGACGAACGCTCTCCGTCCTTCCACGTCCGCCCGCAGGTGGGCACCTACCACTGCTTTGGCTGCGGCGAAAGCGGCGACGTCATCTCCTTCGTCCAGAAAATGGACCACGGGTCCTTCTCTGAAACCGTGGAGAAGCTGGCCGCCCGGCTGGGCTACGAACTGCACTACGAAGACGGCGGGACCGGCCCCCGCCGGGAGGACGTGGGCAAGCGGCAGCGCCTGCTGGACGCGCACAAGGTAGCGGCCGAGTTCTTCCGTACCCAACTGCTGACCCCGGGGGCGGCGGCAGCCCGCAGCTTCCTGCAGGAACGCGGCTTCGACCCGGCCGCCGCCGAGCACTTTGGTGTGGGCTATGCACCGCAGGGCTGGGACTCCCTGCTGAAGCACCTGACCACAAAGGGCTTCACCCGGGAGGAACTGGCACAGACCGGCATGTTCTCCACCGGGTCCGATGCCTCCCGCTTCTATGACAGGTTCCGCGGCCGGCTCATCTGGCCGATCCGCGACCTCACCGGGGCGGTGATCGGCTTCGGCGCACGCAAGCTCTACGAGGACGACCAGGGGCCGAAGTACCTGAACACCCCGGAAACCCCGCTCTACAAAAAATCGCAGGTCCTCTACGGAATCGACCTCGCCAAACGCTCCATCGCCAAGGACCGCCAGCTGGTGGTGGTGGAGGGCTACACCGATGTGATGGCCTGCCACCTGGCCGGCATCACCACCGCCGTCGCCACCTGCGGAACCGCGTTCGGTACGGACCACATCAAGATCGCCCGCCGCCTGCTGTCCGACGACGGCACCGGGGGAGAGGTCATCTTCACCTTCGACGGCGACGCCGCCGGCCAAAAGGCAGCCCTGCGTGCCTTCGAGGAAGATCAGCGCTTTACCGCCCAAACCTTCGTGGCGGTGGATCCGAACGGTATGGATCCGTGCGACATCCGGCAGCAGCAGGGGGATGCCGCCGTCGCGGAGCTCATCCGGTCCCGGCGCCCGCTGTTCGAGTTCGCGATCCGTTCCACCCTGGCAAAGTTCGACCTCAACACCGTGGAGGGCCGGATCGCGGCCCTGCGCGCGGCAGCTCCGGTCGTAGCGGACATCCGTGATCCGGCAATGCGCCCCGCCTATGCCCGCGAACTGGCGGGCTGGCTGGGAAGCGAAGTGGACGACGTGCTGCGGGCGGTTAATTCGGCTGCCAAACGGCTGCGCGAGGGAACCGGCACCCGGCAGGATGCCCGGGACACCGGCAACGGCGCACAGCGCGGCGGTCCGGACCGGTCCCAGCGGCCCAGCGGGCAGAATCCGGGGCAGCAGGCCGGCCAGCAGTATGCCGGCCAGCAGCATCCCGGTGAGGAACCGGGCCAGCCTGCGGCGCCGGCGCAGCAGGCGTTCGCACGCCCTGATCCCAATGATCCGGCGGCGCGGATGGAGCGGCAGTCGCTGGAAGTGGTCCTGCAGCAGCCGGGATTGCTGGACGAGGGTCAATGGGAACGGTTCAAGGCCGCACGGTTCACCGTCCCGGCGTACGTTGCCGTGCACAACGCGATCCGGGCTGCCGGCATGGTTCCCGCGTCGCCGGCGGCATGGGTGGAGCAGGTGCGGCAGGAGCTTCCGGATGCGCTGCGCGGCTTTGTCAGCGAACTGGCCGTCACACCGATTCCGGCCCGGGACGCGGACGCCCTGGCGCTGTACTGCCGGGACATTCTCAACCGGCTCTTTGAACTCCAGGTGACCCACCTCAAGGCTGAGAAGCTCGGCCAGCTCCAGCGGCTGGATCCGGGCGCGGATCCGGCCCTGTTCCAGCAGCTGAACCGTGAACTTATGGAGCTGGAGATGCAGCGCCGGGCGCTGCGGGAGATCCAGTAGCAGCAGCTGCACACCGGCCCGGCCACGGCATCCCAGTCTGCGGCCCGCCGGGGATGGCGTGGATTTCATTTCTGGACGGATCCTCTGTAGAGTAATAGTCGCGCTTTCCCCCGTAGCTCAATTGGCAGAGCATTCGACTGTTAATCGAAGGGTTACTGGTTCGAGTCCAGTCGGGGGAGCAAATAGGCTCCTGACCTGTAGAAAATGCAGGTCAGGAGCCTTCTTCCTGCCGGGTGTCCGACGGCGGGAGGCAGGAGCAACGGTTCGGTGACAGCCTGAAACTCCTGTAGACTGATGTCGCCGCTTTCCCCCGTAGCTCAATTGGCAGAGCATTCGACTGTTAATCGAAGGGTTACTGGTTCGAGTCCAGTCGGGGGAGCCACCTGAAAACCCCCGAAGGCCGTGTGCCTGCTCGGGGGTTTTCTTTTTCCACGGCCAAGCCTGGAGTCCCTCGGCTTGTGACGCACCCTAGTGCCTTGTGTCCGATCAAGGATCTGCAGCGATGACTTCTTGGGTTTGGTAGCAGTCAAGAACTGCAAGGGTTGAGGGATGAAAGGGCAGAACCTTTGATCTCCCCTGCATCGCTCGATGGGGCGCCAACGGAAACGGCCCTCGTGAGCTGCTAAAGCAAAGACCCGAGTCTAGTTCTGGGAATCCGCTGGCCCCCTCTTGTGTCGAGACTCACCGCGTGCGGCCTTACAAGTGTCCTTGCGTACCGTCCTGTAAGTTTGGGACAGAGCAAAGTCTGGAAGGGAATATGGAAGAGTCGATCCGCCGGCAGTGGCGATGGTACAGCCCCCGCGACGACGAGCCCGTTACCAAACAAGAATTCCAGAAGCTTCCGAAGCACGGGCAGGGTGCGCTCATTGCCGCCATGAAGCGCTATGCCCAAGGCGATGATCGGGGCGGGATGCTCAAGCGCATCGAAAATAATCTGTTCGAGCTGCGCGTTCAAGTGGGCACGGATCCGTTCCGCATCCTCTTTTTCCATGATTCGCCAGTCCATTGCATCGTCCTGCACGTCTTCTACAAGAATCAGCAGAAGCTGCCGCTACGGGCCAAGGAGCTCGCCAAAAAACGCCGCGCACGATGGCAGCGTGTTCACGAGTTGCAGTGAGCTCGCTGACGATCCTGCCTTGGAACTCTTGTTTTTAACTGGACGTGCGCTAGTGTTGCAATATCGGCGTGAGCCGATATCTCGAGTACTTAGGAGTTTTTGTGACTTCCCGTTCAAATCACTCAGCGGACCGACCCATTGACTTCGATGAACTTCTGAGCGATCCATCTGTTGCCGAGGCTGCGAAGGATGCTGAACAGCGATACGACCTGCTCGAAGCCCTTGCTGGGAGTAGGAGAACCGCTGGTAAAACGCAGAAAGAGGTAGCGCGTCTCATGGAGACGACTCAATCGGCAGTTTCAGACTTCGAGTCGGGACGAACTGATCCTCAGTTGTCAACTGTTCAGCGCTACGCGCGTGCTGTCGACGCCCGGATTCGAATCGTTGTTGAAGACCTGGTAGTGGCCCGACCGGGCTGTGAAACGACTCGCGACACCGCGCGGATCAGCGTCAGCACGACCCGGAGTGAGTTCCTCGCAACTGGATACTTTGCCACGTACGCGGAGTGCGGAACTGCGGGGCGCCGATCTAATTATGCTAAGGCGGCTTAACATTGGTTCCGATTCAATCTGAACTCCGGGAACTCGCTGCCCGGGTTGCCGGAGGCGCTGAGCTTTTGGACGTCAGAATGGTCAAGGCAGAGGCAGAGCACTTAGGGTTCCCCTCTGCAGATCGCCCGCTAAACTACGATCTGGATGTTCAGCCGACCGCCCATTTTAGTCCGGATAGCCACGCCCTAGTTGTCTCGGCGGACTTTTCATTGGATATGGAGCAGGCCTCCGGCATAGACGTGGACGATGCTGAGACAGAAACACGCAAAATCGCGAGCCTTTCGTTCACTCTCGTGGCCCTGTTCGATACTCCTGCGGATGCAACCTACGAGCCCGATGAGTTGGATAGTTTTGCGGGGACGACAGGCATCTTCTCTCTCTATCCCTATGCTAGGGAGTACGTGCAAGATGTGACCGGCCGCCTAGGGCTTCCTCCTCTTACTCTGGGTGTATATAGAGTTTCTCCTGCGTCGGATGCTGAAGGTGACTGACTTTCGTTTTCTGGATAGTCACCTCTGACCTGAGGTTCTAGCGTTTGTTTTTTCCTTGTTCTCGCTCCAGCGAGAACAAGTCTCCCTGATGTAGTGGTTTTGCAAGAGATGCCTGCCGCGCCGCTACACTGGGGACTCTGCTGCATCACTGGGTCCTGGACACACCAATATCCGGAGCCGGACGCAGCAAGGGCGAACCTATCCTGATGCCCGCCCCGGAACCCTACTGTTCCGGCCTTCCCGCGCTTCTGCGGCCGCTGATCCAGCCGGTCCCGCCACGCGGACCTTTCCGGACCTTCATCAGGAGTAGAACCATGCCGTCCACAGCCACCTCCACCACCATCAGCACCGGGGATATCTTCGCCGCCCATGAAGGCGGGAAGCTCTCGGTTGAAACCACAATGCCGCTGGATTCCGCCCGCGCGCTCTCCATCGCCTACACACCCGGCGTCGCGCAGGTCAGCCGTGCGATCGCCGCCGATCCGGCTTTGGCCGGAACTCACACCTGGGCCTCGCGCCTGGTTGCGGTGGTCAGCGACGGCACGGCCGTCCTCGGGCTGGGAAACATCGGTGCCGCGGCCTCGCTTCCGGTCATGGAAGGCAAATCGGCGCTGTTCAAGACCTTCGGTGGCCTGAACTCGATTCCGCTGGTCCTGGAGACCACTGATGTGGACGAAATCATTGAGACGCTGGTCCGGCTCCGCCCCAGTTTCGGGGCCGTGAACCTGGAAGACATTTCCGCCCCCCGCTGCTTCGAGCTGGAGGAACGGCTGATCGAGGCCCTGGACTGCCCCGTGATGCACGATGACCAGCACGGCACGGCCATTGTGGTGCTGGCCGCCCTGACCAACGCCGTCCGGGTCACCGGGAAGGAACTCGCCGGTCTCCGCGTGGTCGTTTCCGGTGCCGGCGCTGCGGGTGTTGCCTGCGCCAATATTCTGCTGGAAGCCGGAATCAACGACGTCGTTGTCCTGGATTCCCGCGGCATTCTCTCCGCCGGCCGAAGCCTGGAGGGTGTGAAGGCGGACCTCGCCGGCCGGACCAACCCGCGGAACCTGGAAGGCGGCGTTGCCGAGGCGATGGCCGGAGCAGACGTTTTCGTGGGCGTTTCCTCAGGGACCGTGCCCGAGAGCGTCCTCGCGGACATGGCACCGGACGCGGTCATCTTCGCCCTGTCCAACCCGGATCCGGAAGTCCACCCGGATATCGCGGCACGCTATGCGGCGGTGGTCGCCACCGGCCGGAGCGACTTCCCAAACCAGATCAACAACGTGCTGGCCTTCCCCGGGATTTTCCGCGGTGCGCTGGACAGCGGCGCCCGCCGGATCACACCCGCCATGAAGGTTGCCGCGGCCCGGGCCATCGCCGACCTGGTCGGTGATGACCTGGCCGCTGACCATGTTGTCCCCAGCCCGCTGGACCCCCGGGTGGCGCCCGCCGTGGCAGCCGCTGTGGGCGCGGCGGCCGGCACCGGCACGGCGTAACCCACGGACCCAGCGCCACCAAGCGCTCCGGGCCGCGGCCCGGAGCGCTTTCCCGTTCCCGGAGCCAGCTGCTGGGTCATCTCCCTCATCCCGCTGAGGCATACCCCTGAGGCCGGGGCTCAGGCTGACGCTGCCGCCGCTGCCCGATTCGAGAGCCCGCCGTTCCCAGCACCACAAAGCATGCTTACTGTTGAAGTAGGCTTTATTGGTTATTCCCAGCACGACGAAAGCCGAGGAACCGATGGGTGCCAGTCAGACAGGGCCTAGCCAGGAAGGCGCGGGGCATATTTCGCACCCCGCCAAAGTCATAGGCGTAACTGTTGCCGCCGCCGTCGGCGGTTTGCTGTTCGGTTTCGATACCGCCGTCATCAACGGTGCAGTCGATGCCATTGGGAGCGAATTCGACCTCAGTGCAGGCGTTCTGGGCTTTACCGTAGCCATTACCCTGCTTGGCTGTGCCATTGGTGCCTGGTTCGCGGGCCAGCTGGCGGACCGGCTCGGACGGAAGACCGTGATGGTCACGGCTGCCATCCTCTTCGCACTGAACTCCGTGGGTTCCGCCTGGGCATTCAGCGTCTGGGACCTGATGCTGTGGCGCCTGATCGGCGGCCTGGCCATCGGTACCGCCTCGGTCATCGCTCCGGGCTACATCGCCGAAGTGGCACCCGCAAAATGGCGTGGCGCGCTCGGCTCCATTCAGCAGCTGGCCATCACCCTGGGCATATTTGCGGCCCTGCTCTCCGATGCCTTCCTGGCCAACACCGCCGGAAGCGCGTTCAACGAACTCTGGTGGGGAATGGCCGCTTGGCGGTGGATGCTCCTGGTCGGAGTTTTCCCGGCCATTGTCTACGGCATCCTCGCACTGACGATTCCCGAGTCTCCGCAGTATCTGGTGCGGAAGAACCGCGATGATGAAGCTGCCCGGGTGCTCCGGGACATCACCGGAGTGCAGGATACGGACCGGAAGATCACCGAGATCCGGGACAGTTTCGAGCACGAAGAACGGGCAACCTACGCGGATCTGCGCGGCAGCATGTTCGGCTTGAAACCTATCCTCTGGGTCGGTATGGCCATCGCCGCGCTTCAGCAGCTGGTGGGCATTAATGCGATTTTCTATTACTCGACCACCCTGTGGCAGTCAGTCGGATTCAGCGAGTCCGACTCCTTTACGACGTCGGTGATCACCTCGGTGGTCAACGTGCTGATGACCATCGTCGCCATTGCCTTCGTTGACCGGGTCGGCCGGCGGAAACTGCTGATGATCGGCTCCGTGGGTATGTTTATCGGCCTGCTGGCAGCCACCATCTCCTTCTTCCAGGCGGACGACAGCAGCGGGGAAATTCTGCTTCCGCAGCCGTGGGGAGCCATCGCGCTGGTTGGTGCGAACCTGTTCGTGGTCTTCTTTGCCGCCACTTGGGGACCGGTGATGTGGGTGACGCTTGGTGAGATCTTCCCGAATAAAATCCGGTCACTGGCACTGGGACTGAGCACCATGGTGAACTGGGTGTTCAATTTCATCGTGACGCTCTCCTTCCCCTGGGTGAGCGAAAACTTCGGATTGTGGATCATGTACGCGATCTTTACCATCTTCGCCGTCGTGTCCTTCTGGTTCGTCAAGACGAAACTGCCTGAGCTGTCGGGCCGTGAATTGGAAGCGGACCGGGACAATTTGTGACTGTTGGGGCAGACGGTAAAAGGGACTAAGTCGTGAAATCTGAGGAGAATGGTAATTTTGGGTAATGGCAACGACTAACCAGCAGACGGAAGCAGGGCCGATGAACAGCTCCGCAAGCACCAGGACCCAGCGGGCCAACGGGAGCTCCTCCATCGTCGGCCTGTCCAAGGTCATGGCGCGCCTGCTGCCGCGGCAGATCAGTGACGAACTGTCCCTGGCGCTGGCAGAGATGAAGCAGAAGGGCATCAAGGCAGGCATTGCAGCCGGCCTCCTTGTGGTCGCCCTCCTGTTCCTCGCCGCCCTCGGCGTTGCTTTGATTGCCGCCGCAATTCTCGGGCTGGCGACAGTGATGCCTGCCTGGCTGGCGGCCCTGCTCGTGGCCGCGCTGTTCCTGGTGATCGCCGGCATCGCTGCCCTCATCGGAATCTCGCGTTTCAAGAAGACCATGCCACTGCTGCCGGAGGACGCCCTTCGCGGAGTCCGGTACGACCTTGGAGTCCTCAAGGAAGGCCGCAGCTTCGACCCGGCCACCCTGGACGTGCCGAAGCCGCCCAAGGCGAAGGACGAAGGCAAGGACAAGCAGGAGAAGCCGGAGGACGCCGTCCGCAAGCCGACGCCTGAGGAACTGCGGATCCGGCTTCGCCAGCGCCGCGAGCACATTGCCGCGGTCCGCGACGGCCTCGGCGAAAAAGCCGATGTCAAGAAGCAGATGTCGGACCTCAAGGCCCGGCGGGCTGCTGCCCGCCGTTCCGGTACTGCAGGTTCCGGGGGCGAGGCTTCCGGAACCGCGGACGAAGTCGGTGCGATGCTCCGGGAACGGAAGCAGCCGCTCGCCGTACTGGGTGCTTCGCTCCTGGCCATGGGCATTCTCCTGCGCAGGCTTTTGCGCAAATAACACCGTGGACAGAAAGGCAAAGGGAGCCGGATAGTGATCAGACTCATCGGCGCCGGTTCTCGTCCGGGCCGGGGGGAGCGGGTCCTGGATACCTTCTGGACCATCCCGAACATGATCACGGTCCTCCGGTTCCTCGGAGTCCCGCTTTTTGTCTGGCTCATTGCCCGGGACAGTTACGGCCCGGCTTTTTTGACGCTGGTGATCATCGGGTGCACCGACTGGGTAGACGGTTACCTGGCCCGGCGCCTGGACCAGGTCTCCACAACAGGCAAGTGGCTTGACCCCGTTGCGGACCGGCTGGCACTGATCATCGTCGCTGTCGTTTTTGTCGTGGATGGGATCGCCCCCGCGTGGCTCGTGTGGTCGATCGTCATTCCGGATGCCATCCTCATCGTCAATTCGCTGCTCCTCTTCCGGGGCAGCCCCAACCTGCCGGTGAGCAATATTGGCAAGATCCGGACCGCTCTGCTGCTGCTCGGGGCGCCGCTGCTCCTGCTGCAGCGGGTCCCGGGTTTCGACTACGGCTGGCTTGGTGCCGCCGGCAACACCGTGCTGCTGCTCGGCTGCCTGGGACACCTGCTGGCCTTCGGCGGGTACATGGTGCAGTCCTGGCGGAAATACCGGCGCCAGGCTTCGGTCCCTGAAGGGTCACCCCATGGTTCCTGACGACCGCCGGGCTGCAGCCGGGCCGGACGGCTTCCAGCCATGACCGGAATCGCGATTGCCTGCGCCCTGGCCAGTGCCGTCTTCCTGGCCTTCGGGGCGCAGCGTCAGGGCAGTGCCGTCAGCGCTGACACCGGCGGACTGAACCTGAACTCCTCCGGGATCCTGCGCCTGCTGCGCAACCCGCGCTGGCTCTTTGGCCTGCTGCTTCTGGCCACTGGAACTGCCCTGAATGTTGTGGCCCTTGCCCTGGCACCCCTTACCGTCGTCCAGCCGATTGGCTCGCTGGCCCTGGTCATCACCACCATCGTGAACTCACGGGATCAGGGCCTCCGGCTGAACCGGATCACCGTGGTGTCGATCGTGGCCTGCGTGGCGGGCAGCATGCTGTTTGTGCTGCTGGCAGTGGGGGCCACCCAGACAGAGCAGACTATTGAGCCGCGCCAGGAGATCACCATCGTGCTGATCCTCGCCGTCGTCGTGGCATTCTTCGGTCTGCTCAACCTGCTTTTCGGCAAACGGCTGGGTGCCATTGCCCACATCATGGGGGCAGGTATCCTCTTTGGCTTCGTCGCGGTATTGACCAAAACCATTGCGGCCGACCTCCTGGATCCCAATGGACGCTTCCTGCTCAACGTCCCCTGGTACACGCTGGTCGGTATCGCTGTCGCGGGCGGGCTCGGGGCCTGGTTCGTGCAGAGTGCCTATTCCAGCGGCCCGCCGGACCTGGTCATAGCCGGACTGACGGTCATTGATCCGATGGTCGGCATCGCCATCGGGATCGGCGTACTGAATGAACTTCGCCCCGATGTCCCGGCAGTCCTGGGTGTTGCGATGGGAGTCTGCGCCCTGATTGCTATTGTTGGGGTGTTCGCCCTGTCCAGATACCACCCGGATGTCATTAAGCGCCGGGCGAACCAGAGGCGGCGGCAGAAGCCAGCGGCGTCCAAGGCTGCCCGCAAGCCCTGACGCACCCGACCTGACCATCGAAACTCCAAAAGAGGACTTCCCCGTGACCGAGGAACCGGCAGATAAACCGCTGACCATCCTGATCGCCTGTGACACTTATCCGCCCCACCTGAACGGGGCAGCCCAGTTCGGTTTCCGCCTGGCCCAGGGAATGCACGGCAGGGGACACAACGTCCATGTGCTGGCACCCAGCCCCGGCAGCGGCCCGGCCCATTCGGAAACGGACGGTCCATGGACCGTGCACCGCCTCCGTTCCCACGGAGTACCCACCCACGAATACTGGCGGATCTGCCTGCCGTGGGAAATCAGGAAGCACATCTCGATGCTGCTGGACCGGGTCAAGCCGGACGTTGTACACATCCAGTGCCACTACATGGTGGGCGAATACACCCTCTACGAAGCCCGCAAGCGCGGGATCCGTGTAGTCGCGACCAACCACTTCATGCCGGAGAACCTGGACCCGTTCCTGCCCTTCCCCAAATGGTTCAAACGGATCGTCGCCCGGAACTCGTGGCGGGACATGGGCCGGGTCATGGGCAGTGCCGCCGTCGTTACCACTCCGACTCCGCTGGCGGCGAAGGCCATGACGGAGTACGCATCCCTGCCGGACGTGCTGCCGCTGTCCAACGGCATTGATGCCTCGGCTTACGAAACCCTGCCCGGGGAGGAGATCCAGCGCCCGGATCACCCCACCGTGCTGTTCGTCGGCCGGCTCGCCGAGGAAAAACACGTGGATGTCATCATCGACGCAGTGGCGAAGACTCCGCGGGAGCTCAATGTGCACGTGGAAATCGTGGGCGGGGGCGAGGTGAAGTCCGCATTGGTGGCCCAGGCTGCCCGGCTTGGCCTCCAGGACCGGGTGGTGTTCCGCGGGCTGGTGGATGACGCCGAACTCCGCCTGGCCTACCTGCGCGCAGACCTGTTCTGCATGCCGGGCACCGCCGAACTGCAGTCCCTCGTCACCCTCGAAGCCATGTCCGCCTCGACACCGGTTCTCCTGGCCGATGCCATGGCGCTGCCGCATCTGGTGGACCACGGCCGCAACGGCTACCTGTTCCAGCCCGGCGACAGCTCCGAGCTGGCCCAGCGGATTACCGAAATCCTGACGCTGCCCGCTGAGAAGCGCGCCGCCATGGGCCGGCACAGCCGCGCCATGGTTGAGCCGCACAGCCTGGAAGGCACCCTGTCCACCTTCGAGGACCTCTACCGCGGCGCAAGCAGCGTGGCCGGGATTCCCTAAGTCTCTGCCCGGATGAACTAAGTCCCGGCCGGTCCGTGGACTTGCCCTGTTTTGGGACAATCCTTCGAGTCTGGAACTTCTCTGCCGTGGCACCGCGGCAGGGGAGTTCCCGACTGGCAGGGGAGTCCCAGACTGGCAGGGAAGTCCCACAACGGAGGGGGCACCAGAGACTCGCCGGGCGCTGCGAACCCAGCAGAAACTCGCCGAACGATGCCGGCGGGAGTCCCTCCTGGAGCGCACCCGGGTCTGGTATGCCCAGGCCCGTCCGGGAAATTCGGCTGCCGGGCCCGCTGCACCTTAGGATGTCTATACTGCCTGCCGGATACGGCGGGTTCACACGGGGCTGTAGCTCAGCCGGTCAGAGCAGCGGACTCATAATCCGTGGGTCGTGGGTTCAAGCCCCACCAGCCCTACCGTGTTTCCGGGGATTCTTGGAGGTTTTGGAAGCCTCCGAGGGTCCCCGGTTTTCCTTTTAAGTCTGCACAAAGTCCGCTGAGCCGCGGCAACAGGAACACCCCGGTCTTCGGTCCGGGGTGTTTTTTTGTGATCCGCAGGCGCACTGGCCCGGGCCCTGCAGGGGTGGGCGGCCGCGTGGAGTGGGGGATTGTGCTTCGATGTTACTCGTGGGTAACATAAGGGCAGCCGGCTTGACTGTCCGGATGACCCCAGGATCAGCGAAGGACATCTCATGGCAACTATCGACGTTGATAACCTCCCGTACCCGGACGGTGACTTCTACGCATTCGAGGACCTGCTCAGCGATAAGGAGCGGGACCGCCTGCATGAGGTCCGTTCCTGGCTTACGGCTGAGGTGAAGCCCCACGCCAACGACTGGTGGAACGCGGGGGAATTCCCGATGCACATGATTCCCAAGCTGGCCGAACTCGACGTCGTCTCCCCGGTTTACCGGCAGGGCTATTCGAATCTTTTCGCCGGCCTCTGCCACGCCGAGTTCACCCGCGCCGACACTTCCTTTGCCACGTTCATGGGCGTGCATGACGGCCTTTTCACCGGGTCGATCGAAGCGCTGGCCTCCGACGAGCAGAAGGAAGCCTGGCTTCCGGATATCTACTCGCTGAAAAAGATCGGCGCCTTTGGGCTCACCGAACCCCTGGGTGGTTCGGATGTAGCCGGTGGAACCCGCACCACTGCACGGCGCGAGGGCGGAAACTGGATCCTCAACGGAGCCAAGCGCTGGATCGGGAACGCCACGTTCTCCGACTGGGTGGTCATTTATGCCCGCGACGAAGCGGACAACCAGGTGAAGGGTTTCCTCGTGGATACCCGGACCGAGGGCTACTCGGCCACCAAGATCGAAAACAAGATCGCGCTGCGGACTGTGCAGAACGCTGACATTGTGCTGGACAACGTCGTCGTGAGCGATGACTTCCACCTCAAGGGGGCCAACAGCTTCCGGGATACCAACAAGGTTCTCAAAGTGACCCGGCTTGCCGTTGCCTGGCAGGCCGTCGGCCAGCAGATGGCAGCGTTTGACGTTGCCCGCCGTTATGCGGTGGAGCGGGAGCAGTTCGGCAAACCGTTGGCTTCCTTCCAGCTGGTGCAGGAGCAGCTGGTGCAGATTCTCGGCAACACGGTCAGCTCGATGGGCATGATGGTCCGCCTGGCCCAGCTCGAGGATGAGGGCCGTGCCAAGGATGAGCAGTCCGCACTGGCGAAGGCCTTCACCACGGCCCGCATGCGTGAGTCGGTTGCCTTGGGGCGCAGCATCCTCGGCGGCAACGGAATTGTGACGGACTACGGGATGGCGAAGATTTTCTCCGACGCCGAAGCGATCTACTCCTACGAGGGAACCTACGAGATCAATACCCTGGTCACCGGCCGGGCGATCACCGGCATCGCCGCATTCGTCTAGCCGGCTATCCGGTCCGGCCTCCGGTGATTAGGGCCGGGCCGGGCTTCCCCGTCCACCGGACGGCGGGAGCAGAACGCTCGGCCGGCGGTCCATGAGATAGCGCAGGGGATCCACATACTCCCCGTCCAGCCGCACTCCCCAATGCAGGCAACTGCGGGGGCAGTGCGGCTGCCTGCTTTCCGGTGCCTTCCCGTCAGCGAGAACTCCGTCAGTGACAATCCCGTCAGTGAAAACCCCGTCAGCGGCGCCGCCGGGCAGGCTTCCGCGGACGTCCACCACTCCAATGCTCTGGCCGGCGGTCACCGGTTCCCCCACGGACACGGTGGCCGTAACAGGTTCGAAACTGCTCACCGTCCCGTCGCCGTGGTCGACTGTGAGCACCTGGCGGTCCACCACATACCCGGTGAACCGGACCGTGCCGTCAGCGGGGCTGCGGACGGCATCGCCGGCGGAAGCGGCGAGGTCGACTCCGCGATGTCCGGCCAGCCAGCGCTGGCCTGGTTTATCAAACGGGCGGATGACGGCGGGCGCAGGTGCCAGGGGCCAGCCCCATTGGCGTGCCGGAGCCAGCCGGTCAGCGGGCGCAGCTGGTAATGCGGCGTCTGTCGGCCGGACATCCACGGTGAGCGCCACGAGAAGCGCCAGCAGGGCCGCGAGCACCGCCGCCAGCAGTGCAGCAGCGGCCGCAGGGCGCACGCCGGACCGCGCGGGGTGCGGGATGGCTTCAGCGCCGCCGGGGGAGGAGCGGCAGACTGGAACCGGTTTCTGAGGGGAAGCGGGCTGAATGGACATGATGCACAGTCCACTCCGGCACCCGGCATGTCGGGCGCCTGTGAACCGGTTTGTGGACCGGCCGGGAACCTGAGGCAGGAACACCTTGGCTGTGGAGGAGAACGGGACGGAACGGGGCCGCTGCTGTAGTACACTTGACGAAGCAGTTTGCTGCGTGCTGATTCACTCTGCCCAGTCAGGATTTCCCGGGTAACCGCCTCAAAACGGTTGACGGAACCCTTTCCGGATGGAGAACGGAACAGATCCACGCGCCGCACGCTGACTACGCGTGCCCCAATTATCCATGTCCCGGTAACGGGAATATGGGTGCGTTCCTGCGGTCCGGTCAACACCGGTAAGGGACGCACGCCGGCATCTGTCACAGGACGACGGCTGATGGGCACCAGGAGCAGCACCCGCCGGGTGCTTCGCAATCAACCGTCAATGGCAGAAAATCCTGCGTGCGCTCAGCGCCGCCGGCTGCCGGAAGGAGTGACGACATGCCCGTCGTTACAATGCGCCAGCTGCTCGACAGCGGCGTCCACTTTGGCCACCAGACCCGCCGCTGGAACCCGAAGATGAAGCGCTTCATCTTCACCGAGCGCAACGGCATCTACATCATCGACCTGCAGCAGTCGCTGTCCTACATCGACCGCGCCTACGAGTT
The DNA here is from genome assembly GCF_023167125.1 of Arthrobacter sp. Helios. Lineage (NCBI taxonomy): Bacteria > Bacillati > Actinomycetota > Actinomycetes > Micrococcales > Micrococcaceae > Arthrobacter > Arthrobacter sp. Helios. The sequence continues at coordinate 758,723 of NZ_CP095402.1, forward strand.
CGTCAAGGCCACCGTTGCCCACGGCGGAACCGTACTGTTCGTCGGTACCAAGAAGCAGGCCCAGGAAGCCATCGCTGAGCAGGCCACCCGCGTTGGCCAGCCCTACGTCAACCAGCGCTGGCTCGGTGGCATGCTCACCAACTTCCAGACTGTCGCCAAGCGCATCCAGCGCATGAAGGAACTCGAAGAGATCAACTTCGACGACGTCGCGGCTTCCGGCCACACCAAGAAGGAGCTCCTGCTCCTCAAGCGTGAACTGACCAAGCTGGAAACCAACCTCGGCGGCATCCGCAACCTGACCAAGGCTCCGTCCGTGGTCTGGATCGTGGACACCCAGAAGGAACACCTCGCCGTTGACGAGGCCCAGAAGCTGAACATCCCGGTTGTTGCCATCCTCGACAGCAACTGCGATCCGGACGACGTCGACTTCCCGATCCCGGGCAACGACGACGCCATCCGCTCCGTCAACCTGCTGACCCGCGTTATTGCTGACGCCGTTGCGGAGGGCCTGATCGCCCGCCACAACAAGGCCGGCAACACCGAAGCCCCGGCAGAGCCGCTGGCTGAGTGGGAGCGCGAACTGCTCGAAGGCGCAGCTGCTCCGGCCGCTGAAGCCACCGAAGCACCGGCTGCTGAAGCCACCGAAGCACCGGCTGCCGAAGCTGCAGAAGCACCGGCTGCCGAAGCTCCCGCTGAGGACGCAACGGAGAAGTAAAACGAAGTCCCCAAAGATGGCTGCCGCGAGGCGGCCATCTTTGGGAAATCTGCTCAGCGCGGCTGGCCGGGATTCCCCGCCGGCCGCGCGGCGGAACAGCACCATTACTTTTATTACGGGAGGACTGGAGTCCAAATGGCGAACTACACCGCTGCTGATATCAAGGCTCTGCGCGAGCGCACAGGCGCCGGCATGATGGATGTGAAGAAAGCTCTCGACGAGGCCAACGGCGATGCCGACAAGGCCATGGAGCTCATCCGCATCAAGGGCCTGAAGGGCGCCACCAAGCGCGAAGGCCGTTCGACCGCTGAGGGCCTGGTTGCTGCCAAGGTCATCGACGGCACCGCCGGCGTGATGATCGAACTCAACTGCGAGACCGACTTCGTCGCCAAGTCCGCCAAGTTCATTGAACTGGCAGACCGCGTGCTGGCTGCTGCAATCGAATCCGGCGCTGCCGATGCCGAGACCCTGCTGGCCTACGAAGTTGACGGCAAGCCGCTCTCCGAGATCGTCGTCGAAGAAGGCGCCATCCTGGGCGAGAAGGTCGTCATCCGCCGCGTTGCACGCGTTGAAGGCAAGACCGTTGACGCTTACCTGCACAAGACCTCCAAGGATCTGCCGGCACAGGTTGGCGTGCTCTTCGCTGTTGACGGCGAAGGAGACGCTGCCTTCACCGCAGCCCACGACGTCGCAGTCCACACCGCTGCCTACGCTCCGACCTACCTGACCCGGGACGAAGTTCCGTCGGACATCGTGGAGAACGAGCGGCGCATCGCGGATGAAACCGCACGCGCCGAAGGCAAGCCGGAAGCCGCGCTGCCGAAGATCGTCGAAGGCCGCCTGACCGGTTTCTTCAAGGAGATCGTCCTGCTGGACCAGCCGTTCGCCAAGGATGCCAAGAAGACTGTCGCTGCCGTCCTGAACGAAGCCGGCGTCAAGCCGGTTGCTTTCGCCCGGTTCCGCGTAGGCGCCTAAGGCCCTAAGCAACTGCGGACGCATCGCGGACGCGCCATGATGGCATAGAGGGGGTGGCCACCGAAAGGTGGCCACCCCTTTTGCCTGTCCGAAACACCTCACTATTCTTGAAAACAGCTGACAAACTTATCCTCAGCCGATGCCCCGGGAGGCACCATGGATCATGCCCTGAATGAAACCGAAACCCCGCGCCGCCGCGTACTGCTCAAGCTCTCCGGAGAGGTGTTCGGCGGCGGCAAGCTAGGCGTGGACCCCGAGACGGTACGCGGAGTCGCCAAGCAGATCGCTGCAACGGTCGGCGAGGTCGAAACCGCAATTGTTGTGGGCGGAGGCAACTTCTTCCGGGGAGCTGAGCTCTCCCTCAGCGGCATGGACCGCTCCCGCGCGGACTACATGGGGATGCTCGGCACGGTGATGAACTGCCTCGCCCTGCAGGACTTCCTGGAGCAGGCCGGCGTGGAAACCCGCGTCCAGAGCGCCATCACCATGGGCCAGGTTGCCGAGGCCTACATTCCGCGGCGCGCCATCCGCCACCTGGAGAAGGGCCGCGTGGTCATCTTCGGTGCCGGTGCCGGTCTGCCTTATTTCTCCACTGACACCGTTGCTGCCCAGCGCGCCCTCGAGGTCCATGCCGACGAGGTCCTGATGGCGAAGTCAGGTGTGGACGGTGTCTACACTGCTGATCCGAACAAGGACGCCACGGCCACCCGGCTGGAAACGCTGACGTACGACGACGCCCTGCGCCAGGATATCCGGGTCATGGATCAGACGGCGATGACCATGTGCAAGGACAACAACCTGTCCATGGTGGTGTTCGGCATGGAAGGCGAAGGCAACGTCACCCGGGCCATCCGCGGTGAAAAGATCGGAACCGTCGTCTCCAACTAGCGCCTCCCGCCCTGCGGCTGTTCTCCGCCTGCGCACCTGCGGTACCGCCGCAGGTGCGCAGGCGGGGAGCCGCGCGGGTTAGGATGGTAAGAGAGCCCAACCGTGCCACTGCATGGGTATTTTCCTGCATTGGCCTTCCCTGCACTGAGGAGACACCGTGATCGAAGAGACCTTGAAAGAGGCGGCCGTCAAAATGGACAAGGCTGTGGAGGTCGCCAAGGAGGACTTCTCGACCATCCGGACAGGGCGCGCAAATCCGGCGCTGTTCTCCCGGGTCCTGGTGGACTACTACGGCTCCCCGACGCAGCTGCAGCAGCTGGCTTCGTTCGCGACGCCGGATGCCCGCACGCTCCTGATCACCCCCTATGATGTGACCGCGCTGCGCGCCATTGAGCGGGCCTTGAGCGACTCCGAGGTGGGTGCGAACCCCTCCAACGACGGCAAGGTCATCCGCGTCATCATGCCGGAGCTGACCCAGGACCGCCGCAAGGAATACGTTAAGATCGTCCGCGGCAAGGGCGAAGACGCCAAGGTCTCGGTCCGCAACATCCGCCGCAAGGCCAAGGATTCACTGGACCGCCTGGTCAAGGACGGCGAGATCGGCGAAGACGACGGCGCGCGTGCCGAAAAGGACCTGGACGCGTTGACCAAGGCCCACACAGAGTCCATCGATGACCTGCTGAAGCGCAAGGAAGCCGAGCTGCTCGAGGTCTGATGAGCCAATCCCAGCCTCCAACCCAGGCTGGCGGTTCCCCGTCTCCTGAGGCAGGCCCGGCAGCGAAGGGCACGGATATGAGCGTTCCTGACGGACGACGGGCACGTAACTCCGCTGCCCGCAAGCGTGCCGAACGCAAGCCTTCGAAAGCGGGGCGGAACCTGCCCGCTGCCATAGCAGTCGGCGTCGTCCTCCTGGGCGCCCTGATGGTGGGCCTGCTGTTCAGCCCGCTGGCGATCGTGGCTATTGCCGCAGCCTTTTCCGTCGTCGGCGTCTGGGAGGTCTCCCGTGCGCTGGAGGTTCGCGGGATCAAGGTTCCGCACGTGCCGGTGCTGGTGGGATCCGTGGCCGTGCCGCTGGCAGCCTATTTTGGCGGCACCGAAGCCCTGGCGTTTGCGCTGGCTGGTACCGGCATCGCGATCCTGTTGTGGCGGGCGATCGATACGGCTCAGGACGCCCTGCGCAGCATTCTTGCCGGCGTGTTCGTCGTCCTCTGGATTCCGTTCCTGCTCAGCTTCGCCCTGCTGCTCCTCCGTGAACCGGAAGGGCAGATCAGGGTCGCTGTCCTGCTGCTGCTGGTGGTTGCCAATGACACCTGCGGATACCTGGTGGGGGCCCTCACCGGCAAGCATCCGATGGCCCCGAAGATCAGCCCCAAGAAATCCTGGGAAGGGTTCGGCGGATCAGTTGCGGGTGCCACCATCGTGGGTATTCTCGCGGCTGTGCTTTTCCTGGACCAGCCGTGGTGGTTCGGCCTGGTGCTGGCGGTAGCCACGGTTGCGGCGGCGACGGCCGGGGATTTCTCGGAATCGATGATCAAACGCGAGCTGGGCGTGAAGGATATGTCCAACCTGCTGCCCGGCCACGGAGGAGCCATGGACCGCCTGGATTCGGTGGTTTTCGCTTCTCCGGTGGTCTTCCTGCTCTCCGTCCTGCTGGTGCCCGGGGCAATGTAGCGTCCGGCCGGGGAGTCTTTACCGGGTCCCGGGCAGGTTTGCACGTAAGATATTTTCGACGGTCCCGCATCCCGTGGCGGAAGAAGACTTGACACTAAAGGATTAGTTGACCATGAACGATGTGAGGCAGGCCAGTGCCCCCTTTGAGCGTGTGGGCCGCAGGGAGTACGGCTACAACGTCCGACAGGTCGACGATTTCTTGACCAGGGCCCGGAATTACTACAACTCTGAGAAACCTGGAGCGAAAGTCATTACCAGCACTCACGTCCGTTCCATGGCCTTCGACCCCGCCAAGGGCGGCTACGAAGCACAGGCAGTCGACGCAGCCCTGGATCGGCTGGAGGATGTTTTCTCCCAGCGTGAGCGCGACCGCCTCATTCAGGAAAAGGGTGAAGAAGCCTGGCTGCTCCAGATCGGCCGCACGTCAGCCGTCCTGCGGGCACGCCTGCACCGTAAGCCGGGGGAGCGGTTCCGCCGTCCGTCCAAAAAGCGGGCGCACAGTTACAACGTGCGCGACGTCGATGCGCTGTGCAACGAACTCCTCGGCTACTTCGAGCACGACAAGCCGTTGAGCGTCGACGTCGTCCGCAGGGCCGTCTTCCGCGAAGCCAAGGGCGACGCAGGTTATGAGGAAACCCAGGTGGATGCATTCCTGGACCGCGTCGTCGAACTCATGGCCGCAATCGACTAACACAGGGCCGAAAAACCGGCGCTGCTAGCGGCTGACCCGCCGCTCAGGGGTATGGAGCCTGGCCAGGAACCGTGCGGTTCCCGCCGGCACCCCGCCCGGGCCCCGCAGCGAGGCTCCCACGGTCACCGCAAACGCGGCCGGAACCGTCCACGCGGCAGGCTGCTCCAGCCAGACCGGCACAGCAGCTCCGGAGAGGGAGAGCACGCCGCCGGCTACGATGGCCCCGCCGCAGAGCAGTGCTCCGGTGAGCATCCCCGCCACCGCGCCGGCCGCCGTGAGCCGGCGCCACCAGATACCCAGCAGCAGCAGGGGGCACAGCGTGGACGCCGTGAACGCAAAGACCATCCCCACGCTGCCGGCCAGCGCCTGCGTGTTCGTCAGCAGGGCCAGGCCCAGCGGAACCGCCCCGGCCAGCAGGGTTCCGGCGCGGAATCCGCTCACGCTGCCGCGGAACAGTTCCTGGCTGATCACCCCCGCGAGGGACACAATCAGCCCGCTGCTGGTGGAGAGGAAAGCGGCGAACGCTCCCGCCGTCACGCAGGCTGCCAGCAGGTCGCCCAATGCGCCGTCAAAAATCTGTGCTGGCAGCAGCAGGACAGTGGCATCCGCATTTCCCTCCACCGCCAGCTCCGGCAGGTAGATCCGGCCAAGGATCCCGTAGAGGGTTGGGAAAACGTAGAACACGGACAGCAGTCCAAGCACAATCAGCGTGGTGCGCCGGGCGGAGACGCCGTCGGGATTGGTATAAAACCGCACCAGGACATGCGGCAGGCCCAGCGTCCCGCAAAGCAGCGCGATGCTCAGTGACACATTGCGGTAAACAGAGTCCGCCATGACCGGATCCAGCCCGGATGCAAAGGCGGCGCCGTTGCCGGTCCAGGAGGTGCCTTCGGCGCCGAGCCGGAAGAGGATAAAGAGGACAGGCACCGCCAAGGCCGCCAGCTTGAGCCAGTATTGGAAGGCCTGGACGAAGGTGATGGAGCGCATTCCACCGCTCAGCACGCTCAGGCACACAATCACGACCACCGCCGCGGACCCAACCCATCCGGGCAGGCCGGTGGTCAGGCTGACGGTCAGGGCGGCACCGTGCAGCTGCGGAACGATGTACAGCCAGCCGACCGCCACTACCAGCAGGCTGGTCACCCTGCGGGCCGGAAGGGACTCCAGCCTTGCCCGGGCAAAGTCCGGGACCGTGTACGCGCCCGACCGGCGCAGGGGAGCCGCAACGAACAGCAGCAGCATCAGGTAACCGGCCGTGTATCCGATGGGGAACCACAGGGCATCGGCCCCGGAGACCAGCACCAGGCCGGCGATTCCCAGGAAACTCGCCGCGGAAAGATACTCGCCGCCGATCGCTGAGGCGTTCCACCACGGTTTCACGGTCCGGGACGCGACGTAGAAATCGCTGGTGGTGCGGGAAATCCGCAGCCCGTAGGCACCGATCAGCAGGGTTGCGGCGGTCACGGCGGCCAAGGCAGCGTATCCGACGCCGGCACTCACGTCCCAGGTCACGCGGGGCTACGCATCGTCGAGCAGGTCCTGGAAACGGGCCTCGTTCCGGTTGGCGCTGCGCACATACAACGCCCCGCTGACAATCACCAGCGGATACACGCCCAGGCCGAGCAGCAGCCAGGGCACCGGAATACCGAATGCCGCCAGTTCACTGATCTCCGGGACGGCTGCGAGCAGCAGCGGAACACCGAGCAGGATCAGGCCGAATCCTCCGGCCACCACAAGAGACAGCCGCAGCTGCGACCGGATCAGGGAGGACAGGAAGACTTCTCCCACCTCGGACTGCTCATCGAGTTCGCGGGCAACCGGGAAAACCGGCGCGGCTGAGCCCGGGCGGGACGGGGCGGTCACCCGGACCCGCTGCGGGCGGTTTTCGGCAGTCATGCGGTGGGCCTGACCCGGCCGGTGGCCAGTGTGCTGCGCACTGTCGGCAGGTGCCTGCGGCTGACCGGCAGCTCCACCGTGCCAATGCGGATGCTGGCGCGGCCTGCGGACAGCCGAACCTGCCGGATCTGGTGCCGCGCCACCAAGTACGAGCGGTGGATGCGAAGGAAGCCGGCGTCAGCCCACTGCGCTTCAAGTTCCGCCAGCGGAATCCTGATCAGGTAGCTGGTTTCCGCGGTGTGCAGCCGGGCGTAATCGCCCTGCGCCTGGACATACCGGATATCCTCGCGCCGGATCATCCGCGTGGTGGCCCCCTGGACGACCGTCACCACATCGCCGCCGCCGGCCGCCGCCGTCTCCGCGCCGGCCAGCGACTCGCTGATCCGCCGCACCGACTCGGCCAGCCGCTCGGGGCGCACCGGTTTCAGCAGGTAGTCCAGGGCCGCGAGTTCGAAGGCATCCAGCGCGTGCTCTTCATCGGCGGTGACAAAAACGACGGCGGGCGGACGCTCGCTGCGGGCGAGGGCACGGGCGATGTCCAGCCCGGACAGTGCGGGCATGTGGATGTCCAGGAAAATGGCGTCGACGTCGGTGGTCTCGAGTGCGTGCAGGGCCTGGGCTCCGCTGGAGGCACGCAGGATGGTCCCGATCCTGGCATCCCGGCCCAGCAGGAACGCCAGTTCCTCCACTGCCGGCGCTTCGTCGTCGACAACCACCACGTTCAGCAGCTTTGCGGATTTGGACATGTGACACAGACTACTTGCTCTACGTTCGATGTCCGGGCTGCGACTTGGGCACACGCATCGTGATCAGCATTCCGGCACCCTCGGCCGTGTCGATCACCAGGCCGTGGGCGTCACCGTAGAGCTGACGAAGGCGCACATCGACGTTGCGCAGCCCCACATGATCCCCGTCGGCGTGTCCCGCGAGCAGTGTGCGCAGCGCGTCCGGATCCATACCCACACCGTTGTCCTCCACGGTAATCTCCGCCATCGCCCCGGCATCACGGGCGGAAATGGAGATCTGCCCAACGCCGTCGATCGCCTCCAGGCCATGCCGCACCGAATTTTCCACCAGCGGCTGCAGGGACAGGAACGGGATGACGGCGCCCAGGACCTCGGGACTGATCTGCAGGCTGACCTTCAGGCGTTCGCCGAAGCGGGCCCGTTCCAGCAGCAGGTAGCGGTCAATGGAGGTCAACTCTTCGGCCAGCGTGGTGAAATCTCCGTGCCGGCGGAACGAGTACCGGGTGAAATCGGCGAACTCCACCACCAGTTCCCGCGCCCGGGCGGGGTCCGTGTTGATGTAGGAGGCGATGGCGTTCAGCGAGTTGTAGATGAAATGCGGGCTGATCTGGGCCCGCAGGGCTTTCACCTCGGCTTCCATCAGCAGGGCACGCGAGGTGTCGAGCTCGGTCAGTTCCAGCTGCGCCGCCACCCAGTCGGCCACATCGTTCGTGGCGCGGATGAGCCCGGCGCTGAGCGCCGGGGCGAAAACCCCCAGCGTTCCTGCTGCCTGCCCGTTCACCCGCAGCGGGCAGATGAGCAGCTCACCGCCGTCGTCAAGCCCCAGCGCCCGCAGCGCCGGACCGCGGAAAACCTTGGTGCGGCCGCTGTCCTGGACGCCCCGCGCGGCCAGCAGTACACGCTCGCGGCGGTCAGGAGTGTCTGCCAGCGAGCCCTCCCAGGCGAGCACCGCAGAGGTGTCTGTCAGCAGCAGCGTCTCGCACCGCAGCAGCCCCCGCAGATGCCGGCTCGCGCGGGACGCACCGGCAGGCGTCAGCCCGGACCTCAAATGCCTGGCGGCCAGTGATGCGGTGTGCAGGGTGGCGTACGCGGCCCGCTCAGCGTCGGTGCCCAAATCGCGCTGCGAGCGGCTCAGCCGGTAGCCGAGAGCACCTACCGCCGCGAGCGTGAGCACGGCAATGGCGCAGACCAGGGCGACGTCGACGGCTGCAGGCATGCCTAAACCCTACCCAGTCCCGCGACGGTCAACCGGCCGCTGACATGCCGTTGGGCGCACGGAACGGTCCGTTCACCGACCTGGGCGCGGCGAAAGTGGCAGGAGGCTCCCGGAGTTGGAAAAGTGATGGCCATCACAGACGGTGCGTGGTGTTCGGGGTCCGCTACGGTTCCCGGACCCGGATGCCGTACCGCACGTGCCCAACCCAAGGAGGAGAGATGGCTGAACACCAGCCACAATCACACCCCGGAAGCGCGGCACCGGTCGACTTCCAGGAAGTCCAGCGGTCGCCTCGGTTCCAGGAGCTGCGCAAACGCCAGCGCAGCTTCATCTTTCCCATGGCCGCAGTCTTCCTGATCTGGTACTTCGCTTACGTCCTGCTCGCTGACTACGCCCACGAATTCATGTCGACGCCAGTGTTCGGCAACGTCAACATCGGCATCATTCTGGGCCTGCTGCAGTTTGTCAGCACGTTCGGCATCACCATGTGGTACGTCAGCTACGCCAACCGCCGGATGGACCCGATCGCTGCTGAACTGCGCGGGGAACTCGAGGCCAAGGGCGTATCCCTTCCGGAGGAGACCAAATGAACACGCTGAACATCTCCGCCACCGTCACCGCGGAGAAGGTGCAGGAGAGCGGCTGGCTGAACATGCTGATTTTCGGCCTGTTCGTCGCTGTCACGCTCGTGGTTGTGCTTCGTGCCAGCCGCAACAACAAGACTGCGGCGGACTACTACGCTGCCGGACGTTCCTTCACCGGACCGCAGAACGGAACCGCCATTGCCGGCGATTACCTCTCGGCGGCGTCCTTCCTGGGCATTGTCGGCGCCATTGCGATCAACGGCTATGACGGGTTCCTGTACTCGATCGGCTTCCTCGTCGCCTGGCTCGTGGCCCTGCTGCTGGTGGCTGAAATGCTGCGCAACACCGGCAAGTTCACCATGGCAGACGTCTTGTCCTTCCGGCTCAAGCAGCGCCCGGTGCGCATCGCCGCCGCGATCACCACGCTGGCGGTCTGCTTCTTCTACCTGCTGGCGCAGATGGCCGGCGCCGGTGGACTCGTGTCCCTGCTGATGGGCATTGACTCCAAGATCGGCCAGTCCCTGGTGATCACGATCGTGGGCGCCCTGATGATCATCTACGTACTGGTTGGCGGGATGAAGGGCACCACCTGGGTGCAGATCATCAAGGCCTGCCTGCTGATCGCCGGCACCGCCGTGATGACGGTCTGGGTTCTTGCCCTGAACGGCTTCAACCTCTCCGAGCTGCTGGGTGCCGCCGTCGAGACCTCAGGCAACGCCGCGATCCTGGATCCGGGACTGCAGTACGGCAAGTCGGAAACCTCCAAGCTGGACTTCGTCTCGCTCGGCCTGGCTCTGGTCTTTGGCACTGCGGCCCTGCCGCACGTCTTGATGCGCTTCTACACGGTGCCGACCGCCAAGGAAGCCCGGCGCTCCGTGGTCTGGGCGATCTGGCTGATCGGCCTCTTCTACCTGTTCACCCTGGTGCTCGGCTACGGTGCCGCCGCCATGATCGACCGCGAAACCATCACCTCCGCCCCGGGCGGAGTGAACTCGGCTGCTCCGCTGCTGGCCTTCGCGCTCGGCGGTCCGGTGCTGCTGGGGCTCATATCCGCCGTCGCGTTCGCCACCATCCTGGCGGTTGTGGCAGGCCTGACCATCACGGCGGCAGCGTCCTTCGCCCATGACATCTACACGAACGTGGTGCGGAAGGGCAAGGTTGATTCCGAGAGCGAAGTGAAGGTGGCCCGCCGCACGGTGCTGGTCATCGGCGTCGTCTCGATCCTCGGCGGCATCGGCGCCCAGGGGCAGAACGTCGCCTTCCTGGTGGCGCTGGCCTTCGCCGTCGCCGCCAGTGCGAACCTGCCGACCATCCTCTACTCGCTCTACTGGCGCCGCTTTAATACCCGCGGTGCCCTCTGGAGCATGTACGGCGGCCTGGGCTCGGCCATCGGCCTGATCATCTTCTCGCCGGTGATGTCCGGTGCGGAAACCTCGATGATCTCCGGCGTCGACTTCTCCTTCTTCCCGCTGAACAACCCGGGTATCGTCTCGATCCCGCTGGCCTTCTTCCTGGGCTGGCTGGGCACGATCACGAGCAAGGACAACGAGTCGCCGGAAAAGCAGGCGGAAATGGAAATCCGCTCGCTGACCGGTGTCGGTGCCGAAAAGGCCGTGGACCACTAGGTCCGCCGGCCCGACAGCAGACAGGACAGGCGCCTTCCCCGCAGGGGGAGGCGCCTGTCCCGTTAAGCCATAAGCCAGCCGGAAGATCAGTCCCCATCGGCCGGGCCGCGGTCCAGCAGCGGAGCCACCCGGTAGGGGATCAGCTCACCCATCGCCAGGGTGGTGTCGGAGCGTTCGACGCCGGGCACCGCCAGGATGGCCTTGTTGACCCGGAACAGGTCCTCGGCATCGACGGCGACCGTCCGCAGCAGGATGTCCGCGGCGCCGGTGAGACCGTGGGCTTCCACTACTTCGGGGATGGCCGAGAGTTCCGCCGTGATCTCAGCGAGCCGCTGCTGCTGGACGTGGACATGGACAAAGGCCATCAGGGGGTAGCCCAGCGCCACGGGGTTGATCCGGCGTTCGAAGGTGAGGAAGGCACCCTTGGATTCCATCCTGGAAAGCCGTGCCTGGACAGTGTTGCGGGAGATGCCCAGCCGGCCGGCCAGGGCCACGACAGTCCGCCTCGGATCGGTGGCCATGGCCCGCAGGACCCTGAAGTCGGTGCCGTCCAAAATCTGCATAGTGCGCAACGCTAGCACGGCGAAATCGCTCCCGGCAGGGCAGGATGCGCAATCCGAGCGGGCACAGTTGTACCGCCTGCCCGGTGTGAGTAGTGTCACACCTAACTGGGCAACGGTGCCCGGCAACAGGTTTGAACCCCACCACCCCCGGGGTTCCACCACGGAAGGATGCGTATCAAAGTGTCCCTGCATATCCCGGCGGACCATCCCGAAAACACCGGGACGGAACCGCACGATCCAGTAGTCCAGCTCATCCGCCCCGATGGTTTCCGCGTCCGCGACGCCCTCTACGACCGCTGGGTCGAGGACATCGACGCCGCGGCGCTCCGCAGCCTGTACCGCGACATGGTCCTGGTTCGGCGGATCGACACCGAGGCCACATCCCTGCAGCGGCAGGGTGAACTGGGCCTCTGGCCACCGCTGCTTGGACAGGAAGCCGCGCAGGTGGGCTCGGCCCGGGCGCTGCGGCCCTCCGACTTCGTTTTCAGCAGCTACCGGGAGAACGCCGTGGCGTTCGTCCGCGGAGTGGGGTTCGAGGACCTGATGCGGGTCTGGCGCGGCAACGCCTCCGCTGGCTGGGATCCGTATTCGGTGAACATGGCACCCACCCAGGTCATCATCGGAGCGCAGACCCTGCACGCCACCGGCTATGCCATGGGCATCCAGCAGGATGGTCTGGACGACGCCGCCATCAGCTACTTTGGCGACGGCGCCACAAGCCAGGGCGACGTCAACGAAGCAATGGTCTTCGCGGCGAGCTTCCAGGCACCGGTGATCTTCTTCTGCCAGAACAACCAGTGGGCGATCTCCGAACCCGTGGGGCTGCAGGCACAGATCCCGGTCGCCAACCGGGCGCCGGGCTTCGGCATCCCGTCCACCCGTGTGGACGGCAACGACGTCCTGGCTACGCTGGCAGCCACGCGGGAAGCCCTGGACCGGGCGCGCAGCGGGGGAGGCCCCACCTTCATCGAGGCTGTCACCTACCGGATGGGCCCGCACACCACAGCCGACGATCCGACCCGCTACCGGGATCCCGCTGAACTCCTGGCCTGGCAGGCGAAGGATCCAATCAGCCGGGTCGGCGCGCTCCTGGAAGCCGAAGGGGAGTTCGACGACGCCTTCCGGAGAGCAGTGGAGCACGACGCCGAGTCGCTGGCCCGGGAGCTCCGCGCCGCCTGCACGGGAATGCCGGAGCCGGCGCCCCTGGACGTTTTTGCCCACGTCTACTCGACGCCCAACAGCTGGCTGGACCGCCAGCAGGAGCACTACCGGCAGTATCTCGCCATGATGGGCAGCGCCGCGGAAGGAGGCCTGCGATGACCGGCATGACCTTTGGCCGCGCCATCACCGCCGGACTGCGCGAGGCCCTCGCCGGGGACCCGAAGGTGCTCCTGATGGGGGAGGACATCGGCAAGCTGGGCGGCGTCTTCCGGATAACTGACGGGCTGCAGGCCGATTTCGGTCCCCGCAGGGTGATCGACACACCGCTGGCCGAGTCCGGGATTATGGGGACCGCCGTCGGGCTCGCGTACCGCGGCTACCGGCCGGTGGTGGAGATCCAGTTCGACGGGTTCATCTATCCGGCGTTCGACCAGATAGTGTCCCAGGTCGCCAAGATGCACTACCGGACGCGCGGGGCGGTGAAGCTGCCGCTGACCATCCGGGTGCCGTTCGGCGGGGGGATTGGTTCCCCCGAGCATCATTCCGAGTCGCCTGAAGCCTACTTCACGCACACCTCCGGACTGCGGGTCATCAGCGTCTCGAATCCGCAGGATGCCTACACCATGATCCGGCAGGCCATCGCCTGCGATGATCCGGTTCTCTATTTCGAGCCCAAGCGGCGCTACCACACCAAGGGCGAGGTGGACCTGACACTGGATGGAGCCCTCCCGATGGGTGCGGCGCGGGTGGCCGCCCCGGGCACCGACGTGACCCTGGTGGCCTACGGACCGCTGGTGATGACCGCCCTGGATGCGGCCGCCGCGGCGCAGGACGAGGGACTATCCGTGGAAGTGATCGACCTGCGCTCGCTGGCGCCCATAGATTACGACGCCGTGGAGGCCTCTGTGCGGAAGACCGGCCGGCTGGTGGTCACCCACGAAGCAGCCCAGTCCGGCGGTCTGGGCGCGGAGATCGCGGCAAGCATCACCGAGCGCTGTTTCGACTACCTGGAACATGCCCCGGTGCGGGTGACCGGGTTTGACGTTCCCTATCCGCCGGCACGGCTGGAGAAACACCACCTCCCGGACCTGGACCGGATCCTGGACGGAGTGGACCGGGTGATGCGCCGGCCCAACTCGCTGGACCGGCCGGCCGTCCTGGAAGGAGCCCAGGGATGATCCGCGAATTCCGGCTTCCGGACCTGGGGGAGGGCCTGACCGAATCGGAGATCCTCAGCTGGCGGGTGGCGGAGGGGCAGACGGTGGCGCTGAACCAGGTCATCGCCGAAGTGGAAACCGCTAAGGCCGTGGTGGAGCTGCCGTCTCCCTTTGCCGGTGTGGTGGCCCGGCTGCACGAGCTGCCGGGAACCGTCGTGGAAGTGGGATCGACCATCATTTCCTTCGACATTCCGGATCCGGAGCGGCCGCCGGACGGCGACGGCGGAGCACAGGACGAGTCGCCTGCCGCGATACCCGCCGTGCCCCAGCAGGAGGCACCGGGGCTGGAGGCGCTGAACCAGGGGGCCTCGAACCAGGAGGTCCCGACCCAGGCAGCACCGCGCCGGCAGCCAACCCTGGTGGGATACGGTGCCGAACCGGAGCCGGCAGGACACCCGGTCAGGAAACCCCGCCCTGGACTGACGAAGATGCGGGGGCCGGACGCCCGTCCAGCGGACGAACCGAATCCACCCATGCAGCCCAAGGCCGGGCAGCCGGTCGCCGGCCAGTCGAACGCCAGTCCGCCGGTGGAGCGGCTGCGCTCCACCCCACCCGTCCGGAAACTCGCCCGGGACCTCGGAATCGATCTGGCCTTCGTCCCCGGGACCGGGCCGGATGGCAGGATTCTGCGCTCGGACGTTGAAGCGGCCGTCCTGCCGGCCGGCGCGGATGGCACCGGCACCGCTACTGGCGCCGGCGCCGGCCTCGGCACCGGCGCCCCAGCGGCGGCCGGGAACGAAGCTGCCCCGAGGAGCCAGGCCGTGGGCGAGGACGCCCCGCACCCGGGTCGGGCACGTGAAGAGCGCATACCGGTTTCCGGAATCCGGAAGCATACGGCGGCTGCAATGGTGAGCAGTGCCTTTACGGCCCCGCACGCCACGGTCTTCCTCACGGTGGACGTTACGGGCTCAATGAACCTGCTGAAGAAGCTGAAGGCCCGGCCGGAATTTGAGGGCGTCCGGCTGACTCCGTTGGTCCTGGCCGCCAAGGCAGTCTGCCTGGCACTGCAGCGGCATCCGGGCCTGAACGCCCGCTGGGACGAGGAGGCCAGGGAGATCATCCGCTACCGGTATGTAAACCTCGGCATCGCTGCGGCGACTCCACGGGGGCTGCTGGTGCCAAACATTAAGGACGCACAGGAGCTGGGCCTGCGCGAACTGGCGCTGGCGATTGCAGATCTGGCCGGCACCGCCCGTGACGGCCGGACCCCGCCGGCGGCACTGTCGGGCGGAACCGTGTCGATCTCCAACGTGGGAGTGTTCGGTGTGGACGCCGGGACGCCGATCCTGAACCCCGGTGAGGCAGCCATCCTGGCGCTGGGGGCTGTCCGGCGCCAGCCCTGGGAATACGAGGGCAATATTGCCCTGCGGGAGGTCGCCACCCTGAGCCTGTCCTTTGACCACCGGCTGGTGGACGGCGCGGAAGGGGCAGCGTTCCTGCGGGACATCGGGGATGTCCTGACCGAACCTGCCATGGTCCTGGCGCTGGCCTGAGGCCGGGCAGCGCAATCAGGCCGGGAAACCAGGCCGGGAAGTCAGGCTGGAAAATCCGGAGGAACGCGGAGGAATGCGCCAGGGCCCGCTCCCACGCAAAGTGCGGGAGCGGGCCCTGGCGGAACTGCTGCGGGGCAGGCCTAGGCCAGCTCGAGTTCCAGTTCCCGGACAACGGCGCCGCGGGCGTTGGCAAAGCTGCGTTCCTCACCGATCATCTTGAAGCCGTAGCGTTCCAGGATGCGGATGGAGCTGACATTGTCCGCGACAGCGCGTGCCCGCACCGGACGCTCGGGGAACTCTTCGAGGAAGAGGCCCACGGCCGCCGTCGTAATCCCCTGTCCCCAGCGGGAACGGTCGATCCAGTAGCTGATCTCCGGGACGTCGCCCTCGCGGTAGGCGAGGATGGATCCCACCACATCGCCGTCGGCCACGATGGTGCGGACGGTAATCGAAGGGTCGCTGAGGATTTGCTGCCAGTGGAGGTCG
This sequence comes from Arthrobacter sp. Helios, assembly GCF_023167125.1. Lineage (NCBI taxonomy): Bacteria > Bacillati > Actinomycetota > Actinomycetes > Micrococcales > Micrococcaceae > Arthrobacter > Arthrobacter sp. Helios. The sequence goes on from NZ_CP095402.1 coordinate 774,650, forward strand.
AAGACGCCCCGGTCTGACGGATTTTTGGCGGCGAAGGCGGCCATATGGTTGGCGCCCGGGTCCAGCTGATGGTTGAAGAATTCATCCAGATCGGCTGGAACAACGGCACGAAGCTCAATCACGGCAGGTCTTTCTGCTCGGGGTGTTTTGTCCAGCGTACTAGGCATTCAGTGCCGCCCACGCCATTCGTTCCAGCAAGGCGCGGAGCCGCACTGTCTCCCGCGCCGTGGTTTTGCTGGTCAGCGTGTGGGACGTGGAGTTGATCAGGCCGAACACCGCCTGCGCGCGGTGGCGAAGCAGCGGCAGGCCGGAATCGGGGTGCAGGGCGGAAATGGCGTCCACCCACACCTCGACGTACTGGCGCTGCAGGGAGCGCACCGTGCGCTCGTCCTCTTCCGGCAGGCTGGCGAGGTCCCGGTCCTGGACCCGGATGACGTTGGACTGGCGCAGGGCGAAGTCCACTTGGAATTCGATCAGGCCGGTCAATGCGTCCTCGGCGGTACTTGATTCGGCGACGACGGCGGTCCCGCCCTCCAGCAGATCCTTGCTCACACCGATCAGCAGGGCGGCCAGCACCGCCGGCTTACCGCTGAAGTGGCGGTACACGGCCGGTCCGCTGACTCCGGCGGCCGCGCCGAGTTCTTCGATTGAGACACCGTTGTAGCCGCGCTCCGCGAACAGCGACGCAGCGGCATCGAGCATGGCGGCACGGCGCGACGCCTTGGCCGCGCTGCGGCCGGTTGTGGTGCGCGGGGTGGTCTTGGTGACTTCCATGCCTGCCTTTCCGCGGTCCTGTATGGGCAACTCCTCCATTGTGGTGGACAGGTCAGTTAATAGCCACTAACCTAATTTGGGTTAGTGGTCATTAACCGGCGTCGGCACTGGCGCAGGTTCCCACGCGGTAAAACCAGAGGAAGTCGATGGAGACCCTTGTTACCGGTGTGGATGCCGCCTCGGCGTCCTACGCAGCCAATGATTCGGCCCAGCGGATCCTCGCCGGGGAGCTGCGCAAACTGCTCGCCGAAACCGCCCAGGGCGGTCCGGCCCGGTCCCGTGAGCGTCACACCGGGCGGGGGAAACTGCTTCCCCGGGAACGGGTGGAAATGCTGCTCGACGACGGCAGCCCGTTCCTGGAGATCGCACCGCTGGCGGCCAACGGCATGTACGGCGGCGACTGCCCGGGAGCGGGGCTGATCGCCGGCATCGGGCTGGTGCACGGCAGGCATGTGATGGTGCTGTCCAACGACGCCACGGTCAAAGGCGGCACCTACTACCCGCTGACGGTGAAGAAACACCTCCGGGCCCAGGAAATCGCGCTGGAGAACCGGCTGCCGTGCATTTACCTGGTGGATTCCGGCGGCGCCTTCCTGCCCCTGCAGGACGAGGTGTTCCCGGACCGGGATCACTTCGGTCGGATTTTCTACAATCAGGCCCGGATGTCCGCCGCGAAAATTCCGCAGGTCGCCGCCGTGCTGGGTTCCTGCACCGCCGGCGGTGCCTACGTCCCGGCCATGAGCGACGAAACCGTGATCGTGCGGAACCAGGGCACTATTTTCCTGGGCGGTCCGCCCCTGGTGAAGGCTGCCATCGGAGAAGTCGTCACAGCGGAAGAGCTCGGCGGCGGGGAACTGCACTCCCGGATTTCAGGGGTCACGGACCACCTGGCCGAAAACGACGCCCACGCCCTGGAAATAGTGCGGAACATCGCTGAGACCTTTCCGGCCCCGGAGCATGCCTGGGAGCCGGGGCCTTCGGCGGAACCCGCCGTGGACCCGGACGGACTCTACGGTGCAGTGCCCGCTGACCTGCAGACCCCCTACGACGTGCGGGAGATCATCGCCCGTCTCACGGACGGCAGCGAATTCCACGAGTTCAAAAAGGAGTACGGCACCACCCTGGTCACCGGCTTCGCCCGGCTGCACGGACACCGGGTGGGAATCGTCGCCAACAACGGTGTCCTGTTCAGCGAATCCGCGCAGAAAGGTGCCCACTTCATCGAACTCTGCGACCAGCGCGGCATCCCGCTGATCTTCCTGCAGAATATTTCCGGCTTTATGGTCGGCCGGGACTACGAGGCCGGTGGAATCGCCCGGCACGGCGCCAAGATGGTCACCGCCGTCGCTACCTGCCGGGTTCCGAAACTGACCGTGGTGGTCGGCGGGTCCTTCGGGGCGGGGAACTATTCGATGTGCGGACGGGCCTACTCGCCGCGCTTCCTGTGGATGTGGCCGGCCGCCCGGATTTCCGTCATGGGCGGAAACCAGGCCTCCGCCGTGCTGGCGACGGTACGGCGGGATGCGTTGGAATCCCAGGGCGGGGAATGGAGCTCCGAGGAGGAGGAAGCTTTCCGCGAACCCATCCGGCAGGACTACGAGGCCCAGGGCAGCCCCTACTATTCCACGGCCCGGCTCTGGGACGACGGCATCATCGACCCGCAGGACACCCGCACCGTTCTGGGCCTGGCCCTGGATGTCTGCGCCAATGCTCCGTTGCCCGCAACCTCCTTCGGCCTCTTCCGGATGTGACCCCCATGACTTTCGAAACCGTACTGGTGGCCAACCGCGGCGAAATCGCCTGCCGCATCATCCGCACGCTGAAACGGCTGGGACTGCGGACCGTCGCCGTCTACAGCGACGACGACGCCGATGCCCGGCATGTGCGGGAAGCTGACACGGCCATCCGGCTGGGCCCGGCTGATCCGCGGCAAAGCTACCTCGACGCCGGTGCCGTCCTGGCCGCCTGCCGGGCCTCCGGTGCCCAGGCTGTGCACCCCGGCTACGGGTTCCTGAGCGAAAACGCCGCCTTCGCCCGCCTGCTGCAGGAAAACGGAATCACCTTCATCGGTCCGGGCGTGAAAGCACTGGAGCTGATGGGGGACAAGATCCGGTCCAAGAACCACGTCGCCGGGTACGGTGTTCCGGTCATCCCCGGTGTCGCTGAGCCCGGGCTCACCGATGAGGATCTGGCGGCTGCCGCCGGGCGGGTCGGCTACCCGCTGCTGATCAAGCCCTCAGCGGGAGGCGGCGGCAAGGGCATGCAGGCCGTGCGCAGCCCCGCCGCGCTGCCGGCCGCCCTGGCCTCCGCCCGCCGGGTGGCGGCCTCGGCCTTCGGCGACGACACGCTTTTCCTCGAACGGCTGGTTCCCGCGCCGCGCCACATCGAGGTGCAGGTCCTCGCTGACACCCACGGCAACGTCATCCACCTGGGCGAACGCGAGTGTTCCCTGCAGCGCCGGCACCAAAAGGTCATCGAGGAAGCACCGAGCGTGCTGCTCGATGATGCCGCCCGCGGCAGGATTGGAGCAGCCGCCTGCGAGGCCGCCCGCTCGGTGGAGTACACCGGGGCCGGGACCGTGGAGTTCCTCGTCTCCGGAGAAGCACCGGACGAGTTCTTCTTTATGGAGATGAACACCCGGCTGCAGGTGGAACATCCGGTCACGGAAATGGTCACCGGCATAGACCTGGTGGAGTGGCAGGTCCGCATCGCCGCCGGCGAGCCGCTCGGATTTGCCCAGGAAGCGGTCCGGCTGACCGGCCACGCGGTGGAAGCCCGCGTGTATGCCGAGGACCCGGCCCGGGAATTCCTCCCCACCGCCGGAACCGTGCAGCTCCTGCACGAAGCGTCCGGAGACGGGGTGCGGACCGATTCCGGGCTGCTCGAAGGCCAGCAGGTGTCCGCCAGCTACGATCCGATGCTTGCCAAGGTCATCGCCTGGGGACCGGACCGGGGGCAGGCCCTCGCCCGGCTGGACGCAGCGCTCGCCGAAACCGTGATCCTCGGGATCGGCACCAACATCGAATACCTGCGGCTGCTGCTGGCGGATCCTGATGTCCAGGCGGGGGACCTGGACACCACTCTGATCGAACGCCGGCTCCCGGACCTGCAGTTCCAGGCGCCCGACGACGTCGAACTGGCTGCCGCTGCCCTGTTCCGGCTCGCTGTGCTGCAGGGGAAGGCGGCCCCGCTGCAGAACCACGGGGCAGCGCCAAGCCCCGGGGCCCCCTGGCAGCGCGCCGACGGCTGGCGCATCGGCGGGGCACGGCCGCTGACGGTCACCGTCACCGCAGGGGACACCACACACACGGTGGAGGTCACCGGCACTCCGGCCGCTGCGGACGTACGCGTCGACGGCGCGGGGGTACGCCGGGCGGCCCTGCACCTGGACGGAAGCCGGGCGCGGCTGGTCCTTGACGGTGTGGTCCACTCCCTCTGGCTCGCCGCTCCGGTGCCGCCGCCCGGCCAGGGCCAGGTGCTCTGGACCGCCAGGAACGGCTTCACCGCTGGCCTGGACCTGCCGGACCGCAGGGAACGGCTCCGTGCTTCCCTGGCCGCCGCGGGACGCGTCGAAGGCGCATCGGATCCCGTCCTGCGCTCGCCGATGCCCGGCACCGTCGTAACCGTCGCCGTCGGGAACGGGGACACCGTGGACGCCGGCCAGGCACTGCTCAGCGTGGAAGCCATGAAAATGGAACACCAGCTCACCGCGCCCGTGGCCGGCACTGTGTCCATCAGCCTGCGCCCCGGCGACCTGGTCAAGGCCGGTCAGGTCCTGGCCACCGTGTCCCCTCCTGCCGCACCACCCCAACCCCCAGCATCCGATGGCCCGATCCCGGCCGCGGAAACGCACGCCTAACCGAAGGAGCAGGGCATGCCGGACTTTGAGCTCAGCGAGGAACACCAGGTGCTCTCGGACACGGTCCGGGAATTTGCCGACGAGGTGGTGGCCCCGGTCTCCGCCAGGCACGACGAGGAGCACAGCTTCCCCTATAAGGTGGTGGCGCAGATGGGGGAGATGGGTCTGTTCGGGCTTCCCTTCCCTGAGGAATACGGGGGTATGGGCGGCGACTACTTTGCCCTGGCACTCGCCCTGGAGCAGCTGGCCCGGGTGGACCAGTCGGTGGCCATCACCCTGGAAGCCGGCGTTTCCCTCGGCGCCATGCCGATCTACCGCTTCGGCACCGAGGAACAAAAACAGCAGTGGCTGCCGGCCCTGGCCGAGGGCACCGCGCTCGCCGGGTTCGGACTCACCGAACGCGAGGCTGGTTCGGACGCCGGGGGCACCAAAACCACCGCCCGCCTGGAGGACGGGGAATGGGTGATCAACGGCAGCAAGGAATTCATCACCAACTCCGGTACCGACATCACCTCGCTGGTCACCGTCACCGCCGTCACCGGCACCTCCGAAGAACCCGGCGGAACGGTGCGCAAACAGATCTCCACGATCGTCGTCCCGTCCGGCACTCCCGGCTTTACCGTGGAGAAGCCCTACAACAAGGTGGGCTGGAACGCCTCGGACACGCATCCGCTGACCCTGGATAACGTGCGGGTGCCGCGGGAAAACCTGCTGGGAACCGAGGGCCGCGGATTCGCCAACTTCCTGCAGATCCTGGACGAGGGCCGGATCGCGATCGCGGCCCTGGCCACCGGCGCAGCACAGGGCTGCGTGGACGAAGCGCTGCGCTACGCGTCGGAACGCCACGCCTTCGGCGCACCCATCGGGAGTAACCAGTCCATCGCCTTCAAGATTGCGCGGATGCAGACCCGGGCACACACCTCGCGCCTTGCGTACTATGACGCCGCGGCCCGGATGCTGGCCGGCAAACCGTTCAAGGCCCAGGCCGCTATGGCTAAGCTGATCGCGGGAGAAGCCGCCATGGACAACGCACGGGATGCAACCCAGGTCTTTGGCGGCTACGGTTTCATCAACGAGTTCACGGTGGCAAGGCATTACCGCGACTCGAAGATCCTCGAAATCGGTGAAGGCACTTCCGAGGTTCAGCTGATGCTGATAGCCCGTGAACTGGGGCTCTGAAGCGGAGGAGTTGGTCAACGGTGATTAACGAACGGACGGTTCCATGATTGACAAGACGGTGGCGACGGCAGCGGACGCCGTGGCCGACATTCCCAGCGGCGCTTCCCTGGCCGTGGGAGGATTCGGGCTCTGCGGCATCCCCGCGGCCCTGATCGAGGCCCTGCACGATCAAGGTGCGGACCAGCTGGAAACGGTCAGCAACAACTGCGGCGTGGACGACTGGGGGCTCGGCCTGCTGCTGGCCGACCACCGGATCCGCCGCACGGTCAGTTCCTATGTGGGGGAGAACAAGGAATTCGCCCGGCAGTACCTGGCCGGCGAACTGGAGGTGGTTCTCACCCCGCAGGGCACCCTGGCCGAGAAACTGCGGGCCGGCGGGGCGGGAATCCCGGCGTTCTACACCAGCGCCGGCGTCGGCACCCAGGTCAGCGAAGGCGGACTGCCGCAGAAGTACGACGCCGAAGGCGGCGTCGCGCAGGCATCGGAACCCAAGGAGGTCCGTGCTTTCCGCGGCCAGGACTACGTCCTGGAAGAGTCCCTGACCCCGGATTTTGCCCTGGTCCATGCCTGGAAGGGCGACCGGCACGGCAACCTGGTGTTCCATGCCTCGGCCATGAACTTCAACCCGCTCTGCGCGATGGCCGGAAAGGTCACGATCGCCGAGGTCGAGGAACTGGTGGAAGCCGGTGACCTGGATCCCGGCGAGATCCATGTCCCGGGCATCTTCGTCCAGCGGGTGGTCCTTGCCGGTCCGGGGGAGAAACGGATCGAGAAGAAGACGGTTTCGGAACCCCGGACAGCAGACACTTCAGGCGGCGCAGCACCCAGGAAAGGCCTGTAATGGCACTGACACGCAATGAACTCGCAGCCCGGGTGGCGCAGGAACTGCAGAACGGGCAGTACGTGAACCTGGGCATTGGGATGCCCACCCTGATCCCCAACTACATTCCCGACGGCGTGGAAGTAGTGCTGCACTCCGAAAACGGGATCCTGGGCGTTGGACCGTATCCGGAGGAGTCCGCACTGGACCCGGACCTGATCAACGCCGGGAAGGAAACCGTGACCGTCAACCGGGGAGCGGCGTTCTTTGATTCCGCGGCCTCCTTCGGCATGATCCGCGGCGGGCATGTGGACGTCGCCGTGCTCGGTGCCATGGAGGTCGCCGCCAACGGGGACCTGGCCAACTGGATGGTTCCCGGGAAAATGGTCAAGGGAATGGGCGGGGCCATGGACCTGGTCTTTGGGGCCAAGCGGGTGATCGTCATGATGGAGCACCTGGACCGCAGCGGCGCCCCGAAGATCGTCTCCGAGTGTTCCCTCCCGCTGACCGGCCGCGGCTGCGTGGACCTGATCATCACCGACCTTGCGGTGATCGAAGTGGGGCCGGAATCCCTGGTGCTCCTGGAGACCGCCCCCGGAGTCACCGTGGAGGACGTTGTGGCCGCCACCGGAGCGCCGCTGGAAGTGGCCCTTGGTGTCTGAAGCCCGGACACCGGCGGGCGGCCCGGGGGAGGCCGGCCCGCCGGAGGGACAGGCGCGCGTGGTTGTCCAGCGTGGCCTCTGGTACGAGGAACTGGAGCCCGGGACGGTGTATGCGCACCGTCCGGGCCGGACCCTGACCGAAGCGGACAACGTCCTGTTCAGCACACTCACTATGAATTCCCAGCCGCTGCACCTGGATGCGGCCTACAGCGCCGGTCAGCCTTTCGGGCAGCGGCTGGTGAACTCAATGCTCACACTTGCGGTGATGGTCGGCCAGTCCGTGGGGCAGCTGACCCAGGGCACCCTGGTGGCGCAGCTGGGCCTCACCGACGTGGCGTTTCCGCTTCCGCTGTTCCACGGGGACACCCTGTATTCGCAGACCCGGGTGGCCGCCAAGCGGATCTCCGGGTCCCGCCCCGGCCAGGGGATCGTGACGCTGGAACACACCGGATTCAATCAGGACGGCGCCGTAGTGGCCACGTTCTCCCGGACCGCCCTGATGTGGACGGAGTCCGGTTACCAAGAGGCCCGGAACGGGAGCTGAACCGGTTCAACGGGTAACCGCGGGGCGTCCGCACCGGTAAGTTGGAGAAGCCTTGGAAGTCGAAGCCGCGTAAGGAGCACCCCAACATGACCACCTTTCCCATGGGACCCGCACTGCTGTTCTGTCCCGCGGACCGGCCGGACCGGTTTGCCAAGGCCGCCGAGCGGTCCGACGCCGTGATCCTGGATCTGGAAGACGCCGTCGCCTTCGAAGCCAAGGAACAGGCGCGGGAGAACCTGGCTGCCTCCGCCCTGGACCCGGACAAGACGATCGTGCGCGTGAACCCCGTGAGCAGCACTTCCTTCCGCGCGGACCTGGAGGCGCTCGCCGCCACCAACTACCGGTACGTGATGGCTGCCAAGGCCGAGGACCCGGGGGAGATCGGGCATGCCCTGCGGCACGTCAGCGTGATCGCCCTGGTGGAGACTGCTCTGGGGGTGCTGCGTGCCGCAGACCTCGCCCGGGAGAAGAACGTTGAGGCTTTGATGTGGGGAGCCGAGGACCTGCTGGCCTCCCTGGGCGGAGAGTCCAGCCGGACCGCGGAGGGCAGCTACCGCGGGGTGGCCGTCCATGCCCGGTCCACGGTGCTGCTGGCTGCCGGCGCGTACGGAAAGGGTGCCATCGACTCCATCTACGGCAACATTGCGGATACCGCGGGGCTGGAGGAAGAAGCACGCGACGGCGCCGCGTCCGGTTTTGCTGCCAAGGCCTGCATCCATCCCGGCCAGGTCGCCGCGGTCCGCGCTGCTTACGCGCCCTCCGAAGAGGAAAAGGCCTACGCCCGGGAGCTGCTCGAAGCAGCCCGCGGCCAGGGCGGAGTGTTCAGTTTCCGCGGCGAAATGATCGACGGACCGCTGCTCCGCCAGGCCGAGCAGACGCTGCGCCGGGCAGGTATTGCCGGCTAAACGGAGGCATTCGGTGCGCAGCGGCGATAAGTTTGTGCGCGCACGGGACTCAGCGGGGTGCTCCCGCTGATACTGGGGTATGCGCATAGTCATAGCTGGAGCCCACGGGCAGATTGCACGCGAACTCGGCCGCCTCCTGGTAGCCGCTGACAACGATGTAGCGGGGCTGATCCGCAATCCGGACCAGGTCTTTGACCTGGAGGCAGACCGGGTAGCCCCCGTGGTCCTGGATCTGGAGAACAGCACCACGGAGGATGTCACCCAGGTCCTCACCGGAGCAGACCTCGCCATTTTCGCGGCCGGAGCCGGCCCGGGAAGCAGCATTGCACGCAAGGACAGCGTGGACCGCGGCGGAGCGGTCCAGTTCGCAGAGGCCGCGGAGCTGGCCGGTGTGGCGCGGCTGATCCAGATTTCCTCCATGGGGACGGACGCGGTCCGCGGCGGGCGGCGCCCGGAAGGACTCGCCGACGCGATGTACGCCTATCTGGTGGCCAAGCTGGCAGCAGAAGAGGACCTCGAGGCACGCGACGCCCTGGACTGGACCATCGTGCGGCCGGGGATGCTGACCAACGGCGATCCCGTGGGCCTGGTGGACCTGGCTGCCGATGTGCCGCAGAACACTATTCCCCGGCATGACGTCGCGGCGGTGCGGGCAGAGCTGGTCAGCAGCGGACGCGGCGGCGGCCAGGTGCTGGAGCTGGTCACCGGAACAGAACCCATTCCGGACGCCGTCGCTGCCCTGCCCGTCGCTTTGTGAGGCGCAGCGGCGGCGCAAGTCAGAACCGCATGCGGGATACTTGGAGCATGCAGAATCCCGAGGCTTCCGATACCCAGTTCCGTGCAGAAGGTTCCGGTGCGCCCGGCCGCCACCGGGGAACCCCAGCGCCATCCCGGATCTGGGGTGCAGGCGCCGGCGCACCCGAAGCCGCGCCCCGCCGTGTGGTGCTGCTTGGATCGACCGGCTCGATCGGAACCCAGGCCATCGACGTCGCCGATGCCGCACCCGGGCGCTTCGACATCGTGGCCCTGGCTGCGGGCGGCGGCAACCTGGAGCTGCTGGCCCGGCAGGCAGTCCACACCCGGGCGGACGCCGTCGGCTGTGCGGCGGTGGATCTGCCTGCCCTGAAGGCCGCGGTTGCACAGGCTGCAGCCGAGGCTTCGGTCACCGGCTACGATCCGGAATTGTTCGTGGGTGCCGGTGCAGCCACCGCCGTCGCTGCGTGGCCGGAGGCGGACGTTGTGCTCAACGGCATGACCGGATCGATCGGGCTGGAACCGACGCTCGCGGCACTGGCCGCCGGGCACCTGCTGGCGTTGGCCAATAAGGAATCCCTGATCGTGGGCGGTGCCCTGGTAAAGCAGGCCGCTCGCCCCGGCCAGCTGGTCCCGGTGGATTCTGAACACTCAGCGCTGGCCCAGGCCCTGCGCTCCGGCGCTCCGGAGGAAGTTGACCGGCTGGTGGTCACGGCGTCCGGGGGGCCGTTCCGCGGCCGGGCACGCGAAGAACTGGCGGACGTCACACCGGAACAGGCGCTGGCCCACCCGACCTGGAAGATGGGCCGGATGGTCACCACCAACTCGGCCTCCATGGTCAACAAGGCCCTTGAAGTGATCGAAGCGCACCTGCTGTTCGATATTCCGCTGGACCGGATCGACGTTGTGGTTCATCCCCAGTCGGTGGTGCATTCCATGGTGCAGTTCATCGACGGTTCCACCATCGCGCAGGCCTCGCCGCCGGATATGCGGCTGCCCATCGCCCTGGGAATGGGCTGGCCGCACCGGGTGCCGGGCGCCGCTGCGCCCTGCGACTGGAGCAGGGCCGCGGAGTGGACCTTCGAACCCCTCGACGAAGACGCTTTTCCGGCAGTGCGCCTGGCGAAGGAGGCAGCAGCCTCCGGCGGAACCGGCATGGCCGTCTACAACGCAGCGAACGAGGAAGCCGTGGATGCCTTCCATGACGGACTCATCGGATTCACAGACATAGTTGATACGATCTCGGCCGTGCTGTCAGAGCACACCGGCTCAGGCCCATTGACCCTGGAATCGGTGCTGGCCGCTGAAAAATGGGCACGCTCCGCCGCCCGCGCCCGCTGCGGCAGGTAAGCGAAGTCCGCTCTGATCCAAAGGAAGTCCGTTGAGCGTTTTACTCTTTATCCTGGGCGTGCTGTTCGTGGCGGTCGGGATCGCAGTGTCGATTGCGCTGCATGAGGTTGGCCACTTGGTACCCGCCAAGGCCTTCAAGGTGCGCGTCACCCAGTACATGATCGGTTTCGGTCCCACGGTCTTCTCCCGGCGCCGCGGCGAAACCGAATACGGTTTCAAGGCGCTTCCGCTGGGCGGCTACGTTTCGATGGTGGGTATGTTCCCGCCCAACAAGGAAACGGACGACGGCGGTGTCCGCCGGTCCAGCACCGGGATGTTCCAGCAGCTGGCCGTCGACGCCAGGCAAGCCGAAACCGACCGGTTGGAACCGGGGGATGAAGAACGCGTTTTCTACAAGCTGCCGGTGTGGAAACGGATCATCATCATGCTTGGCGGGCCGTTTATGAACCTGCTGATCGGGATTGTCCTTTTTGCCGTCCTGCTGATGGGCTTCGGCACCGCCCAGAGCACCACCACCCTGGCCTCGGTCAGCGAATGCGTGGTCACGGGCAGCCAGGCAGCGGCCGGGCAGGCGGAGTGCACGGAGTCCGATCCCGCGGCTCCGGCGCACCAGGCCGGGCTGCTGCCGGGGGACAAGATCACTGGCTTCGACGGTAAGCCGGTGGAAGGCTGGGCCGAACTCTCGGAGCTGATCCGCGAGGCAGCCGGCCGAAGCGTCACCGTGACCTATGAGCGCGGCGGCGTGGAGGCTGAAGCCGCCATTACGCCGCTGCTCACCGAACGTCCCGTGACTGAGGAGGACGGCACGGTGGTCCTGGACGAAAGCGGCAACCCGGTGACCCAGGAAGTGGGTTTCATCGGCGTCGGTTCGCAGACCGCCCTGGTGCGCCAGCCCGCCACCGAAGTCCTGCCCATGGTGGGCGAGAACCTGCAGGGGATTGCCGGCGTCGTTATCAACCTGCCCCAGCGGCTGGCCGATGTGGCGCAGGCTGCTTTCTCCTCCGAGGAACGCGATCCCAACGGGCCTATGAGCGTTGTGGGAGTGGGCCGGATCGCCGGGGAGATCTCCTCGATGGAGGAGGCTCCGGTCCAGAACCGGGTTGCGACGCTGATCGGCCTGGTCGGCAGCGTGAACCTGGCTTTGTTCGTCTTCAACCTGATCCCGCTGCTGCCGCTCGACGGCGGACACGTTGCCGGCGCGCTGTGGGAAGGCCTGCGGCGGCGGGTCGCCAAACTCTTCAAGCGGCCGGACCCCGGCCCCTTCGACATGGCGAAGCTGCTGCCGGTGACCTACGCCGTGGCTGTGCTGCTGATGGGTATGGGAGCCCTGCTGATCTATGCGGACATCGTGAAGCCGGTCAGCCTCTTCTAGCCTCTGGTTTCAAAACTGATTGAAGCGCATTTAGGTTGTAATTGAATTTGCAAGCGAATATGGTTTCATCATGTTCGTTATGACGATTGACCAGAAGGACAGCCGTAATACCGCGGACCGTGTGCCCGAGCTCCTCCGGCATCTGCGCGGACTGGACCTTGACCTGCCGTTCGAACGGACGGTGGGGGATGAAGTGCAGGCTGCCGCGTCCTCGGCGGCGGTGGTGGTGGACGCCGCCCTGCAGGTCCTTCGTCTCGGGGGCTGGTCTGTCGGGATCGGCGCCGGAACCGTGGACCTGCCCCTCCCGGCGTCCTCCCGGGAGGCCGGGGGAGACGCGTTCATCGCGGCGCGCACCGCCGTCGAGCGGGCAAAGAAAACCGGAGACCGGCCGCCCCTCGCCGTCGCCGTGGCGGAGCCGGCCCCGGGCACCGGGCCAGCCGCTGCGGCCGCCGACGCCGAGGCGGTCCTGGTGCTGATCGCCCGGCTGGTCCGCGACCGGACGGAAGCCGAATGGCGCATCCTGGAACACGTCGAACCGCTCAAATGGGGAGCGCAGACAGCGGCAGCCCGTAAGCTCGGCATCAGCTCCCAGGCAGTCAGCAACGCCGTCCAGCGCGCCGGCTGGAACGAGGAATGGGCGGCCCGGCCCGCCGCGGCAGCCCTGCTGGAGCGGGTGGAACGGGTACTGGCCGGAGAAACGCCCTGAACCGTCTCCGGATCCGGTGAACCCGGTCCGGCCGGTCCTGACAGAAGAGGAAGGCAGCTGCATGGAAGTCTTATGGATTGTGCTGGGCCTGGTGGTTGCTGCCGCCGGCGGCTGGCCGGTGACAGCAGCCGTGCTCAAGGCCGCCCGTGCAGTGGAGGCGGCCCGTCCAGGCAGGGACCCCCGGCACGATCCCGCTGCCGACCAGGTGCATGAGCTGGCCGGTGATGTTGCGCAGGAACGGTATGCGCCGCTGCCGCCCCTGCCCGCGCGGCCGCCGGCGCCGGCGGGGCCGGTGATCCTGCGCGGCGGTCTGGTCATCGGCTTCCTGGAGCGCCTGGCCGTCGCCACCGCTGTCCTGGCTGATGAACCTGTCGCGATCGCCTACGTGGTCGCCATCAAGGGGCTGGGCCGGTACGCCGAGCTTAAGGAAACCCCCGCGGCGGCGGAGCGCTTCATCATCGGCACCCTGACCTCGATGCTGTGGGCCGTGGGAGTTGCGGTGGCGGTGCGGACGGCGCTGCTGCCGGGCTGAGATACCTTAGGGTGGATTCCATGAGTATCTTTGCCGTTGAATACGTGTACGACGCCGAATCCGCAGACCTGCGCGACCAGCACCGCCCCGCGCACCGTGAGTGGCTGGCCGCCCTGGTGGAGGACGGCCGGGTCCTGGCCAGCGGACCGTTCAGTGATGGTGCCGGCGCCCTGCTGATCCTCACGGCCGAAGATGAAGAAGACCTGAACAACCTGCTGAAGCAGGATCCCCTCGCCGTGGGCGGCGGAATTTCCGGGCTGAAGACCACGGAATGGAAGCCGGTTACCGGAGCCTTCGCTCACCTGGCGTCCTAAGCCCAGAGTGATATTCCCCCCTCGGTCAGCGCGGGCTGCGCGGCCGGGTGGATAATAGGAACGGTGCGCTAACTCCGCACTGTTCACAGACCACATATTTGCCCCCGGGCACATGGAGGAAGTTTTGACCTCGGTCAACCTTGGAATGCCAGCAGCACCGCCGCCCGTCCTCGCTCCGAGGCGGAAGACCCGCCAGATCAAGGTGGGCTCCGTCGGCGTCGGGTCGGACTTCCCGATCAGTGTCCAGTCGATGACCACCACGCCGACCACCGACATCAACGCGACGCTGCAGCAGATCGCCGAGCTGACGGCGTCGGGCTGCGACATTGTCCGCGTCGCGTGCCCCAGCGCCGACGATGCTGCGGCGCTTCCGATCATCGCCAAGAAGTCTCAGATCCCGGTGATCGCAGACATCCACTTCCAGCCGAAGTATGTGTATGCCGCGATCGACGCCGGCTGTGCCGCCGTGCGGGTGAATCCCGGAAACATCCGCAAGTTCGATGACCAGGTCAAGCAGATCGCCAACGAGGCCAAGGCCGCCGGCGTCTCGATCCGCATCGGCGTCAACGCCGGTTCGCTCGACCCGCGCCTGATGGCGAAATACGGCAAGGCCACACCGGAAGCCCTGGTGGAGTCCGCCGTCTGGGAAGCCTCCTTGTTCGAAGAGCATGACTTCCACGACTTCAAAATCTCCGTGAAGCACAATGACCCGGTGGTGATGGTCCGCGCCTACGAGCTGCTGGCCGAACGCGGCGACTGGCCCCTGCACCTGGGCGTCACCGAAGCCGGCCCCGCCTTCCAGGGGACGATCAAGTCCGCCACCGCCTTCGGGGCGCTGCTGTCCAAGGGCATCGGCGATACGATCCGGGTTTCGCTCTCCGCTCCGCCGGTGGAGGAAATCAAGGTTGGCAACCAGATCCTGCAGTCGCTGAACCTGCGCCCGCGGAAACTGGAAATTGTCTCCTGCCCCTCCTGCGGCCGTGCCCAGGTGGACGTTTATACCCTGGCCGAGCAGGTCACCGCCGGGCTCGAAGGCATGGAGGTTCCGCTGCGCGTCGCCGTGATGGGCTGCGTCGTGAACGGACCCGGAGAAGCACGCGAAGCCGATCTGGGTGTAGCCTCCGGTAACGGCAAGGGTCAGATTTTTGTCAAGGGCGAAGTCATCAAGACTGTTCCCGAAGACCAGATCGTGGAAACCCTTATCGAAGAAGCGATGAGGATCGCAGAGGATATGGGGGAGGCCGATGGCGAAAATGCTGGCACGGGTGGCCCCATGGTTACAGTCGGCTAAAGCAGGCACGGAAATCCGCAGCGGACACCCGTCGGGCACGCTGCGGGTTCTGGGGGCCGCAGATACTGCGGCGCTGACCGGCCTCGCGGCCGCTGACCCGGTGGCGAACACCTTCCTGCTCTCCCATCTGGAAATCACGGGCACAGCCGCACCTACCTCGGCAGGTGGGCAGGTGCTTGGCGTCTTCGACGGCGAACACCTGACGGCCGCCTGCTGGGCCGGCGTCAACGTGGTGCCCACGGGCGTCACCGCGGAAACCGGTCCGGAAATCGGTGCGTACCTGGCCCGGACCGGGCGCAGGTTCTCCTCCCTGTTTGGTCCCGCCGAAGCCGTCCTCTCCCTGTGGTCCGAGCTCCGGCATGCCTCGCCGCGTCCGTTCGATATCCGCAGCGACCAGCCCCTGCTGGAAATCACCGGTCCCTCCGCTGTGCCGCCGGCCCCCGGCCTGCGCAAATCCCGCCCGGAGGACCTCGACCTCCTGCTGCCGGCCTGCACCGCCATGTTCGAAGAAGAAGTCGGTTACTCTCCGGTGTCCGGCGGGAGCCGGCATTACCGCCAGCGCGTGCTTTCCCTCATCAAAAACGGCCATTCCCTCGTGGAATTCGATGCCGCCGGCCAGGTAATTTTCAAGGCTGAACTGGGTACTGTCTCTTCCAGTGCTGTCCAGGTGCAGGGCGTGTGGATGAACCCGGCCTACCGGGGCCGCGGCCTGAGCGCTGCGTACATGTCCGCAGTGGTGGAGTTCGCCCAGGAACTGGCACCTGTCACGAGCCTCTACGTGAACCATTACAACGCTCCGGCCCGGGCCACGTACGAGAGTGTGGGGTTCACCCAGGTCGGTACGTTCGCAACGATCCTGTTCTGAGGTTCGGCCGAAGGGCTGAGTCCGGGCCGAAGATCCTAGGAGCTCCGGACTTCCTTTGGTTCAGTTTTCTTTGGTTCAGGCAGCGTGCGGTCGGCCTGAACTGCTCCCTCAATCGTTCCGGGACGCCCTGCCATGTAACCCGCGAAGATCTGGACCACCAGCAGAGCAGTCATGAAGCCGATCGACGCCCGCCAGCCGCCGGTGAGCTCATGCAGAACGCCCACCACCAACGGGCCGGGAATCGAAATCAGGTATCCGACGCTCTGCGTAAAGGCCGAAAGCTTGATCACGCCGACGCTGCTTCGTGATTTCAGCCCGATCATGGTCAGGGCCAGGGAGAAGGTGCAGGAGGAGATTCCCAGCAGCGCCGCCCACACGAAAGAGCCCTTGGCCGGGGAAATCCACAGTCCGATATGGCCAAGCAGGCCGCAGAAGCCGAGCACCAGGACTATTGGTCCCTGATGGGGCCGGCGTGCTGCGAGGTTGGGAATAACAAAGGCCAGCGGGATCGAAACGCCCATAACGATCGCCAGGAGCAGGCCTGCTGCGGCTTCGCTGAGGCCATTGTCACTGAATATCTTGGCGAGCCAGCCCATGCAGATGTAGGCAGCACTGGCCTGCAGGCCAAAGAACACCGCCAGCCACCACGAGGTCGAACTCCGCCACGGATTGACCCGGACTGGTGTGTGGACCGGTTTCTGTACGGGGGTTGCCGTCCGGCCGGCGGGCCTCAGCCTGCGCACGCCGACATACACGGCGGCCCAGACCCCAACGGCCACCAGTGCGGGAACAGCCCAGACCCCGAGTCCCAGCCGCCAGTTGCCCCCGAAGGCGTCGTTGACCGGAACCGCGACCGCGGCAACAACGGCCGTCCCGAGGGACAACGTCGTTGTATAGAGTCCGGTGACCCTGCCGATCCGGTCGGGGAACCAGTGTTTGACCAGCACCGGCATCAGCACGTTGCCCACGGCTATGCCGCTCAGTGCCACAGCGCTGAAGAACAGGAACACCGGAGTGCTTTGCGCTGCCGCACGCAGGAGCAGCCCCAGCCCGATTGCCGTCATTGCACCGAGCACAATGACCTCCGGGCCGCGTTTCAGGGCCAGCTTAGGTGCCAGGGAGCCGAAAAGGGCAAAACACGCGGCAGGGGCCGCCGTCAGCAGGCCCGCGATCAGACCGCTCAGCCGCAGGTCTGCGATAACGCTGTCAAGTAAGGGCCCCAGCGAAGAAATAGCCGGCCTCAGGTTCACTGCGGCCAGCAGGATCCCCGTCAAAAGGACGGCCGGAAACCAGGGGGCAGGGCTAGAATTCTTGCGCATTCAACTGATCATATAATGATGGGATGAATCGTTCGTCAGATCCCGCCGGCCTGCTGCCGCAGCCCCGGCGTGAGTCCTTGGTGGAACAGGTTATTGAGCAGTTCCGCAGCCGGATCACGCGGGGCGACTGGCCGGTGGGGCTGCGCATCCCCACCGAACAGGCCCTGGTTGAACAGCTCGGCGTTGCCCGGAACACGGTGCGGGAAGCCGTGCGCGCGTTGGCGAACAACGGATTGCTGGATATTCGCCAGGGTTCCGGTACCTACGTCATCGCCACCAGCGAACTGGCGGGAGTGATGCAGCGGCGGTTTGCGCAGGATTCAACGGAAGACGTCACCGAACTGCTGCGTGAGCTCGCAGCCAGCGGTGCCCGGCTCGCTGCGCAGCGCCGCACCGACGCCGACCTGGAGCGGCTCGAAGTGCTGCTGGAGCAGCGCGACCGGGCCTGGGACTATGGCGGCCTGGAAAACTATCTGGAAGCTGATGCGCAATTCCACCGGGCGATTGTCGCTGCCAGCCACAACGCCTCGCTCATCAGTTTGTACGCGGATCTCGACGAGGTTTGGCGCAGTATCCTGCGCCGGCGCATAGGCGCAATGCAGCCCGGAACCCGCCGCCCGCACGAGGCCATCGTGCAGGCAATCCGCGGCCACGACGGGGCGGCTGCCGATTTCCACGCCCGCTCCGACCTCATGGGCGATTCGTAGCCGCCCCTTCCGGCGCCCGCCACACGCAAAGCCTGTCCGGGAACCCAGGAGCAAGCGGCTAGATTAGTAGGGAGAACTTCTTCCTTAGCGTGCAGCACTGCTGCAGAAACGGATTCCCAGCGTGGTCCTTCGACTTTCCACTCTTTTCCTGCGCACCCTGCGCGAAGACCCGGCCGATGCCGACGTCGCCAGCCACCGCCTGCTGGTCCGGGCCGGCTACATCCGCCGCGCTGCCCCGGGCATCTACTCGTGGCTCCCGCTCGGCCTGCGCGTGCTGGGCAAGGTTGAGACCATCATCCGCGAAGAAATGGCCTCGATCGGCGCCCAGGAAGTCCACTTCCCGGCGCTGCTGCCGCGCGAACCGTACGAAGCCTCCAACCGCTGGACCGAATACGGCGAGAACCTCTTCCGCCTGCAGGACCGCAAGGGCGCGGACTACCTGCTTGCCCCGACCCACGAGGAAATGTTCACCCTCCTGGTCAAGGACCTCTACAGCTCCTACAAGGACCTGCCGGTCTCCCTGTTCCAGATCCAGAACAAGTACCGTGACGAAGCCCGTCCGCGTGCCGGCCTGCTCCGCGGCCGCGAGTTCATCATGAAGGACTCCTACTCCTTCGACATTGACGACGAAGGCCTGGAGGCCAGCTACCAGGCACACCGCGGCGCCTACCTGCGCATCTTCGAGCGCCTGGGGCTCGACGTCGTTGTGGTCTCCGCTGTCTCCGGTGCCATGGGCGGCTCCAAGAGCGAGGAATTCCTGCACCCGACCCCGGTCGGCGAGGACACCTTCGTCCGCTCCGCCGGCGGCTACGCAGCCAACGTCGAAGCCGTCACCACGGTCGCACCGGCACCCATCGACTACTCCGCGGCGCCCGCAGCGATGGTCGTGGACACCCCGGACACCCCCACCATCGACACCCTGGTCGCGGACGTCAACGCCCGCTTCCCGAAGGGCGACGGCGCTTGGACCGCGGCGGACACGCTCAAGAACGTGGTGCTGGCGGTATCGCTGCCCACCGGTGAACGGCAGATCGTCGTCGTCGGCGTTCCGGGTGACCGTGCCGTGGACCTCAAGCGCATCGAAGCGAATATCGGCTCCCACGTCGGGATGTCCGGTGAACTGGGCATTGAAGCTGCCACCGAGGAGGACCTCAAGAAGCACCCCGGCCTGGTCAAGGGCTACATCGGCCCGGGCCTGAGCCTGGACGGAGCCGTCCTCGGCACCGAATCCGCAACTGGCCTGCTGTACCTGGTGGACCCGCGCGTTGTTTCCGGCACCAGCTGGGTCACCGGTGCCAATGCGCCGGGCAAGCACGTGATCGGCCTGGTCGCCGGCCGCGACTTCGGCTGGGACGGCGTCATCGAAGCCGTTGAGGTCCGCGAAGGCGATGAAGCTCCGGACGGTTCCGGCCCCCTGGAAGCCGCCCGCGGCATCGAAATGGGCCATATCTTCCAGCTCGGCCGCAAGTACGCCGAGGCCCTGGGCCTGAAGGTCCTGGACAAAAACGGCAAGCTCGCGACCGTCACCATGGGCTCCTACGGCGTGGGTGTCACCCGCGCCGTGGCAGCGCTGGCCGAATCAAACCGCGACGACAAGGGCATCATCTGGCCGCGCTCGGTCGCACCGGCAGACGTGCATGTTGTTGCCACCGGCCGCGGCGAGGAGATCTTCGAAGCGGCAGCCACGCTCTCCGAGGAACTCGAAGCCGCCGGACTGGAGGTCATCTACGATGACCGGCCGAAGGTTTCCCCGGGCGTGAAGTTCGGCGATGCCGAGCTGATCGGTGTGCCCACCATCCTGGTGGTTGGCCGCGGACTGGCGGACGGCGTCGTTGAAATCAAGGACCGCGCCACCGGCGTGGCCGAGAACGTGCCGGTTGCCGAGGCCGTGGAGTACGTGCTCCGCGCTGCCCGGGCCTAAGCAGCACAGTTGGTCTCCGGGCTCGAGGAGATAACGCTCGCCACCATCCTTTTGATCGTGGTGGCTGGCCTGGCGGCCGGATGGGTCGACGCCGTCGTAGGCGGCGGCGGCCTGCTCCAGCTGCCGGCTCTTCTCCTCGTGCCCGGAATCGCCCCCGTCGAAGCCCTCGCCACCAACAAGATGGGCTCGGTCTTCGGAACCACCACGAGTGCCGTCACCTATTACCGCCGTGCCCACCCGGATCTGAAAACAGCCCTGCCGATGGCCGGCGTCGCACTGGCGGGCAGTTTCGGGGGAGCGATCCTGGCGGCGTCCCTGCCGGCGTCGGTGTTCAAACCCATCATCGTGGTGGCGCTGATCGCCGTAGCCATCTTCACTGCCACCAAGCCCACCGTCGGTGAGCTGACCAAACTCCGGTACACCGGCAACCGGCACTACGTCACGGCCGGAGCGATCGGCGGCGTTATCGGTTTCTACGACGGACTGATCGGACCCGGCACCGGATCCTTCCTGATCATCGCGATGGTGACGCTGCTCGGCTACAACTTCCTGGCCGCCAGCGCCAAGGCCAAAATCGTCAATATGGCCACGAACATCGGTGCCCTGGCGTTTTTCCTGCCGCACGGCTCCCTGCTGTGGGGCATCGGCCTGATCCTGGGCATCGCCAATATGACCGGCGGCTACATCGGGGCACGGATGGCCGTGAAGCAGGGCAGCAAATTCATCCGGATCGTGTTCCTGGTGGTGGTTGGTGCGCTGATCATCAAGCTCGGGACGGACGTCTGGATGGAGAACTTCCAGGGCTAGCGTCCGCACCGCCGGCACGGCCGTTACGGCCGCCTAAGCCGCCGGCAGATCGCCCACCGACGGCAGCCCCGGATGATCACGCCCGGCCAGCGCGGCGGCAACCCACACCGAACGCTGGGCGTCTCCGGACAGGCCGTCCCGAAGGTACTCCAGGGCGTTCTCCACTTCGCGCAGGATGCTCCACTCCCGCGCTGCCTGGGGATCAAGGCCGGCAGCGGTGCACAAGGCCGAGAGCCGGTCCTGCAGGGCCTGCTGCGGTGCCGCCCGGTCCAGGTCCTCCAGCCGGTTCCACAGCATCGGCGCGACGGCGTACTCCGCTTCCCCGAACACCGCCTGCGGATCGATGGCGGCGTATTCTCCGGAACCGTCAATCCGGCGGAGGATATTGCCGTAGTGCAGGTCCGCGTGGACCAGGACATCCCGGCCGGACCGGCGTCCCACCGCACCCCGTGTCTGGCAGACCTCCAACGCGGCTTCCAGCAGCCAGCGCTCAAAGGGACGGCCCAATGCCTCCCACTCCGCCGGGAGTTCGTCGGAGAACTGTTCGGCCCGCTCAGCAACGGAGGGAACCGCGGCCCACTGTGGCTCGTCGCCGCCCTGCAGTCCCAAGCGGCGGACCAGTCCGCCCCAGATCTGAACTGCCTCTTCCATTGGGATATCCAGCAGGGTGCTCCCAGGGTCCAGCCGTTCCAGCAGCAGGGCAGTTCCGGAGGCGTTCCGTTCGAGCAGGCGCACTGCCCCGTTGCCGTCCCAAAGCTCCAGTGCCGCCGGCTCCGTCACGGCCTCAGGATGGGGATACGGGAACTTCAGTACTGCCGGGGTATCCCCGGCAGCGGCGACGACAGGCAGCACCAGAGCACCATACCCATGCCACGCGGCGGTCCCGGCAGCGGCATCAGGGTGCATCCGGAAATGCTGAAGGCTCTCCTGGACCAGGGCCGGCAATCCATCCAGCCACTCACGGCCGCCCCTCGTCCGCAGATAGCGCTGGCGCAGCGCTTCGGGTACGACGACGGCGGGAGCCATGGATTCCTCCTGGATGGTCTGGGATGGGATGCCCGGGACTCCAGCGCCGCTGGGGATTGGGTGGGGGAGCCGCCAACCGGGCGGGTTCAGCAAGCCGGTCCAGCGGTTCGGTCCGCCGGGCACCTGACCAGCCTAAAGGGGGTTGAAGCGGTCCAGCCACCCCAGCCGGCCTGGATTTCACGCCAAACGTCCCGGCAGCCTTAGCTGGCCTCCTCAGCCAACCGGGTCAGCCCGCCGGCCCAGCGGTCAGTCTCAGCCATCCACCCACGGCAGTGCTGCCGGTTCAGCATCAAGGCCGGGGGAGGCGGGTAGCGTCCCTGCGCCGGCGTAAACCAGGCGGGAGGCCTCCACGAGCCGATCGATTGCCCACGAACGCACTGCTCCGTCGCTGGAGCCCACCAGATCGGCGTAGACGTCAGGCAAGGCAGCCTCCATGCCCGCCAGGGACCGGGCAGGATCAGCGAAGAATCCTGCCGACAGGGAATAGGCCGGAACCGGGCTTACCTTCGGCAGGCACAGGGCGGGCAGGAGCTCGACTCCGCTGCGGCCGGCCTCCAGATGCGCGGTACGGCGCTCGGCCAGCGCTTCACCCAGCACCGTTGCCGTTCCGCTGCTTTGCGCCTGGGCCACTTCATACGCGTAAACGGCCCCGTACTCGGCGTCCAGTGCGGACTGCAGGGCTTCGGCAGCGCCGGGCCGGTCGCGCAGCTCCGTCCGGGCCGAGGCATCGCCGCTGGTGGTGCAGCGGACGGTGGTTTCCTCATCAAGAACCGGTGTCCACTGTGACTCACCGGCGGTCTCCACCGGCACGCCCAGCACATCTCCGGCACGCTCGGCCAGCAGCAGCTGAGCGGTTCCAACCGAGGCCAGGAGGCGCGCAGTGCCGTAGTCGGCCCGGCCGGCGGCTTCCAGATTGGCCCGCGCCGCGCTCTCCATCGCCACCGGGTAGGCACCCTCCACGCTGCCGGGTGACTGCAGGGCGGCCGCATGGGCGGCGGCCCCGCCTGGACTGGTCAAGAGCAGTGCCTGGTCCTTCAGCGTCTGGGCCTGGCGCTGCAGCTCACCGGCGGAAGCGCCGGTTCCGGAGGCGGCCAGGGCATCAGCCTCCGCTGCGAGGATCCGGACAGTGGCGAACGCCTCATTCAGGGCTTTTTCCGAGAATGTCCGCGGCCGGTCCGCCTCGGCACGGGTGCCCAGTGTGAGCCCAAAGCTGGCGATCACGCAGGCCAGGACACCAAGGGTCAGCGTACGCCGCAGGACGCCGGCTGCAGCAGCGGCCCGGGAAGGGCGCGGGGCAGGGGACGTCGGAGGAAAGGGGCGCGTGTTCACAACACTCGATGATGTCACGAACCCGCTTCGCTCGCGGCCGTGACCCGGGCGCCCGGGAAAGTCGGTAGGCTAGGAGATACAACATCATCTAGTGGGAGGCAATAATGGCGGTTCGGCCCAGCCCCAAAAAAGACACTTCGTCGGACTACCGCAAGAACGCCCAGCGCGCCGAGACCGCGGCAGAGACGCAGCGGCTGAAGGACTATCTTGCCCCCACCGTAGCCGGGGAAGGCCTCTTCCTGGAGGACATCGAAATCAGGATTGCCGGCGTCCACCGCACGGTCCACGTCACGGTGGACCTTCCTGAAACCGAAACCGGCGGCGTCAGCCTGGACCGGATCGCGGACATTTCACGTGTTCTTTCGGACGCGATGGACGAGGATCCGCACGACGACGGCCGCCCATACAGCCTGGAGGTTTCCTCCCCGGGAGTGTCGCGGCCGCTGACCGAGCCCCGGCACTGGCGGAGGAACATCGGCCGGATGGTCCTGGTGACCCCGGTGTCAGGTGATGCGGTGACCGGGCGCCTGCTGGAGGCGGACGCCGAGGGAATCACGCTGGTTCCCGAACTGCCCGTGAAAAAGGGCATGAAGCCCAAACAAGGCGAGAAAACCCGCCTGCCCTTTGACGGTATCGCCAAGGGCCGCGTGGAAGTTGAATTCGCCCATCTTGAGGACGACCCGGCAGGCGAAGACGCCAACGGATTTGAAAGCACAGCCGAGGAGGCCTAAATGGATATTGATATGAGTGCGCTGCGGCTGCTTGAGGCGGAACGGGAAATCCCGTTGGACCTGCTGATCCCCACGATCGAACAGGCACTGCTGGTTGCTTACCACAAAACCACCGGATCGCAGGACAAAGCCCGCGCCGAACTGGACCGCAAGAGCGGCCACGTCACGATCTGGGCCACTGAGCTCGACGACGACGGCGAGGCCGTCGGAGAGTTCGATGACACACCTGCCGGCTTCGGCCGCATTGCCGCGAGCACGGCCCGGCAGATTATCCTCCAGCGCCTGCGCGACGTGGAGGATGACAACATCCTGGGCGAGTTCAAGGGCCGTGAAGGCGAACTGGTCTCCGGCCAGATCCAGCAGGGCAACAACCCGCACATGATCCAGGTAAACCTGGGCTCCGTCGAAGCGCTGCTCCCGCCGACCGAACAGGTCCCGGGGGAGAAGTACCTGCACGGTTCCCGCCTGCGTGCGTTCGTCGTCGACGTCCGCCGCGGCTTCAAGGGGCCGTCCATCACGCTGTCCCGGTCCCACCCGGGACTGGTGCGCAAGCTCTTCGAACTGGAGGTCCCCGAGATCGCCGATGGCTCCGTGGAGATCGTGGCGCTGGCCCGCGAAGCCGGTCACCGGACCAAGATCGCGGTCAAGGCACACACCCCCGGCATCAACGCCAAGGGCGCCTGCATTGGCGAAATGGGCTCCCGCGTCCGCGCCGTGATGACCGAGCTGCATGATGAAAAGATCGACATCGTGGACTTCAGCGAGGACCCGGCGACGTTCATCGCCAACGCCCTCTCGCCGTCGCGCGTCAACTCCGTCACCATCACCGATGAGGACGCCCGCTCCGCCCGTGTAGTGGTGCCTGACTACCAGCTGTCCCTGGCAATCGGCAAGGAAGGGCAGAATGCCCGCCTCGCCGCGAAGCTGACCGGCTGGCGGATCGACATCGTTTCCGACGCGAAGTCTGCCTAAGTTCCTCTTCCGGGAGGCCGGATGAGGGCAAGAGAAAAGAAAAGCGGTAGAATGTTCATGGCCGGGTCACCGTCCGCCTTCCAGCAACCGCAGGAGCCCGTGGAATCGGTGCGGCCTGCGGCAGGCAGCAGTCACGTTCCGCAACGGACATGCATTGGCTGCAGGAAGAAGGATGACCAGGCTGCTCTGATGCGGCTGGCGCTGGATTCGAGGGATGGCATAACTGCCGTCCTGGTCGATGAAAACCGCCGCATGTCTGGCCGGGGTGCCTGGTTGCACCCCGAGGCAGCATGCCTCGCAACCGCTGTAAAACGCCGGGCTTTCGGCCGCGCCTTCCGGGCGCAGGTTGATTCCTCGGCAGTGGAACAGTGGTTCGAAGCTCAAGAGGCGGGTCCCAGCCGGGGACGCCTCGAAACCGTCCAACCTGAAAGCGGGTCTGAAATCTGATGGAAACCCGATGAGTACCCAGCGATGAGTACCCGACGATGAGTACTTTGTTGTGCTCTGTGATGGGCAACCCTGCACCTGCAGTGGAAGCCCGCAGTAAATAGACGGTTCGTGCCTGGCTCGGTGCGGACTGAGACAGGAGAAATGTGGCCAAGGTCCGCGTACACGAGCTCGCCAAAGAGCTCGGCATCACTTCGAAGGATGCAGTTGCAAAACTGCAGGAACTGGGCGAATTCGTCCGTTCGGCATCCTCGACAATCGAAGCACCCGTAGTCAAGAAACTTCGCGGGGCATTCCCCGACGCAGCGGGTAAGCCCGCAGCCGGCGACTCCGGTGCCGGGAAATCCGCACCGCGTCCGGCAGCACCCGCTCCGGCAGCCCCGGCAGCTGAAAAGCCCGCCGCGGAAGCTGCCCCGGCAGCAAACAAGCCCGCAGCGCCCGCTCCGGCAGCTCCGGCTCCGGCAGCGCCGGCTGCTCCGGCACCGGCAGCACCTGCTCCGGCCGCCCCTGCAGCCGAAAAGCCCGCCACGGAGGCTGCTCCGGCAGCCAGCAAGCCGGCTGCACCGGCACCCAAGTCCGAGGAAAAGCCTGCTGCCCCGGCGGCTCCGGCTGAATCCTCCGCACCCCGTCCGGGTGCACCGCGGCCCGGAGCTTCCGGCCCGCGCCCCGGCAACAACCCCTTCGCAACCTCACAGGGCATGCCGCGTCCCCGCGGACGCGGCGAGGGTGAGCGCGGCCAGGGCGGTCCCCGTCCCGGCAACAACCCGTTCGCCCCGTCCCAGGGCATGCCCCGGCCCGGCCAGCGCCGTGACGAGACCGAGCGGACCGGCACGCCCGGCGCCGCAGGCCCCCGTCCGGCAGCCGGTGCAGGCGGTCCCCGTCCGGGCGCTCCGCGTCCGGGTGCACCGCGCCCCGGTGCTCCCCGTACCGGAGCACCCCGCCCCGGCGGAACCTCCGGCCCCCGGCCCACACCGGGCATGATGCCCAACCGCACTGAGCGGCCCGCAGCCCCGGCACGTCCGGGCGCAGGCGGTCCCCGCCGCGGTCCCGGCGGCGCTCCCGGCGCCGGCGGCGGTGCTCCCGTTGGCGGCGGCTTCGGCAAGGGCGGCCGCGGACGCGGCGGCACAGCCGGTGCTTTCGGCAAGGGCGGCGCAGGACGCGGCAAGCAGCGCAAGTCGAAGCGGGCGAAGCGGCAGGAACTGGAGCAGATGTCAGCTCCGTCGCTGGGCGGCGTTTCGGTACCCCGCGGCGACGGCAACACTGTTGTCCGCCTCCGGCGCGGCGCGTCCATCACGGACTTCGCCGACAAGATCGAGGCAAACCCGGCAGCACTGGTCACCGTGCTGTTCCACCTCGGCGAAATGGCAACAGCCACGCAGTCGCTGGATGAAGAAACGTTCGGCGTTCTCGGTGAGGAACTGGGTTACAAGATCCAGGTCGTCTCGCCGGAAGACGAAGAGCGCGAACTGCTCAGCAGCTTCGACATCGACTTCGAGGCTGAGCTGGAAGCCGAAGGCGACGACGAACTCGAGGCACGTCCTCCGGTAGTCACCGTCATGGGCCACGTTGACCACGGTAAGACCCGCCTGCTCGACGCCATCCGCAACACCAAGGTTGTTGAAGGCGAAGCCGGCGGTATTACCCAGCACATCGGTGCCTACCAGATCGAGTTCGAGCACGAGGGCACCGAGCGTGCCATCACGTTCATTGACACCCCGGGCCACGAGGCGTTCACCGCCATGCGTGCCCGTGGCGCCAAGGTCACCGACATTGCGGTGCTGGTTGTCGCAGCGGACGACGGCGTGATGCCGCAGACCGTTGAAGCGCTCAACCACGCACAGGCAGCGAACGTGCCGATTGTGGTCGCCGTGAACAAGATCGATAAGGAAAGCGCCAACCCGGACAAGGTCCGCGGCCAGCTGACCGAATACGGACTGGTTCCGGAAGAGTACGGCGGCGACACCATGTTCGTCGAGGTCTCTGCCCGCCAGCACCTGAACATCGATGCGCTGCTCGAGGCTGTCCTGCTCACCGCGGACGCAGCCCTGGACATGCGCGCCAACCCGGACAAGGACGCTCGCGGC
Source organism: Arthrobacter sp. Helios (assembly GCF_023167125.1). Taxonomy (NCBI): domain Bacteria; kingdom Bacillati; phylum Actinomycetota; class Actinomycetes; order Micrococcales; family Micrococcaceae; genus Arthrobacter; species Arthrobacter sp. Helios. Next base: position 801,919 of record NZ_CP095402.1, read on the forward strand.
ATCGCGATCGAAGCCAACCTGGACAAGGGCCGCGGCGCCGTCGCGACCGTCCTGGTGCAGTCCGGAACGCTGAAGGTCGGCGACACGATCGTGGCGGGAACGGCCCACGGCCGCGTCCGTGCCATGTTCGACGAGAACGGGGACAACCTGACCGAAGCCGGGCCGTCGCGTCCGGTCCAGGTCCTGGGCCTGTCCAACGTCCCGCGTGCCGGCGACACCTTCTTCGTGACCGACGACGAGCGCACCGCCCGCCAGATCGCTGAGAAGCGTGAAGCTGCGGACCGCAACGCCGCCCTGGCCAAGCGCCGCAAGCGCATCAGCCTGGAGGACTTCGACCAGGCTGTGGCCGATGGCAAGGTTGACACCCTCAACCTCATCCTCAAGGGTGACGTGTCCGGTGCCGTGGAAGCCCTGGAAGACTCCCTGCTCAAGATCGACGTCGGGGACGGCGTGCAGCTGCGCGTTATCCACCGCGGCGTTGGTGCCATCACGCAGAACGACGTCAACCTGGCGACCGTGGACAACGCGATCATCATCGGCTTCAACGTCAAGCCTGCCGAGCGTGTGGCCGACCTGGCCGAGCGCGAAGGCGTGGACATGCGCTTCTACTCCGTCATCTACGCAGCAATTGATGACATTGAGCTGGCCCTCAAGGGCATGCTCAAGCCGGAGTACGAGGAAGTGCAGCTCGGCACCGCCGAGGTCCGCGAAGTCTTCCGTTCCTCCAAGTTCGGCAACATTGCCGGCTCGATCGTGCGCTCCGGTGTCATCCGCCGAAACGCCAAGGCACGGGTCACCCGCGACGGCAAGGTCATCGGTGACAACCTCACCGTTGACTCGCTCAAGCGGTTCAAGGACGACGCCACCGAGGTCCGGACGGACTTCGAGTGTGGCATCGGCCTGGGCTCGTTCAACGACGTCAAGGAAGGTGACATCATCGAGACCTTCGAGATGCGCGAGAAGCCGCGGGTCTAATTCCCGGCTGGGGCTGCCGGTTTTCCGGCAGCCCCGCACCGGCTGCTTTAGCAGCCACCATCGCATGACGGCGCCGCCGGCCAGTCCGGCGGCCGCCGCAGCGAAACCCCAGACTTTATTGAAGGAGAGGCAATGGCAGATCCAGCACGCGCTGCGAAACTTGCTGACCGTATCAAGGTAGTGGTTGCCCAGGCACTCGAGCGCCGGATCAAGGATCCGCGGCTGGGGTTTGTGACTATCACCGACGCCCGCGTCACGAATGACCTGCAGCATGCCACCGTCTACTACACCGTCTTTGGCGATGAGGCGCAGCAGGCCGACACCAAGGCAGCCCTGGAGTCCGCACGCGGAATCCTGCGCTCGGAGGTCGGGAAGAACATCACGGTCCGGCTGACGCCCACCCTGGAATTCGTCGCAGACGAAATCCCGGTCAACGCGAGCCACCTGGAAGAACTCATCCGGGAAGCCAAGAAGCGTGACGAGGAGCTGGCGGCACTGAAGCAGGGTGCTGCCTACGCCGGAGACGCTGACCCCTACCGCAGGGACGAAGAAGACGACGAAGAGGACCTGCAGGACGCTCCGGCTGAAGACTCGGACGCCCGCAGCTAGTCCCGCGGCCGGCGCCCACAGCCGGCTGGTTGCATCAAAAGGAGCGGCACCATTGATATGGTGCCGCTCCTTTTGTGTTGCTGGCGGCGGGCCGGGTGTCAGTCAGTCACCCCGTCAGTGGGCCAGTCCGTTAGTCCGCTAATCACTGTTTGGTTCGGCAGGTTCACCGCCGGGCAGTGCCAGCCCGTGCGGGTCCCCGCCGCTGGTGAGCTGGATCCGGATGACCTTTCCGTCGAAGACCGGTGGCGGGGCGTTCGGATCAACCGGCACACCCGGTTCGGGTATACCGCCCGGCGGGAGGGCATCAACACTGGCGTACAGGGCGGAGCCGCGGAGCTCCACGTCTGCCGGGCCGGTGACCTCGTACCAGGGCTGGGGTGTGGCCGTTCCCCGCGGGATGACTGAAATCCGGTTCGCGAACAGCTCTGCGACGAAGATGTCTCCGCGGCTGCTGACCGCAATGCCCGTCGGACTCACAAGTCCCGATGCCACCAGGTCCACCGATCCGCTGCGCGGATTGACCCGGTAGACGGAGCCGGCACCCCCGCCCGGGCCGCCCGGGAGCGACGTGACGTACAGCTGGCCGTCACGTCCCATGGCCATGTCAGTGGGCACGGGTTCCGAATAGTAGTCATGGCCCACCGTGCAGGCAGGCAGCTGGAGCTGATCGGCGGTTTCCTGGGTAATGGTGACCGGCACCGGCGGCAGCACGGCCACGGTGGAGGTCTGCCCGCTGCGCTCCGAAACCCGCAGAATGGCATTGGCGCCGGCGTCGGCTACCAGGATGCTGCCCCGGACCCGCATGGTGTCGTAGGGGTGGGAGTCCATCATCCCCGTGTAATTGGCAGGGATTTCGGGAGGAATCTGGCTGAGGCACGCTGCATCCAGGTCCCGGAATCCGTACGTGTTGACCTGATCCGGGTTGGCGCTCCGTTCATAAACTGCCAGGTCGGTGATGGTCCGGATGGTGCCGCGGCGGTCCACGGAACGCAGCAGCGCGACGTTGTTCTCCGGCATCCCGAGGCCTTCGCCCGTTGTCAGTGAGTAGTACGTGGTGCCGCCAACCCGGGACACGGAGTCTGAGATGTAGCCGGGAATTCCCGGGTCCAGGGTAGTGAGCGTGCCGTCCTGGCCAATGCGGTTCACACTGCCGGCAAAGGTCTGGGCGACGTCGACGGACCGGTAGCTTCCCAGGGCAATCCGCAGCGGAGTGACCAGCCCGGTTGCCAGCGTGGTCACCTCTCCTGCCACCGGCAGCGGTTTGGGGTGGTGCCGGTTATGGGCAGCCGCCGGCGGTGCACCGGCAAGCCCTGCTAACAGGGCCCCTGCTGCCGCGAGTGGCAACAGGGATGATGCTCGTTTTTTCATGATGTTCTCCTGGTGGGGTGAGTTGGTGAGTGGGTGAGTGGGGCCGCTGCGCGGCCGTCACGTGTGGTGCCGGGGGCGGGGGAGCGGTAACCGGGGGAGCAGTCCGCGTCCCCCGCCCTCGGGGATTGGGCCGCGGTCAGCGGCGCGGGCGGATCCGCAGATCAGCGGTCAGCGGAGTGTCCTCGGAGTTGGGACCGACGTACACGGGCACCGTTCCCGTGGGGGTGACCCAGCGGTCGGTGTTCACATCCCAGTAGGAGAAGGACTCAATATCCAAGGGGATCCGTACCCGGGTGCTTTCGCCCGGCGCGAGATCCACTTTGGTCCACCCGGCGAGGGACTTCGGCGCCATCTGGACGGGTGCGTTGGGGTTGGCGCCGGCGTAGGCCTGCACAACTTCGCTGCCTGCCGTATCGCCGGTGTTCGTGATGCGCACGGACGCCTGCAGGGGTTTGTTCCTGCAGGACCTGCCCTTGTCCCAGCCGTGATGGTGGCCCTTGCCTTTGCCCCATCCGCGGTTGCTTCCGTGCAGCGGGGTTCCAACGCCGGCGTCGCCGGAAGCCGTAGCCTCTGCGTCCGCTCCCGGCGTTTCGGCCTCGCCCTCAAGCGCATCGAACTTTCCGTTCTTCCCACCGGTGCTGTAGATCCTGCAGGTGATGCGCAGGTCCGAGTAGTCGAAGCTGGTGTAGGAAAGCCCGTAGCCGAATGGATACGCCGGTTCGATGCCGAACTGCTGGTAGCCGCGGTAGCCGACGAAGATCCCTTCGGTATATTCGGCATTGAGCCCATCCACGCCCGGGTACTGCGCCGGGGTGCTGACCGGGGTCTCGTCCGCATTGACGGGCAGGGTAATCGGCAGTTTTCCAGAGGGATTAACATCCCCGAACAGCACACTGGCGATGGCAGTTCCCTGGTTCTGCCCGGGGTACCAGCCATGGATGACGCCGCCAACGGCGTCCTGCCAATCAACCACCTCGACCACACCGCCCACCGTCAGCACCACCACGGTGTTCGGGTTGGCAGCACCGACGGCGCGGATCAGGTCCGCCTGCCAGTTCGGCAGCTCGAGGGTGCTGAGGTCTCCACCCTCGGTGGAGTAGTCCCGGACCAGGACGACGGCGGCATCGGACTCCGCTGCCTGCGCGGCTGCGTTGGCGGCCTGCGGCAAAACGACGCCTTCCGGCGGGACCCACGCGAGTTTGAGCTGCGACTGGACCTGGTTCCAGGTGGAGCTGGTGTCGTAGATGTAGGTCAGTTCGATGGAATGGGTGGAGCCGGCGGTGAAGTCCAGCGGAACAGAGACGGTCTGGTTCTGCTGGGACGGCGTCGGCGTGAAGAAGTCGGCCACGTTGACCACTTCGGTTCCGTCAACGGTCAGGGTTGTCTTTCCGTTGGTGACGACCTGCAGTTCGTACGTTCCCGTGACGGGTGCCGTGAGGGTGGCGCTCCACCGTGCCGACATGTTGGTGTTCAGATCCTGGGGGATGTCCGGGAAATGCGGTGAATTGGCGTTCAGAGCCGTGAAGCTGTAGAAACCGGTGTTGAGGCCAACGTACGGTTCGACCCGGTCCAGATAGGGGGTACCGGAGAAGTCCTGGTTCAGGAAATACTCGGCCGAGAGGCCGGTTCCTGCGGCACCGCCGGCTGGTGTCATGAACGATGACGGAATGGGTGCTGCGCCGGGGAGCAGGGCCGCCGAGGTAACCGGGTCAGTGCCCGGAACGTAGCTAACCTCAGTCCCGGTGCCTGCCAGCCTGGCCTGGATGCCCGCCAGCGGCGACGTTTCCGACGTGGGATTCATGATGTGGGAGCTGCCGCCGCCCTGGACCACTTCGTCGGCGTCCGTGCCGATCACCGCAAGGGAACCGAGGTCCTCCGCCAGCGGCAGCACGTCGTCGTTCTTCAGCAGGACCATGCCCTGGGCTGCCGCTTCGGCGGACTGCGTGTTGTGCAGCGCTTCGTCGATGGGCAGCTGGTCGAGCGTCCGGTCGAAAAGCCCCAGCCCGATCATTGGCCTGAGGATCCGCGTCACGGCGTCGTTGATCCGGTCAATCGACACCGTCCCGGCGTTCACTGCATCGATCAGCGGCTGGCAGAACAGGCAGTCGCCCACCTGTCCCGGTGTGTAATTGCCCGGCTGGTCCTGGTCGAGGCCGGCATTGATGTCAAGGGTCTCGTGGGCAGCGTTGTAGTCACTCATCACGAAGCCCTGGAAACCGTACTGTTCCTTCAGGATCTGGTTGATCAGGAAATCGTTGCCGCAGGAGTACTCCCCGTTGACCTTGTTGAACCCGCACATCACGGATCCGGGATGCGTCCCGTTGATGATCTCGGCGAAGGGACGGTTGTAGATTTCCTGCAGGGTGCGGTCATCCACCACCATGTTGGCGTCCTGCAGCCGGTTGTATTCCTGGGTGTAGACTGCCCAGTCCTGGATATTCCCAAGCAGCCCGCCGTACTCCTGGATGGTGCCGTTCCAGGCATTGCCCATCGCGGACATCAGCAGCGGATCCTCGCCGAAGGACTCGAAGTTGCGGCCGTTCTGCGGTACCCGGGCAATGTTGACCGAGGGCGAGAGCACCGTGTTCATGCCCGTCCGGAACGCCTCGTCGGCGGTGACCCCGGCATGCAGATCTGCCACCTCCGCGTCCCAGGAGGCGGCCGCACTGATCGCCGAAGGCAGCAGGGTGGAGCGTCCGCCGTTGAATTCAGTTGAGCCCAGCCGGACGCCGTTGCGGCCGTCAGTCATGGTCAGAGCAGGAATGCCCAGCCGTTCGATCGGGGCGTTGTAGAAGCCGTAGTCGTTGTTGAGCTCTCCGTGGAGCATGTCCACTTTTTCATCGAGCGTCATCTGGCCCAGGAGGGCGGCGGCACGTGCCGTTGCCGACTGGTCGGTGTCCCAGTAGGAGACCGGGGGCTGGGGCTGATTGCTGCCGCGGTGGGCGTTGGCCGTAGTTGGAGCCACGAGTGCGAGCGCACAGACGACGGCCGCCAGGGTGCGGGCAGCACGCCTCCGCCGCTTGGATGGATGCGTACTTCGGGGGACCGCGGCACGGCCGCTGCGCATGCTTCCGTGCTGTACGAGGCCGCGGCGGACCGTCTGAAATACTGCTGGCTTTTTTCCCACGAGTGTCTCCTTCGCATTGGGCCTGCTCAATGCGAGACTCGTTCCGGCGCGGAACCCCAAACCGTTTCCCCAGCCGAAAAACAGTCCACAGACTAGGTACACGGATGTGACCTGTAAACGCGAAGTTGAGTGGAACCTGTGCTGCAGCCGTGAAATTCCTGAAAAGGTTCGGCTTTGGAGCGGGGGGCTGCGGTGCATACACCGCGCCGCTAGCCTGTCCCGCTAAGCGGCGGCAGGAAGTCGGCTGAGCCCTTCCACCAGGTCCTCCCGCCGGCCGCACAGGGCGATCCGGACCCAGCCTTCCCCAATTGATCCGAAGGCGGTCCCGGGCGCCAGGGCCACTTGGGATTCCGCGAGGAACCGCCGGGTCCACTGGCGGATATCGCCGCCGGAAACGGAGGACAGGTCAGCCCACAGATAAAAGGCGCCCTGCGCGGCCAGGAACGGCAGGCCCTTGTCCGCCAGCACCGCGGATGCCGCATCCCGGTTGGCGCGGTAATGCGCGGCGGCCGTCTCCACGTACTCCTGCGGTCCGGTGAGCGCCGCCAGGGCTGCATACTGCGACGGTGAAGCCACACAGGAAACGATCGACTCCATCACCGTGCTCATGCGTGCCTCCAGCCCCGGCGGCGTGACCAGGGCCCCGATCCGCAGACCGGTCAGGCCGTAGGTCTTGGAAAGCGTGTAGGACGCCAGCACCAGCTCCCCGCCGCCGTCGAACTCCAGCGGGCTCACATGGGGCACGTCGTAGGTAAATGCCTCATAACATTCGTCGGAGAGGATCCACAGCCCCCGCCGCCGGGCCAGCTCCACCAGCTCCCGGGTCAATTCCGCGCTGAAGACGGATCCCAGGGGGTTGGAGGGGGAGTTCAGCAGCAGGACCCTGGTCCGGGCGGTGATCCTCGATTCGATCTCGGAAAGCCGAGGCTGGAAACCGTCTGCCGGGTGGAGGGGATACTCCACCGGCACCGCGTGCAGCAGCCGGGCCGTCATGGCGAAGGTGGGATAGCCCGGATTCGGTACCAGGATTTCGTCCCCGGCATCCAGCAGGAGGCTCATGGCCAGGTGCAGGCCCTGCTGGGCGCCCGCGGTGACGAACACCCGGGAAGGGTCAACCGTGCTGCCGGAGATCCGGGAGACCCGGTCGGCAAACGCAGCGCGCAGGGGAGCGATGCCCGCGTTCGGTGTGTACCCCGTCTCGTCCCGGGCCAGTGCTGCCTCCCCCGCCTCGAGGATATGGGCGGGGGTTGGGAACCCCGGCTCGCCGATACTGAGGACAACGGCATTGGGGACGGCCCATGCGGCCTGGGTGATTTCGCGGATCTGGTTAGGGTCGACGGTACGCACGTGAGCGGCAAGCTGTGGCATACCCGAATGCTACCGGCGGGGTGCCCGGTGCCGGCGGAGGCGCTGCGGGACGGCGCCCGCACCCGGGCCCGCGGCGCGGGGGGCACCTCACCGGTGGATATACTGAAAGGCGTGAATTCCGGGCAGGTCCGTTCAGGACTGATAATTGTGGACAAACCGCAGGGCTGGACCAGCCACGATGTGGTCGGCCGTCTGCGCAGGCTGGCTGGCACCCGGAAAGTCGGCCACGCCGGTACCCTGGACCCCATGGCCACGGGTGTCCTGGTGGTCGGCATCAACAAAGCCACCCGGCTGCTGACCTACATTGTGGGCACCTCCAAGACCTATGACGCCACGATCCGGCTGGGGCAGTCCACCATCACTGACGACGCCGAAGGCGAAGTCACCTCGGAAACCATCGCCGCTGCGGTCACGGATGAAGAGATCATGGCCGCGGTCGCGGCCCTTACCGGCGACATCCTCCAGGTTCCCAGCAGCGTCAGTGCCATCAAGGTTGCGGGCGAACGCTCCTATGCCCGGGTCCGGGCCGGCGGGGAAGTAAACCTGCCCGCCCGGCCGGTCACCGTTTCGCGCTTCGAGGTCCACGGCATCCGCCGGGAACACGGCGGCAAACTGCGCGACGTCGATGTGACAGTTGAGTGCTCCTCCGGAACCTACATCCGGGCACTGGCCCGCGACCTGGGGTCCGCCCTCGGCGTGGGCGGGCACCTGACCGCCCTGCGGCGCACCTCGGTGGGCCCCTACTCGGTGGAGCAGGCCTCCACCCTGGAGCAGCTGGCCGGGGACCTCGCCCTGCTGGAGCTCAACGATGCGGCCCGGGCGCTCTTCCCGGTGCGTGAACTCAGCGCCGAAGAGGCAGACAACATTTCCCACGGCCGCCGGATCAGTGCCACCGGCACCGCCGACGCAGACGGTGAACCCGTTCCCGTTGCCGCCTTCGCACCCGACGGCGAGCTCATCGGGCTGCTGGCCGACAAAGCAGACACTGCCCGGGCGCTGCTGGTCTTCGCGCCCGGAAACGAAAGGGCCTAAGTGGTCGTCGACCCCCTGTACATCGTTGGCACGATCGTTTGCCTGGTCTCCACCGTGCTCTGCGTCGGAGCCGCGGTCCGGAAATACGGACCGAATGACCTGACCATTCTCTCGGTTGCGGCCGTTGAACTGTTTCTCCTGGTCTACGCGGTGGCTGCGCTCATCCGCCAGAGCGGCGGAGAGACCCTCAACGGTCCCGCCTGGGAGTTCTGGGGCTATCTGCTGACCGCCGTCGTTATTCCCATCGGCGCCGTCTGGTGGTCCCTGATGGACCGCTCCCGGTGGAGCAACCTGGTTCTCGGCGCCGTCGGAATCACCGTATTTGTCATGTTGTTCCGGATGGAACAGATTTGGGACGGAGTGCCGCTGGCATGAGGAAACTGATCAAGCCGAAACCAGCCGGAGACGCTTCAGCTCCCGCTGCACGCAACGCCGGCCCCGGCCGGCTGCTGGTGGCGGTCTACGGCGTTTTTGCCCTGGCCGCGTCGGCACGGGCCGCCTTCCAGATCGCGACCAAGTTCGAGGAAGCACCGCTGGCCTATGTGCTCTCGGCTTTCGCCGCCGTCGTCTACATCGTGGCGACGGTGTCCCTGGCCCGTTCCGGCCGGACCTCCTACACGGTCTCCGTGGCCGCCGTCAGCATCGAGCTGGCAGGGGTGCTCGCGGTCGGCCTCTTTGGACTGCTGGACCCCGCGGCCCTGCCCGAAGACACCGTGTGGTCAAACTTCGGCCAGGGCTACGGTTTTGTTCCGCTGCTGCTGCCGCTGATCGGGCTGTGGTGGCTCTACCGGCACCGGAACCGCCAACACGCCTAGTCACGGGGCCGGGTTCTGGACGCGTCCGCACCGTGAGACGATGTGAAAACCGTGCCATGAAAGAACGGCGCGGTTGATCAGCACGGTGCCGGAACCGCAATCCCATCAGGGGGCAGACCATGACCATCCCATCGCCTGGACCGGCGGACAGGGCCCGCGACGCAGAGGCCGGAAGGCAGGCACCTGCCGCCGGCCCGGCCCCGGACGCAGCCCGGAGTCCGGTGCCGCTTCCGGGTGCGGGAGCTGACGGCAACGGACACGCACCGCACAGCGACAGCAAGGGCAAAGCCGCCCGCCGCGGACGCAGCAGCAGTGCAGCGGCACAACAGTCAGGCGGCGCGGCCGGAGCAAAGCCCTGGAAGAGCACCGACGACTGGGGAGTGTTCCGGACGGTGGTAGTCGCCGTGGGCGTCCTGATTGCCGGAATCGGTGTTTATTACCTGGTGACGGGGACAGCGGGTGTCGCGCAGACCAGCGGGGGAGCGGTCAACGCTTCCCTGGAGAGCCAATTCCGCTTCTTCTCCGCCATGATGGTGGGGGTCGGAGCCGCCTTCGTGGCTATCGCGGTCAAGTTCCAGTGGGCGAACATGCTCTGGCTGGTCTGTCTGATGGTCTTCCTGGGCGGAATCGGCCGCGTACTGTCCTGGGCTTTTTCCGGGACGCCGCACTTCACGCTGATCATCCTCATGATCCTGGAGCTGGCCTTCCCTCCGGCCCTGCTGGTGTGGCACCGCTTCATTCTGAAAACCAGCGAGCTGCGGCGGGAATTCCACCACGGCAGCTCCAGCACGGACGGCTCTGCAGGAAACGGTGCGTAATGACTTTTTGTTTCCGCCATAATGGATGAAGCTTTCCGCTCACGGCAGGTGCTGTGGCGCGGGCATATTCATGGATGGACTTTCCGCTGGTAAGGAGCTCGGGTGTATTACTGGAATGACCTTGCGGAGGTGCCGTCCGACATTGGTCCGACAGTAGTCACAATCGGCAATTTCGACGGCGTGCACCTTGGCCACCAGCATGTGCTGTCCCGCCTCGTGAAAGCCGCGCGGGAGCACGACGCCGCGGCGGTCGCCGTGTCCTTCGACCCGCATCCGGCAGCTGTGCACCGGCCGGACAACGCTCCGGTGATGATCATGGGACCGGCGGACCGGACCGAGGCCCTCGCCGGGACCGGCCTCGACGGGCTGCTGATGGTGCACTATGACCTGGAACTGGCTTCCCTGACCGCTGAAGAATTTGTCCGGAAGTACCTCACCGACGGCCTTCATGCAGTTGCCGTGGTCCTGGGTCACGACGCCAGGTTCGGGCGCGGCAACTCCGGCGACCTCGACACCATGCGCGAACTCGGAGCCGAACTTGGCTTCGAGGTGATCGCAGTGGATGACTTTGACGCTCTTCCCCAGGGGCCGGAGGACAGCCGCGGACGCCGTTGCTCCTCCACCTGGATCCGTGAGGCACTGGCCGCCGGTGATGTACGCACCGCCGCCAGGCTGCTCGGGCGCACGCACCGCATGCGCGGCGTTGTGGTCCATGGAGCGGCGCGCGGACGCGAACTGGGTTTCCCGACGGCGAATCTGGCGCCGGAGTCAACGGGACTGATTCCGGCCGACGGCGTTTATGCCGGCTGGCTCGTGGGTGCCGACGGCACGCGCTGGCCCGCCGCCATCTCCGTGGGGTCCAATCCAACCTTCATCGGTGTGAGCCGGCAGGTTGAAGCCCATGTGATCGACCGTCCGGCGGAGGCCGTTGAGGACTTCGACCTCTACGGCCAGTGCGTTGGGGTGGAATTCGTTGAACGCCTGCGGGGTATGGTCGCCTACACCGGACCCGAGGCGCTGATTGAGCAGATGCGCCTGGACGTGGCCCGGACAAGGGATGTCCTTTCGACAGAAGGCCCTGTTGCCGGGTAAACTGGGGGGAAATTCGGCTGCGGTCCGTGGCGGCTGAATTTCTTTGTGCCCGGCATGGTTCGCCTCCCTGGCACAGGGTTCCCGGCAGCGAAGTGCTGATTCGGGCCTCACGGCACAACTCTAGGAGTTACAGTGGCACTCGATCCCGCCGTCAAGCAGGCGATCATCAAGGAATACGCTCTCGCAGAAGGTGACACCGGATCCCCCGAGGTCCAGGTTGCCGTTCTTTCCCGTCGTATTTCGGACCTGACCGAGCACCTGAAGACCCACAAGCACGATCACCACACCCGCCGCGGCCTGATGGCCCTGGTTGGTCGTCGTCGCCGCATGCTGGGTTACCTGCGCGAGACCGACATCACTCGCTACCGTGCGCTCATCGAGCGTCTCGGCCTGCGTCGATAGTTCTGTTTTGAGGGCGGCACCTGTGTACACGCAGGGCCGCCCTTGGCAGAGCACAGCAGTACCGGCAGACATGGACACCGGATTGAACCGGAAGCGCACCTGCCATCGGCAACACAGCAGTAAATAAGACAAATACAGGAGTCAGCCAGCATCGCAGCATTCGCGGTCCTCGGTAGTGGTCTACGGGAGATCTGCCCGTGGACCTCGATCGAAGACCGGGTGTTGAACCATCCACGCCGCACCGCAGCGCGGAGGATTCAAGGGACGATGCTGGGTGCCTCCGAACACTAAGAAACGGAGGTGGCTCTCTATGGAGGGTCCCGAAATTCAGTACTCAGAAGCCGTCATTGACAACGGCGCATTCGGCAAGCGCGTCATCCGCTTCGAAACCGGCCGCCTGGCCGCCCAGGCTGCAGGCGCGGCAATGGTCTACATCGACGAAGACACCGCACTGCTCTCGGCAACCACTGCCGGCAAGTCCCCGCGTGAAGGTTTCGACTTCTTCCCGCTGACCGTTGACGTCGAAGAGCGTATGTACGCCGCCGGACGCATCCCGGGCTCGTTCTTCCGCCGCGAAGGCCGCCCGTCCACCGAAGCCATCCTGGCCTGCCGCCTCATGGACCGCCCGCTGCGCCCCGCCTTCGTTAAGGGCCTGCGCAACGAGGTCCAGGTTGTTGTGACCGTCCTGGCGATCAACCCCGACGTGCTCTACGATGTGGTGGCCATCAACGCCTCCTCCATGTCCACGCAGCTCTCCGGCCTGCCGTTCTCCGGCCCGATCGGCGGCGTCCGCGTTGCCCTGGTCGACAACCAGTGGGTCGCCTTCCCGAAGCACTCCGAACTGGAGCGCGCAGTCTTCTCCATGGTGGTTGCCGGACGCATCGCCGGTGACGACGTCGCCATCATGATGGTGGAAGCCGAAGCTACCGACAACGCCTGGAACCTGATCAAGGAAGAGGGCGCCACCGCCCCGACCGAAGAGGTTGTGGCCGAAGGCCTGGAAGCATCCAAACCGTTCATCAAGGCACTGTGCGACGCACAGGCAGACCTGGCAGCCCGCGCCGCCAAACCGACCGTCGAGTTCCCGGTCTTCCTGGACTACCAGGACGACGCCTACGAAGCTGTTGAAGCCGCTGCCGCTGACAAGCTGGCACAGATCTTCTCCATCGCTGACAAGCAGGAGCGCGACGCCGCTTCGGACGCGCTGAAGGACGAAGTCAAGGCCGAACTGGCCGGCCGTTTCGAAGGCCGCGAGAATGAAATCTCCGCAGCTTTCCGTGCCGTTACCAAGCAGGTTGTGCGCCAGCGCATCCTCAAGGAACAGATCCGCATCGACGGCCGTGGCCTGACGGACATCCGCCAGCTCACCGCCGAGGTTGAGGTTCTGCCCCGCGTTCACGGTTCGGCGATCTTCGAGCGCGGCGAAACCCAGATCCTGGGTGTTACCACGCTGAACATGCTGAAGATGGAACAGCAGATCGACTCGCTGTCCCCGGTAACGCGCAAGCGCTACATGCACAACTACAACTTCCCGCCGTACTCCACCGGTGAGACCGGCCGTGTGGGTTCGCCCAAGCGCCGCGAAATCGGCCACGGTGCCCTGGCAGAGCGTGCGCTCATGCCGGTGCTGCCCTCGCGTGAAGAATTCCCGTACGCCATCCGCCAGGTCTCGGAAGCCCTGAGCTCCAACGGCTCCACCTCGATGGGTTCGGTCTGCGCCTCGACGCTGTCCATGCTCAACGCCGGTGTGCCGCTGAAGGCTCCGGTTGCCGGTATCGCCATGGGCCTCGTTTCCGACGTCGTCGACGGCGAAACCCGCTACGCCGCCCTGACCGATATCCTCGGCGCCGAAGATGCCTTCGGTGACATGGACTTCAAGGTCGCCGGCACCTCCGAGTTCGTCACGGCCATCCAGCTGGACACCAAGCTCGACGGCATCCCCGCCTCGGTCCTGGCCGCAGCCCTGAAGCAGGCCCGCGAAGCCCGCCTGCACATCCTCGGTGTGATGGACGCCGCGATCGATACCCCGGACGAGCTCTCCGAGTTCGCCCCGCGGATCATCTCGGTGAAGATCCCCGTGGATAAGATCGGCGAGGTCATTGGCCCGAAGGGCAAGATGATCAACCAGATCCAGGAAGACACCGGCGCTGACATCTCCATTGAAGATGACGGCACGGTCCTGATCGGCGCCACGGACGGCACGTCCGCCGAGGCTGCCCGGGCAGCGGTCAACGCGATCGCCAACCCGATGGTTCCGGAACTGGGCGAGCGTTACCTGGGCACCGTTGTGAAGACCACCACCTTTGGTGCCTTCATCTCGCTGACCCCGGGCAAGGACGGCCTGCTGCACATCTCCGAGCTGCGCAAGCTCTCGGGCGGCAAGCGCGTCGACAACGTTGATGACGTTGTCTCCGTAGGCCAGAAGATCCAGGTTGAAATCACCAAGATCGACGACCGCGGCAAGCTGTCGCTTTCGCCGGTAGTTGCTGAGGACGACGCCGAAGGCGAAACGGCTGCCGAGACAGCAGAGTAAATGCCTGAAAACACCACGGACAGCCGTTCCGGCGCGGACTTTTCCCGCGCCGGGACGGTTGTCCCGTTTCCCCTGACAACCCGGCCGGGCGATCCGGCCATTGAGATCGGCGACCCGGCGGGCGCCATCGTGCGCCGCTCCGTCCTTCCCGGCGGTGTCCGCGTCCTGACCGAGTCGATGCCCGGCCAGCGCAGCGCCACCATCGGCTTCTGGGTCGGCGTTGGTTCCCGCGACGAGGCCGAAGGCCGCCACGGTTCCACGCACTTCCTTGAGCACCTGCTGTTCAAGGGGACGGACCGCCGCAGCGCCATGGATATCGCCTCGGCTTTCGACGAAGTCGGCGGCGAGTCCAACGCGGCGACGGCGAAGGAAAGCACCTGCTATTACGCCCGTGTGCTGGACACCGACCTGCCGATGGCGATTGACGTCATCGCGGACATGGTCACCTCCGCCGTCCTCGATCCCGAGGAACTCGAGCAGGAACGCGACGTTATCCTCGAGGAAATCGCGATGGACGCGGACGACCCCGCGGACCTTTGCCATGAGAAGTTCGCCGAGGCAGTGCTGGGCGACCATCCGCTGGGCCGGCCGATCGGGGGCACCCCCGAAGCCATCAAGGCGGTCCCGCGCGAAGCTGTCCTGGAGCATTACCAGCGGCATTACCGTCCCGGGACGCTGGTGGTCACCGCAGCCGGCGGACTGGAACACGAGATTGTGGTGTCGCTGGTGCTGGATGCGCTGAAACGCGCCGGCTGGGAACTGGATGAGGCTGCCGAGCCGGTCCAGCGCCGGGACACCACTCCGGCGGCCATCACCGGTACCGGCGGGGTCCACGTCTACAACCGTCCGGTGGAGCAGGCCAACATCGTGATGGGCTGCCCCTCACTCGTCGCCACGGACAGCCGCCGCTTTGCCATGAGCGTGCTCAACACGATCCTGGGCGGCGGAATGTCATCCCGACTGTTCCAGGAGATCCGTGAAAAGCGCGGCCTGGTGTACTCCACGTACTCCTTCTCGGCGTCCTACGCCGACGCCGGGTACTTCGGGATGTACGCCGGGTGCTCACCGGCCAAGACGCGGCAGGTCATTGACCTGCTGGAGTCTGAACTGGACCGCCTGGCCTCCGACGGCCTGGAGCCCGGGGAACTGGAAAAGGCCAAGGGCCAGATTTCCGGCGGTATGGTGCTGGGCATGGAGGACTCAGGTTCCCGCATGTCCCGGCTGGGCCGTGCCGAACTGGTCAGCGGCGAGTTCATCGACATTGAGGAATCGCTGGCGCGGATCCGCGCAGTGACCGCGGAGGAAGTCCAGGCCCTCGCCGCCGAACTGGCAGCAGCGCCCCGGACGATCACCGTCGTCGGCCCGTTCGAGTCGGCCGCGGAGCTCGGTTTCTAACCCGGAATCAAACAGCAAGAGGTGGTTTTCCCCTTCGGGAAGGCCACCTCTTGCTGTACGCCGAACAGGTTGCCGTACCCCGGCCAGACCTGTGCCCCGGGCTGCAGGGAATTAGCCGCCGGCAAAAGGCGGGAGGATATCCACGGTGTCGCCGGGATCCAGCACAGCCGACCTGCTGCGGGCCGCAACCTCATTAACCAGGAACGTGCTCCGGCCGATCACGGTCTGGAGCACCGGTGTACCCTCGGGGGCGTCCGGGTGCCTCGCAGCCAGTTTCTCCAGCAGCTCACCCAGCTCCAACCGCCCCAGGTCCAGGGTTTCCTCTTCGATTCCGGCGGCCGCTTTCGCGGCGCCGAAGTAGCGGATCAGCACTTAGCCACCTATCGCACTCATAGTTCTGTCGGGCTGCACATAGTCCGGTGCGCCGAGCCCGGCGTGGTCCATTCCGTGGGCCTTGGGCTTGCCAAACATCGCTTCCTGCCAGCGGCGGGCGACGGCGGCGTCGTCGGTGCCGCTGCGCAGCAGTTCCAGCAGGTCTGTCTCCTCGTGCGAAAACAGGCAGCTGCGCACCTTGCCTTCGGCGGTGATCCGCGTCCGCCGGCAGTCGGCGCAGAACGGTTCAGTAACAGAGGCGATGATCCCGACGGTGCCGGCCACTTCCTCCGGCGTGCTGCGGTGCCGAACCTGCCAGCGCTCGGCCGGGGCACCGTCCCGGTTCCGCGGGTCGGGCGTCAGGACGAAGGATTCCTCCAGCAAAGCGCGGATCTCGGCCGCGGTGATCATGCCGTCCCGGGTCCAGCCATGGTCGGCATCGAGCGGCATCTGTTCAATAAAACGCAGTTCGAACCCCCGCTCCACGGCCCAGTCGAGCAGCCGGGGCGCCTCGGCGTCGTTAATCCCGCGCATCAGTACGGCATTGATCTTGATCAGACCGAGCCCCACGCGGGCGGCTGCCTCCACGCCTGCCAGCACCCGGTCCAGGAAGGGGCGGCGGGTGAGCTGTGCAAACGTTCCGGGATGCAGGGAGTCGAGGGAAACGTTAATCCGGGTCAGCCCGGCGTCCTTCAGCCGCTGCGCTTTCTTATCCAGGCCAAGACCGTTCGTGGTCAGCGAGACCGGCAGGTCCGGATGATTGGCGCGGATTCCGGCCACAATTTCCACCAGATCTGCGCGGACCAGCGGCTCACCGCCGGTCAGGCGAAGTTCGCGGACGCCCAGGCCGTCGACGCCGATCCCCACGAGCCGGACGATCTCCTCCGCCGTCAGGACCTTGTCCTTGGGCAGCCAGTCCAGTCCCGCGGCCGGCATGCAGTAGGTACAGCGCAGGTTGCATTTGTCCGTCAGCGACAGCCGCATATCCGTGGCCCGGCGGCCGAAACGGTCCACCAGCCCGTCCAGCTTCTCCGGGACGTTGTCCGGCACGGCGTCCGGGGCGGAGGTATCCGGGCTCCCCGGCAGCGGCCGCGGCGGCACAACGGCGGGCATACCCAGCGAAATTCCCATGCCTCGAGTGTAGGCCGTTTCACAGTGAGGCTCTAGGAACAGGGGCGCCGGGCCGGGTCGGTACCCCCTGCTGTCATACTCGAAAGAGGCGTAACCCAGCAGAACACCGCGGAACCGTGCGGAATCCGGGGAGCCTGGAGGGAGCAGCATCCATGCCGAGAACCTGGCCCTGGGCCGCGGCCGCCGGACTGGTGGCCGCGGCTATTGCCGCCGCTGCCGGAGAGCTGGCCGCCGCAGTGCTCAGCCCGTCCCTCTCGCCGCTGACCGCCGTCGGCGCCGTGGTGGTGGACGCCGTTCCCGCAGCCGTGAAGGAATGGGCCATCGCCACGTTCGGGACCGGGGACAAACTCGCCCTGCTCGCGGGAATGCTCCTGGTCATTGCCCTTATTGGAGCCGCCTGCGGCCTGCTCGAAACAAGGACTCCTCCCTGGGGCTCGGCCGTCATCGCCGCGTTCGGCGCCGCCGGGCTGGCGGCGGCCGTCACCCGGGCGCAGTTCTCTCCGCTGGCGCTGCTGCCGCCGGTCATTGCCGGCGTTGCGGGGGTGCTCATTCTGCGGGCCCTGGCCGCGCGGATCCGTGCGTACCGGGCAGCTCCGCCCGCTGAGGCCGGCGTCCGGCGCCGGGAGGTGTTGGTTGGCGTCGGCGGGGGAGCGGCTGTGGCAGCGGTTGGCGGCGGCCTGGCCGGGATCTCGCGAAGCTCGCAGGTGGCGGTTGAGGGTCTGCGGGCCGGCGTGCAGCTGCCCGCTCCTGTCCAGCCTGCCCTGGCCATCCCGGCCGGTGCGGATCTTGGTATTTCCGGAGTGGATCCCCTGGTGACCCCGAACCCGGACTTCTACCGGATCGACACTGCACTGCGGGTTCCGCTGGTGGATCCGCGGGACTGGCGGCTGCGGGTCACGGGCCTGGTGGAGAAGGAACTGGAGATCAGCTTCGCGGAGCTGCTCGCCAAGCCGCTGCAGGAGAGCTGGGTAACCCTGGCCTGTGTCTCCAACGAGGTCGGCGGATCCCTGATCGGCAACGCCCGGTGGCTCGGCTGGCCGGTCCGCCATCTCCTGGCGGCCGCCGGGGTGAAGGAAGGCGCCGACGCTGTGCTGTCCACCAGCGAAGACGGGTGGACGGCAACCACACCGCTGGAGGCCCTCACCGATGCCCGCGATGCCCTGCTGGCAGTGGGGATGAACGGGGAGCCGCTGCCGCCTGAACATGGTTTCCCGGTCCGGCTGGTTGTCCCCGGACTCTACGGCTACGTCTCCGCGACCAAGTGGGTGACCGAGCTGAAGGTTTCACGGTTCGCCGATGAAGCAGCGTACTGGACCGACCGCGGCTGGTCCGAACGCGGTCCGATCAAGCTCTCCTCCAGGATTGACACTCCGGCCCCGAACGCGGCGGTGCCGGCGGGCACGGTCACCGTGGCAGGGGTGGCCTGGGCACAGCACACTGGCATCAGCGGTGTGCAGGTTAGGGTCGACGACGGCGGCTGGCAGGATGCCACGCTGGCGGCTGGAATCTCTGCCGATACCTGGCGGCAGTACTCCGCACAGGTGGAGCTGACACCCGGTGAGCATACGATCACGGTGCGGGCCGCCGATGCCAACGGAAACCTGCAGGATGAAACGAAACGTCCGGTGGTTCCAGACGGAGCAACCGGGCTGCACACCATAAAGGTGAATGCCGGTTGAGCGCCGTCCCGGCCGTCCCTCGCCGGGAGCAGGACCGCCTCATGGGTTAGGGTCACCCTGTGAAGCTAACGACTCTTGAAGGAACAGCCAACTTCCGGGACGTCGGCGGCCTGCCGCTGGCAGGAGGAGGCACAACAGCCTCCGGAGTCCTGTTCCGCTCCGATGCACTCAGCGCCCTGACGCCCCGCGGCCTGGAGGCCCTGGCCAGATCCGGTATCGGCGTGCTCGTCGACTTCCGAACCCCGGCCGAACGGCAGATGGCTCCGGACCGGCTCCCGCCCGGACATCCGTTCCGCACCCTTGAACTGCCGTTGTTCGAAGGAGCCTTCACTTCCCGCGCCCGGGAGGAGATGCAGCGTGCGAACCTCGCCGGCGATTCCGAGGCGGCGGCCCGCGCGGTGCAGGCGGGGATGGCCCAGCTGCCGACCCTGGGGCAGATCTACACCGGAATGCTGCAGACGGGTGCACCGCTGTTCGCCGCGGCCGCCCGGACCGTCGCCGAAGCTGATGAATCTGGGGCACTGCTGCACTGCACGGCGGGCAAGGACCGCACCGGGGTGGCCACCGCCCTCCTGCTTGAAGCTGCCGGCACGGAAACCGAGGCCATAGTTGCCGACTACCAGCTCAGCGAACGCAGGTTGGCAGGCGAGTGGTCGGACCGGACGCTGAAGATGATCACCGGGATGGGGCTGCCCCTGACCGAGGAAATCGTCACGCTGGCTACCCGCGCACCGGCCGCAGCCATCACCTCGGCCCTCGAATGGGTCCAGGAGAATCACGGCGGGGCGGCGGGCTACCTCCGGGCGGGCGGTCTGCTGGACGAGGAGCTGGACCGGCTCCGGAAGCGGCTGCGCGGCTAACCGGGGCAGCGGCTTTACGCGGCAGAGGCCCGGGGGAGAACGTGCGGGCGCAGAATCTGCCTACAATTCGTCTCAGTGCGCCCGCAGAAGGGGCACCCGGCCGAGGAGGAACGTGAGCAGCACAGGTACACGCACCCGGACGGTTGCCGGGCACCAGCAGCAGGTGCAGGACCTCTTGGCAGGCTGGCTGGATGCGGCTTCGGCCCGAAACGAGACGCTCGGACTGGAGCAGGCCGCCGGACGCGTCCTTGCCGGGCGTATCGTGGCTCCACGCAGCCTTCCGCCCTTCGCCAACTCACAGATGGACGGCTACGCCGTCCGCGCATCCGACCTGGCAGAAACGCCTGGACCAGCCACCTCCCGGCCAAGCACAGCCCGGCCAAGCACAGCCCGGCCAAACACAGTCACCCCAGGCGCAGCCACCCCAGGCACAGTCCAGCTGCTGGTAGCTGCTCCGATCCCCGCTGGAACAGCGGCTCCCGCACTGGCTCCCGGAACCGCCGCCCCGATCATGACCGGCGCCATGCTCCCCGCCGGAGCCGACGCCGTCGTTCCCATCGAGCGGGCGGTGCCCGATTCCTTCTACCCCGCTCACGAAGCCCAGGGGGCCACCGTGAGCCTCCCCGGCGGAGTCCCGGCCGGACAGTTCGTCCGCGCAGCAGGAAGCGACATCGCCGAAGGGACAGCAGCTCTGCCCGCCGGTACCCGGCTCGGAGCCGCCCAGCTGGGGCTGCTGGCCGGGCTGGGGCTGGCGTCTGTTACGGTCCGGCCCCGCTTCCGGGTGCTGCTCCTGAGCACCGGGGATGAGGTGGTGGAGCCCGGAAAGCCGCTCGCCCCCGGACAGATCCACGACGCCAACACCACGCTCCTGGCGGTGAGCCTGCGCGAAGCCGGCGCTGAAGTGGCCCATTCCAGGATCGTCGCCGATGAGCCGGAGGTTTTCCGGGCGCAGCTCCTGGAGGATCTGGCACAGCATCCCGCCGACCTGGTCCTGACCTCCGGCGGTATCAGCAAGGGCGCCTACGAGGTGGTCCGGCAGGCGCTGGCCGCCGGCGGCGTGCAGTTCTTCCCGGTGGCAATGCAGCCGGGCGGGCCGCAGGGAATCGGGACGGTGGACGGGGTTCCGTTCCTCGGATTTCCGGGCAATCCGGTGAGCTGCCTGGTGTCCTTCGAAATGTTCCTCCGCCCCGCACTCAGCGCCCTGACCGGGCTGCCCGCCCCGCGCCGGAGAATCCAGGCCAGGCTCACCGATGCCGCAGCCAGCCCGCAGGGCAAGCTGCAGGTCCGCAGGGGCCGCTATGCCGACGGCACCGTGGAACTGGTCGGGGGAGCAGGATCCCACCTGATCCACGCCCTGGCCTCGTCCAATGCCCTGGCCCTGCTGCCCGAAGACACCGAACACGCGGAGGCCGGGACGGAAGTGACAGTATGGCTGTTGGACTAACCCCGCGTGCAGCACCGCACCACCGAAAGGAACCGTCGATGCCCGTAGAACAGCCCGGAGCAGGCAATACCGGAGAAGAACGGTCCGCACCGGCACTGACCCACGTCCGCGCCGACGGTACCGCCCACATGGTGGATGTCTCCGCCAAGGCGGAAACCTCCCGTGAAGCCACCGCCCAGGCCGTCCTGAAGACCACGCCCGACGTCGTCCGGCTCCTCGCCGACGGCGGGCTGCCCAAGGGCGATGCGTTCGCCGTCTCCCGCGTCGCCGGAATCATGGCCGCCAAACAGACCTCGAACCTTATCCCGCTGTGCCATCCCCTGCCGCTGACCAAGGTCACCGTGGACTTTGAACCGCAGCAGGACGCCGTCGTAATGCGGGCCACCGTCAAGACCAAGGCGCTGACCGGCGTCGAAATGGAAGCCCTGACAGCCGTCTCCGTGACGGCACTGACGCTCTACGACATGATCAAGGCGGTGGACAAGCACGCCGTCATTTCGGACATCATGGTGCTGGCCAAGTCCGGCGGCAAGAGCGGAGACTGGACACTGTGAGCACCGGTCCAACGCTGCCGGCCCGCCGCACGGCGGCGGTCCTGGTTGCCTCCACCCGGGCGGCGGCCGGGCTGTACGAAGACGAAACCGGGCCGCTGCTGCAGGACTGGTTCTATGCCCTGGGCTACGACGTCGTCCTGGCGGAGGTGGTGCCCGACGGCGAGCAGGTGGGACAGGCGCTGGCCCGCATGCTGGCGGCCGGGCCGTCGGCCATCATCACCAGCGGCGGCACCGGGATCAGCCCCACCGATGTCACTCCGGAGCAGACGCTGCCGCTGCTGGAGCGCCAGGTCCCCGGCGTCATGGAGGCCCTGCGCGCGGACGGGCTGACAAAAACGCCCATGGCTGCGCTGAGCCGCGGCTACGCCGGCACAGCCGGGCGGACCTTCGTTGTCAACCTTCCGGGTTCCCCGTCAGCGGTGGCTGACGGGCTCGCGGTCCTGGAACCGCTCCTTGGACATATCTGCGGCCTTCTGGAGGGCAGGAATGAGCACTAGCGAAGTTGTTGCCGCCGCCGTCGGCACCGCCGTACTGGACGCCGAATCCGCCTGCAGTGCTGTCTGGACCCCGCAGGCCGGAGCCGTGGTGAGCTTCAGCGGCATTGTCCGGAACCACGACGGCGGCAAGGACGTGGCGTCGCTGGGTTACAGCGCCCACCCCACCGCCGGGCCGGTGATTGCGGACGTCGCCGCGGGCATCGCGGCGAAGTACGACGGCGTCCGCATCTGGGTAGGCCACCGCACCGGTCCGCTGGAGATCGGGGAAGCGGCGCTGGTCGCCGCTGTGGCGTCGGCCCACCGCGGCACCGCGTTCGCCGCCTGCTCGGAGCTGGTGGACACGGTCAAGGCCCAGGTGCCGATCTGGAAGGAACAGGTTTTCGGCGACGGTTCGGTGGAGTGGGTGGGCGTCAGCGATGCCCCGGCCTGACCGGTAACCTAAAACCATGAGGAATAAACTGCCAGTCGCGGTGCTCGGAGCCACCGGACGCATGGGATCCGAAGCCGTCAAAGCCGTGGAAGCGGCTCCGGACATGGAACTGGTGGCCGCGCTCGGCCGCAACGACCCGCTGGAAACCCTGGTGTCCGCCGGTGCCCGATACGTGGTGGATCTGACCGTCCCGGACAGCACCGAAGCCAATGTCCGCTTCGCCGTCGAGCATGGGATGCATGCCGTCGTCGGAACCACCGGCTGGGACGCCGGGCGCCTGGAGCGCCTGACGGAACTGCTGGCGGAACATCCCGAAACCGGCGTCCTCATCGCCCCGAACTTTGCCCTCGGCTCCGTGCTGGCCACCGCTTTCGCTGCCAAGGCCGCACCGTACTTCGAATCCGTGGAAGTGGTGGAACTGCATCACCCGGATAAGGTGGACGCACCCTCAGGCACCGCCGCCCGCACCGCCGAGCTGATGGCCCGCTCCCGCGCCGACGCCGGGACAGCGCCGTCACCGGACGCCACCGTCAAGGAACTTCCGGGCGCGCGCGGAGCCGATGTAGACGGCATCCGCGTGCATTCCGTCCGGCTCCGCGGACTGGTGGCCCACCAGGAAGTCCTGCTGGGCGGGGAAGGCGAGCAACTGACCATCCGCCACGATTCCTACGACCGGGCCTCCTTTATGCCAGGCGTCCTGCTCGGGCTGCGGCAGGCCGCGGAGCACCCCGGCCTGACCGTCGGACTTGACGGCTACCTCAACCTGAACGCCTAAGGAAACCCTTCGTTGTCCACTTTCTTCTCCGGCCTGTTCCATAACCGGGCGAAAATCGGTGTCCTCCTGGTCACCCTGCTCCTGGCTTTCTACCTGGTCGTTGTTGCCCAGCGCGGCTGGCTCCTGCTGACCTCCGACGGGTTCACGGCGAAAGCCATGGGCCTGGCGTACTTTGTGCTGCCGCTCGTTGGTGTGTGGGCGCTGGTGCGCGAGCTGCTCTTCGGTGTGCAGACCGAAAAAATGGCCAACATCCTGGCCGACGAGGGCGGGCTGCCGGTCGATGACCTGCCGCGCACCCCGGGCGGCAGGATTGTGCGGGAGGCCGCCGATGCCCAGTTCCCGGTCTATCAGGCCGAGGTCGAAGCCGCCCCGGAAAACTGGCGTGCCTGGTTCCGGTTGTCCTGCGCCTACGACGCCGCCGGTGACCGCAAGCGCGCCCGCTCGGCAATGCGGCAGGCCGGGAGGCTGTTCAAGCCCGCACGCCAGTCCTAACCCGCCCGGGCCTGCCCGCCCTGCCGGTGCGTACCGGCCGTTCACCGGTGCTCAGCCAGGGTGCCGTCCGGAAACACCGTTTCTTCCAGCCACCCTAGGATTCCCTTGACTAAAACGGCCGCAGGCCACGCTTCCTCGTCCGCTTCAGCACAGTCCCCGGCTGCGCCTGCTGATCCGCATGCCGGCCGCAACCGGCTCGTCATTGGCATCCTGATCGTCTCGGCGTTCGTCGTCATCCTGAATGAAACGATCATGAGCGTGGCACTGCCTACGCTGATGGCGGACCTGGACATCAGTGCGGCCAGCGCCCAGTGGCTGACCACCGGCTTCCTGCTCACCATGGCGGTCATCATCCCCGTCACGGGTTTCCTGCTGCAGCGTTTCCATACCCGGCAGATCTTCCTTCTGGCCATGATCCTGTTCAGCGCCGGCACCCTCCTGGGGGCGGCAGCACCGGGCTTTGCGGTGCTCCTGATCGCCCGCGTGGTGCAGGCCAGCGGCACGGCCATCATGCTGCCGCTGCTGATGACGACGGCGATGACGCTGGTGGCACCGGCCGCCCGCGGACGCACCATGGGCAACATCTCGATCGTGATCTCCGTGGCGCCGGCGATTGGACCCACCATCTCCGGAATCATCCTCAGCGCGCTCAGCTGGCGGTTTATGTTCATCATCGTTCTGCCGGTCGCTGTCGCCGCGCTGGTGCTTGGCGCCGTGAAAATCCAGAACGTCACCGAGCCCCGCAGGGTTCCCCTGGATGTGCTTTCCGTGATCCTCTCGGCGTTCGCCTTCGGCGGGCTGCTCTACGGGCTTTCCGCGATCGGGGAAAGCGCCTCGCATGCTCCGGCTCCCGTCCCGCCGCTGCTGCCCTTCGCCGTCGGCGTGGCTGCACTGGTCCTGTTCATCTTCCGGCAGGGGCGGCTCGCCCGCGTCTCCGCACCGCTGCTTGACCTGCGCACCTTCCGGAGCCGGAACTTCTCCATCTCGATCGCCATGATCGCGGTCTCCAGCATCGCGCTTTTCGGCAGCCTCATTGTCCTGCCGATCTACATGCAGTCAGTGCTCGGCCTGGATACCCTGACCACCGGACTGATGCTGCTTCCCGGCGGGCTCATCATGGGCGTCCTGTCACCGGTCGTTGGCCGCATTTATGACAAGGCCGGACCCACAGCGCTGCTGGTTGCGGGCTCCGTCCTGGTCAGTGCTTCACTGTGGATCATGGCGACCGCGCTGAACGCGGACACGCCCGCGCTGATGATCCCCGCCGTCCACGTTGTCCTGAGCATTGGGCTGGCGATGACGTTCACCCCGCTGTTCACCTCAGCACTTGGATCCCTGAAACCCAGCCTCTATTCCCACGGCAGCGCCATCCTGAACACCGTCCAGCAGGTCATGGGTGGTGCCGGCACGGCTCTGTTCGTGACCCTGCTGTCCACCGGGACCGCGGACCGGCTGGCCCAGGGCGCCGGGGAGCTCGAAGCGACGGCCGCAGGGGTTCAGGCGGCCTTCCTCGCCGGGGCCTGCATCAGCCTGCTCGCCGTCGCCGCGGGCTTTTTCGTCCGGAAGCCCGCTGCCCAGGGAGAGGCCCCGTTTCCTGCCGCCCACTGACGCGCTCCCCGCTTCCCGGGGCAGGCGGGAGGAGGAGTGCTTGACCTTGACGCTGCGTAAACCTTTAGGGTGAACCGCATGATCACTGTTCTAGACACTGCAGAAGGTATGGCCGCGGTACTGGCGGCCCCGGAGCAACACCGTCCGGACGTGCTGCGCAGCATGCTGGCACCCGTGCGGGGCATGTACCGGTACGTTCCGGGCGAGCCGGACCCGGTGGCGATGCACGGAATGGGATTCGGATTTCCCCTGGACAGACGCATCGAGGAGACCCGTGAGGCCCTGGCGCAGCTGGTCGCCGCAGACGCCTGGGGGCGGATTGAACGTGCTCTGCTGGCAGCTGTGGACCTGCAGCTCGGGGTGCTTCCCGGAATCACCGTTCCGGACATCGTCTTCCTGCTTGAGCTCGGGGACCTGGACGAACCGTATTTTATGGGTCCGGCGCGCGGATTCAGCGGCAACGGCAGCGCCACGGGCTTCATTTCGCTGACCCTCTGGCCGACACCGGAGAACCTGGAACGGCTGGAAGCGGCGGCGGTTCATGAACTGAACCACAACCTGCGTTATGCTCCGGGTGGTGTGGTCTGGGATCCGGCGACGGTTGTGGTCGGTGAGCAGATCGTGTCCGAAGGGCTCGCCGATGCCTTCGCACGGCAGCTCTACGGACCGGCCGGCTACACCCCCATAGGCACGCCGCATCTGGACGATGCCGCTGTCTTCGACAAGGTGGTCACCGGGCTGGAGGTTGGGGGCATGCAGAACTTCACGGCATGGGTGCATGGAGACGAAGCCGCGGAACGCTTCGGAGCCGAAGCAGTCGGCCTTCCGGCCGGAGCCGGCTACGCGGCGGGAAACCGTTTGGTTGATGCTTACCTCTCCGCCACCGGGAAAACAGCTGCCCAGGCACTCCACGCGCCCAGCCGCGATGTCATCGAAGTTGCCCTGGGCGCGCTCCGGTGACCGCGGCCTGCCTGCTGGCCGGCGGCGTCGGACCGGCCGGAACGGCGCTGCGCCTACCGCCGGTTCTCCGCCAGGGTTCCGTCCCGGGCCAGCCGTGAAGCGCCTGACGCGATGGTCTCCAGGGGGCCGCGCGAACCGAGGCGGATGAACGCCAGGCCGATCAGCACGGCGGCCGCGGCCTGGGGCCAGAAAACCCAACCGGGATCCAGCGCCGGCTCCTGCGCATCCACCAGGGCCATGACCCAGATATGCATGCTGTAGAGCGTCAACGTGATGGCTCCGGCGGCCGAGAGCGGCAGCAGCAGATTGGGGCGGGCCCGGGTGAGGAGCAGGCAGATGCCAACCACCGCGGCAGCCGTGCCGGCGGTGTGCAGCAGGTCGAAGGTGGTTCCGGAATGCGGTGCGCTGACCGTGAGCCACCACCATGACCCGGACTGGTCGACGCCGGTAAGGTTCACTTCCAGCATCCGCCCGATCGGCCAGGTCTGCCCCGATTCGGTCTTGAGCAGTTCAGCGAAACCGCCCGCATCAATGAGCAGGTACCAGCTGAGGAATTTCGATCCCACGGCCGCAAATATCCCGGCGAAGACCAGGCCCGCCTGGACCGTCAGGCTTCCGAGCTGCAGGCGGCCGATCACCATGCCGATCAGCAGATAGCTCATCCACTGCACCGTGGGGTACACGCCGGTGAACAGGACATCGGCCAGCAGGGTGGCCGGTTCCAGGAAATGTTCCCAGGTGATGTTGCCGTCCACTCCGGGGGGAACCAGGTTTGCATTGATCCAGGGGCGCACCAGGTAGGCCAGGACGGGGGAGAGGCACACCCAGGCACCGGCCCAGACGGCGAGTCTCGGCAGGCGCATGTTCGTGAACGGCAGCACCATCAGGAACAGCACGGCGTAATGGAACAAGATGATGGCAATCGAGGTCTCCAGGCCGCCGAGCAGCAGCCCGACCAGCGCGATGACCCCGGCGCGCGCCGCGATGCCACGCCGGTTCCGGGCGGGGGAGCGCGCGGAACCCGGATCGGCTCCGCCGGTCAGCAGGGCGATTCCAATCCCCGCCACAACGGCGAAAAGAGCCGACGCGCGTCCGGAAAAGAGCAGCGCCACCATCGAAGGTGCTCCCGTTTCAGGGTTGTACAGCGGGAAGATGTGCGTGGACATCATTCCCAGCAGCGCCACACCCCGGGCAGCGTCGATGCCCGTCAGCCGTGTTCTGCTCATTCCAGAATCGTCTCACAACGGCCTTGGGCTCCCTGCGCGGCACTCATGGGAGCCGAAGCGCTTCGGCGCATCGGGTGTCTCCGTTGTCCCAATCGCAGGTGCAACAGGTAACGTTTTACCCATGGCAGACTCTGATATTCGTTCCCGCCCGTTTGGAACCCTGGTGACGGCTATGGTCACCCCGTTTACAGCCGACGGTGAGGTGGACTTTGAGGCCACCGCGTTCCTGGCCAACAAGCTGGTCGAGGACGGCTGCGACGGTCTTGTCATCTCCGGAACCACCGGCGAAACCTCCACGCTGGAGGACAGTGAAAAGGAAGACCTCTTCCGCGTCGTGGCGGAGACCGTCGGGGGCCGGGCCAAGGTTATTGCCGGGACCGGAACCAACCACACCTCCCACTCCGTGGAAATGGCGAAGCGGGCCGAGCGGGCCGGTGCTGACGGCCAGCTGGTCGTCACCCCGTACTACAACAAGCCGACCCAGGCCGGCGTACTGGCACACTTCGACGCCGTTTCCCAGGCGAGCGAACTGCCCATCATGATCTATGACATCCCAGGCCGCGCCGGGATCCCGATCACCACCGAGACGATGTTCCGTCTCGCAGAAAACCCCAAGGTCCTTGCCCTCAAGGACGCCAAGGCCGACTTTGCTGCCGTTACCCGGGTCATGGCCAACACCACCCTGGACGTTTACGCCGGCGACGACGGACTGACGCTGCCGTGGATGGTGGCCGGAGCCGTCGGCGTCGTAAGCGTCAGTGCCCACGTGGCCACCCGGGAGTTCCGGGCCCTGGTCGACGCAGCCGCAGCAGGAGATTTCGACAAGGCGCGCAGGATCCACTTCGACCTGGATCCTGTAGTGCGCGCAGTAATGACACACATACCAGGTGCCATTTCCGCCAAGCAGATCCTCAAGATGCAGGGAGTGATCCCCAACGCCGCTGTACGGCTGCCGCTGGTGGCTCCCGACGCCATTGAAATGGAAGCTGTCCTGGCGGACCTGGCCGAAGCAGGATGGGACTTTTCCCAGGACAAGGCGTAATACAACATGATTGAAACTGCGGATACCGCACTGAAGACCCCTCCCCGCCTCAAGCCCGGGACGCTGCGCATCGTAGCCCTGGGCGGGCTCGGAGAAATCGGCCGCAACATGGCCGTCTTCGAAATCGACGGCAAGCTGCTCATCGTGGACTGCGGCGTGCTCTTCCCGGAAGAGACGCAGCCCGGCGTTGACCTGATCCTCCCGGACTTCTCCTACATCGAGGACCGGTTGGACGACGTGGTGGGCGTAGTGCTCACCCACGGACACGAGGACCACATCGGCGCGGTGCCTTACCTGCTGCGCCTGAAGAAGGACATCCCGCTGATCGGTTCCCAGCTGACGCTGGCGCTGATCGAAGCGAAACTGCAGGAACATCGGATCAAGCCCTTCACACTCACCGTCAAGGAGGGCCAGGTTGAGCAGTTCGGCCCCTTCGAATGTGAGTTTGTGGCCGTCAACCACTCCATCCCGGACGCCCTGGCGGTGTTCATCCGCACCAGCGCAGGCACGGTCCTGCACACCGGCGACTTCAAGATGGACCAGCTGCCGCTGGACGGCCGCATCACCGATCTGCGCGCCTTCGCCCGGCTCGGCGAAGAGGGCGTGGACCTCTACATGGCGGACTCCACCAACGCCGACGTTCCCGGCTTCACCTCACCGGAACGCAACATCGGCCCGGTGCTCGAAGAGCTTTTCGGCAAGGTCAAGAAGCGGATCATCGTCGCTTCCTTCTCCTCGCACATCCACCGTGTCCAGCAGGTGCTCGACGCCGCTGCCGCCCACGGCCGGAAGGTCTGTTTCGTAGGCCGTTCCATGGTCCGGAACATGGCCATCGCGGAGAAGCTGGGTTACCTGAACGTTCCCGACGGCATTCTCGTGGACCTGAAGAACGTGGACAACATGCCGGACCACAAGCTGGTCCTGATGTCCACCGGTTCGCAGGGTGAGCCCATGGCAGCGCTGTCGCGCATGGCCAACGGCGACCACCGGATCAGCGTCGGCCGCGGTGACACCGTCATCCTTGCCTCCTCGCTGATCCCGGGTAACGAGAACGCGGTCTACCGCGTGATCAACGGACTGATGAAGCTTGGCGCCGACGTCGTGCACAAGGGCACGGCCAAGATCCACGTATCCGGACACGCCTCGGCCGGGGAACTGCTGTACACGTACAACATCCTGAAGCCGAAGAACGCCATGCCGGTGCATGGTGAAACGCGCCACCTGATCGCCAACGGCAAGCTGGCGGCACAGACCGGTGTCCCGGAAGAGAACATCATCCTGGCCGACGACGGCACTGTGGTGGACCTGGTCAACCACAAGGCCCGCGTGGTCGGCAACGTTGAATGCGGCCTGGTCTACGTGGATGGATCCAGCGTCGGCGAGATTACCGACACCGACCTCAAGGACCGCCGCATCCTGGGTGAAGAAGGCTTCATCTCCGTCATCACCGTGGTGAACCGCACCACCGGAACCATCGTGTCCGGACCGGAAATCCACGCCCGCGGATTTGCCGAAGATGACACCGTGTTCGACGAGATCAAGCCCAAGATCAGCAAGGCGCTGGAAGAAGCGGTGATGTCCAACCGGGACCACACCGCCTACCAGCTGCAGCAGGTTGTCCGCCGCGTCGTGGGCACCTGGGTCAACCGCCGCCTGCGCCGCCGCCCGATGATCGTACCGGTGGTCCTGGAAGCGTAGGACCACCCGCCAGCAGCGGCTTGTTCCTCCCCGCCGGGGTTCCCGGGCGGGGAGGAACAACGCCTGGATTGGCGCGTATATTCGGGGTTTTGAGACCCTGATCCGGTAGCGTGGCAGATATGGCGACTCGTACTTCCCCTGCCGCACGCGGCAGTTCCCCTAGCCGGACACCTGCCCGCAACGCCGGCGGGAGTTCCGGGGGGAAAGCAGCGCCGCGGGGGAAGGCCACCGGCAGGCAGTCCAAGGCGCAGCCCGAAGAGACACTGCCGCTGCCCCTGCGGGCCATCCAGGGAGCGTGGATGGGAGTTGCCCGGATCGTGGGCGCCGGAGTGCGCAAACTAGGCACCGACGTCGTTCCCGACCGTGAGATCCGCCGCGACGGCACCGGTTTCTTCCTGATCCTTACCGCACTGCTCGTAGCCACCGTTGAATGGTGGGCCCTCCGCGGACCGGTGGCGGACGTCATTCACGCCGGCGCAGCCGGCACCTTCGGATGGATGGCCGTCGTCCTGCCCTTTATGCTCCTGACCGCCTCCGTCCGTCTGTTCCGCTACCCGGAACGGCACCGCGCCAACGGCCGGATCAGCATCGGCCTGACCCTGATGCTCTGCTCGGGCGCGGGCATCACGCACCTCATCGGCGGCGCTCCCGCACTCTCCGACGGCTTTGACCGGCTCTGGGTCTCCGGCGGAATCGTCGGATTCCTCGTGGCCGGGCCGCTGTCCGCCGCGATCACTAAATGGCCGGTCATCATCCTGCTGTCGCTGCTGGTCTTTATCTCCATCCTCATCGTCACGGCCACACCGTTCCGGCACATTCCGCTGCGCCTGCGCGCGCTCTACGAACACCTCATGGGCCAGGACCTGGCTCAGGACGATCCTGAGGCCCACGACCAGAGCTACCTCTACGCCTCCGACCGTTCGGTGAAACCCAAAAAGGCCAAAAAGCCCAGCCGGTTCGGACGCGGACGCCGGGACGAAGAGGAAGAGCATTCCGAAGGCTTTGCCGGAGACGAGGCCTTTGAGGCCGCGCTGCTGCGCGACGAGGAGGAACGGCAGGAAGCCGCCCTGGCCGAACCGGCAGTTCCCCCGGGAGTCCGCCGCCCCACCAAGGCCGAACTCGCCACGCAGAAACTGCGCCGGCAGCAGGGCCTGGAAGAGGACGCCGAACCCCCGACAGAGGCGATTTCCCTGGTCCCCGAAGCCGCTGCCTCCCTGGCCGCGGTTCCGCCCGTACCGCCGGTTCCCTCACGCCCCGTGGCGAATGTGCCGCCGTCGGCTCCGATCCCGCAGCGCACCGAACAGCTGCAGCTCTCCGGCGACGTCACGTACACACTGCCGCCGTCGGACTTCCTGCCCTCCGGCCCGCCGGCCAAGGAACGCTCCGAGGCCAACGACGCCGTGGTTGCCGCCCTGACCCACACCCTCGAGCAGTTCAACGTGGACGCCAAGGTCACCGGCTTCTCGCGCGGCCCCACGGTGACGCGCTACGAGATTGAGCTGGGTGAAGGCACCAAGGTGGAGCGTGTCACCGCGCTGTCCAAGAACATCTCCTACGCCGTCGCCAGTTCCGACGTGCGCATCCTTTCGCCGATCCCGGGCAAGTCCGCCATCGGCATCGAAATTCCGAACGCGGACAAGGAAGTCGTGGCCCTGGGCGACGTGCTTCGCTCCAACGCCGCCCGCAAGACCGAGCACCCGATGGTGATGGGCGTGGGCAAGGATGTGGAGGGCGGCTTCGTCGTCGCCAACCTGGCCAAGATGCCGCACCTGCTGGTGGCCGGTGCCACCGGTGCCGGTAAGTCCTCCTTTGTGAACTCGATGATCACCTCGATCCTGATGCGCTCCACGCCGGACGAGGTCCGGATGGTCATGGTGGACCCCAAGCGCGTGGAACTCACCGCCTATGAAGGTGTGCCGCACCTGATCACCCCGATCATCACCAACCCGAAGAAAGCCGCCGAGGCACTGCAGTGGGTGGTCCGGGAAATGGACACCCGCTATGACGACCTGGCGAACTTCGGTTTCAAGCACATCGACGACTTCAATAAGGCCGTGCGCAACGGCAAGGTGGTGCCCCCGGCGGGGTCCAAGCGGGTTATCCGGGCCTACCCATACCTGCTGGTGATCGTGGACGAGCTCGCAGACCTGATGATGGTCGCCCCGCGCGACGTCGAAGACTCGATTGTGCGCATCACCCAGCTGGCCCGGGCGGCCGGCATCCACCTGGTGCTGGCCACGCAGAGGCCCTCGGTCGACGTCGTCACCGGCCTGATCAAGGCCAATGTTCCCTCCCGGATGGCCTTCGCCACCTCCTCGGTCACCGACTCCCGCGTGGTCCTGGACCAGCCGGGCGCGGAAAAGCTCCTTGGCCAGGGCGACGCACTGTTCCTGCCGATGGGTTCCAACAAGCCGATCCGTGTCCAGGGCGCCTGGGTGACCGAGTCGGAGATCCACCGCGTGGTGGAGCACGTCAAGACGCAGCTGCAGGCCGTTTACCGCGAGGACGTGGCCGTCACCGCGCCGAAGAAGCAGATCGACGACGACATCGGAGACGACCTCGACGTGCTGCTGCAGGCCACCGAACTGGTGGTCACCACCCAGTTCGGCTCCACCTCGATGCTCCAGCGCAAGCTCCGGGTCGGTTTCGCGAAGGCCGGACGACTGATGGACCTGCTGGAATCCCGGGGCGTGGTGGGCCCGTCCGAAGGCTCCAAGGCCCGCGATGTGCTGGTCAAGCCGGATGATCTGGCAGCCACCCTGGCGGCCATCCAGGGCGGCGAGCCACTCTCCGGTGCCGACGCGGCAGCGACAGCCGCGCTGGCAGAAAATGCCAACGTCAACCAGGGGTTTGACGCCGATGGCCCGGTGGACCTCGTGGCCCAGGACCTGGACTCGCGGCCGCAGGCAACGGAGTATTACGACGGGTCGGACGGGTCCGGCGGCGATGAGGATGGATCCGAGGACGCCTGGAATCTCACGGGACGCTGAATCTAGGGCGAGACGTGAATCTCAGGCACGGCGAATCCGGTTAGTCTGGAACTGTGAGCAATTCCCCAGCCGAGCGGGTTCCGACGCTGAACATCGCCAACGTCCTAACAGTCATCCGCATCGTTATGGTGCCGCTGTTCATCTGGTTCCTCGTTGCGGACGATGGACAAGACGGCCTGTTCCGGTGGCTGGCGGTGGCGACGTTCGCCGTCGCCATCTACACGGATAAGCTCGACGGCGACCTGGCGCGCAGCCGCGGACTGATCACCGACTTCGGCAAGATTGCCGACCCCATTGCCGACAAGCTGCTGATCGGCTCCGCCCTGGTGATGCTCTCCATCCTCGGGGAACTGTGGTGGTGGGTCACAATCGTCATCCTGGTCCGCGAAATCGGCATCACCGTGATGCGGTTCGTGGTGATCCGCTATGGCGTCATGGCCGCTTCCCGCGGCGGCAAGCTCAAGACCGTCATCCAGACTCTGGCAATCTTCCTGTTCCTGCTCCCGCTGACCTCGTGGCTGGGGGAGTGGGCCTGGTGGATCAGCGCCACCGTGATGGCTGCCGCCGTCGTCGTCACCGTCGTGACCGGCATTGACTACGTCCTGCAGGCCATCCGCCTGCGCGCCGGTGCCCGCGGCGAAACCGGCCGCACGGCATGACCAGCCAGGCCCCCGCAGTTATAGCCGCAGCCGCGGCCCGGGGACTGCGCATTGCGGCTGCCGAGTCGCTGACCGCGGGTATGTTGGCTGCGGAACTGGCCACCGTTGCCGGGGCTTCGGCGGTTCTCCAAGGCGGTGTCGTCGCGTACCAGAATTCGGTGAAGGAAAAGGTTCTTGGCGTTCCTGCGGAGCTGCTTCGGGATGCAGGTTCCGTTGATCCGGCGGTAGCGGAACACATGGCCGAGGGGGCCCGGAAACTTCTCGATGCGGATATTGGTGTTTCCACCACCGGTGTGGCAGGTCCGGAGTCCCATGACGGCAAGCCGGTGGGTACTGTGTTTATTGCGGTCGCTACGGCATCCGGAGCCAAGGCTCAGGGTTTCCGGTTCGAAGGTGACCGCGCAGCCATCCGGCAGCAGGCCTGTGCTGCGGCTATGGAACTGCTGGCCGGGGAAGTTGTGCGGGAACGGTAGGCTGCGGGGCCAGAGGAATGGTCCGCACGAAGCAGCCGCCGGGGCCGGGAACAAATCCGAAACCGTGTCAGTTGTTAGTATCAGGAACCGCTAAGGTTTCCGGTTTACGATCTAGACAATCCGCGGTATTCGCCACGGACGGACCGATAAGGGAGCAGGACGATACACATGGTGAAGCAACCCGTATCCGTGAACGGCGTTATTCGCTGGCGGGATGTAGGGTTGGCGGAAGATGCACACAGGGAGCCTAAGGAGCGCAAGATGGTAGTTCTACGCCATGAAATTGGTGATGTACTCCGCGATGTACGCCAGCGCCAGGGCCGTACCCTGCGTGAAGTCTCACATAGTGCCCGGGTATCCCTCGGGTACCTGAGCGAAGTCGAACGCGGACAGAAGGAAGCCTCTTCTGAACTCCTGTCTTCAATCTGCAGTGCTCTCGATGTGCCTTTGTCCCTGATGCTTCGTGAGGTCAGTGACCGTGTGGCCAGCGCCGAAGGCGTAACCATCCCCGATACTGTTCCAACGGAGTTCTCCCGGGAATTTGCCCGTGAGTTCCCGGAGGATCTGGCCCGGGATCTGGCCCGCACTCCGTAACAACCCCCGGGCAGCTGACGCTTCCCGCCCACGATCTATTGAAAGACCCCGCTGCGCAACGCCGGCGGGGTCTTTCGTCTGCCCGATCCTAGGCGGGGGACGGGGGTTGGGCGAGGGGGACGGGGCGTCCGATCAGGCGTGGTTGGGAACTTGGCTGACGTTGAGCTTGTGCAGGAGCGTGCTCAGGGCCTGAACCTCGGCCTCATCCCAGGAAGAAAGCAGCAGCCGGAAATGTTCCTCCCGGGCACGCTGGGCCCGCAGCAGCTGTTCCTGGCCCAGAGATGTGAGGCTGATGGCCTGGGCCCGTCCGTCTTCCGGATCGGCCTGCTTTTCCACGAGCCCCAGGCCCTCCAGGATGACTACCTGACGGCTCACCGAAGGCTTCCCGACGCCGATGGCTGCGGCCAGGTCAGTGAGGCGCAGCGGACCCCGGCGCTGCAGCAGGACCAGCAATCCGTAGGCCGCAGGTTCCAAATTGGGGTGGACGGCCTTGGCTACCCGCTGGGAGGCAGCCCGGGCGCGCCGCCACAGGACGCTCAGTTCCTGTTCGAGGCTTTCAATGGCCGGGGCCGGGGCAGGAGCCGTTGCCGGCGGATGATCCGTCATGAACCCATTCTAGGCCGGGTACCCCGCGGCCCAGCGGCCCGGCAACCGTGCTGATGCTTTCTCCGGGAGTGGGCGTGAGAGGATAAATTGATGCGTATCAGCGACTTTTGGCGGCTCATGGACGATGAGTTCGGGCCGGCATATTCCCGGGTGCTTGCCTCCGATCTGGTTCTGACCGGTCTCGGGGGAAAAACTGCCAGTCAGGCATTGGAGAAGGGCGTGGATCCCAAACGGGTCTGGCTCGCAGTCTGCGAGATGCAGGAAGTCCCGCCGGAACGACGGCTGGGACGGGACATCCAGCCCAAGCGGGACTAGACACGCGGCGGCATTCGTTCGAATATTTGTTCGGATGCCGATATGCTCCTACACAGGGGCAGCAACTGGCCCGCCCCGCTCCGGCTGTCCACACCGGGCATGCGTTCGCTGGCAATGTCAGTGCCGTCGCATACGGTTTCAGTAAGGAACCGACAGCAGGCCCACGGGCCAGGAACATCAGCAACAGCCACAACAACAGAGGTGAAGAATGGCCGCTCCAGACCGCGCCAAAGCACTCGAAGCAGCACTGGCCCAGATCGACAAGCAGTTCGGCAAGGGCTCGATCATGCGGCTGGGCGACGATACCCGCGCACCGATCGAGACCATTTCCACGGGCTCCATCGCCCTGGATATTGCCCTCGGCATAGGCGGACTGCCCCGCGGCCGCGTCGTGGAGATCTACGGCCCGGAATCGTCGGGTAAAACCACCGTGGCCCTGCACGCAGTTGCCAACGCACAGAAGAACGGCGGAATCGCCGCGTTCATCGATGCCGAGCACGCCCTGGACCCGGAATATGCCAAGAAGCTCGGCGTCGACACTGACGCGCTTCTGGTCTCGCAGCCGGATACCGGCGAACAGGCCCTGGAAATCATGGACATGCTGGTGGGCTCGGGCTCGCTGGACATTGTGGTCATCGACTCCGTGGCCGCCCTGGTGCCGCGCGCGGAAATCGAAGGCGACATGGGCGACAGCCACGTTGGCCTCCAGGCCCGGCTCATGAGCCAGGCGCTGCGTAAGATCACGGGACGCCTGAGCCAGACCAAAACCACCGCCATCTTCATCAACCAGCTCCGCGAAAAGATCGGTGTCTTCTTCGGCAGCCCGGAAACGACCACCGGCGGCAAGGCACTGAAGTTTTACGCCTCGGTCCGCATTGACGTGCGCCGGATCGAAACGCTGAAGGAAGGCACCAACGCGGTCGGTAACCGTACCCGTGCCAAGATCGTCAAGAACAAGATGGCTCCGCCCTTCAAGCAGGCCGAATTCGACATCATCTACGGCCAGGGCATTTCCCGTGAAGGCAGCCTGATCGATATGGGTGTGGAGCACGGAATCGTGAAGAAGTCCGGTGCCTGGTTCACCTACGACGGAGACCAGCTGGGGCAGGGCAAGGAAAACTCACGCCGGTTCATGCGGGACAACCCGGAACTTGCGGATGAGATTGAACGGCGTCTGCGCGTGAAGCTGGGCGTTGATCCGGAGCCCGAAGAGCAGGCGCCGAAGGGCAAGAAGGCGGCTCCGGCAGCTGACATTACGGCAGCTGCCGAAGTCTAGCCTCAAGGATGCAGCAGCACCGTGGCCGGAAACCGGGCGGGGGAGCCCAGAGCGGCCCCACGCCCGGTTCGCCGGCTGATTCTGTTCCCGAGGCGGATCCGTACTCGGTGGCCCGGGCCATAGTCCTGCGGCAGCTGACCAGCTCCGCCAAGAGCCGCCGCCAGCTGGCGGACAAACTGGCCGAGCGCGAGGTGCCGGAGGACGTAGCGGCGGACGTGCTGGACCGGTTCGAAGAAGTCCGGCTGATCGACGACGCCGAGTTTGCCCGGATGTGGGTCCAGAGCCGTGCCCAGACGCGGTCCCTGGCCCGTTCGGCCCTCCGCAGGGAACTCGCGGAGAAAGGGATCGCCCCGGAACTGGCGGAGGAAGCCCTCGAGCAGCTCAGCGGCGACGATGAACGGACCGCGGCGCAGGAACTGGTGCGCCGGAAGCTGCGGAACGCTGCGGTGCCCCAGGACCGGCAGGAACGGGACAAGCAGGTCCGGCGGCTGGTCTCGATGCTGGCGCGGAAGGGCTACTCACCCTCCCTCGGGTTCGCTGTCGTCAACGAGGCTCTGGAGAACCACGGAGCTGACGCCGAAGACGACACGGTGTTCTGACACGTTCCCTGGGAACGGCGGGCCGCTGCCGGCCGAAAACGCCAGTAGGGGATACCCCCGGCGTATCGTATGCTGATCCTCATTATGGTTACAGTGAGGTTTTTGGGACAGAAGTTGTGTTTCCCGTTATTGACAGCTGCGGCAACGGCCGGCGTCCTCGCGGCTGCGCTGCTGTCCGCCGCGCCCGCCGCAGCGGATGACTACCCGAGCTGGGACCAGATAGCGGCGGCCAAGTCCGATGTGTCTGCGCGAGAAGCGCAGATCAGCGAGCTCGAAGACCACCTCACCAAGCTGCAGGATGAAGCCGGTGCCCTCGGCAACGCCGCCGTGGACGCGTCCACCCGCTATGGCTCACTGCGTGATGAACTCCTTGCCACCGACGCCCGCGTGGCCGAACTGGCCGGGGAACGCCAGGCCGCGGCTGCGGAAGCCTCCGAACTTCGAAGCCAGGTGGGCGCACTTGCCGCCCAGACCTATAAAACCGGCGGTATGGACAGCACTGTTCTCTTCCTTCTGGATTCCGAGGAGGGGGTGGCACACCTGGACCGCATGACAACCCTGCAGCTGGTCACCGAACGGACCTCCCGCCTCTTTGGACGGGCCGCGGCGGCGGAGAAATCCGCCGCGGCACTGGAGGAGGCCGAAGCGGCTGAACGGGAGGCGCGGAAGGTGCTGGCAGAGGAAGCCGACGCCCTCTACAAGGACGCGGAAGCGGCCACCTCAGCTGCGGAGAAGGCCGTGCAGGCGCAGGAGGACCGCACTGGGGTACTGATCGCCCAGCTGGCAGATCTGCGGGACAGTACGGCCGAAGCCGAACTGGCCAGGATGCAGGCTGCCCGCGCCGAGGAATCGGTCCGCCAGCAAGCGGAGGCCGCCGAAAAAGCAGCCGCGGAGACCGCCCGGCCGGACGCCAAACCGGTGATTAATCCCACACGTCCCAGCAGCCCCCAGGCTCCGGCAGCACCCCAGCCGTCCGTACCTCCAGCCGCACCAGCACCTCCAGTCACGACGCCCGCTCCTGCACCGCCGGTGCAGGAGACCGTTCCGCCGCCGCCCGCGGCCCCGGTGGACGATCCGGCCGGCGCCCAGGGCTATGCGCTTGCCAGCATGCCCGGCTACGGATGGGACAGTGGCCAGTTCCGCTGCCTCGTGGACCTCTGGAACCGTGAGTCCAACTGGCGGACCAGCGCAGCTAACCCTTACAGCGGCGCCTACGGTATCCCGCAGTCCCTCCCCGGCAACAAGATGGCCGCCTTCGGAGAGGACTGGCGCACCAACTACCGCACCCAGATCAACTGGGGACTTTTCTACATCCAGCAGAGGTACGGCACACCCTGTGCTGCCTGGGCACACTCCGAGAAAAATAACTGGTATTAAAGCGGGTCCGTTACCGAAGCGCAACCTGAGCGTTATCAATCCGCGATCTGACTCAGGAACGGTGTGTACAGTCCCGGTCTTATGAGTAAAGCAGATCAGGGACGGCGTGAAGAGAGGCGGCAGCGCGCGATCCAGCGCCGCCGCCACCGGATTAAGGTGGGGGCCGCTGCTGCCCTCGGCGGGGCCGTTATTCTCGGCAGCGCCGGCGCAGCAGCCAGCAGCGACAAGGATCTGCGGGCCACCGCTGGAATCCAGCTCGCCAGCCTGACCCTGCCCATCTTCAATGAAACCGATGCCGGGGCCGAGCAGCCGGCCGAAGCAGCGGTGCCGGACTCCGCGGCTCCGTCCGCAGCCGGGGAGCCTGCCGGGGAAGCAGCTGTGCCGGCGCCGGAGCCGGCTGAGAGCACCCCCGATGCCGCCGCCGTGGCGGCCGCTGAGGCAGCAGCAGCGGCGGAACAGGCTGCCGCGCAGCTCGCCGCCGAGCAGGCAGCGGCGGCAGCAGCCGCCGAAGAGGCTGCGGCTGCCGAAGCCGCCAGAATCGCTGCGGAACCGGTTCCCGTCAATGACCCCGCGGGAGCGAAGGCCTACGCAGCCGCAGCGCTGGGTGGACACGGCTGGGGTGCCTCGGAAATGACCTGCCTGAACACCCTGTGGACCAAGGAATCCGAGTGGCTTACCAGCGCCACCAACGCCAGCAGCGGCGCCTACGGGATTCCGCAGGCCCTGCCCGGCACCAAGCTGGCCACAGCCGGCGGAGACTGGCAGACGAACTATAAGACGCAGATCAACTGGGGGCTGACCTACATCGAGTCCCGGTACGGAAGCCCCTGCTCGGCCTTGAACTTCCACTACGCGAACAACTGGTACTAGGCCCGGGCTGGGCCTGGCTCCGCCGTCCCGCACGACCGGCAGCGGGTGAGCCGCGTCCAGGGAGCAAGGGTGCCGGCCGGGAAAGGCCGGGAAATTGGGGCCGCGCCTCCAGCGCGACGTACCCTAGTACGGTGAGCCTGTCTGTATCCCGCCCCGCCCCCGCTGAGACCTTCGACGCATCTAAGCAGACGCACCTGCGCACCTATCAGGTGCGCACTTTCGGGTGCCAGATGAACGTGCACGACTCTGAGCGGATCTCCGGCCTTCTCGAAGGTGCCGGCTACATTCCCGCCGACGGTGCGGAAGCCGACGTCGTTGTCTTTAACACCTGCGCCGTGCGGGAAAACGCGGACAACAAGCTCTACGGCAACCTTGGCCAGCTCGCCCATGTGAAGGAATCCCGTCCGGGGATGCAGATTGCCGTCGGCGGCTGCCTGGCGCAGAAGGACCGGGACACCATCCTGGCCAAGGCTCCGTTCGTGGACGCCGTCTTCGGCACCCACAACATCGGCGCCCTGCCGGCGCTGCTGGAACGGGCCCGCCACAATGACGCCGCCCAGCTGGAGATTCTGGAATCCCTGGAGGTCTTCCCCTCCACACTGCCCACCAAGCGGGACTCGGTGTATTCCGGATGGGTCTCCATCTCAGTCGGCTGCAATAACACCTGCACCTTCTGCATCGTTCCCGCCCTGCGCGGGAAGGAGCGCGACCGCCGGCCGGGAGAGATCCTTGCCGAAGTGCAGGCTCTGGTCGACGACGGCGCGATCGAGGTCACGCTGCTGGGCCAGAACGTCAACTCCTACGGCGTGGAATTCGGCGACCGCGGGGCGTTCGCGAAGCTGCTGCGCGCCTGCGGGTCAATCGACGGACTGGAACGTGTCCGCTTCACCAGCCCGCATCCTGCGGCCTTCACCGACGACGTCATCGACGCGATGGCACAAACCCCCAATGTGATGCCGCAGCTGCATATGCCGCTGCAGTCCGGATCGGACAAGGTGCTCAAGGACATGCGCCGTTCCTACCGGTCCAAGAAGTTCCTGGGCATCCTGGACCGGGTGCGGCAGCAGATGCCCCACGCCGCCATCTCCACGGACATCATCGTCGGATTCCCGGGGGAGACCGAAGAGGATTTCCAGGCCACGCTCGACGTCGTGGAGCAGGCCCGGTTCGCCACCGCCTTCACCTTCCAGTACTCCAAGCGCCCCGGCACCCCGGCCGCCGACCTCCCGGACCAGCTGCCCAAGGCAGTAGTCCAGGAACGTTTCGAGCGCCTGACTGCCCTGCAGGACAGGATTGCTGCGGAGGAGAACGCCAAGCAGGTCGGCACCACCGTCGAAGTGATGGTCACCGCCGCGTCCGGGCGGAAGTCTGAGGAGACCGGCCGGCTGTCCGGCCGCTCACGCGACCAGCGCCTGGTGCACTTCTCAGTGCCCGAGGGTGCTCCGGTACCCCGCCCGGGGGACCTGGTGACGGTTCCCATTACCTCCGCTGCCGCGTTCCACCTGGTGTCTGATCCAGCCTCGGCTGCCGATTACTCGCTGCGCCGCTCGCGCGCCGGAGATGCCTGGGACCGGGCGCAGGCCGATTCCTGCGGCGTTCCCGCCCCCGCGTCAGACGGCGCCCGCGCCGGCGTTTCGCTGGGTATGCCCGTCCTGCCCCCGCGCCGGTGACCGGCAGCGAATTCCCCGTTGTCGCCGTCGTCGGCCCCACCGGTTCCGGCAAATCGGACCTGGGCGTGGCGCTGGCACAGCGCCTCGGCGGGGAGATCATCAACGCTGACTCCATGCAGTTCTACCGTGGCATGGACATCGGGACCGCGAAACTTCCCGTGGCGGAGCGCGGCGGTGTGCCGCACCACCTCCTCGACATCATGGATGTGACGGAGGAAGCCAGCGTCTCGGCCTTTCAAACCCAGGCCAGGGCGCTGATCACTCAGATCCAGTCCCGCGGCCGGTATCCCATCCTTGTCGGCGGGTCCGGGCTCTACGTCCGCGCTGCCCTGGATGTGCTGGAGTTTCCCGGAACGGACCCCGAACTCCGCCGCCGGCTGGAAACGGAGGTGGCCGAAGCTGGCCTTGAGGTCCTTCGAGCCCGGCTGCAGGAGGTTGATCCGGTGTCCGCGGCGCGCCTGGGTGATGCCCGGCGGATCGTCCGGGCGCTGGAGGTCCATGAGCTCACCGGCCGTCCGTTCAGCTCCTTCATGCCGGACCGCACCTACGTCCAGCCGGCAGTGCAGATAGGGCTGTCGGTGGAACGCAGCCTCCTGCATCAGCGGCTGGCCCGCCGCGTTGACCTCATGGTGGAACAGGGACTGGAAGCTGAAGTCCGGCGGCTGGACGCGGCCGGGCTGCGTACCGGCAAAACAGCCGGCCGGGCCCTGGGCTACGCCCAGTTCCTGAAAGTGCTCGACGGCGAATGGACCACGGGGCGGGCCATCGAGGACACCGTGGTTGCAACCCGGCAGTTCGCCCGGCGGCAGCTCACCTGGTTCCGTGCCGACCCGCGCGTCGCCTGGCTGGACTTCGACGATCCCGAACTGGTGAACCAGGCAGCCGCGGCTATTCTTGAAGGGTGAGCACAACTTCCCCCGCCGCCCTGTCCGCTTCCGGTCTGCCCTCCGGCACCACCGGCCTGTCCTTTGCCAAGGGCCACGGCACCGGCAACGACTTCATTCTGGTGGCAGATCCCGACGGTCTGCGGGACCTCAGCGCCGCTGAAGTTGCGGCAGTATGTGATCGGCACAGCGGAATCGGGGCCGACGGCTTCATCCGCGCGGTCCGGTCCGAGCACCTGCCCGAAGGCCAGGCTGTCCTGCAGACCAACCCGGACGCCGTGTGGTTCATGGATTACCGCAACGGTGACGGCAGTAGCTCGGAAATGTGCGGCAACGGCGTACGGGTTTTTGTGCACTTCCTGCTCGAAGAAGGATTGGTGCAGCTGGCACCCGGCGACGTGCTGCCGATCGGCACGCGTGCCGGGCTGAAGACGGTCACCCGGACGGACACGGGCTACGCCGTGGACATGGGGCCGTGGGAGTTCATCTTCCCGGACCATGCCGCGGCCAAGGCCATGGACACCGTCGTCAACGCAGGAGGCCTGGAGGTGCCGCGCCCGGGACTCTCCGTGAGCATGGGCAATCCGCACACAGTCGTTGCCCTGGCCGAGCTGTCGGAACTGGCCGCGACCGACCTGGCCAAGGCTCCCTCGGTTGAACCCGTTCCGGCGAATGGCACCAATGTGGAGTTCGTTGTGCCCGCCGAG
This sequence comes from Arthrobacter sp. Helios, assembly GCF_023167125.1. Lineage (NCBI taxonomy): Bacteria > Bacillati > Actinomycetota > Actinomycetes > Micrococcales > Micrococcaceae > Arthrobacter > Arthrobacter sp. Helios. The sequence goes on from NZ_CP095402.1 coordinate 845,241, forward strand.
CCGCTGGTGCTCGACGGCGTGGGACAGCTGACCATGCGCGTCCACGAACGCGGTGTGGGCGAAACCCTCTCCTGCGGCACCGGGGCCTGCGCGGCAGCAGCCGCCACCCGGTTCTGGGCCGGAGCCGGAGCCCCGGACGCGTGGCACGTCCGGGTGCCCGGCGGTGAACTCGGCGTTCGGTTCCTGGCCGGCGCTGACGGCCGTGAGCACGTGGAACTCAGCGGCCCCGCCGTTCTTGTGGCCCGCGGAACGCTGCTCTAGGCAGGGCCGCTGCTGCGCTCGACGAGGATGATCCGGAAGGACTTGGCGGTGCTGTAACGGCCCACCGTAAAGCCGGCGCCGAGGTTCTCGCCCAGCCAGCGCTGCAGGGAGTCCGAGCCCAGGTTCTTCTGCACCACCAGCCATGCGGTTCCGCCGGGGGCCAGGCGCGGCAGCCACTGCAGCAGCAGGGCATGGAGCTCTTCCTTGCCGACGCGGATGGGCGGGTTGGACCAGATGGTGGCAAACTCCAGTCCGGGATCCACGGCGTCCGGGAGCAGGGCGTGCACGTTGGCCAGGCCCAGGGATGCGGCGTTGTCACGGGTCAATCCCAGGGACCGTTCGTTGACGTCCACGGCGTAGACCTGGGCGGCCGGGGACTTCAAGGCCATGGTCAGGGCAATGGGACCCCAGCCGCACCCGATGTCGAGCAGGTTCCCGGCCGGCGCCGGATCGGGAATACCTGAGAGCAGGACCTGCGTTCCCTTATCAAGGCCATCGGGGCTGAAGATTCCGCCGGACGTGGCAAGTGTGCGCTCCTGGCCGGCCAAGGTGACGTGCAGCGGCCTGCGGACCTCCGGTGAGGACGGCTGTGAACTGAAGTAATGCTCTGAACCCATAACTAACCAGATTAGTGGTTCCGCGGCCCGCTGCGGGACCGGAAAGCACCGGTCAGCCGTTGTCTGTGCCGCCTGGCACGTCTTGCACAACTCTCTGGACGGCCGACACAATGTGGGTCCTCTGGCCTACCATGGTTAGTACCGCTTCTAAGGAGATTATGACCATCAACAATTCCCGTCCCGCTGCCGGCTCGAGCCCCTCCGACCTCAAACCCGAGGAAATCCAGGGCGTCATCGACCGGATCCTGGCTAAGGAAGACGCCGCAGAAGCCAAGCGCAGCGTGCCGCACGGAACTGCAGCCGGAATCCGGGGGCAGGCCCAGGCACTTTCGGCGCAGGCAGACGAGCACTCCGATGCCGACGGGGATCAGCAGGACCTGCAGGACCGCCGGGCCCTCCGGCGTGTTGCCGGCCTGTCGACGGAACTTGAAGACGTCACTGAGGTCGAGTACCGGCAGCTCCGGCTGGAACGGGTCGTCCTGGCCGGTCTGTGGACCGAAGGTACGGCCGCAGATGCGGAGAATTCGCTTCAGGAACTGGCTGCCCTGGCCGAGACCGCCGGGTCGGAGGTTTTGGACGGCATTGTGCAGCGCCGCCTGAAGCCGGACCCCGGAACCTTCCTCGGATCCGGCAAGGCGCAGGAGCTCAAGGACATTGTGATGGCCACGGGCGCGGATACCGTGATTGTGGACAGCGAGCTTTCGCCGTCCCAGCGCCGCGGCCTGGAGGACATCGTCAAGGTCAAGGTCATCGACCGGACGGCCCTGATCCTGGACATCTTCGCCCAGCATGCAAAGTCCCGCGAGGGCAAGGCCCAGGTGGAACTGGCACAGCTGGAATACCTGCTTCCGCGCCTGCGCGGCTGGGGTGAATCCATGTCCCGCCAGGCCGGTGGCCAGGTGGGCAGCGCCGGTGCCGGTATGGGTTCCCGCGGTCCCGGTGAAACAAAGATCGAACTCGACCGGCGGAAGATCCGCACCCGCATGGCCAAGCTGCGCCGTGAGATAGCGGGCATGAAACCGGCCCGGGAAACCAAGCGGGCCAACCGGCAGCGCAACCAGGTGCCTTCCGTCGCGATTGCCGGCTACACCAACGCCGGAAAGTCCTCGCTGCTGAACCGGCTGACCGACGCCGGCGTCCTGGTGGAAAACGCACTGTTCGCTACGCTGGACCCGACCATCCGCCGGGCGGAAACGCCGGACGGCATCGGCTACACGCTGGCCGATACCGTCGGATTTGTCCGCTCCCTGCCGACCCAGCTGGTGGAAGCCTTCCGCTCCACGCTGGAGGAGGTGGCCGACGCCGACCTGATCCTGCACGTTGTGGATGCTTCCCATCCGGACCCCGAAGGACAGATCGCAGCGGTGCGTTCCGTCCTCGCCGACGTGGACGCGCGGCGGATCCCGGAAATCATCGTGCTGAACAAGGCCGATGCCGCCGACCCGTTCGTGATCGAACGCCTGCGCCAGCGCGAGTCCAGGACCGTTGTGGTCTCGGCGCGCACCGGGCAGGGACTGGACGAACTGCTCCAGGCGATCTCCGAAGGGATTCCCCGGCCCGGCGTCGAACTGGACCTCCTGGTTCCGTACCAGCGAGGCGACGTCGTCTCCCGCCTGCACAGCCAGGATGCGGAAATCCTGACTTTGGAGCATGAGGAAGGCGGGACCCACATGCGTGTGCTGGTTCGTGATGCCCTGGCACCGGAGCTGGAGCAGTTCGTCCACCATGCCTAAAAAGGATGCGGGCACGGAGGTCCTGGAACTTCTGGACACCGCCGTCGCCGCCATGGGAGGGCAAAACCGGCCAGGTCAGCATGAGATGGCCCGGCAGGTGGCCGAATCCTTCGAATCCGGCCGGCACCTGCTGGTGCAGGCCGGTACCGGCACCGGTAAATCGCTGGCCTACCTGGTGCCGCTGATCCATCATTCCCTGGAAAGCAGCAAACCAGCCCTGGTCTCCACGGCGACGCTGGCGCTGCAGGCGCAGATTGTGGGCCGTGACCTGCCGCGGCTGCTGAGCGCCCTGCAGCCGAAACTGCCCCGTGAGGTCGACGTCGCCCTGCTGAAGGGCCGAAGCAACTACGTCTGCGTCCACAAGACCGGCGGCGGTTTTCCGGAGGACGATGATCCCGGTGCGCTGTTCACGCTCGGCGATGACCGGGGTGTTGCCCATCCTGCGCCGGAGGCAGGCCCGACGTCGGCGCTCGGCCGCGAAGTCGTCCGGCTGCGCGAGTGGGCCGAGGAAACCGACACAGGGGACCGGGACGAGCTGCTGCCCGGGGTCACGGACCGTGCCTGGCGCCAGGTCTCCGTGACCTCCATGGAATGCCTCGGTGCCCAGCGCTGTCCGGTTGCCGAACACTGTTTCAGCGAACGTGCGCGGGCGAAGGCCGCGGTGGCGGACCTGGTTATCACCAACCACGCCATGCTGGCCATCAGCGCTTTTGAAGGACTCGCTGTCCTGCCGGACTACGACGTTGTTGTCATTGATGAAGCGCACGAACTGCAGGACCGCGTTACCGGCGCTGTTACGGGTCAGCTTTCCGGGACGGTCATCAGCGCCGCCGTGACTGCCGCGCGCAAGCACACGTCGGCGTCGGTGGAGGAGCTGGCGGCGGCCGGCCGTGCGTTCGACGCGTCAGTGGAAGGAATTCCTGCGGGCCTGCTTCCCTCCGGCCTGAACGAGGAGCAGGAACTGGCCGTAGGCAGGGTGCGGGAAGCCTGCCGGGCCGCCCTCTCCGATTCCAAGCCCGAGGGTGGCGATGCCGGTGACGGAGGGCGCCAAATGGCCCGGTCGCGGCTGCTGGCTGTGCTGGAACTCTGTGAGCGGCTGGTCAGCGCGCCCGACGCCGGTGAAGTTGTCTGGGCGTCGAGGACCAGCACATTCGCCCCCGGCGAGGGCTACTCCCCGCCGGACGACTCCTCGCCGGCGACCCTGAACGTTGCCCCGCTGTCCGTCGCCGGACGGCTGCGCGACGGTCTCTTTGACGGCCACACTGTGGTCCTGACCTCGGCGACGCTGGCGATCGGGTCGGAATTCGGTCCCGTAGCCGGTGGTCTTGGCCTGGTGGGCGCGGCCGCACCGGCCTGGACCGGCACCGACGTCGGCAGCCCCTTCGACTATCCGCGGCAGGGTGTGCTCTACGTAGCCCGGGACCTGCCGAAGCCGGAACGGGGAACATCACCGGCTCAGCTCGACGAACTGGAAGCGCTGCTCAAGGCCTCCGGAGGCGGTGCCCTGGGCTTATTCTCCTCCCGCAGGGCAGCAGAGGAGGCTGCCGCGGCGATGCGGCTCAGGGTTGATTTCCCGATCCTGTGCCAGGGCGAGTCCTCTATGTCAGCGCTGGTGAAGCAGTTTGCCGAGGAGGACGCCACCTGCCTGTTCGGAACCATGTCTCTGTGGCAGGGCGTCGACGTTCCGGGGGAGGCCTGCCGCCTGGTGGTGATCGACCGCATTCCCTTCCCGCGGCCCGATGATCCACTGATGACGGCACGCACCCGGGCCGTGGCGAAAGCCGGCGGCAACGGGTTCATGACGGTCTCCGCAACCCATGCCGCTGTCCGGCTCGCCCAGGGCGCTGGACGGCTGATCCGGGCATCGGGTGACCGCGGTATGGTCGCCGTTCTTGATTCCCGGCTGGCGAATGCCCGTTACGGCGGGTTCCTGCGTGCGGCCTTGCCGCCGTTCTGGTCCACCACCGACCGCAGCGTCGCCCTGGGAATCCTTGAACGGCTCAGCGCTGCCCAGAAAGCGGCGTCCTAGCAGGGACGTGAGGCGGGCGGTGAAGCAGGCAGCCAGTGGAGCGGGCGGCTGCCGGGGCCTTCCCGTTCCTGTGCTGCCTCCTTCGGGAAGCGGCTAGAGGGACCGCATCACGGAAACAACCTTGCCCATGATGGTCGCGTGGTCGCCCATGATCGGTTCGTAACGGGTGTTCTGGGGCAGGAGCCAGGTGTGGCCGTTGCGCTGCCGGAAGGTCTTGACCGTGGCCTCGTCATCCAGGAGCGCAGCCACAATGTCACCGTTCTCGGCCGTCGGCTGGCGGCGGACCACAACCCAGTCGCCGTCACAGATCGCCGCGTCAACCATTGAATCGCCGGAGACCCGGAGCATAAACAGCTCGCCGTGGCCGACCAGCTGGCGCGGCAGCGGGATCATCTCCTCGACGACCTGATCGGCCAGGATAGGACCGCCGGCAGCGATCCGGCCCACGAGGGGGACCATAGCCGTGTCCACGGCCGTCGTCAGCTCCGTAACGTTCGACTCCGCAGCGGAATCCGCCTCCGCTGACTTGGCCCCGGCACCCGCTCCCGCCCCGGTCCGCTCGGTGTGCATCAGCAGGGGCACGAGGATCTCCATTGCCCGCGGACGCTTGGGGTCGCGGCGGATGTAGCCCATTTTTTCCAGCTGGCTCAGCTGATGGGTCACGCTGGACAGGCTCGCGAGCCCCACCGTGTCGCCGATCTCCCGCATGGAAGGCGGGTAACCGTTGGCGGTAACGGAAGCCTGGATGGTCTCGAGGATCTTCTTTTGCCGGGGCGTCAGCGACTTGGGACGGATGGAACCGGTCTGAGCGGACACAGCCGGACGGCCTTCGGAGTTGGTCCTACGGGGCACTTCGGCTTCCCTTCGAGCATCCGGCCGGGCCGGGGCGGTTGGTGCTGGTCACTGCAATGTCAGTGGTGGATGGTTCCCTGATTTCGAACGGCAAATCAGTAAATCAGAGCAAATCAGAGCCAGTCTGAGTAATCCTGAGCAATTTTGAGCAGTACAGACAAAATTCAGATTCACTGCGGCTCCGGTTTAGTGCCGGAACCGCGGGAATGGCTTCTCCACTTGTCTTAACGCTAGGGGAGCGGAAGGTCATTTTCAAACATTTGTTCGAGTGAGTCTCGACATCGTTCGTAGATAGATGCTAGAAAAGGAACAGCAGGAATCGAATACATGTTCGATTCAAGGTTGCCAACTGTTCGAAGTCAGTTTCGAAGCCGTGGAGTTACGGCTGTATCCGGACCTGGTTCGAACCGGAAAGGTTTTGCCATGACAGTTCAGCTTGCGGCACCCCGCACATCCCTGAGCTTTGCCCGCCCTGCCCGCACCTCCCAGACTTCCCGCACCTCCCAGACTTCCGGCCCCGCCCAGGCTTCCCGCTCCGCCTCCACCGCCGCTGCGGCGCCGAGGCAGGCAGCGTCCGCTGCGCCGCTCCGCCTGACCCGCCGCGGACGGCTCCTGCTTGTGGGCGCCCCCATCATGCTCGGCGGGGCAGCGCTCCTGACCTTCGTCGGCTTCTTCACCGCACCGGCTCTGGCCGCAGGCGGCTCCGGCGAGGTGACCCGGACCCAGCAGATCAGCGTCAGCACGGGAGACTCGCTCTGGGGGCTGGCGGCCGAATACGCACCGGAGCGGGATCCCCGCGAAGTGATCGCCGACATCATGGAACTGAACAACCTCTCGGACGCCGTGGTTCCCGCCGGTGCCCAGCTGTACATTCCGGTTTCCGGCTAGCACTCCTGCAATGGTTCCCGCAATGGTTCCGGCAGCAGAGAAGGCGGGCCGGATCCGACGGGGCTGTCCCTTCCGGAGCTTTATCCAGCGTCACCTTGAGCCGCGGATTCTGTGCGGAGGAGGGTGCGGCTTAAGCTGGACAGGTGACTGAACAGCTGGAAAAACTCAACCGACTTCCCCTGCGTGACGATCTCCGGGGGCTCACTCCCTACGGTGCGCCGCAGCTGGAAGTGCCCATCCTGCTGAACGTCAACGAAAACACCCATGGACTGCCCCAGGAAGTGCAGGAGGCAATCACCGCCTCTGTGCAGCAGGCAGTGCCCGGGCTCAACCGGTACCCGGACCGGGAATTCACCGAACTCCGGGAACGGCTCGCCGCCTACCTTGGGCACGGGCTGGGTATCGAAAACATCTGGGCCGGCAACGGCTCCAATGAGGTTCTGCAGCAGGTGCTGCAGGCTTTCGGCGGGCCCGGCCGGACTGCCATGAGCTTCCCGCCCACCTACTCGATGTACCCGCTGCTTTCCAGCGGAACAGGCACCCGTTACCTCACCGGCGAACGCGCGGCGGACTTCACCCTGACCGCGGACTCCGCGGCTGCACAGGTACGGGCCGCAGCTCCGAACATCGTGTTCCTCTGCACGCCGAACAACCCCACGGGAACTGCCCTCGGACTGGACGTCGTGGAGGCCGTCTACGAAGCAGGTGCCGCATCGAACGCCGTCGTGATCGTGGATGAGGCCTACGCTGAGTTCTCCCACGCTGGCACTCCGAGTGCCCTGGAACTGCTCCCGGGCAGGGAGCGGCTGATCGTATCCCGGACCATGAGCAAGGCATTTGCGCTGGCCGGTGCCCGTCTCGGGTACCTCGCCGCCGCCCCAGAGATTGCTGATGCCCTGCGCCTTGTCCGGCTGCCCTACCACTTGTCCGCGGTCACCCAGGCCACCGCCAACGCCGCCCTGGCCCACGCCGGCGCGCTCCTGGCCAACGTCGAGGACATCAAGGCCCAGCGCGACCGCATCGTCACCGAACTGACGGCATTGGGCCTGCAGCCGGCACCCTCGGATGCCAACTTCGTCTTCTTCGGCGGCCTTGAGGATCCCGCCCGGATCTGGCAGGGACTGCTTGATGCGGGCGTGCTGATCCGCGATGTCGGCATTCCCGGGCATCTGCGGGTCACTGCGGGAACCGAGGCCGAGACCACGGCGTTCCTCACCAGCCTCCGGGCGCTGCTCGCATCCTAGTGCCGGAGCCCGCTCCCGCTTCGGACCCGGCCGTCTGCAAACACTAGACTGGTACCAGAGACCCCCTTCTTTCAAAGGAACCTTCAATGACCGTGGAAACCGCCATCGGACGCACCGCCCGCCTCGAGCGGACCACCAGCGAATCGTCCGTGCTCGTGGAACTGGACCTGGACGGCACCGGCCGTTCAGACATCAGCACTTCGGTGCCGTTCTACGACCACATGCTGACCGCACTGGCCAAGCACTCCCTGGTTGACCTCACGGTCAAGGCCACCGGCGATACCCACATCGACGCGCACCACACCGTGGAGGACGTGGCCATCAGCATCGGTGAAGCGCTGAAGACCGCACTGGGCAACAAGGCAGGCATCCGCCGCTTCGGAGAAGCCACCGTGCCGCTCGATGAAGCCCTGGCCAACGCCGTCGTCGACATTTCCGGCCGACCGTACCTGGTGCACTCGGGCGAGCCGGCCGGCCAGGAATACCACCTGATCGGCGGGCACTTCACCGGGTCGCTGACCCGCCACGTCTTTGAGGCGATCACCCTGCACGCCCAGATCTGCCTGCACATGACAGTTCTCGGCGGCAGGGATCCGCACCACATTGTAGAGGCGCAGTTCAAGGCCTTTGCCCGCGCACTCCGTGCCGCCGTCGAGCCGGATCCCCGCGTTGAGGGAATCCCGTCCACCAAGGGTGCGCTTTGAGTAGTCGCCGCGTTACTGTCCTGGACTACGGATCAGGCAACATCCACTCGGCCGTCCGCGCGCTGGAACGGGTCGGCGCCGACGTAACCCTGAGCTCCAAGTCAGCGGACGTGCTGAACGCCGACGGGCTCCTGGTGCCGGGTGTGGGAGCCTTTGCCGCGGTGATGCAGGGACTCAAGGATGTTGACGCTCTGCGGATGATCGGACGCCGGGTGGCCGGCGGAAGGCCGGTCCTGGGGATCTGCGTGGGCCTGCAGGTCCTCTTCGAAGAAGGCGTCGAGCACGGCGTGCGGACCGAGGGCATGGGCGAGTGGCCCGGCGTTGTGGAGCGCCTGGCCGCCGAGGTGGTGCCGCACATGGGCTGGAACACCGTCGAGCCACCGGCCGGCTCGAGCCTGTTCAAGGGCATAGAGGACGAACGGTTCTACTTTGTGCATAGCTACGGCGTGCAGAAATGGGACTTCGACGTCACCCAGCCGGCCATGAATCCGCCCCAGGTGACCTGGGCCAACCACGGCGGTCCGTTCGTCGCAGCCGTGGAAAATGGTCCGCTGAGCGCCACTCAGTTCCACCCGGAAAAGTCCGGCGATGCAGGCGCTGCCCTGCTCGAAAACTGGCTCAAGGGACTGGGGTAGGCCATGTGGAGCGTAATTCTTATGGGTGTAGCCGGCCTGTTGGCCGGCGGAGCCATCTCCTTCCGCAGGCAGGGCCTGCCCAGGTTTATCAGCATCAGCTTCTGGGTCCTGGCGGGCATGTCCCTGCTAGGCGCCTACCTACTCACCTACGGCCTCTGAGCCGGAATCACTGAAAGCAGAACATGACGCTCACAGAAACCCCCATCCTTGAACTCCTGCCCGCAGTGGACGTGGCCGACGGCCAGGCCGTCCGCCTGGTCCAGGGGGAAGCCGGCAGCGAGACCAGCTACGGCGACCCGCTGGACGCGGCCATGGCGTGGCAGAACGACGGCGCCGAGTGGGTGCACCTGGTGGACCTGGACGCAGCCTTCGGCCGGGGCAGCAACCTTCCGCTGCTCAAGCGGGTAGTCAAGGCACTGGATATCAAAGTGGAGCTTTCCGGCGGTATCCGCGACGACGCCTCCCTGGAAAAGGCCCTCGAACTCGGTGCCCGCCGCGTGAACCTGGGAACTGCTGCCCTGGAGAACCCGGAATGGACAGCCAGCGCCATCGCCCGCTACGGCGATGCCATCGCCGTCGGACTGGATGTCCGCGGCACCACGCTCGCGGCGCGCGGCTGGACCAAGGAAGGCGGAGACCTCTGGGAGGTCCTCGCCCGCCTCGAAGAGGCCGGCTGCCCCCGCTATGTCGTCACCGACGTCACCAAGGACGGAACGCTCCGCGGACCGAACATCGAGCTGCTCCGCGAGGTGCTCTCCCGCACCGACCGCCCGGTTGTTGCCTCCGGCGGGATCTCCAGCCTTGACGACCTCGCAGCGCTGCGCGAACTGGTTCCGCTTGGCCTGGAAGGCACCATCGTCGGGAAGGCGCTGTACGCCGGCGCGTTTACGCTGCCCCAGGCACTCGACGTCGCAGGTCACCCGGAACGCTGACAGCCATGGCCAAACGTGAACTGCCCGGGCATATCGCCGCCGCACTGGCTGGTGCCGGGGGAGCCACCGACTCCGCCGGCCAGCCGTGGGCCGGCCGCAGCTTGGAAGGGGACGGCAACCCGCTGCACCGCTTCGACCAGGATGACGGGAAGCCCGACGCCGGGTACACCGCCGCCATTGAGGCTCTGGCCGCGGGCACGGGAACCGAAGCCGAGGTTGTTGCATCCCTGGCAGCGGCCCGGGTCTACGTCGCCATCATCGCGACGCTAGGCGAGGAAGCCGAATCAGAGCACGGACTGACTGCCGACAAGGAAGCGGACCTGGCCCTGGTGACCCTCACCGCCCCGGACGGACGGAAAGCGCTGCCGGTGTTTTCCTCCGTGGACTCCCTCTCCCGCTGGCATCCCCAGGCACGGCCGGTGGCGGTCTACGCTCCGCGGGCTGCCCTCTCGGCGGTGGCTGAAGAGGCACAGCTGCTGGTGATCGACCCCGGCAGCGACGTGACTTTCGTGGTGCGCCGTCCGGCTACCTGGGCCCTGGCCCAGCAGCGGGAGTGGGTGCCGTCCTATGCGGACGATTCCCTGGCCGCAATTGTCTCGGACGCGGCCGCACAGCAGCCGGCTGTCCGGCAAATCCAGCTCTCGGCCGCGGGTGGCGTTTCTTCCCGGACGGCAGGCGGTACGCTGGTTTCCGGCGGAGGTGCCGGGCCGGAGCTGCGGGTCACGCTCCAGCTGGCACCAGGCCTTGACCCGGAGGGCGTACAGTCCATCGCGGCGGCCCTGCAGCGCAGCCTGGCCGCCCACCCCGAATTTGTTGAGCGCGTGGATTCACTGGAACTGAAGATCACGCGCTGAGAGGCCCGCGGGCCAGAAGAGAAGTGCAGTGAATTTTCGTCTCTACCGGGACCTGCTGACGATCGTCCCAGTCCGCCGGGTGCTCCTGGTTGGAATGCTTGCCCGTTTTCCGCATGCTGCAGCCGGTGTGCTGCTGACACTGCACGTGGTGCTCACCCTGGACAAGGGCTACGCGGCAGCCGGCGCAGTGGCCGCTGTGGTCACTATCGGCATCGCCGTCGGCGCACCGTGGCGCGGCCGCCGGGTGGACAACGTGGGGCTGCGCAAGGCGCTGATTCCGTCCGTCATTTCCGAGGCCGTCATCTGGTCCATCGCACCGCACGTCAGCTATGAGTGGCTTCTGGTGCTGGCCCTGGTCGGTGGCCTCTTTACCCTGCCGGTCTTCAGCGTGGTCCGCCAGTCGCTGGGTGTCCTGGCCACGGGGGAGAAGCGCCGCACGGCGTTCACCCTGGACTCCATTGCTACGGAAATCGTGTTTATGGGAGGCCCCGCCGTGGGCGCCATCCTGGCCACCTCCATCTCCAGTGCGGTCGGCCTGACCCTGGTGGGAATTTCGACGGCGGCTGCCGGACTGTTCCTGATGTGGTTCAACCCACCCACCCGTTCCGTTTCAGACGGCACTGTCCCGCCGGACGACGTGGAGGCGGCGACCGCCGCCGTCGTCACCGGTGCCCCGGCACACGTGCGTGAGCCGGCCGCTGAACTGGCCCAGGCGGCAGGAGCAGCCGCAGACGCCGCTGACCCAGCGAACGCCGGGGGGCTCCTGCGCCGGATTGCGGCCGGATTCTCGTGGATGACCGTCAGCGTCGCCGTCGTCTTCGTAGTCGCGGCCGGCGCCGGGCTGCTGCTGGCCAGCACCGACGTCGGGATCGTTGCCCTGGTCGAATCTTCCGGAGACCCGGGCAAACTGGGCATCGTTTTTGCCGTCTGGTGCGCTGCCTCGCTGGTGGGCGGTCTGCTTTACGGTGCGATGACCCGGCGGATCTCACCGATGCTGCTGCTGCTGGCCATGGCTGTGCTGACCCTGCCCATGTCCCTCGCCACGGACACGCTCAGCCTGGCACTGCTGTCCATCCCGGGCGGCCTGCTCTGCGCTCCGGTGCTTTCGGCGGCCTCGGAACGGGTCGCTGACCTCGTATCCGAGGAACGGCGGGGCGAAGCCATGGGCTGGTACGGTTCCGCGCTCACCACCGGAACGGCCATCGGAGCCCCGCTGGCCGGAGCAGCAATCGACACCATCGGCCCGTGGTCCGGCTTCGTCTTCGCGGGAGCCGCTGCAGCGATGATGGCGCTCCTCACCCTGGGTACCCGTGCCGTGGTTATCCGCCGGCGCATAACGGTCTAACAAAAGCCATCCAGCGCAGCAAAAAGCCCGAAGAGTCTGCACTCTTCGGGCTTTTTGCTGCTGGGAACTAGTTGACCGGACCGGTGAACTTCTCGCCCGGGCCCTGGCCCGGCGCGTCCGGCACCAAGGAGGCCTCGCGGAACGCAAGCTGCAGGGACCGGAGGCCGTCGCGCAACGGACCCGCATGCTGGCTGCCGATTTCGGGTGCGGCTGCGGTGACGAACCCGGCAAGCGCAGTAATCAGCTTGCGGGCCTCGTCCAGGTCCTTCAGCTCCTCGGCGTCGGAGCCCTCAGCCAGGCCGCACTTTACGGCGGCGGCACTCATCAGGTGGACGGCAGCAGTAGTGATGACCTCGACGGCGGCAACTTCTGCGATGTCGCGCACCTGGGAGGAAACCTGGGGTGCTTCAGCGTGGGAATGGCCTTCTTCGGAAGTTCCGGGGAAGGAGTGGCGGGCAGAATCGCCAGCCGGATTGCTCTGTGGGGTACTCATACTGGTAAGCTTGTCACAGACCGACCGGTTGACGTTACTTTTGGCAGCTCACCGCCATGATGAAGAATCAGTGGAAACACTGCAGTGGGCTGCTTTCCTGAGTACACAGCCGGTATGCAAGCGGAGACTCTCCCACCCGCGTCAACCTGATTAATCCAGCTTAGTGCCGGATCAGAGTTGCCGGGTTCAGGTCGGCCCTTTCCGGGCACCATCTTCGGATGATGCTCTGCGGAAAGTGCGCTGTTCAACGGCGCCGGCTGACCCCTCGAGGCCTTCGATTGCGCTTGCAATTGGAGGCCTTCTTCATTTGCAGGCGGTAGCCGTTTTGAATCAAACAGGAGCTGCAACATTAGCGAGCCAAGAATCAATGATCGGATCCGTGTCCCTGAGGTGCGGTTGGTAGGACCGGCTGGGGAACAGGTAGGTGTGGTCCGGATCGAGGACGCCCTGCGTCTGGCAGCGGAGTCCGACCTGGATCTTGTTGAGGTAGCACCGCAGGCCAAGCCGCCGGTGTGCAAACTAATGGACTTCGGCAAGTACAAGTACGAAGCCGCAGTCAAGGCCCGTGAGGCACGCAAGAACCAGACCAACACGGTCCTCAAGGAAATCCGTTTCCGACTGAAGATCGACACCCACGACTACGAGACCAAGCGCGGGCATGCCCTCCGCTTCCTCGGCGCGGGTGACAAGGTCAAGGCCATGATCCAGTTCCGCGGACGTGAACAGCAGCGCCCCGAAATGGGTATCCGCCTGCTGCAGAAGTTCGCAGAGGATGTCTCCGAGGTGGGTGTTGTTGAATCCAGCCCCCGCATCGACGGACGCAACATGGTGATGGTGATCGGCCCGGTCAAGAACAAGGCCGAAGCCAAGGCCGAAGCCCGCCGCGCCTCCCAGCGCGCCGAGTCCAAGGCAGCCAACGAAGCCGCCAAGCACGGGGACGCGCCGGCACGGGTTGATACCAGTGCCGACAAGGCCCCGATGACGCAGAGCCTGGCAGACCTCCTGCCGGACGGCCTGCGTCTTGGCTCCTCCGCTGCAGAGGCCGACCAGGCCCGCGCAGAGAAGGAAAAGGCTGAGAAGGAGCAGGCAGCCCAGGCTGCGAAGGCCGCAGCGGACAAGGCAGCAGCCGACGCCCGCCGTGCTGAGGAAGCCGCCAAGGCTGCTGCAGCAAAGCCGGCCCAGGCCGCTAAGCCTGCTGCCCGCACGGCTCCTGCCGAAGCCAAGCCCGCGGAAGCGCCGAAGCCGACAGCAATGCCGAAGCCGACGGCCAAGCCGGCCGCGCCGAAGCCTGCTGCCCGGCCCAAGCCGGCCGCAGCACCCAAGCCTGCTGGCAAGGCACCCGCTCCGGGTGCCGGCCAGAAGAAGCCTGGCACTGCGGAGTAGGCCAAGCGCAGCACCGCTAGAACGCCCAGGCGTCCCTAGGAAACCCTGACACCTTTTACAGGTGCCCATATCCCCGCGGGCTTGTCCCGCGGAAATCAAAAGGAGATCGGTAGTCATGCCGAAGATGAAGACCCACAGTGGCGCCAAGAAGCGCTTCAAGCTGACCGGTACCGGCAAGCTCAAGCGCCAGCAGGCCAACCGCCGCCACTACCTGGAGCACAAGTCCTCCCGCCTGACCCGCCGTCTCGCCGGTGACAAGATTGTCACCCCGGGCGAGGCGAAGGTCATCAAGAAGATGCTCGGCAAGTAGCCGATCCTTCCATCGGGCGGTCCGCCAAAGGACTGTTCCACCAACCATCTAGTTTTCCCGTGGCCTCCTGCAGGCCACCGCACAGTGAAGAAGTGCGCGGGACATATTTCTAAGGAGTACGCACGTGGCACGTGTGAAGCGGGCGATTAACGCCCATAAGAAGCGTCGGGTAATCCTCGAGCGCGCCAAGGGCTACCGCGGACAGCGTTCGCGCCTGGTCCGCAAGGCCAAAGAGCAGCTGCTGCACTCGTACGTGTACAGCTACGGTGACCGCCGCAAGCGCAAGGGTGACTTCCGCCGCCTCTGGATCCAGCGCATCAACGCTGCATCCCGCGCCAACGGCCTCACCTACAACCGTCTGATCCAGGGTCTGAAGGCTGCCGAGATCGAGGTTGACCGCCGTATGCTCGCCGAGCTGGCCGTGAACGACGCCAACGCGTTCGCCACCCTGGTTCAGGTTGCCAAGGATGCCCTCCCGTCCGACACCTCCGCGCCGGCCGCTGCCGCGGCTCCGGTTGCCAAGAAGGCTCCGGCCAAGGCTGCTAAGGCTGCTCCGGCTGCGAAGGCTGCCCCGGCCGCCACCGCCACCGTTGCAGACGGCGGTTTCAAGGCTTCCGAGGGCGAAGCTCCCGAGGGCTTTGTTATCAAGGGTGCCGCGACCGGCAAGTACCACGTTCCGGGTTCCACCTGGTACGAGCAGACTGAAGCCGAGTACTGGTTCAACTCCGTGGAAGCAGCCAAGGCTGCCGGCCTGGAGCCTGCTGGCGGCGAAGCCCGCCAGAAGTTCCAGGGCTAAGTTCGGTATCTGCTGAACATGTTTGACGCCGGACGCTCCCCAGCGCCGCTGATGTCCAATCCCCGAGCTGATCGGGTGAAGGAAGCAGCGAAGCTGGCGGGGCGTCCGGCGCGTTTAAAGACCGGCCGGTTCCTCGCTGAAGGACCGCAGGCCGTACGGGAAGCCCTTGTTGCGCACCGTAACGCCGCCGGCTCAGGCCGTAACGGCGTCGTGCTTGAAGTCTTCGCGACTGCTGCCTGCCTGGAGCGCCTGCCGGAACTGGCTGAACTTAGCCAGGGACTGCCGCTGCGGCTCGCCACTGACGAAGTCCTGGCCGCCATGGCCGATACCGTCTCGCCGCAGGGAATCGTGGCTGTCTGCCGGATCGAGTCCCCGGCGCTCAGCGACGTCCTGGCGCTCCGCCCGAAGCTGCTTGCCGTGATGTGCGAGGTGCGCGATCCGGGGAATGCGGGGACCATCCTGCGCGCCGCGGACTCGGCTGGCGCTGACGCTGTGATCCTGACGGCCTCCAGCGTTGACATCCATAATCCCAAGGCCGTCCGGTCCACCGCCGGCTCACTTTTCCACCTTCCGGTTGTCTCCGGCGTGGAGTTCGCTGAACTTGCCGGTGCACTGCAGGACGCCGGCATCACGATCCTCGCCGCTGACGGGTATGGCGACCAGGACCTGGACAAGCTGCAGGACGCCTCGGCGCTCCGCCGGCTGGCCCCGGACGCTGATGTCGCGGATGGAGCTGGTCCCCGCCTGGAGAATCCGACCGCCTGGCTCTTCGGCAACGAAGCCCAGGGACTCTCCCAGGACGAACTCGATGCCGCAGGCCACCGGGTTGCCGTCCCCGTCTACGGACAGGCTGAGAGCCTTAACGTCGGCACCGCCGCAACCGTGTGCCTCTACGCCTCCGCCCGCGCCCAAAACGGCTAAAGTAGGCAGGGTTCCCGTGGGGAGCATGACTTCAGGCGTGTAGGGAGGCTGTATGGCTGCCAGCGGCGGGACGAAGGCTGTAGTAGCAGCGCTGATCGCGAACCTGGTTATCGCGGCCCTCAAATTCCTGGCGTTCTTCCTGACCCGTTCGTCCTCGATGCTGGCGGAAGCAATCCACTCAGTAGCCGACTCGGGAAACCAGATCCTGCTGCTGATCGGAGGGAAACGGGCACGCCGCCAAGCCAGCCCCGAGCATCCGTTCGGGTATGGGCGGGAACGCTACATCTACGCGTTTATCGTTTCGATCGTGCTCTTCAGCGTGGGCGGCTTGTTCGCCCTGTACGAGGCATACTCCAAGTGGCAGGACCCGCATCCCATCGAAGGATTCTGGTGGTGGGTACCCCTGGCCGTCCTCGCCGGGGCGGTCATCGCTGAATCGTTCTCCTTCCGCACCGCCATCCGGGAATCCAACCACGTCCGCGGAACCCAGGGCTGGGTGCAGTTTGTCCGCACCGCGAAGGCCCCGGAACTGCCCGTGATCCTGCTGGAGGATTTTGGTGCCCTGCTCGGGCTGGTTTTCGCGCTCTTCGGGGTGGGCATGACCCTGATCACCGGCAACGGCATCTGGGACGCCCTGGGCACAGCGATGATCGGTGTCCTGCTCGTGGCTATCGCTGCGGTCCTGGCGCTTGAAACCAAGTCGCTGCTGCTCGGAGAATCAGCCGCGGCGCCGATGGTCCGGCAGATCGAGTCCGCCATCACCGAAGACGGAACCCGCATCATCCACCTCAAGACCCTGCACCTGGGCCCGGACGAGCTCCTCGTAGCAGCGAAGATCTCCGTCAGCGAGGGCGAAACCGGAGAGCAGATTGCCCGGGCGATCAACGCCGCAGAAGCCCGGATCCGCTCCGCCGCCATGCCTACAAGGACTGTGATTTATCTGGAACCGGATCTGTACCGTCCGCGGGCTGAAGGGGACCTTCCAGGCCCAGCCTCGTCCGACGGCGGTCCAGCGCCCCGCTGAGCAGTGCGATGCCCAGGCCCAGCAAGGCCAGGACAGCACCCACGACGGCAGGGGACCGGAACCCCCAGCCCCAGGCGATGACCAGGCCGCCCACCATGGCGCCCAGGGCATTGGCGACGTTCAGGGCCGCATGGTTCAGTGAGGAAGCCAGTGACGGTGCTCCCGGGGAGACGTCCAGCAGACGGGTCTGCAGGGCCGGGGTCAGTGCGGAACCCACGGCACCAACCAGGAAAACCAGGATGATGGCGCCGGCCTTGTACTGCACCGCCCAGGCATAAACCGCCAGGATCACGGCGGTGCCGGCCAGCACCGCGTAAATGCTCCCCATCACGGACCGGTCAGCGATCCTGCCGCCGACCACGTTGCCGACCACCTGTCCCACCCCGTACAGGCCCACGATCAGCGGCAGCACCGAGAGCGGGAGGCCTGCCACCTCGGTCATGGTGGGTGAGATGTAGGTGTAAACGGCGAAGAAGCCGCCAAAGCCAACAGTGCCGACCAGCAGCGCCAGCCACACCTGTATCCGGCGCAGGGCGCTGAGCTCGCGCCGGATGCTGGCATCGGGATGGGCCGCTTGGAACGGCACGAACCGGGCAACCAGGGCCACGCTGACCAGGGCTATCGCCCCGACGAGCACGAACATCCAGCGCCAGCCTGCCTGCTGGCCCAGCCAGGTCGCAAAAGGAACACCGATCACATTGGCGACGCTCAGGCCCAGCATCACCATGGAGATGGCCCAGCCGCGCCGGGTAGGTGCCACCAGGGACGCGGCAATCACGGCAGCCACTCCGAAGAAGGCGCCGTGCGGAAGCCCGGAGAGGAACCGGGTGACCAGCAGCCAGCCGTAGTCCGGGGCGATGAATGAGGAGAGGTTGGCAACGGCAAAGAAGGCCATCAGTCCCAGGGCCAGCCGCTTGCGCGGCATCTTGGCGCCGAGGGCCGCCAGCAGCGGAGCCCCGACCACAACGCCGAGGGCGTAGGCGGAAATGACGTGCCCGCCCGCAGGAACGGAGATACCAAGGTCGGTCACCATTTCCTGCAGCAGGCCCATGATGGCGAACTCCGTGGTGCCAATGGCGAAGCCGCCGGCGGCCAGGGCAGTGATGGCCAGGCCGGCATGACGGGTTTTGGAAGCCGGGGTGCTCGGTGAAGGCATGGGGTGTGGTGCTTTCGGATCAGCGGTGAGCCGCGGAGCCGTGGAGACACGGACGCGCATGGATGGCCAAGCTGCATGGGGAGAGAGGCTGCCGGTATTCCGCGCCGGAAAAACCAACGGAAAACCCGCAGCGACAACTCTGCTGCGAGAAACCGGGCCGGGGACGGCTTTAAACCATCGCCGTCCAGTGTAGTGCAGCGGGGACCGTAGACTCGAGCTGTGTTGAATCCAGAGTTGAAGCAGGTGGTCGGCGCCGCGATCGTTGACGACCTTCGCAGTCCACGCAGCCTTCTGGCCGCCCGGCGGTCAGCACCCGAGCAGTATGCCGGAATGTGGGAGTTTCCCGGCGGAAAGGTGGAGCCCAACGAAACGTGTGAAGCCGCACTGCACCGCGAACTGGCCGAAGAGCTGGGAGTTGAGGTGTCCCTGGGCGCCGAGATTGCCGGGCCCCTGGCGCAGGGCTGGCCGCTGAACCAGGCCGCCGCCATGCGCGTCTGGCTGGTCCAGCTCAGTGCCGGCGAGCCGCAGCCGCTTGAGGATCACGACGAACTGCGCTGGGTCCGGCTCGACTCGCCCGACCTCGCGCAGCTGCCCTGGATTCCCGCGGATCTGCCAATTGTCTCGGCCATGCTGCAGGCCGCCGGTGTGCGGAATCCTGCCCTCAGGGGCTGAGCCAGTCCCAAGCCGAGCGGTCAACGGGCTGCGTGAACGGGTTTAGAACAAGGTGCCGGCTGTAGCCGGAACGGGCGGCAGCCCGGACCGAGCAGGCAGCGGCGCCGGAACTGCGGGCGGATGCCCGGGCCCCTGCCCAGCGGCCCGGGTGGCGAGGAACCGGTTGGCGCCGTCGAATCCATGACGGGCTTTGAAAAACCGGATGCGTCCGGCGAGCCAGGTGCGGTACTCCTTGGAGGCATAGGAACCGCCGGCGTAGAGCGCATCGTACTTTGCGCCCAGCTGCGGATAGTCCCGGGCCAGCCATTGCCGGTACCACTCCCGCGCGCCGGGGCGGAGGTGCAGCGCGCCGGCTGTCACTGAGGATGCTCCAGCGGCGGCCAGGGCGGAGAAGAGCGCGTCCAAAGACTCGTCGCCGTCGGTCAGCCACGGGAGGATGGGCATGGCCATCACGTTGCACTCCATGCCGGCGTCCCGGATCCGGCTGATCAGTTCCAGGCGGGCCCTGGGCGACGGTGTTCCCGGCTCTACACGGGAGGCAAGGTCCGGGTCCAGCAGGGCCAGCGAGATGCCCATGCTGATCGGAATCTGCGCCGCGGCTTCGGTCAAGAGGGGAAGGTCCCGTGCCAGCAGGGTGCCCTTGGTGAGGATGGAGAACGGTGTGCCGCTGTCCGCCAGGGCACGGATGATCCCGGGCATGAGCTTGTAGCGCCCCTCGGCACGCTGGTAGGGATCGGTGTTGGTGCCCATTGCCACGTGCTCGCGGTTCCAGGACGGCCTGGCCAGCTCCCGGCGCAGCACCTCGCCGGTGTTGGTCTTCACGACCAGCTGGCTGTCGAAATCGGCCCCGGAATCCAGGTCCAGATAACTGTGAGTTTTACGGGCAAAGCAGTACACACAGGCATGGCTGCAGCCGCGGTACGGATTCACGGTCCACCCAAAGGGCATGGAGGAGGACTTGGGTACCTTGTTCAGTACGGATTTCGCCAGGACTTCGTGGAAGGTCACGCCGGCGAAGGCCGGGGTCTGAACTGATCTGACCAGCCCCTGCAGGGGAAGCAGCGCATCTGCTGCGGGTGCGGCCTTGGGTTCCTGCTGCTGCCACCTCATCCAACCATTAGAACATATGTTCGAATAACTGTCAGTGGTGCGGTGCCGTGCTCCCGCGCCCATGGGAGTTCATGAGCCGGGATCGGAGGAACGGCTGGGAACGCCGGGCGCCGCGCCGGGGCGCCGGTAGCCGCCGTCGTCGAGCCCGGCCAGGATTTCAAAGAGGTTCGACGACGCCGGATCGCCGGAGCGCAGCACGGAAATGCCCGCGGCGGCGAAGTACAGCGGCAGGAAGGCCAGGCCCAGCAGGGCGTATTGGGTGCAGTGCCGGGCCTCGTGCCGCAGCAGGGGAGAGGCAGCCCCTGCCGGGGAAGGGTCGAATGCAGCGGAAACCCGCGGCCGGTAGATAACCACGTTGCCCAGGGTGAAAGCGGCGGCATGCGGGAGCCGGTGTTTCCAGCCACCGGCGAGCAGGACCCCATCCGGGCCGCGCCGCGGCCGCACTCCGCCAATCCGCGCCACGATGATCCCCGCCGCCGTCGTTCCGTTAACCAGATTCAGCGCGCGGCGCAGCCGGTGGCCGCCGGTCGCTCTGCCTGTGCCCGTGCCGGTGCTGGAGTCCTGCGCCAAAGTCATGGGCCAATGGTAGGGCGGGCTGAGCGCCTTCACACTGCCCGGCGGCCAGGTGTTCGTTGGTTAGACTGGTAGCCGCAGGCTTTTTCACTTCCCGCCTGCGGACCAGCGTTCCTTGAACAGCCACTGAACAGCCATCGAACAGCCATCAACACGGCCGGAAACAGGTAAGAACGGTACATGTCGAATTCCATACCGGGGATGGACTCCCCAGACACCGCGGCACCCAACCCGCTGGACGAGCCGGCGGTCGCGGCCGCCGTCGACGCAGCGCTCGCAGCCATCAGCTCCGCCGCCGACCTGGACGCCCTCAAGGACGTCCGCATCGCTGTCACCGGTGAGAAGTCGCCGCTGGCCCTGGCCAACCGGCAGATCGGCGGACTCCCCAAGGAGCAGAAGGCCGCGGCAGGCAAGGTCGTCGGCCCGGCCCGGGGACGGATCAACCAGGCGCTCGCCGCCCGTACCGTCGAGTTGGAGGCCGAGCGGGATGCCCGGATCCTCGTCGAGGAAGCCGTGGACGTCACTGCCGCCCCGCGCCGCCGCCGCATCGGCGGGCGCCACCCGCTTTCCACCCTGCAGGACCGCGTCAGCGACATTTTCGTGGGCATGGGCTGGGAAATCGCCGAAGGCCCCGAGGTTGAATCCGAGTGGTTCAACTTCGATGCCCTGAACTTCAAGCCGGACCACCCGGCCCGCGAAATGCAGGACACCTTCTTCGTGGAGCCGCCGGAAGCGCACCTGCTCATGCGCACTCACACCTCACCGGTGCAGGTCCGCTCCATGCTCGAACGCGACCTGCCGATCTACGTGCTCTGCCCGGGCAAGGTGTTCCGCACCGATGAGCTCGACGCGACGCACACCCCCGTGTTCCACCAGTTCGAAGGCCTGGCCATCGACAAGGGCCTGACCATGGCAGACCTGGTCGGCACCTTGGAGCACTTCACCCAGGTGCTCTTCGGCGACGAGGCGAAGGTCCGCCTGCGCCCGAACTTCTTCCCCTTCACCGAGCCCAGCGCTGAGCTGGACATCTGGCACCCCGGCGCCAAGGGCGGCCCGCGCTGGATCGAGTGGGGCGGCTGCGGCATGGTCAACCCCAACGTGCTGCGCGCAGCGGGCATCGACCCCGAGGTCTATTCAGGTTTTGCCTTTGGCATGGGCATCGAGCGTGCCCTGATGTTCCGCAACGAGGTTACGGATATGCGGGACATGATTGAAGGCGACGTACGTTTCAGCGAACACTTCGGGATGGAGATCTAAGTGAGAATCCCACTTTCCTGGCTGCGCGAGTATGCCCAGGTTCCGGCGGACGCAACCGCCGAAGACGTTATGGCAGAACTGGTGAAGGTTGGCCTCGAGGAGGAGGACGTCCACCGTCCCACCGACGAGCTGCAGGGCCCGATCGTTGTTGGCCAGGTGCTCTCCAAGGAGCCGGAGCCGCAGAAGAACGGCAAAACCATCAACTGGTGCACCGTCCGCGTGGTGCCCGAAGGTGCCGAGCAGACGCTGACCGGCGACGGGATCGATCCGTCCGGGATCCAGGGCATCGTCTGCGGTGCGCACAACTTCGAGGTCGGGGACAAGGTGGTTGTCACCCTGCCCGGCGCCGTGCTGCCCGGGGACTTCCGCATCAGCCCGCGCAAGACCTACGGCCACGTCTCGGCGGGCATGATCGCCTCCGTGCGTGAACTGGGTATCGGCGAAGACCACGACGGCATCCTGGTGCTCTCCACCCTGGGCCTTGATCCCGAAATCGGCACCGACGCGATGGAACTGCTCGGTCTCTACGACCAGGCAGCCGAAATCAACGTCACCCCGGACCGCGGCTACGTCTTCTCGATCCGGGGTGCTGCCCGCGAATACGCGCACGCCACGGGCACCAAGTTCACCGACCCCGCCGCCACGGTGGAGGTTCCGGAAGCCGACGGCGCCGGATACCCGGTGCGCCTGGCCGACGAAGCTCCGATCTACGGCAAGCCCGGCTGCGACCGATTTGTCGCCCGCACCGTCCGCGGCGTCGATCCCACCCGCCCAACGCCGCCGTGGATGGCTGCGCGGCTGCGCCTGGCCGGCATGCGGTCCATCTCGCTGATCGTGGACATCTCCAACTACGTGATGCTCGAACTGGGCCAGCCGCTCCACTTCTACGACCTGGACAAGCTCACCGGCGAGATCACGGTCCGCCGTGCCGCCCCGGGCGAGACCATCAAGACCCTGGATGACAAGGTCCGCACCCTCGATCCCGAGGACCTGCTGATCACCGACGAATCCGGTGCCATCGGCATCGCCGGCGTGATGGGCGGGGCCAGCACCGAGGCCTCTGACACCACTCGGAACGTCCTGGTCGAGGCCGCGCACTTCGACGACGTCAGCATCGGCCGTTCGCGGCGCCGGCATAAGCTGCCCTCCGAAGCGTCCAAGCGCTT
Source organism: Arthrobacter sp. Helios (assembly GCF_023167125.1). Lineage (NCBI taxonomy): Bacteria > Bacillati > Actinomycetota > Actinomycetes > Micrococcales > Micrococcaceae > Arthrobacter > Arthrobacter sp. Helios. Next base: position 868,196 of record NZ_CP095402.1, read on the forward strand.
CGAGCGCGGCGTGGACTGGTACGTTGCCGACGTCGCCGCGCAGCGCGCCGTCGACCTGCTGGTGGAACTGGCCGGCGGCACTGCCGACGAATCCATCACCGACGCCGGAACCGCGCCCGAACCGCGGAGTATTTTCCTGCCCGCCGGTTTCCCGGCGCAGCTGATCGGCTATGACTTCACCGAAGAGCAGATCACCGGCACCCTGGCCGACCTGGGCGCGGACGTGGAGAAGGCCGACGGCGGTTACCGGGTTTCGCCCCCGAGCTGGCGGCCGGACCTGGAAACCCGGGAAGACCTCACCGAGGAAATCATCCGGCTGGTGGGCTACGACCAGATTCCGTCCACGCTGCCGGTGGCGCCGCCCGGACGCGGCCTGACCCGCATCCAGCAGCAGCGCCGCCGCCTGCTGCAGTCACTGGCGGCCTCCGGTCTCACCGAAGTGCTGTCCTACCCGTTCGTGACGGAAGAGGACAACAACACCTTCGGCACGCCGGTTGCCGGTGAGCAGCGTCCGGCCCTGAAGCTGGCGAACCCGCTCAGCGCCGAGTTCGGCTACCTGCGCACCTCGGTGCTGCCGGGCCTGTTCGACGTCGCCAAGCGCAACCTCTCACGCGGCTTCCGGGACCTGGCACTGTTCGAGTCCGCGGCGGTTTTCCTGCCCGGCGAACAGACCGGCACCGAGTCGATTCCGCCGCTGGGCATCAAACCCTCAGAAGAGGTCCTGGATGCGCTGTACAACGGGATTCCGGATCAGCCGCTGCACATCGGCGCGCTCTTCACCGGCCACGAATCGCCGGCCGGCGCCGGCCATACCCCGCGCACGTGGGACTGGGCCGACGCCGTCGACACCGCCCGCCTCATGGGTGACGTGCTGGGCGTTGAACTCGTGATCAGCCAGGGCGAACACCAGGCCTTCCACCCGGGACGCACCGCGAAGATCTCGCTGCGCAGCGGAGAAGCCGTGGGTTACGCCGGTGAACTGCATCCGAAGCTGCTCGCCGCCCGGGACATGCCGGCCCGCACGGTGGCACTGGAGATCAACGCCGACGCGCTGTTCGATGCCGCACCGGACGTGATCGTTGCCCGGGAAATCTCGGCGTACCCGGCGACCACACAGGACGTGGCCCTGGTGGTGGCCGAGGAGATCCCGGCCGAAACCGTCCTGGAAACCCTGCGCGAAGGCGCCGGGGAACTGCTGGAAGACATCGCGCTGTTTGATGTGTACGCGGGCAAGGGCATCGACGAGGGGCACAAATCCCTCGCCTTCGCCCTGCGCTTCCGTGCCGCCGACCGCACGCTGACCGCTGACGAGGCCTCCGAGTCCCGTGCCGCCGCCGTTGCGCTGGCTGCCGAGCGGTTTGGCGCCGTGCAGCGGTAGGTTCGTTCGTTGACAAGCCGCAAGGCCCCACCGGACTTTCCGGCGGGGCCTTGCGCGTTTTGCTAGCTTGTAGCGGGTGAGTACTCATTCCCGCCCCGGCACCTGGTATCTCTTCGACTACGGCATGGTCATTTCTGCCGCGCCGCTGCCGGCGGACTGGGACGCGCTCCGGGAGGCCACCGGAATGGATCTGCAGCCCGCGTCGAGTTCCTATTGGGCCACCCGGCTGGAGTACGACGGCGGCTCGCTGGGTCCGGCGGAGTACTGGGCTTCGGTGCTCGGCCGTCGGGTCCGCGGGGATGAGCTGGCCCGGCTCGAAGAGCTGGACGCGCGGCAGTGGTCCCGGCTCAATCCCCGAACGCTGGAAGTCCTGGAGTTCCTGGCAGAGGAGGGCGCGCAGCTGGCGCTGCTTTCAAACATGCCCGCGGAGATGTCTTACCGGTACGAGTCGGATGCTTCCTGGCCGGCGTTCTTCGCCGCCCGCTATTTCAGCGGCAGGCTGCGCATGGTCAAACCGGACCCGCAGATCTACCGGCATGTCCTGAACGGCCTCGGAGCTGCGGCGGAAGACGTAGTCTTCATTGACGACAATTCTGCGAATATCGAAGCAGCCAGGGCGCTTGGCATGCGGGTGGTCCTGCATACGCGGGACACCGACCTAAGGCAGGAACTGGCCCAGCCCGCGGATCCGGCCTAACTGTCCCTGGACGTGCGGCCGACGGCGATCCACCAGTCCAGGGCCTCATCGTCCGCGATGATGTCCAGGGGGACGTTCATCCATCCTTCGCCCATCGGCCTGCCCGTACCCATGAAGGCTGGCTGTCCGCCGGCGGTGAGCAGGTCCCGGTATTCTGACGGGTCCACCCGCACCAGCAGGTCTCCGCCGCGGCCCGCCGAGACGGCCAGCTGGCCGTCCACCATAAAGGCCACTCCGCCGAACATGTTTTTCTCCCGGATGTCCGGGTGCGAGGCAAGGTTCTGCCGGATGCGTTCTGCCAGGGCATCTCGAGCCGGGTCCGTCTGCATGTGCTGCCACCTTCCCTCAGGAAACGTTGTCGACAGGATCCGTCTGATCCGTTTTCCGGCTCTCCACCAGCGACGAGGTGCTTATGCCCATGCCTACGAGCAGCTAACCGAGGGCTAACCAACCGTGTCCCGGAATCGCTCCGCTTTGTGACAATCGCTCCGCCGCGAACCGGAGCGATTGTCACAAAGCGGAGTCAAACCAGGAAGGCTGCTGCCTGCAACCCCTACGGAACCAGCAGCACCTTGCCCGTGGTCTTCCGGCCCTCCAGATCCGCCTGCGCCTGAGCGGCTTCCGCCAGGGGATAGGTCGCCCCGATCCGCACATCCAGGGTTCCCGCCTCTACCATTTCGAACAGCTCCCGCGCACGCCACTGGCGCTCTTCGGCGCTGAGCAGGTAATCCCTGATGGTCGGCCGGGTCAGGTACAGCGAGCCCAGGGCGTTCAGCCGCTGGATGTCGAACGGAGGCACCTGGCCCGACGCGCCGCCGAACAGCACCATCATTCCGCGCGGACGCAGGCTGGCCAGGGAGCCGTCGAACGTTGCCTTACCCACGCCGTCGAACACCACGTCCACGCCGCGCCCGTCGGTGAGTTCGCGCACCCGGTCCGCGAAGCCGTCGTAGCGCAGCACGTGGTCGGCGCCGGCGCCGCGCGCCAGCTCTTCCTTCTCATCGCTGGACACCGTGGTGATCACCGTGGCGCCCTTGGCCTTCAGCAGCTGGATCAGCAGCAGGCCGACGCCGCCGGCCCCGGCATGGGTGAGGACCGTTTCCCCGGACTGCACGGGGTAGGTCGAATTACACAGGTAGTGGGCTGTAATCCCCTGCAGCGGCAGAGCGGCCGCCACCTTGATATCCACGCCGCGCGGCACCGGCAGGGCCTTGTCCGCGTCCAGCAGCATGTACTCGGAGTAGGCACCGCCGCCCTCGGCGGTGGCCACGTGGTCCCCTTCGCGGAACGCAGCCACTTCCAGGCCCGCGGACACCACCGTTCCGGCAGCCTCCGAACCCGGGATGAAGGGGTAGTGCATCTTGTAGACCCCGCTGCGCTGGTAGGTGTCGATGAAGTTCACCCCGGCGGCGGCCACCTTGACGAGCAGCTCGTTCGGGCCGGGAACCGGCAGGTCCACATCTTCATAGCGCAGGACGCCGGGACCGCCGGCCTGGGGGACGACAATGGCTTTGTGCATGGTTTGCCTCTTCCGTTCGGGGGTGCGCCTGCCTGGCATCAATTGGGAACCATCGTAGGCCCCGGCCCGGCCGGGCACGGTGGAAAAAGCCCATTCCGGTCACAATGCATAAATATGAAGGGTCTTGCATAAAGTTGTTGTAGTGTGGTGAACATGACGATTTCCGTTGCCGTATCAGGAGCCAGTGGCTACGCCGGGGGAGAGGTCCTGCGCCTGCTCGCCGGCCACCCCGGCGTCGAAATTGGCGCCATCACCGCCCACAGCAATGCCGGTTCCCGGCTCGGCGAACTGCAGCCGCACCTGCACGCCCTGGCTGACCGCATCCTCGTGGACACCACGGTGGAGAACCTGGCCGGGCACGACGTCGTCTTCCTGGCGCTCCCGCACGGTGCCAGTGCCGAGATTGCCGCCCAGCTGAGCGCGGACACCCTGGTGATCGACGCCGGTGCCGACCACAGGCTCACCGATCCCGCCGCCTGGGAAAAGTTCTACGGCTCCCCGCACGCCGGCAGCTGGCCCTACGGCCTTCCGGAACTGCCCGGCCACCGCGAAATCCTCCGCGGCGCCAAGCGGATCGCCGTCCCCGGCTGTTACCCGACGTCTTCGCTGCTGGCCCTGACCCCCGGCTTCGCCGCCGGTCTGTTGGAGCCCGACGACGTCGTGATCGTGGCCGCGTCCGGCACCTCCGGTGCGGGCAAAGCAGCTAAGCCGCACCTGCTCGGCTCCGAAGTCATGGGCGGCATGAGCCCCTACGGTGTCGGCGGCGGACACCGGCACACCCCCGAAATCGAGCAGGGCCTCTCCGCCGCAGCGGGCGAGCAGGTCTCCATTTCCTTCACCCCGACGCTGGCACCCATGGCCCGCGGCATCCTCACCACCGCGACGGCGAAGGTCCGCCCCGGCGTCGACGCCGCCGCCCTGCGCTCGGCCTGGGAAACCGCCTACGCCAATGAACCGTTCGTCCGGGTGCTGCCCGAGGGCCAGTGGCCGGCCACCAAGATGGTGGTGGGGTCCAACTACGCCGCACTGCAGCTCGCCTTCGATCCGCATGCGGGCCGCGTTATTGTCTCCGCCGTGATCGACAACCTCACCAAGGGCACCGCCGGCGGCGCCGTCCAGTCCATGAACATCGCCCTCGGCCTCGAAGAGGACGCCGGCCTCACCCTGCAGGGAGTAGCACCGTAATGAGCACCGAAACCAACCCCTCCAGAGTCACCACACCGGCAGCCGGCATCACCGCGCCCGCAGGCTTCCGGGCCGCAGGCATCACCGCCGGGCTGAAGGCATCCGGCGGCCGCGACGTTGCCTTGGTGGTCAACGACGGCCCCGCCAAGGCAGCTGCCGCCGTGTTTACCACCAACCGGGTGGCAGCTGCTCCGGTGCACTGGTCCCGCCAGGTCATTTCCGACGGACGGGCCGACGCCGTGTTCCTGAACTCCGGCGGAGCCAACGCCTGCACCGGACCGCAGGGCTTCCAGAACACCCACGCCACCGCGGAAAAGGTCGCCGAACTGCTGGGCGTCTCCGCCGGCGACGTGCTGGTCTGCTCGACCGGCCTGATCGGCGAACAGCTTCCGATGGACAAGCTGCTGCCCGGCGCTGAGGCGGCAGCCGAGGCCCTGACCAGCGACGGCGGGGCGCTGGCCGCCGAGGCCATCATGACCACGGACTCCGTGTCCAAGCAGGCAGGTTTCGCCGGCACCGGCTACCGGATCGGCGGTATGGCCAAGGGCGCCGGCATGCTCGCGCCCGGGCTGGCCACCATGCTGGTTGTCCTGACCACCGACGCACTGCTCGACGCCGCCAGCCTGGATGCGGCCCTGCGCGCCGCCACCACGGTCACCTTCGACCGGACCGACTCCGACGGCTGCATGTCCACCAATGACACCGTGGTGCTGATGGCCTCCGGAGCCTCCGGCACCATCCCGGACACCGATGAGTTCACCCGCGGCCTGACCGAGGTATGCCATTCCCTGGCCCAGCAGCTGATCACCGACGCCGAGGGCGCCAGCCACGATATCGCCATCACCACCCTCAACGCCGCCACGGTTGCCGACGCCGAAACGGCAAGCCGCGCCGTCGCCCGCTCCAACCTCTTCAAGACCGCCATCTTCGGCAACGACCCGAACTGGGGCCGGGTCCTGTCCGCCGTGGGCACCACGGACGCTGCCTTTGAACCGGAGCAGATCAACGTCTCCATTAACGGAGTCCAGGTCTGCCGCAACGGCGGCATCGGCGACCCGCGCGAAGACGTGGACCTCAGCGGCCGGGCCGTGAGCGTGGAAATCGATCTCGGCGCCGGCAGCGAAACCGCGACCATCTGGACTAATGACCTGACCACGGACTACGTCCACGAAAACTCCGCCTACAGCAGCTGATCGAGGACCCTATGAGCACTCCCACCGAAGCCCGCGAACAGCTCGCCGCGCAGGACAAAGCGGCAACGCTGATCGAGGCACTGCCCTGGATCCAGCGCTTTGCCGGCAGCACCATGGTGATCAAATACGGCGGCAACGCCATGGTCAACGATGAGCTGCGCCAGGCGTTCGCCGAGGACATCGTTTTCCTGCACCACGTAGGGGTGCATCCCGTGGTGGTGCACGGCGGCGGCCCGCAGATCAGTGCGCTGCTGGCCCGGCTGGGCATCAAGTCCGAGTTCAAGGGCGGCCTCCGGGTCACCACCCCCGAAGCCATGGATGCCGTGCGGATGGTCCTCACCGGCCAGGTTGGCCGCGAGCTGGTTGGCATGATCAACTCCCACGGGCCCTACGCCGTCGGCCTCTCCGGCGAAGACGGCGGGCTGCTGCAGGCCGTCCGCACCGGAACCGTCGTAGACGGCGAGGAAGTGGACCTGGGGCTAGTCGGCGAAGTCGTCGGCGTTAACCCCGGCGCGATCCTTGACCTCATCGAGGCCGGACGGATCCCCGTGATCTCCACCGTCGCCCCGGAAATTGATGCCGCAGGCGCACCCACCGGACAGGTGCTCAACGTCAACGCCGACACCGCCGCGGCGTCCCTGGCCGTCGCCCTGGGCGCCTCCCGGCTGGTGGTGCTCACCGACGTCGAAGGCCTCTACGCCAACTGGCCGGACAAATCCTCGCTGATCTCCGCGCTCACCGCCGGTGAACTGCGGCAGATGCTGCCCACACTGGAATCGGGCATGATTCCCAAGATGGAAGCCTGCCTGGCTGCCGTCGACGGCGGTGTGGACCGGGCAGCCGTCGTCGACGGCCGCATGGCCCATTCCATGCTGCTGGAAGTCTTCACCACCGCCGGCATCGGCACCCAGATCGTTCCGGACGGAGAGAGCGTATGAGCAGCATCCCCAAGGCACCGGGCGCGGACATCGCTCCCGCCAGCCCCGAACTCACCGAGCTGACCGGCACCGGCAGTGACTGGCTGGCCCGCTACGGCAAGTCCCTGATGGGTGTTTTCGGGACCCCCCAGCGTGTGCTGGTGCGCGGGCACGGCTGCTATGTCTGGGACGCCGACGGCAAGGCCTACCTTGACCTGCTGGGCGGAATCGCAGTCAACGCCCTGGGCCACGCCCACCCGTTCGTCACCTCGGTCATCGCCAGCCAGCTGAACACACTGGGCCACGTTTCGAACTTCTTCACCAGCCCGCCCCAGATTGCCCTGGCCGAAAAGCTCCTGCAGCTGGCCCAGGCTCCCGAGGGTTCCAAGGTGTTCTTCTCCAACTCCGGCACCGAGGCCATCGAGGCCGCGTTCAAGCTGGCCCGCCGCAACTCCACCCCCGAACGCAGCCGGATCATCGCCATGGACCACGCCTTCCACGGCCGGACCATGGGCGCGCTGGCCCTGACCGCCAAGGCCGCCTACCGGGAACCGTTTGAACCGCTGCCCGCCGGCGTGGAGCACATCCCCTACGGCGATGTCGAGGCGCTGCGCGCCGCAGTCGACGAGACCGTTGCTGCAGTGTTTATGGAACCGATCCAGGGTGAGGCCGGCGTGCACCTGCCGCCCGAGGGCTACCTGCAGGCTGCCCGGGAGATCACCCAGGCCGCCGGCGCGCTGCTCATCTTCGACGAAGTGCAGACCGGCATCGGCCGGACCGGCACCTGGTTCGCCTCCGAAGGCGTGCTGCCGGACGCCATGACCCTGGCCAAGGGCCTGGGCGCGGGATTCCCGATCGGCGGGCTGATCACGTTCGGGGAAAAGGCTTCCTCCCTGCTCACCGCCGGCCAGCACGGAACAACATTCGGCGGCAACCCGGTGGCGACGGCGGCGGCGCTGGCAACACTGGCCGCCATCGAGTCCCAGGACGTGCTCGCCAACGTCAACACCACGGGGGAACAGCTCCGTGGGGCGTTGCGGAAAGTGGACGGGGTCGGCTCGGTCCGCGGGCGCGGACTCCTGATCGGCATCGACCTGGACCAGGAAATTGCCCCGGCAGCTGTCACGGCCGCGCTCGAGGCGGGCTTCATCATCAATGCCACCGGACCGCACACCCTGCGCCTGGCACCGCCGCTGATCCTGGGCGTTGATCAGGCGATGAGCTTCACCGACGAACTCCCTGCCATCCTGAAAGCCGCTGCTGCCACAACGATTGGACAGTCATGACCCGCCATTTCCTTGTTGACACCGACCTGACGCAGGCCGAGCAGACCGAGGTCCTGGACCTCGCCGATGCCCTGAAAAAGGACCGCTACAAATACCAGCCGTATGCGGGCGACTCCACCGGACGCAAGACCGTGGCGGTCATCTTCGACAAGACCTCCACCCGCACCCGGATTTCCTTTGCTGCCGGCATTTCCGACCTAGGCGGGGTGCCGCTGATCATCGGTGCCGGTGAATCCCAGCTGGGGCACAAGGAATCCGTGGCGGACACCGCGAAGGTCATGGAGCGGATGGTCTCCACCATCGTCTGGCGCACCTACGCGCAGTCCGGGCTGGAGGAAATGGCTGCGAACTCCTCGGTACCGGTGATCAACGCCCTCTCCGACGATTACCACCCCTGCCAGCTCCTCGCGGACCTGATGACCATCCGCGAGCACAAAGGCACCCTGGCCGGCCTCACCCTGACCTACCTCGGGGACTGCGCCAACAACATGGCCAACTCCTACCTGCTGGCCGGCGTCACCGCCGGTATGCATGTGCGGGTTGCCGGGCCCATGGGCTACCTGCCGGACCCGCTGGTTGTCGACGCCGCCGCGGCGCGTGCCGAGGAAACCGGGGGATCGGTGCTGATCACCACTGACGCTGCGGAGGCGCTGGCCGGAGCCGACGTCGTCGCCACCGACACCTGGGTGTCCATGGGGCAGGAAGAGGAAAAGGCCGCGCGGCAGGAGCTGTTCCGGGACTACGCCGTGGACAGCGATGCCATGGCGCACGCCGCGGACGACGCCGTCGTTCTCCACTGCCTGCCCGCCTACCGCGGCTACGAGATTTCCGCCGACGTGATCGACGGACCGCAGTCCCTGGTCTGGGACGAGGCGGAGAACCGGCTGCACGCCCAGAAAGCCCTGATGCTCTGGCTGATGGCCAAGTCCGGACTCACCGGAGTGCCGGAGCGCGCGCTGTGACCATGCCCGCCACTAAAACAGCCCGGCAGGCGCGCATCCGTGCCCTGCTGACCGGCCTGTCGGTCCGGTCGCAGGCCGAGCTGGCGGCACTGCTGGCGGACGACGGTGTACAGGTCAACCAGGCCACGCTCTCCCGCGACCTGGTGGAGCTCGGCGCCGTGCGGATGCGCGGCAAGGACGGCGTGCTGGTCTACGCCGTCCCCTCCGAGGGCGGTGAACGGACCCCGCAGTCCGGGATCGGGCAGGAGGTGCTCGACTCGCGGCTGGCCAGGCTCTGCGGCGAACTGCTGGTCACGGCCGAGGCGTCCGGGAACATCGTGGTGCTGCGCACCCCGCCCGGAGCCGCCAACTTCCTGGCGCTGGCGATCGACCACTCGGTGATGCCGTCCATTCTGGGCACCCTGGCCGGGGACGACACCGTGCTGCTGGTCACCCGGGATCCGGACGGCGGCGGCGAACTGGCGGCCCGCTTCCTGAGCATCGCCGATGAGGCGACCGCCAGCGGGCAGGCCCCGGACAATCGAATACTGTAGAAGCTGATCCTGCCCGGGCGTGAGCCCGGCCACCGGGCCTCACAGGTTTCCGGCTTTCCCAACTGTTTCCCAACTTTTCATACCCAACGCAGCACCCCCGCTGCACCAATCGCAAGAGGAGCACATTCGTGAGCGAACGTATTGTTCTGGCCTACTCAGGTGGCCTGGATACGTCAGTGGCCATCGGCTGGATCGCCGAGGCAACCGGCGCCGAAGTCATCGCCGTGGCGGTCGACGTCGGACAGGGCGGCGAGTCGCTGGAGACCATCCGCCAGCGTGCGCTCGACTGCGGAGCCGTCGAAGCCTACGTGGCCGACGCCCGCGACGAGTTCGCCGCCGAGTACTGCATGCCAGCACTGCAGGCCAACTCCCTGTACATGGATTCCTACCCGCTGGTCTCCGCGCTGTCCCGCCCGGTGATCGTCAAGCACCTGGTGGCCGCAGCCCGCGAATTCGGTGCCACCACCGTCTCGCACGGCTGCACCGGCAAGGGCAACGACCAGGTCCGCTTCGAGGTCGGCATCCAGACCCTGGGTCCGGACCTGAAGTGCATCGCACCCGTCCGCGACCTGGCACTGACCCGCGACAAGGCCATCGCCTTCGCCGAGGAGAAGAACCTCCCGATCGTCACCACCAAGAAGAACCCGTTCTCCATTGACGCCAACGTCTGGGGACGCGCCGTGGAAACCGGCTTCCTGGAAGACATCTGGAACGCCCCCACCCCGGACGTGTACGAGTACACCTCCGATCCCGACTCCGGGATCGCCGCCGACGAAGTGGTCATCACGTTCAAGGCAGGCGTCCCCGTCGCCATCGACGGCAAGCCCGTCACCCCGCTGCAGGCCATCGAAGAGATGAACCGCCGCGCCGGCGCCCAGGGCATCGGCCGCATCGACATCGTCGAAGACCGCCTGGTGGGCATCAAGAGCCGTGAAATCTACGAGGCTCCCGGCGCGATGGCCCTGATGGCCGCGCACCGCGAACTCGAAAACGTCACGGTCGAGCGCGAGCAGGCCCGGTTCAAGAAGACCGTCGGGCAGCGCTGGACCGAGCTGGTCTACGACGGCCAGTGGTTCTCCCCGCTGAAGAACTCCCTGGATGCCTTCATCGCGGACACCCAGCAGTACGTCTCCGGCGACATCCGCATGGATCTGCACGCCGGCCGCGCCACGGTCACCGGGCGCCGCTCCGAGTCCTCCCTGTACGACTTCAACCTGGCCACCTACGACACCGGCGACACCTTCGACCAGTCCATGGCCCGCGGGTTCATCGAGCTGTTCGGGATGTCCTCCAAGGTAGCGTCGGCCCGCGACCTGCGCCTGGCCGAAGGAAAGTAAGCACATGCATAACGGCAAGCCGTCAATCGAATCAGCGGCCCAGCAGCCGGGAGGCTCCGGTTCAACGGTCCAGGGTGCTCTGTGGGGCGGCCGCTTCGCCGGCGGTCCGGCCGACGCGCTGGCAGCCCTGAGTAAATCCACCCATTTCGACTGGCGGCTTGCCGGCTATGACATTGCCGGCTCCCGGGCGCATGCCCGGGTGCTGCACAAAGCGGGACTGCTCGACGACGCCGAGCTGGCCGGCATGCTTCAGGCGCTGGACGCGCTCGACGCCGATGTGCGCTCCGGCGCCTACCTCCCGGCCGAGTCCGATGAGGACGTGCACGGTTCGCTGGAACGCGGCCTGATCGAACGCGCCGGCCCGCAGCTGGGCGGCAAGCTCCGCGCCGGCCGCTCCCGCAACGACCAGATCGCCACCCTGGGCCGGATGTACCTGCGCGACCACGCCCGGATTGTGGCGGCCGGTGTGCTGGCAACCGTGGACGCCCTGGTGGAACAGGCCGAAAAGCACCTGGGCGTGGCCATGCCCGGCCGAACCCACCTGCAGCACGCCCAGCCGGTTTTGCTCAGCCACCACCTGCTGGCCCATGCCTGGGCCCTGCTGCGTGACGTGCAGCGCCTGGCCGACTGGGACAAACGCGCCGCCGTGTCACCGTACGGCTCCGGCGCCCTGGCCGGTTCCTCGCTGGGACTGGATCCCAACGCCGTGGCCGCGGACCTTGGCTTCGACTCCGCTGCCTGGAACTCGATCGACGGCACCGCTTCGCGTGACGTCTACGCCGAGTATGCCTGGGTGGCCGCCATGATCGGTGTGGACCTCTCCCGCATCAGCGAAGAGATCATTCTCTGGGCCACCAAGGAATTCTCCTTCGTCACGCTCGACGACGCCTTCTCCACGGGCTCCTCGATCATGCCGCAGAAGAAGAACCCGGACGTGGCTGAACTGGCCCGCGGCAAGGCGGGCCGCCTCATCGGCGACCTGACCGGGCTGCTGGCCACGCTCAAGGGCCTGCCCCTGGCGTACAACCGGGACCTGCAGGAGGACAAGGAACCGGTCTTCGACGCCACGGACACCCTGGAGCTGCTGCTCCCGGCCGTTTCCGGCATGATCGCGACGCTGGTCTTCAACACCGAACGTATGCAGTCCCTGGCTCCGCAGGGCTTTGCCCTGGCCACCGACATCGCCGAATGGCTGGTGCGCCAGGGGGTGCCGTTCCGCGAGGCGCATGAACTTTCCGGTGCCGCCGTCAAGCTGGCCGAATCCCGCGGCGTCGAACTCTGGGACCTGACCGACGAGGAATATGCCCGAATCTCGGCGCACCTGACACCCGAAGTCCGCACGGTGCTTTCCACTGAAGGGTCGCTGGACAGCCGCAGCGCGCAGGGCGGAACCGCCCGCTCCGCCGTCGAGGCGCAGCTGGCCGAGCTGAAGAAGCAGATCGACGCCGTCCGCGGCTTCGCGGCGTAGCTCCACCCCGTACTCCCGCCCTATCGAGAGGCCAGTTGCGGCTGCTTTGAGCCCTCAAAGCAGCCGCAACTGGCCCCTCGTGTTTGCCGGGGGAGAGGGGATAGCGTGGCGTTATGCCCAACCCCGAGTTCCGGCGCATGCTGCGCGCCCTGCCCGACTTTCCGGCGACGCTCCCTGACTTTGACCCGGACACCGCGCCGGATGACCCCGCGGAGCTCTTCCGGCTCTGGCTGGATGAGGCCCTGGCCGCCGGAATCCCACAGCCGCACGCCTTCTCCCTTGCCACCGCAGACGCAGCCGGCAGCCCGTCCGCCCGCATGCTGATCCTGAAGGACCTCGACGACGACGGCTGGCAGTTCGCCACCGCCCGCACCTCGCGCAAGGGCCGGGAGCTGGCTGCCAACCCGCGCGCTGCGATGAACTTCTTCTGGCAGCCGCTGGGCCGGCAGGTTCGCGTTGCCGGTAGGGTGGTGCCGCTGTCGGCGGACGCTTCAGCTGCGGACTGGGACGCCAGGCCCGGTGCGGACGGCACCCCGAACCCGGCCTGGCAGCTCTACGCCCTGCAACCGCTGGAAACCGAATTCTGGCAGGCCCGGGCGGACCGGAACCACATCCGCTACCGTCTCCCGCGCACAGCAGGTCACTGATCCGCCGCCACGGGCCCGCGGCTGCGGTTTCAACGTCAACGGCCTTCCAGACCGGACGCGCCCACCCTAGGGTTGGTACTGCAGCAGATGGCATCTACGGAAGGGCCGCCATGTCTGAAGCATCATCGTCCAACGGTTCCGGGCAGGACGATCCCTCGGTTCCCACCGGCCGCATCGAGAAGCTCACCGACGGCTGGGCGCTGGCCTTCGATAAGCAGTTTGACTACCCCGCGGCGCACATCTGGGACGTCCTGATCAATCCGCGCAAAGTTGAGCAGTGGCTCGGGACCGTGACCCCGGACTGGGAACTGGGCAAGGAATACACGCTGGACATGGGCGGCGGCAGCGCGTCCGGGACGGTCCTGCAGCTCACTCCGCGCAGCAGCCTCCAGATCACCTGGGACGATGACCTGGGCGAGGAATCGGTGCTGGAATGGCAGGTCCTCGATTCGGACGGCGGTGCGCTCCTGCAGTTCCGGTCCCGCACCGACACGCCCGATTTCCTCGCCGAAGGCAGCGCAGGATGGCAGGGCATCCTGCGTGCCTTCGCGGCAGTGGCCGCCGGCAACCCGCCTACCGGAGAGCCGCCCGGCCAGTGGCGGACCTTGCGCGATGCCTACTCGCGTGAGTTCGGTGTCTCGCCGACCATGGGTTACCTGGACATCGGCACTGGGCAAAACACTGAGCAGGCCACGCTGGTGTTCGAACGCTGGTACGACGCCGAAGCCGAGGACATCAGCGCCGCCGTCGAAAGTTCCGGCGGAAACCTCCGCCTGGGTGATGGTGCAGAAATTTCCGTGACCGAGGAAGACGGGGTCGGCAAACTGCGGATCCGGCAGCGGATCGAAGACAGCGACCCGCAGGACACCGCCGCCCTGATGGCCGCCTGGCACCTGGCACTGGACTCGGCCGCCGTCCGGCTGCTGGGGGAGACGCCACATCCGAACTCCCACCGTCTCCGGGCACTCGAAGCGCTGTACAGCTCTAATCTGTGACCCGGTGGCGCAGCCTGGAGACCGCAGGCCGCAGCCGGCGGCAGTTTATTGAGCAGCCCCAGGTCTTGCTACGGTCGAAGGTATGGAGCGGACATACCTGGATCCCGCAGAGCAGCGCAGCCGGCTGGTCATCCCGGCGACCGAGGCAGCACCCTGGCTGCTGGGCGCCGTCCTCCGGAGGGAATCCGAGGAAGGTGACGTCGCGGTCCGGATCACGGAGGTGGAAGCCTACCTCGGCGCAGCGGATCCCGGGTCCCATGCCTTCCGCGGACAATCGCCGCGGAACTCCACGATGTTTGGCCCGGCCGGGCACCTCTACGTCTACTTCACCTACGGTATGCACTACTGCGCCAACGTGGTCTGCGGCGTTCCGGGCCAGGCCACCGGGCTGCTGCTGCGGGCGGGGGAAATCACAGAGGGGCACGAGATCGCCGCACTGCGCCGCCGGCAGCCCAAGTCACCCCTGGACCTGGCCCGCGGTCCCGCCCGGCTGACCCAGGCACTGGGGATCGACCGCAGTCTCGACGGTGCGGACGTCTTCACCTCTCCGCTGCGTCTGGAACTGCCGAAGGAACCGGTACCCGAGGAACTGATCTCCCGGGGGCCCCGGGTCGGGGTCAGCGGTGAAGGCGGGGGAGAGGCCTACCCCTGGCGGTTTTGGCTCACCGGCGAACCGACCGTCTCCAAATACCGGCCAGCGGTCCAGCGGGCACGGGTGCGGCCTTCCGGGGCGACGGCGAAACGGGCCTAGACCCCGCACCAGCCAGGTATCGGCGGTGCAGGAGCCGGGTGGCAGCCGCTGTGAGCAGCAGCGCAGCCGCAGAACGAGGCCCGGGACGCGGAGGACCGGTAAGGTAGATGGGTGAAACACACTGCTTCGAACCCGCTCAACAGCCCCGCAGTTCCGGCCGAAGTCCCGGTCGCCGACCCGGCCGAAACCATAGCGGAAACCATTGACCGCCTCGGCGCCGTCGTCCAGGATTACCCAAAGCCCGGCATCGTTTTCCGCGACCTGACTCCGGTCTTCGCCGACGGACCGGCGCTGCGCGGTATGGTCGATGCCCTGCTTGCCGGATACGAAGGGCAGTTCGACTTCGTCGCCGGCGTTGAAGCCCGCGGCTTCCTGCTCGCCGCTGCTGCGGCCTACGCCTCCGAACGCGGTGTGATCACCATCCGCAAACCCGGCAAACTGCCGCGGGAGACCTACACCGAGACGTATGACATGGAATACGGGCAGAACAGCCTCGAACTGCACGTCGAAGACATCCCCGCCGGTTCCCGTGTCCTGATCCTTGACGACGTCCTGGCCACCGGCGGAACACTCGCTGCTGCTGCCCGCCTGATCGAAAGTGCCGGTTCCAGCGTTGCGGGCTTCGGCGTCGTGCTGGAACTCGGTGAACTGGGCGGCCGCGAGGCCCTCGCCGGCCACAGCGTGCGGTCGCTGATCACGTACTGAACCGGCCATCCGGGAACGGAATGCGGGCCGCGGAACGCAACGTCCACCCGCACTATGGACAGGGCATGGAAATTGTGCCGATGCACGGTAAGATAGACGGTCTGCCTTTGCGAGAGGGAACGCGAACATGCCTGAAACGTCTTCGGTCCAAACGGAGCTCGACCACGAGCGCCGTTACGTGGCCGGCCTGTACCACCGGCTCGATGAACTCCGGGAGGAAAAAAGCGAGCAGCTGGCCCAGGTCCGCCGCTCCCATTCAGCCGGTTCCCACCAGAACCGGTCCGAACGCGACGCCTTCGCCACCATGTATGAGGACCGGCTCGCGCAGCTGAACGCCGTCGACGACCGGCTGGTTTTCGGCCGGCTTGACCTTGACGACGGCGAGACCCGCTACATCGGCAGGATCGGCCTCTCCACCGCGGATCTGCAGCGGCTGATGGTGGACTGGCGCGCCCCGGAAGCGGGCACCTTCTACCAGGCCACCGCGTTCGAGCGGCAGGGTGTCCGCCGGCGGCGCCATCTGATCCTCAAGGGCCGGGACGTCCAGGGCCTCGAAGACGACGTGCTGGATTACTCCATGCTGGAGGACGGCGACAACCTGCAGGGCGAAGGTGCGCTGCTGGCTGCCCTGAATTCCAAGCGCACCGGCCAGATGTCGGACATCGTCGGCACCATCCAGGCCGAGCAGGACCGGATTATCCGCGCACCGCTGCCCGGAACCCTGGTGGTTCAGGGCGGTCCGGGAACGGGCAAAACCGCCGTCGCACTGCACCGCGCCGCCTACCTGCTGTACACCCACCGGGAGCGGCTCAAGTCCGCCGGTGTGCTGCTCGTGGGCCCCTCGAACGCCTTCATCCACTACATCGAACGGGTGCTGCCCTCCCTGGGTGAAACCGGCGTCGTGATGTCCAGTCTTGGCCAGCTCATGCCGGGTATCACCGCCGCGGGCGAGGATACGCCCGCCGCCGCCGAGGTCAAGGGCCGGCTGTCGATGGCCGACGTCGTCAACCGTGCCGTCGCCAACCGCGAACGGATCCTGGCGGAACCGCGCCGGCTCAACATCGACGGCACCATGATCACGCTGACCCCCAAGCAGGTCCAGCGCGCCCGTGACCGTGCCCGTGCCACCGGCAAGCCGCACAATGAAGCCCGCGTGACCTTCGTGAAGATCCTGCTGCGCGAACTCACCGACCAGCTGACCGATGTGCTCGAAGAATCGGCCGGTGCAGGAAACAGCACCGACCGCGCGTATCTTGCCGAGGACGTGCGGAGCGCCCGGGACGTCCGCATCGCGCTGAACCTGTGCTGGATGCCGATGACGCCGGAAAAGCTTATCAGCGAACTGTTCAGCAAGCCCGGACACCTGGAAGCTGCCGCCCCGGAGCTTACCGACGACGAACGAGCGCTGCTGATGCGCAGCCCGGACGCGCCGTGGACCGAAGCGGACATTCCGCTGCTCGATGAGGCAGCGGAGCTGCTGGGGGACCTCGATCCGTCCGCCGGCCGGGACAGCGCTGCGCTGGAGGAAGCCCGCAAGCGGGACCTGGCCAACGCCGAACGCGCAATTGAAAACACCGAGGGCTTCCTCGAGGATTCGGGTGCCCACGGCATTCTCTCCGCCGAGGACCTGGCTAACCACAACATGGAGACTGAGCAGCGGCTGACCGCCGCGGACCGGGCCGCCATCGACCGGACCTGGGCTTTCGGACACGTCGTAGTGGACGAGGCACAGGAACTTTCCGCGATGCAGTGGCGCCTGCTGATGCGCCGCTGCCCGTTGAAGTCCTTCACCGTGGTGGGGGACATCGCCCAGACCAGTTCCGCCGCCGGTGCCACGTCGTGGCAGCAGGCGCTGGATCCCTTCGTAGGGGAGCGCTGGACGCTGGAGGAACTCACCGTCAACTACCGGACCCCGGCACAGATCGCCGAGGCAGCCGTCCGGATGGCCAACGCCGCAGGACTGGTCGTCTCGGCACCGAAGGCAGTGCGCGAGGGCCAGTGGCCGCCGTTCCTGGACACGGTTGAGGAAGGCGGGCTGATTGCCCGGCTGCTTGAAACCCTGCCCGCGGACCTGGCCGCCCTGGAAGGCGGCCTGCTCGCCGTCATCACCGAGGACCACCGGCTGGTGGAAGTCCGCCAGGCCGTGAAGGGCGTCTACGGGAACCGGGTAGGCACCGGCGCCGGCGGACTGGGCCAGGACATCGTGGTTATCTCGCCGCGGGAAGCCAAGGGACTGGAGTTCGACGGCGTCGTGATCCTTGAGCCCTCCGAACTGCTCACGGCAGCGGCCGGAAAGGTGGGGGATCTCTACGTTGCGATGACCCGTCCGACCCAGCGTCTGCGTCTTATTGCGGAGCACGGGATCCCGGCGGGGATTGCCGACGGCGAATCCTGATAATTTAGAGGCGTGCCACAGAATACCCAGACCTCCGAGGGCCTTGTTGCCCAGCAGAACGATCCGACCTTTGCCAACATCTGGCAGGAACTGAAGTGGAGAGGGCTGATCAAGCTCTCCACCGACGAGGCGGAGCTTGAAAAGCTACTCAGCGGAGACCCCGTCACGTATTACTGCGGCTTCGACCCCACGGCCCCGAGCCTGCACCTGGGCAACCTGGTCCAGCTGCTGACCATGCGCCGGCTGCAGCTGGCCGGCCACAAGCCGCTGGCCCTGGTCGGCGGGTCCACCGGTTTGGTGGGGGACCCGCGCCCGACGGCGGAACGCACCATGAACACCAAGGAAACGGTGGCGGAGTGGGTCGGCTACCTGCAGGGCCAGGTCCAGCGGTTCCTGAGCTTCGAGGGCGAGAACGCTGCCCGCATGGTGAACAACCTGGACTGGACGGCGCCCATGAGCGCCCTCGACTTCCTGCGGGAAATCGGCAAGCACTTCAGGGTCGGAACCATGGTGAAGAAGGAGATCGTGGCTTCGCGCCTGAACTCCGACGAGGGCATCAGCTACGCGGAATTCAGCTACCAGGTCCTGCAGGGCATGGACTACCTGCAGCTCTTCCGCGACTACGACTGTGTCCTGGAAACCGGCGGATCAGACCAGTGGGGCAACCTCACCTCCGGCACCGAGCTGGTGCGCAAGGTTGAAGGCGCCACAGTGCATGCCCTGGGCACGCCGCTGATCACCAACTCCGACGGCACCAAGTTCGGCAAGAGCGAAGGCAACGCCGTCTGGCTGGATCCCACGATGACCAGCCCGTACGCCATGTTCCAGTTCTGGCTCAATACGGCCGACGCCGATGTGATTGACCGGCTCAAGGTCTTCACCTTCCGCACCAAGTCGGAAATCGAGGAACTTGAGCGGGCCGTGGCGGAGGCTCCGCACAAGCGTGAGGCGCAGCGCGCCCTGGCGTACGACGTCACCTCGCTGGTACACGGAACGGAAGCCACGGACAAGGTCATCGCCGCTTCGGCTGCCCTGTTCGGCCAGGGTTCGCTTGAGGAGCTCGACGAAGCAACCCTCACCGCGGCCACTTCTGAGCTGCCGCGCGCCGAGGTGGACGCAGCCGGTCTGGGCATCATCGACCTGCTGGTTGCCACGGGCCTGTCCAAGACCAACTCGGATGCCCGGCGGACTGTCACCGAAGGCGGTGCCTACGTGAACAACCGCAAGATCACGGAGATCGACGCCGTCATCGGAACCGAAGAACTGCTGCATGGAAAGTACCTGCTGCTGCGCCGCGGCAAGCGGACCCTCGCAACCGCGGTTGTCACCGGAATCTGATCCATCCAAAACACCTGAGGGCAGGCCATCCATGGTCTGCCCTCAGGCGTTTCCACCGCCGGCAGCACGGCGTGCAGGAGGTCACATCCGTTCCGGCTTGCACGTCCGGCAGGGGATGTGTACAGTTATGTGAGTCGCCGCGGCCGGGACGCTCCGCTGAGAAGCAAGAAGCGCCCGAAGCATGGCGGCCAAACCCCAAACGGAACAGAAGCTTAGCTTTCAGCTCTGGCTGAAATAATGGCTTCGGTTTTTGCGTGGGGTGATCCGGAGGAATGGAATTCAGGAATTATCCCGAATTGCAAAAACCGGAAAGATGAAATAGAATTATGAAACACCGCAGCGGTGCGAAAAGAAAGACATTGATCCGGAAACGGAATGGTTTTTCTGAGTAGACCGGATGCGACTGTTGTTTGAGAACTCAATAGTGTGCCAAGTTTATTGATACCAATTATTTTGATTGGTTGAATTGGCTGTCCCGCCCACCCCGTGGGCTGTGGATGGTTTTTTTAGCTGGTTTCGAATTTAGTGCAGAACTGTGCAGCCAATTTTCCTTGGCTCCGGTTTTGTGTCTGTAACACATTTACGGAGAGTTTGATCCTGGCTCAGGATGAACGCTGGCGGCGTGCTTAACACATGCAAGTCGAACGATGACTTCTGTGCTTGCACAGAATGATTAGTGGCGAACGGGTGAGTAACACGTGAGTAACCTGCCCTTAACTTCGGGATAAGCCTGGGAAACTGGGTCTAATACCGGATACGACCACCTGGCGCATGCCATGGTGGTGGAAAGCTTTATGCGGTTTTGGATGGACTCGCGGCCTATCAGCTTGTTGGTTGGGGTAATGGCCCACCAAGGCGACGACGGGTAGCCGGCCTGAGAGGGTGACCGGCCACACTGGGACTGAGACACGGCCCAGACTCCTACGGGAGGCAGCAGTGGGGAATATTGCACAATGGGCGAAAGCCTGATGCAGCGACGCCGCGTGAGGGATGACGGCCTTCGGGTTGTAAACCTCTTTCAGCAGGGAAGAAGCGAAAGTGACGGTACCTGCAGAAGAAGCGCCGGCTAACTACGTGCCAGCAGCCGCGGTAATACGTAGGGCGCAAGCGTTATCCGGAATTATTGGGCGTAAAGAGCTCGTAGGCGGTTTGTCGCGTCTGCTGTGAAAGCCCGGGGCTCAACCCCGGGTCTGCAGTGGGTACGGGCAGACTAGAGTGCAGTAGGGGAGACTGGAATTCCTGGTGTAGCGGTGAAATGCGCAGATATCAGGAGGAACACCGATGGCGAAGGCAGGTCTCTGGGCTGTAACTGACGCTGAGGAGCGAAAGCATGGGGAGCGAACAGGATTAGATACCCTGGTAGTCCATGCCGTAAACGTTGGGCACTAGGTGTGGGGGACATTCCACGTTTTCCGCGCCGTAGCTAACGCATTAAGTGCCCCGCCTGGGGAGTACGGCCGCAAGGCTAAAACTCAAAGGAATTGACGGGGGCCCGCACAAGCGGCGGAGCATGCGGATTAATTCGATGCAACGCGAAGAACCTTACCAAGGCTTGACATGAACCGGAAAGGCCTGGAAACAGGTCCCCCACTTGTGGCCGGTTTACAGGTGGTGCATGGTTGTCGTCAGCTCGTGTCGTGAGATGTTGGGTTAAGTCCCGCAACGAGCGCAACCCTCGTTCTATGTTGCCAGCGCGTTATGGCGGGGACTCATAGGAGACTGCCGGGGTCAACTCGGAGGAAGGTGGGGACGACGTCAAATCATCATGCCCCTTATGTCTTGGGCTTCACGCATGCTACAATGGCCGGTACAAAGGGTTGCGATACTGTGAGGTGGAGCTAATCCCAAAAAGCCGGTCTCAGTTCGGATTGAGGTCTGCAACTCGACCTCATGAAGTTGGAGTCGCTAGTAATCGCAGATCAGCAACGCTGCGGTGAATACGTTCCCGGGCCTTGTACACACCGCCCGTCAAGTCACGAAAGTTGGTAACACCCGAAGCCGGTGGCCTAACCCCTTGTGGGAGGGAGCCGTCGAAGGTGGGACCGGCGATTGGGACTAAGTCGTAACAAGGTAGCCGTACCGGAAGGTGCGGCTGGATCACCTCCTTTCTAAGGAGCACCTCAAGGCCCATGTCCTTCCACAGTGCTGGATGTGTGTTTTGCAGGAGATGCCCATATCGGGGACATATGTTCCCCGGTGGGTGCTCAAGGGTGGAATATCAATAAGCAGGTGCCCGGCGCTACGCCTGGCAGCCCAGTACGTTCTGTTCCTTCGGGGACGGGATTGGAACACGCTGCCGGATCGTGGGACCGGGTTTTTCCGTTTGGCACACTGTTGGGTCCTGAGGCAACAGGACCGTATGAATGACAATTGACTGCTGGTGGCCTGATCCGTTTTGTGCGGAGCGGGTGCCGGCGGGTGGTTGGAAGGACACGGATTCGGTGTTGTTTCTGATTGTTCCTGCGCAGGTCTGAGACTGTCACGGTAAATACGTGGTGGTGGAGGGGTGTGACGGGGTTGTTGTTTGAGAACTACATAGTGGACGCGAGCATCTTAAAAATTATTAAGTGCAATTTCAGAAAAACCTGGTAGATCCGGTTGGTCTGTTGGCTTGTCCTCCTTTGAGGGGGTGGGTTGATGGGTTGGCTGGTGAGACCGTGGTTTTCTCGATAGCGATATTAATTATTGATCTTTGTGGTCAAGTTTTTAAGGGCACACGGTGGATGCCTTGGCATCAGGAGCCGAAGAAGGACGTAGGAATCTGCGATAAGCCTGGGGGAGTTGATAACCGAGCGTTGATCCCAGGATGTCCGAATGGGGAAACCCCGCCCGGCGCGCGAGTGACCGGGTGACCCGCATCTGAACACATAGGGTGCGTGGAGGGAACGCGGGGAAGTGAAACATCTCAGTACCCGCAGGAAGAGAAAACAACAGTGATTCCGTTAGTAGTGGCGAGCGAACGCGGAAGAGGCTAAACCAGTGGTGTGTGATAGCCGGCGGGCGTTGCATCACTGGGGTTGCGGGACTTTCCGTACCAGTTCTGCCGGATTGGTGAAGTGAGTGCAGGTGCATAGGTGAACTGGTTTGAAAGCCAGGCCGTAGAGGGTGTTAGCCCCGTAACCGGAATGTATGCTGCCGCTTGGAGAGGATCCCAAGTAGCACGGGGCCCGAGAAATCCCGTGCGAATCTGCCAGGACCACCTGGTAAGCCTAAATACTCCCTGATGACCGATAGCGGACAAGTACCGTGAGGGAAAGGTGAAAAGTACCCCGGGAGGGGAGTGAAATAGTACCTGAAACCGTGTGCCTACAAACCGTTGGAGCAGCCTTGTAGCTGTGACAGCGTGCCTTTTGAAGAATGAGCCTGCGAGTTAGTGTTACGTCGCGAGGTTAACCCGTGTGGGGAAGCCGTAGCGAAAGCGAGTCTGAATAGGGCGAGTGAGTGGCGTGATCTAGACCCGAAGCGGAGTGATCTACCCATGGCCAGGTTGAAGCGACGGTAAGACGTCGTGGAGGACCGAACCCACTTCAGTTGAAAATGGAGGGGATGAGCTGTGGGTAGGGGTGAAAGGCCAATCAAACTCCGTGATAGCTGGTTCTCCCCGAAATGCATTTAGGTGCAGCGTTGCGTGTTTCTTACCGGAGGTAGAGCTACTGGATGGCCGATGGGCCCTACAAGGTTACTGACGTCAGCCAAACTCCGAATGCCGGTAAGTGAGAGCGCAGCAGTGAGACTGTGGGGGATAAGCTTCATAGTCGAGAGGGAAACAGCCCAGACCACCAACTAAGGCCCCTAAGCGTGTGCTAAGTGGGAAAGGATGTGGAGTTGCCCAGACAACCAGGAGGTTGGCTTAGAAGCAGCCACCCTTGAAAGAGTGCGTAATAGCTCACTGGTCAAGTGATTCCGCGCCGACAATGTAGCGGGGCTCAAGTACACCGCCGAAGTTGTGGCATTCAGATTTTTGGTAAGCCTTCGTGGTTCAGCCGTCTGGATGGGTAGGGGAGCGTCGTGTGGGCAGTGAAGCTGCGGTGTAAACCAGTGGTGGAGCCTACACGAGTGAGAATGCAGGCATGAGTAGCGAAAGACGGGTGAGAAACCCGTCCGCCGAATGATCAAGGGTTCCAGGGTCAAGCTAATCTGCCCTGGGTAAGTCGGGACCTAAGGCGAGGCCGACAGGCGTAGTCGATGGACAACGGGTTGATATTCCCGTACCGGCGAAAAACCGCCCATACCAAACGGGGGATACTAACCGCCCAATACCTGACCGGCCGCCCTTGTGGCGACCCGGTTTTTGGTGGAGCGCGGGACCGTAACCCGGGAGGTAAGCGTATTAACAGGTGTGACGCAGGAAGGTAGCCGGGCCAGGCGATGGTAGTCCTGGTCTAAGGATGTAGGGTCAGTGATAGGCAAATCCGTCACTGTGTCTTTGATGACGCACCTGAGATCTGATGGGACCCCCGAACGGGGGAATCCGGTGATCCTATGCTGCCTAGAAAAGCATCGGCGCGAGGTTTTAGCCGCCCGTACCCCAAACCGACACAGGTGATCAGGTAGAGAATACTAAGGCGATCGAGAGAATTATGGTTAAGGAACTCGGCAAAATGCCCCCGTAACTTCGGGAGAAGGGGGGCCTGCCCCGTGACCGTCACTTGCTGGCGTGAGCGGGTGTGGGCCGCAGAGACCAGGGGGAAGCGACTGTTTACTAAAAACACAGGTCCGTGCGAAGTCGCAAGACGATGTATACGGACTGACTCCTGCCCGGTGCTGGAAGGTTAAGAGGACCGGTTAGCCCTTACGGGCGAAGCTGGGAATTTAAGCCCCAGTAAACGGCGGTGGTAACTATAACCATCCTAAGGTAGCGAAATTCCTTGTCGGGTAAGTTCCGACCTGCACGAATGGAGTAACGACTTCCCCGCTGTCTCAACCATAAACTCGGCGAAATTGCAGTACGAGTAAAGATGCTCGTTACGCGCAGCAGGACGGAAAGACCCCGAGACCTTTACTATAGTTTGGTATTGGTGTTCGGTGTGGCTTGTGTAGGATAGGTGGGAGACTGTGAGACCCGGACGCCAGTTCGGGTGGAGTCATCGTTGAAATACCACTCTGGTCATACTGGATATCTAACTTCGGCCCGTAATCCGGGTCAGGGACAGTGCCTGATGGGTAGTTTAACTGGGGCGGTTGCCTCCTAAAGAGTAACGGAGGCGCCCAAAGGTTCCCTCAGCCTGGTTGGCAATCAGGTGTCGAGTGTAAGTGCACAAGGGAGCTTGACTGTGAGAGAGACATCTCAAGCAGGGACGAAAGTCGGGACTAGTGATCCGGCGGTACATTGTGGAATGGCCGTCGCTCAACGGATAAAAGGTACCTCGGGGATAACAGGCTGATCTTGCCCAAGAGTCCATATCGACGGCATGGTTTGGCACCTCGATGTCGGCTCGTCGCATCCTGGGGCTGGAGTAGGTCCCAAGGGTTGGGCTGTTCGCCCATTAAAGCGGTACGCGAGCTGGGTTTAGAACGTCGTGAGACAGTTCGGTCCCTATCCGCTGCGCGCGCAGGAAATTTGAGAAGGGCTGTCCTTAGTACGAGAGGACCGGGACGGACGAACCTCTGGTGTGTCAGTTGTACTGCCAAGTGCACCGCTGATTAGCTACGTTCGGATGGGATAACCGCTGAAAGCATCTAAGCGGGAAGCCTGCTTCGAGATGAGATTTCCATACACCTTGTGTGTGAGAGGCCCCCAGCCAGACCACTGGGTTGATAGGCCGGATGTGGAAGCGGGGACTAAAGACCCGTGAAGCTGACCGGTACTAATAGGCCGATAACTTACACCACAACACACTCTGGCGGAACACGACTTCAAACGGTTCCGCAATATAGAGGGGTGTGATGATCATGCTGCTTGCGTCCACTATGTGGTTCCCGGACAACAACCCGTTGGGTTGTTATTCCAGGGAACAAATAATTGAATACACGGTACCCGTGTAATCCACCACAGATTTACCCGCCCCCCGCCACCGCATCCTCCTTTTCGGGATGATGCCGGCAGCAAGAGGGGTTTGGGTTGGAAGGGTTACGGCGGTCACAGCGCGGGGGAAACGCCCGGTCCCATTCCGAACCCGGAAGCTAAGACCCGCAGCGCCGATGGTACTGCACCCGGGAGGGTGTGGGAGAGTAGGTCACCGCCGGACAATCATTTGAAGACCACCTGTTGGGTGGTCCGGGTTCAGGCCCCGCACCCTTGGTGCGGGGCCTGACCTGTTTAACCCCGCTTAACCACAAACAGGCTGCCCGCCCCGCCCAGGGCGGGCCGGCTTCGGCCCGGCTCACTCCACCTGCAGCCTTGCCTGGCTGCTGCCGGCAGGTCGATTCCGGGGTTCCGGACCGGCCCCGGGGATGGGCCCAGGCCCGTCCTGGTGAGCACCTACGGCGGGGGGGGCTGTGAAGTTCATCCCGCAACACCCACACCCGCAAACCCACCCATCCGTACGTGCCTGGTCCGGTGCCTGGTTTCCCTGGTGCGCAGAGACGGCGGGCTGCTGCCGCTCCTGGTCACCAGAGCTGCACACCCACGACTACCTGTCGGGTTGGTGCTCCGCAGCCGGACACCGCGGTGCGCAGGTAATGCGGGTTGCTGGTGTTTAGGGCACTAGAGCTACGCACCCAGCGATGCTGGCCTCCCACACGGGTTGCTCGGTGCGCAGGTAAGGCGGGCTGTTGGCGTTTGGTCACCAGACCTGCGCACCCGGACGGGGAACCTCAACCACTTTCATGACTTCCGGCGCCAAGCAGGCCCGCAGTTCCCACCCCTCGTGACAGAAGTGATCTGTTGTGACCTCACCCGCCTCATGGGTAACGACGGATGGGAAACGCGGCGGTCACCCACTCTCCCCAACCCCGATGGCCTTCGTTTTTGATGAACTCGGCCATCGCGGCGACACGCGTTCCCACTCTTCGTGACAGGTGTAACCTGCTGAGGTCACACCAGTCCCGGTACGCAACAAAGAGTGGGAACGCGTGCTGACATGGGTGGACCAGCAGCGTGCTGGTCTGCTGGGGAGGAAGTAATCGGCTGCGGTGTGTGACGTGCGTGGGTGCGGCGGGATTCTCAGTCGGTCAGGGCGAGTCGTCTCAGAAAATCAGCGGTGCCTTCGCCTGTGAACTCGTCCGGGTGGACTGGGCGGCCTGAGACTGCCAGAAGCATGGATAGAGTCGATCCCCGCACGATGTCGCCGGAGCCTGAAATGACACCGGAGTCGTCCGCCATGAGCCGTACTCCTTCCGCCCGCTGTTTGCCGCCTCCCATGGCGACGGTTCTCTTCAGCTGATAATTCAGTGCTGTGGCAACGGGCTCGACCGGATACTGACGAGTCTTACCCAGAGGGCGTCGAATATCCTCGCCATGAACGATTGCTTCGACCAGCCGGGTTGCAGGTGCCGCGGGCGGCGTGTTCGTTTCATCTATTACGCGACGGAATTCAGCAAGAGTGCCAGCCGGCGTCGCCGCCCGCTCCCGAGCTATTCCCGCTGCGTTATCGCGGTCAAAATCGAACCGGGCCGCGATCATGCCGCGAAGAAATCCCCACCGGGTGGTTTTCGCTGTGCTTACAAGGTGGGCGAGGACATCGTGGATGTCCCAGCCAGGACATAGGGAGGGGGCCGCCCACTGTTCTGGCCGGAGGGCTGTGAGGTCGTCGATGAGCGCCCGGCGTTCTTCATGCACGGCAAGCCACACCATCGGCCATTCTTTGGAAAGCATGCAGCAACTAAAACACGATTATCCAACGCTGAGCGAAGGCTCACCCCGAGCCAGTCTCCGTAGGCGATGCCGTGGTGAAACCGGCTCCGGATGGACAATTCGACATTCGGGACACAGCGGACGCTGCCGCTCCTTGGACGACAGTGGCGAGATTCACTGGCGTCAAACTGCCACAGCGGGGACTGAGGACGGCGGTGCTTCCGTACTGGCTTAGAATTGAAGATGACCCAAGGTGGTCCCACGACTTTCGCAGGCCAGATCCTGCACATCACCTACACATACATAGTGACGAGCGACTGCAGTTAATCCGTTGGTCGGCTCACGACGAGAGGAACTCAGCATGTCCGAGCAGAACAACAGAGAAGAACGCGACAGCCAGGGACGCCCCAAGGCGAACGATCGCAAGCCTCCGCAGCGCAAGTCATACAACGACCGCCAGCCGTCCGCCAGCCGTCCGACCCGCGACGGAGAACGGCGTTCCTTCTCCAACGATCGCGATCGCAAGCCTTATGCGGGCCGTGATGAGCGTAAGCCGTTCGGCAGTGATCGTGGTGATCGTAAGCCCTTTGCTGGTGGCGATGATCGTGGAGCGCGTAAGCCGTTTGGTGATCGTCCGGCTCGTGATGGTGAGCGCAAGTCGTTCGGCAGTGATCGTGGTGATCGTAAGCCTTATGCCGGCCGTGAGGATCGGGAGCGTAAGCCGTTCGGCAGTGATCGTGCTGAGCGTAAGCCGTACGCTGGTGGTGCTGGTCGTGATGATCGTAAGCCGTTTGGTGATCGTCCGGCTCGTGATGGTGAGCGTAAGCCGTTCTCGAATGACCGTGGCGATCGTAAGCCCTTTGCTGGTGGCGATGATCGTGGAGCGCGTAAGCCGTTTGGTGATCGTCCGGCTCGTGATGGTGAGCGTAAGCCGTTCAATAGTGACCGCGGTGACCGTAAGCCGTATGCCGGTGGCGATGATCGTGGAGCGCGTAAGCCGTTTGGTGATCGTCCGGGCCGTGATGGTGAGCGTAAGCCGTTCAATAGTGACCGTGGTGATCGTAAGCCCTTTGCTGGTCGCGATGATCGTGGAGCGCGTAAGCCGTTTGGTGATCGTCCGGGCCGTGATGATCGTAAGCCGTTCAGCAATGACCGCGGTGACCGCAAGCCGTATGCCGGTGGTGGCGGCCGCGATGATCGTAAGCCGTTCCGCAAGGACTCGGATCGCCGTCCGACGTCCGACCGTCCGTTCCGGAGCAATGATTCCCGGAGCAACGACAGGAGCAATGACCGGGCACGCGGCACCGATGAGGCGCCGGTTACCGAGCGCAAGCACAATGCCCGGGATCTGCGCAGCGCCAACCGCGCAGACCGCGAACGGTCGCCGGAGATTGATGATGACGTCACAGGGCAGGAGCTGGACAAGGTCACCCGCGCCCAGCTGCGCAACCTTGAAGAGGTCAACGGCGAGTGGGTTTCCAAGCACCTGGTGATGGCCGGACGCCTGATTGACACCGACCCGGAGCTGGCTTTCCAGCACGCTCTCGCAGCCAGCCGCCGCGGCGGACGCATGGCAGCCGTCCGTGAAGCAGTCGCCCTGACCGCCTACGCCGCAGGGGAGTTCGGTGATGCGCTGCGCGAGTTCCGTACCCACCGGCGGATCAGCGGATCGAACGAATACCTGGCCATGATGGCTGACTGCGAACGCGGGCTGGGCCGTCCTGACCGTGCCCTGGACCTGGCACGCTCCGAAGAAGCAGCCGAAATGGATGCTGCCGGCAAGGTGGACATGGCGATCGCAGCCTCGGGTGCCCGGATGGACATGGAGCAGTACGACGCCGCCGTTCACGCCCTGGAGATCCCGCAGCTGGATAAGAACCGTGCGTTCTCCTACAGCCCCCGGCTGTTCCGCGCCTACGCCGATGCCCTGGAACTCGCAGGACGCGGCGGCGAAGCCGAGCCCTGGCGCCGGCAGGCACTGCTGGCCGAAAGCGTGCTCGGCATGGGAGAGTTCGCTGAACCTGAGATCATGGATCTGGGCGACGACGACGAAGCTCCCGCCAAGCCGCGCTTCCGCCGGGACTCCGCCGAAGGGGATGCCTCGGCTTCCGCCGAGGACCGCTCCGGCAACTATGCCCAGGTCCCTGAGGCAGCTATTCCGGACTCTGAAGAGGACGAATCCGACGACGCCCTGCCCGGTGACGAGCGTGAAGCCCTCCTCGGTGCCGAAGAAGCAGAAGAAGCAGAAGAAGCAGAAGAAGCCGATGTGGACGATGCATCCGTAGAGGCGGAGGCGGGGGAACCCGGCCTCGGCGGCGATATGGAAGCCGAGGACACCGCGGAGCGTCATGACTAGGGCGCTGGTAGAGAACTTCGACGCGGTCTTTGCGGACCTCGACGGCGTTGTTTATGCCGGACCGCACGCCATCCCGGGTGCGCCGGAGGCACTGCAGCGGCTGGAAGCAGCCGGCATCAAGCTGGCCTACGTAACGAACAACGCCTCCCGTTCCTCGGAAACGGTTGCCGCGCACTTGCGGGAGCTGGGCGCGCCGGCCACCGCGGAAACCGTGTTCGGTTCTGCCCAGGCCGGGGCCGAGCTGCTTGCCGGGCTTGTCCCTGCCCGCAGCCGGGTCCTGGTGACCGGCAGCGCCACGCTGGCGGACCAGGTCCGTGCCCAGGATCTGGAACCGGTGAGCTCCGCCGATGACGGGCCGGTGGCCGTGATCCAGGGTTTCGATCCGGAACTGGGCTGGAAGGACCTGGCAGAGACGGCCTTCGCCGTCGCGGCCGGGGCCGTCTGGGTCGCTACGAACACCGACCTCTCCATCCCGCAGGCCCGCGGCATCGCCCCGGGTAACGGCACACTGGTGGCCGCGGTGGCGGCCGCCACCGGCAGGACACCGCTGGTTGCCGGGAAACCGGAGGCACCCCTGTTTACGACGGCGGCCCGGCACCTTGGTGTCTCGCAGCCGCTCGTCGTCGGCGACCGGCTGGATACCGACATCCTCGGCGGCAACACTGCGGGCTACGCAACAGCGCTGGTTCTCACCGGCGTGGATACCCCGGCCACTGCGCTGGCAGCCCGCGCCGCGGAACGGCCGGTCCATCTGATCCCGAACCTCGCGGCCCTCTATGAGCCCTACCCGGAGGTGGCCCGTTCCGGGGAAGGCTACCGCTGCGGGGACGCCCTCGCCCGGGTGGTGGGAGGCGCGGTGGAGATCACGGCGCCCGAAGAGACCCTCGACGGGTGGCGGGCGGCCTGTGCAGCGTGGTGGGACGCCCACCCGGACTCCCCGGCGGCGACCAGCCCCGAAGTCCGCTGGACTGTCGGCAGCGGCAGCTAGGCTGAGGCCGTGGACAAAAACGAAGAGGATCCTGGAACGGAGGCGGTTCCGGCGGCCGGAAACCATCCTGCCCGGGAAAGCGCTGCCATGCGTGTTCCGGACGCTCCGGTCACAACCGGCGACCCCCGGGTCGACGCCGTGCTGGCCGGGCTGGACCGGGTGCCTGAGCTCCCGGTGGCAGAACACGCCGGCCTTTATGCGGAACTGCATGACGGGCTGCTTGCGGCCCTGAACGAGGAATCCCCGGGAACCCAGGGGAGCCCCGTTCCCGGACCGGGAGCGGGGTAGCCGTGGGCAGGCTTGACCAGGAACTCGTTAGCCGTGGCCTCGCGCGCTCCCGCACCCACGCGGCGAAACTTATTGCTGCCGGCCGGGTCGCCCGCGACGGCACGGTGCTGACCAAAGCTTCGGCTGCCGTCCAGCCGGAGGAGCTGCTGAGCATCGCGGACGACGGCGGCCCGGACTACGTCAGCAGGGCAGGGCACAAACTGGCCGGCGCGCTGGCGGCCTTCCCCGGGGTGTCACCGGCCGGGCTCCGCTGCCTGGACGCCGGTGCCTCCACGGGCGGGTTCACGGATGTGCTGCTGCGTGCCGGGGCGCGGGAGGTTGCCGCAGTGGACGTGGGCCACGGACAGCTCGTGGACTCGCTGCGCGCCGACCCCCGGGTGCGTGTTTTCGAGGGTATGAACGTCCGCTACTTCACCCCCGACCAGATCGGCGGCACCGTGGAGCTCACGGTTGCCGACCTTAGCTTTATCTCCCTGACCATGGTTGTCGGGCCGCTGGCTGCTGCCACCAGTCCCGGCGGCAGCCTGCTGCTGATGGTTAAACCGCAGTTCGAGGTGGGACGCGAACTGCTGAACCGCACCGGCGTCGTCACCGACCCCGCCCGGCACCGCCTGGCAGTTGAGCGTGTGGCCGAGGCCGCCGTCGGCGCGGGTCTGGAAATTGCCGGAATCGCCCGCAGTCCTTTGCCCGGCCAGAACGGG
Source organism: Arthrobacter sp. Helios (assembly GCF_023167125.1). Lineage (NCBI taxonomy): Bacteria > Bacillati > Actinomycetota > Actinomycetes > Micrococcales > Micrococcaceae > Arthrobacter > Arthrobacter sp. Helios. The sequence goes on from NZ_CP095402.1 coordinate 899,570, forward strand.
AATGTGGAATTCTTTATGTGGATGACGGTTCCAGTGAGCTCCGTCCGTGCCGCAGCCGACCGGTCGGCGGCAGCATCAGCGCTGGTCAATGACGTGTTCGAAGAAACCTCCGAGGAGGGACTGGCGTTTGCGGAGGTGCCGGAAGGCGTACAAGACTGACTGGACAGCAACACACTTGCCCCCTCGCGGGGCAGAACAGGACTGGAAAAATATGAGCAGACGAATACTGGTGCTCGCGCACACCGGCCGGAAGGCCGCCATGGCTGCGGCCCAGGAAGTCTGCACCCAGCTGCATGCCGCCGGGCTGACCCCGGTCATGCGTGCCCAGGACCTGGAGGACATTCAGGCCGAATACGGACAGCTCACGGCACCCACCGAGATCCTGCACGACGACGTCCAGCTCGGCGGGGTGGACCTGGGCATGGTGCTCGGCGGTGACGGCACCATCCTCCGCGCCGCGGAACTGGTGCGGGGCACCGAGGTTCCCCTGCTGGGCGTGAACCTGGGGCACGTGGGATTCCTGGCCGAAAGTGAACGCGAGGACCTGGAAAAAACGGTGCGCTGGGTCGTGGACCGGGCCTACACCGTCGAAGAGCGGATGACGATCGACGTCAAGGTCTGGCTGGACAGCACCCTGCTGGCCCATACCTGGGCCCTGAACGAAGCCGCCGTTGAGAAAGCCGACCGCCAGCGCATGCTCGAAATCGTGATGGAGGTGGACGCACGTCCCATTTCATCCTTCGGCTGCGACGGCGTGGTCATGGCCACCCCCACCGGTTCCACGGCCTATGCCTTTTCCGCCGGCGGTCCCGTGGTCTGGCCGGAAGTGGAAGCCCTGCTCATCACGCCGATCAGCGCCCACGCCGTGTTCTCCCGGCCGCTGGTCGTTGCCCCGGAATCCATCCTCGCGGTGGAGATCCTGGCCCGGAACGCAGCAAACGGTGTGCTCTGGTGCGACGGACGGCGCAGCTTCAATCTCCCGCCCGGAGCGCGGGTGGAAGTCACCAGGTCCAGCGTACCGGTCCGCCTGGCACGCACCCACGAAACTCCGTTCTCGGAACGGCTGGTCCGTAAGTTCCAGCTGCCCACACAGGGCTGGCGCGGACCCGTGAACCATCCTGCAGACGCAGCCGAAGGCGGAGGAGGAATTCCGTGATCGAGGAAATACGCATTCGCGACCTTGGTGTCATCACCGATGCAACGCTGACTCTGGGGTCCGGATTCACCGTCGTCACCGGCGAGACCGGTGCCGGCAAGACCATGGTGATCACGGCCCTGGGACTTCTGCTGGGCGCTCGGTCGGACGCCGGAGCCGTCCGCACCGGTGCCAAATCAGCGCTGGCCGAAGCCGTGGTCCGGCTGCCGGAGCAAAGCCCAGCCGTGCTGCGTTCCGTGGAAGCCGGGGCGGAGCTCGAAAAGGTCGACGGCGGCGTCGAACTCCTGGTGGCCCGCACCGTTAACGCCGACGGCCGCAGCCGCGCCCACCTGGGCGGCCGCTCGGCGCCCGTCGGAGTCCTCGGAGAAGTGGGCAGCCACCTCGTTGCGGTGCACGGCCAGACCGACCAGCTGCGGCTCAAGAGTGCCACTGCCCAGCGCGAGGCACTGGACAAGTACGCGGGGGAGTCCCTGCGCGCCGCGCTGGAGGACTACCGCACCGGGTACGCCCGCTGGCGGGCCGCTGCTGCTGAGCTCTCGGAGCTGCGGGAGACCGCACGGGAACGGGTACGGGAGGCGGAGTTCCTGGCAGCATCGCTGGCAGAGATCGACGCCGCGGCACCCGAGCCGGCGGAAGATGAAACGCTGAAGACCGAGGCCATGCGCCTGGGCAACATCGAAGAACTGCGGACGGCGTCCGTCAAGGCGCACGAGGCACTGGTGGCCGGCGACTTCGCCGACGGATCCGACGCGACCTCCCTGGTGGACGCCGCCAAGCGCCAGCTGGAACAGGCCGGCGAACACGACCCAGCGCTGGCGCAGGCCGGCCAGCGGCTGGCGGAAGTCGGCTACATCCTGACGGACATCGCTGCGGAGCTCTCCAGCTACAGTGCCTCGCTCGACAGCGAGGGACCGGGCCGGCTGGCCGAAGTGGAGTCCCGGCGCGCCGAACTGGCGACGCTGGTCCGCAAATATGCGCCGTCCATCGACGAGGTCCTGGAATGGGCCGAAACGAGCCGGGCACGCCTTGCGGACCTGGGCGACGACGGCAACCGGATCGAATCCCTCGAAGCCGAGCTGACGGCGCTTGAGACCCGGCTGCAGGATGAGGCCGCCGGGCTGACCAAGCTGCGCGCCGAGGCCGCCGGGGAACTCTCCAGCCGGGTCAGCGCCGAACTCGCGGCCCTGGCGATGCCGGATGCCCGCCTGGTCATCAACGTGGAAAACACCGGCGAGATGGGACCACACGGCGCGGACGCCATCGAATTCCTCCTGGCCCCGCACCCCGGGGCGCCGCCCCGCCCGCTGGGCAAGGGCGCGTCCGGCGGCGAACTCTCCCGCGTGATGCTGGCCATCGAAGTGGTGCTGGCTGAGGTGGACCCGGTCCCGACGTTTGTCTTTGACGAAGTTGACGCCGGCGTCGGCGGCAAGGCCGCCATCGAAATCGGCAGGCGGCTGGCCATGCTGGCCCGCCATGTTCAGGTCATTGTGGTCACGCACCTGCCGCAGGTGGCGGCCTTCGCCGGCCACCACATCCGCGTGATTAAAACCTCAACCTCGGCAGACGACGGATCCGGCGTAACCGCCAGCGACGTCGTCGTGCTGGACCGCGAGGCCCGGATCAGGGAACTGGCCCGGATGCTCGCAGGCCACGAGGACTCGGAGTCGGCCCGCGCCCACGCCGAGGAACTGCTGGCGACGGCTGCCGTCCCCGGTGAAGCAACTACCCAGACCAACAAAAGGTGATAGGCTCGAATTCCGTGGTGCAGCGATCAAATTCCAGGTTTCCCAAGTCGTCTTCTACGACCAAACACATCTTTGTCACCGGCGGCGTGGCATCGTCCCTCGGCAAGGGACTGACGGCCTCCAGCCTCGGTCACCTGCTTCGGGCACGCGGCCTCTCGGTGACCATGCAAAAGCTCGATCCCTATCTCAACGTGGATCCGGGCACAATGAACCCCTTCCAGCACGGTGAAGTCTTCGTGACCGATGACGGCGCCGAAACGGACCTCGACATTGGCCATTACGAGCGTTTCCTTGATGAGAGCCTCGACGGGTCGGCCAACGTGACCACCGGGCAGGTGTACTCCACCGTCATCGCCAAGGAACGCCGCGGCGAATACCTCGGTGACACCGTCCAGGTCATTCCGCACATCACCGACGAGATCAAGCGCCGGATGCGCCTGCCCTCCGAGGCGAAGAAGCACCCGGACGTCATTATCACCGAAATCGGGGGCACTGTCGGCGACATCGAGTCCCAGCCGTTCCTCGAAGCGGCCCGCCAGGTCCGCCAGGACATTGGCCGGAACAACGTCTTCTTCCTGCACGTCTCCCTGGTTCCGTACATCGGTCCGTCCCAGGAGCTGAAGACCAAGCCGACCCAGCACTCCGTGGCAGCCCTGCGATCCATCGGCATCCAGCCGGACGCGATCGTCATCCGCTCGGACCGTCCGGTTCCCGATGCCATGCGCGACAAGATCGGCCGCATGTGCGACGTTGACGTCGACGCCGTCATCGGCTGCCCGGATGCCCCGAGCATCTACGACATCCCCAAGACCCTGCACTCCCAGAACCTGGACGCGTACATCGTTCAGCACCTGGGATTGAAGTTCAAGGACGTCGACTGGACCAAGTGGGACCGCCTGCTTGAAGCCGTCCACAATCCGAAGCACCACGTGGAGGTGGCGCTGGTCGGCAAGTACATCGACCTGCCCGACGCCTACCTCTCCGTCACGGAGGCCCTGCGTGCCGGCGGTTTCGCCAACAACACCAAGGTCCAGATCCGCTGGGTTCCCTCCGATGACTGCGCCACCGAAGAGGGCGCGCGCAAGGCCCTGGCCGGCGTCGACGCCATCTGCGTGCCCGGCGGCTTCGGCATCCGCGGCCTCGAAGGCAAGCTCGGTGCCCTGAAGTTCGCCCGCGAGAACAAGCTGCCGACCCTGGGCCTGTGCCTGGGCCTGCAGAGCATGGTCATCGAGTACGCCCGCAACGTGGTTGGCCTCGAAGGTGCTTCCTCCAGCGAATTCGAACCGGATACCAAGTACCCGGTGATCGCGACCATGGCAGAGCAGAAGGAAATCGTGGCCGGACAGGGCGACATGGGCGGCACCATGCGCCTGGGACTGTGGGACGCGAAGCTTGACGAAGGCTCCGTTGTGGCCAAGACCTATGGCAAGACGGCCGTTTCCGAACGCCACCGCCACCGCTACGAGGTCAACAACGCCTACCGCGGGCAGATCGCCGAAGCCGGCCTGGTCTTCTCCGGCACCTCCCCGGACGGTGCACTCGTGGAGTTCGTTGAACTGCCCGAGGACGTGCACCCGTACTACGTCTCCACCCAGGCCCACCCGGAACTGAGCTCGCGGCCCACCCGCCCGCATCCGCTCTTTGCCGGGCTGGTCAAGGCCGCACTGGTTCACCAGGGCGCGGAGGCGTAAGGACATGAGCGAGGACCGGGGGTTCGCCGACGAACAAAGTCCGCGACGGCTGCTGGAATCCACAGTTGCCTACAGCGGTCCCATCTGGGACGTGGTGAAGGAAAAATTCACCCTGACTGACGACGGCGAACCCCTGGTCCGCGACTTCATCTCACACCCCGGCGCCGTGGCCGTCCTGGTCATGAACGACGCCGGCCAGGTGCTGCTGATCAACCAGTACCGGCATCCGGTGCGGATGACGCTCTGGGAAATCCCCGCCGGTTTGCTCGACGTGGAGGGCGAGGACTATCTGGCGGCCGCCGTACGCGAGCTGGCAGAAGAAGCCGATCTGGTGGCTAAGGACTGGAATGTCCTGACCGATCTGTTTCTCTCACCCGGCTCCTCGCGCGAAGAACTGCGCATTTACCTGGCCCGCGGGCTCCAGGAGATTCCCGAAGCGGAACGCCACGAACGTTTCCACGAGGAAGCCGAAATCAAGATGCTCTGGGTGGACCTGGACGACGCCGTGCAGGCGGTCCTCGAAGGCCGGCTGCACAGTCCCTCGGCAGCTGCTGCCGTCCTGGCCGCAGCGGCCGCACGCCCGTCCGGCTATAACAACCTCCGGCCGGCCGACGCGCCGTGGCCGGAGCATCACTCAGAGCACCACGCCTGGCCCAACGGTTCCGTCCGCTAGGGGAATGGGTGTCCACCGCCGTCCCCGCCGCAGGCAGCGGCCCCGGTAGCCGGTCCGCGCAGGACCGGGCTTCCATCAACGACACCATCGATCTGGTTCTGCAGTCCCAGCTCAACCCCACCCTCATCCTGGACAGCTCGGAGCTGGCTGCTGCCACGTCCCTGGCAGCCTCGTCTCCTGCTGCATCTGCCGCTGCGGCCCCTGCAGAGCCCGCAGCCGCCGGCACAGTCCGTCCCGCCGCCGGAGGCCCCGCCGCCGGGAGCAAGAGGTCAGCCGAGGACGAACTGCGGTCCACCGCCGTCGGACGCGCGATCGGCAGCTATCTCCAGCACATGGCCGTTGAACGCGGGCTGGCCAGGAACACCGTTGATGCCTACCGCCGGGACCTGCTCCGGTACGCCCGTTTCCTGGCCGCCGGCGGCCGTACCGACGTCACCGCGATCACCCGCCACGACGTCACCGCGTTCGCCCGTTCGATCGTTGAAGGGTCCGACGGTGCCGCCCCGCTGAGCATCCGGTCCGCTGCCCGGACCATCGTGGCTGTCCGCGGCCTGCACAAATTCTGGGCGCTCGAAGGCGTCACCGCCGTTGATCCGGCGAGCGACGTCCATCCGCCGATGCCGGGCAAACGCCTTCCCAAGGCCATCAGCGTCAATGAAGTCACCCGCATGCTCGAGGCGGTTCCACTCGATACCCCGGCCGGCCTGCGGGACCGCGCTCTGCTCGAGTTCCTGTACTCCACGGGGGCCCGCATCAGCGAAGCCGTGGGCCTGGACATCGACGACCTGTCCCTCGAACGGATTCCGGCCAACGGCCCCGACGTCGTGCGCCTGTTCGGCAAGGGCTCCAAGGAACGCCTGGTGCCGCTGGGCTCCTACGCCGCCCGCGCTTTGGACGAATACCTGGTCCGTGGCCGGCCCGGCGCAGCGGCCAAGGGCAAAGGCACACCGGCCCTGTTCCTGAATGCCCGCGGCGGACGGCTGAGCCGGCAAAGCGCCTGGACCATCCTGAAAGCCGCTGCCGAGCGCGCGAAAATCGACCGGGATGTCTCCCCGCACACGCTCCGGCATTCCTTTGCCACCCACCTGCTGGAGGGCGGAGCCGATGTGCGCGTGGTCCAGGAGCTGCTGGGCCACGCATCCGTGACGACCACCCAGGTCTACACCCTCGTCACCGCCGACACGCTGCGCGAGGTGTACGCCGCGGCCCACCCCCGCGCGCTGTGAGCAGGATCCCGGGCGGAGCGCCGGACCCGGCGTCCAGCCGCGCCACCCCTGTGGTGCTCTGCTTCCTGTTCCGGGAAACCCCGGACGGCGGGCAGGAAGTGCTGCTGGGCCTGAAGAAGACGGGGTTTGGCGTCGGCCGGATTGTCACCCTCGGCGGGCACGTCGAGCAGGGGGAGTCCTCCGGGCAGGCCGCTGTTCGGGAGGTCTTTGAGGAGTCCGGCGTTGTGGTCGCGGAGGAGGACCTCGAACCCGCTGGAAGCATTGAGTTCATGTTCCCGGCCCGGCCGGACTGGGACATGTCCACCGTGGTCTACCGCACCTGGAACTGGACCGGGGAACCGGAGCCGTCCACGGAGATCACGCCTGCCTGGTATTCCGTGGATGCCGTGCCCTATGCCCAGATGTGGGAGGACTCGGCGTACTGGCTGCCCAAAGTCCTTGCCGGGGACTACTTCGCTGCCGCCGTCACCCTCGCTCCGGATAACGAGTGCGTGGGCAGCGTCGTCTTTTCCTAATCTGCCTGAACCGGTCTGACCCGGCTCCAGCCCGGCCAGAGCTAGTGCGCCGCGCGACCCAGCCGGTCCGCCGCGCGGCTGCCGTCGTCCACCAGCTCCACCGCCGTGGCCTTGGCCAGCCCAGCCAGCGGCATACCGACATACATGGATTCGGCGCGGTCCACCACATAGGTCTCGTGCCAGATGCCGACGCTGCCCGGTGCCCTGCGGGCCCGCCGGTTGAACGCCGCCCAGGCCGGGCGGTGAGCCGCGTCCGGCTGGCTCGCATAGGCGAACAGCTGCTCGGCGGACTTCCAGTACTGGATGACCAGCGGTCCTCCTGCCCCGATGGTGAGGCGGTATCCCAGCAGACCGGAGTTTGGATCGGCCGAAAGCTCCGCCAGCATCCGCGGCATGGCGGCAAAGGCCGGGATCCACAGGTCCGGACGCCACGGACGGTTGATCCGCATGCCGATCAGGAACACCACCAGGGGTCCGGTGTGATGATGGGTTGAACGCTGGCTGACGATGCGAGCCATAACGAGGCCCCTTTCACTGCTGGATAGTGATGCTATCCAGACTAGAGAGTTACACTATCCAGCACAAGGGGGATTGCCATGCGGATCTCAGAATTAGCCGCCGCGTCAGATGTGCCGGTGGCCACCATCAAGTTCTACCTGCGGACCGGCCTGCTTCATGACGGGCGGCAGACGGCTCCCCGGCAGGCCGACTACGACGACGGCCACTTGGCCAGGCTGCGGCTGATCCGCGCCCTGCTGGGGGCGGGTGGCCTGTCGGTAGCTGCTGCGGGAGAGGTGCTGCGCCAGCTCGATGATCCGCCGGAATCGGGCCATGATCTGCTCGGGGCTGCACATCATGCCCTGGACGCCGGTGCCCAGCCGAAGCAGGAGCAGGAGCAGCAGCAGGCGGACCATCCCCGGGCTGACGCGCTGCTGGAAGCGTGGGGCTGGCAGATCGACCCGGAGGACCATAACGCGCGGCGCGGCCTGGAACGGGCGCTGCAGGGCCTGGAAGACGGCGGCTTCGAGCCTCCGGCCGGATTCCTGGACATGTACGCCGCCGCGATGCGGGAGCTGGCCACCCGGGAGGTGGAGCAGGTTCCGGTCAACCCGCCGGACGCCATGCGGTACGTCGTCCTGGGAACCGTCCTGGTGGAGCCGCTGCTGCTGGCCCTGCGCAGGCTCGCCCAGCAGGACGCGTCCCGCCGGATGTTCTCCGCCCCGGGCCCGCCCGCTCCCGGGGCCGGGTAGCGCTCCCTGAATCTGCACAAAAAAACGCCCGCCGCGGGCCCGAAGACCGAACCCGCAGCGGGCGTTATTAGTTGAAGCGGCAGGTTAGCCCAGGTGCCGCTCATCCGCGCCGTTGTATTCGCTCAGCGGCCGGATCAAGGCATTGGACTCGAGCTGTTCCATGATGTGCGCTGTCCACCCGGTGATCCGCGCTGCGACGAACAGCGGCGTGAAGGTGGCGGTGTCGAAGCCCATCAGGTGATAAGCCGGACCCGCCGGGTAATCGAGGTTCGGCAGGATGTTCTTCCGCTCGGCCATCGCCGATTCCAGGGCCGTGTAGAGCTCACCCAGGTCCGCCCGGTCATAGTGCTTGACCATGGCGTCCAGGGAGGCCTTCATGGTCGGCACGCGTGAGTCCCCGTTCTTGTAGACCCGGTGGCCGAATCCCATGATCTTTTTCTTGTCCGCCAGCGCGGAGTCCAGCCAGGCCGCGGCGTGGGCCGCGACGTCGTCGCCCTGAGCGCTGGCGGTAATCGCCTCGAAGGTGTGCATCACCGCTTCGTTGGCGCCGCCGTGAAGCGGGCCTTTGAGGGCACCGATCGCGCCGGTGACTGCGGAGTGCAGGTCTGCCAACGTGGAGGTGATCACCCGCGCCGTGAACGTGGAGGCGTTAAAGGAATGCTCGGCGTACAGGATCATCGAAACGTTGAAGGCTTCCACGACGTCCTGCGCGGCTTCTTCCCCGAACGTCATCCACAGGAAGTTCGCCGCATATCCGAGGTCCTCCCGCGGCTCCACCAGGTCCTCGCCGCGGCGGCGGCGCTGGTCGTAGGCGACGACGGCGGGCATGGCGGCAAAGAGGCTGACGGACTTCTCCATGTTGGCCAGCCGGGAGGAGTCCTCGGCCTTCGGATGCTCCGCGCCCAGGACGGACGCCGCGGTCCGGCAGACATCCATGGGATGGCACGTCGACGGCAGGGCATCGATTACCGCCTTCAGCTCCGGCGTCAGGGCCCGCTGGGACCGCTCGCCGGTGGTGAATTCCGCCAGTTCCTCCGCGGTGGGCAGCTCGCCGTTCCACAGCAGATAGGCCACTTCTTCAAAGCTGCAGCGGGCAGCGAGCTCCTGGACCGGATAGCCCCGGTAGAGCAGGGAGTTCGTCTCGGGGTTGACCTTGGAAATACTGGTGGTGTCCACCAGCACTCCGGCCAGGCCCTTGTGAATGGTTGTTTCTGTCATCTTTGGGACTCCTTCGTCGTAGTACGCAGATCAGGGGTGGGGCGGCGCCTTCTTCTTGGTGGGTGGCTCTGGACGGCCAGGTCAGGCCGGGGCCGGTGTTCCGGGGTTCCCGGGGACCTGGAAATTGAAAACTGAGGTATCGAAGCGGTTATACGCCTCATAATCCACCAGATCGTACAGGCGCGCACGTGTGAGCATGCTGGGAACCGCGGCAGTCTGCGTGCCCTCGGCCCGGATCACGTCCAGGGTCCGCTCTGCCGCACCCATGGCGCTGCGCAGCAGGGTCACCGGATAAATGACCATGTTGACGCCCGCGGAGGCGAGCTGGTCATAGGTGAACAGCTCGCTTTTGCCGAACTCGGTCATGTTGGCCAGGATCGGGACGTCGACGGCGGCGCGGATGGCCGCGAACTCCTCCACCGTTTTCATGGCTTCCGGGAAGATCGCGTCGGCGCCGGCCTCGACCAGGGCCCGGGCCCGGTCCTGGGCGGCTTCCAGGCCCTCGACGGCGCGGATGTCGGTGCGGGCCATAATCAGGAAGTTTGGATCCCGCCGGGCGTCCGCCGCGGCCCGGATCCGCTTGGTGGCGGTGTCCAGGTCCACCACGTTCTTGCCGTCGAGGTGGCCGCAGCGCTTCGGATTGAACTGGTCCTCGATGTGGCAGCCGGCCAGGCCGGCGTTTTCGAGTTCCTGGATGGTGCGGGCCACGTTCATCGGCTCGCCGAAACCGGTGTCGGCATCGACGATGGCCGGCAGGTCAGTCATCCGGGCGATCTGGCTGGCGCGGGTGGCGACTTCGGTGAGCGTGGTCAGCCCGATGTCCGGCAACCCCAGGTCATTGGCGAGGACAGCGCCGGAGATGTAGACGCCGTCGAACCCTTTTTCCTGGATCAGCCGGGCCGAAAGGGGATTAAACGCGCCGGGATACTGCTGCAGGGTGCCGGAGGTGAGGCCCTCCCGCATCGCGATGCGCTTCTGCTCGGGGGTGGTGGAGGAGTACAGCATTTAGAACAGTCCCTTCGGGGCTGCCGCCGGATCAATGACGCCGGCGGCTGCGGTGATGTTGAGCTGGTCCAGTTCGCCCGGGGCGAGTTCGGGCAGCCGTTCGGCGGCGGCGATGAAGCGGTCGATTTCCGCTTCGGACACCAGTCCGGCTGCCAGGGTGCGGAACTTGTGGATGTAGTCGGCGCGGACGAAGGGCCGGGCGCCCAGCGGGTGGGCATCGGCTACGGCAATTTCATCGGTGATCACGCGGCCGTCGGTGAGGGTGATGTCCACCCGCCCGCCGAAGGCCTTCTCCGCGATGTCCAGGGAATGGTAGCGGCGGGTCCATTCCGGATCCTCGACGGTGGTGACCTTGTGCCAGAGGTTGACCGTGTCCGGCCGGCCGGCCCGTTCCGGGGAGTAGGAATCCACGTGGTGCCAGGCGCCGTCCTGCAGGGCGACGGTGAAGATGTAGGGGATCGAATGGTCCAGCGTTTCGCGGGAGGCCGTGGGATCGTACTTCTGCGGATCGTTGGCGCCGGAGCCGATCACGTAGTGCGTGTGGTGCGACGTGCTGATCAGCACCGAGGCAACGTTGGCCGGGTCGGTGGCCTCGGGGTGTTCGCGGTGGATCCGCCGGGCCAGATCGATCCAGGCCTGGGCCTGGTACTCCGCGGAGTGTTCCTTGGTGTAGGTGTCCAGGATGGCGCGCTTCGCCTCACCGGGAGCGGGAAGCGGCACCGAGTACGCGGCCTCGGGTCCGTCCAGGAGCCAGGCGATCACACCGTCTTCGCCCTCGTAGATCGGGGTGGGGGAGGTCTGGCCGCGCATCGCCCGGTCCACCGCTTCGACGGCCATCTTCCCTGCGAAGGCCGGTGCATGGGCCTTCCAGGTGGAGATTTCGCCCTTGCGGGACTGGCGGGTGGCGGTGGTGGTGTGCAGCGCCTGGCCAATGGCCTGGAAGATGGTTTCGATGTCCAGTCCCAGCAGGGTGCCGAGGCCGGCCGCGGCGGACGGGCCGAGATGCGCCACATGGTCAATTTTGTGCTTGTGCAGGCAGATGGCCTTGACCAGGTTCACCTGGATTTCATAGCCGGTGGCGATGCCGCGCAGGAGGGCCGCACCGGAGGCGCCGGTGTGCTGTGCGGCGGCGAGGATCGGCGGAATGTTGTCCCCGGGGTGGGAGTAGTCGGCTGCCAGGAACGTGTCGTGGTAGTCCAGTTCCCGCACAGCGACACCGTTGGCCCAGGCGGCCCACTCGGGGGAGGTTTTGGCTTCCACGCCGAAGACGCTGGCTCCGGACCCGCCCGACGATGGCGCGAAGGAGAGTGCCTGCGCGCGGGCAGCCACGATCGGTGCGCGGTTCAGTGACGCGACGGCGACTGAGGCATTGTCGATGATGCGGTTGATCACCATGTCTGCGGCGTCGGCGCTCACCTCGACCGGGTCAGCGGCGACTTCGGCGATTTTCCAGGCCAGCTGGTCTTCGCGGGGAAGGTTCTCATCGCTGCGGTAGACGCGCAGGTTATGGGCTTTCACGGTGGGCAGTCCTCTCGGTCAGGGGTGGTGGACGGTACTGAAGTGCTCAAGGCTTTTGTGCAGGTGGACGGCGGTGGCTGCAGCTGCCATCGCAGGGTCGCCGGAGGCGATTGCCCCGGCAATCGTGGCGTGCTCGGATGCGGTCTCGCGCAGCCGGGCCGGATTGTCCTTGGCCAGGCGGCGGACCCGGGCAAGGTGCAGGCGCACATTGCCGAGCGCCTGGGTCAGGTAGGGATTGGCAGCGGCTGCGTCGATCGCCGTATCGAGGCGGGCCACGAGGGCGTAGTAGCCCTGGCGGGCTGGATCTTCCTCCGGGTCGGCTCCCAGCCGGGCCGCGGCGGCGTCGAACTCACTGCGCAGCTCCCGGAAAACGGCGGGATCGCGGCGGCCGGCGGCGAGGGCGGCTGCCTGGCATTCCAGGGCCTGGCGCAGTTCGAAGAGCGCGCCCACGGTTTCGGCGGAAATGGAGGTGACGACGACGCCGCGTCCGTTGTGCGGTGCCGCGAGCCCGTCGGCGGTGAGCCGGCCGAGGGCCTCCCTCAGGGGTGTGCGGGAAATCCCGAGGCGCTGGGACTGTTCAACTTCGCCGAGGACTGTTCCCGGGGGAAGGCGCCATTCCACGATGTCCTCGCGGAGCATGGCGTAGGCGCGGTCGCTGGCACGCATGGTGCGCTCCTTCCCACTGGTGTGACGCTGAAGCACCAGTGTATACAGAGAATCAGGCACCGAGCGAAAATTTCCACAACTTTCCGAGTACTAACGTCGCTGTGTATACACAGGTGGATGGATTCGGAAGTGCAGAGAGACCCCGTGTGACGCCCGGCACGGCCTGGATCCACCGTGGTCTGACAGGATGGGAACGGCGGGGCGGTGCGCCGGCCTGGGCCCCGGCAGCGCTGGGACAAAGGGAAACTGAGACCAAGGGAATGGGGCCCGCGCAGGTGCTGGGAGTTGTTGAGGGATTCGCCGTTGTACTGATCATCGTGGGGGTGGGCTACGCTGCCGCGGCCCTTCGCCTCGGCCGCGGAAAGGACTTCAAGCCGGCGCTGACCGCGGTGATCTACTACATCACCAACCCTGCCCTGATGTTCATTCTCCTGGCCGAGGCTCCCGTGCAGCAGGTGCTGGGGACGCTGGCCCCGGCCGCGCTCGCGACCACCGCAGTGTGCGGGCTGCTCTATGCCCTGGTGGCGAAGCTGTTCCTCCGCCGGAATGCGGCTGACACCGCCGTTGGTGCGATGAGCGCTTCCTACGTAAACGCCGGGAACATCGGGCTGCCGATCGCGCTCTATGCGGTGGGCAGCGCAACCCCCGTGATCTCCGTGCTGGTCGCCCAGCTGCTCATCGTGGCGCCCGCCTACCTTGCGCTGTTCACCTTTACCGCCCGGCGGCAGGCACTCGCCCGGGAGCGGCTGGCAGCGGGTCCGGGAGCACTGGCAGCGCCGGCCCGCCGCCGCCGTCATCCGCTGGCCGCTGCCAGGGCTGTCCTGCTGCCCTTCGCCAACCCGGCGACGATCGGGACCGTGGCCGGGCTGGTTGTGGCGCTGACCGGCGTGAACCTGCCCACCGTGGTGTGGGAGCCCCTGTCCCTGCTGGGACACGCCTCCGTTCCACTGCTGCTGCTGGTGTTCGGAATGAGCCTGTTCGGCCAGCGGCCGCTCGCCGACGGGGCGGTCCGTGCAGACATCATCACCGCCACCATGTTCAAGATCGTGGCTGCTCCGCTGGTGGGCTACGCCGTCGCGCGATGGGTCTTCGGACTGGAAGGGGAAGCCCTCTTCGGCGCCGTGGTGATGAGTGCCCTGCCCACCGCGCAGAACGTCTACCTGTTCGCCAGCCAGTTCGGCATGAAGTCCGTGATTGCCCGGGACGTGGTGTTCCTGACCTCCTTCCTCTCCTTCCCCGTGATCCTGCTGGTGGCCTTCTGGCTCGCCTGACACCTCCGTGCCCTACCATGGCCGGTACGGCAGTGGCCCTCCGGAGGAGACGGGCACTGCGATACCAGCCGCGAATCAAGGAGGATTCATGGGCACCGAGGGCTACGCAGAAACCTACGCCGCCGCAAGCGGGAACCCGGAGAGATTCTGGCTCAGCGCCGCGGAGCTGGTGGACTGGGATGTGGCCCCGGCCCTGGCCCTGGACGAGCGCCGCCCGCCGTTTTACCGGTGGTTCCCGGACGGCAGGCTCAACACCAGCTTCAACGCGCTGGACCGGCACGTGCTCGCCGGACACGGGGACCGGGCGGCCTTGATCTATGACTCCGCCATGCTGGGCCTGACGCGCACGTACACCTACGCGGAGCTGCTGGCCGAGGTGGAGGCCTTCGCCGGTGTCCTGCATGCCCAGGGCATCCGGGCCGGGGACCGGGTGGTCATCTACCTGCCGATGATCCCGGAAGCCGTCATCGCCATGCTGGCCACCGCCCGGCTGGGTGCGGTGCACTCGGTGGTGTTCGGCGGGTTCGCGGCGGCCGAACTGGCGGCGCGGATCGACGATGCCCGGCCCGACGCCGTCGTCACCGCCAGCGGGGGACTGGAGCCCAAGCGCCGGGTCGAGTACCTGCCCACCGTGGCCGAAGCCTTGGAGAGCGCCGCCCACCGGGTGCGGGCCGTCATTGTGGCTGCCAGGGAGGGGTTTGCGCACACGGTTCAGGAGTTCGACGGCGCCGGCGGCGCCCGGTGGGCGGACTGGGCAGAGCTGGCCGCGGACGCCCAGCCCCAGGGGCCGGTGAGTGTGGCGGCGACCGACCCGCTGTACATTCTCTACACCTCCGGCACCACCGGCTCACCCAAGGGGGTGGTGCGGGACAACGGTTCGCACGCCGTCGCGCTGGCCTGGTCCATGGCCAATATTTACGACGCCGGCCCCGGGCAGGTGATGTGGACGGCCTCGGACGTCGGCTGGGTAGTGGGGCATTCCTACATCGTCTACGGACCGCTGATTGCCGGTGCCACCACAGTGCTCTACGAGGGGAAGCCGGTGGGAACGCCCGACGCCGGCGCCTTCTGGCGGGTGGCAGCGGAGCACAACGTGGAAGTCCTGTTCACCGCCCCGACCGCGCTGCGGGCCATCCGCCGGGCAGATCCGGAGCTGGCGCTCGCCGCCGGGTATGACCTGGCGAAGCTGCGGACACTGTTCGCGGCGGGGGAGCGGCTGGACCCGGAGACCTTCCGCTGGATCTCGGATGCGATGGGAATCCCGGTGGTGGATCACTGGTGGCAGACCGAAACCGGGTGGGCGATCTGCGCCAATCCCATGGGGCTGGACCCGCAGCCGCTGAAGGCCGGATCGCCCACCTTCCCGGTGCCGGGGTTCCGGCTGCGTGTTCTCGATGGCACCGGGGCGGAGGTCCCCGCGGGAGCAGAAGGCAACATCGTGCTGGACCTGCCGCTGCCGCCGGGCACACTGTCGACCCTGTGGGGCAGCGATGAACGCTACTGCGCGTCCTACCTCGAAGCCTTCGAGGGCAGTTACGCCACCGGGGACTCCGGGTATGTGGATGAGGACGGGTACGTGTTTGTGATGGGCCGGACCGACGACGTGATTAACGTGGCCGGGCACCGGCTCTCCACCGGGGCGATCGAGCAGGCCGTGGCGAAGCACCCGGACGTCGCCGAATGTGCAGTGATCGGGGTGCGGGACAGCCTCAAGGGCCAGCGGCCGTGCGGGTACGTGGTGCTGAAGGCCGGGTCCACGGCCACCGAGGCCGAAGTCCAGGCGGCGCTCGCGGACCTGGTCCGCCGGCAGATCGGCCCGGTGGCTGACTTCCGCGACGTCCGCGTGGTCGACGGGCTGCCCAAGACCCGGTCCGGAAAGATCCTGCGCAAGACCATGCGCCAGATCGCCGACGGTGAGGACTTTTCCGTGCCCTCCACCATTGAGGACCGGTCGGTGCTGGACGCCCTGGTGCCGCTGCTGCGCCCGGCGGTGCAGCGGGAGGCCTAAGCAGAGTCTGAGGGTGGTCCATTCAGGCGGCACAGGAAAAGAGCAGGAACCGGCGGACCGCCGGTCCCTGCTCTTTTCAAGGCTGGGCAAGGCCTGCTGCTATCCCGCCCGCGGAGGCGTGGGTGCTGCTTCCCCGGCCGCAGGCTCCGGCTCTTCCTGGATCCGTCCGGCCAGCCGGTCCTCCCACGAGGTCATGACCGCTTCATCAGTCCGAGGGCTGAGCAGGGAGATGATCACGTAGACGGCGGCCGATGCGATCAGGCCAAAGTAGATCGGCTCGTTGGCGTAGACACCGTCGTACGGCTGTTCGCCGGTGACTTCCAGGAAGATCATGGTTGCCAGGGTCGCGACGGTGCCGGCGACCATCGAGGCAGCGGCGCCAAGGCCGGTGCCCCGCTTCCAGATGAGTCCGCCGAGGATGGCAACCAGGAGTCCGCCGACCAGGATGTCATAGGCGATGGTCAGTGCCGCGACCACGTCCTGAACCACGATGGCCAGGGTGATGGCCACCAGTCCCAGGCCGAGGACCCAGACCTGGCTGCGGGCAATATCGTGCTCCGGATTGCCGGCCGCACGTTCGCCGTTTTCCGGTTTGGCGGCGCCGAACCAGCTGCGGACATACGGCACCACGTCCGTGCGCGCCACGGTGGCGGCAGCAATAAGCGCACCGGAGGCGGTGGACATCATGGCTGCCACGGCAGCGGCCAGCACCAGGCCGCCCAGGCCCACCGGCAGCAGGTTCATGGCGACATCGGCGTAAACATCGTCCTTCGACTCGATGCTGGGCAGCACCACCGATGCGGCCATGCCGATCAGGGCGCCGGCGACGCCGTACAGGATGCAGTAAATACCGGCGGCAGTGCCGCCCCAGCGGGCGATCAGCGGAGTGCGGGCCGTGAAGACCCGCTGCCAGATGTCCTGCCCGATCAGCAGGCCCAGGGTATATACGACGAAGTAGGTGATGATGCTCTGGGCGCCGATTCCGGTGATGTTGAAGAACTCTGCGTCCACCCGCTCACGGATGCCGTCCAGTCCGCCCGCCGCGGAGAAGGTGAAGGGCAGCATCAGGGCAAAAACGCCGATGGTCTTGATGATGAACTGCGCCATGTCTGCCAGGGTGATGGACCACATGCCGCCGATCGTGGAGTAGATCAGCACTACGGCGCCGCCGATGGCGATGGCCACCCAGCGCTCCCAGCCGAAAAGCACCACGAAGATGGTGGCGTAAGCGCCCGTGGAGGTGGCGCACAGCATCAGCGTGTAGGCCAGCATCACAATCGAGGACATCTGTGTGGATTGCGCACCGTAGCGCAGCGAGAGCATCTGCGAGACGGTGTAAATCTTCAGCTTCTGCAGCTTGGAAGCGAAAAGCACGCTGATCAGCAGTACCCCCGCGCCGATCGCCACCACCAGCCACATGCCGGAAATGCCGTACTGGTAGCCCAGGCCCACACCGCCGACCGTGGAGGCACCGCCCAGGACGACGGCGGCCATGGTGCCGGTGTAGAACAGGGGGCCGAGCCGGCGCCCGGCGACGAGGTAGTCGCTTTCACTCCGGGTGCGGGTCTTGCCCCACCAGCCGAAGGCAAGCATGCCAACGAGGTAGGCCACCACGATCGCCGCGTTGAGGTAGTCCATTCAAATCCTGTCGATAGGAGGCAATACCGGGCGAAGCCACGGGTTCTGCCTCAAGATATGCCTCTGGGTCAACTTATGTTTACCAAACGCTATGGCCGAACAGGGCGATGGGTCAAAGGGAAGGCCGGATTGTGTCCGGACTGAAACCCGGGCTACCGCCGCCAGGTGTATTCCAGCTCCGGCCGGCCGGGGGAACCGTAACGCGGGGAACGCTCCACGGCACGCTGTCCCTCCAAATGCTCCAGATAGCGGCGGACGGTAATACGGGACATCGCCAGTTCCGCGGACAGCTCCGACGCCGACAGGGGTGCGGCTGCGTTCTTCAAAGCCCCGGACACCGCCGCCAGTGTTTCCGGCGCAAGGCCTTTCGGCAGGGACGCGGCATGCTGGGGGCGCAGGGCAGCCAATGCCTGGTCCACCTCGGACTGAGTGGTCGAAGCTCCCTGCCCGGCCAGCAGCAGGCGGTACTCACGGTAGGCGGCGAGCTTGGCGCTGAACACGGCAAACGTGAACGGCTTGATCAGATACTGCGCTATTCCGGCCGACATCGCCTGCCGGACCACCGGCAGTTCCCGGACAGCGGTAATTGCGATGACGTCCGCCGGGATTCCGCTGCCCCGGATCCGCCGCAGCAGGTCCAGGCCGTGCAGGTCCGGCAGGTTCATGTCCAGCAGGATCAGGTCGCAGGCTGAACCCGGCGCCGTCAGGAACCCCAGGGCCTCCGCAGCCGTGTGGGCGACACCGGCCAGGGCAAATCCCTCGCAGCGCCGCACATACTCGGCGTGGGCTTCGGCCACCACGGGTTCGTCCTCCACCACCAAAACGGTGACCTGATCTGCCGCGTTCACTGCCGCACCCCTGCCGGAAGCGGGATCCGCACCGTAAACCTGGCACCGCCGCCGTCCGCGTCATCGAGCACCAGTGTGCCGCCAAGCCGCATGACTGCCTGCCGGACCAGGGGCAGCCCGAAGCCCCGGCCAGCCCCGGCGGAGAACGCCCCCGCCGCGTCCTTGGTGCTGAATCCCTGTTCGAAGATCTTCTCCCGGGACGACGGCGGTATGCCGGGACCGCTGTCCTGGACACTGATTTCGAAACCGTACCCGGTGCTGTCGCGGTCCACGGCCAGCCGGACGGCCACCCACGGTGACGGAAGCCCCTGGACAGCGTCGAAGGCGTTGTCGAGCAGATTGCCCAGAACCGTCACCAGTTCACCGGACTCCAGCAGCGCCGGCCCGGTTTCCGCGGCCGGATCATCGGCGAGTTCGATCCCTACCCGGATTCCCCGCTCCCTCGCCTGTGCCTTCTTGCCGGCCAGCAGCGCCGCCAGCGCGGGATCCCCCACGGAGGCGGCGACGTCGTCCGCCAGCTGCTGGGCGTGCGCCAGGTCCCGGGTGGCGAACTCGAGTGCTTCCTTCGGGCGGTTCAGCTCAATCAGGGACACCACCGTGTGGAGGCGGTTGGCGTGCTCGTGTGCCTGGGACTGCAGTGCATCGGTCAGGGTGCGCATGGACTGAAGCTCGCCGGTGAGGGCCTCCACCTCGGTATGGTCGCGCAGTGTGGTCACCGTCCCCATCCGGCGGGGTGCCGCAGCAGCCAGGGGCCGGCCGATCCACCTCCGGCCCGGCGTGCCGTTCGTGCCCGGCGGCGGCACCGCGGGGGACTGGTTCACCACCAGGATCCGGTCCCGGGTGAAGTGGAATTCGTCCTGGGCGCTCCGGCCGGTGTGCAGCAGGTCGGCGAGGGGAGCGGGCAGTCCGAGGTGCCGCGGATCCTCCGGTTCGGTGCCGCTGCTGAGCTGCAGGCCCAGCAGCTCAGCGGCATGCTCGTTCCAGAGCACCAGCCGGCCGTCGTTGTCCAGGAGCAGCAGGCCTTCGCGCAGGGAGTGCAGCGCGGAGTCGTAGAACGTGAACATATCCCGCAGTTCCTCCGGGTTGCGGTCCCGGGTGGTGCGCCGCAGGTACCGGCTGAGCCCGTAGGCTGCCAGGGACCCGCAGGCCAGCGCGGCCAGCGAAATGATGAACGCGGCCGGGAGCTGGGCGTCCCGGGCAATCCCCACCCGGTCCACTGTGATGCCGGCTGACACCAGGGCGGTCACGGAGCCGTCCGGCCCCATGACCGGAGTGATGGCCCGCACCGAGGGGCCGAGGGTGCCGGTGTACACCTCGGTGAAGGGCTCTCCGCTCAGTGCCTCGTCAATCGACCCCAGGTAAATCCTGCCGATCTGCTCCTCGCTCCGGTGGGTAAACCGGGTCCCGTCGGGAGCCATGATGGTCAGAAAATCAATTCCGGCGGCGTCCATGACCGCGCGGGCAAAGGGCTGCAGTGTGCTGCTTGGATCCGGGGAGGAAGCGGCGGAGAGCACAAATGGATCCGCTGCCACTGTCTCGGAGATGGCCAGCATCCGTGCAGCGGTCTCCGTATAACTGCGCTTTTCTGCCTGGTGGTAGAGCGCCCAGGACAGGCCTGCGGACAGGCAGACGATAAAAACCAGCTGCCCGATGAGCAGCCGGCTGGCGAGACTCCACTTCCCCACACAAACTCCGATGACTTATTCCAGGTGCCCGCTGCTGTGCGGCCGGGCTGCGAACAGTATGACCACAACCGTGACAGCGATCACATTGCGCGGCGACGATATTGAGGAGCGATCCCGTCCCCGGGGAACAGGCCGGCTCCGAAGACGGAGGCGGCGCAGAACCTGCCGTGCGGACGGATCAACAACCAAAGCCTAGGAGCCGTACCCCCATGGCATCTGCCACCCCTCCCAACGGCGCCGGCTCACCGACGAGCCGCCGCACCAAGGATAAAACGCATTTCCTCTACATTGCCGTCATCCTGGCGGTGGTCCTCGGCGCTGTCCTGGGCCTGCTGAGCCCGGACTTCGCCAAGGGGTTGAAGCCCATGGGAACGGCCTTCATCGCCCTCATTAAGATGATGATCGCCCCGGTGATCTTCTGCACGATTGTCCTCGGTATCGGCTCCATCGCCAAAGCGGCCACGGTCGGCAAGGTGGGTGGGCTGGCGCTGGGCTACTTCATCCTGATGTCCACCTTCGCCCTGGCCATCGGCCTGCTGGTGGGAAACCTGATCCACCCCGGGACCGGCCTGAACCTCGAAGCCAGCGCTGCTGATGCTCCCGCCGCTCCGGAGGACAGTGAAGGGCTGGTCGGATTTGTCCTCAGCATCATACCCGCCACGCTCCTGGCCTCACTGACCGGTGAGAGCATCCTGCAGACTCTCTTCGTTGCCCTGCTGGTTGGCTTCGCCCTGCAGAAGATGGGTCCCGCCGGTGCGCCCATCCTGACCGGCATCGGCCACCTCCAGAAGCTCGTCTTCCGCATCCTCGCCATGGTGATGTGGCTGGCGCCGATCGGAGCCTTCGGTGCGATTGCCGCCGTCGTCGGCGAAACCGGTGTAGGTGCGATCAAGAGCATGGCCGTACTGATGATCGCCTTCTACATCACCTGCATCCTCTTTATTGCCGTTGTCCTGGGCAGTGTGCTCAAGCTCTGCACCGGGGTGAACATCTTCAAGCTGATGCGCTACCTGGGCCGTGAATACCTGCTGATTTTCTCCACGTCCTCTTCGGAAGTCGCACTGCCGCGCCTGATCGCCAAGATGGAACACCTCGGCGTTTCCAAGCCAGTGGTCGGCGTGACCGTTCCCACCGGCTACTCGTTCAACCTGGACGGCACGGCCATCTACCTGACCATGGCGGCTCTCTTCGTGGCCTCGGCCATGAACAAGCCGCTGGAATTCGGTGAGCAGATCTCCCTGCTGGTCTTTATGATCATCGCTTCCAAGGGTGCGGCCGGTGTCACCGGGGCCGGTCTGGCCACGCTGGCGGGCGGCCTGCAGTCCCACCGCCCGGACCTGGTGGAAGGCGTCGGCCTGATCGTCGGAATCGACCGCTTTATGTCCGAAGGCCGCGCGCTGACCAACTTCACCGGCAACGCCGTCGCCACCGTCCTGATCGGCACCTGGACCAAGGAAATCGACAAGGAGCAGGTCAACGCCGTCCTGAACCGGGAGCGCCCGTTCGACGAAGCCACCATGGATGACGATCACCACCAGCCCGCGGCTCCCGCAGCGGATCCCGAGCTGGAAACCGCCACGGTCCGCTAAGACCGCTCACAGCTTCGGTATCCGGTGCAGGGTCCGGATACCGGGCCAAAGGGCGCTCCCGCAGTCAGCGGGGGCGCCCTTTGTGCTGGGCGGGGCAGCCGGGTGTCCGGGGCGATGTTGGGGAACCCCTACCGGGCGGCGGCCGCCGGCGGGGACAATGGTTGGATCAGCACAAATCCGCCTGGGAGGGTACGCCCGCAGGAGGAAACGCTCTCCCAGGCTCTTGAGAAGGAGGGGTTATTTTGCTGAAGGAACAAGAGATCATGGCGGTCCTCCCCGCCACGGACATGGCAAGGGCCAGCGATTTCTACGGAAACGTGCTGGGCCTCGATCCGCCGCAGGTCCTGGACGATGAGAACCTGCTCTATCACAGCGGGAATGGAACGGGATTCCTGCTGTACAAAACCGACAACGCCGGCAGTGCCAAGAACACCCAGATGGGGTGGGAGACCAACGATCTTGACGGTGAAGTGGCCGATCTTCGGAGCCGCGGCGTTGTCTTCGAGGAGTACGATTTCCCGGGCCTGAAAACAGAAGGCGGCATTGCCTCGACTCCCGTGGGGAAAGCCGCCTGGTTTACGGATACGGAGGGCAACATCCTGAACCTTTTCCAGCGCTTGTAGCCATCCGGGCGCTGGGTCCCTTTCAGTGGTTCCAGCCGGCTGCCCCGGCGACGGCGGCTGGCCTGCTGAGGGCGGGTCCGGTGCCCGCCGTCCAAAGCTTCTAGTTAAGGTTGAGCGTCAAGGCTCGCGGCGTTCCACGCCGCTGATTCGCGGTATCGGTGTTGCACAGTTGTAATCTTGGAGAGGACAGCCGCAGGACAGCTAGAGACGGAAGCGTGGATTTATACGTGAGCAGCGAACAGAGTTCCACAACTCTGCAGGGGCCAACGCAGGGCGCAACCGATGAAGCCATGGGTCCGACCGGCCGCCCGCTGACGGAATTCCCCGAGCCTCCGGTCCTGACCTCCCACGGTCCGGCCCGCATCATCGCCATGGTGAACCAGAAGGGCGGAGTCGGTAAAACGACGTCGACCATTAATCTTGGTGCCGCCCTCGCCGAAGCCGGACGGAAAGTCCTGCTGGTGGACTTTGACCCGCAGGGAGCCCTCTCCGCAGGGCTGGGTACCAACCCGCATGAACTGGACGTGACCGTCTATAACGTGCTGATGGACCGCAAGGTGGACATCCGCGATGCCATCCAGGAGACGCACGTCGAGAACATCGACCTGCTCCCCGCCAACATCGACCTCTCGGCCGCAGAAGTCCAGCTGGTCAACGAGGTAGCCCGCGAGCAGGTGCTGGAGCGCGCGCTGCGCCGGGTCTCGGATGACTACGACGTCATCCTGATCGACTGCCAGCCTTCCCTGGGCCTGCTGACCGTGAACGCGCTGACCGCCGCCCACGGCGTGATCATTCCGCTGATCTGTGAGTTCTTCGCCCTGCGCGCGGTGGCGCTGCTGGTGGAAACCATCGAGAAGGTCCAGGACCGGCTGAACCCGGGACTGCAGGTCGACGGCGTGCTGGCCACCATGTACGACGCACGGACCCTGCACAGCCGCGAAGTGATCGGCCGCCTGGTCGAGGCCTTCGGCGACAAGGTCTTCGAGACCGTCATCAAGCGCACCATCAAGTTCGCCGACGCCACCGTCGCCGCCGAGCCGATCACCTCCTACGCCGGCAACCACGCCGGTGCGGAGTCCTACCGCCGCCTTGCCAAGGAACTGATTGCCCGCGGCGGCGCACCCTAGCCTCGCGGCGGACGCCGGGGCAGGGGAGACCCAGGAGCAGGCAGCAGACGCAGACGGACACCAGCCCGGCGGATTTGAAGTCCGGCTGGAAAACTTCCGCGGACCCTTCGACGTGCTGCTGGGCCTGATCTCCAAGCACGAGCTGGACATCACCGAAATCGCCCTGGCCACGGTCACGGACGAGTTCATTGCCTATATCCGTGCCCTGACCGCTTCCGGCCAAGGTTGGGCCCTCGATGAAGCCAGCGAGTTCCTGGTTATTGCGGCCACGCTCCTGGACCTCAAGGCAGCCCGGCTGCTGCCTGCCGGGGATGTGGAAGACGACGAAGACGTTGCCCTGCTGGAAGCACGGGACCTGCTCTTCGCCCGGCTGCTGCAGTACCGCGCGTTCAAGGAAGTGGCTTCGCTGATGGGCACCCGGCTGGCCGAGGAAGGGCTGCGGTTCCCGCGCGATACCGCCCTGGAACCGCACTTGGCAGCGATGCTGCCGGAGCTGGTCTGGCGGACACCGCCCGAAGAATTTGCGCGGCTGGCGGTCAAGGCGCTGGAACCCAAACCCGGAATACCCACCGAAGTGGGGCTGGCGCACCTGCACGCTCCGCGCGTCAGCGTCCGGGAACAGGCACAGATCATCAGCGGCCGCCTGGCGGAGCGCAGCCCGCTGACCTTCACCGAACTCACCGGCGGGGCAACACCGCTGGAAACCGTGGCCCGGTTCCTGGCCCTGCTGGAAATGTTCCGGGACGGAGTCCTGGCCTTTGACCAGCCGGAGCCGCTGGGCGAACTGCGGATTATCTGGACCGGGGCACCCGGTGCGGATGGAGAATGGTCCGCGGAAGCGCTGACGGAAGAATACGACGAGGAGATGCATGCAGCACCCGCCGACGCCTGAGCCGAACAGCATCCATTCCCGGCCCGGCGGACTCCGGGCAGCGGCGGAAGCCGTGCTGATGGTGATCAACGAACCCGTGACCGCCGCCCAGCTGGCCGCAGCCCTGGAGGTTCCCGCAGCCGAGGTGGCCCAGGTCCTCGCCGATCTGCGCGAAGACTATGACGGCTATACTGGGGGTGGATCCACCGGGCTGCGCGATTCCCAACCGCGGGGCTTCGAGCTCCGCGAAGTGGCCGGCGGCTGGCGCATTTACTCGCGTCCCGGCTTTGCGGACATCGTCGGGCAGTTTGTGCTGGAAGGGCAAAGTGCCCGCCTCTCGCAGGCAGCACTGGAAACCCTGGCCGTGATCGCCTACCGCCAACCGGTGTCCCGGGGACAGGTATCAGCTATCCGGGGAGTCAACGTGGACTCCGTGGTCCGAACGCTTATCCAGCGCGGGCTCGTCGAGGAAGCGGGTACCGAACCGGAGACCGGTTCGCTGCTCTACGTCACGACACCGTACTTCCTGGAGAAACTGGGGCTGGGCAGCTTGGAGGAGCTGCCGCAGATCGCACCCCACCTGCCCGGGCTGGAAAACCTTGCAGAATTTGAAGAGACTACTTACTAACCGCTACACCCGAAGGATTCTTAATGACACAGGCACCCCGTTCCGGAGCAGGCCGCAGCAATCCGCGCGGCGGAGGGGCCTCAGGCGGCAGCCGGGGCTTCGGCAAGGGCTCCAAGCCCTCCACCGGCCGCACCGGCGGACCGAAGTCCGCGTCGGACCGCGGCGCCCCCTCCGAGGGCTACAAGTCCGACGGTTTCAAGTCCGGTGCACCCCGGTCGGGCGGTTTCAAGTCCGGTGCGCCTAAGTCCGGCGGTTTCAAGCCGGGCGCACCCAGGCCGGCCCGCGACGAGGCGCCCGCAGCTGACGGCTACCGGTCCGGCGCCCCCAAAACCGGCGGTTACAAGTCCGGTGCGCCTAAGTCCGGTGGCTTCAAGTCCGGCGGTCCCAAGAAGGGCGGCGGCGACCGTGCCTTCCGCAACGAACGCTTCGGACAGAACCTGGGCCCGGTTACCAAGCGTCCGCACACCCGCCGCCCGGGCAAGCCCGTGGTGTCCGAACATCACGATCCCGAAGGCATCCGGCTGCAGAAGGTCATGGCCAGTGCAGGCGTAGCCTCCCGCCGCGTGTGCGAGGAAATGATCCAGGAAGGCCGGGTGGAGGTCGACGGCGAAGTCGTTACCGAACTCGGTGTGCGCGTTGACCCCAAGACGGTTTCCATCCATGTGGACGGTATGAGCCTGCAGCTGGACGAGACGCAGAAGTACTACGTCTTCAACAAGCCCCGCGGCGTCATCTCCACCATGGAGGACCCGGAAGGCCGTCCCTGCATCAGCGACTACCTCAAGAGCACCAACAAGCATGAGCGCCTCTTCCATGTCGGCCGCCTGGACAACAACACCGAGGGCCTGCTGCTGCTGACCAACGACGGCGAGCTGGCCAACCGCCTGACCCACCCCTCCTACGAGGTTCCGAAGACGTACCTGGTGCAGGTCCGCGGTCCCATGGCCCACGGCGTCGGCGCCCAGATGCGCGAAGGCCTGGAACTCGAAGACGGTTTCGCCAAGGTGGACTCCTTCCGCCTGGTCGATTCCACTCCGGGCCACATCCTGGTGGAAGTTGTGCTGCACTCCGGCCGGAACCGGATTGTCCGCCGCCTGTTCGAGGCCGTTGGACACCCGGTCGAGCGCCTGGTGCGCACCCAGATGGGTCCGATCCGCCTCAACGACCAGCGCCAGGGCAGCATCCGCGTCCTCGGCCGCCATGAAGTGGGCCACCTGCTGGCTTCCGTAGGGCTGTAGCCGGTGACGGTACTGGTTAACGGGGGTACACACCTGTCCGGGCCGGTCCTGGTGATCGGCACCGGCCTGCTCGGCGCCAGCATCGGCCTGGGCCTGCGGGCCCGGGGGATCGACGTCGTGCTCTCGGACATCTCTCCCTCCACAGAGGCGGTGGCGAAGGACATCGGTGCCGGGCGGCTGCTGTCCGGCGTCGAGGCGGGCTTCGCGCCCCAGCTCGTTGTTGTCGCAGCTCCGCCGGATGTGACCGCGCCCCTCGTGGCGCAGGCGCTGAAGGACTGGCCGTCCGCCGTCGTCGTCGACATCGCCAGCGTGAAGGCCGCCGTCCTGGCCGGCCTCGAAGGCACCGGAGCCGACCTGTCCCGTTATGTGGGAACGCACCCGATGGCCGGACGCGAAAAGTCCGGTCCGGTGGCCGCCCTGGGTGACCTTTTTATGTCCAATCCGTGGGTGATCTGCGCCGGGGAGCACAGCTCAGCCGAGGCGGTGAAGACCGCGGAGGCCCTGGCCATCGACCTTGGTGCCGTTGTGTCGCGCATGGACGCCGAGGACCATGACCAGTCCGTTGCGCTGATTTCGCACCTGCCGCAGGTGATGTCCTCGCTGGTGGCCAGCCGGCTGCAGGAAACTCCTCCGTCGTCGCTGGCGCTGGCCGGCAACGGGCTGCGCGACGTGACCCGGATCGCGGCCAGTGATCCGAAGCTGTGGGTGCAGATCCTCAGCGGCAACGCGCCTCGGCTGGTCTCCATCCTGCAGGGGGTACGCGAGGACCTGAACCGGCTGATCAACACGCTGAAAAACCCGGAGGCGGACGGCGCCCGGCTGGACATGGCCCAGCTGATCGCGGAAGGCAACACCGGACAGGCCCGGATTCCGGGCAAGCACGGAACACCGCCGCAGTCCTTTACCAGCTTCACGGTCCTGGTTGATGACACCCCGGGCCAGATCGCGCAGCTGCTGACCGAAATCGGTGAAATCGGCGTCAACCTGGAAGACCTCCGGCTGGAGCACGCCTCCGGACGCCAGGTTGGCCGGGCGGAAATCTCGGTTCTGCCGAGCAAGGTGCACGGGCTGGTCAGTGAACTGACCTCGCGCGGGTGGAAGGTAGTGGAGTGAGCGAAGAACGTAATCCGGCCCAGTTCCGGCTGGGCAAGCCACTGGTGGTCGCCATCGACGGTCCGTCCGGATCCGGCAAGTCCAGCATCAGCCGGGAAGCGGCCCGCCGTTTGCGCGCCGCCTACCTCGACACCGGTGCGATGTACCGTGCCGTCACCATCGCCTGCATGCGTGCCGGGATCGACCTGACCGACGCCGTCGCCGTCGAGGCCGCCACCCGTGCGGCGGACATCCAGCTGAGCACCCACCCTGACCAGGAATGGGTGCGGGTTGGGGGAGAGGACGTCACCCAGGCGATCCGCGAACCCGAGGTGTCCTCCAACGTCAGCGCCGTGGCCACCACCCTCGGTGCCCGCGCGGACCTGGTCCGCCGGCAGCAGCAGCTGATCAAGGACTCCGGACTGCGCATCGTCGCCGAGGGACGGGACATCACCACGGTGGTGGCGCCCACGGCTGAGGTGCGGATCTTGCTCACTGCTTCGGAAGAGGCACGCCTGCGCCGCCGCGGCGTCCAGCTGGGCGGATCACAGACCGCCGCGCAGCTGCGCGAACAGGTCCTGACCCGCGATGTAAAGGACTCCACAGTGGTGAACTTCCAGAAGGCGGCCGACGGCGTGGTGACCATCGATTCCTCCGACCTGGACTTTGAAGAAACTGTCCAGGCAGTCCTGGACGTTGTCTACAGCAGCACACACTGACATTTGCAGCGGTGAAGCGCCGGGCCCCAATGGGGTCCGGCGCTCCTTGCCGTGTTTCAATGGACTGGTGGCTGCACGGGAATCTTCGTGCATTAACCCCAAAATACTTACCCGGGCTGAACGTCCGGAGACGGCCGGGCGCGTATGTGCTGAGGCCTCAACGGAAAGAAAGCAATAGTTTATGAACGCCAACCCTACCTTTGACGGCGACTCCGGCGAGGAGTACGTGCCCGCAGGCGAGGACCAGATCGACGAGCGGCTTGCCGCCCTCGACGACGACGAAGCCGAACTGCGCGCGGAAACCCTGCGCGCCGGGCTCTCCGACTACGAACTCGATGAGGAAGACGCTGCGCTGCTGGCCGGCGGCTTCGACGAGATCGACGATGACGCTCCGGTCCTGCTGGATCCCGTGGTCGCCATTGTTGGACGCCCGAACGTCGGCAAGTCCACCCTGGTTAACCGCATCCTGGGCCGCCGCGAGGCGGTAGTGGAAGACACCCCGGGTGTCACCCGCGACCGCGTGTCCTACCCTGCCACCTGGAACGGCGTGAACTTCACGCTCGTAGACACAGGCGGCTGGGAGCACGACGCCCGCGGCATCCACGCCCGCGTCGCCGACCAGGCCGAGATCGCCGTCGACGTCGCCGACGCCGTGATGCTGGTTGTTGACGCCACTGTGGGTATCACCGCCACCGACGAAGCCGTCGTGAAGATGCTGCGCAGCAAGGGCAAGCCAGTCGTCGTCGTTGCCAATAAGGTGGACGACATCCAGAACGAAGCCGACGCCTCCACCCTCTGGGGCCTGGGCTTCGGCGAGCCGTACCCCGTCTCCGCGCTGCACGGCCGCGGCACGGCCGACATGCTCGACGCCGTCCTGGACGTCCTGCCGGAGTACTCCGCGTACGGCGGGCTGGACCGCAGCGGCGGCCCGCGCCGCATTGCCCTCATCGGCCGCCCGAACGTCGGCAAGTCCTCCCTGCTGAACAAGCTCGCAGGTTCTGAGCGTGTGGTTGTGGATGACACGGCCGGCACCACCCGCGACCCGGTCGACGAAATGATTGAACTGGGCGGGCGCACCTGGCGCTTCGTTGACACCGCCGGCATCCGCCGCCGCCAGCACATGGCCCAGGGTGCCGACTTCTACGCCTCCCTGCGCACGCAGGCCGCGCTGGAAAAGGCGGAGGTCGCCGTCGTCCTCCTCGCCGTGGACGAAGTCCTCTCCGAACAGGATGTGCGCATCCTGCAGCTCGCCATCGATTCCGGCCGCGCACTGGTGCTGGCGTTCAATAAGTGGGACCTGCTCGACGACGAACGCCGCCGCTACCTCCAGATCGAGATTGAGCGCGACCTGGCACACGTTGAGTGGGCGCCGAGCGTAAACATCTCCGCCAAGACCGGCTGGCACAAGGATAAGCTCGTCCCCGCCCTGGACCTTGCCCTGGAGAACTGGGACAAGCGCATTCCCACCGGCAAGCTCAACGCCTTCCTGGGCGAACTCGTGGCAGCCCACCCGCACCCCGTGCGCGGCGGCAAGCAGCCCCGCATCCTGTTTGGCACGCAGGCCTCCTCGCGTCCGCCGAAGTTCGTGCTCTTCACCACCGGGTTCCTGGATCCCGGCTACCGCCGCTTCATCACGCGCCGCCTGCGGGAGACCTTCGGCTTCGAAGGCACGCCTATTGAGGTCAACATGCGGGTGCGCGAGAAGCGCGGCAAGAACAGCAGGCGCTAGCAGTCTTTAGCATAGGGAGCTGCCCCGGAGCCAATATGAACTCCGGGGCCGCCCCGATGCGGGGAATTCGGCAAGTCTGTTGTAGAGTATTTGAGTTGGTTCGGCCGGGAATGCTCCGGCTAGCGGGTCAATGAAGTAACGGGTTGTGGCGCAGCTTGGTAGCGCACTTGACTGGGGGTCAAGGGGTCGCAGGTTCAAATCCTGTCAACCCGACGATAAGCCTGATGGAACGTAAGTTCTGTCGGGCTTTTGTCGTTTCCGGGGGGTCTGCCACAGGATCCGCTGGGCGGCGCTGTGGGTTGGAGCTGGAGTCATCGCCATAATGCGATATGATCGCCCTATGGCGATCATAAAGCAGGGGTTGGCGCCCCTCGACGATGCGGCAACGGCCGCGTATGCACATCTGTTCCAGGCCTTCGCGGAGCCGACACGCCTCGCGATCGTCCAGCATCTCGCTTCGGGCGAGCACCGGGTCCGGGACCTGGTAGACCACATAGGCCTCGCCCAGTCGACGGTGAGTAAGCACGTCGGCTTCCTGGTTGAATGCGGCCTCGCGGCCATGCGTCCCGAAGGGCGTTCGACCTGGTACTCGCTGACACAGCCGGAGCTGCTGCGCACCCTCATCGCTGCCGCCGAAAACCTCCTCGACGCGACCGGCACACAGGCCACGCTGTGCACGCACCTGCGGCTCCCGCATACTCACACCGCGTCATTTGCGGAGGAGATATAGCCATGGGTGCAGGACATCATCACGGTGCCGCTGCCGGCGGATCCGGACATCCCGGGGACTTCCGCAGGAAGCTGTGGATCGCCTTCTCCCTGACGGCTGTCATCGTTCTTGCCCAGGCGGTGGGCTCGGTCATGACCGGCAGTCTGGCCCTGCTGACCGATACCGCCCACGCCGTCGCAGATTCGACCGGGCTCCTGGTCGCACTGATCGCCGCCACCCTGATGCTCAAACCCGCAAACTCCACGCGGACCTGGGGGTTCCGGCGGATCGAGGTGATCGCCGCTCTTGGCCAGTCGACCCTGCTTCTTGTGGTTGGAACCTATGCGGTCATCGAGGGCATCCGGCGGCTGTTCGAACCCGCAGAGGTGCCCGCCGGCGAGCTGCTCATCTTCGGCCTCGTTGGCCTCGCAGCGAACATCATCGCGATCGCAGTCCTTGCCTCCGGCCGGGACTCGAACTTCAACATGCGGGCGGCCTTTCTCGAAGTCCTCAACGATGCACTCGGCTCCCTTGGAGTGGTTGTCGCGGCAATTGTCATCGCCACGACCGGCTTTATGCAGGCCGACGCCATTGCCGGACTGCTCATCGCGGCCCTGATTGTGCCACGCGCCTTCAAACTCATGCGGGAGACGACCAGGGTGCTGATGGAGTTCACCCCCAAGGGCCTCGACCTGGACGAGGTGCGCACGCACATCCTCGAACTCGACCACGTCAAGGACGTGCATGACCTGCATGCCTCCACCGTCGCGACGGGCCTGCCTATCCTGACCGCCCACGTCGTCGTCGACGACGAGTGCTTCACCGACGGCCACGCTGCCGAGACGCTTGAACAGGTCAAGGCCTGCGTCGCCGGACACTTCGAGGTCTCGATCCACCATTCGACCTTCCAAATCGAGACCGAGCACATTGCCGAGCACGAGCCGGCGGGATGCCGGCACGGCTGACACGCGTCGCCTGCGTGGATGAATGCCTTGCTAGCCTGAGGCCATGACAACGTTCTACGAGCCCACCCCCACCGAACTGAACCACCTGCGCCGCTGCGCCGAACTTGCCCGCGCTGCCTGGGAGGACGGCGACGAGCCGTTCGGCTCGCTGCTCGTTGATTCCGACGGCAAAGTGCTCTTCGAAGACCGGAACCGCGTCAAGGACGGCGACGCCACCCGTCACCCCGAGTTCGAGATCGCCCGGTGGGCTGCCGAGCACCAAACCCCCGCCGAGCGCGCAGCCAGCACGGTCTACACCTCCGGGGAGCACTGCCCGATGTGCGCGGCGGCCCACGGCTGGGTGGGGCTTGGACGCATAGTCTACGCGGCCAGCGGCGCACAGCTCTCGGAATGGCTGACGGAGTGGGGAGTACCGGCAGTGCCGGTCGCCAACCTGCCGATCACCGCCGTCGTCCCCGGAGCTGAAACAGCCGGCCCGGTCGCTCAGCTGCGGGACGAAATGCGTGCGCTCCACGCACTCCAGAACGGGCGCTGAACCCACCTGCAGCGAGGGCGGGCGGTCCTGGACACACGGGTCTATGTCCCGGGCGAAGTTGCCTAACTTTTGGGTGGGAACCGCCGATTATTACTTCGGTGAGGGATCTGCCCCGCTACGGGTTGCCTGAACTGGTTACGAAGGATAAATGCGGTTAGCTGCACATGAATAAGGTAGGCCAAAACATGAGATCGTACCGGGAGACAAGTATTGAGACGTCTGCTCTGTGCGTTCTGTTCGTGGTTGTGATGTTGGTGTTGACCTTTTCCTTCACAGGTGAGGCCGTTCCCTTGTGGGAAAATGAGTCGACTATCAGTGCTGGAGATGTTCTCTTCGATCAGCTCGGATGGGTGCTGACTGTTTATATCACGGTCTTGTTGGGATTCTATGCTGCATCTTTGGGGAGACAATTTTACAGTGACCAGCAACTCGCTGATAAGTCCAGGAATGAGTTGGGATTCGCCGCTGAAATGATGACAGCGGCCGCGGCAACCATGATTGTCTTCATTGCTCTCGGGTCCTTCAACCGACCGGAACGCTTTGGGATGATCATTGTTGTTGTTCCAACATTCTGCCTGATGT
This sequence comes from Arthrobacter sp. Helios, assembly GCF_023167125.1. Classification (NCBI taxonomy): domain Bacteria; kingdom Bacillati; phylum Actinomycetota; class Actinomycetes; order Micrococcales; family Micrococcaceae; genus Arthrobacter; species Arthrobacter sp. Helios. The sequence goes on from NZ_CP095402.1 coordinate 932,090, forward strand.
TCTTTCTGGCCACGAACCTGGGTCGTTTTGTTGTGGTAGGCAAAGTATCTGCGAGCCGGCTTCATGGGGACTTGAGCAAGGTTGCGGCCAGGTCAACGGGATTGGGCAGGGGCGCGCGTGGACGGCCACTGCTGGTCATGGTGGGCAATGTCCTCTTCATCACCGTGGCAGCAGCTTTTCCGGCGTTCAACGAGCCGGCTCAGGTGCCTGGCGTTCTTCTTTTCAATTTAATTCCAACCACTGTGCTGGTGGGCGCATACGCTTATGCTCGGTACAATTTCCTCACAGAATTCTATACTGTCGTCAGATGGGGTTCATGGATATTTCCGCTTTGCGCTGTCCTCTCCTTGGTCATGACCGTGGCAGTTGCGTTGCTTGGCGAAATATCCATGCCGTGGGAAATTATCATTGCTCTCGCGTTAATTATGGTGTCCGTGCCGGTAAGTACTTTTATTTATTCCAGACGGGAAAAGTCTCGGATTCCGAATTGGTCGCTTAATGGTGCAGTCAACGCATTGGCACGTAAATCTCTGGCCGAGGCGAGCGTGCGGATATCTGGTGAAATCAATGATCTGGAGGACTCGCCAGGCAGCAACGTCGAAGCCGAACAGGTAGCCGAACGGGTACCTGTCTCTGTTGGTTGCAGCTGCAGTTCCCAGGGCGAAGCTATCGAACGCCTGCAGTCGCAGTTGGAAGGTCGGGAGCTTCGCGACACAAAAGCCCGCAGAATGGTTGCCGTTGGCTGCGCTGTATCGGTGGGGGCATTTCTCGGCTGGCGCGGGGGCACCCGGCAGGGCCGGCTCTAAGCTGGAACCTCCTGTCAGGAGGCACCGCGGACTACCAGCCGATCGACGCCGTGTCTTCCGTGACTGCCCCCATCCGGCCCTGGAACTGATGGCCCCCGGAAGGGTGCCGGCGCACGATGGCGGCAGCAGCGACTCGAGCCGGTCCACGTGATCAATGGGGACCGTGCCGTCGTCACGGCAATGGTGCAGGAACATCGGCAGACCAGCTGGTGCCTCGAAGCCGGGAGGTAACGCGTACTCGCCTGTCAGCCCTCAGGCCCCCAGAACGGCGTCGCCAGGAGGACCATGGCCCCGGGGCAACTCGCCGGGCCAGCCGTCCGCGAGCCGGAGCAGCAGAATCGACGCCCCGAAGGAGTGTCCAACGATTACCAGCTCCGGTCCGAGGGATTCCAACTGCCGGTCCAGCACTTCCCGCCAGGCCGCCGCAGACATGTCCCCGTCCGGGAAGCGCGGCATCTCAACGTTGTCCAAGGTGGACCGCAGCTCAGCGGCCAAGGCCTGGTCATCCAGCCAGCCCCCGGCACCGTGGACAAATAGGACTTTCATACTGCACGACTGTCCCGTACGCGACGTCTCCCATCCAGTCCCGGGGGGGGGGGGCGTTAACGACGACGACGGCTCACCTCAGCCGGAAGGCCGCGACAATATTCGCTGGATGAGGAAAACGCATGCCTGCCACCCGGTTGCCGCCGCTAGAATCGGGAACGGCCGTGCTGGAGTTAAAGGAGGTGGTACCCGTGAACGGATCGACGTTGGTGCTCCTCAGCGGGGTCAGGGCAGGGCGGTAGCCGCCCGGGCGCGCCATTCAGAGAGCACTCCCGAAAAGGCGCCACCATGCACTTCACTTCAGCAGAACAGAACGGCGACGTCGACTAACGCGAATTCACCCTCGGCGGGATCCCGGGCATCCTATGGGCGCCCGCCTTCGCCTCGGCCACCATCGAACTTCCCGATGCCGGAATGGCGGGCCGACATGGACGCTCTTCTGGCACTCCCCGGGATTCGCGGCCCGGTGGGGCTTTCGGGCGGCGTGACCGCCATTGGTATCCGGCTGGCGCTGGTCGAACCGCGCATCGCGGCCGCCGGCCTTTTCTCCGGGAGCTTCGTGCCTCGGATACTCAACTGACCTGCGTGAGCGCCTCGTCGACGAGCGACTCCACCGCCTCGCGGGCACCCGCACGATCGGCGGCGACGAGGCCGATGCGGGTGCGCCGGTCAAGCACATCGTTGGCGTCCAGTGCGCCTTCGGCGAGCACCGCGAATTCGATCTCAGCGCGGGTGACATCGATGCCGGGTGCAATGAGCGCGGCCGGGTTGGCGATGCGCGCCAGGGCGAGCACGGCGGGCGCCTCGGCGCCGAACCGTGCCACGAGCGAGGGTGGCAGAGCCGCATCCGTGGCACCAGATGGATCTGACCGCGTCACCGCAACGGGTGACCCCGGCGCGCCGACGAGCGGCAACGCGCGTGTGCGGCACTCGCCGCCGTTGAGTCCGCCGTGCCGCATAGCCAGACCCACGGCGTCCTCGGCCATCGCCCGGTAGGTGGTGAGCTTGCCGCCGAGCACGTTGACAATGCCGCCGGGAGAGACGCCCACATGGTGGCGCCGCGACAAGTCAGCCGTCGCGCCCCCGCCTGAGTCGATGAGGGGACGCAGGCCTGCGAAGGCGCCGAGCACGTCGACGCGCGCCAGCTCGCGTTCGAGTGCGGTGGAGAGCGTCGCGAGCAGGAAGTCGATCTCGCCGTCGGTCGGTGCCGGCACCTCCGGCACCGGCCCCGGTGCATCTTCATCGGTGAGGCCCACGACCACCCGTCCGAGCTGCTGGGGCAGGGCGAAGACATAGCGGCTGATGGAACCCGGGTGCGGCACTGTGAGTGCGGCGAGGGGATTTCCCATAGCCGCCGCGTCGAGCACGAGGTGTGTCCCGCGGCTCGGGCGCAGCCGGATGCCCGGGTCAATCTCGCCCGCCCAGACGCCGGCCGCATTCACGACGGTCCTGGCGCGCACCCGCAGCGATCCGCCGCCGAGCGCATCCTCGAGCAGGGCGCCGTCAGCCGTTACCGAGGTGGCCCGCATCCGCGTGAGGACAGCCGCGCCGAGCGCCGCCGCGGTGCGGGCTATAGCGATGACGAGCCGGGCGTCGTCGACGAGTTGCCCGTCGTAGGAGAGCAGCCCGCCGCGCAGGCCCTCGCGCCGGGTGGCGGGAGCGAGCCGCAGGGTCTCGCCGCGGCCGATGCGACGCGGGTGGGGCAGCACCGAGCCGGGGGTGCCGGCGGTCAGCCGCAGGCCGTCGCCGAGGCCGAACCCGAGGCCGCCGAGGACCCGCTGCCGCGTCGTCACCGCGGGCACGAGGGGCACGAGCTGGGGGAGTGTGCGGACCAGATGGGGTGCTGTGCGGGTCATCAGGAGGTGCCGCTCGATGGCACTCTCGCGGGCGACGCCCAGGTTGCCCGAGGCGAGGTAGCGAAGGCCCCCGTGCACGAGCTTCGAACTCCAGCGGCTGGTGCCGAACGCGAGGTCGTGCGCTTCGACGAGCACAACCGAGAGCCCACGCGCGGCCGCATCGAGCGCGACCCCGGCACCCGTGACGCCGCCGCCGATCACGAGCACGTCGACGGGGGAACCGCCTGCGCTGAGCGCGTCGAGCTCGCGCGCCCGGCGGCCCGCGTTAAGGGCGGCGGAGCCGGGTGCGGCCTGGCTTAGGGGCGCAGATGCCCGTCGAGTGCGTGCCATAGTTCAGTGCTCCAATGTGACTCGTCGATGAGGGTGGAGACGGTGTTGTGCGACAGGATCGCGGACTGTGCAATGAGCAGGAGCATGACCGAGATGTCCCCGGGGTTGCCTTCCCGGACGGTGCCGCCGCGCTGGGCGGCCGTGATCGCGGCGGTGAGCCAGTGCAGGATAACGCGCTGGCTCGTGCCGATGCGCTGCAGCGTGTAGCGCATAAACACCTCGGGTTCGCGTTCGAGCAGGCGGCCGTAGAGCGCATCCTCGCGGAAGAGCTCCGAGAAGCGCAGCACATCGCGCACGATCTCGGCCCGGGTCGTTGCGGGCGCGCCGAAACCGTCAATGATGCCGACGGCGGCGCGCAGCAGGGCAGCGCGAACGATGTCGTCGGCGCTCGCCCAGCGGCGGTAGACGGTTGGGCGGCTCACCGCAGCATTGCGGGCGACCTCCGCGATGGTGACGCCGTGCACTCCCCGTGCCGCGATGAGCTCGGCGGCGGCATCGAGCATCCGCTGCTCGGTCGCGTCCCATACGGGCCACTCAACGGCCTGCCTGGCAGACCAGGGGCGGGCCTGGGTACCTGAGATAGCACCTGCTGCGTCTTGACGATGTTCCATAATCTGTCACACTGTAACGCATGCTCGACGATGACGCAGCCCACAGTGTAAATCCCAGTGCCGCCCCCGGACCGATGCGCTGGAACGGCTGGGGTGACCCCGCCAAGGCCAAAGACCTGCCCGGCGCGGTGCGGGCTCTGCTGCCCGTCAAGCTTGGCCGTATCCCGCGCCCCGCACCCGCCGTCTCCATCGATGAGGTCGAACTCGCGGACTCCGCTCTTTCCGAGGCCGACAGGCTTGCGTTGGCAGCCATCGTCGGCGAAGAACATGTGCGCACCGACCGCGAGGCACGCATCCGGCATGCGGGCGGTAAGTCAACGCTGGACCTGCTGCGGCGCCGCGAGGTGCGGCAGCACGCGCCGGATGCGGTCGTCGACCCGGCCGACGACGCCGAGATCGCCGCGGTGCTGCGGCTCGCGGGTGAGCGCGGGATCGCCGTAGTGCCGTTCGGCGGGGGAACGTCCGTTGTCGGCGGGCTGGACCCCGAGGGCGGGACCGGCCGCGGCGGCAGTCACCGCCGCGCCGTCGTCAGCCTCAAACTGCACCGGCTCTCCGGGCTCGTCTCACTCGACGTGCTGAGCGGCGAGGCGACCCTCCGCGCGGGCACGACCGCGCCGGAGGCTGAGGCGCTGCTTGCCGCGCACGGCTTCGAACTTGGGCACTACCCGCAGAGTTTCCGCTACGCGACGATCGGCGGTTTCTCGGCCACCCGCTCCTCCGGCCAGAACTCCTCGGGGTACGGCCGTTTCGACGCAATGGTCACGGGGCTGCGTGTTGTGACCCCGAGCGGCGAACTCGATCTTGGGCGCGCGCCGGGTTCGGCTGCCGGCCCCGACCTCGTGCAGCTTTTCCTGGGTTCCGAAGGTGCCTTCGGCGTCATCACCGAGGTACGGCTGCGTGTGCACCCGGTGCCGGAGGTGCGGCTGCACGACGCGTGGACCTTCCGCGACTTCACCGCGGGCGCGGACGCACTGCGGCAGGTCGCGCAGCTCGGCACCGGGCCGACCGTCATCCGCCTCTCCGATGAGGCCGAGACGGGGGTGAGCCTCGCGCAGGTGGGGCGCATCGGCAAGGCGCTCACGAAGGGATGCAGCGTCATCACGGTCTTCGAGGGCGAGGCCGCCATCACGGCCGACCGGCGGGCGCGCACGGCCGCCGTCCTCACGGCCGCGGGTGGGACGCACGCAGGAGAGCGGCCAGCCGAAGAGTGGGTGCACGGCCGGTTCAACGCGCCGTACCTGCGCGATTCGCTGCTCGATCACGGGGTTTTCTGCGAAACCCTGGAGACCGCCACGACCTGGTCCAACCTCGAGCGGCTGAAGCGCGAGGTTACCGAGGCGATCACCCTCGGCTTCTCCGCGCACCGGGCGAAATCGCTGGTGCTTTCCCACGTCTCGCACGTCTATCCCACGGGCGCTGCGCTCTACTTCACGGTCCTCGCGGGAGTGAAGGGCGACGCCCTTGAGGTCTGGGACGAGGTGAAGCCGCGCGTGAACGACGCAATCATGGCCGGCGGCGGCACGATCAGCCATCATCACGCCGTCGGCCGCGACCATGCCCCCTGGCTAGAGCGCGAGATCGGCGGACTCGGCCTGCGCGTGCTCAGCGCGGTGAAGGCCGAGCTCGACCCCGCCGGGATCCTCAATCCGGGTGCGCTGCTGGCGGCAGGTGCCGCCGAAACCCGGAGCCGCTGAGGTGCCCGGGCACATCGCCTTGCTCGTGAATCCGGTGTCGGGCCGTGGCCGCGGCACCACAGCGGCCGATACCGCGGTCGCCCGGCTCCGTGAGCTCGGCGCCGAGGTGCGGGAGTTCACGGGCACCTCCGTCGACGACACCCGCGCCCTGGCCTCCCAGGCGGCCGCCGGCCGGCCCCGCGCCCTCGTTGTGGTCGGCGGCGACGGCACCCTGTCGTCGGTGCTGGACGTGGTCGTCGGCGCAGGCATTCCCATTGCACTCGTGCCGGCAGGTACCGGCAACGATCTCGCCCGCGCGCTCGGGCTCCCGTACGAGTCCTCTGCTGCCGCCGTCGCAGCTGCTGCCGAACTCGCGCTCAGCGGAGTGCCGCGCCGCATCGACATCGGACTGGCTGAGACGGCTGGCGGGGTGCGGCGGTTCCTCACGGTCGCAGCGCTCGGCTTTGATGCCCGGGTGAGCGAGCGCACCAACCGCCTGCGCTGGCCGCGCGGGACGGCGCGCTACTACCTTGCCCTTTTCGTGGAGCTCGTCCGGCTGCGCCCGGTGCCGTTTTCAATCGGCGTCGACGGTGCACCCCGGCAGCACCTGCCGGGCACCCTCATAGCAGTCGGCAACACGGCGAGCTACGGCGGCGGCATGCCCGTCTGCCCCGCCGCCAACCCGTGCGACGGACTGCTCGAAATCACACACATCGCGCCGCTTGGCCGCCTCAAACTCATCCGCCTTTTCCCGCTGCTGCTGCGCGGCCGTCACATCGAACGCAGCGAGGTGACGTCGACGGCGGCCGGCACGATCGAAGTCGACGCGCCAGGGCTCGTGGTGTACGCCGACGGCGAGCGGCTCGGCGGCGGTGCGGTGCGCTTCTCGCTGCTCCCGGGCGCTCTCACGGTGCTGGTGCCCGGCACCGTGCCCGGCGCCGTGCCGGACGCCGCGCCGGACGCCGCCGTCGCCCCGCGGAGGCAGGTATGAGCAAGGCCATGGGCGGGGCCCGGTTTGACCATGACGTCGTGATCATCGGCTCGGGATTCGGCGGCTCGGTCGCTGCTCTTCGGCTCCGCGCCAAGGGCTACGGAGTGCACGTCTACGAGGCCGGCCGCCGATTCGCCGATGAAGACTTCGCGAAAACCTCATGGAATGTGCGCCGCTACCTGTGGGCTCCTGCGCTCGGGTGCTTCGGGGTGCAGCGCATTCACAAGCTGCCGCACGTTATGGTGCTCGCCGGTGCCGGTGTCGGCGGCGGCTCGCTGAACTACGCGAACACGCTCTACGAGCCGGGCGGGGTGTTCTTCGCCGACCGGCAGTGGGCGCACATCGCCGACTGGCGGGCCGAGCTCGCGCCACACTACGCGACCGCAAAACGGATGCTCGGCGTCGTCGAGGAGTATCCCCACGAGGGGCCGGTGGAGCGCATCATGGCGGGTGCCGCGGAAGATCTCGGCGTTGGCCACACCTTCCGGCGCGCCCCGGTCGGCATCTGGTTCGGCAAGCCGGGCGAGACGGTGCCTGACCCGTTCTTCGGCGGCGAGGGTCCCGGACGCACGGGGTGCACACTGTGCGGCAACTGCATGGTCGGCTGCCGCGTCGGGGCGAAGAACACGCTGGTGAAGAACTACCTTGCGCTTGCCGAGCGGCTCGGCACGGTGATCGAACCGCTCCGCACCGTAACCGAGGTGCGGGCGCTCGACGGCGGCGGATACCGGGTCACCACGGAACGCTCCGGTGCGTGGCTGCGCCGGGACCGGCGCTCGGTCACGGCAGAGCAGGTGGTTTTTGCCGCGGGAACCTGGGGAACGCAACAGCTGCTGCATCGCATGAAGGCCTCCGGCGCTCTGCCCGGACTCTCCGACTCGCTGGGCCGGCTCACCCGGACGAACTCTGAAGCGCTCGACGGCGCGGTCGCCGTCTCGCTGCCTGCTGGGCTCGAGCTCGCGCGCGGGGCCGCGATCACCACTTCGTTCCATGTCGACGAGACGACGCATGTCGAGAATGTGCGTTACGGTCCGGGCTCGAACCTCATGGGCGGGCTCGCGACCGGACTCGTGCCGGGTGATGCCCCACTCCGTGCGCGGCTCGCCGCCCTCATCGGCGGGTTCCTCCGGGCACCCGTCACGGCCCTGCGGCTCGGCTCGCTCCGCCGCTGGAGCGAGCGGGGCATCATCGCGCTCGTGATGCAGACAGCCGACAACTCGCTCACGCTCTCGCTGAAGCGGAGCTTCGGCCGCCGCGTGCTCACGAGCGCGCAGGGACACGGTGAGCCGAACCCGAGCCACCTCCCGGGTGCGCACCGGGCGGTCCAGGCCATCGCCGCCCGGCTTGAGCGCGACGGCGGTGTGCCCGCGGCGGCGCGCGGCTCATGGCCCGAGGTGTTCGGCATCCCGATGACCGCACACTTCCTGGGCGGGGCAGTCGTCTCGGACTCGCCCGAGCACGGCGTCATCGACCAGTTCCACCGGGTGTGGGGCCATCCGGGCCTGCACATCGTCGACGGGGCGGCGGTGCCCGCGAACCCGGGCGTGAACCCCTCGCTCACGATCACCGCGCTGGCCGAGCGGGCGATGTCATTCTGGCCACGCCGCGGGCAGCCGGACGTCCGGCCCGGGCAGGAGACCCTGCATTCCGGCGTCGAACACCGCTAATACCGTGAGTTCCGTCAGCCCGCCGATACACCTGACCGAACGTGTGCTTCGTCGGGCGTTGTCGTTTCCGGACCTCGCTTTCCACTTCCGCAGACCTTTAGGCTGGCCCCGTGGACGCCGTGTGGGTCTCTCTAGGTGTCGTCGTTTTGGGTCTGACTCTCCTCGACGTGTTCCTTACCGCGCTTGACTACGACGAAGCGGGTTTTCTGGCCGGCCGACTGGCCAAGTGGCAGTGGAGTCTCACGAGGCAAATAACGCGCCGGATACCTCGGCGCCGGCGCCCAGCAGTGTTGCGGCAAGTGACCGGCCTTCAGATCATGGTCAGCATCCTGGCGTGGCTGAGCGGGGTGATCGTGGGATTTGGGCTGATCAACCTGGGTCTGATGCAGGGAACGTCCCAGCTCACGCCGAACACCGATGTGTTGCGTTTACTGTCGATCGTGGAAACGATCACGGGCGTTGTGCTCGTGTCACTGATCCTCACGTTTCTCCTCGGCACTTACGGAGTGATCAGCAATCTCCGTGCGCTGTCGGAGCAGTTCTTCAGCGCGGGCGGTGGGGTTGGCGAACCCATCGCGAGCCTGGAACCGTACTTTCCACACGGGAAAGCACGTGGCCTCGATTCTCATCTCCAGTCAATCTCGGAAAGCTTCAGCTCGTACAGCAACGGCATCCGCCTGCACCACGCCGCCTACTATTTCCAGAGCGGCCGCGACACCTTCTCCCTTCCGTACTCGATCCGCATGATGGGTGGGGTGATCGGCGGGCTGCGCTGGGGGTTGCCAGGGAGTAACGCCGTGACTCAAGCGCCAGCGCTGCTGCCCCTGACCCAGCAGTTTGAGCAATTTGAGGACTACATGCATCCGTTGCTCAACTGGACCAGCAGTGCGGTGCCGGAAACGGTGGAGCTGAAAGAATTTCGCCGGATGATCGCTTTGGACGCCCAGCGGCATGCCGTCCAGCCCGTCAGGAAGGCCCCCCGGTGGCACACGGCCGACGATGACGGGCTGGACCGGTGGGTGCGCGAATTCGCGAAAGTGAACCGTGAGATGTCCGCTCTTGTCCACGGCGAAGCGCTCGTCAATATTGAGGAGGCCTACCAGCGTTATATGGCCTGGCTGCCATTTGCGTACCGGGCGCAGCAATTCACAGCAGCCGTCAGCCGGGATCTCGACTATCAGCCAGTGCTCACGGGCGGTACAGCCGGCGACACGGAGGCAGCCGTGCCTGCCTCGCCGCCTCGGAAGCACCATGGATCCTGGTTAGCGCATCTCAGCCGTCGAATGACACTCATTGATCCTGGCAACATTCGGCTCCTCGGAGCCTTGAGGGCGCTGGGGGCAGCAACCGCGACGGTGTGCGTGCTCGGGCTAGGCTTCAACGCCTTCGGGCTTCCGCTCATGCCAGCGGCGGTATTCGGCGGAATGATCTCCATGTTCGCGGGTTTGGGTTCCGGGCGAAGCCCCGGCAAGAAAGGTCCGGCCCTATTGGCCGGACTCGTGGGGATCGTCCCTGTGTCCGCAGCGATCGGACTGAACGCCGTCATTCCCCGCGGGCCCCTCGCCTCGGCGATTGCACTGGTCGTGCTCGCCTTCGTGGGCATGGGGCTTGCCCAATTCGGCCCTGTTCTCCGGGGTATGGGACAACTCGCATTCTTCACTTTTTATTTTGCGTTGTTGCTTCGGCTGCGCCCGGGCGAAGCATGGCTCTACTTGGCGGCGGGTCTTGCGGGTGTGCTTATCGCGGTGCTCATTCAGGCGATCCCGGATCGTCACGCGCATTCACGGCTTGTGCTGGACGGTGTTAATGCCTTTGAACAACGAGTAGCCCGCCTCTTCAATCCGCTCATCGACGCCGTCTCGGCAGCACGCTGGGACCCTGACCTGCGCAGGCGCACGCAGGCAGAACTTAAACAGATTCATCACAACGCGGCCTTCCTGACCGGTCAACTCGCTGGGAACGATCCGGAGCTGGGTTTGACCATGGAGCAGACTGATGCCCTGCGGATGCGGGTGTTCGGTGCCGAACTCGCGGCGGTTAATCTTGCGGCCGCAGCGCGGGAAGCAACGGGGACGGGGGTCCGGCTCCAACTGCGTGGACATTTGGCAGGTGAGCTCGATCAGGTGCGGCGGCGCGTGGGGCACTATCCTGCGCTGCCATTATGGGCCGACAGGACCATGAACAGGGAGGTACCACCGGCGCCTTCACCCCTTGAACTCACCGAAGCACCAGCCAACTGGCCTGCACCAGCGCGTCGTCTGCAGCTGGCGATCAATGAGATGAGTGCTGCCGCCGAGGCATTGCAGAACACGCGGGCCGGTGATCTTGGTCCAGCAACGGGCGGGAACGCCGGCCCGGGCTCCGCTTCGGCTGAATCAGCTCCTACCGGCGCAGGAGTCCGGGACAGCACCGGAGAAAACTCCGGGAGCCACCAGACCACAGCAACGCCGGAGAGACGAAACCGGCTGCGGCGTGCGGTGCAGGCAGCACTCTCGACGGGGCTCGCGCTGTGGGTTGGATCGCTCGTCTCAGTGAGCTACCAGTACTGGGCAGCGCTGCCGGCATTCCAGGTACTGGGGGGAACCGACGGCGAAACTTTCGTGAAGGCGATGCAGCGCATCGTCGGCACCGTGGCGGGGGCGGCCGTCGGCTTTGGCCTGGCTATTGCTGTGGGTTCCCATCCGGCCGTGCTGCTGCCCGTTCTGGGACTATGCGTTTTTGCCTCGACGTATTTCCGCCCGGTTTCGGCACCACTGGCAACCTTTTGGCAGACCATGATGTTCGCCCAGCTTTACGAGCTGCTCGGCAAGCTCGACACCGAGACCATTGAGTTGCGCATCCTGGAAACCGTGATTGGGGCGGTCATTGCGCTGGCGGTTGCAGCGCTGATCTGGCCGACACATACACGGAGCAAATTAGCGGCAGACACTTCGCGGTTCGTGCGCACGGCAAAGGGAGTGGTGACCATGTGCCTCCTGCGTTTGAAGGGGAACGAAGCAGGAGCTTATGACGCTGCTGAATTCTCCCGCCAGGAACTGGTGATGACGGAACAACTGCGGAAGGTGCAGACAACCGCAGCACCGCTGCGCCGCTCGTGGGGGGCGCTCGATGTTCGCGGCGTTGAGGGGCAGCTGACGGCGTTATGGGCGCTCCTTTTCTACACGAACCACTTCATCGCGGCCGGCGAGAAGCTCTCGGCACGAGAGAACACACTTTCCCCGGAACAATGGTCGGAACTGCAGAGAATGACCGAGGACAATTTTGACGCCCTGCTGGCTGCCCTCGAAGGACGTTTGGCGGGCGTGGTGCATGGCGATCTGAGGCTGGCCCACGATGCTGTCTTCCCGCAGAGCCGGGACCTGCACAGGGTATTGCATGCACTGGAGCGGATCATGCAAACCACTGCGGTCCTCCTGCAGGACGTACAACCGTCACGGACCGATTCCGGATCAACCCGCTGAGAGCGCTGGGGATTTCCCAGCTGCCCAGAAGCGGCACAATCTACGATTCGGGCCGTCATCACACAGTCCGTGGCGGTTGAGAACGGATTCCCAACCCGAGTCTGGATAGGCCTGTGGGTGAAGCGTATGGTCGCAAGAGTGGGCCAGGGCGGCTGGCTTGGGGAGTCCCAGCAGCGGGCCCAAGCGGCAGCCTTGGGGGAGCGGAAACACCCCCTGAAACAACGGCGAACGGCGGATATGAAATGAACCTCACTCCACGCGAAATCGACAAACTCATGGTCTACCAAGTGGCGGAGCTCGCACGACGGCGGCGGGATCGGGGAACAAAGCTCAACGTAAGCGAAGCCACGGCTTTGATCACCGAGGCGATTCTCGAGGGGGCCCGCGATGGCCGCTCGGTCGCCGAAGTCATGGAACTGGGCAAGACAATCGTCTCTGAACAAGACTGCATGGATGGCGTGCGGGAACGGCTGGCCCTGCTCCAGGTTGAGGCGACCTTCCTCGACGGCAGCAAGCTCGTTTCCTGCCACGACCCGATCGGTGTCTAAGGTGGCCCCGCCCACTTCCGCGCACACGGCAGTCGTGCTCGTGGGGAGCCATGAAAGCGCGAACGGCGCCGATCTCCTGTCCCTAAAAGACGACGATCCCAGTGTCATCGTCACCACGGCGGGGCGCCCGCTGCACAACGTGGTCGCCCAGCTCTCGGCCGGAGACGGGCAAATCGTCGTCATTCCGATGACATTTGGCCGCAATCCCACCTTCGTCGCAGACACTGCGAAAACCCTGAAATGGCTCTCAGCAGGTGCGGAGGGACGTCTGGTGCTCGCCGATGCGTTCGGGAGCATCGACCACCTCACGGCCTGGCTGCGCACGGCTGCCAGCGAGGTGCGCAAACGCGACCCCGAGGCCGCGCTGGTGATCAGTGCCGATGCGGCCAATCCTTTTGACGATGCCGAGCTTTTCCGCATCGCCCATCTGGTGTGCACGCACGGAGCGGGCAATGTCGTCGAAGTGGCTGTTATGGAGACGGAAGCGGACTTGCTGGCCGTTCTGGACAGGCTGCGGCTCCTGGGCAGCGGCCGTGCCGTCATTGTCCCTGCCGGCTTTCAACGGGAGTCATCGACCGCGTTCGGACGAGACGGTTTTGCCGGCGCCCAGTTCTACGGTCCGCTGATGAGCAGCCAGGCGGTTCTGCGCGTGATCCGGCAGCGCACCCGGGACGCCCTGCACGAGCTGAGCCACGGCCGCACCGGCATCGCGGCTGGCCTGCAGGCAGACCACGGGCACGGTTACGCACACTCACATGCCTTCGAAGAATCCCAGGGCAAGGGGCACAACCACCCTCAGGGCCACTCTCATGGCCGGTCCACGCTCACACACACCCACTGACCACCCACTGACCGAATTCCGTCAGGTGAAGCACTGAAGCACGACTCTCCGCGAGGGAAGGAAGCATCATGCTAGGCAGTCCGAAATATCAGCACAGGGAAGACGAGATCGAAATCAACGCCGGGCGGCCGAGCGTGACGCTGCTGGTGAGTAACACCGGCGACCGGGCGGTACAGGTTGGTTCGCACTTCCACTTCTTTGAAGTGAATAAGGCGCTGCTCTTTGAACGGGAACAGGCCTACGGCATGCACCTCGATCTCCCGGCTGGAACCGGTATCCGTTTCGAGGCAGGTGACACCAAGGAAGTCACTCTTACCGCCTATGCCGGGAGCCGGTACGTCATCGGCTTCAACAATCTGGTGGACGGCGGACTGGACTCGGCGGCCACGAGGATTAAGGCAATCGCGCTTATGAACGAACTCAAGTTCCAGAACGGGAAGCCAACGGCGCACACGAGCGCAAAAACCGCGAAGAGTAAGGCAAAGGGGAAGAAATAATGGCGATCATCTCCCGCAAGCAATATACCGATCTCTTCGGACCGACAGTTGGCGACCGGGTGACCCTGGCCGACACGAACCTGGTCATCGAGATAGAGAAGGACTTCAACGAGGGCCACTACGGCGACGAAGTTGTCTACGGCGGTGGCAAAACCGCCCGCGACGGCATGGCCGCTGACCCGCAGGCAACCGGGGCGCAGGGGGTGCTTGACCTCGTTATTACCAACGCGATCATTCTCGACCCCGTGCTTGGTGTCATCAAGGGCGATATCGGGGTGCGGGACGGGAAGATCGCGGGCATCGGCAAGTCCGGCAATCCCCACACCCAGCATGGGGTCGACCCGCGCCTTGTGGTTGGGACGGGTACCGAGATTCTGGCAGGTGAGCACCTCATCGCAACCGCCGGGGGCATCGACTCGCATGTGCATTACATATCGCCGCAGCAGGCACAGGCGGCGCTCTCGAACGGCATCACGACGCTGTTCGGGGGTGGCACCGGGCCAACCGACGCCACCAACGGTGTCACCACCACTCCCGGGGCGTGGAACCTGGCGCGTCTGCTGGAATCTGCTGAGGCAATGCCCGTGAACATGGGCTTTCACGGCAAAGGTAATGGTTCGCTGCCCGATGCTCTTGTCGAACAACTCAGGGCGGGAGCATCAAGCCTGAAAGTCCACGAAGACTTTGGTGCCACTCCGGCAGCCTTGAGCTGCGCACTCGACGTAGCCGACCGCTTTGATGTTCAGGTTTCCCTGCACTCGGACAGCCTGAATGAGGCTGGCTACGTTGAAGACACGCTCGACGCCATCAACGGCCGCACGATTCACACGTACCACACGGAGGGCGCCGGCGGCGGGCACGCTCCCGACATCATCAAAGTAGCGGGCCATCCCAACGTGCTGCCGTCATCGACCAACCCGACGCTGCCCTACACCGTGAACTCCGTTGATGAGCTGCTTGACATGGTGATGGTCTGCCACCACCTCTCGCATGACATTCCCGAGGACGTATCCTTCGCTGATTCCCGGGTGCGCGCGGAGACTATCGCTGCTGAGACGGTGTTCCAGGACGAGGGCATCATCTCGATGGTCTCCTCCGACTCTCAGGCGATGGGCCGCGTGGGGGAGTCCTTCCTTCGCACGTTCCAGGTCGCGCACCACTGCAAGGACCAGCGCGGCAAGCTGCCGGAAGACTCGGAGAGCAACGACAACTTCCGTGTGCTGCGCTACCTGGCAAAGATCACCATCAACCCCGCCATCACGCAAGGGATCTCCGACTACGTGGGTTCACTCGAAGCCGGCAAGATTGCTGACATTGTGCTCTGGCCCGTTAACTCGTTTGGTGCAAAGCCCAAGCTCGTCGTGAAGGGCGGTCTCATTAACTGGTCGCTGATGGGCGATCCGAACGCCTCGCTGCCAACGCCGCAGCCGGTGTACTACCGGCCGATGTTCGGGGCGCAGGGCAAAACGCTTCAAAGCACGCGGGTGACGTTCATGTCCAAGGCCGCAATCGAGGACGGTGTTCCCGAACGGCTGGGCTTGAACAGCCAAGTGCTTCCCGTTCAACGCTGCCGCGGCATCGGAAAAGAACATATGGTGCGCAACAGCTCGATGCCCAAGATCGAAGTCGACCCCGAAACATATGAAGTGACGTGCGACGGCGTGTTGACGACGATCGCGCCGGCAAAAACACTGCCTCTGACCCGGCTCTTCTTCCTGGCATAGAAGGGCAACATGGCGAACTCGGAAGTGCGGCAGCTGCTCTCGAGCCTGCAGTTCTCAGACTCTGCCTTTCCCAGCGGCTTCTACACGATGTCCCACGGCCTGGAAGGGTTCAGTCAAGCGAAGCTCGTCGCCCGGGGCGGCCTGCCGGAATTGCTGGCTGACCTGCTGACCCATTCGGTGGGGCCGGGGGATGCCACAGCCCTTGCCACGGCCCACCGCGCTGCTGCCGCGGGCAACTGGTCACTGGTGCAGGAAATAGATCAGCGGCTCTTTGCCTCGAAACTCAATGCGGAAATGCGGAAAGCCTCAGTGCGCAGCGGGCATCAGCTCGCCGATCTCGCATCTGAAGTGCTCGGCGGAGAGGCGCTCACCGACTTCGGAGCTCGGGTGAAGGCGCGCTCCACGCCCGGCTGCCAGCCAGTGGTGAGCGCGGTTGTTTATGCGGCCAGCGGAGTAGGGACAGAGCTGGCGGTGGCCTCGGACCTCTTCGCCTTTGCGGTGAGTTTTGTGGGCGCGGGACTGCGGATGAGGCTCACCGACCACCGGGACGCGCAGGTGATTCTTCACGGGACTGCTCCCGTGATTGAACGGGTTGCAGCTGATGCCCTGGCCCGCGGTATAGAGGACATCGGAGGGTGCGCGCCCCTGGCAGACATCATGTCTGCCCAGCACGAGCGGGCTGAAGCGAGGTTGTTCGCCAGCTGATCACGCACGAAGCCACGCACGAAGCACTGTGCAGAAACGAGCGGCACGAGGGAATGAGGAAACCATGAGCGAGAACGTCCTGAGAATCGGTATCGGCGGCCCGGTAGGTTCGGGCAAGACGGCGCTGACGGAGGCGCTCGTGCCGTTGCTGATCGCAGCGGGCCGTACGCCCGCAGTGATCACGAACGACATCTACACGCAGGAAGATGCGGAACACGTGCGGCGTGAGCTCGCTGGCGTCCTCAGCCCAGACCGCGTAGCCGGGGTGGAGACCGGTGCCTGTCCCCACACAGCAGTGCGGGACGATCCCACGATGAACCTCGCCGTGGGGGCCGAAATGCTTGAGCGCTTTCCTGACGTTGACACGCTGATCTACGAATCGGGCGGAGACAACCTCACGCTCACCTTCTCACCGGCGCTCGCCGATGTGTTCGTGTTCGTGCTCGACACGGCCGAGGGGGAGAAGATGCCCCGCAAACGTGGCCCGGGAATCACCGAGAGCGACATTCTCGTGATCAACAAGATCGACATTGCGCAGTACGTGCGCACCAACCTTGAGGTGATGGAGAGCGACGCCCACCGGGTGCGCGACGGCAAACCGGTGGTGCTCACGAATTCGCTGACAGGCCAGGGACTCGACGAGCTGCTGAACCAGATCATGAGCCACTGGAACAGCACCGGAGCAGAACTCGTCGGATGACGGCCCTGAGCACGGCGGCGGTGAATGCCCCAAACCCAGGTGGATACCGCCTGGAGCCGGAATTTTACGAACCCTCCCACGTGCCGATCGAGGTGCGGCGGCATGCCGGGCAGCCACCGAGTCTGCCGGTCGGCAGTCCGGGAAAGGTGGGTGTCCTGCAACTGGGCTTCGCGCAGAACCGCGGACGCACTGAGCTTGTGCAGCACTACCAAAAATCACCGCTGCAGATTATGCATCCGCTGTACTTCAACCCCTTGCGCAGCGACATGGCCTACACCTACCTGATGTCACCGGGCGGTGGTGTGCTGCAGGGAGACCGGCTCCGTACCGACCTGGACTTTGGGCCGGGAACCTCGGCTCATGTGACGAGCCAGGCGCACACCAGGGTCTATCGCATGGAGCATGGCTACGCCACGGCGATGATGAACATCAGGGCGGAAGCGGATGCCTATGTGGAGTACCTGCCCGAGCCCGTTGTGCCTTTCGCCCAGTCGCGTTTCTATCAGCAGACCTCGGTTGTGCTAGCTCAAAGCGCATCGCTGCTGCTGGGCGAGACGGTTTATGCCGGCCGGCTGGCGCGTGGAGAAAGACACCAGTACGAGGTGTACGCGTCAGACCTTGAGGTACGGAGGCCGGATGGCACGCTCGTGGCACTCGACCGGGTGCGGCTCTGCCCGGGCGAGACAGCACCGGGTACGGGCGGGGTAGCCGGGCTTGGGGTGCTCGCGGACCACGATGTGCTCGCCATGCTCTACGTTCTCACGCCGCTCGTGCCCGTGGCTGAGCTGGCCGACGCATTGCACCAGACTCTCGCCGGCGCATTCGACGGCGACGTGATCTTCGGAGTGAGTGCGCTGCCCGGTGACGCCGGTGTGTGGATGCGTCTGGTCGGCAATGACACAGTCGCGGTAGCACGCGCCAATACTGCAGCGGCTTCCGTCGTTCATGAACTTCTCACGGGCAAAGCGGCCCCGGTGATTCGCAAGAGCTAGGGCGGCAACAACCAGTTAAAGGGGCTGACGATGCAGAAGCAAGCGTTGCGACAGCGATCGTACCGGGCGCAGGTGCTCGTGGCGTTCATTCCCGTGGTGCTCATACACATCGTGGGTTTCGGGGTCTTCTTCATCCTGGTGGAGCCGCTGCACCTGGAATTGGGCTCGTCTGTATTCGGCGTCGGCATTGCGGTGGTGGCCTATGTGCTCGGCATCAGGCATGCTTTCGACGCCGATCACATAGCGGCGATCGATAACACCACCCGGAAGCTGGTTGATTTGAATCGGCCGGCAGCCGGCGTTGGCCTGTTCTTTTCGCTGGGGCACTCAACCATTGTCTTTTTGATGGCAGCGCTTTTGGCGCTCGGCGTGAGCTGGGCCGTGGGGCTGACGGATGACGGAAACGGGGTGCGCAACGGGCTGGGGGTCTTTGGCACAGTGGTGTCCGGGGTGTTCCTCCTGCTCATCGGATTGATCAACGCCGTCGCATTTATGGGGCTCCTCAAAGTCTGGCGGGCCTCGCGCGACGGCAAACTCGATGAAGCGGAGCTCGAGAAGCATCTGCAGGGCCGCGGATTCATGACCCGCATCATCGGACCCATGATGAAATCGATCGACCGGCCGGGAAAGATGTACTTCGTTGGCTTTCTGTTCGGTCTCGGCTTCGACACTGCCAGCGAGATCGCCCTGCTGGTGCTCGCGGGAACCGGCGCAGCAACCGGCCTGCCCTGGTACGCGATTCTCTGCCTCCCGCTGATCTTTGCCGCAGGTATGAGCCTTTTCGATACCCTCGACTCGGCCATCATGGTGAAGGCCTATGGCTGGGCAACAATCAACCCGATTCGCAGGGTCTATTACAGCCTCACGATCACGGGCCTCTCGGTGATGATCGCCGTGATGATCGGCGGCATCGAGCTGGTGGGGCTGCTCAACGAGAAGATGGGGCTCAGCGATCCGCTCACCGGCTGGATCGCAAGCATCGACCTGGAAAACGTGGGATACATCATTGTGGGCACGCTGCTCATAGCATGGCTCGTCTCGACCGCTTATTGGAAGTTCGGCAAGGTCGAGGAGCGTTGGGCGGCCGCGAAGGCACAGCCCCGCCCGCCAAGGCCGGAAGGAGGTGCTTCATGAGCGCTGTCGAACCTGCTCAGAGTCTGGGCCTTCCCGACTGGATCCGCGGAGGCGGGCGCGGCCTTTCGCAGATATTCTTCCAGGCCAATCTCCTGACAGCGCTGCTGATTCTGGCGGCCTTCGCCGTGGCAGATTGGCGTATGGCGGTACTGGTTGTGCTGGGATGTGCCGCGTCAACAGTGGCTGGCCGGCTGCTGGGCGCCGCAGCATCCGATATCACCGCAGGCTTGCAGGGCTTTTGCGGAGCACTCGTCGGCGCAGCCACGTTCTCTGCCATCGGCGGGCAGTGGGCGGCATACCCTATCGCCATCGCCGCAGGGGCGCTCTGCGCACCGGTCACATGGCTCGTCGTCGCACTCTTCACAAAGACCCCGTTGAAGGTCTACGCGCTGCCCTCGACGACCGCTCCGTTCTGCATCGTCGCGACTGGCGTGCTGCTGAGCACTCAGCCGCTGCATGTCAGTTCGACGGCCTCCGAGACCATTGACTCTGTGCCGCTGGCGTTCGCCCGCTCGCTGCTCACCAACGTTTCAGAGGTGGTGCTCATCAACAATGTGTGGGCGGGCGCTCTCATTTTGCTGGGATTGTTCGTGGCAGGTTGGAAAGTGGGCGCCGCGGCCCTTATCGGCAGTGTGATCGGCAGCTTGTGTGCCCTCGCCCTCGGGGAGGGGCTCACGGAAACGGCCAACGGTTTGGGCGGGTACTCGGGTGTGCTCACCGCAATCGCGCTCGCCGTGGTATTTCTTCAGAGCAGCACTGTTTCATGGGTGCTGGCCGTGATCGGCACTATCGTGACTGCCCTGGTGACCCTGCTGATGCACCAGATCTCGGCCCCCACCTACACCTGGCCGTACATTCTCACAACGTGGGTGCTGCTGGTGGCTGCATACTATATTCCGGCAGCCAGGCGGCCGTAGCGAAACCAGTGCAGGCATAGAGCTAGAGGGACGTTCCTATCCAGAGGCCCAGTACAGCGGCAGCCACCGAAAGCACCAGCATCCCGAGTCCGCTGATGAACGATGCCATATGCCTGCCCTGCTTGATGAGTTGTACTGTCTCATAGCTGGCCGTGCTGAAGGTCGTGTACCCGCCAAGGAAGCCGGTTCCGATGACAATGCTGAGATCCGTCGGCAGCACCCGGACCAGGGTGAGCCCGGTGAGGAAACCGAGCACCAGCGAACCGGAAACGTTAATGATCGTCGTCGCCCATGGAAAAGCGGTCTTGAGGTGCGAGCGAATGAGCCCGTCGAAGAGGAAGCGCACCGCAGCGCCAACTCCGCCGGCCAGGGCCAGGAGCAGGAAGATGAGCGGAGTCATGCTGAATCCCCCTGCTCAGTTGCCCGGTGCTCAGCTGGCGCCTCCGGCGCTGCGGTTTGCCGTCTCCGGGAATTACTCCTGCTGGCCACGGCAATGCCAAGCCAGGTGGCGCATGCACCTATCAACACCGTTCCGACCGAGTAGGCGGCGGCAACCCACGGCAGTCCGTCGCGGAAAAGCACGGCCGTGTCCGTGGCGAGTGAACTGTAGGTGGTGAAACCGCCGCAGTAGCCGGTGCCGAGAAGGAGTTTGAGGTTTTTACCCGTGGGCTTTGCACTGTCCAGGCGGGTGACCGCTTCGTAGAGATAGCCGAGAAGAAACGCGCCGATCACATTAATGATGGCGATGGAGATGGGTACTTCGCCGAGCTTGGGAATAACGAGTGAGAGTCCCTCACGGCTGGCTGCACCGAAGGCACCGCCAATGGCCACGAGGGCGATGGGCGCCCAGCGCAGGTGTGCTGGGCGGATGCCCGGCCTCACGCTTCGGCCCAAGGGGGCGGCGCGGTGGCTCCGGAGGAAAGCGAGGGAATGATGACGACGGGGCGCAGCTGCTGGTGTGCGAGATTAACGCCGACCGAGCGGTTGAAGAACTCCTGGATTGTGCCGCTGAAAGAGCGCTCGTGGGCGCCGACCACAATCATCGCCGCGTCGAGGGTGTCTCCGAGGCGGCCAAGCGCTGCGGCCACGTCCCCGGCAAGGACGACAGTGCGCCAGTTCACGTCGCTGTCCGCCAGGATCCCGCCGAGCCCATCGGCCAGCCGGGCGTCAAAAGCGAGCTCGCGCTCGTCTGCGAAGTCGGGATCAATCGATGCTGTGAGCAATGAGCCGTCCTGGGACTCTGACGTGACGAAACGGCCAGGATTCACATGCGCGCACACCAAGTCAGTGTCGAATCGGGCGGCGAAGCGCGCCGCGTGCAGAACGACATGCGGAGGCTGGCCGGGGGATACTCCGGCAATGACTGGATGCATTCGCTGATTCTCGGCATGCGTGCCCACACATCGACGCTACCCTCAGGCCGCACAGGGTACAAGGATCGACGGCGATCGGCCGGCGCCGGGGACGTGAGGCCGTGCTTGACGGGCAGCGGGCCGGCGCCACGGGCGCTGAGCTCAGTGACGGAAGAGCGGCGGGTATGGCGCAGGTCCAGCGGCCGCGGCTAAAGTTTAGTCAGCCGTGCCGGAGAGTGAGGAGGTGGTACCCGTGAACAAACTGATGTGGGTGCTCCTCGCTGCAGTCATGGCCGGGCGATAGGTCGTCCGGGAGCGCCGTAGAAAGCACTCCCGAAAGGCACGACCATGCACTTGACTTTTGAACGCTTCACTTTTGAACACTTCGCTTCCGAACACGTCACTTCCGAACAACTCACTTCCGAACAGGGTCTCGAAGACGGCGTCCTCGAACGCGGATTCACCCTCGGCGGGATCCCCGGCATTCTGTGGACTCCCGCATCCGCGTCAGCATCCGCTCCGGCGCCGCTGATCCTGCTGGGCCACCCCGGGGGGCTGCGGGCGATGCATTCCCGGCTGGCGGGACGGGCCCGGCAATCCGCGGCGAACGGCTTCGCCACGGCCAGCATCGAACTCCCGGGCGGCGCAGGCAGGTCCCGGATGCCTGGGATTGAGCAGGCCCGGAGTGATCTGCACGCGGCGTTAGCGGCCGGAAAACCGGTAACCGGGATCGTTGACCGGCTGGTCCTCCCGCTCGTGGAGAAAGCAGTTCCGGAATGGCAGACTACCCTCGACGCGCTCCTGGCTCTGCCGGAGATCCGCGGGCCGGTGGGGTTCTCCGGCGGGGTCATCGCCATCGGAATCCGGCTGGCACTGGTGGAATCACGCATAGCGGCAGCCGGTCTCTTTGCCGGGAGTTTCGTGCCCCGGGTGATGTTCGACGACGCCCGTCAGGTCACGATTCCGCTGCACTTCCTGCTGCAGTGGGACGACAAAGGAAACGACCGGCAGCAGGCGCTGGATCTGTTCGACGCCTTCGGGTCCCAGGAAAAGACGCTGCAGGCCAATATGGGTGGACACACCGGGGTCCCGGAGTTCGCGGGGGAGGATGCGGCCAGGTTCTTCATCCGGCACCTGAATTAGCCGGCTGTCCAGCGGATGAAAGCCGCCGCGTCCTCTGCGGCTGACGCCATCCGGCCCTCGAACTGGTGGCCGCCGGTAGGGTGCCGGCGAACGACGGCGTCCGGGAGCAGGGATTCCAGGCGGGCAAGGTGATCGAAGGGCACCACGTCGTCGTCACGGCAGTGGTGCAGGAAGAGTGGCATGCCCGCCGGGGGTTCAAAGCCCGCCGGCAGTGCGTACTCGGCCTGCCAGCCCTCGGATCCCCAGAACGGTGTCGCCAGGAGGACGAGTCCACGCGGCGGGGGATCCTGCCAACCCGTGGCCAGGTGGAGCAGTGCCATGGACGCGCCGAAGGAGTGCCCGATGATCACCACATCCGGACCGAGGGTATTCCGCTGGCGGTCCAGTTCATCGAACCAGGCGGCAGCGGACATCTCATCGTCCGGGAAACGGGGCATCGCCACAGGAACCCCCAGGCGCTGCCGCAGCTCCTCGGCCAGCGGCTGGTCATCACTCCAGCCGCCGGCACCGTGGGCAAAGAGGAATTCCATGCTCCTCTCCTCCTCGAAAGTTGATCCTGCCGGCGGACGCCGCCAGTACCACTTTCCTACAATGGGAGCGGTCCAGCCAGCACCGTCGCCCGCACTGCCTGCCTGATTCGGCAACAGGGTCACCGGAGCTTCGGTCCCTCGTTGCGTTATACCCTCCAGGGGTATACAGTCTGTTACGGATACCCAGTAGGGGTATACGCACACGGAAGGAAAAGCGCAATGGCCACCAATGAATACCAGGTAACCGGAATGACCTGCGGGCACTGCGAACTGTCGGTCCGCGAAGAAGTGGAACTGATCCCCGGAGTCGAGGACATCCAGGTCAGCGCCCAGACCGGCAAGCTCGCTGTCACGGCCTCCGAACCGCTCGACGATGCCAAGATCCTCGCTGCAGTGGAGGAAGCAGGCTATTCGGCCGTGCGGACAGCATGAACACCGGCACGCGCCTGGGGCTTTACGGAGCGGGCCTGCTGGTGGCGTTCGGCGGTGCCTTCGGAGTGGCCGGCGCCGTGGTACCTGACAGCGCGGTCAACGGCTGGACGGAAAACAGCCGGACTGGAGGGGACGATATGAAAGCCCACAGTGAAGGGCAGCAAACCCCCGCCAGGGGAGCTGCCGCAGGCCCGTCTCTGCCGGACGGCGTCAAGGGCCTCGCAGCCGGGACCGACGGATACCTCCTGTCCCCGGTCCAGGCACCCGGAGCAGCGGGGGAGACGGGCACCCTCAGCTTCCAGATCCAGGACGCTGCCGGGAAACCGGTCACGGACTACCAAACCTCGCACGAGCAGGACCTGCACCTGATCGTTGCCCGTTCAGACGGCAGCCACTTCCGCCATGTGCACCCGGTGCTCGATGAATCCACCGGTACCTGGTCAATCCCCTGGGGATGGACTGACGCCGGCAGCTACCGTGTCTACGCGGACTTCACACCGGCGGCAGCCGGTGCCGACGCAGGGTCCCTGACGCTGACGCGAACGGTCCAGGTGGCCGGAGACTTCACGCCCACAGCACCGCAGCCCACCCGGTCGGCCCAGGTGGATGGCTTCACCGTCTCGCTTGGCGGTGACCTGACCGCGGGCACCTCCAGTGACCTCACTCTCACGGTCACCCGCGACGGGGAGCCGGTCACCACCCTGGAACCCTATCTGGGCGCCTTTGGGCACCTCGTGGCGCTCCGCGACGGGGACCTGGCCTATCTGCATGTCCACCCCCAGGGCGAGGAACCTGCACCGGGAGAGACTTCCGGGCCGGAGATCGGATTCGCCGCCGAGGCCCCCACTGCGGGCCGCTACCTGCTGTATCTGGATTTCCAGGTGGATGGCCAGGTCCACACCGCCTCCTTTGTGCTGGACGCCGCGCACGGCAGCTCCACCAGCAGCGGCCGCGCCTCCCCGGACACCGGAAGCGGACCGCATTCTGAACCCGGCCACTGACCCGGTCCCGGCAAACAACCCGCCCCAGCAGACAAGCTAAGCGAAGGAACAACACATGAGCACATCAACATCCCCGGGCGTGGGCACCGGCATCGAGCTGGAGATCGGCGGAATGACCTGCGCTTCCTGCGCCATGCGGATCGAGAAAAAGCTCAACAAGCTCGACGGCGTCACTGCGACCGTGAACTACGCCACCGAAAAGGCGAAAGTCACCGTCCCGGAGGGTTACGACCCTGCGCAGCTGATCGCGGAGGTGGAAAAAACCGGGTACACCGCCGTCGTGACCGCGCCGAAGGGCGGCAAGGATGGCGGCGCTGCATCCAGCGCCGCCGGGGACGAAGACCCCGAGCTGGTCTCGCTGCGCCACCGGCTGATCGGCGCGGTTGTGCTGACGGTGCCGGTGATCGCCATGGCCATGATCCCGGCGCTGCAGTTCACCTACTGGCAGTGGGCGTCGCTGGCACTGGCTGCCCCGGTGATCGTGTGGGGGGCATGGCCCTTCCATAAGGCGGCCTGGGCCAACCTCAAGCAGGGCGCCGCCACCATGGACACACTCATCTCCATGGGCACCTCGGCCGCCTTCCTCTGGTCCCTGTACGCGCTGTTCTTCGGCACCGCCGGCACCCCCGGCATGACGCACCCGTTCGAATTCGCGCTGGCACCGTCCGACGGCGCCGCGAACATCTACCTGGAAGTCGGCGCCGGGGTAACAATGTTCATCCTGGCCGGCCGCTACTTCGAGAAGCGGTCCAAAAAGCAGGCCGGCGCCGCCCTGCGCGCACTCCTCGAACTCGGCGCCAAGGAAGTTTCAGTGCTGCGCGGCGGAGTGGAAACGAAGATCCCCGTCGAAGAGCTGCAGGCCGGCGACGAATTCATCGTCCGGCCGGGAGAGAAGATCGCCACCGACGGGGTGGTGGTTTCCGGCACCTCCGCAGTGGACGCATCAATGCTCACCGGCGAATCGGTCCCCGTCGAGGTTGCTGAAGGCGACACTGTCACCGGCGCCACCACGAACGCCGGCGGCCGGCTGGTGGTCCGCGCCACGCGGATCGGAGCGGACACACAGCTGGCGCAGATGGCCAGGCTCGTCGAGGATGCCCAAACCGGGAAGGCCGAGGTACAGCGCCTCGCCGACCGGATTTCGGGTGTGTTCGTACCGGTTGTGATCGTGATCGCGGTCATCGCCCTTGGGGGCTGGCTGGGAGCCGGCTTCCCCGTGACAGCGGCATTCACCGCAGCCGTCGCCGTGCTGGTGATCGCGTGCCCCTGTGCCCTGGGCCTGGCCACACCGACGGCACTGCTGGTCGGCACGGGCCGCGGCGCCCAGATGGGTGTGCTGATCAAGGGCCCGGAGGTGCTGGAATCCACCCGTAAAGTCGACACAGTTGTCCTGGATAAGACCGGTACCGTCACCACCGGCAAAATGACGCTGGTCGACGCGGTCGCTGAGCCCGGCACCGGCCGGGCCGAGCTGCTCCGGCTGGCTGGAGCGCTGGAAGACGCCTCGGAACATCCGATCGCCCAGGCCATTGCCAAGGGTGCTGTCCAGGAGACCGGCCCGCTGCCGGCACCTGAGGACTTCGCGAACGTGGAAGGCAAAGGCGTCCAGGGTGTCGTGGACGGGCACGCCGTCGTGGTGGGCCGCGAGTCGCTGCTCGCCGAATGGTCCCTGAAGCTGAGCCCCGGACTAACCGCCCTGAAGGCCCAGGCAGAGGGTGAAGGCAAAACCGTCGTCGCGGTGGGCTGGGACGGGCAGGCCCGGGGCATCCTGGTTGTGGCGGACACAGTGAAGCCGACCAGCGCCGAAGCCATTGCACAGTTCAAGGCAATTGGCCTCACTCCGGTTCTGCTCACCGGCGACAACGACGCCGTCGCCCGGCAGATTGCCGCCGAGGTGGGCATCGAGGAAGTCATTGCCGAGGTCCTCCCGCAGGACAAGGTCGACGTCGTCCGCCGGCTCCAGGCCGAAGGCAAGGTGGTCGCGATGATCGGCGACGGCGTCAACGATGCCCCGGCCCTCGCCCAGGCGGACCTTGGCCTGGCCATGGGCACCGGCGCGGACGTCGCCATCGAAGCCTCCGACATCACGCTGGTGCGCGGTGACCTCCGCAGCGCGGTCGATGCCATCCGCTTGTCCCGCAAGACCCTCGGAACCATCAAAACCAACCTGTTCTGGGCCTTTGCCTACAACGTCGCCGCTGTTCCGGTCGCGGCGCTCGGGATGCTCAATCCCATGCTCGCCGGAGCCGCGATGGCCCTGTCCAGCGTCTTCGTCGTCGGCAACAGCCTGCGGCTGCGTGGCTTCAAGAGCACCGCCAAGCAGTAGCCGGGCCCAGGGCATCAATTCCCATCAATCACGCAGAACACGAGAGGCACACCATGACGAATGACTCCCAGGCGGCCGCCAGCTGCTGCGGTACCAGCGCTCCCAACCCGGCCGCGGCAGGCAACGGCCGCGGGAACCTGCTCGGCAGCCAGGCGGATGACCTAACCACCTGTCCGGTGATGGCCGGCAGCCCCGTCAGTAAAACGGCCGCCGAGGCAGCCGGTCTCTACCGGGACTACGAAGGGGAGCGCTACTACTTCTGCTGTGCCGGCTGCGGACCCGCCTTTGACGCGGATCCGGCCGGGTACGCCGCCAGCATGGCCTGACTGCGGGGCTTCTGCAGGGCCTGCATCCCGTTCCCGGACGGAGAGCGGGCCCTGCAGGCAGTTCCGAAGGGCAGCAGCTACAGAGCCCGGACATCGGGGTTACACCGTCATAATGCGAAATCTTGGACTCAGTCCAAGAAGATGGTGGTGTGAAGACAACTCAAGACGCGGTAGCCGAGCCTGCCGGAACCGTTGATACCCACTCACGCGGCCGCGCGCGGGTCATGACCTACGTGGCACTGTTCGCCGGAGTGCTGGTGGTGAACGCGGCACTGTTTGTGTGGGGCCTCGCCGCCGGCTGGTGGCAGCCGCACGCCCGCAGCCTGCAGGTGATCGCGGCAATCTCCCAAATCAACATCCTGTTCTCCATCCTCCCGCGGCAGCACTGGATGGTGAACCTGATTTCCTACCTGGCCACCAGGGCTCCAACCTCGTGGCCGCTGCGGCTGCGCTGGCGGCTCGCGCAGTACTACCACGTCGGCGGACTGCACGTCGGCGGCGCCATTGCCGGAACCTTCTGGTACGTGGCGTACGTCGTGCTGCTGGCCCCGGCCTGGGCCGACGGGGAAGCCGGGTACGACGACGTCTCGGTTGCCCTGGCGCTCGTCGTCTCCGCGGTGCTCATCACCATCTGCGTCCTGGCCAATCCCGGATTCCGGACCCGCCACCACGACGTCTTCGAAGCGTCGCACCGCTTCGGCACCTGGACCGTGCTGGTGCTCGGCTGGACCAACGCGCTGCTCCTCGCCAAGCTGCAGACGCCGGCGCGCAGCTTCAGCGAAGCGCTGCTGACTTCTCCGATTTTTTGGATGCTTGTGATCTCCACCGGCCTCGCCGTATGGCCGTGGATCCTGCTGCGCAGGGTTCCGATCACCACCGAGCGCCCCTCCGACCACACGATTATTGTGCGTCTCAACCATGGCTACGTTCCACGGGTTGGCACCACACGGGCGATGAGCCGGCATCCGCTCCTGGGCTGGCACCCGTTCGCCTGTGTACCGGCCGCGCCGGGGGAGTCCGGCTACCGCATGGTGGTTTCCCGGGCGGGAGGCTGGACCGGCGATTTCATCAACAACCCGCCGACACACGTCTGGGTCCGCGGCATCCCCACCGTGGGTGTCGCGAACGCGAAGCGCCTCTTCAAACGCGTGCTCTACGTGACCACGGGCAGTGGGATCGGTCCCGCCCTGGGTCACCTGCTCACCGACACCCAGGGTGCCCGGCTGGTGTGGGTCACCAAGACTCCGCGGGCAACCTACGGCGACGCCCTGGTCGACGAGGTGGAGGCCGCGCAGCCTGACGCCGTCATCTGGAACACCACGGAGCAGGGCAAACCCGATGTGTTCGAACTGTCCTATGACGCGTTTGTGGCGTCCGGAGCGGACGCGGTGATTATTGTTTCCAACAAGTCCGTCACCGGGCGGGTCGTCAGCGAGTTCGAACGCCGCGGCATTCCGGCCTTCGGCCCCATCTGGGACTCCTAGAACGAAACTGGCTGCTGCCGTCCCGGGCCGGGACGGCAGGGACAGCAGCGGGAGATGGGGGCCGGGCCGGGCGGAAGGCGGCAGGCCGCAGGTGACTGCCGGCCCCGGCACTGCTAGCGTCGTCCCACCGGGAACCGGAGCGGGTTCCCGGGTCTGCCTCACGACAGGAGCAGGTCCATGGCGGCTGACGCGCCCGCACAAAAGGTCATCATCCACGGCGCCGGCGGCGCGATTGGCGGGGCCGTGGCGGAGGAGTTCGCCCGCCACGGCGCGGAGCTGTTCCTGGCCGGCCTCCACCGGAACTCCGTGAATGCAACAGCGGAGCGGATCCGGGCGGCCGGGACGGCACGGGTGCACGTGAGCGAGGTGGACGCCAGCGATCCGCTGGCGGTAGACGCCCACACCAACGCCGTCGTTGATGAGGCCGGCCGTATCGACGTGCTGCTCAATGCTGTGAGTCTTCCGCTGGTGCAGGGGACCCCGCTGCTGGACATGTCCGTGGAGGACGTCACCGCTCCGGCAGCGGCCTGGCTGCGGACGCAGTTCATCACCGCGAGGGCGGCCGCAGCCCAGATGGTGCCACGGGGGAGCGGGGTCATCCTGACCCTGTCCGCGTCACCGGCCCGCGTCGCGATTGCCGGTGTAGGCGGTTTCGCCGCGGCCTGCTCCGCCGTTGAGGCGCTGACAAGGACGTTCGCGGCCGAGCTGGGGCCGGCGGGCGTGCGGGTGGTCTGCCTGCGTCCCCAGCGCATCCTGGAAACCATCGGCAGCACACCGGACCTGCCCATGCCTTTGGGGGAATTCACCCGCTTCCTCGAAGCGCTCACCACCACGGGGAAGCTTCCGACGCTCAGCGAAGTGGCCAAAGCAGCCGTCTTCCTCGCCCACGGCGGCGCGGACAGCCTGAACGGCTCCGTCCTCAACCTGACCGCCGGAATGAGCGCGGACTGAGGCGGCAGCAGGCAATGAACGGACGACGGCGCCTGGCCGCCTGGACCGCTGCCGCCGCGTTTACCGTCCCCACCATGGCAGGCTGCACGGCAGGGGAACCGGAACCTCAGGTGTCCTCTCCGGCATCCCCAGAGGCAGACGCCACCGGAGTGGAGGGCGCCCAGGAGGTCCTCGCGGCTGGACTCGACGCGCCCTGGTCGATCGCTTTCCACGACGGTACTGCGCTGATCAGCGAACGGGACTCCGCCCGGATCCTCGAACTCAGCGGTGGAACCCTCCGCGAGGCCGGCACCATCGGCAACGCAGCCGGGCAGGGAGAGGGCGGCCTGCTGGGAATCGCAGTGCGGGACGGCTTCCTCTATTCCTACCTCACCGCCGGCGGGGAGAGCCGCATCGAGCGCCGCACTTTGACAGGCAGCCCGGGGTCCCTGGGCCTGGGTCAGGTCGAAACAATCCTCGACGGCATCGAGGCCGGGCCCATCCACAACGGCGGGCGCATGGCCTTCGGTCCGGACGGGGCGCTTTACGCCACCACCGGGGACGCCGGTGACCGGGCCAGTGCGCAGGACCTGCAGTCCCTGAACGGGAAGATTCTGCGCCTTGCCCCGGACGGCTCCGTCCCGGAAGGCAATCCGTTTCCCGGATCGCTTGTCTACAGCTATGGGCACCGCAACCCGCAGGGCCTCGCCTGGGACGCAGGAGGTACCCTCTACGCCAGCGAATTCGGACAGAACACCTGGGATGAACTGAACGTGATCCTGCCCGGCGGGAACTACGGCTGGCCGGAGGTTGAGGGGATTGCCGGGGAGAGCCGTTACCTTGATCCCGTCCAGCAGTGGGTCCCGGCCGATGCCAGTCCCAGCGGCATTGCCGTCACCGGCGGTTCCGTCTTCATCGCGAATCTGCGCGGGGAACGGTTACGGGAGGTGCCGCTGGACGCGCTGGAATCATCTACGGAACACCTGGCCGGCCGGCACGGGCGGCTCCGCGACGTCGTCAACGCGCCGGACGGTTCACTCTGGATCCTCACGAACAACACCGATGGGCGGGGCGATCCCGGACCGGACGACGATCAGGTGCTGCGCCTGGACCCCGCTCAGTGGATTAGCCCGTCAGTGGAGGGCGTTCATTCCCGGCGAGGGTGCGGAATTCCGGACCCGGGACCCGGTAGCTGAGGCACCAGCATGCGGCGGTGGCAGGTTTCCTGGCCGCCAGGACAGCGGTGAGGTCATCGAAACGGTCGACCGTGGCGGGATGAACCTCAACCCGGGGTAGGCGCGCATCGGCATTCATTGCCCCACTGTAACTCCCGGCCCTTTCCAGTTTAGGCGCGGACGCGGGGCTTGCGGCAAGACCGGGGTCCGCGGGGAGAATGGTCAGCCGCGGCCGGAAAAGCGCGGCAACCACCTGCCGTCCTGCCGGGACCACGGATTGCGAACCGAGGTGCAGCATGATCGACGTCATTATTGCCGGGGCCGGACCCACCGGGGTTTTCCTGGCCAGTGAACTGCGGCTCCAGGGATTGGAGGTCCTGGTGCTGGACAAGGAAGAGGCACCCACCGAGGTAGTCCGCGGGCTCGGCCTGCACGCGCGCAGCCTCGAGATCCTGGACCAGCGCGGTATTGCCGATGAGTTCCTGGACCTCGGCACGAAGCACCCGCTCGCCGGCTTCTTCGCCGGTATCACCACCTCCCAGCCAGAAGGTCTCGACACCACGCACCCCTACGTCCTCGGGATTCCGCAGACCACCACCGAACGACTGCTGACGCAGCATGCCCTGGACCTCGGCGTCGAAATCCGGCGCGGGACGGAGGTTACCGGATTCACCCAGGACGAGGACGGCGTGGAGGCCGTGCTCAGCGGGAGCACGCGGCTGCGCTCGCGGTATCTGGTGGGGTGCGACGGCGGCAGGAGCACGGTGCGGCGGCAGCTCGGCGTGGGCTTCCCCGGGGAACCGAGCCGGCGCGACCACCTCTTGGGGGAGCTGGAGCTGACAGCCGCCCCGGAGACAGTGGCCGCCGTTGTGGCTGAAGTCCGCAAAACGCATAGGGACTTCGGTGCCGGGCCGGCCGGGAACGGCGCCTACCGGGTTGTGGTGCCCGCCGCCGGCGTGGCCGGGGACCGGACTGTCCCACCCGCGCTGGAGGAGCTGTCAGCGCAGCTGATCCGGCTGGCGGGCACGGATTTCGGGGCGCACTCGCCGCGCTGGCTGTCTCGCTTCGGCGACGCCACCCGGCTGGCGGAACGCTACCGGTCCGGACGGGTCCTCCTGGCCGGGGACGCTGCCCATGTTCATCCGCCGTTCGGCGGGCAGGGGCTGAACCTGGGGATCCAGGATGCGTTCAACCTTGGCTGGAAACTGGCGGCCCAGATCACCGGTTGGGCGCCGCCGGAGCTGCTGGACAGCTATGCGGCCGAGCGGCGTCCGGTGGCGGCGCAGGTGCTGGACAGCACCAGGGCCCAGTCGGAGCTCACGTTGTCCGAGCCTGGCCCGCAGGCGGTCCGCCGGCTGCTGGCTGAGCTGATGGAGTTTGCGGAGGTGAACCGGTACCTGACCGAGAAGGTCACGGCCACCGGCCTGCGCTACGACTTTGGTGAAGGGCACAGGCTGCTGGGCCGGCGGCTGCCGGATGTGCAGCTGGCCCACGGCCGGCTCTACGAACGGATGCACACCGGGCGCGGCATCCTGCTGGACACGTCCGGGCAGCTCTCCGCCGCTGGCTGGGAGGACCGGGTGGACCTCGTCACCGAGTTGGGCGGCCAGGGACAGGAGCTGGCCCGGAAACTCGAAGCCCCCGCGTTATTGCTGCGGCCGGACGGCCACGTTGCCTGGGCCGGTGCCGGTACCGGTGGTGGCAGCCAGGCGGAACTGCCTGCGGCTGCGGTCCGCTGGTTCGGGCCGCCGGCCGGATCAGCGGGAACCGGCCTGCCAGGGGAAACCGGTCACGGGAAACCCGGGGGATGGCGGCCGGACAGCCCCGGTACGCCTACCGGACGCCGCGGCTTCATGTGATCGTTTGGGGATGACATCCATCCAGCGCCTCCGCCCAGAGGGGCTCGTTGTGAGCCCTGCCTTCAGCCACGTTGCCGTCGTGCCGCCCGGAGCGGCGACCATTTACATCGGCGGCCAGAACGCCGTTGACTCCTCCGGTTCACTGATCGGCGGCAGCGATACGGGTGCGCAGTCCGCCCGGGCCCTGCAAAACGCTAAAACCGCGCTCGCGGCTGCCGGGGCGAGCCTCACCGACGTCGTGCAGTGGACGGTCCTTTTCACCGAGGGCGCGGACCTCGCGGCGGGCTACGGGGCGGTGGCACAGGAACTCGCCGCCGACGAACCAGCCCTGGTGCTGGCCGCCCGCGTCAGCGAATTGGGTGTGCCGGGCGCGCTCGTGGAAATCAGCGCCATCGCTGCCGTACTCCCCGACGCTTAGGAGCTGGACACGGCTCCGGGAGTCGGTCGCGGGCCTCACTGGCCGGCCAGAACCTCCGCATCGCGGGCGTCGTCGTACCTGTCCCGTGCCTCCAGGATGGTGGGAACGTGGTTTTCGGCCCATTTCCTCAACTGAGCCATCGGCTCCAGGAGTGAACGGCCCGTGTCTGTGAGCTCGTAGTCGACTCGGGGCGGCACCTGGGCATAAACGGTCCTGGTGATCAGCCCGTCGCGCTCCAACGTCCGCAGGGTCTGGGTGAGCACCTTGGGGCTCACTGCCCGGACCTTGGCGCGCAGGTCGGAGAACCGGACCGGCCCATCGGCGAGAACCTGGACAATGAGTCCGGTCCATTTATCTCCGATGCGCTGGAAGATCACCCGCGAGGGGCAGTTCGGGTCAAAAATGTTGACCTCATTGGTATCCAATAGGTAATCCAGTTTCTTTGAGGCTATCAGTATCAAATAGATACTCTCATGAGTGTCAAAGGGACAGCAGCACCGAGCGTTACTTGAGGAGTACCAATGAAAATTGCCGTTTATGGAGCCACAGGCATGGTCGGAAGCCAGATTGCCGCAGAGGCGCTGCGCCGCGGACATGACGTCACGGCGGTCTCCCGCAGCATCTCGGAGATTCCCGGGGCGCTCAGCCGCCAGGCAGACCTGGGCGATGCCGCCGTGTTCGCCGAAATTGCCGGCGCGCACGACGCCGTCGTCCTGGCCACCGGACCCAGCCGCACAGGCGGAGATCACGGTGACTGGCTAAAGGCCATGAAGCAGGCCTACAGCAGTGCCGGCAGTACCCGGCTGCTCATAGTGGGAGGCGCCGGGGCCCTGGAGGTTGACGGCAAGCGGCTAGTTGACACCGCCGGGTTCCCGGAGGAATACCGGGCCGAGGCACTCACCTTGGCCGAGGCCTACGAGGCGGTCCTGGCAGCTCCGGCACAGCTGGACTGGACCATGCTCGCTGCCGCCCCGGAGATTGCGCCCGGCGTCCGGACCGGCTCCTACATCACGGCCAAGGACTCTCCCGCCGGCGGCAGTATTTCCACCCAGGACTACGCGGTGGCCATGCTCGACGAAATTGAACGTCCCGCCCACCGCAGGGAGCGCTTCACCGCCGCGAACTGACCCGGCTCCGTTCCGGACCGCGGGAGCAGGGGTGCAGATGCTTCCGCGGTCCACTGGGAGAGGCACTGCAGACTAAACAGTTTCCTGTACAGACCATTTGGTCGGCTACACTGAACGCATGTCACGAACGACTGCCCCGCCCTCTTCCGCCGGACCCCGTGAATGGGCCTCACTGGGCGTACTCACGCTCGCGGTGATGCTTCTGGCTGTGGACGGCACGGTTCTTGCACTGGCAGTGCCCTCCCTCAGCGCTTCCCTGGAGCCGACCTCTACGCAGCTGCTCTGGATCGGCGACATTTATTCCTTCGCGTTGGCGGGCCTGCTGGTGACCATGGGTAACGTGGCGGACCGGATCGGCCGCAAACGGCTCCTGCTGATCGGCGCAGCCGGATTCGGTGTCGCCTCGGCGCTCGCGGCATTCGCTCCCACCCCGGAGATCCTGATTGCGGCCCGTGCACTGCTGGGTATCAGCGGCGCCACCATCATGCCCTCGACCCTTTCGATTATCCGGAACGTGTTCGCTGTGCCGGCGGAGCGGACCCGTGCTATCGCCGTCTGGTCCGTCGGTGCCGGCGGCGGGGCGGCGCTGGGCCCCCTGATCGGTGGAATTCTCCTGGAGAACTACTGGTGGGGATCGGTCTTCCTGATCAACATCCCCGTGATGCTCCTGCTGCTGGTCAGCGGCGCCATCCTGCTGCCGGAGTCCCGGAATCCCGCGCCGGGCAAGCTGGACCTGTTCTCGGCGGTCCTCTCGATTGCCGCGATCGTGCCGATTGTCTACGCCGTCAAGCGGGCGTTCGGCTACGGTATTGAACCCCTTGGCATCGCCGCACTGCTGGTGGGACTGGTTTCCGGCTGGATCTTCATTCACCGCCAGCGCATCGTCCCGGATCCGATGCTGGACGTGGAGCTGTTCCGGCGTCCGGCGTTCCGCGGAGCCGTCATCGCCAACGGTCTATCCATCTTTGCCCTGAGCGGCCTGCTGTTCTTCTTCTCCCAGTACCTGCAGCTGGTGCGCGGCTTCGGGCCGCTACAGGCGGGCCTTGCCGAGCTGCCGGTGACCTTGGCCATGATGGCCGTCGTTTTTGTAGTTGGTACTTTGGGGGCCCGCACCGGGGTTGGCCCAGCGATCGGCGGCGGCCTGATCCTTGGAGGGGTGGGCCTGGTCCTGCTGTCCATCGCTGAGGGGTTCGAAGGCTATATCGGCATTGCGGCCGCACTGGCGCTGACCGGACTGGGTATTGGTGTGGCCATGACTCTGTCCACTGACGCAGTGGTCGCTTCTGCCCCGCGGGAGCGGGCTGGTGCTGCGTCCTCGGTCTCCGAGACCGCCTATGAACTCGGGGTTGCCCTGGGAATCGCCGTGCTGGGCTCTGTGCTGTCGGCCCTCTACCGGACCGGACTCCCGGACTTGTCTGCCCTGCCGGCGGATACCCGTGCAGGCGTGACAGACTCCTTGGCTTCCGCCCTCAGCGCCCTCAAGGGTGGTCAAACCGGGTTGATCGCTGAAGTCCAGCACGCCTTCACCGGCGCCATGCAGATCACCGCACTGGTCGCTGCCGCGATCCTGCTGATCGCCGGCACCATCGCCTGGCGCGTCATCCCCGCGGTCCTTGAGACCAACGACGGCGGCGCCGTCAACGGGGCTGTTGGAACCAACGGAGCTGTTGAAGCCAGCGACGCCCGGGAAGCCAGCGAGGCGGGGGAACCCAGCGCCGCGGCGACAACCAACGCCGGCGCGGTACCGGAACCGGCCGAGGAAGGAACAGCGGCCGGCACGGATCCGCAGGTTTCCGGACGGAGGGAGCAGCCGTGACGGATACTGACGGGAAGCGGAACGCCGAACGGACCCGGCGCTCCGTACTCGATGCCGCGGTCAGTGTGCTGGCAGAACGCGGGACTGCCGCGACACTGCAGGACATTGCCACCGCCGCGGGTCTGTCCAAGAGCGGCCTGCTGCACCATTTCCCCGACCGTGAGGCACTGCTCTGCGCGGTGGCGGAGGATTACCTGGAACGGTTCCGGGCTCGGGTCCTGGAGCTGGTGGACCTGTCTGAGAACCGTCCGGGCAAAGTGCTTCGTGCCTACGTGCGTGCGCTCTGCGGAACGGACTCCGGTCTCCTGGCCGAGTACGGAACGTTTGGCGGTATCTGGCCCGCCCTGGAGAAAATCCCCGGCGTTCAGGCTCTCAGCGACGCGGACAGCGACAGCTGGTTCACCCTGTTTGAACAGGACGGTCTGGACCCGGACCGGATCCTGGTAGTCCGGTACGCCGCTGAGGGGCTGGCCATTGCCCACTCCTACGACGCGAACGTCTCCACCCGGGTGCTGGAGCGGGCCCGTACGGTGCTGCTCGGGCTCATCGATGAAGCGGCGGAGTAGGCCATGCGGGAAGGAAAAACCTGCGCCAGTACCCGCTGTCCCGGTTCCGGAGTACCTTCGTCTCCATGACGAAGGTCAGTTACGCGGAGTTCGAGAGGCGCTGCGCACTGGTGATCGGCACCCTCCGCGGCACGGTGCTGGAGATCGGGGCGGGCTCGGGCGGCAACCTTGGGCTACTGGCGGCCGACGCCGACTGGATCGGTCTGGAGCCGGACGCCGGCCGGCGCCGGGAACTGGACGCGGCCGCAGCAGCCCATGGCTACCCGGCAGCGCTGGCCCGGAATGCTGAGGACACCGGACTGGCTGCGGGGAGCGTCGACGCCGTACTGGCTACAAAGGTGCTGTGTTCGGTCGCGGATCCGCAGGCAGTGCTGGCAGAGGTCCTGCGGGTCCTGAAACCGGATGGCCGTGCCGTCTTCGCAGAGCACGTGGCGGCACCGGAGGGAAGCTTCAAGCGGGGGCTGCAGCGGGCGGCGTCGCCTTTCAGTGCCAAATGGGATCACGGGTGCCGCTGGGACCGGGATTCCGCCGTCCTGCTGGCTGATGCAGGCTTCCGCGGACGGATGGAGAGCCTCGACGTCAGTCAGGGGATCCTCCCCTCCGTCCCGGTCATCCTCTTTGACGGCACACCGCCCGCCTAGCAGGACGGGGACGAAAAATCTCCTGTGCCGCCCGGGCCGTGTAACAGGTAGGCTAAGACAGCCGGTAAGGCACGAACGGTAAGCGAAATAGATCAGGGTAAATCAGGCCAGCCGCAAACCAACGCGGGATGGCCGGTTCTTTTTGGGGAGGAAACACCATGGCGGGCGAGGACTACAACGCCGCACGTGCGGATGATCAGCGTGGCTTCAGTGCGGAGGACACGACGTCGATCAGCCTTCCGCCCATCTCGGATGCGGCGTCGATCGAGCCTAAGCTCAGTGCTGACGAGCGTGCCGCGGTTGCTGCACTTCCCGCAGGTTCGGCCCTCCTGATCGCCCACTCCGGCCCCAACGCCGGAGCCCGCTTCCTGCTCGATCAGGATGTCACCAGTGCCGGACGCCACCCAAACGCAGACGTCTTCCTGGATGACGTCACCGTTTCACGCAAGCACGTCGAGTTCCGGCGCAGCGCCGAAGGATTCCGGGTTGTCGACTCCATGAGCCTTAACGGCACCTACGTCAACAACGACCGTGTGGACACCTTGCTGCTGCGCACCGGAAACGAAGTCCAGATCGGCAAGTTCCGGCTCACTTTCTACGCTGCACGTCCGGCTGCCGGTACGGCCTAAAGGCGGAATCGAATGCCAGGACCAGAGGCTGCGCGGCGCGCCGTCGGAACCGCCGCGGAGCGTGCGCGTCCGCGTGTGCTCAACATCGGCCAGGTCCTTGCCGACCTCAGCGGCGAGTTCCCCGGGATCAGCGCCTCCAAAATCCGGTTCCTGGAGGAGAAAGGCCTGGTAGCGCCGCAGCGCACCGCCGCGGGCTACCGGAAATACTCCATCCAGGACGTTGAACGGCTGCGCTTTGTCCTGGCACTGCAGCGGGACCAGTACCTGCCGCTGAAAGTCATTAAGGACTACCTCGACGCGATCGACAGGGGAGAGCGCCCGGAATCGCTGCCCGGCGGTATCAGCCTGGCGCCGCGGGCCGTTTCAGAACAGCTTGCGGAGGAACTCGCCGCCCGGACTAGGGCGCGGCTGTTCACTTTCGATGAACTGGTTGCCGAATCCGGTGCCACGGCGGAGCTGGTCCGAAGCCTCATCAGTTTTGGCCTTATCAGCGCCCCGGCCCAGCAGTATGATGAACACGCCCTGAAAGTCGCCAGAGCCTGCACACAGCTGGAAGCCCACGGCATAGAGCCACGCCATTTGCGGCCCTTCCGTGCCGCTGCAGACCGGGAACTGGGGCTGGTGGAGCGGGTGATCGCACCCGTTGCCTCACGCAGGGACGTCGCCTCGAAAGCGCGGGCGGCAGAAACAGCGCGGGAGATCAGCGAACTTTGCCTGAACCTGCACAGCGCCCTGGTCAACGGCCAGATAGCCCGGATGGAGAGCTGAAGCCGATGCAGGAAGTCGAAGTGGTAGGCGTGCGGATCGAGCTGCCGTCCAATCAACCCCTGGTGCTCTTGAAAGAACTGGAGGGTGAACGCCACCTGCCAATCTGGATCGGGGCCCCCGAGGCCAGCGCCATCGCCTTCGTACAGCAGGGGATTGTGCCACCGCGCCCCATGACGCACGATCTGATGGTCAGCGTCATCAAGGCACTGCAGCACCTCGTCACCGAAGTCCGGCTGGTCTCGGTGGAAGACACGGTCTTCCATGCGGAGCTGGTGTTCGACGACGGTACCCGGGTCTCCTCCCGGGCTTCCGATGCGATCGCCGTCGCCCTGCGTGTTCCCTGCCCGATTTTCTGTGCCGAAACCGTGCTGGATGAGGCGGGAGTACGCATCACGGAGGCTGACGCCGATGAGGATGAGGACGAGCAGGAAAACGCAGAGCAGGAACTGCGCCAGTTCCGTGAGTTCCTTGCCGACGTTGAACCCGAGGATTTTGAGCGCTGAGCGGCTCGACACGCCTAGAGAAAAAGAGGCCGCATCTTTGACCTTGGGCGTCCACGGATCTAACGTCGAAGCATAGAGTTCCCATTGCGCTAATGGGTCATCAGGAAGACACTTAGACGAAAACTGAGACAGGGTCCGCAGGGGCTGGTTGAGACACCGGCCACGGCAGCAAACCTACCCAGAGTGCCTCACAGGCAAGTGTCTAACTGGGTTACACCAGTCCCGATGACCTCTGGCAGCCGCCGACTTCACGGGGACCATTACTAGGAGGAACAGTGAGTCCGAAAGGCGATGCCGGCGAACACCGCGCCGTTGCACCCGGAAAGGTACTTCCGGCCAGTGCCCAGGGACTGCTGTTCACCGAAGACCTGCCGGTCCTGGATGAAGATGCCGGCTACCGCGGTCCCACCGCCTGCAAGGCGGCCGGGATCACCTACCGCCAGCTGGACTACTGGGCACGCACCGGACTGGTGGAGCCCGCCGTCCGCGGCGCTTCGGGGTCCGGCACCCAGCGCCTTTACAGTTTCCGGGACATCTTGGTCCTGAAGGTCGTCAAGCGGCTTCTTGACACCGGTGTTTCGCTGCAGCAGATCCGCACCGCCGTCGAGCACCTGCGGGAGCGCGGGGTGGAGGATCTGGCTCAGATCACTTTGATGAGTGACGGCGCCAGCGTCTACGAGTGCACCTCCGCTGACGAGGTCATCGATCTGGTCCAGGGCGGACAGGGCGTCTTCGGTATCGCCGTCGGCCGGGTCTGGCGCGAGGTCGAAGGAAGCCTGGCCCAGTTGCCCAGTGAGCACGTTGATGATCATTCCTACGCTGAGGACGAACTCAGCCGGCGGCGCGCCGCCCGCAAAATCAGCTGATCTTTAAACGCAAGAGGCCGCTTCCTCCGGGAAGCGGCCTCTTGCGTTGTGTCTGGCGGCCGGCCGGGAGCCGGCAGCGGCCCTTAGCTGGCCGGGCGGCGCATCACCCGGTTGCGGACGCTGCCGGTCTGCACCAGGTTCTTCAGCAGGGCATCGAAGGTTCCCGCAGCCTGCTTCGCCGATTCTCCGGGCCAGTGGTGCACCGAATGCGCAGCGCCCTGGATCTGCTGCCAGTTGGCCTGCTCGGCGATAGTCGGATCCAGGACCAGGTCACCGAACATCTGCTTCATTTCCGCGAGGCGGAAGGTGTGTTCGTTGGAGGTCGAGCGGACCCGGTTGGCCACAATGCCCGAGGGCGCCAGGTTCGGGGCGAACTCCTGGCGGAACAGGTCCAGGGCACGCATGGTCCGTTCGGTGCCCGCCACTGAAAAGAGCCCGGGTTCGGCTACGAGGAGCACGCGGTTGCTGGCCGTCCATGCCATCCGTGTGAGGCCGTTGAGGGACGGCGGGCAGTCAATGAGGACCAGCCCGTAGCCGCTGATCTTTGCGAGCAGGGTGGAGAGGCGCTTCAGGTCCCGCTTGCCGAGGTCCGGGCGGTCGTAGATGCCGGAGAACGCTGATCCCATCGCGACGTCGAGGACGGGCTGGCGGGGAGTGCCCTGCCCATTGAGTTTGCGCGCCGTTTCGGCCCACCCGCTGGGGACCACGTTGGCGGCCAGATCCGCCCTGCGCGCAGTGCGGAGCATCTCTCCGATGCCCAGGTGGTCTCCCGCAGAGACTGCCAGGCCGGTGGTGGCATCTGCATGTGGATCCAGATCCACGACCAGGGTAGGAATTCCGGCAGCCAGTGCGGCTGATGCCAGGCCCAGCGTCACGGAGGTCTTGCCGACGCCGCCCTTCAGGCTGCTGATGCTCACTACTTGCACTTGTTGAACCAATACCTAACGTGTCGAGGATCACGGGCGCTGGGTCCGTGCCGGGGAACCACACTCATTCTATGTGACGTGTGCCGACAAGCCGGGCAGGCTCGGGTTTGCACATCTGCGCCCGGGCCTGAACTATGCTCGAAGTGATCTGTCTCACTGGTTCTTGCCGTTTCCGGCGGCCGTCATGAGACTGAAAGCTGATGGCTGGTCCGCTTCACCCACCCGAAACTGTGCAGGAGTGCAATGTTCTCGAAGATCCTGGTCGCCAACCGCGGCGAAATCGCCATCCGCGCCTTCCGCGCAGCCTATGAGCTTGGCGCGAAGACAGTTGCGGTTTTCCCTCATGAGGACCGCAACTCCATTCATCGGCAGAAGGCCGATGAGGCCTATCTGATCGGCAGCGAAGGCCATCCCGTCCGGGCCTACCTCGACGTGGATGAGATCCTGCGCGTGGCGCGGGAGGCCGGCTGCGACGCGATTTACCCGGGGTACGGGTTCCTCTCCGAAAATGCCCAGCTGGCCAAGGCGGCCCAGGAAGCGGGCATCACCTTCATCGGTCCCGGAGCGGATGTCCTGGAGCTGGCCGGGCACAAGGTCCATGCCCTGAATGCCGCCCGGGAGGCCGGGATCCCGGTCCTCCGTTCCACCGAACCGAGCGCTGACCCGGAGGAACTGCTCGCCAAAGCGGAGGACATCGGTTTCCCCATCTTCGTCAAGGCCGTTGCCGGCGGCGGCGGCCGCGGTATGCGGCGGGTGGATACTGCCAGGGATCTCCCGGAAGCGCTGAACGCCGCCATGCGGGAAGCGGACACCGCGTTCGGCGACCCCACCGTGTTCCTGGAGCAGGCCGTGCTGCGCCCGCGCCACATTGAGGTGCAGATCCTGGCGGACAAGGAAGGCAACGTTGTCCACCTGTTTGAACGTGACTGCTCGCTGCAGCGCCGTCACCAGAAGGTCATTGAGATCGCTCCGGCACCGAACCTGGATGAAGGGATCCGGCAGGCGCTGTACCGGGACGCCGTCACCTTCGCCAAATCGCTGAACTACGTCAACGCCGGCACGGTCGAGTTCCTGGTGGACACCATCGGCGAACGGGCCGGCCAGCACGTTTTCATCGAGATGAACCCCCGCATCCAGGTTGAGCACACGGTCACGGAGGAAATCACCGACGTGGACCTGGTTCAGGCGCAGATGCGCATCGCGGCCGGGGAGAACCTCGCCGACCTGGGTCTGGTGCAGGACGAACTGCAGATCCGCGGTGCGGCCCTGCAGTGCCGCATCACCACCGAAGATCCGGCCAACGGTTTCCGGCCCGACGTCGGCAAGATCAGCGCCTACCGCTCCGCCGGCGGTGCCGGCGTACGGCTCGACGGCGGCACCGTGTACGCCGGTGCCGAGATCAGCCCGCACTTCGACTCGATGCTGGTGAAGCTCACCTGCCGCGGGCGGACCTATCCCGCCGCGGTGAACCGGGCCCGCCGTGCCTTGGCGGAGTTCCGGATCCGCGGCGTTTCGAGCAATATTTCCTTCCTCCAGGCGGTCCTGGATGACCCCGACTTCATAGCCGGGGACGTTGCCACCTCCTTCATTGAAGAGCGGCCGGAACTGCTCAACGCCCGCGGACCCGCAGACCGCGGAACCAAGCTGCTGAACTGGCTGGCCGATGTCACCGTGCACAAACCGCATGGCGAACTGCCGGCGCAGGTTAACCCGCTGGAGAAACTCCCCAAGGACCTGCCGGAACCCCGCCCCGGCTCCCGGCAGCGGCTGCAGGAACTGGGACCGGAGAAGTTCGCTGCGGCCCTTCGCGCGCAGCAGGCCCTTGCCGTCACCGACACCACGTTCCGGGATGCCCACCAGTCGCTGCTGGCCACCCGGGTCCGCACCCGCGACCTGATTGGCGCGGCGCCTGCTGTGGCCGCCCTGACTCCGGAACTGCTCTCGGTGGAGGCCTGGGGCGGAGCGACCTATGACGTAGCGCTCCGCTTCCTGGGCGAGGACCCGTGGGAGCGGCTGGACGCGCTCCGCCAGGCGCTGCCTAACGTGTGCATCCAGATGCTGCTGCGCGGGCGGAACACCGTGGGTTACACGCCGTATCCCACCGAGGTGTCGGATGCGTTCGTCGAAGAGGCGGCCGCAGCCGGCGTCGACATCTTCCGCATCTTCGATGCGCTGAACGACGTGAGCCAGATGGCACCCGCCATTGAAGCGGTGCGCCGGACCGGCACCGCCGTCGCCGAAGCGGCGCTTTGCTACACCGCAGACATGCTTGATCCCAAGGAAACCCTCTACACGCTGGACTACTACCTGGACCTGGCGCAGAAGATGGTGGATGCCGGAGCGCACATCCTGGCGATCAAGGACATGGCCGGGCTGCTCCGGCCGGCTGCAGCGGCGAAACTGGTGGCAGCCCTCCGCGAGCGTTTCGACCTTCCGGTCCACCTC
The DNA here is from genome assembly GCF_023167125.1 of Arthrobacter sp. Helios. Lineage (NCBI taxonomy): Bacteria > Bacillati > Actinomycetota > Actinomycetes > Micrococcales > Micrococcaceae > Arthrobacter > Arthrobacter sp. Helios. The sequence continues at coordinate 975,352 of NZ_CP095402.1, forward strand.
CACACGCACGACACCGCCGGCGGGCAGCTGGCCACCCTCCTGGCAGCCGCTGAGGCGGGGGTGGACGCAGTGGACGTCGCCAGTGCCACACTGGCCGGCACCACCAGCCAGCCCTCGGCGTCGTCCCTCGTGGCCGCCCTGGCCAACACCCCGCGGGACACCGGGCTGAGCCTGGATGCCGTCAGCTCGATGGAACCGTACTGGGAAGCGGTCCGCCGCGTGTACGCCCCGTTTGAGTCAGGGCTGGCCGGCCCCACCGGGCGGGTATACCAGCACGAGATTCCCGGCGGACAGCTGTCCAACCTGCGCCAGCAGGCCATTGCCCTCGGCCTGGGGGAGCGGTTCGAAGCCATCGAGGACATGTACACCGCCGCCGACCGGATCCTGGGCCGCCTGGTCAAGGTGACGCCCTCGTCCAAGGTCGTCGGGGACCTCGCACTCCAGCTCGTCGGCAGCAATGTCTCACCGGACGACTTCGAAGAGAATCCGCAGAACTACGACATCCCGGACTCGGTTATCGGTTTCCTCAGCGGCGAACTGGGTGACCCTCCCGGCGGATGGCCCGAACCTTTCCGCACCAAGGCACTCCAGGGACGGACGCCCAAGCCGCGGATGGTGGAGCTCACCGACGTTGATGAACAGGGGCTGGCCGGAGATTCCGCCACCCGGCGGGCAACCTTGAACCGCCTGCTCTTTGCCGGCCCGGCCCGCGAGTTCGCCGCGGCCCGGGAAGCTTACGGGGACCTCTCGGTCCTGGACACGCGGGATTACCTGTACGGCCTTCGGCCAGGGGTGGAGCACGTCGTCGAGCTGGAAAAGGGTGTGCGCCTGATTGCCACGCTGGAAGCTGTCTCCGAACCCGATGACAAGGGCATGCGGACGGTCATGACGACCCTGAACGGGCAGATGCGCCCGGTCATGGTGCGGGACCGCCGCGTGGAGAGCAGCGCCAAGGCAGCGGAACGGGCTGATTCGACGCAGGCCGGCCATGTGGCCGCACCCTTTGCCGGAGCAGTGACCCTGACCGTTGAGGAAGGCGCGGAGGTCGCTGCGGGGGAGACAGTCGCCACCATTGAGGCCATGAAGATGGAGGCTTCAATCACAGCTCCGGTGGCCGGAACCGTCAAGCGGCTCGCCATCGCCGGCGTGCAGCAGGTGGATGGCGGGGACCTGCTGGTGGTCATCGAGACCAGCTGACATTGCCGGGGCCCGAGGCCCGGAGCCGGCCGCCGATAGACTGGCTGAGTGACTCATTTTGATCTCGCCATTATCGGCTCCGGCTCCGGCAACTCCCTGATCACCCCGGAATGGGACGGCCGGAAAGTTGCCGTCATTGACGGCGGTACCTTCGGTGGAACCTGCCTGAACGTCGGCTGCATCCCCACCAAAATGTTCGTTTATCCCGCCCAGCTCGCCGGCTCCACAGCGGAGGCCGGGCGCCTGGGTGTGGACCTGCGTCTCGACGGCGTGCGGTGGCAGGAGATCCGCGACCGCATCTTCGGGCGGATCGATGCCATTTCCGACGGCGGACGGCGCTACCGTGCCGATGAGCTGGAGAACGTCACCCTCTACAGCGAGTACGTCCGGTTCACCGGCTCCCACCGCCTGGAGACGGCATCCGGTGAGGAGATTACGGCAGACCAGATCGTGATCGCCGCCGGATCACGGCCGGTACTGCCGCAGATCCCCGGGATCGACCTGCCGCAGGTCCATACCTCCGACACAGTGATGCGCGTTGATGACCTGCCCGAACGGATCCTGATCCTGGGCGGCGGCTACATCGCGGCCGAGTTCGGCTTCGTCTTCTCTGCGTTCGGCTCGCAGGTCACCATGGCCGTCCGTTCCGGCGCGCTGCTCCGGGCACAGGATGAAACCGTCTCGGAACGCTTCACCGCCGCCGCTGCGGCCCAGTGGGACGTCCGGCTGCACCACACGCTCGATTCGCTGGCGGAGAACGCCGACGGATCGGTCCGCGCTGTTCTGTCCGGACCCTCCGGAGCGGCCGAAATCGACGTCGACCTGGTCCTCGTCGCCACCGGCCGGACTCCCAATACCGACCGGCTCGACGTGACGGCCGCAGGCCTCGACCTCGAGGAAGACGGCCGGCTGGCCGTCGATGAATACCAGCGCGTGCTCAGCGGCGGCCGGCCCGTCTCCGGGATCTGGGCACTGGGCGACGTGAGCAGCGAACATCAGCTGAAGCATGTTGCCAACTACGAAGCCCGGGTAGTCAGCCACAACCTGCTGCATCCAGGGGAGCTCCAGGCTTCTTCGCACCGCTTCGTTCCGGCTGCAGTCTTCAGCCATCCGCAGGTCGCCTCCGTGGGCCTCACCGAGGCGCAGGCGAGGGCGTATGCCGCTGCACACGGACTCGAGCTGGCAACGGTGGTGCAGGAGTACGGTTCGACGGCGTACGGCTGGGCAATGGAGGACACCACGGGGTTTGTGAAGCTCCTGGCCGACCGCTCCAGCGGACGCCTGCTCGGGGCCCACATCATGGGACACGAGGCTTCCATGCTGTTGCAGCCGCTGGTCCAGGCGATGGTCTTCGGCCTGGATGCACACACCATGGCGCGGGGCCAGTACTGGATCCACCCGGCACTCACCGAGGTGGTAGAGAACGCCTTGTTGTCCCTGGAGACCCAGCCGCAGGAACCGGCCGCGATCCGGCCCTAGCAGCGCACCCGGAACGGAAAACCGGCACCGGAACCACGGAGGACAAGAACAGCAGGGGCACGGGAGGAATCCCGTGCCCCTGCTGTTCGCTGGCCGGTGCGGCCGTGCAGCGCGGCTAGACGCGCTGCCCGGAGTAGATCTCTTCGACCACGTCCGAGAAGTCCTTGAGCACCTGCGCACGCTTGATTTTCATGGACGGTGTCAAGTGGCCGCTGGCCTCCGTGAAGTCGGTGGACACCACCCGGAACACCTTGATGGCCTCGGCCTTGGAAACAGCCTGGTTCGCTCCATCCACCAGTGCCTGCAGTTCATCCTGCAGCTGCTGCGTCTGAGCGGCTTCGGCCACGGTGGTCCCGGCCGGAAGGCTGTGCCGCTCCAGCCATCCCGGCAGCGCCTCCTCGTCCAGGGTAATGAGCGCGGAGATGAACGGCCGGTGGTCGCCCACCACAACGCACTGCGAGACGATCGCGTCGGCGCGGATGGCGTCTTCCAGCACGGCGGGAATCACGTTCTTGCCGCTGGCAGTGACGATGATTTCCTTCTTGCGGCCGGTGATCTTCAGGAATCCGTCGGAGTCGAGCTGGCCGATGTCACCGGTGCGGAACCAGCCATCAACGAAGTTCTCCTCCGTCAGGTCCGGGCGCTTGAAGTACCCCTTCATCACGCTGACACCCTTGGCCAGGATTTCTCCGTCGTCGGCGATCCGGACCGCGTTGCCGGGCAGCGGGGCACCGACGGTGCCGATCTTGATCAGCTTCGGCGTGCTGACGCTGACCGGCGCCGTGGTTTCGGTGAGCCCGTAGCCCTCCAGGACCATCACGCCGATGCCGTTGAAGAAGTGGCCCAGGCGGTCGCCCAGCGGTGCGCCGCCGGACACGGCGTACTGGACGCGTCCGCCCATGGCCGTGCGGATTTTGGAGTAGAGCAGTTTGTCGAACAGGGCGTGCCGCAGTTTCAGGCCAAGCGGAATCTTGCCCTCCTCCTTGGCCTTGGACCACTCGATGGCGGTCTGGGCGCCGGCGTGGAAAATCTTGCCCTTGCCGCCGTCTTCGGCTTTGAGCATTGAGGAGTTGTAGACCTTTTCAAAGACGCGCGGCACTACCAGGAGGAAGGAGGGCTGGTAGCTCTGCAGATCGGGCAGCAGGCTCTTGACGTCGGGTGTGTGGGCAACCGTAGCTCCCGCGGCGACGCACAGCACGGAGATGAACCGGGCAAAAACGTGCGCCAGCGGCAGGAACATAATCGTCTGGGCGCCCTCCCGGGCGACCTCCGGCAGCGCCGCCATGGCGTTGCGGGAGAGCTCGACGAAGTTGCTGTGCGTCAGCTCGCAGCCCTTGGGCTTGCCGGTGGTCCCGGAGGTGTAGATGATCGTGGCGGTGTCTTCCAGGTTCGCCAGCGACCGCCGGGCTTCAAGCTCTTCATCGGTGATGGCTGCTCCGGCTTCGCGGAGCTGGTCCAGCCCGCCGCCGTCCAGCTGCCAGACATGCTTCACCCCCGAGAGGTCTTCATCGGCGGCCGCCTGGCGGACGACGTTTTCATGCCGTGCTGCCTCGACGATGATGGCGCTGGCTTCGGAATCACCGAGGATCCAGGCGACCTGTGCGGGGGAGGAGGTCTCATACACGGGTACGGAGATGCCACCGGCAAACCAGATGGCGAAGTCGACCAGGGTCCATTCATACCGGGTGCGGGCCATGATGCCGACGCGGTCACCGGCACCTATGCCGGAGGCCATGAGCCCCTTGGCGATCCGCTTGACATCGGCAAGGAACTCGGTGGCGCTGATATTCGTCCATGCATCACCGGTTGAGCGCACGGCGAAAAGAGCGGGGTTGGAGGGCTTGGCAGCCTGTTCCAGAAGCAGGTCCGTTGTGTTCGTGTCCGGTGAGGACTCCACCAGGACGGGGACGCTGTATTCGCGCACGATAGCTCCTTCGATATCATTTCGGACGGCGGGGTGTTCCCCACCCTATAACTTAGATCACATTTTCGTACTCGCTGGTAACTTTCGAAACCATAACGCTTGACGGTGCCGGAACCGGGTGCAGCCGGGGCGCCTAGAATTGGTTGTTGATGCCTCCCGTAAATCCAGCTCCTGTTCCCCCTTTCCCTGCTGCCCGGTGGTCCCGGCGCGCGGATCCCTTCCGGCCGCGGCGGACCGCCCGGCTTTCCAGTCCGATGCGCCGGCGGGGCCTGGCCATCGGCATAGACATCGGCGGCACGAAGGTAGCGGCTGGGCTGGTCGATTCCAGCGGGCGGGTCCTTGCGGAAGTCCGCCGCTCCACTCCGGGGCAGAACCCCCGGGAGGTTGAGCAGGTCATCGTGGAACTGGTCCGGGAACTCTCGGCGGAGAAACACGTCTGGTCCGTGGGAATTGGTGCCGCCGGGTGGATGGACCTGGCCGGCAGCACGGTGCTCTTCAGTCCGCACCTCGCCTGGCGGAATGAACCGCTCCAGGCCAACCTGGAAAAGCTGCTCAAGCGGCGCGTGTACCTGGCCAATGACGCCGACGGCGCGGCCTGGGCGGAGTGGCGCTTTGGCGCCGGGGCGGGGGAGAGCAGGATGGTCTGCATCACCCTGGGCACCGGGATCGGCGGGGCCATGATCATGGACGGGCGGCTGGAGCGGGGCCGCTTCGGTGTGGCCGGCGAGTTCGGGCACCAGATCATCATGCCGCAGGGCCGGCGCTGCGAATGCGGCAACCGCGGATGCTGGGAGCAGTATGCCTCGGGTAATGCGCTGGGCAGGGAAGCCCGCGAACTGGCGGAGGCCAATTCGCCGGTGGCTCAGGAACTGCTGCGCAGCGTCGACGGCCGGATCCCTGACATTACCGGCGCCGTCGTGACCCGCCTTGCCCTCGAGGGGGACCGGACGGCCATCGAGCTCCTCGGCGAAGTTGGGGAGTGGCTGGGCCTGGGACTCGCGAACCTCGCAGCCGCCCTTGACCCCGGGATGTTCGTCATCGGCGGCGGCCTCAGCGACGCCGGCAACCTCCTCCTGGAACCGGCCCGGCGGTCCTTCTCCCGCAACCTCACGGGGCGGGGGTTCCGGCCCGAGGCCAGGATCGAGAAGGCCGCCCTCGGCCCGTCCGCGGGCCTGATCGGCGCGGCCGACCTTTCCCGGGTGGCCGCCCGGCGCTGACTGGTTCCCGCTGCGGCTAGACCGCAGCGCCGTCGTCGTCCTCATCCCGGTGCTGGGGAAGGCGGTAGAGCAGGTAGCCGGAGGACGCGACAAACAGGGCCACGATGCCCAGCACAACGGTGAGCGGAGCGCTGCGCCAGAACATGGCGAAGAGCAGGAGCAGCAGCGGTCCACCCGCGGCGCCGAGCCAGGCGAGGATGACCAGGGGCTCCCCGCTGCCCAGCGGCGGCGGTTCCTCCGGGACGAAGCTGCCGTCGGACTCGTCCTCCTGCGGGCTGTAGTCGCGCGGCCCGGTGCTCGGACCGGTCAGCGGTTCGCGGCGCAGGGGCTGGTTTTCGAAGATGGCGCGCGTGCGTTCGGCCGGTGTCCTCGGGTCAGGCGGAGTGCGGGTGTCCGGCTGCACAGCTGCGGCCGGTCCGGGATGGGCGCCCCGCTCCGGGGTGTCCGCCCCGGGGTCTAGGTCCGGGGTCTCCTGCAGCCGGGCCACCAGATCCTGCCAGGTGGCGTCGTCAGTGGATTCGTTGCGTTCCGGTTCGCGGTCAGTCATGCCGGGGCACCTGCACTCACCCGTTGGATAAATTCATGGGAGCGTTCAAAGATCAAAGGAGCATCGTGGTCCATGGTGGCCACGTGGTAACTGTTTTCCAAAGGGACAACCTCGAGTTCGGTACTTCCGATCAGCTTCCGCAGCAGATCCATGCTTGATTCCGGTACCACCGGATCCACTGTGGAACGGAAAGCGATGACGGGTGCGGTGACGCTGGGCAGGTGAGCCGCGGTGTCCCTAAACAACCGCAGGAGTTCAGCCACGGCGCCCACGGGGGTGCGGGCGTACGCGATTTCATCCTGACCCGGCAGCTTGATGCTGTTGCCAATAGCCGGAACGGAAGGCATCACGTATTTGAGCAGGCGGGCGTACCGCGCGCGGGGATCTGCCACAGTCAGTCCGGGATTTACGACGGCGACGCCGGCTACCGGGCGGAGGGCAGCCAGGCGGAGCGCCAGCGCCCCGCCCATCGACAAACCTGCCGCCACGACCCGGTCGGTCCGGTCAGCGAGGCTGGCATAGGCATCGTCATAGGCCTGGTACCAGTGCTCCCACGGGGTGCGCGCCAGCTCCTGCCAGGTTGTCCCGTGTCCCGGAAGGAGCGGAAGGCTGACGGCGTAGCCGGCATCGGCCAAATAGCGGGCCCAGCCCAGCATGCTCACGGTTGAGCCGGTGAAGCCGTGGCTCAGCAGCACGCCGGTGGCAGCATTCGGGCCGTCGCCGGCGCTCGAAAACGGCGTCGGGCCCCCAGGGGATGTCATAGCTCTATGGTTGCATTAGGATGCTGATTTTCCACCCCGCAGATAACAAAGTTCCGGGCCCGCGCCGCGGCAGAAATCCTATGCCATGCCTGCGGCCCTTACAGTAGTACGTAGGGGAGCCAAACAGGCGCCCAAAAGTGTTTGTCCGGACGGGAGAGCTGGCCGCGTGTTCTATTGGGTGATGAAGACGATTTTCATCGGACCGGTGGTGAATCTCCTGTTCCGGCCGTGGGTCAAAGGCATGGACAACGTACCTGCCACCGGACCGGCGATCCTCGTCAGCAACCATCTCTCCTTCTCCGACTCGATCTTCCTGCCCCTCGCGGTTCCGCGCCCGGTGAGTTTTCTGGCCAAGTCGGAGTACTTCACCGGCAAGGGACTCAAAGGCAAGCTGACCGCCATGTTCTTCCGGCTGACCAATCAGCTGCCGATCGACCGGTCCGGAGGGGCCGCATCGGAGGCTGCCCTGCGCGCCGGCGTCAAGGTCCTCGAAGGCGGGAACCTGCTCGGTATTTATCCCGAAGGTACCCGCAGCCCGGACGGCCGGCTGTACCGGGGCAAGACGGGGGTTGCCAAGATGGCGCTGCAGACGGGGGTCCCCGTGATTCCCGTAGCCATGATCGGCACCGACAAGGTCCAGCCGATCGGACGCCGGATCCCCAACATCCGCCGCATCGGCATTATCGTCGGTGAACCCCTGGACTTCTCCCGCTACGCCGGGCTGGAAAATGACCGCTTTGTGCAGCGCTCCGTGACGGACGAGATCATGTACGAACTGATGCGGCTCTCCGGGCAGGAATACGTTGATGTGTACGCGAGCACGGTCAAGGACAGAATGGCCGCGGCACGCAAGGCCTCCAAAACCGCCGAATCTCGCAGCGCCGCCGTCCGGCTGCCTGCCCCGGACGAGCCGGAGACCGGCGTGGGCCCCGCGGCCGGCCGGCGCAGGAACCACAAGGAACCCGGTGAAGTCACCGTGATTGGCGCACCGGAGGCCGCTCAGCCCGCCCCCACGGACATCAGTCCGCACGGCCCGCAGGAAACCGGCGGAGCAGAACAGACGCCGCACAGCGCCTAGGGGTTGTCCCGGCAGGCTGCGTAACAGGACACATTTGATCGCCCCGCGTCCCTGCCTGCCAGTAGGATTTAACCCGTGAGCCATACACCTGCAGAACTCGACCCCAGTTTCCCTCCTTCGTCCGGCGCGGCCGTGTATCCGGGCCTGGATGAATGGCGGTCCCTGCCGATCTCCCAGCAGCCCACGTGGCAGGACGATCCGGGGTATGCCGCAGCAGTGGCAGAGCTTTCCATGGTTCCGCCGCTGGTCTTTGCCGGTGAGGTGGACATCCTCCGCGACCGCCTCGCCCAGGCTGCCCAGGGCAAAGCCTTCCTGCTCCAGGGCGGCGACTGCGCAGAGACCTTCGAAGCCGCCACGGCAGACAAGATCAGCGCGCGGGTACGCACCATCCTGCAGATGTCCGTGGTCCTGACCTACGGCGCCTCCCTCCCGGTCATCAAGATGGGCCGCATGGCCGGCCAGTTCGCCAAGCCGCGCTCCTCCAACGATGAGACACGGGGCGGAACCACGCTTCCGGCCTACCGCGGCGACATGGTCAACGGCTTCGAATTCACGCCGGAATCCCGCCGCCACGACCCGGCACGCATGGTCCGGGCCTACCACACCTCGGCATCCACGCTGAACCTGATCCGGGCCTTCACCCAGGGCGGTTTCGCCGACCTGCGGCTGGTCCATCACTGGAACCGGGGCTTCACGGCCAACCCCGCCCACTCCCGCTACGAATCCCTGGCGCGGGACATCGACCGCGCCGTGCGCTTTATGGACGTCTGCGGAGCAGATTTCGAAGCACTGAAGCGGGTGGAGTTCTTCGCCAGCCACGAGGCCCTGCTGCTGGACTACGAACGCGCGCTGACCCGGATTGATTCGCGCACCGGACAGCCCTATGACACGTCGGCACATTTCCTGTGGATCGGGGAGCGTACCCGGGACCTGGATTCCGCCCACGTCGACTTCCTTTCCCGCGTCCGCAACCCCATCGGCGTAAAGCTTGGTCCGAACAGCACTCCCGAGGACGCCCTGGCCCTGATCGACAAGCTGGATCCGAACCGCGAACCCGGACGCCTGACCTTCATTACCCGGATGGGTGCCCAGAACATCCGCGAGAAGCTGCCCACGCTGGTGGAGAAGGTAACTGCTTCCGGGGCCCAGGTCCTGTGGGTCACCGATCCCATGCACGGCAACACCGTGACCTCGCCGAACGGCTACAAAACCCGCAACTTCGACGATGTTATGGATGAAGTCCGCGGGTTCTTCGAAGTGCACAACGCACTGGGTACGTTCCCCGGCGGCCTGCATGTGGAAATGACCGGAGACGACGTGTCCGAATGCCTCGGCGGCGCCGATCCGGTTGACCAGGAAGCGTTCGTGGAAGGCTACGAATCGGTCTGCGATCCCCGCCTGAACCACATGCAGTCCCTGGAAATGGCATTCCTGGTAGCAGGGGCACTGGCCGAGAAAGGCTAGTTTCTCCGGCCCTCCGGCTAGACGACGGTCAGCGTGATAACCGAGCCTTCGGGCGCGGTTCCGCTGGAGGGATCCTGGGCGCGGACGGTTCCGAAGAACCCGCCCAGGATCTCGTTCACCTGGACCCGGAAGCCCAGTGCCTCAAGCTCTTCGCGGGCGGTGTCGGCCTGCTTGCCGACGTAGCTGGGAACCTGGATCATCCGCGGTCCGTCCGAAATGGTCAGGGTGACCGTTCCGCCGCGTTCCAGTAGACCGGATGCCGGTGTCTGGGTCACAACGGAGCCCTTCGGGACATCTGTGCTGTTGACCCGGCTGGGCGCGACGGAGGCTGTGAGTCCTGCGCTTTCCAGCGCCTCTACGGCGTCGTCCTCTGTTTTGCCAACAACGGACGGCACCTCCACGGGGGCCGGCCCCTTGGATACTGTCAGATCCACCGGAGTGCCCCGCCGCAGTTCCGCATCAGCAGCCGGGACCTGGGCAATGATCTGGCCCGCCGGTACGGTTTCGTTGAATTCCTCAGTGACCTTCCCGGCAGTCAGGCCCGCCTCGGCGAGCTCATCCCCGGCCGATTCCACGGTGCGCTGGATAACGTTGGGAACGGTGAACAGCTCCGGACCCCTGGACACGAGCAGCGTGACGGTCTGGAACCGCCGGACCTGCTGCGGGGCGGCGGGATCCGTGCCGATGGCCAGACCGGCAGCAACCACCTCGTCATAGACCTCGTTCGTGGTGTACCGCAGCCCCTCATCGCCCAGGCGGGCGGAGGCCGCAGCAGCGGATGTGTTGGCGACCTCCGGGATGGAGACCAGTGCACCCGGACCGGCTCCGAAGAACCAGCCGGTGAAAGCGGCCGCCGCCACCAGGAGGAAGAGCAGGAGGCCCACCAGCACACCGCGCCGGCGCGGGCTGCCGGACCGAAGTGACACCTCGGGACGCTGGGCGTCCCGGCTGGACTGCTTCTGCTGTGCCTTGAAGTCCCTGCGCGCCTGCCGCCGCCCCGCCCGGGCAGAGACCACCGGATAGCCGCCGCCCTCGTCCTCATCGCCGTCGTCGTAGTCCTGTTCATCGGCCTGGGCCCGCAGCCCCGGCATGACACTCGTGGCGTTATCAGCGCGCTGGATGACCTCGGTGGCGTGGGGTTCGGCGCGGCCAATCACTTCGGTGGCACCGGCGGGGGCTCCCGGGCGGACCACGGCCGTCCGGGCCGTGGCGCCGTCCTGCTGACTTGGAAGTGCCGCCTGCGTTGGGTTTCCGGCTGGATGTCCGGGCGCGGGCGTACCGGGAGCGTGGAAGTCCAGCTGCTCGTCGGTGAGGGACGTGCGGATATGCCGGAGTTCCCCCAGGAGTGCCCGGCCGTCCACGGGACGTTCCTCCGGGTCCTGGGCGGTGCACCACTGCACCAGCTCATCGAGATCCTGGGCGAGGCCGGGGCAGGCTGCAGATGGTGCGGGCACGGTGGAGTGCACATGCGCGAAGGCCACCTGGATGGGTACCTCGCCGGTGAAGGGCTGGGAGCCGGTAAGCATCTCATAGAGCATGATGCCCGCTGAGTAGATGTCGCTGCGTTCATCCGCACCGTCCCCGGTGACCAGCTCCGGCGCCAGATAGGCGACAGTGCCAACCAGGGTTCCGGTGTTGGTGCTGGTGGTGACGGCCCGGGCAAGGCCAAAGTCGGCAATCTTGATGGCGCCGCTGCTGGCCAGCAACACGTTTTCGGGCTTTACATCGCGGTGCACCAGGCCAGCTTCATGGGCCGCGGCGAGGCCGTCGACCACTGCATCCATCATCGCCAGGGCGAGCCGAGGGGTGAGGCGCGTGCGTTCGTTCAGGACGTCCCGCAGGGTGTGCCCCGGGACGTACTCCATGACCAGGTAGGCCAGCGATTCCTCGATCCCCTGATCCAGCACACCGACGACATGGGGGTGGGACAACCGGGCTGCGGATTTGGCCTCCCGCTCGAAGCGGTCGAGGAAGCCGCGGTCCGCAGCGAGATGCGGATAGAGCACCTTCAGCGCCACGTCCCGGTCCAGCCGGGTGTCTGTGGCGAGATAGACCGTGGACATTCCGCCGCGGGCAATACGGGAGCGCACCAGATAGCGGTTATCTACCAGGGTCTCCAGAAGTGGGTCATTCACGGGCTCATGCACCCTTTGATCCTATAAGCGCAGACGGGCAGGAGGAGGATCGACACCCGATCCCGCCTCCTGCCCTTTGTTTGTCCTACGCTCAGCGTGGTTCCTGCTAAGGCCTAAAACGTTGCCCGGTGTGCGAGGACGGAAGCCACGTAGGCCTCCGTATCCGCATACATGCCCTGGGTCGTTACCGAGTACTGGCCCTGGTAATACGAGGCAATCGCGATTTCGAGGCTGGAGCTGGTGCGGATCAGGGAACGGATGATCGCGACGCCGGCGGTAACGTTGTCCTGCGGGTCCAGAAGGTTGAGCTGGCGGCCGACCAGGCCAGATGCCCACTCTCCGGAAGAAGGAATGACCTGCATGGTGCCGATGGCGTTGGCGGGGGAGACCGCCCGCTGGTCGAAGCCGGATTCCTGGAAAGCGAAAGCCTGGGCCAGGGCCGGATCCACGCCCATGGACAGGGCGGTTTCCGCTACCAGCTGCTGCATCTGGGCACGGGAGGGAACCTCAACGGAGTTCAGTGCCTGCTTGTTGAGGTTCGCACCAGCCACGACGTGCTGCGGGTAGGTGTAATGCAGGAACGTGCTGGGCACCAGGTCAGTGGGAGCCTCAGCCGCGGGGGCGGCAGGCGCTGACGGGGTGGCCAGGGTGGTGACGGAGGAAGATCCGCCGAGGGCCAGCTCCTGGCCGGGGCGGATGACCGAGTTCATGTTCAGGCCGTTGGCCTCCAGGACGGACTGCAGTTCGACACCGTGCTTGGCAGCGATGCCTCCGAGCGTGTCACCTGCGGCAACCGTGTAGGTCCCAGCAGATGCCGGAGCTGCGGGCGCTGCGGCCGGTGCCCTGGATGCGGTGGAGATTTCGGCGGCGCCGGAGCCCAGGGAGATTTCCTGGCCCGGCTGAATGATCGAGGTCATGTTCAGGCCGTTGGCCTCCAGGAGCGACTGCAGGGAGACATCGTGCTTGGCTGCGATCGCGCTCAGCGTGTCTCCCGGGACCACGGTGTAAGCCGCTGCGGGGGCAGCAGCCTCGGGGGCCTTGGCCGTTCCGGTCAGCTTCAGTTCCTTGCCGGCGTAGATTACCGAGGCCGGCTGCAGGTTGTTGGCACGGAGAACCTCGTTCATGTCGAGGCCGTACCGGGCAGCGATGGAGCTGACGGTATCGCCCGGAACGATGCGGTGCGTCGCGGGGACGGCGGACTCAGCAGCGACCGTGGCGGGCATCTGCGTGGCCAGCTGGGCAGCCGGGATGGTTGCGCCGGCGGCAATGTTCTTCTGCGCCTGCAGGGGAAGCTGCGGGAAGAGGGCCTTCGCCGGTGTCTGCGGCTGGACTGCTTCTGCGGTTTCCGCCAAAGCCAGGGAGGACATCATGACGGCGGGAATCGCTGCCGTAGTGACGGCGACGCTCAGTTTGCGGGGCATTCCCGCGGTCGCTGAACGCGGCCGGGGTTTGGGCTGCACGGTCATAAGGGGTTGTTTCCTCATCTGTTGGCGGTGCGGCCTTTACCGCAGTCCGTGTGACAAAAAACAAGTAGTGATACGGGTGATGCTCGTGTGAATACTGTGACTTATGTGAATTTACACGAGAATGGGGCTTCCGCAATACCCGAGTAGCAATAAATCCAGGACCGGGCAGCGGCAAAACGGTGTCGACTGGCCCGCTCCGCCACAGGCGTGGCAATCTTGGGAGGGTGAATGAACTTGAGGAACTGGTTTCCGACTGGCTAACCCTGCCCGACGTGGCTGAACAACTAGATATCTCCATCAGCAAGGTGCACAGCCTGCTGGAGGAGCGTGCGCTCCTGGCGCTCCGCCTGGGCGAACGGAAAATCCGCAGCGTTCCAGCCGCCTTTATTAACGACGGCGCCATCCTGGACAGCCTTAAAGGAACCATTTCGGTGCTTACCGATGCGGGCTTTACTGACGAGGAAATGATCCGCTGGCTTTTCACAGCGGACGAAACCCTGCCCGGCCGTCCCGTGGACGCGCTGCTGGAAGGACGCAAGACGGAAATCCGCCGCCGCGCCCAGGCCCTGGCCTGGTAGCAGGCTTCGGTTAGGAGGTCCTGGTTACGGCTGCATGCGCCAAGGATTCCAGAGCTGAGCGGGTCTGTTCGTCCACTGCCATAGTGGCAAGGGTGCTGAACGCCTGCTCTGTATGCTCTGCGATCAGCGACTCGGTCGTAGCCAGGGCTCCGCTGTCCTCGATGATCCGGCGAAGCGACGCCACGGCGTCGTCGCTGAGATCCGGGCGGCCGAGCCCGGCGGTGATTTCGCGCCGCGCCGTATCGGAACTGCCGAGGGCATAGGCGATCAGCACGGTGCGCTTGCCTTCGCGCAGGTCATCTCCGGCAGGCTTCCCGGTAACCGCGGGATCGCCAAAAACCCCCAGCACATCGTCACGAAGCTGGAAGGCTTCTCCCAGCGGCAGGGAAAATGCGGAGTAGGAGGCCAGCAGTTCCTCGCTGGCTCCTGCCAGGGCACCGCCAATAGCCAGTGGATGCTCGATGCTGTACTTGGCTGACTTATAGCGCAGGATGTTGCGCGCCCGCACGACGGCCCGCTCCGGCTCATGTCCGGGGCCGACAACCTCTTCCAAGATGTCCAGGTACTGCCCGGCCATGACCTCGGTGCGCATCCTGTTGAACACGGCGCGGGCCCGGGTCGCGTACCCCGCCCGGTCTCCCACTGACGTAAAGGCCTCTTCGCTGAGGGCCAGGCAGAGATCTCCGGCCAGGATGGCTGCGGAGGAACCAAAATGGGATCCGTCCAGGAACCAGGCCGCTTCCGCATGCCGGTTGGCAAAGTGCCGGTGGACGCTTGGCGCCCCACGGCGGGTGTCGGAGCGGTCAATGATGTCGTCGTGGATCAGGGCCGCACTCTGGAAGAGTTCCAGTGCGACTCCGGCTCGCACAGCGGGTGCCCCCAGCGTTTCTCCGCCCGCACCGCGCCAGCCCCAGTAATTCAGCAGCGCACGCATCCGCTTTCCACCCTTTGCCAGCGAGTGGACAGCGTCCAGCAGCGGCACGGATTCCTCCGAGACGTCTTCGAGAACCTCCCGCTGCCGGCCGAAGAAATCTTCCAGATCGGCGGCAAGCTGCTTCCGGTAGGCGTCCTGTTCACGGGAGGCCTGGTCTGCTCCCGTTGTGGGTGCCTGGGCCTGGCTCATGGCTGTGTCCTACTCCGCGGATTCAGGAAGCACGTTGGCTCCCACTGTATAAATGGTCTGCCCCTCGCGGCTCACCATCGAAACGTTGGCGGTTTCGGTCTCCGTGCCGGTGGTCCGGGCGAAGTCCTTGGTGCTGGTGGAGTCCACCGCATCGCCTTCCAGCGCGGCGAAGCCCTGGGCCTCGAAATGCTGCGTGTAGAAGGCTGCGATTTCCTCCGGAGCCGCGGCAGAGGAGGCGGTCAGGGAGGCGGTCAGCAGCTTGCCGTCTTCAGCAAAACTCGTGGCAGTCGGGGTGGAGCCGGCAAACAGTGGGATCAGGGTCTGCGGAAACCCTTCGGCGATGGCCGGGGATTCAGACGGCGACGGCGACGCGGACTGCGGTGCCGAGGGCTCCGGTGACGCCGCGGCAGACTTCGGTGCGGTCGGGGAGGAGGACGCACCCGAAGACGGGCTGTCGCCCGAACCGCATCCGGCTAAGCCGGCGATCATGGCCGCACTGCCGGCAAGGACAAGTAGTTTCTTCTTCATTCGGACTCCGCATCGACGAAGGGACAGGGCCTGGGATCCAGTCTAGGCGACGGCCCGGAACCTCCCGGCGGCACGGCGGGGAAAGGAGGGCGGCGTCCGGCTACTGCTGTCACCGCTGCGCTTTAGGATGAAATGGTGGGAACAGAGCCGAACGCCGTGGGGGAAAACCGCAACTGCGCCATCATGCACGTGGACATGGATGCTTTCTATGTTTCCGTGGAACTGCTGCGCCGTCCGGACCTAGTGGGTGCCCCCGTCATTGTCGGCGGCCTGGGCGGTCGGTCGGTGGTGCTGTCCGCCTCCTACGAAGCCCGGAAATTCGGCGTCCGTTCGGCCATGCCCATGGCCAACGCGCGCCGCCTGTGTCCGCAGGCCACAGTCCTGGAACCCCACCAGGAGGTCTACCGCCGGGTCTCGGCCCAGCTGATGGGAATCTTTGACTCCATCACACCGCTGGTGGAACCCCTCAGCGTCGACGAAGCCTTCCTGGACATTGCCGGGTCCATGCGCCGGCTTGGACCGCCGCGCGGGATTGGCGAGCTGATCCGGGCCCGCGTGTCCGACGAGCTGGGCATCACCGCCAGTGTGGGGATCGCCGCCACGAAGTTCGTGGCCAAGATCGCCTCCACCCGCTCCAAACCCGACGGACTGCTGCTGGTTCCTAAGGCAGACACGATCCGTTTCCTGCATTCGCTTGACGTCTCGGCTCTTTGGGGGGTGGGGGCCAAAACCCGTGAGGCCCTGGCACGCGTGGGGATTTCCACCGTCGCCGACGTCGCGAACACGCCGCCCGCGGTCCTGCAGCGGCTCCTGGGTGCGGCCGGCCTGCACGTGTATGAGCTCTCCTGGGGCCGGGATCCGCGGGTTGTTACACCTGTTCGGGTGGAAAAGAGCATTGGTGCCGAGGAGACGTTCGCCCGGGACGTGGACAGGGATGAAATTCTGGAAACGGAACTGCTGCGCCTGGCCCACCGCACAGCAGCCCGGATGCGTGCAGCCGGACTGCAGTGCAGATCGGTGGCACTCAAGCTGCGGTACGAGGATTTCACCACGCTGACCCGGACCAGGACCCTGACGGAACCGGTTGACAGTGCGCAACTGCTCTACGAAGCCGTGCGGGGGCTGCTGAAGGCGCTGGGACGCAGGCCCATGAGCGTCCGGCTCGTCGGGCTGCGTGCGGAAAACCTTGAACCGGCGCAGGGTGCGGCCCAGCAGCTGACCCTGGACGGGCGCGACGACAACTGGCGCTCCGCGGAAGACGCCCTGGACCGGATCAACCGCAGGTTCGGAGACAGTGGAATCATGCCTGCCCGGCTCCTGAAGCCGGAAAAACCGGGAACCAGGGGTGCCGGCGATAAGCAGGCTTAGCCGTGGGTTTCCCCTGACCCAAATGCAACCTATCCTTGAAGTAGTGCAGATCAGCGTCGAGACCTCAGCGGGAACAACCGCCACGTCGGGTTCGTTGCTTGGTTTACAGGGCATATTTGGACCGCAAGGAGGCAGTGATGGCACTCTCAGAACACGAGCAGCGCTTGCTTGATCAGCTGGAGCAGCAATTGCACGCCGAAGACCCCAAGTTCGCCAATTCCATGGCGACGTCGGGCGGCCGTGGAATGTCGACCCGGCGCATCGTCCTGGGCGCACTCGTGGCAGTGGCAGGCATAGCCGTCCTGATCCTGGGAATTTCCCTCGAGAGCCCGTTCAATATCGTCGTCGGAATCCTTGGCTTTATGGTCATGGGAGCCGGTATGTACTACGCGACCACCAAGGGCAAGCAGAGCCAACCGCACGTACCCGCAGGTAAGAAGGAACGTGAAGCCGCTCCGCGGGGCTTTATGTCCAACCTTGAAAACAAATGGGATGAACGCAAGCGGGACCAGCCGTAGGTCCGCCTTCAACCACTTTCCTCCCCAGCGTTCCGCTGGAACCTGAAAAGACCCGCCTTGGCGGGTTTTTTTCGTTTAACCCGGTCCCGGTGACGCCTTTTCCCTCCACAGTGCCCCCTGCCGGTCCTTCCCGCGCCATTACTGGGAAGCGGCGGCACGCCGCGCCGGAAACCGTTATCGAATTGCGTTGACTGTGGAGCAAAGTGGAGTAAAGTGGGGGACGTAAGAGGGTAGGGGCGGTGCAGGAGGGGTAAAACTCCCATATCGGACAGGCGGTGGCTGATGTTCCTCGGAACTCATTCACCGCGCCTGGACGAGAAGGGGCGAATCATCCTTCCCGCCAAATTCCGCGATGAGCTGGCCGACGGGCTGGTTTTGACCCGGGGCCAGGAACGCTGCATCTACGTCTTCAGCCAGAAGGAATTCGAAAAGGTCCACGAGCAGATGAGGCAGGCGCCGCTGTCATCACGCCAGGCCCGTGACTACATTCGTGTTTTTCTGTCCGGAGCCTCGGACGAAATCCCTGACAAGCAGGGCCGGATCACCATCCCGCCGGCACTGCGCTCGTATGCCGGGCTCGGTCGTGAACTCGCCGTAATCGGTGCGGGCACCCGTGCTGAGATCTGGGATGCCACGGCATGGCAGACCTATCTGGAGGAGCAGGAAAACGCCTTCTCGGAAACCGATGAAGACGCGATGCCAGGGATCTTCTAGAAGCAAGATCAGCGGGACAGCAGTAAACAGCAGGAAACAAAGTACAGGCACCAAATACAGGAACCGGGAAGCCGGCGGGATCTTGAACGAGATCTCCAGCCGCCCCGCGGAATGTTCACCTGGCTCACCTTCCCCGGAGCCAGGCGGGCACCGTGAGGCGCGGATGGGGATCTGGTCCAAGAACCGCCGTACCGGATCAGCAGCGGAAGGAGAGACCAATGAGCGAAGACCGTCCCACCGAAGACCGGCACATCCCCGTCCTGCGGGACCGCTGCATTAACCTGCTCGCCCCGGGCATTGAGGCCGCTGAAGCGGCAGGCCGGACCGCCGTCGTCGTTGACGCGACCCTGGGCATGGGCGGGCACACCGAAGCGACGCTGGAGCGCTTTCCCAAACTCCACGTGATCGGCATTGACCGGGACCAGCAGGCACTGGCCCTGGCAGGGGAACGGTTGGCCGCATATCAGGACCGGACTGACCTGGTCCACGCGGTCTACGACGAAGTCGGCGACGTCGTCCGGGACCTCGGGTTCGACTTCATTGACGGCGCACTCTTCGACCTGGGCGTCTCTTCCATGCAGCTGGACGAGCGGGACCGCGGGTTCGCCTACTCCTACGACGCACCGCTGGACATGCGCATGGATACCAGCCGCGGCCGTACGGCTGCGGACATCGTCAACACCTATGACGAAGCCGAACTGGTTTCCATCATCCGCCGCTGGGGCGAAGAGAAGTTCGCCGGCCGGATTGCCTCGGCAATCGTGGCTGCCCGGGCCAAGACACCCTTCACCACCACCGGCGAACTGGTCGAAGCCATCCGCTCTGTTGTTCCCGCCGCCGCCGCGCGCACCGGAGGGCACCCCGCCAAGCGGACCTTCCAGGCCCTGCGGATCGAAGTCAATGAGGAACTGGACGTCCTGGAACGCGCCATCCCCTCCGCACTGTCGGTGCTGGGCGTCGGAGGCCGGATCGTCGTGATGTCATATCACTCGCTCGAAGACCGCATCGTGAAGGACATCTTCGCGTCGGGCTCCCGGTCCTCGGCACCCAAGGGCTTCCCCGTGGAACTCGAAGAGCACAAGGCGCAGCTGAAGCGGCTGACCAAGGGCACCGAGGTTCCCACGGAGCAGGAGATTGGCGAAAACCCGCGGGCGGCGTCCGCCAAGCTGCGGGCAGTTGAGCGCATTCGGGCAACCATGGACGGGGCACGGTCATGACTGAAGAGACACGGCGGCACCGTCCGGCGGCACCGCTGCGCGCGGTCCAGGGAAATCTGGCACGCAGCGAGCAGTGGGAACCGGCAGAGCCGCAGGCGCCGGCCCCGCGCCGCAGGACCCCGCTCTCCCTTGTGCCAGCGGCGGCCCGCAGGCGGCGGGTCCCCGTCGCGGCCCTGTGTTTCGTATTCCTGGCAGCAGGCCTGGCAGCGGTGCTGCTCCTGAACATCTCCGTGTCCAGCGGCCAGTATCAGCTGGTTCAGCTGCAGAACCAGCGCACGGAACTCGTACAGAAGAACGAAGCCCTCACCCAGCAGGTGGAAAATCACCAGGCACCCCAGGTGCTGGCGGCCACGGCCGCTGAACTGGGAATGGTGTCGTCCCCGTCATTCGGTACGATCGATCTGCAGACCCTGGCCGTCACGGGCAACCCCGAGCCGGCCAAGGAGGGCACCAAGCGCGAAGCTCTCATCGGCCTGCCGCAGGTCCTGACCCAGCCGGTCACCCCGGCCCAGGCCCAGCCGGCAGAGCCGGAGAAACCGGTGGAGAACGTCCGGGCTGCGGAGGCACAGGACAGTGCGCCGGCAGCCGCGGATGCATCCCCGGAGGCACCGGCACCTGCCGCCCCCGAAGCAGACCTGAACGGCGGCACCATTCCGGCCCCGAGCCAGAGAAGCGGACAGTAACCACCAAATACCCACGAGGACACGTTGTGGCAAGAGCAGGACAGACTCCGGCCCCGGAGGACCACAGGGTGTTCCTCGTCTCCGGACGGCTTCGCGCAGGACTGGTGATAGCCCTTGTTCTGCTCACCTTGCTTGGGGTCCGGCTGTTCCAGGTCCAGGGCCTGGACCCGGAAGGCAAAGCAGAAGCCGCCGTCGCCAACCGGCTGGTAACCACCACCGTTCCCGCCCTGCGCGGCGGAATCCTCGATGCCAACGGCAACTACCTGGCGCGCAGCGTGGAACGCTTCGACATAGTGGTGGACCAGCGGTTGTCCCAGGACAAAGACGAGTACCCCCGCCGGACCCCTGAAGGTGAGTGGGAGGACGTCACCTTCGACCAGGCGTTCGATGAGCTCTCCGCGATCCTGGGACAGGACGCAGACACACTGCGCCGTTCCATCCTGGGGGAGAAGGGCTTCAACTTCGTCGCGAAGACCGTCACTCCGGAGATCCGCGACAAGGTGCTCGCCGTCAAATTCCCCGGAGTCTACGCCGACCGCACCACCCTCCGCACCTACCCCTCCGGGGCAGTCGCCGGCTCGATCGTCGGTTTCCTCGGCACGGAGGGAGCCCAGGAAGGGCTGGAGCTGACACAGGACAGCATCCTGGCGGGCGAGGCAGGCAGTAAGACCTATGAAATCGGCGGCGACGGCATCCGCATTCCCTACGCCACGAACGAAGACGTCCCCGTGAAGGACGGCGACTCGATCAAGCTCACGATCGACCAGGACCTGCAGTGGTTTGCCCAGGACGCTATTGCGGCCCAGACACGGGAATACAACGCGGAGTGGGGCAACGTGGTGGTGGTCGAGGTGGCGACCGGCAACATACTGGCCATGGCCGAATCCACCACGGTTGATCCTAACAACCCCGGCGCCACCGAAGCGGATTCCCGCAAGGCGCGGTCCGTCACGGATTCCTTTGAACCCGGTTCCACCACCAAGGTCATCACCATGGCGGCCGCAATCGAAGAGGGGCTCATCACCCCGACCTCCCCCTTCCTGATCAACTCGAACTACACCGTCGACGGGCAGACGTTCAAGGACGCGTACGAACACGGCACGCTGCAGATGACAGCCTCCGGCATCCTGGCCAATTCGCTGAACACCGGAACGGTGATGGTCGGCGAGCAGCTGACCCCGCAGGAACGCTACGACTGGATGCGGAAGTTCGGCATTGGAACCGAGCTCGGCACCGGCCTCAACGGCGAGACCTCGGGACTGCTGGCAAAACCGGAGCTGTGGGACAGCCGCCAGCAGTACACCGTCCTCTTCGGTCAGGGCCTGACCCAGACGGCGCTGCACACCGCCATGGTCTACCAGACGATCGCCAACGACGGCGTGCGGCTGGCCCCCCGCCTGGTCGACTCGACCATCGATGCCGACGGCGGGGAGCACACCATCGACAGCGGTGAGGGTACCCGTGTGGTCTCGAAGAAAACCGCCGAGGAGGTCCAGCGCATGCTGGAGACCGTCACGGTGGAAGGATCCGGTTCCTCGGGTGCCCTGGAAAAGTACCGTGTCGGTGCAAAAACGGGTACAGCTGAGGCTCCCAGCCCCAACGGCGGATATGACGGCGTCACCGTCTCCTATGCTGGTATTGCACCCATGGACGATCCGAAGTACGTCGCCGTTGTGACCATTCAGCGCCCCAAAGGCGACCTCTACTACGTCGAACCGGGCAAGACCTTCCAGAAGGTCATGGAACAGGTTCTGACCACCCACAACGTTGCCCCCTCCACGGGGGAACCGGACATTTACCCCATCGAGTACTAAAGCTGGAGCAGTGCAGTGCCACATAGCAATAATCAGCGCGCCGGAAGCGGCATGCGCCCCGAACGGGTCCGCCCGGTCACCCTGGGCGATGCCGCGGCAGCGCTGCCCCCGGGAGCTCCTGCGATCCAGGCTGCTCCCGGCACCGGCGCGTCCGGGTGGGGAACAGAACTGACCGGCGTGAGCATCAACTCACGCCAGATTGTTCCCGGAGACCTTTACCTGGCCCTTCCGGGCGCCCGCCACCACGGCGCGGTCTTCGCCGGCGATGCCGCGGCCGCCGGAGCTGCAGCGGTGCTCACCGACAGTGCAGGGCTGGCTCAGCTTCCCGAGACAGGGCTGCCGGTCTTCACCGCCGAGGACATCCGGCGGCTCGTCGGGCCGCTGTCGGCAGCGGTCTTCAACAGCCAGCCGCGTGACGGCTCCGCGCCCGTGCTGTTCGGCATCACCGGAACGAACGGTAAAACCACCACTACTTACTTCATCAACTCTCTGCTGCAGGCGCTGGGGAAGTCCACCGGGCTGATCGGCACCATCGAAATCCTGGCCGGTGGTGAACCCATTCCCAGCGTCCTGACGACGCCGGAATCACCCCAGGTCCACGGGCTGCTTGCGCTGATGCGCGAGCGGGGACTGGATGCGGCCGCCATGGAAGTCTCATCCCACGCGATCTCCTACCGCCGCGTGGACGGGGTCGTTTTCGACGTTGCCGGCTTCACCAACCTCACCCAGGACCACCTGGACCTGCACGGTTCCATGGAAGAGTACTTCGAGGCGAAAGCCGCGCTGTTCAGCGCCGGCAGGTGCCGCCGGGCCGTCGTAACCGTTGACGACGCGTGGGGCCGGCAGATGGCCGACGTGGCGGGGGAGCGCGGCATCACTCTCTCCACCAGCGGCGAGGCCACCGGCGCCGACTGGCAGGTCCGTGCCGTCACCCGCGACGGGCTCGGCCACACGTTCGAACTGCGCCCGCTGCAGGGCGAGCCGCTGCGGGTCAGGACCGGCCTGCCGGGAACCTTCAACGTTTCCAACGCCGCCCTGGCGCTGGCCATGGTCCTGCAGACAGGCGCCTCCGTGGAGGACGTCCAGCGGGCGCTGGATGAGCACGATCCGTTTACTGTCGAGGTGCCCGGACGCATGCAGCTCATCAGCGAGTCCCCGGCAGCGATCGTCGATTTTGCCCACAACCCCGATGCGCTGTCGCGCACACTGGAATCCGTCCGGCGCCCCGGCGGCCGGGTGATCGTGGTTTTTGGTGCCACCGGTGAGCGGGACCAGACCAAACGGCCGCTGATGGGTGCCATCGCGGCCAGGCTCGCCGACGTGGTAATTGTCACCGACGATGACCCGCACGACGAGGACGAGGCAGCCATCCGGGCGGATGTGCTCCGCGGTGCGCACAGTCAGCAGTCCGCCTCCGGACGCAGCTGCACCATCCTGGAGGTTGCTCCGCGTGCTGCCGCCATTGCCCGTGCCGTGGAGGCTGCCGGACCGCAGGACACTGTCCTGGTGGCCGGGCGCGGCCACGAGGTCTGGCAGGAGGTCAAAGGAGTGAACCATGCTCTGGATGACCGGGTCGAACTGCGGGCCGCCCTGGCCCAGGCCGGATTCACGGTGCTTTCAGGCGACGGGGTAGAGTCCTAAATCGTCATGATTGAACTTAATGCAGCCGAAATAGCGGCCATCACGGGCGGCACACTGGTGGGGGCAGCAGCCACCGACCCGTCCATCTCAGTGACGTCAGCCACGACCGACTCCCGCGGGGCGGGGGAAGGCACGCTGTTTATCGCCAAGCCCGGCGAGGTTTCCGACGGCCACCTCTTCGTGGCCCAGGCCTTCGAAGCCGGTGCTTCCCTGGCGCTGACGGAACGCCCCGTCACCGATGCCGGCGGCACCGTATTCCCCGGAATCGTGGTGCCGGACGCCGTCCTGGCCATGGGCGGCATCGCCGCGGAGATCGTGCGGCGGCTGCGGGCCGACGGCCCGCTGACCGTCATCGGCATCACGGGGTCCGCCGGCAAGACCACCACCAAGGATCTGCTGGCCGGCATCCTGTCAGCCCACGGAGAGACCGTTGCCCCGGTGGGCTCCTACAACGGGGAGGTCGGCGTTCCGCTGACCATCTTCAGCTCCGGCCACGGCACCCGCTACCTGGTAGTGGAAATGGGCGCCACGGGCATTGGGCACATCTCCTACCTGGCGGACATGGTCCGTCCGGACATCGGTGTGGTCCTTTGCGTCGGCACAGCACACGCCGGTGAGTTCGGCGGCGTGGAGAACATTGCCCAGGCCAAGGGTGAACTTGCGGAGGCCATCGCGCCTGAAGGGACAGTCATCCTCAACGGGGACGATATCCGCGTCGCCGCCATGGACAAGCGCACCACCGCGAAGGTCCTGCTCTTTACCTCTTCCTCCGACGAACTCCCGGGCGGCCACCAAACCCTCCGGGCCGTCGACGCCGGCACCGATTCCGAGGGCCGGCCGGTGTTCAGCCTCCGCTTCCCCGACGGCAGCTCACACCGGGTCGAATCCGGCCTGATCGGTATGCACCACACAGCGAACCTGCTCGCCGCCGCCGGTGCGGCGTGGGCCGCCGGCATTGCCCCCGCGGACATCGCCGCCGGCCTTTCCGGGCAGAAAGCCGCCAGCCGCTGGCGGATGGAACGGACCGACCGGCCCGACGGCGTCACTGTGATCAACGATGCCTACAACGCCAACCCCGAATCCATGCGGGCCGCCCTGCGCACCCTTGCGGAACTCGGCAAAGGCCGCCGGACCTGGGCTGTGCTGGGCGAAATGCTCGAACTCGGCCCGGAATCCGTCACCGAACACGACGCGATCGGCCGGTACGCCGTGCGCCTGAATATCTCCAAACTCATCGTCGTCGGAACCGGAGCCCGGGCCCTGCACACGGGTGCCGTCATGGAAGGTTCCTGGGGTGACGAGTCCCAGTTCGTCCAGAGCCCCGAAGAGGCGCAGGCGGTTCTTGAAGCCGCCCTGGAACCCGGCGACATCGTTCTCTTTAAATCTTCCAACGGAGCCGGCCTG
Source organism: Arthrobacter sp. Helios (assembly GCF_023167125.1). NCBI lineage: Bacteria > Bacillati > Actinomycetota > Actinomycetes > Micrococcales > Micrococcaceae > Arthrobacter > Arthrobacter sp. Helios. Next base: position 1,000,208 of record NZ_CP095402.1, read on the forward strand.
CGGTTCCTTGGTGATCGGATTGCCTTGAATACCCCACTCGAAGGTCCAGCTGCCGCGGAGACTTCCGCTGATCCCTCCCTGCGGGGTGGACTGTGATGATTTCACTCCTGATCGGCTGCTCCCTCGCGCTGGTCCTGGCCTTCGCGGGCACACCGCTGTTCATCCGTTTCCTCGTCCGCAAGGGCTACGGACAGTTCGTCCGCGACGACGGTCCGACGTCGCACCACACCAAGCGCGGTACACCCACCATGGGCGGGGCAGTGATTGTCGCCTCCGTGGTGGCCTCCTACTTCGTCACGCACCTCATCAGCCACGCCATCAACCCGACCAGCTTCGGCCCGTCCGCCTCCGGACTCCTGGTGCTGTTCCTGATGGTGGGAATGGGGCTGGTCGGGTTCATTGACGACTACACCAAGATCTCCCGGCAGCGCTCCCTCGGCCTGAACGCGAAAGCCAAGATCACGCTGCAGGCGATCGTTGGCATTGTCTTTGCCGTGCTGGCGCTGCAGTTCCCGGACGAGGGCGGACTCACGCCTGCCTCGACCAACATTTCCTTTGTCCGCGACACCGCCATCGACCTGGCGTTCGCGGGAACCATCATCGGTGCGATCCTCTTCATCCTCTGGTCCAGCATCATCATCACCGCGGCCACCAACGGCGTAAACCTTGCCGACGGGCTGGACGGCCTTGCCGCCGGAGCCTCGGTGCTGGTCTTCGGCGCCTACTTCCTGATCGGCATCTGGCAGTCCAACCAGAGCTGCCTGGGCGCCCCCGCCGACGCGGGCGTCTGCTACGAAGTCCGCGACCCGCTGGACCTGGCACTGCTCGCGGGTGCCATGGCCGGAGCGCTGATCGGCTTCCTCTGGTGGAACACCTCTCCGGCAAAAATCTTCATGGGCGACACCGGGTCGCTGGCGATCGGCGGCGCCATTGCGGCCTTCGCCATCCTGTCGCGGACCGAACTTCTGCTGGTCATCCTGGCCGGGCTGTTCGTCATCATCTCCGCCTCCGTCATCATCCAGGTGGGGTACTTCAAGCTCAGCGGCGGTAAACGCGTTTTCAAAATGGCACCGCTGCAGCATCACTTCGAGCTCAAGGGCTGGGCGGAAGTCACGGTGGTGGTCCGCTTCTGGATCATCGGCGGGCTCTGCGTCGCGCTGGCCCTGGGACTCTTCTACGCCGATTGGGTGGCCGGACAATGAGCACTCCCTACACCGAGACCCCCCGCCTCGCACCGCTGACCACCTGGGATGCGGACTGGCGCGGACTGCGGGTGGTGGTGGCCGGGATCGGCCTCTCCGGATTCTCCGCAGCAGACACGCTGATTGAGCTCGGCGCCCGGGTGGTGGTGTTTGACGGCCGTGACAACGAAGAGAACCGCGGCAAGGCAGACACCCTGCGGATCGTCGGTGCCCACGACGTCCTGCTTGGTCCGGAACATGCGCAGACCCTGCCGCTGGTGGCGGGCGAGCAGGCCGAGCTGGTTGTGACCTCCCCGGGCTTCAGCCCGGCCCATCCGGTGCTGGCCGAAGCCGCTGCCGCCGGCGTGCCGGTATGGGGCGACGTCGAGCTGGCCTGGCGCGTGAGGATCCGTGAAGGACGGCCGACAGCTCCCTGGCTGGCGATCACCGGTACCAATGGAAAAACGACCACGGTCTCGATGACGGAAAGCATGCTGCGCGCAGCCGGGCTCCGCGCCATCGCCGCCGGGAACGTCGGCACTCCGATCCTTGACGCCATCCGCGACCCGCAGGGCTGGGACGCAATCGCCGTCGAGCTCTCCAGTTTCCAGCTGCACTGGACCCACACCATGTCCCCGCTGGCGAGCGTCTGCCTGAACGTGGCCGAAGACCATGTGGACTGGCACGGAGGGTACGAGGCATACCTGGCTGACAAGGCCAAGGTTTACGAAAACACGCAGGTTGCGTGCATCTACAACGCCGAGCAGGCCGAAACCGAGCGCATGGTCGAGGAAGCCGACGTCGTGGAAGGCTGCCGCGCCGTGGGCTTCACCACCGGAATGCCTGCCATCAGCATGGTCGGGATCGTGGAAGGGCTGCTCGTGGACCGCGCGTTCATCGAACAGCGCCGCGACTCGGCCGCCGAACTGGCCTCGCTCGGGGATCTCGGGGACCACACACCGCGCCACCTGGCCGCCAACGCCCTGGCGGCGGCCGCGCTGGTCCGGGCCTTCGGCGTCGAACCTGTGGCCGTCCGCGACGGACTGCGCAACTATGCCCCCGGCGGGCACCGGATCGAGCCGGTTGCCAAGCTTCATGATGTGCTGTGGGTCAACGATTCAAAGGCCACCAACCCGCATGCGGCCGCGGCCTCCCTGGCAGCGTTCCAGCCCGTTGTGTGGATCGCCGGCGGGCTTTCCAAAGGTGTGCATTATGACGGCCTCATCCAGGCCCACCGCGGCCGGCTCCGCGCCGTCGTGCTCATCGGGACCGATTCGAGTGAGCTGCGCGGCGCTTTGGCCCGACACGCCCCCGACGTTCCCGTGATCGACGCTGCGGGAGCGGACACTGGAAGAGAAGGCCCGCCCACCGGCGAGGCAGTCATGGCCGCAGCAGTTGCGGCCGCGGCCGCCGCGGCGGAGGCCGGAGACACGGTCCTGATGGCGCCGGCATCGGCGTCCATGGACCAGTTCCGTTCCTATGCCCACCGCGGTGAGGCCTTCATCGAAGCTGTCCGCGGTTACGTGGAAGGACAGGCGCAGACCACCAAGGAGCCGTAGATGGTGACCACGCCCACGGGCAAGGCCCGGAAGCCGGCGGCGCGGAAACGCCCGGCGGCCCCCGCAGCCACACCGGGCCCAAAACCGGGCACCAGACCAGGCAAGGGGCCAGCAGCCGGGAAGGCTGCTGGCAAAACCGTCGCTCCGGTCCCTAAGCGGCGGCTCAAGGACCACCTGGAGCGTTTTATGGTCCTGCTGGAGGGCAGCGACGCGAAGGCCACCGGGTCCAGCTATTACATGATCCTCGGATCGACGCTGGCGCTGACCGTGATCGGGCTGATGATGGTGCTCTCCGCCTCCTCCGTGGAAGCGATCGCTGCGGCCGCCGGTTCCGGTGCTAATGCGGCCAGCACCTTCGATCTTTTCGTCAAGCAGCTGATTTTCGCCGCCATCGGTGTTGCGGCCATGCTCATGCTCTCCAAATTCGGTCCGCGTTTCTACCGTTTCATCGCCTGGCCCGCGCTGCTTGGTGCGGCCTTCCTGCTGGTCCTGGTGCTGATCGTCGGTGAAGAGGTCAACGGCAACAAGAACTGGCTGACCTTCGGACCGGTTACCGGACAGCCCTCGGAGGCTGCCAAGCTGGCCATGGCGATCTGGCTGGCCATGGTCCTGTCCCGCAAGAAAGGCCTCATCGACCAGCCGCTGCATGCCCTGATTCCGGCCGTTCCCGGTGCCGGCATCCTGGTGGCGCTCGTGATGGCCGGCCACGACCTCGGCACCGTGCTGATTATGGGCGCCATTATGCTCGCCGCCCTCTTCTTCGCCGGTGTGCGCTTGAAGCTCCTTGGCCTCCTGGCGCTGGCGGCCGGCGCCGGCGGCCTGCTGATGTCCGCCATCAGTGGAAACCGCACCAGCCGGATCAGTGCGTGGCTCCAGATCGATTGCTCCGCCGGGCTCTGCGACCAGGCCAACGCGGGGATGTACGCGCTGGCATCGGGCGGCTGGCTGGGCGTTGGCATCGGCCAGAGCCGGCAGAAGTGGACGTGGATCCCCGAAGCCCACAACGACTTCATCTTCGCCATCATCGGCGAGGAGTTCGGCCTGCTCGGCACCCTGGTGGTCCTGGCGCTCTTCGGTATCCTTGCAGTGGCCACCGTGCGGGTGACCATGCGCCACACCCAGCCGTTCATCCGGATCGTCTGCGGCTGCATCCTGGTGTGGATCATCGGCCAGGCCTTCGTCAACATCGCCATGGTCACCGGACTGTTTCCCGTGATCGGCGTTCCGCTTCCGTTCATCTCCTACGGCGGGTCCTCGCTGACCTTCACGCTGGCAGCCGTTGGAGTCCTTCTGTCCTTTGCCCGCACTATCCCTGAAAGGGAACCCGCAGCTCCATGACGCAGTCCCCACTTTCCGTTGTTCTCGCCGGAGGCGGCACAGCAGGGCACATCAGCCCGCTGCTGGCCATTGCCGACGCCGTTAGGCAGTTGCGGCCCGAGGCCCGCATAAAGGTGGTGGGCACGTCCTCCGGCATGGAGACCCGTCTGGTTCCGGCGGCCGGCTACGAGCTGGCCGTGATTGACCGGGTTCCCATGCCGCGCCGCCCCAGCGGCGACCTTGCCCGGCTTCCGGCCAGGCTCTCGCGCGCCGTGCGGCAGGCAGGCGACATTCTGGACGAGGCCCAGGCCGACGTCGTCGTAGGGGTTGGCGGCTACGTTTCGACTCCGGTCTATCTCGCGGCCCGCAAGCGCCGGATCCCGATCATCGTGCACGAGGCCAATGCCCGTCCCGGCCTGGCCAACCGGGTCGGCGCCCGGAACGCCGAAGTCGTGGGGGTGGCCTTCGAAGAGACCAAGCTGCCCGGTGCCCGCTGGGTAGGGATGCCCATGCGCCGGGAGATCTCCCAGCTGGACCGGACCGCCGCCCGCGGTACCGCCCGTTCCGCGCTCGGCCTGGACCCGGACCTGCCCACCCTGGTGGTGACGGGCGGGTCCTCCGGTGCCGCCAGCATCAACGCTGCCATCACCGCCGCCCTGCCGGCCCTCGCGGCGGCCGGAATCCAGACCCTTCACGTGACCGGCCGCGGCAAAGCTGCGGCGGACGCCGAAGGCAAGGCACTGACGGCACCCCTCTACCGCCAGGTGGAGTACGTGGACGGCATGGAACTGGCCTATGCGGCAGCTGACCTGCTGCTGGCCCGTTCCGGTGCCGGAACCGTCAGCGAAATTTCCGCCGTCGGGCTGCCCGCAGTCCTGGTGCCGCTGCCGCACGGCAACGGTGAGCAGGCGCTCAATGCCGCCGGGCTGGTGGAGGCCGGAGGCGCCCTGCTGGTCCGCGACTCCCTGTTCACCCCCGAATGGATTTCGGAGAAGCTCATACCGCTGCTGCTGGATCCGGCGGCGCTGGCAACCATGGCAGCCGCATCCGCCGCCCGGGGCATCCGGGACGCCGATACACAGATGGCTGCGCTGATCCTGGAAGCAGCGGAACGGAAAGAAGCATGAGCACGATCGATCTTCCGGCACTGGGCCGCGTCCACTTCATCGGCCTCGGCGGCGCCGGAATGTCCGCCGTCGCGCGGGTGATGCTGGGCCGCGGAGCGGCAGTCTCCGGATCCGACGCCAAGGACTCAGCCGGGCTGCGTGCCCTGGAAGCCCTGGGCGCCAGGATCTCGGTGGGGCACGACGCCGCCAACGTCCGGGACGTTGACACCGTGGTGGTGTCCACGGCCATCCGTCCGGACAACCCCGAGCTGGCCGCCGCCGAATCCGCGGGCCTGCGGATCATCCACCGCTCGGTGGCACTCGCCGCAGCGATGGGCAGCCAGGACCTGGTGGCCGTCGCAGGGACCCACGGCAAGACCACAACGACGGCGATGATCACCGTCCTGCTGCGCGAAGCGGGCCTCGACCCCTCCTTCGCCATCGGCGGGGACGTCGCAGCGCTGGGGGTGAATGCCGCCGCCGGGTCAGGCAGCGTATTTGTCGCCGAAGCGGACGAGTCCGACGGGTCCTTCCTGAACTACTCACCGCAGATCACCGTGGTGACCAACGTCGAAGCCGACCACCTGGACCACTACGGAACCGCCGAGGCTGTTTTCGCGTCCTTCGACAGATTCGTCGAGCTGCTTCCCGCCGACGGGCTGCTCGTCGCCTGCGCCGACGATCCGGGCGTCCGGGACCTGCTGGCGCGGAACTCACCCCCGCGGACCAGGACCTACGGCTACTCGCCGGACGCGGACGTGCGGATCAGCGGCACCACCGCGGACGGCCGGACCAGTTCCAGCACACTGCATTTCTCCGCCGCGGGCCGCGGATTCGAGCAGCAGCTGCAGCTGCAGGTTCCCGGCCGGCACAATATCCTCAACGCGGCTGCCGCCTTTACCGTGGCACTGGATCTGGGGGTTGACCCCCAGACCGCCGCGGACGGGCTGGCCGCTTTCACCGGAGCCGCCCGGCGGTTCGAAGCCAAGGGCACATCACGCGGCGTCCGCGTTTTTGATGATTACGCCCACCACCCCACCGAGGTTGCCGCTGCCATGCAGGCAGCCCGTGCGGTAGCGGGGGACAACGCCGTGCACGTGCTCTTCCAGCCCCACCTGTTCAGCCGCACCCGGAACTTCGCCGCAGAGTTTGCCGCCGCTTTGGACCTGGCCGACTCCGTAACGGTGCTGGAGATCTATCCTGCCCGCGAGGATCCGATTCCCGGCGTCACCAGCGGGCTCATCACCGACCTGCTGAGCACCCCCGGAGAAGTCGCGCCGGATCCCCTCTCCGCTGTGCGGGCCATCGCAGGCCGTGCCGTTGAAGGGGACATTGTCCTGACCGTCGGGGCCGGTGACGTCACCCAGTACGGACCGGTCATCCTTGAGGCACTCAGCGCAGCCGGTAACGGAGCGGAAAGCGGTGCCGATGGCAGGTAGGAAGCCCAGACAGCCTCCTGCCGGCGCGGGCGGAGAGCTCCGGCCGCCTTCAACTGTCCGCCGGGGCAGGGCTGCGGCCTCCCCGGATTCCCTGGCTGGAAGCACCGCTGCCGGCCGCCCCGGTCCGGAGGCACCGGGACAGGAGCCAGCGGCTTCGTCCGCCGGTCCACGTTCCGCCGCGAACTCCTCCAAGGTGCAGCTTCTGCCCAGCGAAGGTGCCCAGATCCACGAACTCTGGCCCGGCGCGGCAGCCGCTGGAGCCGGGGCGCCCGGGAAAACCGGTGCGGACGGGGCCCCCGGGAATATCGGTGCCTCCCGGGACTGGGAGCCGGCGGCAGCCCCCTCCGCCCGGTCCGTCGGCAGCCGGGGCACTGCCGCAGCAGATAAGCAGTCAGGCCCGGCGGACGGGATCCAGGGATCCGCCGCCGAAGCCAGCATCCTGGCCTTCCCGGAACCCCCGGTGCGGCGCCGGCGCCGGTACGTGCTGATCGGCACCGGGGTGTCCGCCGCGCTGCTCGCTGCCCTGTTCGCGGTGCTGTTTTTCTCTCCGGCGCTGGAGGTCAAGAACCTCCAGGTGCAGGGCAATTCACTCCTGACCGTGGAAGAAGCCGAAGCGGCACTTGCTCCGCTGCTGGGTACCCCGCTGACCCTCATTTCCGATGCGGATGCCGGAGAACTGCTGGCGGCCCGCCCGGAAGTGGAAAAAGTTGAGGTGGCGGCGGTGCCGCCCTCGGACCTGCTGGTCACCATCACCGAACGCGTGCCGGTGGCCGTGCTGCAGAACGGCCGCGAGTTCCTGCTCATCGATGAAGACGGACGTCAGCTCAAAGCCGTGGGGGAGCGGGGAGCGGCGGCTTTGCCGCTGATCGACGGCGGCGCGGATGCGGTCAACAGCGAGGTTTTCTCCACGGTGACCGCGGTGCTGGCAGCCCTGCCCCAGGGTGTGCTGGCGCAGCTCGACCATGCCTCGGCAGAGACCCTCGACTCGGTTGAACTCAAGCTGGCCAACGGCCAGACGGTTTTTTGGGGCAGCTCGGACGCCAACGCGGCAAAAGCGAAGGCACTGGAAGCCCTGCTGCTGGTTCCGGCCACGGATCCGCCGGTCCAGGTGTTCGATGTGAGCACCCCGAACCGGCCGGTAACCCGGTGACCGGACACCGCCGGGAAATACCGGCAAAAGATTCTGACCGACACGCGCGGGACGGTAATTGCGGAAGCTATCGCAGCCCCATAGCGTCGTGGATAGAGCATTACTTGACATAACTATAACCCTCAACTCGAGGGTTAAGGTTGTTCGGTTGAAGGTTTTGGCTGGGGAAGTCCCGGCCGCATTGATCAGTTGCACAGATTCGAACAAGGGACACAGGACGTGGCAGCACCGCAGAATTACTTGGCCGTCATCAAGGTCGTCGGCATCGGCGGCGGTGGCGTGAATGCCGTAAACCGAATGATCGACGTCGGACTCCGCGGAGTGGAGTTCATTGCCATCAATACTGATGCGCAGGCTCTGCTGATGAGCGACGCCGACGTCAAGCTCGATGTTGGACGTGAACTGACCCGCGGCCTCGGCGCCGGCGCGGATCCCGAAGTTGGCCGCAAGGCTGCCGAGGACCATGCCGAGGAAATCGAAGAGGTGCTGCGCGGTGCGGACATGGTCTTCGTGACCGCAGGCGAAGGCGGCGGAACCGGCACCGGCGGAGCGCCCGTGGTGGCCCGGATCGCACGCTCGCTGGGTGCCCTGACCATCGGCGTTGTGACCCGGCCCTTCACCTTCGAAGGCCGCCGTCGTTCCAACCAGGCCGAATCGGGCATCGACACCCTGCGGGACGAAGTCGATACCCTCATCGTCATCCCCAACGACCGCCTGCTCTCGATCAGCGACCGCAACGTATCCATGCTGGACGCGTTCCGTTCGGCGGACCAGGTGCTGCTGTCCGGCGTCCAGGGCATCACCGACCTGATCACCACTCCGGGCCTGATCAACCTTGACTTCGCCGACGTCAAGTCTGTGATGCAGGGTGCCGGATCGGCGCTCATGGGCATCGGCTCGGCCAGGGGAGAGGACCGCGCCGTCAAGGCCGCGGAACTGGCCATTGCTTCGCCGCTGCTTGAGGCATCGATTGACGGCGCCCACGGCGTCCTGCTTTCGATCCAGGGTGGTTCCGACCTCGGTCTGTTCGAGATCAACGAGGCAGCCCGCCTGGTCCAGGAAGTCGCCCACCCCGAAGCCAACATCATCTTCGGTGCCGTCATTGACGATGCCCTGGGCGACGAAGCGCGCGTCACGGTCATTGCCGCCGGTTTCGACCAGGTGGACGTCACGTCCCAGCCGTCTGCAGCCAAGCCGGCCGAACCGCTGACTCCTCCGGCTGCCGCGGCCGCCGGTGTTGCGGGCGGAACCTCCGCCTGGGCCCAGCGCCCGCAGGTGAGCGATATTCCCGCAGACGCCGGATTCGACATCGACCTTCCGGCCGTCGTCGAGCCCGACCTGAGTGCAGGACGCCAGGACGACCTGGATGTTCCCGACTTCCTGAAGTAAGAACCAGCTGAAGTAAAAGCAGAACGCAGTACCTGCAGATCGGCGCGAGGTTGTCTGAGCGAATGTTTTGGTGGGAGGGGCACGGCCCCGGCGGCCTTCGGGTTGCATTCACCGGCACTCCCGCAGGCAACCTCGCGCTGCATGTCGGCGATGATCCGGGGGCCGTCCGTGAGCGCCGCCGCTCCCTGGAGGAGCACATGGGGATCCTTCCGGGATCCCTCAGATTCATGGAGCAGGTCCACTCCGCCACCGTCGCCCGGATCCCGGCCCTGGACGGGGCTCAGGAAGAGGGGCCGGAAGAAGCGCCCCCGGTCGCTGACGCCCTGCTCAGCCCTGACGGATCGGCCCCGCTGGCAGTGATGGTGGCCGACTGCGTGCCCGTGGTCCTTGCTGGAACCCGCACTGCCGGTGCACCGGTAACCGCAGCCGCCCATGCCGGGCGTGCCGGGCTGCTCGGCGGGATCCTGCCCAACACCGTCCAGGCCATGCGGGCCGCCGGAGCCGGAGAGCTGACGGCCTGGATCGGCCCCAGCGTTTGTGGACGCTGCTATGAGGTCCCCGAAGCCATGCTCGCCGACGCAGCCCACCTCCCGGGTGCCGCGTCCCGGACCAGCTGGGGTACCCCCGCGCTGGACCTTCCGGCCGCAGCTGCGGCCCAGCTCCAGGGCCTCGGGGTGGACACGTTCCGGCTTCCCGGATGCACCATGGAAGAACCGGACCTTTTCTCGCACCGCCGGGACGCACCCACCGGCCGGTTCGCCGGACTGATCTGGCACCCCCAAACGACCTAGCAGTCCAGGGCCTCCCCGCCGCGGAAGAACTTCCGCCGCGGCGCCGACGGACCGCACACGCAATACCCGCACACGCAACACAAGGAAGACATGAGCAGCGCAATTCCGGACCGGGCCGCCGATCTCCAGGCCCGCCTGACATCCGTCCGCCGGCGGATTTCCGACGCCGCGGCAGCCGCCGGGCGCGAGGAACCCCGCCTGATCGTGGTCACCAAATACTTCCCGGCGTCCGACGCCGCGCTCCTGGCCGGAATGGGTGTGCGCGATGTAGGTGAAAACAAGGCCCAGGAGGCCGAGTCGAAGGCGGCTGAGCTCCCCGGATCCGGGTTGAACTGGCACTTCATCGGCCAGCTGCAGACCAACAAGGCAAAGTCGGTGGTGAAGTACGCCCGGGCGGTGCACTCAGTTGACCGTCCCGGTCTGATCACAGCCCTGGCGAAGGCGATGGCCGCCGAGGACGCCAGGCGCCGGGAAGCAGGCGGGGAAGGGCGGGAGCCGCTGGAATGCTACCTGCAGATGGACCTGCGCACGCAGCCCGACGAGGCCGCGGGGCGCGGGGGTGCCAGGCCCCAGAACATGCTTGAACTTGCCGCTGCCGTTGAGCGCGAGCCGGCACTGCGGCTGAAGGGCCTAATGGCCGTCGCTCCGCTGGGGGAGGACCCCGCCGCAGCCTTCGGCCGGCTCCAGGAACTCTCCCGCGAATTGACCGCCCGCCACCCCGCCGCAGCCGGCATTTCCGCGGGTATGAGCCAGGACCTGGAAAGCGCCGTCGCCTGCGGCGCGACACACCTGCGGATTGGGTCCGATATTCTCGGTCCCCGCCCCGCCGTGAGGTAGCGTCAAGCATGGCGGGTCCCATTTTGCGGGCCGCCGCAAACAGGCGAAAACAATGCCCACACTGGACAACGCGGGACGCTGAAGGACTGAAGGAGCAACCATGGCTGGCGCAATGCGCAGGACGATGATCTACCTTGGGCTCGCCGACGGCGATGAGCTGTACGAGGACGAGCAGAAGCCTGTGCGGGAGGCTGCGGCCAGGGACGAGGAACGCGCACCGGAAGACGAGCGGACCGACCGTGAACCGGCCGCCGCAGCGCAGCTGGCCCGTTCCACCGCGGTAGAGGAATACCGCGCGCCCGTTACACCCATCAAGCGTGCCCCCTCATCGGCAAAGGAAGACGTGGCAGGATTGCGGCAGATTACCACTGTTCACCCCCGTTCCTACAACGACGCCAAGCTCATTGGCGAGAGCTTCCGCGACGGAATCCCCGTCATCATGAACGTCACCGACATGGGAGAGGCCGATGCCAAGCGCCTCGTTGACTTCTCCGCGGGACTTGTCTTTGGTTTGCGCGGTACGATCGAACGGGTGACCAACAAGGTCTTCCTGCTCTCGCCGTCCTACGTCGAGGTGCTGGGAGACGACAAGAAGGTCAGTGAATCCCAGTCGGCCTTCTTCAACCAGAGCTGACCGCCGTCCCGGTCCCTGGGACCGTGCGGACAGCCTGACCTCCTACGGCGGAAACGAAAACACGCGTGAGTATTATTTTTGCCCTGCTGTATCTGGTGCTGATGCTTTTTCAGCTCGCCCTGATTCTGCGGATTGTCTACGACGCGGTGCAGATGTTCGCCCGCCAGTGGCGGCCCAAGGGTCCGGCCCTCGTGCTGGCCACGGTCGTTTACGGCGCTACGGACCCGCCCGTCCGGGCACTCCGCCGGATTATCCCGCCCCTCCGCCTGGGGGGTGTGTCCTTGGACCTTGCGTTCCTGGTGCTCTTTATCGTGGTCGGAATCGCCATGCAAATCGTGGTGGCGGCCAGCTAGGGCCGAGCAGCGCCGGGGACGCCCCGGTTCGTCATCAGTTCACAAAAGATATAATGTGAAAAATATAGTGAATTGATCCCTGATTTTATGTTCGAGATTCTGTACCTAGACAACCCGTCAACACGGGCAAGTCTTATAACCAGTATGAGGTGACCAGATGGCTCTGACGCCAGAAGATGTTGTCAACAAGCGGTTCCAGCCGACTAAGTTCCGAGAAGGCTACGACCAGGATGAGGTGGATGACTTCCTCGACGAGATCGTCGTCGAACTCCGCCGCCTGAACGCCGAAAACGAAGACCTGCGCCGGCAGCTTGCCGAGGCAGTGGCTGGTGCTCCTGCAGGCACCCAGGTCCCGGCACCGGTTTCCGCCGCTTCCAAGACCGAGCAGGTAACCCAGCCGGTCAAGGAAGAGAAGAAGCCCGAGCCTGAGCCCGAAGCCAAGCCGGAGCCCAAGGTTGAGGCTCCCAAGGCTGAAGCTCCCCGCCAGCAGGAATCGGCTCCGGTGTCCAACCCGGCCGAGTCGGCTGCCGGTATCCTCGCGATGGCTCAGAAGATGCACGACGACTACGTCGGCGCCGGCGTGGAGCAGCGGGACAAGATCATCGCCGAAGCGCAGATCGAAGCCAGCGGCCTCGTGACCGAAGCCCAGGAGAAGAGCCGGAAGATCCTCAGCTCGCTCGAACAGCAGAAGGCTCTCCTGGAACGCAAGGTCGAGCAGCTGCGTGGCTTCGAGCGTGACTACCGTTCACGCCTGAAGGCGTACATCGAAGGCCAGCTGCGCGATCTGGATTCCCGCGGCTCGGTTGCCTCGGAGACTGCGGACGCGTAGAGCGCTTCACGCTTCGTTCGGTCCGTCTGGACGGATATGAATCAGGATTAGACTGGTAACAGAATTGCGGGCCGGTGGCCGGGATCTCCCGGCCACCGGCCCGACCTGTTCCAGTGCGCAGTGTTCCACACTTGCGCACGAAGCACCTTCAGTGCCGGCATTTTCCGCCTGCCCGACCCCGAAAGCACCATGACAGATTCCTCTGACGCACCCGCCGAGCAGCCGCTGCCGCCGCCGCGCCCGAAAGCCGCGCTGACCCGCTACGCACTGATCATGGCCTGCATCGCGCTGGCCGCCTGGATCCTGGACCAGCTGACCAAAATCTGGGTGGTTTCCACCATGACCGAGGGCCAGGTCACGGATGTCCTGCCCCCGCTGCTCCGCTGGCACTTCATCCGCAACCCGGGAGCTGCCTTCTCGATCGGTACGGATTACACCTGGATCTTCACCATCATCATGGTGCTGGTCTCCGGATTCCTGGTGTACCTGATGTTCCGCCTGCGGTCCGTGGGCTGGTCCATCGCCCTCGGCCTGGTCCTGGCCGGTGCCACAGGGAACCTCACCGACCGGCTGTTCCGTGAACCCTCCTTCGGCCAGGGACACGTGGTCGATTTCATCGCTCTGCCGAATTTCGCGATCTTCAACATCGCGGACATGTGCGTGGTGTCCGGCGTGATCCTCGTCTGCCTGCTCACCCTGCGCGGCATCAACATGGACGGCACCCGCGCCGTTTCCGGCAAGGACAACGCAGATGCCTGAAATCCACTCCCGTTTCACCATCAGCGAGGAACACGACGGCGGCCGGGCCGACGCCGTGTTCGCCAAGCTGCTGGACATCTCCCGCTCCACCGCGGCCACCTGGTGCGGCGAAGGCTGGCTGACCCGTTCAGGCAAACCCGTGGCTAAGTCGGACCGGCTGCACACCGGTGACGAGGTAGCCGCGGACGTACCCGAGCTGCCCGACCCGCTGGCCGTCGTCGTCGAACCCGTTGAGGACCTCAAAATCCTGGCCGACGACGAGCACTTCGTTGTCATCGACAAGCCCGTCGGTGTTGCCGCCCACCCGTCTCCGGGCTGGGTCGGACCCACCGTTGTGGGGGCCCTGGCCGCCGCCGGCTACCGGATTTCGACCTCCGGCGCCGGGGAACGGCAGGGGATTGTCCACCGGCTCGACGTCGGTACCTCCGGGGTGATGGTTGTGGCCAAGACCGAACACGCCTACACCCTGCTGAAACAGGCCTTCCGGGACCGCACCGTGGAGAAGGAATACCATGCCCTGGTCCAGGGCCTGCCGGACCCGCTGGAAGGAACGATCGACGCACCGATCGGCCGGCACCCCGGCCACGACTGGCGGTTCGCCGTCCTGGACGACGGGCGGGCATCGGTGACGCATTACAAGGTTCTGGAGGCCTTCGGCCGGGCCTCCCTGGTGGAAGTGCACCTGGAAACCGGCCGCACGCACCAGATCCGCGTGCATTTCTCCGCCCTGAGGCACCCCTGTGCAGGTGACCTTACCTACGGTGCGGATCCCCGGCTCGCAGCCGAACTCGGACTCACCCGGCAGTGGCTGCACGCCCGGAAACTGGGGTTTACCCATCCAGGCACCGGAAACTGGGTGGAGTTCGTCAGCGACTATCCCCAGGATTTGCAGTATGCCCTCGACGCGCTGGACAGCGGGCTCGTCTAAGCGCCCCCGCGGGACACCTAGAATGGTTAGGTGGCTTCAGTAACTAGTTCGTCGAAATCGTTTGTCCATCTTCACAACCACACCGAATACTCCATGCTGGACGGTGCCGCGCGGCTGACCGACCTGTTCAGCCACGCTGATGAGCTGGGCATGAATGCGCTGGCGACGACTGACCATGGGTTCGTCTTCGGTGCCTTCGACTTCTGGAACAAAGCCAGGAACTCCGGCATCAAGCCGATCATCGGCGTCGAGGCCTACCTGACGCCGGGCACGGCCCGCCAGGACAAGACCCGTGTGAAGTGGGGCGGCGGCGGACGCGACGACGTCTCCGGTGCGGGTGCCTACACCCACATGACCATGTGGGCTGAATCCACCGAAGGCATGCACAACCTGTTCCGCATGTCCTCGCTGGCCTCCCTGGAAGGCCAGCTCTACAAGCCGCGCATGGACCGGGACCTGCTGCAGACCTACGGCAAGGGCCTGATCGCCACGACCGGCTGCCCGTCGGGTGAAGTGCAGACCAAGCTCCGTCTGGGGCTCTACAAGGAAGCCGTGCAGGCTGCCTCCGACTTCCGGGATATTTTCGGCACGGAGAATTTCTTCTGTGAACTCATGGACCATGGCCTGGACATCGAACGCAGCGTCCAGGCGGACCTGATCAAGCTGGCCCGCGAACTGAACCTGCCGCTGGTGGCCACGAACGACCTCCACTACACGCACGCCGAGGATGCCAAGGCCCACGCCGCCCTGTTGTGCGTGCAGTCCGGTTCCACCCTTGCGGACCCCAAGCGGTTCAAGTTCGACGCCGACGAGTTCTACCTCAAGTCCCCGGCCGAGATGCGGGCCGTGTTCCGCGACTACCCGGAAGCCTGCGACAACACACTGCTGATCGCCGAGCGGTGCGACGTCGAGTTCAACACCAAAGCCAACTACATGCCGCGGTTCCCGACCCCCGAGGGCGAGAACGAGGAGTCCTGGTTCGTCAAGGAAGTCGAAAAGGGCCTGCAGTTCCGCTACCCGGGCGGCATCTCCGACGACGTCCGCAAGCGTGCCGACTACGAAGTCGGCATCATTGCCCAGATGGGCTTCCCTGGCTACTTCCTGGTGGTGGCCGACTTCATCAACTGGGCCAAGAAGAACGGCATCCGTGTTGGTCCGGGCCGCGGCTCCGGCGCCGGTTCCATGGCCGCCTACGCCATGGGCATCACCGACATCGATCCGCTGCAGCACGGCCTGATCTTTGAGCGGTTCCTGAACCCGGACCGCGTTTCCATGCCTGACTTCGACGTCGACTTCGATGATCGGCGCCGTTCCGAAGTGATCCACTACGTCACCGAGAAGTACGGCGACGAGCGCGTGGCCATGATCGTTACCTACGGCACGATCAAGGCCAAGCAGGCGCTGAAGGACTCCTCCCGGGTGATGGGCTACCCGTTCTCCGTGGGTGAGCGCCTGACCAAGGCCATGCCGCCGGACGTGATGGGCAAGGGTCTATCCCTGGCTGATGTGCACAACAAGGAAGCCAAGCGGTACGGCGAGGCCGAGGAACTGCGGGAACTGCTGCGCACCGATCCCGATTCCCAGCGCGTGTTCGAAACCGCACTGGGCCTTGAGGGCCTGAAGCGCCAGTGGGGCGTGCACGCCGCCGGCGTGATCATGTCCTCGGACCCGCTCATCGACATCATCCCGATCATGCGCCGTGAACAGGACGGGCAGGTCATCACGCAGTTTGACTACCCAACCTGCGAAGGCCTGGGGCTGATCAAGATGGACTTCCTCGGGCTGCGGAACCTGACGATCGTCTCCGACGCCGTGGAGAACATCAAGGCCAACCGCGGCGAGGACCTGGTCCTGGAAGACCTGCCGCTGGATTTGAAGGAAGCCTACGAACTGCTGGCCAGCGGCGACACCCTGGGCGTGTTCCAGCTCGACGGCGGGCCCATGCGGTCGCTGCTCAAGAGCATGCGCCCGGACAACTTCGAAGACATCTCAGCCGTCATCGCCCTGTACCGTCCCGGACCCATGGGTGCCAACTCGCACACCAACTACGCGCTGCGCAAAACCGGGCTGCAGGAAATCACTCCGATCCATCCGGAGCTCGAGGAACCGCTGGCGGAAATCCTGGACACCACCTACGGCCTGATTGTCTATCAGGAGCAGGTGATGGCCATCGCCCAGAAGGTGGCCGGCTTCAGCCTCGGCCAGGCAGATATCCTCCGCCGCGCCATGGGCAAGAAGAAAAAATCGGAGCTGGACAAGCAGTATGCCGGTTTCCACCAGGGAATGGTCGACCGCGGCTACTCCGAGGCCGCCATCAAGGCGCTCTGGGACATTCTGCTGCCCTTCTCCGACTACGCCTTCAACAAGGCCCACTCCGCCGCATACGGCGTGGTGTCCTACTGGACTGCCTACCTGAAAGCGGTCTATCCGGCCGAGTACATGGCCGCCCTGCTCACCTCTGTCGGTGATGACAAGGACAAACTGGCCATGTACCTGAACGAGTGCCGCAAGATGGGCATCACCGTGCTGCCGCCGGACGTCAACGAGTCCTCCGTGAACTTCACCCCTGTCGGCAAGGACATCCGCTTCGGTATGGGTGCCATCCGCAACGTCGGTGCCAACGTGGTCCATGCCATGGTTGGTGCCCGGGAGGAGAAGGGCGCTTACACCAACTTCAAGGACTTCCTGATGAAGGTCCCGGCGGTGGTCTGCAACAAGCGGACCATCGAATCCCTGATCAAGGCTGGCGCCTTCGACTCCATGGGCCACGCCCGGCGGCCGCTGGCGATGATTCACGAAGAAGCCATCGACTCCGTGGTGGTGCTCAAACGGAACGAGGCCGTGGGCCAGTTCGATCTGTTCGCCGGGATCGGCGAGGCCGAACCCGAGGCCTCCATCAGCATCGACATTCCGGACCTCCCCGAATGGGAGAAAAAGGACAAGCTGTCCTTCGAACGGGACATGCTCGGGCTCTACGTTTCCGATCACCCGCTGCAGGGCCTGGAAGGCATCCTGAGCCAGCACGCCGATTCCTCGATTACCTCGATCGTGGGGGAGGAAGGCCCGCAGGACGGCGCCATCGTCACGATTGCGGGCATGATCACCTCCCTCCAGCGCCGGATCGCGAAGAACAGCGGCAACGCATATGCCCGCTGTGAAATCGAAGACCTCGCCGGCTCCATGGAAGTGATGTTCTTCGGCCAGGTGTACGGTCCGATCGCCGCCGTGCTGGCGGAGGACCTCATCGTCGTCGTCCGCGGCCGGCTGCAGCGCCGGGACGACGGTGCTGTAACCCTGAACGCGCAGGAACTTACCGTTCCGGACCTCAGCGAGGGGCATTCGGGACCAGTGGTTATCTCGATGGCGACCTACAAGGCCACCGAAACCGTGGTCACCCAGCTGGGTGACGTCCTGCGGACCCATCCCGGAACGTCCGAGGTGCAGATCAGGCTCAACGGCAGCCGCACCGTGGAGGTCATGAAGCTGGGCGTGGACATGCGCGTTAACCCGACGCCGTCACTCTTCGGTGACTTGAAAGTCCTGCTGGGACCGGCGTGCCTCGATGGCTAGGTAGAATGGAAGATGTGACTTCCTCCACCCCAGATGTACGTTCCGACCAGCCGTATTCGGCCCTGCGCACTATCGACCTGCGCGGCAGGGAGCTTTCCCCGGCAGAGCTGAAGGCGGCCATGCCGCGGGCCGAGACCACCACTGACGCAGCCGCTGACGCGGTGACCGCGATCATTGGCGACGTCCGCACCCGGGGCTTTGCCGCCCTGGCCGACCTGGCGTCGAAGTTCGACGGCGTTGAGCAGACGCATCCGCTGGTCCCGCGGGAGGCGCTGCGCGCTGCCCTGGACAGCCTGGACCCCGAGGTACGCGCCGGCTTGGAAGAATCCATCCGCCGCGCACGGATGTTCGCCGACGCTCAGCGTCCCGGTGACGTAAAGGTTGCCATTGCCGACGGCGCCACGGTCACCCAGCGCTGGGTTCCGGTTCGCCGGGTGGGACTGTATGTTCCGGGCGGCTTGGCCGTCTACCCGTCCTCCGTAGTGATGAATGTGGTGCCCGCGCAGGCAGCCGGGGTGGCCTCGCTGGCGCTGGCTTCTCCGCCCCAGAAGGAATTCGGCGGACTGCCGCACCCAACCATCCTGGCGGCCGCGGAACTTCTCGGCATTGACGAGGTCTACGCCGTCGGCGGTGCCCAGGCCATCGCGGCGTTCGCCTACGGCATCCCCGCAGCTGCCGGCGGTCCGGCGCTGGAACCGGTCGACGTCGTCACCGGACCGGGCAACGTCTTCGTTGCGACCGCCAAACGGCTGGTCAAGGGAGTCGTCGGCATCGACGCCGAGGCCGGCCCCACCGAGATCGCCGTGCTGGCCGATGCCACGGCCGATCCCCGGCTCGTGGCTGCGGACCTGATCAGCCAGGCCGAGCACGATCCCAATGCAGCCTCCGTCCTTGTCACCGATTCGCCGGAGCTGGCCGACGCCGTGCGGGCCGAACTGGAGGTTCAGGTTCCGGCGACCAAACACTCAGAGCGGGTGCGCACGGCGCTGGCGGGAGGGCAGTCCGCCGTCGTGCTGGTGGACGGCCTGGACGCCGGAATCGCTGTCTGCAACGCTTACGGCGCCGAACACCTGGAGGTCCAGACCGCTGATGCCGCGGCGGCTGCCGCCCGGATCACCAGCGCCGGAGCGGTCTTCGTAGGCAGTTACAGCCCGGTCAGCCTCGGCGATTACTGCTCCGGCTCCAACCATGTGCTCCCCACCGCCGGAACCGCGGCGTTTTCCTCCGGCCTGAACGTCACCACGTTTATGCGCGCCATCCAGGTCATCGACTACAGCCGGGACGCCCTGCGTGAGGTGAGCGGTCACGTGGTGGCGCTCTCCCGTGCGGAGGACCTGCCCGCCCACGGCGACGCGGTGAGTATCCGCTTCGCAGGGTAGTGCGCGCCGCAACGTCCTGCTGTCGGCTGTAGATTAGCCCTAAGACAGCTTTTGAACGGGGTGCGCGAAGCACCCCGCCGCATGCGCTTGAAAGGACCGAGGAATGTACTGTCCGTTCTGCCGGAACGCTGACTCCCGGGTTGTGGACAGCCGTCTGGCCGATGACGGTTCCGCGATCCGCCGCCGCCGGCAATGCCCGGAGTGCGGCCGGCGGTTCAGCACCGTGGAGACCACCAGCCTCAGCGTCATCAAACGTTCCGGGGTGGCCGAACCGTTCAGCCGCAGCAAGGTGATCAACGGTGCCCGCAAGGCCTGCCAGGGCCGTCCGGTGAGCGAGGATGACCTGGCGCTGCTGGCCCAGGAAGTCGAGGAGACCATCCGCGCCTCCGGGGTGGCGGAGATCCAGGCGCACGAGGTTGGCCTGGCCATCCTGCAGCCGCTGCAGAAGCTGGACCAGGTGGCCTACCTCCGGTTCGCCAGCGTCTACCAGTCCTTCGAGTCACTCGAGGACTTCGAGGCTGCCATCGCGGCGCTGCGGGCCGAGTCGGCGCGGCTGGGCAGCGTCCCGGCCGGCGCCCAGCGCCCGCTCACAGCTCAGTAGCCAGGCCAGCGCAGTAAACCCCGGCCGCCGCCGTGCGGCGCCCGGGGTGCGCAGGGAGAGTTACTTCAGGTATTTGAAGTGCAGGGCGGCCTGGAGAGCCGCTCCGACAATGCCGGCGTTGTTTTTCAGGTTGGCGGTCACCATCGGCGTGCGCAGGTCCAGCATCGGCAGGAAGTCTTCGCTGCGCTTGGAGATGCCGCCGCCGACGATGAAGAGGTCCGGGGAGAACAGGAACTCCACGTGGGAGAAGTAGCGCTGCAGGCGCTTGGAGTACTCTTCCCAGGAAATATCGTCCCGCTCCCGGGCTGAGGCCGAGGCACGCGTCTCCGCGTCGTAGCCGTCAATTTCCAGATGCCCGAGTTCGGCATTGGGCACCAGGTTGCCGTTGGAGATCAGGGCCGATCCGATGCCGGTGCCCAGCGTGATAACCAGGACCGTTCCCTGGACGCCCTTGCCGGCACCGTAGCGGGCCTCAGCCAGGCCGGCGGCGTCGGCGTCGTTCATTACCTGCACTTCGCGGTTCAGTGCCTTGGTGAGCAGGGCATCGACGTCGGTGTCCACCCAGCTCTTGTCCACGTTTGCCGCCGAGCGGGCCACGCCGTGCTGGATGATCGCGGGAAAGGTGACGCCAACCGGAACGTCGCTGCCTGGGCCGTCCGTGCGGGAGGAAAGCTCGGCAACGATCTGGCCGACGACGCCCGCCACTGCTTCGGGAGTTGCCGGCTGAGGAGTGGGAATCCGGAAGCGTTCGCCGATGAGCTTGCCCTTGGCAAGGTCGACGATTCCGCCCTTGATTCCTGTGCCGCCGATGTCGATCCCGATGACGGCGTCGTGCTTGGTTTTATGCTTCTTGGCCATGGTTCTCCAGTGCTAGGGCGTAACGCTACGGCAGGGTCAGGATTTCAGCACCGCTGTCTGTGACGAGCAGGGTGTGTTCGAACTGTGCGGTGCGCTTCCGGTCCTTGGTGAGCACGGTCCAGTTGTCGTCCCACATGTCCCACTCAACGGTCCCGAGAGTGAGCATAGGCTCAATGGTAAACACCATCCCGGTTTCGATGAGCCGGCTGTAGGCCGGCGCGGCGTCGTAGTGCGGAATGATGAGGCCGGTGTGGAAGGCCTCGCCCACACCATGGCCGGTGAAGTCGCGCACCACGCCATAGCCGAAGCGCTTGGCGTAGGACTCGATCGCCCGGCCGATGACGTTGATTTCGCGGCCCGGCATAACCGCCTTGATCGCGCGGCGGAGGGATTCGGCCGTCCGCTCGACCAGGAGCCGGGATTCTTCATCAACGTCACCGACCAGGAAGGTGAAGTTCGTGTCGCCGTGGACCCCGTTGATGTAAGCGGTGATATCCACGTTGACGATATCCCCGTCCTGCAGCACGGTCGTGTCGGGGATGCCGTGGCAGATCACCTCGTTGACAGACGTGCAGATCGACTTGGGAAAATGCCGGTATCCGAGGGTTGAGGGGTATGCCCGGTTATCCAGCAGGAACTCATGGGCCACGGCGTCCAGCGCGTCGGTGGTGACGCCGGGCTGGATGTGGTTGCCGACCTCCACGATGGCCTGGGCAGCGATCCGGCTGGCAATGCGGATCTTTTCGATCGTCTCCGCGGTCTTTACCTCGGATCCGGTGAATTTCGCCGGTGCGTCCTTGTCCACATACTCCGGACGGGGAATCGAGGACGGAACGCGGCGGCGGGGGCCGACCGTTCCGGGCTGGAGGCGTCCAAGAGGTGCTGTGGCAATATTCTGGGGCATAGTATCGATCTTATCGCCAGCGCTTCGTGCCGCCGCATGGACCGGACAATGTGCACTGTCTGTCAGCCTATCCGGGGCACGGGCGCCTAACAGAAGGAGGGCCCATGGCCGAGTACTGGTTCAACGTGCAGACCCACGAAGTCGAGGTTGGCCCGCAGTCGGACTGGACAAAGCTGATCGGCCCCTACCCGACGCGGGAAGAGGCCGAACTGGCGCTGCAAAAGGTCAAGGCCCGGAACGAAGCCTGGGATAAGGACGAAGACTGACCTGGTCGGGCTAGAAGCTGTGCTCCGGGCCCGGGAAGGTGCCGCTGCGTACCTCGTCGGCAAATTCACGGGCGGCAGCTGAGAGCACCGAGCGCACATCGGCGTAGGCCTTCACGAAGCGGGGGGCCTTGCCGCTGCCCATTCCGGCCATGTCCTGCCAGACCAGCACCTGCCCGGTTGTTGCGCTGCCCGCGCCGATGCCGATGGTCGGGACCGGAACGGCGGCGTCCACTGCGGCGGCCACTTCGGCCGGGACCATTTCCATCAGGACACAGAATGCTCCGGCCTCCACGAGGGCGGTGGCGTCATCCACCACGGCCTGCGCAGCGGAGCCGCGGCCCTGGACTTTGTATCCGCCCAAGGCATGCTCGCTCTGCGGTGTGAAGCCGACGTGCGCCATCACCGGGATGCCGGCAGCAGTCATCGCCCGGACGTGGCCGGCATAGTGTGCGCCGCCTTCCATCTTGACCGCCTGGACGCCGGCTTCCTTCATCAGCCGGACCGAGGACTCGATGGCCTGGGCGGGGGAGACCTCGTAGGACCCGAACGGCAGGTCGCAGACGATCAGGGCACGCTTGGCACCGGCCGAGACGGACTTCGCAAACACGATCATCTCGTCCAGCGTGATCGGCAGCGTCGTGTCATGGCCCATCACGTTGTTCGCCGCGGAATCGCCAATCAGCAGGGTCTCAATACCGGCTTCGTCGAAGATCGCAGCCGTGTACTGGTCGTAGGCGGTGAGCATGGCGAATTTTCCGCCGCTGTCCTTGAGCTGCTGGAGGTAGGAAATCCGTACGCGCTTGGGCGGAACAGGGGTCTGGGCCGTGTGGGTGCCGTACGGTTTGGGTTGTTCAGCGCTGGTCATCCTCTGAGCCTACTAAACCCGGGGCCGGACGTACGGCCCGCCAGCTGTTCAATGCCGCGCGTAATGTCCGGCCACACCACCCTCCTGGGCCGGAAAACCGGTCATGGCTGGGTAGAGTAATTTCAGATCCGCGAAAGCGACCACAGCGAAAGAGGTAAGGCATGAACCGCCAGCAGGAATTCGTTCTGCGAACGATCGAAGAGCGCGATGTGCGGTTCGTCCGGCTGTGGTTTACCGACGTCGTGGGTTCCATGAAATCCGTGGCGCTGGCACCCGCCGAAGTGGAGGGCGCCTTCGAAGAAGGGCTGGGGTTTGACGGTTCCTCGATCGAGGGCCTGGCCAGGGTCTTCGAATCGGACATGCTGGCCCAGCCGGATCCCTCCACTTTCCAGATTCTGCCCTGGCGCGGTGACGAGGAGCAGACCTCCCGGATGTTCTGCGACATCCTCACCCCGGACGGCCAGCCTTCCGCCGCGGACCCCCGAAACGTCCTGAAGCGGCAGCTGGCCAAGGCCGCTGACATGGGCTTCACCTGCTACACCCATCCGGAGATCGAGTTCTACCTGTTGAAGTCGGACCAGCCCGGACCCGACGGCGAACCCGTTCCCGTGGACCAGGCAGGCTACTTCGACCACGTTCCCGGCGGCGTGGCCCAGGATTTCCGCCGCACAGCCGTATCCATGCTGGAAGCCGTTGGCATTTCAGTGGAGTTCAGCCATCACGAGGCCGGGCCCGGGCAGAACGAGATCGACCTGCGCTACGCCGACGCACTGCAGACGGCGGACAACATCATGACCTTCCGGACCGTGGTCAAGGAAGTTGCGCTGATGACCAACTGCTACGCGACCTTCATGCCCAAGCCGTTCACCGCCCACCCCGGATCCGGGATGCACACCCACTTCTCCCTCTTCGAGGGCGATTCCAATGCCTTCTTTGAAGCCGGAGCCGAGTTCCAGCTGTCCTCCACAGCCCGCCAGTTCATGGCCGGCATCCTTCGGCACGCACCGGAATTCACGGCGGTAACCAACCAGTTCGTGAACTCCTACAAGCGTCTCTGGGGCGGCGGCGAAGCTCCCAGCTACCTGTCCTGGGGACACAACAACCGCTCGGCCCTGCTCCGCGTACCGCTGTACAAGCCCGGTAAGGGACAGTCAGCACGGATCGAATACCGCGGTATTGATTCCGCGGCCAACCCGTACCTTTCCTACGCCGTGCTGCTCGGCGCCGGCCTGAAGGGGATCGAGGAAGGCTACGAACTGCCGCCGGGTGCCGAAGACGACATCGAGTCTCTGAGCGCCGCTGAACGCCGCGCCATGGGACACGCGCCGCTGCCCTCCAGCCTCCACGACGCGATCCGCGTGATGGAGGATTCGGAACTGGTGGCGGACATCCTGGGCGAGCAGGTGTTCGAGAACTTCCTGCGCAACAAGCAGGCGGACTGGAACGAGTACCGGCAGCAGGTCACCGCCTTCGAACTGAAGAAGAACCTGAGTATCCTCTAGCGAAAGCGCTGCCATGAGCCTGACCAGACGCCTGATCGCAGCCGGATTCACCGACCTGGAGAAGAGCGAAAGGTTCCTTGGTGCGCCCGAACTCGCCGGGATCGACGGGGAGAGGCTGTTTGCCGGGTTTACCCGGGCGGCCAACCCGGATATGGCTCTGCAGTCCCTGGTACGGCTGCTGAGCCGGGTTCCGTCCCTGGGCGACCTGGTTAACGCCGGGCCGGACCGCAGCGAGGCCCTGTTCCGGGTGCTGGGGGCCTCCGAGGCCCTGGCCGAATTCGTGATGCGGCATCCGGAGAACGCGGATCTCCTGGATACGGAACTCTCCGCCGAGCCTCCGGAAGTTCCGGCCCGGGCCCTGCGGGCCTCGCTGCTGGAGTCTGTCCGGGCCGGAACCGGCCCGAACCCGGTGGCCGGGCTGACCGGGACAGATGCCTACATCCAGCTGCGGACACGGTACCGCCGCCACCTGCTGGACCTGGCGGTCCGGGACCTGGGTGCTGCCTCCCCGGAGGACATCATGCCCGCCGTAGGCCGGGAGCTCGCGGATCTGGCCGGCGCCGCGCTGGAAGCAGCGCTGGCCGTTTCGCGGGCCGAACTTGCAGGATCCTTCCAACCCGCCGACGTATCGGCGGTGCGCCTGTCCGTCATTGGCATGGGCAAATGCGGTGCCAGCGAACTTAACTACATCTCCGACGTCGACGTTATCTATGTGATCGACGCGCCGGACCTGGATGAAACCCTGGCCAGCCGGATCGGCACCGCAATGGCCGCGGGAATCTCGCGGGTCATCAACGCTTCGGCACCGGAACCCGGACTCTGGGACGTGGATGCGAACCTGCGGCCGGAGGGCAAGGACGGGCCCCTGGTCCGGACCCTGGACTCCCACCTGCACTACTACCAGCGCTGGGCGCACACCTGGGAGTTCCAGGCCCTGCTCAAGGCCCGTGCGGTTGCCGGCGATCCGGAGCTGGGGCGGCGCTACGAGGATGCGGTGGCACCGCTGATCTGGTCCAGCTCGGAGCGGGAGAACTTTGTCGAATCCGTCCAGGACATGCGCCGCCGGGTGACAGAGAACATTCCGTCCCACGAGGAAGCGCGGCAGATCAAGCTGGGCCCGGGCGGCCTGCGCGATGTGGAGTTCACTGTCCAGCTGCTCCAGCTGGTCCACGGCAGGGTGGATGAAACGCTGCGTGTGCAGACCACCACGTCCGCGATCGCCGCGCTGAGCGAGGGCGGCTACATCGGCCGGGGCGATGCCGCGGACCTCGACGCCGCCTACCGCTACCTCCGGGTGCTGGAGCACCGCATCCAGCTGGTGCACATGCGCCGAACCCATCTGATGCCGGAAGCCCCCTCCGCCCTGCGGGCACTGTCCAAGTCCTCAGCGGGTTCGCTGCAGCTGGTGCGGCCCAGTGCGGAGCGGCTGCTGGAAACCTGGCAGCGGACCAAACGGCTGGTGCGCCGGCTGCATGAGAGCATTTTCTATCGTCCGCTTCTGAACACTGCCTCCAACCTCTCCGAGGATGAAGTCCGGCTCACCCCCGAAGCCGCCCAGGCCCGCCTGGCTGCGCTGGGTTATGCCGATCCCAAGGGCGCCATGCGGCACATTGAGGCGCTGACCAAGGGGATCAGCCGCCGGGCGGCCCTGCAGCGGCAGCTGCTGCCGGTGCTGCTCGGCTGGCTGGCCGACGGCGTTGACCCCGACGCCGGGCTGCTCGGCTTCCGGCGGCTGAGCGAATCACTGGGGGACAGCCACTGGTACCTGGGGATGCTGCGGGACTCATCGGCGGCGGGGGAACGCCTCTGCCAGATTCTGTCCTCGAGCCGGTTCATCACCGACCTGCTGGAAGTTTCCCCGGAGTCCACGGCCTGGCTGGGTACCGACAAGGACCTGGCACCGGTCGGTTTCGACGCCCTGTGGCAGGAGATGCGCGCCAAGATGTCCCGGCACCCCCGGCCCGGGGAAGCGGTGCGGCTTATCCGGCTGATCCGCCGCAGGGAGATGCTCCGTATCGCCCTGGCCGACAGCGCCGGCCTGCTCTCCCAGGAGGAAGTGGGCAGGGCCCTGTCGGACAATGACCGCGCCGCCGTCCTGGGGACGCTGCACGCGGCGGAGAACGAGGTGTACGGCACGGAGGAACAGCTCACCGACATGCTGGTGGTGGCAATGGGCCGCCAGGGCGGGCGGGAAATCGGCTACGGGTCCGACGCCGACGTGCTCTATGTCCACCGGCCCCTTCCCGGAGCGGATGCCCAGGCTGCCCAGCGGCAGGCGGAGCGGATCGTCGGACAGATTTCGTCCCTGCTGCAGCAGCCCTGCCAGCCGGCGGTCCTGGCCGAACGGGTGCTGGAGCTCGACGCCGGGCTGCGTCCCGAGGGACGCCAGGGACCGCTGGTGCGCACGCTCGACTCCTACGCCGGGTACTACGAACGCTGGTCGCAGGCCTGGGAGGCCCAGGCCCTGCTCCGGGCCCGGCCCATGGCCGGGGATGACCGGTTGGCCGAGGACTTCATCTCGCTCATCGACCCGCTCCGCTATCCGGAGTCCCTGGATACAGCTGATGTGCGTGAGATCCGGCGGATCAAGGCCCGGGTTGAGTCTGAGCGGCTCCCGCGCGGGGCCGATCCCTCCCGGCACATCAAGCTGGGCCGCGGGGGACTCAGCGACGTCGAGTGGCTGGTCCAGCTCCTGCAGCTGCAGTATGCCCGTTCCTACCCGGCGCTGCGCACCACTGCGACGCTCGCGGCGCTGGACGCGATCGGCGACGCAGGGTTCCTCCCGGCCACTGATACGCAGATCCTGAGGGAGAGCTGGCTGCTGGCCAGCCGGATCCGTTGCGCAAATGTGATTCGCGGTGGACGAAACGCCGACGTGCTGCCATCTTCCCGCCGCGAACTCGAGGCTGTAGCCCGGTGGTGCGGCTACGCCGCAGGTCAGGGCGGGGTTTTGGAAGAAGATTATCTCCGGCTGACGCGGCGCGCACGCGGCGTCTTTGAGCGCTATTTCTACGGATACGGTGTCGAAGAGGACTGAGCAGCGGGCCCGGCGGTAATTTGGGTGCCCGCATTCCTAGTAAGGTTTTTTCTGGCGTTTGCTGCGCATCGCCGCGAACCATTAGCTAGGAGACGTTTACTTTGCACAGTGGCAAACGGGCGCTGAAAGGCCCCGCCTCACTCGCGGTTCCCCTCACCAGCCTGCTGGCGGCCTTGGCGCTGCTCCTGGGCATCCCTGCATCCGGGGCCTTCGCGGCCACGCAGGAGCCTGGCGGCGTAGAGGGTAAGACCTACACCATCGGCACCGATACTACGTTCGCACCCTTCGAGTTCCGGGAAAACGGCGAACTCGTGGGCATCGACATGGACCTCGTCAACGCCATCGCGGAAGACCAGGGCTTCGACGTCGAAATCCGTTCGCTGGGCTTCGACGCCGCACTTCAGGCCCTGCAGTCCAACCAGGTGGACGGCGTAATCGCCGGTATGTCCATCACGGAGGAACGCCAGAAGGTCTTCGACTTCTCGGACCCGTACTTCGAGTCCGGCATCCAGATGGCCGTAGCGGAGAACAACAATGATGTCTCCGGATATGAGGACCTCGAAGGCAAGCGTGTTGCCGTCAAGACCGGTACCGAAGGCCAGGCCTTCGCCGAGTCCATCAAGGACCAGTACGGCTTCGACGTGATTGCGTTCGCCCAGTCCGCGCAGATGTACGACGACGTCAAGGCCGGCTCCTCTGTCGCGGTCTTCGATGACTATCCCGTACTGGCCTACGGCATCAAGTCCGGCAACGGACTGAAAACCGTCACGGAAAAGGAAGCCGGTTCCTCCTACGGCTTCGCCGTTAACGCCGGCACCAACCCGGAGCTGCGGGAAGCGTTCAACGCCGGGCTGGCCAACCTGCAGGAAAGCGGCGAATACGAAGAGATCATGGACCGCTACCTGGACGCCGGCGCTGCCGACTCCAGTTTCTGGTCCCTGGTCGCAGACAACGCTCCGGCCTTCGCCAAGGGCCTCGGCCTGACCCTGCTGGCCACGGCACTCTCACTGTTCTTCGCGCTGATCCTGGGCGTGATCTTCGGTTTCTTCAAGGTCAGCTCCAAGGTGGTACTGCGCGGTATTGCCACCACCTACGTAAGCATTTTCCGCGGCACTCCGGTGCTGGTGCAGGCGTTCTTCTTCTACTTCGGCCTTCCGCAGCTGATCGGGCAGCCGGTCGACGTGCTGACTGCCGGGGTACTGACGCTGAGCCTGAACGCCGGTGCGTACATGACGGAGATCGTCCGCGGCGGCATCCAGTCCGTGGACCCGGGCCAGATGGAAGCCGCCCGCAGCCTCGGCCTTGGCTACGGCAAGACGATGCAGAAGGTTGTCATTCCGCAGGCCATCAAGATCATGACGCCCTCCTTTATCAACCAGTTTGTGATCACCCTGAAGGACACCTCGCTGCTGGCCGTCATCGGCTTCGCCGAACTGACCTACCAGGCGCAGCAGATCTACGCGGTGAACTTCCGTACCGCGGAGGTGCTGCTGATCGTCGCTGCCCTGTACTTCATCGTCATTACGCTGCTGACCAAGCTCGCGGACGTCCTGGATAAGAGGTTCAACAAGTGACCAAGATTCAAACCATCGGGCTGCGCAAGTCCTACGGATCCAACGAGGTCCTCAAAGGCCTGGACGTGTCCATCGCCGAGGGCGAAGTCGTGTGCGTGATCGGCCCGTCCGGCTCCGGCAAGTCCACGTTCCTGCGCTGCCTGAACAAGCTCGAAGACATCACCGCCGGCAAGGTCGTGGTGGACGGTTTCGACCTGACCGATCCCAAGGTCGACCTCAACAAGGTCCGCCAGCAGATCGGGATGGTGTTCCAGCACTTCAACCTCTTCCCGCATATGAGCGTCCTGCAGAACATCATGCTTGCGCCCGTGGAGCTGAAGAAGGGTTCCAAGGCCGAAGTGCGGAAGAATGCCCTCGCCCTGCTGGAACGTGTGGGGCTCGCCGACAAGGCGGATGCCCGCCCGGCACAGCTCTCCGGCGGCCAGAAGCAGCGAGTGGCGATCGCCCGCGCGCTGGCCATGAAGCCGGATGTAATGCTGTTCGACGAAGCCACCTCCGCGCTGGACCCGGAAATGGTCGGCGAGGTGCTGCAAGTCATCCGTGACCTGGCCAAGGAAGGCATGACCATGGTTGTCGTCACCCATGAGATGGGCTTCGCCCGCGAAGTCGCTGACCGGGTGATCTTTATGGCCGACGGACACATCGTGGAGGAAAACGCTCCCGAAGCCCTCTTCGACAGCCCTGAGTCCCCGCGCCTGCAGGACTTCCTGGCCAAGGTCCTCTAGGACTCCACAGAAGCAGCAATAGCAACAGCGCACGACGGCGGTGCGGTGGACGGTCTCAACAGGCCGGCACCGCACCGCCGTCGTTCCTGTTTGCGGATCTTCCTGCTTACCGGTTCCCGCCTGCGCGCAGAGCCCCGAACGGTTCCCAAAACCAGTCGAAACCGTCCGCGGGACCGGTGAGGAAACGCTGGGTGAACAGGACCCCGAGGTCCCCGTTCGGATAGACAGCGGCGCAGGTTCCCGAGCCCCCGGCCCATCCCCACATTCCAGGTTCCGACCACGGCGGCCCGGGAGCGGTCTGGACGGCCGTGAGGTAGCCCCAGGACTCGTCCAGGCCGGCCATGTCGGTGAATCCGGTGCGCTGGGTTTCTGTCAGCTGGCCGGAGGTCATCTCGTCCCGCAGCCCGGATGGGAGAAGGACGCCGTCGGCCAGCGCCGTCAGGAACCTCAGATAGTCGGGAACCGTGGAGATGAGGCCGCCGGCCAGCGACTCGAACGCCGGTGCTGCCGCGAACGCGTCCCGGTAGGCTTCCGCTTCCACCACCCCAGTGCCTGTGACCTCGTAGACGGCGGGGAACTGCTCACGCCCGGTAGCGAATCCGGTTCCGGTCAGGCCGAGCGGACCGGTGATCTGCTCGGCGAGCAGCTGACCCACTGACTTTCCGGCGGCCCTGGCGAGCAGGACTGAGAGCACATCGGCCCCCGCGTGGTACATCCATCGCTCGCCCGGCTGGGCCGCCAGCGGAAGGGCGCCCAGACGGGCCAGGTAGGTATCCGGGTCCATCGCAGGAGGATTTGGTCCCCACAGGAAGTCCCGGGTTGCCGCCGAATAGGGAGTCTGCCCGAAGTCCACCCCGAAGCCTGCGGTGAAGGTCAGCAGCTGGCGGAGGGTGATCGGCCCGCGGGCCGGAACGGTGCTGGAAAGCGGCGCATCGGGGGAGGTCAGCACCTGCAGCCCTGCCAGTTCGGGGAGCCAGCGGGCGACGTCGTCGTCCAGTTCCAGCATCCCGTCCGCTACCAGCCGCAGCGCCAGGGCACCGCCCACCAGCTTGCTCAGGGATGAGATCCGGAACGGCGTCTCTTCGGTCATTGGCTGGGAATCCTCAAAGCCGCAGCTGCCCAGGGCCAGGATTTCCGTCCCGCCGCCGATCCGCACGCCGGCCACCAAGCCGGGACACCAACCGGAGCCGATCTGGGCCTGCAGGGCCTGCCGCAGGCCGTTGCGTGTTTCAGGCATGGCCCTACCCTGCCCGTGGTCCAGGCTCTGGTCAACGGAAGAGCCGTGCGGGACGAAGAAGGCCCGCGCAGCAGGAGCTGCACGGGCCTTCTTGCTATCGGCGTTGAACGCCGGACGGGGGAGTCTTAGACGCCGTAGTAGAGCTCGAACTCGAAGGGGTTCGGGCGCAGTGACAGCGGGAAGATTTCCTGCTCGCGCTTGTACGTGATCCAGGCATCGATCATGTCCTGGGTGAACACGCCTCCGGCCTGCAGGAACTCGTTGTCGGCTTCCAGGGCCAGCAGGGCTTCCTCAAGGGAGCCCGGAGCCTTCTGGATGTGCTTGGCCTCTTCGGCGGGGAGCTCGTAGAGGTCCTTGTCGATCGGGTCAGCCGGCTCGATGCGGTTCTTGATGCCGTCCAGGCCGGCCATCAGCTGTGCAGCGAAGGCGAGGTACGGGTTGGAGGAGGGGTCCGGAGCGCGGAACTCAATGCGCTTGGCCTTCGGGTTGGACCCGGTGATGGGGATGCGGATACCGGCGGAGCGGTTGCCCTGCGAGTACACCATGTTGACGGGAGCTTCGAAGCCCTTGACCAGGCGGCGGTAGGAGTTCACCGTCGGGTTGGTGAAGGCCAGGACGGCGGAAGCGTGCTTGAGCAGGCCGCCGATGTACCAGCGGGCCAGATCGGACAGGCCGGCGTAGCCCTTCTCGTCATAGAAGAGCGGCTCGCCGCCGTTCCACAGCGACTGGTGGCAGTGCATGCCCGAGCCGTTGTCGTTGAAGACCGGCTTCGGCATGAAGGTGGCGGACTTGCCCCAGGCATCGGCAACGTTCTTGACGATGTACTTGAACTTCTGCAGGTCATCGGCTGCGTGAGTCAGCGTGGTGAACTTGTAGTTGATTTCGGCCTGGCCGGCGCCGCCCACCTCGTGGTGGGACCGCTCAACCTCAAGGCCGGCGTTGTCCAGCTCGACGCAGATCGCGTCGCGCAGGTCAGCCTGCTTGTCCACGGGGGAGACCGGGAAGTAGCCGCCCTTGAAGGGGGTCTTGTTGCCCAGGTTGCCGCCCTCTTCCTCGCGGCCGCTGTTCCACGGTGCTTCGATGGAATCAACCTTGTAGAAGCTGCCCTGCGGAGCGGATTCGTACTGGACGTTGTCGAAGATGAAGAACTCCGCCTCAGGAGCAAAGAAGGCGGTGTCCGCAATGCCGGTGGAGGCAAGGTAGGCCTCGGCGCGCTCGGCGACGCCGCGCGGATCGCGCAGGTAGGGCTCGCCGGTGCGCGGGTTCACGATGGAGAAGTTCAGCGCGAGGGTCTTCTCGATGCGGAACGGATCCAGGAACGCGGTGGTCACATCGGGAATCAGCTGCATGTCCGATTCGGCGATGCCCTGGAAACCGCGGATGGAAGAACCATCGAAGAGCTGGCCGTGGATGAAGAAGTCTGCGTCAACGGACTTAGCCGGCACATTGAAGTGCTGCTGCACGCCGGGCAGATCGGTGAACCGGATGTCGACGAACTTCACATCTTCGTCAGCGATGAACTTGAGGACCTCGTCCGCAGTCTTGAACATCGTGTCTATGCTCCTTATAAATGTTTGGGTGGCAAGGCCCCGGGCGGTGGACCTGTCCAGGCACCGGGCGGAAAATCCGCTGATCCGGTAACTCCAGTAACTCTAAGCTGGCCCGATTACCCGCCCGTGTCGCAAATGTTTCCGCGACGTTACATACGCCGGGCCGTTTCCTCCACCCTAGCGTGTGCCCGGTCACCGGAGCACACCGGAGCCGCAGTCATGACGGCGGGACGGGGCACCGGCCGCAGCCGGTAGTCTTAAACCGTGGTTGACAGACGAAGCATAGGTTCATGGCTCCAGGGCCCGCCGTCCGATGAAGACAACTGGCCCGGCCGCCGGCTCGGCCGCCCCCGGACAGGTCCCGGATCCATTGCCCGGGTAGGTCCCCGGCTCGGCGCGCTCATCATCGACTGGGCACTGGCATCCCTCATCTCCTATGCGTTCTTCGGGGGAACAGCAACGGCTAACCTGCTGGTATTCGCCGTGGAGCAGATCATTCTGGTGAGCCTCCTCGGCTACAGCATCGGGCACCGGGTCTTCAGTCTCCAGGTGCAAAAACTGGATGGTTCAGCCGCAGGTCCCCTTGCCGGCGTCGTCCGTTCCGTTCTGATCTGCCTGGTGATTCCAGCCCTGATTTTCGACGCCGACCAGCGCGGCCTGCACGACAAGGCCATGAACACCGTCCTGGTCCGGGTAAAGCACGGGAACCGATAAGCCACTGACAGGACAAGGTACGTACCAGAGGGGGCCCCTAAGAGGGGTCCTCTCTTTGTATGTTCGGGTGCCGGGTGCCGGCCGGCAGCATTTCCAGCGAGGACAGGTCCGTGCGCGCTGGTTGGGACAAATCGGATGGAATGGGACTTCCCTGCCGTTGCGCGCGCCAGGGAAGTCCCAAAGTGGCGGGGAGTCCACTAACGGAGGCTTTGACCAGCAACTGCCCCCCCCGAGTCCCGCCCACGAAAAAGGACCCTTCAACGAAGGGTCCTTTTCGATGTTCAGCTGTCCGCTGCCGGCATCCCGGCTAGCGTCCGCGTGCTGCCTTGCGGTCAGGACGGGCCTTGTAGGGATCGATGCCCTTGGGGATGGGAAGGCGCTGGCCCAGCGCGGACAGGCGCTTGTTGACGGCCTGGACTTCCTGCTTGGTCAGCGACTTCTTCAGCTTCCGGACCTTCTTGGCAACCTGCTGGAGCGGGACCTGGCCTTCGCCGCGGCCGGTCTGGATGACATGGATGGGAACGTTCGGCGCAATGCGGTTCATTTTCCGGCGTTCGCCGTCCACGAGTGTCCGCACCCGGTTGGACGGACCTTCGGTGACCAGCACGATGCCCGGGCGGCCAATCGCGCGGAATACGGCATCCTGGGTGCGCGGGCTGACGGCAACCGGCTGCTCTTCCAGGATCCAGCCGCGGCGCAGGACGCTCAGTGCTGCCCCCGATGCGCCGGGCTGGCCTTCAATCTGCGAAAAAGCTGCGCGTTCGGCACGCCGCGAGAGGATGAAGACAGCGGCCAGCAGACCCAGCGGGATGGCGATGATGAGCATCGTGACCCAGTTGTCGATCAGGAAGCCGATGGCCAGACCGAGGATGATGATGCCGAAGAAGGCACCTGCCATCCACCAGACCACGCTGGGATCGTTGCGCCGCGTCATCTTGAAGACATCGGCGATCTGTTTCATGCGGCCGGGCTGCTTGTTCTTCTTTTCCGCTTTCGGTTTGCGGGAGAAGAGGCCGCGGCGGGCGCCCTTGGATGCGTCGGAATCAGTGCTGTTGGCCATAATAAGTCAATTCTACGTGATGAAGGCGCGGCATCTTCTCCCTGTGACTCGGGTAGTCGGCGAGGATTGCAGCGGGTATTTGGTGTGGTGACGGAGGTCAGCGCCGGGCCAGGATGGAGGATGCTTCCTGGGCTGCCGTGCCGGAATCCTCGATGTGGGCCAGGTTGGGCGGAAGCTCGCGCCCCTTCTTGCGCATGGCTCCGGCCCAGAGCCGGCCAGCCCGGTAGGAAGAACGGACCAGCGGCCCGCTCATCACACCCAGGAAACCGAGCTCTGTGGCTTCGTCGCTGAGCTCGACGAATTCCTCGGGCTTGACCCAGCGGTCCACCGGCAGATGGCGTTCACTGGGGCGGAGGTACTGGGTAATGGTGAGCAGGTCGCAGCCGGCGCCCCTCAGGTCGCGCAGGGCTCCCGAGATCTCCTCACGGGTTTCGCCCATGCCCAGGATCAGGTTGGACTTGGTCACCATGCCCAGGGCCTGCCCCTGCGTGATGACGTCCAGGGAACGCTCATAGCGGAAGGCCGGGCGGATCCGCTTGAACAGGCGGGGAACCGTTTCCACATTGTGGGCAAACACCTCGGGCGATGCATCGCAGATCGCCTGGATATGTTCGGGTTTGCCGGAGAAATCAGGGATCAGGATCTCGACGCCGGTCCCCGGGTTTAGTGCGTGGATCTGGCGGATGGTTTCCGCGTAGAGCCAGGTGCCTTCGTCTGCCAGATCGTCGCGGGCCACCCCGGTGACCGTGGCATAGCGGAGGTTCATCGATTGGACGGACCGGGCCACTTTGAACGGCTCCATCCGGTCCACGGGTGAGGGCTTGCCGGTGTCAATCTGGCAGAAGTCGCAGCGCCGGGTGCACTCGGAACCCCCGATAAGGAAGGTAGCTTCCTTGTCTTCCCAGCACTCGAAAATATTCGGACAGCCAGCCTCTTCGCAGACGGTGTGCAGCCCTTCCTTTTTGACCTGGTTCTTAAGCTGGACGTACTCCGGGCCGATGTTGACTTTGGCTTTGATCCAGTCAGGTTTGCGTTCCACCGGCACGGCGACATTGCGCTGCTCAATCCGCAGGAGGCGGCGGCCTTCGGGGGCGAGTGTCACTTCAGGGCTCCTTCGTTCCGGACGGCGCCGGTGTCTGCTGTGGATGAGGGGGCTGCTCCCGGCTTGTTCACCAGGGCGCCGAGGGTGCGGAGGAGCTCGATTTCCACCCGGTCCCCGACGTCTGCCGGCGATACCGGCGCGCCGAGTTCCTCACTGATGGAGGTGGTTCCGGCATCGGTGATGCCGCAGGCGATGATTTGAGCGTAGGGATTGAGGTCATTGCTGCAGTTCAAGGCGAATCCATGCATGGTGACGCCATGGTCAACCCGGATTCCGACGGCGGCAATTTTCCGGTCCTGGCGGGTACCGTCCCCGCGGATCCAGACGCCGGAGCGTCCTTCGACACGTTCGCCATGAAGCCCGTAGTCTGCCAGCACCGTGAGCAGGGCGTCCTCCAGAGCGGCAACATAGTCCACCACCAGGACAGGATCGGGCAGGCGGAGGATGGGGTAGCCCACCAGCTGGCCGGGGCCGTGCCAGGTCAGTTTGCCGCCGCGGTCCACGTTGATAACGGGGGTGCCGTCGAAGGGGCGCTCATGTGCCTCGGTCCGCCGTCCTGCCGTATAAACGGCGAGATGTTCCAGCATCAGGACCGTTCCGGGCCGTGTGCCGGCGCTCACTTCAGTGTGTACGCTGCGTTGCAGATCCCAGCCATCCTGATAATCGACATAATCCGGGGCAAAGCCAACGCGTTGAAACTCCAACTCCATAGGGTCAGCGTAGCGCCTGTCACAGCCGGGAATGCTATGAGCCGCGTCACTTGCATGGCTGGCTGTGGATAACTTCTGCAGGAATCAGCAGTCCACGCTAGAACTGTCGGCATGGAAAGAGCAGGGCAGGAAAGCCAGGATGCAGGCAGGGAGATCCGCCTGCCCGCCGGAGCGCGGCTGGACACTGGCGAAGCCGCAGAAGCCGCAGAAGCCGCCACCGGGTCCATGAGCGCGGCGCGCCGTCCTTCGGTGCAGGATCCCGGGTGGCGGATCGGCAGATGCCTTGGCGAGGGCGGCGCGGCGGCAGTCTGGCTGGCCGAACGGCCGGCCGAAGGTACCCGTTTCGCCCTTAAAATCCCGCACAGCCCGGGGGACACCGACGAGTTTGAGCTGCGGCGGGAGCTGGCGATCCGCTCCAGGCTCAGGCATGAGAACCTCCTGGGGGTCCACGGGCTGCTGGCAACTGCGGACGGTCCGGGGCTGCTGCTGGAATACGCTCCCGGAGACAGTCTTGCCCGTCTGGTGGCCGTCCGGAAAACGCTGAGTGAGGGTGAGACCGTTACGGTCCTGGTCGCCGTCGCACGAGCATTGGCCTGCCTGCATGCGGAGGGAAACGCGCATGGCGACGTGGCACCCGGCAACGTGTTGTTTACCGCGAACGGCAAACCCCTGCTGGCCGACTTCGGCACCAGCCGGATGCTCGGAGAAGGACGCGACGCCGGAGTGGGGACCCCGGGGTTCACAGCGCCGCCGCCGCTGCCAGGCACGGAGGGCAAGGTTACCGGCGCTGCCCTTGACGCAGACGTTTACGCCCTTGGGGCGCTGGGATGGTTCATGCTGACAGGCCGTCCCCTGGTGCCGGGGCTGCGGCCGCCGCTGCGGGTGGTGCTGCCTGGACTGGCAGCAGAGCTGCGGACACTGCTGGACGCTGCCCTCGATGATGACCCGGCGCAGCGTCCGGCGGCGGAGAAATTCGCAGCGGAGGTGTTCCGGGCCAGACCGGCTGAACCGATCGATCTGCTGGCTGCAGTGCACCCAAGTGTCCGCCCCGAACTGCGCACCCGCCGGAGCATCTTGGAGCAGGGGAAGAAACCCCGAAAGCGCCGCCACGCACGGAAAGGGCGCCGGGCCAAGAACCCGCCGTGGGAGGAAGCTGACCGGCGGCGGGGCCGGCTTCCGCGAGCTGCGCGTCCGGCAGAACCCGCGGAGCTGCACCGCCGGCGCCGTGCCGGTGCACGGCGCGCCAGGAGCCCGGGGTGGCTGGGGGCAGCGGCCGTCCTCGTGGCCATGACAACCGGTCTTGGCGGAGTCGCGGTCCTGGCACCCGAAGTTCTGCGGCCCGCAGGCGAGGTGGAACTGCCGGGCGCCCTCGGGACTGCCGGCGGCCCGGTTGGTGCCGGTGAACCCAGCCAAGCAGATGAACCCAGCCCAGGTGCACCAAGCAGCGCCGGCGGGACGGGTGCCTCCAAGGCCCCGGCGGGAGCCGCTGCGGCAGCGGGAACCGGGGAGAACGGCTCACCGGCGGAGGCAGAGCTGTCCGTACTGTCGGGGGAGGACCCGGTGGCGGCCGTCCGGATATTGTCGGCCCTCCGGGCCCGGGCCTTTGCGGAGGGCGATCCGGTGATCCTGAGCTGGGTCAACCAGTCCGATTCAGCGGCGGAAGCGGCCGACCTCGCCGGGGTGGAGCTACTCCACAGCAGAGGCGAGCGGCTCGCTGGCCTCACGGTCGAGGTGGTGCGGGCCGAACGGCTTGGAACCTCTTCCAGCGGTCCGGGTCCCCGGGAGCAGGTAGCGCTCACTACTGAGAGTTCGGCCTACACCCAGGTGGGGGGAGACGGCGTCCCGACGGCGGCCCCGGGGACCGCCGGGCGGCAGGAAATTGTCCTCGAAGTCGTGCGGACCGGCCAGGGGTGGAGGATCGCAAGGGTGCTTCCTGCCGCGGCGGGGCTTGAGCCTGACGGGGGTGCACAAAGATAGGATCGGGATATGAGTTCAACTCCTTACCTCCGCTATCCCGACCTCCACGGCGACCGCGTGGCGTTTGTGGCTGAGGACGACGTCTGGGTTGCCCCGCTTTCCGGCGGCCGGGCCTGGCGCGTTTCCTCCCTGCAGCTGCCGGCCCGGAACCCGAAGTTCTCCCCAGACGGGTCACGGATTGCCTGGACGGTCGTGCAGGGCGGTGCCCCGGAAGTGGTCACCGCTGACACCGAGGGAGGGGATTTCCGGCAGTTGACGTTCTGGGGCAACCAGAACACACGCGTGCGCGGATTTAGTCCGGCCGGGAAAGTCATTGCCACGAGCCCGTTCGAATTCGAGGATTTCAGGCTGCGGTGGGCCTATGAGGTGCCGCTGGACGGTTCCGCGCCGGTGCGCCTGCCCTACGGTCCCCTTGACACGCTCGCCGAGGGCCCGGTGCTGGGTGACGAACGCCCCGTGGTCATCGGTTCAGTGCTTAGCCGGGAACCGGCCCGCTGGAAGCGGTACCGCGGCGGAACCGCCGGCAAACTGTGGATCGACGTCGACGGAAACGGCGAATTCACCCGCCTGGTGCCGGAGCTGGACGGCAACCTGGCCTATCCGATGTGGGTGCAGGGCCGGATCGCGTTCTTCTCCGACCACGAAGGCTACGGCAACATCTATTCGGTGACGCCGCAGGGCGCCGGCCTTCGCCGCCACACCGATTTCCAGGACTTCTATGTGCGGCATCCGTCCAGCGACGGGACCCGCATCATCTTCGAATCCGCGGGCGGACTGTGGCTGATGGAAGACCTGGACTCCGAACCGGCAAGACTGAATATCAGCCTTGGCTCCGCGGGCACCGGACGCCGCCCCCGCCCGCTCAATGCCGCCCGCAGCCTCGCCTCAGCCATGCCCGATGCCTCAGGTAAGTCCAGCGTCGTCGAAAGCCACGGAACGCTCCACTGGCTCACGCACAAGGACGGCCCTTCACGCGTCATCGAAGCAACTGCAGGCGTGCGTGCGCGGCTGGGCCGTCCGCTGCCGGGTGGGCGCGCTGTTTTCGTCGCCGATCCGGGTAACGAAGAGGCGCTGTTCATCAAGGACGTTTTCGCCTCCCTGCCTTCGGGCAGTCAGGCCCCGGCACCGGCGGCACCTGATCTGCCTGTTGCCGTTCAGGAGCAGCCGGAACTGCCCAGGCCCGTATCCGCGGCCGGCCGGTCGCTTGGCGGGCCGGAGGCCGAAACCGCCGGTACCGAAACCAGCCAGGCGGCGGCAGAAGACACCGGCGCCGGTGCGGTCAGCGGGGGCGGAGCCTCGGAAGCCGTCCTGGCATCGCAGGACACCGCTATGGAGACCGGAGTGTCCCGGATCGCCTTCGATGCTCCCACCCGCACGGCCGAACTGCTTCCCAGCCCCGATGGGAAACTGGTGGCCTTAGCCACGGAGAAGGGGCAGGTCTACCTGCTGGATGTCGACGCCCGCGAGCTCTCGCTCATCGCGGACGAAGGACACGGCGCTGTCGACGAGCTGGCGTTCAGCCCGGACTCGCGCTGGCTCGCGTGGGCCGAACCCGTGGTCGGCGAGGGCGCCCGTGCCCGGATCCGGCTGCGGGAAACCTCCGGGGCTGAGCCTGCCACCCTGGAAGTGACGGACGGACGGTTCCACGACCACAGTCCTTCCTTCACGCCGGACGGCCGCTTCCTTGCCTTCCTCTCAGAGCGGAGCTTTGACCCGGTCTACGACACCCACGGCTTTGATCTCGGGTTCCCGACCTCCACGAAACCCTTTATGGTGGCGCTGGCCGCGGTGACTCCCTCTCCGTTCGGGCCGGCCGCCCACGCCGTGGAGAAGCCGGAACCGGAACATGCGGTCGAATCGGATGATCCGGCGGCCCCCGGCAGCGAATCTGCCGTGGAGGTGCGGGTGGACCAGGAACGATTGGCGGAACGCCTGATCGCCGTGCCGGTTCCACAGGGGCGCTACTTCAAGCTCCGGGCGGCAGACGGCGCACTGCTCTGGCTCGCCGAGGATGTCTACGGCGTGACCGGGGACGGCCGGGCGAACTCCGGGGACCGGGCTCCGGGCAAACGGCTGGAACGTTTCGATCTGGAGAAGAAGGACGTCTCCGTGCTGGTGCCGGCGCTGGGGGACTATGAACTCAGCGGGGATGGCAGCACCGTGCTGCTGCAGCACGAACACCGCCTGCGGGCTGTGCCCGCCGCTGCACGCGCCGACGAAGACTCTGCCGAGAGCACCGACGTGGACCTGGCTCGTATCCGGGTCCTGCTGGAACCGGTCAAGGTCTGGGGACAGGCCTTCGATGAAGCATGGCGGCTGCAGCGGGACTTCTTCTGGACCCCGGACATGGGTGGCCTTGACTGGGAGGGTGTGCATGCACGCTACCGGCCGCTGGTGGAGAATCTGGGGTCCCACGACGACCTGGTTGACCTGCTGTGGGAACTGCACGGCGAGCTGGGGACCTCGCACGCGTACGTCACACCGGCCGGCGTGGCGGAGGCCGGAGCGGGTGCGCAGGGATTCCTGGGCGCAGATTTGCGGCCGGGTCCCGGAGGCTGGGAGGTTGTGCGGATCCTGGACCCGGAGTCCTCGGATCCCCAGGCCATCTCGCCGCTCAGCGCGCCGGGGGCCGACGTCCGGCCCGGTGACATTATTGCCGCTGTGGACGGTCTGCCGGTCCCGGCGGACAAGGGCCCTGCTGCGCTCCTGGTGGGCGCGGCTGGGCGGGTCGTCGAACTTACGGTCGTCCGCCCGGAGGAAGGAGCTGCCCCCGGGCAGCGCCGGATTGCCGTGGTGCCGCTGCGCAGCGAGGAGCGGCTGCGCTATCAGAACTGGGTCAACGGGAACCGCAGGGCGGTCCGGAGCGCCTCGGAGGGCAGATTCGGTTACCTCCACATTCCGGATATGGTTGCCAGCGGCTGGGCCCAGCTGCACCGGGATCTGGACAGCGAAGCTGCGAAGGATGCCCTGATCATCGACGTCCGGCATAACCGGGGTGGACACACCTCGCAGCTGGTGGCGGAGCTGATCGGCCGCAAGGTCACCGCCTGGAGCCTTCCGCGCGGGGAGCAGCCGGGTACGTATCCCGCCCAGTCGCCGCGGGGCCCGGTCGTCCTTCTGGCAGATGAGTTCGCGGGGTCGGACGGAGATATCGTCACCCAGGTGGCGAAGCTGCGGGGCATCGGCCCGGTGATCGGCACCCGGACGTGGGGCGGCGTCGTCGGCATCGACGGCAGGTTCGCGCTGGCGGACGGCACCGGAGTGACGCAGCCGAGGTACGCGTACTGGTTCACCGGTGGTATCGGCTTTGGGGTGGAGAACCGCGGCGTAGAGCCGGACATCGAAGTTCCTTACCCGCCGCACGCCTATGCCGCGGGGGAGGACCCGCAGCTCGAACACGGCGTGGGAATTCTCAAGGAGATGCTCTCCGAGCTTCCGACGGACCAGCCACCGGCGCGGGAGGGGTATCCCAGCCTGCGCCCGGCTCCGCTGCCGCCGCGTCCGCAGGACACCGCAGCGGACTCCTAGCCGGCTCCTGCAGCGGCAGAGGACCCCCTCCCGGACCGGGAGGGGGTCCTCTGCCGCTTGGGCAGCTGCCGGGGTGTTAGGACTCCAGTGAAGCTTCCATGGTGATGGTGACGCCGGCAAGTGCCTGGGACACGGGGCAGCCGGTCTTAGCGGACTCTGCGATGTCCGTGAATTCTTCGGCGGTCAGGCCCGGGACTGCCGCGGAGACACGCAGGTGGCTGCCGGTAATGCCGGTGCCGGGCACGAAGGTCACCTCTGCGGAGGTTTCGATGCGTTCGGCAGTCTTGCCGGCCTCCGCCAGGGCATTGCTGAAAGCCATGGAGAAGCAGGCCGAATGAGCCGCTGCAATCAGTTCCTCCGGGCTGGTCCTCCCGTCGGCTTCCTCCGCCCGTGCTTTCCAGGTGACGTCATAGGTGCCGAGGTTGGACGAATCGAGGGTGACTTCACCCCTGCCGTGGAAAAGATCGCCGTGCCAGACGGTGTGGGCTGAACGGACAGTAGCCATGGATGCTCCTCAGAATGGGATGGGTCTGGGGCCGGCAACGCCGGCGCTGCCGCCCATCCTTGCAGGTCATCCACGCAGGAGCCAGACCTCGGCCAGCCCGGGTTGCGCATCGACGGGGCCGCTTAAAGAGAATTCCTCCCCTCCGAAGGCGGAGAGGAGGAACCTTGAGGACTGCTGCTGCGGTCCCTGAGGAAAGGCTGTTACCACATGGTGGCTACAGCGATGTTCACAACGGCGAGGATGCCGACGCTGTTCGCCAGGGTGCGTGATACCGGCTCGTCCTTCTTGTACTTGCGCTGGCCGATGAACGCGAGAACTGCGATGGCCAGGGTGATGATGAGCTTGACGCCGATCTTGAGGTGGTTGACGTCGCCGTCACCCATCTCGTTCAGTCCGACCAGCGCCAGGCCGGTGACCAGCTGGAGCAGAGCGGCGTGGAACTGGCCGGGCATAACGGTCGGGTTCTTGATCCGTGCGATCCAGATGCCTACAACCATGGCAGCGCCAAGAATGTGCAGGAAGACAAGGAAGCTGTGAAGGAAATCCATATTCCGATCTTACCGACACTATGTCAGAGGTTCGTAATTTGCGGGGTAACTATTCTACAACGGGTAGAACAGTCGGAAAAGCGGGTTAACGCCGGCGGCGGACGGTCCCATAAAGGAGCCGCCCGCCGCCGGTATCAGGCTTAGAGGCCCAGATCAGCCTCGAAGTTGCCTTCTTCCAGCCGTGCCCGCAGGGTCTGCAGGAAGCGGCCGGCGTCGGCACCGTCCACCAGACGGTGGTCGTAGGTCAGGGAGAGGTACATCATCGAGCGGATGGCAATGGTGTCATTGCCGTCCGCATCGGTGCGGACCACCGGACGCTTGACGATCGCGCCGGTGCCCAGGATACCGACCTGAGGCTGGTTGATGATCGGCGTGTCAAAGAGGGCTCCGACGCTGCCGATGTTGGTGATGGTGAACGTTCCCCCGGACAGTTCATCCGGGCCGATCTTGTTGTTGCGGGTGCGTGCCCCGACATCGGCGATGCGCTTGGCAAGGCCGGCGATGTTCAGGTCTCCGGCATCGTTGATGACCGGAACCAGCAGACCCTTATCGGTATCCACCGCGATCGCCAGGTGCTCGGCGTCGTGATAGGTGATTTCCTGCTTCTCGGCATCGTAGGCGGCGTTGAGGACCGGGTGCTGCTTCAGTGCCTCAACGACAGCCTTGGCGATGAACGGCAGGAAGGTCAGGTTGGCGCCGTTCTGCGCCTTGAACCCGGCCTTGGCCTGCTGGCGCAGGGCAGCGATGCGGGTCATGTCCACTTCGTGGACCTGCGTCAGCTGGGCCGACGTATCCAGGGACTCGACCATCCGGCGGGCAATGGTCTGCCGGATCCGGGGAGCCTTGACCGTGGTGCCGCGCAGCTTGGCGCTTTCCTCGCTGATCTTGGCGGCCGGGGCAGCCTTTGCGGAGGACGAAGCGGCGGCCGGGGCCTGTGCTTCAGCCTTCTTCGCCTCGGCGGCAGCCAGGACATCCTGCTTGCGGATGCGGCCGGCTACGCCGCTGCCCTTGACGGTGGAGAGGTCGATGCCGTGCTCGTTGGCCAGCTTGCGGACCAGCGGGGTGACGTAGGTGCCCTCGGAGCCCGCAGCGTCTTCCTTCGCAGCTTCCTGCTTGGGGGCTTCCTTGGGTGCAGCCTTCGGGGCTTCTTCCTTGGGAGCTGCCTGCTTCGGCTCGGCGACCGGCTCTTCGCGTTCGGTCGACGGCGCGGCCGCAACCGGCTCGGCTTCCTTCGGCTCTGCCTTCGACGGTGCGGCGGCGCCGGAGCCGATGACTGCCAGGACGGAGCCAACCTCGGCGGTATCGTCTTCGTTCACCCGGATCTCCAGCAGCTTGCCGGCAACGGGGGACGGGATCTCGGTATCGACCTTGTCAGTGGAGACCTCAAGCAGCGGCTCGTCCACGGCAACGTCGTCGCCGACGGCCTTCAGCCAGCGGGTGACGGTGCCTTCGGTGACGCTCTCCCCGAGTGCCGGCAGCGTGACGTCAGTGCTGTCGCCGGAATCGGAGGAACCTGACTCCTGTGCCGGAGCCTCCTCTTCCGCCGGTGCTTCCGGAGCCTTCTCTTCAGCCGGTGCTTCCTCGGCCGGAGCTTCTGCCGCCGGGGCGTCGGAGGAGGAATCGGAGGAGCCGGACCCGTCGCCGATGCGCACGAGTGCCTCTCCGACCTCTGCGGTCTCGTCTTCAGCGACGAGGATTTCCTCAATAACGCCGGCGACGGGGGAGGGGATCTCGGTATCGACCTTGTCGGTGGAAACTTCGAGCAGGGGCTCGTCTACGGCGACGGTATCGCCTACCTGCTTCAGCCAGCGGGTGACGGTGCCTTCGGTGACGCTCTCACCGAGCGCGGGTAAGTTCACGGTTTCAGACATAGTGTCCCCGTTTCTCCTTGTTAGTTCTTTGACCAGCCGTGCCGCTGGTGCTGGTTGGTTTGAAGCCTAGTGCACCCGGCATCAATGCTGCCGGGTGCACCAGGGAATACTTGCTGTGTGTCAGCCGTGCAGCGGCTTGCCGGCAAGGGCCATGGCAGCCTCGCCGAGGGCTTCGTTCTGCGTGGGGTGGGCGTGGAGCAGGCCGGCCAGGTCCTCCGGGTAGGCTTCCCAGTTCACGATCAGCTGTGCTTCACCGATCTGCTCGCCGATGCGGCCGCCGATCATGTGGACACCAATGATGGGGCCATCCTTCTCCCGCACCATCTTGATCAGGCCGGAGCTGCCGAGAATCGAGGTCTTGCCGTTGCCGGCCAGGTTGTATTCCTGCACCTGGACGTTCTCGGCACCGAGCTTTTCCTTGGCCTTGGCCTCGGTCAGGCCAACCGAGGCGATTTCCGGCTCGCAGTACGTGACCTTCGGGATGTTGACGTCTTCGACCACAACGGGCTTCAGGCCGGCAATTTCCTCGGCCACAAAGATGCCCTGCTGG
Organism: Arthrobacter sp. Helios; assembly: GCF_023167125.1. NCBI lineage: Bacteria > Bacillati > Actinomycetota > Actinomycetes > Micrococcales > Micrococcaceae > Arthrobacter > Arthrobacter sp. Helios. The sequence continues at coordinate 1,045,113 of NZ_CP095402.1, forward strand.
AAACCGCGGTGCGCCAGCTGCAGGCCAGGAACAATGTCGCCGACGGCGTAGACGTTGCCCACGCCGGTGTGCAGGCGGTCGTTGGTGATAACGAAGCCGCGGTCCATGGTGAGGCCGGCCTCTTCATAGCCCAGGTTGGCGGTGACGGGACCCCGGCCGACGGCGACCAGAAGCAGATCCGCTTCGAAGGTCTTGCCGTCCACCAGGGTGACTTTGACGCCGTCGTCGTTCTGCTCGACCTTGTCGAAGAAGGTGCCGGTGTTGAACTTGATGCCGCGCTTCTTGTAGGCGCGCTCCAGGTTCTTGATGATGGCCGCGTCTTCGTTGGGGACCAGGGAGGGAAGGCCCTCGATGATGGTGACGTCCACGCCGAAGGAGTTCCAGACCGAGGCAAATTCGACGCCGATGACGCCGCCGCCGAGGATGATGGCGCTCTTGGGGACGTAGTCCAGGTTCAGTGCCTGGTCCGACGTCAGCACGCGGCCGCCGATTTCCAGGCCCGGCAGTGAACGGGAGTAGGAACCGGTGGCGAGGATGATGTTGGAACCCGTGTAGGTTTCGCCGTTCACCTCAATGGTCTTTTCACTCGTGAGACGGCCTTCGCCCTCGATCACGGTGACGCCCTTGGACTTGATCAGGCCCTGCAGGCCGCGGAACTTGCCGGCAATGATGTTGTCCTTGTAGGAGTTCACTGCGTTCATGTCCACGGAGTCGAACGTGGCCTTGATCCCGTATTTCTCCGCCGTCTTTGCATTCTCGGCGATTTCCGCCGAGTGCAGCAGGGCCTTGGTCGGGATACAGCCGTTATGCAGGCAGGTGCCGCCGAGCTTCCCCTTCTCGATGAGGCCAACGGAAAAACCCAGTTCCACGGAACGCAGGGCTGCGGCGTATCCGCCGCTGCCCCCTCCGAGGATCAGGATGTCGAATTCTTGCGCAGTTGCCTTATCGGCCACGTGGACGCTCCCTCGCGTAATCGGTTGACGCACTTAGGGCGCGTCGGTTAGTGATTTGGGCGGTTGTGATCAGGTCTCACACTATCTCCCCCTTTGTGCCTCAGCCACTCGGCAATGGCAGCGGAATAGGGATTGTTAGGAGAAACACGCGCAACAATTGCCTAATACGTTGCGCAGGTAACAGTAATGGGTGTTATACCGAGCGCGAGATCACGTCTTCGGCGTAAGCAACCAGGGTGCGGACGGCGACGCCGGTCCCTTCCTTCGGCGTGTAGCCGTAGGGGGCGCTTTCGTTGAATGCGGGCCCGGCGATATCCAGGTGCGCCCAGGGGATCTTCACGCCGTCGACTTCGCCGACAAACTCGCGCAGGAAGACCGCTGCGGTCATCATGCCGCCGAAGCGTTCACCGATGTTCGCAAGGTCCGCTGTCTGTGAATCCAGGCTGGCTCGCAGCTCCTCCGGCAGGGGCATCGGCCAGAACAGTTCACCGGCGCGGTCCGCTGCGGCTTTCACCGCATCCCGGACGCCGTCTTCGCCCATCACAGCGGAGACGCGGTTGCCCAAGGCGACCATCTGGGCGCCGGTCAGGGTGGCGACGTCGATCAGGACATCCGGCGCCTCCTCGCTGGCGGCAGCCAGGCCGTCGGCCATCACCAGACGGCCTTCGGCGTCGGTATTGAGGACCTCCACGGTGCGCCCGCCGTAGGTGGTCAGCACATCGGAGGGCCGCTGCGCCGTTCCGGAAGGCATGTTTTCGGCCAGGCACAGCCAGGCTGTCACCTTCACGGGCAGCCCCAGTTCGGCAACCGCCAGCAGGGCGTTAAGGACGACGGCGGCGCCGCCCATGTCCGATTTCATGGCCTGCATGCCTGCGGCCGGTTTCAGCGAGATGCCGCCGGTATCGAAGGTGATGCCCTTGCCGACCAGGGCCAGCTTTGCTTTGGCCCGGGCAGGGGCATATTCGACTTTGACCAGGCGGGGCGGGCGGGCTGAGCCCTTGCCGACGCCAAGGATGCCGCCGAAGCCCTCGCGTTCCAGCTTCTTCTCGTCCCACACCGTCACTTTGACCGGCAGGGATTTGGCCGCCTCGCGGGCTGCCGCGGCGAAGCTCTCCGGGTAGAGGTGGCTGGGGGGCTGGTTAACCAGGGAGCGGGTGGCGTTGACGGCCCGGCCCAGGATCCGCGCCCGTTCAACTGCCGGTTTCAGGGCTGCGTCATTTGCCGCTGAGGTGACAACGGTAATCAGGGACACCGGGGCGGGAGCCTTCGAGGCATGCGCGCTGCGGTACTCAGTGAAGCTGTAGGCGCCGAGCAGGGCGCCTTCCGCGACGGCGGCTGCGTCCTCGATGGTGGCAGCCGGGAGTGCCAGGGCCACGCTCTTTGTCCCGGCCAGCTGACGCACCGCGGAACCGGCGGAGCGGCGGAGGGTTTCCGGGCTCAGGGATTCGCCGGCCGAAACCGGTCCAAGTCCGGCGAGAACCAGCATCTGGGCATCGTGCTCCGGCAGGCCCGGGATCCGGACGACCTGGTCCGGGGCACCGGTGACCCCGAGCAGGGCAAAGGAGCCGGCGAGGGCGGAAGACGCCTTCTGCGAAAGCGGACTGTCAACCAGCACAGGGCCATCCGGGCTTTGCCCAACCCCCACTACCAGGGCCTGCGCTGCGACCTTGCGCGCATCCCGGGAAACCACCTGCAGGTCGGGCTCACTGGCTTTGCTCACGAAGCTTCATCCTCACGTTTTTGTCTGTTTGGTAACGCTCTGCTGTACCGATCGTAGTCTCTCCGAAGCCCGGCACGCCGATGCCGCACGGCGGTCCGGAATGAATCGGGTCCCCGCTGACGTTTACCCTGTAGTAAGGGATAGACAACACCGCGCTTGTTTTGTAGAGCGCCGCCCGCCGACCAAACGGGACGAGTTGCAGGAAGGTAAGACCATGCTTGATCCGCTGACCCTGTTTAACCTGAACCCGGAACTGGCCGCATCCGCTGACCTGCGCGGCCTTCGGCTGATCGCCGGGTTCACCGGTTTCGGCGAGGCAGGCCACGTAGTAAGCCAGGTACGGGACGAACTGTTCGAGAACCTGGAGCACGAACTGGTGGCGACGTTCGATGCGGACCAGCTCATTGACTACCGGGCGCGCCGCCCCCAGCTGACTTTCGTGGAAGACCACTTCACCGGCTACGAGCCGCCGCGAATCGAGCTTCACCGCTTTTATGACGGGCTCGGGGAACCATTTCTTTTCCTCACCGGATTTGAACCGGACTTGCAATGGGAGCGGTTCACGGCCGCTGTTTTGCGGATCGTTGAAACCCTGGAGGTTTCGCTGGTGGCCTGGGTGCATTCCGTGCCCATGCCGGTGCCGCACACCCGGCCGATCGGCGTGACAGCCCACGGCAACCGTCCGGACCTGATCGAGGGAATCAGCTCCTGGAAGCCGACCGCCCAGATCCAGGCCGCCGTCGGGCATCTGCTCGAACTGCGGCTCACCGAAGCCGGCGTTGACGTCATTGGGCACGTGGTGCACGTACCGCACTATCTTTCCGACGCCGAGTTTCCACCAGCCGCCGTGGCGGCGCTCGAATACCTTGGTGCCGCCGCCAACCTGATGCTGCCCACCGACCGGCTCCGTGAGGCCGGACGCGAGGTTGGCAAGCAGATTGCAGAACAGGTTGAAGCGTCGGCGGAGGTCCGTGGTGTCGTCGCGACCCTCGAAAGCCGCTACGACGAGTTCACCGGCAGCACCGCCCGCCGCTCGCTCCTGGTCAAGGACAACGACGAGCTGCCCGACGCCGAAGAACTGGGCGCCGCCGTCGAGGCCTACCTTGCCAGCCCACAGGCCGAGGAAGAAACAGAGGCGCTGCTTGATGCGCTGGGCCAGGAATCCGCGGACGAGCCCGATCCGCAGCAGGTAACGAAGGACGAGGACACTGTTGAACCGAATGGCCCCACCGCGCTTCCCGGCAGGGACGAAGATCCCGGACGTTCCGGTGGAGCGGGGACGCCCCCGGCCGGGTAGCAGCCCCCGCGCTGCCGCGGGGAGGGCAGCGTGAAGCATAAGGGAGCCTGGCTCGTCTGGGGAGCCGGTGTTTTTGCGTACATGGTGGCCGTTACCCAGCGCACGGCCTTTGGCGTCGCCGGGGTTGAAGCAACCGAACGTTTCTCAGCGACGGCTTCGGTGCTGTCCGTTTTCACGGTTGTGCAGCTGCTGGTATATGCGGGCCTGCAGATCCCGGTGGGCATGCTGGTGGACCGGTTTGGCCCAAGGCTGCTGATTGCTGCCGGTGCAGCACTGATGTGTGCCGGCCAGTTTCAGCTCGCCGTTGCGGACTCCGTTACCGCCGGCATCGCGGGCCGTTCCCTGGTGGGTGCGGGAGACGCGCTGACCTTTATCTCGGTTCTCCGGCTGCTGCCGGCCTGGTTCCCGGCGGCAAGAGTGCCCATCCTGACGCAGTGGACCGGCATCGTCGGGCAGCTCGGGCAGATCGCCAGTGCTATCCCCTTCGCCTTCGTGCTGCGCAGTTTCGGCTGGAACACCGCGTTTATCAGCGCCGCGGCACTGTCTGTGCTGGCACTGGTCCTTGCGGCCGCGCTGATCCGCAACCGCCCCGCGGGCAGCAGTCCGGCGCCTGCTGCCGGGCAGGCCGGCGGTTCCTCCCTCGCAGCGGCCTGGCGGCATCCCGGCACCCGGCTGGGTCTCTGGACGCACTTCACCATCCAGTTCCCCGGCACGGTCTTCGTGATGATGTGGGGCTACCCGTACCTGGTCAGCGCTGAGAAGGTCACCCCGGCCACCGCCTCGTTCCTGATGACGTTCTTCGTCACCGTGGCAATCCTCTGCGGGCCCTGGCTGGGAACCTGGGTGGGCCGGCATCCGCTGCGCCGTTCCCTGATGGTGCTGCTGATCGCCGGAGCCATGGCCGCAGCCTGGCTTGCGGTGATGGTCTGGCCCGGCCCGGCGCCGGTCTGGCTGCTCCTGATTCTCGTGGCCGTGCTCGCAGTCGGCGGGCCGGGGTCCATGATCGGCTTTGACTTCGCCCGGACCTTCAATCCGAGCAGCCGCCTGGGAACGGCAACCGGAATCGTGAACATTGGCGGGTTCCTGGCGTCCCTGATCTCGATGTACCTGATCGGGCTGGTCCTGGACCTGCTGTATTCCAGCGGTTTTTCGAACGGTGACCTGTACAACCTCTCTTCCTTCCGCATCGCCCTCGCCGTCCAATTTGGTGTGATGGGCCTCGGTGTTGCCGGAATCCTGCGGAGCCGCAGCATGGTCCGCACGCGCATGGCCGGGGAGGGGCTGCACCTTCCCCCGCTGCGGGAAGCCCTGGCCCGGGAACGCCAGCGCCGGCGGGACGAGCGCCAAAGCCGGGGGAGCACCGGGCAGGACACTCCGGCCGGGGACTAGTCCGCCCGCCGCTCTGCCGCATCCCGCCCGCCGGCGGGCCGGATGTGACGGCGGCGTCTCCCTAGGCCCCGGTCCGCCAGCGGCACTGTTCTTCCAATACAGGGCTCCTCCAAAGCACCGGGGCTCCAAACACGGCTTCTTCAAACACTGCTCCTCCACATCCACTGCTCCTCCACATCGCAGTTCGGCGGCGGCAGGGGCCTGGCCCCGTCCACAACGGGGGCAGGCGCCGTCCGGCGCGCTCCTGCGCAGCGCAGGCTGGCCGGATGAACGAACCACACAGCTCCGGCAAGCCTCTGACGGGCGGTGCGGCACCAGGTCAGTCCGCCGCCGATCACGCCGCCTCAGACCACGTCACCTCCGATCACACCGGCCGTCGGGAACCACCTGGCCCGGGTGGCGCGCCGCTCCGTGCAGGAACCGGCTCTCCTGACGGTTCTGCTGCCGGCAGCGTCCCGGAGAAGCCGGCAGCCGCAGGGCCGGGGGCCTTTGGACCGGACCCGTTCGGGAGTGCCGGCAGCACCGGGCTGTCGGCGGGATCACCGGAAGACATCCTGGCGTTCGTGCCGCACTGCCTGGGCTTCGCGCCGGAGGAATCGCTGGTCCTTTTGGCCCTCCGCGGCCGCAGACTCGGGGCCACGCTGCGGCTCGATCTTCCGGGCCGTAACACCGGCACCCGCAGGGGAAAAGCTGGGCGGCGGACCGGAGACACCGGATTCGAAGCCGCTTACTGTGCCCGGATCTGCAGTCTCCTGGCCGGCGACGAAGAGGCTGATGGTGTCCTCGTGATTGTGTACACGGAGCAGCCCTGGGGTGCCGGAGAGCCCCCGCCGTACAACGGACTGGTGGGCCGCCTTCGGGAAGGCCTCGCGTCGCGGGGGCTGGAACTGCGGAACGGCTGGCTGTCCGGAAACGGTCACTGGCGGGATTACTTCTGCACCTCGCAGGAATGCTGTCCCTGGCCGGGCTTTCCGCTTGACCGGATTGCAGGAAGCCGGCTCAACGCTGAACTTGTTTTCCGGGGCAGCGCCTACGCCTCATCGCTGCGGGCTGATGCCGGGCTGCGGGGCATTAATTTCCCCGGCAGCGAACCGTCCGATCCCGTGACTGCCACGAGCCAGGCAGCCAGCCGGAGCCGCCTGGCAGGCAGATGGACAAAGCCTGAACATTTCATCCGGACGCTCGAGGCCTGGGACGAATGTTTCAAGGGGCACCGCACCCCGGAGCGTGACGGCCTGCTCCTTGCGAGCCTGGAATCCAAGCCAATCAGGGATGCGGTGCTGGTACTGGCGGCGATGGGTCTCCCGGCCGCGGCAGCCGGTGCCCGGTACTGGCTCGGCGGCGAGAAGCGGGGTGCAGGTGGGGAGGCCGGAAGCGGGAAGGGTTCCGGCCTGCCGCAGGCTGGATCCCTGGAAGCCGGCAGCGTCTTCCGCAATGTCCTGATTGGCCGCGGGAGCCTGGCCCCCGATTGGAACAGCCTGGACCGCGCACATGGGGCGCTCACATCCCTGCTGGGGCCCGCGTCCGGCGAATCGGCGGCAGCGGTGCTGACGCTGCTTGGTTGGCTGGAGTGGGCCCGTGGCCGCAGTTCCCGGGCAGATCTCTGTCTTTCCGGGGCCCTGCGCGTCCAGCCCGGCTACCGGCTGGCCCAGCTGCTGCAGGCCCTCCTGATGCGGGGTGAACTTCCGGAATGGTCGCAGTCTCCGCAGACCGCGTGGCGGGGTGGCGGTACAGGCTAGGCCCCGGCCGGATCCGCGCCTTTCAGCCCCCGTTCTCCGTCGGCAGACACGGTGTCCTCAGGCCCGGCCGTTGTGCTGGTGGTTGACCGAAAACATGCGACAATGGGAACCGAGACCCGGTTGGGTTCGTGTATCAAGTGTCGTTCCACACCTTCCGTTGACAAACGGAGGGAATAAGGAACCGGGCGCGGTGCGTTTTCATAGAAAGCATCCCGCGCACCGACCATTTGGTTTTAGCACGGACTTGACAGGGTCATAGTGGTGTTACCCCCATGGTGGCGCCGCAGCCCGCCGTATTGAAAGGTTTTCTGTGTCCGCGAGAAAGACAACTGCTGTCAAAGAGACTGACACTGTGACTGCCGCACCCGAGGTTGCCGAGGCAGCCACCGCCGCAGCCACCAAGACGGCCGCCAAACCAGCCCGCAAGCCGGCAGCCCGCAAGGCCCCGGCCAAGACCGCCGCCGCCAAGACCGCGGCAGCGAAGAAGGCAGCCGAGGACGCCGACGCCCAGTCTGAAGAGACTGAGGTTGATCCCGCCGACGTGGACACCGAAGCTGCCGAGGGTGACGCGCCTGAAGCTGCGCCCACCGGATCCGGATTCGTTTACTCCGACGCTGACGACGACGACGCCCCCGCCCAGCAGGTAGTGTCTGCGGGCGCCACGGCAGACCCCGTCAAGGATTATCTGAAGCAGATCGGCAAGGTCGCACTGCTTAACGCAGAGCAGGAAGTTGATCTGGCGCTGCGTATCGAGGCCGGTCTGTACGCCGAAGAGAAGATCGCGGCGGATCCGGACATGGATCCCAAGCTGAAGCGGGATCTGCAGCAGATCATCCACGACGGCAAGCGCGCCAAGAACCACCTGCTTGAAGCGAACCTGCGCCTGGTCGTGTCCCTGGCCAAGCGCTACACCGGCCGCGGCATGCTCTTCCTGGACCTGATCCAGGAAGGCAACCTGGGTCTGATCCGTGCGGTGGAGAAGTTCGACTACACCAAGGGCTTCAAGTTCTCGACGTACGCCACCTGGTGGATCCGTCAGGCGATCACACGCGCCATGGCTGACCAGGCACGCACCATCCGTATCCCGGTGCACATGGTTGAAGTCATCAACAAGCTTGCCCGTGTCCAGCGGCAGATGCTTCAGGACCTCGGCCGCGAACCGGCTCCTGAGGAACTGGCACTGGAACTGGACATGACGCCGGAAAAGGTTGTCGAGGTCCAGAAGTACGGCCGCGAGCCGATTTCGCTGCACACCCCCCTTGGCGAGGACGGCGACTCGGAGTTCGGCGACCTGATCGAGGACTCCGAAGCTGTGGTGCCGGCTGACGCAGTCAGCTTCACGCTGCTGCAGGAACAGCTGCATTCCGTCCTGGACACGCTGTCCGAGCGCGAAGCAGGCGTTGTGGCCATGCGTTTCGGCCTCACCGACGGTCAGCCCAAGACCCTGGATGAGATTGGCAAGGTTTACGGCGTGACCCGCGAGCGGATCCGCCAGATCGAGTCCAAGACCATGTCCAAGCTGCGTCACCCGTCACGGTCGCAGGTCCTGCGCGACTACCTGGACTAAGCCAGGCTGTTGCTGCCGCCGGCCGCGGCAGCAACAGTCTCCGGCGGCCGCGACGCATGGCAGCTGGGCAGCGGCAAAAGCACCGATAAAATGCACAGCTAAATAGGCACAGCCACGAGGGCCTGAATCCGGTAACACACCGGGCTCAGGCCCTTTTGTATGTCCTTGAGGCGGTTCATTGCCCAGGTGTTTGTGGGCTTCGCGCCCCAACATGACGCCGAAAAGGCCTTGCTGGAGAGCGATTCCCCAGAACCATTGAACACCCCTCTTCTCTAATGTAACTTAGCTCACATATTCCTCTCAGCGATAAGGAATATCCACGATGTGGAAGTCGATTTTGCGTACTCAAAGGTGAGTGCCCGGCTGCTGAGCTCAAAGGAGCAGACATTGGAAGAGAAAGTTGCGGAAGCTGGGAGTTCGAAAACCAGCCTCGGCCATCAGATAGAAGGCGCCTACCAGCGTATCGGCGTCACTGGGGCCCACCGCCAGATCGTGGTGATGATTCTGCTGGGCGTGTTCTTCGACGCGCTGGAACAGAACGCTGTGGGTATCACCGGCCCTGTCCTGCGCGAGTCCTGGGGTCTTGGGGCAGGTGAGATCGGATTCCTGAACACCATGACGTTCACAGCCACGGCTCTGGGACGGCTGGCTACCGGCCTCATTATGGACAAATACGGACGCCGGAACATGTTGATGATCAACCTCATCATTTTCGCCGGGGGATCACTGCTGTGTGCGCTGGCCCCGAACTACCCCGTCCTTGCCGCCGGCCGCTTCATTGTGGGATTCGGCCTGGGCGGTGAAATCGCAGTCGCGGTGATCATGATGGCCGAGTTCTTCGCGGCAAAGCACCGTGGAACGGCCGTTGGCCTGATCAACGTGACCGCCGCGGGCCTTGGCAACATGCTGGCGCCGGCCTTCGGCATCCTCGTCTTCACGCTTTTCGACGGTCCGGACAAGTGGAGGTGGGTCTTTGGCCTGCTCTTCATCCCGGCCCTCCTGGTGATGTTCTTCCGCCGTTATGTTCCGGAAACACCCCGGTTCCTGGCTTCCCAGGGGCGGCTCGACGAAGCGAACCTCGTGATCACCCGGCTGGCCCGGAACAAACTGGCCGGACGGATCGATGATCCGGACACCTACATCACGGCTCTTCCGGACCCCGTTGTCACCGGGTCCAAGGGCCACTGGAAGGACGCGCTGCGGGGCCGTCTGCTCCGAGGGACCGTGCTGATGTGCATCGCGGTGTGCATGTCCTACGCAGCCCAGATCTCCATGCTTACCCTGATGCCCACCATTTTGGTGTCCCGCGGCTATGAGGTGAACACCAGTCTCTGGTTCACCCTCATCATGCAGTCCGGGTCGCTCGTGGGCGCCTGCGCCGCCGCCTACATGGCCAGCCGTCTCCCGCGCAAAAAAGTCCTCACCGGTGCGGCGGTCCTGGGGTGTGCGGCGGGGCTGTCGATGGCCTTCCTGGCAACAGACATTTCCCTCGTCGTCCTCTTCGGCGCCATCTTCAACTTTGCGGTCATTATCCTCAATACGACCATCTGGCTGTTCGCCCCGGAACTGTACCCGACCCGCACCCGTGGCTTCGGCACCTCCATCATCCTGGCGGCGGGTTCGCTGTCGGGCGGGCTTTTCCCCCTGATCTCCGGCGTCATTTTTGATACTGCGGGACTCATGGGCATGTTTACGGCTCTGGCCTGCCTGTTCGTTATTCTGGCGATCGTTGTCCAGTTCCCGCCGGAGACGTTCGGCCAGCCGCTGGAGGAGGACGCTGATGAAGAAGCTGGAGCCATCTATGGGCACTAGGCCTGCCACAGGGGGCAAGGTGCTCCTGGTTAATCCCAACACCAACCAGGCGACGACCAGTCTGATGGCTGGAATTGCCACGGAAATCCTTGGACCCCGGGGGATCGAAGTGGTTGCCCTGACCGCCGCTGCCGGCCCGCGGATGATCCTTGATCCGGACGCGCTGGCAGAATCGGCACAGCATGTGCGGGACGCTGTCTTCGGCTATCTGGAGGGGCCGGACGCGCCGAACGTGAAGGCTGTGGTTGTTGCTGCCATCGGCGACCCGGGCAGGCGGGCGCTCGACGAAACGCTGGAAATCCCGGTGATCGGTATCGGCCAGGCCTCCATCCGGTCAGCCTGCGGAGCGGGGCGCCGATTTGGCATGGCAACCAGCACCCCGCTGCTGGCCGGTTCCCTGACGGCCCTGGTTGAGGAGCACGGCTGCGGCCAATGGTTTACAGGTGTTCGGCTCACCGGGTCCGCACCCCTGGTTCTCGCTGCCGACCCTGAGCAGCAGTTCCTCGAACTCGCAGCAGCGGTCCGGGAGTCCAGTCGGAACGACGGCGCCGAGTCGGTCATCATTGCCGGCGGCCCGCTCAGTGAAACGGCGCGCAGGCTCAGCCGGACCGGAATGGCACGGATCGTCGAGCCGGTTCCCAGCGCCTGCAGCGCGGTCCTGCAGGAACTGGCTCCGGAGCCGGACCTGGTCCACGGGCACCTGTCCGGGGAGGGGTAACAAGAGTGTCCCGCAGCAGCTGCTGCGGGACACTCTTGAGCCGGGGCACTGAAGTATCCGGGAGTATCCGGGCAAAAACGAAGGCCCCTCCCGCCGGGAGGGGCCTTCGTCAAGTCTGGAAATGCCGGTGTGGAATTACTCTTCCGAAACGCCGGCCTTCTGGTGCAGCCGTGCGCTTTCATCCTGCCACTCGGACGTCAGAGGCCGAAGATTGGCCTCCACCGCACGGGCATGATGAGCGCAGAAGAGAAGTTCCCCACCGGAGGATTCGAGTACCGCACGAACATACGCCTGTGCACCGCAGCGGTCACAGCGGTCCAGCGTGTTGAGATGACGGGTAGCAACTGCTGCTGTCATGAGTGCCTCCTTAAGGGTGTTGATACTTCATATAACCACCTTTGCGCGGCAAGCCTTTCCATCAGGGCGTGTCTTTCGCTCTGCGCGTAGGAAACCTGCCCTTCGGGCCCGGCCGTAGTGACGCGGACATCACCGGGAAAAGCCCCGGCGGCTGAGTCGCTGGCGGGCGGAGTCACCGCCGGGCATTAACCTAGAGAGAGGCCGGTTTCCGCCGGTTCCCAAGCCGTCAAGGCTATCCGCCGTACAACAGGCCGCGCCCCGGCCCGAGGAGTTCAGCACACGTGGTTCCCCTGGATACTGAGTACAACGCCCGACACCTTTCCGTGCTCGAGGGCCTGGAAGCCGTGCGCAAACGGCCCGGCATGTACATCGGCTCCACCGACTCCCGCGGTCTGATGCACTGCCTTTGGGAGATCATCGACAACTCGGTGGATGAGGCCCTCGCCGGCCACGGCCAGAGCATCCGGATCATCCTGCACGCGGATAACTCCGTGGAAATCCACGACGACGGCCGCGGCATCCCGGTGGACATCGAGCCAAAGACCGGCCTCTCCGGCGTCGAGGTCGTGTTCACCAAGCTGCACGCCGGCGGCAAATTCGGCGGCGGATCCTACGCAGCCTCCGGCGGCCTGCACGGCGTCGGCGCATCAGTTGTCAATGCACTCTCCTCCCGGCTTGATGTCCAGGTGGACCGGGCAGGCAAGACCTACCAGATGACCTTCCGCCGCGGAGAGCCGGGCGTTTTCGCCGACACCGGGTCCAAGCCGTCCCCGGACGCAAAATTCACGCCCTTCCTTGAGAGCTCCAAACTGGAAGTGGTCGGGAAAGCCAAGCGCGGGGTAACCGGCACCCGCATCCGGTACTGGGCCGACCGGCAGATCTTCACCCCCGACGCAAAATTCTCCTACCCGGAGCTCGAAGCGCGCGCCCGCCAGACATCCTTCCTGGTGCCCGGCCTGCGCATCACGCTGCGCGACGAACGCCGGCTGCCCGGCACTCCGGGGGAGGATGGCCCCGTCGAAGAGGTTTTCCACCACGACGGCGGCATCTCCGAGTTTGTCGACTTCCTCGCTGCGGATGCACCGGTCACGGACATCTGGCGGCTGCACGGCACCGGCAAGTTCAAGGAATCCGTTCCGGTCCTCGACGAGCGGGGGCACAGTCAGATTACCGAACTGGAACGCGACTGCGAGGTGGACATTGCCCTGCGCTGGGGGATTGGCTACGAAACCAACGTGCGCAGCTTCGTTAACATCATTGCCACGCCCAAGGGCGGCACGCACCAGGCCGGCTTCGAGCAGGCGGTCCTCAAGACCTTCCGCAAGGTGATCGAAGCCAACGTACGCAAGCTCAAGGCGGGCAGCGACAAGATCGAGAAAGACGACGTTTTCGCGGGCCTCACCGCAGTTCTCACCGTCCGGCTGGCCGAACCCCAGTTTGAAGGCCAGACCAAGGAGATCCTCGGGACCTCCGCCGTCCGGGCCATCGTGGCCAAAGTCGTCGAGAAGGAAATCACTGCCCGGCTGAATTCCACGGCCCGCGGAGACAAGGCCCAGGCAGCCCAGCTGCTGGAAAAAGTCGTCTCGGAAATGAAGTCCCGCATCTCCGCCCGCGTGCACAAGGAGACCCAGCGCCGCAAGAACGCGCTGGAGACGTCCTCCATGCCGGTCAAGCTGGCCGACTGCCGCATCGATGACCCGGAGCGTTCGGAACTGTTCATCGTGGAAGGTGACTCGGCGCTGGGTACAGCCAAGATGGCCCGCTCCTCGGATTACCAGGCGCTGCTGCCGATCCGCGGCAAGATCCTCAACGTGCAGAAGGCCTCCGTGGCGGACATGCTGTCCAACGCCGAATGCGCTGCCTTGATCCAGGTCGTCGGCGCGGGCTCGGGACGCAGTTTCCAGCTCGATGCGCGCCGCTACGGCAAGGTGATTTTCATGACCGACGCCGACGTCGACGGCGCGCACATCCGCACCCTGCTCCTTACCCTGTTCTTCCGCTACATGCGGCCCCTGGTAGAGGATGGCCGGGTGTATGCCGCCGTCCCGCCGCTGCACCGGGTGGAGGTAATCAACTCCGGTTCAAAGGCCAATGAGATGGTCTACACCTACAGCGAAAAAGAGCTGCACCAGCTGCTGTCCCGGCTGGAGAAGGAAGGCAAGCGCTACAAGGAACCCATCCAGCGCTACAAGGGCCTGGGTGAAATGGACGCCGACCAGCTGGCTGAAACCACCATGGACCCGCGGCACCGCACGCTGCGCCGGATCCGCCTCAGCGAGGCAGCCGAAGCTAATCAGCACGTGGACGAAGCCACGTTTGAACTGCTGATGGGCAGCGACGTAGCCCCCCGCAAGGACTTCATCATCGCAGGTGCCGCCCTGCTGGACCGGGACCGGATCGACGCCTAGGGTTTCCTAGGGCCGCCCCGGGAAGGGAGCCGGTTCAGCCAGGGGGCCGGCTCAGTGAATCAGGCCGGGCGCAAACAGGAGCACGGTAGGGACCGCCAGGAGCAGCACGGAACACGCCTGGATCAGCACACTGACCCACTGCGGCAGCGGAGGCTGCGGCGTGAGCAGCCGGCTCAGCCTTCCGGCGATACCGACGCCGGCGTCAGCGCTGCCGCCGCCGCTGACCGCAGCGGTGCCGGAAGCCGGGACGCCGGCTGCGGACTCTGACCCGGACCCCGATCCCACGATGGCCACGGCCCGGATGAGGGTCTGCCGGTCCACCTTCTTCAGGGCTTCGTCGTCGGCGAGCATCTCGATCAGCTCGTTGACGGACCGCTGTGCCAGCTGGGACGTCGGAAGCCAGGGAAGCGCAGCCCGCCACGCGGCAAACGCCCACAGCAGCAGGTGGTGACGCTGGCTCAGATGCGCCTTTTCATGCGTCATCACGGCGGACAGTTCCGACTCGGTGAGCATGTCCATCAGCCCGTCGGACAGCACCGTCACGGACTGCGCACCACCCGGCAGGCAGTACGCCACCGGTGACGGATGCGGGATAACCAGGGTTGCTGGTTTGTCCAGCGAAGGAGAACTGAGCAGGTTGAGCATGTCCCGGTGACGCCGCCGGGCGGTCTGGATCCGGTAAAACGTCAGCAGCAGCGTGAAGACGAGGTGGGCTGAGAGCAGCAGGGCCGCGCTGATGGCGAAAACATGGACCAGGCCCAGCGTCTCGGCCGGCCGGCGCTGGACCAGGATGTCCCAGAGTGCGGCGATGCCCTGCGCCAGATTGTCGCCAATGGGTTCAAGACCCCAGGTCAGCATCGCGCCGATCATGGAGAGTCCGCCCGCAAGGGCGATCGCCTGCCACAGCACCATGGCGGTGAAGGGGGAGCGCGCCGGCCATTTGGCGCGGGAAAGCACTACGGGCACGGGCCAGGCGAGGATGATCGCCAGCCCGGCGAGGAAATAAGAGGCCCAGAACATATGGCGCGCTGTCCGGCCGGACTAGGCGCCTTCCAGCAGCTTGCGCAGAGTCTGGGCTTCGGTGGCGGAAACGGAGCCGACAAACCGGGCCAGGACGGCCTCACGGTCGTTCGCGGACCCCAGCACCTCGTGCATGAGTTCGGCAGTGTGCTCCGCGCGCGACGTCACAGCGCGGTAGCGGTGCGGCCGGATGTCCCGTTCGCGGGCCACCAGGCCCTTTTTCTCGAGCCGGGACAGAACGGTCAGCACCGTGGTGACGGCGAGGCCCTTGGCTTCGGCGCGGCCGGCATCATTCTGTGCGAGCTGTTCCCGCAGTTCATTCGCGGTGGCTGCTTCGGGGGACTCCCACAGCAAGTCCATCATTGCCCGCTCAAGCTCTCCGAGAGTCGCCATGTTCCGTTCCTTCTTCGTTGGGTCCGTCCTTGGTTCCGGCCGGGGGTGTCCCCGGGCTGGATGTCCATCGAGGCCAGCCCCAGATAGTTGTGACGAGAGGGTTAACAATACCGTTTTTCAGGACTAGTCTCTACGTCTTGTAGAAATAAGTCTCCGAAGTGTTCTACGATCTGTAGAAGAACACTGTTCTACGTCTTGTAGAACTTGCCTCAACTGAAGGAATCCTCGCGTGGAAGCACTGGAGATTGCCCGCTGGCAATTCGGTATCACGACCGTTTATCACTTCCTGATGGTTCCGCTGACCATCGGCCTGGGCCTGGTGGTGGCCTCGCTGCAGACCGCCTGGGTCCGCACCGGCAAGGAGGAGTACCTCCGCCTCACCAAGTTCTGGGGAAAACTCTTCCTGATCAACTTCATCATGGGTGTGGCCACCGGCCTGGTGCAGGAATTCCAGTTCGGCATGGCCTGGAGCGAGTACAGCCGCTTTGTCGGCGACGTCTTCGGGGCCCCGCTGGCGCTTGAGTCGCTGCTGGCCTTCTTCACCGAATCGGTGTTCCTGGGGCTGTGGATCTTTGGCTGGCAAAGACTGCCCAAGAAGCTGCACCTGGCCACGATCTGGCTGGCCACCGGTGCCTCCGCCCTGTCCGCGTACTTCATCCTCGCGGCCAACTCCTGGATGCAGCACCCGGTTGGTGTTGAACTGGTCGACGGCCGCGCCGTGATGACTGACATCTGGGCAGTCCTGACCAACAACACGCTGCTGGTCGCCTTCCCGCACACCATTACCGGTGCCTTCGCAGTCGCCGGCGGGTTCCTGCTGGGCATCTCCTGGTACCACCTGTGGAAGCGGCGCCGCGACGGAATCGACACTGTCGATGAGAACGGCCGCGTTGTCGTTGGCGAGAACGCTGCCATCGGACGCGACAAGACGGACCATGCGGTCTGGATCAAAGCCCTCCGGGTTGGTGCCGCCGTCGCCGTCGTCGCGTTTGCCGGCACGGCGATCACCGGTGATCTGCAGGGCAAGCTGATGTTCGAGCAGCAGCCCATGAAGATGGCTGCAGCTGAAGCCGCCTGCCACAACGGAACAGCGTTCTCCGTCCTGTCCGTCGGTGACGTCGGCGCGAAGAACTGCGAAGACGTCAAGACCCTGATCGAGGTCCCGGGCCTGCTGTCCTTCCTGGCCAACGGAGACTTCGACACTCCCGTGGACGGCGTCAACACCCTGATCCCGGAGTACCAGGAGAAGTACGGCACCCATCTGCCGGATGATCCGATGTACGGCGAGCAGGCCGGGGCTGAAATTAACTACCTCCCCGTGATGGCCGTGACGTACTGGGGATTCCGGATCATGATCGGCTTCGGTGCCATCGCGGCTGCGGCCGCCGCCGTCGCCCTCTGGGTCACCCGCAAGGGAACCGTTCCGCAGTCCAAGTGGCTGATGCGCCTGGCCGTGTTCGGAATCCTTGCACCCTTCGGCGCCAACAGTGCCGGCTGGATCTTCACCGAAATGGGCCGCCAGCCGTTCGTCGTTGTGCCCAACCCCAGCTTCAGCGGCATCGACAACGTATTTATGTTCACCGCTGCCGCCGTCTCACCGGGCGTGAGCCGTGCCGAACTACTGTTCTCCGTCATCTCCTTCACGGTGGTCTACCTGGCGCTGCTGGTCGTGGAGGTGCGGCTGCTCTTCAAATACGTGCGGGGCGGTGTGCCCTCAGCGATGCCTGAGCTGGTCCATGCCGGCGGCTCCGGCGACGGTCCGGACTCTGAGGACACTCCGGACAAACCGGGCGGACGGAAGTCCGATGACGTCCTTGATTTCGCCTACTAGCGCCACCGGAGACAGAAAATGACGCTTCCAACAATCTGGTTCATCGTTATCGCCTTCCTGTGGGTCGGCTACCTCTTCCTCGAAGGCTTCGACCTGGGCGTGGGGATGCTCATGAAGCTCTTTGCCCGCAATGAACGAGAACGCCGGGTCCTGCTGAACACCATTGGACCCGTCTGGGACGGTAACGAAGTGTGGCTGATCACCGTCGGCGCCATGACGTTCGCGGCCTTCCCCTTCTGGTACGCAGCCCTGTTCTCCGCGCTCTACGTCCCGCTGGTCCTGGTGCTGCTCGGCCTGATCTTCCGTGCCGTGTCCATCGAATACCGCGGCAAGCGGGATTCGGACCGCTGGCGCGGCGGCTGGGACTGGGCAATGTCCCTGGGCTCTCTGGTCAGCGCCTTCGGCGTCGGTGCAGCACTGGCCCTGACCTCCACCGGCCTGCCGCTGAATGAGAATGGTGACCGGGTGGGCGGAGCCTTCGCCTGGCTCACGCCGTGGGCCGTGCTGGGCGGCCTCGCCGTCGTCGGCTTCAGCCTGATTCATGCCTGCGCCTTCCTGATGCTCAAGACCGACGGCGAAATCCGGGTCCGTGCCCGGCGCGCCCTGGTCCGCTGGCTGCCCCTGGGCATCCTGCCCCTGGCAGCCTGGGCAATCGGTGTGCAGCTGCTGAGCGGCGACTTCCTCTCGATGATTCCGCTGGCCGTCGCGGTCCTGGCAGTCCTCATCGCCTGGCGCATGGCGCAGCTTGAGAAGGAAGGCCTGACCTTCACCTTCCTCGGTCTGTTCCTGCTGGCAGGAGCCGTATCGATCTTCGCCGCCATGTATCCGGTGGTGCTGCCGTCCACGCTCGACTCGGCCTGGAACCTGACCGTGGAGAACGCATCGTCCAGCCCCTACACCCTCCAGGTCATGAGCTGGGTCTCCTTGTTCGGCCTGCCGATCGTGCTTCTCTACCAGGGCTGGACCTACTGGGTGTTCCGCAAGCGAGTCTCGGCGGACTCCATTCCCGCGGTCCACCGGATCAACGCCCAGTGAAACCCGTCCTTCCCGTCAGCGCCACCAGCCGCCGGGCCCTTTACCTGCTGGGCCTGCTCGCAGCTGTGAAAGCCGTGGGACTGGTCTTGCTCGCCACCGGCATCGCCGCTGGCATTGCCGGGCTGGCTGCCGGCGGCCCGGACTGGGGCTATGTCGCGGCGACCGGTGTGTCCGGTGCGCTGCTGCGCTCCCTGGCCATGTGGGCGCAGGAAACGGTGGCCCAGCGGGCGGCCGCCGGTGTGAAGGACGAACTGCGCAGCCGGCTCACCGACCGGGTGCTGGACGACGGCGGAACGGTTCCCGGGATGGGCAGCGGTGCGCTCAGCGTGCTCCTGACCCGCGGCCTGGACGGACTGGACAACTACTACGCCAAGTATCTGCCGGCGCTGGTTACCTGCGCCGTGGTGCCGCTGCTGGTGGGCGCACGCATCCTGGCCGCCGACTGGATCAGCGCCGTCGTCATTGTGCTGACCGTTCCGCTGGTACCTGTTTTTATGGTGCTGATCGGCCTGCACACCGGGGATAAGACCGCCAAGGCAATCGACGCCTTGAACCGTCTCTCCGACAACATGCTGGAACTGGCCAAGGGTCTGCCGGTGCTCGTGGGTCTGGGCCGCGCCAACGCCCAGACCCGCGCGCTCCGCGACGTCGCAGACCGGTACCGCAAAACCACACTGGAGACCCTGCGGGTCGCCTTCCTGTCTTCCCTGGCACTGGAACTCATTGCCACCATCTCCGTAGCCGTGGTGGCCGTTTTCATCGGCGTCCGCCTGGTCCACGGGGACATGCCGCTTGAAATGGGACTGCTGGCACTGATCCTGGCGCCCGAGTGCTACCAGCCGCTGCGCGATCTCGGGACCGCGCATCACGCCAGCGAAGACGGGCTGGAAGCCCTGAAGCGGACCAACGCCGTTCTGGACGTTCCCGAAACCAAACCGCTGACCCCGCCCGCGGCCGCGGCGGGGAACGCCGCCGGCCCCGGGCTAAACGTCCGGGGACTCACCGTCCGCTACCCGGGACGTGCTGAACCCGTGCTTCAGGATCTGGACCTCACGGTGCCCCAGGGCAGCATCGCCGCCCTGACCGGACCCAGCGGCAGTGGAAAAACCACGGTCCTGGAAATCCTGGCCGGCCTGCGCCGCAGCGGCTCGGGCACGGAAATTACCGGGCAGGTCGAGGGGATCGGCCGTGCTGAAACCGCTTGGATACCGCAGCACCCCGTGCTCGTCGAGGACACGGTGGAAGCAGAAATCGGACTGTACTCCGGACTGTCCGATCCCCGGGACCGGCGCCGGGCCGCGAGCCGGGCACTGGCTGAGATCGGAGCACTGCACCTGCTGGACGCGCAGTCCGGGGACCTGAGCCCCGGCGAACAGCGCCGGGTCGCCGTGGCCCGGGCGATAGCCCGCATCCAGAACGGCTCCGGCGTCCGGGTCCTGCTGGCCGACGAGCCCACCGCACACCTTGACTCCCGCAGCGCCGCCGCTGTCCGTGCCGCCCTGACCCGCCTGCGGGGAGACTGCACGGTCCTGCTGGTCGCCCATGATCCGGAAACGGCAGCCATTGCCGACACCGTCATCCCCGTCGCCGGCAGCGTGAACCCAGCGGCCACCCTTCCGCAGCCCGCTGGGGTGGCTGCCCCCGCGGCCGTACGCCAGGAGCCGGCTGACACCGTGGCCAGCCCGGGGACCGGCGACGCTCAGGGCACGAAGCACCAGCCGCTCTGGAAGAACCTGCTCATCCTGCGTCCCTGGAGCCCCCAGTTCCTGCAGGCACTCGCGTACGGCACCGGCGCCACCATCTTCGCCGTCGCGCTGAGCGCCCTGTCCGGGTGGCTCATCGTCAGAGCCTCCGAGCAGCCGCCCATCCTTTACCTGCTGACCGCGATCGTTGGTGTGCGGTTCTTCGGAATCGGACGCGCCGTCCTGCGCTACCGCGAACGCCTTCACCTGCACGACGCCGTTTTCCGGGCGACCAACTCCATCCGCATCCGGCTTTGGAACGGCCTCCTGAACCGCCCGGAGGGGTGGCGCCGGCTGTCCCGCGGCGGCGGAGCGCTGGAACGGCTGGTGGGCGACGTCGATGAACTGCGTGATATTGCTCCCCGGGTGGTGTTCGCACCACTCACTGGCTTTGTGACAGCGGTGGCGGCCTGCGCTGCGACCTGGATCCTGGTTCCCGAAGCCATCTGGGTGCAGATTGGCCTCTGCCTGATCGGACTGGTGGTCTCACCCCTGCTGGCTCACTGGGCGGATTCCTCCGCCCGTGCCCGGACTGTGACCCTGCAGTCCAGGGCCATGGCCGGCATGACCAAGCTGCTGGCTGCGGCGCCGGATCTGGAAGGCAACAGCAGCTCAGGGCCGGTGGTTGCCAGGCAGCGAAGCTACGATTCCGCTGCCGCCCGGGCCGTCCGCCGCAGCGCCTGGGCGCAGGGCCTCGCCAATGCAGTCACAGCCCTTGCCTGCGCCGGAGCCGCACTGTGGATCATGACCCTCGCCCAGGGCGCGCCTGCTACGGTCGCCGCGGTGATCGTCCTGATGCAGCTGGCACTGCTTGAATGCTTTGCTGCGGTAAACGCTTCGATCCAGCAACTCGGTGCCTGGCGGATCCTCGGCGACAAGGTCCTTCCGGATCTTGGTTCCAGCGAGGTTTACTCCGGAACTGCCCCGGAGGCCGGACCGCCCGCTGAGGTCGGCGAGCCCGGCACCGGACTCCGGACAGTGCCCACAAAGCCCGGCGCCTTGGAACTGCGAGGCATCCATTACCGCTATCCGGGTGCCGCCTCCGATGTGCTCGAGGGTGTGGACCTCAACCTGCAGCCCGGCGACTGGCTGGCAGTCACCGGCGAATCCGGCAGCGGGAAATCCACGCTGCTTGGCGTGCTGCTGGGCTTCCTGGAACCCCAGCAGGGCACCTTCCTGATCGATGGAAAACCGGCCTCGGAATTTCCGCGCGAGGCCCGCGGTATGGCCTGGTGTCCGCAGGAAGCCCACCTCTTCGACTCGACCCTGCGTGGGAACCTCCTGCTGGCCAGGGACCGGACGAAGGCTCCCTCCACGGCCGAGATGTTGGAAGTACTGGAGGCCGTTGGCCTGGGGCAGCTGCTTGCCGGGCTGGAAGACGGAATGGACACCAGGATCGGTAACGGAGGCCATTTCCTCTCCGGCGGCCAGCGCCAGCGGCTCGCCGTGGCCCGGGCACTGCTGACGGAAGCCGACGTCGTACTCCTGGACGAGCCGACCGCCCATCTGGACCCGGCCGCCGGACAACAGCTGATGGCAGACCTGCGGCACGGACTCAACGGCAAGTCCGTGGTGGTGGTGACGCACAACCCCGCTGATGCAGCATGGTGCGGCCGGCAGCTCGAACTGGGTTCAGCCGGACGGCCTCTTGCCGTACGCTAGGGCGCATGACTGTCCCGGAAAACGTGGAGCGCCCTGGGCCGCAGACCGGGTTGATCTGGCGTCCCATCACGCCGGAGGACCTGGATGGCTGGCACGCGCTGATCCGCCGGATGGCAGAGACGGACAAGCCCGGCTGGGTGGAGGACCGGGCCGACCTGGAACATATCCTCGCCCGGCCCAGCGACGACCCGGCGCTGGACACCCTCCTTGGCCATGACAGCAAAGGGACCATCCGGGCCTTCGGATCCGTGACCGCGAACCCAGGTTCCGGGCGGGTCCTGGGATTCGGCGGGGTGGACCCACAGTGGCGCCGTCGGGGGATCGGCACCGCGGTCTACCGCTGGCAGGCGTCCCGCGCCCGGAACCGGCTCACCGGTAAGGAAAAGGGCGACGCCGTACTGCGCAGTTTCGCGGAAGAGAACAACGCCTCACATGCGGCACTGCTTTCCTCCGCCGGGGCCCAAGCGGTCCGGTACTTCACGGAGATGACCCGACCACTGACCGGGGAGCTGCCCGATGTTCCACTGCCGGAAGGCATGGAGTTCGTGACCTTCCGGGAAGAGCTCTCTGAACGGTTCCGGCTGGCGCACAACGAGGCTTTCCTCGACCACTGGGGGAGCGAACCACGGGACGCGGAGAACTGGAAGTTCACGGTCACCCATCCGCAGTTCCGCGCCGACTGGAGCTTCGCTGTGGTGGAAAAGTCCTCGGGCGGCATCACCGCCTACCAGCTGGCGAGTTATGACCCGGAGACAAAGGACATCTTCGGCTACACCGAGGGTTACACCGAACTGCTGGGGGTCCTGCGGGACTGGCGCGGGATGCGGCTTGCACCGGCCATGCTCTCCGAAGCGATGCGCCGGTTCCGGGAGTCCGGGATGGAGCACGCCGGTCTCGGAGTTGACACAGAGAACCCCTCCGGAGCCCTGCGTATTTATGAGCAGCTGGGCTACACCCCGGTGAGCCGGCAGATTACCTTCGACCTGCCGCTGACCTGATCTGGCGCCGGCCTGACCTGCCGCTGACCTGATCTGCTGCTGGCGCCGGGAAACACCCGGAACTAGGCCGGAACCACCCAGATGGCCTCAGCTGCCGGCAGGCCGAGCTCCACCCGGTCGCCGCTGCGGTCGAGGGTGAGGGTTCCCGCGTAGGCCTGGCGTTCCACGATGCTGAGTTCTGCATCCAGTCCGAGTCCCATGCCGCCCAGATAGCGCAGCAGTTCCGGGCTGTCATCCGAGACCCGGGCGATCCGCAGGCGCCGGCCGGTCTCACTTTGGCTCAGCCGGGCTGCCTCCAGCGGAGGCAGGCTGCCGTCACGGGCCGGAATCGGGTCGCCGTGCGGGTCACGCACCGGGTTTCCCAACCGGAGGGCCAGCGCGTCGACCATCTTGTCGGAAACCGCGTGTTCCAGGTTTTCGGCTTCGTCGTGCACTTCGTCCCAGCCGTAGCCCAGGTACTCCACGAGGAAGGTTTCGATCAGCCGATGCCTGCGGACCATGTTGACTGCCGCTCGCTCGCCTTCCGGCGTCAGGGCCACAGAACCGTAGCGGGCGTGTGTCAGGAATCCCTGTGCAGCCAGTTTCTTGACGGCTTCCGAAACGGACGACGCGGAAAATCCAAGATGGGCTGAGAGCGCGGACACGGTGACGGGCTCATCCGTCCATTCCTGGGCGGTCCAGATGACCTTAAGGTAGTCCTCGCTGGCTGTACTCAGTACTTTCTTTCCCACGCGTCCCACCTTACGCCAGCGGCGCCCGCCCCCTTGGAAGGCAGGGGAGCGGGCGCCGCAGGTGTAAATCCAGCCAATCAGTCCTGGGTCAGGGAATCCACGAACTCCTGGTTATCTTCCATCCAGGCTTTGACCACGGCGGAGTAGTCCTTGCCGCCGTCTTCGCCGTTGAACATGGCGTTCTCGAGGGAGAACAGGGTCTCGGAATCCATGCTGAAGTCCTTGATCCACCCGGCCAGGGCGGGGAAATCAGCTTCGAAGTCCTTGCTTGCGAAGGAATGGATACCCTCAGCGTCTCCGAGCGTGCCCTTCGGATCGGCAAGGTCCTTGATCGGGAAGGCGTCATAGGCCCAGTGCGGGCGCCACAGGGTGACGGCGATGTTCTCACCGTTGGCCGTGGCACTCTTCAGCTCCGAGAGCATGGCCGGGGTCGAGGAGGTGAGGTATTCCATGGATTCCAGCCCGTAGCCGGGGATCACTTCGTTGCTGGTCGTCTCCGTGAGGCCAGCGGCGGGCTCGATGCCTACCAGTCGGTTGCTGAAGAGGTCGGCGTTGGCTGCCAGTTCCTCGAGCGAGTCGATGGGTGCATCCTCATTGACCGCGATCGTCAGCTTGGCATCGTCATTCCAGACCCCGAGGTCCACCATGTCCGCCCCGTACTTTTCCAGGTAGCTGGCGTGCGTGATGGGGAGCCAGGTATCCAGGGAGAGGTCATAGTCGCCGCTGGCCAGGCCCGCGTAGACCGGTGCCGGGTCCGCGTACTCGAGGTCGACGTTGTAGCCCTTTTCCTCCAGGACGGCCTTCCACAGCTCCGAGGCGGCAATGCCTTCGTCCCAGCCGTTGAAGACGGCGATGGTCAGGTCTTTCTTGTCTCCGTTCTCCGGTCCGGAGCTGGCGTCGGCGTCGGCGCCGCAGGCGGTGAGCGCCAGCGCGGCTACGGATACTGCGGCGGCAAGTTTAGCGAGGTTCTTCATTGGTTCTTTCCTTTCGCGGCTGTGCAGGGGTGCACAGGCTGTTTGAGGTCAGGTCAAGAGGCGCTGGCGGCAGCCGGGATGCGGCTGCGGGCCCGGCTGCCCAGGCTGGAGGTCAGGCGGTCCAGATACACGGCGAGGATGACGACGGCGATTCCGGCTTCGAAGCCGAGGGCCGGGTCCAGCCGGGTCAGGCTTGCGACGACGTCCTGGCCCAGGCCGCCCGCGCCCACCATGCCGGCGATAACCACCATGGAGAGGGAGAGCATGATGACCTGGTTAATGCCGGCCATGATGGTGGGCAGGGCCAGGGGCAGCTGGATCTGCCGCAGGATGCGGCCCGGTGTGGAGCCGAAGGCCGCACCGGCTTCGACCACTTCGGCGTCGACGCCGCGGATGCCCAGTTCGGTGAAGCGGACACCTGGTGCCATGGCGAAAATGATCGTCGCGACGATGCCCGGGACCACACCGACCCGGAAGATGATCAGTGCCGGGATGAGGTAGACCATTGCCGGCATGGTCTGCATAAAGTCGAGCACCGGGCGGATCGCCGCGGAGGCCGCGCGGGAGCGTGCCGCCAGGATGCCCAGCGGAATCCCGATGAGGACGGCGACGACGCTCGCGACGAGTACCAGGGCCAGTGTTTCCATGGCGTTTTCCCACTGGTCCACGCTGTAAATCAGCACGAAACCGGCAGCGGTCCCGGCCCCGAGCTTCCAGCCGCGCGAAAGCCAGGCCAGTCCGGCCAGGACAATCAGGACCGCCCAGAACGGGGGCGCCTGGAGGATCCATTCGAGGCCGTCATATGCGCCGCGGAAAGCCGTGCGGATGGCGTCGAAAAGCGGTCCGAAGACATCAATGACCCAGTCCAGGGCCACCTCAATCCAGCCACCGAGGGGAATGCGGAAGCCGTTCATGCGATGCCTCCTGCGGGGGCCGAGGAATCCAGTGTGGCGGTCACGAGGTTTTCGGGCAGGGGAGGCGGCGGGGCGTCCACCACCGGAATATCCGTGGTGGAGGACGGGACGTTGCCCAGGGCTGCCAGCAGTGTGACCCGGGGGACGGCACCCACCAGCCGGCCTGCGGCATCGGTGACCGGCAGCGGAACGGGACTTTCCACAGCCATGCCAAACAGCTGCGCCAGCGCCGTCTCGCCGTCCACGGGGGTACCGGGCCGGATGGCCGGAGCAAGATCGGGATTGCGCTGTTCGACCAGCGCCATCACGTCACGGTCGGTGACCGTTCCCAGGAAGGTGCGCCGGCGGTCGACGACGAACGCGGCAGAGGTCTGCAGGTCCCGCATGGTGCGCAGGGCACCGCGGGGCCCGCCGGAGAGCGTCACGACGGAACGTGCCGGTTCCATCACGCTGGCGGCGGTCAGCACCCGGGTGCGGTCCACATCCTGCACGAACTGGGCAACGTAATCGTTGGCCGGGTGGCTCAGGATGTCATCCGGGGTACCGATCTGCACGATCTCCCCGTCCTTCATCACCGCGATCCGGTCGCCGAGGAACATGGCCTCATTCAAGTCGTGGGTGATGAAGATGATGGTTTTTCCGAGGTCCTGCTGCAGCGAGACCAGCTGTTCCTGCATTTCCCGGCGGATCAGGGGATCCAGTGCGGAGAATGCTTCGTCCATCAGCAGGATGCCGGTTTCCGATGCCAGGGCGCGGGCCAGGCCGACGCGCTGCTGCATTCCGCCGGAGAGTTCGGACGGGTAACGGTGACCCCAGCTGCCCAGGCCTACGAGGTCCAGCACCTTGCCCGCGGCTTCCAGCCGTTCGGCCCGGGGCATGCCCTGGACTTCGAGTCCGTAGGCGGCGTTCTCCAAGACGGTGCGGTGTGGAAACAGAGCGAAGTGCTGGAAGACCATGGAGACCTGCTGCTGGCGTACCGCACGCAGCTCCTTGTCGGAAATGGTGGACAGGTCCGTGCCCTGGATGATGACCGAACCCGCAGTTGCAGGCTGAAGCCCGTTGAGGGTGCGCAGGAGGGTGGACTTCCCGGATCCGGAAAGTCCCATCACTACGAAAATTTCGCCGGCCTTGACCTCGAAGGAGGCGTTGATGACCGCTGCGGTGCCCAAACCCGCAACCTCGGACCGGGTGGCCCCGTCCCTGAGCGTGCGGACGGCTTCGGCGGGGCGTTTGCCGAAGACCTTGTAGACGTTCTCCACCTTCAGGACGGCGTCCCGGATGGTGTCGTTCTCACTCAATATCGTTCCCTTTCCATGCATGCCGGCACTGAAAATTCCAGCCCGCATGGGTTTCTGGTTCTGTGCTCAGCAACCTGCGCTGGCCGGATTCGGCGCGGCAGGGACCCGGAGAGGTCGTTGGCAACCCTAACAACGATCAGTTCGCTACCGGCGTAATTTTGAACGGTTCCCGCCGCGGCACTGTCCGTAAGGGTGCTCACATCCCGCGCCCTGACTGGGAAGCGCCGGAGTTATGGCATCGTGACCTTGAATACCCCTATGGGGTACCCGGTGGAGGCGGAGGAAGTGGCGGGAGGCAGTGTCCCGGCGTGGCCGGAGGGGCAAAAAGAGAGGCGAAAGAGACACGACAGGGAGGCGGAAGAGGCGGAAAAGGACGCAAAAAAGAGCTGAAAATGAGGCTAAAAAGGTAGAAAAGAGAGGTAAGCGAGACGCAAAAAACCGCCTGCGCGGTTTCGGTCCGTGGCCGAAACCGCGCAGGCGGTCTGCTGCTCTGTCTGCCCGGTTATTCCGGCTGGCTGAGGCTGGGGCCGATGTGGTCCACAGGGCTGGCCAGGGGTACGCCGGAACCGTCCCGCCGTCCGTGTTCGGTGGGCAGCGCCCGGGCCACACCGTTCGCTGCAGCAGCCTTGGCAGGCCCGTGGCCGGCCCAAGCCACCACCAGGGAGTCTTCGCCCTTGAGGAAGCGGTGAGCCCGGACTCCGGCGGTAGCGCGGCCCTTGGCCGGGTACTCGGCGAAATCGGTGACCTTGACCGACCCTCCCGGGGTTCCGGGCAGTGTCTCAGTACCGGAGGCGACGGTTACCACGACGGCGGCCGGGTCAGAATCGGACACCACACCAAAGAAGATGACCTCGTCGCCGCTGGCCAGCTTCATTCCGGCCACACCGCCGGCGGTCCTGCCCTGCGGCCGGACCAGCGAAGCGGAGAAGCGCAGCAGCTGTGCGTCCCTGGTGGCAAAAACGAGCTGGTCGTCGTCGTGGGCGGCGACCCCGGCACCGACTACTTCGTCGCCGGCCTTGAGCGTGATGGCTTCCCAGTCATCGCGGTTCAAGGGATAGTCGGGATTAATCCGCTTCACCACGCCGTTGCGGGTTCCCAGCGCCAGAACGGCGTTCAGCGGCACCAGCCCGATCAGCTTCTCACCCTTGGTCAGGGTCATGAAGTCCTTCGCCGGAACACCGCCGGCCAGGTTCGGCAGCCCGTTCGTAGGCGGAAGCGCAGGCATATCCATGACCTGGACCCTGACCATCCGCCCGGAGGAGGTCACCGCGCCTATTTCACCCCGCGCCGTCGTCGCCACCACGGAGCGGAACACATCGTGCCGGGTCCGCTGGCCGCCTTCCGTCAGCGGCTCCTGGTTGGAGGTGCGCGCCAGCTGGCCGGAAGCGGACAGGAGCACCCAGCAGGGATCATCCGGGATCTGCAGCGGGAGGACGGCCTTGGCGCCCTTGCCCGCCTTTACGGCAGCGGTTTCGGCAGCCAGGGGTGCTACGGCCTCCGACTCGAGCAGGACGGTCCGGCGCGGGGTGGCGTACTTGGCAGCCACCTCGCCCAGTTCATCGGAAACGAGTCCGCGGAGCCGTTCCTCCGAGTCCAGGATGGCCTGGAGCTCGCCGATCGCAGCCCGCAGCTCTTCCTGCTCTTTTTCCAGTTCAAGCCGCGAGTACTTGGTGAGCTGGCGCAGGCGCAGCTCCAGGATGTGGTTGGCCTGGATTTCGGTGAGATCGTAGATGGACATCAGCCGGGTCCGCGCTTCGGCCGTCTCATCCGAGCTGCGGATTACCTGGATGACCTCGTCAATGTCGACGATTGCGATCAGCAGGCCCTCGACCAGGTGCAGGCGGTCCTTTTTGCGTCCCAGCCGGTAGGCGGTGCGGCGGCGCACCACACCCAGGCGGTGCGCCACGTAGACCTGAAGGAGTTCCACCAGGCCCAGGGTCCGGGGCTGGCCATCCACCAGGGTCACATTGTTAATGCCGAAGGAATCCTCCATCGGGGTGTAGCGGTAAAGCTGGGCCAGCACGGCCTTGGGATTGAACCCGTTCTTCAGCTCGATCACCAGGCGCAGGCCGTTCATGCGGTCCGTCAGGTCCACCACATCGGAAATGCCCTGCAGCTTCTTGGAGGTGACGGCGTCCTTGATCTTCTCGACGACCTTTTCCGGTCCCACCATGTACGGCAGTTCGGTGACGACCAGGCCGGTGCGGCGCGCGCTGAGCTGCTCCACTTCGACCTTGGCCCGGGTCTTGAACGAACCGCGGCCGGTGGCATAGGCATCCCGGATGCCGTCCAGGCCCACGATCCGGCCGCCCGTGGGAAGATCCGGTCCTGGAACGAACCGCATCAGGTCCTCCAGCGATGCCCCCGGATGTTTGATCAGATGCTGCGTGGCGGCGATGACTTCGCCAAGGTTGTGCGGCGCCATGTTCGTGGCCATGCCGACAGCGATGCCCGTGGTGCCGTTGACCAGCAGGTTCGGGAACGCAGCCGGCAGAACCTCCGGCTGCAGCAGCTGGTTGTCGTAGTTGGGGACGAAGTCGACCACGTCTTCATCAAGGTGGTCGGTGAGGGTCAGCGCAGCGGCAGCCAGCCGGGCTTCCGTGTAACGGGAAGCAGCCGGACCATCATCAAGGGAGCCGAAGTTGCCGTGGCCGTCGATCAGCGGCAGGCGCAGTGCCCAGTCCTGCGCCATGCGGACCATCGCATCGTAGATAGCCGAGTCGCCGTGGGGGTGCAGCTTGCCCATGACCTCGCCGACAACCCGGGCGCTCTTGACGTGGCCCCGGTCCGGCCGCAGGCCCATTTCCGACATCATGTACAGGATGCGGCGCTGCACCGGTTTGAGGCCGTCGCGCGCATCGGGAAGGGCGCGGGAATAGATCACCGAGTACGCGTACTCGAGGAAGGATTCCTCCATCTCGGTGGAAACATCGATGTCGATGATGTTTTCGGCGATGGGTTCGCCGGGAGGGGGTGCGGAGGCGGAGCGCCGGGCCATGGAGTTGTTGCGTCCTTGCGGTTGTCGGTTGGAGTTTTGCCTGCCGTGGTGATCCGTTGCCGGGCCCAGGGGGGAATCCCGGTACGGATCACAGGCGGTTCGGTGGCGGGTTCTGAAAAATCCCCACTACGCTGAGTCTATGGCGGAGCAGGGACAATACCCCGAATATTGGGAAGCTGATGTCGTGTTGCGGGACGGCGGAACGGGTCATCTCCGGCCCGTCTCACCGGCCGACGCCGAGGCGTTGCAGGCATTCCACATGCGGCAGTCGCAGAGCTCCATCTATCTGAGGTTCTTCACCTACAAGGCTAAACTGAGCGGCCGGGAACTTAAGCGTTTTACCCACGTGGACTACCGCGACCGGGTTGCGTTTGTTCTCACAATCGGGTCCGAGATCGTCGGAATCGGCCGCTATGACCGGCTCGATGATCCCACCGAGGCGGAGGTCGCCTTCAACATCTCGGACGAGCACCAGGGCCGCGGCATCGGCTCGATCCTCCTGGAGCACCTGGCAGCTGCTGCCCGCGAGAACGGAATCCGCCGCTTCAGTGCCGAAGTGCTGCCGGAGAACCGGAAGATGCTCAGTGTTTTCGCCGATGCCGGCTACGAGGTCCGGCGGGCTTTCGACGACGGTGTTATCGCCCTGGACTTCGATATTGATCCCACGGACAAGTCCCGTGCCGTGATGGAAGCCCGTGAACACCGTGCGGAGGCGCGCAGCGTCGCGGACCTGCTGGCGCCGTCGTCCATTGCCGTGATCGGAGCCAGCCGGGAGTGGGGCACCGTGGGGTACCAGCTCATGGAACACATCGTGGAGGGCGGCTTCACCGGGTCCGTCTTTGCGGTGAACCCGGAGGCCTTTGAACTGGCCGGCATGGTCTCCTACGCGAAGATCTCCGAGATTCCCGAACCCGTCCAGCTGGCGGTCATCGCCGTCCCGCACGAACAGGTCCTCGGTGTCGCGGAGGAATGCGCGGCCGCGGGCGTGAAGCACCTGCTGGTGGTCAGTGCGGGGTTCGACGACGGGGAAGCAGGCCTGGCCCGCCAGCGCACCCTGGTGCGGCATGCCAGGGCCAACGGCATGCGGGTGCTCGGTCCGGCCTCCCTGGGCCTGATCAATACCCGGCCGGACGTGTCGCTGAACGCCTCCATGGCGCCGGCGCTGCCGCGGCGGGGAACGCTTGGCCTTTTCAGCCAGTCGGCCGCGATCGGGGTGCTGCTGTATGCCGCGGCCCAGCGCCGGCAGCTCGGAATTTCCTCAAAAATATCCGCCGGCAACCGCGCGGACGTCTCCGGCAACGACGCCATGCAGTACTGGGAAGACGACGCCGACACCCAGGTGGTGGGCCTGTATCTGGAATCCGTGGGCAACCCGCGTAAGTTCTCCCGGATTGCCCGCCGGCTGGCGAGCAGCAAACCTGTCATTGTGGCGAAGTCCGACGTCACCGGACTGCAGCTGCCGCCGGGGCATGCCGTCCGCCTGACCCAGGCCCCCAAGGGCGCCCTGGACGCGATGCTGCGCCAATCCGGCGTTATCCGCGTCGATACCAATGAAGAGCTGATGGACGTGGCCCAGATTGCCTGCAGCCAGCCGCTGCCGCGGGGCAAGGGGCTGGCGGTCCTGAGTAATTCCGTGGCTCTTGGCCGGGTGCTGGCCGACGCATCCGGCGCACTGGATTTGGAGACGGTGCACCTCCGCACGGACCTGGACCTGGACCGGGGCATGAGTGTTGCCCTTCCCCTGCTCCGCGACGCGGTGGCCAAGGCGCTGGCCGACGAGGCCGTCCACTCCGCCGTCGTGACCCTGCTGCCCTCACCCGGGCTGACCACCGACCGCATCGCCGAGTGCCTGCTGGACTGCGCGGCAGAGGCGGACAAACCCGTGGTCGCCGTCTTCACCGGCATCATGGACCCCAGCCACTTAGCCGAGGGCATCCTGGCAGCCCGCACTGAATCTGCAGGGACCGCCGCGCCGGCCAGCCGCGCGGCCGGCACGGGGGTAACCGGCAAAGCCCAAGCCGAAGAACCTGACGGCGGAGGACTCGAACCCGGGGGAGGGACAGCAGTGCGGCCGCCTGCCGGACTCCCGTCGTTCTCCAGTCCGGGCGCCGCGGTGAGCGCCCTGGCTGCGATCGTCCGCTACACCGAGTGGGCGGGGCGGGAACACGGTCACTTCACGGAACCTGCCGGTGTGGACACTGACGGGGCCCATGCCTTCATCGATGCCCAGATGACCCGGGTGTCCAATACCGATCTGCTCCGCCTCGGCCCGGAGGAAACCACTGAACTGCTGGCTTTCTACGGCATCCGGCTGCTGCCCTCGCTGCCCTTCTCCACCGAAGACGAAGCGGTGGCTGCGGCTGACCGGCTGGGCTGGCCGGTGGTCCTGAAAACCATGGATGAGCACCTGCGGCACCGGCTGGACCTGGGTGGGGTGCGGCTGAATATTTCCTCGCCGCAGTCGCTGCGGAGCAATATCTCCGAAATGCGGGCGGCCCTGGAACCCTATGGCCGGTTTGAACTCGAAGTCCAGTCCATGGCGCCGTCCGGCCAGGGCTGCGTCCTGCGCGCCATCGAAGATCCGCTGCTGGGGCCGGTGCTCTCCTTCGGTATTGCCGGGGATGCCGTCAACCTGCTGGACGACTGGGCGCACGGTATCCCGCCGCTGACCGACGTCGATATCGCCGACCTGGTCCGCGCGCCCCGCGCCTCCCGCCGCCTGTTCGGCTACCAGGGGCTGCCCAAGGTGGATGTTGCCGCACTGGAGGACGTTATTTCCCGGCTCGCGCTGCTGAAGGACGAGCACCCGGAGATTGCCCTGGTGGATATCAACCCCGTCCTTGTCTCGGTCCAGGGTGTCACAGTGCTCAGCGCCGACATCCGGCTGGGAAACCCCCAGCAGCGAACGGACAGCGCCCGCCGCGCGATGCGGGATTAGCCTGCCGGGCAGGGCCGCCCGGGGAACCGGCAGCAAGGTTGCGCGCGCCTTTTTAGGTGCACAGGCCCGGTCTGGGGGAAACTGGAGATATGTCGCCGCTACTTTCCGCTGAACGCCGCAGCCTTGACGCCTCCATGGAACGCGCCGGCTTCTATCCCACGTTGCTGGCTGACGTGGTCCACGATGCCCTGGACGGGCGTGAACCGCTCTCCCACATCATCCATCTGGAAACCCATTTCGAGCGCACTGAGGTGCACCGGCACATCACCGTCCTGGTCCTCACCGACGACATGCTGGTGATCACCCACGTGGATGACCAGCAGCTGGATGAGGAGGGGGAACAGATGATGGCCCAGGTCTCCACCGAATCCGTTCCGGTGGCCCAGATCCGCTCCGTCGTCCTTGGCTACATGTATTCCCAGCCGCAGAACTACAAGCCTTCCGACCAGGCACGTGAACTGACCCTTGCCATCGCCTGGTCCGGCGGGCAGCGGCTGGATATGGGACCCGCAGGCTGCGCCGATCCCCAGTGCGAAGCCGACCACGGCTACACCGGAACAATCGCCCAGGAAGACATTGTCCTGCGCGTCAGCGCCGAGGCCGACGGCATCCAGGCCGTCCAGAACGCGAAGGCGTTTGCCCGGGCCCTGCGCAAGGTCAACACCGACACCGTGAACATGCGCACCTTCGATTCCGCCGCCGACCGGCAGCGGATGCCGGGCATCGGCAGCCGCTTCAACCGCGGCCACCACCAGCGGTAAGGGGCATGGATTCAGCATCCGCTGCCGCGGAACCGCTGCCCAAGGCACCCGGGTACGGCCGAAGCTCTGTTGCCGAAGTCCTGACCAGTGCCGCTGCCGCCCTGCAGGTGCCCGGTTTTGCCAATACCCTGGGCCTTCCCGCCGCACGCCGCATCTGCGTGGTCATGGTGGACGGCCTGGGCCGCAGCCTGCTCAAACAGCGGGCCGGACATGCTCCCTACCTGCGTTCCCTGCTGGAGAGCGGGCGTACGCTGAGCGCTGCGTTCCCGACGACGACGGCGGCCTCGCTTGCCTCGCTGGGCACGGGCCTTCCGCCGGGGCAGCACGGAATGGTCGGCTACGACGTCCTTGATCCGGGTCAGGACAAAGTCGTCAACATGCTCGGCAACTGGGACCCCGGAGTAGACCCGACACTGTGGCAGCCGTTCCCGACCGTGCTGGAACGCGCGGCGGAGCAACTTCCCGTTGCCACCGTCAGCCTGCCCAGGTTCGGCGGCTCAGCAATGACACGCGCAGCGCTTCGCGGCGGGTCCTTCGTGGCCGGAACCGGAATCCATGCCCGGGTCCAGGCGGCGGCGGAAACGCTCGCCTCCGAAAAGCGGATGCTGATGTATTTCTACTTCAACGAACTGGACAAAGCCGGACACCGGTACGGTGCCCAGTCCTCCGAATGGGGCGGAACACTGGAAGAAATCGACTCGGCCCTGAAGCGGTTGAGCGCCAGGGTACCTCCGGACACCCTGGTGCTGCTGACCGGTGACCACGGCATGGTGGACACCGCCGTGCAGGACCGGATTGATTTCTCCGCTGATCCGTTGCTGGTGGACGGCGTCCGCCACACTGCCGGAGAGCCGCGCATGGTGCACCTGTATCTTGAACCCGACGCCCCGGCAGGCACCCTGGACCGCCTGGCGTCCGCCTGGCGCAGCGCCTACGGAACGAAGGCCTGGATCCTGACCCGGGCCGAGGCCATCGATGCCGGTCTCTTCGGGCCTGTCCGGCCGGAGGTCCTGCCGCGGATCGGGGACCTGCTTGTGGCTGCCCGGGAACCTATCGCCCTGTATGACCTGCGCCGGACCAATCCGTCTGCCCTGCAGATGGTTGGTCAGCACGGGTCACTCACACGAGCTGAACGTGAAGTCCCGCTCCTGACGCTGGCTCAGCCGGCCAAGGGCGGGCGGAAGTAGGTCATGGCCGAACTGGTTTTCTTCTCCGGCACCATGGACTGCGGCAAATCCACGCTGGCACTCCAAATGGACTACAACCACAGCGCCCGTGGAAGGGGCGGCATCCTCTTCAGCCGAAATGATCGTGCCGGTGATTCCGTCATCTCCAGCCGGCTGGGCCTGCGCACCCGCGCCGTCGAAGTGCGCGATAGCACCGACTTCTGGGAAGAGGTGGTCCGCCGCCGCAGCGCGGGGGACCGGGTGGACTACCTGATCTGTGATGAGGCCCAGTTTTACAGTGAAGAGCAGGTTGAACAACTGGCCCGGATCGTTGATGAGCTGGATGTGGACGTTTTCGCCTTCGGAATCGCCACGGACTTCCGCACCCGCCTCTTCCCCGGATCGCAGCGGCTGATCGAGCTGGCAGACCGGATTGAGGTGCTGCAGGTCAGAGCCTTGTGCTGGTGCGGGCGGCGGGCAACCCACAATGCCCGGACCGTGAATGGCGTGATGGTGGTGACCGGAGACCAGGTGGTCGTGGGTGACGTGGACAAGCGTTCCTCAGAGCCGGATCCGGAAGCCCTTTTCGCGCCGGAGGAAGCCGGGGCGGCCCCGGTCGTCGGTTACGAAACACTGTGCCGGCGCCACTACATGCGGCGGATGGGTGCCCAGCAGGCGGCCAGGTTCAAGGAGCTTGGCGGGGATCCCGGCGTCTGCGCCGTCGATACCCCGCACAGCTAGGGCGCTGACGAGGCACAGCTAGGACGCGGACGGCAGATGCGGTGGCGCCCCGCCGGGTGGGAACCCCGCCGGACGCGGACGCTTCGCCTGACCAGGACAGCCCGGCTGGCGAAAGCGTACGGGCGGCTAGTCGCCCTTGCGTCCAAACACAATTTCGTCCCAGCTGGGAACCGAGGAGCGCTTGGGCTTAATCGGACGGCGCTCCGTGGGTTCCTTCGGTGTCTCTTCTGCCTCGGGCTGATCCTCGCCGTCTTCGCGGCCCGCGCCGGGTTCCACCGGTTCCGGACGGCCGCCGCGCACCGGCCGGGCCAAAATGCTGATTTCGCGGGTGGAGGTGCTGACACCTTCATCAAGCCGCAGCGGGTCCGCTTCTGCCTCGGTGTCCTCGCCGGCCGTTTCCTCAACCGTGGGGAGGGCGGCGGGAGCGAGGCTCAGCCGGCCGGTCCGCGGGCGGAGAGCGGACTCGTCTTCAAGTTCGGCCTGCCCCTCACGGGGGTGGGCGGCCGGAATGCTGCCCTTGGCCAGGAGGGCGGCCAGGGCGTCGTCGCCGTCTTCGTCGGTGCCCAGCCGCTGCCCACGGCGGGAGCGCAGAACGTTCAGCAGCTCATCGGTCTCTTCCCCGGTGACGTTTCCGGGTTCTTCCAGCGGAGTGTCAGCTTCGAAATCGAACACCCGGTCTGCAACGGCCGAGAGCCGCCGGGAGGGAACCGGGGAGTCCACCGGCGCCAATTCACTGAGCAGCTGCGCCCAGCGGTTGGCATTGGTCACCTGCCGGCGCAGCGGGTTGTAGGTCCAGCGTGCCGGGGGTTCCTCGCCGACTGAAACCCGGGACTGCTCGCCGAGGCTGAAGCTGGCGACGACGTCCCAGGAACCTTCGGGGCGCCGCCAGGAATCCCATTCCACGGTCTCGGGATCGACGCCGAACGCCCGAAGCCGGTGGCTGACCATGTCGCCGAGGTTCACGGGGGAGTCGCCGAACGCGGAGCGGTGGCTGTCCTGGGTGGCGGACATCGGGGCTGCGACCTCAACGCCCTGGGCCTGGCGGGCGATGTGTTCCCGTTCAGCCAGGACCGGCCCCTCGTAGCGGTGGATGTGGGCGATGTCGTGTCCGGAGAGTTCGGCGACTTCTTCCGCGCTGGCACCTGCCCGGATCCGGGCCTGGATATCCCGGGGCGTCATGCTGGGGCCGGCGTCGGGTTCCGCGGGTGCACCTGCCCGGCGTCCGGTGCGGGACGCGGCAACACGCAGGGCTTCATCAATGCGCAGCCGGAAGGTCTCGCCTCCCCTTCCGCTCAGCAGCAGATGTTCGCCGCCCTCATGGATACCCACGAGTCGTAGATCCTGCATGAAAAAATCCTCCACCCGATAGCAACTCCTTCTTGAAACAATGCCACCCGGGCACCCAAAATCCTATCGTTTGGGCCGGTGTGGCGCGGATTCCGCACCCTGTGGGGCCATGGTTTAAGGCCTTCGGACGGCGCCGGGGAGTGGCGGGCTTGGCTATTTCGTTCTCCATCGGCAAAAATCTGTCTTCGGCGGGCACAAACGGTGCGTCCGCGGCGTTGATAATTCCTAGCCGCTCTAGCGACACCGGGCAGATCCCGGAGCCGGGGACCGGCTGGTATTACCCGTGCAGTACTGACACCGATGGTGAGAGATAGAGATTATGGCGACAGACTATGACGCGCCGCGCAAGGCCGACGAGGACGCCAGCGAAGAGTCGATTGAAGAGCTGAAGACCCGCCGGACCAATACCCAATCCGCCGTGGTGGATGAAGATGAAGCCGAGGCGGCCGACAGCTTCGAGCTCCCGGGCGCTGATCTGTCCGGCGAGGAACTCATGATCCGGGTCCTCCCGGCACAGTCCGATGAATTCACCTGTGCGTCCTGCTTCCTGGTCCGGCACAGGTCGCAGATAGCCAAGGAAAAAGACGGCCTCTACTACTGCGTTGAGTGCGAAGGCTGATCCAGGCTCCTTCCGGAAGCTAGGAACGCAGTGCGTCGACCAGCTTCTCCGGGTGCCGGGTGGAGGTAAGCCAGTACGGTGTGCGGTCCGCCGGGTCAGTGATTTCGATTTTCACGACCGGGCTGATCCAGCCGCGGATGCACAGGAACGCCGTGGCGTTCAGAGCCGGTCCGCGCTGCTGGGTGGCCGCCTCGCCGTGGAAGGCCTCGACGTCGCCGATCCAGCGCCGCTCGATCTGCGCGCGCCCCACCTGGAGGGTGTCCGGGGTCACCCGGATCACCGGGGTGGACATCAGCAGCAGCACGGTCAGGATCACAGCTGCGACGACCGCGACGACGACACCCACTGTCGGGCTGATCGGAATAAAGGCCAGGACAAATGTTCCGGCGATACCGGCGATGACCAGCCAGATCCACACAGCGGGCAGCAGCCGCTCGGAGTACAACACGGTCTGGGAGGGGCTCTGGTCGGCAGGGGTTGACATACCCCTAGCTTTTCACCTTTGTCCACCGTTTTCATCTTGGCTCTGCCACGCGGCCCTCCCCGCGCGCCGGGGGCCATGCGGGCAGGGGCAGGCGCTAAAGTGGGGGTGGCGCCTGCAGAGGCGCTGTTTTATGCCTTGAACCAACCCCCTTAGCGAATTCCGGAGACAGCTGTGCAGGAAGCAGGACCCAGCGTGAAAGTCCAGCTGAAAATGCTCGACGACGGCCTCGAAGCGCCAACCTACGCCCACCCCGGCGACGCCGGAGCGGACCTAAGGTCCAGCGTCGACGTCGAGCTGGCACCGGGAGAACGCCGGCTGGTGCCCACCGGGGTCTCGATCGCCCTCCCCTTCGGCTATGTGGCACTGATCCACCCCCGCTCGGGCCTGGCCACTAAGCACGGCCTGACGATTGTTAATGCACCCGGAACGGTCGACGCCGGTTACCGGGGTGAAATCTCCGTCACACTGTTAAATACAGATGTGTCAGAGCCGATCAGCCTCAAGCGCGGAGACCGGATCGCCCAGATGGTGATCCAGCGCGTGGAATACGCTGACTTCGAGCCGGTGGCTGAGCTCTCCGAGTCGGTTCGCGGAGCCGGGGGCTTCGGTTCGACCGGCGGCTTCGGCACACCCCCGGCCTAGGCCGGCACATCCCGGGCTGCAAGGGCCCGGCTCCAGATGAGGAAAGAGGACCAGGCGATGGCATTTGGGCGCCGTAAGAAAACCACAGCTGAACCGGCAGAGTCGGCAGGATCCGCTGAAGAGTCAGCAGCCGGCACGGAGAACGGTGCCGCCGGCGGGCCCGAACACGGACCCTTCGACGTGGCGGACCGGCCGTCGGAAGACGGCTACGTGGACCTTGGCGCGCTGCGCATCGCGGCAACCCAGGGCCTGGCCCTCCGGCTCGAAGTCGAGGAAAAGACCAAACGCGTCGTGGCGGTGACCCTGGATCTGGACGGTTCGAGCCTCCAGCTGCAGGCTTTCGCCGCTCCCCGGTCGGAAACCCTCTGGGATGAGATCCGCGCGCAGATCGTTAAGTCCGTCTCCTCACAGGGCGGCACCGCGGACGAACTCGAGGGCCGCCTGGGCACCGAGCTGCTGGCCAGGGTTCCCGCGCAGGCGCAGGACGGATCCAAGGGTTACCGGGTAGCCCGCTTCGTCGGCGTCGACGGTCCGCGGTGGTTCCTCCGCGGCGTCTTCGGCGGTCCCGCCGCCATGAACCCGGACGCCGCTGCGCCGCTCGAAGACGTATTCCGGAACGTCGTTGTGGTCCGTGGCGACGCCCCGCTGCCGCCCCGCGACCTGCTGCAGCTGACCCTGCCGCGCGACGCCTCACCGCTGCCCAAGCAGAACGCGGACTCAACGGGGGAAGCGTCGAAGCCGGAGCCGCCGCAGCGGGGCCCGGAAATCACGACCATTGGCTAGGACCGCCAGGCGGATGCCGCCGGCTGCGGGCGCTTCCTCCCTGCTCAGGATCGCGGATCTCCCGGACCGGGGCAGGGTGCACAGCCGCGGCTATGTCGAATCGGTCACCCTGGCTCCGGCGGGCGCCGCTCCACGTTTCTGCGCCGTCCTGGATGAACTTCAGGGTGTGTATAAGGATCCGGGTGCTGTTCAGGCCCGCCGCCGGGTGCGGCTGATATGGATTGGCCAGCGGCGCATCCCGGGGCTTGTTGCGGGAACGCAGGTAGCCTTCGAAGGCATGGTGAGCACGGTCGGGGGAATCCCCACTGTCTTCAACCCCCGCTATGAAATCATCGGACGTCCGGAAGGCGAACAATGAACACCAGCCCAGAACACGAAGGCAAGGACCGGGATAACCCCCAGCCTTCGATCAGTGAGCTGGCAGGTCAGTACGCCGCCCGCTCCGGGGTCGAACGCGGCGGCGACGGGCAGATTGACGTGCTGAAGTCCGTCGGCGGGGTCCGCGGGCTGGCTGAAGCCATCCTTCCCGGATTGCTCTTCACCCTGCTCTTCACGATTACGGGCGGACTGTATCTGTCCCTCGGCGCTGCCGTTGTGGCCGCCGGTGCCTTCGCGGTCGCGAACCTGGTGCAGAAACGTCCCCTGGTGCAGTCGCTGACGGGCGTCATCGGCGTGGCCATCTGCGCCTTCTTCGCGCTCCGCAGCGGCAGCGGCTCCACCTACTTTGTGCCCGGCTTTTACACCAACGGCGCCTACATCCTGGCCTTCGCCGTCTCCATCGCGGTGAGGTGGCCGGTCGCAGGGCTGCTGTTCGGCTTCATCCGCGGCGAGAACGTGGGCTGGCGCGCCGAACCGAAACGGCTGCGCGCCTATGCGCTGGCCACCTGGATCATTATTGCCGTCTTTGCGCTGCGCCTTGCCGTGCAGCTGCCGCTCTACCTTGCGGACAATGTTGCTGCGCTGGGGACCATGCGGCTGGCGATGGGGGTGCCGCTGTACGCGCTGGGCCTGTGGCTCGCCTGGGTGGTTTCCCGGCCGCAGCCGGCGAAGAGCCAGTAAGCAGCCAGTAATTACCAGCTAGGCGCCTCCGCCGGCCGAAGGCGCAAGCAGGGCGCGCAGATCATCCTCCGCAGCGATCGTCGTCACGAAGAACAGTTCGTCCCCGCCCTCGATCACGTCGTCGCTGCTGGGCGTGATGGGAGCGTCGTCGCGCAGGATCGCCACCAGCGTTGCGTCCTGCGGCCAGGGCACGGAGCCGACGCGGGAGCCTGCCATGGGCGAGGCCGCCGGAACCGTGAATTCCACCATTGACGCCACTCCGGTCTGCAGGGTCAGGAGCCGCACCAGGTCGCCGACTTCCACGGCCTCCTCGACGAGGGCAGTCATCAGCCGCGGCGTATTCACGGCAACGTCCACACCCCAGGAATCGTCGAACATCCAGTCGTTCTTCGGGTTGTTCACCCGCCCGACCGTCCGGGCCACGCCAAACTCGGTCTTGGCCAGCAGGGAAACCACCAGGTTGACCTTGTCATCCCCTGTCGCGGAGACCACGACGTCGGCTTCGTCCAGTTTCGCGTCCTTGAGCGTGGTGAGTTCGCAGGCGTCGCCGATCAGCCAGCGGGCGCCGTCGAGCCCGCTGCGGCCCTCCGTCTCAGGCTTCGGATCAATGAGCAGCACCTGGTGCCCGTGGGAGAGCAGTTCCTTGGCAATCGTGGATCCCACGCTTCCTGCCCCGGCAATCACGACTTTCACTGGTTCTCCTTAGCGGGGGCGTTGGACAGGATCCTGCTGATTTCGGCCGTACGGTCCACG
This sequence comes from Arthrobacter sp. Helios, assembly GCF_023167125.1. Taxonomy (NCBI): domain Bacteria; kingdom Bacillati; phylum Actinomycetota; class Actinomycetes; order Micrococcales; family Micrococcaceae; genus Arthrobacter; species Arthrobacter sp. Helios. Next base: position 1,085,962 of record NZ_CP095402.1, read on the forward strand.
TTCATCATGGCGTGCAGCACATCGCCCTGCTGGTAGCTGGTATCGGGGCGGGGAAGCATGCCTTCACCGAAGCGGGTGACATAGGCGATCCGCACGCCGGCGGCTGCTTCAACGGCATGCAGCGGGTGGCCAAGCCAGGACGGGTCAAGGGAAAGTTCGCCCAGGATCAGCCGCCCGGAAGACTCGCGGAAGTCACCGTTGATGCTCTGCTCGGGAAGGATCCGGCGCAGCACCTGATCTGCGCTCCAGCGGACGGCCGCGACGGTGGGAATGCCCAGGCGCTGGTAGATTTCCGCCCGCCCCGGGTCGTAGATGCGGGCAACAACGTGCGGCACGTGGAAGGTCTCCCGGGCCACCCGGGTGGCCAGGATATTGGAGTTATCGCCGCTGGACACCGCAGCGAAGGCGAAGGCCTTTTCGATCCCGGCCTGCGTCAGCGTGGTCCGGTCGAAACCCACGCCGGTAACCTGGGTCCCGCCGAAAGTGGGACGCAGCCTGCGGAAGGCCCGTGGCTCCTGGTCGATGACCGCCACGGAATGACCGGCATTGTCGAGGGTATGGGCCAGCATGGCCCCGACCCTGCCGCATCCCATGATCACGTAATGCGCCACCCTGCTACACCTCGGTTTCCCGGCGGATGCACCGCCTGCTGCTGCTGCCCGTTTTGGGCCAAGGGACAGCTTAGTCCGGCCGCGGGCGGAAATCGTGGTGTGATGGTGTTTTGGCACCAACACGGAAGTCCCACAGCCATGCCCCAGGAAACCATGCCCATCGAGCTTGAATTGACCATTGGCGCAGCCGCGCACGGAGGACACTTTGTGGCCCGGCACGAGGGGCGGGTTATTTTTGTCCGGCACGCGCTGCCGGGCGAACGCGTCCGGGCACGGCTGACCGATGCGGGGGAGAAGGCCAAGTTCTGGCGGGCCGACACCGTGGAGGTCCTCGAGGCATCGCCGCACCGGGTGGAGCATTTCTGGGCCCCCGCCGACGCGCTGCGCGCTGCCGGCCGGGACCGGCTGCCCGTGGGCGGCGCGGAGTTCGGTCATATTGAACTTGCGGAGCAGCGCCGGATCAAAGGTGCAATCTTCGCGGAACAGCTGCAGCGCCTTGGCGGGGTCCAGCAGGACGTGTCCGTGGAAGCCGCTCCGCAGGAGAGTGCTGACGGGCTGGGCTGGCGCACCCGCGCAAGCTTCTCTGTGGCCCCGGGCGGCAAGCTTGCCATGCACCCGCACCGCTCCGAGGACCTGATTCCCGTCCAGGAGATGCCGCTGGCCTCCGGTGCCATCAACGCCCTGAAACTGTGGGAGGTGGACTTCACCGGTGCGGACCGGGTGGAGGTTGCTGCCCCCGCGGCAGGCGGTGCGCCGCTGGTTCTTCTCATTCCGTCGCCGGGCACACATCCGCGCACGCTGGCCCGCATCGCCGGGGAAATCGGAACTGCTGCCGACGCCGGGGCCGGGGAAACCGTGTCGGTGGCGGCCTGGGATCCCGAAGAGCACGTCCTGACCCGGCTGCGCGGCCGCACCTGGGTCCGGGAAACCGTCCTCGGGCATGATTTCCGCGTGACCGGTGCCGGGTTCTGGCAGATTCACCGCAGCGCCCCTGAGGTGCTGGCGTCCGCCGTCCGCGGCGGGCTCGCGGTACAGCCCGGTGAGCGGGTGGCTGACCTCTTCGCCGGTGCGGGCCTGTTCACCGCACCACTGGCCGACGCCGCCGGTGAAACCGGGCACGTGCTCTCGGTTGAAGGTTCCCCCGGCGCCAGCCGGGATGCCCGGAAGAACCTCTTCGCCGCTCCGCAGGTCGAGGTTGTCCAGGGCCGGGTCGACAAGGTGCTGCGCGGACACGAAGGTGCCCTGGACGTTGTCCTGCTGGATCCGCCGCGCACCGGTGCGGGCCGAACCGTCGTCGAACAGATCAATGCTGCCGCGCCGCGCGTCGTCGGCTACATCTCCTGCGACCCGGCGTCTTTTGCCCGGGACCTGGGCTGGTTCCGGGAAGCCGGCTGGGAACTGGATTCCTTCCGCGTCTTCGACCTGTACCCCCACACGCACCACATGGAGTCCTTCGCGGTCCTGCGCCGCCCCTGACAGCTCCGGCGGAAGCCGGCAGGACTGGCCTGCCGGCTTGGTGCATGGATGTGGCGAGCCTAATGCGGCAGCCCGGCGCGGTGGGCCGGGCTGCCGAACCTGCTTCCGGCTAGGATGGGGAGTAGTTGTCTGGCTCCGTGCCGTAGGGATTCCCGCTGGGGCGCTATGCACGGCAGGGGAACCGACCTGCCAGGGGAATCACCCACCATTCCCCGGCCGGCCCCTTCAGCTCTGCCGGTTAGGAAATCCTAACTGGCGTGCGGCGGATCACTGGACAAAGATAAAACGGTGGCGAGAGGAGTCCTGTTATGAGTAATGTGGACAGCTTCGGTTCCAAAGGCGTCTTGAACGTCGGTGGGAACGAGTATGAAATTTTCCGGCTGAATTCCGTCGAAGGCGCCCAGAGCCTTCCGTTCAGCCTCAAGGTCCTGCTGGAGAACCTGCTGCGCACCGAAGACGGTGCCAACATCACCGCCGACCACGTGCGGGCCCTGGCCAGCTGGGATGCCGAGGCGGAGCCCAGCACCGAAATCCAGTTCACCCCCGCCCGGGTGATCATGCAGGACTTCACCGGTGTGCCCTGCATCGTGGACCTTGCAACCATGAGGGAAGCCGTTGCCGATCTTGGCGGCGACCCCAAGCGCGTGAACCCGCTGGCACCGGCGGAAATGGTCATCGACCACTCCGTGCAGATTGATGCCTTCGGCAACGCCGGCGCCCTCGAGCGCAACATGGAAATCGAATACCAGCGCAACGGCGAGCGTTACCAGTTCCTGCGCTGGGGCCAGACCGCATTCGATGACTTCAAGGTTGTTCCCCCGGGAATGGGCATCGTGCACCAGGTCAACATCGAATACCTGGCACGCACCGTGATGACCCGCGAAGTTGACGGCAAGCTCCGCGCCTACCCGGACACCTGCGTCGGCACCGACTCCCACACCACCATGGTCAACGGCCTGGGCGTGCTCGGCTGGGGCGTTGGCGGCATCGAAGCCGAAGCTGCCATGCTCGGCCAGCCCGTCTCCATGCTGATCCCGCGCGTTGTTGGCTTCAAGCTCACCGGTGAGATCCCGGCCGGCGCCACCGCCACCGACGTCGTCCTGACGATCACCGAAATGCTGCGCAAGCACGGCGTTGTCGGCAAGTTCGTGGAGTTCTACGGCGAAGGCGTTGCTTCGGTGCCGCTGGCCAACCGCGCCACCATCGGCAACATGAGCCCCGAATTCGGTTCCACGGCTGCGATCTTCCCGATCGATGACGTCACCTTGGACTACCTGCGCCTCACCGGCCGTTCCGATGACAGTGTTGCCCTGGTGGAGTCCTATGCCAAGGAACAGGGTCTCTGGCACGATCCCTCCACGGAGATCAAGTACTCCGAGTACCTGGAACTGGACCTCTCCACGGTGGTTCCCTCCATCGCCGGCCCCAAGCGTCCCCAGGACCGTGTGGAACTCACCAGCGCCAAGGCACAGTTCCGCAAGGACCTGCGCAACTACGTCGACCATGAGGTCGAAGCAGTCGGTGCAACCGTGGACGAGGCCCTGGAAGAGTCCTTCCCGGCCTCGGATTCCCCGACCTACACGGACGCCGGAACCCACGTGGAGGATTCCCCGCACGACCTGGTCTCCGTTTCCGACCGCAGCGCAGGCCGAGTCGAGAACAGCGTGCCCGTCACGATGCCCGACGGCCGCAGCTTCGAACTGGACCACGGCGCAGTGACGATCGCCTCGATCACCTCCTGCACCAACACGTCCAACCCGTCCGTCATGATGGCTGCCGCCGTCCTGGCCCGGAACGCCGTCGAAAAGGGCCTCACCGCCCAGCCGTGGGTCAAGACCTCCATTGCACCGGGTTCCAAGGTAGTCACCGACTACTACGAAAAGTCCGGCCTTATTCCGTACCTGGAAAAGCTCGGCTTCTTTGTGGTCGGCTACGGCTGCGCCACCTGCATCGGCAACTCGGGCCCGCTCGAGGACGAAATCTCCACCGCGATCAACGACGCCGACCTGGCCGTAACCGCTGTGCTCTCGGGTAACCGCAACTTCGAAGGCCGCATCAACCCGGACGTAAAGATGAACTACCTGGCCTCCCCGCCGCTGGTAGTCGCCTACGCCCTGGCCGGCACCATGGACTTCGACTTCGAAAACGACCCGCTGGGCCAGGACGAAGCCGGCAACGACATCTTCCTGAAGGACATCTGGCCGAACCCGGCCGAGGTCCAGCAGATCATCGATGCCTCCATCGACCAGCAGATGTTCACCGACAGCTACGCCACCATCTTCGAAGGTGACGACCGCTGGAAGTCGCTGCCGACCCCCGAGGGTGCAACCTTCGAATGGGATTCGGAGTCCACGTACGTGCGGAAGCCCCCGTACTTCGAGGGTATGAAGGCACAGCCGGAGCCGGTCCAGAACATCGAAGGTGCCCGCGTGCTCCTGAAGCTGGGCGACTCGGTCACCACCGACCACATCTCCCCGGCCGGTTCCTTCAAGTCCGACACCCCGGCAGGACGCTACCTGCTGGACCACGGTGTGGCGCGCAAGGACTTCAACTCCTACGGCTCCCGCCGCGGCAACCACGAAGTCATGATCCGCGGCACGTTCGCCAACATCCGGATCAAGAACCAGCTGCTCGACGGTGTCGAGGGCGGGTTCACCCGTGACTTCAGCCAGGCCGACGCACCGCAGGCCGCTGTGTACGACGCTTCGGTGAACTACCAGGCCGCCGGCATCCCGCTGGTTGTCCTGGCAGGCAAGGAATACGGTTCCGGTTCCTCGCGTGACTGGGCTGCCAAGGGCACCGCCCTGCTGGGCGTCAAGGCCGTCATCGCCGAGAGCTACGAGCGGATCCACCGCTCCAACCTCATCGGCATGGGCGTCCTGCCGCTGCAGTACCCGGCCGGCGTCAACGCCGATTCCCTGGGCCTCACCGGCACCGAGACCTTCTCGGTAGAGGGTGTCACCGAACTCAACAACGGCAACACCCCCAAGACGGTCAAGGTCACCGCAACACCCGAAAACGGTGAAGCGGTCACGTTCGACGCCGTCCTGCGCATCGACACCCCCGGTGAAGCCGATTACTACCGCAACGGCGGAATCCTGCAGTACGTTCTGCGCCAGATTTCGGCAAAGTAGGTAAATCAGCTCCAGTAAGACGCCCCGTTTCGCTAGGCTTTCGAGTAATCGAAGCCCTGAAACGGGGCGTTTTGCGTGCCGGCGGAAATGCCGGGCCGTGTGCAGGCGTTAGAATTAGTGGTTGTGACGGTGCGTTTGCCCGTTGCCTAAGACGCAAGGGAGGCGCCCTTTTGGGACTTCTGGAAACCATCCGTGATCCGCGGGACCTCAGCAAACTGAGCGCCTCCCAGCTGTCGGCCCTGGCCGGAGAGATCAGGTCCTTCCTCATCACGAATGTGGCCCAGACCGGCGGACACCTCGGACCCAACCTCGGCGTCGTTGAACTGACCATGGGCATCCACCGGGTTTTCGATTCCCCGCGCGACAGCATTGTGTTCGACACCGGACACCAGTCCTACGTCCATAAGATGCTGACCGGCCGGCAGAACTTCGAAACCCTGCGGCAGCAGGGAGGCCTCTCGGGATATCCGGCCCGGGCGGAATCCGTGCACGACATCGTTGAAAGCTCCCACGCGTCGTCGTCCCTCTCCTGGGCGGACGGAATCTCCCGCGCCCGGCAGCTGACCGGCGAAGGCGACCGTTACACCGTGGTGATGGTCGGCGACGGCGCCCTGACCGGCGGTATGGCATGGGAAGCCCTGAACAATATTGCCGCGGACCAGCGCCGCCGCGTAGTGATCGTGGTGAATGACAACGGCCGCTCCTACGCCCCGACCATCGGCGGCGTGGCGGACTACCTCGCGTCCCTGCGGCCGACCCTGGACACCGTGCGCACCCACCACATGTATGAGAACACCATGGACTGGTGGAAGGGACGGCTGCAGAGCGGCGGCCCGGTCGGCCGGTTCGCCTATCACAGCCTGCATGCCGCCAAGAAGGGCATCAAGGACTGGTGGGCGCCCCAGGGTCTGTTCGAAGACATCGGCATGAAGTACGTCGGACCGGTGGACGGCCATGACCTGGCCGCGGTGGAGCAGGCACTGCTTACCGCGAAGAACTACGGCGGTCCGGTGATCGTGCACGCCATCACCGAAAAGGGCCACGGCTACGCTCCGGCCCGGGCGAACGACGAGGACCAGTTCCACGCCGTCGGCATTATCGACCCCGAAACCGGTGCGCCCGTCGCCCCGGGCGGCAAGCAGTCCTGGACCTCCGTCTTCGCCACGGAGATCGCGGAGATCGCCGACGAACGCCAGGACATCGTGGGGATCACCGGTGCCATGCTGATTCCCGTCGGCCTGCACCGCTTCGCCGCCAAGCACCCGGACCGGGTGTTCGACGTCGGCATCGCCGAGCAGCATGCGCTGACCTCCGCTGCGGGAATGGCCTACGGGGGCCTGCACCCGGTGGTGGCCCTGTATGCGACCTTCCTGAACCGCGCCTTTGACCAGCTGCTGATGGACGTGGCCCTGCACAAGGCAGGCGTCACCATCGTCCTGGACCGTGCCGGCGTGACCGGGCCCGACGGTCCCAGCCACCACGGCATGTGGGACATGTCCATGCTGCAGATCGTCCCCGGCCTGCATCTGGCTGCACCCCGGGACGCCACCCGGCTCAAGGAAGAACTGCGCGAAGCCGTGGCGATTTCCGATGCGCCCAGCGTGGTGCGGTTCTCCAAGGGCACCGTAGGTCCTGATCTTGATGCCGAGGAGCGCACGGAAGACGGCGTGGATGTCCTGGCCCGCAGGCCTTCCGGTGACACCCGCAATGACGTCCTGATCGTCAGCGTTGGCGCGATGGCCGAGATGGCACTCGACGTCGCCGAGCGGCTGGGTGCCCAGGGCATCAGTTCCACCGTGGTTGACCCGCGGTGGGTGCTGCCCGTTCCGAAGTCGATCATCAGCTTGGCCGCGGCCCACCGGATTGTCATCGTCATCGAAGACGGGGTGCGCGCCGGCGGCGTCGGATCCCGGATCCGGCAGGAAATGCGTGCGGCCGGCGTGGACACGGCCCTGAACGAGGTAGGTTTGCCGGCCGAATTCCTGGACCACGGTACGCGTGCGGAGGTGCTTGAACGGGTGGGACTGACCGCCCGCCAGGTGGCCAACGACGTCGTCGCCCAGGTCCTCGGCACGAAGGTACCGTTCGCCCGTCCGCTGCCAGGCCAGCAGGCGCCCACCGGACAGATTCCGAAAATCAAGTAGGCTCCGCGGCCCGGCGGGGCAGGAAAGAGCGCCACCATGGCACAGAACAGTCCCACCCTCGCCGTCACCGGAGCCACCGGAGCGCTCGGGGGCGCCGTGGCCCGGCTGCTCGCCGATGCCGGCATACCGCACCGTCTGCTGGCGCGGCACGCCGCCCGGATCTCTCCGCCGCCGGACACCCCGGTCTTCGCGCTCTCCTACGCGGACCGGGACCATGCTGTCAGGGCCCTGGAGGGTGTGGAGACCCTCTTTATGGTCTCGGCAGCTGAGAATCCGTACCGGGCACAGGATCAGCGGACGTTTGTTGATGCAGCGGTGGACGCGGGTGTGCGGCACATTGTGTACACATCCTTTATGGGCGCGGGCCCGGATGACGTTTTTACCCTCGGACGGGACCATTGGGACACCGAGCAGCACATTAAAGCGCGGGGCCTGAAGCACACCTTCCTGCGGGACTGCTTCTACCAGGACATCCTGCCCTCCTTCGTGGGACGCGACGGCGTGATCAGGGGGCCGGCTGCCGACGGCAGGTTCGCTCCAGTCGCCCGGAGCGACGTCGCTGCTTCCGCAGTCCAGATTCTTCGGGATCCTCAGGCCCATGCCGGCGCGACGTATACGCTCACGGGGCCGCAGTCCATCACCATGCAGGACGTCGCGGATACGCTCACCCGGGTCACCGGACAGCAGGTGACCTACCATGCCGAATCGCTCGACGAGGCGGTCGAATCCCGCCGCGCCGCCGGTGCCGCTGAATGGCAGGCTGTGGCCTGGGCCACCAGCTATGCGGCCATCGCCACCGGGGAACTCGCGCAGGTCAGCGACGACGTGGCCGAGCTGACGGGCACGGCACCCTTGAGCTTCGAAGACCATCTGCGCAGCAGGGGTTAGTGTTCACCTGCCGGACCCTTCCCAACCACTGGGCCCGTGGCTAGGGTCGAAGTATGGATCAGGTACTAGACGGCCCAGTCGCGGACTTCCTGCGGGAATGCACAATCACCGGACTGGATGAGACCGAAGCTACGCCCGCTGCGGACCTCTACGGGATGTACATAATCTGGTGCGAGCAGGCGGAACAGGAACCCGTTTCCTCGGCCGTGTTTTCCCGTCAGGTGCAGGCCTCCGGGAGTCAGCCGCGGCGGCGTCACCATGAGCGTGTCTACCCCGGAATCCTGCCCACCGGGCCGATTCCCATCCAGTACATTCTGGAGACCGATAAACCCCCCAGCCTGAACGGCCCCCTCAACACGTACGGGACCTGACGCCAGGTTATGCGCGGCCGCCTGCCCGGTTGATAGCGTGGGACGATGACCACATACAACAGACTTGGTAACTCCGGCCTCACCGTCTCCACCGTCGGACTTGGCTGCAACAACCTGGGCCGTCCCGGCACCGCCACCGAATCGCAGGAGGGCACCGATGCCGTCGTGCATGCCGCGGTCGACGCCGGAATCACCCTTTTTGACACGGCAGACACGTATGGAGCGGTTCCCGGCCTGAGCGAGGAGCGGCTCGGCAAAGCGCTCGGTTCCCGCCGGAGTGACGTGGTCCTGGCCACGAAGTTCGGCATGGATATGAAGGGCGTCAACGGGCCCGACTTCGATGCCCGCGGTTCGCGCCGATACATCATGACGGCGGTGGAGGCGTCCCTGCGCCGGCTGGGTACGGACTGGATTGATCTGTACCAGTTCCATACCCCGGACCCGCTGACGCCGATTGATGAGACGCTGGCTGCCCTGGATGACCTCGTCACCAGCGGCAAGGTCCGCTACATCGGGCACTCCAACCGGGCCGGCTGGCAGATCGCCGAAGCAGAGTTCACCGCCCGTGCCGCCGGGAGCACCCGCTTCATCTCCGCGCAGAACCACTACAATCTGCTGGACCGCCGCGCCGAACTCGAAGTGACTCCGGCTGCTGAGGCCTACGGCCTGGGTGTGCTGCCGTACTTCCCGCTGGCCAACGGCCTGCTCACCGGGAAATACAGTTCCGGTTCGGCCCCCGAGGGAAGCCGCCTGACCCACTCGCGGACAAACCTGCTGCAGGACGCCGACTACGACCAGCTGCGCGAATTCGGGCAGTTCGCCGCAGAGCGTGGTCTGAGCGAAATCCAGGTGGCGTTCTCCTGGCTCGCGTCGCGTCCGTCGGTGTCCTCGGTGATCGCCGGCGCGACCAAGCCCGAGCAGATCCGGCAAAACGCAGAAGCCGCGTCCTGGGTGCCTTCGGACAAGGACCTGGAAGAACTGGACCGGATCTTCCCGCAGGCTCCGAAGGTTGCGCTCTTCTAACCGCCTTGCCCCGTGTGTGTGGCGGGCGGAGGCGCTGGGCCGGCAACCTGACCGTTCGGGCAGGGGAGGGGCACCTTGAGTCAGAGAGACGTCATGGACGCCTACCGGGAACGGGCCGGCGAATACACGCAGCTGCTCGGGTCCCTCGACGCCACCGCTGCGGCAGATCAGGACCTGATTTCGGCCTGGGGCAGTAGCCTCGATGGTCCGGCGGTTGATGCCGGCTGCGGACCCGGACACTGGACCAAGTTCCTGCGGGACCAGGGAGTTGCCGTGGAAGGCATCGACATGGTTCCCGAATTCCTCGCCGAAGCCTCCGCCCGCTTCCAGGACGTGCCGTTCCGCAGCGGAACCCTGGAGGCACTGCCGGTTCCGGACGGCAGCCTTGCCGGGATCCTTGCCTGGTACTCGCTCATCCACCTGCCGCCTGCAAGTGTGCACGGCGTGCTGACCGGGTTTGCGCGCAGCCTGCGGCCGGGCGGCTCACTGTTGCTTGGATTCTTCGAAGGTGCACGTGTGGCGCCGTTCGCGCACGCCGTTGTCACCGCGTATTTCTGGCCTGTACCGGCCATGCACCCGCTTCTCGCGGCGGCCGGGTTCGACGTCATTGAGACGAACACCCGCACCGATCCCGGCCACCGCCCGCACGCCGCCGTGCTGGCCCGGCGTCAGTCCCGGACCGCGGCCTCGATGAGGCTCCGGAACTCCTCGGTGCTGGACGGCTGAATCAGCCGGCCCTCAAGGAAGAACGTGGGGGTTCCTTGGACGTCCAGGGCCACGCCGTCGTTCTTGTCCGCGTTGATCCGTTCCATGGTGGCGGGGTCCGCGATCGCCGCATCGTAGGCCGTCATGTCCAGACCCAGGGATGAGGCGTAGCCGCGGAAGGTTTCGGCCTGCGACTCGGCGTTGTGTGACCATTCGGTCTGCTTCTCGAACATGAGGGCGTGCATCTGCTGGAACTGGCCCTGCTGGGCAGCTGCCTCGACAGCTGCCGCCGAAGTTCCCGAGTTGGGGTGGCCCGGCAAGGGGAAGTACCGGGACACAACGGTGAGGTTTTCCCCGTGTTCAGCGATGAGTTCTTCCACCAGGGGATGGGCCGCGAGGCAGGCTTCGCACTCGAAGTCGAGGAACTCCACCAGCACCGCTTTCTCCTCCGGCGCCTCGTGCAGGCGGTGGCTGTCATCCCGGACCACCTGCGCCTGGGTGGCATCGGCCCCTGCTGGCTCACCGCCGGCCCGGAGATTGGCGATGACGATAATCGCGACGGCGGCCAGAGCTGCGGCAAGCAGCAGGCCGACGGCGATGCGGTTTTGCAGGCTCAGGCGCCGGTTTGAAGCGGAGGCAGGCACAGAAGTGTCTCCTTAGGTTGTTGTTGTGGGGTATTTGAGGGCGGTGCAGAGGATTTACATCCACTTCTTCGCTTTGAAAACGAAGTAGAGCGTCAGCGCGAAGGCCACCATGGCACCCAAAGCCACGGGATAACCGAAGGCCCAGTGCAGTTCCGGCATGTGATCGAAGTTCATTCCGTAGATGGCGCCGATGAGCGTTGGCGCAAAGAGGATTGCTGCCCAGCCGGAGATCTTCTTCATATCCTCGTTTTGCCGCTGCGCGACAAGGGTCGAATTCACGCCGAGGATCTGTGAAAGCGCGTCGCGCAGTTCGGCTACGCGCATGCCGGCATGTGTGAGGTGATCAGCAACGTCCTGCAGATAGACCTGCAGTGGTTCCGGAACCTCGTAGCGGTCAAACCCCTGCCGCAGTTCGACCAGAACGTCAGCCATCGACGACGTGGTGTGCTGCAGGTCAATGACCTCCTGGCTCAGGCGGTAGATACGTTCCGCAACGGCGGCATCTCCGCTGAACACCTGGCGTTCGATTTGCTCCTTATCAATGGCGAGCCCCCGGAGTACCGGAGTGTAACCGTCGACGATCGCATCGAGGAGCCGGTATGCCACGGCTTCGGGCCCCAGCGTGAGGAGGTGCTCGTCGTCGAGCAGGGTGCGTCCGCCGCGGTCCGCGATGTCCGCCGGGTTACCGGCCAGGGCGGCTTCATCGGTCCCGTCGATCCACCGTTTGTCCTGGCAGAGGACCGCGATGGCGTGCGGGCGGACCAGGACATGGAACTCGGAGAAATCCACGTCCTCGGCGGCGTCGTCGTACCGCGCGGACCGCACGACCATAAAGAGGACATTCCCGTAGCGTTCCAGCTTCGGGCGCTGACCCCCGTGCCGCAGGTCTTCCACCAGCAGCGGGTGGAGATCCCATGCCTCGGCGAGCTCATCGATGTCATGTGGTGTCGGTGCCGGGAAGAGGCACAACGCCATCCGGTTGGGCTCAGTTTCCGCGAAATCGAGTGCCTCGGCAACAGACGCACTCTCGGGCGTGGGGCTTAGCCGTCCATCGATGACGAACCGGGTCCGCCTCGAGGAAACTGCTGCTTCAGCCCGGTCCAGGACAGGCCTCCGGTGGAACAGCGTGCGCCGCCGTGAGGACTCGTCGCTGTAACGCTGGGGCATAGGTGTAATCCTCCTGGATGTATCAGATGGGCTCTAACCCCAGTTAGGCCGGTGCACGCCCCACCTGTGGATGCCGGGATGCGCGCCGGCTTTGTGCGGCACTGAATCTAACTTATCCCGGTGGGTCAGTGGGTCCTGACCGGGAGCTGCAGGTAGGAAGCGCGCTCGGTGCCGCGCCGTGTATCTCTCAGCTGCAACACTTGCCTTAACGCCCTGCGCGAACCCCGGCCCAAATCGCCGGATGACGACCACGCCCCCTGTTAGCGTCGAAGGGGTGAGCACCAAACCTGTACCAGCCGTCCAGTCCGCTCCCAACCCCCGCAGTGCCGCCAGTACGTCCGGCAACGGCATGGTCCGTGTCCGCGGTGCGGAGGAGAACAACCTCCGCAGCGTCGACGTCGACATTCCCCGGGACGCGATCGTGGCCTTCACCGGCATCTCCGGTTCCGGCAAATCCTCGCTGGCTTTTGGCACCATCTATGCCGAAGCGCAGAAGCGGTACTTCGAATCCGTCGCGCCCTACGCCCGCCGGCTGATCTCCCAGGGCCACAACCCCAAGGTGGAGCAGATTACGGGGCTGCCGCCCGCCGTCGCGCTCCAGCAGCGGCGCGGGACCGCCAGTTCCCGCTCAACGGTGGGAACGCTCACCACCCTGTCCAACTCGATGCGCATGCTCTTCTCCCGCGGCGGCACCTACCCGGCTGACGCAGTCCCCGGCAGCCTGGACTCCGACGCCTTCTCGCCCAACACCGCGGCGGGCGCCTGCCGCGAATGCTCCGGACTGGGCATCGCACACACCGTCACCGAAGACTCCCTGGTCCCGGATCCCAACCTGACCATCCGCGAAGGTGCCATTGCAGCCTGGCCGGGTGCCTGGCAGGGCAAGAACCTCCGGGACATCCTCATCCACCTCGGCTACGACGTCGATGTGCCCTGGCGGAAGCTGCCGAAGGAGGACCGCGACTGGATCCTCTTCACCGACGAACAGCCGGTGGTGACCATCACCCCGCAGCGGGACCGGGTCGCCAAACCGTACAAGGGCCGGTTCTGGAGCGCGAAGAGCTACGTACTGCACACCCTCGCCGATTCGGGCAGCGCCAAGATGCGCGAACGGGTGCTGGAATGCATGGTCTCCGGTCCCTGCCCGGTCTGCGGGGGAGCGGGCCTGCGCCCGGAGGCGCTGGCCGTCACGTTCGCCGGCCGGAATATCGCGGAACTGAATGGGGCCACCCTGGGCGAGCTGGCGGAAATTATCCGGCCGACGGCGGAGCTCAAGGCGGCCGGCACCGCCTCCCGGGCGGCTGCATCGAATGAGGACACCGACGTGGCAGTCACCATCACCCGCGACCTGCTCGCCCGGCTGGAAGTGCTGACTTCCCTGGGCCTGGGCTACCTCAGCCTCTCCCGCGCCACCCCCACACTCTCCCCGGGAGAGATGCAGCGGCTGCGGATCGCCACCCAGCTGCGCTCCGGCCTGTTCGGCGTCGTCTACGTCCTGGATGAGCCCTCCGCCGGACTGCACCCTGCGGATGCCGAGCCGCTGCTGGCGGTCCTGCAGGAACTCAAGGACGCCGGGAACTCGGTCTTTGTGGTGGAGCACAACATGGACGTGGTGCGCAGCGCCGAATGGATCGTGGACGTTGGCCCGCAGGCCGGCGACGGCGGCGGGACAGTCCTCTACAGCGGTCCGGTGGCGGGGCTCGCCGACGTCGCGGAGAGCGCCACCCGCCCCTTCCTTTTCGGTGAAGCGCAGGAATCCGTTCCCGCCCGCCGCCGCGCCGAGCAGTGGCTCTCGCTGAAGGGCATCACCCGGCACAACCTCACGGACCTCGACGCCGAAATCCCCCTCGGCGTCCTGACCGCCGTCACCGGGGTCTCCGGCTCCGGGAAGTCAACGCTGGTCAGCCAGGTGCTGGCCGAAGCGGTCGGCACCCGGGTCAACGGCGCTCCGCCGGAACCGGAAGTGACTGACGAAGCCGGTGACGCCGCCGCCCGGGACGAGGACCCCGGCGTCCAGGTCCGCAGTATTGCCGGACTGGAACACCTGGACCGGCTCGTCCGGGTGGACCAGCGGCCCATCGGACGCACACCGCGCTCCAACCTCGCCACGTACACCGGCCTGTTCGACGCCGTCCGCAAGCTCTACGCGGGCACGGATGAGGCCCGCGCCCGCGGCTACAGCGCCGGCCGGTTTTCCTTCAACGTGGCCGGCGGGCGCTGCGAAACCTGCCAGGGCGAGGGATTCCTTGCCGTCGAACTGCTGTTCCTGCCCGGCACCTACGGCCCCTGCCCGGCCTGCCACGGCGCGCGCTACAACGAGGAAACCCTCGAGGTCACCTACCGGGGCAAGTCCATCGCAGAGGTCCTGGGCATGCGCGTGGAGACCGCGGCGGAGTTCCTGGCCGATGTACCGGCGGCTGCCCGCAGCCTCCGGACCCTGCTCGACGTCGGCCTGGGCTACCTGCGGCTCGGTCAGCCCGCCACGGAACTCTCCGGCGGCGAAGCCCAGCGGATCAAACTTGCCACCGAACTGCAGCGGGCCCGCCGCGGCCACACCCTGTACCTGCTGGACGAGCCGACCACCGGGCTCCACCCCCAGGACGTGCAGCTGCTGCTGGCGCAGCTGAACCGGCTGGTGGACGCTGGCAACACCGTGGTGGTGGTGGAGCACTCGATGAACGTGGTGGCTGCCACGGACTGGGTGATCGACATGGGCCCGGCAGGCGGCGACGACGGCGGCCGGATTATCTGTGCCGGAACCGCGGACGAGGTGGCTGCCTGCGAAGCCTCGCGTACAGCGCCGTACCTGGCAGCTGCGCTAAAGCGGCTCGGCTGAGCTGCTGTAGGTCACGGTGGTCCCGGCCGGTGGGCCAAGTGGCGGCCGGAGGGTCCGGAACGGCGGCAACGAAACTCCCCGCTCGCAGAGCTCGCAGGGAGTATTAAAGCCGCCTAACCCGGACCTTCCTGCCGCCGGTAACGGTGGCTGGCTTGGGCGGTTCGGTTCGCTGCTGCAGGACTAAGCGGATGGGTCGCGTCCTTGGTCACCGGGGAGAGGCTACAGTACGGAAGTGCCAAGATGGGGGAGTGAACTTCCCCCGGCTCGTTGAACGCATGGACCGGCACCAAATCGGGCTTTACTTTGGGGCGCTTCTCGCAGGTGCCGTGATTGGCTGGTTCCTTCCGGCGGCCGCGCCGGCGTTCGAGTTCTCCGTCAACCCGGCGCTGGGCGCGCTGTTGTATACAACGTTTCTCGGGATTCCGTTCGGCAGGCTGATCGAGGCACTCCACGACGGCAGGTTTATGGCTGCGGTACTCGTCCTGAACTTCCTGCTGGTACCGGTTGTTGTATATGTGCTGACCCGCTTCATCGCAGGGGAGCAGGCATTGCTGGTCGGAGTGTCGATGGTGCTCCTGACTCCATGCATTGACTACGTGATTGTCTTCTCCGGCCTGGCTGGCGGATCCAGCGATCGGCTTCTGGCTGCCGCACCCGTGCTCATGCTGCTCCAAATGCTCCTTTTGCCTCTCTACCTGCTGGTTATTGTGGGCCCGGGCATTGGCTCGGTCCTTGAACCCGGACCGTTTTTGGCGGCTCTCGTGTGGCTGATCCTGGTCCCGCTGGTCCTGGCGGTGATGACGCAGGCGGCCAGCCGGAATTCCGACGCCGCGGGGAAGTTCACGCGCTTTGTTCAGGACCTGATGGTGCCTCTCATGATGCTCACCCTCGCCGTTGTGGTTGGCTCGCAGATCAGTGCCGTCGGCGGTCAACTCCCTTCGCTGCTCCCCGTTGTGCCCCTGTACGCAGCTTTCCTCGCAGTCATGGTCCCCCTTGGCCTGGGCCTGGCCAAGGCATTCAGGCTGGATGTCCCCGGGACCCGGGCGGTCATCTTCAGCGGAGCTACCCGGAATTCCCTGGTGGTTCTTCCCCTGGCACTCGTCCTCCCTGCGCCGCTGGGGTTGGCGCCTCTCGCCGTCGTCACCCAAACCCTGGTTGAACTGGCCGGCATGCTGCTCCTGGTGCGGCTCATCCCACGGCTTGTTCGTGCTCCGGAAAGAAGCGCTTGCCAGCATCAGCCAGAGGCGTAGGGTGCACCCATGAGCGACGCACCGGTGCAGCTGACTGACCCAACCCCTGACGCGGTTGTTGAGTTCATTGGCCGGGTACGTGAGACCCCTGGCCCGAGGATGCCGCCGCATTTACGGCATCGGCCTTGCCCGGCGCAGCGTAGAGGCTTTGTACAACGTGAGCGCCCGGCACGCTGACCGAAGGTAGGCTGGAATTTCAGCGGATGAAGAGAGCAAAAATGGCTGCGACAGAAACGACCGCCACCACAGTTGATGAGGTGCTGGCCCAGCTGGCCGCGCTGGAGGATCCGAAGGCCCGGGCAGTCAACGAAAAGCACGGTGACGATCACGGCGTGAGCCTGAGCAAGCTCCGCGCCGTCGCAAAGCAGTTGAAGACGCAGCAGGAACTTGCCCGGGAGCTGTGGTCGACGGGTGACACCGCGGCCCGGCTGGTGGCGCTGCTGATCTGCCGCCCGAAAGCGTTCGAACGCGGCGAACTGGACACCATGCTGCGCGAGGCCCGCGTGCCCAAAGTGCACGACTGGTTCGTCAACTATGTTGTGAGGAAGAGTCCGCATGCGGAAGAACTGCGGCTTCTCTGGTTTGCGGATCCGGATCCGGTAGTGGCCAGCGCCGGCTGGGCGTTGACCAGTGAGCGGGTATCCAAGAGTCCCGACGGGCTGGATCTGCCTGGCCTGCTGGACACGATTGAGGCGGAGATGAAAGATGCCCCGGACCGCCTGCAATGGGCGATGAACAACTGCCTGGCCCAGATCGGCATCTCCCACCCTGGGCTTCGCGCCCGGGCCATCAGCATTGGCGAACGGCTGGAAGTGCTCAAGGACTACCCGACGCCGCCAAACTGCACCTCGCCGTACGCACCCATCTGGATCACGGAAATCGTGCGCCGGCAGCAGGAGGACTGAGGGCCACTGATTAAAAGGCAGCCGGGTCCGCCGGTCTACGCGACAACCGGGCTGCCGCATATGTGAAGGAGCACATCGTGGGAAGACTATCGCTGGACCTGTTCATCACGCTCGACGGCGTGTACCAGGCCCCCGGGGGCCCCGATGAGGATCCGGAGGGCGGATTCGAATACGGCGGCTGGCAGGCAGCATATTCCGACGAGGAGACCGGCGCGTCGATCATGGCGAACATCGACAGCATGGACGCGTTGCTCCTCGGCCGGAAAACCTATGACATTTTTGCCGCGTTTTGGCCCGTCCAAAGCGCAGGGGATCCCATCGCGGCCAAATTCAATGCCATGCCCAAATTCGTTGTGTCCCGCTCCCTGGCCGATCCCGCCTGGGACGGTACCGCGGTGCTGAGAGGCCCCGCGGACGTGGCTGAGCTCAAGGACCGGTTCAACGACATTCATGTGATTGGCAGCGGAGACCTGGCACGCCCGCTGCTCGAGGCGGGGCTTATCGACAGACTCAACCTCTTCCTGTATCCGCTGACCTTCGGCACCGGCAAACGGCTGTTTCCTGACGGCGCCGGGGTTCCGGCGGCCTTCGCCCTGGCTGAGGCGCCCAAGGGCTTCCCCAAGGGAGCGGTCTCCCTGGTCTACGAACTTGCGGGCGACCCCATTACGGGCATTGACATCAGCCAGGCGTAGCGGAGCGAGGGCAGGTCAGCCGTCTCGCAGTTTCAGGGCGCGGTAGATTGTGTCGTGAATCGGCACGCGCACTCCGTACTGCCCCGCAATCCGCACAACGGCCCCCGTCTGCTCGTCGATCTCCGAGGGCCTGCCGGCGGCTAGATCACGCTGCATCGAAGAAGTGCTGCCGGGATCGAAGGCGTCGTACAGGTGCATCATCGCCACGACGTCGCTTTCGTCCAGGGGAGTGCCGGCAGCCGTGGCAAGGTTGGCCACTTCCCTCATCGCGTCCCGGACGAGGCTCCGGCTGAGCGGGTTGGTACGCGTCCGGCCCACCGGTTCCCGGGACAGGGCTCCCACTCCGCCGTAGGAGGTGATCAGCATGAACTTCCGCCACATATCGGCAGTGATGTGCGCGGAGATGGTGGTCTGCACCTGGGCGTCCGAGAGCGCCGCCGCCAGTTTTTCAACCCGGCTGGTGACCTTCCCGTTCAGTTCTCCCAGGGTGATGCCCGGCTGGCCGCCGACGTGATGCACGATCCCCGGTTCGGTCAGGTAGGAGATGATGATGCAGACTCCGCCCAGCGCGTGACCCTCGCCGACTGCGTCGGTGATCTGGTGTGCGGCGCTCACCCCGTTTTGCAGCGGGAGGACCGCAGTATCAGCCCCGACCAAGGCCTTGGCCTCCAGCAGCGCCTCGCGGACCTGGCCGGCCTTGCTGGCCACAATTACCGCATCGCAGGCACCAATCGCCGCCGCATTTGTGCTGATACTGGCCGGCCTTGCCATGAACCCCTCCGACCCGTCTCCTCTGGTGACGCGGATTCCGCAGGACCGGATGGGCTCGATATGCCGCGGTGTCGCCACCAAGTGCACTTCGTGGCCGGCGCGTGCCAGCGCCGCGGCGAAATAGGCGCCCACCCCTCCGGCTCCCACGACCCCGATCTTCAGGGTCTGTCCACTCGTCTGTGTCTCCGGGGAATTCGTCATGCCCCCAACGTAGTGCCATCACCCCGCGGCGGCGCGGAAGGCAGGCCTGACCTATGGGTGGGGCGCCCCTACCGTACGAGGCCAACGATGAGGGTGATGATCATCCCGGTGCCCAGCAGTACGAGGAAACCCCCAGCTGCCTTCGTGATCCAGGGCAGGAAACGGGAGAGCTTCGCCAGCGCCCGGTCAGATCCCAGCGCGACGGCTATGAACAGGTCCCAGACCAGGACGACGGCGAACATCCAGGCGCCGTAGAGCATCAATTCGCCGGTGCCGGCGCCGGAGAGCCCAGTGGCGAGGGCGACGTAGAAGAGCGCGTTCTTCGGGTTGAGCAGGCCGGAGGCTAACCCGAGTCCCAGATTCTTTCCCCAGGTGTTGCCAGGCGCTGCAGGTTCGTTCATGACACTGATGCGGGCACTGGAACGGAGGAACGCGATGCCAATGTAGGTCAGAAACAGCCCGCCGGCCGTTTGGACAATGCCGAGCAGCGTCGGATGCGAGACCAGGGACAGCCCGGAGAACGCGGCAGCGATAAAGACGCCGTTGGCCAGTGCGATCCCGAGGCACGCGCCGCTGGCGGTCCGCCATCCGCTGCTCACCGCGCTGCGGGCGATCAGGAAGAAATCCACCCCGGGGATCAGCAAGGCCAAAAAATGTGCTGCTGCCACAGCAAAGAACTGCTCCATCTATCCCCAGCTATCTCGACGACGTACCTCGTTCAGGATGCGGGTTGGGTCAGGGAGCAGTCTTGTACGAAATTGCGGTTAGCCGCGGTAGGTTCCCGGAGACGCGGCCACGTGGGCGCGGAAGACCCTGTGGAAGTGGCTCTGGTCCACGAACCCCAGGGCATGGGCGGTGTCGGCCAGGGCCCGGCCTTCGCGGAGCATCCGCCGCGACGCTATGACGCGTTCGTTTTGGCGCCAGGCCAGCGGTGCCAGCCCGGTCTGGCGCTTCATGGCCCGGATGAGCTGGTATTTTCCCATTCCCGCCAGCGCGGCCAGGTCCTCGAGGGACGGGTTCGATTCATCCTGCCGCAGCCGGACAAAGACCGGAAGCAGACGGGCAAGAAGCTCTGCATCGCCGTCGGCAGCCAGTCGGTACGTCGGTTCAAGCGCCGCACATTGATGCAGGCCGGCCCGGAACCCGGTTTCGGTTCCGCTGGGTTCAGCATCGTTGAACAGCAGATTGTTGATGGCGGTGAACCGACGGTAAATCTCCGGCTGCCGGTACACCCTGATTCCGGCCAGGAGATGTGCCGCCGTCGGAGGCAGAAGGGCCGTGATCCAGTTCTGGTCCGCCTGGATCATTTGGTACTGCCAGCGGCCTTCATCCGGGTTGCAGGCGTGGACGTGGCCTGCCGGAATGAGGATGACGTCGCCGGCCGTCAGCCGGACCGGGTCTCCCACGGCACCGCTGAACACGGTGGTACCCGAGTCGATCAGGCCTATCGAGAACCGGTCATGGGTGTGAGGGCGGTAGCAGGCACTGTCCCGGCAGGACCGGCGCGATTCCAGATGCGGCACCTGCCTGCTGTGCCAGAACTCTGTCACGCGTTTCCTGCCTCTTTCCGCTGGACTGGGTTTTCGTGAGCCTCGACATCCTCCGGCGGCCTTCGCCACTCCAAGAGTCGCAAAGGCACCAATCAAAGCTGTGGCAGTCTATCTGACTCCAACCTCGACTCCTTCACGGCAGCGGCATGATCACGGTCCCCCCCCCCCCCCATGTACTGCACCGGCAATCCAAGAATGCCCAGAGCGGGATCCCGGCACCGGAGAGAACCTTTCCCGCTGGACGGTGCTGGAGTGGGGGCATACTTTCCGGACTGCTACGCTGCGGGCCATGGTGGATTCGGCAACAGGCGAACGGTGGAGGGCCGAGTAGGCGGCTGTTACCGGGCTGATCATGATTGCCTGTTATGCGACCGTCGGGGCCTTCCAAGTGCTGGCCTGGAATCCGCAGGCGGCTGTGCCCGGGGCAACGCTCGACGAAATCCGGACAGCTATGGCCGGAGCCAACGAGTCCCTAGCCATGCCTCTGGTACTCGCTTGGGCCGTCACTGGGATGCTGCTCGCAGGATTGGTCCTCATCGCATCACAGCGGGGTCCCGGACTCTGGGTGAGCACGGTCGTCAGGATGGATTTACTGCTTTTGGTCCTTGCGGCGCCGTCACATTGGTTCGCCTCGTTCCCCGCCGGTATGGGGATTGCCGATACCTTTGCCACAACCGGCGGTGACCATTCGCCCTGGGGCATGCTGCTCTACCTCGTGAGCGCCGTTGCCCTGATTGCGCTGGTGGTCGTCATGCTCCTAGGCAGGCGGCGACCGCCTTCTCGCCGCCCGGCAGGCCCATAGGCCTTACTGCTCAGGGCGGCGTACCCGGCTCCAGATGTCGTCGTTGTGGTCCCGGTGCCAGTGCTGGCGCGGGGCATCTTCCTCGCGGGCGGCATCCGCAAGCCACAGTGTGGAATCGGGGTCCCATCCGGCAAGGACTGACGCCGTGTCTGGACCCACCTGGAGCGCCCGGCCTGCAGTATGAAGATAGCCGGAGATCGTGAGGTGGACTGCGTCCCACTCCCCGGCAACCTGCTGCCAGTCCGGGATGACCCAGCGGCCGTCCCGTCCGGTGGTGTGGAACCAATCGTGTCTGCGGGAGGCAGTGACGTCCAGCGGATAGGCGCGGCAGAGGAAGATCCAGTCATCCGCTGTGCGGATCTCGAAGGTCCGGCCAGCCCCGTATACCGGAATCACGGTTGCCTCCTCCCAACCGAGGGAATCTTCCACCAGGGTGAGGGCCTGCGGGATTGCACCCACTGTCCGGAGGAGGCGGAGGGGGAAGGACCACCAGCTTCCAGAGAAATTGGCGTAAACGCTCTCAGGGCGGTCGCGTGCGGCCCGGGCTTCCTCAGCCCGTATCTCTTCCGCCCACCTGCTCAACGCCTGCTGCGGCTCCCGTGGCAGCGGCGCCGGGTCCTCCGCTGACCGCCAATCAATAGCCCACTGTTCCGGCCGGCGGGACTGGGACCATTCCCGCCACGTGGGGGTTGCCAGGACCTGCTCGGCGAGCGGGCGGAAAGCTTCGACGATGGCTGGGAGCCCAGCGAGCACGTCTTCCCCATCGGGTTCCTGCCAGTAGCGGGCGTTACCTACCGAGCACTCAAGCGCCGCCATCAGCTGCGCCTCCGTGAGACTGGAAGCATCGATGGAACTCAGTGCCGCCGCCAGGTCTTCCAGCGACGGGGATTCGCCCGGACCTGTGGAATCGCCCGGGCCGTCGCTGGACAACGCGAACAGGACAGTGGATGTCCCTTTGCCCGGGTCCAGTTCGTACCCCAGCCGGAAGACGGCGTTCCTGACGCCGGGATCAAGTTCCATCGCGAGCTCAAGGCACAGGCGCCGGCCACGGGGACCGTCAAGAAGCAACTCGGGCTGGGCTTTCATCCGCCCATCTTCGCATGGCCGCTCTAACGCGAAAGCGCCGGACGGACCGGGTTAGGCGGCTTTAATATTCCCTGCGAGCTCTGCGAGCGGGAATTTCGTTGCCGCCGTTCCGGTCCGCCCGGCGCGTGCCCAGCGAATCAGCCAGATGAAGCGGAAAGGACTATGCAGCAGCCACCGGAACAGCACCGGCGTTGAACAGCTTTCCGTTGACCCGGTCGGAGGCCCCCACCCGGTCCAGGTACGGCGTAATGCCGCCCAGATGCATCGGCCAGCCGGCACCGAGGATGACGCACAGGTCGATGTCCTCGGGGCCCGCCACCACGCCCTCGTCCAGCATCAGGCCGATTTCCTCAGCGAGGGCGTCCTGCGTGCGGCGCAGCACCTCCTCCGCGGTTGACGGTGAGTCGCCGAAGGAAAGGAGTGCGAGGGTCTCCTCCGGGACGTACGGCTTCCCGTCGGCGTCCTGCTGCCACAGCGACTTGATGCCGGCGTCGATCAGCTTCTGCGAATTTTCCGAGACATGGAACCGGTCGCCGAAGGCAGCGTGCAGGGATTCCTGCACATGCTGTCCCACCGGCAGGCCCACCAGGGCCAGCAGGTTGAACGGCGTCATCGGCAGTCCCATGGGGCGCAGTGCGTTGTCCGCCGTCGCGGCGTCGGTGCCCTCATCGAAGACCTTCGTGATTTCGCCGAACATCCGGCCGAGGATGCGGTTGACCACAAACGCGGCGGCATCCTTGACCAATACGGCGGTCTTCTTCAGCTGCTTCGCGAGGACAAATGCGGTGGCCAGCACGGCGTCGTCGGTCTTCGGGGCGCGCACAATCTCCAGCAGCGGCATGACGGCCACCGGGTTGAAGAAGTGGAAGCCCACCACGCGCTCGGGGTGCTGCAGGTCCGCTGCCATTTCGGTGACGGACAGGGAAGACGTGTTGGTAGCGAGGATGCACTCGGGGGAGACGACGGCCTCCACCTCGGCGAAGACCTGTTTCTTCACGGACATTTCCTCGAACACTGCCTCGATCACGAAGTCGGCGTCGGCGAAGGCTTCCTTGGACACCGATCCGGTGACCAGAGCCTTGGTGCGGTTCGCAGCGTCGGGGGAGATGCGGCCCTTGCCGAGCAGCTTGTCCACCTCGGCGTGGACGTAGCCCACACCCTTGTCCACCCGCTCTTGGTCGATGTCCGTCATCACCACGGGAACCTTCAGGTTCTTCGCGAACAGCAGGGCGAGCTGGCTGGCCATCAGGCCTGCGCCCACGACGCCGACCTTGGTCACCGGCCGGGCCAGCTTCTTGTCCGGCGCGCCGGCCGGACGCTTGCCGCGCTTCTGCACGAGGTCCAGGAAGGCATACACGGTGGACTGGAACTGCGGAGTCTGCATCAGTTCAGCCAGCGCATCGCATTCGGCCTCGCGGGACTGCTCGCGGGTCCAGTTCTTTCCGGCTTCGAAGATGTCCAGCACCTTGGCCGGGGCCGGAGCTGCGTTGGAGGTGCGTGCCTCCACGAAGGCCCGGCCGGCGGCAACTGCGGCGTCCCAGCGGTCGCCAACGTCGGAAGGCTCGACGGCGTTCGGCCGGTTCACGGTCTCCGCGCCGGTAATGACCCGGGACGCCCAGGCGAGGGACTGCTCCAGGAAGTCGGCCGGCTCAAACAGGGCATCCGCCACACCGAGCTTGTAGGCCGCTGGACCGGACAGGGTCCGGTTGTTGCTCAGGGGGTTCTCGATCATTACCTTGACGGCATTCTCGGGACCGATCAGGCGCGGCAGCAGGTACACGCCGCCCCAGCCCGGCACCAGGCCGATAAACGCTTCCGGCAGCGCCAGGGCGCCGGCGCCGGTGGAAACCGTGCGGAAATCGGACTGCAGGGCAATCTCCAGCCCGCCGCCGAGCGCCACGCCGTTGATGAACGCGAAGCTGGGAACGCCCAGGTTACCGAGCTTGCTGTAGACCTCGTGGCCCAGGGCTGCCATGGCCACGCCGTCCTCGTACTCGGCCAGGGTTTTCACTGCCGAAAGGTCAGCGCCCGCCACGAGGTAGTGGGGCTTGCCGGTCACGCCGACGCCCACGATCTCGCCCCGGCCGGCCCGTTCTTTGAGGAAATCGAGCACACTGCCGAGCTCCAGCAGGGTGTTCGGGCCCAGCGTGGTGGGGCGCGAGTGATCGACGTCGTTGTCCAGCGTGATGAGCGCAAAGGTGCCCGCTCCGCCGGGCAGTTCCACGTCACTGACGTAGGAGTGGGTGACAACCTCGTTCGGGAAGAGCCCGGCCAGGCGCTGGTAATCAGGTGCGGTCATTACTTCGAAGCCTCCGTGGACTCGGTGTTGTAATCGGGGTGGTTGGGGTTTTCCCAGATGACGGTGGCGCCCATGCCCAGGCCGATGCACATGGTGGTCATGCCGTAGCGCACCGAGGGGTCTTCCTCGAACTGGCGGGCCAGCTGGGTCATCAGCCGGACGCCGGACGACGCCAGGGGATGCCCGACGGCGATCGCGCCGCCGTAGCGGTTGACCCGGGGATCGTCGTCGGCGATGCCGAAGTGGTCCAGGAAGGACAGGACCTGCACGGCGAAGGCCTCGTTGATTTCGAACAGGCCGATGTCCTCAATGCTCAGTCCGGTCTGCTTCAGTGCCTTCTCGGTGGCCGGGACCGGGCCAATGCCCATCACCTCGGGCTCGACGCCGGCGAAAGCGTAGCCGACCAGGCGCATCTTCACGGGCAGGCCGAGTTCCTCAGCGGCATCCGCGGAGGCCAGCAGGGCCGTGGTGGCGCCGTCGTTCAGTCCTGAGGCGTTGCCGGCCGTCACGCGGCCGTGCGGCCGGAACGGGGTACGCAGTTCTGCCAGATCCTCAACGGTGGTGCCCGGGCGGGGGCCTTCGTCGACGCTGCTGAGGGTCCAGCCGGCGCCGGGCTTTTTGGTGACTACGGGCACCAGATCCGGCTGGATCTGATTGCCGGCGTAGGCCTTGGCCAGCTTTTCCTGGCTCGCGGCGGCGTACGCGTCGGTGCGGTCCTTGGTGATCTCCGGAAAGCGGTCGTGCAGGTTCTCCGCGGTGTTGCCCATGTTCAGGGCAGCCGGATCCACCAGCCGCTCGGTAACGAAGCGCGGGTTCGGGTCCGCGCCCACACCCATCGGATGGTGGCCCATGTGCTCCACGCCGCCGGCAATCACGACGTCGTAGGCGCCGAAACCGATACCCGACGCCGTCGTCGTTACGGCGGTCATGGCACCGGCGCACATCCGGTCGATCGCGAAGCCGGGAACCGTGCGGGGGAGCCCGGCCAGCAAGGCTGCGGTGCGGCCGATGGTCAGGCCCTGGTCGCCGGTCTGGGTGGTGGCGGCGATGGCTACCTCGTCAACGCGCTCCGGCGGCAGCGACGGGTTGCGGCGCAGGAGTTCGCGGATGCACTTGACCACCAGGTCATCGGCGCGGGTGTCGGCGTACATGCCCTTCTCGCCGGCTCTTCCAAACGGGGTCCGAACGCCGTCGACGAAAACAACGTCCCTGATTTGCCGTGCTCGGCTCTGTGGGCTCACGTACTGCTCCTCTTTGAGGTCTTGACGGGGAACGCGGAAATGAGTTCCCCGCCAATGTTACTCGTCAGTAACTTAGGCTGCAAGGGTCCGGGGCGGGGGAGAACCCCCGCCCCGGATACTACAGCCAGGCTACGGCGCCTGGGCAGGCAGCCCGACGATGGTGGAGAAGCTCTGACCGCCATCGGCTGAATGCTCCAGGCCGGCGTCGGTCATAACCCAGATCTGCAGCCCGTCTACCGTCTCGGCGGCTGTCACCGCCACCGGGTAGCCGGAGACTTTCCCCGCCGGGACCCAGGTACCGCCCTGGTCCTCACTCGTGACAATGCCGCCATCCGGGAGGACACCGACAATCCGGGACTGATCCGTCACCGCGGCCAGCATGATCACAGGCGCGCCGGAGATTGCGCTCCAGGTGAGCCCGGCATCCTGGGACCGGTAGGGGCCCGCTTCCGTGGTGGCAACGGCCAGTGTGCCCGACGGCGATCCGGCCAGGTTATAGGGCGTGAGCTGCGTCTGTGAGTCGGTCCACTGCCCACCGTCCCGGCTAAGGCGCAGGGTTCCGTCGAAACCGATGATGCCGCCGCCAGTGACCGCGAGTGCATGGAAATCGGATTCGCCGCCCAGGGATTCCACGCTCCAGGACTCTCCGTCCGTGGAACGGATCAGGCCGGCGGGTTCCGGCAGGTCGACTCCCGGACCCGGGTGCCCGGAGGCAAGGTAGTCACCGTTCCCGGCAACAGCAAAGCCCATCAGGTCAATGTTGGTGCCGGTGGGGTGCAGCTCGCTGCCGGAGACTTCGAAGATTCCCTCGTGGGAAGCGACGATCACATCCGTGGTCCCCGGCTTCAGTGCCAGTGCGTGCACGTGGCTGGGAAACGGCGGCGAGGCGTCCGCCTCCCGGCTGCCGGCGGGTGAGGAACAGGCGGTCAGGGCCAGAAGCACGACGGCGGCGGCGGCACCGCTGCGGCCGCTGAATCCCAGCCTCATGCCAGGCCCTGCAGCAGGCTCTGCATCTGGGCAATTTCGGCGTTCTGGCTGGCCACAATGTCCTCGGCCAGCTGCACGGCGCCGGGGTTTGAGCCGGCCGCAGCTTCCTCTTCTGCCATCTTCACGGCACCTTCATGGTGTTCGATCATCTGGGCCAGGAACAGTTTTGCCGCTTCCATCCCCTGGGCTGCTTCCAGGGTGGCCAGGTCCTCGTTGGAGAGCATGCCATCCATTTCATGATGTCCGGACATTTCCCGGGGCTCGCCCCAGGCCGCCAGCCAGTCATCCATCTTCTGGATTTCCGGGCCCTGGGCGGCCTTGATGTCCGTTGCCAGTTCCACGATTCGGGGGTCGAGTCCCTCCTTGGCCAGCATCATGGCGCTCATGGTGACCGCCTGTTCGTGGTGCGGGATCATCATCTGGGCGAACATGGTGTCCGCGCTGTTGTGGTCCGCAGCGGCGTCGGGCGAATTGCTGCTGCCGTGGTGGCCCATACTCTCCGCCGCTGGGCTCGATTCCGGGGCGCTGGTGTCTGCTCCGCAACCCGCCAGAAGGAGGGCGGCGGCGAGGGCAGCGGCAGATACAGGGGCAAGCTTCTTCATGGTGGTTCCTTCGGTAAGTTCATACTTTTTGGGCAATCAGCACTGCCACGGTGGGCAGGCACACAAAAGGGGCTCCGCAGAATTCGCGAAGCCGGAATTTTACGTACGGCTGATGCAGAGTTGAACGAGCGAAGGAGCGGCCGGGGGAGCCTGGAAGACGGGGAAGGCCCGGGGTGGGTCCGGACGGTCCGGATTCCGGTACCGGCGGGACGTCAGCAGACCAAGTACCGCCGTGATGCTGACCAGCACCAGGAACATCATGCAGAGGCCTGCTGCGCAGCCGGCAGGTCCGCAATCGGGGCATGCCCCGGAGGCGTGCCCGCCGCCGTCGGAGGCAGGTGCAGCAGCGGGTGCCGGATCGGCATCGTGGCGCAGTGCCGTCCCGGCGGAGTGCGCAGTGGTACCGGGCTGGCCGGAAACCGAGTGACTGGCACCGGAGTGGCTTGCTGCTGCCTGCGGGTCGGCGAGCATATGCATGCCCAGAATTCCGGCCAGGATCGCCAGGAGGCCAAGGGCGGTGCTGAACAGCTGCGGCGTCGACCGGAGAGTCAACGCATGGCCAGCTGCGGCCCGAATACCTGCCCTCATAATGAGCGCCAGTCTACAGGAGGGCAGGTCTGGGCCGGTGTGGATCCGTTGGGTGGTGGAACGCACCGGGGCTGGGACCGATCAACACGGTCCCAGCCCCCGGCATCGGCGCCAACAAGCTAGACGCTGGTGGCGTCCTGCACTTCGCCGACGAGTTCCTCGATGATGTCTTCGAGGAACAGGACACCGGTGATGGTGCCGTCGGCGTCCAGCACGCGGGCCACGTGGGCTCCGGTGCGGCGCATGGTCTCGAGGGCGTCCTCAAGTTCACTGCCGCGGTAGGCGCTGGCCAGCCGTCTGATGCGCTTGGCCGGGACCGGAGTGTTGAACCGCTCCGGTTCCACCAGGTCCATCACGTCCTTGAGGTGCAGGTACCCGGTCAGGTCGCCGTCGTCGTCGGCCAGGATGTAGCGGGAGTAGCCGTGGCTGCCCACCGCCTTCTGGATGTCGGCGGGCGTGGCTCCGGCCGGGACCAGGACCATGTCCGCGATCGGCACCTCAACGTCGGCCACGGTCTTGGAGGTGAATTCGAAGGCCGCGGTGAGCGTTCCGCTGGAATCCTCCAGCACGCCTTCCCTGGTCGACTGCTCCACGATCGTGGCAACTTCGTCCAGGGTGTAGGTGCTGGTGGCTTCATCCTTCGGTTCCACCTTGAACAGACGCAGGACCGAGTTGGCGACGGCGTTCAGGCCCCAGATCACGGGCTTGAAGATGCGGGCCACGATGACCAGCGGCGGAGCCAGGAGCAGGGCTGCCCGGGTGGGAACGGAGAAGGAGATGTTCTTCGGGATCATCTCACCGACCACCACGTGCAGGAAGGTGACCAGCAGCAGTGCCACGATAAACGCCGTAAAGCTGATCGCTTCGGGAGTCAGGGGAGTCCCGGCGAGCGGAATTTCCAGCAGGTGGTGGATCGCCGGTTCGGAGACGTTCAGGATCAGCAGCGAGCACACGGTGATGCCCAGCTGGCTGGTGGCCAGCATCAGGGTGGCATGTTCCATGGCCCACAGGGTGGTTTTGGCGGCCTTGCTGCCCTGGGCGGCCTTCGGTTCAATCTGGGAACGGCGGGCAGAGATGACAGCGAACTCGGCGCCGACAAAAAACGCGTTGACGGCCAGCAGCACCACCAGCCAGATAATGCCGGGGAGGTACTCACTCATGGATGATGTCCTTCGTCAGGGTATCGACCAGGCGGTCGTGCGCACTGCGCGGTGATTCGGAGCCGGTGTTCGGGGTGAAGCGCAGCCGCTCGACATGGGTGCCGAGGACGCGCTCGACGCGGAGCACGCCGTCGTCCACTTCCACCTCGTCGCCGAGTTCCGGCATCCGGTCCAGGGAGTGCGTGACGAAGCCGGCGAGTGTCTCGTAGTCCTCGCCGTCCGGAACGGTGATGCCGGCGCGGTCCAGGAGCTCGTCCGGGCGCAGGGAAGCGTCAAAGGTGACGGAGCGTCCGGTGCGGACGACGCCAACTCTCGCACGGTCGTGTTCGTCCTCCAGCTCGCCCACGATTTCCTCTACGAGATCCTCGAGCGTGACGACGCCGGCGGTGCCGCCGTGTTCGTCGGTCACGATGGCGATCTGCAGGCCCTGGGCCCGCAGGACGCCCAGGAGGGTATCCACGCCCATTGATTCAGGAACGCGGAGCGGCGCCACCATGACGTCAGCCGCCGTCGTCGTTGCCCGTTCAGTGAGCGGAAGGGCGAACGCCTGCTTGACGTGCAGCACGCCCAGGATGTCATCCGAATCCCGGCCGATGACCGGGAAACGCGAGTAGCCGGTGGAAACCGCCGTGGCGATGATTTCCTCCGCCGTATCCGTCGCGGGGATGCAGACCATCCGCACGCGCGGGGTCATCACGTCCTCAGCGGTGTGGTCGGAGAAGCGCAGCGTGCGGTGCAGCAGCTCCGCGTGGTCCTGATCCAGGACACCTTCCAGCGCCGATCTGCGGACCAGGAAGCTGAGCTCCTCGGCGCTGCGGGCACCGGAGAGCTCTTCCTTCGGCTCGATGCCGAAGGAACGGATGACCGCGTTGGCGGTGTTGTTGCACAGGAGGATGACGGGTTTGAAGATGGCGGTGAACAGGGCCTGGAAGGGGATGACCAGCTTGGCCGTGGCCAGGGGCAGCGCCAGCGCGAAGTTCTTCGGCACGAGTTCGCCGATGATCATGGAGAACAGCGTGGCCAGCAGGACGCCGATCACCGTGCCCACGCCGCCGACTGCGGCTTCGGGAACACCCGCGGCCAGCATGGGGCTGCGCAGCAGGGAGCTGATGGCGGGTTCGAAGGTGTAGCCGGTGAGCAGCGTGGTGAGCGTAATGCCCAGCTGTGCACCGGAGAGATGGGTCGAGGTGATTTTCAGGGCCTTGATGGTGGGGCCCAGCCGCTTTTCACCGGCCGCCTGACGCGATTCGAGATCGTTGCGGTCAAGGTTGACAAGGGCGAATTCCGAGGCAACGAACAATCCGGTGCCAACAGTCAGGAGCAGGCCGATGCCGACCATGATCCATTCATAGGAGTCATTCATGGGGCTGCCCTCCCCGATCCAAAACAGCTGGAGCACAGGAGGGCATGGGTTTATGAGAAGGGTCGTCCATAGTAGGAAAAATCATAACGGCACCGGCTTGGAGAATCCTGAAAAGCGCAGGTCGAAGCCGCATTCTTCGGGAATTGTTGCAGACCTGTCACAAAAAACAGTGCCGCGGTGTCTTATGGGCAGGCCGGAAATGCCGGCGGCTGAAATGGGAGCAAGGGAGAATTCTGATGGACACCACGGCAGTAGTCCTCGGCGGCGGATACGCGGGCGTTATGGCAGCGAACCGGCTGGCCGGACGGGGGCACCCGGTCCGGCTGGTGACCCCGGAGGGGAGGTTCACCCAGCGGATCCGGCTGCACGAATACACCGCCGGAACCCGCGCTGACCCCACAGTGGATTACGCAACCCTGCTCAACCCGGGCGTCCAGGTACTCACCGACCGGGCCGAAGCGGTCAGCGCCGCGGCACACACCGTGCGCCTGGCCTCCGGGGACCGGCTGGACTACGGGTACCTCGTGTACGCCGTGGGCAGCGGAGAAAGCCGGGTCCCGCCCGGCACCCTCGCCCCGGACCGGCTCTCCGGCGCCGCGGGAGCGAGGGCACGCCTCTCGCGGCTGGCTCCGGGGGAGCGGATCGTCGTGATCGGCGGTGGCCTCACCGCCGTCGAGGTGGCCGCCGAAACGGCGCGGGCCTACCCGGATAATCCGCTCACGCTGTACAGCGGCGGCGCGCCGGTGCCGCACTTCTCCGCCGGGGCGCGCGCAGGCCTGCTGCGGAGCCTGCACCGCGCCGGCATCCGTGTCCGCACCGGAACGGTGGACCCGGAGGGGCTCCCGGAAGCCGCCGTCGTTCTCTGGTGCGCCGGCTTCGGCGTGCCGCAGCTGGCCGCCCGCAGCGGACTGCCTGTCGACGCCGACGGCCGGCTTGCCGTCGACGCCACCCTGCGGGTTCACGGACAGGACCGGATCTTCGGTGCCGGCGATGCCGCGGTGATCACGGATCCCGGCTACGGCTACCTGCCCATGACCTGTGCGTCCGCGATGCCCATGGGGGCCGAGGCCGCCGGGAACATCCTGCGGTCCGCCGCCGGAACGCCGCTGTCCCGCCACAACAGCGGTTTCCTGGGCCAGTGCGTCAGCCTGGGGCGGCGGGACGGAGCGGTCCAGTTTCTGACTGCGGGCTACACGCCGCGGAGTTTCCACCTTCATGGCCGCTCCGCTGCCGTGCTTAAAGAGGTAATCTGCCGCATGACCCTGCGGTGGATCCGAGGGGAAGCCACAAAGAGCGGAGCATACACATGGCCGGCCGGTCCCACGATGACGCCGCAGCCCACAGCCCCGGCAGCGTGGAGCTGAACCGGGACAGCGACTTCCTGGCCCACCGCGGACTGGTGTTCGCCATCGCCTACGACATCACCGGTACGGTCACCGATGCGGAGGACGTGGTGCAGGAGACCTATCTGCGGTTCGCAGCGGTACCCGGCCAGGTGGACAACCCGCGCGCCTACCTCGCCCGGACCGCGGCCAGGCAGGCGCTCAACGCCGTCCGGAGCGCGGCCCGGCGGAGGGAGGATTACATCGGGGACTGGCTGCCGGAGCCCCTCCGCACCGGCCCCGGCGGCGGGGAGAGCTCCGATCCGCAGGTCGCTGCGCTGACGGCAGCGGAGGTCTCCACGGCGATGCTGGTCCTGATGCAGAACCTGTCCGGGCCTGAACGGGCGGCGTTCCTGCTGCGCGAGGTGTTCGGTTTTTCCTACTCCGAGGTGGCAGCCGCGCTGGAATCCAGCGAGGCCGCGGCCCGCCAGACGGTGCACCGGGCCCGGGAACGGGTCCGCGCGGGGACGCCGCGGAAACAGCCGGAGAAGAGCGAGCACCGCGCCGCCGTCGAACGCTTCCTGGAAGCGGCCATGACCGGGCAGGTGCAGGCACTGCTGGACGTGCTGGCCCCGGACGTTGTGCTGGTTTCCGACGGCGGCGGCAAAGTCAGTGCCGCCCGCAAGCCGGTGCGCGGCCCGGAGCGGGTCGCGGCACTGCTGCTGGGACTGGCCGGTAAATACAGTGCCGGTGCCGTTCCGGAGTTTATTGAGCTCAACGGCCTGCCGGCGGTTGCCTTCCGCGAGGGCGGGACCGTGACCACCGTCTTCCAGGCCACTTCAGAGGGCGGGAAGATTACCGGTGTTTATGCGATGCGGAATCCGGACAAGCTCCTGCGCCTGCAGTAGCCGGTTACTCCTTTTCCTTCTCCACCAGCGGATCCGGGTCCAGGAAAGCAACCGTCAGCACCGCAGCAGTCTGGTCGATCTGCCATTCCCTGGCCCCGAGGTTCCGCAGTGCGTCGCTGATGGTGTCCAGGTTGATCTCTGCCGGCGGCCGCCAGGCCACCCGGCGCAGGTGATCCGGGGTCAGCAGGTTCTCCACCGGCAGGTTCAACCGTTCCGCCAGCGCGGCCAGCCGCGGCTTGGCCGTCTGGAGGCGCGCTGCGGCGGCGGGATCGTTCCGGGCCCAGACACGCGGCGGCGGCGGGGCATGGGTGGGCACATGCAGTGCGGGCAGGTCCTTGGTCTCCCGGGCCGCAGCGATGCAGCGCAGCCAGCGCGGCGCTTCGCGCTGGGCCGCGCGGCCGTGGAAGCCGGGGGTGCCCAGCAGCTGCGGGACCGTGTTGGGCATGGCCCGGGCGGCAGCAACAATGGCGGAATCCGGAATAAGGCGGCCGGGGGCGGTGTCGCGGCGCTCGGCCAGCTGCTCTCGTTCCAGCCACAGCTCACGCACGGCCGCCAGCTGCCGGCGGTCACGCAGCTGATGCATGCCGGACGTCCGGCGCCACGGGTCGGTGCGCGGCGGCGCCGGCTCCGCGGTCCGGATGGCTTCAAACTCCTCTTCGGCGAAGGCCAGCTTGCCGTCGGCTTCGAGCAGTTTGACCAGTTCTTCGCGCAGCTCGGCTAGGACTTCGACGTCGAGGGCGGCATACCGGAGCCAGGGCTCGGGCAGGGGCCGGGTGGACCAGTCCGCGGCGGAGTGTTCCTTGGCGAGGCTGAAGCCCAGCAGCTGTTCGATGACGGCGGCGAGCCCAACCCGGGGCAGCCCGGCGAGGCGCGCGGCAAGTTCGGTGTCGAAAAGCTTGTCCGGCCACATTCCCAGCTCTGACAGGCAGGGCAGGTCCTGGGTGGCGGCGTGCAGGATCCATTCCACGCCGTGCAGGGCCTCATTGATGATGCTGAGGTCGCGCAGCGGTTCAGGATCAATCAGCCAGGTGCCGGCCCCTTCGCGGCGGATCTGCACCAGGAAGGCACGCTGGCCGTAGCGGAAACCAGAGGCCCGTTCAGCGTCTACGCCTGCCGGGCCGGTTCCGCCAGCCAGGGCCCGGGCCGCCCGTTCCAGCCCTTGCGGGGTGTCGATGACCAGCGGTACACCATCACGCGGAGTCTCGAGAACGGTCAGGGGGGCAGCTGCCTCAGGCTCGTCTGCGGGCGATTCGGAAAGGGCGTTGCCGGAAGTTTGCGCGGTCATAAGGCTTCCAGTCTATCGAGTGCAGCGGGGTGGTCCCGTCTCGGGGGCCGCTGAAGCTAGTTGAGGCGGCGTCGCGGAAGCGGGGAAACGCCGTCGGGAAGAGGTGGAAGCCCGGCAAAAGTGCACACCATATCGGACCAGGCTTCCAAGTGGGACTGCACATCGGCGCCGTCCGGGGTCCAGGAAGCGCGCAGCTCGATGTCGATGGCGTCGCTGCGCCCGGCCAGGGTGCCGTAGCTTTCGGAAAGGATCCTGGTCGCCGTGCCGCCGGCGGAGGAGTACCGGGCACCGTGTTCCTGCAGGGCGTCCACCAGCCAGGTCCAGGCAACCGAACCGAGCATCTGGTCGTTTCCCATATCCGGTTCGAGCTCGGCGCGGATATAGGTGACGATCCGGAAGTTGCCGTTCCAGACAGCGCTGCCCTCGGGGTCGTACAGCAGGATGAACCGGCCGGTGGCCAGCTCCTGGCTCTCGGGCAGCACCGGACCGACCGGTCCGTGGAAGGTTCCGTTGACCGGCTGCGGGCCGGAACAAACGACGTCGGCGGCCAGCGACACGGCGAAAGGTGCCAGCCGGGTGGGGGCAGGAATCTCTTCCAGCCGCACCTCGGGCCGGCACTTAGCTCGGCGCAGCGCCCCTAGGGCTGTCAGAAATTCCGGGGGCACCTGTGACAGGTCACCAATTGCACTCACCCTCGAAGGTTACGGCGGGCCCCGCGCCCTTCGGTGCAGGCTCGCCGGAAAGTCCCAATCGTTACGGGCAACAGCTTACGTACCGCTGCTGCCCGGCCGACAGTGCAGCGGCTCAGCGCGCGGCGGAAACCTCCGAGGCGATGGCCGCAGCGAAGGCATCCACATCCGCCTCGGTGGTGTCGAACGTGCACATCCAGCGCACCTCGCCGGTGGCCTGGTCCCAGTCGTAGAAGCGGAAGGCGTCCCGGAGCTTGTCCGCCACACCGGCCGGCAGGGTGGCGAACACGGCGTTGGCTTCGGTGGGCTGGGTGAGGGTGACGCCGTCGATCTTTTCCACCGCGGCGCGCAGCCGGGCCGCCATGGCGTTGGCCGTGGAGGCCGAGCGCTGCCAGAGATCCGTGCCGTACAGGGCGATGAACTGGGCCGAGACGAACCGCATCTTGGAAGCCAGCTGCATGTTCATCTTGCGCAGGTATTCCAGGCCGGGGGCGGCATCCGGATCCAGGGCGACGATGCACTCGCCGTACATCATGCCGTTCTTGGTTCCGCCCAGGGAGAGGATATCGACGCCCGCGTCGGTGGTGATGGCGCGCAGGGGCACACCCAACGCTGCGGCGGCGTTGCCCAGCCGGGCCCCGTCCATATGCAGCTTCATGCCGCGGGCGTGGATGTGCTCGGAAATCGCCTGGATCTCCTCCACGGTGTACAGGGTTCCCAGCTCGGTGGACTGGGTGATCGACACGGCCAGCGGCTGGGCACGGTGCTCGTCCCCCCAGCCCCAGGCCTCGCGGTCAATCAGTTCGGGGGTGAGCTTGCCGTCCGGGGTGGGGACATTGAGCAGCTTCATGCCGCCGATGCGTTCGGGGGCGCCATTTTCGTCCACGTTGATATGGGCGGTGGAGGCGCAGATGACGGCGCCCCAGCGGGGCAGCAGGGACTGCAGGCTGGTGACGTTGGCACCGGTGCCGTTGAAGACCGGGAAAGCCCGCATCCGGTTGCCGAAGTGCCCGGTGAAGACGTCCCGGAGCTTCGCCGTGTACACGTCCTCTCCATAGGCGACCTGGTGGCCGAGGTTGGCGGCAGCCAGGGCGTCCATGATTTCGGGGTGGACGCCGGAGTAGTTATCCGAGGCAAAGGCGCGCAGGGCAGGGTCATGCAGGGAAGTGGTTTCTATCACGGGTGTCAGTATTCCTCACATTGGGGCAGGGCCGGAAATGGCCCTCAGCTGTAGTCGGACGGCAGCAGGCTGATCCGCCTGCCGTTGAGGGACGCAGCCGGTGTGCTGAACAACCGGACCGCGGCCCGGCCCAGCTCGGAAACGTCGGTGAAGTCGGGGAACTTCCGGTCCGGCTGGGCGGCGCGCATGGCATCGTCCACCAGGGCTTTGACCACCAGCACGACGGCGGCGGCATCGGTTCCGTCGAATCCGGCGGCGATGGACTGCACCCAGGTTTCAGCTGCGGCTTTGGCGGCCGCGTACCCGGCGTTGCCGGGTGTGGGGGAGTCGACGGCGGTGGAGGAGACGATCGCCAGCCGTCCGTGCGGGGAGGCAGCCAGCTGATCGTAGAAGCTGCGGCTGGTGTTGCGCAGGGTGTTGAGGATGTTGTTCTGCAGGAAGTCCCAGTCCGCATCGCTCTGCTCCTGCAGGGAGCTGCCGCCGCGCCAGCCGCCCACCAGGTGGATCAGCCCGTCGATGCCGCCTTCATCCGCCAGGTCCGCGGCGAGGCCGGCGACGTCACCGGGGCGGCTGAGGTCGCAGGTGCGAAGTTCTGCTCCGGGCAGTGCGGCGAGGGCGCCTTCCAGCCGGGCGGCGTTGGAGCCGACGGCCACCACCTTGGCCCCGCCGGCCGCCAGGGCGGTGCAGACTGCGGTGCCGGAGGCAGAGGCTGCCCCGGCGACGAGGACGGTCAGTCCCTGAAGGGCGGTTTCCCCTGCTCCGGCAGTGGTCATAGCGTGCTGCTCCCCGTAATTCCGGCGGTGGATTCGATGACCGGTGCCATCTTCTTGGACAGTGCTTCGTAGAACATGGACAGCGGGAATTCGTCGTCGAGCACTTCGTCCGTGAGGGCGCGCGGCGGGCCGTCCAGCGGCAGGGCATCCGGTCCCTTGGCCCAGCGCGAGGCCGGGTTGGGGGTCAGCGTTCCTGAGACTAGATCGTAGGCTGCCAGCCAGTGCGCTGTCTTGGGCCGGTCGATGGAACGCCAGTACAGTTCCTCGATTTCTTCGCCCAGGCGGACGACGACGGCGGGGGCTTCGTCCCAGTCGATGCTCAGCTTGCCGTCGGTCCAGTGCAGGACCCGGTGCTGGTGCATCCAGGCAAAGAGCAGCTGCCCGCCCAGGCCGTCGTAGTTGCGTACGCGTGATCCGGTGATGGCAAACCGGAAGATCCGGTCGAAGATCACGGCGTACTGCACCAGCTGCGCCGTTCGCCGGGCCTGCGGATCGGCGTCGTCGTTGTGCTGGATCTTGACCGACTCACGGAACGCGGTGAGATCGCAGCGCAGCTCCTCGAGGGAATAGAGGAAGAAGGGCATGCGCTGCTTGATCATGAACGGATCGAAGGGCAGGTCACCGCGCATGTGGGTGCGGTCGTGGATGAGGTCCCACATCACGAAGGTCTCTTCGGTCAGGGCCTGGTTGTCCAGGAACTCTGCGGCGCCTTCGGGAAGTTCGAGCGAGGTGATCTCCGCGGCGGCGCGCAGCACCCTGCGGAAGCGGGCGGCCTCCCGGTCCGCGAAGATTGCACCCCAGGTGAAGGCCGGTGTCTCGCGGACGGCGACGGTTTCGGGGAACAGGACGGCGGAGTTGGTGTCATAGCCGGGAGTGAAGCCCCGGAAGCGGATCGGCACGAAGAGTTTGTTGGAGTAGTCCCCGGCTTCGAGTCCGGCGATGAATTCCGGCCAGATGACCTCTACGATCACGGCTTCGAGCAGGCGGGAACGGGACCCGTTCTGCGTGTACATGGGGAAGATGACCAGGTGCAGCAGTCCATCGGTGCGGTTCAGCTGCGGCTGGAAGGCCAGCAGGGAATCGAGGAAGTCCGGAACGCCCAGTCCGGCTTCGAGCCAGCGGTCCAGGTCCTGCACCGCGAGGTCGAGGTATTCGGCGTCGTGTCCGAAGGCGGGAGTGAGTTCCCGGACGGCGTCCCGGACGGTTTCGAGCAGAGGTCCGGCGGCGTCGTGGTGCTCTTCGGGGACGGAGCCGTCCTGTTCCTGGAGCTGCGCGAACCCGGTGGCGGCGCTCTTCAGCCGCTGCCAGGCCGCGGAATCCTCCGGGGCCGACGCGAGCTGGCTTGCTGGAGAATGCAGCGTTGCTGATGACATGGCTGAGACCTTCCGGTAGCAGGATCCCCCCGCGGGAAGCTGATGCTCCCAGCCTAGCCATA
Source organism: Arthrobacter sp. Helios (assembly GCF_023167125.1). Classification (NCBI taxonomy): domain Bacteria; kingdom Bacillati; phylum Actinomycetota; class Actinomycetes; order Micrococcales; family Micrococcaceae; genus Arthrobacter; species Arthrobacter sp. Helios. The sequence continues at coordinate 1,124,050 of NZ_CP095402.1, forward strand.
TGTCACGATTACTTAGTCTCAAATTAGTTTGAGGTTAGGAACCTTTATGCTCGGCAGGTCCGCAGCGGTCTGATTGACCAGAGCGGCTTCGGCTTGGGCGGGGAGGAAGTCCGGGCTGACGGGCTCGGCGGCAGCCTCCGGAATCAGTAGCCGGCGCTGTTTGGGGATTCGGTGCCGATTTCAGTCAGCGGCACCTCGGGGTGGTTCTTCTGTACCCGGCGCAGCGCCCAGATGTCGTTGAAAACGGCCACGTAGGCGCCGTCGGTGCGGATCAGCACCTCGGCGCCGTGGACGTTACTCAGGACCTCCGCGGCCGAAGCCTCGGTGAGCCGGGCCAGTGAGTAGTTGAGCTGCTCCATCCGCATCGGCGCGTTGAAGTCCTGCGTCATGCGGTCTTCCACCACTTCGAACTGCATGGGGCCAACGGCGGCCAGCACCGGGGCCTGATCGCCCCGCCGGTCGGAGCGCAGCACCTGGATGATGCCCTCGTGCTCCAGCTGGTCGATCCCGCGGCGGAACTGCTTGTACCGGCTGGGGTCCTGGGAGCGGGCCACCCGGAAGTGTTCGGGGCTGAAGAACGGAATCGGCGGGTACTGGACGGGTTCCTCGACGTACAGGCTGTCACCAACCCGCAGGGCGGAGGCATTCACCAGCCCGACGACGTCGCCCGGGTACGCCTGGTCGATCACCTCGCGTTCGCGGCCGAACAGGTGCTGGGCGTATTTGGTGGCGAACGTTTTGCCGGTGTTGGAGTGGGTGACCACCATGCCGCGTTCGAAGATGCCGGAGCAGACACGGATAAAAGCGACGTGGTCCCGGTGGGCCTTGTTCATGCCGGCCTGGACCTTGAAGACGAAGCCGGAGAACGGTGCGTCGACCGGACGCTGGTTTCCTGCCTCGTCCACCCGGGGTCCGGCGGGAGGGGCCAGATCCACCAGGGTGTCCAGGATCTGCTTCACGCCGAAGTTCAGGGCGGCGGAGGAGAACAGGATCGGCGTGGCCTTCGCGTCCAGGAAGGCCTGGCGGTCAAACTCGCTTCCGTCGATGACCAGCTCCGCTTCACCCACCGACTCGTCCCAGACATCGCCCTCGGCCGCAGCGGCTTCCTCGGTGCTGAAGTGTTCCTCCAACGCCAGGGAGGCGCCGGAATTCTGCCGGGTGAAGCGCACGTATTCGTCCTTGGACCGGTCCCAGACACCGCGGAAGTCACCGGCGATGCCGACTGCCCAGGTCAGCGGCATGGGTGCCAGGCCGGTGCGCTCGGTGATCTCATCCATCAGCGCCAGCGGATCCAGTCCGGGGCGGTCCCACTTGTTGATTACGGTGATGATCGGCAGGTTCCGTGAGCGGCAGACCTCGAAGAGCTTCATGGTCTGGGTTTCCAGTCCCTTGGCGGCGTCCACCAGCATCACGGCACAGTCAACGGCGGCCAGGACGCGGTAGGTGTCCTCGGAGAAGTCGGCGTGGCCGGGGGTGTCCAGCAGGTTGATTACGGTGTCCCGGTAGGCGAACTGCAGGGCCGTGGAACTGATGGAGATGCCGCGGTCCTTCTCCATCTGCATCCAGTCGGAGACCGTTTCCCGGCGGTTGTCCTTGCCGTTGGTGGCGCCGGCGGTGCCGATGACACGGGCATGCAGGGCAAGCGCCTCGGTCAGCGTGGACTTGCCGGCGTCAGGGTGGGAGATGACGGCGAAGGTGCGCCGGCGGACGGCTTCCTTGCCGATCGCCGGGTTGGCGCTCGCACGGACGGGGGTCTGGACCTGTGAGGACACTGCCGCTGCTTTCAGGTGTGGTGGGATTTCGGGACTGCCCAAATGGCAGCTTTTCCAGTTTACCGGCCGTGCGCAAACCGGAAGCGCCTGCCGGGGCGGCCGGGCCTGGCCTAGTGTGGTGAAGGGTACAGATCAACCACGGCAAAGGGGCCAGCCATGGCAGAAGCATTCATCGTCGACGCGGTCCGCACACCCGTCGGCCGGCGGGGCGGCGGACTAAGCGGCGTCCACCCCGCGGACCTCGCTGCCGCGGTGATCGGCGAAACCGTGCGGCGCACCGGGATTGACTCTGATGAATTCGATGAGGTGATTCTGGGCTCGATCGACCAGGTGGGACCGCAGTCCATGGATATCGCCAGGACGGCCTGGCTGGCCGCCGGGCTCTCCGAACGCGTACCCGGGACGACGGTGGAACGCCAGTGCGGCTCCGGCCAGCAGGCCATTTCCTACGCGGCGCAGGCCGTGATGAGCGGAACAGCTGACCTGGTGGTGGCGGGCGGTGTGCAGAACATGTCCGCCGTACCCATCGGCTACGCCAACACCGCCGCCGCGGAGCTGGGCTTCCCCAACCCGTTCGCAGGCTCCGCCGGCTGGGAAGCGCGGTACGGTACGCAGCCGATTTCCCAGTTCATCGGCGCTGAAATGATGGTTCAGCGCTGGGGTCTCTCCCGCAGCGAGCTGGAGGATTACGCCGTCGAATCCCACCTCCGGGCACTCGCAGCCCAGGCCGAGGGCCGGTTCGACCGGGAAATCCTGCCCCTGGCGGGCCTCAGCGCCGACGAAGGGCCGCGTACCCCCGACCGGGCCAAGATCGCCTCCCTTGCACCGCTGCGGGAGGGCGGCACGCTGACGGCCGCGACGTCGTCGCAGATTTCCGACGCCGCCGCCGTGCTGCTGCTCGCCTCCGGGGACGCCGTCCGCCGGTACGGGCTGCGGCCGAGGGCGCGGATCCACCACCTGTCGGCCCGCGGCGATGATCCGGTCATGATGCTCAGCGCACCGATCGAGGCCACCAGGCATGCCCTCAAGCGCACGGGGATGTCACTGGCGGAGATGGACCTGATCGAAATCAATGAAGCCTTTGCCTCGGTGGTCCTGGCCTGGCAGCGTGAGCTGGATGCGGACCTGTCCAGGGTGAACGTCAACGGAGGCGGCATTTCCCTGGGTCATCCCATCGGCGCCACCGGTGCCCGGCTCATGACCACCCTGCTGCATGAGCTGGAGCGTACCGGCGGACGCTACGGGCTGCAGACCATGTGCGAGGGCGGCGGGCAGGCTAACGTCACCATCATCGAACGGCTCGGCTGAGGGCTGCGGCGCGCCTGACCCGCCCGTCGGGCCGGCTGAGCAGCAGGTCGGCTGCGGCTGCCGCGGCCGCACCGGCGGCATAGGCGGCGAGGTCCCAGGCGTTGAAGGTGCTGCCGAACACCAGGTGCAGCGGCGGCCAGGCCTCACCCAGCCGGGCCGGCCAGGGCGTGAGCTGGAACAGCTCCACCAGCCAGCACAGCACGACGGCGGTGGCAGCAAGCCGGAGGGGCGCGGCGCTGCGGCGCAGCAGGACCAGCGCGGCCAGGCCGGCCAGCAGATACACCAGCACGGCGTACAGGACACCCCCGGCGGCGTCGCCGGCAAGCCCCGGCAGTCCCCGCGCCGCGAGTCCGCCGGCCACAACGGCTGCTGCGGCCGCCATGAACCACAGGCCACGGACGGCTGGACGGCGGAACGGATACACGGCGGCGGGCGGGGCAGCTGGTGCAGCGGAGTCGGGCATACCTGGATCCTAGATGCTGCCAGCCGCCCAGCGCAGGCGCAGGCTTTCCTCCAGCTCCTGCTCGGCGAGGCTGCGCTGGATCCGTGCGAGGTCATCTTCCAGCCGGGGAATCCAGCGGTTTTCCACGGCACGCTGCCGGGTCCGGGTATCAGCGAGTTCCCGGGTGACCAGCAGCAGCGCGCGGGCGTCCGCTGCATGGACGACGGCGGCAGCGAGCGCTTCCCGGTGGGTTGCGGCGGCGTAGGCCAGAGCGGAGGAGCCCGCGGTTGGAGCTTCGGGAGGCAGGGCAACGGAGGCGTCCTCGGGATAGCTGATTCCCATGGCACCGCCCCAGGCCACCGAAGCTTCGGCAAGGAATGCCGGAACCGCTTCCCGGACACGGCCAAGCCCGTCAAGCGCCAGGGCGCGGCCCAGCCATGGCCCGGCCGCGCTGGCCGCCTCTTCCCAGCGGCGCCGGCTGGCCTCCGCCCGGTCCGCACGGTTCTGGATGGCGATCCGCAGGATCCGCTGCTTCCGGTCCAGCAGTTCGGCCCCGCGCCGGGCCGTTTCCAGCCGCCGTTCGACTTCCGCCCGGGCGGCCCGTCCGGTGCCGCTCACAGCGCCGGCCTCACAGCGTCGCCCTCACAGTCCGGTCCCGCCCTCGGGCGCGGGGAGATACCGGTCCAGGAACTCGGGAGAGAGCATGCTCAGCTCGCGGCGGGGAAGGACACCGAGGGCCTCCCAGGCCAGGTCCAGGGTTTCTTCCAGGGACCGGTACTCCTCCCGGCCCTGGTTGAGGAGTTTGCCCTCCACCACGGACCGGAACTCGATGTAGGCCCGGTCCGCCTCGCCCAGGGCTGCCTGTCCCACCAGCTCCGCGAGCTCAGCGGCCTGCCGTGCCCGGGCCATGGCAGCCAGGACCTGGGCGGCAACATCCAGGTGGTCCTCCCGGGTGCGGCCCTTCCCGGCGCCGGAACGCATCAGCCGGGACAGGGAGGAAAGCACATCCACAGGCGGGTAGATGCCCCGGGCATCAACGTCCGGGGAGAGCACTACCTGCCCCTCGGTGATGTAACCGGTCAGGTCCGGCACGGGATGCGTCATATCCCCGGAGGGCATCGTCAGCACCGGGACCACCGTGACTGAACCGTCCCGGCCCTGGACCCGGCCACAGCGTTCATAGAGGGTGGCCAAGTCGCTGTAGAGATAGCCGGGATAGCCCCGCCGGGCCGGGATCTCCTTGCGGGCGGCGGAGACTTCGCGCACCGCCTCTGCGTAGCTGGTCATGTCGCTCATCACCACCAGGACGTCGCTGCCTCCCTCATAGGCCAGGTTCTCGGCGATGCTCAGGGCGATCCGGGGAGTGAGGATGCGTTCGATCACCGGATCATCGGCGGCGTTGAGCAGCAGCACCAGCTCACCCGCAGCGGAACGTTCCTCCAGCCGGTCCCGGACATAAGCGATGTCCGCGTGCGTCATGCCCATGGCGGCGAAAACCACGCGGAAGTTCCGCCCCTTGGTCGTGGCCTGGGCGGCGATCTGGGTGGCCAGGGTCAGATGCGGCAGCCCGGCGACGGAGAAGATCGGCAGTTTCTGTCCGCGGACCAGCGTGGTCAGGGCGTCGATGGCCGAGATCCCGGTGATCACGGCCTCCTGCGGGGGAATCCGGTACACGGGGTTCAGCGGCCACCCGCTGACCGGCTCCACCGTGTCCGCAGTAACCGGCGGACCGCCGTCGAGCGGTTCCCCGCGTCCGTTGCAGACCCGGCCCAGCCATTCCGGCCCCACCGGCAGGTGCAGCGGACGGCCCTGGAAACGCACGGAGATTCCGCCGAGCCGCATCCCCTCGGTCCCTTCCAGGACCTGCAGCACCGATTCCCCGCCGTTGACCTCCAGGACCAGGCCGTGCCGGTCGGGGCCGCCGCTGACCTCCACGGTGGCGAATTCATCCCAGCCCACGCCCGCAGTGTCACCCACCACCATCAGCGGGCCGCGGAGCTCGCGGATATCGCTGTGGGAAACCAGGTGCCTCGGGTCCAGGGTCATTGCAGCTCCTTCAGTCCGGCGAGGAAACGTGCGGCGAGTTCGGTGACGCCGCCGGCGTCGTTGGGCCCCGCTGACTCACGCAGCCGGAGCAGGGGAGAGAAGTCATAGTTCTCCAGCGTTGCGGCCGCGACGCCGGCCGCGACCAGGTCCTGGCAGGTACCGATGGTGTCCAGCACCGCCTGGAGCAGCGCAGAGCCCTTGGCGGCGGAGCAGTAGCCGTCGTTCGGGCTGAGCGCGTTCTGGACCAGCACGCCGTCGCGCAGCAGCCGCCCGCCGAGCAGGACCACCTGTTCGTGGGCCGGCAGCGAACCCGCGCCGATGATTTCGGCGAGCGCAGACAGCCGGTCCGCTTCTGCGAGCACCAGCGACGCCTCGGCCCGCCGCCCGGCCCACTCCGGGTCGCCGCTGGCGGCGTGCCAGCGGCCCAGTGCGTCGGCGTCACGGGAGAAGGATCCCCGCCAGCTGACGGCCGGATAGTGCCGGGAGTAGGCCAGATCCCGGTCCAGCTGCCAGAGCGACCGCACAAACCGCTGGGTCCCGGTGGTCACCGGCTCGCTCATGTCTCCGCCCGGCGGGGACACGGCGCCGATCACGGTGACCGACGCCGTCGCCCCTCCCAGCGTGGTGGCCAGGGATGCGCGCTCGTAGAACGCGGCCAGTTCCGAAGCCAGCGACGCCGGGTAGCCTTCCTCCGCCGGGAGATCGCCGTTGCGGTTGGCGAACTCACGCAGCGCCTCCGCCCAGCGGGAGGTGGAATCGGCGATCACCACCGCGTGATAACCCATGTCGCGGAAGAACTCGGCCACGGTGACCCCGGTGTTGATGCTCGCCTCCCGGGCCATCATCGGCATGTTGGAGGTGTTGGCGATGATCACGGTCCGCTCCAGCAGCGCTCCGCCGGTGCGTGGGTCCTCCAGATGGCCCAGACCGTCCAGCACGTCGGCCATTTCGTTGCCGCGCTCGCCGCAGCCCACGTAGACGATCACATCGGCGTCGGACCATTTGGCGATCTGCTGCAGCAGCAGGGTCTTGCCGGTGCCGAATCCGCCCGGAACGGCTGCCGCGGCGCCGCGCGGCAGCGGGTACATGAGGTCCAGGACCCGCTGCCCGGTGTGCATCGGCACCGCATCAGAGAGCCGCGCGGCGACCGGGCGCGGGCGGTGAACAGGCCAGCGCTGAGCGAGGGGAACGCCGGTCCCGCCGACTTCAGCGGCTGTCTCCAGCGCCCGGAGCGGCCCGTCAGCCAGCCAGCTGACCGTTCCGGAGACCCCCGGGGGCACCAGGACCCGGAACTGGACGCTGCCGGCCCCCGGAATCGTCCCGAGCACGTCTCCGGGGGAGAGGGCATCCCCGAGGGCCGCCTGCGGAACAAACTGCCACTGCCGGTCCAGGACCTGGCGGTCCTCCGCGGCGTCCTCCCGGTCAGCGGTCAGCCACATCGGGGCCGAGGAGAGGGGACGGAGCAGCCCGTCGAACACCTGGCCGAGCAGGCCGGGCCCCAGCAGAGCGGAGAGCTGGTGCCCGGTGCCCTCAGCGGCGTCGCCGGCTTTCAGCCCGCCGGTGTACTCATAGGCCTGCAGGGTGGCATCGGTGCCGTTGACCGCGATGGTCTCCGCAGCAATGCGGTCCGGCCCCAGCGCCACCAGCTCGAGCATGGACACGTCGGCCAGGCCGCTGACCTCCACCAGCGGCCCGCTGACGCGCCGGATCCTGGCGCCGTCCGGATTCCCGGCGCTGTTCACTGCTGCCATAGCTCCCGCACCTCCTTGGCGTGGCGTTCCAATGCGGCGCCGGCGAGCGCCGGAAGGGAGAGGTCCACGCTGCGGGAGCCCAGCGCACCGGTGATCCCGCCCGGCGGGGCCTCCTGGAGGTGCGCGCCGGGGCCCAGGAGTGCCCGGGCCTGTTCGCGCAGCGCCTCCAGGAGCAGGGGATACCGCGGATCGGACCTGAGTGCATCCGCCTCGGCGAGGACCCGGGCCCGCAGCTCTTCGCGGAGTTCTTCCTCGCGGGCGAGCACAATGCGCCCGGCACGGCGGCGGGCCCGGGCGGAGCGCAGGGCCGCCTCCGTGTGGGCGGAAGCCCGGCCCTCCGCGTCTGCCCGGGCACGGATCCGGTCCGCTTCGGTCCGCCCCCGGACACGGATCTCCTCAGCCTGCCGGAGGGCCTCCGCCAGGATTTCCTGCGCCTGGTCCCCGGAGCCGCGGTGCAGTTCCGCGCGGACCGGGAGCAGGGCAGCGGCTGCGCTGCGGGGCAGGCTGCTCATGCGGGCAGCGTGACGGTCAGCGGAACCGCCGGATCGTCCAGCCTGTCGGCCAGGGCGGCGGCGGCTTCCGGTGTCAGGATGACGACGGCGGTGTCTGCGGGGAGCAGGTCCCAGGCCTGCCGGATTTCCTCCGGGCTCCGTGCGGGAACCAGCCGCGCCCCGGCGAGTTCGTAGCCGGCCAGCGCATCCGGTGCTCCGAGTGCGGCCACGGCGGTGGGGCGGACCGTGCCGGGGCTGGCCATGGCTTGCCTGGTCATGCCTGACCAATGAGGATGATGGAAATGATCAGGCCGTAGATGGCGATGCCTTCCGCCAGCCCCACCACCACCATGGCCCGGCCGAAGATCTCCGGCCGCTCGCTCATGGCGGCCAGCGCCGCCGAGCCGGTGTAGGCCACCGCGATCGCGGCCCCGATGGAGGAACCGGCGACGGCGATGGCCGCGCCGATCAGCGCCGCGCTGCTGCTGTCGCTGCCTTCGGTGGCCATTGCGACGGCGGCTTCCGCGGAGCCGCCCGAGGCCGTGGCCGGCCCCGCGTTGAACGCTGCCGCGAGCAGCGCGAGAGCGCCGGCCATGATCAGTCCGTTCACGCCGAGCATCACTTTGATGCCGGCGCGCCGGCGGCGGCGTAGCAGGAACACCGCCCCGGCCGCCAGCAAAACGGTGAGGATCAGCGCCAGGGGGATGCCGGCAAACCAGGGATTCATGGCGTTTGCCTTTCGGAGTCAGTGGATCCGGGAGGGACGGAGTCCGGCAGTCGCGGGCTCCAGGGCTTGAACGGACGGCCTTCATCCGTGAAGACGCGGGAGAAAAGCTCGTAATACTCCAGCCGCAGGGCCTGGATCGCGGCGACCAGCCCTTCGAGCGCGAACGTGATGGCATTGCCCACGAGGAAGACCAGGACGGCCAGGACCGCCCGCCAGTCCGGGTGCCACAGCGCCGTCGTGGCCTGCCAGACGATCATCATCAGGGCTGCATGGGTGAGTCCGAAGGCCGCGAGGCGGGTAAAGGAAACGATGTTCGAAGCGAGCTGGACGACGGTATCGACCAGTTCCACGGAGGCCTGCATCGTCCCCGTCGCGCCGCCCCCGGCCTCCACGAACAGACCGGTGAAAATCAGGACCAGTGCCACCGCCGCGATGATCCCGGCAACGGCAACCAGGCCGGGTATCCCCGCAGCCAGCCCGCCGGCCAGCAGCCCGACGGCGAGGAACAGCAGCGCCCCTGCGAGTCCGGTCCGGGCGTAGAGGGCATAGGCCCAGCCGCCCTCCCTGACCCGGTTGATGGTGCCGATGGTGTAGGCCCCGGCCAGCAGCACGGCGCCGAAGACCAGGGCGGCGATCATCGGGGGAATGGGGTTCTCCACCGGTTCCAGCCAGATCACCGGGATCACGTGGGTGGGACCGAAGAACTCCCCGTAAAGGATTCCGAAGAAGACTGCCGCAAGCCCGGCGCCGAAGATGAACAGCCAGGTCTTCTGGAAGCGGCGCAGCGCCTTGATCCAGCCCCACCGGATGATCAGTCCAAACAGGACCAGCAGCAGGCCCTGCCCGGCGTCGCCGAACATCATTCCGAACATCACCACGTAGGCCAGTCCGGCGAGCCGGGCCGGGTCCAGGTCCGAGTAGGGGACGGTGGTGTAGGTATCCACCAGCAGCCGGGAGAGCCGGGGCGCTTTCCTGGCCCGGCGTTCGATTCCGGTGAGCAGGGTGGGCGGCTGGACCCCGCGGGGCGTTTTCAGGGGTACGACGCCGGCGCCCAGCGGTTTCAGTGCGTCCTGGAGTACTGGTACCCGCCGCGCGGGAGCCCAGCCGACCAGCCCGGACACCGGACCGTTTTCCACGGCAGCCTCAGCTGCCCGGTCGAGTTCCTCCGGGCCGTCTCCGGGCGGGTACGGCAGATCCAGTTCCACGGCTGCACTGCGGGCAACCTCAGCGAGGGCAGCACGCGTGCGGTCCGTCGGGGCGATGACCGCCACGCGTTCCATCCGGATGGGGGTGAGCGTCTCACGCCACGGCATCAAGGACCTCGCTTCCTCCGCCGGACGCGGCGGCTGCCAGCGCCGCCCTCACCCGCCAGCCGTCGACGGCCAGGACGGCCATGGCTCCGACGCTTATGTCCGGGCCGGGCAGGCCGGAGCGCAGCAGCACGAACGCGTCGTCTTCCACCGTGGTCCGTAACGCGGCCTCGGCCCGCCACAGGTCTGCGGGCTGTTCTACCCCGGCCAAAGCGGGTGCGGCGGAGCGGGGAAGCGCGGCGCGGAAGGAGTCCGCATCCTCAGCTGAGGACCAATCGCTGCCCAGTACCGGACGGAGCAGGGTGGCCAGCCGGTCCGTGTTTCCCGGCGGGGTGCCCGGCGAACCGGACATCGTCCGGTCAACGAGGATCCGGCGGGCGGCAATCAAGGCTGCGGCGGACGTCGTCCAGCTGCGGGTCTGCGGAGCGGCGGCGGCCAGCCGGCGAAGCCAGACGACGGACAGGGTGTCGGCCATGCTGCCGGCGTCTCCGGGATCGCCCCAGGGACTCGTTCCGAGCCGGGCGGCAAGATCCGCCGTCGAACCGGCTCCGGCCAGCCGCGGCCAGGCCGTGGCGAGCCCGCCGAGTTCGAAGTACTCCGGGAGCTGGACGGTCCTGGCCGCGGCGCGCTCCGGGCCGGAGCCGGCAGCTTCGGTTTCCTGCAGCCGGCGGGCGAGGACCAGGATGTTGGCCAGTTCGTAGGCAGCACCGGCAGCACGGACCATGCGCGCGCCGGAAACCGGCAGCCAGCCGGCCAGCACCCGCAGCTGCCACAGCGTGCTCCGGCGCGTCGCCTGCTGTGCGTTGGCGAGGTCGTCGGCGCCGGCGAGTTCGGAAGCGTAGGCAGTAGCGGCGAAGACCTCGAGGGCCTGCTCCAGGGTGGCCAGGGCCGCGGCTTCGCGGCAGGTGCCGGCGCCGGCCCGCCGTCGTGCCATGGCCCTGGCCCGGACCGTGGCCGCGACCCAGTCCGACCTCATGGCCCGCCTCCGGAACCGAGGTAATCCTCGAGCACGGAGGCGGCAATCCTGCGGGCCAGCGGCTGGAGCTTTGCCTCGGCTGCGGCACTGATCCTCCCGGCGCGCTGCTGCGCCTGTTCCAGCAGCTCAATGTCCCGGGCTGCCGCCTCGCGGGACACCTGCTCGGCGGCGTGCGCACGGACGGCACCGGAATCCAGCCGCGCCTGCGCGATGTCCGCGTCCGCCTGGCGCCGGGCCTCGGCCAGCAGCGTCCGCGCCTGCCCGGCGGCGTCCTCGAGGCGCCGGCGGGCTGCTTCGGTGTCGGGCCCGAGTGCCTCAAATACGGGCAGCAGTTCGGCTTCGGGTCCCTCGCTGTCCGTGGAGGGGACACCCGCAGGACCGGAGGGCCCCGGTGCGCCGACCGGCCGGAACCGGTCCAGAATGGATGGGCGGGCCACGGGCCAAGCACCTCCCGGTTGCTAAGGGGTCTCCCAGGGGAGAAGGGGGTCAGGCGGTGGGGGCCGTCATTCGTCCTTGGTCGCTGCCGCTTCGGATGCTTCTCCGTGCTGGACGATGTCCCCCTCGGTGAACAGGATGCCCCGGGCGATCGCCCGCCACTCCGGGGTTCTCCGGAGCAGGAACTCCAGTTCCATGGAGAAGTGCTTGAACTCCTCGCCCAGGGAGTCCTTCATGATGTCCCGGGACTCCTCGTCAGGTTCCACCGAAATCCGCTGGACGTACCAGCCGATCGCTTCGGCTTCTTCGCTGAGGCTGGCGCACATTCTGGCGAAGGTGCGCGTCTCGGCTGAGAGTTCGGCAGGGGGCTCGTGGTACTGGTCTGTTCCCATTGGGTCTCCCATGGTGGGACCGGGACCGCGCGGGCACGGCAAAGCCCGCCGCACGCTGAACCGGCAAACTTAAAGGACCGGATAATCGAGCGTACGGCGGGCTTCCCGGGGCACACAATGGCCGGTGCCGAACTACCCGGCCCGGAGAGGGAGTCGCCGCTACTGCGGGGCGCCGCCGTCGTCGGGTGAGCCGCCGTTCCGGGCACCATCCTGTGCGTCATCCTTGGGCTTCAGCCGGATGGACACCGAGTTGATGCAGAATCGCTGGTCCGTGGGGGTGTTGAAGCCTTCGCCCTCGAACAGGTGTCCCATATGCGAGTCGCAGTTTGCACAGCGCACCTCGATGCGGTCCATTCCCATGCTGCGGTCGTGCAGGTAGCGGACCGTGCCCTCGGCCAGGGGCGCGAAGAAGGACGGCCAGCCGCAGTGTGAATCGAACTTTTCGTTGCTGGTGAACAGTTCCGCTCCGCAGGCCCGGCATTCGTAGACGCCTTCGGTCTTGGTGTCCCAGTACTCGCCGGTGTAGGGCCGTTCGGTTCCGGCCTGCCGCAGCACCTGGTATTCCATCGGCGTCAGTTCACTGCGCCACTCCTCATCGGATTTCTGGACCGGGAGCTGCGCGCCGGTGCTGCTGTTGATGTTCCCGCCAGTGGTCATGCCGTCCATGGTGATCCTCTATCGACTTTCAGTGCTTATATTCGCCCCAACGCTCACAGGCCGGGAATAATGCCCGGCCTACGAGTCCCCGATAAATCCGGACCCGGAGTACAGGTGCAGCACCGGCACGCCGAGCCTGTCCTGTGCTTCGTTCGCCCAGTCCGTGCGGAACGTGTCCTCGATGGCGTGCGGAGTGGTGATGACAACGACCTGCTGGGCATCCGAGCCCTTGGCCTCCTCGACCACCGCCTCCACCGGGTTCTCCCCGGTCACCCGGCCATCGGCGTCGAACCCCAGTCCGCGCAGCAGGTCCAGGGACTCGGCGAGTTCCTGCTCGGCGGCCTTCACCTCCTGTTTGGCAGAAAGGTGCGGGCCGGCGATGTTCCGGTAGGCAGCGGCGAAGTCCAGGAGACTCAGGTTATCCAGGACGTCCACCAGCATGTTCCGGCCCGGGTCAGCGGGCACCAGCACCTCGAAACGCACCGGATTGTTCTCCGCCAGGTAGCCGAGGTTCTGCGCGTCGGCTTCGTTCAGGACTTCTTCGGTCAGCACCACGATCGTCGCGTTCATGCGGCAAGCCTAGCGCCAGCTCATGGACGGGTGAAAGAACCGCCGGTGACATGGGATTTTCCATGCTTGGCGCCAACGTCAGTCACAATGAAGGCATGCTTCTCTCTGCTTCCGAGGTGCCCCAGGAAACCGCCGCAGCCCTGACCGCTCCGTGGGTCAAATGGACGGCCTTCGGCGCCGGCGTGGGGGCGGCTGCCTCCACGGCCGTACTGGCAGCGACGTCCGGTCTCGCGGTGTATTTTGCCCGGCAGATCGTGACTCCGCGGCAGGTGCGGGACGCCAACCTGGAAATCCTCGCCGTGATCGATTCCCCGGACGGGCTGCAGATCATCCTGCCCGCCAACGAGGACACCACTGTCGAGGGCACCTACGGCCTGTATTTCGACGGCGGCGCCGGGTACGCGCGGATCGGCGCGATCCGTTCCTATGTGCCCCGCGAGGGGACCGTGCAGCGCGACGTCGAACACGTCTACTCCGGGGACCTGGCCAAGGCCGTGCGCGGCTGGTGGTCCGGCACGATCCATCCGACGCCGTCGGCCGCCGGCTTCCCGCAGGAAGACGTGGAAATCGACGTCGAAAACGGCAAGGCGCCGGCTTGGCTGGTGCGCTCACTTGACGGCTCGGACACCTGGGCGATCATGGTGCACGGCAGGGGAGCCCAGCGCACCGAAACGATCCGCGGTCTCGGGGCCGCCCGACGCGCCGGGATGACCAGCCTGCTCATCTCCTACCGCAACGACGGCGAAGCTCCGTATGCCACAGACGGCCGGTACGGCCTGGGCCTCACGGAATGGCACGACGTCGAAGCCGCCATCCGCTATGCGCTCGCCAACGGAGCACGCGACGTCGTGCTTTTTGGCTGGTCCATGGGCGGGGCCATTGCTCTTCAGACCGCGGACAAGTCCGAACTGAGCCGGCACATCCGTGCCCTGGTGCTGGATGGTCCGGTGGTGAACTGGGTGGAGGTGCTGGCCCACCATGCCCGGCTGAACCGGATTCCGGCGCAGGTGGGCAGACTCGGGCAGTGGCTGATTTCCAATGCGGCCGGCCGGACCCTGACCGGTCTTGCGGCACCCCTGGACCTCAAGAGCATGGACTGGGTGTCCCGGGCAGAGGAAATCCGGACCCCGGTGCTGATTGTGCACAGCGAACGGGACGAATTCGTGCCCGTTGGGCCGTCTGCGGACCTGGCCGAGAAGAATCCCGAGCTCGTGACCTTTGTCCGGTTCCCGCACGGCGGGCACACCCGCGAATACAACGTGGACCCCGAACACTGGGAGGACACCGTAGCCGGCTGGCTGGACACCGCCCTGGGACGGACGCGGCGGCCCGCTGAGCGCAGGGGGTAGCTGTCTGCTGGTGCAAGTGGGAGCATCGGTGGAGGGACCTTAGGGAGTTACGGGAACAGACGGTACGGGACGCACGGCGCCCGGCACTCACGGGACGCACGGCGCCCGGGGGAATCCCGCAGTATCCACGGCCCGCAGGGAGGAACCATGCTCGTTGCAGCTTCGGTTTTTGCGCTTATCGCAGCCGCCATCCATGTGTATATCTTCGTGCTGGAATCGATTCGGTGGATGGCGCCGGCGACGAGGACGCTGTTCGGGATCTCCTCCGACGAGCAGGCGGACCATACCCGTCCGCTCGCCTACAACCAGGGCTTCTATAACCTGTTTCTTGCTACCGGTACGGTTATTGGGGTCATCCTCCTGGGGCTGGGGAACGTTGTGGTCGGCGCGACCATGATTGTGTTTGCTGCGTCCTCCATGGCGCTCGCGGGGCTGGTGCTGCTTCTCAGCGATCCCCGGATGCTCCGGCCGGCCCTGATCCAGGCGGTGCCGGCTGTGCTCGCCCTGGTGTTCGTTATTGCCGGGCTCTGATAGGTGCTGCCTCTGGTTGGTGCGGCCGGGGAACAGCGGGCGGGGGCTGCCAGTAACTGCGCGCGGAGGGTGCGCCGTCGTCGTTATCCCACTGTGCTAGGTTGCCCTGACTGGGGCGGGGTGCCCCTGACGCGGTATGAGCCGGGGGAGCCGAGAGGTCAGGGCATGGGGGACACAGGAACAGCGGAACACACTCAGAGCCAGGAAATTGCGAAGGCCCTGTACGCGGACAAGTCCGCAGGTATGTGGCTGATGCGCGCGGCTGGAGCGGGCGCGGTCTACTCCCTGTTTCTCGAACTAAGCGGCAACGCCGGATTCCGTCCGCCCTGGGAAACCCTCGACCTGACGTGGTTTCCGTTGTGGCCCTACCACCAGATGCTCATGCCGGCCGGACTCATTTTTGCCGCCTACCTTATGACCGCCAGGGGTGAGAAGAAGCTCGGTATCCGCCAGCAGCGGGGTGCGCTCGCGGTATTGGTGTTCGCTGCGCTTTTCCTGCCGCTGGGCGGTGTCTTCGCTGCCACCTATGGGGTGTCCCTTCTGGCTCTGTCGGTGCGTACCCGGGAGACCCTGACCGTGGTGACCGGAATGATGGCTGTGGTTGCGTGGGTAGCCGTGTCCTTCCTGTCGTCTCCGGTTCCGGGGGACCACGAGCCGGACCTGCTCACCGACCTCGCCGGCCCCGGGGTGCTGGGGCTGATGGGTGCCGCCCTGTTCATCGCGGCCGCCAAGGTCAACCCCGGGCGGTGGCAGGACGCCGCAGTGCGGGAGCCGGTACGGGACGGGGTCGGGGTTGGTGGCTGGACGGGGCCGGGCTTGGTGACTGGGCGCCAGGCTGGGGAGGAACAGTAGCGGGTTGTGGCTCGTGGCCCGGGGCCCGTTGGATGCAGGGAGGCAGGGTGGCAGGGCGGTACCTGGTCCGGACACCTGCTAGGAAACCGGTCCTGGCACTGGGGGCGGGTCCGATCTGGAGGAGAACACTCGATCCGGGGTGGAAAGGTAAGAGTTCGGTGCTGGAAGCTGGACCGGAGACCTGCCGATCCGGGGTCCGAGGCAGGTTTGGGAGAACGCTTCGGGTCAGGGCTTGGAAGCAGGGCGGTACCTGGTCCGGACTGTATGAAACGGGTCTGGAGGGAGGGAAAAACGAGTAGGCGAGCCAGTAGGTTCGCCCTGTTATGGCTATGGCGAGACTAATAGACTCGAACACATGTTCGAATCATTTTGGCGGGATCCAATTGAGCGGGATCCAATTGAGCGGGGCCCAATTGAGCGGGGCCCAATCGAGCGGGCTCCAATTGAGTGGGAGTCCACCCTCGTGCCCGTGCGGGGTTCTCTCAGGCTCGCGTCATCGACCCGCATGAGCGGACCTATAACGGCCCCAGCTTGGTCCCCTGGTAAGCACCCGCAAACAGGAACTGTGCGTAATCCAATGCGTACTCCAAAGTGGACCGCTTCGGCGGACGGCCCGTCCGGCAAGCACAACCCACCGGAAGATTCTTCAGCCGCTGATGCAGAGGACGCCGTCGAACCTGTAGGCACCGCCGTGCTGTACGAGTGGCTCGCCGCGCTCGCAGATGCCGGGCTCCCGCAATCAGACACCGCGCTGATCGATCAGATCCGTGCTTTGGAAGAACTCAAATCTGCCTGCGCAGCGGTACAGGCACGCGCGGCGGCTGCGTTTGATGCTTCCCAGCGCAAGGCCCAGGCCCGCGCCGGGCTGCCCGCCGCCCAGCTTGGGCGCGGTGTTGGAGCGCAGATCGCGCTGGCCCGAAGGGACTCACCCCACCGTGGGGGCCGGCACCTCGGCCTAGGCAAGGCCCTTGTTCACGAGATGCCCCACACTCTCCGTGCCTTATCCGCCGGAGTCCTCAGTGAATGGCGCGCCACCCTCCTGGTCCGGGAAACCGCCTGCCTCGAGGTGGAAGACCGCCGCCGGATCGATGCCCTGATCTGCGGGAACCCGGCCGCATTGGAAGGGGTCGGAGACCGCAAACTCATAGCCAGGATCCGGTCCCTCACCCAGGCCATCGATCCCGCCTCGCAGGTGCGCCGGCACGCCAAAGCCGTCGCAGACAGATACGTGTCCTGCCGCCCGGCACCGGACACCATGTCCTATCTGACCGGGCTGCTGCCCGTCGCCCAGGGAGTAGCCGTGTTCACCGCCCTGTCCCGGACCGCTGATAGCTTGCGCTCCTCCGGGGACGAACGAGGCCGGGGCCAGATCATGGCCGACACCCTCGTCGAGCGAATCACCGGGCAGGCCACCGCATCCCAGGTTCCGGTCGAGGTCCAGCTCGTCATGACCGACCGGACCCTCTTCGGCAGGGTCCTCGAGCCTGAACCGCCAGGTCCTGGCGCAAGAGATGGCATGATCCCCGGGTATCAGGCTTTCCGGGCCCCAATACCGGGCCAGGTTTCAGCAGGCGCTCCGGACACTGCCGTTGCTTCTGCCCCGGCCCCGGCCTCGGCCCCGAACGATGCGGCAGAGAACGTTCGATTCCAAGAAGCCGCGGTCCCACGAACTGGTCACGGTCCATCTGCCGGCAGGATGAACGGCGCGACGTGCACTGCACTGCCAAAACTTCCGTGGGAGGAGCCTGCGTACTTCCCCGGCTACGGGACCGTTCCCGGGCAATGGGCCAGGGATCTCATCGCCGGCACGCTTCACGGACAGGACCCGGAACTGGACTTAGAACCACGCCAGGTTCCGCCACCGGAGCATGGCCGCGGTCAGACACGGGTGGACGCCGATGGTCCTGATTCCGGAGGTCGTGATGCCCCGGATCACCTCAGCGTGCAAGCCCGCGTGACCCTGCGCCGGCTCTATCTGGATCCCGCCACCGGTGAACTGGTTGCCATGGACTCCAAAGCCCGGTACTTCCCGCCCGGACTGGCCAGAATGATCCGTACCCGCGACCAGACCTGTCGGACACCGTGGTGTGATGCGCCGATCCGGCACATCGACCACGTCCAGCCCCACACTGCCGGCGGGCGCACCAGCTACGCCAACGGACAAGGACTCTGCGAAGCCTGCAACCACGCCAAGCAAGCACCCGGCTGGACCACGGACACCACATGCACTCCGGGCCAACGCCACACCGTCCGGACCGAAACGCCCACAGGCCACACGTACCTCTCCACCTCACCGCCCCTGCCCGGGGCGCCGCCCACCCACTAACGGCAGATCCGACCTGCACGTCTCGCGAAAGACTGACCGAAGCCGCTGCCTGCCGCCGAGCCACAGGACTTCCGGGGCCTGATACCATGACCGGCGTGATTGATTCGATTTCCGCACCCAGCTGCCCCGATGCAGCGGAGAGGCTGGTGGGCTGCACGCCCTGCAGTGCGCCCCTGTCCTAGCGACGCACACCAGCTGTCCGTTTCCACCGTCCGTGGGCACCTCTAGCCCGCCCCGAGGACGCATCACCCTGCCCGCGGCCCGGCCCGGCACACACCGGCCCGGCACGCTCTGCCCCGGCCTCGGGCGCCGAAATCGAACGAAAGCCCATCACCATGCAACCCGTAACTGAAGCTGTCATCCGCAAGTCCTTCATCAACGCCAGCCGCTCCCAGGTCGCCGCGCTCAACTTCCCGCCGGACTTCGCCGAAACCGACTGGGAGAACCTGGATCAGATCGGCTGGCAGGATCACAAAATGCCGCAGCGCTCCTACCTCGTGCTTCCGGTGGACAACAAGCCAGTGGCGATCCTGCTCCGCGCGCCTGAGCTGGTGTCGGCGAGCAAACGGGCGCTCTGCGCCCTCTGCGAGGACCTGATCAGCGAGGACGATGTTTATCTCTTCGTGGCTCCGAAGGCTGGAGCCTCCGGGAAAAACGGCAACTCGGTCGGCACGCTGATCCACAGCACGTTTTCCTGCTCCCGCAATGTCCGCGCCGAGGTGAAACCGACCGTCATCCATCCGGATCCGGAACTGGTGAAGGCCGAGCGTATCCGTGGCCTGCAGGAGCGTACGCTGCAGTTCGTGCAGAAGGTGCGCGGCTAGGGGTTTGAGCGGGCTCCGGGCCTACTTGTAGACGGTGATCGGCCCTGCCACGGCATCCGTCAGCCGGATCAGGTCGGCAGGGGACAGCACTATCTCAAACCCGCGTTTCCCGCCGGAAACGTAGATCGACTCCAGTGCCTCGGCACTGGAGTCGATCACGGCCGGAGACGGAAGCCTCTGACCGAGCGGTGAGATCCCACCCACCACGTACCCGGTCCGCTTCTCTGCTTCGGCGCGGTCGGCGATAGCTGCCTTGCGGGAACCGAGCAGCGAGGCAACCTTCTTCAGGTCCAGAGTGCCTGCCACCGGAATCATGGCGACCGCCAGCCGGCCTTCCACGGACACCATCAGGGTCTTGAACACGGCCTCCGCCGGAACACCAAGCTTCTCCGCGGCTTCCAAACCGTAGGACGCCACCGAAGCATCATGCTCGTAGCTCATCGTCCGGTAAGCGACGCCGGCGGCGTCAAGGACACGTGTTGCGGGCGTGGCGCTGCGCCCGCCCTTCTTCCCGCCGCCGGCCATGACTACGCCTGAGCTTCCGCTGCCGAAGCCTCGGCAATCTTCCGTTTGATCCGGCCGAGCATGGCCGACATCCCGCGCATCCGCAGCGGAGTGATAGCCCGGGTCAGGCCCAGCCGGTCGGGAACATCGGCCGGCACAGCCAGGATCTCCGCGGCCGGCAGGCCGTTCAGCCCTTCATGCAGCACACCGGCGAACCCCCGGGTGGTGGGAGCCTCAGGCGGCGCAGAGAAGAACAGCTCCACCGGATTCCCGGGGCCGTCGCCAACCTCCACGGTCAGGAACAGCGGCGACTGGCACTCGACAACCTGCTCCAGCATTTCCGGATGGTCAGCAAGATGCGCCGGAAGAGCCGGCAGGGAACGGGAGAACTCGAGCAGCAGTTCCAGCCGTTCGGGTTCGGTGAGTTCCTGGAAGTCTTCGACGATTTCCTGCAGCTGGGCAGGAATGGTGGACGGGGTGGACGAAGTGGTGCTCATGGAAAACGCGCTTTCAGTTGTAGCTGGCGGAGGGTGATCAGCGCGGTGCCGGACCGGGCTCGGTGCCGCGGACGATGGGCACGCGCACGGCGTTGCCCCATTCGGTCCAGGATCCGTCGTAGTTCCGCACCGTCTCGAAGCCGAGCAGGTGCCTGAGTACAAACCAAGTATGGCTCGAACGCTCACCAATCCGACAGTAGGCAACGACGTCGTCGCCCGGCTTCAGCCCAGCCTCCCCGCCGTAGAGCGCCTCGAGTTCGGTCCGGGTGCGGAAGGTGCCGTCCTCGGCTGCGGCCTTGGCCCACGGAACCGACACGGCCGTGGGAATGTGGCCGCCCTTCATGGCACCTTCGTCCATGTAGTCGGGCATGTGCGTACGTTCGCCGGTGTATTCGGCGGGGGAGCGGACGTCGATGAGCGGTCCCGTCCCCAGGTGCGCCAGGACGTCCGGCAGGTACGCGCGGATGGGGGCGTCATTGCGTTCGACGACGGGGTAGTCCACTGCCTCTACCTCCGGTTTGTCAGTGGTCACCTCGCGCCCTTCGGCAATCCACTTATCCCGGCCGCCGTCGAGCAGGCGGACATCTTCGTGGCCGAAGAGAGTGAACACCCAGAGGGCGTAGGCGGCCCACCAGTTGCTCTTGTCTCCGTAGAGCACCACCGTCGTGTCGCGGCTGATGCCTTTGTCCCCCATGAGTTTCGCGAAAGCTGCACCGTCAACGAAATCCCGGGTGTCGGCGTCGTTCAAATCGGTGTGCCAGTCGATCTTCCGGGCGCCGGGAATATGCCCCGTGTCGTAGAGCAGGATGTCCTCGTTGGATTCCAGGACCACCAGGCCCGGAGAACCGAGGTGCGCTGCGAGCCAGTCGGTGGACACGAGGCGGTCCGGATTGGCGTAGTCGGCGAACTTGGGATTCGGATCTGCGGGCAACGGCATGATGGGTCCTTACGTTTATGCGGCCGGTTTACTAACTACCCTAACGACGGCGGCGTCCCAAAGCTTCCTGCGGAGTCGGGACACCGGCCACGGTGGCGTATCGTTGCTACGGCAGCAAATGCCGTACCCCTAGCAGAATCGGATGGATGGATTGGGCGCAGCAGGACAAGTGGAGCAGCTTTCGAAGCGGACTCCCCAGGTTTCCACGGACGAACTCCTGCAGGGCTTCTTCCCCTCACCGCGCTTTGGCAGTGTCTCCTTCGACACCTACATTCCGGACCCGTCCCAGCCCTCCCAGGCACAGGCAGTTACCGCCATGCGGGCCTTCGCCGAGAGCGTTGACACCCCGGCTCCCAGCGGCTTCCGCAAGCTGTTCGGCGCCAAGAAAGCCGTAACCAAGGCAGGCTTCTACCTCGACGGCGGCTTCGGCGTCGGCAAAACGCACCTCCTCGCGTCCCTCTGGCATGCGGTGGAAGGCCCC
This sequence comes from Arthrobacter sp. Helios, assembly GCF_023167125.1. Lineage (NCBI taxonomy): Bacteria > Bacillati > Actinomycetota > Actinomycetes > Micrococcales > Micrococcaceae > Arthrobacter > Arthrobacter sp. Helios. Next base: position 1,145,228 of record NZ_CP095402.1, read on the forward strand.
AAGGCCTTCGGCACGTTCGTGGAATACACCAACCTGGTGGGGGCCCTCTCCTTCCGCAAAACCGTGGAGGCCCTCTCAGCGTACAAACTGGTCTGCATCGACGAATTTGAACTGGATGACCCTGGAGACACGGTCCTGATGTCCCGTCTGATGCGGGAACTGTCCGACGCCGGTGTGAAACTGGCTGCCACGTCCAACACCCTGCCGGGTTCGCTGGGAGAGGGCCGGTTCGCTGCGGTCGACTTCCAGCGGGAGATCCAGGTGCTGGCCGACCAGTTCGACGTCGTGCGGATCGATGGCGAGGATTACCGCCACCGCGGCCTGCCTGAGTCCCCGCCGCCGCTGGACGACGCCGGTATGGCTGCGCGGATTGCCTCGGAATACGACGGCAGGACTGTCGCCGAAGATGAGTTCGCGGACCTCGTGAACCACCTCGCGGACGTTCACCCCAGCCGCTACCGCCAGCTCATCGACGGTATTGACGCCGTTGCCTGGCACAACGTGCACACGATTTCGGAGCAGTCCGTCGCCCTGCGCTTTGTGGTGCTGGCCGACCGGCTCTATGACAAGGATGTTCCGATCCTTGCCAGCGGGGTGCCGTTCGACCAGCTGTTCACCAAGGAGATGATGGCCGGCGGTTACATGAAAAAGTACTACCGCGCCGTCTCCCGGCTCACCGCACTGGCCCGTGAAGGCCAGACAGGCGAAGCCTCCTAGGTTTCTGGCAGGAAACCTTCCACGAAGGAAAAGCCCCGGTACCGCTGATTTCGCGGTACCGGGGCTTTCTGCCGTGCTCTTGGTTTAGCTGGCCGGAGGTGTAGGGCCGGCTGGGGGCGGTTCGCCCGGTCCCCGTTCGCGGTCTGCCTTATCAACCGCTTCGGAGGCCTTGCGCTGGAATCCATCAACCTTATCGGCGTACTTTCCGCCGGTCTTCTGGTCGACGAAATTTCCGGCCTGGTCGATGCCGCCCTTGATCTTGTCGGCGTTCTGGCCCACAAGCTCGGTCGCCTTGTCCTTCAGCTCTCCGGCCTTGCCCTTGAGCCCGTCAAATACAGACACGGACCACCTCCTTTCGCTGGGGAAGCCAACCGCTTCCCGTTCAGGTCAATGGTAAGCCCCCTGAGTATGAGCGCCAAGGCGCACTTTCTCCGGGCTTGGCGGGAAAGAGGGGTGCACGGCTGCCCACCTGCCTTTAAAACAAAAATGGAGCAGACCGTGAGGCCTGCTCCATTTACGCTGTTCCGAGCGGACGACGGGATTCGAACCCGCGACATCCACCTTGGCAAGGTGGTGCTCTAGCCAGCTGAGCTACGTCCGCAAATAAAAGTCCGGCACTGTGTTATCCACAAGTACAGAACTTCCGTGCGCGATACTGGGATCGAACCAGTGACCTCTTCCGTGTCAGGGAAGCGCGCTACCGCTGCGCCAATCGCGCCTGATACTGGCAGGTTCCGGACCAGATCCGGGCCGTACAGTACAGGAGAGCGGACGACGGGATTCGAACCCGCGACATCCACCTTGGCAAGGTGGTGCTCTAGCCAGCTGAGCTACGTCCGCAAATGAGAGTTCCATACTCTGCAATTTCACAAACTACGTGAATTCACAAAGCCAAAACTTCGTGCGCGATACTGGGATCGAACCAGTGACCTCTTCCGTGTCAGGGAAGCGCGCTACCGCTGCGCCAATCGCGCCCATAAAATGGGTTGTGCATGTAACCGTGGAGGTGGGGACGGGATTCGAACCCGCGTATACGGCTTTGCAGGCCGCTGCCTCGCCTCTCGGCCACCCCACCGTGACCGGCTTTTGAAGACCAGCTTACAGTGACTTGCGAGCGGACGACGGGATTCGAACCCGCGACATCCACCTTGGCAAGGTGGTGCTCTAGCCAGCTGAGCTACGTCCGCATGTTGGTGTTTCCGCGGCGAACTCCCGCTTTCCAACGAAGAAAAACTCTATAGGACGTTTCGAGGTTCGTCCAATCGGGACCATTTCACGATGGGGACCTAATCCGGTTTTGATCAGGCCCGATTGTGGGCTAGCATCTTTAGACGTTGCAGCAGTTCGAAAGCAACTCCCGCAAGGGCGATTGGCGCAGTGGTAGCGCGCTTCGTTCACACCGAAGAGGTCACTGGTTCGAACCCAGTATCGCCCACAGAATGGCCCCTTGATCCACTAGGCATGGATCAAGGGGCCATTTTTTGTTTAACCGCGAAATCGATGAACCGACGCTAGCGTTTGCCCCGCCCGGATGGGCAGTGATAGGCCGGGATTGAACAGATATGGACCAAGGTCGAGGAGGTTTCGGCATGCGCCGAGTAACTCAGGCAGCAGTAATCGCAGCAGTCATCGCACTGACAGGGTGTACGAATACCGGCCAGCAGCAACAGGACGAGCAGTCGCCCCAGCCAGCGGAGACGTCCTCATCCAGCAGTTCGCCGGATGCCAGCAGCTCAGCAGCGCCGGCCCCGGGAAGCAGCGCTATCTCCCTTGATGAGGCGGGCAGGGTCGTCACCGACCAATACGGCGGCGAGGTCATCGGCGTCGAGGACGACGACTACCGCGGCACACCGGCATGGGAAGTCGAGGTCAAAAACAGTAATGAAGGCCGGATCGAGGTCAAGGTGGACAAAACGAGCGGGGAGATCCTGGACGTAGAGCGTGACTAGGCCGAAGGGTGTGCCTGCACCCCTGGGCACCCGCGCGCCGTTCTGTGGCGCGCATGGTCAGAGGCAGATGACAGACTGGGTTTATGACTGATCCAGCCCTGGCACACGCAACAGAGTTCGGGCGCATGTACTCGCGCTCCCTGACTGAACCCCCGGCGGTCCCTTCGATTACGACGGTTATTGCCCAGGGAAGCACCTCGCTGGCCGGCTGGCACGGCTATATGGCGGCCAGCGCCGTCGTTAAGCATCCGGCCCTTCCGGGTGCCGTGGGTAACGCCGGGCAGCTGCGCTCCATCGTGAAGGAGGCCTCCAGGGCCTCGGAGGTCTACCGGGACCAGGCCGCCGAGCGCGGAACGCGCGTGCACCACTACTGCGAGCAGGTGGCGCTGCGTGCCCTGGACCAGCCGCATCAGCTCACCGAGGCCCGTGCAGCCCTGGCAGAACACGGCGAACACCAGTTCGCCGACCGGTTCGACGAGTGGTGGCAGCAGTACCAGGTGCAGCCGGTCGCTGCGGAGATTACCGTCTGGAACCATGAGCTGGGCTACGCCGGAACCCTGGACCTGGTCGCCAGGATTGGCGGACGGCTCTGCCTGATCGACTACAAAACCAAGAACACCGACCGTGACGGCCAGGTAAAGCAGCTCGATGACAAGGTGGTTATGCAGCTGGTTGCCGGTATGAAGGCGGAGGAATCGCTGGTCGACGCCGGCCGCGGAGAGTGGGAGCCGTGGCAGTACGGGCAGGATCCGCTGCTGCTTGGCGTTGCTGTCGGGCAGACCGAGGTGCGCCCCATGCGCGCCAACCCTGAGGTCCTCCCGCAGCACTGGTACAAATTCTGTGCCCTGCGCCGGGTCTGGCAGACCAGCCACGACGCCCTTGCCGCAGGGCAGGCGCTGCTGCCGATCGCCCCTCCGCCGGTACAGCCTGCCGGGGCCCATGCGGCCGCAGCAGGGCAGCCCGCGTCCAACTAGACTGGTATGCGGGCAGTCCGCCCCGTTTGCACAGCGCATTACACCGCGCACGACGCAGTACATCGCAACAGTAAGGAACACATTCCAGATGGCAATCCTGACGATTCGGATCATCGGCGACCCCGTCCTGCGGACCCGTGCCGAGGAAGTGACGGAGTTCGGTCCGGAACTCGCCAAGCTTGTTGCGGACATGGAAGAGACCATGGAGGACGTCGAGGGTGCCGGTCTGGCAGCACCCCAGGTCGGAGTGAGCCTGCGCGTCTTCACCTACCGGATCGACGGCCAGGCGGGACACATCGTGAACCCGGTCCTGGAACTGAGCGAAGACCTCCAGGAGGACGAGGTGGAAGGCTGCCTCTCCATTCCCGGCATCGGCTACCCGGTTCCGCGCTACCGCTGGACCCGCGTCACCGGCCAGGACAAAAACGGCAACCCCGTCAGCATTGAAGGCGAAGGGATGCTCGCGCGCTGCTTCCAACACGAGACCGACCACCTGGACGGCGTTCTCTACATTGACCGGCTCGAAGGTGAGAACCGCAAGGCCGCTCTCCGCGCCATCCGCATGGCCGACTACGACTCGGTCGCCGAGCGCACCGCCGCCCAGCGCGCCCAGACCGTCGGCTCCAGTTTCGGAACCTTCGGTACCCCCAGCGCAGGAGTCTGACCGCCGTGGCAATGCGCGTACTCTTCGCGGGGACACCGGCAGTGGCTGTCCCGTCCCTGAACGCCCTGCTGGACGCCGGGTTCGACGTCGTCGGCGTCCTGACCCGGCCCGACGCACCGCTGGGGCGCAAGCGCGTCCTCACGCCGTCGCCGGTTGCGGCCCGCGCGGCGGAACTCGGCCTTCCGGTCATCAAGGCAGGCAAAATTGACGACGACGCCGTGGCGGCGATCGCGGGCCTGGAACCGGATGCCGCGGCCATTGTGGCGTACGGTGCGCTGATCCCCGAACGTGCGCTCACGGTCCCCACACACGGGTGGATCAACCTGCACTTTTCGCTGCTGCCGGCTTGGCGCGGGGCGGCACCGGTGCAGCACTCCGTGATCGCCGGTGATGAAATCACCGGGGCCAGCACGTTCCTGCTGGAAAAGGGCCTGGACACCGGTCCTGTCTTCGGGCAGCTCACCGAAACCGTGGATCCTTCACTGACCAGCGGTGAACTGCTGGAACGCCTCTCGCACAGCGGCGCCGTCCTGCTGGCGCAGACGCTGGCTGCGATCGACGCTGGCCGGGCCGTGCCCGTGCCGCAGTCCGGCGAGGTGACTCTGGCACCCAAACTGACCATCGAAGACGGACGGCTGGACTGGAACCAGCCTGCGCTGGCGATCCGGCGGCGCATCAACGGCGTCACTCCGGAACCCGGGGCGTGGACCACCTTGGACGGTGCCCGCTTCAAGATCGGCGCTGCCGTTCCGCGGCCCGAGGTCACGGACCTGGCGCCCGGACAGGTGCGCCTCGGCTCGGGCGCCGGAGCATCGGCACTGGTTGGCACTGGAAGCACGGCACTGGAACTGCAACTGGTCCAGCCTGCCGGTAAGAAGATGATGCCCGGCCCCGACTGGGCCCGGGGACTAGGCCAGCGTGAGGACGTGGTTTTTGAATGAGCACCCCCAACAGCGGTTCCCCGGGGGAGCGCCGCCGCAGTTCCGGAAGTAACACCAACCGCAGCGCCAAGGGCCGTGAACGCAGCCGCCCGGCTACCCGCAGCCGCACCGAGGCCGCGCCGTCGCAGCGGACCCGGGCCGCCGACCCGGCCCGGCTGGTGGCCTTCGAGGTCCTCCGTGCCGTTTCCGGTGAGGACGCGTACGCCAACCTGGTGCTGCCCAAGAGCATCCGCAAGCACCGGCTGGACAAGCGCGACGCCGGTTTTGCCACCGAACTGGCCTACGGTGCGCTGCGCGGCCAGGGCATCTATGACGCGATCCTGGCCCGCTGCGTTGACCGGCCCCTGGACAAGCTGGATCCGGCCGTCCTGGACGCGCTGCGGATCGGCGTGCATCAACTGGTGGCTATGCGGGTTCCCGCCCACGCTGCCCTGGACCAGACGGTTGGCCTGGCCCGCGCCGTGATCGGCGCCGGCCCGTCCGCCCTGATCAACGCGGTGCTGCGTAAGGTCGCGGCCCGGGACCTGACCGAATGGACAGCGCTGCTGACCGAAGGTGAACCGGACGCGGTGAAGCGTTCGGCCATCGAATTCAGTCATCCCGAATGGATCGTCCGGGCACTGCGCCAGTCCCTGGTGGCCCACGGGCGGAGCGTCGAGGAAATCACCGACCTGCTCCGCGCCGACAACGATGCGCCCATCGTCAACCTCGTCGCCCTGCCTGGCCTCGGTGACCTTGATGAAGCGCGGGCAGCCGGTGCCATCGACGGTGAACTCGTGCAGGATTCTGCGCTGTTCTCCGCCGGCGACGTTGGCCGCCTGGATTCCGTGCGCGCCGGCACAACCCGCGTGCAGGACGCCGGTTCGCAGCTGGTGGCCCGTGCACTGGCCGAACTGACACTGGATGACACTGCCGTTGATGACGACGGCGTGGAGAAGTGGCTGGACATGTGCGCCGGCCCCGGCGGCAAGGCTGCGCTCCTGGCTGCCCTGGCCCACCAAAAGGGCGCCGTGCTCCTGGCGAACGAACCCGCGCCGCACCGCGCGCAGCTGGTCCGTCAGGCACTGGAAGCGGTGCCGGGGGAGACCTGGAACGTGCGCACGGGCGACGGCCGCACCGTGGCCGAGGACTACCCGGAAACCTTTGACCGCATCCTCGTGGACGCACCCTGCACCGGACTTGGTGCGCTGCGCCGCCGCCCGGAATCGCGCTGGCGCCGTAAACCCACTGACGTCGGCGAACTCGGGATCCTGCAGCGCGAGCTGCTCACCACCGCCGTCGACGCCGTGAAGCCCGGCGGCGTGGTCGCCTACGTGACCTGCTCACCGCATCCGGCGGAGACCACCGCAGTGGTGGCGGACGTGCTGCGCAAGCGCAATGACCTGGAACTGCTCGACGCCGGTGCCGCCCTGGATGCGGTGAGCCTGACCGGCTCACTGAGTGCCGGCCATGAGTCCACCGCGCAGCTGTGGCCGCACATCCATCAGACCGACGCCATGTTCCTTGCCCTCATTCGCCGCAAGATCTAGGAGCTTCCCCTTGACCCAGTGCTGCATCAACCCGAGCATCCTGTCCGCTGACTTTGTGAACCTCGAAGCCGAACTCGAGCGGATCAGCGGTGCCGACGCCGTGCATGTGGACGTGATGGACAACCACTTCGTGCCGAACCTGACGATCGGGCTGCCGGTGGTGCAGCGGATCCAGGCAGTCAGCAAACTGCCGCTGGATGCGCACCTGATGATCTCCGACGCCGACCGCTGGGCTCCCGCGTACGCCGAGGCAGGGCTCGCATCGGTCACGTTCCATGTGGAAGCGGCTGCCGCGCCGATCCGGCTGGCACGCGAGCTGCGGGACCGCGGCGCGAAGGCCGGGATGGCGCTGAAACCGGCGACCCCGGTGGAACCGTACCTGGACATGCTCTCCGAGCTGGACATGCTGCTGATCATGACGGTGGAGCCCGGCTTCGGCGGGCAGAAGTTCCTGGACGTCACGCTGCCCAAGATCCGCCGGGCCGCTGAGGCCGTGCGGGGTTCAGGCCTTCAGCTCGCTATCCAGGTGGACGGCGGAATCGCTCCGGACACCATTGAACGTGCCGCGGAGGCAGGGGCCAACGTATTCGTGGCCGGGTCCGCCGTGTACGGCACGCCCGATCCGAACGAGGCGATCTCCAAGCTGCGGGCCCAAGCCAGTGCCGTGGCGGGCCCGGCCAGCTGACCGGTCACTCCACCGGCCGGACTGTCATTTCACCCGCTGGACTGTTTGACTCGCTGAACCATCACCTTGCCGGTCTTCTCCCAGGCGGGGTCCATGACTTCGGGCCACTGCGCGGTGAGCATAAAGAGCAGTCCGCCGTCCTCGCCGCCGGCCACGCAGGAGAAGCAGGCGTCATTGAGCTGAACGGTGTCCAGCACGGCGCCGCCGCGCTGGATATGGACACACCGCTCGCCCGGAACTTCGGCGAACCAGATACCGCCGGTGCCGTCCCAGCTGATCCCGTCCGGGGCGCTGCCCTCCAGGGTGGCCCAGTTTCCGGCAGGGTCCAGGCTGCCGTCGTCCCGGATTGTAAAGGAGGCCAGGCGTCCGGCATTGGACTCTGCGACCACCAGGGTGCCGCCGTCCGCGGAAACCAGCATTCCGTTGGGGAAGGCCAGACCCCCGGCCACCTCCTCCAGGGAACCGTCCGGCCGGAGCAGGGCGATGAGTCCGTTCGCCTCGGGTTCCGCCGCATAGTCCTGGCCGATGCCGTTGATGTAAATGTTGCCCGACGGATGGACGGCAATCTCATTCCAGGGATAGGGCGAGAGCCCGCGGAGGTCAGCCAGCGGCACCAGTCCCGCGTGCGGCACCTCGACCAGCACGCTGCCGTCAGTGCCGGAGACCACCGCCATCCGACCGTCCGGCAGCCAGTCGAAGGTGATGGGGAAGGAGGGGACACCGGCCACCCTGCGGATCGAACCTGCCTCATCCAGGGCGGAAATAGTTCCGGCGGTCCAATCGGCGTAGAAGAACTCACCGTCGTGCCATCGGGCGGATTCTCCCATCCCGAGTCCTGACACCAAGGTTGTGGCTTCCACCATCGGGGCCCCTTTGCGAGCGTACGGATTGTCTTGTCCGGCCTGGCAGGCCGTGGCAACAGTATGCGGCGGCGGAGCTGGCGGGAACAGGGTCCGTCCTGTGGACCGATAAGATGAGTGGCTTGCTGATCTCCCGAGAGGACCCCGAATGAGCCTGATCAGGCTGCAGGACGTCAATGTTGGTTTCGAGAAGACGCAGATCCTGCGTGAGGCGTTTTTCCGCCTGGAACCGAAGGACCGGGTGGGGCTGATCGGGAAGAACGGTTCGGGGAAGTCCACGCTGCTGAAGCTCATCCTGGAGCAGGTGGAACCGGACTCCGGCACGGTCACCGTGGAGCAGGGCGTGAACATCGGCTACTTTTCCCAGTTCTCTGAACTCAACGGTGAAGCGACCATTACAGAGGTCCTTGACGCGCTGTTCGTCGAAATCAAGGCCGTCGAAGCGGAACTCGCCTCCATCGACGAGACGCTGGGCGCTGACCCGGAACCCAAGGTCATGGACCGGCTGATCCGCCGCCAGGCCGAACTTTTCGAGGCGATGGACCGGCTGGACGGCTGGGATTACCCCCGCCGCATCGACGCCGCGCTCACCACGCTGGGTTTCAGCGAGGCGCACCGCACCTGCCCCATCGATGCCCTCTCCGGCGGGTGGCGGAACCGGGCGGCCCTGGCCAAGATCCTGCTCCAGGCCCCGGATGTGCTGCTGCTTGATGAGCCCACGAACTACCTCGACGTCGCCGGTGTGGAGTGGCTGGAAGGCTGGTTCCGCGACTTCCGCGGCGCCGCCGTCGTGGTTTCCCACGACCGGAAGTTCCTGGATGCCGTGGTGACCCGCATCATCGAGGTGGAGAACTACCACCTGCATGAATACGCCGGGAACTTCGCCGAGTACGTGGTCCAGAAGCAGTTCCGGCTCAAGGCGCTGCAGTCCCAGTTCGTCCACGAGTCCGAGCTGCTCGCCTTTGAAGCCGAAGGCATCGCCGACCGGCGCGAGGCCGCCAAGGCTGGAGGCGGTGCCTTGGGCAGCCGGCTGGCCAAGATCAAGAAGGCCCGCGCACCGCGTCCGGTGGACCAGATTATTACGGAGATTTACGCCGGGCTGCATGTTAAGGACAACCTCTGCCGGGCGGAGTCGCTCGAGAAGTCCTACGGTGCCAGGATGCTGTTCAGCGGGCTGGGATTTGAAATCCGGCGCGGGGACCGGCTGGTGGTGCTCGGGGCCAACGGCAGCGGTAAAACCACGCTGCTGCGGGTCCTGACCGGTGAGGAGAAGCCCGACGCCGGCAAGGTTACCTGGGCGAACGGCGCGAAGATGGTCTCCTACAACCAGGTGCTGGCAGAGCTCGACGACGAGGACACCGTCACCCACGCGGTCAATGCCATGCCGGACAGCCTGGCACTGACCGCAACCAAGAAGTCCGTGAACCGTTTCCTGACCATGTTCCAGTTCTCCGAGGCAGACCTGAAGCAGAAAATCGGCAACCTCTCCGGCGGGCAGAAGGCCCGGGTTGCGATGGCACAGTGCCTGCTGTCCGGTGCATCGGTGCTGCTGCTCGATGAGCCCACCAACCACCTGGACCTCTCCAGCACCCAGGTGATGGAACGCGCGCTTCTGCACTTCCCGGGGGCCGTGGTGGTGGTCAGCCACGACCGGTTCTTCACGGAGAAGATCGCCAACCGGCATCTGGTTTTCGGAGCCGGCGGATCCGCGCCCGGCGAGGTTGACCTCCGCGTGGCGTAACACAGGCGGGGTGCAACCCACCCGCTTGTGCAAGAATGTTCTTAACAAACGTGCTCCGGGGTCGGTGTAATTCCGAACCGGCGGTTATAGTCCGCGACCCGCACGTCCAGCCGGAACCCCCGGCAGGACGGACGGTTGAACTGGTGAAATTCCAGTACCGACAGTTAAAGTCTGGATGGGAGAAGCACGTACAGTTTGTTGGACCGACGCTCGGCGTACCCCTGTGGGTGCCCCGTTCCGTTGATGCACCGTACTGTCGTACCCCCGGAGCCGCCGCTACGGGATAAGGAACGACATGGATTTTTTGCGGTGGCTCTTTGACGCGCAGATCCCCGTAGGGAACTCTTCCCTGCTGGTGCGCGAACTGCTTGGCAACATCTTCGGGCTGCTCAGCGCCCTCGGCGGTATGCGCCGCAAAGTCTGGGCCTGGCCGGTGGGGATCATCGGCAACGCACTCCTGCTGACAGTTTTCCTTGGTTCGATTTTCGGCGACGCGGACACCGCCAACCTCCTGGGCCAGGCTGGAAGGCAGATCATGTTCATTGCCGTGTCCATCTACGGCTGGCGCCGCTGGCAGACCAGCAAAAACTCCGGTGCAGATGCCGTCACCCCGCAGTGGGCCTCCGGCCGCACCCGGATCATTCTGGTGGCGTCCCTGATCCTCGGAACCGCCGCGCTGACACCGGTTTTCGGCATGCTGGGCTCCTACGAACCGGTCTGGGCCGATGCCTGGACCTTCGTTGGCTCGCTGCTGGCCACCTACGGCATGGCCAAGGGCTGGGTCGAATTCTGGCTGATCTGGGTGGCCGTGGACATTGTGGGTGTTCCGCTACTGTTCAGTGCCGGTTACTACGCGACGGCGTTTATGTACCTCTTCTACGGTGGCTTCACACTGGTGGGCTTCTTCGTCTGGTGGCGGGCCAAAGCCCATGAAAAACCGCAGGTCCAGGTGGACATGCCGGACCCTACGGTGCGGTAGCCATGACGCTTAGAGCGGACCTGGCCTTCACCGCAGCGGAGAACGCTGCCATGGCCCAGGCACTCGACCTGGCCCGCCGGGGTGTGCGCGGCGCGAACCCGCTGGTGGGGGCAGTAATCCTGAACAGCGGCGGCGTGGCGCTGGCGACCGGCTGGCACCGCGGTGCGGGAACTCCGCATGCCGAAGCGGACGCGCTGGCCAACGCCGCTGCGGCGGGACTCGACGTGCGGGGAGCCACTATGGTGGTCACGTTGGAACCGTGCAATCACACCGGACGGACCGGTCCCTGCTCGCAGGCCATCAATGGCGCCGGGATCGGGCGGGTGGTCTACGCCGCCGCGGACACAACTGATGACGCCGCCGGGGGAGCAGCTGCCCTGGCCGCCGCGGGTGTGGACACGGCCGGCGGACTGATGGCCGAAGCCTCCCGGGAACTGAACCACCGCTGGTCTGCCGCGATTCGGGAAAATCGTCCCTTCGTCACGGTCAAAACCGCCCAAAGCCTGGATGGGCACACCGCGGCCGCCGACGGCACCAGCCAATGGATCACCTCACCGGAGGCACGGGAAGATGCTCAGGAACTGCGCCGCCGGTGCGATGCCATCGTTGCCGGAACCGGCACGGTTCAGGCCGACAACCCGCGCCTGACCGCCCGGGGCACCACGCCCGGTGATGAGGGCGCCGGCGCGCTTCCCCAACCGCTGCCGCAGCCGCTGCGGGTGGTGATGGGGTTCACGGAGGTTCCAGCCGACGCCGCCGTCCGGGGAACCGACGGGCGGTTCCTGCAGAGCCGCACCCATGATCCCGCCGTCGTGCTGTCCGAGCTGCATGCCCGTGGCGTGCGGCACGTGTTGGTGGAAGGCGGCGCCACCGTGGCCAGCGCGTTCCTCCGCGCCGGGCTTGCAGATGAGCTGGTGGTCTACACCGCGCCGAAGCTGCTGGGGGCGGGCACACCGTCCTTCTTCGGACTGGGCGTAAGCACCCTGGCGGAGGCCCAGAGCTGGCGGTTCGATGCTGCCGGCGGCGCTTTCCGCCTCACCGGCCCTGACCTGCGGCTCCAGCTGGAACCGACCCCTTCGAACAACGAACCGACGATAGGACACTGACGTGTTTACCGGCATTGTCGCTGAACAGGGCAGCGTAATTTCCCTGACACCCGATGCGTCCGGCGGGGGCAAGATACTGGTCATCGAAGCCCCGGGCACCTCTGCCGGGCTGGAGCTGGGCGGGTCGATCGCGGTCAACGGTGTCTGCCTCACCGCTACAGCTGTCGACGGCGGGCGGATCTCGCTGGACGTCATCGGCGAAACTCTGGACCGGACCACCACGGGTTCCCTGACCCCCGGCCGGAGGGTCAATCTGGAACGCTGTGTCCCGGCCGGCGGACGGCTGGACGGGCATGTGGTGCAGGGGCACGTTGACGGCGTGGGGGTCCTGCTGGAGGGGGAGCACCTGGGCAACTGGGACCGGCTCCGGTTTGGGGTGCCGCAGCCGCTGGCGCGGTACATCGCGGAGAAGGGGTCCATCGCCGTTGACGGTGTCTCACTGACCGTGACAGCGGTCAGCGAACCGCAGGAGCCGGCGCCCTGGTTCGAGGTCGGGCTGATCCCGACGACGCTGGCCGAAACCGGTCTCGGCGCACTGAACCCCGGCGGCCGGGTGAACCTGGAAGTGGATGTGCTCGCGAAATACGCCGAACGGCTGCTGGCCTTCGCTGCTGTTCCCGCGTCAACCATTCCGGGCGGGGAGGCAGCATGAGCATCCGCCTGGATTCGATCGCCGCCGCGGCGGACGCCATCGCCGCGGGCCGCGCCGTCGTCGTCGTGGATGACGAGGACCGCGAAAACGAAGGTGACATTGTGTTTGCGGCGCAGCACGCCACCGCGGAGCTGATGGGATTCACCGTCCGGTATACGTCCGGCGTGGTGTGCGTGCCGCTGCCGGGCAGCTATGCCGACCGGCTGAACCTGCCGCCGATGACCGCGGTCAACGAGGACGCCAAAGGGACCGCATACACCGTGTCCTGCGACGCAGCGGCGGGAACCAGCACCGGGATCAGTGCCGCTGACCGGGCGCTGACCTCGCGCGTGCTGGCCGATCCGGCCTCCGAGCCTGCTGACTTGAACAGGCCCGGGCACATCTTCCCGCTCCGGGCGGACGACGGCGGCGTCCGCGCCCGCCGCGGCCATACGGAAGCCGCCGTCGAACTGGCACGTCTGGCCGGCTGCACCCCGGTGGGGGTCATCGCGGAACTGGTGCATGACGACGGGACCATGATGCGGCTGCCCGCGCTCCGGGAGTTCGCCGACGAACATGGCCTGGTCCTGGTGTCCATCGAGGACCTGGTGGCGTTTGTGGAAGCCGCGGCACCGGCGGCCGGAGGCGTGCGGTGACTGCCCCGGAGTCTGGTGCCGTTGTTCCGGGGCCGGAGGTCCGCTTGCCGACGGCGTTCGGGGACTTTGCGGCCCGGGTATGGGCCGATGCCCGCACCGGTGCCGAGCACCTGAGCATTTCGGCGCTGGGCGCCGGTGCGGCTGCTGATCCCGATGCCGTGCCGCTGGTCCGGCTGCACTCCGAGTGCCTGACCGGCGACGTCTTTGCGTCCTACCGCTGCGACTGCGGGGAGCAGCTGGAGCAGGCCCTTGGGCTGATCAGCCTGCACGGCGGGACCGTGCTCTATCTGCGGGGGCACGAAGGACGGGGGATCGGACTGGCGAACAAGCTGCGGGCCTACGCGCTGCAGGACGAGGGCGCTGACACGGTGGAGGCGAACGAACAGCTCGGCCTGCCGGTCGACGCCCGTGACTACCAGGCGGCTGCGGAGATCCTGCTGGAGATGGGCCTGGCCCGGATCCGGCTGCTCACCAACAACCCCGCGAAACGGGACCGGCTGGAGGCGTTTGGAGTCACCGTTGACGCGATGGTGCCCTCCGAAGTCCCGGTCCGGGCCGAGAACGAGCGGTACCTGCAGACCAAGCGGGACCGGATGAACCACCACCTCAACCTGCTGCGGGCAAATCCCGTCCAGCAGGGCTAACTTCTTCCACCGATTCAAAGGACAACAACCATGAGCGGACACGGCGCACCCGATAATGACGTCAGCAGCATCAAGGCACAGGGCCTGGATTTCAAGGTGGCCATCGTCGCCGCCAGCTGGCACACCGAAGTAATGGACGGATTGCTCGACGGCGCGCTGCGGGCAGCAGCGGATGCCGGCCTTGGACCCCGGGTGGTCCGGGTGCCGGGAACATTCGAGCTTTCGGTGGCTGCCGCGCGGCTGGCACCGCACGTTGACGCCGTCGTCGCCCTCGGCGTCGTCATCCGCGGCGGAACTCCGCACTTCGACTACGTGTGTTCCTCGGCGACCCAGGGGCTGACTTCCGTGTCCGTGCAGACCGGTACGCCGGTTGGGTTCGGGGTGCTGACCTGCGACACGGAGCAGCAGGCGCTGGACCGCGCGGGGCTCGAGGGGTCGTCGGAGGATAAGGGTTACGAGGCGTTCGCGGCCGCCGTGAACACCGTGGCTGCGCTGCGCGGGGCCGGGGTTTGAGCGTTCCCTTGAACAAGAAATCACTCCAGGCGGACGGATTTACCGGTTTCCGCCCCATCGCGGACCTGGAGACCAATCGGATTCCGCAGCGGCAGGGGATTTTCGCGGTGCTGCGGCCAGCTGGGTTCGAGCCGGTGTTCCTCGCCGAAAGCACCGCCGGGACGTTCAAGCGGAAGAATCCCTCCGTGTCCCGGGCAGTACTTGCGGAAGAGTGGGTTCAGGGTGCGGACGTCCTGTTCATTGGGAAGGCTGGCCCCGGGAGCAAAGGCAACCGGGGGCTCCGCCGCCAGATTCAGGAGTATCTGGACTTCGGCCAGGGCAAGCCGCCGGGACACTGGGACGGCCGGCTGATCTGGCAGCTCGCTGGTGCCGGGACGCTTTTGATGGCCTGGAAGGAGCTCCCTCCGGAGGAGCTCAACGCTGCCCAGGCGGCCTATCACGAGCAGTTCCGCCAGCTCCACGGCAGGCTGCCGTTCGCCAACCTGGTTCAGGCGCGCGCCTAGATTCTCGCCGCGCTAGGCTCGGGGCATGGAGAAGTCAGCTGCCGACGTCGGCGCCTACCTCGAGGCAGTGGTCCCGGCCGTGCGCCGGCGGGATGCGGCCACCCTGCTTGAGTTGATGACGCGGGTTACCGGGGAGTCGCCGGCGATGTGGGGGCCATCCATCATCGGATTCGGTGCGTACCACTACAAATACGCCAGCGGCCGGGAGGGCGACGCTCCCGCCGCCGGGTTTTCGCCGCGCAAGGCCGCGACGACGGTCTACCTCGCCGACGGAACCGAGGCCTATGCGGAGCAGCTTGAACAGCTCGGCGCGCACACCACGGGCGTTGTCTGCCTGTATCTCAAGGACCTGTCAAAGGTGGATCTGGGCGTGCTGGAGGAAATTGTCCGGGAATCCTATGAGCGTGCCAGCCGTGACGGATTTGGCATTCAGTGAGCGGGCTTACTCCGCCGGTTTGGGCGTCCGGATCCCGATCAGGGCGATAATTCCGGCGAGGAAAAACAGGACGGCCGTTGCCAGCGCCGTCTGCTGGAAGCCGGGGTAGTCCAGGGCGCCGCCGGAAATCGTGCCGATCAGCGCGACGGCGACTAGTCCGGCCACGCGGGAGACGGCGTTGTTGACGGCCGAGCCGATGCCGGCCTCTTCTTCGCGCAGTGCGCCCAGAACCGCAGCCGTCAGCGGCGCGACCATCACCGCCAGACCAAAGCTGAAGAGCAGCAGGCCCGGCAGCAGCTGGGTAAAGAAATTCAGCGGGGGGCTGACCGTAAGCATCAGCAGGAACCCGGCGCCCATGATGGCCGGGCCCGCCGTCATGAAGATGCGCGGACCGTACTTGCCGGCCAGGTTTCCAAAATACGTGGAGAGCAGGAGCATGGCGATGGGCAGGGGCAGTGCCGCGAAACCGGCCTGCGTCGCGGAGAAACCGCCCGCCTCCTGCACAAACACGGTGACGGCGAAGGTCCCCAGGGAAAGCGCGGCATAGGCGGCAGCGGTGACCAGGTTGCCGTAACGGAAGTTTCGCGCCCGGAACAGGGACAGCGGCATCATCGGGTACTCGGTGCGGGCTTCACGGATCACGAAAAGCACGAGCGCAGCCAGACCGAGGAGCAGGGGAATAAGGACGGCGGGATGCGTCCAGCCGAGCCGCTCCTGCTCGATCAGGGCGTACACCGAACCGGTGAGCCCGGCCACCGCGAGGAGCGCTCCGGGAATGTCCAGGGCGGCCCTGCGCCGGGGGCTGTCCTGCAGGCCGATCATCAGCAGCAGCGTCACGGCTACCGGCAGCACATTGACTCCGAAGATCAGCCGCCAGCTGGCCCAGTCAACGAGGACACCGCCCAGCAGCGGCCCGATGATAGCGGCAGTACCGGTCCAGGCCGTCCACTGTCCGATGGCCCGTGCACGCTCCCGGCCCTGGTACGTCGTCGTAATCAGGGCCAGGCTGCTCGGGACCAGCAGGGCAGCGGCCATGCCCTGGATGGCCCGGGCCAGGATGAGGAACTCCGGATTCCAGGCCAGGGCGCAGGCCAGGGACGCGACGCCGAATCCGATGATTCCCAGCCTCAGGATCAGCAGCCGGCCGTACGAATCTGAGAGTGAGCCCGCCAGGAGGATCAGTGCCCCGAGCGTGAGCAGGTACGCGTTGACCGTCCACTGCTGGGTGGGCAGTCCGCCGCCGAGCTCTGCGCTGATGGCAGGCAGCGCCACCGTGACGATGGTGCCGTCGAGGAAGGACACAAAGGACGCCAGAATGGCGACGACGAGCAGGCGCCCGCGGTGTGGCGGAATGTTGGGGGCTTCTGCCATCGTGCGGGGTCCTTCCGACGCCGGGGGATGCCTACATGCTGGCATCCGAAACAGTGATTGGACAGGTGCCTGCCTGGGAGTGGACCGGCGGGCGGAGGCGGTTAGACCAGTTCCAACCCGTCCGCCACCACCTGGCCGCGGTGAAGAACGGTGCGGCCCGGCAGCCTGTCCATGACGGCAGCGGTCACGGTTTCGCCCTCGACCAGTACCAGCTCGGCAGGATCACCCACGCTAAGGCCCGGGCGGTCGGTGACGGAGGACAGCCGTTGTGCCTGCGGGTTGATGACGCTGGCTCCGCCGATGGTGGCCACGGCGACGCAGTGTTCTATGAGCTCGTCGGCCCGGAACCTGCTGGTGAAGGCCAGCTGCCAGGTCCGGTCCAGCATGTCCGCGTTCCCGTAGGGGGACCAGTAGTCACGCTGGCCGTCCTGGCCCAACCCAACCCGTACCCCGGCCGCTGCGAGCTGCTGCAGCGGAAGCGGCTGGCCGGCCGGAGCGATGGTGGCCAGGGAGATGTCCAATGCGGCGAACTCTTCGATGAGTTCCTGCAGCTGACCGGCGGGCAGGTCCGCCAGCCCGTAGCCGTGGGAAATGGTCACCAGTCCCTGCATGCCCAGTGCCTTGGTGCGTTCCAGGATCAGCTGGGCACTGAACAGGCCCAGCTGATCGGGCTCGTGCAGGTGAATGTCCACGGGCACGCTGTACTTCTCGGCGAGCCCGAAAACGATGTCCAGATGCCGCACAGGATCCCGGTCAAGGGAGCACGGATCGATGCCGCCAACGACGTCGGCGCCCAGTTTGAGGGCTTGCTCCAGCACCTCGGCGCTGCCTGCTTCACGGAGCAGCCCCGCCTGCGGAAACGCGATGACCTCGACGTCGGCCCGGTTCCGGTGCGTTTCGCGGGCGGCGAGGACACCTTCGAACCGCTCCAGGCCGGCGTCGACGTCCACCTGGGCGTAGGTCCGGACCCGGGTGGTGCCGCGTTCAATCATTGCCCCAAGGCAGGCCGTGGCCCGGTCGGCAACGGAAGCCTCGGCGTCGCGCCAGTTCTGCCGGTCGTTCAGCATCATGCCCCACACCCCAGGGGCCCCGGTGTGCGGGCGGAACGGCAGGCCGATCCGGTTGGAGTCCAGGTGTACGTGCACGTCGGAGAAGGAGGGCAGCAGGATCCGGCCGTTGCCTTCGACGACGCCGGCGCCCGGAGGGGCTTGATCCGCGACTGCGGTGTCCGCACTGACGGGCCTGACTGAGGCGATCACACCGTCCTCGAGTGTCACATCGGAGGCTGCTTCGCCCCAGGGTCGTACGTTGCGAAGAAAAACGGTCACTGGTTCAGTCCTGTCGACGAAAAGTCAGAGCGTGCGCTGCATTCTCCCATCAAAGGGCTGCTTGCTGCGAAAGGACCGCCCCCCCGTAACCTCGACTCCTACGACGATGCCTCCCGGGTAGTCCGTGCGGCGGAATTCAGGCGCGCTGCTTGGCGGATCAGCCAGCCCAGCTGATCCAGCGGCGGACGAGCACAGCGATCACCTGCGGGGTGAGCGTGCGGACCTGGCTTTCCTCCACTGGCGGTTTACTCCGAGATGGTGATGGGGGAACCCATAAAGGGGCGCAGCTCGATCCATTCGCGCAGCGGCTTGCCGCCGGCGGCCGGGGCGGCCGAGAGGTCACCGGCCAGTTCGACGGCACGGTCATAACTGTCGACGTCGATCACCATCCAGCCGGCAATCAGGTCCTTGGTTTCCGCGAACGGGCCGTCGGTCACCGGGGGCCGCCCCTCGCCGTCGTACCGAACAAAGGTCCCTTCAGGGGACACCGCCTGTCCGTCGATGTACTCACCGCTGGCCTGCAGCCTGTCTGCGAAATCCTGCATGAACTGCATGTGGGCGGACACTTCCTCCGGTGTCCACTGATCCATCGGCACATCGTTCAGGGGTGCCGGGGCGCCGCGGTAGTGCTTGAGCAACAGATACTTAGCCATAATGCTCTCCTTGTGTGGTTCAACACTGGGTCTCCTGCAACACAGCCATTGTGGCCGCATTCACTTCTAAGACGCAGCCGTGGGCCGAATCTCGACATCGGGGATCCGCCGGGCAGTCTTGCTACGCTAAGGCACCGACTGAGGGGAGCTGGGGGCATTGAAGCGGATGCGTTGGCGAGGAGGGGCGGTGGGGGGCAGCACCTCAGCTGCGGCGGTTCTGCTGCTGATGTGCGTTTTGGCCGGGTGTGGGCAGCAGCTCGGAAACCCTGCAGGGCCCCGGCCCGTGGCCGAGCTTGCCGATGCGGTCGACTGCACCAGCATGGAGCACATCTTCGATTCAGAGGCCCAGCCGACGACGCCGGCGGCAGCACCGCCGCCGGCCGCCGGATCGGTGCCCGAGGGCTTTGTGCCGGTCGAAGTCATCCGCTGTGGTGCCGCGCTGGAAACCATCGAGGATCAGGACGGGCTGTGGCGTGCGGTCACGCAGGAGCGTCTCGCCGGAGACCTGGACGCACTGGTTGCGGCCCTGACAGAACCCAGCGACGGACCCGGATGGAATCAGGTCTGCACCGCCGACATGGAACTGGTCCCCGATCTCTGGCTGCTGGCGGCAGATGGAAAGGCCATGCGCGCTGCCTGGCCCACGGACTCCTGCGGCAAGACCAAACCCGGCGTGCACGGCGTCCTGGCAGAGATGGACGTGGTCGAGGTGAGCCAGCACAAGACGGCGTTGATCCAGTCCAGGGCCGCCCTGGACGCCGGCTGCCCCGAGGAGTGGAGTTTGAGCACATGGCCAGGGGCAACGGCCCTCGCACCGATCATGACGGACGTCGAGGATGCAGCTAAGAGTGGCGGCGAGACCGTGCCTGCCTCACCGGGGGTCCTGCCCAGCGCTGAGGACATCGATACCTTGCGGATCTGCCACTACCGGACGGCACCCGCGCCGAGCACGCAGCCAAGACCGGGCACCTCGGCTGGGCTTCCCGGCAGTCCGCAGCCGGAACAGCCCTTTGACCTTATTGAGAGCGTTTCGGGAACCTTCTCCGGAGGAGGAAACCTCACGGGCCCGTCCAAGGACGCTCTTTTGCAGACGGCGGCCGCTGAGCCGTCGGGTGCTGAATGCGGCGAGCCGGCGACCGGGTTTGCGGCGCTTTGGCCGGTGGCCCAGGGCCGCGGCGCCGGCGCACCGCTGACGCTCGAGCTCGACGGCTGCCGCCGGCTTGTGGGCTTCGACGGTTCCGCCCGGACTGTTCCGGCGGAGCTGATCACCGCCGTCGTCACGGCACTAGGGGTAGCTGAGACACCACGTTAGTTACACGTGAATTGGGCGAAGGCCTCTTTGATTTGGTGGTTTCTTCACACACCTGACCCCAAAGAGGTCTTCATGCCCACCGAAGTGCCCGTCTGGAGCTGGCCGGAAGAACGATCCTGACCCAAGGCGATATCTCCGGTCCGCCGGTAGCCCACATGGACGTAGTCGAAAACCACCATGACGTGCCCGTGTGCGGTCGGCGACGGAGGACAGCAGTGCTCTCGGCCCGGAACCTGCTGGTGAAAGCCAGCTGCCAGGTCCGGTCCAGCATGTCCGCGTTCCCGTAGGGGGACCAGTAGTCACGCTGGCCGTCCTGGCCCAACCCAACCCGTACCCCGGCCGCTGCGAGCTGCTGCAGCGGAAGCGGCTGGCCGGCCGGAGCGATGGTGGCCAGGGAGATGTCCAATGCGGCGAACTCTTCGATGAGTTCCTGCAGCTGACCGGCGGGCAGGTCCGCCAGCCCGTAGCCGTGGGAAATGGTCACCAGTCCCTGCATGCCCAGTGCCTTGGTGCGTTCCAGGATCAGCTGGGCACTGAACAGGCCCAGCTGATCGGGCTCATGCAGGTGGATGTCCACGGGAACGCTGTACTTCTCGGCGAGGCCAAAAACGATGTCCAGGTGCCGCACAGGATCCCGGTCAAGGGAGCACGGGTCGATGCCGCCAACGACGTCGGCGCCCAGCTTCAGGGCCTCCTCCAGCACCTCGGCGCTGCCGGCTTCACGGAGCAGCCCCGCCTGCGGAAACGCGATGACCTCGACGTCGGCCCGGTTCCGGTGCGCTTCGCGGGCGGCGAGGACACCCTCGAACCGCTCCAGGCCGGCGTCGACGTCCACCTGCGCGTAGGTCCGGACCCGGGTGGTGCCGCGTTCAATCATGGCCCCGAGGCAGGCCGTGGCCCGGTCGGCAACGGAAGCCTCGGCGTTGCGCCAGTTCTGCCTGTCATTCAGCATCATGCCCCACACCCCAGGGGCCCCCGTGTGCGGGCGGAACGGCAGGCCGATCCGGTTGGAGTCCAGGTGCACGTGCACGTCGGAGAAAGAGGGCAGCAGGATCCGGCCGTTGCCTTCGACGACGCCGGCGCCTGCTGGTGTGGCTTCACCAGGGATTACGGCGTCCGATGTGGCGGGCGTCAGGGCAGCGATCACCCCATCCTCAAGCGTCACATTTGATGCTGCTTCGCCCCAGGGGCGGACGTTGGGGAGAATAACGGTCACTGGTTCAGTACCGTCGCGGAAAAGTTGTGGGCCTATCGGCAGCGAGACCTCGCACTAGCCAACTGCCGCTACGGTCGAGGTCTGCTCGGCGGCAAGATAGCGTTCCACCTGTTGGCGAGTCGGAGAGTCCCAATAAATCCATCACGTGGGGAAACAAAAAAATTGGGCCCGGACATTATTTACGGCAAAACGGGGCCCTACGATAGACGGCTATAGGTGAAAGCAAAACCATCCTGTGTCATTTCAAGCCCGGGTACACTGGGTGGCTCACCAGTCGTGAACAGAACCAACTCCCGTAAGGAAGGCCCCGCGAAGAGTGTTTCTATAGTCGGGATTATCGAGATTTCCCCTCTTCGTGGGACCGGAGACACCCACCTAAAGGTGTGAAGTGAGGACAACGATTCGATCCATTCAATCAGCGGACCCCCTAGTTCTTCTTGAACGTCAAGTGTTTCAATCGCCGCACCGCCAGAGATCATCTTCAAACCGGAACAAGCTTCTGCGTCGAGCCTGAGATGTTCGAGCGAGGCCGGGAGGGCAAGTCTTTCTACATCATCACTATGTGCATACAATCCAAGATATCTCAGCTCGCTAGACGCTTTTATGCCCGAAAGATCGTACAAGGCCGGTGCAAAGTTTACTAGCAAAATCTCCGTTTGAACCGGGAATCGAATACGTGTCAATCCTCCGAATCCCACTAGGTTGACCCTTTTGAGAGATTCTCTCCTGTCCAAACTGTCCAAACTGGACAATGGGCTTCCGATGATGTCTAACACCTTCAAGTTTGTCAGTGAGTTCGTTGCAGATATATCCTTAAGATGCTCAGCTTGAGTTATCGCCAAAGCCAGAAGTTGCTTGTAGCGCTCTACACCTTCTAAGTTCGACATGGTTCCTCTATGCAAGCGGAGACGACGAAGGTTGGGAATATCGGGGATTTGTCTGACGGAGCCTAGAGAGGGCTGCGATAATTCAAGTGTGTGTATCCCGGGGTGGCCAGATGGAATATCTAATAAGTTTGGCATTCCATTCGCCAGTTGAATCGAAACACTAGAAGCGTGCTTTAGTGTAGGCAATTGTGCTATTTGGTCGGGATCGTTAATTACTATTTCGCCGTTGACTAGCGGGGATTCACGCAGCACTTGTTCGGCGTACTTGTCCGCTTCGAATGCTGACCATCCCCGAATCAGTTGACGTGTGACCGTTATTCTCGAGTCCTTGCCATAGGTGGCCAGCATGGCAAGTGCCTCATCACCTCCTATGTGGGTAAGAGCACGTACGCATGCTGCCGCTGTGGTGGCATGCTGCTTGGTGGATCTCAACATGTTTACGGCTAGAGTCCCTGCCGATGCTACGGCGGCAGCCTCAGTCATGTTCGTCGGGGGAAGTACGGCGGCCAAAGCAGTCTGCAAACGGTCTACTAGGTCTGCCGGCAGATCGGGTGAGGTCTCCATGCAGGCAACCGCAAGCATATAGAGGCGTGGTCTCAGCTCCTGTTCGCTGTCTCCTCTACTTAGGAGGCCGTTTAGAAGTTCAATTCTTTGTTGCGAATTTGCGTGACCAGCGGCCATTATGATGACTTCACGCCAGTGGTCTTCATCTGCCGCTAGCACCAATCGGTCAACTGAATCGTCGTCAATGATGGCCGCAGCGGCTAGATACTCTAGAAATGTTCTGTGGACAAAGTCTACTCGCCCAGGAACCGGCTCACGGAGTACACCGCTCCTCTCAAGCAGGTAGCGGCCAACTTCGTTACTCTCGGCTTTGACCCGGTATAGGGCTCGTAGCTGCTTTTCAATTTTACGGTAATAATCTTCAGTAGTTGTGTCAGATGCACCGTTCTCGTGCATCCAAAGAGCGAATGAGCGTAACAAGATTTCGCGCTCTCGATAACCTAATTCAGCGTCATTTATGTGATCTACTTTGCGATCCGTATCTCGACGTATCACCAACATTTCTAGGGCTGTTTTATAAACATCCATTCGGTTGTTGGGAAGATTGGATCCGCTCTCAAGGTGGAGCGCGCAGACTAGAGCGCACAAAAGCGGTGAGGTGCAGAGCGACTGAATCGCTGGACGATCTCTAACGATAGACAGTAAGGACTTTCGAGCAGCTTCAATATCTCCGGAGGTGGCTGCGAAGGAGGCCGATGACGCAGCGTCGTGCCAGTGGTGAATGAATGACCGAATATCGGGCAGTTCCATCGGTGCAAGGTTCGCCTTGCGGAACCGGTGTGCCTCGCTCCAACCCCGAGTGATAGCCGTGGTGCGGGAAGTTACCAGAACCTTGGAAGCGGGGAAAGTGTCAATCAGGCTGAGAACCCACTCGCGAACTTCGTCCCGGCGCTCGACCGGAAGCTCATCCAGTCCGTCTATCAACAGCATTCCCCGCCCGGATGCCAAAACTCGGTGTACCCAGGACTGAGGCATAGCTCCTGTCAAAAGGGGTGCAATTGTGCCGACGAAATCCTGTGGGTTAGGGAGAGGGTCAGCAACGTAGCGCCTTAGTGGAATAATGAAGGGGATGCGGCCTCGCCAGTCGGGTTTGTCGGGATTCGGACTTGAGTTGCCTTCAATAGCTGACGATGCAAGCCACTGCACAAGCGTTGTCTTGCCACTCCCAGCATTGCCGGTCAATAGCAGATAATCAGTCCCCTGCAAAAGAGCATCAATTCTGAGACTGCCACCAGCATTATCAGAAATGCTAGCGTCGACCCCCCACTCCTCGTCGTCATTCTTCACTGTCGTCTGCGGCGACTCGGAACTAGGACTGACATCGACAGACAAGGAAATATAGGCCACGGATAGGGGGTAGCGTGACTTGGCAGTCATTGAGGTGACGCCATAAAGTTGCAGGTGTGTACTGAATTCGGCAACAGCTTTTCGGTATTTGTTGCTAAAGCGCTGATCCTCAGAGCCTGGTCCCCATTCGGCCGGTACGGCGGATGAGGGGAGTCTGTCAAGGATTTGGTTAGTGATGTCGATGAGGGCCGAAGTTCGGTTAAGTATCGCCTTGGCTTCAGCCGTTTTGTAACCTGGTAGTTGTTGTCGGATCGAGACGATATAGCTAGTGCACTCGGTAATTAGGGTGTCATATAGTTGCGCGCCAGCCTCGCCTAGCCCCGCACGTTCGACGGCTTTAGGGTCAGCCAGCCGGACGTGTTTGGAGAGCAGGGCAGCATCTAGATTGCTGCCGATTAGCACGTCTCCATTCATCGCTTGGGCCTGTTCCAAGCTTCGCTGAGCGGCGATTGTGGCAGCTTCACGCTCGCCTGAGTCTATGCCTCGGATTTCAGCGGACACAAAGGGTTCAAGTCGTCCAGCGATGTTGTCGCTCATGGCTTCCAGCTGGCGCCGCAGGGCACGTTGCTGTAGTGCCGGTGCTATGTGTCCCCCAAGTATATTGAGAGCATCGTCTGCGACACCTTCAGCGACCGTATCGCCAGTCCAGAGTCGTGCGATCCAACGCACCGCTACACTGCCTAGGCCGATAGTAAGTGGTTCCATTCTTCCCCCCATACAAAATGTCCGGCAAGTCTAAGTCGCGGGACTTGGGGGCACCGCATTGCTCATGGCATGTTACGTGGTCGAAGATTTTCACAGCATGAGTACAGCAAATCAGGCTGAGGGATGGGGCGCCGTTGCAAACTAGGCCGAGTGCCATTTTGCTTGTCACACCCACACCCAATTCCGCGCCGACCCGCGCCAGAGCGTACCCTTGATCTGTGAAAACCTTCGAAGAGCTATTTGCCGAACTCAGTGAGAAGGCGGCGACCCGGCCTGCCGGGTCTCGCACCGTCGCCGAACTGGAGTCCGGCGTGCACGGCATCGGCAAGAAGGTTGTCGAAGAAGCCGCCGAAGTCTGGATGGCCGCCGAGTACGAGTCGGATGAAGCCGCCGCTGAGGAAATCTCGCAGCTGCTCTACCACCTGCAGGTGCTGATGCTGGCCAAAGGCCTCACCCTGCAGGACATTTACAAGCATCTCTAGCCACGTGCTGCCCTGAGTTCCGCTCAGGCAGCGTGTGGCCCGCCGGCAGGCCCAGCTCCCATCTGACTTCCAGCGAAAGAAACAATTAAATGCTCCGTGTAGCCGTGCCCAACAAGGGTGCCCTGTCCGAATCCGCTTCCGCCATGCTCTCCGAAGCCGGATACCGCCAGCGCCGCGACAGCCGCGAACTGGTGATGGTTGATCCCGACAATGACATCGAGTTCTTCTTCCTCCGCCCCCGCGACATTGCGGTTTATGTCGGCTCCGGAACGCTCGACGTCGGACTCACCGGCCGCGACCTGTTCCTGGACGCCCAGGTGGACGCCGAAGAGCTGATGAGCCTCGGCTTCGGCGCCTCAACCTTCCGCTTCGCCGGGCCGGTTGGGGACTTCTCCTCGATGGCCGAACTGAATGGCAAGCGCGTCGCCACCAGCTACGACGGCCTGCTGCGCGACTACCTCGCCGGACACGGCGTGGATGCGTCCGTGGTCCGCCTCGACGGTGCCGTCGAATCCTCCGTGCGCCTTGGCGTCGCTGACGCGATTGCCGACGTCGTCGAAACCGGAACCACTCTCCGCGCCGCCGGCATGGAGATCTTCGGGGAACCGATCCTGAAGTCCGAGGCTGTGATGATCGGCCGCAAAGGCGCCAACCCGGCCGGGCTCGACGTGCTCAAGCGCCGGCTCAAGGGTGTCCTGGTGGCCCGCCAGTACGTGATGATGGACTACGACGTCCGCAAGGAACTGGTCGAAGCAGCCGCCGGGCTGACTCCTGGCCTGGAATCCCCGACCGTCTCCCCGCTGCGGGACTCGGACTGGGTGGCTGTGCGCTCCATGATCAAGAAGTCCGACACCAACCGCATCATGGATGAGCTGTACGATCTCGGCGCCCGCGCCATCCTGGTCAGCACCATCCACGCCTGCCGGATCTAGGGAAGAGCTGACATGAGTGTTGCCATTCGCGTCATCCCCTGCTTGGACGTTGACGCCGGCCGCGTGGTCAAAGGCATCAACTTCGAAGGCCTGCGGGACGCCGGTGATCCAGTCGAACTGGCCCACCGCTACGACCGGGCTGGAGCCGATGAACTCACGTTCCTCGATGTCACCGCGTCCTCCGGTGCCCGCGAAACCGTGTTCGACGTCGTCTCCCGTACCGCGGAGGAAGTCTTCATCCCGCTGACCGTGGGCGGCGGTGTCCGCACCATTGAGGACGTCGACCGGCTGCTGCGCTCCGGCGCGGACAAAGCCTCGATCAACTCCGCCGCCGTCGCCCGCCCGGACGTCATTGATGAAATCACCCGGCATTTCGGATCCCAGGTGCTGGTGCTCTCCGTGGATGCCCGGCGCATCCACGACGGATCCACGCCGTCGGGCTTCGAAATCACCACCCACGGCGGCCGCAAGGGCACCGGGATCGACGCCGTTGAATGGGCAAAAGAAGCCGCTGACCGGGGTGTGGGGGAGATCCTGCTGAACTCGATCGACGCCGACGGCACCCGTGACGGGTTCGACCTGGAAATGATCCGCGCCGTCCGCGCCGCGGTGCACGTGCCGCTGATCGCCTCCGGGGGAGCCGGCGTGCCGGAGCACTTCCCGCCGGCCATCGCTGCCGGTGCGGACGCCGTCCTGGCCGCGTCGATCTTCCACTTCGGGCCGGACAACGCCATCGCTGACGTCAAGAAGGCCATCGCAGACGCGGGCTACCCGGTCCGTTAGGGGCGCCGTGGAGGGACAGGAGCTGCAGGACGCTGCACGCGAGGCGGCCGAGGAATTCCCGGCACCCACGACGCCGACAACCAAGGCAAGAGCGGCGGCGAGCCTGTGGACAGCGAGACCCTGGATGGGGACATGGTCCGGGAGCTGGTCATGGAGTCGTACCGGCTGGTTGTGGCGGGACTGCCGCGCGCGGAGCGGCCCGTCGACCCTGACAGCTTCGGTAAACCACGGACGGAGACTGCGTGAGGCTGGACGGTGAACAGCTGCAGCGGACCGCCCGGAGAGCGGCAGACTCTCTGCCCCTGGTGTCGAACGGGCGCCCCTTCACAAAGGCCCTGGACGTGTACAAGGTCGGCAGCAAAGTGTTCCTGATCGTCACCGACGATCCGGACGAGCTAATCATCACCGTTAAGGCCGAACCCGACCGCGGGCACTCCCTGCGGCGCGAGTACGCGTCGATCACCCGTGGCCGTTATCTGGACAAGGAGCACTGGGTGAGCGTCGGCGCCGGCGAGGGGATCACCCAGGACCTGGTCAAGGATCTGGTGGAAGGTTCCTATCAGTTGGTCCGGGAAACGCTCCCCAAAAACGAGCAACGCGACGCTCAGTGAAGTGAAGCCCAGGGAAGTGAAGCCCAGGGACGTGAAGCCCAGGGAAGTGAAGCCCAGGGAAGTGAAGCCCGTGAAGTGCTGCCGGGTTAGCCCTGGGGTACAGCCGCCGGCACTGATGCAGACAGGCGCTGCAGTGCCTCAGCGGAAGGGCTGCCCGGTTCGGCGGTGTAGATAAACATCGCCAGGGCCGGGTTGCCCTGCACGGACAGGGTCTCATAAATCAGGTCCATGTCCCCGACGTCGTGATGGTGGACCTTTTTCACCCCGGACTGATGCTCGTGCAGGTTGTGCTTGGCCCACCGCACCCGGAAGTCCTCGGACTGGGTGGCGAGCTCGCCGATCAGGTTGGACAGTTCCCGGTCGTACGGATTGCGTCCGGCCGAGACGTGCAGCATGGCCGCACTGTAGTCAGCTATCTCGTTCCAGTCGCGGTAGAACTGCTGGGATCCCGGATCCAGATGAATGTATCGGGCATGGTTCCAGGGCCCGCCGGTGCCGTTGATCAGCCCGGCGTACAGCGCCCGCGCAGGATCATTCAGGGCGAGGATGTCGGTGCGGTCATTCTGGATGACCGCCGGCAGCGTGGTCATCTGGTCCAGGACCAGCTGGAGCGTGCTCCGGACGGCGGGGGAGGACTGCCGCCGCCGCGCAGGCTTCGGCGCACCGCCGTTCGAACCTCGGCTCAGGTCGTAGAGATGCCGGCGCTCGACGTCGTCGAGCTTGAGGGTGCGGGCGATCGCGTTCAGGACCGCGTCGGAGGCGCCGACGGCGTCCCCGCGCTCGAGACGGATGTACCAGCTCACGCTGACACCTGCCAGGGCAGCAAGTTCCTCACGGCGCAGACCGGGAACGCGGCGGTTGGTGCCTACCGGCAGGCCAACATCCCCCGGCCGGATTTTCGCCCGGCGGGACGCAAGGAACTCGCGCATCTCGGTTCGGTTGTTCATGCATCCGACTGTACGCGGCGCTGATGGGGTCATTACTAATGACCCCATCAAGCGGGCACTCCCGGGAGCACTGACATTGCCTCGGCGAAGGGGACCGGACCCAGTAGCGTCTACTACGGAAGTTGTTACACAGACCCCACAGTTTCGGAGAATTCATGACCACCGCACGCGCCTACGCTGCCACCTCCGCCACGGACCCCCTGGTCCCCACCACCATTGAACGCCGCGCCGTCGGCCCGCACGACGTGCTCATCGACATCGCCTACGCCGGTGTCTGCCACTCTGACATCCACACCGTCCGCGGTGAGTGGGGCCCGATTGCCTACCCGCAGGTGGTTGGCCACGAAATCGTGGGCACCGTGGCTGAAGTCGGCCCTGAAGTCACCGCCCATAAGGTGGGGGACCGGGTGGGTGTTGGCTGCATGGTGAACTCCTGCCGCGAGTGTGTGAACTGCCTCGCCGGCATGGAGAATTACTGCCTCAAGGGCAACACCGGCACCTACGCCGCCAAGGATCTGGACGGCACGATCACGCAGGGCGGCTACTCCACCTCCGTGGTGGTGAACGATGACTTTGTCCTCCGGGTTCCGGAGAGCATCCCCTACGAAGCCGCCGCTCCGCTGCTGTGCGCCGGCATCACCACCTACTCGCCCCTGGCCCACTGGAAGGCGGGCCCCGGCAAGCAGGTCGCCGTCGTGGGTATGGGCGGACTCGGCCACATGGCCGTCAAGATCGCCGCGGCCATGGGTGCTGAAGTGACCGTCCTGTCCCAGACGCTGAACAAGGAGGAGGACGGCCTGCGTTTCGGTGCCGAGCACTACTACGCCACCAGCGACGCTGCCACCTTCGAGAAGCTGGCCAACAGCTTCGACCTGATCATCAACACCGTCAGCGCTCCGGTGGACCTGCAGTCCTACCTGAACCTGCTCCGTCTCGACGGCACCATGGTCAACGTGGGTGCACCGCCCGAGGCGCTGCCTGTTTCTGTCTTCGGCCTGATGCGCAACCGCCGCTCCTTCGCGGCGTCGGGCATCGGCAGCATTGGCGAGACCCAGGAAATGCTGGACTTCTGCGCCGAGCACAATATTGCACCGGAGATCGAACTGATCGACGCTAAGGAAATCAACACAGCCTACGAGCGTGTCCTGAAGTCTGACGTGCGCTACCGCTTCGTGATCGATACGGCGACTATCTAGCCGCCGTGCAGTACTGAAGGCCTACAGCCCGATGTCGGCGCTCTCCAGCAGGGCGACGGCGTCGGGCTGGCCTTCGAACATCACCAGCGCCTGCTGCGTGCGGCCGTGGGCGTGCAGGAGGAGTTCGCCAGGCTCACCAACGATTGCCACGGACACCGCAGCACGCTTGGCCACGTGCCGGGGACCGTCGGGACGGACCAGGATGATGCCGACGTCGACGCCGCGGTACAGGATGGCTGCGCGCTTCAGCAGGTCCGACCACAGGGCGTCGGAGTACTCGGAATCCAGCGCGCGGGGCGCCCACCGGTCACCGGCGCGGCGGATGTCCTCGGTATGGACGAAATATTCGGTAAGGTTCGCGCTGTTATCCACGGATTTGAGGTGCATGGGGGAGAGCGCCGGAGGGCCCGCCCGGAAGGCCTTCACGAGCTTGGCGTAGCCTTCGGTGGTTGATGCCCTCTCCACCATGGCGTCCATGGCCTTGGCGGTCTTGCCGGCGAACGGCTTCATGAAAAAACCCAGCGCGGCGGCGGGCCGGTGCTCGCGGAGGTATAGGTGCGCGGCCAGATGCCGGGTGTCCCACCCCTCGCAGAGCGTAGGCGCGTGGGGACCGGCCGCAAGCAGTGTTTCGGCCAGGACTTCACGGGAAGGTTCAACGAATTGCATCACTGCTGAAACTAGCATGGAACCCCCGGCTTTGCCCGTGGGACGCGGCCATTCGGCCCCGCCGGAGGTAAACCCACTAGAATCGGTAGTGATGGCAACAGATACCACCCCCCAGACACCCCGCCCGGCATCCGCATTGGACCCCGGTATTGCAGCGACCCTGAAGCGGGATGAGGCCGGCCTTGTTGCCGCGGTCATCCAGCAGCACGACACGGGCGAGGTGCTGATGCTCGGCTGGATGGACGATGAAGCCCTCCACCGTACGCTCACCACCGGCCGCGTGACCTTCTGGTCCCGGTCGCGGCAGGAATACTGGCGCAAAGGCGACACCTCCGGCCACGTGCAGCACGTTAAGTCAGTGGCGCTGGACTGCGACGGCGATGCCCTCCTGGTCCGCGTCGACCAGGTCGGAGCAGCCTGCCACACCGGCACCCGGACCTGCTTCGAGGGCCGCAGCCTGGCCGTGTCTGCCTAAGTCTTCAGACCCCTTCTAACCCGAAAGCCCCAACACCATGCAGGATCTAGGCGTTATCAGTCCCACCCTGGAGGAGTTCCGGGCCCTGGCCGCGGACCGCCGCGTTGTTCCCGTCCGGCTGAAGGTCCTGGCCGACGCGCATACGCCCATCGGTATTTACCGCAAACTCGCCGCAGGCGAGCCCGGTACGTTCCTGATGGAATCAGCGGCCTCCGGCGGCGTCTGGTCCCGCTATTCCTTTATCGGGGCGCGTTCCCGAGCCACGCTGACCACCCGGGACGGCCAGGCCTTCTGGCTGGGCGAACCGCCGAAGGGTGTTCCGCTGAACGGGAACCCCGTCGACGCGATGGCCGCCACCCTGCAGCTGCTGGCGACCGACCGGTTCGACGGGCTGCCGCCCTTCACCTCCGGGCTGGTCGGATTCGTCGGCTGGGAATCGGTGCGGCACTGGGAGAAACTGCCGTCCCCGCCGGTTGATGACCTGGACCTGCCCGAAATTGCCATGAACCTGGTCTCAGACATGGCCATCCATGACAACTCCGACGGCACTGTGATGCTGGTGGCGAACGCCATTAACTTTGACGGTTCCGATGAGCGGGTCGATGACGCCTGGCAGGATGCCGTAGCCCGGCTGCACGCCATGCTGGACCGGCTCGCCGCGCATACCCCGCAGCAGGCCGTCACAGTGCTCGACGGCGGAACGGTGGACGTCGCCGCGCTCACCGCAGGTGTCAAGGAAAGCTGGCCGAAACCCGACTACCTGTTGGCCGTGGAGCGCGGCAAGGAAGCCATTGTTGACGGTGAAGTCTTCCAGGTGGTGATTTCCCGCCGCTTCGAGATGGAGTGCCGGGCGGACGCCCTGGACGTGTACCGCGTGCTGCGCAACACCAACCCCAGCCCGTACATGTACCTCTTCAACTTCGAAGACGCCCGCGGCAACCCCTTCGCCGTCGTCGGATCTTCTCCCGAAGCCCTGGTGAAGGTGACCGGCAGCGAAGTGATCACCCACCCGATCGCAGGTTCCCGGCCGCGCGGCAGGACCCAGGAACTGGACCGCACCTTGGCCGAGGAACTACTGGTGGATGAGAAGGAACGCGCCGAGCACCTGATGCTGGTGGATCTGGCCCGTAACGACCTGTCCAAGGTCTGCCGTCCCGGCAGCGTCGACGTCACTCAGTTCATGGAGGTGGAGCGTTTCAGCCACATCATGCACTTGGTCTCCACCGTGGTGGGCGAGCTTTCGCCGCAGAGTTCAGCGTACGACGTCCTCTCCGCCACGTTCCCGGCCGGCACACTGTCCGGCGCCCCGAAGCCGCGGGCCCTGAGCCTGCTGGATGAACTGGAGCCGCACCGCCGCGGGATTTACGGCGGTGTGGTTGGCTACCTCGATTTCGCCGGGGACATGGACATGGCCATTGCCATCCGTTCGGCCCTGCTGCGCGACGGCAAAGCCTACGTGCAGGCCGGCGGCGGAATCGTGGCCGACTCGGACCTGGAAGCAGAAGCCCAGGAAACCGTCAACAAGGCGGCGGCCCCCCTGCGGGCAGCACTGATCGCCGACGGCCTGACACCGGTCACCCCCACGGTGACAGAACAGATTTTCAACAGGCAGGAAACCTCCAAGTGAGCACTAAACCCGTTCCGTCCGCGCCGCGCTGGCGCCGCAAGTCGACGGTCGTGTTCGGCACCGTGCTGCTCGGCGCCGCGGCTTTCGGCACCACGACCAGGACCTGGCTCGACGTCGTCCTGCCGCAGGCAGCCGTTAACACTCCGGACATTGCCGTTGCCGGCAGCGAAGCGGCCACCGCGGTGACCGCTTTCGCCGTCGTCGCCGTGGCCGCCGCCCTGGCCGGTTCAATTGCCGGAAAGGTAGCGCGGTGGATCATTGCCGTTGTCCTTGCGGTTGCCGGAATCGGTGTTGCCTACGCCAGCTGGGCTGTGGTGCAGGATCCCGCGCAGGGCGCCGCCGGTGCCGTCGGCAAGGCGATCGGAGTGAGCGGAGCAGCAGGCGCAGAGGTCAGCCTGACCCCCATGCCGTTCCTCGCTGCCGCCGCCGGTGTGCTGATTGTGCTGGCCGCCGCCTGGTTCGCCGCAGCATCGCGCAGCTGGCCGGTTTCACGGCGCTACGCCGCTCAGCCGGCTACCGGTGCCGCCGCAAAGGAAGAATCCACCCAGCCGCCCATCGACGAAATTGACAGCTGGGACCGCCTGACCAAGGGCGAAGATCCCACCAACTACCGCTGACCAGCGCCGGGCCCGGCAACGTGCCGCGCAACATGTAAGAGAGTTTCCGCCTGCTAATGGCAGAATGGTAACCAGATTCGTTCACGAGGAGATTCACCATGAGCACAAACGCCATCGACCAGCACGAGACCAAGCCCGAAAACGAGGCCGAGGCCCACGCCAGCATCCACGACGAGACGATTGGCCACGGGAACACCCCCGCCGCCTGGACGTGCGTGCTGATCATGATCGTTGGAGGCCTGGTTTCCAGCATCGGCTTCGTCATGGCCAGCTGGGTCGTTTTCGGCAGCGGACTCGGCCTCATGGTCGTGGGCCTGATCGTCGGCTGGGCCATGCGCAAGGCCGGCTACGGCGTTGGCGGTTCCAAGCTCTCAGGCAACGGGCACTAATGAGCGTTCTTGACGACATCATTGCCGGCGTCCGCGAGGACCTGGCCCAGCGGCAGCAGGACATGCCGCTGGAAAAGGTGCAGGAGCGCGCCGCAGCGGCCGCTCCTGCCCTTGATGCCTTCGCCGCCCTTGGCGGCAACGACTCACCCCGCGCCACCCTCCGGGTGATCTCAGAGGTCAAGCGCAGCAGCCCCTCCAAGGGCGAACTGGCCGACATCACCGACCCGGCTGCCCTGGCGGTGCGCTACGAAAACGGCGGCGCGGCCGTCATCAGCGTCCTCACGGAGCAGCGGCGCTTCAAGGGATCACTGGCAGATTTCGACGCCGTCCGGGCGGCAGTGCGGATTCCGCTGCTGCGCAAGGACTTCACCGTCGAGCCGTACCAGATCTGGGAAGCGCGCGCCCACGGCGCGGACCTGGTGCTCCTGATCGTCGCGGCGCTGGACGACGCACAGCTGCGCTCCTTCCTGGACCTGACCCACGAACTGGGCATGAATGCCCTCGTGGAAGCGCACACCGCGGAGGAAATCCGGCGGGCAGTGGCCGTCGGCGCCCGGATCATCGGAGTCAACGTCCGCAACCTCAAGACCCTCGAAGTCGACCGCTCGGTCTTCGCCGCACTCTCGGCTTCGATCCCTGCCGAAGCAGTTGTGGTTGCCGAATCGGGTGTCCGGGACTCCGCCGACGTCGCACATTACGCCGAACACGGCGCGAACGCCGTGCTGGTGGGCGAGGCACTGGTCAAACACAATGACCCGTCCGCCACGATCGCCGAATTCATGCAGGCTGGGGCGGGCGCAATCGCAGCCCGGCTGCACGCAAGCAGCCAGGGATAACTAACGACATACCTATTTCCGGACTTGCCGCAGCGAATCCGGACCAGAGCAGGACAGGACAGGCTCCATGACCGGGACCCCGGAAAACAGCACCTCCGCCAGTACGCCCAGCACAGGGGGGAACAGCGTGTCGGAGCAGGTGACGGAATCCTTCCTGGCCGGCGAAGCCTC
The DNA here is from genome assembly GCF_023167125.1 of Arthrobacter sp. Helios. Taxonomy (NCBI): domain Bacteria; kingdom Bacillati; phylum Actinomycetota; class Actinomycetes; order Micrococcales; family Micrococcaceae; genus Arthrobacter; species Arthrobacter sp. Helios. The sequence goes on from NZ_CP095402.1 coordinate 1,179,871, forward strand.
GCTGCGCCACGCGGCCGGACCCTACTTCGGGGAATACGGCGGCCGGTGGATGCCCGAATCGCTGATTGCCGCCATGGATGAACTGACCGATACCTTCGAAAAGGCCAAGGCCGACCCGGAGTTCCGCGCCCAAATTGCGGACCTGAACAAGAACTACTCCGGCCGTCCGTCGCTGCTCACGGAAGCCAGGCGCTTTGCCGAGCACGCCGGGGGAGTGCGGATCTTCCTCAAGCGCGAGGATCTGAACCACACCGGCTCGCACAAAATCAACAACGTCCTGGGGCAGGCGTTACTGGCCAAGCGCATGGGCAAGACCCGCATCATCGCTGAAACCGGTGCCGGCCAGCACGGGGTGGCCAGCGCCACCGCAGCCGCCCTGATGGGCCTGGAATGCGTGGTCTACATGGGTGCGGAGGACTGCCGCCGGCAGGCCCTGAACGTGGCCCGGATGGAATTGCTCGGCGCCACAGTCATTCCGGTCAGCCACGGCTCGGCGACACTTAAGGACGCCATCAATGAGGCCCTGCGGGACTGGGTGGCCAACGTGGGCAACACGCACTACCTGCTCGGCACCGCGGCCGGCGGGCATCCCTTCCCCGCGATGGTCCGCTACTTCCACGAAGTCATCGGCGAGGAGGCCCGCGCGCAGATCCTGGAGCAGACCGGCCGCCTGCCCGACGCCGTGTGCGCCTGCATTGGTGGCGGCTCCAACGCCATCGGCATCTTCCACGGCTTCCTGGACGACCCTGAGGTGAAGATTTACGGCTTCGAGGCCGGCGGGGACGGCGTGGACACTCCCCGCCACGCCGCCACCATCACCCTGGGCCGGCCCGGCGTGCTGCATGGCGCCCGGTCCTACCTGATGCAGGACGAAGACGGACAGACCATCGAGTCGCACTCCATCTCCGCCGGCCTGGACTACCCCGGCGTCGGCCCGGAGCACGCGCACCTGGCTGACATTGGCCGCGTCACCTACGAACCGATCACCGACGCCGAAGCCATGGACGCCTTCCAGCTGCTCTGCCGCACCGAAGGCATCATCCCGGCCATCGAGTCCTCCCATGCCCTGGCCGGAGCCATCAAGGTTGGCCAGCGGCTCGCTGCTGCCGGTGGTGATGCCTCGGAGAAGATCGTGATGGTCAACCTCTCCGGGCGCGGCGACAAGGACGTGGCGACCGCCGCCGAATGGTTCAACCTGCTGGACGAGAAGTCAGCTGAAGCCGAGATCGGCAAAGAAGGAGAGCAGCTGTGAGCGTCTCAACCCTGAGTAAGTCCGCCGCAGCAATCGACAGGGCACGGGCTGACGGCCGCGCTGCCCTGATAGGTTACCTGCCCGCCGGCTTCCCCTCCGTGAAGGAGACCATCGACGCCGGCATCGCGCTGGCCCGCAACGGTGCGGACCTGATCGAAATCGGCATTCCGTACTCTGATCCGGTCATGGACGGTTCCGTGATCCAGGCTGCAACCGGCCAGGCACTGGAAAACGGTTTCCATGTTCACGAAGTCTTCGACGTCGTCGCCGGCATTACCGCCGCCACCGACGCCGCCGTCCTGGTGATGACCTACTGGAACCCCGTGATGCGGATGGGCGTGGACGAATTCTCCCGCCGCCTGGCCGAAGCCGGGGGAGCAGGACTGATCACACCCGACCTCATCCCGGACGAAGCCGCCGAATGGATGGCTGCCTCGGACAAGTACGGACTGGACCGCGTTTTCCTCGTGGCACCGTCCTCCACCCCCGAGCGCATGAAGGCCACCGTCGAGGCCAGCCGCGGCTTCGTCTACGCCGTGTCCATCATGGGCGTCACCGGAACCCGGAACCAGGTCTCCGATGCCGCTGAGGGCGTGGTCACGGCAGCGCGTTCCGCCGGAGCCGAACGGGTGTGCGTGGGTCTGGGCGTTTCAACCGCCGGCCATGTACGCGAAATCGGCGCCTACGCCGACGGTGTGATCGTGGGGACCGCCCTGGTGGCCGCCCTGCGCGACGGCGGCCCTGACGCCGTCGGCACCCTGACCAGTGAACTCAGCACCGGAACCCGAAAGAGCTGACCATGCCGATGTCCCTGGCGGTTCCGGCCGCAATCCCCAGCCCGCCAGCCGACTTCAGCAGCATCTCGCTGGGGCCGCTGACCATCCACGCGTACGCGCTGTGCATCCTCGCCGGGATTGTCCTGGCCCTATGGATGACATCTGTGCGCTGGAAGCGCCGCGGGCTGCCCGCCGACGCCGTCTGGGACATCGCCATCTGGGCCATCCCGTTCGGCATCATCGGCGGACGCCTGTACCACGTGGTGTCTTCCCCTGCTGCGTACTTCGGACCGGACGGGGACCTGGCGCTTATTCCGCAGATCTGGCGAGGCGGGCTGGGAATCTGGGGCGCGATCGCGCTCGGCGCGGTGGGTGCCTGGATCGGCTGCCGCCGCGCGAACATCAAACTTTCCACCTTCGCAGATGTCGCTGCACCCGGGGTGCTGCTGGCCCAGGCGGTAGGCCGCTGGGGCAACTGGTTCAATCAGGAGCTCTTCGGCGGCCCCACCGATCTTCCCTGGGGCCTGGAAATCGACCCCAATAACAACAACTTCCCCGACGGCACCGCGCCCGGCACGCTCTTCCATCCCACGTTCCTGTACGAATCACTCTGGAACCTGGCCGGCGTGGCCCTGCTGCTCGCACTGGATAAACGCTTCCGGCTGCGCGGCGGGCGGCTTTTCTGGCTGTACGCGGCGATCTACACGCTGGGACGCACCTGGATCGAAATGCTCCGGATCGATGACGCCGAAATGATCACGTTCTTCGGCGTCACCCAGCGCCTGAACGTGTGGACCAGCCTGGTGATGCTGCTGGTCTCCATCGGTATGTTCATCTACCTTTCCGTCCGGGCCCGGAGGACGCCCGGGTCGTCGCTTTACCTCGACGGACGGAAGGGCGGGGAGAGCGAACCCGCAGACCGCAGTAACAATTCACCGGTTGATAACAAGAACGAAACAGATTCCGGCAGCGTGAAATCTGCGTCACAAATCCGTGAACAGCGTGCTAGTCTCGCAGAGACAAAAAATGAGGCATCCAAGCCTCAGCGGCCCGACGAGTCGGGCCCAGCCACTTAGGACCTGTTCCGGGTTACCTCCCGGAACCAGTCCCGAGGCCACATCGAGGTGGCGGCAACGGTGACCGTACCCGGGGACAACCCCGGCAGGCAACCGCACGGATCACGTTTTCCAGAGCCAGCCCCCATCCCGCATGCAGGGTCCTCCCGGGTTCGCGACCGTAAAATCATTCTCTGACCCACCGGCAGCACATGCCGCCGGTGTGGGGCCAATGTCGTCCCCTCCCAACGCACAACAGGGGGAAGGACTTACCCTATGACTGATTCATTGTCCCCTCAGTCCGCACAGGTGGTGTCGCCGTTCAAACGGTTCGCGGCCTATCCGGAGGATTCAGGGCTGTACCGCGCCGAGAACGAGAAGGACGCCTGCGGCCTGGCGGTTATCGCCACGCTCCGCGGAGTTCCCGGCCATGACATCGTCGACGCAGCGCTGACCGCCCTGCGCAACCTTGAACACCGCGGTGCCGTTGGCGCCGACGAAGGCACCGGCGACGGCGCTGGCATCCTCACCCAGGTTCCGGACGAGTTCTTCCGGGCCGTCACCGGCTTTCCGCTGCCCGCTCCCGGGAGCTACGCCGTCGGCACCGCTTTCCTGCCCACCGAGGAACGGGAACAGGAGACGGCGAAGGCCGGGGTGGAAGCGATCGCCGAGTCCGAGGGACTGACTGTCCTGGGCTGGCGCGAAGTTCCGGTCGCTGCCGATATTGTCGGCGCCATGTCCCGGGCCTGCATGCCGCACTTCGTGCAGGTGTTCCTGGCCCCCGCCGATTCCGGCTGCACGGACCTGGACGCCCGTGCCTTCCGGGTGCGGAAGCGCACCCAAAACAAATTCGGCGTGTACTTCCCCTCGCTGTCCTCCAAGACCATGGTCTACAAGGGCATGGTGACCACCGCCCAGCTGGAACCGTTCTTCCCGGATCTTTCCGACCCCCGGTTCAAGACCAAGCTCGGCATTGTCCACTCCCGCTTCTCCACGAACACGTTCCCGTCCTGGCCGCTGGCCCAGCCGTTCCGCACCATTGCCCACAACGGGGAAATCAACACCGTCAAAGGCAACCGCAACTGGATGCGCGCCCGGCAGTCCCAGCTCAAGAGCCCGCTGCTGGGGGAGACCCCGGAGGAACTGTTCCCCATCTGCACCCCGGGCGCCTCGGACTCGGCCTCCTTCGACGAGGTTGCCGAGCTGCTGATGCTCTCCGGCCGGCCGATCACCCACGCAGTGATGATGATGATCCCGGAAGCCTGGGAAAACCACGCGACCATGGACCCGGCCCGGCGCGCCTTCTACCAGTACCACTCCATGCTGATGGAGCCGTGGGACGGCCCGGCAGCTGTGTCCTTTACCGACGGGGACCAGGTGGGTGCGGTCCTGGACCGTAATGGCCTGCGTCCGGCACGCTACTGGATTACCGAAGACGGCCTGGTGGTCCTGGCTTCCGAGGTTGGCGTGGTGGACCTGGACCCGGCGAAGATCGTCCGTAAGGGACGGGTATCCCCGGGCAAAATGTTCCTGGTGGACACCGCCGAGGGCCGGCTCATCGAGGACTCGGAAATTAAGGACGAGATCGCGGCCGCCAACCCGTGGGCGGAATGGGTCCGCGAGAACCAGGTTTCGCTCGAGGAACTGCCCGAGCGTGAGCATGTGCTGCACACCAAGGCCTCGATCAACCGCCGCCAGCGCACCTTCGGCTACACCCAGGAGGAACTGCGGATCCTGCTCGGCCCGATGGCCCGCACCGGCGCCGAGCCCTTGGGCGCCATGGGTTCGGACACGCCGATTGCCGTGCTGTCCCAGCGCCCCCGGCTGCTCTTCGACTACTTTGTGCAGTCCTTCGCGCAGGTAACCAACCCGCCGCTGGACGCCATCCGTGAAGAGCTGGTCACCTCCATGCAGAGCTCGATCGGCCCGAACGGCAACATCCTGGCCCTGGGCCAGGTCAAAACCAGCCAGGTCGCGCTGAAATTCCCGGTCATCAACAATGATGAACTCGCGAAGATCGCGAACCTGACCAACGACGACGGCGAGAAGGTCGCCCTGAAGGTCCGCGGCCTCTACCGGCCCGACGGCGGCGAATCGGAGCTCCGCGCACGGATCAGTGAGATCTGCGAAAAGGTCTCCGGCGCCGTCAACCGCGGCGTGCAGTATGTGGTGCTCTCCGACCGTGACTCGAACGCCCAGTGGGCGCCGATTCCGTCGCTGCTGCTGCTCTCCGCCGTGCACCACCACCTGCTCAAGAGTGCCAACCGGACCAAGATTTCGCTGCTGGTCGAGGCCGGCGATGTGCGCGAAGTCCACCACGTCGCTGTGCTCATCGGCTACGGCGCCTCTGCCGTGAACCCGTACCTGGCGATGGAAAGCTGCGAGGAGCTGGTCCGGAACGGCGACATCACCGGTGTCAGCCGGGAGCAGGCCGTGACCAATCTGATCAAGGGACTGGGCAAGGGCGTCCTGAAGATCATGTCCAAGATGGGCATCTCCACCGTCGCCTCCTACTGCGGCGCGCAGACCTTCGAAGCGATCGGCCTGGGCCAGGAGCTGGTGGACGAGTTCTTCCACGGCACCCAGACCCAGCTCGGCGGCGTCGGCCTGGACGTCATCGCCGCGGAGGCCGCGGCCCGGCACACCAGCGCCTACCCGGCGGACGAAATCGAGGAACCGCACCGCCGGCTGGAAAACGGCGGCGAGTACCAGTGGCGCCGCGAAGGCCCGCCGCACCTGTTCAATCCGGAGACCGTGTTCCGGCTGCAGCATGCCACCCGGGAACGCCGCTACGACGTGTTCAAGGCCTACACCACCGGCGTGGATGATCAGTCGAAGAACCTGATGACCCTCCGCGGGCTGCTGGACTTCCGCACCGGGGGACGCCCGGCCGTGCCGCTGGAGGAAGTGGAACCGGTCTCCTCGATCGTCAAGCGCTTCTCCACCGGGGCCATGAGCTACGGCTCCATTTCCCAGGAAGCCCACGAAACCCTGGCCATCGCCATGAACCGGCTGGGCGCCAAGTCCAACACCGGTGAAGGCGGCGAAGACGTCGACCGGCTCCTGGATCCGGAGCGCCGCTCCGCCATCAAACAGGTGGCTTCCGGACGGTTCGGCGTCACCAGCCTGTACCTGACCAACGCCGAAGACCTGCAGATCAAAATGGCCCAGGGCGCCAAACCGGGTGAGGGCGGGCAGCTGATGGCGCAGAAGGTCTACCCGTGGGTAGCCAGCACCCGGCACTCCACCCCAGGCGTGGGCCTGATCTCACCGCCGCCGCACCACGACATCTACTCGATCGAGGACCTGGCCCAGCTGATCTACGACCTCAAGCGCGCTAATCCCAGCGCCCGGGTCCACGTGAAGCTGGTCTCCGAAGCCGGGATCGGCACCGTGGCAGCGGGCGTGACCAAGGCCAAGGCCGACGTCGTCCTCGTCTCCGGGCACGACGGCGGCACCGGCGCGTCGCCGCTGAACTCGCTGAAGCACGCGGGGGCTCCGTGGGAACTCGGCCTGGCCGAGACCCAGCAGACCCTGATGCTCAACGGCCTGCGCGACCGCGTGGTGGTGCAGGTGGACGGGCAGCTCAAGACCGGCCGCGACGTTGTGATTGCAGCGCTGCTGGGCGGAGAGGAATTCGGTTTTGCGACCGCCCCGCTGGTGGTTTCCGGCTGCATCATGATGCGGGTCTGCCACCTGGACACCTGCCCGGTGGGCGTCGCGACGCAGAACCCCGAACTGCGCAGCCGCTTCACCGGCAAGCCCGAATTCGTGGTGAACTTCTTTGAGTTCCTGGCTGAGGAAGTGCGCGAACTGCTCGCCGAACTTGGTTTCCGCAGTCTCGAGGAAGCCATCGGCCACAGCGAAATGCTGGACACCAGGGCCGCCGTCGACCATTGGAAGGCCGACGGCCTGGATCTGGAACCGATCCTCCGCGGACACGACATGGAACCCGGCGCCCCGCTGCGCAACCTGTACCGCCAGAACCACGAGCTGGACGCGCACTTCGATAACAAGCTGATCGAAATGAGCGCGGACGCGCTGCAGAACCGCCAGCCCGTCCGGATTACCCTGGACGTGGTCAACACCGACCGGTCCGTCGGCACGATGCTCGGCCACACGGTCACCAAAACGTTCAGCACCGACGTGCTGGCCACGGACACCATCGACGTGACGCTGACCGGACAGGCCGGCCAGTCACTGGGCGCGTTCCTGCCGGCCGGCATCACCCTGCGGCTGTTCGGAGACTCCAACGACTACGTGGGCAAGGGACTGTCCGGCGGGCGGATCATCGTCCGCCCGGACCGGAACAACGTGTTCCCCGCGGAGCGGAACGTTATTGCCGGGAACGTGATCGGCTACGGCGCCACCAGCGGAGAAATGTTCCTGCGCGGCCTGGTTGGCGAACGCTTTATGGTCCGCAACTCCGGGGCGACCGCCGTCGTGGAAGGCATTGGCGACCACGGCTGCGAGTACATGACCGGCGGCCAGACACTGATCCTGGGAACCACCGGGCGGAACTTCGGCGCCGGTATGTCCGGCGGCACCGCGTTTGTGGTGGACCTGGTCCGGGCCCGGGTCAACAAGGACGCCCTGGACAAGGGTGAGCTGCTGCTGCTGGAACCCGACGCAGAGGACGTGGACATCATCCGCGGCCTGCTGGTCAAACACGCTGAGGAAACCGAATCGACGCTGGCCGCGGAACTGCTGGCCGACTTTACCGGCACGGTTTCCCGCATCACCAAGGTACTGCCGCGGGATTACGCGGCAGTACTGGACGCCCGCGCCTCCGCGGCCGAAGCGGGGCTGGACCCCGACGGCGCCGAAGCATGGACCAAAATTCTGGAGGTAACCGGTGGCTGACCCACGTGGATTCTTGAAAGTGCGCGAACGCGAAACACAGCCGCGCCGGCCCGTACCCGTCCGCATCATGGACTTCAAGGAAGTCTACGAACGGCAGGAGAAGGGCGTGCTTAAGGAGCAGGCCGGACGCTGCATGGACTGCGGTATTCCGTTCTGCCACCAGGGCTGCCCGCTCGGCAACCTCATTCCGGAATGGAACGATCTGACCTGGCGGGACAAGGGACAGGAGGCGATCGAACGGCTCCACGCCACGAACAACTTCCCGGAGTTCACCGGGCGGCTCTGCCCGGCGCCGTGCGAAGCCTCCTGTGTGCTGGGCATCAACCAGCCCGCTGTGACGATCAAGCAGGTCGAGGTCTCCATCATCGACCAGGCCTTCGACGAGAACTGGGTTGTTCCGCACGCCCCGGAGCGGCTCACGGACAAAACCATCGCCGTCGTCGGTTCCGGCCCCGCCGGTCTGGCGGTTGCCCAGCAGCTCACCCGGGCCGGCCACACCGTGGCCGTGTACGAGCGGGATGACAAGATCGGCGGCCTGCTGCGCTACGGCATTCCGGACTTCAAGATGGAAAAACTGCAGGTGGACCGCCGGCTGGACCAGATGCGGGCGGAAGGCACCCGCTTCCGCACCGGCGTCGAGGTCGGCAAGGACATCTCCTGGGAGCAGCTGCGCCGCCGATATGACGCCGTCGTGATCGCGACCGGTGCCACCGTGCCGCGGGACCTGCCCATCCCGGGCCGTGAACTCACCGGCGTGCACTTCGCCATGGAATACCTGGTGCAGTCCAACCGGGCGGTGGCGGGGGAGAAGGTCAAGAACCAGATCCACGCCGAGGGCAAGCACGTGGTGATCCTGGGCGGCGGCGACACCGGCGCGGACTGCATCGGCACCGCCCACCGGCACCAGGCCGCCTCGGTGACCACGCTGGCGATCGGCAAGCAGCCGCCCACAGAGCGTGCAGCACATCAGCCCTGGCCGATGTACCCGACCCTGTTCGAGGTGGCCAGCGCCCACGAAGAAGGCGGTGAGCGCACCTACCTGGCGTCCACCGTTGAGTTCGTTGGCGAGAACGGGAAACTGACCGGCGTTAAGGTCGCCGAGACCGAGTACGTGGACGGCAGGAGACTGCCGAAGGCCGGCACCGAGCGGATCATTCCGGCGGACCTGGTGTTCCTGTCGCTGGGCTTCACCGGCCCGGAACCGGCTGGCCTGGCCGATCAGGTGCACACCGAGTTCGATGAGCGGTCCAATGTGCTGCGCGACGGCTACTACATGACGAACACGCCGGGTGTCTTCGCTGCCGGTGACGCGGGCCGCGGACAGTCACTGATCGTCTGGGCCATCGCCGAGGGGCGGGCCTGCGCTGCCGCCGTCGACAAGTGGCTGGAAGGCTCCACCCGCCTGCCGGCGCCGGTGGCACCCAGCGACCGGGCCATAGCCCCGCTGTAGCCCAACGCGGAGATTCAGCGGCAAGGGGCGCGGCGCAGCCCGCCCGCCCCTTGCCGGGTTTGAGGATTCCACCCCGGAGGATGAGCCCCCGGGCTTAGGTGCAGGACCAACAGGAGACTAGGCTAGAGATTATGAGACGCGCAAAGATTGTTGCCACTTTTGGCCCTGCCATCGCCAGTTACGAAAACACCGTAGCCGTGCTGCGTGCCGGCGTTGACGTTGCACGCATGAACATGAGCCACGGTGACCATTCGGTCCACAACAACACGTACGAGAACGTGCGCCGGGCTTCCGCCGAGCTCGGCAAGCCGGTTGGCATTTTCGCGGACCTCCAGGGTCCCAAGATTCGTCTGGGCCGGTTCACCGATGGACCGCATTTCCTGAACCGGGGCGACACCTTCACGATCACGATCGAGGATGTTCCCGGCACGGCGGAGATCTGCTCCACGACCTACAAGGGCCTTCCGGGCGACGTCAACGTGGGCGATTCGCTGCTGATCGACGACGGCAAGGTCGCCCTCCGGGCCACCGCCGTGGACGACACCAAGGTAGTCACCGAGGTCACCGTCCCCGGGCCCGTCTCCAACAACAAGGGCATCAACCTTCCCGGCGTGGCCGTGAACGTGCCCGCCATGAGCGAAAAGGACGAGGAAGACCTCCGCTGGGCCATCCGCCGCGGCGTGGATATGGTTGCCCTTTCGTTCGTCCGCAACGCCGAAGACGTCAGCCGTGTCCACGAAATCATGGATGAGGAAGGCCGCCGCGTCCCGGTCATCGCCAAGATCGAGAAGCCGCAGGCCGTGGCTGCGATCGAGGAAATCATCGACGCCTTCGATGCGATCATGGTGGCCCGCGGCGACCTCGGCGTGGAACTGCCCCTCGAAGACGTGCCCCTGGTGCAGAAGAACGCGATTGAGCTGGCCCGCCGCTGGGCCAAGCCCGTAATCGTGGCCACCCAGGTCCTGGAATCCATGATCGAAAGCCCGCGCCCCACCCGCGCCGAGGCTTCGGACTGCGCCAACGCCGTGCTCGACGGCGCCGATGCCGTGATGCTCTCCGGTGAAACCTCCGTGGGCAAGTACCCGATCGACACGGTCAAGACCATGGCCCGGATCATCGAGTCCACCGAAGAGCACGGCCTGAACCGCGTCCCCCCGCTGGGCAGCAAGCCGCGGACCCGCGGAGGCGCGATCACCCGTGCCGCCGTCGAAATCGCGGATCAGCTGGACACAGCCTGCATCTGTACGTTCACCCAGTCCGGTGACTCGGCCCGCCGCCTGTCCCGGCTGCGCCCGAAGAAGCCTGTGTTTGCCTTCACCCCGGTGGAATCAACGCTGAACTACATGTCCCTGTTCTGGGGCATCCAGCCGATGCTGGTGGAGTTCGCGGAGCATACTGACAAGATGACCGCCCAGGTGGACCGCATCCTGGTTGAGCGCGGCATCGTCGACGAAGGTGCCATGGTGGTCATCGCAGCGGGTTCGCCTCCCGGACAGGCCGGTTCGACCAACCTGATCAAGGTGCACCGTGTCGGCGACGCCGCAGACGCCGGCGAAGACGGCCGCCTCGAGAAGGAAAAGGTTGGCCCCTGGCCGGTCAAGGAATCCAACAAGGGCAAAGCCAAGCCGATCTAATCTGCTGATGGTGTGAGTCCACGCGCAGAACTGCCCGGCCGGGGTGCTCCGGCCGGGCAGTTCTGCGTTCAGCTTCAGTTGAGGAGAGCTGCTCAGGTCAGCAGCCGGGCCTTAGCCGCCGCGAACTCTTCATCAGTGAGCACTCCGGTTGAGTGCAGGTCCGCCAGCCGGGTCAGCTGATCCGTGAGCTGGTTGCCGCCGGCGGCGGCCGGAGGGGCCGGCTGCGGGGAGCCGGGGGCGGCGGCGGGGCCTGTTCCGGGACGTTTGCCGCAGCGTATTCACGTTCGCTGCGGGCGCGCGCCCGGCGGTTGACCGCGTTGGACGTGGCCTGGGCTGTTCCCGAGATAACCGCGGTGCGCGCTATGGTTCCCAGCAGGCCGGGCCTGCCGCCTCTGTCGAATGGCATGTTCTTCCTCCGTGTCGGCTCAACCTGCTGCTGCACTGGCCTCCAGCGCAGCGTCTACTGTTTCGCGGGGAATCCGGACGTGCAGGGCTGTGGTTCCGCCGGCACGCCGTACCTCCGCGGAGAGGGGCTGCGCCCATTTGTGTTCGAACGCCGCAACGACGGCGGTTTCATTGGGACCCACCGACTCGGCCGCGATTTCGAGGTCCGACTCGCTCAGCAGGGTCAGCGGGCGGGAATCAACAAGCACATCGGCCCAGGCTTCGGGGAGGTCGTCCTCGATATCGCGGACGTGGACCCTGCCGTCCCCATCCTTGGTGACGAGCACCAGATCGATGAGGTTTACGGCACCGCCGCGGACTGTGTCGCCGAGCGTGGCGATCACGCCGGCGTCGACTTCCGTCCGGGGGAAGGTGAGGATCACTACTTCTACGGGGCCGATGTCCATGTGCTGCTCCTGATCCAGTCCTGATTCCGGGAAGCATTGGCTCACAGCGGAGCCGGTGTGGTCTCAATTGTTCACCGGGCCGGTCAGGAGCGGAAGCATGGGAATGGATTTCGCGTCTGTGGATCAGCGTGCCGGCTGGGCAACTTGGGCCGCTGACAGCAGAACGGCCGCCGTCACCCGAAAATTCGAGGTGATGCGGCGGCCGTTCAGAGGTGCCCGTCAGAGGTGACGGGCAGGCAGGTCAGTTGACCTGGTTGATGATGGTCTCAGCGACCTCGCGCATGCTCAGCCGGCGGTCCATGGAAGTCTTCTGGATCCAGCGGAAGGCCTCCGGCTCGGTCAGCCCCATCTTGGTGGTGAGCAGGCTCTTGGCCCGCTCCACGAGCTTACGGGTGGCGAACTGTTCCTTGAGGTCTGAGACCTCGTTCTCCAGCGCCTTGATTTCCTCATGCCGCGACAGGGCGATTTCGATGGCCGGAATCAGGTCCGCAGGGGTGAAGGGCTTCACCACGTAGGCCATGGCTCCGGCTTCCCGGGCTCGCTCAACGAGTTCCTTTTGGCTGAATGCAGTCAGCAGCACCACGGGAGCGATGCGGGCCTTCACGATGGCCTCTGCTGCGCTGATGCCGTCCATGACCGGCATCTTCACGTCCATCAGCACCAAATCGGGCTTCAATTCGTTCGCCATTTGCACGGCTTTTTCTCCGTTGTCGGCTTCGCCAACGACGTCGTATCCTTCGCCGGTGAGGATTTCCACGATGTCCAGGCGGATCAGCGTCTCATCCTCCGCAACGAGGACGCGCCGCGCGGGAGTGTTGGACGGTACGGGCTCGGTTGACTCAGACACAGATGCTCCTCAAAAGACGACAGCACCACCGGTGGTGACCGGTAGTTCACGGAAACAGCCTATCTGCATGTAGAGTAGTTTCGCGCCCAACACGAGGGATCAATCTGGTTGATCAACGTCACAGGGCCTGCCCGAATGGCGGAATCGGTAGACGCGCTGCACTCAAAATGCAGTATCGAAAGGTGTGTGGGTTCGAGTCCCACTTCGGGCACTTTGACTCTGTTCCGATGCCCCCGCACCCCGGCTTTTTAGACCGGGGTGTTTTCTTTTGCCGGGGGACGCAGCCCCTGCAGCATGGTCCAGGCGATCACCACCGCCACCAGCAAAACGGCGGAGTAACCCAGGCCGGAGTAGCCAGCCGCAGCTAATATCAGCCCTGCCGAGGCACCGCCGAGGGCCCCGGCAGCGTTCATGCCCAGATCGGAAACCCCCTGGATGGCCGGCCGCTCAGGAACCGTGACCGCTTCGGAAACCAGTGCCGACGCCGACACCACGGAGGCAGACCAGCCAAGGCCCAGCAGCACCAGGCTCACCGTCACGGCAACCGCGGACTGGGCGGCCAGCCCGGCGACCATCAGCGCGGCCAGCAGGAACCCCTGGCCCAGCAGCACCACGGACTTGCGCCCGATCCGGTCCGACAGCCAGCCGAACACCGGCGAGAGGGCATACATCCCGGCGATGTGCAGGCTGATCGTGAAACCGACAACGGTGATGCTGGCACCGTGGCTGGTCAGGTGCACCGGGGTCATCGACATCAGAGCCACCATCACCGCATGGCTGAGCGCGATCACGGCCACCGCGTAGCGTGCGGCCGGATTGGTCCGCAGGATGGCCAGGCCGGAACTCCGCGGAAGCGGCGCCCCGCCGTCGTTCCCGGCGTTCCGCAGCCGCCGGGCCGCCAGCAGCGGGTCCGGCCGGAGCCCGGTCAGATAGACGGCGGCAGCCGCCACCTGGGCGGTCAGGGAGAAAACAAAGGCACCGGTGAGCGGTGGAAGGCCCAGTGCGGCTCCGACGACCTCGCCGGGACCGAACAGATTGGGCCCGAGGACCGCGCCTATGGTGGTGGACCACAGCACCACGGACAGGTCCCGGCCCCGGGTCTGAGGCTCAGCCAGATCCGCTGCCGCGAACCTGGCCTGCAGGCTGACGGCGCTGCCCGAGCCCAGGAGCACCAGCCCCAACAGGAGGGCGGGGAAAAACCCGGCAACCGCGGATCCGACCGCTGTGACGGCCCCCAGGGCGGCGATCAACGAGCCGGTGGAAAGCGACACCCGGCGCCCGGATGCCTCGGCGAGCCTGGCCAGCGGCACGGCCGACGCTGCCGCCCCCAGGGTGCTCATGGTGGCCGCCATCCCGGACCACGCTGCGGACCCGGAGAGCTCCGCGGCGAGCAGCGCTCCCAGGGAGAGTGTGGCACCCATGCCGATTCCACCCAGGATCTGGCCCGCCACCAGGACCGAGAGCACGCGCCGCTGGGAGGGAACAGCCTCCAGCTCCGGGCCGGTGTGCCCGGCTCCCCGCGGTGTCCCCATTGCTGCCCCGTTCACGATTGTGTGCTGTCCCGGCAGGATATCCCGGGGCAGGCCGGGAGAGGTGCATCACAGGGCGTGGTGTTGCCGCTCTCCCTGCGCTCCCGGCGGAAGCGGTTCAGGAGTAGGCTCAAAATATATGTGATCGCATGAATGAACATGCGTGCATATATCGGGAAATAGAGAAGGAGATGCCCCATGAAGGCATGGCAGTTTACCGGTACCAACAATCCCCTGGAACTCAACGAAGTTCCCGAGCCTAAGGCCGGCCCGGGCCAGGTTGTCGTCGAGGTGAAAGCCGCAGGAGTCTGCCACTCCGATGTGACGGCGCTGGATGATCCGGGATGGATGCCGCTCTTCCCGGTCCTGCCGCGGACCATGGGCCATGAGAATGCCGGTGTGATCGTGGAGGTCGGCGAGGGCATGGACCATTGGAAGGTCGGGGACCGCGTCGGTCTCGCCCCTGTGATGAGCGACGGCGACGCGCTCGGCTATGGCAAGTGGGACGGCGGCTTCGGACCGAAGCTCCTCGCCACCGATGACAACCTGGTTAAGCTCCCCGATGAGGTGCCTTTCGACCTCGCAGCCATGGCCACCGACGCTGGCCTGACCGCTTACCACGCCATCATGGCGGTCGGCGGGGCGAAGGCCGGCATGAAGGTTGGAGTGATCGGCCTCGGCGGGCTCGGGTACATCGGTGCCCGGGTGGCCGTGCTGTCCGGCGCGGAGGTCTACGGTGCCGAGATCAATCCGGAAACGCAGAAGCTGGCGGATGAGATCGGCCTTGCAGGTGTGGCTGCCTCAATCGACGAGTTCAAGGACAAGGGACTGGACCTGATCGTGGACTACGCCGGCTTCGGCACCACCACGGCCGCAGCCCTGGAAACCCTGGCCGAGTTCGGCACGCTGGTGCAGGTGGGGATGGGACGCCTCGAGTCCACCATCAACACCTACCCGCTGATCATCAACCAGCTCAGCATCAAGGGCTCGAAGTCCGGCACCAAGGAGGACCTCGAAGCCCTCTATGAGCTGATGAAGTCCGGCAAGCTGAACCCGCCGATGAACATCATCACCCAGGCCGAGATCCCGGAGGCTATCGACAAGCTCCGGGCCGGCGGTGTGATCGGCCGGTTCATCGCGAAGTACTAGGACCGGCGCCGGGCCGCCGAGTCCAGGGCCTCCAGCAGCCGGCGCACGGAACCGCCGAGGTTCCACTCATCGGCCAGCTGTTCCAGCCTGGCCCGGCTTTCCCCCTCAACCGGGTGGAGCCGGGCCCCGGCCCCGTCCAGCGACGGCAGCTCGAGGCCGCGCACGATCCGCACCACGGACGGCGCGGCCTCGAGATAACCGGCCGCAGCAGTGAGCTTGGCCCGCATCGCCGAAGAGAGTCCGCTGCCGCGGTCCTCGACGGCGGCAAGCAGGGATTCCAGCGTGCCGAACTCGGCGAGCAGCGACGCGGCCGTTTTCTCCCCGATTCCGGCCACGCCAGGCAGTCCGTCTGAGCTGTCGCCGCGGAGCGTCGCATAGTCGGCATACTGCTCCGGCAGGACCCGGTATTTGGCGACCATCGCGGCGTCGTCCATCACTTTCAAGTTCTTCATCCCGCCGGCCGTGTAGATCACCCTCACCCCGCTGCGGTCGTTAATGAGCTGAAACAGGTCGCGGTCTCCGGTCACCACATCGACCGGGCCTTCCGCCTGCGCGGCATAGCTGCCGATGACGTCATCCGCCTCGTAGCCGGGCCTGCCGACGACGGCGATGCCCGCCAATGCGAGCACCTTCCGGATCATCGGAATCTGGGCTTCGAGGGCATCCGGCACGACCTCAACGTCCGATCCACCGCGGACAATTTCGGCGACCCGGTGCTCCTTGTAGGAGGGGATGAGGTCCACGCGCCACTGCGGCCGCCAGTCATCGTCCCAGCACGCTATGAGGTGCGTGGGTTCGAATTCGGTGGACAGCCGGGCAATCATGTCCAGCAGGCCGCGCACGGCGTTGACCGGGGTGCCATCCGCACGGCGGATAGTGTCCGGCAGTCCGTAGAAGGCACGGAAGTACAGGGATGCGGTGTCGAGGAGCATCAAACGGTCAGCCATACGCCGATCCTTGCACGGATGCAGTGCCGCCGGGGAGGAAAAAGCCTGGGTGAGTGGCCGCAGGGAGGGCGGGCAGCTGCGGGCTCACGCTTTCGCCGGTTCCGGCGGGAGCCGGTACGCGGCGCTGCTGGGGCCGTAGGCAGCACCGGGCGCCGGGGACATCACCGCCGACGACGCCTGCGCGAACTGACGAAGCGCGGTCGGCAGAAACTGCAGGGGCGGCATGCCGCAAGCCTTCAAGGCGCCGCGGTGATCCCAGGCGACAACACCGGCTGCTCCGATGGCAACAGCCCACCATGCCGTGTGGACCAGCCGACGCAGCAGCTTCGAGGTTCCACGGAAACCGTCGGCCAGGCGGTGGATCTGGAACCGGACATGCTCCTGTTCATCCATCAGGACCCGGGCACCGGCCAGGCGGATTGCCGGGTCCGGAGCGCCGTCGCGCAGTGCGCGGAAGTACTCCAGTGCAACGGTCTCGGCGACAAGAAACAGCATCAGTTCAGTCCGCAGGCCCAGTGCCCTGCGGAGCAGAACAAAAGCCCGGTCCGACCAGTGCGCCTCCAGGGGAGGGCAGGACAGATATTGCAGCGCGCGCAGGAAAAGGGCGGAGTGCTTCTGCTCTTCGGCAACAAACAGTTTCAGTGCCTCGGTGTAGACAGGATCCCCGGCCCGGACGGCATTGGCGAGCAGCAGCTTCCCGTCGCCGCCTTCGCCCAGCTCAAAGCGCTGGAGGGAGCGCGCAATAGCCCGAGTCTGGCCCGGGGTCATGGGCGACTCCGCGTTCCAGTCAATGGCTGAGTCGAAAAACCGGTGGCGCTCGGGATTCCGCTGGAAGTACGTGAGCCAGGGTTCGTAAGTCATGACGGGCAATCTACCCGCCTTGCGCCGCCGGAGCAGTGAACCCGGCCGTTGCCGTTTCAGTCAGCGTCTGAGCAGGCGCAGCGTCAGAGCAGGCTCACGGGGGAGGGGGACCTGATGAAGTTCCCCGGATGGGTCGCCGGGGCGGCCAGCATTCCGGCACAGGCATCAATGAGGAAGTAGCCGACACCGGTCCAGTTGGGCGTTTCCACGCCGTCCTGTACTCGTGCCTCGTATTCCGAGCACACACTGAGCACCATGTTGCCCAGAATCCAGGACCGGCCGTACAGGGTTGCCGGATCCATGCTTCCGGCGGAGGTCTCCACCCGCCGGTTCAGCTCTTCGGTCAACGGATTGGGCGCGGCAGCACCGGCCAGCACCTCCTGCATGGACGGGGTGGTCCGGATCTGCTGCACAAAACGAGCCCGCCAGCTTGGCACGGGCAGTGATCCCAGGTGCTCCACCCAGGGAAGGATCAGGCAGGACAATACGTCAGGCAGGCCGGCGTCCGGGTCCAACCTGGCCGCCAGTCCGGCCCGGCGCCGGTTGGTGTCCTCCGCGTGCCTGGTGATGAGGGTGCGGACGAGCTCATCCCGGCCGCCGAAGTGGTACGCGACGGCGGAATGGTTTGCCGTTCCGGCGTGTTCAGCGATCCGGCGGTTGGACACCGCATCGATGCCGTGGCGGGCAAAAAGCTCCTCAGCCGCGTCCAGAAGGGCTTCGCGTGCCTTGTCGCCGTGTTGTCCCATGTCGTGTGCCCTTTTCTCCAGCTGCCCAACAAGGGTCTCTGCTGTGGTTGCCGAGTCGATTACCAATTTTACGCCACGTGGCGTAATTTTGACGAGTTGGTCTCACCGACCGCGTAGTGACCGTCTGGTCCACACGCCTCTCGCACCATCCATCGAATCACAGCACAGGAGCACGGCCTTGACCCACACTTCCCCTACGCCCTCCCCGCCGGACACGGTGGATACGGCGGCGAGCGAGGCCCCGGACCCGGATAGCCAGCACCTCGATGCTGCGGCGCTTAAGCGCGCCAAGGCAGAGAAAATCGGGCGCTATGTTGCCATGTTCCTCATGCCGCTGCTGATGGTCTCCATGCTGGTCTGGGGCTACCTCGCGGCCATGCATGCTCCCGAACCCCACAACATGCCGGTCGCCGTCGCCGGTTCCGCCCAGCAGGCCGGCCAGTTTGCTGCCGCCCTTGAGTCCGGCCATGCCGATGCCGTTGATGTCCGGGTGGTGGATTCCGCCGACACCGCACGCCAGCTGGTGCTGGACCGCGAAGTTGCCGGCGCTGTGTCACTGGCCGACGGCGGTGCAACCGTCTATACCGCAGGTGCGGCCGGTGCTTCGCAGTCAAGCACGGTCACCGCGCTGCTGGCTCCGCAGGTGCTGGCCGAGGGGCTGGCTCTCCAGACCGAGGACCTGGCACCGCTGCCGTCCAATGACATGGCAGGCCTGGGCGCCATGTTCATGACCACCGCACTCATGCTCGCGGGCTACATGCCGTTGAGCCTGATCCTCTCCAACTCACCGGAGCTGCTCCGCTTCCGCCGCTTCGTACCCCTCCTCGCCGGCTGGGCCGCCCTGATTGCCGCCCTGGTGTGGACCGTCGTCGGACCGGTCATGGGAGTCATCCAAGGGCATACCGCCGCCGTCCTGGGAATCTGCTGGCTTGCCGTTTTTGCGGTGGGAAGCGTCCAGCTTTTCCTCACCCGCATCCTCGGCCCCATGGCCGTACTCGCCGGCATGCTGTTCCTGATGGTGCTCGGAGTACCCGCGTCCAACATGAGCATGTCGGTGCATACGATGCCCGGGCTCTATCCGCTGCTGCACAGCTTCCTGCCCGCTGCCGCCACCGGTGAATCGCTGCGCGCGGTGCTCTACTTTGGCGGGGACGGGGCCGGTTCCCATCTGCTGGTCCTGGTTGTCGGGGCAGCCGCTGCCCTGCTGCTGACACTCGGAATCGATGCCCGGCGGCGCCACCGCACGCCGGACGCTGCACCTCCGGCGGTTCAGGTGGCGTCGCTGCACGGCGGGCCGCGCCCGAAGAGCCGCACCTGGCGCTACCTCACCCTGGGCTTCTTCCCACTGGCCATGGTGGCGATGATGCTCTCGATGATGCTGGGCGCCATGTACCAGCCCACCCCGCGGGACATGCCCGTCGCCGTCGTCGGCAGCACCGTAGAACAGGCGGAAGATGCCGTTGCCGGACTGGAGGAGAACCTGTCCGGACTGTTCGACCTGCGTGCCCTGGATTCCGCCGGGCAGGCACGGGAACAGGTAAGGGACCGCGAGGTTACCGCTGCCTTTGTGCTGCCGACGGCGGAGGATCCCACAGCTGTCCTGATCACCAATCAGGCTGCGGGAATGAGTGCACAGCAGGTGGTGGACCGGGTGTTCACGCAGGTGGCGGCCGGTCAGCAGATGGAACTGGCCACTGAGGACGTTGCCCCGCTGGCTGCCGAAGACTCCATGGGCATGGCCACGATGTACCTGGCCATGGGCTGGATCATGGCCGGATTCATGATCATCGTTGTGGGTGCGACGGCCGCCCCGGCAAGCCGTCCGCTGCGCAAGCTGCTGCCGGTTGTGGCCGGCTGGGCGGCGGGCTTCTCCGCCGTCCTCTGGGTGATCGTTGACGTTTTTGTCGGTGCCATCAACGGCCATTTCTGGGCGCTGTGGGCGGTGGGAGCCGTGGCGATCTTCTGCATGGCCATGTTCACCGCCGTTTTTGACCGGTTCATGGGGATGCTCGCCATCCTTCCGGTCATCGCCATCCTGATGTTCCTCGGAATCCCGGCATCCGGTGCCGCCATGTCGATTTACATGGAACCGGACCTCTTCCGCTTCCTGCACGAGGTCCTTCCGATGCCCGCGGCAGTGGAGTCCATCCGTTCCATCCTGTACTTCGGCGGCGACACGGTGGGAACCCATCTGCTTACGCTTGGCATCTGGGGTGCTGTGTCCTTGGCGGTACTGGCCATCATTGACCGGATCAAGCCGCCGCGCACGGAGGCCTGGCCGGTGGAGGCCGCACCGGCAGCGTCACCGCGTCACAGCCTGTCTGATGACCCCAGCCAGTCTGATAGCCCCAGTTCGTCTGAAGGTCACGGTCCGTCTGAAGGTCCAAGCCGGTCTGAAAGTCACGGTCAGCCCGCCCTTAACAGTTAGGGCAGGCCCACGCGCCGTGCCACGATGTGGGGATGTCTCCCAACACCGTTCGTCCAGCCCCTCACCTTGTCCAGTCCTCCGAAGAGCGCAGCGCACGGGTTGCGGTGACCGTCTTCCCCCTGCTGATCCTGGCCGGGGGAGCGCTGGCGCTGCTGTTTCCGGAACCGTTTACGGGGCTGTCCCCGCTGATCAACCCGGGGCTGATGCTGATTATGTTCGGCATGGGACTGACGCTGACGCTGCCGGACTTCGCCCTGGTGATCCGGCAGCCGCTGCCGGTCCTCCTAGGCGTTGTGGCACAGTTCGTGATTATGCCGCTGCTGGGCCTGGGCATCGCCTGGGCCCTGCAGCTGCCTCCCGAGCTGGCAGCCGGCGTCATTCTGGTGGGGTGCGCCCCGGGTGGAACCGCGTCCAACGTCGTGACCTATCTGGCCAGGGGCAACGTGGCGCTGTCCGTGGCCATGACCTCGGTTTCGACCCTGCTGGCACCGATCTTCACACCGCTGCTGGCCCTCTGGCTTGCCGGCCGGTACATGGCGGTCGACGCCGGAGCCATGGCCCTCTCGATTGTCCAGATCGTGCTGATTCCCGTGCTCCTGGGCCTGGTCATCCGGTATCTGGCACCCCGGCTGGTGGACCGGGTCCTGCCGGTCCTGCCATGGGTCTCCGTCATCGCCATCACCTTCGTGGTGGTGGCCGTTGTATCGGGCAGTGCTGCCGCCATCCTCACGGCTGGCTGGCTGATTCTGCTTGCAGTGATCCTGCACAACGGGCTGGGCCTGGCCCTTGGCTACGGCGCCGCGAAACTCTTCCGCCAGCCTGTCGCTGCCCGGCGCACCATGGCCATCGAGGTGGGGATGCAGAATTCCGGTCTGGCCGCCGGGCTGGCCAGGGACTACTTCACCCCTGAGGCTGCTCTGCCGGCGGCAGTCTTCTCGGTCTGGCACAACGTTTCCGGCGCCTTGATGGCGGCGTTCTGGCGGCGCCGCCCCACCGCCTGAGCCTCCCTTACCCCAGACCAGCCGCAGCTAGCCGGGCCGCTTCGCCACCGGACGGGCGCGGAGATGGGCCTTTTCACCCTGCGGGCCGAAAAGAGCCAGGAATTCCACCCCGCCGGCAGCGGCGGCTCCCATCCAATGCGGCAGCGTGGTGTCGAACTCGGCGGCCTCACCGGACTGAAGAATGAGCTCCTGCGTTCCCAGCACCAGCCGCAGCGATCCGCTGAGCACATACAACCATTCGTAGCCCTCATGGGTCCGCGGCTCCGGAGTCTCCGGCTGCTTCCGGGCCGGCACGATGTACTTGTAGGCCCGGATGCCGCCGGCCTTTTCGGTGAGCGGAATAATCGTGGCGCCGTGCCGCCGGATCGGACGCATATGCACCCGCGGGTCGCCGGTGGGCGGCGCTCCCACCAGTTCGTCGATGCTCACCCGGTAGATGCTGGCGAGCGGCATCAGCAGTTCCAGGGTGGGGCGGCGGCCGCCCGACTCCAGCCGGGAAAGCGTGCTGACGGAGATCCCGGTGTGCTCGGATACGTCGGACAGTGTCAACTGCCGGTCGGTGCGGAGTGAGCGGAGCCGCGCTCCGATGCCGCTGAGGGTGTCCTGGAAGGTTTCGGCCATGATCTGCATCTTGCCATACCGGCAAAAAAGATTGCTCCATACGGAGGTACACGCCAAGACTGGAACCAGAGAAGCGGTGACCAGCCGCTCAGGCAGGAGAACGAGCAACGATGAACACTGAAACAGGCACACAAGATACCCAGGCCAAGCCAGCACTGGCCGGCGAGACCTACGACGTGGTTGTGGTGGGAGGCGGGGCAGCGGGCCTGAGTGGTGCCCTGGCACTGTCGCGCGCACGCCGTTCGGTCCTGGTGGTCGACGGCGGCGATCCCCGCAACGCGCCCGCGGGCCACGTCCACAACTATCTGGGACGTGAAGGAACGCCTCCGGCCGAGCTCTACGCCATCGGCCGGGAGGAAATCGAAGGTTATGGGGCAGCCATTGCCGAGGGGTTCGTGGCCGGCATCACACGCGAAGACGGCGGCCTGTTTGCTGTTGAGCTGACGGAGGGAAGACTGGTCCGGGCGCGGCGGATCCTGGCCGCCACCGGCGTCACAGATGTGCTCCCGGAGATCACGGGGCTGAAGGAGCACTGGGGGACCGGAGTGCTGCATTGCCCGTACTGCCATGGCTGGGAAGTGAGAGACCAGGCGATTGGCGTCCTGGCCACCGACCTTCCGACCGCCGTGCACCAGGCATTGATGTGGCGGCAGTGGAGTGCCGACGTCGTGCTTTTCCTGAACACCAGCGGCGAACCGGATGCGGTCCAGGCGGAGCAGCTGGCCGCACGGGGCATCCGCGTGGTGCCCGGGGAAGTGGCAGGGGTGGAAGGGCAGGACCGGCTTACCGGTGTGCGCCTGGCCAGTGGCGAACTCGAAGCCCGGGACGCCGTCGTGGTTTTCACCCGGCTGATTGCGCGGGCCGGGTATCTGGCGGGCCTGGGGGTCATTCCTACAGAGCAGTTCGCTGGGGAAACTCCCATCGGCACCGCCCTCACCGTAAATCCCATGGGTGCCACCGAGGTTCCCGGGGTTTATGCCGCCGGAAACCTGGCCGCGCCGATGGCCCAGGTTATCGGCGCGGCGTCCGCCGGCCTGATGACGGGCGCCGCGATCAACGGAGACCTGATCATGGAGGACACCGCGGCGGCCGTGGCAGCGCGCGTCCAGCCGTTCTGAGACGGCACCTTGGTTGCCCAGGGTGGTCCGTGAGTCGCGGCTTTCTGCGGCCATGTGAGCGCCGCAGTGATTGTAAAAATCCCACCACGGTTGCTGGGCGTAAGTGGGGGCCTGGTTGGAGGTGAGGGTCTGGCGGTGGCTCCAGCCTTCCTGCGAGGTGCGGTAGAAGCACCTACCGGGAGGAGGCCCCCGGCAGAGGCGGCGCCACGGAACGGTAGCTGTGGCCAGTGGGGGTGATCGTCCGGACGGTGTGGCGCTGTCCGGGCGCGTCGGTAGCGCGGGCCTTCCACCCGGGGGCTTCCTTGGCGTGGTTGCAGGCCTCGCAGAGTCCCTGTCCGTTCGCGTAACTCGTTGGTCCTTCCTCAGCGTGTGGACGGATGTGGTCGATATGCCGGATCGGTGCGTCACACCACGGTGTTCGGCAGGTCTGATCGCGGCTGCGGATCAACCGGGCCAGCGCGGGCGGGAAATAGCGGGCCTTGGAATCCATCGCGACTAGCTCTCCCGTCGCAGGCTCCAGATACAGCCGGCGCAGGGTCACTTGGGCCTGATCGTGAGTGTTGTGGGCGCTGATGTCGGGGCAGTCGTCGGGGCGGCCGCGGGGTGTTTCGCGCCGGCCGGGTGGGAGGCGATCGTCGGGATTGTGTTGGATGCGTGGGTAGCGGGCAGTGGGCGGGCGCTGGCCCATGCCGCCGAGGGCGTCGGTGATGAGGTCTGCGGCCCACTGCCCGGGGACGATGCCGTACCCGGGCAAATAGGCCGGCTCATCCTGCCATGGTGTCTGCGTTGCATCGCCGGATGTGCTGCTGGTGGTATCTGTGGTGCCGGGGGTGCCGGGGGTGCCGGCGTTCGGGCCGACCGCCGCAGGCCCGGAGGTACTGCTCCGGAAGTTCATGCTCCCGAAACTGCTGCCGAAGAGCGTTCGGTTGGTCATGACTAGGTGGACTTCGACGGGAACCTGTGTGGCGGTGGCCTGCCCGGTGATCCGCTCCACCAGGGTGTCGGCCATGATCTGGCCCATACCGCGTTCGTCTCCGGAAGCCCGCAGACTTGAAGCGGCACGGGACAAGGCTGCGAACACGGCCACTCCCTGAGCCGCAGGCAGCAACCCGGTCAGATACGCCATGGTGTCTGGAGCCGGCCTGCTGGACACATACCGGTCTGCGACCGCCTTGGCGTGTCGCCGGGTCTGGGAGGCCGGATCGATGGCCTGAGTCAGGGTCCGGATTCTGGCAATGAGTCTGCGGTCCCCGAGCCCTTCGAGAGTTGACGGGTTCCCGCAGACGAGCGCATCTACCCTACGCCGGTCTTCCTTCTCCAAGCAGGCGGTCTCCCGGACCAGCAGGGTTGCCCGCCATTCGCTGAGGACCCCGGCGGACAGGGCGGCCAAGGTGTGCGGCATTTCGTAGGTGAGGGCTTTGCCGAGGCCGAGGTATCTGCCTCCGCGGTGGGGAGATTCCCGCCGGGCCAGCGCGATCTGTGCCCCGATACCGCGCCCGAACTGAGCGGCGGGAATCCCGGCCCGGGCCTGTGCCTGCTGTTGGGAGGCGTCGAACGCCGCGGTGGCACGGGCCTGGGCTGCAGCGGCTGCGGACTTCAGCTCCTCCAGAGCCCGGACCAGGTCAATCAGATCACCGTCAGTCAGGTCCTGGTCAGTCAGGCCACGGTCGGTCAGGCCGGCATCAGTAGCCTCTCCATCGGCGCCGTACTCCTGCAATCGGGTGATCCACTGGCGGACATCGGAAACGAGTGTCTGACCTGCACGACCCACCTGAACCACACGTCGCACCTGACCCATACGTCCCACAAGTCCTGCAGGACCCGCAGGCGCGTGGGGCGGTAGGTCGGGACAGTCGTCCGATCCCGCCCGTGGAGCCCCTGACGCTGTTTGTGTAGCGGTCAGCTTGTCAGACTGGGTGCGGCTCCTTGGGCGCATCGAGGTGTTCCTGTGCTTGCCAGCGGAATCGGCTGTGGCTGTGGCTGTGGCCCGCTGAACGCTGCCGCGTAGATCCGTTCCCATTTCCAACATGGCCACAGACTAGAATCCATTCCGCTAAGCCGGGCCAGAGGTCGGTTGGAATGTGGATAACACTCCCTGCCACCGGTGGAAAGCGGAAGCTGTGGAGGAAGGGAGGAAGGGATGAAGGGAGGAAGGGAGGAAGGGAGGAAGGGAGGAAGGGAGGAAGGGAGGGAAAGGGAAAGGGAAAGGGGAAGGGGAATGCGGGAACAGCTACGCCGTGGCCCGCCCGCCGGCCTGGCCCGCCTCACCGTCCGCACCCGCGCCCCGTCGGCCTCACCTGCGCCGTCCGCACTTTTGGCCGGCCAGGGGTTGCCCGCTTCTTCCACCACGTGGGCGGGCAAGCTGAGGTAATGCCCCGAACAGGATCAGTTTTCCGCGCCGGGCCCCGGAGGGGGCATGGAGGCGCCTTACGGTGCTCAGACCTCCTAGATTCGGAACGGTGCGGTAACCACCAATCCAACGAGCCCTTCACCCGTTCTTGCGTGCATATGGTCATGATGCAACCAACATGATGCCTCAGTACCCCCGGTTGCCCTAGACAGCCAGGAACTCCTCCAGCAGCACCACCTCAAGTCCGGCGGCAAGATGCGCCTGCCGGAAGGCGTTCAGGTCGGCGGCGAACTCGGGCCGGAAATGCATCAGGACGATGTCTCCTGGGCGCAGCGAGTTGCCCACCTGATAATCCATCCCCCCGGCATTGGCCTTCGCCTCCCAGGTGATCACCGCGCGCAGTCCTGCTGCTGCCACGGCCTGCTGCATCGCCGGGGAGTAGGCACCCCCGGGCGGCCGGAAGAGGGTGGGCAGCCGGCCGTAGTGCTGCTGGGCGAAATCCTGCATGCCGGTGGTTTCGGCCAGCTGCTGGGCATAACTGAGGCCGATCATGTTGATGTTGTGGCTGACAGTGTGGTTTTCGATCAGGCTGCCCTGGGCAAGGAACTGGTTGAAATAGGCGGGATCCTCCTGCACGAACGTCTGCGAGAGGAAGATCGAAGCCTGATATCCGTACTCGGCCATCAGGGCCACCATCTCCGGAGTCCGGTGGGCGCCGTCGTCGATAGTCAGGAACACCACCGGATGGCTGGTAGGAATACGGGTGATGACCGGGGCCAATCCGTTCGTGACCGGCGGCAGCACGTAATCAGGTACAAATACCGGCCGGGCAGGAGCTGAAGGCGCCGGCTCCGGGAGCGTCTCAGGAGCGGACGACGCCGACGGAAGCCCGGTTGCCTGCGCCGGCGGTGACTTGGTGCCCGGCAGCGAACCTGAGCCCGGGGGCGAGGTGCGGGCGGGCTGTGCTGCGCCGCGGGCACAAGCCGCTATCCCCAGCACCGCAGCGGCACCGAGCGCTGCCAGGGCAGTCCGCCGGCTGGCGGAGGAATCGGGGGTGGGCGTCACTTCAGGCATGGGCACTCCTACACGGTAGGGAATCATCCGGGTTTCCGCACGGGATGGTCCGGTGTTTAATCCGCTATGGCGGGAAAGATCGTCCCGGCGCAGGTGTCACCTATCCTGATGCGGCGGACCTGCCCGCCCGGAGAGAAGGAAAAATGATCACCAGTGCTGGAATCCTGCTCTACCGGTTTGCTCCGGACGGGGAGCGTCAGGTGTGGATCGCACACATGGGTGGGCCGTTCTGGGCTGGGAAGGATGAGCACGCGTGGTCCATTCCCAAGGGCGAGTACGCTCCGGGAGAGGATCCGTATGCCGCTGCCCTGCGGGAGTTCGAGGAAGAAATGGGGAGCCCGCCCCCGGCAGCTGATTACCGGCTGCTCGGCGACTTCCGTCAATCCTCCCGGAAAACCATCACTGTGTATTGCGCCGAGGCGGGGTTCCAGCCGGAACGGATCGTGAGCAACACCTTCGCGCTGGAATGGCCGCCGCGCTCTGGCCGGTTTCAGGAGGTTCCGGAGATTGACGACGCCGGCTGGTTCAGTGAGTCCGCTGCGCGGACCAAGCTGGTCAAAGGGCAGGTGCAGGTGCTCGATGCCTTGGGGCAGCTGCTGCACGGGTAACCCTAGAACGGATCGACCTCCGCCGGGACCCCAAGGAACCGGCCGTACTCCTTCGCGGCCCGCCGAAGGCCAGGCAGGGCCCGTTGCGGAATCGGGGCAAACGGACGGACCGTGAGGACGGTTTTCTTCGCCGAGGACTTCCGGGACCACAGGCCGGCAATGCGGCCGTCGAGCACCAGGGTGGGTTTGAAGATGCCGTTGCCGCCCGGGACGGTCAGCTGGGCATGTTCCGCGGCCAGTGCTGCGCTGCGGTCCGTGTAGCCGAGCAGGTATTCGTCGAAGCCGGGCAGCAGGACCACGGACCGGGTCCGGGCAGCGGGACCGGCGGCGTCAGCTGCGCCGCCGCTCAGCCGCCAGTGCGGAGCGCCGTCGTATTCCACTTCTTCCAGATCAGCGGCTGCCTCGGCCAGCCCGGCACGGACGTCAGCCAGGGGCAGCTTGGCCCACCAGGCGATGTCTGCGGTGGTGGCCGGGGCGCGGCCGGCAAGGTAGCGGCGCACCAGTTCGGCCAGGGACGCCGTCCGGTCCAGCCGCCGCGGCTGAGGAACCCACTCGTCGAGCAGCACGAACAGCTGCTCCGAGCCCTGCATCGGGCCCAGGACCGTGGTGCCGGTGACGGAGAGGTGCCACAACAGGTGGTAACCGCGCTGCCCGCTGGTCCGAATACCGGCCGTTTCGAAGAGCTCCAGCAGTTCCCGGCGGCTGAGCCGTCCGCCGCCGGTGAGAGCGCCAACAGCAACCGCGGTGGTTTTCTCCAGGGTTTCAGCATCGAGCTCGAGTTCTTCCCGGCGCCGGACCGCAGAGCGCAGGATCCGTTCCGACGTCAGGGCAAGGGTCCAGTGCACGTCCTCGCCGCGCAGCACGTGCAATGTGCCGCGGAAGGGCCAGCTCCTCACCAGTGTGCCGTCGTCGAACGCCGCCGTGACCTCTGCCAATGTGCTTCCGGACCGCAGCCCGAGGGACCACAACGCTCCCGGCAGGTCCTGCCCCTGCAGGGCGAAAAGCCGGTCGACTGCCCCCGGGGTGCCGCCTTCAATAGAAACTGAGGTGGTCAGGCCATGGCTTCTCAGCCGCCGCGCCAACACCTCCGTGCGTCGAATCCTGTCCATGCCCGTGACCCCCGCCCGCCCGGAAAGCCGGATGTTCCGTGGCAGGGTCAGTCTAGGACAGGGAAACTGCCGTGTCCGCTAGACGGCAGGCCGCGGGGTGAGTTCCAGCATGTGTGCCTCCACATGGTCCAGCGCCAGCCGCACGGCACCGGTAGGGACCAGCATTTCGCCCAGCCCTGAGACGGCAATGCGCGGCGGGTCCGGCACATACCGGGCAAGTTCCTCGGTGATGACCGGCAGCAGGGCCGTGGCAGAGGCGGCAACAGCGCCACCCAGCACGATCAGGCGCGGGTCAAAGAACGTGGAGACCAGAGCCAGGACACGGGCCATGCGCCGGGCGATCCGGTCCAGGATCCCGGCGGCCACAGCATCACCGGCAGCTGCGGCCTCAAAGACATAGCGGGCAGAGGCGCGGTCGGTTTCGGCCCCAACGAGCTCCCGGATCAGACCATTGTGGCCGGCCTCCAACGCTGCGCTGCCCCACAGGCGGGCCAGCTTGGCAATGCCGTCCTGGTTTCCGACGCCGTCCACCAGTTCCAGCCCACCCATGGCGCCGGCCCTGCCGCGGGCGCCATGCAGCAGGCGGCCCGCTTCGATCACGCCGGTGCCCAGCCGCTCGCCCGCCAGGATCACGGCGAGGTCGGATTCGTTTATCCCCGCACCGCGCCACCGTTCGGCCAGCGCTGCAAGCTTCGCATCGTTCTCCACGAGCACCGGCCAGCCGGCCTCCCCGAAGTCCTTCGCCAGTCCAAGGTCGAACATCGGAGCAAGCTCCTCGCCGGGCGCGATGGTGCCCTGGGCAGTGACCTGTGCGGCGATGCCCATCGCGGCACAAAGCACGGACGACGGCGCGATCCCGGCATCGGCCATGGCCTCCGCCGCGGCTGCCAGGACGGCTGACCTCCGTTCCTCCGGGGTGCCGCCGTGCCGGGGGAACCGGACCTCCGTCCGGCCCACCACGGTGCCTGCCAAGTCGGCGGCCAGCACACGGACGGTGGCCAGGCCGACGTCGAGCCCCAGGACATAACCGGCCCCCGCATTGAACTCGAACCGCCGGGCCGGACGCCCTTTCTGCCCACCGGTGCGGGGAGATTCGCGCTCAAGCGCCCAGCCCCTGGCGATCAGGTCGTCGCAGACGGCGATCACCGTGGCGCGGGTGAGGCCGGTGGCTTCAATCAGGTCGGAACCGGTGGCGGAGGGGACGGAGCGCAGCACGTCCAGGACGGTCCGCAGATTGGTGCGGCGCAGAAGCTGCGGGGTACTGGCGGAGGTATCCATGGGGCGGCCCTTTTGACGAGTGGCGTTCGTAACAGCATAATTGTACTAGGACATATATTTAGTGCCTAAATCTAATCTTTAGATACATAGCTGGAAAACTCGAGTGCCTGAGGAGGCCCAAGTGACGATCCGCGTCGGCATCAATGGTTTTGGCCGTATTGGCCGCAATTTCCTCCGCGCCGCCCTGCAGAACGGAAGCGGCTTCGACGTCGTGGCCGTTAATGACCTGGGCGACCCCAAGCAGCTGGCCCACCTGCTGAAGTACGATTCCGTGGCCGGCCGTCTGTCCCAGTCCGTCTCGGTTGAAGACGGCAACCTGCTGGTGGGGGAGAAGACCATCAAGGTCCTCGCCGAGCGTGATCCGGCCAACCTGCCCTGGGGCGAGCTGGGCGTTGACATCGTGATCGAGTCCACCGGCTTCTTCACCAAGGCCGACGACGCCAAGAAGCACATCGCCGCCGGCGCCCGGAAGGTGCTCATTTCCGCACCGGCCAAGGGCGAGGACTTCACCGTGGTCATGGGTGTCAACGACGGTGACTACGACGCCGAGCAGCACAACATCATCTCCAACGCCTCCTGCACCACCAACTGCCTGGCACCCATGGCCGATGTCCTGAACAAGGAATTCGGGATCGAAAAGGGTCTGATGACCACGATCCACGCCTACACCGCGGACCAGAACCTGCAGGACGGCCCGCACAGCGACCTGCGCCGCGCCCGCGCCGCCGCCCTGAACATGGTGCCGACCTCGACAGGTGCCGCCAAGGCCATCTCCCTGGTCCTTCCGGAGCTGAAGGGCAAGCTGGACGGCTTTGCCATCCGCGTTCCGGTGCCGACGGGCTCGGCAACGGATCTCACCGTGACCCTGGCCAAGGACACCACGGTGGAGGAAGTCAACGCAGCGTTCCGCGCTGCCGCCGCCACCGAGCAGTGGTCCGGCATCCTCACCTACACCGAGGACCCGATCGTTTCCTCCGACATCGTCGGGGACCCGTCGTCGTGCATCTTCGACTCCGGCCTGACCAAGGTCATGGGCAACCAGGTCAAGATCGTTGGCTGGTACGACAACGAGTGGGGCTACTCCAACCGCCTGGTGGACCTCACCAGCCTGGTTGCCTCCAAGCTGAGCTAGGCAGCCGGATCTGACAATGGCCCCGCACGGACCCAACGGTCCGGGCGGGGCCCTCTGTTTGTCAGGGCCCTCTGTTTGTTAGGGCAGCCCGGCCGCAGCGCTGGCTTCCGGCACCGGTCCGGCGGCGGCCTCCGGTTCCCCGGAGGCGAAGTACTCCGCAATGCCGGCGGATTCCGCCAGGACCGTTTCCGCAGAAACCAGGTCCGTTGCCTGTTCGGTGAGCAGAGCAGTCCAGGCGTCGAGGATCTCCTGCGCCCGGCCCGACTCGTAAAGCTCTGTCCGAAGGTCCGTCAGGGCCTGTTCATATGTGGCCTCGAGTTCCGCGTCCGCATGGAATCTCGTGGTGAGTGGATTATTGGCTGATCCGGGCATGCCGGCACCGTTCCGTTCCGTCCCGTCCGCCGGGAGCTGCGCTCCGGCAGGCGGCTCAGTGCCGCCGGGAAGGCCGTCGGGAGGTTCCATCCCCTCGGGCGGTTCCATTCCCTCCGGGAAACCCTCCGGCGGCTGGCTCCCGCCCATACCGCTCATACCGCCGAAGGCCAGGTTCAGATCCCACGTGACGACGGTCATTCTGCCGGTCCCTGAGTCGTAGCGCAGGTAGGAGTTGTTGCCCGGGCCGTCAATGTCGTCCATGTTTCCCAGCAGTTCCTGGGCTGCCAGGTAGCGGGCAAAGGCATCGACATCAAGGTGGTCAGCCAGGTGGGCGCTGAAGTCCTCGTCGGTGGAGTTATTGATGAAGTCCAGGAACTCGATCACCGGCTGCAGATCTTCAGTCTCGCCGGCCTTTTGCTCAAAGACATCTGTGTAGGATTCTGTATCCTCTCCGCGGTAGGTGTAGTCGCCGGTGCTTTCAGCCTTGTACGTGCTGCCCCCGGCGCCGAAGGTGTCCTCATTCCAGAAGTCGTCGTCGGGCGACTCGATGACCAGTCGCAGCTGCTGGGCGCTGCCGTTGACACTGAAGCGGGTGGCGGACGCTTCGAGCGTCGCGAGGTCAGAGGCTCCGATCAGTTCCAAGGCAAGTGCCTCGTTGAGGGAACTCTCGCTGTTGTTGCCCCGGACAACCAGATCTGTCCGGCCCTGGTATTCCTGCCCGTCAACGTACTTGTCGGTGCGGATGAGCCAGGGAAGGGTTTCGGGCTGCTCGGAGGTGCCGCCGCCGTCTCCGCCCTGGCCGGAGAGTCCGTTCAGGCTGGAGTTGCCTTTCAGCCGCAGTCCAACGTCTTCCAGTACGGTGCCGTCGATGGTCACTGCCGCGGAGATCCAGTCCTTGTCACCGGAGGCGCTGTAGGCAGCCAGCATCGCCTGGTAGTCCTCGTCGCTGAACTCGACACTGATCTCGTGCACCAGGGAATCGTCGAAGAAGGCGATTGCTGAATCCTCCGGGGGAGGCGATCCTTCGCTGGCGACGGTGCCGCAGCCGCCGACGACCAGGGCCAGTGAGAGGGCGGCGGCGGTCAGAGCCGAACGTGGCCGGTGCGGGCCGGAGAAGGCCAGGACGGGTGCTTTTTTAAGGGGAATCACGGGGGAAGCTCCTTCTGAGTGCCGAAACGGGGGCTGCGCTGATGGGTTCACTGTGCGTCCTCCGGACGCAGGGCGAATCCGGCGGTGAGTGTGCGGTGCCAGCGGTTGGACGGCAGGTCCGGACACAGTGCGGCGAGCCCGGTCGCAAACTTGGAAATGCGGCACGGGCGGACGCCGTGGGCCCAGAGGTGCCGGTCGAGGGCTCCCGCGGTGGAACCGGATTTGGTTTCCACCACCACCTTGCGGTCCAGGGTCCAGCCATGGTTCCCCGGGATCCGCCAGGTAACGTCCGAATCGATCGTTGCGCGGCTGCCGGAGCCGGGAAGAAACAGAGTCGTGCGGGCATATCCGGTTTCCAACACCGGACCCAGCAACGTGAGAGCAGGCAGTGTCCCGAAAGCGCCCAGGGTTTCGGCGATGTAGTCCAGGCCCGCGGGGGTGAGCCGGCTCCGGTCCGCCAGGCCGTAGGGAATACGCTCCTTCACGGTTGCTGAGCGGGCCCCTTCGGTCTTGACCTCCAGGAAGCTCAACGCGCTTTCCTTATAGGTGCGGGTGCGGATTTTGTATCTCCTGCGCCGTCCGTGCGCGGCCAGCAGATAGCTTTCCCGGGCGGGGGTGTCGAAGTAGACAGAGTCATAGGTGAAGGAACGCAGGCCGGCCATCTCCAGAACCATCGCACGGGCCGGCAGTGAGGCGAAGATCGTGTCCGCCAAAGCGGAGTCCACCAGGTACTTGCGGTCCACCCGGGTTTGGAGGGCAGCGGAAGTATTCAGCTCGTCGAGACCGATTGCCGGCAGCGCGTCCGGGAAAGTCGGCTTCTTATCCGGGCGGTGGAACGTTCCGGTGCTCATACGGTGCGGGTGGGGAAGGCCGGATCCTGGGCCGGATAAGCGGCTGCGGCTGCTTCTGCTGGCACCGGCCTCGGCAGCCCGGTACCCGGCTGGCTTGAGTAGCGGACGTCAACGATCGTTTTGTCATTGACCAGGTCCAGTTCGAGCACGGTGGCGGAGTGCACCTCGCCGCCCAATACCTCCCGCAGCCGCCGGTACAGCTCGTCTTCGCGGCTGACGGCCTGGTCCAGGACAACCCTCTGGTGCCGGTAGGCGGGAAGCACCCGCGGATGGTCACCCACGAACATAACTCCGAGGATCAGGACGATGAGGGCCGGTGCGAGCCAGGAAGGGGTGCTGCCGATGCCCGAGATGAGTCCGATCGCCAGCGCTGAGAAATAGTAGGCAACCTCGTGCTGCTCAAGCTCGGTGGAGCGCAGCCGGATGATGGAAAGCACTCCGAACAGTCCGAGGCCCAGCCCTGCTGTGGCAGCCGAACCACTGAGCACGGACGCCACTGCGAAGACTCCCACGTTGATACCCAGGTAGGAGACAGCGAGGTCCCTGCGGCGGTGCCGCCGCAGGTACAGGCCGAAAGTCAGCAGGAAGATTGCGGCAAGATCTGCCGCTGCCATGGTCACAATATTCATGCGGTGTTCTCCGAAAATTCATGGTGGGGGAGAATCCATGCTTGCAAACCATGCTGTGCTGGGGCTTTGCCAGGGTTAGCCGCAGGTTGTTGTGACCCGCGGAACAGAACCGCTACCTGGCCTGTTGGCCCGCCCTCCGCCGGGCCCGCCTGCGGTGGGCATAAATCCTGGCCCGGTCGCTGGACAGGGCCAGGAGGATCAGCACGTCGAGGGCGTACGCCGGGCGCTCACCCTGCAGGGTGCCGGGGCCGCCGGTGACGAACGATAACCCCTGCAGCAGGATTGATGCCGTGCTGAAGGCCATGGCGGTCAGCCTGGCCCCGTTGCTTCCGCGCAGGATCAGCACGGCGAGGGCCGCTTCAACACACGCAAAGAGCACCAGCCCTGTGCCGATGGGTACGTAGGCCTGCGTTGCGTCCAGCACCTGCTGGTCCTGGCCCATCAGATCGCCGATCCAGGTTCCTTCCGTTGAGCCGGTCAGCAGCACACCGGAGACGGCCAGTGCAGCGATCATCCGGAGCAGTACCAGGGCGGAGCCGACAACCGTGGGCGCGGGCAGCCGGTCACGGCTGTCCGGCGGAACCACCGCGGGCACGGCAGGCATCGGCAGCGCGGTCAGGTCCACGATCGGCAGGTCGCCGTCGGTCTGAATCGAATCTCCGCCGCCGTTCCGGGAGTGGTATCCGGTGGAGTAGTCCTTGATAACGTGCACTACCGCCGCCGGTGACGCCTGGGTGACGGTGTCGAGGACGTGGTCCCGTTCCTGATCCACGTTGGGGCTGATCCGGTGGGTGACCTGAAGCGTGAAGTAGGAAAGTCCGACGGCGCGGTCATACGAGGCGGCAGCGAGCCAGTCCACGGCGATGCCGCCGGGCAGCATCCACCCCTGCGGGCATTTCCAGAACCGGATGTGGTGCCGCCGGCCGGGGGTGCCGTCCACCTCCTGCTGGTAGGCGAAGTCCTCCTGCCGGTCGAACAGCAGCAGCGGGCTGACCGGCGCTGCGTCGTAGCTCCGGCGCAGGACCGTGGAGGTGATGATGCGCCAGCTGCTGGACAGGCTGACCGGATCCGCCTCGGTCCAGCCAGCCCGCACCATGGCCCCGCGCAGCTGGTCCGCTTCGCCCAGGAAGGCGAGATTCACCGGGTCACCGAAAAGACCGTCGCTGGTCCGGGTGCGCCCCATGAAGTAGTTGGGTACATAGATCCGGGTCAGGATCCGGTGCAGGCGGGGCAGCACCAGGTACGCGAGGGCCGCCCAGAAGACAATCAGGAACCAGATGCGTTGCCAGCTCAGGCTCTCGTCGAGGAGCAGGAAAGCGAACCACACAGCCGCGATCCCACCGAAAACGAAAAACGCCCAGTCCAGGACGGTGGCCGAAACGGGCGGGTCGGCGTCGTCGTCCGCGGGTGATGCACCGCTCTGCGTCATAGCCACACACTCACCGTCCGCTGGGAGGTGAGTCAACCCCGGCCGGGCCTATTGGCCGATTCCCACGAGGCCCACCATGAGCGGAAGGATCGCGATGATCAGGATGGCGCCGAGGATGTCGAAGACCAGCCCGGTCCGGATCATGCGAATGATGGGCACGGCGCCGGAGCCGTAGACGATCGCGTTCTGCGGCGTGGACACGGGCAGCATAAAGCCAAACGATGCGGCGAAGGTCGCCGCCAGGGCGGGGACGAAGGGGTCCAGGCCCATGGCAGTGCACAGCGGAATGACGATGGGCACCACGACGGCGGCAGAGGCTGTGTTGCTGGTGGTCTCGGAGATAAGGATCGCCAGCAGGGTCGAAAACGCCGTGATGGCCAGCAGGCTGGAGATACCCAGGCTGTCGGCTGCTGTGGTTCCGATGGTTTCGGCGAGGCCGGTTTCGGCCAGCAGAGCGCCAAAGATGATGCCGGTGCCGAAGAGCAGGATGGTTCCCCAATCGATCTTGGCCGCGTCCGTCCAGGTCAGGGTGGCCTTCCGTTCCTTCCAGTTGGTGGGAAGGATAAACAGCAGGGAAGCGCCGAGCACCGCGACGATCCCTTCGTCGAGCCGGTCATCCATAAACGCATAGACCTCTGAATCCGTCCCCGCCACCAGGCTGACGACGGCCGGCGCGAGCCAGAGCGCCACCGTGGTGCCGAACGCAATCAGTGTGTTGATTTCCGCGCGGCTCATTTTGCCGTGCTGGGCCCGCTGCTCCCGGATGTATTCCTCCACCCCTTCGATCCGCCGCACCTCCGGCCGGTTCAGCAGGAACATCACCAGGACCAGGACGATGAACATGCCCAGGCACAGCGGGGCTGCTGCGGCCATCCACTGGGCGAAGGAGATACGTTCCCCGGTGGCTTCCTCGATCAGGCCCCGGCCGATCAGGTTGGGCGGTGAACCAACCGGCGTGAGCAGCCCGCCCACGCTGGCCCCGTAAGCCAGCATCAGCATGAGTGCCGCGCCCACCCGGAGGCGCAGTGGATCGAAGTCGGGGCGCACCTCGCCGCGGTCCTGCATGAGCTTGGCAATAACAACGAGGATGCCCAGTGCCGTGGGAAGCAGCATGGCCACGGTTGCGGTGTTGGAGACGAACGCCGAGAGCAGGCAGGTGATCACGCCAAACGCGGCAATCACGCGGTAGGTGGACCGGCCGACGCCGGGAATGGACAGCACCGCGAACGCCAGCCGCCGTGCCAGGCCGTGTTTCAGCATCGCCTGCGCCAGGATGAACGCACCGATAAAGGTGAAGATTGTGGTGGAGCCAAATGGTGCCAGGACCGCGCTGGCGGGGGCAACCCCGAGGATCACCACGGCCGCAACGCCGATCAGGCCGCCCACAGGAATGGGAACCGGTTCGCAGATCCACAGCACGATCACCCCGAGCAGGATGGCCGCCAGCAGCTGCTGCGTCGGGTCCATCTCCGAAGGCCACAGGGCGAAGACAACCGCTATGGCAGGTGCGAGGAAGAACCCGGTTGTCTGGCGCGCCCGTTCAAAGCGTTCCTCGCGGGGTGAGAGGGTCTGCTCGCTCAGCGTGCGGAACGTCCGTCCGCCCAGCAGGGCGGCTTCGACATCCGTCCGATCCGGCTGGTCCCCGCTGGTCCGGGCGGAAGAAAGGTCCTGGGACATCGGGGTCCTCCGGGTCGCGTTGTAGGTGGAAGCGGCACGGGCGCAGGCCGCGGTTCCGCCAAAGTAGCGGCTGCGTGCCAGTGTGCCCAGAGATGCAGCCCGGATTCGACGGGCTGAAGTGAGAACGGCTGCCCGGTGCCGTTACAACGGGTTAGGCTCCGGGCAAACTGCTCAGCAAATTTCAGGAAGGAAGAAGCTATGGAGCACGGTCAGGTCTTCCGGATAGCGGCGATTCCCGGTGACGGCGTTGGTGCCGAGGTGGTGGCGGCAGGCCGGCAGGTACTGGAGAGCATGGTGCAGGCCTCGGGCGGAAAGTTCAGCATCGAGTGGATCAGTTTTCCCTGGGGCAGCGCCTACTATGCCGAACACGGCGTGATGATGGACCCCAAAGGCCTGGAAATGCTGCAGGATACGGACGCCATCTTCTTCGGGGCAGTGGGCTGGGAAAACGTGCCGGACCACACCAGTCTCTGGGGGCTGCGGCTCAACATCACGCAGAACTTTGACCAGTGGGCCAACATCCGGCCGGTGAAATTCCTGCCCGGCATCCAGTCACCGCTCGGGCGCACCGACACAGCCGATCTGGACTGGGTGGTGGTGCGGGAGAACAGTGAGGGGGAGTACGCCGGGCTCGGCGGCCGTAATCTTTCCGGACGTGGACCCGGCAGCGAGGTCGCGGTGCAGACCGCGCTGTTCACGGAGTCAGGGTGCGAGCGGATCATCCGGTTTGCCTTCGAGCTGGCACGCTCCCGTCCCGTCCGCAAGGTCTCCTCGGTCACTAAGTCCAACGCGCAGCAGTACGGGATGGTCCTCTGGGATGAAGTATTCCGCCGGGTAGCGGCCGACTACCCGGAGGTGGAGACTGAAAGCGTGCTGGTGGACGCCATGAGTGCCAGGTTCGTCCTGCAGCCGGACCGGCTTTCCGTAGTTGTGGCGTCGAACCTGTTCGCCGACATCCTCTCCGACCTCGGCTCGGCACTGGCCGGCAGCCTGGGCCTGGCGGCCAGCGCCAACCTGAACCCGGAGCGGCGGTTCCCTTCCATGTTCGAGCCGGTCCACGGGTCTGCCCCGGACATTGCCGGCCAGGGAATCAGCAATCCCGTGGGGGCGATCGCCAGCGCCGCCCTGATGCTGGAGCATCTGGGACTTCCGGAGGAAGCACGCCGGCTGGAAGCCGCGATTGAAACGGTCACGGCCGCGGGAACCAAAACACGCGACGTCGGCGGCACCGCCGGCACCCAGGAGGTCACTGACGCTGTGGTCGCTGCCCTTCTGAGCCAGGATGCCGCCGACGGGCCGGAACGGTAACTGCCGGCTGCCCGCCGCCCATGAGGGCGGTCCGGCCGCTTCCCTTAGGCGGGCAGGAAGATCCCGGAAAGGAACTCATCCAGCTCGGCAAACGCATCCAGCGGCAGCACGTGCGCGACGTACTGGTCCGGCCGCACCAGGACCAGTACACCCTGGGAGCGGTCGATGCCGCGCACCTCGAAAATGTCCTCCGACTTCGGGTCCGGAGTGAACATCTTCTCGTAGTCGATAAGCCCGAACGGACCCTTCCGGGGCAGCAGGAACGCCGGCATCTCGTTGAGCATCAGGTCCCGGTGGTGCTGCTGGAACACGGCGCGGACGTCGAACACGGCATCCGGGTCGGCGCCCTGCGGTGTGAACCGGCGGACCGGAGCGTCCGCTGATTCCAGGTGGCGGCAAAGTGCCGCGAGGCGGGAACCCGCCGCCGTGGGGGCCGCAGCGTCGGCAAAGGCGTACAACCGCCAGCGGCCGTCGGCTTCGGC
Source organism: Arthrobacter sp. Helios (assembly GCF_023167125.1). Lineage (NCBI taxonomy): Bacteria > Bacillati > Actinomycetota > Actinomycetes > Micrococcales > Micrococcaceae > Arthrobacter > Arthrobacter sp. Helios. Next base: position 1,218,447 of record NZ_CP095402.1, read on the forward strand.
TGTGTGCCCCAGCCCGAGCGGCTTGGCGTCGGCCAGCCGGAGGACCGGTGCAGAGTGGAACCGTTCACCGACGGGGAAGCCCTTCGCCAGGTGCTCATGGGTATCGGCCCCGGTGATCATGGAGACCTGGTAGTCGGTGGCGAAACCGGCCGTGAACCGGCCCGCTTCGACGAACTGCCGCTCCACTTCGGCCGGATCCACACCGTCCTGGCCCGCGGCGTCGGGGTCCTTGGGTTTGGAGCCCATGGTCTTGGACCAGCGGGTGTCGAAGTCGATGAGTTCCTGGGCGATGGCCTGGCGTTCACCCGTGTAGGTGTCCAGCAGGCTGGCGGGGCTGCGGCCCTCGAGCACGGCAGCGAGTTTCCAGCCAAGGTTGAATCCGTCCTGCATGGAGACGTTCATGCCCTGGCCGGCCTTGGCGCTGTGCGTGTGGCAGGCATCGCCGGCAATAAAGACCCGAGGGGTGCGCATGCCGCGCTCGGCGGGCGGAACGTCGTCGAACCGGTCCGCGACCCGCTGGCCAACCTCATACACCGACCACCAGGCGACGTCCTTGACCTCCAGGGTGTAGGGGCGCAGCACGTTCTGCGCGGTCTGGATGATGTGGTCCACGGTGAACCGGCTGCGGGCCTCACGGTCCGCCGGATCCAGGTCGCCCAGGTCCACGTAGAAGCGGGTCAGATACCCGCCCTCCCGAGGGATGAGCAGAATGTTGCCGCCGGCGGACTGGATGGCAGCCTTCAGGCGGATATCCGGGAAATCGGTGACGGCCAGGACGTCCATCACACCCCAGGCGTGGTTGCGGGCGTCGCCGGCCAGCTCGACGCCGATCGACTTCCGGACGGCGCTGCGGGCGCCGTCGCAGCCCACCACATACCTGGCCTTTACCGTGAGGGGAGAACCGGCGTCGTCCCCGGCGTTTTCGGTGGTCCGCTGCAGGGTGGCCGTCACCGGGTAGTCGCCGCCGTCTGCCACCTCGACGCTGAGGGCCTCCAGGCCGTAATCCGGCTCCAGCCGGCTGGGGGAGTTGCGCATCCGTTCCAACAGGAAGTCCTGCATCCGGGCCTGGTTGACGATCACGTGCGGGTATTCGGAGAGCCCGTCCGCGACGTCCTGCACCCGGCCGCTGCGGATGATGGCGCTGCGGTCCGCGGCGCCGGGCCGCCAGAAGGAGGTCTCGTTGACCCAGTAGGCTTCGCGCAGCAGCCGCTCTGCAAGTCCAAAGGCATTAAACATTTCCACCGTTCGGCAGGCGACGCCGTCGGCCTGGCCCTTTTCCAGCACGCCGCCCCGGCGCTCCACCACCCGGGTGGTGATGCCCGGGAACTCGGCGAGCTGGGCGGCGAGCACCAGCCCGGCCGGGCCGGTCCCTACAATCAGGACGTCCACTTCGGTGGGCAGAGCAGCTGCATTCTCCCGGCCGGGTGCTGCGGGACGGATGTCTGGGTCGCCGGGGCGGTAGCCGTCGGAATAGAACTGCACTGTTGCTCCTGCTGGTCGGCGGGCGTATGTGCCCGAAGTATTACCGCGCCGCCGCAGGCGCTGGCACAACCCTAGTGATCCAGCCGACACTTTCGGTAGATGATTCCGCTGTGCAGAATCAGGCGCCCTTACCTGCCGGGAGATGTCCCTGCGCCTGCAGGTCGAGCAGCAGCGACCGGCAGCAGGACACCAGTGCCGCGGTCGACGCCGGGTCCTGGATCTGTGCCGCCCGGGACAAGGGTGCGCTCAGGGAGACAGCCAGGACAGCGGGGCGGTTTCCGGGCGACAGCGGGGCACCCACCGCCGCCAGATCGGGCTCGGTCCGGCCCAGATTGACGGCGAACCCGAGCCTGCGCACCTCGTCCAGCTCGGCCAGAAGGTCCATTACGGCATCCGCGGACAGTGCTGAACCGCCGCTCGGCGCCTGGCGCGAGCAGACTGCGGAGACCATGTGGTCCGGAAGCGTGGAGAGGATGGCTTTGCCGGCGGCGGAGACATGGGCGGGCAGGATGGTTCCCGCGCGGTTGCCGACCCGCAGCAGCTGCGGGCCTTCCACGGTGGCCAGGTAGCGGGCCGTGGCACCGACCCGCTCCACCAGGTTCACTGTCTCCTGCACCGCGGCCGCCAGTTCTTCCAGGTGCGGCCGTGCAGCGGCGATCAGTGCCCGTTCGGCGCTGGCAGCAGGTTCCGGGTGAAGGGCCGGCCCGGCGCAGTAGCGGTGCTGATCGTCCTGCAGGGCGAATCCCCGGTAGACGAGGGTGGACATCAGCCGGTGCGCCGTGGAGGGTGCGACGCCGAGCGCCTTGGCTGCTTCGCCGATGCGGAGCCATTCGGTTTCCTGCAGGAGGAGGATCAGCTGCAGCGCCCGGTCCGCGGCGTCCACGGCATAACCGGGCTTCTTGACGATCCTGATGTTCTGCACAGCAGAATCCTAACCCGCGGGGCCCTGCACCTATCAGCATCAGCTGCCGTGTGTGATTCGTTACTTAATTAGTTGTCTCAAGCAACTAGTTTATATAGTTGACGTAAATCAACTACCAAGCAGGAGCCAGATGCCGCCCGCAGAACGTACCTCTACACAAACGCCGCAAAAGCCCTCGATCGGCAAAACGCCCAAGCGGACTGTTTCGCCTGACGGCAGCATGACCCACCGGCAGGTGCTGGAAGCCCTTTCGGGGCTGCTCCTGGGCATGTTCGTGTCCATCCTCGCCGGTACCGTGGTCTCCACGTCGCTGCCGCTGATCATCTCCGACCTCGACGGGGACCAGTCCGCCTACACCTGGGTGGTGACCGGCACGCTGCTCGCGACCACCGTATCCACTCCGCTGTGGGGCAAGTTCGCAGACCTGTTCAACCGCAAGCTGCTCATCCAGCTTGCGCTGGGCGTCTTCGTGCTCGGGTCCGCACTGGCCGGCTTCTCCCAGGACACCGGAACGCTGATTGTCTTCCGCGTGCTTCAGGGCCTGGGCGCCGGCGGTATGGCGGCCCTGAGCCAGATCATCATGGCGGACATCATCAGCCCGCGTGACCGCGGCAAGTATGCCGGCCTGTTCGGCGCTGTGATGGCCGTTGGAACCGTCGGCGGACCGCTGCTTGGCGGCGTCGTCACGGATGCCTTCGGATGGCGCTGGAACTTCTTCATCGCCCTGCCGGTTGCCGTTGCCGCGATCATCCTGCTGCAGCTCACCCTGCACCTGCCCAAGCACCCCAAGCGCAAGGTCCACATTGACTACCTGGGTGCGGTCCTGATCGCCGGCGGCGTCTCCATGCTGATGATCTGGGTAACCCTGGCAGGGAACCAGTTCGGCTGGGCCTCCCTGGCCTCGTTCCTGATGGTCGCGGGTTCCGCAGTGCTGCTGATCGCCGCCGTGCTGGTGGAGTTCAAGTCGCCTGAGCCGATCATTCCGCTGTCCATGTTCAAGAACCGCACCTTCACGCTTGCCGTCGTGGCCAGCATCTCCGTGGGTGTCTCCATGTTCGGCACATCGGTGTTCCTGGCCCAGTACATGCAGCTGGCCCGCGGGGCCACCCCCACCGAGTCGGGCCTGCTTACCATTCCGATGATGGCCGGGCTCCTGATCTCCTCCACCCTGTTCGGCACGGTCATTAGCCGCACCGGCAAGTGGAAGGCCATCATGGTGTCCGGGGCCGTTCTCGCGGTGGTCGGAACCGTACTGCTGAGCACCCTGGACTACCAGACCAGCCTGGTGCTCGTGGGTATCTACATGGCCATCCTCGGTGCCGGCCTGGGCATGCTGATGCAGAACCTGGTGCTGGTGGTCCAGAACTCCATCGAGGTGAAGAACCTCGGCGTTGCCACCAGTGCCGTAACCTTCTTCCGCAGCCTTGGCGGCACGGTGGGCGTTTCGGTCCTGGGATCGGTGCTTGGCACCATCGTGTCTTCCCAGATCAAGGACGGCATCGGTGCGCTGGCCCCCGCTGATCAGGCAGCGGCAGCCGCGGCCCTGGGCAGCGGGACCATTCCCAAGGTGTCGGAACTGCCCGGCGCCATCGCCGCCCTCGTGGAAAGCGCCTACGGCGTGGGCGTCGGCTCCGTGTTCCTGTACAGCGTGCCGCTGGCGATCATCACCCTGATCGGCGTTATCTTCCTGCCGAACGCCAGCCTCGGACGGCAGAATGCCGTGCAGCTGAAGAATGCCGCTGCATCGAAGCCGGCGAATCCGGCGGATCCGGCTGCGCCGGCCGCCGCAGCGCCCGCTGCGGTCAGCGGTGCGGTTGCCATCGACGACCCGACCTCGCCCGGCGGAACAGTCAACGAGGAAATTCCGGTCAAATGACTCCGGAGGGAATGACCCGGGAGGAGGCGCTGCAGGAGGTCGAGGACAGCCTGCGGCGGCTCACCGAGCTGGTCCGTGCCCGCATGCGCGCGGCAGCAAAGGACGTTGACCCGGCCCTGTCCCTGTTCGGCCTGAAGGTGCTGCAGCTGCTCAAGGGCGTGGGTCCGCTGCACCCGGGAGCGGCCGCCGAAATGCTGATGGTGGATAAAAGTGTCATCAGCCGGCAGTCCCGCCAGCTCGAGGAATTGGGGCTGATTGAGGTCCAGCCGGACCCCCAGGACGGACGCGCCCGGCTGCTGGTGCTGACGCAGGCTGCGAAGGAGCGGGTCACCGCCGTACGGACCGGGATCATGCTGGACCCCCTGGTGCTGGGCTCCTGGACGATCGAGGAGCTGCACGAATTCGCCGGGTACCTGACGCGGCTAAGCCGCAGCGGGGAACCGGCTTCCGCGGCACCGTCCGCTCTGGCGGAGGTGCGGTAAGCACCTTTCCGCGGCCGCGCATGGTCCACGGCAAAACGGCAACAGGCCGGCACCCCTCGGGTGCCGGCCTGTTGCCGTCAAAGACCTGGCTGTGGAGCTGCCGGGGACCTACGTCCGTGTGGCTGAACACCGGTGATTCGACTCGCGGTAGCCGGTAGCCGGTAGCCGGCATCCGGCTGGCTGGTGCGGGGCAGGAGGGGTCAGGAACCGTGGGGAGGAGTGGGGCCGCCGGGCTTGGCTGGGCCGCCGGGTTGTGAAGCATTCCTGCGTCCGCGGGCCGACAGGAACGAAAAGGCCGTACTGAGCACGAACAACTCACTGACGTAACCCATCGGACTGGCAGGCAGGGGAGCGAACTGGTGGTAGAGCACCAGGGCCGAGACCATCAGGATGGCGGGCTGCGCGCGGCGGACCCATTCGCTGGGAATTTCGCGCGGCCAGGGATAAAAGCCTTCTTCGGCGGCAGAATCGGCGCGGGAGCTCAACATGTACCCATCCTGCCAGAATTGGCGGCGGGACCCGGGCTGGCGGCGTCATGAGCGCTGCGTGTCAGCGCCGGCTACCGGTTTCGGTGCCGGTGCGGGCTGCCAGCCGGGCGAAGGGGCCGCTGCCGTTACGAAGCTCTGCCGGCGTACCGCGCTCCACGATACGGCCGCCGTCGAGCACCACCACCTGGTCAGCGTTCTCCACTGTGGAGAGCCGGTGCGCGATGGTCAGCGTTGTCCGGCCCGCGGACAGCTGTTCGAGCGCCAGCTGCACCTGCGCTTCGGTCGTGTTGTCCAGAGCGGAGGTGGCTTCATCCAGCACCAGTACCGGCGGATTCCGCAGGATGGTCCGGGCGATCGCCAGGCGCTGCTGTTCCCCGCCGGAGAAGCGGTGGCCGCGGGCGCCTACCAGAGTATCCAGGCCCTCCGGCAGGGCGCCGATGGCACCGGCGATCTGCGCGGCGGACAGTGCGTCCCAAAGCTCGTCGTCGGACGCTTCGGGGGCAGCAAGCAGCAGATTTTCGCGGACCGAGGCGTGGATGAGGTAGGTCTCCTGCGACACAACCCCCACGATCCGTGCCAGATCCCCGGGAGCAATGTCCTTAACGTTGATGCCGTCAATGGTGATGCGGCCGCCGGAGGCATCGTTCAGCCGCGGCACCAGCGAGGCCAGCGTGCTTTTGCCCGAGCCGGTGGGGCCGACGACGGCGGTGGTGGACCCGGCGGGCAGCATCAGGCTGACGCCGTGGAGGACGTCGGTGCCGCCGTCGTAGGAGAAACGGACGTCCTCGAACCGGACTTCACCGCGCAGGCGGGAGGCATCCAGCTGGACGGGATTCACTGGCGCCTTGATCTGCGGATCCAGATCCAGGTACTCGAAAATGCGGCTGAAAAATGCCAGCGCGGTGACCCACTGGACGCCGATGTCCAGCAGTCCCATCACCGGCCGGAAAATCGTGGCCTGCAGGCCGGTGAAAGCGACCAGCGTGCCGATCGTCATGCCGCCGCTGGTCGCCGGAAAACCGGCGGCCAGGTAGATCACTGCCGGGATGGCGGCAAAAACCACCTGCATGGTGGCCATCCGCCAGCGGCCAGCGAGCTGGCTGCGCAGCTCCAGGCCAACCAGGTTCTCGGACCGTGCGGTGAACCGCTCGGCGTCGCGCGGAATGGTGCCCAGGGTCTTGGCCAGGCGGACGCCGGAGACGGACAGGCCTTCCTCGACCTGGGTGTGCAGCGCCGCGAGTTCGCGCTGCCGTTCATCGGTGACGGTCCGGCGGAGCCGTGCGACTTTGCGGGACAGCCAGATCGCCGGCGGAAGCACCACCAGGGAAATCAGGCTCAGGCCGGGGGAGAGCGCCGCCATGGCAGCAGCAGTGGCGATCGTGGTGGTGAGGTTGGAGGCCACGCCTGTCGCCGTCGTCGTCACTACCGACTGCATGCCGGAGATATCGTGCGTCAGGCGGGACTGCACCTCACCGCCGCGGGTGCGGGTGAAGAACCCGAGGGACTGCGCCTGCAGATGCGTGAACAGCCGGACGCGGAGGGTGTGCATCACGCGCTGTCCCATCGCCGTGGCCAGCCAGGTCTGGACGACGCCGATCGCCGAGGTAAGGGCGGCAACCCCGACCATGGAGGCGGTGAGGATAAGCAGCAGCCTGGTGTTGCCGTGCGGAAGGGCGTCGTCGATCACGGCGCGGACCAGGAAAGGCTGGGCCAGGTTGATCACCGACGCGGCACTGATCAGCAGCACGACGACGGCGATGGTCCGTTTGTGCGGTGCGAACAACGCGGCGATGCGGCGCAGGCTGACCGGATGACGGCCCAGCTGTTTCTTGTCCGCCGGATTCAACCGGGCGGGACCCCGCCCGCCGCTGCCTCCGGGGCCGGGCCCGGGGACCGCGCCGGGTCCGTCGGGGATGCCGGCGCCCGGGCGTTCCCGGGTGGTGTTGTGAATGGCCAAAGGTTCCTCCTTGCTGAACCCGGTCTGCGCAGCTGTGGCCCGCGGCCGGATATGTAGAGGTTACCTCATTATGTGGTTGCCGTGAACCTGCTCGGTGTCTCACCGTCCGCACGGCGGTTTCCACTTTCCGCTTGGGGCGCCGCCTCAAGGGGGACCGTCACCAGGATGCTGCCCGGTCCGGCGCAGGTGTGCTTCGTACTCTCTGCGCTGCGTTTCGCCGCGAGCCGCCGCGTTGCACGGTCAGCCGTCCGCCGTGATGGCGTTGAGTGTACGCCCGCCCTTATCGCGGTTACCTCACAATGTGGTTGGGTATCGAAGAACTAGACTGATCCCATGCCCCACCCTTCCGATGATTCCGCTGCCCTTGGTGACCTGATGCACGCCGCCTTCCGCGGTCTGCGCGGCCGCTGGCTGACGCAGCTTGCACCGTTCGACCTGACACCGCACCAGTACCGGGCGCTCAACGCCGTCGCCCGGAACACGGACGACGGCGGCATGCGGCTCAAGGAACTGGCGGAGCAGCTGCGGATCGCTCCGCGGTCGGCGACCGAAGTGGTGGACCAGCTTGAGGGCAAGGGACTGGTGGTGCGCGGACCGGACCCATCCGACCGCCGGGCCACGCTCATTTCCCTGACGGCTGAAGGCACAGCGATGCGCGACGGAGTCCGCAGGGACCGTGCCAGGGAAGCCGATGAGTACTTCTCGGCGCTCTCTGCCGGGGACCGGGCGGAGCTTGCCCGGATACTGGGCCTCCTGGCGAAGGACGCGCCGGCAGGCCACTTCCGGCACGGCAGCGGCCGGCACGGCGGCAGCGGGCACGGCGGCAGCGGGTATGACAGGAGAGCACAAGACAGGAGAGCACAAGACGGCGGAGCACATGACGGCGTAGGACACAGCGGCGGAGGACACGGAGACCGGAGGTAGCTTTCGGCGGCCGACCGGCGACCATCCCCCACCAGCCCCCATTCCCGTCCGCCGCCCGCGCATCGTGGCAGGGGGGCTAGATGTCCTCCGCAAGAAGCCAAGCGGCGGCGGGCTCCCGGATACGGGAAAGGCCCTTGTACTCGACCAGATCCTCCGGCAGGCCACGCAGAACCTCACCGAACCGTATGCGCCACTGAGGGACCAGGGCCAGGTCCCGCAGTGACAGCAGGTAGGTGCGGATCAGGAACAGCAGGACGCCGGTGGTGGGCACCTTGACCAGGTGCTGGACCTCCACCCGCAGATGCAGCCGGTCCGGCAGGGCGGGATCCTCCGCAATTGCCGCTCGATCCGGTCCCCACTCGGGATAGGTCTCGGTGGAGATGTCCAGGCGGCGGTCCACCGAAACGCTCCAGTTGGTCCGCCGGTACGGTTCACCGGGCTGGAGGCCGATGAGGAACTTTTCCGCCCGCTCGATGATGCCCATGTCCGCCAGCCGGGGCACGGGCGCGTGAATCTCGCTGAATGGAAGGCCGACGTCGAACCCCAGGGACCAGTTGGACGCAAAGGTGACGACTCCGGCGTCCAGCCAGAGCGCTCCGCCGCGGTGGTCCAGAAGGGCAAAGTCCTCCTGCATCTGGCTGGACAGGAACCGGAGCGCGCCGCCGGGGAGCGTGGATTCATCTCCGTAGGTAAAGGAGAGGTCGCTGCCGGCCAGCTCGTTGACCCAGCGGCACCGGCTTCCGCTGCGCTGGTACCGCATCGATTCGGGATAGGAGCCTGCCAGTTCGGACAGGACATAGTTCAATGCGCCCCACACGCTGGGCCGCATCAGCGGGTCTTCGGCTGCGCGGCTGGGATCGGCCGCCAGAATGCTGCGCCGGGCGGCGAGGTCCGGGGAGTAGCCGCCGTCCACGTCGACGATCCGCCCGCCCCATCCGCCCGCGGCCGTGGGCGTGAACCGTCCGGCCGGCTCCACATTGACGCTGTACATGTACTGCCCGTGCGGGAAAGGGAACGGAAACCGGCGCACATGCGCGGGCAGCCCAGCATCCATATGCGTGCCGCCGCCGCGTGTCACAGGTCCACTCCGAGCCGGTCTCCGGCAGCCCGGGAAACACAGGGCATCAGCACGGTATTGCTGCTCCGGGCCTCCGCCGGCAGGCAGCTGTCGCGGTGCAGGGGAAGCCCGGAGGTCACCGGGAGCCGGCACTCGCCGCACACACCCTGCCTGCACAGGTTGGGTACCCGGAAGCCCTCGTCCTCCAGTGCTTCCAGCAGTGAGATCCCGGCTGGCACGGGCACGTCCCTGCCGCTGCGCTCCAGATGCGCGGTGAAAGCCCGCCCCGGATCAAGCGCCGCGTGATCGAACACCTCCCGGTGGAGCCGCTCCTCCGGCCAGCCCAAACTCCGGGCAGCGCCGATTACAGCTTTGACCAGGCCGGCGCCGCCGCAGACATAGAGATGGGTGCCCATGGGCTGGAATGCCAACGCCTTGGAAAGCCGGCGGCGGAATGCCTCCCGGTTCGGACACTCGATGAGCCTGCCGCCGCACAGCTCCCGCAGTTCCTGCAGATGCGGTGCGGTTCCGGGGCGGTAGGTGTAGAGCACCGAATACGGCTGGCGCCACATCTCAGCGGCCCGGACGTGGGACAGAACCGGAGTGACCCCGATGCCGCCGGCGATCAGAAGGTGCCGTGTGGCAGCCGGCCGCGGGCTGAAACCGTTGCGCGGCCGGGACACCTGGACCCGGTCTCCGGGCCGCAGGGCGTGGATAAAGCCGGAGCCGCCGCCGCCGTCGTGCAATAGAACTGAGATGGTGTACTCGGTTGGCGCCGTTCCCGAACCGGTGAGCGAGTAGGCATTCACCTTGGTGCCGCATTCGACCAGGAGATGGCTGCCCGGCACAAACTCCGGCAGCCTGGCCCCGCTGTCCGGGACCAGGACCAGAGACCGCACTCCGGGCGCTTCGTCACGGACGGCCTGGACCACCAGCGAGAACCCCTGCCGCAGGGGGAGCGGGCGCCGGACACCGTCAGCCCGGAACATGTCAGCCTGGTTCACCTTTGCCCCTTCCGTTCAGGCGCCGGCTCAAGGCCGGCGGCGACCCCGAGGTAGGCGGCCAGGCTACGGGAGAAATGGCCGACGATCTGCAGTCCGCGCCCGCAGCCGCAGCAGTCGGCGCGGGATCCGGGCTCCAGTGCAGTGCGGGTGATGGTCCGGCAGTGCGGGCAGTAAACGCGTCGGACGGGGTCCGGCCGGGGCAGCAGCAGGATTTCGGCAGCGACCATTCCGCAAGCCAGGGCATCGGTCCGCGCCGCGAGGACGTCGGTTTCCGGACCGGCCAGGATCAGCTGGGTTCCGACGACGGCGGCCCGCACCTGAGCGCGGAGCCACTGAGCCTCGGCCGCCCCGTAGAGCGGCGGGACAGGAAAGCCAGTCCCTAAACCGGCGCCGGGATCGGTGCCGGGATCCGGATCGGAGCCGGCGGGCTGCTGCCCGCTGACCGGCGCCGGGTGAAAGTCTGCCGTAATGGTGGCCACCCGGCCGGCACCCAGAAACTCCAGCAGGCGTTCCCGGTCCGCATCTGTAAAGGCCAGGGCTATCCGGTATCGGACGAACCTATCCGGCACCGCACCGACGCTGTTCCCAGCCGGGTCTGCCCGCACGGCCGCCTCCAGCGGAACTGGATCCACATATCCTCCCTGGCCGGGCGGCACGCAGGCCACCATTGGGTAGTTCTGCAGTTCAGGGTAAACGCAGGTCCCGGGCTGTGTCAGCCAGGACGAGGAGGATTCAGCGAAGCGGATCAGGCCGGCAGCACTGCGGTAAGCGAAGTTGCACCGATTTCGTGCCGTGCGTTCCCGCGGGCTGTTCGCGGCAGCAAGCCCGCGCGTAGCGTCGACTAGGACACTGCTTCGACCAGGACACCGCTCCGGCAGAACCACCCGGAGCGCGCCCGGCGATCCGGGAGGTTGTTCCCATGCCAGCACATGAATCCCGTTCCACTGATGCTCCCCGTCCGGCTGCCCGTCCCAGACGCCACCGCGGCGAATCCAACGCGGGCGCGTACCTGTCCGTGCGTACCTGGCTGCTGCCCCTGTTTGTGCTCCTGCTGCTCGGAGGCACCGGTTCGGCACTGTATATCGGCGGGCTGGGCAGTCCGGCCGATCACCTGAAGCACGTGCCAATCGCCGTCGTCAACCGTGACCAGGGCAGCAATGCCGGCGGCACCGACCAGAACTTCGGGCAGAGCATCACCGACACCCTGACGGAGAACTTCGGCAAGACCGATGAGATCGACCTCCGGCAGCTGGACTGGGACACTGCCCAGCAGCAGCTGGGCTCCGGGCAGGTCTATGCCGCGGTGGTGTTTTCCGAGGACTTCTCCGCCGACGCCACCGGCCTGGTGTCCTCCAGCCTCACGGCAACGGAGGCCAGCCGGCCGGAGGTCACGCTCTACACCAATCCGCTCGCCAGTCCGCTGGGAAGCCAGCTGGCGGCGGAAGCCGTTGAACCGGCCCTGCGCGAGGCCAGCAGCAGCCTGGGCGGTCAGCTGGAGTCCTCGGCGCAGGCCGCCCAGGCCGAAGCAGAGCGGACCCTGGACCGGACGCTGGCCCAGGTACCGCTGCCGGCAGCAGTGGAGAGCAGCCTGGCCCCGCAGATCGATGGAACGTCAGCCGCGGTCCTGCGGGATCCAATCCAGGTGACCCAGACCCCCTTCGCAAGCCCGCCCGAAGGCGCTGCGCTTGGCATGGGCGCGTTCTTCTACTCCGTGCTGCTTATGGTGGTGGGAATCAGCGGATCGGTCACGCTGCACTTCCTCATCGATTCGCGGCTGGGGGTCAGTCCGGTGGAGCTGGGCACCAGGTTTGTCCTCGGCCCCCGGCTGCAGCCGGCCCGCTGGGTCACGTTCCTGCTCAAGTGGGGGCTGATGCTGGTTATCGCCCTGCCCACCGCGGGCCTGGTGATGTGGATCGCCAATCTGGTGGGCATGCCGATCCCGCACGGCGGATGGTTCTTCTTCAGCACGTGGCTGTCACTCGCCACGATTTCAGCCGTCACGCTGGGACTGGTGAGCCTCTTTGGCAGCGCCGGGCTGATCCTCTCGATGATCTACGTGGTGTTTATGGGGCTTCCTGCTGCCACCGGCGTGGTTCCGCTGGAAATGCTTCCCGGCTTCTTCAGCTTCATCGCCAGGGCAGAGCCGCTCTATCAAATGACCATCGCCAACAAGGCGATCCTCTATTTTGATGCCGAAGCAGGAGCCGGACTTCAGGCAGGAATGATCGGAATGGGCGTCATCATCCTGATCTTTGTGGTGCTGGCCCTGGCGGCGGGCCTGCTGTACGACAGGCTGTTCGGTGTCCGGGCTGCTTTGCCGGAACGGAAAAAGGCCGCCCGGACCTGACACGGGCCCTGGCCCCGCAGTCCGTGGATCCGTCATGGAACGGTCCGTTTTGGTAAGCGAGCCCGGTGGTGGGAAAATCCGATGATGCGTCCCATGCAGAATTCCAGCCGTTTGCAGAACATCCGCTACGATCTCCGGGGCCCCGTGCAGCACGTGGCCAAGCAAATGGAGGCCGCCGGCCAGCGGATTCTGAAAATGAACCTGGGTGATCCTGCGCCCTTCGGGCTGGAGGCACCGGAGTCGATCGTGGTGGACATGATCCACCATCTGCGCGGCGCGCAGGGATACAGCGACTCCAAGGGCATCTTCTCCGCACGGACAGCGATCTCGCAGTATTACCAGACCCGCGGTCTGATGCAGATAGGTGTGGAGGACATCTTCATCGGCAACGGTGTCAGCGAGCTGATTTCCATGACGCTGCAGGCGTTCCTGGAACCGGGCGACCAGGTCCTCATTCCCTCCCCGGACTACCCGCTGTGGACGGCGTCCGTGATGCTCTCCGGTGGTGAAGCCGTGCATTACGCCTGCGACGAGCAGAGCAACTGGTGGCCGGACATGGCCGATCTGGAAGCCAAGATCACTGACCGTACCCGGGCCATCGTGATCATCAATCCGAACAATCCCACCGGCGCCGTCTATCCCCGGCACATCCTGGAACAGTTCGCTGACCTGGCCCGCCGCCACGAGCTGGTGCTCTTCTCTGATGAGATTTACGAAAAGATCCTCTACAAGGACGCAGTGCATATCCACACTGCGTCGGTGGCCGGGGACCTGCCGGTGCTGACCTTCTCCGGGCTGTCCAAGGCCTACCGGATGCCCGGTTACCGTGCAGGCTGGGTCGCGGTGACCGGCAAGCGGGCCGATACCGCGGCGTACCGGGAGTCACTCGGCCTGCTGGCTTCACTGCGGCTTTGCCCCAACGTGCCCGCGCAGCACGCCATCCAGACCTCCCTGGGCGGTTACCAGAGCATCGGAGACCTGGTGAAGCCCGGCGGGCGCCTGGCGGAGCAGGGGGACCTGGCGTGCCGGCTGCTTAACGAAATCCCCGGCGTCAGCTGCGTACCGGCCGCCGGCGCGATGTATCTCTTCCCGAAGCTGGACCGTGAGATGTATCCGTTCGACGACGACGAGAAGTTTGTCCTGGACCTGCTCGAAGAGCAGAAGATCCTGGTTTCGCAGGGAACTGCCTTCCACTGGCCGGACCCGGACCACTTCCGCTTTGTGATCCTCCCGGCAGAGGACGACATCCGAGACGCCGTCAACCGTATTGCCTCCTTCCTGGCCAGCCACCGGCACAACCCCGGTGCGGTGGAGGAAACCGCCGAGGATACCGGCGGTGCTCCTGCGGCCGCAGAGGTGTCCGCGGTCTGACCTAGCTGCCGCTCCGTCCGTGGACCAGGCCGGTGCGGATTCCAAGGGTGACCGGCTGTGGTTCGATCGGTGCGCTGCAGCAGGAGGAAGCCTCCGGTGCTTCGGCACTGCCGGAGGCGACGGGGGTCACCGAGCAGACACCGGTCTCCGGCAGTTCCAGTTCCACCCGGTCGGCAGCGGCACGGTCCCCGGCCAGCGCTGCGGCGATTGAACGTACCTGCTCATAGCCTGTGGCCATCAGGAACGTGGGTGCCCGTCCGTAGGACTTCATGCCGGCGATGTAGAAGTCTTCCTCAGGGTGGGCCAGCAGCTTTGCGCCGTGCGGCTCCACCGTCCCGCAGCTGTGGAATTCCGGGTCGATGAGCGGCCCCAGCCCGCTGGGTGCCTCGACCGAGGCATCCAGGTCCAGCCGCAGTTCCCGCAGGAACCCCAGGTCCGGCCGGAACCCGGTGGCTGGAACCAGTACGTCCACGTCCAGGGCCGCCGGGCCCGCCGGTGTCTCCGCCTGCACCGTCAGGGTTCCGCCGCCGGCCGCCGAAGCGGCAGCGAACCCTGTGATGCTGAATCCGGCATGCAGCGTAAGCGCCCCGGCGTCAACCAGTCCGCGCAGCCTGGTGCCCAGCTCTCCGCGGGCGGGCAGCCCGTCCAAGTCCCCTCCGCCGTACAGTGCCTCCGGAGTGGCGCCGCGGACGGCCCAGGAAATCCGGGTGCCGGGGGCGTCCACCGTCAGCTGGTGCAGTGCCAGGACCGTGTTGGCTGCGGAGTGCCCGGCGCCCACCACCAGGACGTGTTTTCCGGCGAAGAGCCGGGAATCCGCCCCGAGGACGTCCGGCAGGGGCTGGGTAATAAAGCCCGCGTCCCTGGCCGCCTGCTCGCCCGGTGCGGGAAGTCCGGCCTGGCCCAGCGGATTGGGCGTCTGCCAGGTGCCGGATGCGTCGATGACGGCCCGCACCGTGTAATCGGCCAGCCCGCCCTGCGGGCCTTCGGTTCGGACCAGGAAGGGCGCATCGCTGCGGCCTGCCGACCTGGTCTTGTCCAGACCCAGCCGGGTCACGGCCGTTACCCGGGTGGACGTGCGGAGGGCCCCGGCAAGGCGGGGGAGGCGGGAGAGGGGCAGTAGATACCGGTCTGCCAGTTCCTGTCCGGTCGGCAGTTCATCCTGATCAGGTGCGGCCCAGCCTGCAGCGGTGAGCAGCCGGCGGGCCGCGGCGTCAATGTTGTACTGCCAGGGCGAGAACAGCCGCACCTGTCCCCAGGACTGGACGGCGGCTGCCGCCGTCGGACCGGCTTCCAGGATGAGCGGCTGCAGGCCGCGTTCGAGCAGATGTGCGGCTGCGGCAAGCCCAACGGGCCCCGCGCCGATGACGGCGACGGGCAGCGTGCTGGGGATTTTGCTCATGGATTTTCCTTCTGCAGTTCGGGGAACAGGGATTCAAGCAGGATTCCCACCCGCTGCCGGATCGCATCGCGGATGGGCCGGACAGCCTCAAGGTCCTGTCCGGCCGGGTCGGCCAGTTCCCAGTCCTCGTAGCGTTTCCCCGGGAAAACCGGGCAGGTGTCGCCGCAGCCCATGGTGATCACGACGTCGGACTTCTGGACGGTAGCTGTTTCCAGGGCGGTGGGGCATTCGGCCGAGATGTCGATGCCGGCTTCGGCCATGGCTGCCACGACCGCCGGATTCAGGGCCGCCGCCGGTGCTGAACCGGCCGAACGGACCTGGACCTGCCCAGCCGAAAGATGGGTGAGGTAGGCGGCAGCCATCTGGGAGCGGCCGGCGTTATGGACACAGACAAAGAGGACGCTGGGTTTCATGGTGTGGGGGTTCCTTCGTGGAGGAGGGTGGGTGCGCCGGGGGCGAAGAACCGTTTCCGGGTCCAGAGGGCGGCGTAGACCAGCGCCACCAGGACCGGGACTTCAATGAGGGGGCCAACGACGCCGGCCAATGCCTGCCCGGACGCGGCGCCGAAGGTGCCAATGGCCACGGCGATGGCCAGCTCGAAGTTGTTCCCGGCAGCGGTAAAGGCGAGCGTTGTGGTGCGGGCGTAGCCCAGCCGCAGCAGCCAGCCGAGAAGCATGCCGGCCGCAAAAACCACCACGAAGTATACGAGGAGTGGCAGCGCAATCCTGGCAACGTCCAGGGGATTGGATGTGACCTGCTTCCCCTGCAGGGCAAAAAGGATGGTGATCGTGAACAGCAGTCCGTACAGCGCCCAGGGGCCGAGCCTGGGAAGGAAGCGGGCCTCGTACCACGTGCGTCCGCGGGCCTTTTCGCCGAGCACGCGGGTGAGGAATCCCGCAGCGAGGGGAAGGCCGAGGAAAACCAGCACGGATCCCGTGATTGCCCCGAAGGAGAATCCGGCACTGGTGGTTTCCAGGCCCAGCCAGCCGGGCAGGATCTGCAGGTAGAACCATCCCAGGGCACCGAACGCCAGGACCTGGAACACGGAGTTGACGGCGACGAGCACTGCTGCCGCTTCGCGGTCCCCGCAGGCGAGGTCGTTCCAGATCAGGACCATGGCAATGCAGCGGGCCAGTCCCACGATGATCAAACCGGTCCGGTACTCGGGCAAATCCGGCAGGAACACCCAGGCCAGCACGAACATCAGAGCGGGGGAGAGGACCCAGTTCAGCACCAGGGAGGTCAGCATCAGTCTTTTGTCCCGGAGCACCCCGCCGGTCTCCGTGTACCGCACCTTGGCCAGGACCGGATACATCATCACCAGGAGGCCGACGGCGATGGGCAGCGACACTCCGGCCACCTGGACGGCCTCGAGGGCGCCTCCGAAGCCGGGGATCCAGGTGCCCAGGCCCACGCCGAGCGCCATGGCGGCAAAAATCCAGAGCGGGAGGAACCGGTCAAGGGTGGATAGCCGCGCCGGCTGGGCTAAACCGGCCGAAGTGGCGGCAAGGGTGTTCATGGGTCTCCACAACTCAGATATCGACAAACTTCAATTGAAGTATTTCCTCATGCATCGACGATTGTCAATCTCTGCGGCATACTGGAGGCATGAGCGTATCCCTCAACGAGCCCGCCGGTGCCCCGGCCCTGTCCCTGGACGCCGCAAGCTGTGCTTCCGGCGCCGTCAAAGGCCTGGAACCCGCCCGCGCCGAAGCCGTGGCCAAACTGTTCAAAGCGGTGGCTGATCCGAACCGGGTGCGGATACTCTCCATCATCTCGGCCAGTCCGGGCGCGGAGGCCTGCGTCTGCGACCTCACCGAGCAGCTTCAGCTGGGCCAGCCCACCATCTCCCACCACCTGAAAATCATGGTGGCTGCCGGGCTGCTGCACCGCGAGAAACGCGGAGTCTGGGCACATTACTCACTTGTCCCGGGCGCATTGGAGAAACTCGCAGGGTCCGTCCAGGAGCTGGACGTTCCCGCAGGTTACCCACAGGGCTAACTGCCGTCTGCTCGGCACCACAATCCAGCCATGACCGTGGCGCCGGCTTCCTCGTCCCGCAGCACGGTGGGCCGCAGGCCGGCAGCAGCAAAAACGGCACTCAGGGCCGGCGTTTGGCTGGTGCTGCATTCCACGAACAGCCGGCCGCCGCGCCGGAGCCATTCCGGTGCCTCAACGGCGATCCGGCCCAGAACCGAGATGCCCTGTGCACCGCCGTCGAAGGCTTCGGCAGGTTCGTGCTCCCGGGCATCCCGCGGCATCAATTCCAGATCCTCCGTAGGCACGTACGGGGCGTTCGCCACCACCACGTCGATCCGGCCGCGGAGTGTGCGGGGCAGGGGAGCAAACAGGTCGCCCTGGTAAACAACGGCCCGGTCCCCGAGGTTCGACCGGGCACACCGGACAGCAGCCGGTAGAAGGTCGGCCGCGTGCAGCACGGCGGACGGAACGGCCGCAGCAACCGCGGCACTGATGGCACCGGACCCGCAGCACAGCTCCAGCACCACCGGTTCCCCGCTATCTGCCTCCGGCTTGCCGTTCCGCCGGGGCCGGCGGCCCTGCAGGCTCTGAAGGCTCTGGAGGCTCTGAAGGCTCTGAATGACGGCGGCAGCCAGGAACTCCGTCCGCCGCCTCGGGATGAAGACGCCCGGGCCCACCCGGATCCGCAGAGCACCGAATTGTGCCCAGCCGAGGAGATACTCGAGAGGTTCTCCGGCGGCCCGCCGGCTGAGCAGGGCATCCAGTTCGCTGTCCGTTGCTGCGGCAGCCGCCAGCAGCTGTGCCTCTTCTTCGGCGAAAACGCAGCCGGCCGTGCGCAACCGGGACACTGACAGGGGCAGCGACGCCTCTGGATCAAAGTGATCCAACCGATTAAACTTCCGCATATATTTCACGGTCCTCTGGAAATAGACGCATGTGCGGCATATTGTCGGACTATGCCTAGCCTGAGAGTCGCCGAAGCAGCCCGGTTCCTGGGAGTCAGCGATGACACCGTCCGGCGTTGGATAGAGCACGGTACCCTGACCGGCAGCCGCGACGCCAGTGGCCGGCAGGTGATTGACAGCCTGGAACTGGCCCACCTGGCCCGGCAGCAGGCCCATTTGCCCGAAGACCCCACGGAAATTGCCAGCTCTGCCCGGAACCGTTTCGTGGGCCTGGTGACTGAAATCGTGATGGACAAGGTGATGGCCCAGGTCGAGCTGCAGTGCGGTCCCTTCCGGGTCGTATCACTGATGAGTTCCGAGGCCGTCCGTGAGCTTGGGCTGGAACCGGGTTCCACGGCCACCGCCGTCGTCAAGGCGACCAACGTGATTGTCGAAATGCCCCCGGCGCGGAAGCAGCAGTAATGCCCTCCAGGAATCTGGTTCGCCGCCCTGCCCGTGCTGTCGCCGTCTGGCTGGCCGCGGCGCTGGCGCTGAGCGCGTGCGGCAGCACACCGTCCTCCTCCTCCTCCGATGCGGAGGCCGGGCAGGAGGTGATGGTTTTCGCCGCTGCGTCGCTGTCGGATCCTTTTTCCAACGTGGCCGCAGAGTTTGAGGCTGCCCACCCCGGGACCACCGTGCGGCTGAACTTTGCCGGGTCAGCCGACTTGGCAAGCCAGATCCAGTCCGGTGCCCCGGCAGACGTTTTTGCTTCAGCTGACGAAGCCAACATGGAAAAGATCACCGGCGACGGACTGGCCGGCAGCGATCCGGCACCCTTCGCCGTCAACACCCTCACGATTGCCGTGCCGCCGGGCAACCCCGCCGGCATCACCGGGTTCGCGGATTTGAGCGACCCGGCCCGCCAGGTGGTGATGTGCGCCGAGCAGGTGCCGTGCGGTGCCGCAGCGGCGAAGATCCAAGCAGCCACCGGGACGAAGATCGCCCCGGTGAGTGAGGAGACTTCGGTCACCGGCGTCTTGGGGAAGGTGGCCTCCGGGGAGGCTGACGCCGGGCTGGTTTATGTGACCGATGTGCTGGCCGCTGCCGGCAGCGTGGAGGAAGTCGCGTTTCCGGAAGCCAGCGGAGCGGTGAACACCTACCCGATCGTCCGTATTCTCCAGGCCCGCCAGCCGGAGCTGGCTAACGAATTCATCCGCTTTGTGCACAGCAGTGCCGGGCAGGACATTCTGCGGAAAGCGGGTTTCGGTGCGCCCTAGCGAGCTGCCCCCTCTCCAGCGGCGACGCAGTCCGGGAACCACGGCCGGCCGGCCTGCAGGGGCACCGCAGTGATCCAGCTGCCGCGCTGGGTTCTGGCTGCCGCGGGTCTGGGAACGGTCTTCCTGCTGCTGCCGCTGGCCGCTGTTACCGCGGAGGTGAACTGGGGTCAGTTCATTCCGCTGGTCACTTCCGAATCCTCATTGGCTGCGCTCTCACTCAGTCTGCGGACCGCTGCCGTCAGTACCCTGCTGTGCGTGCTGCTTGGGGTGCCGCTGGCTCTGGTCCTGGCCCGGCAGCAGTTTCCGGGTAAACGGCTGGTGCGGGCGCTGGTGCTGCTTCCGCTGGTGCTGCCTCCCGTGGTCGGGGGCATTGCGCTGCTGTACACCTTCGGACGGCAGGGACTGCTGGGTGGTGTGCTGGAGGTCCTGGGCGTGCAGATCGCGTTCTCCACCGCCGCCGTCGTCCTGGCGCAGACGTTCGTGGCACTGCCGTTCCTGGTGCTCAGCGTCGAAGGCGCGCTGCGGACGGCGGGCACCCGGTACGAGGCCGTGGCCTCGACCCTGGGCGCCGGTCCCGGCACCGTCCTGCGGCGGGTCACCGTTCCACTGGTTCTCCCGGGGCTGGCCTCCGGGGCAGTCCTCTCCTTCGCCCGCTGCCTGGGGGAGTTCGGAGCCACGCTGGCGTTCGCCGGGAGCCTCCAGGGCGTCACCCGGACCCTGCCGCTGGAGATCTACCTGCAGCGCGAGACTGACGCTGATGCCGCCGTTGCCCTTTCCCTGGTCTTGGTGGCAGTCGCCGTGATTGTCGTTGGCCTCTCCTACCGCAGTACGTCCGCCGGTACAGCAATGGTGCGTCCATGAGGCTGGACCTGCGGGCCGTGGTTGCCGAGCGAGGCATCGACGTGACGCTGGAAATAGCGGCCGGTGAAACGGTGGCGCTGCTCGGGCCCAACGGCGCCGGGAAGTCCACGGTGGTCTCCCTGATCGCCGGATTGCTGCAGCCCGAGGCGGGCCGGGCTGAGCTCGGCGGGAAGCTGCTGTTCGACGTCGGCGCGGGGGTCCGGGTGCCGCCCCACCGCCGGGGTACTGCGCTGCTGGCCCAGGAGGCGCTGCTTTTCCCGCACCTCACGGCAGAGGAGAACGTGGCCTTCGGGCCACGAAGCGCCGGGGTTCCCCGGCGGCAGGCCAGGAGCACGGCGCGGTTCTGGCTGGAACAGGCCGATGCGGCCGGTTTTGCCTCCCGAAAACCCGCCGAGCTGTCCGGGGGACAGGCGCAGCGGGTGGCACTGGCCCGGGCCCTGGCGGCGGAGCCGTCGCTCCTGCTGCTGGACGAGCCCATGGCAGCGCTGGACGTGGAAGCGGTTCCGCTGATGCGCCGGCTGTTGAAACGGGTGCTTGCGAAGCGCAGCGCGCTGATCGTAACGCACAACGTCCTGGATGCGCTGACCCTGGCGGACAAGGTGCTGGTCATGGAGGGTGGGCGGATTGTGGAGTCAGGGAGTCCGGCGTCCGTGCTGAGCCAGCCCCGGACCCGGTTCACTGCGAGCCTGGCCGGGCTGAATACTGTCAGGGGCACCTGGGAACGCGGCCGGCTGGTGACGCGGGAGGGACTGGCGCTCACCCTGCGGGATCCGGAATCCTTACCGCAGTCCGCGGCAGTTCCCGGGGGTTCGGTGATAGCCGCTTTCCCGCCGTCGGCGGTGAGCGTCTTCGCCGCGGGGGCGGTGCCGTCCACCATGAGCGGCGCAGACATCCTGCTGGCCACCGTGACAGATCTGGAGCCGCACGGAGGACACATCCGGGTGCGCGCGGCCGGGCTGGCCGCGGACATCAGCCCGGTCCAGGCCGCGGAGCTGTCCCTGATGGTCGGCCAGGAGGTCTGCTTGGTGCTGCAGTCGGCTGCCGTCTCCTGCTATCCGGCCTAATCCGTCCGATCCGGGAACAGCTGTACTCCGGCAGCACCGCGGTCACAGCCCGGCGGATACCTTCCAAATATCGACGTTGGTGCCGCCGCGGGTGATCTCATCGATCCGCTCCAGTTCCCACGGCCGGAAGTCCGTGTTGGCCAAGGCACCGAGGTTCTCATCCACCTGGGCGGTGGAGGAGGCACCGAGGAGCACGGACGTGGCACCTCCCTCCCGCAGAAGCCACGCGATGGCAAGCTGGGCGAGCGTCTGGCCGCGTTCACCGGCAAGTTCATTCAGCGCCCGCGCCTTGGCGAGGTTGTCTTCGGTGAGGTGATCCTGGAGGGACGTCCGGCCCCCGGAGGGCTCGGCGCTGCCGCCGAGATACTTGCCGGTCAGCAGGCCCTGGGCCAATGGGGTAAAGGCGATTGAGCCCAGGCCAAGCTCATCCAGGGTGTCCAGCAGCTCCTCCTCAACCCACCGGTTGAACAGCGAATAGGCCGGCTGGTGGATCACCAGGGGAGTGCCCAGGTCCCTGGCCGCGGCCACCGCTGCCCGGGTCCGCTCGGCCGAGTAGGAGGAGAGCCCCACATAGAGCGCTTTGCCCTGCCGGACCAGCGAATCCAGGGCGCCCACAGTTTCCTCAACCGGAGTATCCGCGTCCACCCGGTGCGAATAGAAGATGTCCACGTAGTCCAGTCCCAGGCGGGTCAGTGAGGCTTCGGCAGAAGCAATCAGGTGCTTGCGGGACCCATTGATGCCGTACGGCCCCGGCCACATATCCCACCCGGCTTTGGAGGACACGATCAGTTCGTCCCGGTAGGGGCGGAAGTCGGTCCGGAGCATCCGGCCAAAGTTCTCTTCCGCCGAACCGTACGGCGGACCGTAGTTGTTCGCCAGATCAAAGTGGGTGATGCCGCGGTCGAAAGCATGGCGGAGGATGCCGCGCTGCGTGGCGAAGGGCCGGTTGTCCCCGAAGTTCCACCACAGGCCCAGGCTGATCGGCGGCAGCAGCAGCCCCGACCGCCCCACCCTCCGGTAGCCGGTGGAACCGTAACGCCCGGCCGCTGCCGCATACGGGGGCTGGGAGCCGGGCACCGGAGCGGGAACGACGCCGGTGGCACCGGTGGCCTGGCCCGTTGGCTTTCCGGCGGGGGAACCGGCGGACAGCGTGATGGACAGGGGGCTTGGCACGGTGGAACCTCCGGTGGTGAGCGAACATTTCCGGCCATGTTAGCCCTGGCGCAGCGGCGCTCTGGAAGCGGCGGAACACAGCGTCATCCGGGCTCATCTTGATGAAATACGGCGACGTATCCGGGCTTTTCCGCGGCCCAATGCGACGGTCCGTGACGAAGTTTCGCACCACATTTCGAAGCGATACCTGCCGTGACAGGACAGTTGCCGGCCGGCCGCCGCTGGTCCTTACTGTTACCCGTACCGCCGAGCCAAACTCCGGCTGCGGACGCAGTTTTCCCACTCCCGGAAGGACCCGTTCATGGCAAGCAGCCGCTATGCCCCCGTTTTTGGCAGTTTTCTCCGTACCGGCACCGCTTTGGGTGTCCTGGCCCTGGCCCTGGCTTCCTGCTCCGGAGCGCCGGCAGCAGGACAGGATGGGGCAGGTTCCTTTGAGGGCCAGGAGCTGAACGTCCTGCTGATCACCTCCCACGAGGGGGCCTCGGAATGGCTGAGCGATGAATTCGAGAAGAAGACGGGCGCCAAAATTAACCCGACGATCGTTCCCTATGACGAAATCGGTTCCACGCTGGCCCTTGACCAGCAGTCCGGGGCGAACCAATTCGATGTCGCCGCACCGTGGTACGTCTCGATCGGCGATCTGGCCGCGGACGAGTCCATCAAGGACCTCACGGAGTGGATCGAGGGGGCAGAGCTGGACACCGAAGATTTCATTCCCTCGATTTACGATCCGTACACGCTGGTTGATGACCGGCGTTACGGGCTGCCCTTCGACGGCGATACCCACGTTCTCTTCTACAACACCGAGGTCCTTGCCCGGAACGGGTTCGATACCCCGCCTGCCACCTGGGACGAGTACCTGGAGCAGTCGCGCACGATCACCGAAAACGAAGGCGCGGCGGGGACCTATGGCGCGGCGGTCTTTGGCCAGAAATCCCCCCTGATCCTCGGAGCCTCCTACGCCAACCGGTTGGCTGGTTTCGGCGGTTCGTTCGTCGACGGCAACGGGAAGCCGACCATTAACACACCTGCTGCCGTGGCCGCGGCGGAAAACCTGGTGGAGTCGGCGAAGTACGCCTATCCCACCGCCGCGGAAACGGACTTCGGTGTCGGCAACGGCGCCTGGTTCGACGGCAAGGTTGGATTCATTGAGAACTGGACCGATCTGGGCGTGGGTTCCGAACTCAACGAGGACTCCAAGGTGGCGGGCAAGTGGGGCGTCGCCACGCTGCCCCTGGGCGGGGCGCAGACTGAAGCGAGAGCCTCCCTCGTGGCGGGATTCACCTGGGTGATTGCCGAAAACACGGAGAAGGAGGACCTCGCCCGGGAGTTCATCGCCTGGGCTTCGTCCTCGGAAGTTAATGAAGCGCTGCTCACGGCTGATCCGCCCACCGGGATCGACCCCAACCGCCAGTCTTCGCTTGAGAGCGAAAGCTACGGCAGCGCCTACCCGAAACTGCAGGACGTCAACCGGACCACCCTCTCCGGGACCCTCGCCTGGCCCACCGGGAAAAACGCCAATCAGGCGGCCCAGATCCTGACCGATGAACTGGCCAAGCTCCTGGCGGGCCAGGGCGGTACAGCGCAGGAGACCCTGGACCGCGTCCAGGCCGAGTGGGAGCAGATCCTTGGCTGACCAAGGCCTGCCAGGGGCAGTTTCGCCGCGCCCGCGCAGCCGGGCAGACACCCGGGCGGGACGGATCTTCATCTCGCCCACGGTGCTTGCTTTGCTGGTGCTCGGCGTGTTCCCGCTGCTGTTTATCCTGGCGGCGGCGCTCACGGAGTCCTCGCTCGGTAAGCCGTTCAAGGAATTCACGGGAACCGCCAACTTCGCCACTGTGCTGGGCGACGGAGACGTCGTCGCAAGTCTTTGGCGCACCGCCGGATACTCGATCGGCGTAACTGCCGCCAGTGTGGTGCTGGGGGTACTCACGGCCACTGCGGTTTATCAGGCTGCCCGCTCCGGGTCACTGGTGCGGACGCTCCTCCTGCTGCCGCTGATTGTTCCGCCGGTGGTCGTTGGAACCCTGTGGAAACTGATTTTCAATCCGGCCGGCGGCCTGCTGGCCACGCTCCTGGGGTTCGCGGGGATCAGTATCCCCGCGCCGCTTTCGGACAGCAGGTTCGCCCTGGGTGCAGTAATGCTGGCGGATATCTGGGAGTGGACACCCCTGGTGTTCCTACTGGTGTTCGCAGCACTGCTGGGCCAGGACCATTCCGTCATCGAGGCGGCCAGGCTCGACGGCGCCCACGGGCGCCGGCTCTTCGCCTCCGTCACCTGGCCTGCCATCGCCGGGACGGTGGCCGCCGCCGCGTTCATCCGCCTGGTGCTCGCCCTGAAAGTCTTCGACCTCATCCATGTGATGACGTCCGGCGGTCCCGGGCAGTCCACCACCACGGTGTCCGCCTTGATCCATCAGGCAGCGCTGAAGGAGTTCGACGTTGGGCGGGCCTCCGCGATCACCGTACTGCTGGCGCTCCTGGTGGCGGCCCTGACCCTGCCGCTGGCAGCACTGACCGCCAGCCGGCGCCGCCGTGAGGAGGCTGCAGCATGAGCGGAGCCCCGGCTCGAAACCTGGTTGAAGCACCACCGGCAGCCGGGGCAGCAGCCCCTGCCGCCGGCACCGGCAGCCGGGCGGCGGCCACCGCCGCCCGTTGCCGGAGAGAGCCGCGTGCGGTTCCGGGCCGCCGGCGCCAACCGGCCCGGAACCGCCGGGCCGGGCGGGCGGTCCGCAGACCGGCCTGGGCCGCGGCGGTTGTTGTCCTGTCCCTGATAGTGGTGCTGGTTCCCCTGGCCTATCTGCTCTCCGTCTCCCTGATGGGACGGGATGAGACGGTCTCCGGCATCCTGTTCAGCACGAATCCGCAGTTCTCCAACTGGGCGGAAGCCGTCCAGGGAACAGACCTGCTCCGCTCCATCGCCAATTCCGGCACCGCTGCACTCGGCGGGGCGCTGCTCTCACTCGCCTTTGGACTGCCCGGGGCCTGGGCGATGGTCCGGCAGGGAAGCGGAGGCAGAGCCTTGGCCAATGTGCTGACCAGCCCCTGGCTGCTGCCGCCGATCGTCGCAGTTATTCCGCTGTTCACGCTGCTGCGGATCCTGGGGCTGAACGATACGCTGCCGGGACTCACCCTGGTGTATGCCCTGATCAACCTCCCCATTGCGGTCTGGCTGCTGGAGGGATTCGTGCGCCGGCTGCCCGGCGAAATCTTTGAAGCCGCCGCAATCGACGGCGCCGGTCCCTGGCGGCAGCTGTCGGCGGTGCTCCTCCCACTGATGTGGCCTGCCCTGATTGCCGTCGGAACCATCATCGCCATCCTCAACTACAACGAGTTCCTGCTCGCAACCTTCCTCACCCAGAGTCCCGACGCACAGACCGCACCGGTGGTGCTGTCCCTCTACTACGGGGACCGCACCCCGCATTTCGGAAAAATCGCGGCCGCGAGCGCCATCGTCGTCCTACCGGTCTTCGCCCTGGCCACCCTGCTGCAGCGCTGGATGGTTGACGGCCTGACCAGCGGTTTCGGCAAATAACCAGCTACGGAAAGGAGGCGCCGTGAGTAAGCGGATCAGCCTCAATGCCTTTGATATGACCACGCCCACCCACCAAAGCCCCGGATTATGGCGGCATCCGGAGAACCGGGCCGACAGCTACAACACCCTCGGTTACTGGACCGGACTGGCCAAAACCCTGGAACGTGGCACCTTTGACGCACTGTTCCTGGCCGACGTCCTGGGTATCTATGACGTCTACCGGAATTCCTCGGCCCCGGCACTGCTGGACGCAGACCAGGTCCCGCTGAATGATCCGTTTATGCAGATCTCTGCGATGGCCGCTGTCACCCGGAACCTCGGATTCGCCGTCACCAGCGCCCTGACCTACGAGCAGCCCTACGCCCTGGCCCGCAGATTCTCCACCTTGGACCACCTCACCGGCGGACGGATCGGCTGGAACGTTGTCACCAGCTACCTGGAATCCGCGGCCCGGAACCTCGGCCTGGAACGCCAGCTTGGCCATGATGAACGCTACGACCTGGCGGAGGAGTTTATGGAGGTCACGTACAAGCTGTGGGAAGGCTCCTGGGAGGAGGGAGCGGTGCTGAAGGACCGTGAGCGCGGTGTTTACACCGATCCCGCCAAGGTCCATCCAATCAACCACAGCGGGGCCTACTACCAGGTGCCGGGGATTCATCTCGCTGAACCGTCCCCGCAGCGGACGCCGGCCATTTTCCAGGCCGGTGCCTCAGCCCGCGGACGCCGCTTCGGTGCCCGGCACGCCGAAGGGATCTTCCTGAACTCGATCCGCCCGGACCTGACCCGCAGGACCACCGACGCGACCCGCGACGAATTCGAGGCAGCCGGCCGGCCCAGGGACGCAGCCAGGATCTACGCCCTGGTCACCGCCGTCGTCGCGGATTCCGACGCTGCTGCGGAAAAGCTCTACCGGGAATACCTGTCCTACTCCTCCCGCGAGGGCGCCATGACCTTCTACGGCGGCTGGTCCGGCCTGGACCTGAGCCGGTACGCCCCGGAGGAGGAGCTGAAGTATCTGGACACCAACGCCGCCCGTTCTGCGCTGTCCATCTTCACCACCGCCGATCCCAGCCGGTCCTGGACACCGAACGCCATCGCGGACTACCTGGGAATCGGCGGAATCGGACCGGTCCTGGTCGGTTCGGCCGAGACCGTGGCCGATGAAGTGGAGCGCTGGGTGGACGAGGCCGGGTTGGACGGAATCAACCTTGCCTATGCGGTCACGCCGGGGTCCTTTGAACAGTTCGTTGACCTGGTGGTCCCTGAACTCCGCAAGCGCGGCCGGGTATGGGACGGCTACGACGGCGCGACCCTTCGGGAGTACGTCGGCGGCGCCGGAAAACCAAGGGTTGCCGACACCCATCCGGCGGCACGCTACCGCGGCGCTTACGCAGGACTGCCCTCTGCCGCCGACTCGCGGGCCACCGAAACCCCGGACGCCATACTCGCCGGCGGCTGAGGTCCTCAGAGCCAGTGCTTGGGGCGGCTGAGCGCCGGAGGCAGAAGCGTGTTGCTGTTTCCGCGGGCGGCGTTCACCTGCTGCTGCGTCAGGAACAGGGCACGGGACAGATCGGCATCCTCCAGCCGGGTGCTGCGCAGGTCCGCGCCAAGCAGGTCCGTGCCGGCGAGATCGGCCCCGCGGAGGTCCGCGCCGATCAGGTACGTCCCGCGGAGGTCCGCGCCGCAGAGGGAAGCCGCACGCAGGTCCCGGCCCATCAGGTCCGCGGAGGGCAGCAGGTCAGCCGCGGTTTCCTGCCTGCCCTCGGCAAAGTAGCCGGCACGCACCTCGGCGCTGACCTCCAGCAGGAGTGCCCGGACCCGTTCGTGCAGTGCGGGCAGATCCAGGGCGCGCAGTGCTGGCGGGCCTTGGGCCAGCTCCCCGCCGATCAACGTGCGGAGTTCCTCCGCCCGCCCCGCAGAGTCCGGGTCGAAGGCCCGCTCGGCAGCCTCGGCGAGGTGCCAGAGCATCTCGTGCAGTTGCCGGGCGGTGGCGAAAACGCTGAACATCTCCCGGGCCAGGTCGGGATGGGTGCGCCAGTCCTCAGCGGGGTAGTAGCCCTGGGATACCGTTTGGCCGGCTCCATGGCAGTCGAACACGGTGCAGCCGGTGAAACCCCGCGGGCGAAGGGAGGCATGGATGGTGCAGGTAAAGTCCCCGTCCAGGTTGCTGCAGGGGGTTCCGGCGGCTTTGTCGACGGCGAAGTCAGCTGACCGCGTGAACCCGAACGCCGTGCAGCACAGCGCATAACACTTGGAGCAGTCCGGGTGGAGCTCGTCCCGCTCATGCAGCGGGGTGAGGGGGAGGAATCGACGTTGGGGAGGTTGTGGGACAGGCATGATTGTTCTTCCGTGAAGTTTCCGGTGGTGGGCCTGGGCAGCCGGAACCCTTGAAGGGTCCCGGCACCGGGGCGCACGAAATCACTGCCCGCCAGGGAGCAGTTTCACGGTTCCGCGTGAAGGCGGAATGGCAGAAAAAGTTCTGCGTCACGAAAAAGAAGAAGTTTGCACTGCTGGCAGGATACACACGCTCCGGACCCGACCGCCAGACGGCCCTGGCCGAAGATGCACCGCCGGAGGATGCGCCGCCGGCGGCAGCTGTTTCGGGAACAGCCGGTCAGCGAACTGCTGGGCAGGGAAACAGCCGGGCAGGGACAGCCGGTCAGGGAAACAGCTGGGCAGCGGCGGCGTCCCGGTGCTCGGGGAGCCCCGTCGTCAGGGCATAGAGCGCATGGTTCAGCGGGCCGGCTGCAATGAGGGCGGTGCAGCGCTCCACCAGGTGCGGCTCGGAAGTTCCGGTTGCCTCCTCATAGCGCGCGGCGGTTTCCTCCAGCGAATCCGGCGAAATCAGCTGGATATACATGAATTCGAGCGCAGGATCGCTGACCTTGGCGGTGGTCCAGTCCAGCACGGAAACGATGCGGTCTGCCTCATCCAGCAGCAGGTGGGCGGGATACAGTTCACCGTGTGTCAGGACGGTCCGCTCCGGCCAGAGCCGGTCATCGCTGAGCCACTGCTCCCAGCCCGCCAGCAGGTCCGGCGCGATCCGGAACTCCTTTTCCACTCTGCGAAGCCCGTCCGCCCAGTGCCGGCGGACAGCGTGCGGCGTTTCGGCCGGAATACCAGCTGCGGCGGCGGCACCGGCATCCAGGCCGTGCAGGGACGCGATCAGCTCCGCCAGAGACTGCAGATAGGCCTTGCCGGACGGGTCGAAATGCCAGTCCGTCTGGTTCTCCGGACCCACGGTCAGTCCGGGGGAGCCGGGCAGCAGCGGGTAGGCAATCAGGTCATCGGCCTGGATCTGCCAATCCGGGACGGCCACCGAAAGCCGCGGACGGACAAAGTCCAGGATGGCCCGTTCCTCGTCCTGGTTCGCCGCCACGTCCGCCCGGCGCGGCACGCGCAGGACCCACCGTTGAAGAACTTGTTCATTGTCCCGCTCAGAGGTTTGCACTTCCGCAGCAAACGCCACCCGGTAGTCCAGGCCGGCTTCGTTGAAGCGGACGCTCCCCGGTTCGAGCAGCAAACCGTGGCGTGCCGCCAGGGCACAAACGTCGTCCGCGCCGAGATCCTCAACCATGCCCATGATCAGCCTTCCTGGATTGATCAGCCATCTTGGATTGATCAGCCTTCCTGGACGTTCACTGCCGTTGATTTCCGCGGCAGGAAGCACCCAGACTACCGACCCCGCGGCCCGTGCTTCACCAACGGGCTGGCCGGCAGTGAAGTACCGGGGCTGCCCTGTATGACAGCACATGGCGCAATATGACCTTCCGCGACGGGGCGCGAAGCCTCATGGCGCAACATTTGGACCGGGCTGAAGGCGCCCCTAGCGTGGGTCCGGAATCAAGAGTTCCAGCCAACGGCCCTGGCCGGCTGGACAGCAACCCTCTCGTCGTAGCGGGGTGCTCCAGGTGAAGATTCGGCCCTGGCGGAGACCTTCCGCAGGGCAAGTACGGCGCCGGCATTGCCCTCACAGCGGCCTGCGCCTCCCCACCCTTCCGCGGTTTGCCGCGGACCCATTCAGGAGAAGAACCGAACCATGAAACTCAGCAGGAAAATCCTGGCTCTTGCCGCAGCACCCCTCCTTGCCCTCGGCATGGCTGCCTGCGGTTCCGCGGCCGGTGACGAAGGTGCGCCGGTGAAAATCGGCGTCGTTGGTGCCAGCGATCCGTACTGGGCCACCTATACCGAGGCAGCCAAGGCGGAGGGTATCGACGTCGAAATCGTCGACTTCGGCGAGTACACCCTGCCCAACCCGGCGCTGTCAGAGGGTGAGCTGGACCTGAACCAGTTCCAGCACATCGTCTACCTGGCCCGCTACAACGTTGCCAGCGGAAGCGACCTGACACCTGTCGGCTCCACCGCCATCTACCCGCTGGGCCTCTACTCCACGCAGTACGACTCCGTGGAAGAGATCCCCGACGGCGCCACCGTGGCCATCCCCAATGATGAGAGCAACCTGTCCCGCGGCCTGCTGGTGCTGCAGTCCGCAGGTCTGGTGACCCTGGAAGGCGGCGGCAGCGCGTTCTCCACCCTCGATGACATCGATGCAGCAAAGTCCAAGGTCAAGGTGACCACCCTGGAAGCGTCGCTGACACCCACCTCGCTGCCCGACGTTGCCGCAGCCATCATCAACAACGACTTCGTGGAAGACGCCGGGCTGAAGTTTGAGGATGCCATTGCGCAGGATGACCCCGCGGATCCCGCGGCCATTCCCTACGTGAACATCTTCGCGGCCCGCGCCGGCGAGGAAAACAATGAGACGTACGTGAAGCTGGTGGAGATCTACCAGAACACCCAGTCCGTCCAGGACGGTGTGCAGGAGGCCTCAGGCAACACCGCCAAGTTCCTAAAAGTTCCGGTGGAGGACCTGAAGACGTCGCTGGAAAAGGTCCAGAAGGACATCGAAGCCCTGGGCTAACCCCGGCCGCATCACCGAAGGGTCCCGGCCGGCGGCAGCAGCTGCCGGCCGGGACACCCGTCTGAAAAACAAGGAACCTTCATGGCCCTCATTTCACTGCAGAACGTCTCCAAGTCCTATCCGCCGGCCCGGAAGGGCGAACCCGCCGTGGCCGCGCTGAAGGAGATCAACCTCGAGATTGAGGCCGGGGAGATCTTCGGCATCATCGGCTATTCCGGCGCGGGTAAGTCCACCCTGGTCCGGCTCATCAATGCCCTCGAAACCAGCACATCCGGCAGCATCACCGTGGATGGGCAGCAGGTCTCCGGGGTTCCCGAGCGGAAGCTGAAGTCATTGCGCCTGGGCATCGGCATGATCTTCCAGCAGTTCAACCTCTTCAACTCCAAGACCGTCCGCAACAACATCGCCTACCCGCTCCGCGTGGCCGGGCGGAGCAAGCCGGAAATCGCAGCGCGGGTGGAGGAACTGCTCGCCTTCGTCGGGCTCTCGGACAAGGCGTCAAGCTACCCCGAGCAGCTTTCCGGGGGTCAGAAGCAGCGGGTCGGCATAGCTCGTGCGCTGGCCGCGTCGCCCAAAATCCTGCTGGCAGACGAGGCCACCTCGGCACTGGACCCGGAAACCACCCACGAGGTGCTGGCCCTGCTGCGCCGCGTCAACCGGGAACTGGGCATCACCATTGTGGTGATCACCCATGAGATGGATGTGATCAAAAACCTGGCCACGCGGGTAGCCGTGATGGATGGCGGCCGGATTGTGGAACAGGGCGAAGTGTTTGAAGTCTTCTCCAATCCGCGCCGCGAATCTTCGCAGAAATTTGTCTCTACCGTGGTCCGGGGCATTCCGTCACCGGATGAGCTTGCCTCGCTGAAGGCCCGCCACGAGGGCCGGATTGTCACCTTGTCCTTCCGTGACGGCGACGAGGCGCAGGCGGGAGTCTTCCTTGAACTTGCCGCAGCCGGTGTGGGATTCGAACTGATCTACGGCGGCATCAATGACATTTCGGGGAGGGCCTTCGGGCATCTCACCCTGGCGCTCAAGGGAGCGGATCAGGCGATCGACGGCGCACTCGCCTCGGTAGGCACAGGCATCAAGGTAACGGAGCTGAGCTGAATGGAAGAACTGATTCCCCTGACGCCCCAGCTGTGGACGGCCGTCGGAGAAACCCTCTACATAGTGGGCCTGAGCCTGCTGTTCGGCGGAGTGGGCGGACTGCTGATCGGCCTGGGCCTTTACACCACCCGCAGCGGAGCGCTGCTGGCGAACCGGGCGGTCTTCGGTACCCTGAACGTGCTGGTGAATGTCTTCCGCCCCATTCCCTTCATCATCTTCCTGCCCGCGGTCCAGCCACTGGCCCGGTCGATCACGGGCAGCGGAATTGGCAACAACGCGATCATCTTCACCCTGTCCCTTGCGGCGGCGTTTGGCATCAGCCGGATCGTGGAGCAGAACCTGCTGACCGTGCAGCCCGGGGTCATCGAAGCAGCCCGCTCCGTGGGGGCAGGGCGGCGCCGGATCATCCTGACCATCCTGATTCCCGAGGCGCTGGGCCCGCTCATCCTGGGCTACACGTTCGTTTTCGTGGCGTTGGTGGATATGTCGGCGGTGGCCGGTTACGTGGGCGGCGGGGGCCTGGGCACCTTTGCGATCCAGTACGGCTACCGGCAGTTCAACCCTGTGGTGACCTGGGCCGCCGTTGCCGTGATTATTGTGCTGGTCCAGCTGGTGCAGTTCCTGGGTAACCAGGCGGCGCGGAAGGCGCTGCGGCGCTAGCGCACGGGACGGGCCGCCCCCCGGCGTCACCCCGGGCGGAAGCGCAGGAGAGAATAGTGGGGTGAGCACCCCACGGCCGGCTACCGGTCCACTCCCGGATGGACCCTTCGACCTGTCCCGGCTCGGCCGGGGACTGGTGTTTGCCGCCTCGCTTCCGGATCTCGCC
Organism: Arthrobacter sp. Helios; assembly: GCF_023167125.1. Lineage (NCBI taxonomy): Bacteria > Bacillati > Actinomycetota > Actinomycetes > Micrococcales > Micrococcaceae > Arthrobacter > Arthrobacter sp. Helios. Next base: position 1,251,387 of record NZ_CP095402.1, read on the forward strand.
CTGACGCTGGATCCGGCTGACGGCGGCCGCACCGCCGTTGTGCAGGCACCGCCCGGCACCGGCAAAACCACCCTGGTTCCGCCGCTGGTGGCAAACCTCACCAGCGCCGGACCAGGCAGGGTCATTGTCACGCAGCCCCGCCGGGTGGCCGCCCGGGCTGCCGCCCGCCGGCTGGCCGCGCTCGATAATTCCAGCGTGGGCGAAGCTGCCGGTTATACCGTGCGCGGCGAACGCCACACCGGGCCGGGAACCATCGTGGAGTTCGTGACTCCCGGTATCCTGCTGCGCCGGCTGCTGGCTGATCCGGCATTGGAGGGCACCGCCGCCGTCGTGCTTGACGAGGTCCATGAACGGGGCCTGGAGACCGACCTGCTGGTAGGCCTGCTGGCTGAGGTGCGGCAGCTGCGGGAGGACCTGGTGCTCGTCGCGATGTCCGCGACCCTGGACGCCGCCCGCTTTGCCTCGCTGATCGGCGGTCCGGACGGGCCCGCCCCGGTGATTGACTGCCCCTCCGCGCTCTACCCGCTCGAGGTGCGCTGGGAACCCCCGGCTGCCCGGCGGCTGGATGAGCGCGGCGTGACCCGGACATACCTCAGCGAACTGGCGCGGACCGCCGCGGCGGGGCACGCCCGGGCGCTGGCGGCCGACCCGCAGGCGGATGCCCTCGTGTTTGTGCCGGGTGCCCGCGAAGTGTCCGCTGTCGCGTCCAGTCTGCGGCAGGCGGCCGGCGCAGCCGTCGATGTCCTGGAACTGCACGGGCAGGTGCCGGCAGCGGAACAGGACCGCGCCGTCTCGGGCCGGCCGGCAGGCGCCCGGCCGCGCATCATCGTGTCCACCTCGCTCGCTGAGTCTTCCCTGACCGTGCCGGGCGTCCGCCTGGTGGTGGACTCCGGACTCTCCCGCGAACCGCGGCGGGACGCCGCCCGCGGAATGTCTGGCTTGGTGACCGTGAGCTGCTCGCGGGCCTCGGCGCAGCAGCGGGCCGGGCGGGCTGCCCGGCAGGGCCCGGGGACCGTGATCCGGGCCTATCCCGAGGCAGCTTATGCCGCAGCGCCGGCGCAGCAGACGCCGGAAATCGCCACGGCTGACCTCACCGCCGCAGCCCTGCTCCTGGCCTGCTGGGGGACTCCCGGCGGGCGCGGACTGAACCTTCCCGAACCGCCGCCGCCGGCTGCAATGGCCGACGCCGAGGCTGAGCTCCGCGCGATCGGCGCCGTTGACGAGGAAGGCCGGGCCACGGCGTCCGGCCGTGCCCTGGCCCGCATTCCGGTTGATCCGCCGCTTGCCCGTGCGTTGGTGGACGGGGCCCCTGTTCTCGGAGCCCGGGCCGCGGCCGAAGTGGCCGCCATGGTGTCCGGAGACCTCCGCGCTCCGGGGGCGGATCTGGTCCGGCAACTGGCCAGGCTCCGCTCCGGCGCGGATCCGGGGGCGCGGGCCTGGTCCCGGGAGGCGCGGCGGCTCGAACGGTTTGCCGTGGAGCCGGCGGGCGGGGGCGTTTTGCTGGACCACCGGCTGGAACCCGGCGAGGCAGTCGGATTCATCATTGCACTGGCTTTCCCCGCCCGTGTAGCGCGCCGGGTGGCTGGGAGCCCGGGGGAGCAGTACCTCCTGGCCTCCGGAACGCGTGCCGGGCTGCCGCCGGACAGTCCGCTGCGGGGCTCCGAATGGCTTGCCGTCGCCGACGTCACCCGGGCCGAGGGCCGCGCAGCCGCGGGCACCGGCGCCGTCATCCGCGCAGCAGCACCGCTGGAGGCAGGGACGGCTGAGGCGGCGGCCGCGCATCTGCTCACGGAGAGTGTCTTAGCTGAATTTGCCGGCGGGCGAGTGAACGCACGGCGGGAGCGCCGGCTCGGCGCCATTGAATTGGTTTCCACACCGGTCCGCGCGACGGCGGCCCAGGGCAGGGCCGCCGTCGCAGCCGCGCTCGATGCCAAGGGCCTGGCACTGATTGGCTGGTCCCCGGCGGCAGAGACCCTGCGCCGGCGGCTGGCCCTGCTGCACCGTGAACTTGGCTCACCGTGGCCCGATGCCTCCGAACCGGCGCTCCTGGAACGCCTGGATGAATGGCTCGGACCGGAGCTGGATGCGCTGGCCTCAGGAGAACGCGCCGCCGGAATCGATCTGGCTGAGCCGCTGCGGCGGCTGCTGCCCTGGCCGGAGGCCGCGCGGCTGGATGAACTGGCTCCGGAACGGCTGCAGGTGCCCAGCGGCTCCAGGGTGCGGGTTGCCTACCCGGAACCTGACGACGACGGCGGGCGGCCGGTGGTGGCCGTCAAACTCCAGGAATGCTTCGGCTGGGCAGGGTCGCCTACCCTCGCCGGCGGCCGGGTCAGGGTACTGTTCCATCTGCTTTCCCCGGCTGGCCGGCCGCTGGCTGTCACCGACGACCTGGCCTCTTTCTGGGCTGGTCCCTACCACCAGGTGCGTGCGGAGATGCGCGGGCGTTACCCGAAGCATCCCTGGCCGGAAGATCCCTGGTCCGCCGCCGCAACGGCACGGACCAAGGCCGGATCCCAGGGCGGGTTCCGGGCGCCGGGCTGACCCGTCTCCGGAAGTGGCTGCCGGTAGCCCGACTCCGGCGGTGATCCGGAGCTTAGGTAACCGGTTCGGCCAGTGAGGTGCCCGAACCGGCCCAGACGCCGTCGAGCACCGCCGAGGCTTCTTCTTCGCTGACTCCCAGGGACAGCGAGATCTCGGTGAGCAGCGGCCGGCGGGCATGCCGGAGCATGTCCCGCTCAGCGTGGGAGAGTCCCTTGTCCAGGGAACGCAGGGTGAGGTTGCGGACCACGCGGGCTACGTCTGCGATCCGCCCGCTGGCGAGCAGCTCCGTGTTTTCCTTGAAACGCCGTGACCACTGGGACTCCTCGGCGTCCGCGGCAGCCCTGAGGATTTCCATGAGTTCTTCCAGCTGCGGTGAATTCAGGACCGGGCGCAGCCCCACATCCTGGGCCTTGGCGGTGGGAACCCAAACCTCAAGCTTGTTGGCATGCACTTCAAGTACCAGGTACTCGTTCTCGACGCTGCGGATCTTGCGGCTGGCCAGACGGCGGATAGTGGCCGGGCCGTGGTGGGGGTGGACTACGGTTTGACCTACGTTAAACGTCAATGTGTTTACCTCTGGCTGGATCGAAGCCGGGCCCGGCAGCCGCGGACCGCTGCACTGTGCAGGGGCCTGTGTGGGACGCTCGTCCCGCCACTTGCCCGGATTCCGGTGACAGTCGTGACGGAAGCGCGGCCGTGGGCGCTCCACATGGGTGAAAGCGCCGGAAAGCCGCGGGTCTGACCTGACTATTATTTCACGACTTGCTGGGTGTGGTCCCCGAACCCGGGGGACACTTCGGTGAGCGGTTCCGGGTGAGAGGTCCGGTGGGAGCCACAGAGCCGCATAACAGAAGCACCCCACCTGTTCCCAGGCGGGGTGCTTCTCGAACCAGCGGACCGGACCGTCCGCGGCGGTTCAGTTATGCGCGGTAGTAAACCGGGCCGGAGCCGACGTTCACGGACTGGATAACGGTCTGGTTGCCGTTCCAGCCACTGTGGATGGCCTGTCCGTCGCCGATGTAGATGGCGATGTGGGCAAAGCCCATGCCGCCGTCGGCGTAGTAGACCATGTCGCCGGGCTGGGGATCAGACACCGGGGAGCCGTAAGCGGCAAGCTGGGCCGGAGCCAGGTCGCCAACCGAGTGGCCGGCGGCGCGGAGAGCCACCTCAACCAGCACGGTGCAGTCCTGGGCAGCACCGAGCTGCGAGTAAGCCGCATTCACCATGGTCTGGCCAATGGCGGAGGTGCCGACGCTGGGAGCAGCCGGGGTGACCTGGGTGCTCAGCGTGCTGTATTCCGTGTAGGTTCCCGGATCCGTGTACGTCGCAGCCGCAGGAGCAGCTTCGACCACGGCTGCGGTTTCCACCGGCGTGTAGGCGGCGGCGGGCTGGATGTCAGCCGTGCCGGCGTAGGTGATGACGTCGCCGGGGTAGATGATCGAGGACATCGACAGGCCGTTGAGCGCGAAGATGCTGTCCAGGGACACACCGTAGGTGGCGGCAATCTGGCCCAGGGTGTCACCCGCGACCACGGTGTGCGTGGATGCGGTTTCCACGGCCGGAGCCTCTGCCACGGTGACTGCGGCGGGAGCTGCAGCAGGAGCTGCGGCAGCTGCGGCAGCCGCCGGGGCGGGATCGTTGGCTACAACGCCGGCCTGGGCCGGGGCAGCCATGCCGAACATGAGCCCGGAGCCGGCAACGACGGCTGCGGCGGTTCCGCCGAAGGTGCGTGCCTTTGCCGGTGAGACCTGGGCGATAGTGGTCCAGATGTTGGAATTTGAGCGGTGGCGTCCGCGGTTCTTATTGATAGACAAGGAATTACCTCTCCCAATACCTGCGAGGTGAGCTGTCGGATTCGGATGGGAGTCACCCGGCCGCCGGACTGAACCGGTCGGCTTAACCCCAAGGATTCAAAGGATCCAAAAAATTGGGTCCCCCGCCCCTGCCGTCGTATTGCAAAAGGGGACCTTGGCCAGCGGCAGAGTTAGGTAACAAGCCAAGGACGCCGCATCAGTATCGCGGCATGCCAAGGACACTACATGGAATAGAGATTGCATTGCAATTCGGTAACGACACCGTGTTGCTGTTGTGTGCGGCCAGTCACTCTGCTAATGGGAAGTGTGCTTTCTTCTTTAGTCCCAGCAGCCACATTGGACCGGCCGCGCGCTGCGGCCCGCGCTGCTGTTTGGAGAGGGTCCTTCCGGGGTGGGAGCCGGGGATTTTTGCGGAACGCGGCGACGGATGCCGGAGTGCGGGAATACGCTGGAAGGGCCGAATATCCAGCGAAGGAGGGGCCATGAGTGAGCAAGCCGGTGGCCGCGGACCGCAGCTTCCCGTTCAGGACGTGGTGCGCGAGGTAGTGATCCCAGCCGGCGTCGCCGGGCCGGATCAGCTGGTCATGGATGTGCGCTGTTATGCCGTAGCTCAACCGGAGGGAATAGTGGTGATTGACACAGGCATGCCGGACGCAGACGCGGGTATTGCTGCCGCCGTCGAAGCTTTGGGCGGGGATTGGTCAGATGTCCGCGACATCGTGCTGACCCACCTGCATATGGACCACGTTGGCTCCCTTTTTGCCGTCGCCGAACGGGCACCGCACGCCGCGATTTACGCCGGCGGGCCGGATTCCCCGGATATCCGGTCCCCGCGCCACGTAAGTCCCATCGGCGAAGGGGCCATGGTGCAGGATCTGGAAATCCTGGCTACCCCCGGCCATACGCCGGGGCATATCTCCCTTTTCCATGAGGGGACGGGAACGCTGTTTGTAGGGGATGCGGCCGGGTCATCGCATGGCCACGTGGTCCGGGGGCCCAGCGCATTTATGTCAGATGCCGGCCGGGCGGAGGAATCCCTGGAGCGGATTGCTGCTCTTGGGCCGGAACGCGTTCTCTTTGCACACGGCGCCGAGGTGGCCTCGCCTGCTGATGCGCTGGCGAGGATGATTGGCGGACCTCACTAACGCCCGGCCGCCGGCGGACCCGTTCTGAGGCCCCGCCGGCACTGGGCCGGTTCTGGGCCGGGCAGACCCGAAAGGGCACTGGGCGGGGCAGACCCGAAAGAATTGCGCCAGCCCTGCCATGCCGCATCCGCGGCGCGTACCATTCCGGATACCGGCTCATCTGCAATCGAGTAGAGCGAGGCAGTCAAGGCAGGAAAATTCGAGGTTTACCAGGACAAGGCCGGCGGGTTCAGGTTCCGGCTTAAAGCGGGCAACGGAGAAGTCATTGCTTCCTCGTCGGAGAGCTATAAGTCCAAGGCGTCAGCGTTGAAGGGCGTGGAATCGGTCCGCTCCAATGCCGGGGCCGACATCACGGACCTGACATAGTTTCCGTTTCGCCCGCCGGCGCCATCGGCCGCGTGGTGAACCACCCGAACCAGGCGCCCGCCGCCGTCGTTACGACGGCGGCCACCGGCAGCAGCACGGTTACCGGTGTGCCCCCGGACGCTGAAACGCCCACATAGAGCAGCCAGCACACGGCCAGGACCACGCCCGCAGCAACCGCGTTAAAGCGCCGTGACTTCCCTGCGTCCGCGCTGAGGAAGGACACCACGCTTGCCGGGCAGGCAAAGGATGCGCCCAGTGCCGCGCCGCCGATGAGCGTCCAGAGGATGTAGCTCCCGAGGTCCTGGGACTCCACGGTCGACGCGTAGTTAATCTGGAAGTTCAGGATGGCCAGGGCCATGCCCGCCAGGGCGCCGATCGGAATGAGGAGAAAGACAGACCTGCGGGCCCGCGCCGGGGTATTGCTCATGGTGCAACTCTATCGCCGGTCCCACATCACCCAGCGCAGCAGGGAGTAGAGCAGCTGGGTGGCTCCGGGCATAAAGCCGGAACCGTGGTGGTACACCGGATCCATGGTCGTCACCAGCAGACGGGCCGGCTGATTAACGTCGTCCACGTACAGCAGGGCCCCGCTGTCGGTTCCGTCTTCCTCCATCGTGACCAGCCGGCGCGCACCCTGGGGCGGGTGAAGCAGGCCGTGATGGTGCCAGTCGACTGCCCGGCGGGTGAAGAACTCCCACATCGGGTCCTCCGGCAGCCGCAGGCGGGTGCCGGTGTCGGTTCCCGTCCGCCAGGCCCAGAAAACAGTTGGCCGGAAGCTGTACCCGACCCCCGGCAGCCAGCTCTCGACGTTGTTCTCGCCCAGCACGATCACCGTCTTTGTGTGATCCTGCAGCGCTTCGCGGATCGCCGGTTCGAAGCGTGCGCGCTGTCCGGCATGCAGCCGGTCACCAACCAGCACAACGTCGAGTTCCGCCAGGAAACCGGGATCGGAATCCGGCAGGTACACGGGCTCGATGCGGTAGGGCTGCAGGGCGGGATCTTCCAGGGTGCGCAGTGCGGGGAACGTGCCGCAGTGCAGCAGTCCGATGCGGGGGGTGCTCATGCAGGTACTTCCTTCGTGGAGCGGACATCGGAGGCAGAAGCGGAACCGGTCAGCCAGGTCACGAGGTTGGGGCCGATCCGGCGGCTGCTGTACCGCTCGTCGGTGAACCCTTCGAGATCAAGGCCGCCATGGACCAGCACTTCGCCTGTGCCCAGCGGATAGGTGTAGTCCAGGGGAAGCGAATTGGGTCCGATGCCGGTGACCGCTTCACCGCCGTCCGGCAGCGGGGAGTGGTATCCGCGGCCGTAGAAACCCGCGACGCCGATGTCCTTCAGGCGCGCATGGGAGTGGGTCCCCGGGACACCGGTGCGGAAATGCAGGTCCCGGTGGTCAACTCCGTCCCACACCGGGTGCGCAGCCAAAGCGTGCGGGCGAAGATCCCGCGGACTGCGGTAATCCAGCTTGAGCCAGCGGGCCAGCCCGTCGATGAACGGCAGGACAACCTGGCCGTTGACCAGGATGCGGCCGCCGTCCCGGACGTATCCGGTCAGGTGCTCACGGTGCTGGTGCAGGAGGAGATGGTCGGCTGCGCCGCTGATGATCAGGGCGGCGGAGGAGAGAACGGTCCGGCGTTTCGCCGGGTCGTTAAGGTCATAGGTGTCGGTGTCGCTGATGGCACCGCGCCAGCCGGGATCGCCGAGCCCGCGCATGGTGGTTGTACCGGTCAGGCGGATGATGGTCATGGATGGTCCTTTCGAGGGCCGGCGGTGCGCCCGTCCCGGCAGGTTGGGCCGAAGTCGGGAACAGCAATGGTGCGGTTCCCCGAGACGGTGCCCACGGTTGGGGTGCAGATGGGAAGCCCGTAAACCTCAGACAGCGCCGGACCGGTCAGGAGGTCTTCGACCGGTCCCCAGCGGGTGTCATGGCTGCCGACGAAGAGCAGGGCATTGCGGGAAACATGCAGCGCGTGGTCGGGGTGATGGGTGGTCATGATGACTCCTATTCCGTCCGCGGCCAGTGCGGCCAGGACGGTGAGGACGTGCGACTGATTGCGCAGGTCAAGGGCGGACGCCGGTTCGTCCAGCACCAGCAGTTCGGAACCGGACGCAAGCGCACGGGCAATCAGCACCAGCTGGCGCTGCCCGCCGGAGAGCTCGGAGTAACGGCGGAGTGCCCAATCCGCTGCCCCCACGCGTTCCATCGCAGCGGTTGCCGCACCGCGGTCATCACTGCGCGGTACCTGATAGGCGCGAAGGTGGCGGGTCCGGCCCATCAGCACCATGTCCTGAACGGTGAAGTCGGGGCCGGTCCCGTGGTCCTGGGGTACATAGCCAATCGCAGAAGCGGATTCCACTGTCCCCTCGACCGGTTTCAGCAGGCCGGAGAGGCACTTGAGCAGCGTGGTCTTGCCGCGTGCGTTGGGTCCCAGGATGGACAGGACCTCTCCGCGTTCCAGTGTGAAATCCAGCCCGCGGAACAGCCAGGGCTGCAGCCGCGAGTACCGGAAGCCTGCGCCGGCTGCCTGCAGCAGCAGCTTGGCGTCTGCCGTCTGTTGGACCGGAGGCGGGATCAGGGTCTTAGTTGCCATCGAACTGTGCTTTCTTCTGGGAGCGTGCAAGCAGTGCCACGAACACCGGCGCGCCAATAATTGCGGTGAGGATGCCCAGCGGGATCTCGCTGCTGGTGATCGAACGGCTCAGCGTGTCGATCAGGATCAGGTACGTGCCGCCCAGGAGCAGGGACACCGGCAGCAGTACCCGGTGGTCGGAGCCGACCCAGAGGCGGGCAAGGTGCGGGACCACCAGCCCCACCCACCCCACCGCTCCGGCGACGGCCACTGTCCCGGCTGTCATCAGGGCCACGGCGCACAGCAGCAGGATCCGGGAGCGCTGCGGGTTCACGCCCAGGGCCGCGGCGTCGTCATCCCCGAGGGAAAGCACATTGAGCCGCCAGCGCAGGGCCAGCACCACGAGCGCACCGATACCGACCGGAACCAGTGCAATGAGCACCTTGCCGTAGCTGGCAGCTGCGATGGAACCCAGCAGCCAATGGACGATCGAGGGCAGATCGGAGTAGGGGTCTGCGATGTAGGTCATAAAGGAAACCAGTGCGTTGAAGAACGCCGCCACCACAATCCCGCCCAGGACAATCATCAGCACCCGCCCGCCCTGCCCGAGCCGGCCCAGGAAAAGCACGATCACCAGGGCGGCCAGGCCGAATCCGAAGGCCCCGGCCACCATCCAGGCACCGGAGAGCCCAAGGGTCAGGACCAGGACTCCGCCGAAGGAAGCACCCGAGGTGACGCCGATGATGTCCGGGCTGACCAGCGGGTTGCGGAAAAGTGCCTGCAGGCAGGCGCCGCCCAGCGCCAGGGCGCCGCCAACGAGGAACGCCAGCAGCACCCGGGGGAGCCGCACGTCCAGAATCACGGTGGCTTCCTGGTCGGTCCACGTACGCCGGACCAGATCCGCTCCGCCGGGCAGCAGCCCAGCCGTTTCGCCGGCGAGGACACGGAGGATCTCATTCGGAGGTACCCAGTAGCGGCCTGCGGCCATCGAGACCACAGCGACGGCGGCCAGCAGCAGGGCACTGAGCAGCACCGGGTGCCGGCGGAAAAGGCTGCGGGGTCCGGGGGCTTCCGCCCGGGCACCGGCCGGGGCCGCTGCCCGTTCCTCTACGCTCACCGTCAGGCTTCGAAGACGTTGTAGCCGGAGCTGTTCCGGTTCAGATCCAGGCGCAGCGCGGCATCTATCTGCGCTTCAGACACCTCATAGTTGTAGAGGTAGCGGATTTTCTCCCGCAGGGTTTCCCGCAGGGTGTGGCCGGTGAGCTGGGGGTGGTAGAGCTCGGCGGCCCACTGCCACATCAGCGGAGACTCGGCACAGGGCACCTCCCACCGGTAGCCTCCAAGCGGGGCCTTGTAGACGCGCCTGCTGCGCACGGCGGAGACGGAGGCCAGGGACTTGTCGGCGTACACGTCCGCGGGAGTGCGGGCATCGAAGCCGCCGAGGGTGATGACCTCCGGATCCCACTCGATCAGCTGTTCCGCACTGACGGTATTGTCCGTCGACACGTTGTCCGCAGCCATGTTTCGCCCGCCGGCCAGCTCCATCCAGTAGTGCATGTACGAGGACTTGTTGGACGCCGAATAGCCCTCACCGGACTGGCCCAGGTGGACTACGCGCACCGGCTCCGCCACGGCGGACAGCTCAGCTTCCAGCCGGGCGATCTCGGAGTGCATCCACTCGGTGATCCCGGTCCCGCGTTCGGGCTTGCCCAGGATCGCGGCGAACAGGTGCACCCAGGTCTCGAGATGCTCCTGGGTCCCGTAGAGCAGGCAGACCGTCTTGAAGCCTGCGTTCTCCAGCGGTTCCACCAAGCCGTCGCCCTGATCAGCCCACTGGAACACGACGTCGGGCGCCAGATCGGTGATGGTCTCGATGTTGGGGGTGAAGCTGGAGGGCGCGATGGTGGTGGTGGATCTGGACTCCGGGAAGATCTCACCGAAGAGACCCTGCTGATTCGCCTGCAGGGTGGATTCGTTGATCCCGACGATCCGCTCATATCCGCCGTCGACCGCGGCGATCATGGATGGAGAAGGGATGACGGTGGTGGCAATGCGCTGGACGGGAGCGTCGAAGGAGACCGTAACGCCACGCATGTCGGTGACGGAGAAGGCCGCATCTGCGGATGTTCCCGCTCCAGTGTCCGCTACCGTCGCGCGGCTGGAGCAGCCGGCAAAGGTGAGCGCCAGCAGGCCGAGGCCTCCTGCGCCGAGCAGGCCGCGTCGGGAAAGGGATGGGGTGGGGGAGGGCAAAGGCAACGGAACTCCAGCATGCTTGTTTGGTTAGGCTCACCTAAGTGATTGAGATCCATATTAGCGAACATTTAAGTGTGCTAATTGCCATCACGCCCCGGCCTTTTTATGAATGACTCAGAATAACTGGTAGAGTCTTAGCAGAAGCCGCGCCAGCCGGATCTGCTCCACTCAAGGAGTTCAGTACGGCGGATCCCCTCTCAAGAGGCGGAATCGCGGCCCGGGCACTGCGCGCCGCACCCTTGCCGGCAGCGCATCGCCCTTCCCTATGACAGACACCGCAGCCTGTGCCGGCCTGCCCGGTGCTGCCGTTTTACCCCCAGGAGTTGCCCCTTGTTCAAGACCATGTTTGCCGAGACCGCCCGTACCGCCAACCCGGCCGCAGCCCACACGCTGACTCCGGCCGCTCCGGGACCGGTCCGTCCCGCCAGTCCCTTTGGCGGGAACTACGTTGCTGTGTTTGACCGCGGCCAGGCACCAGCCGATGCCACCGGAGGGCACTACACCGCGGCCTTCGACGGTCCTGCCGGCGGCCGGAAGGCCGCGCCCGTTGACAGCTACGTGGCTGCTTTTGCCGCCGCCGGGCACCCGGCCCGCAGCCGCCGCGGCAGCTACACCGACGCCGAGCGCTAAACCGGCCACCCAGCCCCAGCTAGGATGAGAAGCCGGTAACCGGAGTCCACAGCAGGGAGCAGCATGGGTGCAATGGATGACCTGCTGGGCCCCCGGCAGATAGCGGAGCTCTGTGAATCGCTGGAGCGCGCCGCCCCGGACAGAGGATTTGATGCCCTGCTGGAAACCACCGCGCTCCTCGGCCCGCTGTCGCTGCGGGCGAGGACCGACCTCGCGGCGAGCGCGCTCGTCGGGATCTTCCCGCAGTATTCCGCGGCCGCCGCCGCTTTCCGGACTGCCTTGCAGGATCCGGCCTTCAGTGGCTGGGCCATCTGGCCGGTTACGGAAGCGGCGGTCACGCTGGCCCTCACTCAGGGAGACAGCCAGGCCTTCGATGACTGCCTTGACCTGCTCGCAGAACTCACGCCGCGCCTGACCAGTGAGTTTGCCATCCGCAGGCTCCTCAGTGCGGACCTGGACCGGGCTTTGGCCAGGATCCAGGCCTGGACGGCGGATCCCGATCCGCACGTGCGCAGGCTGGCCAGCGAGGGCACCCGGCCCTATCTGCCGTGGGCGGTCCGCGTGGCCGGGCTGACTGACCGTCCGGACGCCACCGTCCCGATCCTCGATTCCCTGCGCAGTGACCCCAGTGACTATGTGCGCCGATCGGTGGCCAACCACCTCAACGACCTGGCCAGGCACGCACCGGGAATGGTCCTCGCCCTGGCCTCCCGGTGGCAGGAAAGCGGCACCCCGGAAAGCGCCTGGATTATCCGCCGCGGATTACGGACCCTGGTGAAAAAGGCCAACCCTGATGCGCTGGCACTGATGGGCTTCCGCCCTGCTGACGTAGCCGTGGAGGGCCCGCACTCGGAGACGGTGCTGCTCACACTGCCCGCTGTGCTCAGCTTCGACTGTGTGCTGACGAACAGGTCCGCCGCTGCTGCCCGCCTGGCCGTCGACTATGTGGTCCACTATGTGAAGGCCAGCGGTTCCACGGCACCTAAAGTCTTCAAGCTGGCCGTGCTGGATCTCGAACCCGGAGAGTCGCGCAGGCTGTCCGGACGGCATGCCTTCCATCAAATGACCACGCGCCGGCACTATGCGGGGCTGCATCATCTGGAACTCCAGATCAACGGAATTCGTCACGGACGGCTGGAATTCGACGTCAGCCTGTAGCGGCCGGCGTTGCACAATCCCGAATGTGTCGCGGCGATGACGGTATTCCTGTGATGCGGCTTATATACTCTGACAAAAAGTTGGACGTAGTCCAGATTCCCGGACTAGCCACGTACCGGAGCAGCGGTGCGCCTGGAGGCCCTGTTTGCTCCTGAACAGCAGAGGAGCAAAGCATGACAGCGACGGCGCCGGCGACGGACCAGCCCAGGCAGGATGATGGGTACTTTGGCCCGGAAAGTGTCAGCTGGCGGGTCTATGCGGACCCGTCGGCGAAGCTTGGCGGAATCGCTGCCCTTCTGCTTCAGGCCTTGAATCCCAACATGATGAGGCTGTTCTCGGCGGTCAGCGTCACGGACCAGGACGCTGCCGCGCGCGGTGAGCGGACCGGACAGTACATTGACACCACCATTTTTGGCGACAAGGCACATGCGGACGCCGCAGCACGGTCCGTCCGCGGCATGCATAAACATGCCACCTGGCAGGACCCTGCCACCGGAGAAACGCTGCAGGCCGAAACCGAGGGCTGGATGGATTGGACGCACAACACGCTCGTCTACGCCATACTTCGCGCAGCCGAGGCCTTCGGGCCCAGGCTCACGCCGGGTGAGCAGGACCAGTTCGTCCTGGAGCAGCACATTTCCGCCGAGATCGTGGGGATCGACCCTGCCCGGCTGCCCGCCACCCGTGCCGCCCTGGAGGAGTACATCGACGGCCAGCGGCACTGGATGGCACTGTGCCTGCCGGCAGCGGAGGTCAGCCAGGCAATCCGCAAGCCGTCGCTTAAAGGAAATCCGGTGAAGGTCTGGACCGGGATCATCATCCAGGACGGAATCCTTTCCCTGCTGCCTGACTGGGCACTTCTGCTGTACGGAGTGGCGGGCCGCCCCATGAACCTGCGCAGTGCCGCCCAGACCACAAAAGGCATGATGGCCGCGGCACGCCGCAACCACGCCTACGAAAATGTCATCACCGAGCTCACGACCAAAGTGGATACTCATCCATACCGCAAGGTCCGCAACCGGGCGACGGCCTGAGCATGGTGAACTCCCCGATGCTGGACAGGCAGGTCCAGGCATCCGGCAAGGTGCTGCCCGCCAACCTGCGCTTCCGTGCCCTGGTGCCGGGACTGCTGGGTGCAGGCTGGAGAACGCTGCGAACCGGCGGCTGGCGCCTGCTGGCACTTTACGCGGCAACGCAGGCGCTCCTGCTGGTGCTGTTCTCACCGCTGATCCGCTGGATGTTCACCGAGGCTTTGGCGGCGGCGGGCCTGCATGCCGTGGATTCCGCCGCGCTGGCTTCCATCCTTGGCAACGGTGTTTCGGCAGCGTGGATCGCAGGGCTGTGTGTCATGGCTGTCCTGGGGGTGTGTGTTCAGCTCACACTTCTGGTCCTGGCTGCGGCCAGGGTCCGCGCGGGCCTGAGCCTGAAACCTGCGGCCCTGGCACGGGAGCTTGTTCCGGTCCTGCGCCGGCTGCCCAGCCCGGGGTCAATTCCCCTGGTCTGGTACCTTTTCCTGGTCCTGCCGCTGGCTCAGGCCGGATTCTTCTCGGTCTTGACGCACTCCATCGCCGTACCCAACTTCATCTCCGGGGAACTGCTGAAGTCGACGCCGGGAGTCATCGCCTACGTTGTGTTCCTGCTGGTCATCGGGACACTTGGCACCCGCTTCGCCGCCGCGCTGCCGATCTTCGCGCTCGGAAAGGTCTCCGGCGGCCGGGCCATGCGGCTGAGCTGGCGGGTGACCCGCCGGACTGATCCAGCCCTTCTGGTGGCCGGAGCGGCCGCGGTGGCCGCCGCGTTCTTCGCCGGTGCGTTGCTGGTGGCTGCGGCACTGCTGCCGACACTGGCTGCTGACCTGGCGGCACCCGGCCTGGCCGCCGTGACTGCCGCCTTCGCACTGGGGGCTGCCCAGGTGGGCGGTGTGGTCATCGCCGGCAGTTTGGTGATGTTCCTGGCCGCCATGCTCATTGAGCTGGCAGTCCGGAGCCTCCCGGTGCTGCCGGCGGACCTGGTGCTGTCCTGCGGCGCTGAGCGGGACGGGACGTTTGCCGCCGGTGAGGGGGCTGCCCGGACGATTCCTGCGGATGGTCCGCTGCCTGCGGCGAAAGCCGCCACCCGCCGATCCCGGCGCGGTGGGATCCTGGTAACCGCCGCCGTCGTTGTCCCGGTCCTGGTCCTGGGCGGGTTGAATATCCAGCTGATGGAAGGCCTGCGCCAGGTACCGCAGACCCTGGTGCTGGCCCACCGCGGTTTCAGCGACGGCGGCGTGGAAAACACCGTTTCCGGCCTGAAGGCCGCTGCCGATGCCGGCGCGGACCTGGTTGAAATGGATGTGATGCAAACCGCCGACGGCGGATTCGCAGTGATGCACGACGCTTCACTCAGCCGGCTGGCCGGCCGCGGCGAGTCCGTCAAGGACCTCACGCTGGCAGAGCTCACCGCCATCACCGTGCATGATCAGCAGGGGCACCAGGACACCATCCCCTCCTTGGAGGAGTACATCCGTGCCGCACAGGAGTTTGGCCAGCCGCTGCTGATCGAGCTCAAGATGCACGGAGGGGAGACGGAGGACTACGTACCCAGGCTGGTGGCGGAACTCGAGTCACTGGACGCTCTGCGGGGCAACATCTATCACTCGCTGGACAAGGACAAAGCGGAGGAGCTGAAGCGGCTGCGGCCGGGACTGTATGTGGGTTTGACCATGGCGGTGGCCGGGGTTGCCGCACCGGAGACAACGGCTGACTTCATTGTGGTCGAGGAAGCGTCCTATACGGACGCTGTGCGGAAGTCTGCCTGGAGCAAGGGCAAGGAAATCTACGTCTGGACCGTCAACGGGACGGGCAGCATCCGGAACATGCTCCGCGACAATGTGGACGGCATCATTACGGACCATCCGGACACGGCATTGCGGGACCGGGGCGCCATGGGGCCGGAGGAGTTCATGAGCACCAAGCTCTACGACGCCGTCATGCGGTTTGTGCTGATTTTCTAGCCAGGCCGGCCTAGGCCAGGGACATAAACAGTTTTTCCATTTCCTTGCGGTCCAGCGCCGGATCGTCGCTGGTGAGGCACTGCTCAAGACCGGAGGCGATGATGGCGAACCCGGCCCGGTCGATTGCCTTTGAGACAGCGGAGAGCTGCGTGACGATGTCCTTGCAGTCCCGGCCTTCCTCCAGCATGCGGGTCACGGCAGCCAGCTGCCCCTGGGCACGCTTGAGCCGGTTGATGATCGGAGCTGTGTCGTCCGTGTCGAGCTGCATGTTTTATCTCCCGTGATCTTGAATGAACATCTTATACCCCTCAGGGTAATTTGCATACCCCTGGGGGTATCGGTCAGGATGGTTCACATGCCGGGAAGACCCGGTTCCATTTCCAAAGGGAGAACAATCATGTGCCGGCCAGTTCAATGCAGAAGCTGCGGAAAAACCACCTGGGCGGGGTGCGGAAACCATGTCCAGGAGGTGATGCGGAACGTCGCCAAGCCCGACCGCTGCAGCTGCGACCGGAACGCCCCCGCACCAAAGGGCGGCGGCTGGCTGGCCAGACTCTTTGCCCGGCCCTAAAGCACGACGCCGTCGGGAAGGTCCGGAGCCTCGAACTTCTGGCGTTCGCACTCGGCTCCGAGAGCCGGGTAGGCCTGGGCGATCAGGTCCAGAATGCGGTTCCGGACCACGAGGTAGGCCTCACCGACACCGACCACCCCCTTGAACTCCTTCAGCTCCTCCTCATAGGAGGTCTGCTTGTGCCGCAGATAGTTGACCGTCAGACGGTCGAGCCGGGAACGGGTGGTGCGCGGGCCGGCAGGGGACTGGCTCCGGCGGAGCCGGGAGTTGTAGTGCTCGATGGCTTTTCGCTGAACCTCGTCCCAGGACTCCGGGGCGATGCGCAGCTCCAGGGCCTCGGCGACGGCAACCGCCTGTTTCTTCTTCTCCAGGGCCCGGCCGCGTGCCGCGAGCTGGCGCTTCCGTGACGCCTCGCGGGCACGCCGGAACTCGTCTGTTCCTTCCACCGTTTCCACCCGTTCCAGCGCGTACAGCTTCATGGGTGCGGCCTTGCGGGAGAACGGGTTGCGGGCCGTTTTATCCGGTTCAGGCAGAAAGGCCTTGATCTGGGTTTCGGTCCAGCCGCGTTCCTTTTTGAGGTCCGCAGCGATCAGGAAACCCTCGCTGTTGGCGGGCTTGGGGCGGGGAGGGTGGTGCTTTCCTCGGGACATTGGGAACTTCCGGTGGAGCGGGCGGGGCGTCCACCAGTCTAATGAACCGGCGGCGCACCCCGTCCTGGCAGAGTGCGCCGCCGCCGTTCCCGGCAGGTCCCGCCGGTCAGGAACCCCCGTAGGACCGGGGCAGTTTCAGGCCGCGCTCCTCCATCACCAGCCGCAGCCGGGTGGGATAGTCGGTGATGATTCCGTCCACTCCCAGATCGATCAGATAGTTCATCACGGCCGGCTGGTTCACCGTCCAGGGCACAATCTTCAAGCCCAGCTCGTGCGCTTCAGCCACCATCTGCCGGGTCACGCTGGTGTACACCGGTGAGATCACGTCGTACCCCTGCGCGGCCGCGGCCTTCACCACGGATCCGTCATAGTCGTCTATGTCGATTCCACCCAGGACGGCAGCGGCGCCGGGCTGGCCGATTTCGAGTGTTTCCGGTCCGGCGGCGAGCGCCACCCGGGGCAGCCGCGGTGCGATTCGTCCGGCCAGATTCAACGCGGACCAGTCGAAGGACTGGAGGGTCACCCGGCCCGACATTCCCGAGTTGCGGATCTCCCGGATAACCGCGCGGGTCAGGGCCTCCATTCCCGGACCACCGGCCTGCCCGTCCTCGACCTTGGTTTCGATATTGAACCCCACGCCGCGGGCACGCACCTCGCGGACCAGGGCGAATACGTCCTTCAGTTCCGCGATCCGGTTGCCCTCAACCACCTGCTGCTCAGGATAGCCGGGCAGCTGCTGGTAACCGCAGTCGAGGGTCTTCAGCTGGGCCAGCGTCAGGTCCGCCACCCGGTCCCCGACATAGGGGAAGTCCGGGTCCCCGGACGCAGCCGGTGCGGTATCACGGCATTTCTCCGGCTGGATAGTGTCGTCATGCCAGACAACGACGGCGCCGTCGCGGCTCAGATGGGTGTCCAGTTCCAGCGTATTGACGCCGAGCGCCAGCGAGTGCCGGAATGCGGTGAGTGACTCCTCCGTGTATTCCCCGCGGCCGCCGCGGTGGGACTGCAGGTCTATGGTGGAGCGTTCAGCACCGGCACGCATCTGTGCCACCATCACGTCGAAGATGTGCGTATCCTCGTAAAACCCGCCCAGCTGCTCCGATCCCGGTCCCATGGCCGTCAGCGGCACATCGAGGGCAGTGTGTCCGTCGGTGGTCCAGTCAACGGCGAAGACCTGGTCAGAATTGGCCACCGGCAGCGGTCCGTCCTCGGCCGAGATACCGTCGCCTGACTCATCGCCGTCATCATCAAAGGACTCGATCGTCATCCCGCCGGTCTGGTGGTCTCCGACGACGATCAGCAGTGTGTTCCCGTCCGCTTCAGCGAAGCCGCGGGCCACCGCCACTGATTCTTCGAAGGCGATGCCGGACTTGATGGTCAGCTCGGCGTCGTTAACGTGGGACATCGAATCGATGCCTTCATCTTCGACCATCAGGAAGAAACCGGCATCCTGCCCGCCGCCGTTACTGCCGCCGCCTCCTCCTCCGTGGCCGCCGTGCCGGGACTCTGCCGCTGCCGGGGACGTCAGCAGGTCAAGTGCCTTCCGGGTCATGGCAGGCAAGGGAACTGCCGGTTCGTAGATCTCCTCCACGTCGTCGCCGTACTGGAACATTTCCTCATTGGCGAACAGGCCCAGCACCTTCGGACCCTGGGCCTGCAGCAGCCCTGCCTCGTCCCAGACATACTCATAACCGTCAGCCTGGGCCTGCTCCACGAGGTTGACGGTTCCGGAACTTTCCTCCGCCGGATCCTCCGGCGGGTTATCCGGATGCCGGCCGGGGTCTCCGGCCGGGTACCAATGGTCCTCGCCGCCGCCCAGGATAACGTCCGGCCGGCTCGACTCCAGGAACTGGCGGGCAATCTCGCTCTGCTCCCCGCGGTCGGCCACATGTGCTCCGAAGGCTGCCGGGGTTGCGTCTGTCACCTGCGCCGTGGTCACCAGCCCGGTGGACTTTCCCAGGGCAGCTGCGATCTCAAGCGCGGTTGGTACGGGCTGGCCGTCCAGATCGACACCAATCGCCCCGTTGTAGGTCTTCACACCGGTGGACATGGTGGTGGCGGCTGCTGCCGAGTCGGTGACAAAGGTCCCCGGATCCGCAGAGTTGGTGTGGACCAGTCCCAGCTCCGGAAGGGAATCCATCACCAGTTCCCCGGTGAGGCCAACGTGGGAGAGCCGGATGGCGTTGCGCTGTGCCGTGCCCATGCCGTCGCCGACCATCAGGATGACGTTACGGGCCGTGGCAGGCACCGGTTTGTCTTTGTCCTTCCGGTGCCCTGCAGCCTCCAGCTGCGTTTCACCGGAAGGCCCGCCCAGCTGGTTTCCGGACTGTGTTCCGGCTGTGGACATACTTCCGCTGCAGCCCGAAAGGACCAGCCCGCCCAGTATCGCCGTCGTTACTGCCAGTGTTCCCTTGTTCATTTGTGGAATCCCGTCTCAGAGTGCGCGAGTGATAACGCATTCCCCCCTGGTCAAGTGGGTCCAGCCTCGACAAGCCAGTCTGGGCTGTCAACCCGTGGCGGCCATCCCTCCGGCCGGCAGCGCATAATTCCACGGCCGGGCCGGCGGGACCCGGCTACTCAAAACGCGACGGATCCCCGGTGCCCCGCCGGACCACTTCAGCGGTGCCGGAGGAGTAATCAATAACGGTGGTTGGCTCGGCACCGCAGGGTCCAGCATCAACAACGGCGTCCACCTCGTGCTCCAGCCTGTCCTGGATTTCCCACCCCTCGGTCAGTGCCTCTTCCTGGCCCGGCAGGAGCAGGGTGCTGGAGAGGAGCGGTTCGCCAAGGTCGGCCAGGATTGCCTGGACCACTTTGGAATCCGGAATCCGGACCCCCACAGTCCTCTTCTTCGGGTGCAGAAGGCGCTTGGGCACCTCCTTGGTGGCAGGCAGGATGAACGTGTAGCTGCCCGGGGTGACGGCCTTGATGGCCCGGAAAACGTCGTTATCCAGCTGGACGAACTGTCCCAGCTGCGCAAAGTCGCGGCAGACGAGGGTGAAATGGTGCTTGGCATCGAGGTTACGGATGCTGCGGATCCGGTCCAGGGCTTCCCGGTTTCCGATCTGGGCGCCCAGGGCGTAGCAGGAATCCGTCGGGTAGGCGATCAAGCCGCCGCCGCGGAGCAGGGCGGTGATCTGGCTGACCGTTCTGGGCTGGGGATTATCCGGGTGAACATCGAAATAGCGGGCCATGTCCCGAGCATACGCGGACACTCCCGCCAACCGGTGTAACCTGCCGGCCGCGGCTCGATGGATCCGTGCAGCTTCCCCTTCAGGCCTGATACTTTCCGGGTATGAATGCAGAGAGCAGAAGAATGCCGGCACAGGGCCAGGCAGGCCGGACGCGGGCGGAGGAGCGCTATTCAACTGCGGAAAAAGTGCTGATCGGCCTGGAACTGGGCACCGGAGCTGCGGCACTGGGCTCCGGGCTGCTGCTGGTCCTGCGGCCGGACGGTGCGTTCCTGCACGCGGATCCCGCTGTGCTGCGGCGCACCCCGTTTGCGGACTGGCGGGTGCCCGGCCTGCTTTTGGCCACAGGCTGCGGCGGCGGATACCTGCTGGCCGGACTTCTTCAGCTGCGCCGCCACCGCGCAGCCAGGGCAGTGTCGGTAGCTGCCGGGGCATCCCTCGTGGCGCTTGAAATCTGGGAAACCGCGGTGGTGGAGTTCCAGCCGCTGGAAGCGGTTTTTGCCGGGGTCGGGGGCGCCGTCGTTGCCTTGGCCCTGCGGGGGCCGGCACCGCAGAAAGGACTGCCCTCCCGGGGTTGATGGTGCCGCCCCCCGTCCCTCTGGACCCGCTGGCACCAGGCCCGGGTCCCTGCAGAGGGCTGCGGCTCCGGCTTAGCCGCCGGAGTCAGCCAGCGGAACCAGGTGCGCTGATGCTGACCATCCAGCTGGTGCCGAACCGGTCCGCGAGCATACCGAACATATCTCCCCAGGGGGCCTGTTCCAGCGGCAGAACCATCGTCCCGCCGTCGAGCAGCCGGTCCCAGTAACCCCGCAGCTCAGCTCCGTCGTCGCCGCTGAGCGAGATGGAGTAACTGCTGCCCTGGTCCAGTTCCATACTGTTCGGTGTATCGGAGGCCATCAGGACGAATCCACTGTCAGTGGTCAGCTGCGAGTGCATCACTTTTTCACTCTCAGCCGGGTCATCACTGGCATTCATCTCCGCGAAGGACGTGCTTTCCAGCGTTCCGCCGAAGACGCTCTGGTAAAAGGCCATGGCCTCAGCGGCGTTGTCCCGGAAGCTCAGGTAGGGGTTCATGGTGCTGGACATAGCGCAGTCCCTTCGATCACGGATCAGGACGGATGCTGGATCGCAGCCGGTTGGCAAAGAGTATGCCGGGTGGGCCGGGCCCAGCGGAAGGGGATACCCAAACTCCGCAGAACGGATCCTGACGCCGGAAGCAATGGACGGCGGGAAGGGGACCAGCCGGACGTACCGTGGACAGGTTGGGTTAGGGAACCTAACCACCAGATGAGTGATTCGGAGTACCTATTGCCCAGGACCGGCCCCTTCCGCGGAGACGGAGACAGGGACGGCAGCACCCCGCTGTGGACTCAGGCATTCAGCCTGGCGGTTGCCGTGAACTTCTTCATTGCCCTGGTGTTCTACCTCCTGATGACCACGATGGCCCTTTACGCAGCCGGACGTTTCCAGGCCTCCGACACAGCGGCCGGCCTGGCTGCCGGTTCCTTTGTCCTTGGCGGTCTGGCGGCGCGGATCTTCGCCGGAAAATTCCTGGATTTCATCGGCCGGCGGAGGATGCTCCTGATCGGCCTGCTGGGCTATACCGCCGCGGCCGTGCTTTACATCCCCGCCGGCAGCCTGGGCGTGCTGATCCTGATCCGGTTCCTGCATGGAGCGGCATTCGGCATGGCCAGCACGGCCATCTCCGCCTCGGTCATGACGCTGATTCCGGTCCGCCGCCGGGCCGAGGGCACCGGCTATTTCAGTATTTCCAATACCCTCGCCACGGCCGCCGGCCCCTTCCTGGCCCTGCTCATCGTGGAACGCGCGGAGTACAACGTCCTCTTTGCCGTCAGCGCTGCCTGCGCCGGTGCTGCCCTGCTGGTGGCGCTGCTGCTCAAGCTCCCGGAGCGGACCGTCACGGCCTATGAGAGGGCCGCCAAGTGGCGCATGCGGCCACGCGACGTGCTCGAACCGCAGGCGGCCGCGGTCGCTTCGGTGATGCTGGTCGGCGGGGTGGCGTATTCCGGCATCCTGACGTTCCTGAACTCCTATGCCCAGGAACGGAACCTGGTGCCGGCAGCCTCCGCGTTCTTCCTCATCTATGCCGCAGTTGTGCTCCTGTCCCGGTTTGTCGTGGGGCGGGTGCAGGACACCTATGGGGACAACGCCGTCGTTTACCCCATTCTGGCCTCCTTCACCGTCGGCATGGCGCTGCTGGCCTGGGCACCCAACGGTGCCGTCGTGGCCCTGGCCGGCGGCTTCGTTGGCCTGGGCTTCGGCGCGCTGATGCCCACGGCGCAGGCCATCGCGGTCACCGTGGCGCCGGACCACCGGATCGGAATCGCCACGTCGACTTTTTTCCTGATGCTCGACGTCGGCATCGGATGTGGCCCGTTCCTGCTCGGCCTGCTTGTCCCCGTCACCGGCTTGCCGGGTATGTACACCGTCCTCGCGTGCCTCGTCGCCGCGTCCATGATCCTGTACCACTTCGTCCACGGCCGGCGGCGGACCGGAGGGAACAGCGGGCAGCCCATACGCTGACAGGTGGGGGACGCCGGGGTAGCCTGCCTGCATGGCGGCTAAAGCGACAACCATTTCCGTTCCGGGGCCTGACGGCGTCCGCGAGGTCAGGATTTCCAGCCCGGACCGGGTGCTCTGGCCGGAACTGGGCTTCACCAAGCTGGACCTGGCCGAATACATCCGCGCCGTGGGGCAGGCCTTTGTTGCGGCGAACGGTGACCGGCCGCTGTCCCTGCAGCGGTTTCCGGGCGGCATCGACGGGGAGCAGTTCTTCTCGAAGAATCCGCCCAAAGGCGCACCTGACTATGTGCGGGACGTTATGGTGGTTTATCCCAGTGCCCGCTCACATCCGCAGCTGGTCATCGACGAACCCGCCGCCGCCGTCTGGGCCGTGCAGATGAACACCGTGGTGTTCCACCCGTGGCCCTCCCGGGCAGAGAATTCGGACAACCCCGACCAGCTGCGCATCGACCTGGACCCGCAGCCGGGGACCGGTTTCGACGACGCCGTGCCGGCGGCGCTGGCGCTGCGGGACGTGCTGGCAGAGGCCGGGCTCACCGCCTACATCAAGACCTCCGGGAACCGTGGCCTGCACGTGTTCGCTCCGATCGAGCCGGTGCGCGAGTTCCAGGACGTGCGGCACGCCGTCATCGCCGCCGCCCGGGAACTGGAACGCCGGATGCCGAAGGAGGTGACGACGTCGTGGTGGAAGGAAGAGCGCGGGAAGAAAGTCTTCGTTGATTTCAACCAGGCCAACCGTGACCGCACGATGGCGGGAGCCTACAGCCCGCGGGCCCTGCCGCACGCCCCGGTGTCCACACCGATTAGCTGGGACGAAATCGAAACCGTTGATCCCCGGGCCTTCACGGTCCAGACCGTTCCGGCCCGGCTGGCGGAAAGCGGCGATCCGTGGGCGGACTTCGGCGCAGATCCGGGGTCAATCAGTGCTCTGCTCGAGTGGTGGCAGCGGGACCTGGACTCCGGGCTGGGTGAGCTGCCCTTCCCTCCGGACTATCCGAAAATGCCCGGCGAACCGCCCCGGGTGCAGCCCAGCCGGCGAAAAATGGAGTAGGAGAACCCTGGAATACCTCAGTGTGTGCAGGGTCACAGTCGGCTTTGGGAAGCGGATGAAGAGCCACGGTGTTGGTAAAGGTGGAATCTTCAACCGATAGAAAGTTGTTCTCCCATGACCAATGGCACCACCCAGACCCAGGACGAGTTCGTCGTCGACAGCGCCGCCCTCGACACGCTCTTCCTGGAAGCGCGTACGGCGAACACGTTCAGCAGCGAGCCCGTCACCGACGAGCAGATGCGCGCGATTTACGACCTCACCAAAATGGGTCCCACATCGATGAACATCCAGCCGATGCGCATCACCTGGGTACGTTCGGCAGAGGCCCGCGAGCGCCTCGTGAAGCACATGGCAGACGGCAACAAGGACAAGACCGCCAGCGCTCCGCTGGTCGCCGTCCTGAGCTTCGACACCGACTGGCACGAAGGTTTCCCCACTTTCTTCCCGCACGCTGCCGAGCGCAAGGCAATGTTCGACGGCAACGAAGAACTCCGCACCGTGATGGGTAACAACAACGCCCACATGCAGGCTGCCTACTTCATCATGGCCGTGCGCTCGGTCGGCCTGGCCGCCGGACCCATGGGCGCCTTCGACGCCGCGGGCATCGACGCCGAGTTCCACGCCGGCACCACCCAGCGCACCTTCCAGGTAGTCAACATCGGCAAGCCGGGCGAGAACCCGTGGTTCGACCGCCTGCCGCGCTATGACTACGACGCCGTCACAGCGACCGTCTAAGCGGACCCACAGCACGACGCACGCAGGGCCGGCCCGGTTTCGGGCCGGCCCTGCTGTGCATCCAGCAGTCTCAGGGTTCTGTCCGGTACACCTCCCCGCCGCGCCGCAGGTCCTTCCGCCTGATCCCCGTCCGGTGGGACGATGTCAGGGGCCGGCGAGGGCAGGGGACATGGCGACCATTTCTGTAGTGATTCCGGCACGGAACGACGCCGCGTTCCTGGCCGGCTGCCTCACGGCGCTGGCCGGACAGACCCGGCCGCCCGATGAAACGATTGTGGTGGACAACGCCTCCACGGACGGGACCGCGGCAGTCTGCGAGGCGGCCGGCGTGCGCCGGGTCGTTGAGCTGCTGCCAGGCGTATCACCGGCCACGGCCTGTGGATTCGACGCCGCCAGCGGAGACATCCTTGCCCGCCTCGACGCGGATTCCAGGCCGCCCGCAGATTGGCTTGAGCGCCTGGAACGCCTGGTGGAGGCAGTGGGTCCCCTCACTGCGGTGACCGGGCCGGGCGACTTCTACGGCAGCAACCGGCTCACGCGCTGGTTCGCGGAGAACATCTACATCGACGGCTACCGCTGGTCCATGTCCTGGCTGCTGGGCCACCCGCCGCTCTTCGGCTCCAACTTCGCTATCCGTGCGCAGATGTGGAAACGCCTGCGGGAACGGATGCACCGCTCGAGTGAACGGATCCATGACGATCTGGACCTGAGCTACCAGATCGCCCCCGATATGGCCGTCCTCTGGGACGGTACGCTCCGGGTGGGTGTTTCCACCCGTCCGCTGGAACACTGGAGTGCGGTGGGCCGCCGGCTCTCCATGGCCTGGACTACCTACCGCACGGACTTTCAGCAGGAACTGCCTTGGCGGCGGCTGCGGGCCCGCCGCGGCTGGCAGGCCCGGAACGGTCCGCCGGGCCTGGGGGTCTAGCCGTTACACCTGGCCTGGGGGTCCACCCGCTCCCGCATACAGCGCCAGCAGGTCCCGGGCCAGCTGATGGGGTGCGTTTTCGCACGGGCTGTGGCCGCCGCGGTATACGGTCAGCTGGGCGCCGATGGCGGACGCGAAGGCCGCATGGATCCGGTTCGGCCACACATCACGCTCTCCGACCGCCACCAGCTTGGGCAGGGTGGACCCTGCAATCCGGGCCCGGACATCAGGGACATGCCGCATCAGTCCCATGATGTCCCGGACTGACTTGCGCCGGGTGAGCGCAAAACGCTGGTGGACAAACACCATCCGCTCCGCCGGAACGCGCGCGAAGTTCCGTCGAACGCCCCAGACGACCAAGCCGGCGCTGACCCGCCCGGAGGCCAGCGGGCTGAACCTTCCCACCACACTGACGGACCGGAAAGACAATCCGGGCTCCGGCGGTGCGCTCATCAGGGTGAGGGAGCGGTACAGCTCCGGCTGCCGGAGGAGGGCAAGCTGGGCGACGACGCCGGCAAACGAATAGCCCAACACGTGTGCAGGAGCGTCCAATGTCTGCAGGACCGCCAGCAGGTCCTCCACGAAGAGGTCATAGTCGTACCGCGTGCGCGCCGGGGAGAGGTTTTCCGGTCCAGCCGCAGCAGATTCATACTGGCCGGCAAGATCGTAGGACACGACGTAGTATCCCTGGGCAGCAAGCAGCGGCATCACCAGCGAAAAATCCTCTTTGGAACCCATGACCCCCGGTACCAGGACCACGGCGGGGCTGCCCGGTTCCCCCATCGACAGGCCCGCCAGCATTCCGCTGGGAGCAGGAAGCTGCAGCCGGGCGGACCCTTCCGGCGGGACCGACCAGTCGATCTGCAGCAGCCGCGCGTCGAGGACGGCCGCTGGTGGGGGAGCGGCCCCGCTGGGCACGCCGTTCTCCGGCACATCCCGGCCGGCACCATCCGGAGGGGGCATACCTTACGATAACCAGCGCCGGGCCTGCGCGAAGCGTCCCCGGTCTCTTTACAGCCACAGATCGGGAAGATCAGAATGTCTGCATGCATCCGGGCGCCCAGTTGCCCGGTGCCCGTTGGCGCAGGAGGCAACAATGAGGACGCCAGACGCTTCCCCGGATCCGGACCGGGCGCTGAAAGATCGGCACAGGAAACTCTGGGCCCTGGGGAACTACGGAGCGGTCGCCGGGGAAGTGATACCCGGCCTTGGCGCGGCGCTGGTCGAGGAGGCCGGAATCGGTCCTGGTGACTATGTGCTGGACGTCGCAGCGGGGACCGGCAACGCTGCAATTCCTGCGGCGATGGCCGGAGCCTCCGTTGTGGCGGTTGACCTGACACCGGAACTCCTGCAGGCCGGAAAGGATGCTTCCGGCGGCCGGATGGACCTGGAATGGGTTGAAGGTGACGCCGAAAACCTGCCCTTCGAGGACGGCGTGTTTGACGCGGTGATCTCCTGCGTCGGGGTGATGTTTGCCCCCAACCACGTGAAATCCGCGGCTGAGCTGTCCCGGGTCTGCAAGCCAGGAGGTACGGTGGCGCTGCTGAATTGGACTCCGGAGGGGTTCATCGGGGAAATGTTCGGGATCATGCGCGATTACCAGCCCACCCCTCCGCCCGGGGCCGCCAGCCCGCCGATGTGGGGCAGTGAGGACTACATCGGGGCACTCCTCGACGGCCTGGTGGACGGCGTGGCAACGCAGCGGGCCACGGTGACCGTGGACCGGTTTACCGAACCTGACCATTTCCGGGATTTCTTCAAAGCCAACTACGGGCCCACCATGGGCGTCTACCGCGGACTGGGCGGGGACGCGGAACGGACCGCCGCACTCGATCGGGAACTCTCCGGGCTGGCGGAACGGCATGCCCGGACAACCGATGCCGGTATCGAAATGGACTGGGAATATCTGCTTCTGCGGGGCACCGGGCGGGGCGGTACCTAAACCCCGCAGCCAGCGGATTCAAGCAGCCCCCGGGGCAGGGATAGAATTGGCGCGAAGCCCTGCTAACCCCACACCAGGAGGCAACCTTGCCCCGGAAACGCCGGCCGAACAAATACGTTTACCGCACGATCGTTCTGGCAGGCGTCGCCGCGGTGAAGCTGTTCCGCATCAAAGTCATCCCCTCCGGTCTGGAGAACCTTCCCTCAGACGAAGTGATCCGCGGGCTGAACCGCGAGGTGGCGCCGGGCAGGGGCGCCGTGGTCGCGGTAACGCACTTCGGCTACCTGGACTTCGTTTTCGCCGAGTATCTGCTCTGGAAGCAGCTGCGCGTCCACATGCGCTTCCTCGTCACGAAAAAAGCCGCCCGCAAGAAATTCGTGGCTGCAGTGTGTGACTGGTGTGAGCATGTGGTGGTGGACAGGTCCAACGGGGCTGCCGCCTATACCGAATCGGTGGAGAAACTGCACCGCGGCGATTACCTGGCAGTGCTCCCGGAGGCCGGCGTCAGCCGGAGTTTCGCCGTCCGGCAGCTCAAGACCGGTGCCGTGCGCATGGCTGCCGAGGCGGATGTGCCGATCATTCCCGTGTCCGTCTGGGGTGGCCACCGGATGCTGACCCGCGGCCACGGCCTCAGCCTGAAGGCGGTCTGGAAAACGCCGGTGCGGATTCACGTCGGCGCGCCGGTCAACGTTGACCCCTCGGCTTCCGTGCAGGAGGAAACAACCCGGCTGCAGGAGATTCTGCAGGCGGGCATCGACGAGTGCATCGATACCTATCCGGAACAGCCGCCTGCCGGGGCGTGGTGGATGCCCGTCAGCCGCGGCGGTTCTGCCATGACGCCGGAGGAGCAGGTGGCCCTGGATGAAGCAGACCGGGCCAAATACAAGATCACCGGCTAGGGAACCGCGCGGATGAGCGACACCGCCGGCACCGGAACAGCCGGACCGCTTCGTTCCCGGCTGGCCGACGGACGCGAGCTGCTGTACTTCTTTGACGCCGGGAACCATCCGTGGCCGGGACCGTCCCCGGCCGACACCAGGGATCTTCCGCCACGCCCCGCAGCCCCGGAACTGCGCCGGGACCCGCTCCTCGGTGACTGGGTGTCCTACGCGACCCATCGCCAGTCACGCACGCACCTTCCACCGGCGGCGGAGTGCCCGCTCTGCCCCTCCGGGCCGGAACGCGCCACGGAGATCCCAGCGCAGGGCTACGACGTCGCCGTGTTCGAGAACCGTTTTCCCTCCTTTGGTCCCGGAACCGGCGAGGGGCAGCTGCCACCGGTCCCCGGCCAGACGGCGCCCGCCGGCGGGCGCTGTGAGGTCATCGCCTTCTCAGCGGATCACAGCACCTCCTTTCCGGGGCTGTCCCGCGAGCGGGTGCGGACCGTCATCCGGGCCTGGACCCAGCGCACGGCCGAGCTTTCCACGCTCCCGGGCGTTGAACAGGTGTTCATCTTCGAAAACCGCGGCGCTGAGATCGGCGTAACCCTGCACCACCCGCACGGACAGATCTACGCGTACCCGTACGTCACGCCCCGGACGCTGACGCACCTGGAGTCCGCCGCCCGGTTTCAGGAAGCGACCGGAGGGGACCTGTTCGCGTCCCTGCTGGCCAGCGAAACCGCGGACGGACGCCGCATCGTCAGCCGGGGCAGGCACTGGACCGCTTATGTACCCTTCGCCGCCAGGATGCCCGTCGAGGTGCACGTCGTTCCGCACCGGCCGGTTCCGGACCTGCCGTCCCTCACCGCCGCTGAGCGCGAAGAGCTTTCCGGCTTGTACCTGGACCTGCTGCGCCGGGTCGAGTCCCTGTATCCCACCCCCACGCCCTACATCGCTGCCTGGTACCAGGCCCCGGCCGTCCATCCGGCGCGCGGAGCCTATCGCCTGCATCTGCAGCTGACGTCCCCGCGGCGGGCGGAGAACAAACTGAAGTACCTCGCGGGGTCGGAGGCCGCCATGGGCGCGTTCATCGGTGATGTGATGCCCGAGCAGGCAGCCGAACGGCTCCGCTCCGTTCTGCCGCCGTTCGCCTCCGATACCGGGGCCGGCAGCGAAACCAGTGCCAGCGGCGAAACCGGGACCGGAGCGTTTCCAGGAAGCCGGCAGCCAGCTGGGCCCAATCCCCGGCCCGGACAGGAGGAGCCGGTATGAGCGGCACAGCACGGAGCATGGAAGATTCCTTTGCGGCAACCTACGGAGCGCCGCCGTCGGGCGTGTGGTCGGCGCCGGGCCGGGTCAACCTGATCGGTGAGCACACGGATTACAACCTGGGCCTGGTCTTCCCGCTGGCGATCGACCGGCGCGCACGGGTGGCTGCGGCGCCGCGGAGCGACGGACGGCTGCTGCTGGCCACTACCGGGAAAGGGCAGCCGGCGGAAATCCGGATCGAAGACCTGGCGCCGGGAAAGCTGGCGGGGTGGAGCCGCTATGCGGCCGGGGTCCACTGGGCCTTCGGGCTGCGCGGGATTGCCGTTCCCGGGATGGACATCCTGCTGGACTCCGATGTTCCCGTGGGAGCCGGGCTATCCTCTTCCGCCGCCGTCGAATGTGCCGTGGCGCTGGCCGTCAACGATCTTTCCGGCGCGCAGCGGCCACCGGAGGAACTGGTGCTGCTGTGCCAGCAGGCAGAGAACGATTTTGCCGGGGCCCCCACGGGCATCCTCGACCAGTCGGCGTCGCTGCTCTGCACCGCCGGCCACGGTCTGTTCCTGGATTGCCGGTCCCGCGAAGGCCGCCTGGTGCCGCTGAATTTCGCAGCCGAGGGCATGCTTTTGCTGGTGATCGATACGAAGGTCAGCCACGCCCATGACTCCGGCGGCTATGCCGACCGGCGGCGGGACTGCGAAAGAGCCGCGGAGCAGCTGGGCCTGGAGTCCCTGCGTGAGATCGGGCTCCCTGAACTCGTGCTCGCTGCCGGGCAGCTGGACCACCGGGCCTACCGCAGGGCGCGGCACGTCGTGAGTGAGAACGCCCGCGTGCAATCCGTGGTTGGGCATCTGGAAAGCGGAAAGCCGGTGGCGAAACTCGGACCGGTCCTGGCCTCCAGCCACGAATCCCTGCGTGATGACTTCGAGGTCTCCTGCCCGGAACTTGACCTGGCGGTGGAAGCCTCCCTGGCTGCCGGAGCCGCCGGAGCCAGGATGACCGGCGGAGGGTTCGGCGGATCAGCCATCGCCCTGGTGCGGGTTGCCGATGCAGAACGCGTGGAGCGGGCGGTGGTGAGGGCGTTCGGCAATGCGGGGTTTGCAGCACCCGAGGTCTTCGCCGTGGCACCGGGCTCCGGTGCGGCCCAGGAGCCCCTCTTGACCGACCCACCGCACGCCGGAATGCTCTGACTCCTCCGGCGGTTCGCGGTGGCACCCAGCCCGGGATGGAAGAGGGTTGGACAGAAACAAAACGGGTGTGCGGCCGGCCAGGAGGCCAGCCGCACACCCGATTGTGGATCCGCTCCTAGGCCCTGCTCACTGAATTGAGTGCCTCGGCAATCGGAGTGTCGCCATTAATGAACTCGATAAACGTGCCAACCGTGGCCGGCCGGTCCAGCACCGCCGCGGCGACGGCTGCTACATCCGCCCTGGACACGGTTCCGTCCTGGGCGGGGCCGATGCTGATGCGTCCCGTCCCCGGATCGTCGGTAAGTACGCTGGGGCCGAGGATGGTCCAATCGAGGCCACTGCCGCGCAGATAGCTGTCTGCCGCAGCCTTGGCCTCGGCGTAGGCGAAGAAGCTGTTGTCCTCGGGCACGCCATGGTCCTTGCCTGCTCCCATGTAGGAAACCATGACGTACCGGCGCACCCCGGCCTGCCCGGCCGCGTCAATGGAGCGGATGGCGGCGTCGCGGTCCACGGCGTAGGTACGCTCCGCCGAACCGCCGCCTGCACCTGCCGACCAGATGACGGCGTCCTGGCCGGCCAGCCGTTCCGCGATTCCCGCAGTGTCCAAGGATTCAACATCGGCCACCACGGGTGCGGCGCCGGTGGCGGCGACTTCGGTTACATGGTCTGGATTCCTGAACAGTGAGGTGACCTGGTGGCCTCCTGCCGCCAGATCCTTAGCCAGCTGCAGCGCCACTTTTCCATGACCGCCAATGATTGCCACTCGTGCCATGTTGCTCCTCTCATCGGGATGTACCCGGCAAGCATAAGCATACTTAGTGATCCGCCGCAGGGTTCTTCAGCCGCCGGCTGAACCAGGATGGGGGAGCCGCACCAGGACCGGCGGAGACCAAGTTGGCACCAAGGACGAACAGCAGCCCGGGGAGGATGGTGCATGGCGGCGGTGCTGGCTAGTATCCAGAAGTGGCGCCGGGCTCTGCCGGGCCAGCCTGCAGGCTCCACCGGTTGAAAGGATGCCCATGTCCACTGCCACCGCAGAAGCCGGCCTCACCGTCCAGACCAGTGAAGGCCCGGTCCGGGGACGTGTCCGGGGTCAAACGCGCTCCTGGCGCGGCATTCCCTATGCGGAAGCGCCGGTCGGTGAGCTGAGGCTGCGGCTGCCGCGCAGGGCGCGGCCCTGGCACGATGTCCTGGACGCCTCCGGATACGGCCCGTGGGCTCCGCAGCGCACCCGCCGCCTGCTGGCCGCCGCGGGTCCCGGTACTCCCATGAGTGAAGACTGCCTCACGATCAATGTCACGGCCCCGAAGGAACTCTCAGCCGAGCCGCTGCCTGTACTTGTCTTCCTGCACGGCGGTGCCTTCAGCACCGGGTCCGCAGCCATGGACCTGATCGACGGATCCGCGCTGGTGACCGGAGGGAACGTTCTTTTCGTAGCGATGAACTACCGCCTCGGGGCGCTGGGATTCATGGACTTCCGCGCCTACTCCACGCCGGAACGGCCGTTCGACGCCAATCCCGGGCTGGCGGACCAGGTGGCCGCGCTTGAGTGGGTGCAGCGGAACATCGCGGCCTTCGGGGGAGACCCTGGCAACGTCACGCTCTTCGGCGAGTCCGCCGGGGCCACCGCTGCGCTGACCCTGATGTGCGTCCCGGCGGCAGACGGACTTTTCCACCGTGCCTTCCTCCAGAGTCCGGCCGCAGGAGCAGTCTATGGGCCGGAGCTTGCGGCTCAGTGGGCCGCTGAGTTCCTCGGGATCCTCGGTATCGGGAGCGGCGGTGCTGCGGAAGCACTGAGCGAATTGCCCGCTGCGTCGCTGGTTGCGGCAGCCGATCAGCTGGCCGGAAAGATCACACCGGATGCGCAGCCCGGAGCGCGGAGCCTGGCGCCGGTAGTGGACGGTTCCCTCCTGCCGCTGCACCCCCTGGACGCCTATGCCCAGGGCGCCGCTCAGCGGCTTCCGCTCGTCCTGGGCACCATGGACAGCGAGGGCACGCTGTTCGACAAATTCCATGACATCCTGCCCACCTCCGCTGAGCGCATCGAGAAAATGTTCGCCCTGACAGAACCCGGTCTCCGTGATCGCGTGACGGCGGCGTACCAGGGCTACCCGCACAAGCGGCAGGCAGTCGAGCTGGGAGGCGACGCCATCTTCTGGCACCCGGGGATCCAGCTGGTCCAGGCCCATTCGGAGTACGCGCCGGCCTGGTGCTACCGGTTTGACTATGCGCCCCGCGCCGCCCGCCTGGCCGGTTTGGGGGCAACACACGGATTGGACCTGCCCGCAGTTTTCGGCACCTACGGCTCAGGAGCGGGCAAGGTGCTGGTGGGGCTGGGGAACCGGCGCACCGCTGCGAACGTGGGGCACCGGTTCCAGGCTGCCCTGCTGCGGTTCGCAAAGAGCGGCGTGCCCGGGCCCATGTGGCCCAAATACGACACGGCTTCCCGCCGGACCAAGATCTTTGACCGGTACGACCGCATCGAACTGGATCCCCGCAGCGCCCGCCGGAAGGCCTGGAACGGCTACCGCGGGTACCGGTAGGCCGAAGCCGCCGCTGCAGCCGGCCCTGCCAGGCTGGTGCGGCAGCAGACACGGCGCCGCATAGGATTGTTGGATGACCGCAACACTGCTCACCCGGGAACTTTCCGGGGGCCACGCCCACCGCGTCCTCTTTTCGAACCTCTCACTCACAGTTGCCCCGGGCGACGTCGTCGGAGTGGTGGGTGCCAACGGTGCCGGTAAGTCCACCCTCCTGAAAATCCTGGCCGGAGCTGCGGAACCGATGGGCGGCGAGGTCCAGCGGCACCCCACGGATGCATTCGTCGGCTGGCTGCCGCAGGAACACGAGCGGGTTCCCGGGGAAACGGTGGCGGCCTACATCGCCAGGCGGACAGGCGCTGCCGCGGCCACCGCAGCCATGGAGGCCGCCGCGGAGGAACTGGGGGCGGAAACCAAGGGCGCAGATGACCGGTATGCGGCGGCGCTGGATACCTGGCTGGCATCTGGCGCCGCGGACCTGGCGGAGCGGATGCCGGCCGTCCTGGCGGAACTGGGCCTGGAAACCGGTCCGGAAGCCCTAATGACCGGCCTGTCCGGCGGCCAGGCAGCACGGGTGGCCCTGGCCGCGCTGCTGCTCAGCCGCTTTGACATCGTGCTGCTGGATGAACCCACCAACGATCTGGACCTCGACGGTCTGGCAAAGCTCGAGGAGTTCGTCCGCGGCCTTCGCGGCGGCGTCGTCCTGGTGTCCCACGACCGTGAGTTCCTCGCCCGCTGTGTCACACGGGTGGTGGAACTTGACCTAGCCCAAAACCAGGTGGCGGTGTATGACGGCGGATATGACGCCTTCCTCGAGGAACGGGCTGTGGCGAAGCGCCATGCCAGGGAAGCCTATGAGGAGTTTGCCGGGCGGAAGGCAGATCTGGTTGCCCGGGCCAGGACCACCCGTGAATGGAGTTCGCAGGGCGTTCGCAACGCCATGAAGAAGTCTCCGGACAATGACAAAATCCGGCGGAAGGCCAGCACGGAGTCATCCGAAAAGCAGGCGCAGAAGGTCCGGCAGATGGAGTCGCGGATCGCCCGCCTTGACGAGGTTGAAGAGCCCCGCAAGGAGTGGCAGCTCCAGTTCAGCATCGCTCCGGCGCCCCGGTCCAGCACTGTCACCGCAGTGCTGAATGAAGCCACGATCCGGCGCGGCGGCTTCACGCTGGGCCCGGTCTCGCTTCAGGTGAACGCCGGTGAACGGATCGCCATCACCGGTCCCAACGGGGCGGGGAAGTCGACGCTGCTGCAGATGCTGCTGGGCAGACTGGAACCCGACGCCGGCACGGCGACGCTCGGCGCTTCCGTGGCGGTGGGCGAAATTGACCAGCTGCGCGGCCAGCTCCGGGCAGACGAGTTGCTCGCCGATGCGTTTGAATCCTGCGTTCCGGAGATGAACCCGGCTGAGGTGCGCACCCTGCTGGCGAAGTTCGGCCTCAAGGCGGACCAGTCGTCCAGCCTGGTTGGTGCGCTGTCGCCGGGCGAGCGGACCCGTGCGGCCCTGGCGCTGCTGCAGGCACGCGGGGTAAATCTGCTGGTCCTGGATGAGCCCACCAACCACCTGGATCTCCCGGCCATTGAGCAGCTTGAAGAAGCACTGGAAAGCTATGCCGGAACTCTGCTTCTGGTAACCCACGACCGCCGGATGCTGCAGAACGTGCATCTGGACCGGCTCTGGCTGGTGCAGGACGGAAGTGTAGCTGAACGTTAGACGGCAGAACGTTAAGCGCCTGAGGCAGTTTTGTCCCGAAAACTGTGATTGGTGTTAAACATGTGATAATAGTTACTCAAGGGTGGCAGCTGTGTCATGGATGATAACTGCGCCACCGTCTCGCGGGGGAAAGAAGTTGTCATGGCTTCGACGAGCACATGGATGTCAGCTCAGCCAGCAGCCGCAGTCCGGCGCGCCGAAAGGCCGCCGGCCGCACTGCGCATGATGGACATACCGGTCCTGATGACCGTTTGGATGCTCTGCGTCCTGACAGACTGGTCCACACCGGCCAAAGTCCTCCTCAATGTGGTGGCAGTGGGACTGCTCTGCCTGAAGGAGGTAGCCGTCCACCGGTATCTCCAGAACCGCCGGTTCCGGCCGGCCCCCCGTCCGGTTCTCCTGCGGCGGGTGCCTGAGCCCGCATACCAGGACTGATCCGGCAGGAATTTCCGCCCCGGCATCCGGGTGCGGCCGTCCGAACCTTTCGCCGGACTCTGGTCCGGGGCCTGCAGCGGGGCCTATCGTTGGTATGCGCGGCACTGGTCCTGGAAGAACACCTCCGGTGGTGCAAAGTGCATCAGAAAGGGACTGCGCCCTTCGCGCGGCGCCAAAATTGCTGAAGCCGGGACCGTACAGGTCATACCAGGCGCTGCGATGCGCCGCCCCGGTGGAAGGTGAGCCATGTCCCTGGACATTTCAGCGCTGGAGGTGGAAACAGCCAACGGCTGGGTCCGCGGAACGGTCGACGACGGAGTGCGCACCTGGCGCGGTATTCCCTACGCTGCACCTCCGCTGGGTGAGCTGAGGCTGCGGGCACCGGAGCCTCCCGCCAGTTGGACCGGGGTGCGGGACGCCTCTGAATTTGGTCCCATTCCGCCGCAGCTCCGCGGTATGTCGCTGAAACGGTCCCGCCGCCGTCCGCTGATGGGCGAAGACTGCCTGACCGTCAATGTCAGCTCGCCCCTGGACCCGCCGTCCGGTCTGCTGCCGGTCCTGGTGTATTTCTATGGTGGTGCGTTCAGCTCCGGCTCCTCGGCGGTGCGCACCTACCGCGGAGCCAACTTGGTCCGCAGCGGCGGTGTGGTCTACGTCTGCCTCAACTACCGGATCGGCGCGCTGGGGTTTATGGACTTCACCAGTTTCGCTACTCCTGAGCGGCCCTTCGATTCAAATGTGGGACTCCGGGACCAGGTGGCGGCACTGGAATGGGTTAACCGGAATATCGCTGCCTTCGGCGGTGATCCGGACAACGTAACGATCTTCGGCGAGTCTGCCGGCGGGATATCCGTCACGGCGCTGATGTGCATCCCCTCCGCGGCCCCCTACTTCCACAAGGCCTTCGCCCAGAGCCCGGCACCGTCCGGAGCCTACTATCCCGACATGCACGAGCGCTGGGCACTGGATCTGCTTGAAATTCTCAGGGTGGACGAATCCGATGCAGCGGAGGCGCTCAGCACCATCTCCGCCGCCAAACTGGTCAGCGCAACCCGGGAAATGACCACCAAGATCGGGCCCGTGGTCCAACCCGGCACGCTCAGCGTGTCCCCGGTGATCGACGGCCGCTTCCTGCCCCGGCATCCGATCGACACGTTCCTGGACGGTCAGTCCGCACCCAAACCCATGGTCCTGGGCACCATGGCCCAGGAAGGCGCGCTTTTTGCCAAACTCGACAACATCCTGCCTTCCACCCCGGAACGGATCGAGCGGATGTTCGCCGGAACGGACCCCGCGGCCCGGGACCGTGTGGTGGCAGCTTATCCGGGTTATCCGTCGCGGGAACGGTCCGTGGAAATGAGCGGTGACCTCGTCTTCTGGTACCCCAGCCAGATGGTGGCCGAAGGCCACTCACGCATCGCCCCCACCTGGACCTACCGGTACGACTACGCCACCCGGCTGATGAACCTCCTGGGCCTGGGTGCAACCCACGCATTCGATGTGCCCGTGATGTTCGGCGAAACGAATGAGCGGATGATGCGGGCGCTCTCGCTCCTTGGCGGCATGGACGAGCTCAAGGAGCTTTCCGCCCGGTTCCAGGGGTCGCTGCTTAGCCTCGCCCGCAGCCACCTTCCGGGCGAGGACTGGCCGCGGTATGAGGAAAAGAACCGGCACACCAGGATCTTCGACGTGGAGGACCGGATCGAGTCCGATCCCTTCGCCGAACGCCGGGTCGCGTGGCAGGGCTACCGCGGCTACATCTGAGCCGGGACCAGCCATGGAGTCCCCGGCGGGCCCGTGAGAGGGTTAAGCCAGCTTGCGGTTTTGCCTGTCTGAACAGATCTGACGAGGAGCCAGCATGAGTGCACATTACGACGTCGTGGTCCTGGGGGCCGGCCCGGGCGGTTACGTGGCGGCTATCCGGGCAGCCCAGCTGGGACTCAGTGTTGCCGTGGTGGAGGAAAAGTACTGGGGCGGTGTCTGCCTGAATGTGGGCTGCATCCCGTCCAAGGCCCTGCTGCGCAACGCAGAGCTGGCCCAGCTCTTTACCCGGCAGGCCGGCACCTTCGGGATACGCGGTGAGGTCAGCTTCGACTACGGTGCGGCCTATGAGCGCAGCCGGCAGGTGGCCGAGGGCAGGGTCAAGGGCGTCCATTACCTGATGAAGAAGAACAAAATCACCGAGTACGACGGCCGGGGCAGCTTCAAGGGCGCGCACAGGATGGAGGTCAGCCTCGGCAAGGGCGGAACCGAGGAACTGACCTTTGACCATGCCATCATCGCTACCGGTGCAACCGTCAAGCTGCTTCCGGGCGTGGAGCTGAGCGAGAACGTGGTCACCTACGAAACCCAGATCCTCAGCCGGGACCTGCCCGCAAAAATGGTAATTGTGGGAGCGGGTGCGATCGGCATGGAGTTCGGCTACGTCCTGCGCAGCTACGGCGTCGACGTGACCATCATTGAGTTCCTGGACCGTGCCCTGCCGAATGAGGACGCCGACGTTTCCAAGGAAATCACCAAACAGTACAAGAAGCTCGGCATCCCCATCCACACCTCAGCCAAAGTGGAAACCGTCACGGACAACGGGTCCTCGGTCAGGGTCACCTACACGGATAAAGCCGGCGCAAAGCAGAACATCGACGCCGACCGGGTGATGATGTCCGTAGGGTTCGCACCGCGGCTCGGCGGCTTCGGCCTCGAATCCACCGGTGTGGAGGTCACTGACCGCGGAGCCATCGCCATTGATGACTACATGCGCACCAGCGTGCCCGGCCTGTTTGCTATCGGGGACGTGACCGGCAAACTCCAGCTCGCGCACGTGGCGGAGGCCCAGGGGGTGGTCGCGGCTGAGACCATCGGCGGCGCTGAGACAATGCCGCTGGGGGACTACCGGATGATGCCGCGGGCCACCTTCTGCCAGCCGCAGGTGGCCAGCTTCGGGCTCACCGAGCAGCAGGCACGGGATGAGGGGCACGACGTCCTGGTCAGCACCTTCCCGTTCACTGCCAACGGCAAGGCCCATGGCCTCGGTGAACCGGTGGGCTTCGTCAAGCTGATTGCGGATTCGGCCTACGGTGAGTTGCTGGGCGGACACCTGATCGGCCCGGATGTCTCAGAGCTGCTGCCGGAACTGACTCTGGCGCAGAAATGGGACCTGACCGCCGCGGAACTCGCGCGGAACGTCCACACCCATCCCACCCTGAGCGAGGCGCTCCAGGAAGCGTTCCACGGACTGACCGGGCACATGATCAACCTCTAACCGGCTCCCGGTCCGGCGGTCCGGTAGCGCAGCAGCAGGGTGTCGCCGCTGCGCAGCACATGTGCCAGTTCCATCCGCCGGGGCGGCAGCTCCGGGGTCCCTGCCGTTATGCGGGTCGCGTTGCCCGCAGTCATCACAGGGCTGAGGGTCAGGCAGAGACCATCCACCAGGCCTGCAGCCTGGAACGTGCCGAAGAGGTGCGGACCGCCTTCGCACAGGACCCGGTGGAATCCGCGCTCTGCGAGCACCCGCCCAGCCTGTTCCGGTTCCACCGTCCGGGCTCCGGCCACGGCAACGTCCGCCACCTTCTCCAAGGCCGTGCGCCGCTCAGGCGGAGCGATCGCCGTCGTCAGGATCAGCGGCCGGACGGGCGCCTGGGTAAAGAGCGGACTGAGGGGATCCAGATCCAGTGTGCCGGAGACAATGGCAAGTCCGGGGTGCGCGGGCAGGCCGTTCGCCGCCCGCCAGGCCATCGACCCGGTATCGATCAGCCGTCCGGCGTAGCCCTCCGCACGCACCGTTCCGGCACCCACCAGGACGGCGCCGCAGGTACGCCGCAGCAGTTCGAAGACCCGGTGGTCGGCGTCGTCGCCAAGCCCGCCGGAACGCCCGTCGACCGCCGCGGCGCCGTCGGCTGACGCCACGAAATTGAAGCGGAAAACGGGGCGGTCCTTCCGGAGCGGGCCTTCATCCCAGGCGTAGGCGTCCAGCAGCTGCTCATCGCTGAGCCCCTCTGGAGACCCCGGGACGGTAATCACCGCGCTCATTCCTTGGCCGCCGGTTCGTTGACATCGCCCATGTTGTGCCGCAGATAGGCCGGCTCCCGCCAGCCGAGGATGGCTTCAGTCATCCGAATGGCGCTGCTTGCGGCGGTAACGTTGTGCATCCGCAGGATCCGGGCTCCGTTCATGATGCTGGCTATTCCGGCCGCGAGCGAACCTTCCACCCGTTCGGATTTCGGCGCATCCAGGGTTTCGCCGATGAAGTCCTTATTCGAGACGGCGGCCAGCACCGGGTAGCCGATCGCCGCTATTTCGGACAACCGGCGGGTCAGCTCCAGTGAATGGAGGGTGTTTTTGTTCAGGTCGTGCCCGGGGTCAATGATGATCTTTTCCGGCGGGACCCCCAGTTCCTGGGCATAGCCGCTGCGCCGGCGGAGGAACTCCGCCACCTCGGCAACTACATCTCCGTATTGCGGCCGGGGGTAAACAGTGCGCGGAGCTGCCAGACTGTGCGTGATGACCAGATGGACGCCGGCGGCCGCGGCCACCCGCGCCAGATCGGCATTGTGCAGCCCGGTGGTGTCGTTGATGACCGTGGCACCGGCCTCGATGGCCGCCTCCGCCACTGCCGGGAGGAACGTGTCGGCGGAAATGATCACGTCCGAGGATGCGCGGACCGCCTGGATAACCGGTACCACCCGCGCCGCTTCCTGCGCTGCGTCCAGGGCCGGCCCGGGGGCGAAGGGAACGCCGCCAATGTCCACCCAATCGGCGCCGTCGGAAACTGCCTGGAGCGCGGCGCCCACGGCGGCGTCCAGCGCATAAGTGGCACCCGCGTCGTAGAACGAGTCCGGGGTCCGGTTGATGATGGCCATCAACGCCACGCGGCGGCGGAAATCAAGGGTCCGGCCGCCAAAAGTATGGACCGGGTGCAGCAGGGACGGCTCATAGCCAGCTGCCTGCGGGCCGGCCGATGCCGCTCCGGAGCCGGGACCGGAGCCGCCGGGGTGGGGTGCCATGCTGTTCAGACTCATAATTGCATCCTACGGTGGAGCTCACCCCGGGAAATGTCTCCTCGTCGGAAGGTACCCCATGGAATTGCCGCTTATGCCGCCGGTCGACCCCATGCTCGCCAAGGCCGTTGACGGCGTCCCCGAAGGCAGCTTCGCGTACGAACCCAAATGGGACGGATTCCGCGCCGTGGTCTTCCGCGATGGCGGGGAGGTGGCGGTCACGAGCCGCAACGGACGGGCCATGAACCGCTATTTCCCGGAACTTATGGACGCCTTCCGGGACGGTTTGCCGGAAAAGTGCGTGCTGGACGGCGAGATCATCCTGGTCAGCGCCGATGGCACGCGGCTGGACTTTGATCAGCTGCAGCAGCGCATCCACCCCGCGGCCAGCCGGGTGGAACTCTTGGCCAGCCAGACGCCCGCCTCTTTCGTGGCGTTCGACCTGGTTGCCCTGGGCAGCCGGGATCTAACCGGCCAGGCATTCCAGAGTCGGCGGGCAGCGCTGGAATCTGCTCTGGGAACGGCGGGCGGCCGGCTGCACCTGACCCGGCAGACCCTGGATCCGGCTACCGCCCGGGACTGGTTCAGCCGCTTCGAAGGAGCAGGTCTGGACGGTATCCTCGCCAAACCCCTGGATGCGCCGTACGAACCGGGCAAGCGGACCATGCTCAAGGTCAAGCACCGCCGTACGGCCGACTGCGTCGTAGCCGGCTACCGCGTGCACAAGAGCGGGGAGGACCGGATAGGTTCCCTGCTGCTGGGGCTTTACGACGACGGCGGGGTCCTCGCCAATGTGGGTGTGATCGGTGCCTTCCCGATGCCCCGCCGCCAGGAGCTGTTCGAGGAACTGCAGCCCCTGGTGACCTGGGACAGCGCCCATCCCTGGACCGAGGCGGAGCAAACCGCCGGTACCCGGACTCCGCGGAACGCCGAAGGCAGCAGGTGGAGCGGGACGAAGGACCTTTCCTTCACGCCGCTGCGCCCGGAGCGTGTCGTGGAGGTCGCCTACGACCATATGGAAGGCCCGCGTTTCCGGCACCCGCCCAGTTTTGTCCGCTGGCGCCCTGACCGGGACCCGGAATCCTGCGGCTATGCCCAGCTCGAAGAAGCCGTGCGGTTCGACCTCGCCGACGTGCTTCAGGTGCCGGGAGGCTAGCGCTTCCTCCTTGACACGGTCCGGGGACGGGGAACCCTGAAACGCGGGGACCGCAGCCTGGGACACCGGAGGGACGTACCACCATGCGCGCCGGCAAAATCGTGATGATCATAGCGGGCAGCCTGTTGGTCCTGCTTGGGCTCGGTACCGGGATCGGCGGTCCCGGCCGTCTCCCGGGGGGGGGCACCCCCGGACTTTCATCACCGTAGCGCCGTGTGCCAGGTCCTTTGAACCGGGCTGGGATACCCGCAACAGGGCTCTGTGAGAGTCCTCTCGGAGTACCCCTGAGCAGTGGGGTGCGGCGATATGTTAATAAATATGGAACCCGGCAATATCAATTTTCATACCCGCAAATGGGTCCGCCCTGAGGACCTGAACGCCAACGGCACCCTCTTCGGTGGCTCGCTGCTGCGCTGGATCGACGAGGAAGCCACCATCTACGCGATCCTCCAGATGGGTAACGGCCGCGTGGTGACAAAACTGATGTCCGAGATCAACTTCGTGAGCTCGGCCCAGCAGGGTGACCTGATCGAGATGGGCCTGCGGGCCACAAAATTCGGCACCACCTCGCTGACCATGCAGGCCGAAGTCCGGAACATGATTACCCGGTCCAGCATCCTGACCATCGAGCGGATCGTCTTCGTCAACCTCGACGAGCATGGCCGCCCGGCACCGCACGGCTACACCGAAGTCACGTACGACCGTGACCGCCTGCCCAAGCACCATCTTCCGGCGGGACCGCCCCGGACAGAGGCAGACCTCCCGGCAGCATAAAAGTCACACTCAGGATCCGGTGCCCGTACCCGGGCCGCCAGCTGACAGAATCGCGGAAGGCCGCCAGAGCGGAACGAACAAGCCTTCAGCGAAGCAGGTACCCATGCACATCGACAGTCCAGCTGCCACCGGACGAAGCGGGAAGCAGCGGACGGGGCCCTGGGTGTTCTGGGGAGCTCTCACCGGCATCATCCTGATCGCGCTGAATCTGCGCGGACCAGTTGTCGCCCCCTCGCCGATCCTGGGCCTGCTGCAGGTGGAGCTGGACATGTCCGTAGGGACAGCGGGCCTGCTGACCAGCCTTCCGATAGCCTGTTTCGGCGTGGTGTCCTTCGTGGCGCTGCCCCTGCTGCGGCGCAGCGGACCGGACCAGGCCATCGCCGTCTGCCTTGCGGGAATTGCTGCGGGAACCGTCCTGAGGTCCTCAGGCGGTGCCGAACTGGCGCTGGCAGGCACCGTCGTCATCGGCGCTTCCATCGCCGTCGGCAATGTCCTGGTCCCTGTGGTGATCCGCCGTGATTTCCCACCGGCCCGCGTACCCCTGGTTACCGGCGTGTACACGGCGGCGATGAACATCGGCTCGATGACGACACTGATCATTACGGCGCCCCTTGCAGAGGCCTTCGGGTGGCGCACGGCGCTGGTGCTGTGGAGCGCCCTGGCGCTGGTGGCGGCGCTGGCGTGGCTGACGCTGGTGGGCTGGCGCGCCTTCCTCCTTGGATCGGACAAGGCGAAGGGGAATGCCGCCCACGGAACCGGGCTGGAGCCGGAAGCCGCACCCCGGCCGGGCGGCGTGCCCGCGGTACCGGCAGCCCCCGCCGCGGACCGGGCCGGCTGGCGGATGCCTGCCGCCTGGATCCTCCTGATCGCCTTCAGCGGCCAGGCGTTCGCGTTTTACGCTGTCTCCACCTGGCTGCCCACGCTGCTCTCCGATGTCGCCGGCCTTGATGCCACGGCAGCCGGGGCAGGCGCCTCGCTGTTCCAGGGGCCCGGAATAGCCGGTGCCCTGGCCGTTCCGCTGCTGTCCCGCCGGCTCCGAAGCCGGACGCTGCTGTGGCTGACCTGCGCCGCATGGGCCGCACTGCCCCTCGGACTGCTGCTGGCGCCCTCCGGCTGGGCCGTCTGGGTCACCGTCGGCGGTGTCGCCCAGGGAGCCGGCATCACCGTGATCTTCCTGATCCTGGTGCGTCTCGGCGGGTCAACCCGCCAGGCCGGCCAGGTTTCGGCCCTGGTGCAGGGCGGCGGCTATCTGGTTGCCGCAGCCGGGCCCGTAATTCTGGGCAGCCTGAACACGCTGACCGGTTCCTGGGTCCTGCCACTGGTTGCAGTGGGCTTCAGCATCGCGGCTTTGCTGGTGGCGGGCACCTTGGCAGCGGTGGACTCCGACGCCGCGGGCAGGTCCCAGCGGCGGGTACAGGGTTGATCTCCCTGTTCTCCGGCTCTCCGGCACGGCTATCGTTCCCTGTAGGGCCGTGCACCCCTGCGCGTCCCCGAGGGGAAGAAGCAGATGAAGAACAA
The DNA here is from genome assembly GCF_023167125.1 of Arthrobacter sp. Helios. NCBI lineage: Bacteria > Bacillati > Actinomycetota > Actinomycetes > Micrococcales > Micrococcaceae > Arthrobacter > Arthrobacter sp. Helios. The sequence continues at coordinate 1,294,936 of NZ_CP095402.1, forward strand.
CTTTGACCGCTACCGCCAGATGGCCGAGATTCTCTACCGGAACGGGCTCGGCTATCTGGTCTCGGTTTCCGGCCTGGAGTCCCGCCTGCCGTTCCGCAAACGGTCCGCTGAGGACGCCGGGAACCCCAGAATGGCCAGCCCGGAATACCTGCGCCGGGCCCTGGAAGAGCTGGGGCCAACCTACGTCAAGCTGGGGCAGCTGCTCTCCACCCGCTCGGACCTGCTTCCGCCGGCCTATATGGATGAGCTCGCCAAGCTCCAGGACAATGCCACCCCCGCGCCGTGGGAAGCCGTCAGGGAGGAACTTCGGCAGGAAATCGGCGACGACCCCCTCAGCGTGTTCGCTTCCTTCGACACCACCCCCATTGCGAGCGCCTCCATCGGCCAGGCCTACGGAGCAAGGTTAAAGGACGGCGCAGACGTGGTGGTGAAAGTCCGGCGGCCCGGGATCGTGCCCGAGGTCGAAGCCGACCTCTCCATCCTGCAGTCTCTGGCCGCCCACGCCAGCCGGCATTGGGAGGCAGCCCGTGACTACGACGTCAAAGGATTTATGGATGAGTTCGCTTCCACGCTCCGGCAGGAAATGGACTACGTGCAGGAAGGACGGAACGCCGACCGGTTTGCGCTGAATTTCTCTGAGGACCCCGCCGTTATCATCCCGCGGATCTACTGGCAGCACAGCACCCACAAAGTCCTGACCATGCAGCGGCTCCACGGTATGAAGGTCACCGACACGGCGGCCCTGGACGCTGCGGGAGTGGACCGCAGGGCGCTGGCCGCGACGGCTGCGGACGCGGAAATGAAGATGGTCTTCGAATTTGGGCTTTTTCACGCCGATCCCCACCCCGGGAACATTTTTGTCCAGCCCAATTCCCAGATCGGCCTGATCGACTTCGGAATGGTGGGGGAGCTGGACGATAAGCTGCGCGGACAGCTCGCAGCCCTGTTTATCGCCGTGATCCGCAAGGACCCGGAACGGATGGCGTCGGCGCTGATCCGCATGACGGTGGCCCAGACCCGTCCGGACAGGATCAAGCTGCGGACGGACCTTTCCGGACTCATCCGGCTCTATTCGGGGCGGACACTGCGGGACGCTCCGGTCGGCAAAATCATCAGCCAGGGCCTGGGCATCATCCGCAACCACCACCTCCAGCTGCCGCGCGAGGTTGCCCTGCTGCTGCGGATGCTGATCATGACCGAAGGCATGGGCGAAGTCCTGGACCCGGACTTCAGCATGGGCCAAACACTGGCTCCGTACGCCAAGCGGATGACCATGGAACAGCTGAACCCGGTCAACTATGCCAAGCGGCTGGGCAAAGCCGGGGGCGAGCTGCTTGAACTGGGCACCGAACTTCCAGGCCAGGTGCAGCGGCTGATCAATACCCTGGATTTCGAAGGGATGGAGGTGCACCTGCGGGCCGGGGACCTGGTGCCGCTGGTGGAACGCCTCGAACGGGTGGGGAACCGGATGGTGGCGGCGATCTTTGCTGCCGCCTTTATCCGGGGAATTGGCGAACTGACCCTGGGCGATGCCGACCGCTGGCGTGGCTGGCAGGCCCCGCTGATGGGGGCCGGGTTAGCCTCTACCGGAGCGCTCGGCGGCTACCTCGCTTGGTCGGCCCGCAAGCAGCGGCGGCGCGACGCCGGGTAGCTGCCCAGCGCGGCGGCCCGGCACACGGCTGGGCCCGCAGCCCGGTTAAACGCACCAGCCGGCGGCCACAGAACGCAGCTGCCGGCTGGTTTGCCCGGGGACGGTTGGTGCGCCTAGCGCAGCCCGAGCTCCGCCGTCGGAATCTTGGACGTCTCTTTCGCAGTGAGCGCGGAGATGGTCGCTACCAGGCAGATGGCCGCGGTAAACCAGCTGATGACAACCCAGCCGCCAGGCTGGAGGCCGCCGAGCGCGGCGACGATGGAGGGGGCGAATCCAGCCATCAGGAAGCCGAGCTGCGTGCCGATGGCCAGGCCGGAAAAGCGGACCCGGGCACTGAACATCTCCGCATAGAAGGACGGCCAGACGGCGTTTGCGGCCGCGTAGCCGCAGCCGAAGACCACCACGGACAGCGTGAACTGCAGCAGCGCGTTCCCGGATTCCATGGACAGCAGATAGAACGGCATCACCACTGCGCTGGCGACGGCACCGTAGATGAACACCGGCTTGCGGCCGAACCGGTCCGCCGCCATCCCAAAGAACGGCTGGGTGAACAGCGCGGCAACGTTGCCCGCGACCACCAGCCACAGCGTGATGGTGGCATCGACATTGCCTACCTCGGTGCCGTACTTGATGGCCAGGGTGCCGTAGACGGTGGAAACAGCGGCGATGAAGGCGCAGCAGATAACCCGCAGAACGTCCCGCCAGTGGTGCTTCATCAGGTCGCTTACGGGCAGCTTGGCAATCTGGTTGTTTGCCTTGGCTTCCTGGAAGGTCGGGGTCTCGTGCAGCGAGCGCCGGATGAAGTAGGTGACCAGGACGACGACGGCGGAGAGCCAGAAGGGGATGCGCCAGCCGATGCCGTATTTGATCTCGTCCGGCAAAGCGACAACGGGGATGAAGACGAGGGCGGCGAGGATCTGGCCGCCCTGCGTCCCGGTCAGCGTCCACGAGGTAAAGAAGGCGCGGCGGCCGTCAGGGGCGTGTTCGAGGGTCATGGAGCTGGCACCGGCCTGCTCGCCGGCAGCGGAGAGTCCCTGGGCCAGGCGGCAGAGAACCAGCAGGGTGGGAGCCCACCAGCCGATGGTGCTGAACGTCGGCAGGCAGCCAATGAGGAAGGTGGATGCGCCCATCAGCACCAGTGTGAACATGAGGATCTTCTGCCGGCCGACGCGGTCGCCGAAGTGGCCAAGAATGACGGCACCAACCGGACGTGCAATGTAGGCGAAGCCGAAGGTTGCCAGGGACATAATGCTGGCCTGGGCATCAGCATCGGGGAAGAAAACGTGCGGGAAGATCAGCGACGCGGCTGTGCCGAAGATGAAGAAGTCATAGTACTCAACCGCGCTGCCCATGAAGCTTGCCGCAGCAGCCTTCTTCGGGGTCTTGGCGGTGGCTGCAGCGGCGTGCGGGGGCGCAGCGCTCATGGGGGGCCTCCATTGGTATGTGCGGTAATCGCACAGTGGTACTTGATGCGAACACCACAATGTAACCCGCGCCATACTCAGATGCAATCATCAGTGTGCGCTTTACGCACACTTGTGCATTTTATGAACAGCCCGGTACCGTGGGCCTAGCCCGCTCCGGGCATGGAAGGGGAGAACCGTTTGAGCACCACCACCGAGTCCTGGCTAGTCGGGCTGATCGGGGACGGTATTACCGCCTCGCTGACGCCGCCCATGCATGAGCGGGAGGCTCAGGAGAGGGGCATGCTCTATCTCTACCGGCCGGTTGACCTGGCGGTGAACGGCCGGCCTCCAGCCGACGTCGGGGAGCTGCTGCGCTACGGCAGGGACCTCGGTTTCAACGCCTTCAACATCACCCATCCCTGCAAGCAGCTGGTCCTCGAACACCTCGACGAGGTATCCGACGACGCCGCCCGGCTGGGTGCCGTAAACACCGTCCTCATCCGTGCGGGCAAATTTATCGGGCACAACACCGACCATTCCGGCTTCGGCAGCGCACTGGCCGAAGGTCTGCCAGGCGCAGCGCTGGAGCGGGTGGTCCAGCTTGGTGCCGGCGGTGCCGGTGCCGCCGTCGCCTACGCCCTGCTGAAGGCCGGTGTCTCCTGCCTGACGCTGGTGGACCTGGACGCCGCCCGGGCAGCTGAACGCGCCGCGGCCCTGGCGGTTCTGTTTCCGGACAGCACAGTTGCTGCAGGCGCTCCGGCAGACCTGCCGCGCCTGCTCGCCGGGGCAGACGGATTTGTCCAGGCCACTCCCATCGGCATGCACTCCCACCCCGGCCTTCCCCTGGATCCTGCCCTTATTGACCCCGCCACGTGGGTCGCCGATGTCATCTACCGCCCGGTCCGCACCGCACTGGCTGCCGCGGCGGAAGCGAAAGGCTGCCGTGTCCTGGACGGCGGCCACATGGCTGTTGGTCAGGCCGTGGATGCCTTCGAACTCATCACAGGGGTTCGTCCGGATGCCGCCCGCATGCGGGCCCACTTTCTCCACATGGTCAACAGCGGACTCTGAGTCTGCCTCCGAAGGGAACGGTAATGCGCACCTCCATCGCCACGGTCTGCCTCAGCGGCACCCTCGAGGACAAGCTCCGCGCCTGTGCGGCAGCCGGCTTCGACGGCGTGGAGATCTTCGAACAGGACCTGGTGGTCAGCCCGTCCAGCCCGGAACAAATCCGGGCGCTGGCGGCCAGCCTGGGCCTGACCCTGGACCTCTACCAGCCCTTCCGGGACTTTGAAGGAGTTTCCGAGGACCTGCTGGAGCAGAACCTGCGGCGCGCTGAAGCTAAGTTCCGGCTGATGCGGCGGCTGGGGATCGACACCATGCTGGTCTGCAGCAACGTGGCCACGGCAACCATTGATGACGACGCCGTTGCGGCCTCCCAGCTGCGGAGCATGGGCGAGGTGGCGGCCCGCTACGGAATCCGGCTCGCCTATGAAGCTCTGGCCTGGGGCCGGTATGTCAGCGACTTCGAGCACGCCTGGCGGATCGTGGCGCTGGCAGACCACCCCAATGTTGGAACCTGCCTGGACAGCTTCCACATTCTCTCCCGGCGCTGGGACCCCGCCGCAATCGAGCAGCTTCCGGCGGAAAAGATCTTCTTTGTCCAGCTTGCCGACGCTCCGGAACTGTCCATGGACGTGCTGTCCTGGAGCCGCCACTACCGGGTGTTCCCGGGCGAAGGCGCCTTCGACCTGGTGACCTTCATGGGCCACCTGGTCCGCAGCGGCTACGACGGCCCGGTCTCGCTGGAGATCTTCAACGACGTGTTCCGGCAGGCGGCTGAGGAACGCACCGCGGTGGACGCCATGCGTTCCCTCATCCGGCTGGCGGAACGCACCTCGCTGCACCTCGCGGAGGAAGGAACCGGCAGCGGACGGATGGAGCTGGCCACCCTGCCCGGCGTCGGTGAACCCCTCGGCTTCAGTTTCGCCGAGGTCAAAGCCGGAGACCCGGCGCAGGTCCGCAGCCTGCTGTATCAGCTGGGATTCACCTGCCAGGGCAGGCACCGCACCAAATCCGTGGAACTGTGGACGCAGAACGGTGTCCGCATGATCATCAACGGCCAGCAGGCGACAGGCATGGAGCCCGGAATTTCGGCGATTGGACTGGATGTCCCGGATGCTCCGGCAGCCGCCTCACGGGCCCTGCAGCTGAAGGCGACACCGGTCACCCGGCGCAGCCAGGCCAATGAGGAGGTCCTCCAGGTGGTCGCCGCCCCCGACGGGACCGAAATCATCCTCTGCCAGGCCACCTCCGGCGAACCCGCCTGGAGCACGGAGTTTGGCACCGGCAGTCCGCTGCCGGCGCCCGGGCCGGTGACGGCGATAGACCACGTAAATTTGTCCCAGCCCTGGCAGCACTTCGATGAGGCTGTCCTCTTCTACGACTCCACCCTGGGCCTGTCCACCCGCCCCAGCGTGGAAGTGCCCAGCCCCATGGGACTGGTCCGCAGCCAGGTGATGCGCAGCAGCGACGGCGCGGTGCGCATCGCCCTCAACATCGCACCCCCCATCTTCGACGGATCCGGTTATCCCCAGCACGTGGCCTTCGCCTGCAGCGACCTGGTCAGCGTGGCGCGCACCGCCGTCGAGCGGGGACTGGAGTTCCTCCCGGTACCGGGCAACTACTACGAGGACCTGGATGCCCGGTTTGGCCTTGAGCCGGAATTCCTCTCCACGCTGCGGGAACTCAACCTGCTCTACGACCGGGACGGCGACGGCGAGTTCCTGCACTTTTACACCTCCACCGTAGGCAACGTCTTCTTCGAAGTGCTGGAACGGCGTCCCTTCTACGAGGGATACGGCGCACCCAATGCCCCGGTGCGGCTCGCTTCACAATTCCACGCAAGTGCTGCAGCACGCTCCTGACCAGCGGCTATATCAGCTCAAGGCCACGGCGCGGGCCCGGGGTCGGCTAGGATCGCCTTCGGGGCCGCAGCTGGCTGCCCCGGCAGGATTGCAAGGCAGGGGCAGACGAATGGGCGGGGCCGGACGAGTGAGCGCAGACAGCAGCGGCTGGTACGTCAAATCCGTGGAAAAAACCTTCGCTGTCCTGGGCGCCTTCACGGAAGATGCACCGGCGAAAAGCGTCAGCGAGGTGGCCGCAGCAGCGGATCTGAGCCGCGCGGCAGCCCGCCGGTTCCTGCTGACCCTGACGGAACTCGGGTATTTGTCCTCGGACGGTGTCCGCTTCCAGCTTGCCCCCCGGTCCCTGAACATCGGATCGGCCTTCCTCTCCAACCTCACGCTCCCCGCCATCGCGGAACCGCACCTGAAGTCGCTTTCCTCCGACCTGCAGGAAACAGCGTCCGTCTGCATCCTCGACGGCGAGCACGTGGTGTACGTTGCCCGCGTCACCGCACCCCGGCTGGTCAGTGTCGCCGTGCACGTCGGTACCCGCTTTCCGGCCTGGGCCACCTCAATGGGCCGGGTGCTGTTATCCAGCCTCGACCCCGCAGACCTGGATTCCCGGCTGGACCGGTCTGAGATCCGACGGTACACGGCGAACACGATTGCCGACCGGCGCAGGCTCAGCGAGGAACTCGCGGGCGTCCGCGCCCGCGGCTGGGCGGTGGTGCGCGAGGAGTATGAGGAAGGCCTCAGCGGCGTGGCCGTACCGATACGCCGCGGAAACCAGGTGGTGGCCGCGGCCAACGTCTCGCTTCACCAGCACCGGGGCGCGTCGCTCGGCGACGTTGTCCTTCCCCGCCTGGTCCAGGCGGCGGAAGCGATTTCCGCGGACTACGGGATCCGTCCGCTCAGCTGAGTTTGCGGCCGGCCGCCGGTCCCGCCCCGGAGGCAAGGCCCGGCAGCGAACTGCGACGGGGGCCGTTCGCTCCTCCCCGCCGCAGTTCGGTCTGTGCCGCCAGCCCGTCCGTGAGAGTTCCGGCTAGGTGGCGTAATCCTGGGCGTTGTAGAGGTTCAGGTTCAAAGCTTCAGCGATCTGCGCGACGGCCTTGAGCCCACGCACGCTGTTGCCCGCGGAATCCAGGGGCGGAGAGAACGCGGCGATGGCCAGGACCCCGGGCATGATGGCAAGCACACCGCCGCCGACTCCGGACTTGCCGGGCAGCCCGACCCGGTACGCCCAGTCTCCGGAGGCGGTATAGAGCCCTTCCATGGTCATCTCGGCGAGCATAGGGGGGACCAATGCCTGGTTGGCGATGACCCGTTCCCTGGTGACCGGATTGGTTCCCCGGGCCGCGATCGTGGCGCCCATGGTGGCCAGGTCGACGGTGGTTACCAGCGTTGAGCACTGGCGGGTGTAGACATCGCAGGCTTCCATCGGGTCCGAGTACATGGTGCCGCCGGAGTAGAGCAGCCATGCAATGGCACGGTTGTGGAAGTTCGTGGACTGCTCCGAATCATTGACGGCGCCGCTGAGCTGGATCCTGCGTCCCGCGAAGGCGGACTGCGCGGCCAGGATCCGCTCCCAGCGCTGCTCCGGACCGTCGGCCCTGATCAGGGAGACCGTCGACATCGCACCTGCGTTGACCAAGGGCGAGACTGGAGTATCACCGTGGAGGACCACACTGATCACAGAATTGAACGGTTCTCCGGTGGGATCAGCCCCCACCTTGTCGTGGAATTCCTGCAGCCCGACGTCGCTCATCGCCACGGCCATGGAAAAGACCTTGGAAATGGACTCGAGGGCGAATTCGAAGCGCGCGTCACCGGCCTCGAAGACTTCGCCGTCGGCAGTTACGACACTGACTCCGAACAGGGCCGGATCGACGGATGCCAGGTAGGGAATGTAGCCGGCGTTCTTCCCGCCGTGCTCTTCGGTATGGTCCCGGTGCGCGGTGCTCACCGCTGCCTGGATGGCTTCTTTATCGATTTTCATACCGAGGTGCTCCCGTCGGCTGGGCCGGCATGCGGCTTGGGTGAACCCGTTCCGGTCTGTCCGGTTCCGGTTCCGGGCTGGGTTCCGGGCTGGGTTCCGGACGGCGGCGGGGCGCTGTCCGGATGCTGATCTGCCGGCTGGGCGGTTCCCGGGGTGGGCTGCGCTTCCCAGCGCTCGGAAAGATCGACTGTGGAGACCGCGGAATCATTGACGATGCCCGGATGCTTGTTCTCCAGCTGCCAGGTGAACGGCACGAAGACGGTGCCCGGATCACGCCAGTGCGGCTTGCGCAGCGCATAGATGACGAAGGGCACGATCACCAGCACCGCGGCCCCGCCGACCAGGATGCCGACGTAGGTCAGCGGAGAACCCACGGAAATCTGATCCGGTGGGATGAAGCTGAACACGAAGGCCATTAGCGACCCGAGGAATCCGACGCCGCCGAAAATCCACATTCCTGCTCCACCGCCGGGCACCCGGTAGGGGCGCGGCCGGTTCGGCTGGCTGTATCGAAGGTAGATGGCTGAGGAGAACATCAGCAGGTACATGATCAGGTAAAGGATCACGGTCAGCTGGCTCAGAATCTGGTAGGCGGCCTGGACGGAAGGCAGCACCACGTACACGATGCCCAGGGCCGTGACCATAAGCGCCTGGAAGATCAGGATGTGTGTGCCCATCCCGTGCTTGTTGGTGTGCTGCCAGAACCTTGGGAGGTAGCCGGCCTTGGCCACGGCCAGCAGGCCGCTGGACGGACCCGCCACCCACGTGACGACGCCGGCGAGCACCCCGATCAGCAGCATCACGGCGATGATCGGTGCGGCCCAGCCCATGCCGGCCCATTCGAACATGTCGTTGTAGGAGGTCAGCAGGCTCTGCGTGAGGTTGATGTCCGCCTGCGGGACCACGAAGGCGATGGCCAGCGTGCCGAGGACGAAAATAACCACTGTTCCTGCTGCGGCAATAAGTACGGCCAGCGGATAGCTGCGGTTGGCATTTTTGACGTCTTTCACATGGATGGCATTCATTTCCATGCCCGCATAGAACAGGAAGATACTCGCTGCCAGGACAACGTTGGAGAAGTTGGAGAAGTCCGGAATGAGCTCGCCCCAGCCCAGCTCGATCTGGGGTGTGTTGCCGGCAAAGAAGTAGGTGAAGCCCAGAACGATGAGGACTGCGGCTGGGATAAGGGTGCCGATGATCCCGCCCCACTGAGCCACCTTGGAGAAGGCGGCAGCACCGCGGAACGCGATAAATGTAGCCAGCCAGTACACGACCAGGACGACGGCGAGGACAAAGGCCTTGTTCCCGGACAGCTGTGCGTCCAGGCTTGCGTTGGGCCCGGTATACGCAAGGGAGACGGCACCGAAGGTGAGGACGGTGGGGAACCAGATGGTCACCTCGATAAAGAGCATGAACATTGCCAGGAAGGCCCACCGCGGTCCGAAGGCCTCACCCACCCAGCGGAAAACGCCTCCGGTTTCAGGCCACCCGGTGGCCAGTTCGGCCGCGACAATGGAAACCGGAATCAGGAAAACAATAGCTGCGAAGACATAGTAGAAAATCGAGCTCAGGCCATATTCAGCTTCGGCCGGCAGCCCGCGGAGGCTTACGACGGCCACAATGTTCATCACCGCGAGAGCCCCAATGGTGATGGTGGCTGCCTGCCCTGCCCGGCCCCTCTTATTAGGCGTGGTTGCAGTGGAATCGCTCATCCCACCCACCTCCTCGGTTAGTGGTGGAATCCCGGATGCTTCCGCTCCGAGGGCATTGGGGCGCTCAGGTTGTTGAGGTAGGAGGTCTCCTCCCGGATGTCATCCAGCAGCCGCGCTGCCAAATCCATGCTCAGGCCATTGCGCACCACAATCCGTTCCACCGTCAGGTTCTGGAGATTGGCGGGCAGCGGGTAAGCGGGCACCAGCCAGCCCTTGGTCCGGAGCCGGTCCGCCAGGTTGTACAGCGTCCAGTGGTCCGTGTGGCCCTCCTTGAGCCGCCAGGCGAACACCGGGATGTCCGATCCGTCGTTCCAGAGCTCAAACGGGCCGATTTCGCTGATCCCGCGGGACAGGAACAGCGCCACGTCCTGGCTTGACTGCTGTACCTTTTTGTATCCGTCAAAGCCAAGGCGGAGGAACAGGTAGAACTGCAGGACCACCTGGGCACCGGGGCGTGAGAAGTTCAGCGCGAAGGTGGGCATGTCGCCGCCAAGGTAGCTCACATAGAAGATCAGATCTTCCGGCAGCCATTGCCGTTCGCGCCAGATAACCCATCCAAGGCCTGGGTACACGAGGCCGTATTTGTGACCGGACGTGGAGATTGAGTGGACCCGTTCGAGCTGAAAATCCCATTCCAGCTCCGGCTGGATAAACGGTGCGATCATACCGCCGGAGGCAGCATCTACGTGGATCGGTATGTCCAGTCCGGAGGATGCCTGGATCTCGTCGAGTTTCGCCGCTATCGCCTTCACCGGCTCATACATGCCGGTATAGGTCACCCCCATGATCGCAACGACACCGATCGTGTTTTCATCGATGTACTTCTCGAGTTCGTACCCGTCCAGGCACTTGTGTTCCTCACTGATCGGCACGAAGCGGGGCTCAATGTCGAAATAGTTGCAGAACTTTTCCCAGCAGACCTGGACGGCGGAACTCATCACGAGGTTCGGTTTCTCGGTGGATTTCCCCTCGCTGCGACGCTTCTGCTGCCACAGCCGCTTGAAGGCCAGGCCGCCCAGCATGCAGGCCTCGGAGGACCCGATGGTGGAGGTGCCAATCGTTCCGGTGGGATCGGGGGAGTTCCACAGGCCGGCGAGCATCTTCCAGCAGTACTGCTCAATGGCAGCCGTCTGCGGATACTCGTCCTTGTCGATCATGTTCTTGTCGTAGGTCTCGGCGTACAGCCGGTCCGCGTGATCGTCCATCCAGGTGCTGACGAAGGTGGCCAGGTTCAGACGTGCATTGCCGTCGAGCATCGTCTCGTCGTGGACAATCTGGTAAGCGGTTTCAGGGGCCATTTCTCCTTGCGGGATCCGGGTCTTGGAGACCTGGGTAGCCTCCCCGGAACGGGAAAAAACCGGATTGGCGCTGAGGAAATCCTGCGGATCATTCTGCGGCATGACATCGACCTCTCGAATGGGAGTGTCCCTACTGCATGGGCCGTTGTGAGCGGCTGTTTCGAGTCCCCAAGGGTGCGCGCGCTTCATGACTATACGCGCAGCCCTTCAGCCATTACTAGGTATCCCGCCGGTAAACACGGGGTATCCGCAGCCCTTTCCGGGATCTTCACCGCCCGGGCCCGGTTAGCTCCGGGAACCGTTGAGCGGACCATCTGCTCCCGGTAGGCTGTCCGCACCATTCACCCCGCTTCAGCCCGCCCACCCGGTTCGTCCGGGGTCCGGCCCAGCGGCTGTACGCGGGCCACCGGAGGAGACCCCATGGCTGGACTGACCCGACGCGACCGTTTCGAACTGCCTGAGCCCATGCGCCGCCTCTTCGAGGGAGACTGGGACGTACCTGCCTTCCGGGTTGAGGAGTACCGGGACGGTCCAACCATGGTGGTCCGAGCCGAACTGCCCAGCATCGACCCCGAAAAGGACCTCGACGTGACCGTCTCCGAGGGGACCCTCCGGATCCGGGGTGAACGCCGGGAAAGCGCCGAACAGAAGGCCCGGAACGGCTACCGGTCCGAGTTCAAGTACGGTTCCTTTACCCGGGACATCCAGCTGCCTGCAGGGGCCGATCCGGACGGTGTCTCGGCGTCCTATCACGACGGCGTCCTGGAAGTCAGGGTCCCGGTCGCTGAGGACGGCGGATCGGGGCGCAAGGTCACGGTCAACCGGGCGTAAACCCTGCGGGCCCCGGGCCCGTTTCTGCAGACGGCGCTGCGGCGCCGTATCCGGCGCCGCATGGGAGGTCCTGTGCCCCAGCAAACAATGCAGGACATGCCGGTCTCCGGACAGCAGCCGGGCGGGCTGCGTGCGCCGTACTGGCTTATTACGGCAATCCTGGGCTGCGGCGGAATCGCGGTATCACTCGAGAAGACCGCCGTCGTGCCCCTCCTGCCCGAGTATCCACGCATCTTCGGTGTCAGCAGCGATGACGTCTCCTGGCTGGTGACAGTTACCCTGCTCAGTGCCGCGGTGGCCACACCGGTGGTCTCCCGGCTTGCGGACATGTTCGGCAAAAAGCGGATGCTGATACTGGCGCTGGTGATGATGGTGGTGGGCGGGTTCACTGCCGCCATCGGCGGTACTTTCGCAGCCGCACTGACCGGACGGACGCTGCAGGGCTTCGCCGGCGCCGTCATTCCCATCGGCATCAGCATTCTCCGGGACACTCTCCCGCAGCGCAGGATCGCCGGCGCAGTGGCCCTGATGAGCGCCAGTTTCGGAATCGGCAGCGCCCTGGGCCTGCCGATGGCCGGGTTTATCTACCAGAACCTGGGCTGGCAGGCGACGTTCTGGGTGGTCGCGCTGATCGCCCTGGTTCTCACCGCCGCGGTCTATTTCTTCGTGCCGGAATCAACGGTCCGCACGAAGGGCAGGTTTGATTATCCCGGCGCGCTCCTGCTGTCCGGCGCCATGACGGCGCTGCTGCTGGCCATCAGCAAGGGCGGAGTATGGGGGTGGACCAGCGACATCGTGCTGGGGCTGTTCGCGGCATGTGCAGTGCTGCTGGCCTTATGGTTCCCCCTTGAGCTGCGCAGCGGGCAGCCGCTGATCGATCTGCGCACATCGGCACGGAGGCCGGTCCTTCTGGTCAACTTAGCGGCAGTGCTGGTCGGATTCTCGATGTACGCGAACATGCTCGTTACCACGCAGCAGCTGCAGCTCTCCCGGGTAACAGGATTCGGATTTGGCCTCAGCGTCCTGGTGGCAGGGCTGGCCATGATCCCGGCCGGCCTGGCGATGGTGGCCATTTCGCCGGTCTCCGCACGGCTCACCAACAGCTTTGGAGCCAAGGTGACCATGGTGGCAGGCTGCATGGTGATGGCCGCCGGCTACCTGCTGCGGGTGGTGCTGGTGGAAACCATAGCCGGCATCATCAGCGGAGCCGTGATCATTTCGATCGGCACAGCGATGGCCATGGCAGCCATGCCGACCATTGTTATGAGCAACTCGCCCAGGACCGACACCGCAGCCGCCAACGGGCTCAACACCCTGCTCCGCTCCGTCGGCACGTCCACCTGCAGCGCAGCAGTCGCCGTCATCCTCACCTCGGTCACGGTGAGCATCGGCGGCCGGGTCTTTCCGGATCTGGAGGCCTTCCGGCTGATTTTCATCCTCGCCGGTGTCACTGCGGCAGCGGGGGCAGCCATCTGCCTGCTGATTCCGAAGTCATCCCACCGGGAAGCCACCCACCCCGATCTCCATGCCCCGCCCCAGGGGGCCGGGCCCGCTTCGGCACAGCGGCACGAGATGCTGCTCACCGGTGTGCTGCGGCCAGCCGGTGACCGGGCTCCGCTCGATCAGGGAACGGTCACGGTGACAGACAGCGAAGGCTCACCCGTGGACTGGGACCGCAGCGATGAACACGGATCCTACGCTGTAGTCCTGCCTGGGCCGGGACGGTACATCTTCGTGGCTGCGCACCCGCGCTGGCGGCCTGTAGCCGAGGTACTGCCGTTCCCGGAGACGGGTCTTCAGCACGACATTCATTTTCAGCAGCGGCTCCTGCTCGCCGGACGGATACGGCACCGCAGCCGGCCGGTCGATAATGCGCTCGTCCTGCTGGTCAGGGGAGCAGGTGACGCTCCGTCAGCCGTCCGGTCCGGCAGGGACGGCAGCTTTGAGCTGCCGCTCCCGGCCGCCGGCAGATATGTCCTGACCGTCGTGGAACCCAGCGGACGGACACATACCCGGCGCGTTCTCCTGCCCTCCGACGACCCGGTGATCGACGTCGAATTGGGCGGGCCGCCCCAGCGGACCGGACTGCAGGTTTAAGGAAAGCGGGGAAGGCTACCTGACTTCGCGGATCAGGTTGGTGATGCGGGCGGTGGAGAGCCGGCGGCCCCCGCCGTCCGTCATCACGACTTCGTGGGTGGTGAGGGTGCCGCCGAGGTGGATGGCCGCAGCCGTTCCGGTGACCAGGCCTTCGGAGACTGACCTGTGGTGGGTGGCACCGATTTCAATGCCGACGGCGTATCGCCCGGGACCGGCATGCATCGCCGCAGCGAAGGAACCCAGGGTCTCTGCGAGCACCATGTGGGCACCTCCATGGAGGATCCCGGCGACCTGCTGGTTGCCTTCCACCGGCATGGTGGCCACCATGCGCTCAGGTGACATCTCCAGGAATCGGATTCCCATCCTGACAACGAGGGAACCCACGCCGGATTCGCCCAGCCACGGGTGGAGTTCCGCGGGAACACCGGCATCAATCAATTCCTGCAGTCTGGGGTACCCGCCCCCGGCGGGGCCGGACTGGCCCGGCGTGAAAATGTCGCTCATGCCCACTAGGCTTGCATCTGTGAGTGAAACTGCCAAACTGGCCGCTGCCCCCGTCTCTGATCCCGTTCCCAACCCCGAAGAGTCCCTTACCGGCCTCCTGGAAACAGAGGATGATGCCGTGCAGGCGGACACTGCGGCCGGCGTCCCCGTGGGCAGCCACGCGGCGCCTGCTCCGACCACCGGGCCGGCAGCAACAGAGGCTGCGCCGCTGGGCACGGTTAATGCTGCCGGGCACAACCGTCTCCTGGTGATCGATGGCCATTCCATGGCCTTCCGCGCCTTTTACGCCCTGCCGGCGGAGAATTTCTCCACGGACACCGGACAGCACACAAACGCTGTCTATGGGTTCACCTCCATGCTGATCAACCTGATCAAAAACGAGGAACCAACGCACATCGCCGTCGCCTTCGACCTGGATACCCCCACTTTCCGGACCGAGGAGTACTCCGAGTACAAGGGTGGCCGCAACAAGACCCCCGAAGAGTTCCACGGCCAGGTGGACCTCATCATCAAGGTCATGGAAGCCATGCGGATTCCGACCATTTCCCTGGACGGGTATGAGGCGGATGACATCCTTGCCACGCTCGCTGAGCAGGCAGCGGCCAAAAACTGGGACGTGATGGTCGTCTCCGGTGACCGGGATGCCTTCCAGCTGGTCAACGACAACGTCACCGTTTTCTACCCCAAGAAGGGGGTCTCCGACCTGCCCCGCATGGACGCGGAGGCAGTCGAAGAGAAGTACCTGGTACCGCCGGATAAGTACTCCGACCTGGCCGCCCTGGTGGGGGAGTCCGCGGACAACCTGCCCGGCGTTCCGGGGGTCGGACCGAAGACCGCAGCCAAGTGGATCAAACAGTACGGGGGCCTCGAAGGCATCCTGGAGCACCTGGATGAGATCAAGGGCAAGGTGGGGGATTCCCTCCGCGCCAATATCGAAGACGTCAAGCGGAACCGCCGGCTGAACCGGCTGCTGCGCGACCTGGAGCTTCCGGTGGACCTCGACGCCATGGCGGCCCGCCGCCCTGACCGGGATGCCATCGAAGAACTTTTCGATGCCCTGCAGTTCAATGCTCTCCGCAAGCGGCTCTTCGATGTCTACGGCGAAGAGGAAACCGCGGCAGAGCATCCGGAGCTGGTGCCCCCGGCACACACCGTGCTCACAGAGGCCGGCGCACTGGAGAGCTGGTTGGAAGCCACCAACCAGGCGCCCGCAGCACTCCAGCTGGTTACCGAAGGAGCGGGTGAGGCCCGCGACGCGGTAGGCGTTGCACTGGTCACGGACGAGGCGGCTGCCTTCATCCCGCTGACGGACATCGACGCAGGCGCGGAGAAGGTCCTGGCGGACTGGCTTGCGGACAAGGACGCACCGAAGGTGGTGCACGATTTCAAGTCGGCCTACAAGCTGCTCGCGCGCCGCGGACTGCACCTGGCCGGCGAGGTGGACGACCCAGCCATTTCGGGCTACCTGATCCAGCCGGACCGGCGCAGCTACGATCTGGCTGACCTCAGCCTGACGCACCTCAGGCTTTCCCTCGATGCCGCCGCCGGCTCCAGCAATCAGCTGGAGCTCTCCCTGGACGGTGAGGATTCCGCTGCACCCGCCGTCCGGAAGGCGTTCGCGGCACTGCGGCTGAGCGAGCACTTCGCCGGCCAGCTGGTCGAGCGGGGAGCCAACCAGCTGCTGGACGGCCTGGAACTGCCGCTCTCCGAGGTCCTGGCCGAAATGGAACTCGCCGGTATTGCTGTGTCCACCGACAAGCTGGACGCGCTGCTGGACCAGTTCAGCTTCACGATCAACCAGGCCAAGGAAGAAGCCTTCGCGGTTATCGGCAAGGAGATCAATCTTGGTTCACCGAAGCAGCTCCAGGTGGTGCTCTTCGAGGAGCTTGGCCTGCCCAAGACCAAGAAAATCAAGACCGGCTACTCCACCGACGCCGATGCCCTGGCAGACCTGATCGTCAAGACCGGCGGGCATCCGTTCCTGGCCCACCTGCTGGCCTACCGCGATGCCGCGAAGCTGCGCCAGACGGTGGAAGGCCTGCGGAAGGCAGTGGCCGACGACGGCCGGATCCACACCACGTATGCACAGACAGTTGCCGCGACCGGCCGCTTGTCCTCGATCAACCCGAACCTGCAGAACATTCCGATCCGCTCGGAGGAGGGACGCCGGATCCGCGAGGTGTTCGTTGTGGGTGAGGGGTACGAAACCCTGCTCACCGCTGACTACTCGCAGGTGGAGATGCGCATCATGGCGCACCTTTCCGGCGATGAAAGCCTGATCCAGGCCTTCCGCGACGGCGAGGACCTGCACCGGTTCGTCGGCTCGCACATCTTCGGGGTGCCGCCGGAAGAGGTCACCAGTGCCATGCGTTCCAAGGTCAAGGCCATGTCCTACGGCCTGGTCTACGGGCTGAGCTCGTTCGGGCTCTCCAAGCAGCTCTCCATCCCCGTGGACGAGGCCCGCACACTGATGCGTGATTACTTCACCCGGTTCGGTGCTGTCCGCGATTACCTGCGCGGTGTCGTCGAGCAGGCGCGCAAGGACGGATACACCTCCACCATTGAAGGCCGCCGGCGCTACCTGCCGGATCTTGCCAGCACCAACCGCCAGCTGCGGGAAATGTCGGAGCGTGCAGCGCTGAACGCCCCGATCCAGGGCTCGGCTGCGGACATCATCAAGAAGGCCATGCTCGGCGTCGACGCGGAACTGAAGAAGCAGGGACTGAAGTCGCGTATGCTGCTGCAGGTCCATGACGAACTGGTGCTGGAAGTGGCACCCGGTGAACGCGAAGCGGCGGAAAAGCTGGTGCGTGAGCAAATGGCCGGTGCCGCGGACCTTGCCGTTCCGCTTGACGTCTCCGTTGGCTGGGGCGCGAGCTGGCACGAAGCCGGCCACTAGTCCGGCTAACCGCACAGATCAGCCAACACACCGCCGGAGGGGGCAGGCATGGAAGCAGGATCAGGTCTTCGCACTGAGAGGTTCCGTGCTGCCCTGTCTGCGGTGGACGCCGGCCGCAGCGATGAACGGACGGACGCCTGGTTCCAGGCGGTGGCCCTCGGATTCCACGAGGCGCGCTACGAGTCCAAGCACATCACAGCACTGGTTGAGGCCTACCAAACGGACGGGCGGTGGCTCACGGGCGTCTATGACGACGCCGCGCCGGAGTACGCATGGAATCCCGCCGCGCCGGTGGCTACCTACGCCACGATGGTCCACGAACTGAACACCGGCGGCGCGCTGCTTCCGGCGCACCAGATCACGTCCGTTACCGTGCGTCCGTCCCACCGGCGGCGCGGGATCCTGCGGCAGATGATCACGGCGGACCTGCGCCGGGCCAAGGATGAAGGCTTCGCCGTCGCAGCGCTGGGCGCTTCCGAGGCAGTGATCTATGGCCGGTTCGGTTTCGGGGTGGCTACCTCCGAGGTGGCGGTGGAAGTGGACGCCCGGGGGCGCCTGGAACTGACCGTCCCACCAACGGGCAGCACCGTGGTCGCCGACCTCGCGAAGCTGGAAACCCTGGCTCCGGAAATCTTCCGCAGGCACCTGGCCCAAAACCGCGGGGCGCTGGGACGGCAGCTTGGTTACTCGAAGCGCGCGGCCGGCCTCTGGGGTGATCTGCCGGAACCGGAGAAGGACGTCCGCTCCGCGGTCCACTACGGCCCTTCCGGGGTGCCGGACGGTTATGTCACCTTCAAGTTCCTCCCGTGGGACACCGAGCCGCACACCCTCAAGGTGCTTGACCTGGTGGCCGTGGATGACACTGCCAGGCTCGAACTCTGGCGGTTCCTGGGCTCCATTGACCTGGTGGAGCGGATTACCTGTGCGGCGGCGCCGGAAGCGGATCCGCTGCCCTGGGCGCTGGCAGACCGCCGCCGCTACTCGGTTAAGTCCTGTGAGGACCTGCTGTGGCTGCGTCCGTTGGACCCCGCCGCCATGCTTCGTGCCCGCGGATTCGAAGCATCAGGTGCCGTGGTGCTGGGCATCGCTGATCCATTGGAACTGGCTTCGGGGCGGTGGCTGGTGCAGGTGGATGCCGGCAGGGCTTCCGTCACCGGGCTCGGAGCCCGGGATACTCCGCCGCCGGGAATTCCGGCCGTGGATATGGATGTAAGAGCTTTCGCTTCCCTCTACCTCGGAGGCGTCAGCGCGGACCTGCTCTGCGCCGCAGGAAGCATCAGCGGATCCGGGGATGCGGTGGAAACCCTGAGCCGGCTGTTTGCGGTGCCCCGGCCGCCTTACTGCAGCACGCATTTCTAGGCCCGGCCCTACCCGCGGGCCGCACGGAATGAGCCCCAGGAATTACTGGTGTGCGGGAGGCGTTACCCAGGTGACGGATTCCAGGTACGGGTTTCTTCATCTGGCTTTGACCTGACTTGGCGGCTGCGGCTAGACTAAACAGGCGCGTTACGCGTGCTGGTGACTCCCTTATCCTAGGGATCCACCGCCGCAGGCGGGCAACACAAATATTTACATTCTGTCCATCTCCGGACAACCAAGCACCGTCTTGAACCTGGTTTTTCCGGGTTGCACCCGAGCCGGTGGGAGCACATCCGGAATTACAACAACTTCCACATCGGAGTCCCAACTACATGACCATCACCACCACCGAGAAGTCCGGTACCCCGCAGGTCGCAATCAACGACATCGGTACTGCCGAGGACTTCCTCGCCGCAATCGACGCAACGATCAAGTACTTCAACGACGGAGATCTCGTCGAAGGTACCGTCGTTAAGGTCGACCGCGACGAGGTCCTGCTCGACATCGGTTACAAGACCGAGGGTGTCATCCCTTCGCGTGAGCTTTCCATCAAGCACGACGTTGATCCCGGAGACGTCGTCTCCGTTGGCGATCAGGTTGAAGCTTTGGTCCTCACCAAGGAAGACAAAGAAGGCCGTCTGATCCTCTCCAAGAAGCGCGCACAGTACGAGCGTGCCTGGGGCGACATCGAGAAGGTCAAGGAAGAAGACGGCGTCGTTACCGGTACCGTCATCGAGGTTGTCAAGGGTGGTCTTATCCTCGACATCGGGCTGCGCGGCTTCCTGCCGGCATCCCTCGTGGAGATGCGTCGCGTCCGCGACCTGGCTCCGTACATCGGCCAGCAGATCGAAGCCAAGATCATCGAGCTGGACAAGAACCGCAACAACGTGGTCCTGTCCCGCCGTGCCTGGCTCGAGCAGACCCAGTCCGAGGTTCGTTCCACGTTCCTCAACAAGCTGGAAAAGGGCCAGGTTCGTCCGGGCGTTGTTTCCTCCATCGTCAACTTCGGTGCATTCGTGGACCTTGGCGGCGTAGACGGCCTCGTCCACGTTTCCGAGCTGTCTTGGAAGCACATCGACCACCCCTCCGAGGTCGTTGAAGTTGGCCAGGAAGTCACCGTTGAGGTTCTGGAAGTTGACCTCGACCGCGAGCGTGTCTCCCTGTCGCTGAAGGCTACGCAGGAAGATCCGTGGCAGACCTTCGCCCGCACCCACGCCCTGGGCCAGGTTGTGCCGGGCAAGGTCACCAAGCTGGTTCCGTTCGGTGCGTTCGTACGCGTCGAAGACGGCATCGAAGGCCTGGTTCACATCTCCGAGCTGGCAGTCCGCCACGTGGAGCTGGCCGAGCAGGTTGTCTCCGTTGGGGATGAACTGTTCGTCAAGGTCATCGACATCGACCTCGAGCGCCGCCGCATCTCCCTGTCGCTGAAGCAGGCGAACGAGGGCGTCGATCCCGAAGGCACCGAATTCGATCCGGCTCTGTACGGCATGGCCGCAGAGTACGACGAAGCCGGCAACTACAAGTACCCGGAGGGCTTCGACCCCGAGTCCAACGAATGGCTCGAAGGTTACGAGACCCAGCGCGCCGCTTGGGAGCAGCAGTACGCTGACGCCCAGGCCCGCTGGGAAGCTCACAAGAAGCAGGTTGCCCAGCACAACTCCGAGGACGTCGCTGCTGCATCGGACTCCGTCGAGTCCAGCGCAACCAGCTACTCTTCCGAGCCTGCTGCATCCGAGTCCGCTGCCGGCACCCTGGCATCGGACGAGGCTCTCGCCGCACTGCGCGAGAAGCTGACCGGCAACTAATTATTGTTGCTTAGGCATTAGCCGCTTCAAAGCGGGTCTCCACTTCGGTGGGGGCCCGCTTTGTCGTTGATACTGGGAATTGGAAACCACCAAAGACACTACGGGGGACGTATGCAGCGCGAGGACCGGCCGGAGATGGACGGATTGTTGGAGGAGGAGATTCGCCGGCGGGCCAGGGGAGGCGCGGCGCAGCTGCGGCCGCAGCAGGCCGCGAATCTCGTCAACGGCTTCGAGGAAGCGGAGAGGGGGCTAAGCCCCGACGAATTCGACGCCCAACAGGAAGCGGTCGGTGCACTGCAGGAGGCATACCCAAACTACTTCCGGGCTGCCCGCTCTGCCGCGAAGTCTGAAGCGGCAGCGGATATGGCCCGGTTCCGGGGATGGCGCAGGGAGCAGCTCGCCCTCGCCCGGGCAGCGGACGGACCCGCAGCCACCCTGGCGCCCTGGCTGCGCGCCGGGGGAGCAGCATTGTCATTCACCGGGATTCTGGCCCTGGGCGTGAACCTCATTGGCTATCCGGTCCTGCTGGCCTGCTGGGCATTCTCGATCGGGATTTTCCTGCTGGGTGGGCGGTTCCTGACGCGGCGCACGAGTCCGCTGTGGAAGGGCGTTTTCTCCGACCCCAAATACGTGTGCGGGGCGGTGTGGCACGCGGCGGCGCAGGCAGCCGCGGCGGAACTGATCCGGTTCCGCGAACCCGGTGCTGCCGCCCAGGAGGAAGGCCTCCGGGAGGTCGAGGACTCCTGGGCCCTCCGTAACCGGAGCAGCGTCCGCTACGCACACGAGGATTACAGCGGCCTCACGGCGCTGCGCTGAAAACCTGCTGGACTGAACGTGGGCTGGACTGAACGCAGGCTGGACTGAACGCAGGCCTGCCGGTTCCCGGGACGTGCCGGGAACCGGTCCTGGGGTATCCGCCGGCCGGCCGCAGGGCGTTGCCGCTAGGCGGAGTCACGCACCACAAGGGACGTCGGCAGACGGCAGACGCGGTGTGCCGGCCGTCCCTCGATCAGCTCCACCAGCATTCGCGCCATCTTCTCGCCGAGATCGGAGATGGGATGGTGGACAGTGGTCAGTGCGGGCGAAACACTCGTCGCGAAGAGGTCATCATCAAAACCGACGACGGCGATGTCCTCAGGAATACGCAGCCCATGCTCCTTGATGACGGCATGGGCTCCGGCTGCCATCTGGTCATTCGCCGCGAACAGGCCGTCCATCGGCTTGCCGCGCGCCAGCAGCCGCCGCATGGCAGCCGCTCCGGAAGAAACCGTGAAGTCGCCATACTCCACGAGCGCGTCATCCAATCCCGCAGCTGCCAGCCCCGACCGCCAGCCGGCCAGCCGGTCAACACCGGGTGGCATGTCCTGCGGACCCGCGATGGTGGCTATGTTCCGGCGTCCGGCGCGAATCAGGTGCGCGGTGGCAGCCAACGCGCCTTCCTCGTTGTCCACCTCTACGTAGTAGCTGTCGCTGGCATTAAGCAGCGGCCGTCCGGCGAAAACAATCGGCAGTGCCTCGTTCAGGTGCTCCCACGAATGGTCCCCGCTGTGGTGGGAAACCACCAGGACACCGTCCACATTGCCGCCCATGAGGTACCGCTGGGTCTTTCCGGGATTGGCCTCGGAGGAAGTGACCATGTTCAGCATGTACTCGGTGGAGCTTAGATATTTGGCCACACCTTCGACAACCGTTGCAAAAAACGGATCGGCGAAGACCTTGGACGTCGACTCGGGTACCAGGAGCGTGATCGTGTACGTCCGCCTGCTGGCCAGCGTCCGGGCCGCCCGGTTGGGAACGTAGTTGAGCGCACGCACTGCCTGCTCCACGCTCTGGACCAGTTCCGGCGCCACCGACGTCGACCCGTTCACGACGCGTGAGACAGTCGCCCGGGAGACACCGGCCAGGGCAGCCACCATCTCCAAGGTTGGAGCCGGCCGCACCTGTCCGGTGTCAGTACCCACTGTGGTCTCCATGTAGCGGTGTCCGTTTCTCTCGCCCCAAGCCTCGCTCAGGTACCAATTCTAGTTTCATTCACCCGACCGGCGCGGGCGCCGGATCGTTCCCGTACACCCGTGCCCGGGCCTTCCGCCGGGCCGCCTCGGCGTACCTGCTGTAGGCCAGACCGCTGTCCTTAATCGTCCGTTCCTGGGTGGTGTAGTCGACGTGGATGATTCCGAAGCGCTTCTCGTATCCCCAGGACCATTCGAAGTTGTCCAGCAGGGACCAGACGAAGTAGCCCCGCACGTCAGCGCCCTGGCCGATCGCATCCTTGACCGCGTTCACGTGGTCAAGGATGAAGCGGGTGCGCTCAGTGTCGGGAACTGTGCCCGCCTCGCTGAGGGCGTCGTCGTAGGCCGCACCGTTTTCGGTGATGTAGAGCGGGGGCAGCTCTGGATACTCCTGGCTGAGCCGCACCAGCAGCCGCCGCAGCCCGTCGGGGTTCACTTCCCAGTTCATTGCCGTCCGGGGCAGGCCCCGGGACGGGAAGGTGATGTGCTCGGCCCCGATCCAGGGTGACGCTTTGGGAGTGGACGTGCCGCCGCCGTGACCGTCCGCGCCGGTGGTATCCGGATGCCCGCTGATCAGGTCGTCGTGGTAGTGGTTGACGCCGAGGAAGTCGATCGGCGTTCCGATGGTGTCCATGTCCCCGGGGAGGATGACCTCGTGCAGGCCGTAGGGCTCCAGGTCCCGCAGGGAATCCTCAGGATAGGCGCCGCGCAGGATCGGCTCCAGGAAGATCCGGTTCTGCAGCGAATCGAACAGCCTGGCTGCCTCTGCATCCACCGGATCGGCCGGGTTCTTCGGGATGGAGTTGCTCAGGTTCAGGGTGATCCCTACCTGTTCCGCACCGAGAGTGCGCAGCTCAGAGGCTGCCATCCCATGGGCAAGGTGCTGGTGGTGCACGGCAGCGACGGCAGCACGCGGCTCCTGGCGCCCGGGCGCATGCACACCGGAGCCGTACCCCAGCAGCGAGGAGCAGAACGGTTCGTTGAACGTAGTCCAGTGGCGGACCCGGTCGCCCAGGGACGCATAGACGTCCTGCGCGTATTCCACGAAACGGAAGGCGGTGTCCCGGTTCGCCCAGCCGCCCTTCTCTTCCAACCCCTGAGGCAGATCCCAGTGATAGAGGGTCAGCCAGGGGAGTATCCCGGCCTCGAGCAGTTCATCCACCAGACGTGAGTAGAAGTCCAGCCCCGCGGCATTAACCTCCCGCCCGCCCGGCCGTACCCGGGCCCAGCTGGTGGAGAACCGGTAGGAATCCAGCCCAAGCTTTTTCATCAGCGCCACGTCCTGCGGCATCCGATGATAGTGGTCAACCGCGGTCGCGGGGGTGTCTCCGTTGAGGACGTTGCCCGGTACCGCTGCGAAAGCGTCCCAGACGGAGTCCTCCTTCCCGTCTTCGTGAGCCGCGCCCTCCACCTGGGCCGCTGCAGTCGCTGATCCCCAGATGAAGCCAGGCGGAAAATCGCTGGCCGGAGTGGTCTTCTTCGTCATTAGCCCTTCACTGCTCCCTGCATGATTCCGGAAATAAGTTGTTTGCCCGCCAGTACAAAAAGCACGAGGAGGGGGATGGTGGCCAGTACGGCGCCGGTGAGGACCACTGAGTAGTCAACGTAGCGGGCGGACTGGAGCTGACTGAGTGCGACCTGGAGAGTCGGGTTGTTCGGCAGCACCAGGAGGGGCCACATGAAATCCGTCCAGGCTGTCATGAACGTAAACAGGCCCAGAATGGCCATTGCGGGCTTGGCTGCGGGTAACGCGACGTGCCGGAAGGTGCCGAGCATGCTTGCCCCGTCCATCCGGGCCGACTCGATCAGTTCATCTGGAATAACGTCCACCAGGTACTGCCGCATAAAGAAGACCCCGAAGGCGGTCACCAGGCCTGGGACGATCACGGCGCCCAGTTCACCTGTCCAGCCGAGCTTTTGCATGATCATAAAGAGGGGAATGATGCCCAGCTGGGTGGGAATGGCCATGGTGGCTATAACCGCCACCATCAGCAGGCCCCGGCCCTTGAACCTCAGCTTTGCGAAGGCATAACCCGCGAGTGTGGAAAAGATGACCACCGAAGCCGTCACGGTGCCTGAAATGATCAGGCTGTTGGCCAGCGCTTTCCAGAAGGGCACGGTGTCGAAGACGGCAGCGGCATTCGTCCAGAAGTTTCCTCCCGGCCAGAGCGGCGGCCAGTCCAGTCCCAGCGCCTCGTTGGACCGGCTGCCGATGACCATCGACCACCACAGGGGATAGGCGGACCCGATGAGGAAGGCCAGCAGGATCCCGTAGCTGAGGAGCCCTGGACGCCTTGTCCCGCCCATTGAACGGCGTGGACGCCTGCGGGATGGCTTGCCTGAACCGGAGTCAACTCCGGTGCCCGGAACAGCCCGGGCCTTTTGCAGAACAGTCATCGTTTACTCCTTGCCCGCCGGGGCTTTTTCGTATCCGCTGTCGCGATTTTCTTGGAGATCAGGAAATTCACCACTCCCACCAGCACAATGATCAGGAAAAGCAGCCACGCCACCGCAGCAGCCTTGCCGAAGTTCTGCCGTTGAAACGCCATCTCCCACAGGTACAGGACTGTCGTCTGGAACTGGCGCTGGGTTCCGCCGGCCGTGACCGGATCGAACAGGCGCGGTTCCGCGAAGATCTGCAGCCCGCCGATCGTGGAGGTGATGATCACGAAGATCATCGTCGGCCGGATGCTGGGCAGCGTAATGCTGAAGAAGCGTCGGACGGCACCCGCTCCGTCCAGGGCTGCTGATTCGTAGAGATCCCGGGGAACAGCCTGCATGGCGGCCAGAAGGATCAAGGCGTTGTAGCCGGTCCAGCGCCAATTCACCATGGTGGCGATGACGACGTGGCTGGGGAACGTGTCCTCCCGCCAGCTGACCCCGTTCACCCCGAAGTTGCCCAGGAAGTTGTTGATGAGGCCGTTTTGCTCATTGAACATGTTGCTGAAAATCAGGGCAACTGCCACGGGAGTCACCACGTAGGGGAGCAGAACCGACATGCGCCAGAACGTCTTTGCCCGCAGGTGCTGATCCAGGACAGCGGCCAGGAGGACCGCTACTGTCAGCTGCGGTATGGCGGAGAGCAGGAAGATGGAAAACGTGTTGAACATCGAGTTCCAGAAGTAGCCGTCCGCCAGCACGGCCGTAAAGTTCTCGATTCCAACGAAGTCCCCCTGGCCCTTGAGGGTGTGCCAATCATGAAGCGAAACCCAAAAGGTATACAGGAGCGGGAACAAACCGGTGAGTGCGAAAAGGATAAAGAAGGGAGAGATGTACAGATATGGGGACGCCTTCATATCCCAGGCGGAACGGCGCTGGCGGAAGGTGAGCCGCTTCTTGGCGGGCGGCCGGACAACTGGCTGTTTCAGTGTGGTGGTCATGGGGAACTCTCATGCTCCAGGCGGGGCCAACGGCTGAGGCCGAAGGCCCCGCGTGCGGTGCTGCTAGTTGTTGATAACCAGGTCGTTAAGAAGCTCGAGCGCCTTGGCCCAGGCCTGGTCGGCGTCTGCCTGGCCGGTCTCAAGGAGGTCGATCGGCGGACCGAAGACGTTCTCCTGGATCACTGAGTCATCCGGGCCCTTGAACTGTGCAACTACGCCTTCAGCACGGGCAGCCAGGATGGAGCCGGTGGGGGCGTCATTGAACCATTCGTTCGGAGTGGCCTCGGATGCCAGCTGTTCCTGGGCAGCAATGGTGCTGGGGAAGTTGTTTGCTGCCGCGCTCTGCTTGATCTGCTGGTCCGGATGGGTCAGCCAGGCTGCCAGTGCGGCCGCAGCTTCCTTGTGCTCGGACGTTTCCGGAACGGACAGGAAGGCTCCACCCCAGTTGGACGCTCCGCCGGGGAAGACATCGGCGAAGTCCCATCCGCTGTCCGTCCCGCCGCCCGCGGCCTCAATCTTTCCCTGGATGGTTCCCAGCATCCAGCCCGGGCACACCATGGTGGCGAAGGAGCCGTCAAGGAACGCCTTGCCGTTGGCCCAGTCCCATTGGGTCTGATCAGAGGACAGCCCGTCTTCGATGGCACCGCCCAGCTGCTTGAAGCGCGAAATCATCGCTTCGTTGCCGTCGAGGTTCAGCTCGCCGTCCTTGGTGTAGTAACCCTCGTCCATCTGGTTCACCATGGAGTTCCACACGAAGCCGGCCTGGTCGAACCAGGCCTTGCCGCTGGTGTCCTTGTACTGGTTTCCGGCTTCGAAGTACTTCTCCCAGGAGGCGTTTTCTCCCCCGAGAAGCTCGGCAACGGCTTCCCGGTCACTGGGCAGTCCTGCTGCCTCGAAAAGCTTCCCGTTATAGCAGATGCCCTGCGGGCCGATGTCGGTGCCGTATCCGATGACGCGCCCCTCAGGATCGGTTCCCTGTTCATACTTCCAGTCGACCCAGTTGTCCTTAATGTCAGCCGCTCCGTAGTCGTTCAGGTCAACGAACTGGTCGGAGATTTCCATGATCGAACCGAGCCAGCCCTCTTCGATGGCGACTACGTCGCTGACGCCCGAACCTGCGGCGAGCTTCGTGAACAGGTCGGTCCGGGCGTTGCCGCCGGTATCGATGTTGGTGGCCTTGATGGTGACCCCCGGGTTGGCGTCCTCGTACTCCGCATACAGATCGTCGTAGCCGAAGGTGCCGAACGTGGTCACGGTCAGTTCGACCGGATTTTCCGCCGAAGCGGGTTCGTCACTGTTGCTGTCGCCGCCGCCGCAGCCGGCGGCCAGCATTGCCACTACGGCGGCGCCTGCCACCGCAGCAGCTGGATGTCGGAAGTTTTTCACGGTCACTCCTTTGTGTGTGGGTCTAGCCGGTGCATATATATCCCGAATGGACTCTGCCGTGGAGCTTCCTGGCTGATCCGCTGGGCGGGACTCATGTGTTGTGGATTAACAGGGAGCCAGGTCCGGCTAGGTGCTGCAGCCGAGTGAGAGAGCGCTCTCTGATGTTGCTGAGAGCCTAGATGTGACGGGCTTCACTGTCAAGAGAGCGCTCTCTCGACTTTGGGGAAGGGGGTGTGAAGGGGAGAAAACTAACGGACCGTGGACACCGTGACCGTGAACTTGGGGTTCCGCGCAACCTGCCGGGTGGGTCCGACCAGCCTGGTCAGGGCCGGCTTGTAGGCGAGGTGGCTGTTCCAGACTGTCCATAGCTCACCGCCGGGCTGCAGGGCCCGGCCGGCGTCGGCAAAGAGTTTCAGGGCGATGCCGGCATGCACGGCCGCCCCAATATGGAAAGGCGGATTGAGCACAACCAGTTCCTGCGACGCATCGGCCAGCCAGCTCAGGGCATCCGCCCGGCGCACGGCGGCACGCCCGGCGACACCGTTCGCCTCCAGCGTCAGGACAGTGGAGGCAACAGCGGCTTCCGACTGGTCAGAGGCCAGGATGCGGGCCTCCGGGCGGGTCAGTGCCAGGTACGCGGCGATGGCCCCGTTGCCACAGCCCAGGTCAACCACCTGCCCGGCGCTCCGGGCCTGAGCCAGATGCGGCAGCAGGAAGCGGGTCCCTGGATCCAGCGCAGCTCCGCCAAAGGCCGCGCCGCGGGCCCGGAGCTGGAGCGGCGCCGGCAGTCCGGCGTCGTACGCAGCCGCCAGGGGAAAGCGCGGGGCCGGGCGCTCCGGCGCGGGCAGGGGGGAGGATACGGTCAGGGCCCGGGACTTCTGCCGCGCCAGGCCTGCCGTGACGGAGCCGAAGTACCGCCCCAGCACGGTATTCATCGCCGTCGTCATATGTTTCACGCGCCCGCCCGCGTAGATCACGACGTCCGGTGCAGCGTGCTCCGCGACCAGCGCAGCAATCTCCTCCAGGGCATCCAGTGAACGAGGCAGGCGCAGGAGCACCAGCCGTGCACCTGCCGCGAGTCTGCCGTCCAGCCCATGGTGCGCATAGGTCTCCCCGAGTCCCAGGGTCCGGGCATTGGCGTCCAGGGCAAGTTCCCCGGACAGCGGATCCTGCTGGACCCGAATTCCGCGGAGGCCATGCGTGGCTGCCGCTCCGAGGGTGAGGGCACCGTAGGAGTCACCGATAACGGCCAGTCCTGCCGGGCCGGAACCGGCGTGGTGCCCCGCGCCTCTGCGGGCAGATTCCTGCTGCTGTGCCAGGCGGGCCAGGTCCTCCGCAGCGGTATCGAGCAGCAGCCGGTCCGCGCTGTCGTACGCCTGGAGGTTCTCAGCCTCAACGTCGGGGGCACGGCCGAGCACGTCGAAAGCAAAAGCAGCAGTGGGGGTCACAGATCGATCCATTCGGTAGCAAGGGGCTCGGGCGTGGTTCCGCCGGCGGTAAGGGAAGCCAGCCGGTCCGAAAAGGCATCTCCGGCGCCGGCAGCATCCGGCAGCGCCACGGTGATGGTGGCTCCGCCAGGCCCATAGTCGGTACCCCTGATGCTGTATCCGGCGCTCCGCAGATCGTTCTCCAACCGGCCGGCGCCGGCATGGCCTGCTGTCACCGCATAGAGCTGCATGCGCCTGCGCCGGAGCAGGGGAGCGGATGAGAGGGCCAGGGACACTGACTCGGAGTAGGCGCGCACCAGTCCGCCGGCGCCCAGGAGGATTCCGCCGAAATAGCGCACGGTGACTGCGGTGATGTCGCTCAGGTCCGCGCAGCCGTCAAGAGTCTCCCGCTTGGTCAGTGCTTCCAGCATGGGAATCCCTGCCGTTCCGGAGGGCTCGCCGTCGTCGTTGGAGCGCTGGACCGCCCGGTCCGGACCCAGGACAAAAGCACTGCAGTGGTGCCGGGCGTCGTGGAACTCACGGCGCAGTTCCGCCACCAGTTCACGGGCCTGCTGTTCGGTTTCCGTGCGCCGCAGCACGGTGATGAAGCGTGAGCGTTTGATTTCGAGCTCGCTGCGGTGCTCCCGGGCGATGGTCGTGTAGCGCCCCGCCGCCGCGTCGAAATCACTCACCGTTCCAGTCTAGTTGCCGTCCCCCGGCACGGCTTCCGTTCCGGGTAGGGTGGGAGCCATGCTCAAGGTAGGACTCACCGGCGGGATCGCTGCCGGCAAATCCCTGGCCGCCCAGACCCTCGCGGACTGCGGCGCCGTGCTGATCGACGCCGACGCGCTGGCGCGCGAAGCCGTGGCGCCAGGCACCGAGGGGCTCGCCGCCGTCGTCCGGGCCTTTGGCCCGGACATACTGTCCGGCGACGGCACGCTTGACCGGGCCGCCCTGGCGGCAGTGGTCTTCGGCGACGCTGAACGGCGTGAAGTGCTCAACGGGATTGTTCATCCGCTGGTCCGTGCCCGGGCCGCGCAGCTGGCGGCGCAGGTTCCGGCCGAGGGGATACTCGTCCAGGACGTCCCCCTGCTGGTGGAGACCGGGCAGGCGGGGAATTTCGATTTCGTCCTGGTGATCGAAGCGCCGGAGGGGCTGCGGATGGAGCGTATGGTCCGGGACCGCGGCATGGATCCGGCGGCTGCGCAGGCAAGAATCGCGGCACAGGCGAGTGCCGGGCAGCGGGCCGCGGCAGCCGACGTCGTACTTAACAACACCGGCAGCCGTGATCAGCTGGTGGCGGCCGTGAAGGAGCTCTGGGAGAACCGCCTGGTTCCCCTGAACGAGGCACGGCTGCGGACGGACCGGCAGTAAGCGTACTTGGAAACGACGTTATGCCGTGAGCAATACGGACAAGAGCTGACCGCATCCCGGAGTAGCGTTAAACCATGAGTCTTGCGCAGGACATCAATCGTGTTGTTGCTCCGTTCCGTGTGGTCAGTGACTACTCACCTGCCGGTGACCAGCCGACGGCCATCAAGGAACTGGCCGAACGCATAAACGCCGGCGAAAAGGATGTCGTCCTGATGGGCGCCACGGGTACCGGCAAAAGCGCCACCGCAGCCTGGCTGGTGGAGCAGGTGCAGCGGCCAACCCTGGTGATGGTCCAGAACAAAACCCTGGCGGCCCAGCTGGCCAACGAGTTCCGGGAACTGCTGCCCAATAACGCAGTGGAGTACTTTGTTTCCTACTACGACTACTACCAGCCCGAGGCGTACGTTCCGCAGACCGACACCTTCATCGAGAAGGACTCCTCCATCAACGAGGAGGTCGAACGCCTGCGGCACTCCGCGACGAACGCCCTGCTGACCCGGCGCGATGTAATCGTGGTGGCGACCGTGTCCTGCATCTACGGCCTGGGTACGCCGGAAGAGTACATCCGGGGCATGGTGACGCTGCGCCGCGGCATGGAAATGAACCGCGATGACCTGCTGCGCCGCTTCGTCTCCATGCAGTATGTCCGCAACGACATGGACTTTCACCGCGGTACCTTCAGGGTGCGCGGCGACACCGTGGAAATCATCCCGATGTACGAAGAGCAGGCCATCCGGATCGAGTTCTTCGGCGACGAGGTGGAGAGCATCCAGACCCTGCATCCGCTCACCGGCGACCTGATCCGCGACGAGGAAGAGATGTACGTCTTCCCGGCCTCGCACTACGTTGCCGGACCCGAACGGATGAACCGGGCCATCACCGGCATTGAGGACGAGCTGCGGGAGCGCCTCGCCGAACTCGAAGGGCAGAACAAGCTCCTCGAAGCGCAGCGGCTGCGGATGCGCACCACCTATGATCTGGAAATGATGCAGCAGATGGGCTTCTGCAACGGCATCGAGAACTATTCGCGCTGGATCGACGGCCGCGGGGCGGGTACGGCACCTCACTGCCTGCTGGACTACTTCCCGGATGACTTCCTGCTGGTGGTGGACGAATCCCACGTGACGATTCCCCAGATCGGCGCCATGTACGAGGGTGACATGTCCCGTAAGCGGACCCTCGTGGAGCACGGCTTCCGGCTCCCTTCAGCCATGGATAACCGGCCGCTGAAGTGGGATGAGTTCCTGGAGCGGATCGGCCAGACGGTCTACATGTCCGCAACCCCGGGCAAGTACGAGCTGGGCAAGGCCGACGGCGTGGTTGAGCAGATCATCCGCCCCACCGGCCTGGTGGATCCGGAAGTGGTGGTCAAGCCCAGCAAGGGCCAGATCGATGACCTGCTGGCCGAGATCCGGACCCGGACCGAGAAGGACGAACGCGTGCTGGTCACCACCCTGACCAAGCGCATGGCCGAAGACCTCACCGGCTACCTCCTGGAAAACGGGGTCAAGGTCGAGTACCTGCACTCCGACGTCGACACCCTCCGCCGGGTGGAGCTGCTCCGTGAACTGAGGCTCGGCACCTTCGACGTGCTGGTGGGGATCAACCTGCTCCGTGAAGGCCTGGACCTGCCCGAAGTCTCCCTGGTGTCCATTCTTGACGCGGACAAGGAAGGCTTCCTGCGCAGTTCAACCTCCCTGATCCAGACCATTGGCCGTGCCGCGCGGAACGTTTCCGGCGAGGTGCACATGTACGCCGACCGGATCACCGATTCCATGGCGCATGCCATTGATGAGACGAACCGGCGCCGGGCCATCCAGGTTGCCTACAACAAGGAACGCGGCGTGGACCCGCAGCCGCTGCGTAAGCGGATTGCCGACATCACCGATTCGCTGGCGCGCGAGGACGCGGACACGAAGGCGCTGCTGGAAGAGGCAGCCCGGACGAAGAAGAAGGGCAATGCCAAGGGCATCCGCAAGGACGGACTGGCCGCCGCCCCCGCGGAGGACCTGACCGGACTGATTGAGCAGCTCACGGAACAGATGCACGCAGCCGCCGCAGAGCTGCAGTTCGAACTCGCCGCCCGGCTCCGTGACGAGGTTGGCGACCTTAAGAAGGAACTGCGCCAGATGCAGAACGCCGGGCACGCCTGAGATAGACTGCTTGGCGTCGGTGGGGCAGTCCGGGAGGTATCCGGAAGACCCTGCCTTTTCCGTGCTCTGAAAGGTACTTCTACATGCCCGCATTACCTGTCGCCTTCGAGGTCGGCACGTTTATCATCCTGGGACTGGTCCTGCTTTTCGACCTGCTCCTGGTCGTCAAACGGCCCCACGAACCGTCCATGAAGGAAGCCGGCCTGTGGGTCGGCTTCTACGTTGGGCTGGCGCTGCTGTTCGCCGCCATGATGTTTGTCTTCACCGGCCCGGAGTACGGGAGCCAGTTCGTGGCAGGCTGGGTCACCGAATACAGCCTGAGCATCGACAACCTGTTCGTGTTCATCATCATCATGGCCCGCTTCTCGGTACCCCGTAAGTACCAGCAGGAAGTGCTGATGTTCGGCATCATCATTGCCCTGATCCTGCGCGGAATCTTTATCCTCATTGGCGCCGCCGTGATCGAGAACTTCAGCTGGGTCTTCTTCATCTTCGGCGCTTTCCTCCTCTGGACCGCGTACAAGCAGGCCACTGATAACGGCGAGGACGAAGACTCCGGAAGCGACAACAAA
The DNA here is from genome assembly GCF_023167125.1 of Arthrobacter sp. Helios. NCBI lineage: Bacteria > Bacillati > Actinomycetota > Actinomycetes > Micrococcales > Micrococcaceae > Arthrobacter > Arthrobacter sp. Helios. Next base: position 1,327,701 of record NZ_CP095402.1, read on the forward strand.
CTCATCCGCCGGCTCACCGGCTTCCTGCCGATGACGGACAAATTCGACGCCGGCAAGATCCGCACCGTGGTGGACGGCAAGAAGGTCTTCACCCCGATGCTGGTTGTCTTCATCACCATCGGCGTCACCGACCTGATGTTTGCCGTGGACTCGATTCCGGCCATCTTCGGGCTGACCCAGAGTGCGTTCATTGTCTTTACCGCCAACATCTTCGCGCTGATGGGCCTGCGCCAGCTTTACTTCCTGCTGGGCGGTCTCATGGACCGGTTGATCTACCTGAAGCACGGGCTGTCGATCATCCTGGCGTTCATCGGTGTGAAGCTCATCCTCCATGCGCTGCACGTCAATGAACTGCCGTTCATCAACGGCGGCGAACCGGTCGCCTGGGCTCCGGAAATCCCGACCTTCGTTTCCCTGGCCGTCATCCTGGGCACCATCGTGATCGCAACCGTAGCCAGCCTGCTGAGTCCGAAGGCAAAGGCCGTACAGGCTGTGGCGTCCCTGGAGAATGCGCTGGCCGTGTACCGCAGCCTGGGCGAGGACGCTGCGCATGAGGAGCGCGTCCAGGCCTACGAGAGGGTTTCCGCGACCTACCGTGCCGCGGAAAAGGCTTCCCAGAACCGTCCGGACGTTGAGCTTCCGGAAATTTCGGAAGAAGCGCAGGCCCGGTTCCGGGCCTCCGATCCGCGAACGCCGGGACAATCTCCGGAACACCAGGAACGCTAGGAAAACACCGAAACAGCTGGTGCGGCTGCCCGGCAGGGAAACCTGCCGGGCAGCCGAATTTGTTTGCGGAGGACGGCAGAACCGGCGTCGACCGGCGACCTGGCCGGACGCCGGTGCTAGCCTTCATCTACTACGACCATCCCTCATAGGGACACCCACGGCCATGAGTGGCCATTTTGTTTCCGTTTCACGCTCCCAAGGAGCAGCAATGAACTTCTTCGAAGTCCTATGGTCAATCATCGCGGTGTTCTTCCTCTTCGCCTATCTCATGCTGCTGTTCCAGATCTTCGCGGACATTTTCCGCGACGACAGCATGAACGGGTGGCTGAAGGCAGTCTGGATTTTCTTCCTGCTGTTTGTTCCCTATCTGACGGCCCTGGTCTATGTCATTGCGAGGGGGAAGGGCATGGCGGCCAGGAGTGTCCGCAGGGCACACGAGGCAGAAGAGCAGACGGCCCAGTACATCCGCCACACAGCAGGTACCCAGAGTCCCGCCGAACAGATCAGTTCCGCCAAGTCCATGCTGGATGAGGGGCTGATCACCAACGACGAGTTCGGCCGGCTCAAGGCCAAAGCCCTGGCCTGAACAGCCGGGTCCGCGGAACCCGGCACCGAATGGTGCCCCGGGTTAGGCGGACGCCGGCTCAGCGGGCGGGGCCGGGGGAGGCGAATTCGCCGGCGGGGCGGGAGACGACGGCGGGCTGGGTGGCACCGGCGGTACGGTAAGCGGATCGACAGCCGCTTTCCGCCTGCCGAGCACCTCGAGGACAACAATCAAACCCACCAACACGACGGCGATTCCAAGGGTGGTTCCGGCGGTCAGTCCGGGCAGGAACAGGAGCAGAACGAGAAGCCCTGCCGCAACTCCCTGGCACCAGCGCTGGTGACGCAGCATCCAGGGCTCCCAACGGGCGGGGTGCCCGGCTGCATAAAGCACCAGCACCGCCAGCAGGCCAAGCACCAGCACCGTGCGAAGCGCTGCGGCAAGCGGGCCCAGGAACGCATTGCTGAGGGCTCCGGCTGCGTCCGGGGATACAGCACTGCCCGTCAGCTCCTGGATCCCCATCTGCTGGATGATTCGCAGTGCCAGCACAAGAACAAGGGCCGCCGCGGCGCTGGCCACGGCAATGACAAGGCCGGCACGCAGGCGACGGCCCGCCGGAGCCAGCAGTACGGCCGCAGCAGCAAACACCAGGGCGGCCCAAGGCAGAATAGCCGCCACCCGTTCCAGAGCAGCCAGCGCAGAGAGCGCCGTAGCGAGACCCGGCGCATGGAAGACAGTGAAATCCCTGCCGGCGTCGTCGGGAATCGCCGACGCCGCGGACACTCCCTTGGCCAGCAGCCGGGATTTCACCTCGCTGATCATCGGTGTGGTGGAGATGGTGACGTCACCGTTCGGGGCAATGGAGGCGGCGCCGCCCGGGTCGTCATTGACGGCCCGGACCAGCGCCTCGTGCGCGGTCCTGTTCGCATCTACCCAGAGGTTGGCGAACGCTTCGCTGGAGACCGCTTTCGTTACCGTGTTGTCGATCAGGGCATTGGTGCGGTCAGCGATAACCGGGCCCAGTGCGGCGCCGAGCGCCTGGGCCGCGCGTGAATCGTCAAGGTTGGAGAGTGCGTCGTCGACCGTGGTACTGATGTCCAGCCGCTCCGTGATCTGGTCTCCAAGCTGCTGGGAGAGGTCCGCCTGAACGGCGGGGTCCTGGATCACCGGCCCGATGGTATCCACGTACCGGTCGGTGTTGCTTACCAGGCTTGCTGCGTAACCCGCAGTCACTGCGGCCACAAGCAGCAGGGCGCTGAGCACACCCAAGACAGCGGACACGATTCTCCGCCATCTGGGTGGAGAGGCGGCCGGCTGTTCAGCCCGAGGGGCCTCGATGCGTGTACTGGGTGCCATGTCAGGCCTTCCGCCGCGCGGTTCTTTCCTGCTGACAGGGTAGGCCGGAGACGGCACACTACCAACAGCCGGAGGCATAATGCCGGTGCAGGCCGCCGAGCTCATCCTTGGGCTGTCCGTGGTGGGGAGGCGGTGTCAGCGGCGGGCACGCACGGCCCCGAAGCGTCGAAGCAAGGTGCTTCCCATTGCCGGGGCAAACCGGTCACCGGTCTCCGGGTCCCGGTCCTGCCGGACCGGGGGATAGAGACGGTCCGCCTCTGCCCGTTTGCGGGCTTCCAGCTCCGGGAGCCGGCGGGCAAGGGAGCCGGTGGCGGTGGGAATTTCCAGGCGTGAATCAATGTCATCAGCGCCCACAAAGGTCCAGCCGCTGCCGAGTTCAATCAGCGACTGGTGTTTGACGTCGTAGTATCCCGGCTTGATCCCCAGGGCGACCCCCCGCGCGCCCGCAGCCGCTGCCAGCAGGTGGAAGTGGAACCGGGTGGTTAGCCACTCCTGTTGAGATGACAGCGGAAGCCCGTGCTGCCAGAGGTGGGAAAATGGAATGAACCGGTCCCCGGCGATCAGATCTGACAGCAGTGCGAAGGCTGCGTGATCAACACCCGGAATACCCTCCACATAGCTGACCCGCTTCCCCTGGCTGATTGCATGCTCGATCACCGGACGAGCACCCGCGACAGTCTTATGAAACGTTTCTGCATCGGTCATATCACTTTGGATACAAACAAAAAGTCCCTCTGCTCCATGAGTATCCCGGCGCATTTCCCTGTTCGTCCCAAGGAATGCGTCGTCTATTCCCAGCGGAACGCCGAAACTCGCGGAACTCGCGTTATCACGCACTGATATATGGTCAAATTCTGCGAACAGGGCAGTGGGATCGGCCAGGCCTTCGGGCAGCGGCATCAGGCCTTGTCCGGTGGCATACAGCCGGGCACCGGTCAGCTCCTTCACGGCCCTCATCCCGTCGGCCAGAGCGGAGTGGTGAGGCCAGACACCGTTGAGGTAGCCACCGCCGATCAAGTGCAGCGACTGCGCTTCCCGCAGCTGCAGCAGCCCCAGATCGTAGGCAGGAGAGCCGAGATTGGCCACGAGGCCGCGGACACGTCCGCCGATCTCCCCGGCCGGCAGATGGGCCGACTCGAGAACCGCGCGCCACATCGTATTCGTGACATTCAGGTTGGGGTGCAGCCCCTGAAAGAGCGCCGCCGCGGATCCAGGCTGTGGGCAGTCCAGCCACACCTGTGCATCCGGTGCCGTCTCGTTCAAATACCTCAGCCATGCCGCGGTGATGAATTCGTCGCCATAATTGGGGTGGCCTGAAGCTCCGATCAAATAATAAACTGGATACCTCATAAGTCCAGATTAGCTTGAAACCGCTGATATTTCGTCCAGCGTCCCTGAGGTGAAATTCACGCTTAGGGGCGTATCATTCCCAGCAGCCGGTTGAAGATGGTTTCGCCGTCGTCGGCAATACCGTCGTGGTGGAAGTCGGCGCTTTCCCAGACCCGGAGTCCGGCGACCGCGGCGGCAGTCTCAAGGGAGAGGCCGCGGTCAACGTAAATGTCGTTGGTGTAGACGGCAGCAGCAGCCGGCACCGTGTTGCGGGCAAGCTGTTCCGTGTCGTAGAGGGCCGGCCAGCCGGACATCCCGGCCAGTAGATGCGCGGTGCCCTTCAAAGGGCGCAGCGCTGGATCCTCATCGAAGTACCACGGGTACACCATCTCACCGGTGTAGAGCGGTTCGGGCGCTTCGGGACGAAACTCCGGCCAGTCCTGCAGCACCCGCCACGCCGCCCAGTTTGTGGCCCCGCCCTGGCCGTAGATCGATTCATGCATCAGGGCGTAGAGGGGGTTCGCGGAACGGTCCGCTAATTGCCAGACGCCGGCAAGGAATGTGTCAGAGAGCCGTTCGCCGGAGGGCGTGGAAACGAAGGCTTCTTCAAGCAGGTGGTGAAGTCCGTCCATGCGGGTGTTGCCGCCCAGGAACGATCCGGCCATCTGGAAACGCCGCACCGTGAGCCGCTGACCGTCAGGCAGGAACTCCGGAACGGCCTCCAGATGCCGGGCGATCCGGGTGGTGAGTTCCCGGTCTGCGGGGTACTTGGCAAAATACTCCCTGTTCCGGGCCGCCGTCCGCGCGAACGTGGCTTGGTACACGCGGTCAGCCGGGCCGGTCAGCGGGGCCAGCCCGCCGGTGATCAGGACCTCCTTCAGCCCCTCGGGGGCAAAGGAGAGATACGTCAGGGCGCAGAATCCGCCGTAGGACTGGCCGTAGATGCTCCACGGCCCGGAGCTCAGGGCCGTGCGGATCAGCTCGGCGTCCCGGACAATGGAGTCGGCCCGGAAATGCCGCAGATACTCCGCCTGGGCCGCGTCGTCTCCACGGCCGGCCAGAGTCTGCCGGTTCGCCGGAGTGGACAGGCCGGTGCCGCGCTGGTCCAGCATCAGGATGCGGAACCGCCGGGTGGCGGCCTTGGTCCAGCCACCGAACTGCAGCAGTCTGCTGCCCTTTCCGCCAGGACCGCCCTGCAGGTAGAGCAGCCAGGGGAGTTCATCGGCGCCGGCGACCTCGGGATCGGAATATTCGCGGGCAAACACGGTGATGTGTTCACCGTCCGGCCAGGAATGGTCCAGGGGAACGCTGAACCTGTGTTCCACCACCCGCATGCCGCGGACGGCGACGGGCTCCGACGCCGTGTGCGGGATGCTCACAGCGAACGTGTCTGGCCGGCTTCAGCAGCACCGAATTCGTTCAGGGCCCCGCCGGTCAGCCGGTACGTGGTCCATTCGTCCATCGGCTCCGCGCCGAGGGATTTGTAGAACTGGATGGAAGGCTCGTTCCAGTTCAGCACGCACCATTCGACCCGGGCGTACCCGCGGTCGACGGCTAGCTGCGCCAGGCTGCGCAGGAGCGCCTTTCCGTAACCGCGGCCGCGGCCCTCGGGACGTACGTAGAGGTCCTCGAGCCAAATACCGTGGACCCCCTCCCAGGTGGAGTAGTTCAGGAACCAGAGCGCGAAACCCTGGACAGCCCCGTTGTCCTCCAGCACGTGCGCAAACACGGCCGGGTGCTCGCCGAACAGGTGCTGCTCCAGGGCCTCCGGTGTGTTCCGGACGGCGTCTGGTTCCTTCTCGTAAATGGCGAGCTCATGAATGAGCTCGAGGATTACGGGAACGTCTGCTTTGCGTGCGGGCCGGATCAACATGGAATCCAGCCTAGTCCAGACGCCCGGCATGGATCACGCGGATGACGGGGCTGCCTGCTTCGTCCGAGGCGGCAAGGTCCACTTCGGCCGTGATGCCCCAGTCCAGATGCCCGGCCGGGTCTTTGAAGATCTGGCGCACTTCCCACTTGCCCGGCAGTTCCTTGATGATCAGCAGCTGCGGGCCGCGTGCATCGGGGCCGTCGTCAATGTCCTCGTGTTCCTCGAAGTAGGCATCCAGCACATCCGCCCAGCGGTCCGCGTCCCAGCCGGATCCGGCGTCGAGCATGCCCAGCGCGGCGTCGTCCTCATCAGCGAACAGTTTCACCCGCTGGAACATTTCGTTGCGGACCATCACGCGGAAGGCGCGGGTGTTGCCGGTGAGCTTTTCCGGGGCAGGGGGCAGCACGGGTTCACTGCCCGCGGAGGAATCAATCCCGGCGGCGAGTTCTTCCCATTCGTCCAGCAGGGAGGAGTCGGTCTGACGGACCAGTTCCCCAAGCCACTCAATGATGTCTGACAGGTCCTCCCGGAGCGCTTCGGGCGGAACGGTCTGCAGCAACGCCTTGTAGCAGTCGGCCAGGTAGCGCAGCACCACACCCTCGGAGCGGGCCAGCGAGTAAAACGCGACATACTCGCCGAAACTCATGGCCCGCTCATACATGTCCCGGACAATCGACTTCGGAGTCAGCTCGAAGTCGCCCAGCCAGGGAGCGCCGCTGCGGTAAACCTCGAAGGACTGGAAGAGGAGTTCGGCGAGCGGCTGCGGGTAGGTGACTTCCTCCAGCAGGGCCATCCGCTGGTCGTACTCGATGCCCTCCGACTTCATGGCCGCGATGGCCTCTCCGCGCGCTTTCTTTTCCTGCGCGGAGAGCACCTGGCGCGGTTTCTCCAGCGTGGCTTCGATAACCGAGACGACGTCCAGGGCGTAGGACGGGCTCTCCGGGTCGAGGATCTCCAACGCCGCCATGGCGAAGGGGGAGAGCGGCTGGTTGAGCGCGAAGTTCGGCTGGAGGTGCACCTTGAGCCGGACCTGGCGGCCATCGGAATCCGGGACGGGCAGCTTCTCCACGATTCCGGCGGTCTTGAGTTCGCGGTAGATCCCCAGCGCCTTGCGCATGAGTTTCAGCTGCGAGGACCTGGTCTCGTGGTTATTGGTGAGCAGGTGCTTCGCAGCGCGGAACGGGTCGCCGGGGCGCTCCAGGAGGTTCAGCAGCATGGCGTGCGTGACATTGAAGCTGGAGGTCAGCGGCTCCGGGGTGCCCTCCACCAGCTTGGTGAAGGTGGGCTCGCCCCAGGACACAAAACCGGCCTGCGGCTTTTTCTTGGCAACCTGCCGCAGCTTCTTCTGGTCATCGCCGAATTTCGCCTTCGCCTTGGCCATCGCCTTGGCGTTCTCGATGACGTGCTCCGGTGCCTGGACGACGACGGTGCCTGCCGTGTCATAGCCGGCCCGGCCGGCCCGGCCGGCAATCTGGTGGAATTCCCGGACGTTCAGCGGGCGGGTGCGCACGCCGTCGTACTTGGACAGGGCAGTGATCAGGACGGTGCGGATCGGCACGTTGATGCCGACTCCGAGGGTGTCGGTGCCGCAGATCACCTTCAGCAGCCCGGCCTGCGCCAGCTGTTCAACGAGCCGGCGGTACTTTGGCAGCATGCCGGCATGGTGCACGCCGATGCCGTGCCGGACCAGCCGGTTCAGGGTTTTGCCGAAGCCGGGGGCGAAGCGGAATCCGGCGATCAGGTCGGCGATCCTGTCCTTTTCCTCCCGCGTGCACACGTTGATGCTCATCAGCGCCTGGGCGCGGTCGATTGCCTCGATCTGGCTGAAGTGGACCACGTAGACCGGGACCTGCTTGGTCGCCAGCAGCTCTTCAAGGGACTCCTGGACCGGAGTCTCCACGTAGTAGTAGTGCAGCGGGATGGGCCGCTCCACGGAGGAGACCGTGACGGTGTCCCGGTTGGTCAGCTCGGAGAGGTCCGTGGCGATCCTGGTCATGTCGCCCAGGGTGGCGGACATCAGCAGGAACTGGGTCTGCGGCAGCTCCAGCAGCGGAACCTGCCAGGCCCAGCCGCGCTGCGGGTCGGAGTAGAAGTGGAACTCGTCCATGATCACGGTTCCGACGTCGGCGTCGGGCCCCTCGCGCAGGGCGATGTTCGCCAGGATCTCCGCGGTGCAGCAGATGATCGGGGCGTCCTTGTTGACCGAAGAGTCGCCGGTGACCATTCCGACGTTCTCCGCACCGAAGATGTCGCAGAGCGCGAAGAACTTTTCGGAAACCAGCGCCTTGATGGGGGCGGTGTAGTAGCTGCGCTCATCCAGTGCCATGGCGTAGAAGTGCGCGGCGATCGCGACCATGGACTTCCCGGACCCGGTGGGCGTAGCCAGGATGACGTTGTGGCCGGAGACCAGCTCCATCACGGCCTCGTCCTGGGCCTGGTACAGGGACATGCCGCGGCTCTCCACCCATTCCAGGAAGGAAGTGTAAAGCTCGTCGGGATCGACGGTGCGGGTGGCGGAGGGACCGGAAGGCAGCTGTTCAAGTAGTTTCATCTCCCTACCAGCCTAGCGGTGCGCGGGAAAGCCGCGTTGTGCGCCGCCAGGTGCCGGCCCAGGCAGCCGCCGTTCCCTGGCCGCCGTGCCTGCTACGCTCGCGGCATGAAATGGGATCCGGCAAAGTACACGCAGTTCTCCGCCCACAGAGACCGGCCGTTCTTCGACCTGGTGGCCAGGATCGGCGCCGACAACCCTGACTGGGCCGTTGATCTGGGCTGCGGGACCGGGGCGTTGACCGCCGTCCTGGCTGACCGGTGGCCGGGCGCTTCAGTCACCGGCCTGGATTCCTCCCCCGAGATGGTGCGCCAGGCGCGTACCCTGGCAGGCGGCCAGCCGCAGCTCTCCTTCCACGAGGGGAACATCGAGGATTGGGAGCCGCGGCCGGGCCCCGGAGTGCTGGTCTCCAACGCGGCCCTGCAGTGGGTTCCCGGACATGAAGAGCTGCTGCAGCGCTGGGCAAAGGAACTCGATCCCGGTTCCTGGATCGCTGTGCAGGTGCCCGGCAACTTCGGCGGCCTCTCCCACGTCCTGATGCGTGAACTGGCCGGCTCGCCGCGCTGGCGTCCCGCGCTCGCCGGCGTACTGAGGGGTGAGGACTCCGTGGCCGAACCGGAGCGGTACCTCGAGCTGCTCGTCGACGCCGGGTTTGTTCCCGATGTCTGGGAAACCAGTTACCTGCAGGTGCTTACCGGGGAAGATCCGGTGTTGGACTGGGTCCGGGGCACAGCGCTGCGCCCGGTGATGGCTGCGCTGCCCGCAGGAGAGTACACGGAATTTGAAGCCGAGTACGGCCGGCTGCTTCGGACTGCCTATCCGGCAAGGCCATGGGGCACCGTTTTTCCGTTCCGCCGGATCTTCCTGGTCGCGCACAAGGCTTAGCAGGACGTCCTGACCGAAGCAGCATGCGGCCTGCTACCAGCCGCGTTCCTTCCACTCGGCCAGATGGGGGCGTTCGGCACCGAGGGTCGTTCCGGCTCCGTGGCCCGGATGGACCACCGTGTCATCCGGAAGGTATTCGAAGATACGTTCGAATACGTCGGCGAACAGGGAACTGAACCGCTGCGGGTCCTTTTGCGTATTGCCGAGGCCTCCGGGGAAAAGCGAGTCGCCGGTGAACAGGTGCGCCGGTCCGTCCGGATCCCGGTAGAGCAGGGCCACGGAGCCGGGGGTGTGTCCGCGCAGGCTGATCACTTCCAGATCAAAACCGTCGAAGTCCAGCACGTCACCGTGGGCCAGCGGCACATCGGTCGGCACCGGAATCTCCGGGATGTCCTCAGCCCCCGCCGCCGTGCGGGCTCCTGTGGCTGCAACGGCGTCGGCGAGCGCCTGAACATGGTCCGGATGGCTGTGGGTGGTGATGATCATCCGGACGGCTGCCTCCGCAGGCCCGCCGTACAGATCGTCCGCCCCGTTGTCCAGCAGAGCCTGGATGCGTGGAAAATCATCCGCGGCGTCAATCAGGACCTGGGTGCCCGAGTTCTTTGCCGTGAGGACGTAGACGTTGTTGTCCATGGAACCAACGGACGCGCTTCTGATCGAGACGTTCTTCGTATCCAACATGCGGCCCAGTCTAAACGGCCGCCAGCGCGCCCGGGGTGCACCCGGTGACCGTGTCAGAGGGACCCTTGCCCGGCCTCGGGGAACGGGCGTAGTTTCGGATGGTGCCGGCGGACCGCCCGGCAGCTCCGGGAGGATAAGTGCTCGTTCGGCTCGTTCGTGAAAACCTGGCCCCGTTCAAGGGCGCCGTTGCCGCCGTCGTCGTCCTGCAGTTCCTGCAGACCGCCGCGACCCTGTTCCTGCCCACCCTCAACGCGGACATCATTGACCGCGGAGTGGTGCAGGGAGACACCGGGACCATCCTCTCCATCGGCGCCTGGATGCTGGCGGTGACGGCCGTGCAGGTGGTGTGTTCGGTCGCTGCCACCTACTACTCTGCGCGCACCGCCATGCGGGTGGGCCGGAATGTGCGTGACGCCCTCTTTACCAACGTGCAGACATTCTCCGGCCGGGAGGTGGGCGTTTTCGGTGCGCCGTCGCTGATTACCCGCACCACCAATGACGTGCAGCAGGTGCAGATGTCCCTGCTGCTCACCATGACCATGATGGTTTCGGCCCCGATCATGGGGGTGGGCGGGGTGCTGCTGGCCCTGAACCAGGACATTCCACTCTCCGGCATCCTGCTGCTGATCCTGCCGGTGCTGTTTGTCATCATCATCCTGATCCTGCGCCGCCTGGTACCGCTGTTCCGGCGGGCACAGCGCCAGATCGACCGGGTCAACGGAGTGCTTCGGGAACAGATCATGGGTATCGCGGTGATCCGTGCGTTTGTCCGGGAACGTACCGAGGAACAGCGGTTCGAAGGCGCCAACTCCGACCTCACCGGCACGCAGCTGCGGGTGGCCCAGTACCTGGCACTGCTTTTCCCCGCAGCGATGCTCGTCGCGAACACCGCCACCGTCGCCGTGGTGTGGTTCGGTGCCTTCCGGATCGATGCCGGGCAGATGCAGATCGGCGCACTGACCGCCTTCATCGCGTACATCATGCAGATCCTGATGGCCGTGATGATGTCCATGTTCATGATCATGATGCTTCCCCGCGCCGCGGTCTGCGCCGAACGGATCTATGAGGTGCTCGATACGCGCACCAGCGTCCGCGACGCACCGGACGCCCGTCCGCTGGCGTTCGACGGCGGCCGCCTCCAGTTCCAGGCGGTGGGCTTCACCTATCCGGGGGCCGAGGCTCCGGTGCTGCAGGGGATCAGCTTCGAGGCACTGCCCGGGCAGACGACGGCGATCATCGGTTCCACGGGTGCCGGGAAATCCACCCTGCTCAACCTCATTCCCCGGCTCCTGGACCCCAGCGCCGGCAGTATCAGCGTTGATGGCCAGGACACGGCCGCCGTCACCCTGGACTCCCTGCGCGGCGGAATCGGCCTGGTCCCGCAGCGGGCGCACCTCTTCTCCGGCACCATCGCGTCCAACCTGCGCTTCGGCAGGCCCGAAGCCACGGACGAGGAACTCTGGCAGGCACTCGACATCGCCCAGGCCGCAGATTTTGTGCGGGCGGCCGAGGGAGGGCTGGACCACGCCGTGGAACAGGGCGGCACCAACTTCTCCGGCGGACAGCGGCAGCGGCTGGCCATCGCCCGCGCACTCGTGGTCCAGCCGGCCATCTACCTCTTCGACGACAGCTTCTCCGCGCTGGATTTCGCCACGGATGCCAGGCTCCGGGCAGCGTTGAAGGAACGGACCGCCCATGCGACCGTACTGGTAGTGGCGCAGCGGGTGAACACGATCACCGACGCCGCCCGGATCATCGTCCTGGAGGAGGGACGGATCGCCGGGACCGGCAGCCATGCGGAACTGATGGAGACCAGTCCCACTTACCGCGAGATCGTCGAATCCCAGCTCACTCCTGAGGAGGCACTGTGAGTATGCCGGGCCGCGGCGCTCCGGCCGCTAAACCTGCCAACTTCGCCTCCTCCGCAGGCCGGCTGCTCCGGCTGCTGTCACCGGATACCTGGCGGGTTGCCGCTGTGGCAGTCTGCGCCGTCGTCTCCGTGGCGCTCGCGGTCACCGCACCCAAGGTGCTGGGAGACGCGACGAACGTCATTTTCGACGGCGTGATCGGTGCGTCGCTGGCCCCCGGGGTGCCCAAGGACGTACAGGTGGAGGCCCTGCGTGCCTCGGGGGAGAACCAACTCGCGGACATGCTGGCAGCCATGGACGCCGTGCCGGGGGAGGGGATCAACTTCAGCGCCCTCGGAGGGCTGCTGCTGGGAGTGCTGGCCATCTACCTGGCGTCCTTCTTTTTCGGCTGGGCCCAGGCACGGGTGACCGCACGGATCGTGCAGGGCGCCATGTACCGGCTGCGGCGGGACGTGGACGCCAAGCTCTTCCGCCTGCCGATGTCCCACTTCCAGCGGGAGTCCCGGGGCGACGTGCTCAGCCGCGTCACCAACGACATCGACAACCTGGCCCAGACCCTGTCGCAGAGCATCACCCAGGTGATTACCTCGGTGCTGACCATCCTGGGCGTACTGGGCATGATGCTGTGGATTTCCCCGCTGCTGGCGCTGATAGCCGTCGCTACGGTTCCGGTCTCCGCCCTGGTGACTGTCCTGATCGCCCGGCGCTCGCAGGTGCAGTTCAAGGCACAGTGGAAGACCACCGGCGAGGTGAACGGCTACATCGAGGAGATGTTCACCGGCCAGGATGTAGTGAAAGCCTTCGGCCAGCAGGAACGGGTGGTGGCCGGTTTCGCCCCGGCTAATGACCAGCTGTACTCCGCGACCTTCCGGGCCCAGTTCGTCTCCGGCATCATCATGCCGGTCATGATGTTCATTTCGAACCTGAACTATGTGGCGGTCGCCGTGGTGGGCGGCATCCAGGTGGCCGGCGGTGCGCTGTCCATCGGCGGTGTGCAGGCGTTTGTGCAGTACAGCCGGCAGTTCTCCCAGCCGCTGGGGCAGCTGGGCGGCCTGATCAACATGCTCCAGTCCGGCGTCGCCTCCGCTGAACGCGTCTTCGCGCTCCTCGATTCCAAGGAGGAAAGCCCCGATCCAGACCATCCGGTGGTGCTGCAAAAGGTGCGCGGCGACGTGGCGTTCCGCCGGGTTTCCTTCTCCTACACCCCGGAAGCCCCGCTGATCCGGGACCTCTCCTTCGACGCCAAACCCGGGCAGACGGTGGCGATCGTCGGTCCTACGGGGGCAGGCAAAACCACCCTTGTGAACCTGCTGATGCGCTTTTATGACATCGATTCCGGGGACATTACGATCGACGGCGTCAGCATCATGGATATGCGCCGGGAGGACCTGCGCAGTTGTATTGGCATGGTCCTCCAGGACGCCTGGCTGTTCGAAGGCACGATCCGCGAGAACCTTTCCTATGGGGCCCCGGACGCCACGGAGGAACAGGTCATCGAGGCGGCGAAGGCCACCCATGTGGACCACTTCGTCCGGTCGCTGCCGGAGGGCTACGACACGGTCCTCACCGCGGAGGGCGGTTCCCTGAGCCAGGGGCAGCGGCAGCTGATCACGATCGCCCGGGCCTGGCTGGCTAATCCCGCGATCCTGGTGCTGGACGAAGCAACCAGCTCGGTGGACACACGCACCGAAATCGCCATCCGGCAGGCCATGAACGCCCTGCGCCAGGCCCGCACCTCCTTCGTGATCGCCCACCGCCTCTCCACGATCCGGGACGCGGATATCATCCTGGCCGTCCGGGACGGCCGGATTGTGGAGCAGGGAACCCATGCGGCCCTGCTGGAGGCAGGGGGTTTCTATTCCGGGCTCTACCAATCCCAGTTCAGTGAACCCGCCACGGCAGCCGAACCACCGGACTAGCCTTGCCAGTCCTTGGCCGGGCCCGCACATGGCAAGATTGAGGGGACTTCCCGACCTGCCGGGTAAACCCCGGCAGCACAACAGAAAGCGGTGGCATGGACGACGGCGTGCTCTCCTGGGTACGGATCGACGGGACAAGTTCGGTGCCGCCGTACGAGCAGCTCCGCCTGCAGATCCTTGATGCCGCCAACGACGGCAGCCTTGCCGTCGGCACCAGGCTTCCTCCCGTCCGTGCGCTGGCAGCGCAGCTGGGCCTCGCGGTGAATACGGTGGCACGGGCGTACCGCGAACTGGAGCAGGCCGAGGTGGTTACCACCCGTTCCCGGGCCGGCACCATCATCGCCGCGGCGGGGGATAACGGCAGGCGCCGCGTGGCTGAAGCCGCCAGGGTTTTTGCTCACACAGTCAAGGCCAACGGAGTGGACTCGAAGACGGCGCTCTCCTACGTCGAAGCGGCCCTACGCCAGGGGTGAACACACCCACCCTCGAATACATGTTCGAGTTCCGAGTGTTCTACAGTGGAAAGCGTGTCTACCGCGACTTCACTCTCCCCTGGCCAAACACCGAACCACGGCGGCGACCTGTCGCGCCTGATCGTCAAGGGCGCACGGGAGCACAACCTGCGCAATGTCGATCTGGACCTGCCCCGGGACGCAATGATTGTTTTCACCGGTCTCTCGGGTTCCGGTAAGTCCTCCCTGGCGTTCGACACCATCTTTGCCGAGGGGCAGCGCCGCTACGTGGAATCACTGTCCTCCTACGCCCGGATGTTCCTGGGCCAGGTGGACAAGCCAGACGTCGACTTCATCGAGGGCCTGTCACCCGCGGTGTCCATCGACCAGAAGTCCACCAGCAAGAACCCCCGCTCCACGGTCGGCACGATCACCGAGATCCACGACTACATGCGCCTGCTCTGGGCACGCGTGGGCACCCCGTTCTGCCCGGTCTGCGGGGAACCGGTGAGCCGGCAGACGCCGCAGCAGATCACCGACCAGCTCCTCGAGCTCGAGGAAGGGACCCGCTACCAGATCCTGGCGCCGGTGGTCCGTGGCCGCAAGGGCGAGTTCGTCGACCTGTTCAAGGACCTGGCCGCGAAGGGCTATTCCCGGGCGAAGGTGGACGGCAAGCTCGTCCAGCTCTCAGATCCGCCCAAGCTGGGCAAGCAGTACAAGCACACCATCGAGGTCGTGATTGACCGACTGGTCGCCAAGGACGGCATCCGGCAGCGGCTCACCGACTCGGTGGAAACCGCCCTGGCACTGGCTGACGGCCGCGTCCTGGCCGACTTCGTGGATGCAGAGGAAGGCAGCCCGGAACGGACCCGCACCTTCTCGGAGCACCTCGCCTGCCCGAACGAGCACCCGCTGGCTATCGACGAAATTGAGCCACGGTCCTTCTCCTTCAACAACCCCTTCGGCGCCTGCCCCGTCTGCACCGGCATCGGTTCGCGGCTGGAAGTCGACGAAGAACTGGTTGTCCCCAACCCAAACCTCAGCCTCGCAGCCGGCGCGATCGCCCCCTGGTCGATGGGTACGGCCACCACCGAATACTGGAACCGCCTCCTGGACGGACTGGCCAAGGACATGGGCTTCTCCATGGACGTGCCGTGGAAGAAGCTGCCGGCGAAGGCCCGCGAGGCCGTGCTGCACGGCAAGGACCACAAGGTTGTTGTCCAGTACAAGAACCGGTTCGGCCGGGAACGCAAATACAGCACCGGCTTCGAAGGCGTTATCGGCTACATCAAGCGCAAGCACCAGGAGACCGAATCCGAAAGTTCGCGGGACCGCTACGAGGAATACATGCGGGAAACCCCGTGCCCGGAATGCGGCGGCGCCCGGCTGAACCCGGCCTCGCTTTCGGTGCTGATCAACGGACGAAACATCGCCGAAGCCAGCAGGATGCCGCTGCGCGAGGCTGCCACGTTCTTCGACACCCTGACCCTGACTCCGCGCGAAGCGAAGATCGGTGAACAGGTCCTCAAGGAAATCCAGGCCCGCCTGACCTTCCTGCTCGACGTCGGCCTCGACTACCTCAGCCTCGACCGCCCGGCCGCCACCCTCTCCGGCGGTGAAGCACAGCGCATCCGCCTCGCCACGCAGATTGGTTCCGGCCTGGTCGGCGTCCTCTACGTCCTCGACGAGCCATCCATCGGCCTGCACCAGCGCGACAACCGGCGCCTGATCGAAACCCTGGCCCGGCTCCGGAACCTGGGGAACACCCTGATCGTGGTCGAGCACGACGAAGACACAATCCATGAAGCGGACTGGGTCGTCGACGTGGGACCCGGCGCGGGGGAGGCCGGCGGTGAAATTGTGCACTCCGGCCCATTGTCCGAGCTGCTGACCAACACGCGCTCGATTACGGGTGACTACCTCTCCGGCCGGCGGAAGATCGAGGTCCCTGCCAAGCGGCGCAAGGTCGACAAGTCCCGCCAGCTGAAAATCGTGGGCGCACGGGAAAACAACCTGCGCGACCTCGATGTCAGCCTGCCGCTGGGCGTCTTCACTGCGGTTACCGGCGTGAGCGGATCGGGTAAGTCCACGCTCATCAACGACATCCTGTACCGGGTCCTCGCCAGCAAGCTGAACGGCGCCAAGCACGTGGCCGGACGGCACACCCGGGTGGACGGCCTGGAACACCTGGATAAGGTCATCCACGTTGACCAGAGCCCCATCGGCCGCACCCCGCGCTCCAATGCGGCCACCTACACGGGCGTCTTCGACCACATCCGGAAACTGTTCGCCGAAACCAACGAGGCCAAGGTCCGCGGCTACCTTCCCGGCCGGTTCTCCTTCAACGTCAAGGGCGGCCGCTGTGAAGCCTGCCACGGCGACGGCACCCTGAAGATTGAAATGAACTTCCTGCCGGACGTCTACGTCCCGTGCGAGGTCTGCCACGGCGCCCGGTTCAACCGCGAAACCCTGGAAGTCCACTACAAGGGCAAGAACATTGCCGAGGTCCTGGACATGCCGATCGCCGAAGCCGCGGAGTTCTTCGCGGCGTTCAGCCCGATCGCACGCCACCTCAACACCCTCGTTGACGTCGGCCTCGGGTATGTCCGCCTCGGTCAGCCCGCCACCACCCTCTCCGGCGGCGAGGCCCAGCGGGTCAAGCTGGCCGCCGAACTGCAGAAGCGTTCCAACGGCCGCAGCGCCTACGTCCTGGACGAGCCCACCACGGGCCTCCACTTCGAAGACGTGCGGAAACTGCTGATGGTCCTGCAGGGCCTCGTGGACAAGGGCAATACCGTCATCACGATCGAGCACAACCTCGATGTCATCAAGAGCGCGGACTGGATCATCGATCTGGGGCCCGACGGCGGATCCGGCGGCGGCCAGGTAGTCGCCTCCGGTACCCCTGAAAAGGTGGCCAAGACCCCGGCCAGCCACACCGGCCGGTTCCTCGCGGAGATTCTCAGCTAGTCACACCGGGCTCCCGGGGCCGGCGTTCGCCGGCCCCGGGAGCCCGCCGACATATTCCGGCCGCGTTATGTATTTTTCGCCCCGGCGCCTCTCTGTGGGAAACTTGCCCGGTGATAAAACTCCGGCTTCTGGTCCTGTTTGATCTTGATGGCACCCTCGTGGACCCCGCCGGCAGCATAACCGGGGGAATCAGCGCTGCCCTCTCTGCTTCCGGCCTGCCGGTGCCGGCCGAGCCGGACCTCCACCAGATGGTCGGGCCGCCGCTGGCCGAGTCGCTGACCCGCATTGCGGGCGTACCCGCTGCCCAGCTGGACGCCGTGATCTCCCGGTACCGCACCGGCTACCGGGAAACTGGTATGGCTGCCAGCCGCCCGTACCCCGGCATCCGGGCAGCAGTGGAAGAACTGCGGGAGGCCGGCTGCCTCGTGGCCGTGGCAACGCAGAAACCCGAGCCCACCGCCAAGGAACTTCTCCGGGTCCAGCACCTGGATGGCCTGTTCGATTCAGTCCACGGTTCGCCGGCTGATGAGCGGGCCGCAGCAAGCGACGGCAAGGCCTCCATCATCAAGGCCGCCCTGGACCGGCACGCAGGAAAGTATTCCGCGGCAGTCATGGTGGGGGACCGCCAGCATGACGTGCACGGTGCTGCCGCCAACCTGATTCCCTGCATCGGGGTTTCCTGGGGCTTCGCAGCAGACGGCGAGCTGGAAGCCGCGGGGGCTGCCGCCGTCGTTGCCTCAGCCCCGGAGCTGAAGGCTGCCGTCGCGGAGGCCGCGGGTCTGGCAGGTGCCCATGGCCCTGTATGACCTCACCCGGTCCAGCACCCGCGGGCTCATCCGCCTTTGCCGGCCCACCGTCAGCGGCCTGGAGAACGTACCGACGTCCGGGCCCTTTATTGTCGCTTCCAACCATCTGTCCTTCCTCGACAGCGTCCTGATCCAGGCGCTGATGCCGCGGCGGGTCGGTTTCTTCGCCAAGGCCGAGTACTTCACTACGCCGGGGCTCAAGGGCGCCGCGATGCGCAGCTTCTTCGAAAGCGTCGGTTCCATTCCGGTTGAGCGGGACCAGCAGGCTGCCAGCGTCGCGGCGCTGAAATCCCTGCTCGACGTGCTCGAAACCGGCGGCGGCATCGGCATCTACCCGGAGGGTACCCGTTCCCGTGACGGCCTGCTCTACCGCGGCCGCACCGGCGTCGGCTGGCTGGCGCTGACCTCCGGAGCGCCGGTGGTCCCCGTTGGCCTGATCGGCACGGAACGGCTGCAGCCGGCGGGCAAGAAATGGGTGAAGCCGCGGCCGTTCACCATGTCCGTGGGCCGGCCGCTGTACTTCCAGAAGACCGGGCCGGGCCATGCCCTGCCGGAGCGGCGGCGGGTTACGGACCAGGTCATGGACGCTATTGCCGAACTCTCCGGCCAGGACCGCGCCGCCAGCTACAACCAGAACCGGCCCGACGGCGCCTGAGCCGGCCTCTGCCGGGGCCGCGTGCATTGCGCGGGCGGCGAAACCGGCCGGGCAGGCGTCCGGCGGCAGGCCGGCACCGCCTTAGGATGGAAAAGTGGCAGATCCAGCAACTTACCGGCCCCGGGCGGGGGAAATACCGACGGAACCCGGGGTGTACCGGTTCCGGGATGAACACCGCCGGGTCATTTATGTGGGCAAGGCCAAAAACCTGCGTTCCAGGCTTAACTCATATTTCGCCAACCCGCGGCAGCTGCTGCCCAAAACCCGAGCCATGGTCTTTACCGCCACCAGCGTGGAATGGACGGTAGTTGGCACCGAGCTGGAGGCCCTGCAGCTCGAGTACACCTGGATCAAGGAATTCAGTCCCCGGTTCAACATCATGTTCCGGGACGACAAGTCCTACCCGTACCTCGCCGTCACCATGGGGGAGAAGTATCCCCGCGCCCAGGTGATGCGCGGAGACCGGCGGAAGGACACCCGCTACTTCGGCCCGTTCTACCCGGCGAAGGCAATCCGCGAGACCCTCGACACGCTCCTGCGGGTCTTCCCGGTCCGCACCTGCAGTGCCGGCGTCTTCAAGCGGGCCGAGCGCACCGGACGCCCCTGCCTGCTGGGCTACATCGATAAGTGCTCCGCACCGTGTGTTGGCCGGATCAGCCCGGAAGACCACCGTGCCCTGGCCGCTGAACTGTGCGCCTTTATGTCCGGGGACAGCAAACGTTTCATCCAGGACCTGGAAAAGCGGATGCAGCATGCCGTGGCGGAACTGGACTATGAGTCGGCCGCCCGCATCCGGGATGACATTTCCGCACTGAGGAAAGTCTTCGAACGCAACACGGTGGTCCTGTCCGAGGATACCGACGCGGACATTTTCGGCCTCGTCCAGGACGAACTGGAAGCGTCCGTCCAGGTCTTCCACGTCCGCGGCGGCCGGATCCGCGGCCAGCGCGGCTGGGTCGTGGAAAAGGTCGAGGACATGGACACCGGCGAGATCGTGGAGCACCTGCTGCAGCAGGTCTACGGTGAAGCTGCCATGGCGGACCGGATTCCGCGCAGGGTACTGGTTCCGGTGCTGCCGGAAAACGCGGAGGAACTCCAGGTCTGGCTGCGCGGCCTGCGCGGCTCCAAGGTGAAGATCTCCGTTCCCCAGCGCGGCGATAAGAAATCGCTGATGGAAACCGTCACCCGGAACGCCGAAGATGCCATGCGCCTGCATAAGAGCCGGCGGGCCGGAGACCTGACCACGCGGTCAGCCGCCCTGTCCGAACTCCAGGAAGCACTGGATATCCCCGTGCCGCTGCTGCGCATCGAGTGTTACGACATCTCCCACGTGCAGGGCACCAACGTGGTGGCGTCGATGGTGGTGGCGGAAGACGGTCTGATGAAGAAATCCGACTACCGCCGCTTCTCGATCACCGGTGACGCGGCCCGGGACGACACAGCCTCCATGTACGACGTGATCTCCCGCCGGTTCAAGCACTATCTGGCCGATAACTTCGACCCGGCCGCTGCGGTGCCCGACGCCGATTCCGGTTCGGTGCCCGGGGCAGCGGACCCTGCGGCACTGCAGCCCGGTGAGCCGGTGGCGGACACCCTGACCGCCGCGCCGAAGGCCAAGTTTGCCTACCCGCCAAACCTGGTGGTGGTCGACGGCGGCAAGCCCCAGGTCGCCGCGGCGTCCCGGGCGCTGGAAGACCTGGGCATCACCGACGTGTACGTTGTGGGGCTGGCCAAGCGGCTGGAAGAAGTCTGGGTGCCGGACAGCGAATTCCCAGTCATCCTGCCCCGCTCTTCCGAAGCGCTGTTCCTGCTGCAGCGCATCCGGGACGAGGCGCACCGCTTTGCCATCACCTTCCACCGGCAGAAGCGCGGCAAGTCCATGACCGCGTCTGCCCTGGACAACGTCCCCGGCCTGGGCCCGGCCAAGCAGAAGGCTCTGATCAAGCACTTCGGTTCGGTTCGCCGGCTGAAGCAGGCCACCACCGGGCAGCTGATGGAGGTTCCCGGCATCGGTCCGGCCATGGCTTCCGTCATTCAGTCCTCCCTGGCCGGCTCCGAAGCCGCACCGGCGGTCAATATGACCACCGGCGAAATAATCGAATCTTAGCTAGGCTTGGGACTGCCGGTGCACGGCGGCCTGACAGGCCGTCCCGGCGCCGGCCAAGACCGGCACTGCAGGGCACTGCACGGAAAATAGGCACCAAAAATAGGCACCGGCACTAGTTGGCTGACTGACGGGACACAGAAGAACATGACAGAAGTGGACGGGCTGCAAAGCGTCAAGCCTGCCGAGTCCGAACTACTCGTTGTCACCGGCATGTCCGGTGCCGGGCGAACCACCGCAGCCAACGCCCTCGAAGACCACGGCTGGTATGTCGTGGAGAACCTTCCGCCGCTGATGCTTGGCACACTCACTGAGCTCGTGTCTAGGATGCCGCATTCGATTCCCAAGCTCGCAGTGGTGATCGATGTCCGCAGCAAGGAACTCTTCCAGGACATCCGCGAAGCGCTGGGCAACCTCCGAGCCGCCGGCGTCACTTACCGTGTGCTGTTCCTCGAAGCCTCAGACCAGGCCCTCGTCCAGCGCTTCGAAAGCGGCCGCCGTCCGCACCCGCTGCAGGAAGACGGCAGGATCCTGGACGGAATCGCGGCCGAGCGGGATGTGCTGCGTGAGCTGCGTGATGCCTCGGACGTCATCGTTGACACCTCAAAACTCAATGTCCATGCCCTGGCCACCACCATCACCGAGCTGTTCACCGAACACGGCCCGATCGTGCTGCGCCTCAACGTGATGAGCTTCGGCTTCAAGTACGGTCTTCCGGTTGACGCGAATTTCGTGGCCGACGTCCGGTTCATTCCCAACCCGCACTGGGTTCCGCAGCTGCGCCCGCACACCGGCCAGGACGCCGATGTGCGCGAGTACGTGCTTGGCGCCCACGGCACCGCAGACTTCCTGGACCGCTATGTGGAGGCCCTGGTGCCGGTCATTGACGGGTACCGGCGGGAAAACAAGCACTACGCCACGATCGCCGTCGGCTGCACCGGTGGAAAGCACCGGTCCGTTGCCGTCACCGAGGAACTGGCCAAGCGGCTGGCGAAACTGCCGCATGTGACCGTGAGCTCCCACCACCGCGACCTTGGGCGCGAATAGGTGGGGTTCCTTACCGGCCCCATCCCCATCCTCCCCGAAGGCGGGCCCCTCCGTCCCCCTGGAGGAGGGAAGTCCCCGGCGGTCGTGGCGCTGGGCGGCGGCCACGGCCTCTCTGCCTCCCTCTCTGCGCTGCGCCTGCTCACCACCGACCTGACCGCCGTCGTCACGGTTGCTGACAACGGCGGATCCTCCGGCCGGCTCCGCGAGGAACTCGATGTGCTGCCGCCGGGGGACCTGCGGATGGCACTGTCAGCCCTCTGCGATGACACCGACTGGGGACGCACCTGGCGGGATGTGATGCAGCACCGGTTCCACTCCCGCCCCGGCGTGGACGGTGCCCTGGACAACCATGCGCTGGGAAACCTGCTGATCGTCACCCTCTGGGAGCTGCTGGGGGACCCCGTCGCAGGGCTCCAATGGGCCGGGGCCCTGCTCGGTGCGCGCGGCCAGGTGCTGCCCATGTCCACGGTCCCGCTGACCATCGAGGGCGACGTCCTGCGGCTGACCGGTTCCGCGCTCCGGCACGAAACCGTCACCGGGCAGGCGGAACTGGCCGTTGCCGGAACACACTCGAATGTCGTCAATGTCCGCCTGCTGCCTCCGGATGCGCCCGCCTGCACGGAAGCGGTCTCCGCGATCCGGCGGGCGGACTGGGTGATCCTGGGACCCGGCTCCTGGTACACCTCCGTGCTGCCGCACCTGCTGCTGCCGGAAATGCGCGAAGCCCTGTGCGACACCCGGGCCCGCCGGTGCCTGACCATGAACCTCAGCAACGAAACCAAGGAGACCTCGGGGATGACCGCCGTCGACCACCTCCAGGTGATCCGGCGCTATGCGCCCGGGTTCAAGGTGGACGTTGTGCTGGCCGATCCGGCGGTGGTGGAGGACCGCGGGGCCTTCGCAGCGGCGGCCGCCGAAATGGGGGCCCGTCCGGTCTTCGGTAAGGTAGGGGCAGCGGCCGGGCGGCCGATCCATGATCCGCTGCGTCTGGCAGCCGCCTATCACGATATTTTCGGGGAAAGCTAGGAGTGTATTTGTGGCGCTGACTGCTGCAGTCAAAGAGGAACTCTCACGTCTGACCGTGAAAAAGTCCTCAGTTCGAAAAGCCGAAGTTTCGGCAATGCTGCGCTTTGCGGGAGGTCTTCACATCATTTCGGGCCGCATCGTCATCGAGGCCGAGGTTGACCTCGCGTCGACGGCCCGGCGGCTGCGTGCTGCAATTGCCGAGGTCTACGGCCACGTGAGTGACATCGTTGTAGTCACGGGTTCAGGGCTGCGGCGCGGAAACCGCTACGTGGTGCGGGTCGTGAAGGACGGCGAGTCCCTGGCCCGCCAGACCGGGCTCCTGGACGCCCGGGGGAGGCCGGTCCGCGGACTGCCGTCCGTCGTCGTGAACGGCTCCGCCGCAGACGCCGAGGCAGTCTGGCGCGGGGCGTTCCTTGCCCATGGTTCCCTGACCGAGCCCGGACGCTCCTCCTCGCTGGAAGTCACCTGCCCCGGACCGGAAGCTGCCCTGGCCCTGGTCGGCGCCGCCCGGCGGATCGGTATTGCCGCCAAGGCCCGCGAAGTGCGCGGTGTGGACCGTGTGGTGATCCGCGATGGAGACACGATCGCCGCCCTGCTCACCCGGATGGGCGCGCACGACGCGCTGATGGTCTGGGAGGAGCGGCGGATGCGCAAGGAAGTCCGCGCCACCGCCAACCGCCTGGCCAACTTCGACGACGCCAACCTGCGCCGCTCGGCCCAGGCCGCCGTCGCTGCCGGTGCCCGGGTGGAACGCGCCCTGGAAATCCTCGGGGAGGACGTCCCGGAACACCTGCGTTATGCCGGTGAACTGCGGGTGGGGCACAAGCAGGCCAGCCTGGATGAACTCGGACGCCTGGCCGAACCGCCCATGACGAAGGACGCCATTGCCGGCCGCATCCGGCGTCTTCTGGCCATGGCTGACAAACGCGCAGGTGAACTGGGAATTCCGGGCACCGAAGCAAATGTGACCCCTGAAATGCTTGACCAGTAGCCACCCGCATAGGATGGACTAAGGTTGCTGACCTGTTCAGCCCGATGAGCTTCCGGATGGAAAAGCCGTCCGGATAATGGATCCGACAATCAACGGAGGATTTTCGTGAACGAATACACACTGCCTGAGCTGCCGTACGACTACGCTGCGCTGGAACCGCACATCTCTGCGCGCATCATGGAACTGCACCACGACAAGCACCACGCCACCTACGTCGCCGGCGCCAACACCGCCCTCGCGCAGATGGCAGAAGCCCGGGAAAAGGGCGACTTCGGCACCATCCCGAAGCTGTCCAAGGACCTCGCGTTCCACCTCGGTGGCCACACGAACCACTCCATCTTCTGGAACAACCTCTCGCCTGAAGGCGGAGACAAGCCTGTCGGCGAGCTCGCAGCAGCCATCGACGACTTCTTCGGTTCCTTCGATGCCTTCCGTGGCCAGTTCACGGCGGCGGCGAACTCCCTTCAGGGTTCCGGCTGGGCCATCCTGGCCTACGAGCCCCTCGGCGGCAACCTTGTCATCGAGCAGCTCTACGATCAGCAGGGCAACATCCCCGTGGGCACCGTTCCCCTGCTGATGCTGGATATGTGGGAGCACGCCTTCTACCTCGACTACGTCAACGTTAAGGCTGACTACGTCAAGGCATTCTGGAACATCGTCAACTGGGCTGACGTCGCAGCCCGTTTCGACGCTGCACGCACCGGCGCTTCGAAGCTGATCCTGCCCGCCTAATCACGGCAGGCACGCGCCAAATTGGGTGCCGCCGGTCACATACCGGCGGCACCTACGCGTAAGATGAAGCAACGGCTCATGCAGTGCCTGAAGGCAGTCCGTGCGCCGGCGCAGGTCCGGCCCGCCGCTCCTGCGAAGTCAACTGAAGTGGCCTTTTCCCACTGAGGTCACTGATTCTCGAACGACCCGCTATCAAGGAGAGAAGAAAAGTGACTACTCGTGTTGGAATCAACGGATTCGGGCGTATCGGACGCAACTACTTTCGGGCCGCACTGGAACAGAACGCCGATCTTGACATCGTTGCCGTCAATGACCTGACGAGTCCCGAGACCCTGGCCCACCTGCTCAAATACGATTCCATTACCGGCCGGATCGGCTCCAGCGTGGAGGTCCAGGACGGCAACCTGGTAGTGGGCGGCAAAACCATCAAGGTCCTCGCGGAACGCGACCCCGCCAAACTTCCCTGGAAGGACCTGGGCGTGGACATCGTCATTGAGTCCACAGGGTTCTTCACCAAGGCCGACGACGCCAGGGCCCATCTTGAGGCCGGCGCCAAAAAGGTGCTTATCTCCGCCCCCGGCAAGGGCGCGGACCGCACCATCGTGATGGGCGTGAACGACAGCACCTACAACCCCGCCACGGACACCATCATCTCCAACGCCTCCTGCACCACCAACTGCCTCGCACCGCTGGCCAAGGTCCTCCACGACGCCTTCCGGATTGAACGCGGGCTCATGACCACCGTCCACGCTTACACCGCGGACCAGAACCTGCAGGACGGCCCGCACCGCGACCTGCGCCGCGCCCGTGCCGCAGCCCTGAACATCGTTCCCACCAGCACCGGAGCCGCCAAGGCGATCGGGCTCGTGATCCCTGAGCTGGACGGCAAGCTGGACGGCTTCGCCCTGCGCGTTCCCGTGCCCACCGGGTCCGTGACCGACCTGACGGTCACCCTGGGCAAGGAAGCCAGCGTCGACGCCATCAATGAGGCGTACAAGGCTGCCGGGGAAGGTGCCCTGAACGGATACCTCCGCTACACGGACGAGCCCATCGTCTCCTCCGATATCGTGACCGACCCGGCGTCCTGCATCTTCGACTCGGGGCTGACACGCGTGATGGGCAACGAGGTTAAAGTTGTTGGCTGGTACGACAACGAGTGGGGCTACTCCTGCCGGCTGGTGGACCTCACCGCACTCGTAGCTTCCAAACTTTAGCCCCACCGCCCGCACGGCAGAGACAAACAAAGGTAGACATGACAATCAAGACACTCGACGAACTGCTCAGCGACGGCGTTGACAACCGATACGTGCTTGTCCGTTCCGACCTGAACGTACCGCTGGACAACGGCCGGGTTACCGACGACGGCCGTATCCGCGCCTCGATTCCAACCCTGCAGCTGCTGGTGGAGCGCGGCGCCAAAGTCATTGTCATGGCCCACCTCGGCCGGCCGAAGGGCCAGCCGGACGAGAAGTACAGCCTGCGCCCCGCCGTGGACCGGCTCGACGAACTTGCACCCTTCGCTGTCGAGTTCGCCGACGACGTGACCGGCCCCAGCGCCAGGGAACGCGCTGCCGGCCTCGCCGCGGGAAGCGTCCTGGTGCTCCAGAACATCCGGTTTGATGCCCGGGAAACCTCAAAGGACGACGCTCAGCGCAGGGAACTGGCCCAGGAACTGGCCGGGCTCACCGGCGGGACCG
This sequence comes from Arthrobacter sp. Helios, assembly GCF_023167125.1. Classification (NCBI taxonomy): domain Bacteria; kingdom Bacillati; phylum Actinomycetota; class Actinomycetes; order Micrococcales; family Micrococcaceae; genus Arthrobacter; species Arthrobacter sp. Helios. The sequence goes on from NZ_CP095402.1 coordinate 1,353,910, forward strand.
GCGCCTACGTGGACGATGCCTTTGGTGCTGTGCACCGCAGGCACGCCAGCGTGTACGACATTGCCGAAGTCCTCCCCGCATACGAGGGAAACCTGGTCCGCTCTGAACTCGAGGTACTTTCCCGGCTGACCTCGGACCCGGCCAAGCCGTACGTTGTGGTGCTCGGTGGTTCCAAGGTCTCGGACAAGCTGGCCGTGATCGAGAACCTCATGACCCGGGCCGACTATCTGCTGATCGGCGGGGGTATGGTTTATACCTTCCTGGCCGCTCAGGGATACAAGGTGGGGGCCTCTCTGCTGGAAGAGGACCAGATCGAGACAGTGAAGGACTACCTTTCCCGCGCGGCGGCGACCGGCTGCGAGTTTGTCCTGCCCACCGACATCGTGGTGGCGGACAGGTTTGCACCGGACGCCAAGCACGAGGTTGTCCCGGCCTCTGCCATCGAGGGCAGCAGTTTCGGTGCGTCCGGAACCGGCCTCGACATCGGTCCCGACTCAGCGGCTGCCTTCAGCGAGCGTATCCGTTCGGGTGCCACGGTGTTCTGGAACGGGCCCATGGGGGTCTTCGAATTCGATGCTTTCGCTAACGGGACGAAGGCCGTTGCCGAAGGTTTGAAGGCGTGCTCCGGGCTCACGGTGGTGGGCGGCGGAGACTCTGCGGCAGCCGTGCGCAAACTGGGATTCTCCGACTCAGACTTCGGGCACATCTCCACCGGCGGCGGCGCCAGCCTGGAATACCTCGAGGGCAAGGAACTGCCGGGCATCGCCGTCCTCGACAAATAACCCTTTCGGGTCCGCCGGTCCTTGGCCGGCGGACCCGTTCCCATGTCCGCGCCAGGACACCCTAACCCAACCGAACCGGAGCAGAGATGACAACCTCGACCAACGGCAAGTTCGACCGCACACCGCTGATCGCGGGCAACTGGAAAATGAACATGGACCATGTGCAGGGCATTACGCTGCTGCAGAAACTGGCTTGGACACTGAGTGACGCCAAGCACGACTTCAGCCGCGTTGAAGTGGTGGTCTTCCCTCCGTTCACTGACCTGCGCAGCACCCAGACCCTGGTGCAGGGGGATAAGCTCAAGGTGGCCTACGGCGCCCAGGACCTCTCCCCGGAAGATTCCGGCGCATTCACCGGAGACATCTCCGGGCAGTTCCTGTCCCGGCTGGGCTGCAGCTATGTCCTGGTCGGCCACAGCGAACGCCGGAGCGTGCATGGTGAATCGGACGCCCTGCTGAACGCCAAGCTCCAGGCCGCGTTCCGGAACAACCTGGTTCCGGTGCTCTGCGTTGGCGAAGGCCTCGCCGAGCGGCAGGCCGGCAACCACCTGCTTCACACCCTGGAACAGGTGCGCAACGACCTGGTGGGGTTGTCAGCTGAGGAAGTCTCGCGCCTGGTGATCGCGTACGAACCGGTCTGGGCCATCGGCACCGGTGAGGTGGCAGGCCCGGAGGACGCCCAGGAAATGTGCAGCACCATCCGCGCAGAACTCGCAGATCTGTACGACGATGCGGTTGCCGCCAAGGTCCGGCTGCTCTACGGGGGATCCGTGAAGGCAGCCAATGCCGCCAGCATCCTCAAGGAGCGGGACGTGGACGGCGTGCTGGTGGGCGGTGCCAGTTTGGACGTAGCCGAATTTGCTAATATTGTCAGGTTCGAACAACACCTGGTGACCGACTGACCTGCGCAGCGGCAGCGTCTCCAATTCAATGTGTCACCCGTGAAAGGCCGTAAGTGGAAATTCTGAAGATCATCCTGCTGGTTCTGCTTGGCCTGACCAGCTTGCTGCTCACCTTCCTGATCCTTCTTCACAAGGGCCGCGGCGGCGGTATGTCGGACATGTTCGGCGGGGGTATGAGCACCAGCATGGGTTCTTCCGGAGTCGCGGAGAAGAACCTCAACCGCTTCACCGTGGTGCTGGGCCTCTCCTGGGGCCTGGTCATCATTGCCCTCGGCCTGATCCAGCGTTTTTCCGGCGAGTCCTAGGACCCTCCCGATAGATCTGCCGCCCCGGCCGCTCAGGCAGCCGGCGCGGCGGCAGTTTTAATCAGCTTGTACAGGCGTCAGCCTACACAGAGAGTGGCCCCGGATCATTAGATCCGGGGCCACTCTCATGCTGGTAACGGCAGGTCTTAGCTGGCCTTTCCCGGAGTCCTAGTTCCCGGACTCCAACAGCCGGTCCGGGAGCTGCGAAGCAGCCGCCTGGTCAACCAGCCACCGGGTCTTCGCCCGGCCCTGTGCGCCGGCTGCAGGGACCTGGACCGGACCGGCACCTGCCAAGGCCAGGCCCACGGCTCCGGCCTTGTCCTCGCCGGCCACCACCAGCCAGACCTCTTCGGCGGTGTTGATCGCTTCCAGCGTCAGCGACACGCGCTCCGGCGGCGGCTTGGGGGAGTCGCGCACCGCGACGACGGTCTCGCCGGTGGTGCGGATGCCGGCCATTTCCGGGAACAGGGAGGCGACGTGCGCATCGGGCCCCACCCCCAGGAGCAGGACATCGAACCGCGGAAGCCGCGGGTCGATCTCCTCAAACCCTGCCGCGAGCTCCTCTGCCGCGGCCACTGCAGCCAGTTCCCCGGCATACACGGCAGCCGCAGCTTCGACGTCGCTGGCGGCTTCGGTGGAGGGAACCTCGTGGACCCGCACCGGGTCCACTCCCAGGGGCTCAAGCATGGCCTCCCAGGCCGCCCGGGCGTTGCGGTCCGGAGAGTCAGCGGCAACAAACCGCTCGTCACCCCACCAGAAGTTCACCCGGCTCCAGTCCACCGCGGTACGTGCGGGGGCCGCTGCCACGGCGGCCAGCACCGCAATGCCTGCACTCCCGCCGGTTAGCACCACAGTGGCCTCTCCCCGCCGGCTCTGCACGTCCACCAGTTTCGTGATCATACGGCCCGCAGTAGCACTGCAGAGGGCATCGAAGTCAGGGTGGATGCTCACACCGTTGGGGAATTGCCTCATGCGTCAATCCGTTCCGGGATCAGGCACGCAGCCAGTCCCTGCGTTAGTACTTCTCCGAATACTTCGTCAGGATCCAGCCGGCGGAGTTCTTCGGCCAGGCACTCGTGCAGGTTCCGCCGGGGCAGGGCTATCCGCTGTTCGGGCTGCCCGGGCTGGGTGAGGTAGGCCGTACTGCCGTCAGGCCGGTACAGCTCAATCATCCCGGCGTCACGTTCCAGCCGTACCCGCCGCATGCCGCTGCCGGCCTTATCCTCGATGATTTCCACCGGGACGCGGAGGGCATTCTTCAGCCAGGCAGCCAGCAGGAAGGTACTCGCGGAATCCGAGGCTCCCTCCACTGTGATCGAACGGATGCCGCTGGAGCCGTTCTGCTCCAGCACGGCTGCCAGCTGGATCCGCCAATGCGTCAACCGGGTCCAGCTCAGGTCCGTGTCGCCGGCCTGGTAGCTGTGGCTGAGGTCCAGCAGCGCCTGCTTCGGATTCGCCTCATTCGCAGCATCGGTGATGCGCCGGTGCGCGATGCGGCCCAGGGGAGTGGAGGCCGCGGATTTGGGGACGCCGTGCGGCCACCAGGCCACGATCGGCGCGTCCGGCAGCAGCAGGGCCGAGACCAGCGACTCGCTCTCGGCAGCCAGCTCGCCGTAGCCGTACAGCAGGATGACCTCGGAGGCGCCGGCGTCACCGCCCACGCGGATCTGGGCGTCCAGCCGGGAGGGCTCATCCGGTGAACCTGCCACCAGAACGATGATCCGGCAGGGGTGTTCCCGGCTGGCGGCGTTCGCCGCGTCGATGGCTTCTTCCACGAAATCGGGCTTTGCGACGATGACGAGGGTCAGGACGCGGCCCAGGGCCACCACACCGCCCTTGTCCCGCATGGCAACAATCTTCTTCGACACCTTGGAAGTGGTGGTGTCTGGCAGTTCAACAATCACGGCCTTCTCCAGGTCCTTCCGTCGCGGGCAAGCAGTTCGGCAGCTGAGGGCGGGCCCCAGCTCCCGGGGGCGTACGGCTCCGGCTGTTCATCCAGTGACGCCCAGTATTCCTCGAACGGATCCACGATCTTCCAGGACAGCTCCACCTCTTCGTGCCGCGGGAACAACGGCGGTTCTCCGAGCAGGACGTCGAGGATGAGCCGTTCGTAGGCCTCCGGGCTGGACTCCGTGAAGGAGTGTCCGTAGCCGAAGTCCATGGAAACGTCCCGGACTTCCATCTGGGTTCCCGGCACCTTGGAGCCGAACCGGATCGTGGCGCCTTCGTCCGGCTGCACGCGGATGACGACGGCATTCTGGCCGAAGTCGTCCTCTTCGTGGTCCCGGAACAGGAGGTTCGGCGCCCGCTTGAAAACGACGGCGATCTCGGTGACACGGCGTCCCAGCCGTTTGCCGGCGCGCAGATAGAAAGGTACTCCGGCCCAGCGCCGGGTATTGATGTCCAGCCGGATCGCCGCGAACGTTTCGGTCTTGGATTCCGGGTTGAAGCCTTCTTCCTCCAGGAACCCGGTGACCTTTTCGCCGCCCTGCCAACCGCCGGTGTACTGGCCGCGGGCCGAATGCGTGGAGAGGTCCTTGGGCAGCCGGACGGCGGCCAGGACCTTCTCCTTCTCGGCGCGCAGGTGCGCTGCGTCGAAGGAGATGGGCTCTTCCATCGCCGTGAGCGCCAGCAGCTGGAGCAGGTGGTTCTGGATCACGTCGCGGGCAGCCCCGACGCCGTCGTAATAGCCGGCGCGCCCGCCGATGCCAATGTCCTCGGCCATTGTGATCTGGACGTGGTCAACATAGTTGGCGTTCCAGATCGGTTCAAAGAGCTGGTTCGCGAAGCGCAGCGCCAGGATGTTCTGGACCGTTTCCTTGCCCAGATAGTGATCAATCCGGAAGACCGAATCGGCAGGGAAGACGGCCTCGACCACTTGGTTCAGGTCCCGGGCGGACTGGAGGTCATGGCCGAACGGCTTCTCAATGACAACACGGCGCCACTGACCTTCGGCCGAATCCGCCAGTCCATGGCTGGAGAGCTGCTGGCATACCTGCTCGAAGCTCTTCGGCGGCACTGACAGGTAGAACGCCACGTTGCCGCGGGTGCCGCGCTTCGCGTCCAGTTCCTCGAGCGTGGTGCGGAGTTTGTCGAACGCCTGGTCGTCGTCGAACCCGCCCTGCACAAAGCGGATGCCTTCGACCAGCTGGTCCCAGACACTTTCGCTGAACGCTGTCCGGGAACCCGCCTGCACCGCTTCCTTCACATAGGCGGTGAAATCGGCGTCGCTCCATTCCCGCCGGCCGAATCCGACCATGGAAAAGCTGGGCGGAAGCAGGCCGCGGTTCGCCAGGTCGTAAACCGCCGGGATGAGTTTCTTGCGGGCCAGATCTCCGGTGACACCGAAAATTACCAGTGAAGAGGGACCGGCGATCCGGCTCAGGCGCCGGTCACGCGGATCCCGCAACGGGCTGGGGGAACCGTTGTCTTGCTCATGGGACATCAGCTAGTTACCGTCCTTGGATAGTCCCTTGATGGTTTCAGTCAGCTGGGCGGCTCCCACGCCGCGGTCCAGCAGATTAAGCCGCAGGACAGGCCGTCCGTGGTCGACGAGGACCTGGGCGTCTCCTGCTGCCTGCGCGGTGATCAGCTCACCGAAGGTAAAGGGCCGGCCGGGAATCGGAACATCCTGGGAGGGCGTCCCGGTGATCTGCAGGTAGGCACCCTGTGCCGGACCGCCCTTGTGGAACTGGCCGGTGGAGTGCAGGAAACGCGGTCCCCAGCCGAAGGTCACCGGACGGCCGGTCAGCCGCGCCAGTTCGGGCCGCAGCTGTTCCAGCGGTGCCTGGGCAGCCCGGTCCAGGTAAGCCTGGATGCTGAGGTAGCCGTCGTCACCGAGCTGCTGCAGGAGCGCACGGAGCGCCCCGTCGAGGGTGTCGGCACCGCCGAGCAGCGCGGGATCGGCCCGGACCTCGATGGCCCCGTCAACAAACGTCGGTGCTGCCGGCTTGGGCTGTGCATCCAGCAGGCCGCGGGCCGCCTTCTTGGCGGCTTCGACGTCGGGCTGGTCAAACGGATTAATTCCCAGCAGGCGCCCGGCAACAGCCGTTGCGTACTCCCACAGCATCATCTGCGCTCCGAGGCTGCCGGAGACAACCACCTGGTTTCCCTCCGGAAGGGCATCGGAATCCGGTGCGGTGATCCGCACGACCAGGATGTCCGGTGCGCTGCTGAGGATTTCCGGGGCGCCCGGCTCAACGGCGACCGGAAGAACCCCGGTGCCAAGCTTGCCGGTGGACTCCGCGATCAGCTGTTCAGCCCAGTCGGGGAATCCGGCCAGGCCGGAATCTTCGTCGACGATCACGATCTTGTTCCGAAGCGGGTCCGTCCCGCCCAGGGCAGCGCCAAGCGCGAGCCCGATGTTATCCGCATCGTCGCCGCTCAGCATTTCAGCGGTGTCCTCGGCGGCGTCCAGCAGGGCTTCGATATCAGCGCCGGCCAGCCCGGAGGGCACCAGGCCAAACGCGGTGAGCGCCGAATAGCGCCCGCCAACGTTCGGATCAGCGTTGAAGACTGCCCGGTAGCCGGCCTCGCGGGCCGCGCCGTCGAGCGGGGAACCGGGATCGGTCACCACAACAATGCGTGATGCGGCATCGATTCCGGCCTTGGTGAAGGCATCCTCAAAGGCACGCCGCTGCGAGTCGGTCTCCACGGTGGATCCCGACTTGGAGGACACCACGATCACGGTCCCCGCGAGGTCTTCGGCCAGGGCCGCAGCGACGGAGTCCGGATCGGTGGAGTCCAGGACGGTGAGGTCCACACCGGCGGTGCGGGTGATGACCTCCGGCGCCAGCGACGAACCGCCCATGCCGGCCAGGACCACGCGGGTGACCCCTTCAGCAGCGAGTTCGTCGCGGAGCGCACGGATCTGTCCCAGCAGCGGCCGGGAATGCTCCGAGGGGTTCAGCCAACCAAGCCGGATGGCGGCTTCAGCTTCGGCGTCGGGGCCCCACAGGGTGGAGTCCTGCGCGAGCAGCCGCGATGCGACCTCGTCGCGGACAAGCCCAGGGACCTTCGCTTCCACAGCGTCTCGGGCGGCCCCGGCCGCTTCAAAGGACAGTGTCGTCATGGTGTTTATGCCTCCCGTGCGCCGTTGAGCGCGGTGGATACGGTCTCGAGCAGCTCGCCCCAGGAGACGACGAACTTGTCCAGGCCTTCGGCCTCAAGGAGATCGACAACCTCCTTGTAGTCAACGCCCTGGCGGTCCAGCGCGTCGAGGATGGCCGCGGATTCGGTGTAGGTGCCGGTGACGGTGTCGCCGGTGACCTTTCCGTGGTCTGCCGTCGCCTCGAGGGTCTTCTCCGGCATGGTGTTCACGACGCCGGGAGCCACCAGTTCGGTGACGTAAAGGGTGTCCGGCAGTGCCGGATCCTTGACACCGGTGGAAGCCCACAGGGGACGCTGTGCGTTGGCGCCGGCTGCTGCCAGGACCTGCCAGCGTTCCGTGGCGAACGACTCTTCGAACACTTGGTAGGCGAGGCGGGCGTTGGCCAGGCCGGCCTTGCCCTTGAGTGCCTTCGCGTCGTCCGACCCGACGGCGTCGAGCCGCTTGTCGATCTCGGCGTCGACGCGGGAGACGAAGAAGGAAGCCACCGAGTGGATGCTCGAGAGATCATGACCGTTCTCCCGGGCCTGCTCGATGCCCACCATAAACGCGTTGATGACCTCGCGGTAGCGCTCAAGCGAGAAGATCAGGGTGACGTTCACGCTGATGCCGGCGGCGATGACAGCCGAGATGGCCGGCAGGCCTTCCTGGGTGGCCGGGATCTTGATGAGCACGTTGCTGCGCCCAACCTTGTCGAAGAGTTCCTTCGCTTCGTTGATCGTGCCCTGGGTGTCGCGGGAGAGGCGGGGGTCCACCTCGATCGAGACCCGGCCGTCAACGCCGTTCGTGGCCTTGTACACGGGAGCGAAGACGTCGCATGCCTCAATGACGTCGTCGGTGGTGATTTCGAAGACTGCCTTGTCGACGTCGGCGCCGCTGGCTGCCAGCTGCTGGACCTGGGCCGCGTAGGACTCACCGTTCGCCAGTGCAGCGGCGAAGATGCTCGGGTTGGTGGTGACGCCAACAACGTTGCGCGTGGAGATCAGGTCCTTCAGCGAGCCGGAGGTGATCCTTTCGCGCGAGAGGTCATCAAGCCAAATGGAGACTCCGGCCTCGGAGAGGGCGGCGGTAGGGGTGGAAGTCATTGGTGTGCTCCTTTTGTTCCGTTTTACTTCTGGTCGCCGGTCTTGGTGGACGCGGCGCCGGAAGGCGCGGCTGGTGTGCCGGCGGGTGCGGCGTCCTGGCCGCGGACGGCAGCCAGGGAGTCGCGGGCGGCCTGGGCAACGGCGTCGGCGGTGATGCCGAACTCGTTGAACAGGGTCTTGTAATCGGCTGACGCGCCGAAGTGTTCCAGGGAAACCATGCGTCCGTTGTCTCCGACAAACTCGCGCCAGCCCTGGGCGATGCCGGCTTCAACCGAAACACGGGCCTTGACGCCGCGGGGGAGGACCGACTCGCGGTAATCCGCGTCCTGGCGGTTGAACCACTCAACGCTGGGCATGGAAACCACACGGGCGGCGATTCCCTCGGCTGCCAGGGCTTCGCGGGCAGCGACGGCCAGCTGGACCTCGGAACCCGTACCGATCAGGACAACATCCGGGGTGACGGCTTCGCCGCCGCGCACGGCCTCGGCCAGTACATAGCCGCCGCGGGCAGCACCTTCGGCAGAGCCAAAGGCACCGGCGTCCGCCACACCCGTGCCCCGTTCCCAGGTGGGAACGTTCTGGCGGGTGAGGACGATGCCTGCGGGGTTTTCCGTGTTTTCGAGGATCGTGCGCCAGGCCACGGCCACTTCGTTGGCGTCCGCGGGACGGACGACGTCGAGGCCCGGGATGGCACGCAGCGATGCCAGCTGCTCCACCGGCTGGTGCGTCGGTCCGTCTTCGCCAAGACCGATTGAATCGTGGGTCCAGACGTAGATGGAGGGAACGCCCATCAGGGCGCCGAGGCGGATGGCGGGGCGCTGGTAATCGCTGAAGATCAGGAAGGTGCCGGAGAACGCGCGGGTGTTGCTCGACATCGTGATGCCGTTAACGATGGCCGCAGCGGCGTGCTCACGGATGCCGAAGTGCAGCACCCGTCCGTAGGGGCCGCCGGACCAGGTGCTGGTCTGCTTGCCTGCGGGGATGAAAGAGGGCGCTCCTTCGATGGTGGTGTTATTGGACTCAGCCAGGTCAGCTGAACCGCCCCACAGCTCCGGCAGGACCGGGCCGATGGCGCTCAGCACCTTGCCGGAAGCGGCACGGGTGGAGACGTCCTTGCCTGCCGCGAACTCGGGCAGGGAGGCTTCCCAGCCGGCGGGCAGCTTGCCGGCCTGGATCCGCTGGAGCAGCTCGGCGCCCTCCGGGTTGGTTTCCTGCCAGGCGGTGAACGCTTCGTTCCACAGGGCATGTTCCTTGGCGCCGCGGGAGACGGCCGCACGGGCGTGCTCCAGGACAGCGGAGTCAACGTCGAAGAACTTCTCCGGGTCGAAGCCCATGGTTTCCTTCAGCGCGGCGACCTCGTCCCGGCCCAGGGCCGAACCGTGGATCTTGCCGGTGTTCTGCTTGTTGGGGGAGGGCCATCCGATGATGGTGCGCAGCGAGATGATCGAGGGACGCGAGGTCTCAGCCTTGGCCGCCATCAGTGCCTCGTAGAGGCCTGCCACGTCTTCCTTGTATTCGCCGCTGGCGGTCCAGTCCACGCGCTGGGTGTGCCAGCCGTAGGCCTCGTAGCGCTTGAGCACGTCCTCGGTGAAGGCGATGTCGGTGTCGTCTTCGATGGAGATGTGGTTCTCGTCGTAGATCACTACGAGGTTGCCCAGTTCCTGGTGCCCGGCCAGCGAGGAGGCCTCGGAGGTGACGCCTTCCTGGAGATCGCCGTCGGAGGCAATGACCCAGACCGTGTGGTCGAAGGGGCTCTCGCCGGCGGGAGCCCCGGCGTCGAGCATCCCGCGCAGGCGGCGCTGCGCGAAGGCGAAGCCGACGGCGGAGGCCAGGCCCTGGCCCAGTGGACCGGTGGTGATCTCCACGCCGTCAGTGTGCCGGTACTCGGGGTGGCCGGGAGTCTTGGAGCCCCACGTCCGCAGCGCCTTCAGATCATCGAGTTCCAGCCCGTAGCCGGAAAGGAAGAGCTGGATGTAAAGCGTCAGCGACGTGTGGCCGGGGGAGAGGACGAACCGGTCGCGGCCGATCCAGTGCGGGTCGGACGGGTCGTGGCGCATGAGTTTCTGGAACAGCAGATAGGCTGCCGGAGCCAGGCTCATGGCAGTTCCCGGGTGACCGTTGCCAACCTTTTCGACGGCGTCGGCAGCGAGGACGCGGACCGTGTCCACTGCCTTGCTGTCCGTCTCGGTCCAGGTCAGGTTCTGCTCTTCCAAATGTGGCACGTTTACCGGGCCCTCTCTTTCGGGGATACCGGCGCCTTGAGCACCGGAGCCTTGTGCTGAATCGTTACCGGACAATTGCGCCCTCCTGCTCATCCGCTGCCGCTGATGCGGTCCTGCGGGACAGCAGGCTCTGCGCTCCTCCTGCGGGGCTCGACGGCTCCGTGGGAATGTCCGCTCCAACCTTATCCCGAAGGGCCCGCCATTGGGCGTATCGTGACCGTCAACCGTGTGATCTCTCCGGGTGTATCGTGCGATCCTGCCGGAGGAAAAGCGGAAGCTGGCCACGTTACCGCGGGAACGGGCCGCGGGCTTCGTTTTCTACAGGGGATAGAGGTTATGATGAACTCGGACTTTTCCGGCCCAGACAGGACCTAGACAGGACTGAGTGATCGTTTCGTGAGTACGCAGCATGCCCCCGCCGAGGTTCCGGTCTATGCCGGAAAAATGAGCGCGGGACGTAAGCTTCGGGCCTACGTAGCACTGACAAAGCCCCGCGTTATCGAGCTCCTGCTGGTCACCACGCTTCCCACCATGTTCTTCGCGCAGGGCGGAATTCCCTCCGTCTGGCTCATGGTGGCAACCATGGTCGGCGGCGCGCTGGCTGCGGCCAGTGCCGGCGTCTTCAACTGCTACATCGACCGCGACATGGACCGGCTGATGCGCCGGACCGAGAAGCGCCCGCTGGTCACCGGCGAGGTAAGCCCCCGTGAGGCGCTGGTCTTTGGCTGGGCGCTGGGAATCATCTCGATTGCCCTGCTGTGGTTCGGTGCTAACCCGCTGACCGGGCTGCTCGGACTCGGCGCCATCCTGCTCTACGTGGTGCTGTACACCCTGATCCTCAAGCGCCGCACCACCCAGAACATCGTCTGGGGCGGGGCCGCCGGCTGCATGCCGGTCCTGATCGCCTGGGCCGCCGTCACCAACACTGTCGAGTGGCCGGCCGTGATCTTGTTCATGGTCATCTTCCTCTGGACGCCGCCGCACTACTGGCCGCTCTCCATGAAGTACGGCGAGGACTACCGCAACGCCTCCGTGCCGATGCTCGGTGCCGTGGCCGGCGCCAAGCTGGTCTCCGTGCAGGTTGTGCTTTATGCCTACGCCACCGTGGTCTGCTCCCTGCTCCTGGTTCCTGTCGGAGGTGCCGGCTGGGTCTACACCATCGGTGCTGCCCTGAGCGGCATCTGGTTCCTTGCCGAGACCCACCGCCTGCACTCCCGGGCCCAGCGCGGCGAGGTTAGCGACAAGTCCGCCATGAAGGTTTTCCACGGCTCGATCAGCTACCTCACAATCCTCTTTGTGGCTCTCGCCATCGACCCCTTCGTCGGCGGCCCGCTCCTCTAGCCCGTTCTTCACTTCCCCCCGCGTCTTCCCCCCGGGCGGCGGTGCTGGCTCCCCGGCGGTGCGTACCGGGCGTCGATGGACCTTCGGGCCATGACGCGGGGAGGCATAGGCCTGCTACGGACGGGTTGACGGACGTTGCGGCGGGAGCGGCGGGAGGCCGACGGCCGGAGCGGCGGGAGGCCGACGGCCGGAGCGGCGGGAGGCCGACGGCCGAAGCGGCGGGAGCGACGGGCCGGAGCGGCGGGAGGCCGACGGCCGAAGCGGCGGGAGCGACGAGCCGGAGCGGCGGGAGGCCGACGGCCGAAGCGGCGGGAGCGACGAGCCGCTTGACGGCCGGGAGCAGCCTCAACGTTCTGGCCCGTGCTGTGGCGGAACCCCAACTGTCGAGTCCGGCCTTGAGCGCTACCGCCGCTGTTGAGCCCATCCTTGGGCGCTACCGCCGCTGTTGAGCCCATCCTTGGGCGCTACCGCCGCTGTTGAGCCCATCCTTGGGCGCTACCGCCGCTGTTGAGCCCGTCCTTGGGCGCTACCGCCGCTGTTGAGCCCGTCCTTGGGCGCTACCGCCGCTGTTGAGCCCGTCCTTGACCTGCTGAACCTGTTCGCAACAGGCCACCGCCGTGACTGCGACAGTACATTTTGAGCCACTCTGACCTTCCCACCCTCAGCGTCCCCAGCCCAGCCCAGCCTCGCCCAGATCTTCCAGGCCCTCAGCCTCTCAGCCTGCGTCCCAGGCTCCCAAGCACGATCCTCCACGACACGGGTTCCCACTCTATGTAGCGTCCTGAGGCTGGTGGGGTCACTCCAGCCTCAGGAGTGGACAAAGAGTGGGAACCCGTGTCGTAAGCGCGGCCAAATCAGAAGCCTGCGGCCCGGTTCCCCTGGTTGAGCGTTGGTGTTCAGATGGTGTTCCGTCCCGGTCCCTTTCGAAGGCGGTTTGGTCCTTTTCGACCACGGCCCGGCAGGTTCGGGGTGCGCAGGTCGAGAGCCGACGGATCCACGGGTCCGAGGGTCCGCGGGTCGGCGAATCAACGGGTACACCGGTCCACAGCACGGTTTCCCACGCATCGTTACGGAAGTGATTTCAGGGGACTCACCAGCAACAGAGGTAACAGTTGGTGGGAACCTCGGCGACTCAATGCTTCCGGGTGGGGCTGACGTTTCTGCTGGGGTCTCAGCAGCAACGCCAGCCACGTAGTGCCGAACCACCTCGTGGGAGCGTCGCCGGGAAAGAGTCGCCGCGAAAGAGAACAGTGCGCGGCGGACGGAATCAGGACCCCGCTTGGGGTGCGGAAACGCGGTGCCCCCACCAGCCCGAAGCCCGTAATCCAATGTGTTCAGCCGGGCAGCTTCAGCCGCGCAGGCCCGAAGCCCGAAGCCTGTGTTCCAATAGGTTCAGCCAGGCAGCTTCAGCCCCACAGACCCGCAGACCCGCAGCCCGTAATCCCGGACGTTCAGCCGGGCACGTTCAGCCGCACGCTCCACGCCCGCCGTCCACCCCCAAGCTAGCCGTCCCATGCCACGTAGCCCCCGGACAGGAGTGTTCAGCCGGGCGATTCACGCCCCCAAACTCCCGGGCAGGAAACGTTCACCCACACAGGTTCAACCCCCAGCCCCAGTCCCACCCCGGACCCCACCCCCTTAACGAGAAGGGCCTCCCCGCGAGACGCGGGGAGGCCGAGACGCGGGGAGGCCCTGACACGGGGAAGCCCTTTAGAGCAGCAACCGGAACAGCCGGTGAGCCGGCGACCCAGCCGGCAGGCCGTCCGGGCCGTCAGCCCTGGGCAGATGCGGAGGCAGCAGGGAGGCTGGCGCCCGATCCGCCCGGAACCTTCCGCGAAAGTCCGGTGTACACAACGTTTGCAGCAGCCGCGGTCATCATCGAGGCACCAAGCATGTGCAGGGCCACCAGAGCGATCGGAAGGTGCAGGAAGTGCTGCGTGTAGCCGATCACGGCCTGAGCCAGCAGCACCGCCGTAAAGATGACCAGGGCGCGCTTGAGCCGGGGGTCGGCGGCACGGCGGTAGACAAGGTACAGGGCGACGGCGGTCGTGAAGACCAGCAGGTAGACCGGAACCACGTGGAAGCGGGTCATCAGGTCGGGATCGAGGTTGTTGCGGGCAGCGCCGTGGTCTCCGGCATGCGGGCCGGAACCGGTCACAATCACGCCGAGGACCACTGTGACCGCGGAGAGGACAGCGATGGCCCAGACCACCGGACGCAGGGTTGCGCCGGCCAGCGGGGCATGACCCGAACCAAGCTGATCTGAGCTCAGCCAGGCCCGGTTCACCAGGGCAACTGCCACGCCAATAATGGCCATCGAGACGATGAAGTGCAGGCCCACCACCCAGGGGTTCAGGTCCGTCCACACGGTGACCCCGCCGATGAGGGCCTGGGCCGGGATACCGGCCAGGGCAGCCACCGAGAGCCAGAACAGGTCCGGGCGTGCGGACCGTGATTTCCAGACCGAGGCCACCATGGCGAAGGCAATCGCTGCCAGCACAAAGGTCAGCAGCCGGTTTCCGAATTCGATGATGCCGTGGACGCCCATCTCCGGGGTCGTGACCAGGGAATCGGCGGTGCAGAGCGGCCATTCCGGGCAGCCCAGCCCGGAAGCGGTGAGGCGCACGGCGCCGCCGGTGACGACGATCCCGATATTGGCGGCCAGGGTGGCGACCGCCAGGGAACGGACCAGGCGGCTCGTCGCGGGAGCTGTGGTGGGCTCCGGGTTTCGGGCGGCTGGGGCAGGTGCGGGTGTCTTCGGCACGGGGGCTAACTCCATTTGAACCAGCGGACGGCAGCAAGGCCGCCCAGGATTGTCCACGCCAGCAGGATAAACGTGGCGGGAAGATTGAACTGTGTATCGATCAGGGCTGATCTCAGCGCATCGCCCAGAGCCGCCGAGGGAAGCAGCTGGACATACGGCTCGAGGCCTGCGCTGAGGCTGTTCGAGGGAATGATGATACCGCCAAGGCCTGCCAGCAGGATCCAGAGCAGGTTGGTGATGGCCAGCGTCGCTTCGGGCCGGACGGTCCCTGCCACGAGCAGGCCGAGTGCGGTGAAGGCCACCGCACCGAGTACCAGCAGCAGCAGCGCCAGGGGAATCCCCGGCAGGGAGGGACGCCAGCCCATAAACACGGCGATAACCGTCACCAGCAGGACCTGGATGGCCAGGACGGACAGTACGGCAATGACCTTACCGGCGATCAGCCCGGCCCGGCCCAGCGGTGTCGTGGAAAGGAAGCGCAGGACGCCGTAGCGCCGGTCGAACCCGGTGGCAATTCCCTGGCCGGTGAAAGCCGTGGACATGGCGCAGAGCGCCAGGATTCCGGGGGTGGCGGTGTCCACCCGGGACGGGCCGTAGGCGTCGAGGATGGGTGTCACGCTGAGCGCGATCAGTCCCAGCAGGGGAAGCACGACGGCGAGCACCAGCTGTTCGCCGTTGCGCAGCATGGTGCCGGCTTCATATTTACCCTGGTTGATAACCCGGACGGCCAAGGAAGCTGGGGCGCTCATCTGATCTCCCTTCCGGAGAGTTCGAGGAATACATCCTCCAGCGTCCGCGACGCCATGTGGATACTGTCCGGCAGGATCCCGGCTTCAAGCCACCAGCCGGCCAGGTGCGCCAGGTCTGCGGGGGAGATTTCGCCGCGCAGTGCGTACCGCCCCGGACTTTCTTCGGTGAGGGCGAGGTGCGCCAGCGAGGGGATAGACACAGCCAGTCCGGGCGGGGCTTCGAAGGTCAGTTCCCGGCCGGAGGCGTGATCCTCCGTCCGCGCTGTCAGCTCTGCCACGGTTCCCCGCGCGACCGTGCGGCCGGCGTCGATGATGTAGACGTAGTCCGCAAGCTTCTGCGCATCGTCGAGCAGGTGCGTGGTGAGGATGATGCCGAGGTTCTCGGCGCGGAGTTCCTGAATCAGGTCGAACACGATCTGGCGGGACTGCGGATCGAGCCCGGCACTGGGTTCATCCAGGAACAGGACCTCGGGGTTTCCCACCAGCGCGGCGGCGAGGGCTACCCGCTGCCGCTGGCCGCCGGAGAGCCTCCGGATTCCGGTGTTGGCAAAGCTGCCGATCCCCAGGCGGTCCACGAGCGAATCAACATCGCGGGGATCCGCGTACATCCGGGCGACATGGCGCAGCAGTGCCACGGGACGGGCCGACGGCGGCAGCCCGCCGTCCTGCAGCATCACGCCTACGCGGGCGCGCAGGTCAGCACCGGCACCGTAGGGCGAGCGGCCCAGCAGCCGGACCTCGCCGCCGTCGATCGGCTGAAGCCCCTGGGCGCATTCGAGGGTGGTGGTTTTGCCGGCGCCGTTGGCGCCCAGCAGGGCGGTGACCTGGCCTCGCCTGGCGGTGAAGTCGACGCCGGCCAGGACCCGGATCATTTTGCCGTCCAGGCCGGGAACAGGACCGCGGTCCCGGATCAGGCCATGGATGGTCAGGCACGGTTCGTCGATAGGCACGCCCATATTCTACGTTAGGTAGTAGTCCAGTCACGCCGCATGACCTGCTGCCCCGTCTTCGGGGAAGCCTGCCCTTAGTAGCCTGGAGGAATGGATTAGGTCATGATTGTGTTGTGTATTCAGTGAAGAGTTCTGAGACGGAGACCCCAGGGGCGGTGAACACCGCCCCCACCACAGTTGTCCGGGAGCCGGACGAGCGCACCCGGGACCGCGTGCTCGGAGCCGTCCTGGAGCGCGGCCCTGTCAGCGCCGCTGAACTCGGCGAGCAGCTGGGGTTCACTCCGGCGGCGGTCCGCCGACACCTCGATACGCTGGAGCGGGAAGGCCTCATCGAGGTCAAGCGCGTCAGCAGCCCCGGCTCGGGCGCAGGCCGCCCGGCACGGCGCTACGTGGTGAGCCACCAGGGCCAGTCCTACCTTGGCAATGACTACCTGACCATCGCCACCGAAGCGCTGCGGGAGCTGGGGAAGGCCGCCGGCCCCGAGGCCATTGAGGCTTTCGCCGCGGCGCGGTTCCAGAAAATGGAGGACCGCTACCGTCCGGTGCTCGACGCCGCCGGGCCGGCTATTGAAGACCGGGCCGAGGCCCTGGCCGCCCTGCTGACCAAGGACGGGTTCGTCGGATCCACCACCATGATCGGCACCAGCCGGACCCCCAGCACCCTGCTGAGCATCCAGCTGTGCCAGGGGCACTGCCCGATTCAGGCGCTGGCAAGCGCCTACCCTGTCTTCTGTGACAAGGAGACCGAAGTTTTTTCCCGGCTGCTGGGAGTGGACGTGCGCAGGCTGTCCACGCTGTCCCGCGGCGGGCACGTCTGTACGACCCACATTCCCGTGGGCCGTTCCATGTCTGCGCCGCACCAGCCGGTGGGCGCCGCAACCCAGTCCACATCCACTCATCAGCAAGAAAGGCCGTGATGACGGATCAAGTAACCCGGAAGGCGGAGGCACCCGCAACGGTGCCCGATTCCGTAATTTCAGACATTCTGGAAAAGAACCCCGAGCTCGAGGGGATCGGTACCTATGAGTACGGTTGGGCTGACTCCGACGTAGCCGGGTCCAACGCCCGCCGCGGCCTCTCCGAGGAGGTTGTCCGCGACATTTCGGCGAAGAAGAATGAGCCCGAATGGATGCTGGACATCCGGCTGAAGGGCCTGAAGTACTTCGACCGCAAGCCCATGCCGACCTGGGGCGCAGATCTCTCCGGCATCGACTTCGACAACATCAAGTACTTCGTGCGTTCGACCGAGAAGCAGGCGAACACCTGGGAAGACCTGCCCGAGGACATCCGCAACACGTACGAAAAGCTCGGCATCCCCGAAGCTGAGCGCGGCCGCCTGGTCTCCGGCGTCGCAGCGCAGTACGAGTCGGAGGTTGTGTACCACCAGCTCCGCGAAGACCTGGAACGCCAGGGCGTTATCTTCCTGGACACCGACACCGCACTGAAGGAACACCCGGAGATCTTCCAGGAGTACTTCGGCACCGTCATTCCGGTGGGCGATAATAAGTTCGGGTCGCTGAACACGGCCGTATGGTCCGGCGGTTCCTTCGTCTACGTCCCCAAGGGCGTGCACGTGGAGATCCCGCTGCAGGCCTACTTCCGGATCAACACCGAGAACATGGGCCAGTTCGAGCGCACGCTGATCATCGCCGACGAGGATTCCTACGTCCACTACATCGAAGGCTGCACGGCGCCGATCTACACCTCGGACTCGCTGCACTCGGCCGTCGTCGAGATCATCGTGAAGAAGGGCGCCCGCGTCCGCTATACGACCATCCAGAACTGGTCCAACAACGTCTACAACCTGGTGACCAAGCGTGCCATCGCACACGAAGGCGCCACCATGGAGTGGATCGACGGCAACATCGGTTCCAAGGTCACCATGAAGTACCCGGCCGTCTACCTGGTCGGCGAGCACGCCAAGGGCGAGACGCTCTCCATCGCCTTCGCCGGCGAGGGCCAGCACCAGGACACGGGCTCCAAGATGGTGCACATCGCACCGAACACCAAGAGCTCGATCATCTCCAAGTCGGTGGCCCGCGGCGGCGGCCGGGCAGCCTACCGCGGCCTGGTCCAGGTCCGCGAAGGCGCCAAGAACTCGGCTAACACCGTGCGCTGCGACGCCCTGCTGGTGGACACCATCTCCCGCTCCGACACGTACCCGTACGTGGACATCCGCGAAGACGACGTGACCATGGGCCACGAGGCCACTGTCTCGCGCGTCAGCGAAGAACAGCTGTTCTACCTCATGTCACGCGGCCTTCCCGAGGACGAGGCAATGGCCATGATCGTGCGCGGCTTTATTGAGCCGATCGCCCGTGAACTGCCGATGGAATACGCCCTTGAACTCAACCGCCTCATCGAACTCCAGATGGAAGGAGCCGTCGGTTAATGTCGAAGCTCAACGACACCGTAGTAAACGCAGCCGAAAACATCGCTGAAACCGTGGCCGAAAAGGTCAGCAGTGCAGTGGAGGGCGTCAAGGCACGGATCGGTGCACCTTCGGGCGAACGCCGTGTCCGCATTGACGGTTTCACCGAGGAAGGCGAAAACCTTTCCCCGCTGAACGATTCTTCTCCCGTCCTGGGCGGCGACAGCAGCAAGTCCCACAGCCACGGTGCCGGTGCGGGCATTCCGGACAGCTCACGCGCCGGCCGCCCCACCTCCTTCCACCGGGCCGACTTCGGCAAGCTCACCGGCCGTGAAGAGGATTGGCGGTTCACCCCGCTCAAGCGCCTGCGCGGACTGCACACAGCAGAACTGACGGGCACCGCCCCGGAGGTCGCCGTCGTCGCTCCCGAGTCGGTCACCGTGGCCGGCATCGGCCGCGATGATGCCCGGATCGGCACCGCAGGCATCCCCGAGGACCTGGTGGCAGCAGCTGCCTGGGAGGCCTTCACGGAAGCCACCCTGGTCAGCATCCCCAAGGACACCCAGGCCGAAGGCACTGTCACCCTCACCATCACCGGTGCGGGAATTGATCCTGCAGCCCAGCACGTGGTCATTGAGGCCGGAGCCTTCTCCAAGGCTGTTGTGGTCCTGGATCACAAGGGCTCCGCCACGCTGGCCCAGAACGTGGAGATCCTCGTCGGCGACGGCGCGGAGCTCACCGTCATCAGCGTCCAGGACTGGGACGATGACGCCGTGCACGCTTCGGCACAGTACGCCCGGATCGGCCGCGACGCCCGCTTCAAGCACGTTGTGGTCAGCCTCGGCGGCGATCTGGTGCGGGTCACCCCGTCCTCCAGGTTCACTGCCACCGGCGGTGAGGTGGAGATGTTCGGCCTCTACTACGCAGACGCCGGCCAGCATCTGGAACAGCGCCTCTTCGTTGACCACGCCGTCCCGAACTGCAAGTCCCGCGTGATGTACAAGGGCGCACTGCAGGGCAAGGACGCGCACACGGTCTGGGTTGGCGACGTGCTGATCCGCAAGGAGGCCGAAGGAACGGACACCTACGAGGTGAACCGCAACCTGCTGCTGACCGACGGCGGCCGTGCCGATTCCGTGCCCAACCTCGAGATCGAGACCGGCCTGATTGAAGGCGCCGGCCATGCCAGCGCCACCGGCCGCTTCGACGACGAGCACCTGTTCTACCTGATGGCCCGGGGCATCCCGGAGGACGTTGCACGCCGCCTCGTCGTGCGTGGCTTCCTGAATGAAATCATCCAGCAGATCAAGGTTCCGGAACTGGAAGAGCGCCTTACGGCCGCCGTCGAGCGTGAGCTCGCCGCCGTCGAGGCCTAGCACCTCCTCCGAAGAAACCCGCAGACCGCACCAACAGCGTGCAAAGAGAAAGCGAAACTACGCATGTCCACTCTTGAAATCAAGGACCTTCACGTCAGCATTGAGACCGAACAGGGTGTCAAGAAGCAGATCCTGAAGGGCGTCAGCCTCACCATCAAGACCGGCGAGACCCACGCCATCATGGGGCCGAACGGCTCCGGCAAGTCCACCCTCGCCTCCACCATCGCCGGCCACCCGCGCTACACCGTGGACAGCGGCACCATCACGCTGGACGGCGAAGACGTCCTGGCGATGAGCGTTGACGAGCGCGCCCGCGCCGGTCTGTTCCTGGCCATGCAGTACCCGGTCGAGGTTCCCGGCGTCACCATGACCAACTTCCTGCGGACCGCCAAGACCGCGCTGGACGGCGAAGCTCCGTCCCTGCGCCACTGGACCAAGGACGTCAAGACGGCCATGGGCCAGCTGCGCATCGACGCTGACTTTGCCCAGCGCAACGTCAACGAAGGCTTCTCCGGCGGCGAGAAAAAGCGCGTGGAGATCCTGCAGCTTGAGCTCTTCCACCCGAAGTTCGCCATCCTCGATGAGACGGACTCCGGCCTGGACGTTGACGCATTGAAGGTTGTCTCCGAAGGCGTGAACCGCGAGCACGCTGATGGCAAAATGGGTACCCTGCTGATTACGCACTACACGCGGATCCTGCGCTACATCAAGCCGGACTTCGTGCACGTGTTTGTGGACGGCCGGATCGCCGAGCAGGGCGGCCCTGAGCTTGCCGACCGCCTGGAAGAAGAAGGCTACGACCGGTTCGCCAAGACCGGCGCCGTCAGCGCCTAGGCTGTACCGCACGAGCCTGAGGAACAGGAGCAGAACATGACTGACGCCAATCTGGCCCAGACATCCCTGGAGGATGTCGAAGAGGCCCTCAAGGACGTCATTGACCCTGAGCTGGGGGTGAACATCGTTGACCTGGGCCTGCTCTATGGCCTGAAGTACGCCGACGACGGTGCCCTGCTCATCGACATGACGCTTACCACCGCCGCCTGCCCGCTCACCGATGTCCTCGAGGAGCAGACCGGCAAGGCACTTGAGGGCGTTGTCGACGAGTTCCGGCTGAACTGGGTCTGGATGCCGCCGTGGGGTCCGGAGAAGATCACGGACGACGGCCGTGACCAGATGCGGGCCCTGGGCTTCAACATCTAGGCTTCACCGGCCAGCAGTACGCAGAAAGGGCGGACACCCTGATGGGTGTCCGCCCTTTTGCCTGCCTGGACTTATGCCACATCCGGGTCAGCCTCATCCGGTTCAGCCCCGCCGGGCTCCCCGATTCCGCGGGCTGCCAGCGCGTCCCCGGTCTGCTGGGCGTACGCCACCGCCCGGATGACCACCGGGACGGCCTGTGCCCGCAGGTTCCGCTCCAGGCCCCTTGCTTTTGCCGACCCCCGCACATCCGCCGCCGATCCGAGCAGGTAAGGCAGGCTGCGGATCATCAGTGCCAGGGCGAGTCCGAAGCGTTCCGGATCGGCTCCGAACACCCGCAGCGGCCGGACCAGCGCAACAACACCGTCCAGGAGCTCCGGTACGGGTACGGTCAGGATCAGCAGCCTGGCCGCAGCCACGCAGACCAGGATGTTCCCCGCCGTCACCACTGCAGCCGCGGCGTCCACGGTCCACAGCTGAACCGCCGCGATCAGCACCAGGACAGGCCACATCACCGCGAGGGGACGCGGCAGTTCACGCATCAGGCCGGCAGCGGCGTAGGCGGCGGCTGTCAGCACAGCGGCCGCCGCGGTCGCCGGCAGGGCTGCGAGGGCGAGGGTCAGGATGGACAGGACGACGACGGCGGCAGCCTTCACTGCCAGCGGCGCCCGGTGCACCGCTGAGCTCCCGGCGACGTAGGCGCCGAGCAGCGCATCCCGGTTCCTCATGCCGTGTCACCGCCTGTCTCGGTCCTAGGCGCCGGTTCACTGCCTGGGCCCGCAGCGCGGCACGTCACCGGATCCCCAGTGCCAGGGACCGGTACCGGCTGATGGCCTCTTCGGGGCCGGCATCACAGACGATCCGTCCGTCGTCGATGACCAGCACCCGGTCTGCGTCGGCAGCGAAATCCAGGTCATGGGTTGTATAGATAACCTGCTGGGGGAGTGCAGCGAGGAGTTGACGCAGCCGCGCCGTATTCCGCAGGTCCAGCAGGGTGCTTGGTTCATCAGCCACCAGCACCGCCGGCTCCACCGCCAGGACCGAGGCCAGGGCCATCAACTGCCGCTCACCGCCGGAGAGGTCATAGATGCTGCGGTCCGCAAGCTCCAGCAGGCCCAGGGACCCGAGGCGTTGCTCGGCTGACGCGCGGCGGGCCCTGGGATCACGGATGCTGCGGCGCAGGGAAAGTTCAACATCGTCGCGGCCAGTCGGCATCACCAGCTGGGACAGCGGATCGGTGAAGACGAATCCGACCTGCCGCCGCACCCGGGAACCGTTCCGTGCGGTGTCCACACCATCAACACTGACGGTTCCGCTGGAGGGCAGGAGCAGTCCGTTGATCAGGCGCAGGAACGTCGACTTCCCCGAGCCGTTGGCCCCGATCACCGCCACCCGGCGCTCGGTGAGTTCCAGGCTGACCGGGTGCAGGATCGGGCGGGGAACAGCCTGCGGTCCGGTGCCGGCGTCCGGCGCCAGGACACCGGCGGCCGCGAAAACGACGGTGGGCATCAGAGTGCGGCCGGTGCCGGACGGTTGGGTACCAGCCGGGGGAATGCCGCAATCACGCTGATGGCCACGGCAGCGGCGGCCAGGTTCTTGATCACGTCACCGGGCCAGAACGCCATGTCCGCTGCCACCGCTGCGGCGAAGGGGAGCTTGGCGTTAAGCATCATGCCGGCGATGCCGAGCGGGTGGATGACCAGGAAGCTGGTGGCCAGGCCGGCGCCAAACAGGGCCGCGAACCTTGCCCTGCGGAACCGGCGCAGGACGGCGCGGGAAATCAGCCCAACCACCAGCGCCGCCAGGGGAAAGGAGAGCAGATATCCGGCAGAAGGACCAGCCAGCACACCCAGGCCGCCGCTGAAGCCGCTAAAGACCGGCAACCCGGCCAGACCCGCCACAAGGTACAGCCCCACAGCCGCCGCTCCGCGCAGCGGACCGAGGATCAGCCCGGCCAGCATTACTGCCAGCGTCTGCAGCGTAATGGGAACACCGGCCGCCAACGGAATCCCGGGGAGCAGCGAAAATGCGGCCGTGAGGGCAGCAAAGACAGCAATGTAGGACAGATCGGTGGCCGTCCATGGGGTGCGGCGGGGGCGGCGTACCGCGGGATCTTTTACGGCGGACATTTCGGCTCATTTCGTCGGGGTCCTACAACACCTGATGTGAGGTGGTGCGCATTTTTCCTTGGCAGTTCCGACATTAGCGGCGCCCAGGCGGCAATCTGTTTGTCGGGTTCCTACAAACCGCGTGGGACCGGTAGACTTGAAAGGCTGCCCAGGCAGCTTTCTTCACAACCCCACCCCCTTCGAAAGGTCCCCCTTAGTGATTGCCGTATCTGATCTCGAGCTTCGTGCCGGTGCACGCCTGCTCATGGAAGCGGTCTCATTCCGTGTGGACAAGGGAGACAAGATCGGACTTGTCGGGCGCAACGGCGCCGGCAAGACCACCCTGACCAAGGTCCTGGCCGGCGAGGCGCTTCCCGCCAACGGGCACATCAAGCGCACCGGAGATATCGGCTACCTTCCGCAGGATCCGCGGACCCCGGACATGGAACAGCTTGGCCGTGACCGCATCCTCTCCGCCCGCGGACTGGACATGGTCGTGGCTCAGCTCAAGAAGTGCCAGGACGAAATGGCCAGCGACGATCCGAAGATCTCGCAGAAGGCTATGAACCGCTACGACCGGCTTGAGGCAGAGTTCCTCGCTGCCGGCGGTTACGCTGCGGAATCTGAAGCAGCAACCATCTGCGCCAACCTGGCCCTTCCGGACCGGCTGCTGAACCAGCCCCTTAAGACGCTTTCCGGCGGGCAGAGGCGCCGCGTGGAATTGGCCCGGATCCTCTACTCCGACGCCGAGACCATGCTCCTGGACGAACCGACCAACCACCTCGACGCGGATTCCATCGCATGGCTGCGTGAGTTCCTGAAGAACCACACCGGCGGACTGATCGTCATCAGCCACGACACCGAGCTGCTGGAAGCAACGGTCAACAAGGTGTTCAGCCTGGACGCCAACCGGGCCACCATTGACATCTACAACATGGACTGGAAGCGCTACAAGATCCAGCGCGAGACCGATGAGCGCGCCCGCAAGCGTGAACGTGCCAACACCGAGAAGAAGGCCGGCGTCCTGCTGGCCCAGGCCAACAAGATGAAGGCCCGCGCTTCGGGCGCCTCCGCTGCACAGAGCATGCTCAAGCGTGTTGACCGGCTGATGAGCGGACTCGACGCCGTCCGTGCCTCGGACCGCGTTGCAGCCCTTCGTTTCCCGGACCCGGCGCCGTGCGGCAAAACGCCCATGATGGCGGAGGGACTCAGCAAAAGCTACGGGTCCTTGGAGATCTTCACGGATGTGGACCTGGCCATCGACCGTGGTTCCAAGGTAGTCATTCTGGGCCTGAACGGTGCCGGCAAAACGACGCTGCTCCGGATGCTCGCCGGAGTGGACAAACCGGACACTGGCCGGATCATTCCGGGGCACGGCCTGAAGGTCGGCTACTACGCCCAGGAGCACGAAACCCTGGATACCGAGCGGACCGTGCTGGAGAACATGCGCTCCTCGGCGCCGGACATGGATGACGCCGAGGTCCGCAGCGTGCTGGGCTCCTTCATGTTCAGCGGTGACGACGTGGACAAGCCCGCAGGCGTGCTCTCCGGCGGTGAAAAGACCCGCCTGGCGCTGGCTACGATCGTGGCGTCCTCTGCCAACGTCCTGCTCCTGGACGAGCCGACGAACAACCTGGACCCCGCCTCCCGCGCGGAGATCCTGGGCGCACTTAGCAACTACTCCGGCGCCGTGGTGATGGTCAGCCACGATGAGGGTGCTGTCTCGGCCCTGAACCCGGAACGGGTGGTGCTGCTGCCGGACGGCGACGAAGACCACTGGAACGAGGACTACCTGGACCTGGTGACCCTCGCCTGATTCCGTCCCGGCAGACGAAGAGGCCGCCGCGTTCCTTTCGGAGCGCAGCGGCCTCTTTGCATATGCCGGGCGGTTCTAGAACCCCTGGGCATCGAGGATCGCGTCTTCCTCTTCCTCGCCCGTAGGATTCCTGCGTTTACGGACGGGACGGGTGCGCCGGGGTGCCGGAGCTGCCGAGTAAGTCTCGTTCTCGTCGTCCTCCCAGTCCTCTTCATCCCACTCTTCATCCTCGCCGGATTCGATCCGGTTCCAGGCTTCCTGGCGGGCGGCATAGCCCAGCCCCACGAAAAAGAGCAGTCCGAACGCGTACCACTGCAGGGCGTACGAAAGGTGCGGCCCTTCATCCACGGACGGTTTCGGCGCGGCCTCCGGGCGGGTTTCAGGGGCGGGATCTTCGGTGTCCATCAGGCCGTACGCGGCGGTCTGCAGCGGATATCCGGCCTGGCGTTCGTATTCAGTGAGGTCGATGGACGCCAGCTGGCCGGCGGGGGCACCACGCAGCAGGGTGGGCTCCGCGGGCTTGAGGCGGGCGGTCACGGTGACTTCTCCTGCCGGGGCACCGGGAATCTCGTCCGGCCAGCCGGCTTCGTTGTCGCCGATGGGCAGCCAGCCGCGGTTGATGACGACGGCGGTCCCGTCCGCAAGCTTCAGCGGTACCAGCACCTCGTAGCCGGGCCGCCCGTTCAGCGGACGGTTGCGGACGATGCGCTGATTGGCCGTGTCATAGGTCCCGGTCAGCTCCACGGGCAGCCACTCGGCCGAGGGATCGAATTCCTGGAAGTACCCGGCCGCTTCCTCGAAGGGAACGGGCTCGGCCGAGTAGTTGGTTTCCACCCAGCCGATGTCCTCTCGGATGGCATCCCGGCGCTCCAGCTGCCAGGTGCCCAGATACGCACAGACCGCCGCCAGTGCGCACACGAGGGCCAACCAGCCGAGCCAGCGGCTGGACAGGAGGAACTTATACATTTATGGCGCGTCGCTTTCAGTAACCGGCCCCAAGGGCAGTGTTTCTTTCCACAGGGACCGGACCTGCAGGTACTCTTCCAGCCAGCCGCGGTGTTCTCCGCAGGCAAGCCAGATCTTCCTCCGCTCAGGAGTGTGGATCTTTGGATTGTTCCAGAGCAGCTGCCAGGCGGCGTCGGCACGGCAGCCTTTGCGGGAACAGCGGGCGCGGTCTTCTGAGGCGGCGCCGCCGGATAACTGGTCAAGCAGGTTCATGCGTGCGGCTCTGCCTTGCCCCGGCCGGACTGGCCGTCGTCGTCGATAATTTCTCCGTGGAGGACAGTCGTCTCGGCGGAATCCTGTACCTGCCGGGCCTCCAACTGCGGCTGTGGAGCCTCGTGGTACACGGAATCAGAGCCCTCCATGTTGCGGGTGTCGCTGCCTCCGTTGGCAATCACGACGGCAAACCAGGGCAGTACGACAGCTCCGGCGATCACCACCCACATCATCCAGCCATGAACAAAAAAGAGCAGGAAAAGACACACGAGCCTGATGCTCATGGACACGGTGTACTTGACCATGCGCGAGTGCATCTCGTCAGTGTGGGCCGTGGGGGCATCCGTAATCCGCGGGATGTGGCCGCCGCGGCGGGTAGCCTTTTTCATGATTCTCCAAACAGGTCCTTCTATTATCCCACTGCCCGCGTAGTTCTTGAAGTTGACCCGGGCGCCGATAGGATCGGAACTTACTCATCTGACCCCAGCTTAAGGATTTTTGCGTGCAGAACGATCCCTCGACACCAGCCGGCCGAAGCGTACTCGTCACGGGCGGCAACCGCGGCATAGGCCTGGCGATTGCAAAGGCCTTCCTGGAAGCGGGGGACCGGGTAGCCATTACCTACCGCAGCGGGGACGTCCCCGACGGCATGCTCGGGGTCAAAGCGGACGTCACGGACATGGCCTCTGTCGATGCCGCCTTTACCGAGGTGGAAGCCGTCCACGGGCCGGTGGAAGTCCTGGTCGCGAACGCTGGCATCACCCGCGACACCCTTTTGCTGCGTATGAGCGAAGAAGATTTCACCGATGTGGTGGACACGAACCTCACCGG
This sequence comes from Arthrobacter sp. Helios, assembly GCF_023167125.1. Taxonomy (NCBI): domain Bacteria; kingdom Bacillati; phylum Actinomycetota; class Actinomycetes; order Micrococcales; family Micrococcaceae; genus Arthrobacter; species Arthrobacter sp. Helios. The sequence continues at coordinate 1,381,034 of NZ_CP095402.1, forward strand.
CGCCTTCCGGGTGGTAAAGCGCGCTTCCAAGGGCATGCTGAAGCTCCGGCGCGGACGGGTGGTGCTGATTTCCTCCGTTGTGGGCCTCTACGGGTCCCCGGGCCAGGTTAACTACGCGGCGTCCAAGGCAGGCCTGATCGGCATTGCCCGGTCCCTGACCCGCGAACTTGGGTCACGGAATATCACGGCGAACGTCGTAGCGCCCGGTTTTATTGACACGGACATGACCCAGGCCCTTCCCGAAGACACCCGGAAGAGCTACCTGTCCTCCATTCCCGCCGGCCGCTTCGCGGATCCGGAGGAAGTGGCCGGGGTTGTCCGCTGGATCGCAGGCCCCGAAGCCGGCTACATCTCCGGTGCCGTGATTCCGGTTGACGGCGGCCTGGGGATGGGGCACTAACCGGACGCCTTGCAGTCCGTCACCTGCGGGGATTCCTTGGAGGTTTCCACCAACGCTCCCTGCCGTGCTGGCTGGCAGGATGGTTTGCAGCGTCAGTACCGCCAGCTATCTTTTTAGCTACTTTCCACAATGAGGAGTTTCCATGGGCCAGCTTGAGGGCAAAGCCGCGATTGTTACCGGGTCTTCGCGAGGTATCGGAGCCGAGGTAGCCAAGCTGCTCGCCGGCGACGGTGCCGGCGTCGTCGTGAATTACCGGCAGAAGGCCCCGCGGGCCAACAAGGTGGTGGCGGGCATCGAGGCCGCCGGCGGCCGCGCCGTTGCTGTCGGTGCCGACCTCACCGCCCCGGAAGGCCCGGCGGCGCTGGTCGATGCGGCCCGGGAATCCTTCGGTGGAGTGGACATCCTGGTGCTGAATGCCTCCGGCGGCATGGAAACCGGGCTCGGCGAGGACTATGCGCTGAAGCTGAACCGTGACGCGCAGGTGAACATGCTTACAGCCGCCGCGGAAGCCATGAAGCCGGGCTCCCGCGTGGTGTTCGTCACCAGCCACCAGGCACACTTCATCAATACTGTGCCGACCATGCCGGAGTACGAGCCCGTGGCACGCAGCAAGCGCGCCGGGGAAGACGCCCTGCGGGCGATGATTCCGGCACTGGAGGAGAAGGGCATTTCCCTGGTGGTGGTTTCCGGCGACATGATCGAAGGAACTGTCACCGCGACCCTGCTGGACCGCGCCAATCCGGGAGCCATCGAAGCGCGCCGGGAAGAGGCCGGGCGGCTCTACTCGGTGGAAGAGTTCGCCGCCGAGGTGGCCCGCATGGCCGTCGCCGACGTCCCGGCAGGCCACACCGAGTACATCGGCGGCCGGGACTACCTCGGCTCCTAGCGGGCAGTATCCGGTTTCTCCCCCGGCGGCGCACGCACTGCCGGGGGAGAAGCCTCCGGGGGCCTAGAGCTTGACGAAGTGCCGGACCACGTCCAGGTTGGGCAGGTTCAGCACAGAGTCAGCGGCGGCCTGCACGGCCGGCTTGGCGTTGAACGCCACACCGAGGGCCGCTGCGGCCAGCATGTCCAGGTCATTGGCACCGTCGCCCACGGCGATGGTGTGTTCTTCCTTGATACCCAGCTCGGCTGCCCATTCCCGCAATGAGCGGGCCTTGACCGCCCTGTCCACCACTTCGCCGGTGACGGCGCCGGTCAGGACCCCGCCCTCAATTCCCAGTTCGTTGGCGCGGGCGAACGTCAGCTGCAGCTTCTCCGCCAGCGGCGCAAGGACCTGGTTGAATCCGCCGGAGACAACGGCGACGGCGTGTCCAGCAGCCAGGAACGCGTGCACCAGGATTTCAGCACCGTCGGAGAGTTCGATCCGCGTTCCGACCTCACCGATCGCGGTTTCGGGGAGTCCGGCCAGGGTTTTGACCCGTTCGTGCAGGCTTTGGGCGAAATCCAGTTCGCCGCGCATCGCGGCTTCGGTCACCGCGGCCACCTCGGCCTCACGTCCGGCGTGGGCGGCGAGCAGTTCGATCACCTCCTGCTTGATGAGGGTCGAGTCAACGTCCATCACCAGCAGCTTCCGTGCCGGCTCCAGCAGCGATGCGGGGACCACCGTGCTCTGCGCCGGCGCTGCACCGCTGTCCAGTGCCGCTGCGGCAGCTGACCCCACGGCCAGGCGCAGGGGCTCCAGCCCGCCGCCATAGGAAACAAACAGCTTGGACACCGTATAGCCTTCGCCGTCAGCGTTTTCGAGCTCCAGGATGCGCGCACCGAGATCGGCCACTGACTGCTGGACGCGGCCAAGATACTCATCGGCAAGCTCCCGACCGTAGCTGACGACACTGAATTCCGGGAAGCTCTCGGGGGGCATGCGGGTTCCATTCTGCGGGTAGTCCTGAAGGGGCACTGTCTGCCGGCCGGCCTGTGGAACGGCACAGCGGCACAGCGGCGTAGCGTTTCGCCAACGCGCCTTTCTTTAGCCTAGTGTCTACTGCTATGAGTGATGTTCTTGAATTTGCCGGAGTAAGCGTCGTCCGGGGCGGAAAGACCCTGCTGGACGGCGTCGACTGGCAAGTCAGGGAAGGTGAACGGTGGGTCATCATGGGACCCAACGGTGCCGGAAAGACCACACTGCTGCAGATCGCCGGCGGGCGCATGCATCCCACACGCGGCATGGCCGGCATCCTGGAGGAGATCCTGGGCGCGGTTGACGTCTTTGAACTCCGTCCTCGGATCGGACTGGCATCCGCATCTCTGGCCAGCCAGATTCCCGAGCATGAAACCGTGCTGAACGTTGTTCTCACCGCCGCCTACGGTATGACCGGCCGGTGGCGTGAGAAATACGACAAGCTTGATGAGCGCCGGGCCTTCCGCCTGCTGCATGACTGGGGCATGTCCACGTTCATCAACCGCCCCTTCGCCTCGCTGAGCGAAGGAGAGCGCAAGCGCGTGCAGATTGCCCGCGCCCTGATGACAGACCCGGAACTGCTGCTCCTGGACGAGCCAGCTGCCGGTCTGGACCTCGCCGGCCGCGAGGACCTGGTGCAGCGGCTCGCCAACCTGGCTGCCGACGACGAGGCTCCCGCCATGGTCCTGGTCACCCACCATCTGGAGGAAGTACCGCCGGGCTTCACCCATGCGCTGCTGCTGCGTGAGGGCACAGTGGTGGCCGCCGGTCCGATTGATTCCGTCTTCACCGAGGAGCACCTCAGCACCGCGTTCGACCTGCCGCTGACGGTGCAGCGGGACGCCTCCGGCCGCTACAGCGCCGTGGCCCGGCGCTAGGGCCACCGCGCTCCATGTTTATGTCCTCCGCGGGGCTGTTCCACGATGCCCTGATCTTCTTCGCCGGGCTCTGGGCCGGGACCATCAACGCCATCGTTGGATCCGGCACCCTGGTGACCTTCCCCGTGCTCGTGGCACTGGGCTATGCCCCGGTCACCGCGACCATCAGCAACGCCATGGGACTGGTAGCCGGGAACATGGCCGGCTCCTGGGGCTACCGGCGCGAGCTGGCAGGCCTCAAGGGCACCCTGCTCCGCCTGCTGCCGGCGTCGATCCTCGGTGGGATCACCGGGGCGTGGCTGCTGCTGAACCTGCCCGAAGCCGTCTTCGGCGCGGTGGCGCCGTACCTCATCGTTCTGGCCCTGTTCTTCGTCATTTTTCAACCGAAGCTGCAGTCCTGGGTCCGGGCCCGTGCCGCCCGGGCTGAGGGACAGGCCGATGAGCCGGCAGGTTCGGGCCATTCCTGGATCCTGATTGCCCTGGTCTACTTTGCGGGCGTCTACGGCGGCTACTTCGTGGCAGCGCAGGGCATTCTGCTGGTCGGCATCCTCGGCATCTTCCTGCACGGGACCATGCAGAACGCCAATGCCGTGAAGAACATCCTGGTCCTGGGCGTGAACCTGGTGGCCGCCGCGTCCTACATGATCTTCGCCTTCGACCGCATCGTCTGGCCTGTGGTGGCCCTCATTGCCGTCAGCTCCCTGATCGGCGGTTTCGTGGGCGCGGCAGTCGGCCGGCGGCTCTCCCCGGTCGTGCTGCGCACGGTTATTGTCAGCCTCGGCCTCGTGGCCCTGTGGCACATGGTGACCGCATGAGCATTCACCGCCTGGAATCAGCCGGGGATCCCCGTGTTGCCGACTACACCAGGCTGACCGACACCTCGCTGCGCAAACTCCGGGAACCAGCCGAGGGTATGTACATCGCGGAGTCATCCAAGGTCCTGCGGCGGGCGCTTGAAGCCGGCCATGTGCCGCGTTCCTTCTTCCTCGCCGATAAATGGCTCGCGGATCTGCAGGACGTGCTCGACGCGTTTCCCGATGTTCCCGCCTTCGTGGGATCACCGGCAGTCCTGGAGGAAATCACCGGCTTCCATCTGCACCGCGGGGCTCTCGCCGCCATGCACCGGCCGAAACCGCTGGAGCTGGGCCCCGTCCTCGCAGCTGCCCGGCGGGTTGCCGTGTTGGAGGACATTGTGGACCACACCAACATCGGTGCGATCTTCCGGTCGGCCGCAGCCCTGGGTGTTGACGCAGTCCTGGTGAGCCCGCAGTGCGCCGATCCGCTGTACCGCAGGGCCATCCGGGTGAGCATGGGAACGGTGTTCCAGGTGCCGTGGCTGCGGCTGCAGGACTGGCCCGGGGCCCTCGCGGATCTGCGCCTGGCAGGGTTTACCACTGCTGCGCTGGCACTGGAAGAAGATTCGCTGACGCTGCAGGAGCTGGGCGCCCAGCATCACGACCGGCTGGCGCTGGTGCTCGGAACCGAGGGTGACGGCCTGTCCCGCAGCACCCTGGCCGAGGTGGACCTCACGGTGCGAATCCCCATGCAGGGGGGAGTGGACTCCCTGAACGTCGCCGCGGCCAGCGCCGTCGCCTTCTGGGAGTGCCGCGTTTCCTAGCGCCGGATCACCCTTATGTTCCTGGCCCTGCGGTGCGACACTGTCGGTGCACGAAGCACCATCCACCGACTCCGGGATCTCTTCCATGGCCAGACGCGTCCACCCGATCCGGCGGCAACGGATAACCACGCTGTGCCTGGCTGCGCTGCTGCCGGCGGCGGCCGCCTGCGGTCCGACGGCAGAGCAGCTGGAATCACGGCAGGCCACGCAGGGAGCGTCCGCCTCCGCGTCCGTGCCTGCTGCCCCGCAGCAGGCACGGGTGCGCACCGCGGAACCTGATGCGGAGCCGGTACCCCCGCCGCTGCAGGTCGGTGTCAGCGGGGCCCAGGCAGGCATGGCGGCAGATGTTCAGGATGCCTGCCAGTGGCTTCTCCGCAGAGACACGGCGCCCTTCCCGGACGCTGGATCCTGCATTTCGGCGGCCATGGTGGCGGGAGCCGGCGCCCGGCAAAGCCTGACGACGGCGGCGAGCTGGCTGCCCCCGGGGACGTACAGCATGGACTTCCGGACCACTCCCGGGTTCAGCATGGAGTTGAACAGCCAGGACGGTGAACTGCAAATCACCGTCGACGGGGCGGACCGCACCCTGCGCACTGGCGATTCCGAGGTTGCGGCCAACGCGGACGGAGGCGCCGAGGAAGCCTATGCAGCTGTCCTCGTTGACGCCGCGGAACTGACATCGAATCCCGAACGCCTCCGGGGCCTGTTGGACGCCGCCCGGCCGGCGCTTCCGGACTACGATGCCGAGCACAATGGGGAACCGGCCACCAAGCTCACTGCAGTCATCGAATCAGCCGAGCCCGGGGGATTCACCGGGTCACTGGTCCTGGTGCTCGATGAGCTCTACCGCCCACTGCTCATTGAATACACGGGTACAACCCGGGGAATCCGCTCCTCGATCCGCGCATCAGTGACAGACTGGGGGCGTGGTTAACAGCCGCTGGCCCGTTTAGGCTAAGATTGAGTGTTGGCCGTTTGGCCATCAGAGCTTGTGAAAACCTAAGTTTTTGAAACCCATCGTGCCTGGCAAAATCCAGTCACCTAAAGAAGGTATTACTGTGAAGTCTGATATCCACCCCAAGTACGCCCCGGTAGTCTTCCGCGACCTCGCGTCCGACACCGCATTCCTGACGAACTCCACGGCCTCCTCCTCCAAGACCATCGAGTGGGAAGACGGCAACACCTACCCGCTCATCGAGGTGGAAATCTCCTCCGCATCGCACCCGTTCTACACGGGCAAGCAGCGCATCATGGACTCCGCAGGCCGCGTCGAGCGCTTCAACGCACGCTTCAAGGGCTTCGGCGGCAAGAAGTAGCATTTCGCTTCCTGGCAGCAGCCTAAAATTGAAAGGTCCGTCCGGCATGTTCCGGACGGGCCTTTCGTTTTCATCAGCATCGAAGAAGTCTGGATTGCGTATCCAAGAGGGGTCAGAATGAACGAAGTACGCGACAGCCGCCACGGGGAATACAAGGTACCGGGCGGGAAACTCGTTGTTGTGGACCTTGAAGTACGCGATGGAGTCCTGGGGGCCGTCTCCCTCAGCGGAGACTTCTTCCTGGAACCGGACGATGCCCTCGAGGACATCAACGCTGCCCTTAACGGCCTGCCAGCGGACAGTACGGCGGAGCAGATCAGCGCTGCCGTCCGGGCCCGGCTGAGCCCCGATGCCGTGCTGTTCGGGTTCTCACCGGAGGCAGTCGCCATCACCGTACGCCGGGCACTGGCGAAGGCCACGAGCTGGGCCGACCACGAGTGGGAGATCATTCCTCCCACGGCGCTGTCCACGCACATGCATGTCGCCATGGATGAAGTCCTGGCCGAAGAGGTTGGTGCCGGCCGGCGACACCCGACTCTCCGTTTCTGGGAGTGGGAAACCCCGTCCGTGGTGATCGGCAGCTTCCAGTCGCTGCGCAACGAAGTGGATCCCGACGGCGCGGAGCGGCACGGTGTGACCGTGGTCCGGCGTATCAGCGGCGGCGGGGCCATGTTCATGGAACACGGGAATGCCATCACCTACTCCCTCTACGTCCCGCAGTCCCTCGTGGACGGCCTCAGCTTCGCTGACTCCTACCCGTTCCTGGACGCGTGGGTCATGGAATCCCTTGAACGCCTGGGCATCAAGGCCTGGTACCAGCCGCTCAACGACATTGCCACCGACCAGGGGAAGATCGGCGGGGCGGCGCAGAAACGGCTCAGCTCCGGGGGAATGCTGCACCACGTCACGATGTCCTACGACATCGACGCCGACAAAATGGTCGACGTCCTGCGCATCGGCAAGGAGAAACTCTCCGACAAGGGAACGCGCAGCGCAAAAAAGCGCGTGGATCCGCTGCGCCGGCAAACGGGCCTCAGCCGCGAAGAGATCATCAAGACGATGATGGAGACCTTCGCCGGACGGTACGGCGCCAAACAGTCCGCCATCTCGGAGAAGGAGATGGACCGGGCCAAGGAGAAGGTCGAGGCGAAGTTCGATACGCCCGAGTGGATCAACCGCGTGCCGTAATACTCTTACGGCCGCCGGGAGCGGCCCTTAGACTTCGCCATATGGAAAAGAAGTCGCTGACGGCGCTGGTCAGGAACCATTTGGAAACCGCCCGGCAGGCTTCCTCCGGGCGAAGCGCCGCCACGGTGTACGGGGGACACGAACACATCCTGCGCCAAACGGTTATTGCTCTGGCGGCCGGTTTTGTCCTGGACGAACATGAGAATCCCGGCGAAGCCACCATCATGGTGCTCAAGGGGCGGGTGAGCCTCAGCTCCGAAGGCACCTCCTGGGAAGGATCCGCCGGCGACCTGCTGATTGTGCCGCAGGCCCGGCATGCCGTGTCCGCCCTGGAGGACTCCGCCTTCCTGCTCAGCGTCGCCAAACGGCCGTAGCCTAGCGCGCAGCCGCCTGCGCCCGGAGCGACCGCAGCAGGTGATCCTGCTGTTCCAGGACGATCCTGCGCAGCGCCGCCGGTGCCTCCGGATTCGTCTCAAGCCACTGCTGGCTCAGTTCCACGACGGGATGGTCCGCTGGAACCACGTGCGGCGGAAGGTCCTGCCCGGCCGGATAGAGGCCGGCTACCACCCGTGAGGCCAGCTCGATGCTGCGGCTGCTCCACACCCCGGCCAGCGAATCGAAGTAGTCCTCGATAAAGGGATCCAGAAGGTCGTGGCCGCCAATGTTGAATCCCTCAATGGTGGCGGAGAGCAGCTCGTTGGACAGCTCGTTCGAATGGACAGCTGCGTTCCAGGCACCTGCCTTGACGGCGGGATCCGGCAGAGCCGCGGCAGCCACCGTGAAACCTACCCGGCCGGCCGCAGTGTTGTCGCTGTCAAGTTCGGACTTCAGTTCGCCGGTCCCGGCAGACCCCGTCCCGGCGAGGGCCTGCCACAGTTTCCAGCGCAGGTCCGCATCAACGATGAGGCCCGGGTAGGCCACCTCACCGGAGAGCAGGCCGCGGAACAGCGGGTTATGGCTGGAACTGCGCCGGCCGAGTGCAGCGGCGGCCCGCGCCCAGATGAGCTGCAGGTCGCTGCCTCCGGCAGCGGCAGCCAGTTGCGTGGCAACGGCCGTGAACAGCTGTTCCCGCAGCTGCACCCGGATCTCCTCCGGAGCGTACCGTTCCACTGCGGTGCGGGCGTTTTCGAGCAGTGCCTGAAGAACCCCCGCCCCGGTTTCCGCGGGTGCGGCCCGGATGACGAGCCGGACGTAGTCGTGAGCGGAGAGCACACCGTCCCGCACGTTGTTCCAGAGCGCCGACAGGCAAATGGCACGGGCCAGGGGATCACGAAGCCGGGGGAGGTGATCCAGCAGGTTGGCGAGGGAGACCGGATCGAACCTGATCTTCGCGTAGGTGAGGTCGCCGTCGTTCGGCAGCAGGAGGGCGGGACGCGCTTTGCCTACCAGCCCGGGGACCGGCGTGCGCCGCCCCTCGACGTCGACCTCCACGCTGCCCGAGCGTTCCAGCCAACCCTCCGCGTTGAAGTCGTACAGGCCCAGCTGCAGGCGGTGGGGGCGCGGAACCTGCTCGCCGCTGACCGGGTCGGGGGCGTCCTGGCGGACCGTGACGGCCTCGAATGTGCCGTTCTCCGCCGTCTCGGCGTCCACTTCCAGTACCGGCACTCCGGCGGTCTGGAGCCAGAGCTGTGCCCAGTGCCCCATATCCCGTCCTGATGCCTCAGCGAGGACATCCAGCAGGTCTGCCAGCGTTGTGTTGCCGTAGGCATGCCGGGCGAAGTAGGCCCGGGAGGCGTTGATAAACGGTTCAAAGCCCACATAGGCAACCAGTTGTTTCAGGACGGAGGCGCCCTTGGCGTACGTGATGCCGTCGAAGTTCTGCTTGGCGGCCTCGAGGTCCGGAATGTCAGCCACGATCGGATGGGTGGTGGGAAGCTGGTCCTGGACGTAGGCCCAGGCCTTCCGGCGGTTGGCGAAACTGACCCAGGAGTTCGTCCAGCCGGTTGCCTCGTCCACGGCCAGGGCACCCATGTAGTCCGCGAAGGACTCCTTCAGCCACAGGTCGTCCCACCAGCGCATGGTGACCAGGTCCCCGAACCACATGTGCGCCATTTCGTGCAGAATCGTGTTGGCCCGGGCCTCGTACTGCGCTTCAGTCGCTTTGGTCCGGAAGACGTAGGCCTCGGTGAAGGTCACCAGCCCCGGGTTTTCCATGGCGCCCAGGTTGTATTCGGGCACAAACGCCTGGTCGTACTTGCCGAAAGGGTAGGGGTAGTTGAAGAGCTGGTGGAAGTAGTCCAGGCCCCGCTTGGTGGTGTCGAAGATGCTCTCCGGGTCGAAGTACTCCGCCAGCGACGCCCTGCAGTAGGCGCCCAGGGGGACCACCAGCCCGGTACCGTTGGGCAGTTCCGTGGACCAGGTGTCAGACGCCTTGAAGTACGGGCCGGCGAGCACGGTGGTGATGTAGGTGGAGATCCGTTGGGTGGGAGCGAAATCCCAGCGGCTGAGCCTTCCGTCCGCCAGGGGCGTGCGGGCCGCTTCCACACCATTGGAGGCGACTTCCCAGTCAGCCGGAGCGGTCACATGGAAGGTGAATGATGCCTTGAGATCCGGCTGCTCGAAATTCGCGAAGACACGGCGGGCATCCGCCGGTTCATACTGCGTGTAGAGGTAGGTTTGTCCGTCGGCCGGGTCGGTGAAGCGGTGCAGGCCTTCGCCGCTGCGGCTGTAGAGGGCAGTTCCCTGCACAGTCACCGTGTTCTCTCCGGCCTGGAGGTTGTGCAGGGCAATCCGGGATCCGGTCACTGACTCCGCCGGGTCGTAGGCATTCCCATTAACGACGACGGCGTCCACTCCGCCGTGGATAAAGTCCAGGAACGTGGTGGTGCCCGCCTCACTGCACGAAAAACGGATGGTGGTGCGGGAACGGAAACCGGCGGCGGCTGGATCAGCGGCATTGCCCAGGTCCAGGTCGACGTCATAGGAATCGACAGTCAGCAGACGGGAACGGGCGGCGGCCTCATCGCGGCGCAGATTTTGGTTCGACACCCGTCCATTCAACCACCTTGGCCCCATCTTCCACAGGCCGGGGCCTGCGGCCTGCGTTCCGCCAGCGGCCTGCGTTCCACCTGCGGCCGGTCAGGCCGCGGGAACCAGCAGGAGGGCCAGGAGAAGCGACGCCCCAACGATGATCAGCCAGGACACCAGTGAGGCGGCTGCGGCCGGCCCGCCGGACCGCAGGAGGCTGCGGACCTTCACCGATGCCCCGAGTCCGAACAGCGCCGCCGTGAACAGGAGGTCCTGCACGCTGGCCGCGGCTCCAAGGACCTCCGCCGGCAGGATTCCGGTGGTCCGCAGCAGCACAGCGGCCAGGAACCCGGCCACGAACAGCGGAACAAGCGGCGGAAGCTTCCCCTCGCTGCCTGAACGGCGGCGGTGGTGGAGGCCGGCCGCCGCACTGACCGGCGCCAGCATCAGCACCCGGACCAGCTTAACGACGACGGCGAGGGCGAGGGCCGCTGTGCCGGCGGTCTGCGCCGTGGCCACCACCTGCCCCACGTCGTGGACGGCGGCGCCGGCCAGGAAGCCGAAGACTTCAGGCGGCAGGCCCAGCAGGGAGGACAGCAACGGCAGGACGCCGATGGCCAGGGTTCCGAACAGGGTGACCATCGCGGTTGGAACCGCCGTCTGAACCTGCCGGATCTGCCGGGCGGCAGCGACGGCGCTGATCGCGGAGACACCGCAGATCGAAAAGCCGGCAGCGATCAGCACCGGCTCATCACCCGGCAACCGGAAAGCACGGCAGACCAGGTAGGTCACTCCGAAGGAAAAGCCCACGAGGGTGATGATCAGCAGGACCGCCGGCCAGCCCAGCCCGGCGATGTCTACCAGGGACACCTTGAGCCCCAGCAGCACAATCCCGAAGCGCAGGAACTTCTTCGCGGCCAGCGTCAGCCCCGGTTTCCAGGAGCCGGCTGTCCGCTGCGCCGTTCCGGGCAGGTTCCCCGCCAGCAGGCCCAGGACAACGGCTGCGGTAAGGACGGGGATGCCGGGCAGCAGCCGGTGCAGCGCCAGGCAGGCAACAACGGCCGCTGCCGAGGCGGCCAGCCCGGGAAGGTGTTTGGCGGCGGAGATTGAACGCATTGCTCCACAATCCCTGACGCGGGCCGGGCCAACCAACTCGGCAGTGGACCATTACCGCCCCGATGCCCCGTTGCTAGACTGGCCGGACCATCCGACGAGCCCAGCACAGGGGCAGCCCATGCAGCATGCCAGTAACCCGGATTCCGGGCGGTCCGGCAGGAACGCCCCGTCACCCATACCACGGCCCGGCGCGCAGGCACAGGCACAGGCAGAGGGGCAGGCAGAGCCGCAGACCCAGATCCCGCCGCCCTGGACCATGCCCGGTCCGGATGCTGCGGCGGCGCTGGAATCCAGCCCCGAAACCGGCTTGAGCGAACAGCAGGTCAACGAACGCCTGTCACGATACGGCCCCAACCAGCTCGCCGGCGCTCCGGCGGTACCGGCCTGGCGGAAGATCCTTGCCCTGCTCTCGGACCGGCTGATCCTGGTGCTCCTGGCCGCTGCCGTCCTCAGCGCGGTTGTTTCCCGGGATCTCGAGACGCCGATCGTCATCCTGGCTGTCGTCGTCCTGAACACCATCCTGAATTACGTCCAGGAACGCCGGGCCGAAAACAGCCTGGAAGCGCTGCGCCGCACCGATGTCGGCACGGCGCGGGTCAGGCGCGGAGGCCGGGCCATCCAGGTTCCGCGCACCGGCCTCGTGCCCGGGGACATTGTCCTGCTGGAAGCCGGGGACGCCGTGCCGGCGGACGGCAGGCTCCTGGAGGCGGTGCGCCTGCAGGCCGCCGAGGCCGCCCTCACCGGTGAATCCCAGCCGGTAAACAAAGACGCCGCCTCCCTCCAGGCGGAGGACGTACCCGTGGCCGACCGGCACGGCATGCTGTACATGGGCACAGAAATCAGCCGCGGACGTGCCGTTATGGTCGTGACCAGCACGGGCATGGGCACCCAGATGGGCCGGATCGCCCACCTTCTGGGAAGCACCGTTGAAGAAAAGACGTCCCTGCAGCGCAGCATTGACCAGCTCGCGGCACTGCTGACCTGGATCGCCCTGGGCGTCGTCGCGCTGGTTTTTGTCCTGGGTCTGCTCCGCGGCGAGGACCTGAACTCCCTGCTGCTCACCTCGGTCTCCCTGGCCGTGGCCACCATCCCGGAGGGACTCACCGCCGTCGTCGCTTTCACCCTGGCCATGGGCGCGTCCCGGCTGGCGGCCCGCGGGGCCATCATCAAACAGCTCTCCGCCGTCGAGACCCTGGGCGGAACCTCGCAGATCTGCACTGATAAGACCGGCACGCTGACGCTCAATGAAATGACGGCGCGCCGGATGATCACCGCCAACGGGCGGCAGTTCCGGGTCACCGGGACCGGGTATGGAATTGAGGGCCGGATCCTGAGTCCGGACGGGCTGCCGGTTCCCGCGCTCACCGAGGCGTACCTGGTGATGGCCCTGTGCAATGACGCCACCGTTTCCGACGGTGTGCTCACCGGGGATCCTACGGAAGGAGCCCTGGTGGTGCTGGCGGAAAAGGGCGGGATTGACCCCTCCGGGGCCCGCGCCGAGCACCCGCGGGCGGCGGAAATTCCGTTCGACTCCGAGTACAAATACATGGCCACGTTTAATGAGAACGTCAACCGGCCCGGCTCGGTTTACTGCAATGTCAAGGGCGCGCCGGGCGTTGTGCTGGATCTTTGCACCTCGATGTCCGCTCCGGACGGCGTGCAGCCGCTGACCGCCGGCGACCGTGAACGGATGCTGGCGGATATCACGGCCCTGGCCGACACGGGCCTGCGGACCATGGCAGTGGCTGGCCGCCCGCTGGACGGACCGCTCCCCGGCACCGCAGCCGGCCTGAAGGAAGCGGCAACGGGCCTGGTGCTCTTCGCCGTGGTCGGCATCATGGACCCACCCCGCGCCGAAGCCCGCGAAGCCATCGCGGTGGCCCACGCCGCCGGCATTCAGGTGCACATGATCACCGGGGACCACCTCGTTACAGCCTCGGCGATCGCCAAGGACCTGGGCATCCGGGGGAGTGCGGTGGCCGGAGCCGAAGTGGACCGTTTCAGTGAGCAGGAACTCCAGGAGCGTGCGCCGCAGTACGGTGTGCTGGCGCGGGTCTCACCCGAGCATAAGCTGCGGGTCGTCGAGGCGCTCCAGGCCAACGGTGATGTGGTTGCCATGACCGGCGACGGCGTCAACGACGCACCTGCCCTGAAGCGCGCGGACATCGGCATCGCCATGGGCATCACCGGTACTGATGTGTCCAAGGGTGCCGCCCGGATGATCCTCACCGATGACAACTTCGCCACGATCGTCGCCGCCGTCGAAGAGGGACGCGGAATCTACGCCAATATCCTGAAGTTCGTCCGGTTCCAGCTCACGACTGCCTGGGGCTTCGTGCTGATCTTCCTGGCCGCGGCCACCTTTGGCTTCGACGGAGGAGCACCCTTCACGGCGATCCAGATTCTGTGGGTCAACATCATCATGGACGGGCCGCCGGCACTGGCGCTGGGGGTGGACTCCACGGATCCCAAGGTGATGCAGCAGCCGCCCCGGAAACCCCGGGAACCGCTGCTGACCGGCCAGCGGCTGGCCGCCCTCCTGGTCTCGGGCCTTGTGATGGCTGCGGGGACCTGCTGGGTGCTGTTGAGTGTGCCGGCGCTTTTCCCGGACAGTGCGGCGGCGAGCCCCAATTTCGCCACCACCATGGCGTTCACGACCTTCGTCTTTTACCAGGTCTTCAACCTGCTCAACGTCCGCAGCGAAACGTCCTCGCTGTTCTCCCTCCAGACGTTCACGAACCGCACCATCTGGCTGGCCCTGGGCGCCGTCGTGGTGCTCCAGATCCTGGTGGTCCAGCTCGGCGTCTTCGAGGCGCTGTTCGATACCGTCCCGCTGACAGCGGACCAGTGGATGCTCTGCATCGGCGTGGCCGCGACAATTGTGGTGGTTTCCGAGCTCAGCAAAGCCGTGGGCGCGGTGCGCCGGCGGCGGGCTACCAGGGAGAGGGCCGGTAATCCTTGAGGAAGACCCCGTGCAGGTCTTCTCCTGCTTCGCCCATCACGATCGGATCGTAGACCCGTGCCGCTCCGTCCACCAGGTCCAGCGGAGCATGGAACCCTTCCTCGGCGAGCCGCACCTTGGTTGGGTGCGGACGTTCATCCGTGATCCATCCGGTGTCCACGGCGGTCATGAGGATCCCGTCGGTCTCGAGCATTTCGCCCGCACTGGTTCGGGTCAGCATGTTCAGCGAGGCTTTCGCCATGTTGGTGTGCGGGTGGCCGGGGCCCTTGTAGCGGCGCGCGAACTGGCCCTCCATCGCCGAGACGTTCACGATGTACTTGCGCCGTGCCGGTGAGGCTGCCATCGATGGACGCAGCCTGTTCACCAGCAGGAACGGCGCGGTGACATTGCACAGCTGCACCTCGAGCATTTCGAGCGGTTCAACCTGGTCCACCACCTGGGTCCAGCTGTTGATGGGCGCGGTGTCCGGGACCAGTCCGCCGGCGTCGATCGCGGTGCCCGCCTCGAGCCTGGCCAGCGAGGATGATCCAGCGGTCAGGGCGAGGGAGGTCACAGCGTCTCCGGCCAGCACCGGGTGCTCAGCCACCGACCCGGCCAGGGCCGTGGGATGGGCGTTGTAGGTGTTGCCGAAAGTCACCAGTTCCGGCATCGGCCGGCCGGCCGGCAGCTCTTCGAGCTCGGCGTCCATCAGCGGCTGATAGGCGTTGGAGGTGCGCCGGACGGTCTGCGCGGCGTTGTTGATCAGGATGTCGAGCGGGCCCTCGGCCGCCACCGCGTCGGCCAGCGAAATCACCTGGGCGGGATCACGCAGGTCGATTCCCACGATTTTGAGCCGGTGCAGCCAGTCCGCGGAGTCTTCCATGGCCGCGAAGCGGCGGGCAGCATCCTTGGGGAACCGCGTGGTGACGGTGGTATGCGCACCGTCACGCAGCAGCCGCAGGGCGATGTACATGCCGATTTTGGCGCGCCCGCCGGTCAGCAGTGCCCGCTTGCCCGTCAGGTCCGTGCGTGCATCCCGTTTGCTGTGGCTGAAGGCAGCGCACTCCGGGCAAAGCTGGTGATAGAACGCGTCGACAAGGGTGTAGGGCTGCTTGCAGATGTAGCAGTTACGCGGCTTGAGCAGGGTACCGGCGGAGGGACCGTGGGCGGCGCTGGTCAGCTGGGCACCGCGGGTTTCGTCATCGATCCGGTCCGGCGCGCCGGTGGCCGTGCGGGCGACGACGGCGCGGTCCGCTTCGGCGACAGCTTCGCGTTTGGTGACCTTGCGGTGTTTCTTGACGGCTTTGAACATCTTCGCCGTGGCCCGGCGGACGGCCACATGGTCCGGGTGCTCTTCATCAAGGACGTGGATCTGGGACAGGACCCGAAGACAGGCGTCGAGGTCTTCAGGGCTCAGGTCAGTGCTGCTCATGGAGTCGTTTCTGCGGTGTGGGTCCGCCGGCGGTGTACACGGCGGAGGCAATCTGCTGCTCCTCGACTCTACCGCGAACCCAGGCAGAGCCCGGTATCGGCCAACCCCGCAGCGGGCGTTATCCGGTCCGCACGGACTGCCCCTTGCTCACCACCGTAAGTCCCGACGCCGTCACCGTGAATCCACGGGCGAGGTCCAGTTCCCGGTCGACGCCGATAGTCGCCCCGGCCGGGACCTGGACGAACTTGTCGATGATCGCCCGGCGGATTATCGAGCGTTCACCCACATGGACGCCGTCCATGATGACGCTGTCGCTGACCGTGGACTGGACGTCGATGTAGACGTCGTGGGCCAGCACGGAGCCGCTGACACTGCCGCCGGAGATCACTGCGCCGTTGGACACAATCGAGTCCACGGCTGTGCCCGGCTCGTCATCAGCGCCGCGGACGAACTTCGCGGGCGGGGAAATACTCTGGCGGGTGTAGATGGGCCACTGCAGGTTGTAGAGGTTGAAGGCCGGCAACGGGGAAATCAGGTCCATGTGGGCGTCGTAGTAGGAATCCAGCGTGCCGACGTCCCTCCAGTACCGGTGGTCGCGGCCGGTGGCACCGGGAATAACATTTTCGGTGAAGTCGTACACCGCCGCCTCGCCGCGCTCCACGAAGTAAGGAATGATATCCCCGCCCATATCGTGCTTGGTGATCAGCCGCTCGGCGTCGACGCGGAGCGCCTCAACCAGCGCGTCGGTGGTGAACACATAGTTGCCCATGGAGGCAAGGAAGCTGTCCGGGTCATCCGGCAGGCCGGGGGTAGTGGACGGTTTTTCCACGAAGGCGGCGATCCGCCCCGGAACCGCGGGGTTGGTCTCGATGACACCAAACTGGTCGGCCATTTCGAGCGGCTGCCGGACCGCGGCAACACTGCACGGTGCACCGGACTCCAGGTGCGCCTCCACCATCTGGGAGAAGTCCATCCGGTAGACGTGGTCTGCACCGATGACGACGACGATGTCCGGCCGCGCGTCGTCGATCAGGTTCATCGACTGGTACAGGGCATTCGCGCTGCCCAGGAACCAGCTCTTGCCGACCCGCTGCTGTGCGGGAACGGAAGCCACGTAGTTCTGCAGCTGCGTCGAAAGCCGCCAGGTCTCGGAAATATGCCGGTCCAGGCTGTGCGACTTGTACTGCGTCAGCACCACAATCTGCAGGTAACCGGAGTTGACCAGGTTGGACAGGGCAAAATCTATCAGCCGGTACTTGCCGGCAAAGGGCACCGCGGGCTTGGCCCGGTCGGCCGTGAGCGGCATCAGCCGCTTGCCCTCGCCTCCGGCGAGAACCACGGCCAGGACTTTCTTGGGTGCCATTGTGCGTACTCCTGACTTTTCCCCTGGGAAAATGTTGAGCGCTGAAGGGGCAGATAAGCCTGCTGACCAACACACTAGATCAAGGAAGGGACGTGCACTACGTTGGTCAGGGTGCGAATAGATATCGTTTCCAAGGAATTCCCGCCCGAAATCTACGGTGGTGCCGGTGTGCATGTCGCAGAGTTGAGCCGGGTGCTGGCCAGCCGGGTTGACCTGCGCGTTCACTGCTTCGGTGCGCCGCGGCAGGCAGATTTCCACGGCGCGCAGGTCTTGGCATACGGCGTGCCGGCTGAACTCTCCCAGGCCAACCCGGCGGTTCAGACCCTCGGCACCGATCTGGATATGCTTCAGGGCTTTGCCGGCGCCGACCTCATTCATTCGCACACCTGGTACGCGAATCTGGCCGGACACCTGGGTTCCCTGCTGTACGGCGTGCCCCACGTCCTGAGCGCCCACAGCCTGGAACCGCTCCGGCCCTGGAAGGCCGAGCAGCTGGGCGGCGGTTACGCGCTCTCCTCCTGGGTCGAGAAAACGGCGTACGACGCCGCCTCCGCCATCATTGCCGTTTCCGAAGGCATGCGCCGGGATATCCTGCGCGCCTATCCGGAAGTCACTCCCGGCAAGGTCCGGGTGGTCCACAACGGCATCGACACGGTCGCCTGGCATCCCGACGAAGACCCGGATGCTGTCCGCGCCCTTGGCATCGATCCGGATGCACCCAGCGTTGTGTTCGTGGGCCGCAACACCCGCCAGAAGGGTGTTCCGTTCCTGCTGCGCGCAGCTGCCCTGCTGCCTCCCGAAGTCCAGGTGGTCCTGTGCCTGGGCGCGGCGGACACTCCGGAACTCGCCGCTGAGACAGCGGTGCTGATCGGGGAACTCTCACAAACCCGCAGCGGGGTGGTCGTGATTGAGCGGATGCTTCCGCGGCAGGAGCTTCTCAAGGTCCTCAGCATCGCCACGGTTTTCGCCTGTCCCTCCATTTATGAACCGCTCGGCATCGTGAACCTGGAAGCCATGGCCTGCGGGACCGCGGTGGTGGCCAGCGCCACCGGAGGTATCCCTGAGGTTGTCGACGACGGCGTGACCGGACTGCTGGTTCCGCTGGAACAGGTTGATGACGGCACCGGCACGCCGCTGCACCCTGAGGTCTTCGTCCGCGACTTCGCTGCGGCCCTGACCGCCGTCGTGACTGATCCGCTCCGTGCCCGGGAAATGGGGGAGGCCGGACGGCGGCGGGCTGCGAAGGAGTTCTCCTGGGATGCGATCGCCGAGACCACGCTCGACGTTTACCGTTCCGTGCTGCCGTAACCGTTCCTAGCCTGAGCTGGCCTGAACTGAGCTGACTGCGGCAGAAGGCCGGTGCCCGCCTGGATCTCCAGGCGGGCACCGGCCTTCTGCCGCCGCAGCGGCGGCTGGCGTGCAGGAGCGGTGTCAGCCCCTGGCCTTGGCCGCCTGCTTCTTCCGCAGGATGAGCGTCTTCTCGTCGATCGCTGCACCGCCGCTGGCGCGCAGCAGCCGCTGATACTCCATTGATTCGTCCTGGCGTACCTTCTCGGCACCGGTGGCGATGGCCGCCCGGAGGTGCTCCGGGCCGTAGCCAAAGGCGTCCACCAGGTCCAGGGCGTGCGGCCGGATCTTGGCGAGCAGCCGGTTGATGTAGTCACCCAGGGTGCGGGCCCGCTGGGAGGACAGCCGGCCGTGCATCAGGTACCAGGCCAGATTCTTTTCGATCAGGCCAAGGCCAAACAGATCCCGCAGCCAGGTAAGCACCTGGCGCGTCCCGGCGTCGTTAATCCCGTCCAGCCCCCGGGTAAATGCTTCCCACTGCAGCAGCTCGGCGTGCGCGCGGGCCGCCTCGATCAGGTCGTGCTGGTTCTGATTGAACACTGCGGCGGCTTCGGCCTTGGGCAGCTTCCGCGCTTCGCGCAGGTTACCGGCGACTTCGGCGACCATTGTTGCCACCCGGTCGGTCAGGAGATCGTGCTGCGCCTTGGGGTCGCGGAGAGCGATGGCTGACTTCTTTTCCGAACCGGAGTCCGCGACGGTCTGCACGATCCGGCGCAGACCCGAACGGTTGAAGGTGCGCTCGGTTGCCTGGCCAACCACATAACGGGCCAGGACTCCGAAGTCGGCGCCCTGGAACTCCTTGGCGTAATCGGCCAGCAGCCGCTTGGCGACCAGCTGCAGCAGGACGGTGTTGTCGCCTTCGAAGGTGACGTAGATATCCAGGTCGGCGCGAAGGGCCGTCAGCCGGTTCTCTGCAAGGAAGCCAGCCCCGCCGGTCGCTTCGCGGCATTCCTGCAGGGTGTCCAGGGCATGCCAGGTGGAGAGCGATTTCAGGGCCGCGGCGAGGGTTTCCAGATCCTGGCGGTTCTCGTCGGTGTCGTCGGCGCCGGAGAAAACGTCATCGAACTTGGCGAGAAGTTCATCATGCGCGAACGATGCCGCGTAGGTGGTGGCCAGCAGCGGCAGCAGCCGGCGCTGGTGCTGCTGGTAGTCCATCAGGACTTCCTCGACCGTGTCGGAGCCGCCGTTGAACTGGCGGCGCTCCGTGGCGTACTGGACGGCGATCTTGAGGCCGAGCTTGGAGGCGGCCACGGCTGCCCCGTCCAGGGAGACCCGGCCCTGGACCAGGGTGCCGATCATGGTGAAGAATCGGCGGCCCGGGCTCTCGATGGTCGAGGAGTAGGTGCCGTCCTCAGCAACGTCGCCGTAGCGGTTGAGCAGGTTGGTCCGTGGGATCCGGACGTTGTCGAAATGCAGGCGGCCGTTGTCGATGCCGTTCAGCCCGCCCTTGACGCCGTCGTCTTCGCCGCCAACCCCGGGCAGGAAGCCGTTGTCATCGCGGAGCTCCACATAGAAGGCGTGAACGCCATGATCCACGCCTTTGGTGATCAGGTGCGCGAAGACCACGGCCGCCTTGCCGTTGACTGCCGCGTTGCCGATGTAGTCCTTCCAGGCCGCGCGGAACGGGGTGTTGATGATGAATTCCCCGGCTGCGGCGTCGTACTCGGCGGTGGTGGCAATGCTGGAGACGTCGGAACCGTGGCCGGTTTCCGTCATCGCAAAGCAGCCCGGAATGTCCAGGCTCATGATCCCCGGAAGCCATTTCTCATGGTGCTCCCGGGTGCCCAGATGCAGGACAGCGGAGCCGAAGAGGCCCCACTGGACGCCGGCCTTGATCTGCAGGGAGGGGTCTGCAACCACCAGTTCCTCGAAGCCGGCGATGTTGCCCCCGTGGTTGTCCTGGCCACCGACGTAGGCCGGGAATGCCCGGTGCACGGCGTCGGCGTCCACCAGTACCTTCAGCTGGTCCATAACCCGCAGCCGGTGCTCGGTGTGGGTCAGCCCCGCGGGTGTGTGCAGGACGTCGCTGCCCGCCAGCCTGCGGGCCTGCAGCCGGATGTCATGCCACTTGCCGAGCAGCGCGCGGCCCAGGGCCTCGACGTTGACAGTAGCCGTATCGTCATCGCTGATGACGGTGCTGGCCGGAAGCTCGCGCTCGGGAGTGGAGACTGATTGCGTCATGGCGTGTCCTTACTTGTCGGCACCGGCTGCGGCGGGCCTGCGCCCGGTGCGGTGCGGCGGTGTGGCTGAGGATGAGTCGGGAGTCAGTGCGGGGTCCGGGGTGTCCCATCCGATGCCGTCGAACAACCAGACGGTCAGCTGGTCGGTCATTTCTGCTTCGGTGGGACGGCCCGGTCCGGGAGGGGTGGCCAGCCAGCGCTCACCGGCAGCCCGGACCATGCCCAGGGCTGCTGTCGGCCAGAAGCCGGCGGCAGCCTGGGTCAGGGCATTCGATTCATGGCCTTCCAGGTAGGCCTTCACTGCGTGGTCCATCATGGCGCTGATGTTGGCGAAAAAGTCGGAAAGGGCGGCGGCGACACCGTTTCCGTTCGTTGCCGCTGCTTCACCGGCAGGACTTCCAGTGACGAAGGCGTACACGTTGGGGGAGGTCTGCGCCATCTGCAGATAGGCGGAAACCATGGCGCGCAGGCCGGACCGGGGAGAGGCAGCGCTGCGGGCTGCCGCCAGGATCTTCTCCTGCATCTGATGGATGACAACTTCACCCATCGCCTGCTGCAGCCCTGGCTTGTCACCGAAGTACCGGTAGTAGACGGATTTCGAGGTCCCTGAGGCGGCGGCGATCTCCTCCATCGATGCCTGTGCACCGAGGGTGTGCACAGCGCGGCGGGCGGCTCTGATCAGGGCGCCGCGGCGCTCGGCCCGGTGGGCTTCCCACCGGATGGAGCGGCCATCCGGGGCAGATGTGGTTTGTTTCACTGCGCTGTTCACGATACCCAGCGTATCAGGTACGCTGGGTAACAGTAACTCCCGTCACACACCGACCCCCAAGGAGATCGACGAATGGCTGCTCAACCCACGTCCGCGCCCCGGCCCGCCCAGCCCTCAGGTCCCGCCGTGCGGAATGCCGTGGTCATCGGCGGCAACCGCATCCCGTTTGCCCGGTCCGGCGGAGCGTACGCGCACAGCTCCAACCAGGACATGCTGACCGCTGCACTGGACGGACTGGTGGCCCGGTTCGGCCTCCAAAACGAGCGGATCGGCGCCGTTGCCGCCGGCGCCGTCCTGAAGCACTCCCGGGACTTCAACCTGACCCGCGAAGCGGTGCTGGGTTCGGCGCTTTCGCCGGAGACTCCGGCCTACGACGTTCAGCAGGCCTGCGCGACGGGACTCGAGACCGTGGTGTCCCTGGCCAACAAGATCAAGCTGGGCCAGCTGGAATCCGGGATCGCCGGTGGCGTCGACTCCGCCTCCGATGCGCCCATCGCCGTCAGCGAAGGGCTGCGCCGCGCACTGCTGGATCTCTCCCGGGCCCGGACCGCCAAGCAGAAGATCGCGGCCGTTGCGAAGATCCGGCCCAGGGACCTGGCGCCGAATGCGCCCAACACCGGCGAACCCCGGACCGGGCTGTCCATGGGGGAACACCAGGCGCTCACGACGGCACAGTGGAAGATCACCCGGGAAAGCCAGGACGAGCTGGCCTACAACAGCCACCGGAACCTGGCGGCCGCCTATGACCGCGGGTTCTTCGATGACCTCCTGACCCCGTACCGGGGCCTGTCCAAGGATTCCAACCTGCGCGCCGATACCTCCCTGGAGAAACTCGCGTCCCTCAAACCCGTCTTCGGCCGGGCACTGGGTGACGAAGCGACCATGACGGCGGGCAACTCCACGCCGCTCACCGACGGCGCCTCCGTGGTGCTGCTGGGTTCCGAGGACTATGCGCGGGAGAACGACCTTCCCATGCTCGCCAACATTGTCGACGCCGAGGCCGGTGCCGTCGATTTCGTCCACGGCCGGGACGGCCTCCTGATGGCCCCGGCCTTCGCCGTTCCGCGGCTGCTGGCCCGGAACAACCTCAGCTTCGATGACTTCGACTTCTTCGAAATCCACGAAGCCTTCGCCGGGACGGTGCTCAGCACCCTCGCGGCATGGGAGGACGACGAATTCTGCCGCACCCGGCTGGGCCTGGAGGGTCCGCTGGGAAGTATTGACCGCAGCAGGCTGAACGTTAATGGTTCCTCCCTCGCAGCCGGCCACCCGTTCGCGGCCACCGGCGGCCGGATTGTCGCCAGCCTGGCGAAGATGCTGCACGAGAAGGGCTCCGGCCGGGGGCTGATTTCCATCTGCGCCGCCGGCGGCCAGGGCCTCGTGGCTATCCTGGAGGCGCGCTGATCATGACCGATTCCTATCTGAACCTCGTTAATTCCGGCTTCACCAAGGAAATCGCCAAAAAACTCGGCCTGCCCCGGCCGGCCGTGCTGCGGCGCTTTGATCCTGCCAAACCGCTGGTCCCCGGCCCTGTACTGCTGCTGGGCAAGGGAGAGTCGGCGGATGTGCTGGCGTCCATGATGCTTTCCTGGCAGCAGGATGTGCGCCGGCACGCCACTCCGAAGGAACGCCTGGGCGCCATCCTCCTGGTTCTGGACGAGGCCCTCGCTCCGGAGGACCTCTCCGCCGTCGTGCTCGACGCCGGTGCGAGCCTGCGGGATCTGGCCCCCGGCGGGCGGATCATCACCGTTTCCCGTCCGGCCGCCGAAGCCGGGGACCCGGCGGCCGCCGCAGTCCGGCAGGGCATCGACGGGACCCTCCGGTCCCTCGCCCATGAACTGCGGGGAGGCGCCACCGCCAACGGCATCGTGCTGGCCAACGGCACGGACGCCGGCGCACCGGCCGTGGCCGCCGCCCTGCACTTCCTGCTCTCCGGCCGCAGCGCCTACGTCAACGGCCAGTTCATCACCGTCGGTTCTGCCGCCGGTGAGCTGCCAGCGGATTGGACGGCCTCACTGGCCGGGAAAACCGCCGTCGTTACCGGGGCAGCCCGTGGAATCGGCGCGTCGATCGCCCGGGTGCTGCACCGCGAAGGCGCCACGGTGATTGTGGTTGACGTTCCCGCCGCCGGGGAACAGCTTGCTGCCGTGGCCAACGAAATCGGCGGAACGGCCCTGCAGGTGGACATCACCCGGGATGACGCCGCGGACCGGATCCTGCAGCACGCGGCGGACCGCTACGGGAACCTGGACATTGTGATCCACAATGCCGGCATTACCCGGGACAAGCTGCTCGCCAACATGGACTCCTCCCGCTGGGATTCGGTACTGGCCGTCAACATTTCCTCCCAGCTGAAGATGAACGAACGCTTCCTGGCCTCGGAGACTTTCAGCCGGAGCGGCCGGATTGTCTCCCTGGCCTCAACCAGCGGCATCGCAGGGAACCGCGGGCAAACCAATTACGCCGCGTCGAAGGCCGGGATCATCGGCATGGTCCAGGCCACCGCACCGCTGCTGGCTCCGAGGGGCGGATCAATCAACGCCGTGGCGCCGGGCTTCATCGAAACAGACATGACTGCCCGGATGCCTGCCCTGACCCGGCAGGTCGCCCGCCGGCTCTCCAGCCTGCAGCAGGGCGGGCTTCCCCTGGACGTCGCTGAAACCATCGCCTTCCTGGCCTCGGATGCGGCCGCCGGCATCAACGGCACTGTCCTGCGGGTCTGCGGCCAGAATATGGTGGGCGCATGAGCGTGCAGGAACTGGAGGAAATCCCGGCCCTCGGACGGCTGTACCTCGCCGCCGTCGGCAACGCTGCCCGCAGCCGGCTGTCACCGCCGTCCGCGGACGATCTTCCTGCGGCGCGGCACTCCGTGCCGCAGGCCCGGGTGGACCTGGCGAAGCTGACGGACTTCCAGCGGCTGGTCATGCACAACGCGCAGGACACCCTTCCCTCCGGATACGTCCACACGTTCGCGTTCCCGGTGGCCATGAGCGTCATGGCGCGGGAGGACTTCCCGCTGCCGCTGCTGGGAATGGTGCATCTGCGCAACGAGGTCCGGCACCTGCGGCCGATCCACTACACGGAACCGCTGTCCGTGACGGCCTGGGCGGAAAACCTGGCCGGCCACCGTGCCGGAACCCGGGTTGAGCTGGTCGCCGAAGTCCGGTCCGGGACGGAACTGGTCTGGACCGGGAGGTCCACGTACCTCGCGAAGGGCGTGTTCCTTCCCCGGCTCGACCGTCCGGCCCGCGGCGCGGAACGGGCCGACTTCGTTCCGCCGCTGCCCACGGCGCAGTGGCGGCTCGGTGCGGATGCCGGGCGGAACTATGCCAGGGTCTCCGGCGACTTCAACCCCATCCACCTCAGCAGCCTGTCCGCCAAGGCGCTGGGCATGAAACGCTCAATCGCCCACGGGATGTACCTCGCCTCCCGGGTGGTCGCGGAGACGGGGCCGGCAGTGCAGGAACCGTTCGAATGGGAGATTGACTTCGAGTCTCCGGTGTTCCTCCCAGCGACGGTCAGCCTGCGGATTTCAGACGCCGGATCACCGGGGGAGCGCGGGGAAACCACGTTCACCGGCTGGAACCAGCGGACCCGCCGCCGTCATTTCCACGGAGCCGCGCGTCCGCTGGGTGCGGCGGGAGGATCGACCGGCGTTTAGGCTGCTAGCCTTCGGGCCATGACAGCCTCCACCTTCCTGAACCGCGCCAAGGAACTCGACGCCGCAGATCCACTGGCCGGCCTGCGTGAACTGTTCATCGGGCACAATGATCCCGGTGTCAGTGCCTACCTGGACGGCAACTCCCTGGGCCGGCCGCTGGCGGCAACACTGGACCGGATGGCCGAGTTCATCAGTGAGGCGTGGGGCGGCCGGTTGATCCGCGGATGGGACGAGGGCTGGCTGGGCCTGCCCGCGGCGGTCGGCGACCAGCTCGGGGCCAGCGTCCTGGGCGCGGCTCCGGGTCAGTGCATCGTCGCCGACTCAACCACGGTCCTGCTGTACAAGCTGGCCCGCGCCGCCGTTGCCGCAGGGACCGGGCGCACGGAGATCGTACTGGACCGGGACAACTTTCCCACCGACCGGTATGTGATGGACGGCATCGCCCGCGAGTGCGGGCTGACCCTGCGCTGGGTGGATGCGGCTTACGACGGCGGTGTGTCGCCCGAAGCGGTTGCGGCCGCCGTCGGACCCCGGACCGCCCTGGTGGTGCTGAGCCACGTGGCCTACCGTTCCGGGTTTATCGCCGATGTTCCGGCGATCACCGAACTGGTCCACGCGGCAGGCGGACGGGTGCTGTGGGACCTGTGCCATTCGGCCGGCTCGGTGCCGGCGGAACTGGATGCCTGGAACGTGGACTACGCGGCGGGCTGCAGCTATAAATACCTCAACGGCGGCCCCGGCGCGCCCGCCTGGGCCTACGTTGCCCGCCGGCACCAGGACACTTTTGCGCAGCCCATCCAGGGGTGGCTGGGTGCCGGTGACCCCTTCGCCATGGGGGCTGAGTACGTGCCGGCTGCCGGTATTGCACGGGTGGTCTCCGGAACCCCGCCCATCCTGGGGATGCTCGCCATGCAGGACATGGCAAGCCTCATCGCCCGGGTGGGGATCCAGGCTGTGCGGGCAAAGTCCGTAGCCCTGACGGCCTTCGCCGTTGAAGCTGTGGACGAGGTCCTGGCCCGGTACGGTGTTGTGCTCGCGTCCCCGCGGGACCCGGCGAGCAGGGGCAGCCACATCACCATCGATCATCCGGCGTTCAAGGACATCACCGCACGGCTGTGGCAGCGCGGCATCATCCCGGACTACCGCAACCCGGACGGCATCCGGCTGGGCCTCTCACCGCTGTCGACGTCGTTCGCGGAGACGTGGACGGGCATCGAGGCGATTGCGGAGGAACTCGAGGGCAGCAGGTAGCCCGGGCACGGCCCCCCCCTGACACGCTGACCGCTGCCGCGCTGGCCCGCTGCCCCGCCACATCCTTACTGCCCCGCCTTAACACTGAGAACGGGGCAGCCAGCTTCGAGCAGCACCCGCTGGGCGGTGCTTCCGAGGATGAGCTTGCCGACCGGAGTCCGGTGCCGGATCCCAACAACGATCAGCCGGCCGGAATAGCGCTCCGCCGCGGAGAGGATCTCATCCGCCGGGTCAAAGTCCCCCTCGGGGTGGACTATCTCGAAGGGCTGGCCGTCTGCCTGCAGCTCCGCCGCGATCGCGTCGAGGTCGTCAGCGGCATCCTCGCCGTGGGCGTGCCCGTGCCCCAGCCCGCGCCCGGTGGTGCGGACGTTGACGATCACCAGCAGGTCCCGCTCAACGGCAGCTTCGGCCCGCGCGTGGGTCAGCGCCGCCTCACCTTCGGGCCCGGGCACGTACCCGACGATGACGCTAGCCATGGAGTTCCTCCGGATCTGTGAAGCGTGTGCGCTTGGCCTTGACCGCCCGGTTCCAGAGCCAGGTGAAGAACCACAGCACCACGCCGACGGCCAGCAGGATCCCGGCAATCCGGTATTCAATGGGGTCCTGGGCCCAGGGGCCAACGAGGAAGGCGCAGCTCAGGGCTCCGAACCAGGGGGTAATTCCGGGGGAGCGGAAGGTCTTGCGCGGGCGGCCTTCCTCCTCGCCGGGCTGTGGATCCGGCGGATGCCGGCGCAGGACGATGCAGGCGATGTTGACCACCGTGAAGACGCACAGGAGCAGCAGGGCCGTGGTCCCGCCGAGGGCAGAAACAGTCTGCGGGCCCATCACATTGGTGACCACAATGATCAGGCCCACTGCGATGGCCGTGGTGAAGATGATCGCGGCCCACGGGGTGCGGCGCCCCGAAAGGACCAGGGCCAGGGGCCGCGGCAGGACCTCCTGGCGGGCCATGCCGTAGAGCAGGCGGCTGGCCATCAGCATGTTGATCAGCGCCGTGTTGGCGACGGCAAAAATGGACAGGAACGGGTACACAACGTCGATCGGGAATCCGGGGGCACCCGTCTGCACGACTTCGAGCAGGGGCGTCTGGCTCTCAGACAGCTGGCCGACGGGCACAACGGCCACGGCAGCGATGGACACCAGGACGTAGATGAGGACGGTGATGCCGAGTCCGGTGAGCATAACCTTCGGGAAGATGCGGGCCGGGTCCCGGGTTTCCTCCGCCATGTTGACTGAATCCTCGAAGCCGACCATGGAGAAGAACGCCAGGGAGGTGGCCGCGGTCAGGGCAAGGAAGACAGATTTCCCCTCTTCGGTTTCGAAGACCATCACCCGGGAGAAGTCCACGTTGCCCTGCCCCATGGCCCAGAAGCCGATGCCGATGACGATCAGCAGGCCGGTCAGCTCCACCAGGGTCAGGAAGACATTGAACTTGATGCTTTCGCCGACACCGCGCAGGTTGACCGCGGCCAGAAGCAGCACAAAGCTCACGGCCACCACGGTGACCCCGAACTGCCCCCAGCCCAGGTCGAAGCCGACCAGGAAGTTCTCCGCCAGGAACTTCGACGCGGTGGAGGCTGAGGTGATCCCCGAGCACAGGACAGCGAATGTCACGAGGAAGGTGACAAAGTGGATGCCGAAGGCCTTGTGCGTGTAGAGGGCAGCGCCGGCGGCCTGCGGGTACTTCGTCACGAGTTCCAGATAGGACAGCGCCGTGACTGTTGCAACGATGAACGCGATCAGGATTGGCGCCCAGGCGGCGCCGCCGATCTCGCCGGCGATCTGCCCGGTGAGGGCGTAGACGCCTGTTCCCAGCACATCGCCGATGATGAACAGCAGCAGCAGTTTGCTCCCCATGACCCGTTTCAGGGCAGGGCCGGTGCTGCTCTGCGGCGCACTGCCGGCCGCTGTTTCCTCGCCGGGACTGGGAACACTCATGCCCGGTATTCTCCGCCCCGCGCCCAGCAGCCTGCAATGGACCTGACGGCATTCATCCGGCGGACCGGCAGATTCAGATTTCCGCGCCGCCGGCGCTCCGGTCAGCAACCGGCGGCCCCGGGATCACGCGCACGGCACGGATCCGATGGTGGTCGACGTCGGTCACCCGCAGCCGGCCGCCGGGCGCGGATACGGTGTCCCCGGGCACCGCCATCCGTCCCAGCCGGTCAAGGATGTAGCCGGCCACCGTCTCATACTGGCCCTCGGGCAATTCCATTCCGGTGAGGCGGGCGAACTCCTGAAGGATCAGGCCGCCGTCGACCATCAGCTCTCCCTCCACCAGCAGGTGCCTGTCCTCCGGATCCCGGCCGGTGTCATACTCGTCGTAAATCTCTCCGACCAGCTCCTCCACCAGGTCCTCAAGCGTCACGATCCCGTCGGTGCCGCCGTATTCGTCCACAACGACGGCGATATGGCTTTTCCCCCGCCGCATCCGTGAAAGCGTGGGCAGCACCGTGGCTGTGCCTGGCAGGAACAGGATGGGCCGGACAATGCTCCCCACCCGCACGTCCGCAGCAGACTCCGGGCTCCGGCCGAGAAGGTCCCGGACATGGACGAAACCGAGGATGTCGTCGGTGGACTCCCCGGTCACCGGATACCGGGAATAGGGCAGCACGTGCACCCTGCGCCCGGCTTCGGCCAGGGTGAGTGAAGCCGGCAGGAATTCCACCTGGGGACGCGGCCGCATCACCTCCTGCAGCAGACGCTGACCGGCACCAAAAACATCGGCCAGGATGCTCCGGCTTTCATCGGCAAGCACTGGGCTGGACTTCACCATTTCCAGTAGTTCCTGCTGTGAAATGGGCATGTTCTTGAGGTTCGGGTCTGCTCCCAGCAGCCGCACCACGGCGTCGGTGGAGACGGACAGCAGGCGGATCACCGGGCGCATCAGGGTGGCGAAGCCAGCCAGGGGAGGAGACAGGACGCGGGTGAAGGCTTCGGCGTTCTGCATGGCGAGCCGTTTGGGCACCAGCTCGGAGAACACCAGCGACAGGTACGCGACCACCAGTGTCATCGCAATGAATGCCGTGCTCTGGGCCGCGGCGGGGCTCAGCCCCCAGCTTTCCAGGACCGGCGCGGCAGCCGGTGCAAGGGCCGATGCCCCGTAGGCAGCGGAGAAAAACCCGGAAAGAGTGACGCCGATCTGGATGGCGGACAGGAACAAGTTCGGGTTCCGGGCCAGCTGCGCCGTCTTCGCACCGCGCTTTCCGGAGCTCTCTATCCGCAGGATCTGTCCCTCACGCAGCGACACGAGCGCCATTTCCGCACCGGCAAACACTCCGCCCAGCAGGACAAAGAAGAGCACCAGGATCACGTTCAGGAGCCCGCTGCCGTCCATGATGCGAGCGTACCCGGTGGCCCGGCGGCCGTGACAGTGTCAGCACTTCTCACGCCGGTGAGACTGGCGTGGAGATAAAGGACACACAGCCGCGGAAAACCTGAAAACAAAAAATCCTCCCGGTTTCCATAAGGAATCCGGGAGGATCTTCGCTGTGGGTATCTCCACTGTGCGCGGAGGGGGACTTGAACCCCCACCCTCAATAAGAGGACTAGCACCTCAAGCTAGCGCGTCTGCCATTCCGCCACCCGCGCAGGGTGCCTTCCGAAGATCGGTTTTTATTCCGTTTCTTCGTTTGCAACGGGAAAAACTCTAACACGGTTTTGGCGCGAAGTACGAATCGGCCCATTTACGCCGCGCGGCAGATGTCACCGCGCTAAGAACGCCGGGACGCTGGGCCGGCAAGTGGCTAGGCTGGCCCTAAACCCGTGATCAAGGAGAGAGCTGCATGACTATCCGCGCCGAAGACGAAGTCACCCGCATCTGCCAGGACCTCATCCGGATCGATACCTCGAATTATGGCGACGGCAGCGGGCCGGGGGAGCGCCTGGCGGCCGAATACACCGCCGGCCTCATCGCCGAGGCCGGCCTCGAACCGGATCTCTTCGAATCCGCCCCGGGCCGCGCCTCCGTGGTGACGCGCATGGAAGGCACCGATCCCTCGCTGCCGGCCCTCGTGGTCCACGGCCACCTGGACGTTGTTCCCGCGCAGAAGCAGGACTGGAGCGTCGATCCCTTCAGCGGGGAGGAACAGGACGGACTGATCTGGGGCCGCGGCGCGGTTGACATGAAGGACATGGACGCCATGATCCTTTCCGTGATGCGGGATATGTCTCGCACCGGAACCCGGCCGCAGCGCGACATCATTTTCGCTTTCTTCGCGGACGAGGAAGCCGGTGGAAGCTACGGCGCCGGCTGGGCGGTCGAGAACCGGCCCGAGCTTTTCGAAGGTGCCACCGAAGCGATCTCGGAAGTGGGGGGATTCTCCGCCACCATCGGCGGACGCCGCACCTACCTCCTGCAGACCGCGGAGAAGGGCATCTCCTGGCTTCGCCTGCGCGCCCACGGCCGGGCCGGCCATGGCTCCCAGATCAATACCGACAACGCGGTGACCCGGCTGGCCGGTGCTGTCTCGCGTATCGGCGCGCACCAGTGGCCGATCGAGCTCACTGCCACCACCCGGGCCTTCCTGGACGGGGTTACGGAACTCACGGGAGTGGAATTCGATCCGGACAACCCGGAGAAACTTCTCGCGGAACTTGGGACGGTGGCGCGTTTTGTCGGAGCCACGCTCCAGAACACCGCCAATCCGACCCTGCTCTCCGCAGGCTACAAGCACAACGTCATCCCGGGCACGGCCGAGGCGTTCATCGATGCCCGGACCCTTCCCGGCCAGGAGGAACACCTGCTCGAGGTGATCCGGGGCCTGGCCGGCGACGGAATCGACATCAGCTACGAACACCGCGATGTGTCCCTGGAGGTGCCGTTTGCCGGGAACCTGGTGGACAGCATGGTCAGTGCACTGCAGGCCGAAGACCCCGGGGCCCCGGTGCTGCCCTATACGCTTTCCGGCGGAACCGATAACAAGTCCCTGAGCCGGCTGGGTATCACCGGCTACGGTTTTGCCCCGCTCCGCCTGCCGGAGGACCTGGATTTCACCGGTATGTTCCACGGCGTCGACGAGCGGGTCCCCGTGGATTCACTGAAGTTCGGCACCCGGGTCCTCTCCCGTCTGCTCCACGGATACTAAAAGGGAACCCTTTCCCACCCCAGCTCCGAACCGAACCGCACCACCAGAAACCGAACCGAAAAAGGAAGAGCACCATGTCTGCCGGAGATATCCTCAGCCCCGAACTCCTCGAACGGCTGCGCAGCCGGGCACCGGAATACGACCGGCGCAACGAGTTCTTTGCCGAGGACCTCGAGGACCTCCGCCGTGCCGGGTACCTGGCGTTGTTTTCCACACCGGCCCAGGGCGGAGCCGGACTCGGCATCCCGGAGGTGGCCGCCTGCCAGCGGCTGCTGGCCTCCGCTGCGCCGGCCACCGCACTGGCCATCAACATGCACCTGGTCTGGTGCGGGGTGGCGCATCTGCTGTCGCTGCGGGGTGATGACTCGCTTGCCTTCGTCCTCGAGGAAGCGGCGCGCGGTGAGGTCTTTGCGTTCGGCATCTCCGAACCGGGAAACAGCGCCGTACTTTTCGATTCCAAGACGGTGGCAGAACCGCGCAGCGGCGGCTACGCCTTCACCGGACGCAAGATCTTCACCAGCCTGTCCCCGGCGTGGACGCGGCTGGGCATTTTCGGCAAGGACAGCACCGATCCCGACGAGCCGCGGCTCGTGTTTGGTTTTGCCGACCGGGGCACCGGCGGGATCACCACGCTGGATGACTGGGACACCATGGGAATGCGGGCTTCCCAGTCCTGCACCACTGTGCTGGAGGGAGCTGTTGTGCCCGCGGAACGGATCGTCCGGCACACCCCGGTGGGTCCGCACGCTGATCTGTTCGTGTTCGGCATCTTCAGCCTTTTTGAAACACTGCTCTCCGCGGTCTACACCGGGATCGGGGACCGGGCGGTCACCCTCGCGGCGGAGGCCGCAGCCTTCCGGAAACCGGACGGGGTGCCGGCAACCCAGGATCCGCATACCCGGTGGCGGATCGCTGACGCGGCCATCCGGATGGACGGAGCCGCGCTGGAGCTGGAAGCCGTGGCCCGTGACCTCGAGTCCGGGGCGGACCACGGCGGGTTCTGGTTCGCGCGGCTGTCAGGACTCAAGCTGCGCAGCACCGATACCGTCCGCGGGGTCGTTGAAACCGCCCTGAAGGTGGCCGGCGGCCGGAGCTACTTCCGCGGCCAGGAACTGGAGCGGCTGTACCGCGACGTCCTCGCCGGCATGTTCCATCCTTCAAGCGAGGATTCCGCCCACAACACCATGGCAAATGCCCTGCTGGGCCCGGTGGACCAGGAGCAGGCAAGCGAAACCGGCAGCACGGATATACAGGACGCGGGCTAGAACGTCCGCTCGACCCGCATGATCTTCCGCCGAAGCCAGTACCGGTGGTGGCCGCCGCGGTAAATGCGGGTCCGTTCCAGTTCCCACTTGCCGTACTCAGCGTGGTCCGTGAGTGCCCGGCGGGCTTCAGGGAGGGACTCGGCGGGGCCTACGGAGAGGACCAGGTACTCATAGCCCTTGGCGGGACCGGCTTGAGGGGACCG
This sequence comes from Arthrobacter sp. Helios, assembly GCF_023167125.1. Classification (NCBI taxonomy): domain Bacteria; kingdom Bacillati; phylum Actinomycetota; class Actinomycetes; order Micrococcales; family Micrococcaceae; genus Arthrobacter; species Arthrobacter sp. Helios. Next base: position 1,413,916 of record NZ_CP095402.1, read on the forward strand.
GTCCGGTCTAAGAATTTGTTCTCGCATTTGCATCCCATTTTGCCTGCTTTACCGATAACGTCTAGTCCATGAGCATAGATCCGCGCGTTGCGCTCCAGTCCCTGGTCGCTGCCTTCGAAGAGCACCTGGCTGCCGCTGCTGCCCGCCGCGGAGAGAAGGATCCCGCCGTCGAAGGTGCTTACCTGGCCATCGCCGACGCGTTTGAAGTGTATGAAGAAGTCCTCTACGACGCGTACGGCGAAGTGACGCCGCTGGAAATCTACGACGACGAAGACGGCGACGAGGACCTGCTCGACGACGATGAAGAAATGCTCCGCCGGTCCGGGTTTGACGAGCCTTCCCGGTTCGGCGCGGATGAAGAGACCGAGGAAATTCCTGCAGGTTCTTCGGACCAGGACGATTACCGACGGCAGGCCGGCACGGACCGGTAGCACGGGCACCGCATGACGGGTCCGGGCTGCGCTGTGCCCTAGAGTCGTAGGGTGAATTGGTTTGAAGCGATATTCCTCGGTTTCCTCCAGGGCCTGACCGAGTTCCTGCCCATTTCGTCCAGCGCGCACCTGCGGATTGCCGGTGAGCTCCTTCCCGGCGCGCAGGATCCCGGCGCCGCGTTCACAGCTATCACCCAGCTCGGTACCGAGACGGCTGTTGCGGTGTACTTCTGGAAGGACATTGTCCGGATCGTCAAAGCCTGGTTCGGCTCGCTGACCGGCCGGGTACCGCGCTTCGATCCGGATGCACGCATGGGCTGGCTGATTATCGTCGGCACCATCCCGATCGTCGTCCTGGGCCTGCTGTTCCAGGACCAGATCGAAAGCACCTTCCGCAGCCTCTGGATCGTTGCCACCATGCTGATCGTGTTCGGCATTTTCCTCGCGATCGCGGACATTGTGGGCAAACAGCAGCGCACGCTGGACAAGCTCACCTACAAGCACGGCATCCTTTACGGCTTCGCCCAGGCCCTGGCACTCATTCCCGGCGTCTCCCGTTCGGGTGGAACCATCACGGCGGGCCTGCTGATGGGCTACACCCGTGAAGCAGCGGCCCGGTACGCCTTCCTGCTGGCCATCCCCGCCGTATTCGGCAGCGGCCTGTACCAGCTGGCCAAGTCCTGGGGAGAGACCGGTCCCTACGGCGGGGCGGAGACGGCACTCGCCACCGTGGTGGCCTTCGTTGTTGGGTTTATCATCATTGGCTGGTTCCTCCGGTACGTTTCGACCCGCAGCTACCAGTTGTTCGTCTGGTACCGGATCGCCCTTGGTGTGGCCATCTACCTTGCCCTGGGCTTCGGTGTGCTGCAGGCCTGACCGTGAACCGGTCCCGGACGCAAAACGGAAACCGCTGTCGAAGTCAGTAGAGTTGATTCTGTGATCGCTTGGAAAACCCGCCCCCTGCCCGTCCTGCCCGGAAAGTCTCCAGGCCTTGTCCTCTTCGATTCGTCGCTGCGAAGGGCTGTGCCTGTCCAGCCAGAGGGTGAAGCCGGCCTGTACGTCTGCGGGATCACCCCGTACGACGCGACCCATATGGGACACGCAGCGACCTACGTTGCGTTCGACCTGCTGAACCGGCAGTGGCGGGACGCCGGCTACACGGTCAACTATGTGCAGAACGTCACCGACATTGATGACCCGCTCCTCGAACGCGCTGAAGCGACGGGGGTCGACTGGACGGTTCTCGCCAAGGAACAGACCCAGCTCTTCCGTGAGGACATGGAAGCACTGAACGTCATTGCCCCGCAGAGTTACATCGGTGCCGTGGAGTCCATTGAATGGATTGTGCCCGTGGTCGAGGAACTGCTGGACAAGGGCATCGCATACCGTGTGCCGGGGACGGGGACCGAACCCGACGGAGATGTCTACTTTTCGGTCGACGCCGCGCAGGAACTTGAGAAGCAGGGCCCCGACGCGTGGTGGCCCGGGCAGGTTTCCGGCCTCACGCCGGAGCAGATGCTGCCGCTGTTCGCGGAACGCGGCGGTGACCCCGCCCGGCCCGGAAAGCGGAATCCGCTCGACGCGCTGCTGTGGCGGGCCGCCCGCCCCGGAGAACCTGTATGGCCCGGCGGGAAGCTGGGCGACGGGCGTCCGGGCTGGCACATCGAGTGTTCGGTCATTGCCCGCCGCTTCCTCCCGGCACCCTTCACGGTCCAGGCCGGGGGATCGGACCTGACCTTCCCGCACCATGAGATGAGCGCCGCACACGCGTACGCCTGCTCCGGTGAGCCGCTGGCAAAGCACTACGCCCACGCCGGCATGGTGGGCCTCGACGGCGAGAAGATGAGCAAGTCCCTGGGCAACCTGGTCCTGGTCTCCCGCCTGCGGACGGAAGGCGTGGAACCGGCAGCCGTCCGCATTACCCTTGCCGGCCACCACTACCGGTCAGACTGGTTCTGGACCGCTGACGACCTTGGCCGGGCCGAGGACCGGCTCCGGCGCTACCGCATGGCGCTGCCGCTGACCGGGGAGCAGGCGGCCGCTGAGCTGCTGCAGAGTTTCCGTATGGCCCTGGCAGATGACCTCAATGCACCTGCCGCGCTGGCCGCCGCTGATGCCTGGGCCGCTGCGCTCCTCGACGCGCCGGCGGAATCAGCAGCCGGGTCCCCGGCCGGAGCGGAACTGGCCGAAGCAGCCTTCGACGCCCTCCTGGGAATCCGCCTGCGCTAGGCACATCCTTCGGAAGGCACAGGGACCGCGGATTCTGTCCGCGGTCCCTGTGCCTTTCCGGGCTAGTCCCGGCGCCGGCGTTTGAGGTAGCGCTCGAACTCACGCGCAATCGACTCGCCGGTCGCCTCGGGGAGCTCAGCAGTGTCCTTGGCTTCCTCGAGCTGCCGCACATAGGCCGCGATCTCCGGGTCCTCGGTGGCAAGTTCATCCACGCCACGCTCCCAGGCCTCGGCTTCCTCTGTGAGGACCGCGGTGTCGATGGGGGTCTGCAGCAGCTCTTCCAGACGGTGGAGCAGCGCCAGCTGTGCCTTGGGCGAGGGCGGCTGCCCCACATAGTGCGGTACCGCTGCCCAGAGGGAGAGTGTGGGAATGTCGGCCAGACTGGCCACTTCCGCCAGGACGCCCACAATTCCAATGGGACCCTCATACTGCGAGGATTCGACGCCGAGGTGTTCCCTCAGGTCCTCCTCCTCACAGGTGGCAGTCACCGGAATGGGACGGGTATGCGGAACATCGGCCAGCAGGGCGCCGGTGAGCACGATGCAGTCCACCTCGAGTTCCTTGGCCAAGCCAATAACTTCCGCCGTGTAGGCACGCCATTTGTAGGACGGTTCAACCCCGGAAACCAGGATCAGGTCCAGGTTGGTCCCCGGGACCTCTGCCCGGGAAATCCGGGTGGTAGGCCACTTGATCCTGCGCTTTCCTGCTGCGTTCCGCTCGATTGCAGGGCGGGTGAACTGGAAATCGTAGTACTCGTCGGCATCGATTCCGGCGATCTTCTCGCTGTCCCAGTACTGGGAGAGGAAACTCAGGGCGTCACTGGCCGCTTCTCCGGCGTCGTTCCAGCCTTCAAAGGCGGCCAGCATCACGGTGACCCGCTCTCCGGAGCCGCCACCAAAGAAATCCTGCAGGCCGGCGGCTGGGGTCTTGTCGGTATAACTCACAGATTCACCATATGCTCCCCGCACCGCAGTGTCAGTCCCGCCCCTGTCCGAGTCACCCGGCCGGGACAAGGAACCCCGCCCGGAGCCACGTAGACTTGCGGTATGTCCCTCCCTGGAAGTTTCCTCCCGTCCGGCGGCCCCGGCAGCCCGCTGCAGGCCGTTTTCTGGGATATGGACGGCACGATCGTCGACACGGAACCCTATTGGATCCAGGCGGAGAAGGACCTTGTTGCTGCCCATGGCGGCACCTGGACTGATGAAGAGGCCGAGGAACTCGTGGGGCAGGCGCTCACCTTCTCAGCGCACCGGCTCCAGCAGGCCGGCGTTGACCTGAGCGTCGAGGCCGTTATTTCCACCCTGACGGACCGGGTGGCGCGGCAGGTCCGCACCGATGTGCCCTGGCGGCCCGGTGCCCGTGAGCTGCTCGAGGAACTTGCGGATTCCGGGATTCCCTGTGCGATGGTCACCATGTCCACAGCGGTCCTGGCCCGGGCCATCGCCTCCCATCTTCCGGAGGGGACGTTCCGGTTCCTGGTCACCGGCGACATGGTGAAACGCGGCAAGCCGCATCCCGAGCCGTACCAGCTGGCCTTCGATGAACTGGCGCAGAGTGTCCCCGGCCTGGCGAAGTCCCGGTGCATCGCTATAGAGGACTCCTATCCGGGCTATACATCCGCCCGTGCTGCCGGCCTCACTGCCCTGGCCGTACCCCATTTCATTCCGCTGCCGCCGGATCCGGACCGGATCGAATGGACCACGCTGGCCGGACGCACCGTCAGTGACCTGCAGGCCCTGACGGCGCTCAGCACCGCAGCCCAAAGGTCCGCAGCCCAAGAGTCCGGAGCCCAAAAGTGACGCAGGGCCCGGACGGCGGGACGGCCGGCGGAGGACGCAGCGAAGGCATCCCGCTGGGAAAGATCGGGGGAGTCCCTGTCACCCTGGCCTGGTCCTGGTTTGTGATTGCCGCGGCGATCGTCCTGCTTTTCGGACCCCAGGTCGCCCGGGCGCTCCCGCAACTGGGCAGCCCTGGGGCGTACGCCGTCGCCCTGGGCTATGCGCTGCTCCTGCTGCTCTCCGTCCTGGCCCACGAGCTCGCCCATGCCCTGACTGCCCAGGCCTGGAAATGGCCCACGCCCCGGATCGTCCTGACGCTGTGGGGCGGACACACCCAGTTCGGCGACGTGAATGCCACCCCCGGCAGGTCCCTGGTCGTTGCCCTGGCCGGGCCCGCAGCGAACTTCCTGCTCGCCCTTGCCGGACGCCTGGTTCTGCCGTTCTTCGAACCCGGAACCGTGGGCTGGCTGCTGACGGACATTTTTGTCTGGGCCAACGTGCTGGTCGCCATCTTCAACGTCCTCCCCGGCCTTCCGCTGGACGGGGGACGCATCGTGGAGTCTGCGGTCTGGAAGGCGACCGGCGTCCAGGAGAAAGGCACGATTGCCGCCGGGTGGGCCGGGCGGATTATTGCCGCCGCCCTGGTGGCCGCCGTCTTCATTCCCCCCTATCTGCGGGGTGAAACGCCCGGCCTGAGCCTGGTGATAATCACGGCCCTGGTCTCAGGTTTCCTGTGGATGGGTGCCTCAGCCTCGATCAGCAATGCCCGCCTGCGGCTTCGGCTGCCGGAGGTTTCCGCCGGCAGCCTGATGGAACCGGCCCGGCAGCTGCCCACGGGGACGCCGGTGTCCGAAGCCCGGCAGCTCGCAGCTGACTGCCCCCCAGGCACGGCGCTTGTGGTGACGGGCCCAACCGGGCGGCCGGAAGCCGTCGTCGACCCCGGCGTGATGTCCTCTGTGCCCCCCCACCTGGCGCTCCAGACCCCGGTGAACGCAGTGGCCCGCGCGCTGGCTGCCGGCGCCTACGTTCCGGATGCCGCCACCGGCCAGGAACTCATCCAGTACCTATCGCAGCTGACCGGCAGCGAGTATGCCGTCATCAACCGCGAAGGCACGGTGGTCGGCCTGCTCCGCCAGTCCGCCGTCGTCGCCGCTGTCACCGGCCGCCGGCCGAAAACCAGCAGCTAACCACCCACCAGCGGGACAGCAGACCTGGCCCCGCATTCGACCGCCCCCCCCCCCCGAAACCGAAGGACAGCCACATATGAACAACCCGGGTACACCCTCTTCTCCCGCTGCCCACGGCGCGGAAATGCGCCGTGGACCCCTGCGGCCCGGGGAACGCGTCCAGCTCACCGATGAAAAGGGGCGCCGGAACACCATCACACTCACCGAGGGCGGGGCTTTCCACACCCACCGCGGCTACCTCCCGCACGAGAGCATCATCGGCGTCCCCGAAGGCACGATTGTCACGAACACCACGGGGCATCAGTACCAGGTCCTCCGGCCGCTGCTCTCGGACTTCGTGCTCTCCATGCCGCGCGGGGCAGCCGTGGTCTACCCGAAAGACGCCGGCCAGATCGTCACCATGGCAGACATCTTCCCGGGCGCCCGGGTCGTCGAGGCCGGTGTCGGATCCGGCGCGCTGAGCATCTCGCTGCTCCGCGCCGTGGGAGACAACGGCTCGCTGCACTCCTACGAGCGCCGCGAGGAATTCGCTGACATCGCCCGCGGCAATGTGGAGACCTTCTTCGGCGGCCCGCACCCCGCCTGGGAAATCACCCTGGGCGACTTCCAGGACCAGGTCGTCAAGAACCAGGAACCCGGCAGCGTGGACCGGGTGGTCCTGGACATGCTGGCTCCGTGGGAATGCACCGACGCGGTGGCAGAGGTCCTGGCCCCGGGCGGCGTCTGGATCTCCTACGTCGCCACGGTCACCCAGCTTTCGCGGACAGCTGAAGCCATCCGCGCCGACGGCCGCTTCACCGAGCCCGAGGGCTGGGAATCCATGGTCCGCGGCTGGCACCTGGAAGGGCTGGCAGTGCGTCCGGACCACCGGATGGTCGCCCACACCGGCTTCCTGCTTTCAGCACGCCGGCTCGCTGAGGGCGCCACCGGCCTGGTCGCCAAGCGGCGCGCCTCCAAAACGGACTTCAGCCAGGAGGACCTGAACGCCTGGACCCCGGCAGCAGTCGGCGAGCGTCAGGTCTCCGATAAGAAGCTCCGCCGGGCCGCGAAGGACGCCAGCTCGACCGTCCAGCGCGGTGCCCTGGCAAAGGCTGAACGGTTCCAGGAGGACAACGGCGCCGAGTAGCCCCGCCATAGCCGGAAAGCTGGAAAACACAAGACTCCAGGCACGGTGCATTGCGTGCGCCACTGCGTTATCGTCAAACGAGGGGACCCTGGAGCGATGAAGGCGGTCGGACAATGGTTGAAGCGGAAAACACCAGCGGGGCCGGGGTTGAAGGTACGCGTACCGATGCCCCCTACGGAACTGCAGCCGGTGCGGAATCCCGGCAGCTCAACATCCTGCGGGATAAGCTGCGCAACGTGGACCGTCAGTTGGCAGCACTGACGCACAACAATGCGCGGCTGGTGGCAATGCTGGAAACCGCCAAGGCGGAGATCATCCGGTTGAAGGACGCATTGGAGAAGGAGGGCGCCACGCCCTTCAGCTTCGGCACGGTCATCGCCGTCAACGAACGGCAGGAACCCGAACCCGGCGTCAGCACCACAGCCACGGTCCAGGAAAGCGTGGACATCATTCAGTCCGGGCGCAAGCTCCGGGTTGCGGTGAGCCCGCTCCTGGACCTTGGCCAGATTGTCCCGGGCCAGGAAGTCCTGCTGAATGAATCGCTGACGGTGGTGGCCGGGCTTGGTTTCGAGAAGGCCGGCGAACTCTTCACCGTGCAGGAACTCCTGGAAGGTGACCGCGCCCTGGTGGTGGGCCGGGCCGACGACGAGCGCGTGGTCCGGCTCAACGGGCCGCTGATCGAAGAGAAAATCCGGGTCGGCGACGCCCTGACCGTGGACACCCGGATCGGCTACGCCCTGGAGAAGATCCCGCGCAGCGAAGTCGAGAATCTGGTCCTGGAGGAAGTCCCGGATATTTCCTACTCCGATATCGGCGGACTGGGTCCGCAGATCGAAGCCATCCGGGACGCCGTCGAGCTGCCCTTTATGCATCCGGACCTTTACCGTGAGCACGGCCTGAAGGCACCCAAGGGGATCCTGCTCTACGGCCCTCCCGGCTGCGGAAAGACCCTGATCGCCAAGGCCGTCGCACATTCGCTGGCAGCGCGGGTGATGGAACAGACCGGCTCGCTGGGAACCCGCAGCTACTTCCTCAACATCAAGGGACCCGAGCTGCTGGACAAGTATGTCGGCGAAACCGAACGCCATATCCGGCTCATCTTCGCCCGCGCCCGTGAGAAGGCGTCCGATGGCAGCCCCGTGGTGGTGTTCTTCGACGAGATGGACTCGCTGTTCCGCACCCGCGGAACAGGGGTTTCCTCCGACGTCGAAACCACGATTGTGCCGCAGCTGCTCAGCGAGATCGACGGCGTGGAAAAACTGGAAAACGTGATCGTGATCGGCGCCTCGAACCGCGAGGACATGATCGATCCGGCGATCCTGCGCCCCGGCCGGCTGGATGTGAAGATCAAGATCATGCGCCCCGACTCCGAAGGGGCGGGGGAGATTTTCGCCAAGTACCTCACGCCTGACCTTCCGCTGCACCGGGACGATCTGGCCGAGCACGGCTACGATCCGGTGGCTACGGTCCGTGAGATGATCCGCCGGACGGTGGAGAAGATGTACGCGGAGGACAAGTCAAACGAGTACCTGGAAGTGACTTACGCCAACGGGGACACGGAGATGCTCTACTTCAAGGATTTCAACTCCGGAGCCGTGATCCAGAACGTTGTGGACCGGGCGAAGAAGTACGCCATCAAAGACTTCCTGACGCTGCGCCAGCGCGGACTGCGCATCGAGCACCTGATGCGCGCCGTCGTGGACGAGTTCCGCGAGCACGAGGATATGCCCAACACCACCAATCCTGATGACTGGGCACGCATCTCCGGCAAAAAGGGCGAACGTATCACCTACATCCGGACAATCATCCAGGGCAAGGCGGGCCAGGAACCCGGCCGGACCATCGAAACGACAGCCAATCCGGGACAGTATCTGTGACGGTCCGCAGGGTGATGGGGACGGAGACCGAGTACGGCGTACTTGCACCCGCCCTTCCGAGCGCCAACGCCACCGTCCTCTCCAGCCAGATCGTCAACGCCTACGCTGCGACGGTACGCTCCGGCATGGGAAATCTCACCGGAACCCGCTGGGACTACACGGACGAGGCGCCCCTGAACGATGCCCGCGGCTACACGGTTCCGCGGACCGCCGCCGACCCCTCGCAGCTCACCGATTCGCCTCCGGTCATGGACGCGGAACAGATTGCAATGGAAGGCGGGGGACCGTCGGCCCTGTACGGGGACACCGAGGATAATGCGGTGCTGATGAACATGGTCCTGGGCAACGGGGCGCGCCTCTACGTCGACCATGCGCATCCCGAGTATTCCTCTCCCGAGGTCACCAATCCGCGGGACGCGGTGCTGTGGGACAAGGCGGGCGACGCCGTCGTGCTGGCAGCGATGCGCCACATCGCCTCGACCCCCGGCTTTGCTCCGGTCCACCTCTACAAGAACAACACCGATAGCAAGGGTGTCTCCTACGGCGCGCATGAGAACTACCTGGTGCCGCGCAGCGTACCGTTTACCCGCCTGGTCGCCGGACTGCTGCCGTTTTTTGTCTCCCGCCAGGTAATCTGCGGCTCCGGCCGGGTGGGCATCGGGACCAGCAACCAGCGGCAGGGCTACCAGCTGAGCCAGCGCGCGGACTTCTTCGAAACCGAGGTGGGCCTGGAAACCACCATCCGCCGGCCCATCATCAACACCCGCGACGAACCGCACGCCGTCGCGGAGAAGTACCGCCGCCTGCACGTGATCATCGGCGACGCCAACCTGAGCGAGGTATCGGCGCTCCTGAAGCTGGGCACGGCGTCGGCCGTCCTTTCGATGATCGAGGACGGAACCGCCCCGGTGCTGGAACTGCGCGATCCCGTCGGGGCACTTCAGGCCATCAGCCACGATCCCACCCTGGCCCAGCTGGTGGAGCTGAAGGACGGCAGGATGGTCACCGGACTCGACCTGCAGGAAATCTACCTGGAAGCTGCCGCCGGGCACGCCCGGGGCCGCGGGGGAGCGGATGAGGCAACCGAGGACCTCCTGAACCGCTGGACCTCGGTGGTGGGAACCCTGAAACGGGACCCGATGGCCGCCGCCGCGCAGGTGGACTGGGTAGCCAAGCTGAAACTGCTGCAGGCCTACCGGGACCGCGACGGATTGGCCTGGGATGATGCCCGCCTGAACCTGATCGACCTGCAGTACTCCGATATGCGCCCGGAGAAAGGGCTCTACTACCGGCTCGCGGCCCGCGGCCAGATGGAACGGATCCTGACGGATCAGGAAATCGCTGCGGCCGTAACCCACCCCCCGGAAGACACCCGGGCCTATTTCCGGGGCCGGTGTGTCACCCGGTTCCCGGACGAGGTAATCGGTGCTAGCTGGGATTCGATCATCTTCGAACTGCCGTCCAGGCGCCGCCTGCAGCGGGTCCCCACCCGCGAACCGCTGCGCGGAACGAAAGAGCTCACCGGGGAACTTTTTGACGTTTCTGCAGATGCGGAGGATTTTGTGACCCGGCTGCTGACCGGTCCGGAACCTACCGTGGCACCATAGGACGTAGGGCACATCCGCTCAGCAAGAAAGGGCAGCAGCATGGCAACCCAGGATCGCAGGAACACAGGATCACGTCCGCAGGAAGTCGAAGAAACCGACGAGGTTACTCCGCCGCCTGCCGCAGAACCCACGGAGCAGTCCACGGCGCACACCGAGGGCGTGGACGACCTCCTGGACGAGATTGACGGCGTGCTGGAAAACAACGCCGAAGAGTTCGTGAGGGGTTTCATCCAGAAGGGCGGTCAGTAGCGGATGACGCACTCAGATCCTGCCCAGGCCGTCGCCGCGGCAGCGGGCTCGTCCTTCACCGAGCACCTTGGCCGCCATTATCCGGAGCTGCTGCCCTCGGCCCGCAGCCTCGGATCGGCACCAGCAGGATCGGCCGGCGCAGCCGCACCGCAGGCGACCACCATCGTCTCCCTCACCTATGCCGGGGGCGTTCTTGTGGCCGGGGACCGGCGGGCGACTATGGGCAACATCATCGCCAGCCGCCACATCCGCAAGGTTTTCCCGGCAGACAGCTACTCGGTGCTCGGCATCGCCGGGACCGCCGGACTTGCCCTGGACATGATTCGGCTCTTCCAGGTTGAGCTCGAGCACTACGAGAAAATCGAAGGCACGGCAATGAGCCTGGATGGCAAGTCCAACCGGCTGGCAGCCATGGTGCGGCAGAACCTTCCGCTCGCCCTCCAGGGCCTCGCCGTCATCCCGCTGTTTGCCGGCTACGACACCGAGAAGCACGTGGGCAGGCTGTTTTCCTTCGACGTCACCGGCGGACGGTATGAAGAGTACGAACACCACAGTGTCGGCTCCGGCTCGGTCTTCGCACGCGGGGCGCTGAAGAAGCTGTGGCGTCCCGGGCTGGACGAGGATGAAGCCGTGCAGGTTGCCGTCGAGTCCCTTTACGACGCCGCCGACGACGACTCCGCCACGGGCGGCCCGGACCTGGTCCGCCAGCTGTGGCCGGTGGTCTACGTGGTTAATTCCGCCGGAATGCGGGAAATCCCCGAACGTGAGCTGCACCAGCTCGCCCAGGAGCTCGTGAGCCGCCGCAGTGCCGCCGGACTGGAGGCGTAGGACATGACTCAGCAGTTCTACGTATCACCCGAACAGCTTATGAAGGACCGGGCAGACTTTGCCCGGAAAGGAATCGCGCGGGGCCGCTCCGTGGTGGTCCTGACCTGCCGCGACGGTATCGCCCTGGTGGCAGAGAACCCGTCGCCCTCACTGTACAAACTTGGCGAGATCTACGACCGCATCGGGTTTGCCGCAGTGGGCAAGTACAACGAGTTCGAAAGCCTCCGGCAGGCCGGTGTCCGGTATGCCGACGTCCGGGGGTATTCCTACGCCCGGGAGGACGTCTCAGCCAGGGGACTGGCCAGCGTTTACGCGCAGAGCCTTGGCTCGGTGTTCACCACGGAGGGGAAACCCTTCGAGGTGGAGCTGGCCGTCGCTGAAGTGGGCGCCGACCCGTACAGCGACCACCTGTACCGGCTGACCTTCGACGGTTCCATTGCCGATGAAAGCAACTATGTGGTGATGGGCGGGCAGGCTGACATCGTCAACGATTCGCTTGCCCGTTCGTGGTCTCCGGACACGTCGTTCAGCGAGGCCATCCTGGTGGCAGTCAGGGCACTCTCATCGACGCGGCAGGCCCCGGAAACAACGATCAACGGTGAATCCGCCGGCACCGGCCAGAGCGCTGAGCTCCTCGGGGCCAGTCTGCTGGAAGTGGCTGTACTGGACCGCGATCCGCAGTCTGCCCGGGGAAGCGTCCGGGCTTTCCGCCGGATCGGCACCGTGGAGCTGGACCGTTTCCTGGCCAGCGCGGAGGGAGACTGATGGACCGCAGGATCTACGGGATCGAAACAGAATTCGGCATCGCCTACTCGGGACCCGATTCGCGCCCCCTTTCCCCGGAGGAAGTGGCCCGGTATCTCTTCCGCAAGGTTGTGAGCTGGGGAAGGTCCTCCAACGTTTTCCTCACCAACGGCTCACGCCTGTACCTGGACGTGGGCTCCCATCCGGAGTACGCCACTGCGGAATGTGACGACCTGGCCCAGCTCATTGCCCATGACCGGGCCGGAGAACTCATTCTGGAAGACCTGGTGGAGGAGGCGGAAGAACGGCTCAAGGCTGAAGGCTTCAACGGCAGCGTCTACCTGTTCAAGAACAACACCGACTCGGCCGGAAACTCCTACGGCAGCCACGAGAATTATCTGATCCCGAGGCGGCTGGAGTTTTCCCGGCTGGCAGACATTCTGATTCCCTTCCTGGTCACCCGGCAGCTCCTCGTCGGCGCGGGCAAGGTCCTGCGCACCCAGTCCGGCGCCCTGTTTGCCTTCTCACAGCGGGCCGACCATATCTGGGAAGGCGTCTCCTCAGCCACCACCCGGTCCCGGCCCATCATTAATACCCGTGACGAGCCGCACGCGGACGCTGAACATTACCGGCGGCTGCACGTCATCGCCGGCGACTCCAACATGTCCGAGACCACCTCCATGCTCAAGGTTGGTTCCGTGGACCTGATGCTGCGGATGATCGAAGCCGGGGTGATCATGCGCGACCTCCGGCTGGAGAATCCGATCCGCAGCATCCGGGAAATCTCCCACGACCTCACCGGGTCCGCCCCCCTGAAGCTGGCCAACGGCTCCACCATGACTGCCCTTGAGCTCCAGCACATTTATCTGGAGCGGGCACAGGAGTTCGTGAACACGAACGGCGCCCACAACCGGCATGTTCCGCGGGTCCTCGACCTGTGGCAGCGGACCCTGGAAGCCGTGGAATCGGGCGACACCTCCGGGATCGATACGGAGATCGACTGGGCCATCAAGAAGAAGCTCGTGGACCGTTATGCGGAACGGGCCGGCCTGGACATGGCCTCTCCCCGTCTCGCCCAGATCGACCTCACCTACCATGACATCTCGCGGCGGCGGGGACTGTTTTACCTCCTGCAGTCCCGGGGTGAAACGGCGCGGGTGGTCGATGACCGGGAGATCAAGGAAGCCGTGGATGTGCCGCCGCAGAGCACCCGGGCCAAGCTGCGCGGGGACTTTGTCCGCCGGGCCAAAGCCGCGAACCGGGATTTCACCGTGGACTGGGTCCATCTCAAACTCAATGACCGGGCCCAGCAGACCGTGCTGTGCAAAGACCCATTCGCTGCCGTCGATGAGCGGGTCGAAGCCCTGCTCTCCACGTTGTAGGGCTGCAGCAGGCAGCTGATCTAGGCTCCTTTCAGGTCCACGCGTTAGGGTGGGTCTTGCTGCCCTGGGGCTGGCCGGGCTTCCGGCCGTGCAGTTCCCGGCGGCCGTGTCATTGCCCACCACTGAAAGAAGTACGGTGCGAAAAGTACTAGCTTTGCTCCTGCCCGCCCTTTTGCTGCTCACCGCCTGCTCCGGCAGCAGCAGTTCCGAGCCCCTGTCCTCCGTGAAGGTCAGTTCCAACGGTGACAACACGGTGCCGACCGTCGAGTTCGACACGCCCCTGAGCGTTGACGAGCCCACCCTGGTGCGAGTCAACGACGGCGACGGCGAGGAACTCACCGCAGGACAGACCGCCTCCGTCCGCCTCGTGGTGCTCGATCCGGAGAGCGGAGAAGCCGGCCAGGAGACCTACACCGCTGAAACAGCCGAAGACATTGCCGTGGACGACACCCTGAAGCAGGGTAATGAGCAGATGTACAGCGCACTGGTCGGTGCGCCCATCGGCTCAGACTTCGCGTACTACGTGCCTGCCAATGAGACTGCCGGCACCGCCGCGCAGTTCATCGTCTTCACCCTCTCCGACGCCCGCGACGTCCCCACCCGTGCCTGGGGCGCCGACGTCGCACCGGTCGACGGCCTGCCGACGGTTGCCCTCGCTGAGGACGGCAAGCCGACCATCACCATTCCCGAAGGTGAAGCACCCACGGAACTGGTGGCCCAGGAACTCAAAACCGGCGACGGCGCCGTAGTGGAAGCCGATGACACCGTCACGGTGCAGTACCACGGCGTGAAGTACTCCGACGGCAGCGTCTTTGACTCCAGCTGGGAGCGCGGAAGCGCCACCTCCTTCGGCCTGGACCAGGTTATTTCGGCCTGGACCGACGGACTGGCCGGCAAGAAGGTCGGATCCCAGGTGCTGATTGTTGCGCCGCCTGCCACTGCCTACGGCGCAGCTGAGGGCAACGAACTCCAGAACGAGACCCTGGTGTTCGTGGTCGACATCCTGGAAGCCAAGTAACCGGCGCATCCGGATAAGATTGCAGGCAGTCCCACAACGAAGGAGCAACATGTCATTCGGAAAGCGCGAATACGACCGTCAGAAGCCGGAAATCGATTTCCCGGAGCACGACGCCCCGACCGATCTGGTCATCGAAGACATCACCGTCGGTGACGGCGCCGAGGCGAAGGCCGGGGACATGGTCTCCACCCACTACGTCGGTGTGGCGTTCTCGACCGGCGAAGAGTTCGATGCTTCCTGGAACCGCGGCGCGCCGCTGGACTTCAAGGTGGGAATCGGCCAGGTCATCGAGGGCTGGGACAAGGGCCTGCTCGGCATGAAGGTCGGCGGCCGCCGCCGGCTCGAGATCCCCGCTCACCTTGCCTACGGTGACCGCGGCGCAGGATCTGCGATTGCCCCGGGCGAGTCGCTGATTTTCGTGGTTGACCTGCTCGGCGTCCGGTAGGAGTTTCTTCCGCCGCTGCAAAGGGCGGACGGCCAGCGCAACCCGCTGGCTGTCCGCCCTTTGCGCATTTGCCCGCGGACGGGCGGTAGATTAGCCGTGTGAGCCCGCAACCCGCCGAGAAGCGAACCGAACGCCTGCTGAACCTGGTCATAGCCCTGCTCTCCAGCCGGCGGGGCTTCACCAAGCACGAGCTCTTCGAGGAAATCGAGCTCTATTCCGAGGCAGCTACTCCGGAAGCCCGGGAAAAGCTCTTCGACCGGGACAAGGCCTTCCTGCGTGAGCAGGGCATCCCGGTGGAGTCCTACAGTGACGACCTGCTTTACGAACAGGACAACTCCGCGCAGCGCTACCGTATCCGCAGCGAGGAGTACCGCCTGCCGGAGGTTGCTTTCACCGCTGCTGAGTCCGCGGTGCTGGCCCTCGCGGCACAAATGTGGGAACAGGCCGCCCTTGGTTCCGCTGCCGCGCGGGCGCTGCGCAAACTGCGCGCCCGCGGTGTTCTGGCCGAGGATGCCGCAGCCAGTCCCGTGCAGCCCGGGATCCGGACCACGGATCCAAACTTCACAGCCGTGTTCCGGGCAGCCTCCGACGGCCTCCCCATCAGCTTCGGCTACCGTGCGTCCGGGGGAGCGGAAAGCACCCGGCGCCTTCAGCCCTGGGGAATGGGTTCGCGCTACGGGCGCTGGTATGTAGTGGGCTGGGACCTGGACCGCCAGGCAGAGCGGTTTTTCCGGCTTTCCCGCATGACTACCCCGGTCAAGACCGGTAAGGCAGCGTTCACCGTACCGGCGGGCTTCGACATTCACGCTTCCCTGGCGTCATTGGACACGGTCTTCGACCCGCAAACCGCCGTCGTCGACGTCAGCTCAGGTGCGGGCGCTGAACTGCGGCTTCGCGCAGCCGGTTCCGGTTCTGTGCCCGCCGGCCTTCCGGCCCCGGCAGCCGGACGGGACCGCCTGTGCTTCTCGGTCACCGACCTTGACACCCTGGCTGCGGATACCGCTGCCCTGGGCCCCGCGGCCGAGGCGATCCATCCGCCCGAGCTGCGCAGCGCCGTCCGCAACGCGCTCTCACGTGCCCGGGCAGCACAGGAAGAACCCGTCCCCGAGCACCGGGCACCGGCTGCAGCGCGGACGCGGCCGGCCAAAGCCTCCGGGGCGCAGGAACACCTGAGCCGGCTGCTGGACCTGGTCCCGTACATCCTGGCCAACCAGGGTGCAGACATGGATGAAACGGCCCGGAAATTCGGCATCAGCCGCGATCAGCTGGCAGCTGACCTGAACCTGCTGTTCGTCAGCGGACCGCGCTACTATCCCAATGGCCTGATGGACGTGAACTTCGAAACCGGTGAAATCTTCATTGACAACGCCGATAACCTGTCCCAGCCGGTGCGGCTGGCCATGGACGAAGCGGCAGCCCTGATCGTGGGACTCGACACGCTGGCCGCCTTGCCGGGCATCGCGCCGCCGGATGCCATTTCCAGTGCCCACGCGAAACTGAGCGAGGCGGCTGGAACCGCCGGCGCTGCCGGCCACACCCTCGCGGCCACTCTCATTCCCGCAGGCTCGGCGCCTTCCATCCTCGAAGAGCTGCGCGGCAGCGTGGGCCGCAGACGGCTCGCGATCCGCTACGTGGTTCCCAGCCGGGACGAAGTCTCTGAACGGGTCATTGACCCGCGCCGCATCTTCTCCGAAAACGACACCTGGTACCTGGATGCCTGGTGCCACCGGGCTGAGGCAACCCGGTTCTTCAGGGTGGACCGGATTGTGAGCTGGGAAGACGCCGGCCCGATCACCGCGGACGTACCCGAGCCCTCTCCGCACTTTCCGGCCAGCCTCTTCACCCCCGGAGACAGCGACGAATCCGTCACAATCCGCCTTAGTGCCGAAGCCGCATGGGTAGCCGAGGCGTATCACGCTGAACTGCGCAGCGCCCTGCCCGACGGGGGACAGGCGGTGGTCCTGCGGACTCCGTCAACCGGCTGGATTCCCGGTTTCATCGCCCGCCTGGGCGGTGCAGGAGCAGTGGCAGAGCCGCCTGAACTGCGCGCCCGGACCACGGCGTGGCTCACGGCGGCCCTCGGAAACTACGAATGAACAGCCGGTGAAACCTCGCCAGCGGCAAGCAGTACCGGCAACGCAGCCTTGCTTACCTCATCTATGCTGGAACCATGCCTTGGTGGTCGTGGATATTGATATGGGTTGCTCTCACAGCGGTGGCCCTGCTCTTCTATGCCCTGATCGGCTACCGGATCTTCCGCCGGTTCATGGCAGTGCTCAGCGAAGTCCAGGCTGCCGGATCCCGGCTGTCTTTCACGCCCGCCCCAACTCCGGCAGTTCCGGAGGAAGCAGGCACCCGCGGGCCGGCCATCTTCGAGGACCCGGAGGCAGCACGCCGCCGGTATGAAGACGGCAAGGCACAGCGGAAGGATGCCCGGCGCGAACGCCGGGTGGAACGCCGGCGCCTGCGGGGACAACCGCGCGCGTGGCGCGATATCCCCGGGCTCTGACATAAAATGACGTCAAACGAAAGGACACCGGCATGCGCCTAGAAGGCTGGCATATTGTCATCATCATTGTTATTGCGATCCTGCTTTTTGGTGCGCCAAAGCTGCCCGGGCTCGCCCGCAGCGTTGGACAGTCCCTGCGGATTTTCAAGTCCGAGGTGCGCCAGATGAAGGACGAGAATACAACCGGCACCGCTGACGGGGAACCCGTCGAAGGCCGCGTTGTGAACAACCCGGCCCCGGCTGCCCCCACCCGGAACCCAGGCCCCGAGACCGGACAGACCCCGCCGTCAGGCACCGGTAATCCGCCCACCAATCCGTAGTGGCAGTGGCGCTGACAAGAGGGCGCAAATCCAACCCTGAGGGGCGGATGGCCCTCAAGGATCATCTGCGGGAATTCCGCAACCGGCTCTTCAAGGCGGCCATCGCCATCGTTCTGGGCACGGTAGGCGGATTTTTCCTCTACATGCCCGTCTTTAACGAACTGACCCGTCCGGTCCGGGAACTCTCGGAACAGGAGGGGCGCCTCGCCACGATCAACTTCGACGGCGTGGCCACCTCCTTCGACCAGATGATCCAGGTCTCGGTCTTCATCGGCCTGCTGGTTTCCAGCCCCTTCTGGCTGTATCAGCTCTGGGCGTTCATCACCCCCGGCCTCAAGACCAAGGAGCGCCGCGCCGCGCTGGGTTTCCTGGCGGCCGCCGTCCCGCTCTTCCTGGCAGGCGTCTGGCTTGCCTGGCTGATTCTGCCCAACGCCGTCGGAGTCCTCACCGACTTCACTCCGGAGGGTGCGGCGAACGTCATTACCGCCTCGGTCTATCTGGCCTTCGTCCTGCGGCTGCTGTTGGCCTTTGGGATAGCGTTCCTGATCCCCGTGGTGATGGTGGGCCTGAACCTGCTCGGGCTGCTCCCCGGCAGGACCATCGTGAAATACTGGCGGATCACCGTCTTCATCATCTGCCTCTTCGCGGCTATGGCAGCCCCCGGCGGAGACGCGCTGAGCATGTTCTATCTTGCGGCTCCGCTCCTGGTGCTCTTCGCGGTGGCCGTGGGGTTGTGCTTCCTGAACGACAAGCGGCGGGCCCGGCGGAATGCCGCCCGGGAAGCCGCGGTTGGAGCTGACGCGGACAAGGCGTCATCGCTGGAGGATTTGTAGCCTGCCTCCTGTCTCCGTCCCTCCGGGGAGCGCGGCAGGAGGCAGGAACCGGTGAGTCAGTCCATTGACTCCACAGCGTCTAGGCTGGATATATGACTTCCCCGTCTGAGCGGTATCTTGCCGCCAAAGAACGAACCGGCCACGCACGGACCCATCTGGGAGTCTTCGAACAGTCCCTGGGGTTCGACCTCGATCCTTTCCAGCTGGAAGCCTGCCGCTCAGTGGAAGCAGGCCGCGGCGTCCTGGTCGCCGCTCCCACCGGCGCCGGAAAGACGGTCGTAGGTGAGTTCGCCGTCTATATGGCACTGGAGCGGGGCCTCAAGGCTTTCTACACCACACCGATCAAGGCCCTGAGCAACCAGAAATTTGTTGAGCTGTCCGCCTCCTACGGCTCGGAGAACGTTGGGCTGCTGACGGGTGACACCAGCATCAACCCTGACGCCCCGGTGGTCGTGATGACCACCGAAGTCCTGCGGAACATGCTCTATTCGAACTCTGAAACCCTCGATGACCTGGGCTACGTGGTGATGGACGAGGTCCATTACCTGGCGGACCGGTTCCGCGGAGCCGTGTGGGAAGAAGTCATCATCCACCTGCGGTCCGACGTGCAGCTGGTCTCCCTCAGCGCCACGGTCTCCAACGCCGAAGAGTTCGGGGCCTGGCTGGACACCGTCCGCGGCGATACCGATGTGGTTGTCACCGAACACCGGCCGGTGCCGCTGTGGCAGCACGTTATGGTGGGCCGGGAGATCCTCGACCTCTTCGCCACCGATGTCTCCTTCGACGAAGCTGCCGAAGATTCCGACGGGTCCGCCGGGATCAAGGACCGGTTCAAGGTCAATCCAGAGCTGCAGGAACTCGCACGCGCGGAGTCCCGCCTGAACCAGCGCGGCCGTTGGGGCAGCGGACGCTCCGGCCCAGGTGGCCGGAGCCAGGCACGGAGCCAGTCCCGTGGCACCGGCGCTTCGGGCGCGGGCGGCACCCTGACCCGCACACCGAGGGCGTCCCGGCCCCAGGTGATCGCCCAGCTCGACAAGCGCGGGCTGCTGCCTGCCATCACGTTTATCTTCTCGCGGAACGGATGCGACGCCGCCGTCCGGCAGTGCGTTGACGCCGGCCTCACGCTGACCAGCGAATCGGAACGCGGGGTCATCGCGCGGATGGTGGATGAAGCCAGCCAGGACATTCCGGAGGATGACCTGGAGGTGCTTGGTTTCTGGACCTGGCGTGAAGGCCTGATCCGCGGTTTTGCCGCCCACCATGCCGGTATGCTCCCGACCTTCAAGGAGGTGGTGGAAAAGCTGTTCGCCGCAGGGCTGGTCCGTGCCGTGTTCGCCACCGAGACCCTTGCACTGGGCGTGAACATGCCGGCCCGCTCGGTGGTGCTCGAAAAGCTGGACAAGTTCAACGGCGAAGCCCACGTGGATGTGACGGCGGGGGAGTACACCCAGCTCACCGGCCGCGCCGGACGCCGGGGGATCGACGTCGAAGGCCATGCCGTGGTCCTCTGGCAGCCCGGAACCGACCCGGCTGCCGTAGCAGGCCTGGCGTCGCGGCGCACCTATCCGTTGAACTCATCCTTCCGCCCCACGTACAACATGAGCATCAACCTCATTGCCCAGTTCGGGCGCAGCCGCGCCCGCGAGATCCTGGAGTCCTCCTTCGCCCAGTTCCAGGCCGACCGGTCTGTCGTGGGACTGGCACGCCAGGTCCGCTCACGCGAGGAATCGCTCGCCGGCTACGAAAAGGCCATGACCTGCCACCTGGGCGACTTCGGCGAGTACGCCGCACTGCGCAGGCAGCTCTCCGACCTGGAGCACACGGCCTCGCGGTCCAAGGCGAAAAACCGACGAAGTGCCGCCGCTGCTTCGCTGGAAACGCTTCGGCCAGGCGACGTGGTTGACGTCCCAGGCGGCCGCAGCCCCGGTTACGCCGTCGTCCTGAGCACCGACGCCAACGGCCGCGAACCCATCCCGTCCATCCTGACCGAGGACAAGCAGATCCGCCGCCTCCACGTGCAGGACCTGGACGGCCCGGTGAACGTTGTTTCCCAGATCCGCATCCCCAAATCATTCAATGCCCGCACACCCAAGGACCGCCGGGACCTTGCATCCTCCCTGCGCAACGCGCTCCGCGAGCACCGCCCGCCCCGGCCGGCCGGCGGGCGGGGAGCCTCCCTGCATGCGGCCGGCAGCGAAGCCCAGGAAAAGGCCATCGCCGACCTGCGCCGGCGCATGCGCGCCCACCCATGCCATGGCTGCAGTGACCGGGAGGAACACGCGCGCTGGGCCGAACGCTGGTGGAAGCTGCGGCGCGAAACGGACAACCTCTCCGCGCAGATCCGGGGACGCACCAACACCATTGCGAAGACCTTCGACCGGGTGAGCGGTGTCCTGTCCCACTACGGCTATGTCGCCCCGGACGCCGACGGCGTTCCGCGCGTAACACCGGCGGGGAACAAGCTGCGCCGGATCTACGGCGAAAAGGACCTGCTGGCGGCCCTCGGACTCGAGCGCGGCGCGTTCGACGACGTCGACGCCGTGGAGCTGGCATGTCTGGCCACGGCACTGGTGTACCAGCCCAAACGTGAGGAACGGGGCCTCCGTCCGCGGATGCCAAGCGCAGTTCTGGACGGCGCCGTCGACATCCTCATCCGCCAGTGGTCGGAACTGACGGACATTGAGGAGGCGGAGAAACTGCCGCTGACCGGTGAGCCGGAGCTCGGGCTCGTCTGGCCGATGTACAAGTGGGTCAACGGCAAGCATCTCCAGGTGGCGCTCAGCGGCACGGAACTGGCGGCCGGCGACTTCGTGCGCTGGTCCAAGCAGGTGATTGATCTGATCGACCAGCTGGCGAAGGTACCGGAGATTCCCGATGCCCTGCGCCGCCGCTGCCGCGAAGCCATCGAGCTGATCCGGCGCGGCGTCGTCGCGTACTCCGCCGTCAGCGAATAGTCCCAGTCGATGATGAGTCCCTGCAGCACCCTCCGCTGCCGGCATATACCGGTCCCGCCCAAAAGGGCGGTTCCATCTGCACGAAATGAAGAACAGGTGAGTCCTTGAACACCACGGCCCCGGCAAACAGCCTGACCCTATACCGCAACGGTTCTGTCTACAGTTCCGCCGACCCCTTCGCAACCGCCATGCTTGTGGACGGCGGAACCATCGCCTGGGTTGGTTCAGAGCAGGCTGCGACCTCCATCCAGGACTCCACCATGCGGGTGGTGGACCTGCACGGTGCGCTGGCCGCGCCGGGCTTCGTGGATTCACACGTCCACCTGACTGAGGCCGGCCTTGCCGAAACCTCATTAGACCTCTCCGCGGTGCGGTCGCTCGCGGAACTCCTCGACGCCGTCGCTGCAGCATCCCGCAGGACGCCGGGCCTGATTACCGGGCATGGCTGGGACGAATCGGGCTGGCCGGAGGGCCGCGTGCCAACGGCTGCAGAGCTGGATGCCGCGTCCGGCCAGCGCCGGGTCTACCTGGCCCGGGCTGATGTCCATTGTGCGGTTGTCTCCGGGACGCTGGCCGCGGAGCTGCGCCTGGCCGGCATGGACGGCTGGGACAACGGTTTCGTCATCCGCGGCGCCCATGACGCCGCCCGCACCGTTTCCCGGAACCTCAGTCTTTCCGAACGGGCGGGCTATCAGCGCTCTGCCCTGAACCTGGCGGCCTCGCGCGGAATCGTTGCCGTGGCGGAAATGGCGGCCCCGCACATCGTTCCAGCGGAGGACCTGCGGCAGCTCCTGGGTCTGGAGGGCAGCCTCGGAGCCGGCCCGGCGCCCCAGGTCCTTCCATACTGGGGGCAGCTGGTGCGCAGTGAAGCGGAACTCTTAGAGCTGGCAGAAATGTTCGGCGGACAGCTCCTCGGACTGGGCGGGGACCTGAACATCGACGGCTCCCTGGGCGCCCGGACCGCAACGCTCCGCCAGCCGTACACGGACGCCCCAGAAACGTCCGGCAGCCTTTACCTCAGCGTCGACGACGCAGGACGGCACCTGGAACTGGCCACCCGTGCCGGTCTTCAGGCAGGTTTTCACGTGATCGGTGACGCCGGCCTGGATGCAGCCATCAGCGCACTGCGGTTCGCCGCCGACGCCGTGGGGGAGTCCGCCGTCCGCGCCGCACACCACCGGCTGGAGCACGTGGAACTCAGCGACGACGCTGCGATCGCCGACCTGGTGCGTTTCGGCGTCACGGCCAGCATGCAGCCAGTCTTTGACGCGATGTGGGGCGGGCCCGACCGGATGTACTCCCAGCGCCTCGGCTCCCGCAGCGGCAGCATGAACCGGTACGCATCCCTGCTGTCGGCGGGTGTCCCGGTGGTGTTCGGCTCGGACGCGCCCGTCACGGCACTGGATCCCTGGCGCGCGGTGCAGGCCGCCGTGATGCATTCCAACCCGCAGGAGCGGATATCTGCACGTGCCGCCTTCATCGCGCACACACGGGCCGGATGGCGGGCCGCGGGAACCGGCAATCCGATGCTGGGCCAGCTCGCACCGGGCACTCCGGCATCCTTTGCCGTGTGGGAGGCCGATGAGCTGATGGTCCAGACTCCGGATGCCTCAGTGGCTTCCTGGAGCACGGATCCGCGGGCGGGAACACCCCTGCTTCCGGCACTGGATACCGATACACTTCCGCGGTGCCTGCAGACAGTGCACCACGGCGAGGAACTCTACCGCGCAGCCGATTTCAGTTAGGTACCCGAAAAATATTTCCGGCGCCCGCTAACCACGAATTGTGCCTCTGACCTGCGGAAATGCAGTTTGACCTAGTCAGCAGCGTGTTGACACTTTCCGCTCAGCACGTAGTCTAGGGGGACCGCAGTCCGAACCGGCCCAGGCCGGTCTGGAGCTGCCACGGCCCGAGCACGCGTGCGTGGGGGGTTGATGGACCTTCCGCCCATTTTGGTGCGGGGTCATCAGTTGCAACACACTGGGGTGGGTTCATCCGTCAGTAGAAAACAGGTCCGGGATTCCCGGGACTGGCCCGAAGACGGCGGAACCCGCCCCTTTGCCTGCCTGCAGGTGCCGGATCCCGGAACCGGAACTCCACAGGTGGTCCCATATACTGGTAATTCTGCCGCCGGTGCGGCAGCCCTCCGAGCCGCGAGCAGCGCGGCTCGTGTCCGTTGAAAGGCCCTTTGCGTGCGCGTCCTGACCATCATCCCCACTTACAACGAGATCGAGTCGCTGCCCAAGACCCTCCAGCGGCTGCGGACTGCGGTCCCGGACTCCGATGTACTGATTGCGGACGACAACAGCCCGGACGGCACCGGCGCCTACGCAGATGAACAGGCGGCACGCGACCCGCAGGTCCACGTCCTGCACCGCAAAGGCAAGGAAGGCCTGGGTGCGGCATACATTGCCGGCTTCCGGTGGGGCCTGGAGAACGGCTACGACATCCTGGTGGAAATGGACGCCGATGGTTCCCACAAGCCGGAACAGCTTCCGCTGCTGCTGGAAGCGTCCAAGGCCGGAGCCGACCTGGTTATCGGATCCCGCTGGGTTCCGGGCGGCTCCGTCGTCAACTGGCCGCTGCACCGCAAGCTTCTCTCCCGTGCCGGGAGCACCTACTCCCGGCTGATGCTGGGCATCCGGGTCCGTGACATCACCGCCGGTTACCGCGCGTTCCGCCGCAGCACGCTGGAACGGCTGGACCTCGCGGCCGTTGAATCCGTCGGCTACGGCTTCCAGGTGGACATGACGTTCCGGGTGGCGCGTCTCGGTATGAGCATCCAGGAAGTCCCCATTACCTTCGTGGAGCGCGAGTTCGGTGCTTCCAAGATGAGCGGAAACATCGTCTTCGAGGCAATGTCCAACGTTACCAAGTGGGGCCTCTCCGCCCGGTGGCAGAAGCTGACCGGCCGCGGTTAGCAGAGACAACAAAGGGCCGGCTGCCATTTCTGGCAGCCGGCCCTTTGTTGTTCAGATTTCGTTCAGGGCGCCCGCGCCGCAGACCAACAGGTCTCCGTTGCGCGGTGTTCCGTTAGGAAGCTGTACGCTCGCCGCGGCGTTCCCGCAGCTTGTCCAGACGGTCCTGGAGGATGACTTCGAGTTCTTCAATGCTGCGTCGCTCGAGCAGCATGTCCCAGTGGGTGCGGACGGGCTTTTCGTTGCTCGTGTCCGGCTTCTCGCCATCCACCAGCAGCGCTTCCTTGCCGGTCTTGGAAACCCAGACCGGAGGAACTTCCGCTTCCGCGGCGAAGGTCACGAACACGCGTTCGCCGTCTTCGCAGCGGTACTCGACACGCTGGCGGGGAGCCGGCTCCACACCGGATTCCGTCTCCATGCTCTGCGCACCCAGACGCATACCCCGCAGGCTACGATCGCTCATTTCTTCTCCCTAAATCAGTTTCGAAGGACCCGTGAAGGTCCATCCATAGTGCCCGCTGCGCGTGAGCACAGCCGCTAAAAATCCTTTTGCCGCACAAACATGCCCGTCAGGTACAACGCCCTCGCTGCAGATCCTGTTCCCGGCACAACGGATCAACCGCCCGAACCCGGCAAACAGTCAATTATACCGGCAGCGGGCTAAGCCCGTGACCGCTGACTACGAGGCGGGCTCTTCGCCGCCCTGCGGCTTTGCGGGCTGCGGCGAAACGCTGCCAGCAACGCCGGCGCCGGATTCCGTGGCTGAGACCGGTCCGGTGGGAGCGTGGCCCGAGCCGCCCTTGATGTCCGGCAGGAAGTCGCCGAGCGCGGAACCCACCCCACGCAGTGCTTCACCGAGCTCGCTCGGAATGATCCATACCTTGTTGGAACTGCCCTCTGCCAGCTTCGGCAGGGTCTGGAGGTACTGATAGGCGAGGAGCTTCTGGTCCGGATTGCCCTTGTGAATGGCGTCAAAGACCTTCTGGATTGCCTGGGATTCGCCGTCGGCCCGCAGGATCGCAGCCTTGGCATCGCCTTCCGCCGCCAGGATGGCCGCCTGCCGGCGGCCCTCTGCGGTGAGGATCTGTGACTGCTTGGTACCTTCGGCCGTCAGGATGGTCGCGCGGCGTTCGCGCTCCGCCCGCATCTGCTTCTCCATGGAATCCTGGATGGACAGGGGCGGCTCAATCGCTTTGAGCTCAACCCGCGAGACACGGATGCCCCAGCGTCCGGTCGCCTCATCGAGGACACCGCGGAGCTGGCCGTTGATGCGGTCGCGGGAGGTGAGCGCTTCTTCGAGGTTCAATCCGCCGACGACGTTGCGCAGCGTGGTGGTTGTGAGCTGTTCAACCGCGTGGATGTAATTGGCGATTTCGTAGGTGGCCGCCCGGGCGTCCGTGACCTGGAAGTAAACCACCGTATCGATGGAAACCACCAGGCTGTCCTCCGTAATCACCTGCTGCGGAGGGAACGAGACCACCTGTTCGCGCAGGTCCAGCAGCGGAAGCAGCCGGTCCACAAAGGGAATGAGGATGTTCAGGCCAGGGTTCAGGGTGCGCAGGTATTTACCGAGGCGTTCAACAACCCCGGCACGCGCCTGCGGAATGATGCGGATGGACTTAACCAGGACGACCAGGACAAAAATGACCAGGACGGCCAGGATGATCAGCAGAACGATGGTGTTGTTCATATTCCCCCTTGCATTGCGGCGGGATCCTTGGCGGTCCTGCCTGATATTTGCCTCCGGTCGAAACCGGCGGCCGGTGTCCGGAGGGCTGCACCTTCCGGACAGGTTAGGTTTGTCAGCGCCCGGTCAGCCCGTCGTCCTGGCCGAAGGGGCCGGCGGCTTCTGAGCCTCCGGCGGGACGCAGGGGCTCCACGACTGCCGTGGCCCCTTCGATCCTCGTCACGGATACCTGTTCACCCGCGGGCAGGAGCGAGCCGTCACCCGAGCGGGCAGTCCACGTATCCCCGCCGATCTTGACGGTTCCGGTGCGGGAACCAACCGGTTCCAGCGTCACTGCCGCTTCGCCGATGAGCCGGTCGATGTTGGAGCGCTGGTCGCGGGTGCCCATATTCAGGTGCTTAAGGGCCACCGGGCGGACCAGGACAATCATGAGCAGTGCAACCACGGAGAAAACCACCACCTGGAGGAACAGGGGGGCGGACAGGATCGCCGTGAGCATGGCCGCGAGGGCACCAGCCGAGAGCATGGCGAAGAAGAGATCCAGGGTCAGGGTCTCAATGGCAGCGAGCCCGAGGAAAAGAACCAGCCAGACCACCCAGCCGTAAGCCACGAGCCATTCGTACACTTCTTGCATGATGCTTCCCTCCGGCTCCACCCGTTCCCGTGCCGGGAGTTGCTGGCCGACCGGCTGCGGGCGGAGGAGTATATGCAGGCTTTTGGCTTATTCTGCCTGATCTTCAGCCCATTACCTAGGCGGCCCGGTTACGGCGCGTCAGTTGCCGGGGCCGGCGTCGTCCCTCGTCAACTGCGCACCGCCGGATTACACGGCGCGGAACCGCTGCAGCGCGAACGCCGCACTGACGCTGCACGGAAACGTTACTGCGTCCAGCGCTGCCTCCAGGGCTGCCGGGTCGAGGTGGTGGGCGGAAGGACCCATGAGTGCTGCATTGCGTACGTCGGAGCGGGTCAGTGCCATGGTGTATTCCAGGTGCTGGCTGCGCTCCAGGGCGAAGCCCGCACCGAGTGAACCGGCCACCCGGTCCTCTTTTTCCGGGCCGATACCGAGAAGCCCGCCCAGCGACCTGATTTCACGCAGGTGCCCGGGCAGGGGAGTGACGACGACGAGGATTCCACCGGGGCGCAGGATCCGGTGGAACTCTTCCGGGTTCCGCGGAGCGAACACGTTCAGCACGGCGTCTGCCGCGCCGTCGGCCAACGGAAGCCGGCGCCAGACGTCCCAGACCAGCGCGTATCCACGGGGGAGCGCCTTGGCCGCACGGCGCAGGGCGAACTTGGAAATGTCCAGCGCAACCGTGGCGGAAGCATCCAGCGCCCGCGCTGCTTCGGCGAGGTAGTAGCCGGTGCCCGCCCCGGCATCAACGAGCACAGGGGCGGCTCCAGCCGCCCCTGCCAGGGCAGCGACGCCCTCGGCAAGCGGGCCGTAGTGCCCGGCTGTCAGGAAGTCCGACCGCGCCTGGACCATATCCGCGGTGTCTGCCTGGAATTTGGTTCCCGCTCCGGTGAGGAGATTGAAGTATCCCTGGCGTGCCGCGTCAAAACGGTGCCCGGAAGGACAGCCCAGCTGCTTCCGCTCCCGGTGTGGGAGGAGTGCCTCCTGGCAAACAGGGCAGGTCAGCAGCAGTCGGTTACCGGAGGGCATATCCCAATCCTAGGCGGCGGATTCCAACCGGCGTGCCCGTGCCCTCCGGTGAAGGCGCCGGCGCTGCCTTGCTAAGCTCGGAACCGTGAAACCAAGTGACCTGGATCTCCTGAACTCCGTCTCCGAACCGGCCTTCCATCCTGACGGGAGCCGCGCCGTCGTCTCCGTCCAACGGCCTGACTTTTCCGCTGATGCCTATGTGGGGCAGCTGTGGAACGTTCGCCTCGATGGCGGGGAACCGCAGCGGATAACCCGCGGCTTCAACGACGCTGCACCCCGCTTTTCGCCTGACGGGGCAACCCTTGCCTTTCTGCGCTCCGGCCCCGGGGACCGTCCACAGCTCTTTGCCATGCCGGCAGGAGGCGGCGAGCCGGTGCAGCTGACGGATCGGCGGCTGGGGGTGTCCTGGTTCCGCTTCTCGCCCGACTCCGCCCAGATCGTGTTTTCCTCCCGCGAACCGGAGCACGGCCGCTACGGCACCGTCGACGGCGTATCCCCGGGCGCGGAGGATCCCCGGCTGATTACCACCTTCAACTACCGGATGAACGGTGCCGGGTACTCGCGGGACAAGCGGGTCCAGGCGTTCGTGCTGACCGTGCCGGGACTCACGGATGAGCCCTTCATCAAGCCGGCCGGCCGCGCCGCCGTTGACGCCGGAACTCCCGGCGTCAACGGCGGCAACGGCCTGCCGGAGATCCTGCAGCTGACGAGCTTCGATGCAGATGTGCAGAACCCGGTGTTCTCAGCCGACGGCACTCATGTGCTGTTTTCGGCCGCGCTGCATCCGGAGGCCGATACCGACCTGGTGACGGATGTCTACGCCATCCCGGCCACGGGCGGGGGCCAGCCGCTGCGCCTGAGCAACCTCGGGACCGGATCACGGCTCGCCGCGTCCGATCCGGTCCAGAGCCTCGACGGGAAATGGCTCTACTACCTTGCCCAGGACCTCACGGAATCCGGCCTGGACTTTGTTGCCCGTAACACCGCTCTCTACGCTGCTCCGGCCCTGGACCCCGCCTCCGCCGTCCGGCTGACCGATCCCGCAACCATGGACCTGTCCGGTGGCGGGATTGTTCCCGATGGCGCTGATGCGGTTCTGGTGCTGAATCTCAACCGGGGCAGCAGTGAACTGCTGCGGGTGCAGGCCCGCGGCACCGTCAGCACCCTGATCTCAGGCCCGCGGATGGTCACCGGTGCCGCCGCAGCGGATTCGGGCGCCGTCGTCGTGACGTTCACGGACCAGGACACGGCCGGCGACGTGGCCGCCGTTGATCCCGCGTCGCCAGGGAATCTCCGGGTGCTGACGGCCTTCTCCGCCGCGCTGCACAGCGTGACAACCGTGCAGCCGCTGCAGGAGGAAACGCACGGTTCCGCAGACGGCTATCCGGTGCACGGCTGGGTGGTGGTGCCGGCGGGCGAGGGTCCGCATCCGGTGCTGCTGAATATCCATGGCGGCCCGTTCTCCCAGTATGGGTGGGGGCTCTTCGACGAGGCCCAGGTTTACGCGGCTGCCGGCTATGCCGTGGTGATGTGCAATCCCCGCGGGTCCGCCAGCTATGGCCAGGAACACGGCCGTGCCATCAAGGAGGCCATGGGCACGGTTGACCTGCAGGACGTCCTGGGCTTCCTCGAAGGCGTGCTTGCGTCCCACCCGGAACTCGATGCCGGGCGCCTGGGCGTGATGGGCGGCTCCTACGGCGGTTACCTGACCGCCTGGACCATCGCCCAGGACCACCGGTTCACTGCCGCGGTCGTCGAGCGCGGTTTCCTGGATCCGCTTTCCTTCATCGGATCCTCGGACATCGGCTGGTTCTTCTCCGAGGCCTACACCGGCAATGATCCGGAACGGGTACTCGCGCAGAGTCCGTTCGCACAGGTGGACAAGGTCCGGACCCCGGCCCTCGTGATCCACTCCGAAGAGGACCTGCGGTGCCCGGTGGAGCAGGCGCAGCGCTATTACACGGCACTGAAGCTCCGGAATATCCCCACCGGGCTGCTCCTGTTCCCCGGGGAGAACCACGAGCTGTCCCGGTCCGGTACTCCCTGGCACCGGCGCCAGCGGTTCGAGCACATCCTGGACTGGTGGGCACGCTGGCTGCCCACCCCGGCAAACACCGCCGCGGAATCAATGGCCGACGACGGCGAACCGGCCACGGCCGGCGTCTAGCCCGGTTCGCTTCCGGGGCAGATTCCCAGGTGCCCGGCGCGGGCTAGAAACCCAGCCCGCGCTGGGCTTCGCTGATCCCCGGAGCGGCCCAGCGGTGATACTCAGAGTTGGCACACAGTGACCGGGTGAGGACCTTGTCCACATAAACAACGCCGTTGAGGTGGTCTGTCTCATGCTGGACGATCCTGGCGGGCCACCCGTGAAACTCGCGCCGGCGGGCAACGCCGGCTTCGTCGTCGTAATCCAGCGCAACCGAACGGTGGCGGACCACTACGCCCTGGTAGCCCTCAAACGAGAGGCAGCCCTCGTAAAACGAGGCGGTACGGTCATCGAGCGGTTCATAGCGGGGATTCAGGATGGTGAAGAACGGCAGCGGAGACCGCTCCCTGAGTTCGGCTGACTCGGGGTCGGGGACGAACCCGTCCTCCAGCACGGCCAGGCGCAGCGGGATGCCGATCTGCGGGGCGGCCAGCCCCACACCGGGAGCGTGGTGCATTACCCTCCGCATCAGGTCCACCAGGGCCGCCAGTTCATCCGGCGCCAACTGACCCTCGAACGGGACGGCCCGGCGGCGGAGGACAGGGTGTCCCAGCTGGACGATGGGAACGACATCATGTTCCAGCAGGGGCAGGACAAGGCTGCGGATGGCGGCGGTGGATTCGGCTGGACCGGGTTCAAAGATCACGGATCCATCCTAAGGGCCGCAGCGTTTCCTGCCGCCGGACTGCCGCCCGGCTGCCGCCCGGTGAGACCGGACGGCACCGGAAAACTTCCGGAAACAGACCAGGCCCGGGGCATTTCTGCCTCGGGCCTGGTTTGTTGCACTGTGCTGGTTTGTTGCACTGTGCTGGATTCCTGCACTGAGTGCCGGGGGAGAGCTGCTAGCCCTCGCAGTCCACGCAGTACTTTTCGCCGTTCTTTTCCCGTGCCACCTGCGAACGGTGGCGGACCAGGAAACAGGACATGCAGGTGAACTCGTCAGCCTGGGCCGGAACGACCTTGATCAGCAGTTCTTCACCCGAAAGGTCAGCGCCCGGCAGGTCGAAGCCATCGATGGCGTCAGACTCTTCGACATCGATAACCGCCGTCATCGCTCCGCCGCGCTGCTGGGCTTTCAGCCCCTCCAGCGAGTCGGTGGGCTGATCTTCTTCCTTGACGCGCGGGGCATCGTAATCGGTAGCCATTTGTAGTGCTTTTCTCCTGAAATTGTGGGGGGTTCGAGCGTAGATCATATAGGCGAAGCGGCCGATCACACCAAACGGCGCTTCTCTGTTGGCCATATTGGTCCGAATAAGGCATGTCCTGTGACCAGCCGGCATCCCGGATGCCTCCGGTACGGATGCCGGGTGGTTTGCCGGGAGATCCGGCCATGGGCTTCCGAAGGTACGAAACTGTCCAGCTGCAGGTCAACGCCCGGTATAACGGCCCAGCGTGCAGAAATGTTCCCGCTGGGGAAGGCGGACATTATGTAAAGCTGACAATGATGACCGACCGCCCTGCGGGGGAGTTATGTCAACTCAAATCAGCGGACGGCCCCGCCGCGGGCGAGAGCAAAAACACGTAAGGTCCTTTCGCATATTCCACTGCCTGGAAACGCCCGGCAGGCACCAGGGCTCCTGCCAGCAAACTTTTACGGCGTCATTTGCTTGGCGAAACAGGAGAAATGGCGGCTGTCCAGAGGTTGGTACAAAGCCAGCGCGGGGGTGACGTGGGCCACTTTCAGATGTCGATCCCTTGCGCCGATAATCTACATTATGTCAACTAGTGGATTGGACGCGGCTGGTTATGCGGCTATGGCAGTCCCCCTGCACGCGAAGCCGGTGCGGCACCTCCGGCGGTCCGTCCCGGATACACGTGCGTGCCAGTACGGTGAAGCCGGCTCCGGCAGGAACACTGCCAGCCCGGCGCCAATCCTCAGCCTCGAATATTCGATCCGGCATGCCGGTCCTGCTAAACGGCCAGATACTCACGCAGTCCGGGAATGGCGAAGTCCACCCGGCCATACCCTGCGGGTTCGATGAGGCCGGCGGCGATCAGGCGGGTGCGGTAGTTGCCCACCAGGTTTGAGCGCATCCCGGTACGTACACCGATATCGCCGGCGGAGGAAGGTCCCGGATCTTCGGCCATGGCCTGCAGGAACTCGCGGTCCCTGCCCGAGGCGGTGGAAAGGGCTGCTTCGATAACCACCCGTTCGTTGCGCCGCCTGGCCGCCTTGACCGCACGTCCGACGGCGGCGGCATCCAGCTCCCCTGGCATCCGTTCGGCTTCCTGCCACAGAAAATAGCCAACCAGCTGGATGAGGAAGGGATACCCTCCGGTTCCTGCGGCGGCGTCACCGGCAAGGCCGGCTCCAAGCGGTATGCCTGCGCGTGCAAAGGTCTCACGGAAAGAGCGCTCGACTTCACTGATGGAGGCGGCGTGCAGGTCAATGCGGTCGGCACGGCGGAGAAATGTTGCCACACCCTCGTTCAGCAGGTCAGAGACAGCTGCGGGAAGTCCGGCGAAGATGAGCCCTATCGGAAGCCCTTCCCGGATGAAGTGCTGTACGTCGGCAGCAAGCTGGGACAGTTCAGTGCGGTCGGCAGCGTGAATCTCGTCCACCGTGATGACCAGGCCTGTTCCCTGCTCTGCCAGCAACCGGAGCAGCTCAGTGCCGCGGGCGCGCCAGTGGACCTGCGCTTCCGGTGCCAGCTGGGTGGTTACGGAGAATCCCGCCACGGACATTGCCGTGACCCGGCGGCTGGCCGGCCCCTCCCCCAGTTCCTCGGCCAGTCTGCGCATGGACTCGCCGATGCGTCCAACAAATCCCCGGGTTGCCGTCTCGGATACGACCGCCCAGCCACGTTGGAGCGCCAGATCCTCCGCCGCCCCCAGCATGACGGTCTTGCCGATGCCACGGGCCCCGGTGAAGATAGTCAGGAGTCCCGGCGCGCCCGAACCTATCTGCAGGCCGTAGGCGAACTCATCCAGGACTCCCCCGCGGCCCACCAAATCGGGTGGCGCAGCTCCGGCTGTCGGCCGAAATGGGTTCTCCACTCAATGCTCCTGGTGAGTCTCTGTGAATCTTATGAATCTTATGAATCTTATGAATCTTATGAATCTTATGAATCTTATGAATCTTATGAATCTAGTGAAGATGCTAGCTCCTCGAAGCCGGACTGCCTAGAGCCCAGCACCAGGAAACCAAACGCCGGGCTAGCGACTGGCTTCTGCCCCCCTCTACAAGCCGCCAGCTCTCCTCGCCGACACAGCTAAGACGCGGGCAGGATCCGGTCATTCCACGGTTCAAGATGCCCTCAAAACTGGTACCCAAAAACCTCTTGCCAGGAGTTTGTTTGTAAACCATACTTTCAAACATGTTGCTCCCCGAAACCAAGGCAGGGTCCCCTGCGGCGCCAGCCACCTCACGGCTCTCCCGCCCTGGCTTCCAGCCTGAGTCGAGGGCGCTGCCCGGGCATGCAAGAAGCCATAACCTGGCACTGGTGCTGCAGACCCTGTACCGGGCCGGGGAGCTGAGCCGGGCAGACCTGGCCAGGGAACTGGGCTTCACCCGGGTTACGGCGTCGGATCTCGTGGCGGAGCTCATCGCCAACGGATACGTGGTTGAACGCGGACACCGCGAGGGTTCCCGGCCCGGCAAACCGGCGATGCTCGTGGATATCAACCGGGATGGCCTGCAGATCGTCAGTCTCGACCTGGCAGAGCATTCGGTCTTCCGCGGCGCGGTGCTGGACCTCGACGGCAACGTCCTGGAACGCAGCGAGATTGAGCGTGCCGCCGGCCGTGGCAAAGGCACTGTCGAGGAAACTCTCCGCCTCCTGCAACAGACCCTCGAGCTGGCCACTGCTCCCGTACTCGGCATCGGCGTCGGCTCCCCCGGAATCGTAGATGCCCATGGAGTCATCCAGTCCGCCCCCAACCTAGGCTGGTTCGACCTTGATCTGAGGGCGGTCCTGTCCGAAGCCTCCGGCCTGCCGGTCACGATAGCCAATGACGCAAACGCTGCCGTGCTGGCAGAGACCACATTCTCCAATCCCTCAAATGACCTCATGCTGATCAAAATCGGTCACGGTGTTGGTTCCGGCCTGGTGGTCGGAGGCCGCCCGCTGCTGGGCAGCCGGTTCGCTGCAGGCGAGATCGGGCATGTCACCGTGGGCACGGATGGCGGAGCCCGCTGTATCTGCGGAAAAATCGGCTGCCTCGAAACCTGGCTGTCAGTCCCCAACCTCGAGGCGGCGCTGTCGGGCAGGACGGGCAGCCAGCGGGACCTTGTTCTTAGTGAAGCAGGCCAACGGCTGGGCATTGCCCTGGCCCCGATAGTCGGAGCGCTGAACCTCTCAGAGGTAGTCCTCAGCGGTCCTTCCCACCTCTTTGACGGTCCGCTGCTTGATGCGGCCGCCGAAACACTCCAGAAGCGCACGCTGGCGGAATTCACCAGCGGCGTGAGCTTCCGGAGATCCACCCAAGGCCAGGACATCGTCCTGCGCGGAGCAGCAGTGATGGTCCTTTCAGCGCAACTTGGAGTTGCCTGAACCGGGTCTCCAACCGATTGGTCACCCGGTATTTCAATGACGAAAGGGAAGCTTCAAATGAAAAAACCGTACAAAGTCCTGGCTCTTGCCACGGCCTCGGCGCTGATGCTGGCGGCTTGTGGCTCCGGCGGAACGGAAACCCAGCCCAGCAGCGATGCCTCTGCTGGCGCCGGCAAGGAAATCACACTGTGGCTGGCTGGCGGTGACACCAATGACGAGCTCCGTGACTACCTGAAAACAGCCTTCCAGGAAAAAACCGGCGCCACCCTGGTCATCGAGGAACAGTCCTGGGGTGACATTGTCACCAAGCTCACGACCTCGCTGCCCGACGCGAACAACACTCCCGACGTCGTCGAACTGGGTAATACCCAGTCCCCCACCTTCACCAACGTCGGAGCGTTCGCAGATATCTCGGATATGTACGACGAACTCGGCGGTGATGACCTCCTGCAGTCATTCGTTGAAGTGGGCGCAGTGGAGGGCGCCAACTACACGCTGCCCTACTACTTCGGATCCCGCTACATGTTCCAGCGGAAGGACCTCTGGAGCGAAGCCGGCATTGAGCAGCCTAAGACGCTGGACGAATTCAATACCGCCGTCCAGGACCTGGCCAGCGCGAACCCCCGCGGAATCGAGAACTTCTCCGGCTTCTTCCTTGGCGGCCAGGACTGGCGCAACGGTATCTCCTGGGTATTCGCCAACGGTGGTGACCTGGCCCGCAAGGACGGTGACCAGTGGGTCTCCACCCTCTCCGATCCCAAGACGATCACCGGCCTGACACAGCTGCAGGGAATTTACCGGAACGCGTCCAAGGCACCCGCGGACGCCAAGGACATCACCCCCTGGCTCTACATCAACGACGCGGACGAGATTCTTGACGAAAAAGGCAACCCCACGGGGACGACGTCCCTTGCCGCTGCCACGATCATGGCGCCGGGGTGGGCCAATGGGTCCATCGGTGATCTCGGAACCGGCGAGGACGGCAAGCCCGCGCGTGTCTGGAACGATGAGACCTTCGGCGCCTTCGCTCTTCCGGGCAATGACGGCAAGCCCGCTCCGGTCTTCGCCGGCGGCTCGAACATCGGTATTTCGGCAGCGTCCAAGAACCAGGACCTTTCGAAGGAACTTCTGCGCATTATCTTCTCCGAGGAATACCAGACCATGCTTGGTGGCGCCGGACTCGGCCCCGGCAACCAGAACTACGTCTCCAGCCTCGGCGACGACCAGTTCGCCAAGACCGCGATCGAGGCTGCATCGAATTCCAAGCTGACCCCCGCCGCACCCGGCTGGGCTGCTGTGGAAGGCGCTTCGATCCTCGAAGAGTTCTTCGGCAAAATCGCCACCACGGACGACCTCAAGTCCCTGGCTGAAGAATACGACGCGAAAATCACGCCCATGCTGAACGCCAACAGCTAACTGCAGCAGAGCAGTACAAGCGCGGTGCCGGGACGCCCCCGGCACCGCGCACAGTTTCCGTCGAACTCAGCTCGAACTCAGAAGGAGGCAGGTTTGTGACAACTGTCCATACCCCGCCTGTTGCCACATCGGGTTCTGCAACCACACCGGCTGCAGCCCCCGGGCGGCGTTCCCGCCGCAGGCCACGCCGTGGCTGGTCCGCACCGTACATTCTCCTGATCCCCGCGGTCCTGGTCCTGGCAGCTGCCATGGGATACCCCCTGGCCTGGCAGATCGTCACCTCGCTGCAGGAGTTCGGCCTGGCCCAGCAGTTCGGACAACCACCTGAGTTTGTGGGTTTGCAGAACTACATCCAGCTCCTGACCGACAGCTATACCTGGGCAGTCGTTGCCCGCTCACTTCTCTTCTGCCTGGTCTGTGCCAGCGGCACCATGGCAGTCGGCATAGCACTGGCCGTGCTGATGAAAAGGGTCCATAAGGTCATCCGCAACATTCTGCAGATCGCCCTGCTGCTGGCTTGGGCCATGCCGGTTGTCGCGGCCATGACCGTCTGGATCTGGCTCTTTGACTGGCGTCGGAGCATCGTGAACTGGCTGCTGACTGAGGCAGGGCTGAATTTCCAGGGATTCAACTGGCTGGCTGCTCCGCTTACCTTCTATCTGGTGGCGGCGGTCATTGTGATCTGGATGAGCGTGCCCTTCGTCGCGTTCAGCGTTTATGCCGGCCTGACCCAGGTGTCGGATGAAGTCCTGGAAGCGGCCCAGCTGGACGGGGCAACGGGCTGGCAGCGGCTGGTCCACATCATGATCCCGATGATCCGGCCGGTCCTGGCGATCGTCATGCTGCTGCAGGTCATCTGGGACCTCAGGGTCTTTACCCAGATCAGATTGCTCCAGGACGTGGGATCCGTTCCCAGTGAAACAAACCTGCTGGGCACCTATATCCATCAGCTGGGAACCGGGTCGGGAGACTTCGGCATGTCCAGCGCAGTGTCAATTTTTATGCTCCTGCTGACCCTCAGCATCAGCTGGTTCTATGTGCGCAGAATGATTCGAGAGGACGGTGCGGCATGAGCGTGCTTACCGGAACCACCCGGCGCCGGCCCCCCAGGATCTCAACGGTCCTCTGGAGCGCGGCAGCAGTTTTCGCAGCAGCATGCTGGGCTTTCCCGGTTTACTGGATGCTCAACTCAGCGTTCCTTCCGAACGTCACCCTGCAGTCAGCCACCCCCACCTTCGTTCCGTTCAGCGGCTCCTGGGACAACTTTGTGGCCGTGACTGCCTCCGGGAGCTTCTTCTCGGCACTGGGCGTCAGCCTGGCCGTTACCTCCATCACCGTCGCCTGCTGCCTGCTTTTCGCCTTCTTTGGCGCGCTGGCCATCAGCCGGTTCCGGTTTAGGGGCCGGAAGGGATTTGTGCTTGCTCTGCTGCTGGTGCAGATGCTGCCCGCGGAGGGGCTGTTCATCGCCCAGTACAAAATGATGGCCAGCGCAGACCTGCTTAATTCAGTGCTGGGTATCAGCGTTCTCTACATAGCGGCTGTGGTCCCGTTCACCATCTGGATGCTTCGGGGGTTCGTAACCGGCATACCGGTGGAACTCGAAGAGGCGGCCATGGTGGACGGCCTGACGCGCACGCAGGCTTTTCTGCGGATTACGTTCCCGCTGCTGGCACCCGGTCTGATTGCTTCAGGAGTTTATGCTTTCCTGCAGGCCTGGAATGAGTTCACCGTGGCCCTGGTGGTGATGACCAGTGATTCAAGCAAAACAATTCCGCTGTGGCTGCGGGGATTCCTGCAGTCGAGTGCCAGCCGGGAAACCGACTGGGGCCAGGTGATGGCTGCGTCCACTCTGGTTGCCGTGCCGGTGATCATTTTCTTCCTGATTGTCCAGGGCCGGATGAGCAGCGGCTTGGTCGGAGGAGCAGTAAAGGGATGACCGTTACCCGCCAAGATCATGAAACCGGAAACCTCCGGGCGCTGGTCAGAGGAACCCTGCTTCCCGGTTTCGCCGGATCCCGGCTGCCGGAGTGGCTTGCTGTGGAACTCGAGGAAGGACTTGCCGGAGTCTGCCTGTTTGGCAGCAACGTTGAATCAATCGAAGCGCTGCGCGAGCTGACCGGCACCATCCGCGCAGCGCGTCCCCGCGCGGTCATTGCCATCGATGAGGAGGGCGGGGACGTCACCCGGCTTCACTACGGCGCCGGATCCCCCCACCCGGGCAACGCTGTCCTCGGCCGCCTGGACGACCCAGCAGCGACCTACGCGTCAGCAGCGGCGATTGGCAGCGAGCTTCGCCGCGCCGGCTGCACCCTGAACCTCGCTCCATCCGTGGACATCAATTCCAACCCCAACAACCCCGTCATTGGGGTCCGCAGCTTCGGGGATAGCGTCCCGCTGGTCGCTGCGCACTCAGCGGCCTGGGTGCAGGGGCTGCAGTCCACGGGCGTAGCTGCCTGCGCC
Organism: Arthrobacter sp. Helios; assembly: GCF_023167125.1. Lineage (NCBI taxonomy): Bacteria > Bacillati > Actinomycetota > Actinomycetes > Micrococcales > Micrococcaceae > Arthrobacter > Arthrobacter sp. Helios. The sequence continues at coordinate 1,452,273 of NZ_CP095402.1, forward strand.
AAACACTTCCCGGGCCACGGCGACACCGCCCAGGACTCACACCTGACGCTGCCAACCGTCGATGCTGAACTGGCTGTTCTCGTTGAACGCGAGCTGAAACCATTCGAAGCTGCCATCGCCGCCGGAACAGCCGCGGTCATGACCTCCCATATCCTGGTGCCCGCCCTCGACCCGGACCGTCCCGCGACGTTTTCGCCATCCATTCTCCAGGGCCTGCTCAGGGAGCAGCTCGGCTTCACCGGGGTCATCATGACCGATGCCCTGGATATGCGGGGCGCCAGCGGCGGTATCGGGATACCTGCAGCCGCCGTCCGTGCCCTGGCGGCCGGATGTGATCTGCTGTGCCTCGGCTCTGAAACGAGCGAAGCTGAGTACAACGCCGTTGTTACCGCAGTACTTGAGGCCGTGCGTGCCGGGGAGCTTCAGCTCAGCCGGCTTGAGGAAGCGTGCAGCAGGTCCGCCCGCCTGTTTGACCTTCTCCCCCGGGATGCCCAGGTCGGAGACGACCTGCCCGGCCAGGACCCTGACCTGCTTGTCGACGCCGCTCAGGCCGCCGCCGCCTTCCGCCTGAACGGCACGGCGAAGGATTGGCTGAGCAACAGCACACAGCCCTTCCAGCTCCATCAAATCTCCAGCACCGCCAACCAGGCCGTGGGCAACGTCCCCTGGGGCCCGGCGTCGCTTGACCGGAACGGGGAGCCGGCCACCGGGGTCAGCATCGTTGACCCCCGCAAAGGCCTGCCCTCTCCCCCTGCCGGCAGCCGTTTGGCCCTGGTGGGGCGGAACCTTCATCTGCATCAGCAGAGCCTGCAGCTGATCGCTGAGCTGCGTCGGAGCGGCGCAGACCTCATTGTCGTCGAGATGGGCTGGCCGTCTGCTGACGGTGACCCGGCAGATGTCTGCACCTTCGGTGCGTCCCGCATGGTCAGCGCCGCACTGATGGGCTTGCTCACCCAGGGTCTTCCGCAGGGCGCAAAATGAGGCTCGGCATAGACATCGGCGGGACGAAAACGGAGGCAGTAGCCGCTGACGACGGCGGGGTTGTGCACCGCTGCACGGTACCGACCGGTTACGGCGCCGCCGCCGTGGTCAGCTCCGTCATGGAGGCAGCCGAAGAAGTCCGCAGGGCCTGCGGCCTGCCCTTCGGCGCGTTCGAATCGATCGGAGCCGGGATCCCGGGACATGTGGATCACAGCACGGGGACCGTTTCCCACGCCGTAAACCTGGGCTTCGAGTCGCTGCCGCTCGGGCCGGTGTTGAGCGGCCGGATGGGCACGGCGGTCCACATTGAAAACGATGTCAACGCCGCCGCCTTGGGAGCCCACAAGTGGCTGGGTGCAGGAACAGTCCAAGGTGCCGGGCTGATGGCGTATCTCAACCTCGGAACCGGCCTCGCCGCCGGCCTGGTCAGCGACGGCGTGATCTGGCGCGGAAGTAACGGTGCGGCCGGTGAGATCGGCCATATTCCCATTAGGCCCAACGGCCTGCTCTGCCCCTGTGGACAGCGTGGCTGCCTCGAAACCCTTGCCTCCGGCTCGGCCATTGCACGCTCCTGGCCCTCCGGCGAGGCCCTGCCGGCCCTCGGCCTTGCCCTCGCCGCGGAGAGCGGAGATCCGGCAGCGATCAGGGTGCTCAATGATCTGTACGACGGCGCGGCCGCAGCCGTCCGGATCCTGGCCCTCAGCGCGGGCGTGGGAACCGTCGTCATCGGTGGAGGCCTGAGCGCCCTGGGGGCACCGCTGCTGGCAGGTGTGCGCAGGAGCCTGGACAAAACCGCCGCAGACTCCAGGTTCATTGCCTCACTCGATCTGTCCAGCAGCGTGAACCTGCTGCCGCGCAGCTTCCCGGCAGCAGCCGTCGGGGCAGCGCTCATCGGCGGCCGCTCCAGGCCTGCCGGAGCAGACACTCCGCTGGCGGTTTCGACCCAGCCCGCAACCTAGCCTGCTGCCCGCCCCACCCCCCTATACCATGCCCGGGGCGGGAGTAGGCTCGAAGTATGACAACACGTACTTATATCGTCACAGGGTCCGCTTCCGGCATTGGGTCAGCCACCGCTGAACTGCTCAGGGAACGCGGCCACAAAGTCATCGGCGTCGATCTGCGCAACGCAGACGTCGAGGCGGACCTCAGCACTCCCGAAGGACGGCAGATCGCCGCCGACCGCGCAGTGGAAGCCGCCGGCGGCTCCGTTGACGCTGTTATTGCCTGCGCCGGCATCTCAGCTCCCATCCCCCTGACCGTGTCCGTGAACTTCTTCGGCGTCACCGAGTTCCTGGACCGGCTCACCCCCGTACTGGCACGCAGTGAGGCGCCGCGCGCCGTCGTCGTCAGCTCCATGGCATCCCTGCAGCCAAACTCCCCCGAGCTCGTGGACGCCCTGCTTGCCGGTGATGAGGCCATGGCACGGCAGATCGGCCAGAAACTGGCTGACCAGGGTCCCCAGATCGGCTACCTGAACTACCCCTCCAGCAAGCGCGCCCTCAGCCGCTGGGTCCGCCGGGAATCCATCAGCGAACGGTATGCCGGCAACGGGATTCCGCTCAACGCCGTCGCTCCGGGCACCGTCCTGACCGCGATGACCCGTGAACTGCTCGCGACGCCGGAAGGCGCCAAGATGGTGGATGAGAACGTCCCCATGCCGCTGAACGGGCACTCGGAACCCGTGGTTATTGCCCGTCTGCTCGCCTGGCTGGCCAGCGAAGAGAACACCCACCTTGCCGGACAGACGATTTACTGCGACGGCGGCGCTGATGCCTCCCTGCGCGGCGACGACATCTGGCAGTCTTAATTTCCTGAGCGGCGGCCGTACCCCTCAAAGGGATACGGCCGCCGCTCAGTTTATTGGCGATTTGTCTGGACGAACCTTGAATGCCTGTCGGAGGGCAGTGCCAGCTACGGCCGGTGCCGAACGGCCTTTCCCGTCCCCCTAAGCGGCAGCCTGCAGGTGCTTCGCAGGGCGCGGCTCCGCCGTCCGGCCGGCGGTCACGGCGTCCAGGAAGTTCAGCGTGTCGGCCAGTGCCAGGCGGGCATCCGTCAGCTGGAGCTTGAACTGGTATTCGTGCCCCAGCGCAGGTTTGTGGTTCTTGGGCCAGAAACGGCGGACAACCTGCACGCCGAGCTCTTCGAGCCTGTCTGCCAGGGGCTTGGACTGCTGGTCCGTGAGATAGTCGGCGTTGCCCCCGGAGATGAACGTCGGCGGAAAGTCCGGGCCGACATGGTCGACGATGGACATATGCTCCGCCGCCGGCGTGCTGGACCAGTCCTTGCTTCCCGTGTAGGCCCACAGGGCAGTCCGGAATCCCCAGCCGAGCGGTCCCTTCAGCCTTGCCATGGTCTTCAGATCGTAGACACCGCAGAACAGCAGCATGCCCCGGAGGTGCGCGGGGGCGGCTGCCGGCACGACTCCGGTGCTGCGGGCATATTCCGGGTCGGTGATGATCAGGCCAAGCTGGGCGGCCAGCTGGGCGCCCGCGGAATCCCCTGCCAGGACGATCCGCTCCGGATCCAGGTGAAACTGCCCGGCGTGCTCACGCAGGTAGGCCAAAGCACCGTTAAGTTCGGTCACGGCCTGCGGATAGTTGGCCTCCGGGGAGATCGAGTAGCCGACGCCGACGACGGCGTACCCCTGACCGGCGAGGATTTCCAGGTAGGGTGCCACGTTCTCCTTGCACCCTGAAATCCAGGCTCCGCCGTGCACCCACACCACCACGGGGAGCGGGTTCCGGCCGGCATTTTCGGGCAGGAAAACGTCGAGGCTGGGACGCTTGGACTTCCCGAGATAGCTCAGGCCGCGGTGAGCTTTGACGCCGCCTCCATGAACGTGCTTGCGCAGGGTCCGGAGCTGCACCTTTCCCCCGCTGGAAAACACTCCGCGGATAAAAAGCGCCGATGGTCGTGGGTCTCTGTGTATTGCAGTTGCGGCAAGCGTGCCGGCTGCTGCCACAGCTCCAGCCATGAACCCCGCTGCCGCCAAAGGCAGGATCTTCATTTTTTAAGGCTAGGGCGCGGCGGAAATCACTCTGCCGCGGGTTCCGCGGCGCAGAGCGAAGCTCCGGCGCTGCTGGTGCCGGATTTCACAGGCTCTTGTGCCGCATCCAACTTTCCTGCAGTGTCCGGTGCCGCTTCCCGCCAAATGCTTCCCGGCCGGGTGCCCGGCCGACCCGGCCCGTGGGTCCGGCGTTGCGCGCGCCCGCACTTTGATCCGCGGGCGCCACCCGGCTATTTGGCGGTGCCGCTTCTGGCACGCCCGGCCCGTGGCTACCCTGAGGAAGAGCGGGGCCAACCCCGCTCCGTTCCGGGAAGCACCCTCCCGGCTGGCCCCAGCCGGCAGTTCCGGCAGGTCCGGCAGTTCCGGCAGGTCCGGCAGTTCCGCCTACCCCAAGGAGACCCATCATGGACCCTATTTCCGGCATCGATCCGGCGGCTGCACCCAGCGGGACAGGCTGTGTTGAGTGCCTCCAGCAGGATGGCTGGTGGTTCCACCTTCGCCGGTGTGCCGAGTGTGGCCACATCGGCTGCTGCGATTCCAGCCCCTCGCAGCACGCTTCGGCGCACGAGCAGGCCTCAGGGCATCCAGTGGTCCGCAGTTTCGAACCCGGGGAGGACTGGTTCTACAGCTATCCGGAGCAGGCCATGTTTGCCGGTCCGGACCTCGCCCCGCCCCAGGCGCACCCTGACAGCCAGCCGGTGCCCGGTCCGGCCGGCCGGGTACCGCAGAACTGGATGAGCCTGCTGCACTAGATCCCAGCGCTGCCAGGCCCGGATATCCGTCTCAGCCCGGTCCCGCCCGCCGCCTCCCCTGCCGTGCCGACCGGCGCAGCGGGCCCGCACGCAGCCACAGCCACGCCAGGCCGCCCGCGGGGATGGGCAGCCAGAAGTTTAGGATCCGCCAGGACAGCACGCCCAGGACGGCGGCCGAGTTCGGAGTACCGAAGCTCACCAGGGCTGGAACCAGGACCCCCTCAACCAGCCCGAGGCCGCCCGGAGTCAGCGGTGCCAGGGCCACCAGGTTGCCCAGTGCGTAGGCCGTCAGGAGTTCCCCCGGCGCAAGTACATGCCCGAAGGCGGCAACGAACAACCAGAGACAGGCCGCGTCGAAGACCCAATAGCTGACGGCGAGCATCAGTGCCCGGGCCAGGCGTCCTGGATCCCGCCGGAACATGGCAGTCTCGGCCGCCATGGTCCGCACGAAACGCTCGGCCGCATCCGGCTGGATCACCCGGCTCCACCCGGCGATCCGGCGCGCCGCGTGGACAGCTCCGGCCAGGTGGCGGTCCAGGACGGAAAGGACCAGCGCGCTCACGGCCAGAAGAACCAGCACAATAACGCCGGCTGCTGCAAAATACCGGTTCACCCGCACCTCGCCCAGCGCGCTCAGCAGCCCTGCGGCAAACAGTGCTCCGAGCACCAGGTTCGCGCCCACCACCTGCACCATCGCGGCGCTCAGGGCGTCCTGGGGCAGCACACCCGCCCGGGTCAGGAGGCTGTACCGGACGGCAGCTGACGTGGTGCCCCCTCCCGGCACCGTGTGGTTCACGGCCAGGTCGCTGAGATCGATCCGCAGCAGAGTGAACCAGCGCGGGCGGCGGGCACCCGGCAGCACTTCCCTGGTCAGCGCGCTGTAACAGCACAGCGACACAGCTTCCAGGCAGAACGCAGCCCCAATCAGGACCGGGGAAAGCCCTGCCAGCGCCCGCAGGACGTTGTCCGAGCCCACCAGCTGGGGCAGAACCACGTACTCGAAGATGAGCAGCAGCACCACCGCCGCCGCTGTCCACCGCACCAACCGGGAACGGCGCAGGCGCCGCCAGAATCCCCGGACCACGGTCATCCACCAAGCACAGCAGAGCCGGTGCCAGGGCACTAGGTTCCAGCGGCACTTACGGCAGCAGCTGCCGCTTCCGGTTTTCCGAAGAGCATCTTTCTGACATCATGTTGGTATGTTGCTGACGCACTGTCGGCAACATACCTGCATCCCCACTACCAAGGAATTCCCATGTATCTAGCGCTGCGCGAGCTGCGTTTCGCACGGGCCAGGTTCGGACTGATGGGCGGCGTCATAGCGCTTATCTCCGTGCTGATGGTCCTCCTTTCCGGCTTGTCCTCCGGCCTTGTCAACGACGGCGTCTCCGGCTTGAAGAGCATGCCCGCCACCGCATTCGCTTTCAATGAGGGCACCAAAACAGACAACGCTTTCTCCCGAAGTGTTGTCGACGCGTCGCAGGCGGAGGCCTGGCGCACCCAGCCCGGTGTCGACGAGGTCACCATGATGGGCTCCACCATGATGAACGGTGCCACCGCAGACGGGACCCAGGTGGATCTTTCCCTCTTCGGAGTGGACACCGGCTCCTTCCTGGCTCCCCGGATCGGGGACGGCCGGGGCATCGAAGCCGTCGACGAAATCGTCGTTTCGCCCACCGCCGCAGAAGAAGGAATCGAGCTTGGTTCAGTGATCACCCTGGACCGTATCGGTGCCGAGCTGCGCGTCGTTGGCTACACCGAGGGCCAGGCAACGTTCGGCCATGTCACCGTTGCCTACCTTCCGCTTGGGACCTGGCAGCTGATTGCCAGCGGCCAGTCCCAGCCCGGTGCCCCGTCCGCCGGCGACATCTCTGCGCTGGGCTTCGAGACCGCCAGCACCATCGCCATCAAAGCCGCGGACGGCGCGGACCTGGACTTCGCAGCGGGTGACGCTGCAGCCGGTACGGTGACGTCCACACTGCAGGACTCCTTCGATGCCTCCCCCGGCTACACCGCAGAGACCCTGACGCTGGAGATGATCCAGGTCTTCCTCTACGCGATCTGCGCCCTGGTGGTCGGTGCGTTCTTCACCGTCTGGACGATCCAGCGGAAGCATGAACTCGCTGTCCTCCGCGCGGTCGGCGCGTCCACCGGCTACCTCCTGCGCGACGGAATTTTCCAGGCCGTTGTGATCCTGGCCCTCTCAACCGCGGCCGGACTTGCAGCCGGTCTCGGCCTTGGGGCGTGGATGTCCGGGACAGCGATGCCTTTCACTCTGGAGGCCGGCCCCATTTCGGTGGCCGCATCCCTGACCATCCTCATGGGTGTCCTGGGAGCGGCTATCGCCATCGTCCGTATTTCCAGGGTGGATCCCCTGGCTGCCCTGGGAGGACAGCGTTGAGCACGCAGATCATCACCACCACCGAAACCCTGCGAACCCGCGGGCTGGTCATCGAGGCGGCCAACCTCTCCCTCGGAGACGGCTCCAGCACCGTCAAGGCCCTGGACAACGTGAGCCTGAGCGTTGAACCCGGGGAACTCGTCGCCGTCGTCGGACCGTCCGGTGCGGGCAAGTCCTCCCTGCTCGCCGTCGCCGGCGCGCTGACCACTCCAGACTCCGGACAGGTCAGCGTTAACGGGACCGATCTGGGGAGGCTCGGCAAAGCTGCGAAGGCACGGTTCCGGCTGGAAAACATCGGCTTCGTCTTCCAGTCCGGCAACCTTATCCCCGCACTGAACGCCGCCGAACAGCTCGAGTTGGTGCACCGGATGGCCAAAAGAGGCGGCAGGTTCAACCCGCAGGAGCTGCTCGACGCCGTCGGAATGGGACATAAGCTGAAGGCCCGCCCCGGCCAGCTGTCCGGCGGTGAGCGGCAGCGTGTCGGCATCGCCCGGGCACTGGTGACAAAACCCACCCTGCTGCTCGTTGACGAGCCGACGGCCGCACTGGACCGCAAACGCAGCCAGGACGTCGTGGCATTGCTGGCCAGGGAAACCCACGAGCACGGCGTTGCTACAGTTATGGTTACCCACGATCACGATGTCCTCCATCACTGCGACAGGGTTGTTGAGATGGTGGACGGCCGGCTGGCCAGCTAGAGAATGCAAGAACAGGAGGGCCCTTTGCCCCGCATCACTGCCCCGACGGTCGCCGAGCACCGGGCGGCGCAGCAAAGGGCACTCCTGGACGCCGCCAGGACACTGCTTGCGAAGACGGGTGAGGCCCCCAGCATGGCCGAGGTCGCTGCCTTGGCAGGCCTGGCCAGGCCGAGCGCCTACCAGTACTACAGGTCACGGACCGATTTGCTGAACGCCCTCGTGCTCGACGTTTTCCCGCGCTGGGCGCGCCGGGTTGAGGAAGCCATGGCCGCAGAGAGCCTTCCGGCCGACCGGATCCTCGCCTACGTCCTGACCAACATCGCCCTGGTCGCCGAAGGCGAACACGCAGTCGGAAGCGCCCTCGCTGCCGTTGCGCCCAGTGAGGAACTCGATGCCCAAAGCACCCGTATGCACCAGCAGCTGCTCGACCCGCTGGTCGGCACGCTTGAGGAGATGGGCGCCGAGGACCCCGCCAGCACTGCGGCCCTCATCAACGCAATCGTCCACACCGGGACCCGCCTGCTCGAAGCCGGCGTCCCGCACGAACAGGTGCGCGAACGCGTGCACGAGCTGCTGGGGCCCTATGTCCGGGCCCATGGCGGACATCCACAGGACTAAGGACCTACCCAGTGAAATCCCCGCTCTCCCGTTTCTGGCCCGCCTTCCTGGCCATCGACGTCGTACTCATCATCACCTTCGCGGCCCTCGGCAGGGACACGCATGCCCACGGAGTGGATCCGGCCGGTGTGCTGCTGACAGCCTCGCCGTTTATCGCCGCCTGCCTGGCCGGCTGGCTGGCGCTTCGCGCCTGGCGGCGCCCTGAGGCGCTGTGGCCGGCGGGCGTCGTCCTGTGGCTCATCACGGCCGGCGCGGGACTGGTGATCCGCTTCCTTGCCGGCGGCGGAGTTGCCCCCAGCTTCGCCCTGGTGACTTTCGGTGTGCTGGCAGCGTTCCTGCTGCTGCCGCGGGCCGTGTGCTCCATTGTCACGCGCGGGCACGCCCGCCGGGATTCCACTAGGCTCAAGGACAGGGCCTGACATTCCGCGCCCTGCAGGACCTTCGAAAGGCAAGCAATGATCACCGCTTTCGTACTCATCCAGACCGACTCCGCCCGGATCCCTGAATGTGCCGAGGAAATCTCCGAGCTCGAGGGCATCAGCGAGGTCTACTCGGTCACGGGTGAGTGGGACCTGATTGCCATCGCCCGGGTCCGCCGCCACGAGGACCTGGCCGACACCATCGCGAACCGGCTCTCCAAAGTCCCCGGCGTGATCGGCACCACCACCCAGATAGCCTTCCGGGCTTACTCCAAACACGATCTGGACGCCGCTTTTTCCCTCGGTTTCGACGGCTAATTAGGCTGGCAAAACAGATAGTTCGTTCCCCTAACCCAGCGTCCTGCGCAGCGTTAGGGGAACGAACTTCAAGGGTGACCCAGGTTATAGCGGCACCAAAAAAGAGAGGCAGGCCGCCTGGCCTGCCTCTCTTTTTTGCGGTGACGGGCGCGCGGCGGCGTACTTACTGCGTGACTGCCACCCACCGGTCCAGGGCCGCCCGCGCCTGACCGCTGTCCACCGACTCCTCGGCGCGCCGCAGAGCGGCCCTGAGCCGCTCAGGCAGCGTCCCGTCAGCAGAAGAATCCAGGGCGACCAGAGCTGCGGCCGCGTTCAGCAGCACAGCGTCCCGCACCGGCCCCTTGTCTCCGGCCAGGACGCTGAGCACGACGGCGGCATTGGCGGGGGCGTCTCCTCCGCGCAGATCATCCAGCGTGGCCCTGCTGATCCCAAGATCCAGGGGATCCACCACGGAGCGCTCTACGGTGCCGTTACGCACCTCCCAGACGGTGGAGGGACCCGTCGTCGTCAGTTCATCCAGGCCGTCGCCGCCGCGGAACACCAGCGCCCGGACGCCCCGGGCGGCCAGCACGCCGGCAATAAGCGGTGCAAGGCGTTCGTCGGCCACGCCAATCGCCGAGGCGGACGGACGCGAAGGATTGGTCAGCGGCCCCATGAAGTTGAACGCCGTGGGCACACCCATGTCGCGCCGGGCGACGGCGGCGAAGCGCATCGACGGGTGGAACACCTGGGCGAAGCAGAAGGTGATCCCTGCCTCAACTGCGGCTTCGGCAACGCGCTCCACCGGGAGGTCCAGGCGGACGCCCAGCGCTTCAATCACATCGGCGGAACCCGAGGACGACGACGCCGCCCGGTTGCCGTGCTTAACCACCTTGGCTCCGGCGCCGGCACACACCAGCGCCGCCATCGTCGAAATGTTGACGGTGTCGTGCCGGTCTCCGCCGGTTCCCACGATGTCAAGTGTTTCGCCCGGGATATGGATGGGCCGGGCATTCTCCAGCATGGCCTCAACCAGGCCGGTGAGTTCCTCGACGCTTTCACCCTTGGCCTTCAGGGACACCAGGAACCCCGCGATCTGGGCGTCCGTTGCGTCCCCGGCCATGATCGTGTTCATGGCCCACCAGGTCTGTTCGGTGCTCAGGTCCTCTCCCGCAATGAGCGCGTTGATCAGCGTCGGCCAGGTGTGCTTGGAACTCGGAAACGTACTCACACAACCTAGGTTATCTACGAATTGTAGAAAATGCTGATTTGTTTCCGGAGCGCCAGTTCCGCGCCGTTATTGGGAAGCGGGCCGTTTGGGAACGAATCGGACGCGCCGTTCGTGCGGTTCTGTTGGTGAACTGGGCAGTTTTGCGGCCATAATGTCTATGTGACAACAGCGACCCATGCCCCCAGTACCCCGGCTCACCCCACGCTGAACCGCCCCAATATGGTCTCCGTAGGGACCGTGGTGTGGCTCTCGAGCGAGCTCATGTTCTTTGCTGCGCTGTTTGCGATGTACTTCACTCTCCGCTCCACCTCGGGCGAGATGTGGGAGATCGAAACAGCCAAGCTGAACGTGCCCTTCGCCTTCGTGAACACGGTGATCCTTGTTTCCAGTTCCTTTAGCTGCCAGTTCGGCGTCTTTGCCGCTGAACGGCTCCAGCCGCGCCGTACCGGCGGCTTCTTCCAGATCGCACGTTGGGGAATGGTCGAGTGGTTCTTCCTGACCTTCATCCTCGGAGCGATCTTCGTATCCGTTCAGGCATACGAATACGCGGAGCTTGTTTCCCACGGGATCTCGCTCTCCTCCAACGCGTACGGATCCTCTTTCTACATCACCACCGGCTTCCACGGCCTGCACGTGGCCGGCGGCCTGATCGCATTCCTGTTCATCATCGGACGTGCCTACGCCGCCAAGCGGTTCGGCCACTTCGAAGCAACGTCAGCGATCGTGACGTCCTACTACTGGCACTTCGTTGACGTGGTCTGGATTGCCCTCTTCGTCATCATCTACTTCCTCAAGTAGCCCGCCAGCTGGGCATCACCACACCAGATTCAAAGTGGCACGAGCAACCAAAAGACCACACAAGTTAGGAACCACTAAGTGAAGGCACTATCGCAAAGGCGACGTCACCCCTTGGCAGCAGTAGTACTGCTGCTGCTGGGCCTCATCGTTACCGGTGGCATCTATGCAGCCGCCAGCGGAGCGAACGAGGCACAGGCCGCCACTACCTACACTGCCGATGATGTGCAGCAGGGCGAGAAGCTTTTCATTGCCAACTGCGCCACCTGCCACGGCATGGAGTCCACCGGCACCGAAAACGGACCGTCCCTTGTAGGCGTCGGAGCGGCATCGGTCGACTTCCAGGTCGGCACCGGCCGTATGCCGATGGCCATGCAGGGCCCCCAGGCCCAGCAGAAGCCGGCGCAGTTCAACGACGAACAGACCGCGCAGCTGGCTGCCTACGTTGCCTCCCTCGGCGCAGGCCCGTCCGTCCCGGAAGAGCAGTACCTCGAAACCACCGGCGACGCAGCTGCCGGCGGCGAGCTGTTCCGCGTCAACTGCGCCATGTGCCACAACGCAGCAGGCGCCGGCGGCGCCCTGACGCGTGGCAAGTTCGCACCGGCCCTTGAAGGTGTCAGCGAAGAGCACATCTACGAGGCCATGGTCACCGGCCCGCAGAACATGCCCGTCTTCTCCGATGCCAACATCTCCCCCGAGGAGAAGCAGGACATCATCACCTTCCTGAAGACCGTCGAAGCCAACGGTTCCCCCGGCGGCGCAGAACTCGGTTCACTCGGTCCGGTCTCCGAAGGCCTGTTCATCTGGACAGCTGGACTTGGCCTGATCATTGCTTTCACTATCTGGTTGACCTCCCGGTCTTCCTAACCATCGCCGCGCTCACCCCACGGGGTGACATCACAGTTACACATAGGTCTACTAATGCAGTTTCAAGAGAAGGATGAGGGGGATCATGGGCGACCATAGTCACGGCAGTCCGAATACCTCGGGCACCGTTGCTACGGCTGGCCAGGGCGTCGAAGGGGAATTCCAGAATCCTGGACTTCCCCCGCACCGCCCTCGCCTGGCCGACACGGATCCCCGGGCAGAGAAGCGCGCCGAAAAGCAGGTGGCGATTCTCTTCGCCATCTCGGTCATCGGAACGCTGCTCTTTTTCTACGCGTATTTCTTTATCCGCCTGGATGAGACCATCGGCACCCTGCGGGTGCAGAACCTCTTCCTCGGCCTCGGCACCGCCTTCGCGATGCTCGGCATCGGCGTCGGCATCGTGCACTGGGCCAAGACCCTCATGCCGGACCACGAAGTCATCGAGGAACGTCACGAAGTCCGTCCGGAGGAAGACCGTGTTGTCGCCGAGAAGATGATCGGCGACATCATCGAGGAGACCGGGATCAAGCGCCGCCCGCTCATCCGCAACACCCTCCTGGGTGCGGTTGCACTGGCTCCGCTGCCGGCGATCGCAATGTTCCGCGATCTGGGCCCGCTCCCGGGCGACGTCCTGCGCCACACCATGTGGGACAACGGCGTGCGCCTGACCCGCGATCCCAGCGGCACCCCGATCAAGGCATCGGACGTTACCCTCGGTTCCGCGTTCCACGTCATTCCCGAAGGCCTGAACGACGCCGAGCACAAGCTGGAGGAGAAGGCCAAGGCTGTTGTCCTGCTGATGCGCCTCGATCCGTCCAAGCTCAACCCCTCCCCCGGCCGTGAAGACTGGTCGGTGGACGGCATTGTTGCCTACTCGAAGATCTGCACGCACGTCGGCTGCCCCGTGGCACTGTACGAGCAGCACACGCACCACCTGCTGTGCCCGTGCCACCAGTCCACGTTCGACCTGACGCAGGAATGCGCCGTGATCTTCGGGCCGGCCGTCCGGCCGCTGCCCCAGCTGCCGATCGCCGTTGATGACGAGGGTTACCTCATCGCCACCAGCGACTTCACAGAACCCGTTGGACCGAGCTACTGGGAGCGTGGCTGATCATGACTGCTACCTCTGCAACCGGCACCTACGAGCCGAAGACCAAGCTCGGGCGCATCACCAACTTCGTGGATTCCCGCGTAAGCGGCTCCATGATGGTCAAGGAATTCGGCCGCAAGGTCTTTCCTGACCACTGGTCCTTCATGTTTGGTGAAGTGGCGCTCTACAGCTTCGTCATCCTTCTCCTCTCCGGAACGTTCCTGACGTTCTTCTTCGACCCGTCAATGGCCGAAACGCACTACGACGGCAGCTATGTGCCGCTCAAGGGCGTGGAAATGTCCGTGGCATACGCTTCGTCGCTGGACATTTCCTTCGACATCCGCGGCGGACTGTTCATGCGCCAGGTCCACCACTGGTCGGCCCTGCTGTTCGTGGCTTCAGTCTCCGTGCACATGCTGCGTGTCTTCTTCACCGGTGCGTTCCGCAAGCCGCGCGAACTCAACTGGGTTGTCGGCGGCGTGCTGCTGATCCTGGCCCTGGCTGCCGGCTTCACCGGTTACTCCCTGCCGGATGATCTGCTGTCCGGTAACGGCCTGCGCATCATCGACGGTGTTATCAAGGCAGTCCCTGTTGTTGGTACCTACATCAGCTTCTTCCTCTTCGGAGGGGAGTTCCCGGGTACTGCGGTCATCGGCCGCCTGTACGTGCTGCACATCCTGCTGGTTCCGGCCCTCATCCTCCTGATGATTGCCATCCACCTGTTTATGGTCGTTATCCACAAGCACACCCAGTGGCGCGGTCCGGGACGTACCAACAACAACGTTGTCGGCTTCCCTGTCGGCCCGGTCTACGCAGCCAAGGCCGGTGGATTCTTCTTCATCGTCTTCGGCATCATCGCGTTTATCTCCGCGGTCTTCACGATCAACCCGATCTGGAACTATGGCCCGTACGACCCCTCCCCCGTTTCGGCAGGCACCCAGCCTGACTGGTACATCGGCTGGGTGGACGGTGCACTCCGTCTGATGCCGGGCTGGCTGTTCGGTTTCCCGTTCGAATGGAACATTCCGTTCCCCTGGGGCGTCAACACACTGTCCCTGAACGTGCTGCTGCCGGCCCTGGTCCCCGCGGGCATCGTCTTCACGCTGCTCTTCACCTGGCCGTGGATCGAAGCCTGGGTCACCAAGGACAAGCGGATCCACAACCTGCTTGACCGTCCGCGCAACGCGCCGACCCGCACCGCCATCGGCGTTGCCGGCGTGATCTTCTACTGCGTTATGTGGGCTGCTGCCAGCTCCGACCTCATCGCCACGCACTTCCATGTGTCGCTGAACGATGTCACCTACTGGCTGCGCGCTCTGTTCTTCTTCGGCCCGGTCATCGGTTTCATCGTGGCCCGCCGCATCGCCCTGGCGCTGCAGCGCAAGGATCGTGAAATTGTGCTCCACGGTGTGGAAAGCGGCCGTATTGTCCGCCTCCCGCACGGTGAGTACATCGAGGTCCACGAACCGCTCGACGAGTACAAGCGCTACAAGCTGGTCGCTTTCGACTCGCCGCAGGTCCAGCCGGCTCAGCCGGATGCCCGCGGCAAGGTCAGCCGCCAGGAGAAGCGCCGCGGAGCACTCTCCCGGTTCTTCTTCGAGGACCGCGTTGCTCCGGTGACGCCGGCCGAACTCGAAGCAGCACACCATCACGAAGCGCCTGCCGAAGTTGAGGCAAGCGCAGAGGATCAGGCTCCCGCTTCCCTCGAGAAGCACTAGCCCTCCGCACGAAAAAGAACTCCCGGCCAGCATTGCTGGCCGGGAGTTCTTTTTTGTATCCGGTGTGAAAGCTGCCTGACCGCCGGGCGGGCGTGTCTACAGCTCGAATGATTCCCGGGAGGGCAGCGGATGCTTGCGGACGGGATGCTCCAAATCGGCGAAGGGAGCTGCTCCGATACTCAGTTTCGTGAAGTCCAGGCGCGATTCCCGAATGACAACCTGAATCCCCTTGACCGCCAGCTTGACGTCCGGGACCAGGCAGAGGATGTTCAGCTTGTAGGGGCTGAAGGCGGTTTCCTCCACTGATCCGAGCCCCCGCCAGGAAAAGTACGTCCCGATGGCTGTCGCCGCCTTGTGCTCGAGGTAGCGGTCCCGTTCGGTGCCTTCACGGGATTTCAGCCGGTACTGGGCAATCACCCAGTGCTGTTCCTCCTCCGGGATCTCGGCGTAGCCGGCGGCAGCTGCTGCTGCACTAAAGGAGGCCAGGAGGGTCTCCGCCTTTTCGGCGTCGACGTCTTCACGGACGGCTACGGTGCCCTCATGCCCGACCCTCCCCTGCGTTGTCATCAGCGAACCGTCTTCGGGTTCGTAGACTGCTTCTTTGAACAGCATCGCGCGGGGCGGATCCTGCTTGTACATCCTCAGGATCTCCATTCTTGGCTGATCCCTCCATTCTTTGTCAGGTCGCCTGGTGGCGTCCGGGGTGATAGGTGCGCGGTGTCCGGATACCGGGCCGCTGGAGCGGCACCCAGAGCTTGTACCGGTCCGCGCGGTAGTACGAGACGGAATAGTCCACCATGGACCGGGAAACATACGCGTGGCGCTGGATCTTCAGCAGCGGGGCGCCCAGCTCGACGTTGAGCAGGCGGGCGATGGACGCTGAAGCGGCTGTGGCCTCGATGGTGTCCTCGCCCCATTCGATGACCATCCCGTAACGCTCACTCAGGACCCGGTACAGCGACGTGGGCGGCTCCTCGTCGAGCATGCCCGGTACGTGCCAGGCGGGAATGAAATTCTCGTCCACACTCATTGGCTCCCCGTCAGCGAGCAGCTGACGGCGGAAGCGGACCACGGGCTGTCCCGGGTCGATCTGCAGTTCCCGGGCCACCAGGTGGGATGCTGGCACCTGCTCAAAGGTCAGCACGCGCGCGTCCGGGACCATGCCTCGGCGGTGCATCTCCTCACTGTAGGACGTGAGCTTGATCTGCAGGTCGAGTTTGGGCCGCGCCACAAACGTACCGACACCCACCACACGCTCCAGGACCTCATCAGCAACCAGCGCATCGATGGACTGGCGGATTGTCATCCGGGCAACGTTGAAGTGTGCGGCGAGTTCCCGTTCCGAAGGCAGGGCTGCACCCGCTGGGGCATGCTGGTCGACAAACCGGCGCAGGATGTCCTCAAGCTGCCGGTGCTTGGGGACGCCGGACGCTGCGTCAATGGAATCGGGGAAGTCCCGCAGGGCCCTGGCTATCACGGACAGACCGGAGCCGGGAAGGACACAGCGAACATGCGGAGGGAACCCCCTGTAGAGGATGGAGCGGCACTGTCTTTAGGATACCGGCACACCGGGAAGCGCCAGCACATCCGGGCCGGACGAAAGACACGCAGGAACAGCAAAAGGGAGGATCCGCAGCGAACTGCGGATCCTCCCTTTCGTCGAACCTGAACTACCTGCGGAACACCTTAGTGTGCGTGGTTTCCGCGGCTGTACTCGAAGACCCAGCCAACAAGGGCAATGACAGCGAGGCCAGCACCGATGTAGAAGACCCACCAGCCGACTGCGAGGCCCAGGAAGCCTGCAGCACAGGCCGTAGCCAGAACCAGGGGCCACCAGCTCCAGGGGCTGAAGAAGCCCTGCTCGCCGGAACCTTCGTGGATTTCAGCATCCAGCCGGTCCTCCGGCCGCATGCCGACCCGGCGTGCGGTGAAGGCCAGGTAGTAACCGACCATCAATGACATGCCGGCGGTCAGGAAGAGCGCCAGGAAGCCAACCGGTTCCATCCACTCCACGAGGTAGCCGTACACAACGCCCACCAGGAGGAAGAACGGGGCCATCAGAAGGAAGAGCTTGGATTCGATTTTCACTTCACGGCCTCCTTGCGGTCAGCGGACCCGAGCACCTTGCCCGCTGCGGACTCATGGGTCACGGTCTGCTGGAGTTCCGGGTGGTGGAGATCCAGTGCCGGACGCTCCGAACGGATGCGCGGCAGCGACGTGAAGTTGTGGCGCGGCGGCGGGCAGGACGTAGCCCACTCGAGCGATGCACCGAAGCCCCAGGGGTCATCAACTTCAACCTTCTTGCCGTGGCGCCAGGTGATGTAGACGTTCCAGAAGAACGGAATCAGCGAGGCTCCCAGGACGAAGGAGGCGATCGTGGAGAACTGGTTCATAGCGGTGAAGTTGTCTTCCACCAGGTAGTCCGCGTAACGGCGCGGCATGCCGATGACACCCAGCCAGTGCTGGATCATGAACGTGCCGTGGAAGCCCAGGAACAGCAGCCAGAAGTGGATCTTGCCGAGGCGTTCGTTGAGCATCTTTCCGGTCCACTTCGGCCACCAGAAGTAGAAGCCGGCGAACATTGCGAAGACAACGGTTCCGAAGACCACGTAGTGGAAGTGGGCGACCACGAAGTAAGTATCCGAAACGTGGAAGTCCAGCGGCGGGGAGGACAGGATGATGCCGGTCAGTCCGCCGAACAGGAAGGTGATGAGGAAGCCGATGCTCCAGAGCATCGGAGTCTCGAAGGTGATGGACCCCCGCCACATCGTGCCGATCCAGTTGAAGAACTTCACCCCGGTAGGCACCGCGATCAGCATTGTCATGAAGGCGAAGAACGGAAGCAGCACGCCGCCGGTGACGTACATGTGGTGTGCCCACACGGTCACGGAGAGGGCTGCGATCGCGATCGTTGCGTAGACCAGGCCCTTGTAGCCGAAGATCGGCTTGCGGCTGAAGACCGGGAAGATCTCCGAAACGATACCGAAGAACGGCAGCGCGATGATGTAGACCTCAGGGTGCCCGAAGAACCAGAACAAGTGCTGCCAAAGGATGGCACCGCCGTTCTCCGGATCAAAGATGTGAGCGCCGAACCGGCGGTCAGCGCCGAGGGCGAACAGTGCAGCAGCCAGCGGCGGGAAAGCCATCAGGATCAGGATGGCCGTCACAAGGGTGTTCCAGGTGAAGATCGGCATCCGCCACATGGTCATGCCCGGGGCACGCATGCAGATGATCGTGGTGATGAAGTTGACGCCGCCAAGAATGGTGCCGAAGCCGGAGAGCGCAAGGCCGAAGACCCAGAGGTCACCGCCGACACCTGGCGAGAACGTTGTGTTCGACAAGGGTGCGTAGGCAAACCAGCCGAAGGACGCTGCGCCCTGCGGGGTGATGAAGCCGGAGACTGCGATGACGCTGCCGAAGAGGAAGAACCAGAAGGCGAGGGCGTTGAGCCGCGGGAACGCGACGTCGGGTGCGCCGATCTGGAGCGGCATGATGACGTTGGCGAATCCTGCAAAAAGCGGGGTGGCGAACATCAGCAGCATGACAGTGCCATGCATGGTGAAGAGCTGGTTGTACTGCTCCTTGGTCTGCAGGATCTGCATACCGGGTTCAAACAGCTCGGCACGGATGACCAGGGCCATCACGCCGCCGAGGCAGAAGAAAATGAATGAGGCGATCAGGTACATGTACCCGATGGTCTTGTGGTCAGTGGAGGTGATCCAGTTGACGACGATGCGTCCCTTGGAGACCGGCACAACGCGCGGGGCGACCTGCGTGCGTGATTCCTCCGAAGTGTATTCCAGGGTAGTCATTGCTTTCCTCCTACCTCCTTACTTCGTCGGATTCAGGTTTGTGTTGCGGTCGTATTCCGCACCCAGCTGGCCATCGTTGAGGGTGGCCAGGTAGGCCTCGTACTCGGCCTCGGAAACAACCTTCACATTGAAGAGCATCTCGGAGTGGTACTCGCCGCAGAGCTCAGCGCACTTTCCTTCGAAGGTGCCTTCCTGCTGCGGGGTAAGAGTGATGTAGTTGGTGCGGCCCGGGATCATGTCCTTCTTCTGCAGGAACGCGGGGACCCAGAAGGAGTGGATGACGTCGCGGGCATTGAGCTGCAGTTCAACCGATTTGTTCACCGGCAGGTACAGGGTCGGCATCTCGGATTCGGTCTTCTCCTGGCCGTCGAGGTTGACCTGGACTCCGCTGTAGTACTTGTCTTCATTGACATAGTTGAAGTCCCAAGACCACTGCTTGCCGCGGACATCGACGACGACGTCCGGGTTGTCATCGCGGGCTTCAAGTGCCCGGATGTCCTGGTCGGTGAAGAAGAACAGCACCAGAACCATGAAGAGCGGGATGGCCGTGTAGAAGATTTCCAGCGGCAGGTTGTAGCTCAGCTGGCGGGGGTAGCCCGTCTCATTCTTGCGGCGCCGGTAAGCGATGATGCACCAGAGGAGCAGACCCCAGGTGAGGATACCAACGGCCAGAGCGGCGATCCATGAATTGACCCAGAGGTCCATGATGCGGCCGGTGTGGTTGGTCGTGTCGTGTTCCGTGGGCAACCAGCCCTTTTGGACATCCGACGAACAACCCGATAAAAACAACGCGCCGGCCGACGTTACGGCTGAGATCTTTAAGATCCTGGCGCGTCGGCTGCTGGTTCGGTCCTGCGAACTCACAGACGGCCCTTCCTCTTGTTACGTGCAAGTGCGGCACAGCGGACATAAAAAAACCCCCAGCTGCGCACGATCAGTTTTACTACTACGTGTAGAGCTTACCCCGGACGCGGTGCTGTCCAGTGACAGACCGCACCGCGTGCCGGGCAGAATACCCTCTATTACGGTCCGGAGACCGTGCCGGGCCTAGTGGAAGGAGTCTCCACAGGCACAGGAGCCACCGGCGTTGGGATTGTCGATGGTGAAGCCCTGCTTGGAAATGGTGTCCTCGAAATCAATGGAGGCCCCGGACAGGTACGGCACGCTCATCTTGTCGACGATTACTTCGACGCCGTCGAAGTCGCGCACTGCATCCCCCTCCAGCACCCGCTCATCAAAGTAGAGCTGGTAGATCAGTCCGGAGCAGCCGCCGGGCTGCACGGCCACACGCAGGCGCAGGTCGGTGCGGCCCTCCTGCTCCAGGAGGGAGCGTACTTTGCCGGCTGCCACGTCGGACAGTGCCACGTCGTGGATCGGCAGTTCTGCTTCCGTTTCCGTCCCGCTCAGGCCGGCGGCATTCTCACTCGTGGAAGTACTCATTGCTTCTCTCTTTCCGTCCGGGCACCCGGTCTTCCGGCAGCCGTTCCTCATGTCGGTCATTCATACTCCGCCATGGGCAACGCTGCGGGACCGGGAGCCAGTTCACTCCATGGTACGTCGGGGCACCCCCGGTCCCGTAACCGTCTAGGGGGTTTCCTGTATTCCCAGCCGTGCCAAGAGGAGCGCCTCCGCGAGGATGGCGTTCTCGAAGTCCGCGAGGTTCAGCGATTCGTTGGCCGAGTGTGCGCGGGAGTCCGGATCCTCAACCCCCGTGATCAGGATCTGCGCGGCCGGAAAGACCTCCACGAGGTCAGCGATGAACGGAATGGAACCCCCGACTCCCATTTCCACAGGGGTAGTGCCCCAGGCTGTTTCCAGTGCCCAGAGCGCTGTCTGCGCAGCCGGGGCTGACGTGTCAGTTGCGAAGGCGTTGCCGCTCTCCCCCGGGGTGAACCGCACTTCCGCCCCGAACGGGCGGTGCGCTTCAAGGTGCCTGGCCACCGCATCCATGGCTTCAGCCGGGTCCTGCCCCGGTGCCAGCCGGATGCTGAACTTTGCCCTGGCCACCGGCTGGATCGTGTTGGAGGCCATCGCCACCGACGGCACGTCGATACCAATGATGGAAAGGGCCGGCTTGGTCCACAGCCGGGAGGCGATGGTCCCGCTCCCAGCCAGCCGGACGGAGTCCAGGACCGAGGAGTCCTCCCGGAAATCCTGCTCCGGGTAGTCCACCCCGGCGTCGTCGAACCCGGTCAGACCGTCGATCACAAGGTTGCCCTCCTCGTCATGGAAGGTACTGATCAGGCGGGCCAGCAGGGTCGGCGCGTCCAGCACGGGTCCGCCGAACATGCCTGAGTGAACGGCGTGGCCGAGGACACGCACCTCAAACGTGCCGTCCACCAGCCCGCGCAGGCTGGTGGTGAGGGCCGGGGTGCCGACCTTCCAGTTGCCTGAATCCGCGACGACGATCACATCGGCCTGCAGCAGGTCCCGGTGCGTTTCGAGGAAGTTCCGGAAGGTGGGCGAACCCGCTTCCTCTTCTCCTTCGATGAAAAAGGTGATGCCAACACCCGGGCCGGCGCCGAGAACGTCATCAAGGGCACGCAGCGCCCCCACGTGCACCATGATGCCGGCCTTGTCATCCGCGGCACCGCGGCCGTACAGCCGGCCGTTCCGCTCCGTCGCCGCGAAGGGTTCGGTCTCCCACAGTTCCAGGTCACCCGGCGGCTGCACGTCATGGTGCGCGTAGAGCAATACCGTCGGCTTGCCCTCCTGCGCGGGGCGGCGGGCGACGACGGCGGGACCGCCGGGTTTGCCGTCCTGCTCACCGCGCAGGATCTGCACGTCGGTCAGGCCCGCGCCGCGCAGCAGGGCGGCGACCGCCTCTGCGGAATGGTCAAGGTGCACCGGGTCGAAGGAATCCCAGGCAATGCCAGGGATGGCAACAAGTTTGGTGAGGTCTTCCAAAGTGCGGGGAAAAGCCGCGGCGACGCTGGCGCGCAGCGCCGCATCGTCCGGCAGGACGCTGGATGATTTGGGAGTAGATGTCATAGGCAAAACCCTACAACTGTGCCTCCTGCTCCCCTGCGTCCGTGCTGATCAGGCCTGGGACCAGCCTGTTTTGGCCGTTGCGGCCCGGGCGTGCGCGTACACGCGCGGCGGGGGCGGTTCAGGGTATCCTTGATGAGTGTTCGGACGAAAGAAAGAAGCGCCCACCGCGCAGGAAACTGTGGATCTGGCAGCCTCGGCCCAAGCGGAAGAGGCGCGGAGAACTGCGTCCTCGTCGGCTGGCAAGGGAGCTCCTACCCCGCGCCGCAAAGACCAGGTAGCTGCCCGCCAGCGCCCGCTCGTGCCTAATGACCGCAAGGCGGCCCGCGACGCGAACCGCGCTGCCATGCGTGAAGAGCGGCTTAAGACGCGCGCCGCGCTGGACACCGGGGACGAGCGCTACCTGCCGCTGCGCGACAAGGGACCGAACCGCCGGTTCGTCCGGGATGTCGTGGATGCCCGCTGGAACGTAGGCGAGTTCGTGATGATCGCCGCCGCCGTCTTCGTGGTGGCCAGCTTTATCCAGAACCTCGCTGTCCAGAGCTTTATCCTGATGGCTTTCTGGGTCCTGATCCTCCTCGTTATTGCTGACAGCATCAGGATCCGGTTTGTCCTGCGGCGCCGGCTCACTGCCAAGTTCGGCTCCCCGAACCAGGGTGACGTCTGGTACGGCGTTTCCCGGGCACTGCAGCTGCGCCGGTTCCGTCTGCCGAAGCCCCAGGTGCGCCGCGGCGACAAGGTCTCCTGACCAGCCGGCCTGATCCGCCGGATCTGCGCAAGGCACCGGTGTAAGGCATCTGAGCAAACCCACAATCAGTTCATCCGGCAGCCGGATCAACCCGGTTGACCGATGGAAAAGGGAGGGACCGCCAACGCGGTCCCTCCCTTTTTACTGCCGCAGCCTGACCTAGTGTCCGCCGCGCTGCAGTTTCTGCAGCTGCCGGTTGATCCGGGCAGCCCAGAACGGCCCTTCGTAAAGGAAAGCCGTGTAGCCCTGCACCAGGTTCGCGCCGGCGTCGAGGCGCTGCTGCACGTCGCTTCCGGACTCGACGCCTCCCACGGAAATGATGACCGGCCCCTCCCCCAGCGCGGTCCGCAGGCGGTGGAGCACCTGCAGCGACCGCTCCTTCAGCGGGGCGCCGCTGAGCCCGCCGACACCGGCCGCGATGACGGTCTCCGGATCCGTCACCAGGCCGTCGCGGCGCACAGTGGTATTCGTGGCCACTACGCCGTCGAGCTTCAGGTCCAGGGCGAGGCGCGCGACGTCGTCAATGTCTTCATCGGTAAGGTCCGGAGCAATCTTGACCAGCAGCGGAACGTGCCGGCCGGCAGTTTCGTCCGCTGTCCGGCCCACGCTGGCCAGCAGGGGGCGCAGCGAATCGATGTTCTGCAGCTGGCGCAGGCCGGGCGTATTGGGTGAGCTGACATTCACCACCAGATAGTCCGCGTCCGCGGCGAGCAGCCTGGTACTGGCAAGGTAGTCCTCAACGGCATCGGCGAGATCCACCTTCTTGGTCTTGCCAATGTTCACCCCCACGATGGGCCGGCTGCGGCCCCAGCGCCGGTGCAGGCCGTCCACGGCCCTCCTGATCCGCGGTGCCACCGCAGCCGCGCCGTCGTTGTTGAAACCCATCCGGTTGATGACCGCCCGGTCCTCGACCAGGCGGAACAGCCGCGGCTTGGCGTTGCCCGGCTGGGCCTGGGCCGTGACGGTGCCGATTTCAACGTGCCCGAAACCGAGGTTGCTCAGCGCTACGATGGCCGCCCCCTCCTTGTCGAAGCCGGCGGCAACACCGAAGGGTGAGGGGAAGGTGAGGCCGAGTGCTTCGGTGGCCAGTTCCGGAGCCGGCCGCATGAGGGCACGCATGAGGGGCCCGGCGGGTGTGCAGGCCGCTGCACGGATCATGTGGTAGCCGAATTTGTGGGCTTTTTCTGGGTCCATTCCGGAGAAGACAATCCGGAAGAACGTGGGGTAGACGCGCATGGTTTTAATGCTTCCATTCCGCGTCCCCGGCACCAAATCCATGGCCCCCGGCACCGGGCGATGACGCACTGCCGGTGCAGTAACCTCGGTGTATGGGGCAAAACTGGCAACCTGACAGACTCGGCGACGGCTACCGTTATCTCACCCTTGATCTCGGCGAAGATGATGAAGGTCCCGTTGCGGCCACGCTGGTTTCCTATACCGCTGAGCCCCCTCCCCCGCCGTCGTTCCTGGGCCGGATGCGCGCGGCGCTGTCCCGGACTCCGGCACCCGTGGAGCCTGAACCTGTCCATGCAGTCATCTATATCCACGGCTGGACGGACTACTTTTTCCAGACCGAGCTGGCCGGCTTCTGGACTGAGCGCGGTGTGGCGTTCTATGCCCTGGACCTGCGCAAATACGGTCGGAGCCTGCGCCCCGGCCAGTCGGAAGGTTTCATTACGGACCTGGCTGATTACGACGCCGACATTGAGGCGGCGCTGGCAGCAGCCACCGAGGACATCCGCACGGGCACGAGTCAGGAGACCCCGGTGCGGATATCCCTGATGGCCCATTCCACCGGGGGCCTGGTGGCGTCATTGTGGGCCCACCGGAACCCGGGCAGGATCGAAGCGCTCATTCTCAACAGCCCCTGGCTGGAGCTGCGCGGCTCATCCCTGGCACGGAACGCTGCCGCCGGACTTTTGGAGCCGCTGGCCAGGACACGGCCGAAGGCCCGGCTCAAGATCCCCGAATTGGACTTCTACTGGCGGAGCGTCAGCGCTGAGGCCGACGGCGAGTGGGATCTGCATCCCGCCTGGAAACCACGGGGAAGCTGGCCGGTCCGGGCCGGGTGGATCACGGCGGTGCTGGCGGGCCATGCCCAGGTTGCCCGCGGGCTCGACATCACGGCCCCCATCCTGCTGATGGCCTCTGCCCGCTCCACGATCGGGGCCACCTGGAATGAGTCCATGATGACATCGGACAGCGTCCTTGACGTCACCCTGATGGTCCAGCGGGGCCTGCTGCTCGGGCCCGCTGTCACGGTCCTGCGTTTTGACGGGGCGCTGCATGACATCCTGCTGTCCGCCAAACCGGTCCGCCGGCAGGTCTACCTGCAGCTGGACCGCTGGTCCTCCGCCTACCTGCTGCGCTGAGTGGACCGCAGCTAGGAGCCTGCCGCGGACTGGTCCACCGCTCCCCCGTACCGGCGGTCCCTGCGGGCATAGATTTCGACAGCTTCCCACAGCGTGCGGCGGTCAACGTCCGGCCAGAGCGTATCCATAAAGACCATTTCCGCGTAGGCGGACTGCCATAGCATGAAGTTGGAAAGCCGCTGCTCGCCGGACGTGCGGAGGAACAGGTCCACGTCGGGCAGGTCAGGTTCGTCAAGGTAGCGCTGGATGGTTTTCTCCGAGATGCCGCCGGGACGCAGTTTCCCGCTCTTCACATCCGCCGCGATCGCGCTGACCGCGTCCGTGATTTCCGCCCTGCCACCGTAGTTCACGCACATATTCAGGGTGCAGGTGGTGTTGGCCTTGGTTTGTTCCTCGGCGATCTCGAGTTCGCGGACCACGGTCTGCCAGAGCCGCGGACGCCGCCCGGACCAGCGGATCCGCACGCCCCACTCATCGAGCTGGTCCCGCTGGCGGCGGAGAACATCGCGGCTGAAACCCATAAGGAACCGGACCTCTTCCGGGGAACGCTTCCAGTTCTCGGTGGAAAAAGCGTAGACGGAAACGTGCCGGATGCCGATCTCCACGGCCCCGGCCATCACATCCAGCAGCGCCGCTTCACCGGCACGGTGCCCTTCGGTGCGCGGGAGTCCGCGCTGGTTGGCCCAGCGTCCGTTGCCATCCATCACAATAGCCACGTGCGCCGGCACCAGGTCCCTGGGCACCGGCGGCGGCACGGCACCGGAGGGGTGCGGCCAGGGCGCGCTGACCGGGGTGGTTCGGGAGGAGAACAAAGCTATACACGCTCCACATGTTGAAGGGATCTAACGACTCTTTCCAGATGCCATTGCAGGTAACTGGCCACCAGCCCGGCCGACTCCCGCCGCGGCTGCGGTCCGGATGCGTCCACCGCTTCCCAGTCGCCGCTGAGCAGTGCGGCGAGCAGCAGCATGGTTTCCGCCGACGGTGAGGCGGAGCCGGGCGGGCGGCAGGACGGGCACACGGCACCGCCCAGCGGGGCCGAAAACGCGGTGTGCGGTCCGGGGGCATTGCAGCGGGCACAGTCGGTGAAGGTGGGCGCCCAGCCTGCCGTGGCCAGCGCGCGGAGAAGATAGGAATCGAGGATCAGCTCGGGTGCATGCGCTCCCCTGCTGAGTGCGGCCATCGCGCCGATCACCAGGTGGTAGTGCGCGTTGGCCGATTCACCGTCGACGTCGGTCAGACGCTCCGCTGTTTCCGCGATGGCGGCGGCAGCGGTATAGCTTGCATAGTCAGCAGCGATTCCTGCTCCGTAGGCACCTTTGGTCTGGACCTGGGTCACGATGTCCAGGGTCCGGCCATGGCTGAGCTGCAGGTCCACGACCATAAAAGGTTCCAGCCGGGCCCCGAATTTGCTGGACGTGCGGCGTACGCCTTTGGCCACGGCCCGCACCTGCCCGTGATTCCGGGTCAGCAGGATGACGATCCGGTCTGCTTCGCCGAGCTTATGGGTGCGCAGGACAACACCCTCATCGCGGTACGTCCGCGACGCGAAAGACTTAGTGGCCACGGTTCCATTTTCCCATGAACGGCAGCGCCCGGCCGCGGATGCAGCCGGGCGCGCCGTTTTGGCACGGAACCGTCAGCGCTCCTGCGCGGGAACGCCGTCGCGGATAGCCCGGTTGACGGCGGAGATCACGGCCTTCAGGGCGGAGAGCGTGGTGTTGGAATCGATCCCCACACCCCACAGGACACGCTCACCGACGGCGAGTTCCACATAGGCGGCGGCCATGGCGTTCCCGCTGGCGGACAGGGCGTGCTCGGTGTAATCGAGCAGGCGGACGTCCACGCCGTCCTGGCCCAGGATGCCCAGCAGAGCGTCGATGGGGCCGGTTCCCGAAGCGCCCCGGCGCTGCTGCGTCCCGCCGGTGCGCAGACTGGCGGTCAGCAGGAAATCGCCATTCTCCGAGGTATCTGCGGTGACCGAGGACAGTGCATAGTGGCCCCACGGCTCACCCCCGGAGTCCGGGGTGGTGGGCAGGTATTCGTCCTGGAAGACCTTCCAGAGTTCGGCCCCGGTGACTTCTCCACCCACCGTGTCGGTGCGGCGCTGGATGACGCCGGAGAATTCGATCTGGGCCCGGCGCGGGAGGTCCAGATTGTGCTCGCTCTTCAGCAGGTAGGCGACCCCGCCCTTGCCGGACTGCGAGTTAACCCGGATAACGGCTTCGTAGCTGCGTCCGATGTCCTTCGGGTCGATCGGCAGGTAGGGAACGCCCCATTCCAGCTCGTCGACGGACTTGCCGGCGGCAGCGGCGTCCTTCTCCATGGCTTCGAAGCCCTTTTTGATGGCGTCCTGGTGCGAGCCGGAGAAGGCAGTGAAAACCAGGTCTCCACCATAGGGGGACCGCTCCGGGACGGGCAGCTGATTGCAGTATTCAACGGTGCGCCGGATCTCGTCCATGTTGGAGAAGTCGATCTCCGGATCAATGCCCTGGCCGAACAGGTTCATGCCCAGGGTCACCAGGTCCACGTTGCCGGTGCGCTCACCGTTGCCGAACAGGCACCCCTCGATCCGGTCTGCTCCGGCCAGGTAGCCCAGTTCGGCGGCAGCGACGCCGGTCCCGCGGTCATTGTGCGGGTGCAGGGAGAGAATAATCGAATCGCGGTTGGCCAGGTTGCGGTGCATCCACTCAATGGAGTCGGCGTACACGTTGGGGGTCGCCATTTCCACGGTCGCGGGCAGGTTCAGGATCATCTGCCGGTCCGGGGAAGCTTCGAGGACCTCAGCCACGGCGTTGGAGATCCGCAGCGCGAACTCCAGTTCGGTGCCGGTGTAGGACTCCGGTGAGTATTCATACGTGACGTCGACGCCGCGCAGCTGCTCCTCGTACTTCTTGCAGAGCCGCGCGCCGGTCAGCGCAATGTCCACGATTCCGTCCTGGTCGGTGTTGAACACGACTTTCCGCTGCAGGACGGACGTGGAGTTGTACAGGTGCACGATCGCACGGTCGGCGCCTTCGAGTGCCTCATAGGTGCGCTCGATCAGGTGTTCGCGGGACTGGGTGAGGACCTGGATGGTGACGTCATCCGGAATCCGGTCGCCTTCGATCAGCTGGCGCACGAAGTCGAAGTCCAGCTGCGAGGCTGAGGGGAACCCCACTTCGATTTCCTTGTAGCCCATGTTGACCAGCAGGTCGAACATTTTGTGCTTGCGCTCGGGGGTCATCGGATCGATGAGGGCCTGGTTGCCGTCACGGAGATCCACCGCACACCAGCGGGGGGCTTTCGTGATGACCTTGTCCGGCCAGGTGCGGTCCGGCAGCTCGACGCTGATCTGGTCCTGGAACGGCACGTACTTATGGACCGGCATTCCGGAGGGCTGCTGTGCGTTACGCATAATGTCTGGGTGGCCTTTTCTTTGAGAGCTTCAGAAATGGTGGCCGGGCAACACAAACTCCGCAGCGAGGGTTCGGCCTAATCAGTGGATTGTGAGGCCTCGCCGCGGCAGCTAAGAAGGAGGTTCTCTGCGCGCACCTGCCCAGACTAACACGCAGGTCACGGACTGCCGGAAAGCGTTAGTAACCGAAGGCCGACTGGCACGTAACCTGTGCCGCAGTCTGTCCCGTAAGGCTGCCCAGATCACCGGAATCCTTCATGGTGTTACCGGTCCGGAAGTCGGCACCGACCTGCACGACGACGCCGCTCACTGCTGCGCTGGCACTCACCTGGGAGGAGGGAATGTTCAGCGCGTCAGCAACCTGCTGCGCCATGGTGTCGTAGCCGGGGGTGAAGAAGACCTGGGTCCCGGGGGTGGTGGATTGGGAGAGCCCGCCGGCGATCGCCTGCGTGAATCCTTCACTGAGGAGGTAGCGCGCAAGTTCAGCGTCCCGTCCGCTGGCCTCGCCGCTGATGCCGTCCAGGAAGGTCACAGGGATCGCAGCCGGATCCACGGCCGGTTCAGTGGCCTCGGGTGCGGGTGCCTCCGTGCCTTCGGTGGCTTCCGCCGCCGGAGCTTCCGGTTCGGCCTCGCCCGTCACCGGCTGGTCCGAAACCAGCGCGTCGAACAGGGGCTGGGCTGCTGCCTCATCGAGCACCAGCCGGTTGGGGTCCAGCTCATAGGGCGTGACCGGAACCGTCACAAACGCCACGTTGCCGAGGTCAACGTCCTTGAGCCGGCCCGCCAAGGCGATCAGCGTCGGAATGTCAGTGAGGCCCTCATCAACTGTCAGGTTCTTGGTGACCGTTTCGGCAATGGAGTACAGCCGGGGAAGGTTGTTCAGTGTGCCCTCGCCCTGGACCTTGCGGAACATGGAGGCGAGGAAGCTCTGCTGGGCGGCGATCCGGCCTTCGTCTCCGCCGTTGCCGAAGCCGTGCCGGGTACGCAGGAAGGCCAGGGCCTGATCGCCCTGGATGCTGGAGACTCCCGCGGGGATGTTCAGGCCGGACAGCGGGTCGTCGATGGGCTGGTTGACGCAGACTTCCACGCCGCCGAGGGTGTTGGAAAGCTCTTCGACGGCGTTGAAATCGGCCATCATGAAGTGGTCGACGTTCAGCCCGGTGACCTCGTTGATCGCTGCCACGGTGCAGCCCGGACCACCGTTGCCCAGGGCGCCGTTGAGCTGCCCGAGGTCCATTGCCTGGTACTGCATGCCGGATTCCGGGTCGGTGCAGGCGGGCAGCGGAACCAGGAGATCACGGGGGAAGCTGACGACGGTCACGTGGGACCTGTCCGCCGCCATGTTCACCAGCATCATCACGTCGGAGTTGTTGGAGTCCTGGCCGTCCCGGTTATCCGTGCCGAGCACCAGGATCTGCATGGAATCCTTGTTGGTGTCCGCCGGGAACTCGTCCTGGCCCTGGCCGATGTTCAGCGGTTTGGTGTCAAAGTTGCTCTGCAGGCGCATTAGCTGCACCCCGGCGAAGACCAGTCCGGACACCAGCGTGAGGGAGAGCAGGACGGCCAGCGTTGCAAGAACCGGGTGCCCTCCCCTCGCCGGACCGCTGCCGAGATGGCGGCTGCCGGGGACAGCGGTGCCGCGGCGGCCTGCCCGTGTGGCTGACCCGGAGGGACCAGGACCTGTTGCGGCACGGCGTGATGGCATAGCCGGTCCTTCCCATGAGTCAGTGAAAATCGAGCAGGCGAAAATGGATGTACAAAGTGTACGGGGTGCTCCTGTGAAGAAGCTTGGCGTGCGCTGGCGGTGGCCGCGGCTGCTAGAAGCCCAGCTTTACCAGCTGCTTGGGGTCACGCTGCCAGTCCTTGGCGATTTTGACGTGCAGGTCCAGGTAAACCCTGGTGCCCAGCAGTGCCTCAATGCCGCGGCGGGCGTTGGTTCCCACTTCGCGCAGGCGCGCTCCGCCCCGGCCAATAATAATCGCTTTCTGCGAGGATCGTTCAACGTAGAGGTTTACGCGCACGTCGAGCAGCGGGTTTTCCGCGCTGCGGCCTTCGCGGGGCACGATCTCGTCGACGACTACGGCCAGGGAGTGCGGAAGCTCGTCCCGGACACCTTCCAGCGCGGCTTCCCGGACCAGTTCGGCGACCATCACGGCTTCGGGTTCGTCAGTCAGTTCGCCGTCCGGGTACAGGGGCGGGGAGGACGGCATGTGGGAGGACAGCACGTCGGCGACGGTATCAACCTGGAAGCCGTCAGCGGCTGAGACCGGCACGACGTCGGCCCATCCGGTTTCGCCGAGGACTTCAGTGCCCAGCGCGGTTACCGACATCAGCTGCTTGGCCAGCGCGGCGCGGTCCACGAGGTCGGTCTTGGTGACCAGCGCGATCACCGGCTTCCGCTTGAGTGCCGCCAGCTGGTTCGCGATGTACCGGTCGCCCGGACCAACGGCTTCATTGGCAGGGAGGCAGAACCCGATGGCATCGACTTCGGCAAGGGTGTCAGCCACCAGGTCGTTCAGCCGCTGGCCCAGCAGGGTGCGCGGCCGGTGCAGCCCCGGGGTGTCGACCAGGATCAGCTGGGAGTCTTCGCGGTGGACAATGCCGCGGATCGTGTGCCGGGTGGTCTGCGGTTTGGCGGACGTGATGGCCACCTTCTGGCCAACCAGGGCATTGGTCAGGGTGGACTTGCCGGCGTTGGGCCGGCCCACCAGGGACACAAATCCGGCGCGGAACGTGGGCTCAGTCATTTCGGGGTACCAATTCTGTTGATTTCGTACGGCGGCGGGGTTCGGCGTCGTCGTGGGTTTCAGTTTCATCGCCCGCGGGCTGTTTCCAGGCCAGCACGTGGGAAACCCGGTTGCGGCGGCCTTCGAGTCTTTCGGCGTGAAGGACGATTCCTTCGACAACCACTTCGCTGCCGACAATCGGGACGCGGCCCAGGGCCTTGGCAAGCAGTCCGCCGACCGTGTCCACCTCGTCGTCCTCAAGGGTGATGTCGAACAGTTCGCCGAGGTCATCGATGCCTGCTTTGGAGCTGATACGGTAGCGGCCCCCGCCCAGGTCTTCAATCTCAGGCCGTTCGGAGTCGTATTCGTCAACGATTTCGCCGACGATTTCCTCAATCAGGTCCTCCAAGGTGACCAGTCCCGCAGTTCCGCCGTATTCATCAATCACGATGGCCAAATGCGTTGATTCACGCTGCAGTTCCTGCAGAAGCTCATCGACGGCCTTGGATTCGGGTACATAGCGGACCGGGCGGCAGAGGCCGTCCACCGTCTGGGCGGAGGCGTCCCCATCCCGTCCGTGCAGCTGCGCCGCGACGTCCTTGAGATAGAGGATGCCGCGGATCTGGTCGGCGCTGTCCCGGATCACCGGGACGCGGGAATACCCCGAGCGCAGGAACAGGGACATAGCCTGGCCCAGGGTGGACCCGGATTCCAGGCAGACCATGTCCGTACGCGGGACCATAACGGAGCGCACCTTGGTATCACCGAGTTCGAAGACGGAGTGGATCAGCTCCGCCTCGGTGTTTTCGATCATGTCCGCTTCGGACGCCCGGTCCAGCAGTTCCCTGAACTCCTCCTCGGTAAAGAAGGCGGCGTCCACACCGTTGGCCCCGGGGGCGACCGCGGAGCCAATCTTTACCAGCCATCCCGGTATGGGTCCCAGCACAGTGCGCAGGACGGACACCAGCCCTGCGGTGAGGACAACCACACCGGTGACGTGCTTCCGGCCGATCTGCCGGGGCGAGACGCCTACCAGGACGAAGCCGACGGCGGCCATCGTCACGGTGGCCAGCAGTCCGGCCAGCCAGAGGTTCTGCACCAGCAGCTGGAAGGCCATGGCCACGGAGACAGCCATGGCCATTTCGAACCACACCCGCCAGAAACGCAGGGCGTGCATGTGCGCCACCGGGTGCTGCAGGATCCGTTTCAGCGGTTTTCCGGCCCGGCCGTTAAGGAGCGCCTCGGCTTCGTGGCGGGGCAGGTAGCCGTAGGCAGCCTCGGCAGCAGTAAGCAATCCGGCCAGGACCATAAAGGCCAAGGCCATGACTACCAGGATGCCTATGCTCAACTGCGCGTCTCCTTCGGGGCATCCTTGCCCAGGAAGTCGGAGAGCAGGTGCCGCTGGAGCCCGAACATTTCGGCTTCTTCCTCCGGCTCGGCGTGGTCGTAACCGAGCAGGTGAAGCACTCCGTGCGTGGTCAGCAGGAGCAGTTCATCCTCCATGCTGTGGCCGGCGGTTTCCGCTTGTTGAGCCGCGACCTGCGGGCAGAGCACGATGTCGCCCAGGACACCGGCCGGCGTCGGCCGTCCGGGCGACCCGGGGCGAAGTTCGTCCATCGGGAAGGAGAGGACATCGGTCGGACCGGGCAGGTCCATCCATTCGATGTGCAGCTTCTCGATCGCGTCTTCATCCACCAGGATGATCGAGAGATCCGCTTCGGGGTGGACGTACAGGGCGTCCAGCAGGAACCGGCCCAGCCTCGCCAGCGTCTCTTCGTCTGCGGGCAGCGCGGATTCGTTGTTTACTTCAATGCTCATCGTTTGTTCTCCTGGCCGGCGTCCCGCGATGCGGGGCGGGTGCGGCGCTTCTCATCCCATTCGCCATAGGCGGTCACGATGTCGCTGACCAGCCGGTGCCGGACGACGTCGGTCGCTGTCAGTTCGGAGAACTGCACATCCTCGATGCCGTCCAGGATCTCGTGGACGATCCGGAGGCCGGACACGGTGCTGCCGGGCAGGTCCACCTGCGTGACATCACCGGTGACCACCATCTTGGAACCAAAGCCAAGGCGGGTCAGGAACATCTTCATTTGTTCCGGCGTGGTGTTCTGCGCCTCGTCCAGAATGATGAAGGCGTCGTTGAGGGTTCGTCCGCGCATATACGCCAGCGGCGCTACCTCGATGGTGCCGGCCGCCATCAGCCGCGGAATGGACTCGGGGTCCATCATGTCGTGCAGGGCGTCGTAGAGCGGGCGCAGGTAAGGATCGATCTTGTCGCTGAGGGTGCCGGGCAGGAACCCGAGCCGCTCCCCCGCTTCGACGGCGGGCCGGGTCAGGATGATCCGGTTCACTTCCTTCTGCTGCAGCGCCTGCACAGCCTTGGCCATGGCCAGGTAGGTCTTTCCGGTGCCGGCCGGGCCGATCCCGAAGACGACAGTGTTCCTGTCGATCGCGTCGACATAGTTCTTCTGGTTCAAGGTCTTGGGCCGGATGGTGCGTCCCCGCGTGGACAGGATGTTCTGCGTGAGCACGTCAGCGGGACGCTCGGCGCTTTGATCCCGCAGCATCGTGATGAGCTGTTCCAGGATCTGGGGCGTGACGCGCGTCTGGTGGCGTGCCAGCACGCGGACCTCGTTGACCAGGCGGACAGTGCGGTCAACCGCCACCGCTGGCCCCGTGACGGAGAGTTCGTTTCCACGGACGTGCAGGTTCACCTCGGGAAAAGCAGCCTCGATGATTTTCAGTGCTTCATCGTTGGCGCCCAGCGACTGGACCATCTGCTCCGTTGAATCGAAGACGATCTTTTGCTGGTCTTCGCGGATAGTGCCGATTCCTGCTGAAGATTCGGTCATATATTCGGCCCCTCGGCCTTTCATCGCCCCTTTTAAGGAAGTTGGGTTGCAGTCCCGGCGGCGAAGGCCTGACCGGCCTTACACACACCCTGGTTAATGTTACTTGATCACCGCTGCGGTACGCCTCCGGCATCCATACCAGAAGCCGGCTTCCGGCGCACGGACTGCGCGGCTTCGTGAGCAGTGTTACACCCAATATCTCGGCTTGGCATCGGCTGGGTCTCAATCGGGTTTCAGTCCCGCCGCAGAACCGTTAAGCCCCCGGTTTGCGGGCGGGCGATATGCCAAGCTGGAATGCGTGCTGCCGGTTCCCGCCCCGGCAGACTCCCCCCCCACACAGCTGCGGTCTACGGACCGCAGCCCGGAACAGAGGAAGGCAGGGACCGTTCATCTCACCGCACCGCAAATCCGGACCCGGCCGCCGCATGTCCCTGTTGCTGCTGGCAGCCGGAGCACCTCTTCTGCTGGGCAGCTGCGGCGTTGTTGCCGAGCTCCCCACCACCAGCATGCCGAACTCCTTTAGCGGGAGCGCCAGCTCAGAGGGCCGCCCCATGGCCGTCTCCGCTCCGGCGGAGGCCACCGTCTCCAAGGTGGTGATGCCCGTGTACTGGCTTGGACTCAATGAATCCGATGTGCAGCTTTACCGTGAGTTCCTGCCCTCGGAGAACAACGGAGATCCGATCGGTGAAGCGGTCAGGGCGATGACCCGGGAATCCCCGCGCGACGGCGACTACTTCACTCCCTGGCATCCGGCGTCGAACGTCACCGCTTCGATCTCCAGCAAGAACGTCATCACCGTGGACATCACCTCCGATGCGTTCAAGGCCTCCCTGGATGCCGGCATGGCTCACCGCGCCGTCCAGCAGCTGGTTTACACGGCCACCGCTGCCGCCGCCAATGCGGGGCTGACCACGGCGGGGTTCAGCGCCAGCGTGGTTGTCCTGGTCGACGGAAAGGCCGGTTACCAGGCCTTCGGACACGAGAGCCTGGAACAGCCGCTCGAGCGCGATGCTTCCCTGCCTGCCCCCATCTGGATCATCACTCCGCAGGAGGGCGAGGCAACGGAGACGTCGCTGACGGTCTCCGGATCCGCGGTAGTCCGCGATGAGCAGCTCTCCTGGAGTGTGGAACCGATTACCAACGGACGCCCGGAAGCGACCCAGGTGGCCTCGGGCACGATCCGTCTGGACGCATCCGCCGGAGAGACGGCCCTGTTTGATGTGCCGATCAAGCTGGAGCCGGGTGAGTACAACCTGCGGATCTTCCACGGCGAGGGCGCCAATGAGGATTCGAAGCGGATTACCGTTTACTGACCCGCGGAACCCGGGTCCGGCCGAAAATCAGGACCAGCGGCCCAGCAGGTGGTTGAGCAGAACCAGTGCTGCCGGTCCGGCACTCGAGGAACGCAGCACGTGCGGGCCAAGGCGGACCGCAGTGGCACCGGCTGCGCGCAGCGCGTCGAGCTCGGCCGGACTGATCCCGCCTTCGGGACCAACAATCACCGCGATGGAGACCGGGTGCCCCTCGTCTGCTGACCCGGCGGGCTGACCCCGCCGGATGGACTCAACCGCCTGGGCGAACGGCGCGTCGGCTTCCTCGTGAAGGACCAGGACCAAATCCACCCCGGCCAGCCTTGCAGGCAGTGCCCTGCTGTCCGTGACGTCCAGTACCTGAGGCAGCCGCGAACGCCGTGACTGCTTGGCGGCGGATGTCACCACGGCCTGCCACTTCGCCCGGCCCTTGGCTGCTTTTTCCGCGCGCCAGCGCACGATGCTGCGCTCGGACTGCCAGGGGATAACAGTATCGACCCCGAGCTCGGTGGCCGCTTCGATGGCCTGCTCGTCGCGGTCACCCTTCGCCAGCGCCTGGACCAGGATCAGTTCCTGCCCGGCTGCCGGTTCGGTTTCGACTTCCCGCACCTCCACCTCCAGCAGGGACGGATCCGCCGAACGGACCGTCCCGCGGAGCCGGAGACCACCGCCGTCGACAATGTCAACGTCCTCCCCCGGTGCCAGCCGCTTGACTGCTACGGCATGCCTGGCTTCCGGACCGGTGAGGGAGAACACGGCGCCCGGGACGGCCGCTGCGACCTGTTCCGGATCACCGAAGAAGATCGGGTTCGTCATGGTTTCGTCACCGGTTAGTGGTTGCCCAGCCGGTCACGGAGTTTGGCGAAGACACCGGTGCTGCCGCTGCCGACCCGGCCCTCGGCGAACTCTTCGCCGCGCATGGCCGCCAGCTGACGCAGGAGCTCTTCCTGCTCGGCGTCGAGCTTCTGCGGCGTTTCGACCTGGATATGCACCAGCAGGTCCCCGCGGCCGTAGCCGCGGAGGTGCGTGACGCCCAGACCCTTGAGGGTCGTGATTTCGCCGGACTGGGTGCCCGGCTTGATGTTGATGTCCCGTGCGCCGTCAAAGGTGTCCATGCTGATGACCGTGCCCAGCGCCGCGG
Organism: Arthrobacter sp. Helios; assembly: GCF_023167125.1. Classification (NCBI taxonomy): domain Bacteria; kingdom Bacillati; phylum Actinomycetota; class Actinomycetes; order Micrococcales; family Micrococcaceae; genus Arthrobacter; species Arthrobacter sp. Helios. Next base: position 1,488,493 of record NZ_CP095402.1, read on the forward strand.
CCGTCATCGGAACGGTCAGTGTGGCGTGCAGGTCGTCACCGTCGCGGACAAACACCGGGTCCGCGTTGACGCGGATCTCGACATAGAGGTCGCCCTGGGGGCCGCCGGCCGTGCCGGCCTCGCCCTGTCCGCTGAGCTGGATGCGGGTGCCGGTGGCGACACCGGCGGGAACCTTAATGGTCAGTGTGCGGCGGCTCCGGACCCGCCCTTCGCCGGCGCATTCGTGGCACGGATCGGGGATGACCGTACCGAAGCCCTGGCAGGAGCCGCAGGGTGCAGTGGTCATGACCTGGCCGAGGATCGAACGCACGGCCCGCTGGACCTGGCCGCTGCCGTGGCAGATGTCGCAGGTGCGCGGCGAGGTGCCGGGCTGGCAGCAGGAGCCGTCGCAGGTGGGGCAGACGACGGCGGTTTCGACGTCGATCTTCTTGTTGGTGCCGAAGACGGCATCCTTGAGGTCGATCCGGACGTTGATGAGGGCATCCTGGCCGCGCCGGGTCCGTGATGCCGGTCCCCGCCCGCCGCCCGCCCCGCCGAAGAAGGTATCGAAAATGTCCTGGAATCCGAAGCCCTGGCCGCTGAAGCCGCCGCCAAAACCGTTGTCGGTCCCGTTCTCCTGCCCCGTCGTGTCATATACGCGCCGCTTCTGCGGATCGGAGAGTACCTCGTAGGCGTGCGTTACGGCCTTGAACTCGTCACCCGCACCGGGAGCGGTATTAACATCGGGATGCAGCTTGCGGGCAAGCTTGCGGTAGGCCTTCTTGATTTCCTCACCGGTGGCGTCCCGGCTCACGCCGAGTACCTGGTAGTGATCACTCACTCGTGCACATCGCTTCCTGTATTGCGTGCCCCGCCTCGGGGGTAACTTGTCTTACCGGCAGTGCCGCAGCAGCTGCCACTTCTATCCGGTCTTGGGATGCTCAGCTGTTCAGGACCCGCGAAAGGTAGCGGGCGACGGCGCGGACCGCAGCCATGGTGTTGGGATAGTCCATCCGGGTTGGACCGAGGACTCCTACCATAGCGGACGCGTCCCGGCCATACCCAGTGGCCACCACGGATGCTTCCGAAAGTGAGCCGTAGGGGTTTTCCGATCCAATGCGGACTGAGACACCCTTGGCGTCCTGTTCCATCTCAGAGAGAAGCCGCAGCATCACGACCTGCTCTTCGAGCGCTTCGAGGATGGGACCGATGGTCAGCGGGAAGTCGCCCGTGGACCGGGCCAGGTTGGCGGTTCCTGCCATCACCATCCGGTCTTCCCGGTTGATGCCGGCCAGCTGCTCCAGGCAGCGGGCGAGCGAACCGGCAATTCCGCGCAGCTGCACGGGAACGGTTGCCAGGGCATCCGTGAGGTGGCTCGTGATCCGCGTGAGCGTGGTCCCGGCCAGTGCCTGCAGGAAGTGCTGGCGCAGTTCGTGCAGCGACGGTTCACTGACGGCGGAAGGAATGGCAGTCACCCGCTGCTCGACGCGTCCCGTGGTGGAAATCAGGACCACCAAAACCTGGGACGGAGCCAGCAGGACAAACTCAATGTGCCGCACCTTGGCGTTGCCGAGGTGCGGGTACTGGACCACCGCCACCTGGTTGGTGAGCTGGGCCAGCAGCCGCACTGTGCGGTCGAGGACGTCGTCAATGTCGTCCGCGCCTTCAAGCAGGGTCTGGATCGCCCGGCGCTCCGCTGCGGAGAGCGGCTTCAGATCCGAAAGCTGGTCCACGAAGAGCCGGTAGCCCTTGTCCGTGGGGATCCGCCCCGCCGAGGTATGCGGCGCCACGATCAGGCCTTCTTCTTCAAGGACGGCCATGTCGTTGCGGATGGTCGCGGAGGAAACCCCCAGCTGGTGCCGCTCCACCAGTGCTTTTGAGCCAACGGGTTCGCGGGAATGGACGTAATCTTCAACGATGGCCCGGAGCACCTCGAGCCGGCGTGGTTCGCTCATTGATTTCCCCTCCCTCGCTGTCTTCGGCGGATTTCTGCGGACTTGCATGGTTAGCACTGGCTGCTGGTGCTGGTTAGCACTCGTTAGCACTCGTTAGCACTCAGTGTCTTCAAGTGCTAAGTCTAATACGATCCGGTTGCGTTGCTAGCATTGAACTTCGCGTGCCCGCAGCTTCGCCGGCGCAGCGCACCGCATCCAGGAATGAGGAAGATTCCGTGTCGAATTACCAGTGGGGGCCGCAGGACATTACGGCTCCGGCCCGCAAGGCGCTGCGGCAGGTTGGCGCAGAAAAGGGCCTGGTGCTCGAGGACGTGCAGACCGGCTGGGTAGGCGCCGTAATCCGCACGGAGAAGTCAGGCGGGCTGCATCTGATGGTCCTGGAAGACGGCCGCGGCCGGACCCGGTCCTTCGAACTTGGCTTCGGTTTCCTGCTCGAAGGCGAGGCCGTGGAAGTTGTCCCGGCAGTCAAGGCCTCAGCCCCGGCTGCCAAGCGGACCGCCTCAGGTTCCGTCGCCGTCGCGAATCAGCGCGCCCGCACCGCCAGGGCCAGCCGGATCTGGGTGGAAGGCAAACACGACGCCGAACTGGTGGAAAAGGTCTGGGGCGATGACCTGCGGGTCGAAGGAATCGTCGTCGAGCCGCTCCACGGCGTAGACGATCTGGCCGCCGCCATCCGGGATTTCGCCCCGGGGCCCGGGCGCCGGCTTGGCATCCTGGTGGACCATCTGGTGGCCGGTTCCAAGGAGTCGAGAATTGCTGCCGAAGCGATGGCCGTGCCGGGTGCCGCCGGCAACGTGCTCATTGTGGGGCATCCCTACGTGGACGTCTGGCAGGCCATCAAGCCGCACGTGATCGGCCTCCAGGCCTGGCCGGTGGTGCCGCGGCACGAAGACTGGAAGACCGGCATCCTCAAGGGCCTCGGCTGGCCGCACCGCGGCCACACCGATGTCGCCCTGGGCTGGAAGAAGCTGCTGGGCTCGGTCCGCACCTATGCGGACCTGGAGCCGACCCTGCTGGGCCGGGTGGAGGAAGTCATCGATTTCCTCACCGTGCCCTGACCGTCCGCTGCAGCCGGCAGCACTGCGGGTTGCCCGCTCCGGGCATCTTCCGCCACGCGGACCCGCTGGTTCATGTCCACGCTGCCGGACCCAGTACCCTAGATGGAACAACAGGTACCCGTGGGTGCAGACCCAGCGTCATCTGAGAGTTTAAGGAATGCAACCGTGTCCAACACACGCCAGAACCATCCGCCACAACCGGAGAACCAGGGTTCACCGGCGCGCCCGGACTATCAGGGTGCCCCTGCCAACGCCCTTCCCCTGACCGCTTCCGAGGACCGGCAGTGGGCCACGATGGCCCACTTCGGCGGCATCCTCGGCTTTGTGCCCTCCCTCATCATCTACCTGGTGTTCAAGGACCGCGGGCCGTTCACCGCCCAGGAATCGAAGGAAGCGCTGAACTTCACGCTGCCTCCCACCCTGCTGGCGCTGCTGGCCTGGCTGCTGTCCTTCATCCCGGTGGTTGGCGGTATCTTCGCCGTTATCAACGCGCTGCTCTGGATCACCGTTGCCGTGGCTTCGGTGATTGCCGGAATCGAATGCAACCGCGGCCGCCCGTACCGCTACCGCTTCAACCTGCGCCGGATCCGCTAGCCGCTCAACGGAAAAGCCCGCCATCACGTGATGGCGGGCTTTTCAGTGTGCCGTGCAGCTCGTTGTCCTAGGGAAGCAGCCTTCGCACCACGGCGTCGGCCAGGAGCCTGCCCTTCAGCGTGAGGACCACGGTGCCCGAGAAGGCTGCCTGCGGCTCGACAAGTCCGTCCGCAATCAGGCCGGCGATGGCCTGGCGGCCTTCGGGGCGCAGCGACTCCCGCGGCAGGCCTTCGGCCAGCCGGGCGCGCAGCATCACGTCTTCGAGGTAGCGGGTGTCCGCGTCCAGGGTTTCGCGTCCGACGGCGGGAGACTCACCGGCGGCGATGCGGCCCGCGTACGCGGTGGGGTGCTTGGCGTTCCACCAGCGGACACCACCGACGTGGGAGTGTGCCCCGGGGCCGATTCCCCACCAGTCGTCGCTTCGCCAGTAGGCCATGTTGTGGCGGCATTCGTCCGCCGGAGTGCGGGCCCAGTTGCTGACCTCGTACCAGGTGAGACCGGCAGCCGAGAACAGTTCCTCCGCCAGCAGGTACTTGTCCGCGTGGTCATCGTCATCGATCGGCGGCACTTCGCCGCGGCGGATGCGTGCCGCCAGCTTGGTGCCGTCTTCGATGATCAGCGCGTAGGCAGAGATGTGGTCGGGTTCGTAGCTGAGCGCTTCCTCGACCGAGTATTTCCAGTCCGCCAGGGACTCCCCCGGCGTCCCGTAGATCAGGTCCACGCTTACCTTCAGGCCGGCGTCGCGCGCCCACTTCACGGCCTGCGGGACGCGGGATGGTGTGTGCGTGCGGTCCAGGACCGCCAGCACATGCGGAACGGCCGACTGCATGCCGAAGGACACCCGGGTGAACCCCGCGTCAGCGAGCAGCTGCAGCGATTCAGGGGTCACGGAATCGGGATTGGCTTCGGTGGTCACCTCAGCGCCCGGGGCCAGCCCCCACCGTTCGACGGCGGTGCCCAGGATCGCGGCGAGGTCCTCCGCCGGGAGCAGAGTGGGTGTCCCGCCGCCGAAGAACACCGTCTCGATGGGGCGGTGCGGCACTCCGGAGGCTTCCAGCGCGCCGGCGGCGAACCGCACTTCCTGCTGCGCCGTCGCCGCATACTCAACCTGCGAGGCGCCGCCGCCCAGTTCCGTGGCGGTGTAGGTGTTGAAATCGCAGTAGCCGCAGCGGACGGCGCAGAACGGAATGTGGACGTAGAGGCCAAACCGGCGCCCGGCCGCCGCGGCGGCGGCCTGGGCCGGAAGGATCCCGTCCTTCGGAGCGGGATCTCCGAGGGGCAGCGCGCTGGGTGTCACTTTTTGGATTTGTCCTTGGACTCATCGGAGGACAGCGCGGCGACGAAGGCTTCCTGCGGCACTTCCACGCGGCCGACCATCTTCATGCGCTTCTTGCCTTCCTTCTGCTTTTCCAGCAGTTTGCGCTTACGGCTGATGTCGCCGCCGTAGCACTTGGCCAGGACATCCTTGCGGATGGCGCGGATGGACTCGCGGGCGATGATGCGGGAGCCGATAGCCGCCTGGATCGGCACCTCGAACTGCTGCCGTGGAATGAGTTCGCGGAGCTTGCCGGTCATCATCACTCCGTAGGAGTACGCCTTGTCCTTGTGGGTGATGGAGCTGAACGCGTCCACCTGTTCGCCCTGGAGCAGGATGTCCACCTTGACCAGGTCTGCAACCTGCTCGCCGTCGGCCTTCCAGTCCAGCGAGGCGTAGCCCCGTGTTTTGGACTTGAGGATGTCAAAGAAGTCGAAGACGATCTCGGCCAGCGGCAGGCGGTACCGGATTTCCACGCGGTCCTCGGAGAGGTAGTCCATGCCGCCCAGGACGCCGCGGCGGGTCTGGCACAGCTCCATGATGGCGCCGACGAATTCGTTCGGTGCCAGGATGGTGGCGGACACCATCGGCTCGCGGACTTCGGCGATCTTTCCGGTGGGGTATTCGCTGGGGTTGGTCACGGTGACGACCTTCTTGTCCTCCAGCGTTACCTCGTACTCCACGTTGGGGGCAGTCGAGATCAGGTCCAGGTTGTACTCGCGCTCGAGCCGTTCGCGGGTGATTTCCAGGTGCAGCAGGCCCAGGAAGCCAACGCGGAAACCGAAGCCCAGTGCCGCCGACGTTTCGGGTTCGTAGACGAGCGCGGCGTCGTTGAGCATCAGCTTTTCGAGCGCGTCGCGCAGCACCGGGTAGTCGGCGCCGTCGATCGGGTACAGCCCGGAGAACACCATGGGCTTGGGATCGGCGTAGCCGGGCAGCGACTCGGATGCGGGTTTGGCCAGGTTGGTGACGGTGTCGCCCACCTTGGACAGCCGCACGTCCTTCACTCCGGTGATGAGATAGCCAACCTCGCCGACGCCCAGCCCCTTGGAGGGGGTGGGTTCGGGCGAGCTGACACCGATTTCGAGGAGTTCGTGGCTGGCCCGGGTGGACATCATCTGGATGCGTTCCCGGGGCGAGAGCTTGCCGTCCACCACTCGGACATAGGTAACGACGCCGCGGTAGGTGTCATACACGGAGTCGAAGATCATGGCACGGGCCGGAGCGTCGGGATCCCCCACCGGCGCCGGAATGTCGCGGACGATCTGGTCCAGCAGGGCTTCGACGCCCACACCGGTCTTGCCGGAGACCCGCAGGACGTCCGCCGGGTCGCCGCCGATCAGCTTCGCCAGTTCCTCGGCGTACTTCTCCGGCTGCGCTGCCGGAAGGTCGATCTTGTTGAGGACCGGAATGATGGTGAGGTCGTTCTCCATCGCCAAGTAGAGGTTGGCCAGCGTCTGGGCCTCGATGCCCTGGGCGGCGTCCACCAACAGCACTGCGCCTTCGCAGGCGGCCAGGGACCGGGAAACCTCGTAGGTGAAGTCCACGTGGCCCGGGGTATCGATCATGTTCAGGGCGTAGGACTCGCCGTCGAGCTCCCACGGCATCCGCACGGCCTGGGACTTGATGGTGATTCCGCGCTCACGCTCGATGTCCATCCGGTCCAGATACTGGGCCTTCATGTTCCGGTGCTCGACGACGCCGGTGGACTGGAGCATGCGGTCGGCCAGGGTGGACTTGCCGTGGTCGATGTGGGCGATGATGCAGAAGTTTCTGATGATCGCCGGATCCGTCGCGGCAGGCACCGGTGAGAAGCGGGCCATGGGTGACACTGTGGCGGTTCCTTTGCTGTTTGCGTCGTGTCCGTTTCCTGGCCGTACGCCTGCGGCCGTAGTGCTGTGGGCCGTTGGCTGCTCGGGCGGGTGTGGACCTGCGCGCAGGGTTGGTGGAGCAGATGGGTTTATAAGCTGTTTCTAACTTAACAGTCTCCCACGTTTCGGCCGCCGGACCCGAACTCCGGCGGCCAGGCAGGGCGCCTAGGATGCAGGTATGGCGTTTTCTTCCCGGAACCTGATCGGACTGGCCCGGACCGTGCTGCGCGCGGCCCGCTCCCTCGCCCCGGGACCGGCCCGGTCTTCCGGTTCTGCCCGCACCGGTTCCCGGACCTCTCCCCGGCCGGCACCGCCGTCGTCGTCGTCCGGAGCACCGCCGTCTTCCGGAGCATCCCGTGGAAAACGGAACTACGCCGGAGACTACCGGGGTCCGGTTTCACCGGTGTACGCCCCGCGGCCGGACGGCTCCCCGGATCCGGGCGAAGTGGTGTGGGCCTGGGTTCCGTATGAGGAGGATCCGGCCCAGGGCAAGGACCGTCCGGTCCTGCTGATCGGACGTTCCGGGCGGCAGCTGCTGGGACTGATGCTCACGTCCCGGGACCGTAACAACGCGTTCGACGCCGATCCCGACTATGTCGACATCGGCACCGGCGCCTGGGACAGCAAGGGCCGGCCCAGCGAAGTGAAGCTGGACCGGATCCTGCAGCTTGAGCCGGGCTCGATCCGGCGGGAGGGCGCCGTCGTCAGCCGTGCGGTCTTCGAGAAAGTAGCGGCGCGGCTCACGGCGCGTTCCGGATAAGGAATGCCGGGAGCGTGTTCCGCGAGCCGCCGGATCACACATCCAGGCCAAAGTTCTGCTAACATTTATTGCTGTGTGTCCGCGCAGGTCGACGGGCACTTCAGGCCGGGCGCCATTACGGTATCCCCACGCCGCTCAGTCAATGTCTGGTCTGAAATTCCCTCACCGACCAAGTCCGCAATACAAAGAGAGTTTATAAGTGGCCAATATTAAGTCCCAGAAGAAGCGCATCCTCACCAACGAGAAGGCGCGCCAGCGCAACAACTCGGTGAAGTCCGAGCTGAAGACGCTTATCCGCAACGTGGATACTGCTGTCACCTCAGCTGACAAGGATGCCGCTCAGGCAGCGCTGCAGGCTGCGACCCGCAAGCTGGACAAGGCTGTCAGCAAGGGCGTTATCCACAAGAACAACGCTGCTAACCGCAAGTCGGCCATCTCCAAGAAGGTCAACGCACTCTAAGCGTTGCGGCTTTAGTCTTACCAGGTATGGCCGGTCCTTCGGGACCGGCCATACTGCTTTTAAACGGCCTTCACGGCAACGTGTGTCACGGCACCGGCAGGGTGCTTTACTGGCAGCATGCGCAGAGTACTCATCCTGGGCGGCACCGCCTGGCTTGGCCGCGAACTAGCCGGAGCGTTGCTGGACCACGGCGATGCCGTCACCTGCCTCGCGAGGGGCGAATCCGGCCAGGTTCCAGCGGGTGCCTCGCTTATCCGGACTGACCGGCTGCTCCCCGACGCCTACGCCGCCGTCGAGGGACAGCCCTGGGACGAAGTGATCGAACTGGGATACGAGGCAACACTGGTCTCCAGCGCGCTGGAGGCGATAGGTCCGACGGCGGCGCACTGGACACTGATCTCCTCCGTCTCGGTTTACGCCGGGGACTCAACCCCGGATGCGGACGAGTCCGCAGCCCTGGTCGAGTCGGTGGGTGCGGAGGACTATGCCGGAGCAAAAGCTGCTGCCGAACGCATGAGCACCGATGCCCTGGCGGACCGGCTGCTGATTGTCCGGCCTGGCTTGCTGGCAGGTCCGGGAGATGCCAGCGACCGGTTCGGATACTGGCCGGCCCGCTTCGCCTTGGCCGGGAGCGGTCCCGTGCTGGTGCCGGAATGTGAGGGCCGCTGGGTGCAGGTCCTCGAGGCCGCTGATCTGGCATCCTGGCTGGTGGCTGCCGGTGCCGAGGGCCGGACCGGCGTCCTGAATGCCACCGGAGACAGGTATTCCCTCCGGGAGGTGCTGGATCAGGCTGCCGACGCTGCCGGTTTTGACGGTGAGCTGGTCAGCGCTCCGGAGAGCTGGCTGCTGGAGAAGGATGTCCGCTACTGGGCCGGGCCCCGGTCGCTTCCCCTGTGGCTGCCCGTGGTGGATGCCGGGTTTGCCCAGCGGAACAATGCTGCCTTCCACGCTGCCGGCGGTGAAATCTCGGCGCTCGGCGACACCCTGGACCGGGTCGTCAGAGATGAACGGGAGCGCGGGCTGGACCGGCCGCGCAGATCCGGCCTCACGCGGGACGAGGAACTTGAGCTGCTGGGGCTCCTCGCCGCTGAGTAGCCTTGCCGCCTGCGTTTGGAGCCGGCGGCTGTGCTGTTAGTCCGAAATGTTGATCCCCAGATGGTTTGCCAGCGCGCCGGCGAAATCAACCAGCTGGAGAGAGCTCAGCGTCGCCCCGCGGAGGGAGCCCAGTCCGGAGATTCCGCGGATGGAGGCACCGCGCAGGTCCACGTGTTCCAGGACTGCCTGATCCAGCAGCAGGGAGTCGATCCGGGTGTTCGTGAAGGAGGCCCGGGTGAGCCTGGCTCCGCCGAGGTCCAGCTCACCGATGACGCAGTCGCTGAAGGAAACATCTCTAAGCACCGATCCCCGCAGGTTGAGGAAGTCCAGCTTGCTGCCGGCAATGCTGACGGCATTCCACTCCGAGGCGAAGGCTTCAGCAGACCCGATCCGGGAGGACCCAATCGAGACGTCGCGCAGGACCAGGCCTGGTGCCGTGAGGACCGGAGCGTTGAGCCGCTCCACCGTGGTGTCCAGGAACCGGGCATTCCGGAGACTGGCCTCGTGGGCGTCCGCGCCGATCAGCTCGCATTCGCTGAAGGAGATTCCGTCCAGGACCTGTCCGCTCAGGTCGGCACCCGCATAGCTCTCGCCGTCGTACTGTCCGTGGGCCCGCAGGCGTCCCGGTTCTCCCTGCACCAGGGCCGGGAGCATGATGCCGCTGATCCGGGGCGGTTGAAGTGCTTTCTTCGCCATGTCTTCTTGTCTTCTTTGTCTTCTTCTCCGGAGCCGGTCAGCGGCCGGACGCGGCCAGGGCGATGACGGTGACGGCGCGTTCGACGGCGTAGACCGGGTCCCGGCCGGCACCCTTGACCTGGGCATCGGCTTCGGCGAGAACCTGGACTGCCTTGATCAGGGACTCGGCGGAGAAACGCTGCGCGTCCCGGCGGGCCTGGTCAACCTGCCAGGGTGCCATGCCCAGGTCCTTGGCCAGGGACGCAGAGGATCCCCGGAGGTCGGCGACCCGCGCCACGGCGCGGACCTTCATCGCCAGCGCAGCCACCAGCGGCACCGGGTCAACACCGGTGGCCAGGGCATGCCGCAGCATGGACAGTGCCGCGCCGGCACGCCCGGCCAGCGCGGCGTCGGCCACCTTGAAAGCGGTGGCTTCCACACGGCCGCCGTAGTATTTTTCGACGGTTTCCTCGGTGATTTCCCCGGCGGCATCATTCATCAGCTGCTGGCAGGCGGCCGCGAGTTCGGACAGGCTTGAGCCCACAGCGCTGACCAGTGCCCGGACGGCCCCACTGTCAATGCGGCGTTTCGCGGCCCGGAACTCCTGGGTCACGAAGTCCACCTTGTCGGAGTCCTTCTTGAATGGCTGGCAATCGACCACCGGCGCCTTGGCCGCTTTCACCGCGTCGAGAAGCTTCTTCCCCCGGTTGCCTCCCGCGTGGTGCAGCACAAGCACGGTGTCCGGTGCGGGATCTTTCAGGTAGGCCAGCGTGTCAATGAGGAAATCCTCGCTCATGTGGGCCAGGTTGGCTGCCTCAATCAGCTTGGCTTCACCAAAAAGTGAGGGGCTGGCGATCAGAGTCAGTTCTCCCGCCGTGTAGGCGGCGGCATCGATCCGGATGACTTCGGTGTCCGGCGCCTGGCTGCGGCTCTGCCGGCGGATGCTCTCCATCGCCCGCCCGGCGAGGTACTCTTCCGGTCCGGTGAGCAGCACCACTGGTGCCGGCTCCACCTGCCGCCAGGAAATTGATCCGGCCGCCGGCTTCGCGGAAGACTTCTTAGGTACGGCCGGATTCACGGGTGTGCTGCTCCTGGACTGGGATTGGGAAAGATCACTCCCCACATTGCCACGCGCTGCGCCTGGGGCCAACTCCCCCGGCGGTCGTTTCAGCCACATCCGGCACGCCCGGAACAACAGCGGCCCAGACATATCAGGACTCCGGTTGGTGCCCCGTCCCGTAACCGGGAATGATGCTTCCATGACACCAGCACCGCGGTCCGCCGCCGCCATGGAAAAAGCCGGCAGCGGAAAGCTGGTGTGGGCAGCCATCGCAGTGACGGTCCTGCTCTGGGCATCGGCCTTTGTCGGCATCCGGGCTGCTGCGGCCGACTACTCCCCTGGAGCCCTCACCCTGGGCAGGATCGCCGTGGGCACCCTGACTTTGGCGCTGATGCTTCCCCTAACCCGGGCGCTGGGCCGCAGACGCTTCACCCCGCAGGCACCGGCTGCCACGATACGCCCGCCACGGGGCCGGGTCCTCGCCCTCATTATCGTGTGGGGAGTGGCCTGGTTCGCTGCCTACAACGTGGCGCTGAATGCTGCCGAGCAGCATATTGACGCCGGAACCGCCGCACTGCTGGTCAATCTGGCGCCGATGATCGTGGCTGTCCTGGCCGGCCTGTTCCTGGGTGAAGGGTTTCCGCGGCGGCTGATCACCGGCATGTTCATCGCACTCATCGGCGTTGTGTTCATCGCGGTGTCGACCTCCACGGGAAAGTTCGACGCCCTTGGTGTGGGCCTTGGCCTGCTGGCAGCTGTTCTTTACGGCAGCGCAGCGACGCTGCAGAAAAGCCTGCTGCGGCATGTGGATGCTCCCACCATGACCTGGATCGGCTGTCTCGCCGGGACTATTGTCTGCCTGCCCTTCACGCCGCAGCTTGTGGAGGCCGTCAGCACCTCACCGCTCTCCTCTACCCTCGCCGTCGTTTACCTCGGGGTTTTCCCCACCGCCATCGCCTTCACGACGTGGGGCTACGTCCTGTCCCGGTCGAGCGCCGGACGGACAGCCGCCTCGACCTACGCCGTACCCGCGGTTGTTGTGCTCCTGTCCTGGCTGCTGCTGGGCGAGGTGCCGCCGGCTGCGGCACTGTTCGGCGGTGCCCTGGCCCTGGCCGGCGTGGCTGTCGCTACGCTCCGGCGGCGGCGGGTTTCCTGAGCTGAATCTGCTGCCTTGAGTGAACTTGAGTGAAAAAGCCCCGGAGGGAAGGAACACCATGACGAACCCTGATGATGCATCGGTTTACCAGGCATCTGCCGATATCCAATCCGCCCTCTTCATTGAGCAGCATCGCAGCATGCTGGCTGAGTCTCTGCGCGGACTGACGGAAGAAGAGGCTCGAAGACGCCTCGTGGCTTCCAAGACCACATTGCTTGGACTGGTCAAACACGCCACTTTCGTCGAAAAGGTCTGGTTCAGTGAAGCGGTCACGGGCCGGTCCCGGGCTGAACTCGGTCTGCCGGAAACGCCCGGCGAGTCCTTTGACCTGGCGGAAACGGACAGCATCAATTCGGTGCTGGCCGCCTATGCCGAAGCAGTTGCCGCCTCCCGGGCGGCCGTTGCCAGTATGAGCGGGGAGGACCTGCTCCCGGGAAACAGACGGGGACCACTGCCTCTCCGGTGGGTGCAGCTCCACGTTCTGCGGGAACTCGCCCAGCACTGCGGTCACGCGGATATTCTGCGCGAACAAATCATGGCCACGCGCCCGGTCCCCTCGCCCTGACTACAGGTCCGGCCTTTTGGCAGCGGGCACGGCGGTGAGGCAGGCCCAGCAGCGAGACGGGCGTGCGAGGTCGGCACTCAGTCCGGTGTGGCGGGCCAGACGGTGAGACGGGCCCGGCAGTTGAACGGGCGCCCTGGGTCGGGGCTGGGTCCGGCCTCCGTCACCTCGCAACCCAGCTAGCCACCCAGCAGCCGTTCTACGATCAGGCGTTTGCCGTCAGTCCGCAGGGTAAAGGTCCCCAGCAGGTCAGTGCGTGCAACCAGGGCACCGGCCGCTTCCAGGGTTTGCAGGGTGTCACGGGACGGATGACCGTAGGTGTTTTCCGCTCCCACCGAGATGAGCGCCAGTTTGGGCCGGAGGGCACGCGGCAGCTCAGCACCACCGTTGCGTGCCCCGTGATGTGCCACTTTCAGGACGTCGATCCGGGTATCGCGCAGCGCGGGGGTGGATTGCAGCAGGCGCACCGCAGCATCCTCTTCGATATCTCCCGTAAAAAGAAAGGTCAGTCCGCCGGTCTGGAGCAGCAGGACAGCACTGGCATCGTTCTCGTTCGTTTCCCCGCTGGTTCGAGCGCCGGATTCTGTTCCGGTTCCTGTGCCTGGGCCAGCCGGTGCACCGGCAGGCGGCCAGAGGACCTGCCACTGCACGTCTCCGCTTTCCCCGTGCATCCCGCGGGTAAGCCGCTGCGGCTCCACGTCCAGCCGCGCCGCCAGGGCGGCGATCTCCCGGGGCAGTTCCGTTTCTGCCGAGGAAAAGGCCAGGCCGTGCACCGTCCGTCCATCAGCTGTTGCCTCAGCGCCTGCGTAGTGGTCGGCGTGGACGTGGCTGATGATGAGGAGGTCCACGGCATCTATCCTCAGGTCATCAAGACAGCTGTCCAGTGCCCCTGGGTCGGGCCCGGCGTCGATGACGACCGCCGCTGCGGGACCGGTGCGGATCACCATCGCGTCGCCTTGACCCACGTCGCAGGCAGCAGCAGCCCAGTCTCCGGCCGCGGGAGTGCCCTGACCCGGCCGCCACCACAGGAAGACTGTCACGACCAGCAGCAGAGCTGCCCCCACCGCCAGCCAGCGCCAGTTGCTCCAAGTTGGGCTCCCGTCGCCGTTTCTCCGGACTATCCGGACCCTGCGGCCTTCCCCCTCACCGGGTAAAGCCGCAGGCACGCTCTTGCCCAGCAGCAGGATGCCGCCGGCCAGGACCGCACTGGCAGCCGTCATCAGGACAGCACCCACGGCGCCGGGCAGCCACGGCAGCAGGGCGCCAGGAGCGTCGGCAAAGAACCGCGCTGCCGCTGCCACCCAACCTGCGCCCGTCCCGGCTGTCCACAGCGGCACGAAGGCCAGGGCCGGGAGGACGGACGCCAGGATGACAGCGGCCATGCCTACGATGGTGACCATCGGGACCACCGGCGCAGCTGCGATATTGGCAGGCACAGAGTAGAGCGGCACATTGGGCTGCAGCAGGATGAGAACCGGTGCGCAGGCAACCTGCGCTGCCAGCGGCACGGCCGTGAGCACTGCCAGCGGCTGGGGCAGCAACCGTTCGAGCGATGCTGCGAACCTGGGTCCCAGGACAATAAGCCCGGCGGTGGCGCACACCGAGAGAATAAAGGCGTAGCTGCCGCTGAGCCACGGATCGATGGCCAGAAGAACCGTTGTGCACAGGCAGAGCAGCGCGGCTGGGACCTTGCCCCGCCCGGTCAGCACCGCAGCCGTACCGATGGATCCCATAACTGCGGCACGCAGGACGCTGGGGTCCGGACGCACCACCAGCACAAACGCCGCCAGGACCGTGAGCCCTGCGACCGCTGCCAAGAATCTCGGAAACCGCAGCAGCCGCGCTGCCAGGAACACGAAAGCCAGCAGATAGCTGCAGTTGGCGCCGGACACCGCCGTGAGGTGGGTCAGGCCAGTGTCCTTCATGGCTGCCGCAAGATCCTCTGAAAGTGCTGCCCGGTCTCCCAGCACCATGCCGGGCAGGAGGCCGGAGGCATCGGACTGTCCCAGCTCCTTCGAGAGTTCCGTGAAGTTCTCCCGCAGGTCCGATGCCGTGCCGTAGAGCCCTTCCGCCGGGATGACCGACGGAGACCTGCCGGCCCGGAGCACCGCTGCGGCCGGGTCACCCGCTTGGGTTGCCGAAAGGGCGCCGGAGGTGGAGAACCTGTCTCCCAGCCGGATGTCCGCATAAGCGTTACCGCCGATGACCAGCACCGGCGCCTCGGCGGTCGAGCGCTTACCGCCCAGCGTGAAACTCTCCAGCCGTGCCGACACCAGATAACGGGGCTCTCCACTAAAACGGTCCGGGGCCCCGTCCCTGGCATCCCCTGCGGCGCGGAACTCCCCCGAGATAACCGTCTGCCCAACGATCGCATCGTGGACCGGACCGCTGGTGCGGTGCAGCAGGGAGGTTCCAGCCGCGGCAGCAACCAATACGACGACGGCAAGCGGAGCAACGCACGCCGCTGCCACCCGCCGCGCCGCACCGCTGTGCCGGAGCAGGACCACCGCGCCAAGAACGAGCACCAGGACTGTCCCCGCACCTGCCGTGAGGAACGCAGCCGCTGCCGGCATCCGGATCGTGGCAGCGGCGGCGAACCAGGCCGCAGCCGCTACGGGAACCAGCCGAAGCTCATTCAGGGGCAAAGGTGTGCCTGATGCCCCGAAAAACCCTGCGGCTGCTTCGCCGGCTCGATGCGCGCCGGACGGCGGTCTGCGTCGGTAGCCGCTTCCGGCCTTGTCTTGTCCGGAGCCCACCCCGCCGGGCCCGAAGGACGCATCCGTGAGTGGTGGCGGCGCGTCCGGCAGTGGTGACACAGCAGCCGCCGTGTAGCGGGCCCAGCGGGGCTGCCGTTTCACCCGGTTTGCCCAGGTAACAGTTCCACAGGTCAGACCGTGACCAGTGGCACGAGCGCTGCAAGCATGGCCTCCCCGATTCCGGGAACAGCGTCCAGATCCTCCGGCCGGGTAAACCTACCGTGGTCCGTCCGCCAGGCCACGATACGTGCCGCCAGGACCGGCCCTACGCGGGGCAGGGTCTGAAGTTCAGCGTCGGTGGCGGTGTTGAGGTTGACCGGTCCCGCGGTTGCTTCTCCGACACCTGACCCGGACCCGGCTGGCTGTCCCCCGGTGCTGCCCAAACCGCTGATGCTCCCCTGTCCAGCAGGCCCGGCAGGAACAACGGCGCCGGGCACTCCAGCTGGTCCCGGAACCGCTGAACCTACCGCGGGGACCACCACCATACTCCCGTCCTCCATGGGTGCGGCGAGGTTCACCAGCGTGAGGTCAGCTTCCGGCAGGGCTCCGCCGGCTGCACCAACAGCGTCGGCCACCCTTCCACCGGACTTGATGCGCACGATTCCCGGAGCTGCCACCGCACCTGCCACGTGGACCACCAGTTCCGGGCCGGTGGCGGCTCCGTGTTCGGGTCCCTGCCGGGAGCTGCCGGGCATCGAATCCGGGGCAGCAGCTCCCGGATTCGATGCCCGGTCCGGTGCCGGATTGGGGCCGGACGGATCCGGCCCGGGTTTCTCCGGCGAGGACCGTGAGAGTGCGGCATCAGCTGCCGAGCTGCCCTCTGCGGTATCCACACCGGCACCGAGATCCACGGCAATGGACTCGTGTGGCGCCCGGATCTGGAGCAGGGGTATGGCAACCGCGGCCGCCAGCAGCAGGCACGCGAACAGGGCGGCGGCACGCACCGGAACCCCCCACCGCCGCGCAGAGACGGCCAGCTGCTCAGCGGGCTCGTCCTGTACGTGTTCTGCGGCTCCGTCAGTGCTGCTGCACGGGGGAACCTGCTCCGAAGCGGTCCCGCCCGGACGGGTCCCCAGCGGCTTGGGACTGCGTGGGTGCGGACCGTCCAATCCGCCGGACGCTGCTTCCGGCAGGCCAGTCGCCTGCCGCTCCTTGCGGCGGCGGACCGCCAGGCGTGAGGGCAGGATCTGTGCAGGTTCGGTGTCCCAGCGGTGTGCGGCCATCCCTGCAACCTAGGCCTGGACTCCTTGTCCAGGCGGGTCACCACCTGCAGTTGTGGACGCCTTCCGGCTTTTCCGGTGATTGCCGGAAGTTGTGGAGGGTCAGTCGATGTCCGTGTCCCGGTGCGGGTCCTGCACCGGGATTGGGCCGCTGGCCGGAGCGGGGGCCTCTGCCTGCCCGGCAGTAGCCGGCCGCTGGCTGCGGGACAGTGCGGGATGCCGCTGGCTGGCATCCTTAGTTTCTGCCGGTCCGGGGCCTGCACAAACGCTGGCACGCAGGCCTGCCTCAGCCTCGCCGGGAAACACCGCCGTCGAAATAGCCACCGCCAGCACACCGAGACCGGCGTGCGCCGCCAGCACCGCCGGCAGTGGACACAGCAGGACCTCCGCCCCGGGGCGTTCACGGATCACCGCAGACGCCAGACGCTCGGCCTCCGCTTCGTTGCCGAAATGGTGGACAGCCACCCGTACAGGTCCCGTTCTGGCAGCGAGCTCCGCACGGCAGAGCTCCTCCAGCCGGGCCAGGGCTTTGGGTGCGGTGCGGACGCGCTCAATCGGAACCACGAGGCCGTCGCGGATAGCCAGGATCGGTTTTACCGCAAGCAGCGTTCCGAACCATCCGGCCGCCGCGCCGATCCGCCCGCCGCGGCGGAGCTGCTCGAGGCTGGGGACGTAAAAGAGGATGTCCGCTGCTGCGGCACAGGACGCGGCTGCTGACGCCACGGTCTCAGCGTCCGCGCCTTCCGCGGCGGCTTCCGCAGCTGCCTCGACCGCAAATCCCAGTCCCATGGCCACGGACGCGGTGTCGACTATGCGGACCGGAATTTCCGCGGTCCGCGCCGCCAGCCTGGCAGAGTCCACGGTGCCGGACAGCTTCCCGGACAGGTGGACAGAAACCACGGCGGCATAACCGGCAGCAGCGAGTTCGGCGTACACCGCCTCGAACTGGCCCGGCGCCGGCCGGGACGTGCGGACGTCCTGTCCCTGGGCGAGGGCCAGTGCCAGGGCACCGATCATTTTGTCGGTGCCCTCACCGTAGATCTGGTCGCCGATCATCACCGGCATGGAAACGACCCGGACCAGGGCGGCTACGCGCTCCGACCGGGCCCAGCCGCTGGGCAGGGAGCAGGATGAATCGGTGACGACGGCGACACGCGGCGGCGGCACGGAGCCAGACCCGGTTGCCCGGGACTTGAACCACCGTCCGCGCAGCGCCGTCCAGTCCATGAAGCCCAGTCCTAGGCCGGCACGATGTTCACGAGCTTGGGGGCCTTGACGATCACCGTGCGGATCCCGGCGCCGTCGAGGACCTTGATGATCTGCTCCGAGGAGAGCGCCCGCTCGCGCAGCGCATCCTCGGTGATGTCTGCCGGCACCTCGAGCCGGTCGCGGACCTTGCCCTTGACCTGGACGATGGCAGTCACCGTGTCCTGGACCAGCAGGGCCGGGTCTACTGCCGGCCAGCCGGCGTTCGCCACGGAAGCCGGGTGGCCCAGCGCGTTCCAGAGGTCTTCAGCCGTGTACGGCGCGAAGAGACTCAGGATAACGGCAACGGCTTCGGCAGCTTCGCGGACGGCGGGGTCGGCTGCGCCGGCGCCGGAATCGATGGTCTTGCGGGTGGCATTGACCAGTTCCATCAACTTGGCGATGACCACGTTGAACTTGCCGGCATCCAGCAGATCGGCGGCGTCGGCGACCGTGCGGTGGGTGACCGCGCGGAGCTTTCTGTCGCCGGCGGAGACGTCCGCGCCGGGTTCGCTGGTGATGTCCTGGCCCAGTCGCCAGGCGCGCGCCAGGAACTTGGCGGAGCCCGACGGCGAGACATCCGCCCAGTCGACGTCGTCCTCGGGCGGGGAGGCGAAGATCATGGTGAGGCGGACGGCGTCGACACCGTATTTGTCCAGCTGCTGGCCCAGGTCCACACCGTTGCCCAGCGACTTGGACATGGCCTTGCCGCCGTTGAGCACCTGGCCCTGGTTCAGCAGGGCGGAGAACGGCTCGTCGGCTTCGATCAGGCCCATGTCCTTGACGACCTTGGTGAAGAAGCGGGAGTAGAGCAGGTGCAGGATGGCGTGCTCCACGCCGCCCACGTACTGCCCCACCGGCATCCAGTTGCGCACGGCTTCGGGATCGAAAGGACCCTCGGTGTAGTGCGGGGAAACAAAGCGCATGAAGTACCAGGAGGAGTCCACGAACGTGTCCATGGTGTCCGTGTCCCGCTTGGCCGGGCCGCTGCAGGACGGGCAGTCCACATTGACCCATTCCTCGACCGAGGCCAGCGGCGAGGTGCCCTTGGGCGCCAGCGCCTCACCCTTCAGGTTGTCCGGCAGGGTCACCGGCAGCTGGTCATCGGGAACCGGAACCTCGCCGCACTTTTCGCAGTGGATGATCGGGATAGGGGTTCCCCAGAAGCGCTGCCGGGAGAGCAGCCAGTCACGCAGGCGGAAGTTAACGAATTTCTCGCCGGTGCCCTTCTCCTCCAGCACGCGGATGGCAGCGGGAATGGCTTCGGCCTTCGGCAGCCCGTTCAGGCTGCCGGAGTTCACCAGCGTTCCCTCGCCGGTGGTTGCGGTGCCGGAAACGGCGGGATCCTCTTCACCGGTGTCGAGCACGGCGCGCACGGGCAGGTTGAAGGCCTTCGCGAAGTCCAGGTCGCGCTGGTCGTGGGCCGGAACAGCCATGATGGCGCCGGTGCCGTAGTCGGCCAGCACATAGTCGGCGGCCCAGACCGGCAGCTTTTCACCGTTGAGCGGGTTGACCGCGTAACGGCCGGTAAAGACACCGGTCTTGGTGCGGTCGGTGGCCTGGCGTTCGATGTCGGAGAGTGCCTTGACCTGCTCGCGGTACTCCAGCAGGGCCGCACGGTGGTCTTCGGTCACCAGGTCCAGTGCCAGCGGGGCGTCGGCCGCGACGACGAAGAAGGTCGCTCCGAAGAGGGTGTCCGGACGGGTGGTGAAGACGGTGACCTGCTCTTCGGGCTTGCCGTCGGCGGCTTCGATATTGAAGCGGACGTGGGCGCCTTCGGAGCGGCCGATCCAGTTCTTCTGCATGGCCAGGACGCGCTCCGGCCAGTGGCCCTTGAGCTGTTCCATGTCGTCCAGGAGCCGGTCGGCGTAGTCGGTGATCTTGAAGTACCACTGGTTCAGCGACTTCTTGGTGACCTGGGTGCCGCAGCGTTCACAGGCGCCGTTGACGACCTGCTCGTTGGCCAGCACGGTCTGGTCCTTGGGGCACCAGTTGACCGGGGAGTTTTTCCGGTAGGCCAGTCCACGCTCGTAGAAGCGGGTGAACAGCCACTGCGTCCACCGGTAGTAGCCGGGATCGGAGGTGTGCAGGCGCCGGGACCAGTCCACGCTGATCGCATAACGCTTGAAGGACTCTGCCTGGGTGTCAATGTTGCGGTAGGTCCACTCGCTGGGATGGGCGTTGTGCTTGATGGCCGCGTTTTCAGCGGGCAGGCCAAAGGAGTCCCAGCCGATCGGGTGCAGCACATCGTAGCCGAGCTGGCGCCAGTAGCGGGCGACAACGTCGCCCATGGCAAATGCTTCAGCGTGGCCCATGTGCAGGTCGCCGGACGGGTAGGGGAACATATCCAGGACGTAGCGGCGTTCACGCGAACCGTCGTCGGCCGGGGTGAAAACGCCTAGGTCGTCCCAGACAGCCGGCCACTTCTGCTCCATGGCCGAGAAACTGTATACGGCCTCTTCCGACTGGTCAGTCTGTGACTGCGTGCTCACTATGCTTCGCCTCTGTCCTCAATGAATCCTGGTGATCCGCGGTTTCCGGCGTGCCGCCGTCTCCGCCTGCGCTGTTGACTCTTCCCAGACACACAAAAGCCCCTCGTCAAATGCAAGGGGCTGCCGCGTTCTACACAAACGCGGCTATGTAAGGAGGAGCAAAGCGGTCATTTATCCACTTTACAACAGGGAAGGCCCGACGGCGGCAGCGGACCGGGGTGTGCCGCGGACCCGCCTGCCGGGCTTCCCCCGGACACAGGTAATGCCGTTTCCCGGAGGAAAACGGCATTACCTGTGTCCGGCACAGGAGGACTCCAGCCGGGCTACTTTACGTCTTCGTCCACCCAGTCGAAGGTGCGGGTGACGGCCTTGTTCCACAGCCGCATCTGGCGGTCGCGCTCCGCCGGGTCCATCTGCGGAGTCCAGCGCTTGTCTTCCTTCCAGTTGGAGGCGAGTTCCGCAGTGTCATTCCAGAAGCCGACGGCGAGGCCCGCGGCGTACGCGGCTCCGAGGGCCGTTGTTTCCACGACCTCGGGGCGGACAACGTCCACGCCCAGGATGTCCGCCTGGAACTGCATCAGCGCATCGTTGGCCACCATACCGCCGTCGACCCTCAGTTCGGTGAGCGGAACACCGGAGTCGGCGTTGACGGCGTCGAGCACTTCCCGGGTCTGGAAGGCTGTGGCTTCCAGCGCGGCCCGGGCAATGTGGTTCTTGTTCACGAACCGGGTGAGGCCAACGATTACCCCGCGGGCATCCGCGCGCCAGTGCGGCGCGAAGAGGCCGGAGAACGCCGGAACGATGTACACGCCGCCGTTGTCCTCCACTGACTGGGCCAGCTTCTCGATTTCCGGGGCGCTCTTGATGATGCCGAGGTTGTCCCGCAGCCACTGGACCAGTGACCCGGTGACGGCGATGGAACCTTCGAGTGCATAGACCTGGGGCCTGTCCCCGATTTTGTAGGCCACCGTGGTGAGCAGGCCGTTCTGGGACATCACCTTCTCTTCGCCGGTGTTGAAGATCAGGAAGTTACCGGTCCCGTAGGTGTTCTTTGCGTCCCCGATTCCGAAGGCTGCCTGCCCGAAGGTGGCGGCCTGCTGGTCGCCGAGGATCCCGGCCACCGGGACCTCCCGCAGCAGCTGGGAACCGTGCACCGTTCCGTACACTTCGGACGAGGAACGGATCTCGGGGAGCATCGACTTGGGAACGGTGAAGGCCTCAAGGATCGAGTCGTCCCACTGCAGCGTGTCCAGGTCCATAAACATGGTCCGTGAGGCGTTGCTGACGTCGGTGATATGGACCCCGCCTTCAACCCCGCCGGTGAGGTTCCAGACCACCCAGGAGTCCGTGTTCCCGAACATCAGTTCGCCTTTTTCGGCCTTTTCCCTGGCACCATCGACGTTGTCGAGGATCCATTTGATCTTGGTGCCGGAGAAGTAGGTTGCCAGCGGCAGGCCCACCTTGGCCTTGAACCGGTCCATCCCCCCGTCCTTGGCCAGTGCGTCCACGATCGGCTGGGTCCGGGTGTCCTGCCAGACGATGGCGTTGTAGACGGGTTTGCCGGTGTAGCGGTCCCAGACCACCGCGGTTTCGCGCTGGTTGGTGATACCGACGGCGGCGATGTCGTGCCGGGTGAGGTTGGCCTTGGAGAGCGCGGTTCCGACGACTTCGCGGACGTTGGTCCAGATTTCTTCGGGGTTGTGCTCCACCCAGCCGGCGCGGGGAAAGATCTGCTCATGTTCTTTTTGTCCGGAGGACACGATGCTGCCGGCGTGGTCGAAGACAATCGCCCGGCTGCTCGTTGTTCCCTGATCGATCGCAATGACGTACTGCTGCTTGCTGTCTGACACTTGGTCTCTCCTTCGAGGTGAGTAGATCGTGCGGCCCGGGGATCGGTTAGAGGATATCCGGCAGCGGGATGAACGAGCCGATCCAGCCGCCGAGTGCTCCGCCGATCAGGGGCCCGAGGACGGGCACCCAGGCGTAGGACCAGTCACTGTTTCCCTTGTTGCGGATGGGCAGCAGGGCGTGAACGATCCGGGGGCCCAGGTCACGGGCCGGGTTGATGGCGTACCCGGTCGGACCGCCGAGCGACGCACCGATGCCGACAACCAGCAGCGCTACCGCCAAGGGGCCCAGCCCGGTGACCGAACCGGCGAACGCCACGATCACGAACATCAGCATGAACGTACCGATGATCTCGGTGACGAGGTTCCAGCCGTAGGACCGGATGGCAGGCCCGGTGGAGAACACACCAAGGATGTTGGCCGGGTCCGGCTCATCATCGAACTGTTTCTTGTAGGCCAGCCAGGCCACGAAGGCTCCGATCATGGCACCGAGCAGCTGCCCCGCGAAGTAGGTCAGCGTGGAGCCGATGTCCACGGGGACTCCCGGGACGAACTCCTCGGCGCCGCTGGTGATGATGCCTACCGTCACGGCGGGATTAATGTGGGCGCCCGAAATGGCTGCCAGGTAGACGCCGGCGAACACACCGAGGCCCCACCCCCAGTTCACCATCAGGAAGCCGCCGCCGTTGCCCTTGGTTTTCGCCAGGGCCACGTTTGCGACGACGCCGCAGCCCAGGACGATCAGCGCTGCGGTACCCAGCATTTCGCTGACGAATACCTGTCCTAGAGTCACCATCGACTCCCTCCGATCCATAGTTTGATGTTTTTATTGAGCGGTTCTCATGGATTGATCGTGTTCTGAGAGCGGGATAGAGCTGGTGAAGCGCAGTCGGGGGCCTTCCAGCTCGGCGCACTGTAGGCCCTATGCAATCAAGCTTTTACCTCCAGCGCCATGAAAACTTTAAAACTGCAGGTCAGCAGCCCACAATAGCTGCGCCCGGAGAGCTCCTCGACCCCCGATACAACCCCCGCGCCCGATCTCGGTAGAGTTTGAGCATGCAACGGGCACCGAAACTGACCTTGAACAACGGCGTGGAGATGGACCAGGCCGGATTCGGCACGTACAAGGTCCCGCCGGAGGAAACCGCGGCGCTGGTTACGTCCGCCCTGGCCGCCGGTTACCGGCACATCGACACTGCTGCCCTGTACGGCAATGAGGAAGGCGTCGGCGCGGCGGTCCGGAACTTCACCGACGCCGGGCATGTGGTCCGGGAAGACCTGTTCGTCACCTCCAAGCTGTGGAACTCGGACCAGGGTTACGACGCCGCCTTCCGGGCTTTTGATGCCTCGCTGGACCGGCTGGGATTCGATTATCTGGACCTGTACCTGATCCATTGGCCCTGCCCCGGGCGTGGGCTCTTCGTGGAAACGTACCGGGCGCTGGAAGAAATTTATGCCTCCGGCCGGGCCCGCGCCATTGGCGTCTCCAACTTCACCCAGGAGCACCTGGAAGAACTGGCCGCGGCGACCGGGATTGTGCCCGCGGTGAACCAGGTGGAGCTTCACCCGTGGCTGGCGCAGCGCGGACTGCGCGGCTTCCATGAGGCCCACGGCATCCGCACTGTTGCCTGGAGCCCGCTGGGCCGGGGCGCTGTCCTGGCCGACCCGGTCATCAAGGAGATGTCCGCCGAGCTGGGCCGGACTCCGGCCCAGGTGGTCCTGCGCTGGCATGTCCAGGCTGGGAACACCGTGATTCCGAAAGCCAGCAGCGAGGACCGGATCACCGGGAACCTCGATGTGTTCTCCTTTGAGCTCGACGACGCCCAGATGGCCGCCCTCGACGCACTGGACCGTGGCCAGCGCACCGGCTCCGACCCCCGCGAGGTGAACTAAATGCGGCTGCTGCGCCGGCCCGGGACAGCCGGAACGGGAGCTCCCGGACCGTTCACCCGCGAAGCTGATGTCCGCACCTACCGGGTCCAGGGAACTTCGCAGCGGTGCTGGGACTTCCCGGCTTCCGGCGCGGCTCCGGACGCACCGCCGGTTTTTATGGTCCACGGTTTCCGCGGCGACCACCACGGGCTGCTTCGCATTGTGGAAGCCCTGCCGAACCACCGCGTCATCGTCCCGGACCTGCCCGGCTTCGGCCAGGGTTCCGTCCTGCCGGGCAGCCACAACGCAACCGCCTACGCGGATTTTGTCCTTGCCGGTTTCCGCGCACTCGGACTCGGTTCCGATACTGTCCTCCTGGGCCATTCCTTCGGCTCGATCATCGCGGCACGCACTGCGGCGGAGTCCCCGGAACTGATCAGCGAGCTCGTCCTCGTCAATCCCATCTGCGAACCGGCGCTGGAGGGGCCGAAGGGCATCACCAGCAAAGCAGCCGAACTGTACTACCGGGCTGCGGCGAAGCTGCCGGAGGCTGCCGGGCACGCTCTGCTGGCTAATCCCCTGATCGTCCGGGGTATGAGCATCATGATGGCGAAGACCTCCGATCCGGGGCTGCGCCGCTGGATCCATGCCCAGCACGATGCCTACTTCAGCGCCTTCGCCTCCCGCGCCGTCGTACTGGAAGCCTTCCGCTCCTCGATTTCCGAGACCGTGCGGGATTCCGCCGCCGATCTTCGGATGCCGGTCCTGCTGATCGCTGCGGACCGGGATGATCTGGGGTCGGTTCCCGCGCAGCGCCGGCTCGCCGCCATGATCCCGGACGCTGAGCTGGAAATCATCGAGGGCTGCGGGCATCTGGTGCACTATGAAGCCCCGGATGTGGCGGCCGCCCTGATCGCTGATTTCCTGGACCGGAGGCACCGGGCATGAAGATTCTGTTTGATGCCCGGTTCACGCGCACCGACCAGCACGACGGGATCAGCCGGTACGGTGCCAGCCTGATCGAGGCCGTGTCCCGGCACGCGCAGGTGCAGATGCTGATCAGTGACGAGAGGCAGCTGGCCCTGCTTCCGGACGTACCCTGGGTCAAGGTCAACTCCCCGCTCTCCCCCGCGGAGCTTTTCGTCGCCCGGAGACTCAGCCGGCTCGACGCCGACGCGGTGGTCTGTCCCATGCAGACCATGGGCAGCTGGGGGCGGAACTATCCGCTGATCCTCACCCTGCATGACCTGATTTACTACCAGAACCCGACGCCGCCGGGTTTCCTCCCGCTGCCGGTGCGCCTGCTGTGGCGGCTCTACCACCTGGCCTACTGGCCGCAGCGGGTGCTCCTGAACCGGGCCGACGTCGTCGCCACCATCAGCCACACCACAGCAGACCTGATCAAACGGCACCGCCTGACCCGCCGCCCGGTGCGGCTGGTGTCCAACGCGCCCCAGCCCGGAACCGTGCCGCGTGAGGCCGGTTCCGCACCCGACCGGACCCTGCTCTACATGGGTTCCTTTATGCCGTACAAGAACGTCGAGACGATCGTGCGGGGGATGTCGCATCTGCCGGGGTACACCCTTCACCTGCTCAGCAGGATCAGCCCGGACCGGCGGGCGGAGCTGGAAGCGCTCACCGCGGATCCGTCCCGGCTGGTCTTCCACAACGGAGTAACCGACGCGGAGTACGATGCCCTGCTGCGCCGCGCCACCGCGCTGGTCACGCTGTCCAAGGCGGAGGGCTACGGGCTGCCCGTGATTGAGTCCATGGCTGCGGGCACACCCGTGATCGCCAGTGACATCCCGATTTTCCGGGAGGTTTCCGGCGGCGCGGCGATGCTCGTGGATCCGGACCGCCCGGAAGCCTTCGCTGCGGCCGTGGAAACCCTCTCGGACGCCGGCTGCTGGCAGGAGGCCGCCGCTGCCGGGCTTCGCCGGGCCGGCGACTACGACTGGGATGCGTCAGCCAAGCAGCTGGTAGACGCGGCGGCGGAGGCCTCCCGCCTGTTCGCGGCGAGGAAGCGCCGAACGGCCCGCTGAGGCGGGCCGTTCGCTGAACCGGGTGGTGCGGGCTAGTCCAGCCGCACCACCATTTTGCCCTTGTTGGCGCCCTTCATCAGGTCGATGAAGGCCTGGGGTGCGTTTTCCAGCCCGTCCACGAAGGTCTCGTCGTAGCTGACGCTGCCCTCGCGCAGCCAGCCGGCCATGAGCCCGGCGAACTCGTCCGCATACTGGTTGTAGCTGCTCGCGATGAACCCGCGAAGTGTGAGCTCCTTGCCGATGGCAAGTGCGAGGTTGCGCGGTCCGGTGGGCTTTTCGGTGGTGTTGTACTGCGAAATCGCGCCGCACATGGCGATCCGTCCGTACTTGTTCAGGACCGAAATCGCGGCTTCGAGATGGTCTCCGCCCACGTTGTCAAAGTAGACGTCGATTCCCTGTTCGCCGGCGGCCGCCTGAAGCTGATCCTTGACCGGGGCGTCGTGGTAGTTGAACGCGGCGTCAAAGCCCAGTTCACGCAGCCTCTCCACCTTGTCCGCGGAGCCGGCGCTGCCGATGACGCGGCTGGCGCCCAGGGCCTTGGCGATCTGGCCCACCAGGGATCCGACGGCTCCGGCAGCGCCGGAGACGAAGACGGCGTCGCCTTCCTTGAATTCGGCCACCTTGGTCAGGCCGGCGTAGGCGGTCAGTCCGGTCAGTCCGAGGGCGCCCAGGTAGGCGCTGGCCGGTGCGAGGCTGGTGTCGATGCTGCGGGCCCGGGCACCGTCCAGGACGGCATAGTCCCGCCAGCCGAGGCCGTGCAGCACGGTATCTCCGGGTTTGTGGTCCGGTGAGCGGGACTCCACGACTTCGCCCACCGCACCGCCGTCGAGCGGCTGATCAAGCTGGAAGGGCGGCACATAGGACTTGACGTCGTTCATCCGGCCCCGCATGTAGGGGTCAACGGACATGGCCGTGTTCCGGACCAGGACCTGGCCGTCCTGCAGTGCTGGAACGGGGACCTCGGTCAGCCGGAAGTTTCCGTCAACGGGCCATCCGTCGGGACGGGAGGCCAGGTGGATTTCGCGGCTTGTCTGGGGGTAGGACATCGATCTCCTTCGTGGGGCGCCTTCTGTCGACGGCGCCCGGGTATTTCATAAGCACCCTGTCTATCCTGAGTGCCATGGAAAGACTACCAGCGGTTTCCGTGCAGGACCTGGCGGTGCGCCGCGGCGGGCGGGAGGTGTTCAGCGGATTGTCGCTGGAGGTTCCCCGCGGCCAGGTGGTTGGGCTGATGGGGCCGAGCGGCAGCGGCAAAACAACGCTCCTGCGCTCCGTGGCGGGCACCCAGAAAACCGGCGGAGGAACGGTCACCGTGCTGGGCCAGCCCGCCGGCTCACCCCAGCTGCGGGGCAGGATCGGCTATATGACCCAGTCCCCCAGTGTGTACGAGGACCTCACGGCGACGGAGAACCTGATGTACTTCGCCCGGCTGCTGGGACGCGGGCGGGACGCGGCGGAGCAGGCCATCCGTGAGGTAAATCTCGGCCTCGAGGCGCACCGGCTGGTATCCGGGCTCAGCGGCGGCCAGCGCAGCCGGGTGTCCCTGGCCGCAGCGCTGGTTGGCGCGCCGGACCTGCTGGTCCTGGATGAGCCGACGGTCGGGCTCGATCCGCTGCTGCGCCAGGAGCTGTGGCGGTTGTTCGCGCAGCTCGCCGAGCGCGGCATCAGCGTACTGGTCAGCAGCCACGTGATGGATGAGGCCAGCCGCTGCGGGCGCCTGCTGCTGCTGCACAACGGGCAGCTGCTGGCTGACCTCACGCCCGCTGAGCTGCTGGAACAAACCGGAGCGCATGACGCTGACCGGGCGTTCCTGGTCCTCCTGGGTGGTGCCCGGTGAAGCCGCGGCTGGCCGCGGCCACCGCCGTCCGTGTCCTCCGGCAGGTCCGGCACGATCCCCGCACGATTGTGCTGCTCCTGGTCATGCCCAGCCTGCTGATCGGCCTGATGTCCTGGATCTTCGTTGATACTCCGGTGTTTGGCCAAGTGGGGCCGGCACTGCTGGGTCTCTTCCCGTTTGTGGTGATGTTCCTCGTCACCAGCATCACAACCCTGCGCGAGCGGCGTTCTGGCACGCTGGAGCGGCTAATGACGCTCCCGGTGGGCAAGTTCGACCTGATCGCCGGTTATGCCATCGCGTTCGGGCTGCTGGGCACGGTCCAGTCGCTGATCGCTGCCGGCTTTTCCGTCTGGGTCTGCGGCCTGGAAGTCAGTTCCTCACCGTGGCTGCTCGTCCTGGTAGCGGTCATGAATGCCCTCCTGGGGACCACCCTGGGCCTGTTCGCCAGCGCTTTTGCCGCCACCGAGTTCCAGGTCATCCAATTCATGCCGGCCATTGTGTTTCCGCAGATCCTGCTCGGCGGGATTTTCATTCCCCGCGACCAGATGCCCGACGTGCTGGCGGTAATCTCCGACTGGCTTCCGCTCTCGCACACAATATCAGCGCTCCAGGACGTCTCCACCGAAACGGATGCTGCGCCCGATGTCCTGCGGGAAGTCGGGATCCTGGCGGCATTCACCGTGGCGTTCCTGGTGCTGGGTTCGGTGACCCTGCGCCGCCGGACCCCCTAGCCTGCGGCCGGAGCCCTCAGCCCGCATCCTTACCGGGGACGGACGTCCCAGAGGTGGTGGAGCGCGTCGTGAAGGAAGTAGCGGGCCAGTGAATCCACGGTGAAGGCGCTGCCGTCCGAACGCAGACCGCGCCGGGCCAGCTGGCCGGGTGCGACGGCGGCGAAGGCTGCCGCCGTCGCCTCAGCTTCGGCAGCGAGTTCGGCCGCGACCACCGCCGGATCCTGTTCTCCGTACCGTTCGGCCACCGCGGTGGCATCCTGGTCCCAGTCAGCAAAGCCGGCGCCGTCGGTCTCCAGCATCAGGTTCAGCCGCATCCGGTAGACACGGCACAGGTCGCGGACATGGGCCGCGTATTCCAGCGGCGACCAGGTCGCGTCATCGGGACGCTGCACGGCGTCCGCGCCGGCGAGGACTTCCTGCCACGCGTCCGCACTGTCCCGGAGCAGGCCCGGAACGTCATCGAAAGCGGTGGCAGCGGCGTCGAACCCGCATTCGGGGCACGGCTTGTCCAGGACCCAGGTCCAGTTTTTGGTATCAGGGGTTATGACCATCTGCACACTGTAATGGAAAACCGTTACAGGACGCCGGTTCCGTCCACCCGGACATACACGGGATCCCCGGTGCGGCGGGCTGAAAGCGCGGCCTTTGCTGCCCGCATGGCCGCAGTGACCGCAGGCGCGTCACCGTACGGGAAAAAGCACAGGGTCCGCCAGCGGCCGGTGCCGTTCAGGGTGCCGGGATCCTCCCCGCGGGACGACGGCGGTTCCTCCACCGGCGCGGGGCCGACGATCCGGGCGCGTTCCGGCAGGTCAAGCCGGGACACAAATCCCTCCAAGCCCTCCCGTGAACCGGTCAGCTCCGCATACCGGACGGCGGGCGGAAGCCCGAGCTCGCGGCGCAGGGCAAGTTCACGTTCTGCGGCGCCCGCCGGGTCCCAGCGCAGCAGGTGGCCCACCGTGGCCGTATCATCAGCTGTCACCACCACCACTCCCCCGTCCCTTGCAGGGCGCACCAGGGCCGCTGCGGTCAACCAGCGGCGCAGGGTATCTTCCTGCGCGTGCAGGGACTGCCGCGAAAGCATCGCGGTACCGTCCAGCAGCAGCGCGGCAGCGTAGCCCGACGGCGCGACCGGTTCGGCTCCGGGCGTCGCCACCACCAGTGCCGGGGTGTCCGGAACCTCGGGCCGGATGTGATCCCCGGCCGAGGAAACCACTGTCACTGATGGGAACGCGCGGCCCAGCTCCTCCGCTGTCCGTCCCGCCCCGGCGGTGGAGGCACGCAGCCGGAAACTGCCGCAGGACGGGCAGTGCCAGCGTGGTTCGGGCCGGGCGCACCAGCGGCAGGAAGGCAGGGCGTTGCGGCCTGCCTGGGCCATCGGGCCCCGGCATTGGCGGCACCTGGCCGGCTCGCGGCAGTCCTGGCAGGACAGCGCGGGTGAAAAACCGGTCCGCGCTACCTGCACCAGCACCGGCCCCCGCTTCAGCCCATCTTGGGCAGCCTTCCACGCTGCATGCGGAATCCGGGCGCGGGCTGCCAGCGGGTCACGCTCCATATTGAAGGTGTCGGCGGTGCTCATAACGCGCGGCGTCGATTCGCGGACCAGCGTTCGTTCGGCGTTGAGGGGCGCGGCCCAGCCGGATTCCACCAGACGCTGTGCCTCGGTGCTGCGGGTGTGGGATGCCACGAGCATCCCTGCGCCGGCCATTTCTGCCCGCAGCAGCAGGACGTCGCGGGCATGCTGATAGGGTGCCCGCTGCTCGGCATGCAGGTCATCACCGTCATCCCAGATGCAGACCAGGCCAAGATTCGCCACGGGCGCGTATGCTGCAGAACGCGTTCCCACGGCCACGGTGGCATCACCGTGAAGCAGCTGCAGGAAGCTGCGGTAGCGCGGGGTTGGTCCGTCTTCCGCAGTCAGGCGCACGGCCGTGCCCTCCGGCAGGCGGTCCTCCAGCGCTGCCATTACCCGGGCCAGGTCCTTCTGGTCCGGGACCACCACGACGGCGCCGCGGCCTGAGCGCACGGCCGCTTCGACGGCGGCGGCTATTTCGGCCGGCCAGGCATCGGGTCCGTAGCCGCGGAGGGAGGACAGGACGGCACGGGGACTGTGCCCGGCAGCCAGATGGCCCAGGAACCGGGGGCCGTGCGGGTAACGCCGGAAGGGGGTGGGTTTTTCGGCTTCGCTGGGCTTGCCGGGATTGCCGGACTTGCCGGGGTTGCTTGGTCCGCCGGAGTCAGCCGGCGCGGAGTCCGCTGCCGCCGGTACATCCGGGGCATCCGGTGTTTCGGCTGTTTCCGGCGCATTCCGTGCGTCAGGTGCCTCCAGTGTATCCGGCGCGTTCGGTGCGTCCGGTGTGCCCGGAGCATCCGGCACGTCCGCTGATTCCGGTGTTCCCCGTCCGGCGAACTCCTTTTCCACCCGAGCCACCCGCGGCGGGACGGCGACCCGGAGCACGTCGTGCACGGAACCGGCATATCGGGCAGCGACTGCCTCGGCCAGCAGCAGGACCTCCGGGCTCAGGACCGGAACCGGCGACACAATCTTCCCGAGGGCGATCAGCCGTGCGGTGGTATCTGTGGATTCCAGCCGGTCGGTGAGAAATCCCGCCAGCTCCTGGCCGCCGAACCGGACCTTGACCCGGACGCCGGGGCGGGCAGCGGCGTCGTACTCCGCCGGAACCAGGTAGTCGAAGGCCCGGTCCAGGTGCGGCAGCGGCGAGTCCAGCAGGACCCGCGCAATGGGCAGGTGAGGGGCCGGCTGTGCCTTGCCCACCGGAGCCGCGGGAGGCGTGAAGCCGTGGAGCAGCGAAAGCTGCACGGCCTCGCCGTCCCGGGCGTTTCCTTCCGGCCGCTGTCCCATGGGAGTCAGGCGCTGAAGTAGCTGCGCAGGTCCTCGACCTTGTCGAGACGCTCCCAGGTAAAGCCTTCCTCTTCACGGCCAAAGTGGCCGTGGGCTGCGGTCTTCTGGTAGATGGGGCGCTTCAGGTCCAGGGCGTTGATGATGCCCAGCGGACGCAGGTCGAAGACCTCATTGATGGCCGCCGCGATCCGCATCGGATCCACGGTTTCGGTCCCGAAGGTCTCCACGTAGATGCCAACCGGACGGGCCATGCCGATGGCGTAGGCGATCTGGATTTCCGCGCGGCGCGCCAGGCCGGCGGCAACCACGTTCTTGGCAACCCAGCGCATGGCGTAGGCAGCGGACCGGTCCACCTTGCTCGGATCCTTGCCGCTGAACGCGCCGCCGCCGTGCCGGGAGAAGCCGCCGTAGGTGTCAACGATGATCTTGCGTCCGGTGAGGCCTGCGTCCCCCACGGGACCGCCGATCACGAACGGGCCGCCCGGGTTGATGATGTGCCGGACGTTGGAGGTGTCCAGCTCAGTGCCCGCGAGGACGGGGTTAACGACCAGGGAGATCATGTCCTGGTGCAGTTGTTCCTGATCGAGGTCCGCTGCGTGCTGGGTGGAAACCACCACGGAGTCCACGGAGACCGGCCTGTCTCCGTCGTAGCCGATGGTGACCTGGGTCTTGCCGTCCGGGCGCAGGTAGTCCAGTGTCCCGTCCTTGCGGACCTGCGTCAGCCGTTCGGAGAGCCGGTGCGCCAGCCAGATCGGGGTGGGCATCAGCACGTTGGTCTCGTCGCTGGCGAATCCGAACATAATGCCCTGGTCACCGGCGCCCTGTGCATCGAGGGGATCAACGGCGCTGCCGGCGCGGTTCTCGACTGAGTTGAAGACCCGTGACGCGATTTCCGGGGACTGCTGGCCAATTGAGACGGAGACACCGCAGCGGGCGCCGTCGAAGCCGTTGGCGGAGGAGTCGTAGCCGATCTCAAGGATGGTGTCGCGGACCAGCTGCGGGATCTCCACGTAGCCCTCGGTGGTGACCTCGCCGGCGACGTGGACCAGCCCGGTGGTCACCAGGGTTTCCACGGCGACGCGGGACTCGGGATCGGCCTTGAGCAGGCCGTCGAGGATGGCGTCACTGATCTGGTCACAGATTTTGTCCGGATGGCCTTCGGTCACGGACTCGGAGGTGAACAGCCGCAGGGAGCGCGGATCGGCGGGGGCAGGCGTATTGCTGGAAGTCACGGGTTTACTCTACTTCGTTCCGGGGACAGTCCCTGTCCGGGGACCTGCCGTGCCGCGCGCCAGCTGAGCTAAGCAACACAAGGACACAGCAGCGTCATTTGGCTTCTTATTGCTTAATGGAGGGCTCTGCCGCGTCGAGGTGGTCGGCTATCCGCTCCATGAGGCGGCGGGCGACGTCGGCTTTGCTGCCGGAAATTGCCTCCGGCTCAGAGCCGGGACCATCCTGCGGCGAGAGGATGCGGACTTCGGTGTTGTCCTGGCCAAACACCAGGGAGCGGCCCACCTGGTTCAGCACCAGCAGGTCGCAGCCCTTCCGTTCCAGCTTGCGGCGGCCGTATTCCAGGACGGAGGCGGATCCGTCCCCGGTTTCGGCGGCAAACCCGACAATAACGAAAGGACGCGCGGAAGCTCCGGTGCCCGCTTCGGCCCGGTGCAGCACGGCCTCGCGCAGGATATCCGGGTTGCGGACCAGGGTGATAACGGGGTCCGTGCCGTCGTCGCGCTTCTTGATTTTGGTTTCGGCGTTCTCACCCGGCCGGAAATCAGCCACCGCGGCGGACATCACCAGGACGTCGGTCCCGGCGGCGGCCTGGTGGACGGCATCGCGCAGTTCCAGGGCGGTTTCCACCTGGACCAGTTCGACGCCGGCGGGTACCGGAACCTCCATGTGGGCGGCGATGAAGCGCACCCGGGCGCCGGCAGCGAGGGCGGCTTCGGCGATCGCGGCGCCCTGTTTGCCTGACGAACGGTTGCCCAGGAAACGCACCGGATCCAGCGGTTCGCGGGTGCCGCCGGCTGTGACCGTCACGGTCCTGCCGGCGAGCCGGCCGCTGTTCGTTGAAGTGTCCTGGACCGTGTTTTCAGCGGCGGACTTGTCGGCGTCAGTTGCCTTAGCGTCAGCTACCTCACCGTCAGTTGCTCCGGCGGCGGCGAGGGCTGCAGCGAAGATGTCCTCAGGGTCAGGCAGGCGGCCCGGACCGGAGTCCTTACCGGTGAGCCGCCCCGAGGCCGGCTCCATCACGATGGCGCCGCGTGAACGCAGTGTTGCCACGTTGGCCCGGGTGGCCGGATGGTTCCACATTTCCGTGTGCATGGCAGGGGCGAAGAAGACAGGTCCCCGCGCCATCAGCAGCGTGTTCGTCAGCAGATCGGAGGCCAGGCCGGCGGCCGCCTTCGCGAGGAGGTCCGCGGTGGCCGGGGCCACCACGATCAGGTCTGCTTCATGCCCCAGCCGGACGTGGTTGACGGTGTCAACGGCGTCAAACACCGAGGTGCTGACCGGGTGGCCGGAAAGCGCTTCCCAGGTGGCTATGCCAACGAACCTGGTGGAGGCTTCCGTGGGGATGACCTGGACGCTGTGTCCGGCCTCCGTGAACAGGCGCAGCAGCGATGCCGACTTGTAGGCGGCGATGCCGCCGCCTACCCCCAGGACAATGCGCACGCCTGCCCTACCTCCCCTGCAGCGGTTCTGCCGTTAGTTACTCGGCGGTTTCGTTGGCGCGGCAGACCAGCATGCCGTCGTTGATCTCGCGCAGGGCGATGGACAGCGGCTTTTCGTTGAGCTTGGTTTCCACCAGCGGGCCAACGTACTCGAAGAGGCCTTCGTGCAGCTGGGAGTAGTACGCGTTGATCTGGCGGGCACGCTTGGCACCGTAGATGACCAGGGCGTACTTCGAGTCGGCGGCCGTCAGCAGGTCGTCGATCGGCGGGTTGATAATGCCTTCAGGCTGGGTAGACAAAAGATCTCCAAAGTATTCGTGCGGGTCAGTAGGTTGCGCCTGCGCCAGAGCAGATCAGCGTGGGCGGGGACTGATCCCCATGAGTGATACGAGCTCTGCTGCGGCCCGCTGGACGTCATCGTTGATGACAGTGTGATTGAACTCGGACTCGGCAGCAAGTTCCAGTTTAGCGGTTTCCAGCCGTTGCTGCTGCTCTTCGGGTGTTTCGGTGCCGCGGCCGACCAGACGGCGGACCATTTCATCCCACGACGGCGGGGCCAGGAACACAAAATTCGCCTCCGGCATGGACTCCTTGACCTGGCGCGCACCCTGCAGGTCGATTTCCAGCAGCACCGAGCGTCCGTCCGCCATGGCGGCTTCCACCGTGCGCCGCAGCGTACCGTAGCGGTTTCGCCCGTGGACCACGGCCCATTCGAGCATCTGCCCCTCGGCAACCAGCTCGTCAAATTCCTCGGCGGTGACGAAGAAGTAGTGCACACCGTTTTCCTCACCCGGACGCGGAGCGCGGGTGGTAGCGGAAACGGAAAGCCAGACCTCGGGATAGTTGTCCCGGATATAGGTGGACACAGTGCCTTTGCCAACGGCGGTGGGACCTGCCAGAACTGTCAGCCGCGGTTGCGACACGTAGACCTCACTTGTTTAGGGTTGGTCCGACGCCGCCGCCCGCGGGAAGCGGAACAGCTTTAGTCGGACTCCAATAATTCGATCAGCGCCTTGCGCTGGTGGACGCCGAGCCCCCGCACGCGGCGGGTTGGGGCAATACCCACGGTAGCCATTATTCCAGCTGCGCGGCGCTCCCCCACACCAGGCAGTGCGCGCAGCAGATCAACCACCTTCAGCCGGCCCACCGCTTCCTCGCCGGAACGCGACACGATGACCTCTTCGACGGAGAGTTCGCCCGACTTGATTTTGGACTTGATGTCGGCCCGCACGGTGCGCGCGGCTGTGGCTTTCTCCCGCGCCCTGGTGCGCTCTTCTTCAGTCAGTGGTTTGAGGTTCAATTGACTCTCCCGGGCGAAGACGAACCGCTTAGGCACGGGGTGCCGCCAGCGGTCTTTCGGTTACTTGAGCTAGTGTCCGAACCTATCCGCAAGGGTCCCGCTTTGCAACGGATACCGGCGGGGAAACCCCCGCCGGCACCGCTATGCGCGCGGCAGTCCTTCCAGTGTCCGTGCCGCCGCGGCCTGCAGCGACACCCGGTCCGGGCCGGCTTTGAGGATGTCCCGGCTCGACGTCGCCAGCACGTTGGCGTACGCGGCACCAAAGGTGCTCCGCAAATCCGCGCCGGTGGCTCCCTGGGCACCGAGCCCGGGCGCCAGAATCGGTGCGTTGGCGGCGGCCAGGTCAATCCCCAGGTCACCCAGCGCCGAGCCCACGGTTGCGCCGACCACCAGACCGGTGGAACCCAGCGTTACCGAGCCGGAGTTTTCCAGCGCAGCTGCGTCGACAATGCGGGCGGCCACCGAACGGTCAGCACCAACGTGCTGCACGGAGGCGCCCTCCGGGTTGGAGGTCAGTCCCAGGACGAAGACTCCGCGGCCGGTTCCGGCCGCCAGGTCCAGGGCCGGGCGCAGTGACTCGAATCCCAGGTACGGGCTGAGCGTCACCGAGTCGGCTGCCAGCGGGGATCCGTCCCGGAGCCACGCATCGGCATAGGCCGCCATGGTGGAGCCAATGTCCCCGCGCTTGGCGTCGGCGATGGACAGCACGCCGGCGTCCGTGCAGGCAGCCAGCAGCTTCTCCAGCACGGCCATGCCGGACGAGCCGTGCCGTTCAAAGAGCGCGACCTGAGGTTTCAGGGCGGCGGCCTGCTCCCCCACGGCGTCCAGCACCGTGAGGGAGAAGCGCTCCAGGCCCGCGGCGTCGTCGTTCAGTCCCCAGGCCGCCAGCAGGGCCGGATGCGGATCGATTCCGACGCACAGCGGGCCGCGGGTGTCCATGGCCGCCCGCAGGCGCGCACCGAAGGGTGCGCGCCCGGGGACCGCGTTATCATTGCCGCCAGCCTGCTGTTCAGGCACCGGCCGAAGCCTGCAGCTTGGCAGCGTATTCCTGCAGCGAGCAGACATCCCACTCGTAGGAGCGCATGGCTTCGATGGCCTGGACGGCGGCACCGAACTCGGAGACCGTGGTCATGACCGGGCAGCCGATCGAGGTGGCGGCGGCCCGGATTTCGTAGCCGTCTCCGCGGGCCTGGCCGCCGGACGGGGTGTTGATCACCATGTTGATGTCGCCCGCGGTGATCAGGTCCACCACGGTCCCCTCGCCGTCCGGTCCGCTGCCTTCGCCGACCTTGCGGACGGTGGTCGCCTGGATGCCGTTGCGGCGCAGTACGTCAGCGGTACCGCCCGTGGAGAGGATCTCGAAGCCGAGGTCCACCATGAGCTTCACCGGCATGATGATGGAGCGCTTGTCCCGGTTGGCGACCGAGACGAAGACCTTACCGGACGTGGGCAGCGCCGAGTTGGCTGCGGCCTGGGACTTCGCGAACGCGGTGTCGAAGTACTTGTCGATGCCCATGACTTCCCCGGTGGAACGCATTTCCGGGCCGAGCAGGGAGTCGACGACAGTGCCTTCGGGGGTGCGGAACCGGCTGAAGGGCAGCACGGCTTCCTTGACCGCCACGGGGGCGTCCAGCGGCAGGACCGAGCCGTCGCCGGTGGCCTTCAGCTTCCCGGCGGCACGCAGCTCCGCGATGGTGGTTCCCGTGCCGATCAGGGCGGCGGCCTTGGCCAGCTGCACGCCAGTCGCCTTGGAGACGAACGGGACGGTGCGGGAGGCCCGCGGGTTCGCTTCGATCACGTAGAGCACGTCCGAGGCCAGCGCGAACTGGATGTTGATCAGGCCGCGCACGCCCACGCCGGAGGCGATCGCACGGGTTGCTTCAACCACCCGGTCGATGACATCGGTGCCCAGGGTGATCGGAGGCAGCACACAGGATGAGTCGCCGGAGTGGATGCCGGCTTCCTCGATGTGCTCCATGATGCCGCCGACGTAAAGGTCGGTGCCGTCGAAGAGGGCGTCGACGTCGATCTCGATCGCGTCTTCCAGGAAACGGTCCACCAGGACCGGGTGGTCCGGGGTGATTTCCGTGGCGTTCATGATGTAGCGGGAGAGGTTGGCTTCGTCATAGACGATTTCCATGCCTCGGCCGCCAAGCACGTAGGAAGGGCGGACCAGGACGGGGTAGCCGATCTCGTCGGCAATCTTCTTCGCGTCGTCGAAGGACACGGCAGTGCCGTTCTTCGGGGCGATGAGTCCGCCTTCGTCCAGGACGCGTTGGAACGCGCCGCGGTGTTCGGCCAGGTCGATGGCTTCCGGCGAGGTGCCCAGGATCGGAATGCCGGCGTCGGCCAGGGCCTGTGCCAGCTTCAGCGGGGTCTGGCCGCCGAGCTGCACGAAGACGCCCAGCACACCGCCGGTGCGCTGCTCCGCGTAGATGACTTCCAGCACGTCTTCGAGCGTCAGCGGCTCGAAGTAGAGCCGGTCGGAGATGTCGTAGTCCGTGGACACGGTCTCCGGGTTGCAGTTGATCATCACGGTCTCGTGGCCGGCTTCGCGCAGGGCCATGGTCGCGTGGACGCAGGAGTAGTCGAATTCGATGCCCTGCCCAATCCGGTTGGGACCGGAACCGAGGATGATCACCGACGGCTTGGCGTGCTCCGCGACCTCGTCCTCTTCGTCGTAGGAGGAGTAGTGGTACGGGGTGTAGGCAGCGAATTCAGCGGCGCAGGTGTCCACGGTCTTGTAGACCGGGCGGATGCCCAGCACATGGCGGACGCCGCGGATCACGGACTCGGACTGGTTGGTCAGCTTCCCGATCTGTTCGTCGGAGAAGCCGTGCCGCTTGGCGAGCCGCAGGACGTCCTCGGTGACCTGGGGCGCGCTGCGGATCTCCTCGGCGACCTCATTGATCAGTTCAAGCTGGTCCAGGTACCACGGGTCAATGCCGGTGGCCGCGTAAAGCTGTTCGTTGGTGGCGCCGCCCAGCAGTGCCTGCTGGACCTGGGCCAGGCGGTCTGTGGTGGGCCGCTTGGCCGCCTCGATCAGGCCGGGAACATCGGCCGGGTCCACCGGGTCGAAGGTGAGCTGCGCGCCCTTCTGCTCCAGGGACCGCAGCGCCTTCTGCAGGGCTTCGGTGAAGTTGCGGCCGATCGCCATGGCTTCGCCGACCGACTTCATGGTGGTGGTCAGCGTGGGATCCGCTGCCGGGAACTTCTCGAACGCGAACCGCGGCACCTTCACGACGACGTAGTCCAGGGTCGGTTCGAAGGACGCCGGCGTCTTCTTGGTGATGTCGTTGGGGATTTCATCCAGCGTGTAGCCCAGCGAGAGCTTGGTGGCGATCTTGGCGATCGCGAAACCGGTGGCCTTCGAGGCCAGCGCCGAAGAACGCGAAACCCGGGGGTTCATTTCAATCACGACGACGCGGCCGGTGTCCGGCTCGATGGCGAACTGGATGTTGCAGCCGCCGGTGTCGACGCCGACTTCACGGATCACGGCGATCGCGATGTCACGCAGCTTCTGGTATTCGCGGTCGGTCAGCGTCATGGCCGGGGCGACGGTGATGGAGTCGCCGGTGTGCACGCCCACCGGGTCGAAGTTCTCGATGGAGCAGACGACAACGACGTTGTCGTTCTTGTCCCGCATCATCTCCAGTTCGTATTCCTTCCAGCCGAGGATGCTCTCTTCGAGCAGCACCTCGGAGGTCGGGCTGTACTGGATACCGGCGCCGGCGATGCGGCGCAGGTCTTCCGCGTTGTAGGCAAGACCGGAGCCGAGCCCGCCCATGGTGAAGGACGGACGGACGACCATCGGGTAGCCGAGCTTCTCGGCGGCTGCGAAGGCCTCATCCATGCTGTGCACAATGATTGATTCCGCGGATTCGGCACCGCAGCGCTCGACGACACCCTTGAACTTCTCCC
The DNA here is from genome assembly GCF_023167125.1 of Arthrobacter sp. Helios. Lineage (NCBI taxonomy): Bacteria > Bacillati > Actinomycetota > Actinomycetes > Micrococcales > Micrococcaceae > Arthrobacter > Arthrobacter sp. Helios. The sequence continues at coordinate 1,527,828 of NZ_CP095402.1, forward strand.
GGTCCTCACCAAGCTCAATGGCTTCGATGTTCGCGCCGATGAGTTCCACGTTGTACTTCTCCAGCACACCGTTTTTATCCAGGGCAATTGCCGTGTTCAGCGCGGTCTGGCCGCCCAGGGTCGGCAGGACGGCGTCGGGGCGTTCCTTGGCGATGATCTTCTCGACCACCTCGGGGGTGATCGGCTCAACGTAGGTGGCGTCGGCGAACTCCGGGTCGGTCATGATGGTGGCCGGGTTGGAGTTGACCAGGATGACCCGCAGGCCTTCCTCCTTCAGGACGCGCAGGGCCTGCGTGCCTGAGTAGTCGAATTCGGCTGCCTGGCCAATAACGATCGGGCCGGAGCCGATCACCAGGACGGACTTGAGGTCGGTTCTGCGGGGCATTAGTTGGATTCCTTGTTCTTGCTGGCGGCCATCAGGTCGACGAAGCGGTCGAAGAGGTACGCGGAGTCGTGCGGGCCGGCGGCAGCCTCGGGGTGGTACTGGACGGAGAACGCGGGGATGTCCAGGCACGCCAGGCCCTCCACCACGTTGTCGTTGAGGCTGATGTGGCTGACTTCGACCTGCCCGAAGCGCGCTTCAGGCGCCGTGACCGGGCCGTCGAGCGGGGCGTCGACGGCGAAGCCGTGGTTCTGGCTGGTGATTTCCACCTTGCCGGTGCGGCGGTCCAGGACGGGCTGGTTGATGCCGCGGTGGCCGTAGGGCAGCTTGTAGGTGCCGAAGCCCAGCGCGCGGCCTAGGATCTGGTTGCCGAAGCAGATGCCGAAGAACGGCACTCCGGTGTCCAGGACATCGCGCAGGAGCTTGACCTGGTCATCCGCGGTGGCGGGGTCGCCGGGTCCGTTGGACATAAACACACCGTCCGGATTGACTGCCTGGACGTCGGCCAGGGTGGCGGAGGCTGGCAGGACCTGGACGCGCACACCGCGTTCCGCGAAGCGCACCGGGGTCATCGACTTGATGCCGAGGTCCAGGGCGGCGACGGTGAACAGCGGTTCCTTGTCCCAGCCGTGCGCAGCCGGTTCCACCGTGTAGGCAGCATCGATGCTGACTTCCTCGGCCAGCCGGGCGCCGGCCATGGATTCCTGGGCCTGCACGTCGGCGAGCAGCTCGGCATCGGTGCGGGCGGCAGCGTCCCCGGAGAAGATTCCGGCCTTCATGGCGCCGCGTTCGCGCAGGTGCCGGGTGATGGCACGGGTATCGACGCCGGAGATTCCAACGACCCCCTGGGCCTCGAGCTCTTCGTCCAGCGTCCGTTCCGAGCGCCAGTTGGAGGGCCGCCGGGCGGCGTCGCGGACGATGTAGCCGGCGACCCAGATGCGGCGGGACTCGGCGTCGTCGGTGTTCACACCGGTGTTGCCGATATGCGGGGCGGTCTGGACGACCAGCTGGCGGGCGTAGGAGGGATCGGTGATGGTCTCCTGGTACCCGGTCATGCCGGTGGCGAAGACGGCCTCGCCCAGGGCCGTTCCGGTTGCTCCGTAGCTGCGGCCGCGGAAGCTGCGGCCGTCCTCGAGCATAAGGACAGCTGTGGTCGGGGCGGGAGTTTGGTTCACTGTCACAGTTGTTCCTCGCTAGATGTTGCAGATGATTCCGGCAGCAGCGCCTTGATGGCCGAAACCAGGGGGGTTTTGGAGTCGGCTGACCGGGTGCGGAACCCGGTGTCGACGGTTTTGGGGCCGAGCTGCCAGGTCACCATGACCAGCCCGTCCTTTTCAACGAATTTGCCGGCCATGCCGCGCTCCAGACGGACGCCGCGCAGGTCAGTGCGGTCAATCCAGACGTCAGGGGCGCCGCTGCGGGCGAAAAAGAGGCCTTCCGGGAAGACGGCTGCGGTAGCAGTTGACTTCACCCCCAGGCCGTAGACGGCAACCCGGTCCAGCCAGTCTCCTGCCGTGGTGGTGGCGACGTACTGCCCGTCAGCCTGGAAACGGGGCATTGCCAGGTCGTCCGGGAGCGGGCGGGGCCGGGGAATATCTGATTGTCGGCGGCGGCGTCCCCGCCAGCCCAGGGCGAACAGTCCAAGCAGGACTGCGGCGCCGGCCAGCGTGCCGAGCAGGACCATCAGCCAATCCATGGTGTCTCCTCCGCGGCCGCGGCACGCGGTGTGTTCAAAGCGCCCTCGAGGACGGTGGGGTGGCCGGCAAAGAACGTGGCCCGGACCACGCCGGGCAGCTCCAGCCCTGCGTACGGACTGTTCCTGCCCATGGTTGCCATCTTATGTGGGTCCACCGTGCGGCGCGCAGCCGGGTCAACCAATATGACGTTGGCCGGTTCGCCCGCTTCCAGCGGCCTGCCCTGGCTCGTGACGCGGCCGATCCCGGCGGGGGCCGCGGACGTGACCCGGGCGAAGTCCGCCCAGGTCATCAGGCCGGTGTCGATCATGGTTGCCTGGACCACGGACAGTGCCGTTTCCAGTCCGGTCATGCCCATGGCGGCCTGCGCCCACTCGCATTCCTTGTGCTCGCTGGGGTGCGGAGCGTGGTCGGTGCCGACGATGTCGATGGTGCCGTCGGCCAGGCCGCGGCGCAGGGCTTCAACGTCGGATTCGGTGCGCAGCGGCGGGTTGACCTTGTACACCGGGTCGTAGCTTCGCACGGATTCGTCGGTCAGGAGCAGGTGGTGCGGGGTGACCTCAGCCGTGACGTTGATGCCGCGTTCCTTGGCCCAGCGGATGATTTCCACGGAACCGGCGGTGGAGACGTGGCACACGTGCAGGCGGGACCCGGTGTGCTGGGCCAGCAGGACGTCGCGGGCAATGATGGATTCCTCGGCCACGGCGGGCCAGCCGGGCAGGCCCAGTACGGCGCTGACGTCACCTTCGTGCATCTGGGCGCCCTCGGTCATCCGCGGTTCCTGGGCGTGCTGCGCGATCACCCCGTCGAACGCCTTGACGTATTCCAGGGCACGGCGCATCAGGATCGGGTCGTGGACGCACATTCCGTCATCGGAGAAGACCCGGACCCGGGCACGGGAGTCGGCCATGGCACCGAGTTCGGCCATCCGTTCTCCCTTGAGCCCCACGGTGACAGCGCCGACCGGGCGGACGTCGACCCAGCCGGACTTCAGGCCCAGGCTGTACACCTGTTCCACGACGCCGGCAGTGTCTGCGACGGGATTGGAGTTGGCCATGGCGTGCACGGAAGTGAACCCGCCCAGCGCGGCGGCGCGGGTACCCGTCTCGACTGTTTCGGCGTCTTCGCGGCCCGGTTCGCGCAGGTGGGTGTGCAGGTCCACCATGCCGGGGAGCGCGATGAGGCCCTCGGCGTCGATGACCAGGGCGCCTTCGGGGGCAGCGAGCTCCTGGCCGACGGCAGAAATCAGGCCGTCCTGGATCAGAAGGTCGGCGCGCTCATTCCCCAGCAGCGAGGCGCCGCGGATCAGATAGGTGCCGTTCGGGGACAGGGTCGGCTGTGCGGCCGGTGCGGGCGCTGCAGCAGTTGCAGTGTGTGTTGCGGTGTTCACTGTGCGGAAACTTCCTGTGGTGTTCGCTGGGAGCTGCCCTCGCCGGAGAGCAGGAGATAGAGGGCCGCCATCCGGACGGAAACGCCGTTGCTGACCTGGGCCAGGACGGTCGAACGCGGTGAATCGGCGGCGCGGGAGGATATCTCCAGCCCGCGGTTCATGGGACCGGGGTGCAGCAGGATCGTGTCGTCCAGGCCAAGGGAATCGAGCCGGTCCAGCCGGACATCGTCAAATCCCCAGCGGCGCGAGTATTCCCGGACGGTCGGGAAGAACGCCGAGTGCATGCGTTCTGCCTGGACCCGGAGCATCATGACAGCGTCGGGTCTGGTCTCCAGGGTTTCATCGAGTGAGTAGCTGACCTTGCACGGCCAGGATTCCACACCGAAGGGCAGCAGGGTGGGCGGGGCCACGAGCGTTACGTCGGCACCGAGGGTCTTGAGCAGCCAGAGGTCGGAGCGCGCCACCCGCGAGTGCAGGATGTCCCCGACGATCGCCACGCGCATCCCGGACAGGTCGGTGCCCTGGGACGGAGTACCATGCAGCCGGGCCCAGTGCCGGCGCATGGTGAAGGCGTCCAGCAGTGCCTGGGTGGGATGCTCATGCGTCCCGTCGCCGGCGTTGAGGACTGCGGCGTCGATCCAGCCGGAGTTGGCCAGCCGTGCCGGAGCGCCGGACGCGCCGTGGCGGATGACGACGGCGTCCGCACCGATGGCGGCAAGGGTCTGGGCGGTGTCCTTGAGCGATTCGCCCTTGGAGACCGAGGAACCCTTCGCCGAGAAGTTGATGACATCTGCGGAGAGGCGCTTGGCAGCAGCCTCGAAGGAAATCCTGGTGCGGGTGGAGTCTTCGAAGAACAGGTTGACGACTGTCCGGCCGCGCAGTGCGGGAAGCTTCTTCACTTCCCGCTCCCCTACTGCGGCCATGGCCTCCGCGGTGTCCAGGATGGAAATCGCATCCTGGTGTGAGAGGTCCAGGGTGGAGAGCAGGTGCTTCATACAGTGCCTTCGATCACGACTTCGTCTGCGGCGGGCAGGTCGGTTTCGACCAGCCGGACCCGGACCTTTTCCACGGCGGCGGTGGGCAGGTTCTTGCCCACATGGTCAGCGCGGATGGGCAGTTCACGGTGCCCGCGGTCAACGAGGACGGCAAGGCGCACGGCGCGGGGACGTCCAAGGTCGACCAGCGCGTCGAGAGCGGCCCGGATGGTGCGCCCGGAGTAAAGCACGTCGTCCACCAGGACGACGACTTTGCCGTCAATGCCGCTGGGCGGCAGTTCGGTGGGATACGGGGGCCGGGTGGGCTGGTGAGCGAGGTCGTCACGGAACATCGTGACGTCGAGCTGCCCGGTGATTGCGGCGGCGTCCACGGACGGATCGGCGGCGGCTATCTTGGCGGCCAGGCGACGGGCCAGAGGATATCCGCGGCGCGGAATACCCATCAGGACAAGGTCGGTGCCACCCTTGTTCGCCTCGAGGATTTCGTGGGCGATCCGCGTCAGGGCGCGGTCAATATCAGCTGAAGCCAGAACGGTGCGGGCAGGCGCGGGGGCCTGCGTGGGATCACTAAGATCCATATTCTGCTTCCTCCTTCCCCGCCTCACAGGACGGACTTAAAGGTTGAATGCCCTTCAAAGCTATCACAGCGGGCGGGCCCGGATATTGTTGGGTCCATGACAGGCAACCGTTCATGATTTCCCAGCCCGGACCGGGGCTCTCAGGCCTGCCCGGGGAGCCTGCTGACAGCATCGCGCCCCTTCATATGCCCTCCGGATCCCGGGCCGGGAACGGCACTGTAATTAATGTGCTGCTCATCACGGCCGCCGCGGTGGTGGTGGTACTGGTCGGGTTCTTCCTGTTCGCCGCGCTGGGCAGCGAAGCGTTCATCCTGTGCGGCTTCCTGGCACTGATTCCACTGGGCATCTGCCTGCTGGGACTGCATTGGATTGACCGGTGGGAGCCGGAACCGCGGGCCGCCCTGCTGTTCGCTTTCCTTTGGGGCGCAGGGGTCTCCGTGGCCATCACCGTCCTGCTGGGGAGCATGGTGAATGAGGTCCTGATGACGCTGCTGCCGCTGACCCCGGCGGATGTCATTGCCACAGTGGTGCAGGCCCCGCTGGTCGAAGAGGCGGCCAAAGGCCTGGGGGTCCTGATCCTGGTTTTTGCGCGGCGCAGCCATTTCGACGGCCCGCTCGACGGAATCGTTTATGCGGGCACCATCGGCGCCGGTTTCGCCTTCACGGAGAACATTCTCTACTTCAGTGCCGCGCTCTTCGAAACCGGCGGTGTCAGTCTGCAGCTGGGCTTCGTGTTCGTGCTCCGCGGACTGTTCTCCCCCTTCGCCCACGTGCTCTTCACCGCGGCGGTGGGACTGGCCCTGGGCCTCGCCGTCCGGAAGCCGGGCGGTGCGCGGATCCTGGTGGGCTTCACCGCCGGCCTGGCCGCCGCGGTTCTGGGACACATGTTCTGGAACGGCGGTATGGCGCTGGTTTATGACGATTTCTTCCTGTTCTACTTCCTGCTCCAGGTGCCGCTGTTCGTCCTGGCCCTGGCCGGCGTGGCGTATCTGCGCCGCGCGGAGCAGCGGCTGACTCGGGCGCGGCTGGGCGAATACGCGGCGGCCGGCTGGTTCACCCCTGCGGAGGTGGAGATGCTCGCCACCCGGTCCGGCCGGCGGCAGGCCCTGCGCTGGGCCGGCAGCTTCGGGGCCAAGCCTCCCATGCGGACCTTCATCCGCGACGCGACCCACCTGGCGCTGACCCGGCAGCAGCTGGTGAACGGGCGCGACCCCCGCATGAATGCCGCCCGTGAAGAGCGGATCCTGGCGGGGCTGATCCGGACCCGCGCCGTTCTCCTGCAGACTGCAGGCACGGCCCGGCGCTCCTGACCGCTCCCCGGCATGCGCGGTGCGGCCGGTCCTCCCGCCGGGCAGCACAATGCCCGGCAGGAGAACCTGCCGGGCATTGGAAGTCAGGATGCTGGGGTCTAACTGAACGGCGCTTAGGCCAGCAGCGAGTCCTTGAGCTGGTGCAGCCGGCCAAGCAGCCCGTTGATGAATGCGGGTGATTCATCGGTGGAGAGGGTCTTGGCCAGTTCGACGGCTTCGCTGATGGCGACCTTGTCCGGAACGTCATCGTTGTAGAGCAGCTCCCAGCTGCCGATACGCAGGATGATGCGGTCAACGGCCGGCATCCGGTCCAGTGCCCAGCCCTGCGAGTAGGTGCTCAGGAACTCGTCAATCTGAGCCTGCTTGGCAATAACCCCTTCCACCAGGTCCATGGTGTACGGGTTAATGACCTGGTCCGTCTGCTCCCGGCGGGAGCGGAGGGACTCAAGCGGAGACATGGATCGCTGTTCCGCTTCGAAGAGCACTTCGAGTGCCCTGGTCCGGGCTTTACTGCGTGCACTCACTCGTTAACGCGTCCCAGGTAGTCGCCGGTGCGGGTATCAACCTTGACCTTGGTGCCCTGTTCCAGGAACAGCGGAACCTGGATTTCGTAGCCGGTTTCCACGGTGGCGGGCTTGGTGCCGCCGGTGGAGCGGTCGCCCTGCAGGCCCGGCTCGGTGTACGTGATTTCCAGGACCACCGAAGCCGGCAGTTCGATGTAAAGGGGGGAACCCTCGTGGATGGCGATGGTGACCATCATGGACTCGAGCATGAAGTTGGCGTAGTCGCCGACGATTGCGCCCGGTACGGTGAGCTGGTCGTAGTCCGACGTGTCCATGAACACGTAGTCGTCGCCGTCCTTGTACAGGTACTGGTAATCGCGGCGGTCAACAGTAGCAGTCTCGATCTTGATGCCGGCGTTGAACGTCTTGTCGACGACCTTGCCTGAACGGACGTTGCGCATTTTGGTACGGACGAACGCACCACCCTTGCCCGGCTTTACGTGCTGGAACTCAATGATGCTCCAGAGGTTGCCTTCAAGCTTCAGCACCGTGCCGTTCTTGATGTCGTTGGTCGTTGCCACAGTTTCTCTTTCGTCGTTTCGCGTAACTACGTGTCTTGTCCGTCGACCATTCTACCTGTTCGGCGAATCCATACACGCTCCGCAGGGCGCGGCCGGAGACGGAACACTCGGCGCTACAGGCTGAGCCGGATCCCGCCGTCGGGCTCGGATGCGATCTCCTGGTATGCAGCGAACAGCAGCGAGGTGTCCGGCACTTCCAGGATGGAGGGTTTGGCCAGGCCGTCCAGGACAACAAAGCGCAGCAGGTCACCGCGGGATTTCTTGTCCCGGCGCATGCCGTCCAGCAGGGCGCTCCAGCGGTCCTTCCGGTAGGTGACCGGCAGGCCGAGGGAGGTGAGGACGGCCTTGTGCCGGTCGGCCGTGGCATCGTCCAGCCGGCCGACCATCCGGCCGAGCTCGGCCGCAAAGACCAGGCCCACGGAGACCGCTGCGCCGTGCCGCCACTGATAGCGTTCGGCCAGTTCGATCGAATGGCCCAGGGTGTGGCCGTAGTTCAGGAATTCCCGCCGTCCGGCTTCGCGCAGGTCACCGGAAACAACCTCGGCCTTGACCCGGACAGCGCGTTCGACCAGCTCGCGGACAACGTCCGAGCTTCCATCGGCAACCGCTTCGGGATTGGCTTCGATCAGGTCCAGGATCTCCGGGTCGGCAATGAAGCCGCACTTGACGACCTCAGCCATCCCGCTGAGCAGCTCATTTTTCGGCAGGGAACCCAGCGCATCGAGGTCCGCCAGGACTCCGGCGGGCGGGTGGAACGCGCCAACCAGGTTTTTGCCCTCGGCCGTGTTGATCCCGGTCTTGCCGCCGACGGAGGCGTCCACCATGCCGAGCAGGCTGGTGGGGACGTGCACTACCTTGATGCCGCGCAGCCAGGTGGCGGCGACGAAACCGGCGACGTCGGTGACGGCGCCGCCGCCCACGGCGACGACTGCGTCGGAGCGGGTGAAGTCGTTCTGGCCCAGAACCTGCCAGCAGAAGGACGCGACCTGGATGTGCTTGCCCTCTTCGGCGTCGGGGATTTCCGCCGTAAGCGCGGTCAGGCCGGCCGCTGCCAGTTCGTCCCGGACCGTGTCACCCGTGGTGCGCAGGGCACGCGGGTGGATCACCAGGACGCGGCGGACCCGCTCCCCCAGCATGCCGGGCAGGCGGCCGAGCAGGCCGTTGCCGATGACGACGTCGTAGTTTTCGGCGGGCTTGTCGCCCGTCACCTTGATAATGGTGGGTTCAGCGGGCATTAGCGTTCTCCTTCGTCCAGGGCGGCGGTGATACGTTCCACGACTTCCGGAACGGCCAGTCCCCTGGTGTCTATAACAATGTCTGCCAGCGTTTCATAAAGCGGGCGGCGAGCCTCGGCCAGCGCGGACCAGCGGGCTACCGGGTCTCCGGCCAGGAGCGGCCGGTGGCCGGAACGCGAAATCCGCGGCAGGACGGTATCCAGGTCGGTGTCCAGGAAGACCACGGTCGCGCGCTGCAGGAGCTGCTGCGTTCCGGCGTCCAGCACCGCACCTCCCCCCAGCGAGACCACGGACCGGACCGGTGAGTCCAGCGCACCGGCGACGGCGCGGGCCTCCACCTCACGGAAGTACGCTTCGCTGTGGCTGGCGAAAATTTCCGGGATGGGCCCGTGCTCCTCCACCACCACCTGATCGGTGTCCACATAGGGCAGTCCATGCCGGGAAGCGAAGGACCGGCCGACAACTGACTTGCCGGCGGCCATCAGCCCGATCAGGACCAGATGCTTCTCAGGCACCGGTGCCGGTGCCGGTTGATCCGAGGGATGCCGGGATGTTCTCGAGGTACGTGCGCAGGTTGCGGGCAGTTTCAGCCACGGAATCGCCGCCGAACTTCTCGGTGACGGCTTCGGCCAGGACCAGGGCGACCATCGCCTCGGCGACGACGCCGGCTGCCGGCACGGCGCAGACATCGGAGCGCTGGTGGTGTGCCCGTGCGGGTGCACCGGTGCTGACATCGATGGTCTTGAGTGCCCGGGGCACAGTGGCGATGGGCTTCATCGCAGCGCGGACCCGCAGGACTTCACCGATGCTCATGCCGCCTTCGATTCCGCCGGCCCGGTTGCCGGAGCGGATCACCTGGCCCTCTTCGTCCTGCAGGATTTCGTCGTGGGCGGCCGATCCGCGGCGCGTGGCAGTCAGGAAACCGTCGCCGACCTCGACGCCCTTGATCGCCTGGATGCCCATCAGGGCCCCGGCGATCCTGGCGTCCAGGCGGCGGTCCCAGTGCACGTAGCTGCCAAGTCCCGGCGGCAGTCCGTAGGCAAGGACCTCCACCACGCCGCCGAGGGTCTCGCCCTCCTTGTGGGCGGCGTCCACCTCGGCAACCATCGCTTCGGTGACGGCGGGGTCGAAGCAACGCATGGGATTCGCGTCCAGGGCAGCGACGTCGGTGGGCACGGGCAGGGCCGCCCCTTCCGGCGAAGCCACTGCGGCGATGCCCACGGTGTGGCTGACAAGTTCAATGCCGAGTTCCTTCAGGAACGCGGCGGCGACGGCGCCAAGGGCAACCCGGGCTGCCGTTTCCCGGGCACTGGCCCGCTCCAGGACGGGGCGTGCCTCATCGAAGCCGTACTTCTGCATACCGGTGAAGTCTGCGTGGCCGGGGCGGGGCCGCGTGAGGGGCGCGTTACGGGCCTGGTCGGCCAGGATTTCCGGGTCCACCGGGTCAGATGCCATGATCTGTTCCCATTTGGGCCACTCAGTGTTGGCGATCTCAATGGCGATGGGACCGCCCTGGGTCACGCCGTGGCGCACACCACCAAGGATCCGGACCTCGTCCTGTTCGAACTTCATCCTGGCACCGCGGCCGTAACCAAGCCGCCGGCGGGCCAGGGCCTCCTGGATGGACGGCGTGCTCACTTCGACGCCGGCGGGGACGCCCTCAACAATTCCAACCAGTGCAGGCCCATGGGACTCACCGGCGGTCAACCAACGCAACATGGCTTCAATACTGCCATGTCCTGCCGGGGGCTTCAGCGCGGAGGCAGCCCCACTGCGTCACACATCACGTTTATGACGGCATCTTCGTCGCGGAAGGCATCCCCCGTGAAAAGGCGCACCTGTTCCACCGCCTGGTAGAGAAGCATTTCCAGCCCGGGCACGATCGTTCCGCCGGCGGCCTGCCAGGCGCCGGCAATGGCACTGGGCCAGGGATCGTAGGCAGCGTCCAGCAATACCGCGCCGCCGCGCCGGCAGTCCAAGGCCGCGAACTCGCCGGCAATCCCGTCCGCGCCGTGCGGCGGGAGGGTGCAGATGACGACGTCGGCTTCCGCACAGGCCGCGGCGGCAGCGTCCCAGCCGTGCAGCACCACCTCAGTGCCCAGCCGGCCGCCCACTTCCCGGACTGCCGGCTGGCCGCCGGCCTCGCCCCGGAAACTGCGGGCGTAAATGTCCACACTGGTGCAGCCTAATTCTGTCAGGGCCGCCACGGCAGCTGTTGCGGTGCCGCCGGCACCGAGTACAGCCGCCCGGGGTGCGTGAGCGGCACCCGCATGCCGCAGGGCGTTGACCAGCCCTGCGACATCCGTGTTCCACCCGGTCAGCACCGGGCCGCCGGGGCCTGGTTCAAATGTGACCGTATTGATCACTCCCAGCGCCTGGGCCAGCGGATCCAGTTTGTCCACGGCCGCGGCCATGGCGCTCTTCAGCGGCATGGTGACGGACAGGCCGTTCCATCCCGGCTCCTGCCGGACCGCCGCCGCGAAGTCCGCGGCGGCTCCCTCTTCAACATCGATTGCATCGTAGGCACAGTCGAATTTCAGGTACCCGTAGGCAGCCCGGTGAAGCTCAGGCGAGCGGGAGTGTCCGATGGGATGCCCAAGGACCGCCGCACGGCGGGTGTTCGCAGGCAACTACTCGCACCTTCCGGCTTCCTGGGTGCCGCACCACTCCTGGTACTCGCCGACATAGCGGGCGTGTTCGGCCAAGGTCGAGGAGAACTTGGTCTCACCGGTGTCCAGGTTGACGGTGACCCAGTAGAAGAACGGGACATCGGCAGGATGGGCAGCCGCGTCGATCGCCTCAACGCTCGGCGAACCGATCGGCCCCACGGGCAGTCCGCGGTTCGCGTAGGTGTTGTACCGGTTGGCGGTATCTGCCTTCTCTTCCGGCGTGAGGTTGTAGCTCTTGCGGCCCAGCCCGTAGGTCACGGTCGCATCGGACTGGATCAGCCCGTTGGTTTCCGTGTTGTCGGCGCGGAGCCGGTTTTCGATCGCTCCGGCAACCTTGTCGTAATCCGCTTCGCCTGCTTCGGCCTGGATAATGCTGGCCTTGGTCAGGACGTCGTACTGGGCGGCGGGATCGCTGACACCGGTTTCTTCGAGGGCGGCGAATGCGTTATCCACCATCTCGGTGACGATTTCCGTGGCAGTGATATCAACCGGGAAACGGTATTCACCCGGGAACAGGTACCCTTCCAGGCTCACGGCCTTTTCCGGCAGGCCGAAGTCCTGCGGTTTGGCTGCGAGGGCCTCAAACTCCGCCAGCGGAATTCCCGTGGAAGAAACCAGGATGTCAAAGGTTTCGCTTTGGCGCAGGTCCCGGGCGACCGCGGCATAATGAACCGCGGATCCGCCGTCACCAAGCAGTGCGGAAACGGCGCCGGAGGCGGACATCTGCTGGCGCATCTCATAGGTGCCGGGCTGGATTTCGCGCCCGTCGGCTTCCTGCTGGAAGACTTCAACGAACTTTTTGCTGGTGGCCACGATGTCCTGGGCAACAAGGTTGTCCCCGATCAGCAGCGGCCCCTCACCCGGGTGGACCACAAAGGAAACTGATCCCTCGCCCGGTCCCGGGTAGTCCTTGGTCTCGTTCATCCCGAGCAGGTCCCGCAGGAAGAGCGTGAGGCCGAAGACGACGCCGGCAAAAACGGCCAGGACGACGACCATCACCAGAGTGCGGCGGCGGCGCCTGCGCTGCTTGTCCCGGGACGGCCGGCGGCTGCGCCGGCTGGGTGGTTCCTCGGCGAAGAAGGTCTGGACCACGGGGGCGGGCTCGTAGCCGTGGTCCGCAGCGCGGTGCTGGCCACCTTCGTAAACACCGGCGTCTGCATACGCGTCCTGGTGGCCATGGACTGGATCAAACTCGTGCGCAGGAACATCGTCGCCGGCGTAGCCGCCGGCGCTTGGACTGGATTCCGGTTCCTGCCCCGGCGGACGATGCTCGGGATACCTGTGGCTCACGGCGCGGAATCGCTTTCGGGGCGGCTGTCCTCGGAAATAGTAAGCTCCTCGTCTGGGGCCGGAGCCGCGGATCGCGTGCTCCGGCGAAATGTGACCGATGCCCCCACATCGCGTCCAAGGGAACGCTGCATGTCAATGGCCTGCTGCAATATACCCACAGCGGCCACTTGGTCTACCACTCTACGGTGATTTCTGGTGTCCAAGCCAGCTTCTCTTAGCGAGCGGTGGGCACTGACCGTGCTCAGCCGCTCGTCAATCAGGCGCACCGGGACGTCCAGGCCGGCCCGGTCGAGTGCTTCGGCAAGGACCTGTGCGTAGCCGCGGGCCATCTCCGTTGAGGCGGTTTCCGTGCCGCGCATGCTCTGCGGCAGGCCCACGAAAACCTCTACTGCACCCCGTTCGGCGGCCTCCCGGACCAGCACGGCGATATCGCTGTTTTTCTTCGCGTCACGTTTGAGCGTCCGGACGGGCGTTGCCAGGAGGCCGTCGGGGTCGCAGGAAGCGACCCCGACGCGCGCCAGTCCAACGTCTACGCCGAGCTTTGGTCCGCGCGGATAGTCGGCCATCGCCGGTGCTAGCCCCGGTTCGCCACCGCGGCGCGGATGGCAGTCAGGGCTTCGGACACCTTTGAGGCGTCGGTTCCGCCGCCCTGGGCGACGTCGTCCTTGCCTCCGCCGCCGCCACCGAGGACACCGGCAGCGGTCTTCACCAGCGCACCGGCCTTCACACCCGCGGAACGCGCGGCCTCGTTGGTGGCCACGATGACTACGGGCCGGCCGTTGGCAGCACCGGCGGCGGCAACCACAGCGGCTTCGCTGCCGAGCCGGGACCGCAGGTCCAGTGCCAGGGTCCGCAGGTCGTCGGCACCGGAGACGGTGCCGGCGTCGTGCGCCAGGAGACGGACGCCGTCAATGTCGACGGCGGTGCCCACCAGGGCTGCGGCCGAGGCAGCCAGCTGCTCGCGGCGCAGGCGCTCCAGTTCCTTCTCCACCTGCTTGAGCTTGGCCAGGGTTGCGGCCACCCGCTCCGGCAGCTGCACCGAGGGAACCTTCAGCAGATCGGAGAGCTCGTTCACGAGGGCGCGCTCAGCGGCGAGGTGCCGGAAGGCGTCCATACCAACGAAGGCTTCCACACGGCGGTTTCCGGATCCGACCGACTGTTCGCCGAGCAGGGTCAGGCTGCCGATCCGGGAGGTCGAATCCACGTGCGTACCGCCGCAGAGCTCACGGGACCAGTCGCCGTCGATCTCCACCACCCGGACGTTGTCCCCATAGGCTTCACCGAACAGTGCCATGGCACCGAGGGCCTTGGCTTCTGCCAGCGGCATGACCTTGGTTTCGACCTTGTGGTTGTTGCGGATCGCCAGGTTGGAGACCTCTTCGATTTCCGACTTCGCGGCATCGGACAGGCCTTCGCCCCAGGAAAAGTCGAAGCGCAGGTAGCCGGCCTTGTTGAAGGAGCCGCGCTGCAGGGCCTCCGGGCCGAGGATCTGGTGCAGGGCGGCATGCACGATGTGCGTGCCGGAGTGCGCCTGCTCAGCGGCGTGCCGCTGCTCGGCGTCCACTGCTGCCAGGGCCAGGGCGCCGGCGGAGATTTCGCCTTCCCGCACGATCGCCTTATGCACGGTCAGGCCCTTGACGGGGCGCTGGACGTCGGAGACCTCAAGCACGAAGCCGTCACCGGTGATGAGCCCGACGTCGGCCGCCTGGCCGCCAGCCTCGGCGTAGAACGGTGTTTCGTTCAGCACCAGCTGGATTTCGGAGCCCGGGCCGGCGTGGGAGACGGATTCCCCGTTGGCGATGATGCCGCGGACGGCGGATTCGGTGGTCAGCTCGTCGTAGCCGGTGAAGACGGTCTGTCCGGCACGGAGGAGTTCGTTGAAGACCGAAACATCGGAGTGGCCGTGCTTCTTGCCCCGGGCGTCGGCCTGGGCGCGCTGGCGCTGTTCCTGCATCAGGGAGCGGAACCCGGCCTCATCCACCTTGAGCCCGGCCTCTTCTGCCATTTCCAGGGTCAGGTCGATCGGGAAGCCGTAGGTGTCGTGGAGCGCGAAGGCATCCTCGCCGGAGAGCGGACGGCCGGCTGCCTTGGACTCCTGCACAGCGGCGTCGAGCCGCTCGGTGCCGGAGGCGATGGTGCGCAGGAACGCCTTTTCCTCGGCGTAGGCGATGCGGGAGATCCGGGCGAAGTCGGTTTCAACCTCGGGGTAGGTTCCCTTCATCGCGTCCCGGGATACCGGCAGCAGCTCCGGCAGCACAGCGGTTTCGACGCCGAGCAGGCGCATGGCCCGCACGGCACGGCGGATCAGGCGGCGCAGCACGTAGCCGCGGCCTTCGTTGGAGGGGGTCACACCGTCGGAAATCAGCATCAGGGCGGAGCGGATGTGGTCGCCGACAACACGCATCCGGACGTCGTCAGTGTGGTGCGGGTCCGACGGGTCTTCGGCGGAGGTGTACTCCTTGCCGGCGAGCTCTGCGGCCTTGTCCAGCACCGGACGGACCTGATCGGTCTCGTACATGTTTTCCACGCCCTGCAGGATCATCGCAAGGCGTTCCAGGCCGAGGCCGGTGTCGATGTTCTTCTGCGGCAGTTCGCCGGCAACATCGAAGTCGGTCTTGGAGCGGACGGCGGAGAGCTGGTACTGCATAAAGACCAGGTTCCAGATTTCGATGTACCGGGTCTCGTCGACGGCCGGGCCGCCTTCCTGGCCGTAGGCCGGACCGCGGTCATAGTAGATCTCGGAGCAGGGCCCGCCCGGACCGGCCTGGCCGGTGGTCCAGTAGTTGTCTTCCTTGCCGGTGCCGATGATCCGCTCGTTCGGCACACCAATCTTGTCCCGCCAGATGGCACGGGCCTCGTCGTCGCGCTCGTCGCCGTCCTGGTAGACGGTGACCCAGAGACGTTCAGGATCCAGCCCGTAACCGCCGTCTTCCACCGGGCTGGTGAGCAGCTCCCAGGCGAAGGTGATGGCCTCTTCCTTGAAGTAATCACCGAAGGAGAAGTTTCCGGCCATCTGGAAGAAGGTGCCGTGGCGGGCAGTCTTGCCGACCTCTTCGATGTCGGCGGTGCGGATGCACTTCTGGACGCTGGTCGCCCGGTTGTACGGCGGCGTCTCCCGGGCGGTCAGGTACGGGATGAAGGGCACCATGCCGGCGACCGTGAAGAGCAGCGACGGGTCATTGGAAACGAGCGACGCGGAGGGAACGACCGTGTGGCCCTTCCGGCTGAAGAAATCCAGCCAGCGGCGTGCAATCTCGTGGGACTTCATGGTGTTTCTTACCCTTCTGGTAAATCAGGCACGCGCAGGGCAGCTGCACGCGGGAGGAAAATCAGCGGCGCGCAGCTGACATGGTGTCGGCGACGGTGTCAGTGGTTTCCAGCCCAAGGGCAGAGCGGAGCTCGCCCTCCCGCTGGTTCATGGCGTCGCGGAACGCGTCGGTGAAGTGGTGCACGGCGTCGGTGGCGCTGCCGACGGCCCGGTTGAGCCCGGCGGGACCGAGCGTTTCCCTGGCGTCTGAAAGACGGCGGACGGCGATGACGCCGATGGTGATGCCGATCGACATCCAAAACACACGCTTAATCATGACTGCTCCTGTGGTGGTGTGGCGGTCGGGCCTAGCGGCTGCGGCGGCCGCGGCCGGCGGGCCGGCGGGCAGCCAGTGCGGTACGTACACCGTAGGTGAAAGCGGAGACCTTGATCAGCGGGGAGCCGACGGTAGCCGCGATCAGCGACGTCAGGGCCGAGACGTTCGCGGACGCGTCGGAGACATTCGAGGAAATGCCGTCCACCTTCTGCAGCTGCAGGTTGGTGGTGGAAACAGTGGTGGTCACTTCGTCAATCAACGGAGTGGTTTCGTCGCTGAGGGTCTTAATGGATCCGCGAAGTTCATCGAAGACCTTTCCCAGTTTGATGATGGGTACGGCCAGCAGCGCAACCAGCACGGCAAACACACCGGCTGCGATCAGACCGGCGATATCTCCACCTGACATGGTTCTCCTTGGGATCGGTTCGAAGACATTTCCGCTATGTACCTTACCCATTCGCGGGCCGGGACACTCACTTGAACACTGCGGCGACTGCGGTTGCGTGCAGCCCGGTGTGGCTGTACCAAACGAAACAGCCCGCGGCACGGGGCCACGGGCTGTTCCGGTTTCGCCTTGTGTTCCCGGGAACCGGGAACGCAGTCGAATTAGCGTGCGTAGTATTCCACCACGAGCTGCTCTTCGCAGGTCACGGGGACTTCCGAGCGCTTCGGGCGGCGAACCAGGCGGGCCTGCAGCTTGTCCAGGGAGACATCCAGGTAACCCGGAACAGCGGGCAGGACGTCGCGGTGGGCGCCGGCAGCGGCAACCTGGAACGGCGTCATGGTCTCGCTGCGCTGGTGCACATGGATGAGCTGGCCTTCGGACACGCGGAACGACGGGCGGTCCACGCGGGCGCCGTCAACCATGATGTGGCGGTGCACAACAAGCTGGCGGGCCTGGGCGATCGTCCGGGCGAAGCCGGCACGCAGCACGAGGGCGTCAAGACGCATCTCGAGAAGCTCGATCAGGTTTTCACCGGTCAGGCCGGCGGTGCGGCGGGCTTCTTCGAAGACACGGGTCATCTGTGCTTCGCGGATGCCGTACTGTGCACGCAGGCGCTGCTTTTCACGCAGACGTACTGCGTAGTCGCTGTCCTGCTTGCGGCGGGCGCGGCCGTGCTCACCCGGGGGGTAAGGCCGACGCTCGAAGTACTTTGCTGCCTTGGGGGTCAAAGCAATGCCGAGGGCGCGCGAAGCGCGGGCCTGACGGCGTGCACGTGTTGAATTAGCCACGTTCACCTTTCACTGTTTTGGCGGTTTCGCTGCGTCTGCGACGGGACAAGCCCGCCGTTTCCACAGCTGATACGTAGTCACTGGCCTCCATTAGGGAGAGCTCCGGCCAACCGCTGCCTTCCGCTGCAACGCTGCTGCCGTGACACGCCTCTGCCCTGCCGGGGTGAACCCGGCTGAATCAGAATTGGAATGTCCGGCAGAGCGCTTGCCAGTCAACCATCAATCCTAGCATGGGCCGGCCCGAGGCCGCGGCGCCATGATGCCGGCTGACTGGCGGCTGACTGCCGGGTGTGTGCCGGCTGTCACTGCCCCCGGATGATCCCCCGCAGGCGCTCCAGCCGCGCAGAAATATCCCGTTCCGCACCGTTGGCGGTGGGCTTGTAGTAGTCCTTGCCCACCAGGTCATCGGGGGCATACTGCTGCTTGGCGACCCCGTGCGGTTCGTCGTGGGAGTAGATGTAGCCCTTGCCGTGGCCCAGCTGTTTCGCCCCGGGGTAGTGGGCGTCCCGCAGGTGGGAAGGCACTCCGGTGCCGTAACCGGCACGCACATCCGCGGTCGCAGCGCCGATCGCCTTGTAAGCGGCATTGGATTTGGGTGCCGTGGCTATGTGCACCACCGCTTCCGCCAGGATCAGCCTGCCTTCGGGCATACCGATCATCTGCACGGCCTGTGCCGCGGCAACAGCCGTCTGCAGGGCGGTCGGATCTGCCATGCCCACGTCTTCGGCAGCGGAAATCATCAGGCGCCGGGAGATAAAGCGCGGGTCCTCCCCCGCTTCGAGCATCTTGGCCAGGTAATGCAGGGCGGCATCAACGTCGGATCCCCGCAGCGACTTGATAAACGCACTGGTGACGTCGTAGTGCTGGTCCCCCGCCCGGTCATAGCGCAGGGCGGCCACGTCCAGTGCCTGCTCGGCATGGGACAGCAGGACGGTCGGCACCTCTTCGTCCGGGTCACGTTCGGAATAGGCAACACCGGCAGCGGCTTCCAGCGCAGTCAGCCCCCGGCGTGCGTCACCGGCGGCAAGGCGGACCAGATGCTCGAGTGCCTCATCATGAAGCTGAATCCGTCCGGCGAGGCCACGCTCATCGGCCACGGCGCGGAGCAGGAGGCTGGAGATATCGGCCTCGGTCAGCGGCTTCAGCGTCAGGAGCAGTGACCGTGAAAGCAGGGGCGAGACGACGGAGAAGGACGGATTTTCGGTGGTCGCCGCAATCAGCACCACCCAGCGGTTCTCCACCCCGGGAAGCAGTGCGTCCTGCTGGGCCTTATTGAACCGGTGGATTTCGTCCAGGAAAAGCACTGTGGTGACACCGTGCAGGTCCCTGGCCGTCAGTGCTTCATCCATCACGCGCCGGACGTCCTTCACCCCGGAGGTGATGGCGGACAGTTCAACGAACTTCCGTCCCGGCCCGCGGGCGACAACGTGTGCGAGGGTGGTTTTCCCGGTGCCGGGAGGCCCCCAGAGCATAACCGAAGACGGGCCGGCCGGCCCGCCCTGGGGGGCTTCGGCGAGGGTCCGCAGCGGGGAACCCGGTGCCAGCAGGTGCTGCTGTCCCACCACCTCATCGATGCTGCGCGGACGCATGCGGACCGCCAGGGGGCTGCGCGGGCGCTGGCGCGCACCGCCGTCGGCGTCCCGCTCCCCCGAACCGCCGCTGTCCTCGGGGTCCAGGTCCTCATCGCTGCTGAACAAGTCACTCACATCCCAAGGCTACCCGCGCGCTCTCCCTCTCCGCGGACCAGCGGTCCCCGGCGGATGGAGTCCCAGACTGCCAGCGGAGTTCAGGGACTGGAAGGAAACCCGGCGGGCTAGAGGGAAACTGAACCGTCGATGCAGGTTACGGACTCTCCGCCCACCCAGATGCGGCCCTCCCGCATAAAGACCCGGACCAGGCCGGAACGGTGCACTGCGGTGCCCTGCGTGACCGTGTAGCGTTCCCCGGCCAGGCCTTCACCGATCAGCCACTGGGCCAGGCCGGCATTCAGGCTGCCGGTGACCGGGTCCTCGGATACGCCCAGGCCGGGGGCGAAGGCGCGCACCTCGAAGTCGGTTTCAGCGGTTTCGGGCTGCGGGCCGATCACGCCGACCCGAAGGTTGCCGAGCGCGGCGTGGTCCGGGCGCAGCGAAAGCACTGTCTCCGCGTCGGGCAGCAGCAGCCCCAGCCACCCCGGCCCGTTGTCCACCCACTGGTGGCCGTCCACCTGGTTCGGGGTGAGCCCCAGAGCAGCGGTGACCCGGGCAAGGATGTCCTCCTCCACGGGACCGGTCCGGATGAGCCTTGGCGCGGCGAACGCGGCCAGCCCGGCATTGACCCGCAGCGGCACCAGGCCGATTCCGCACTCCTGGATCACCAGCCCCGGCCGTACCGGGGTGTTCCCGGCCTCGGTCCACGCATGGCAGGTGCCGAGTGTTGGATGGCCCGCGAACGGAATCTCTCCCCCTGGCGTGAAGATCCGGACCCGGTAGTCGGCTTCCTCCTGCGTGGCCGGGAGCACGAACGTCGTCTCCGAGAGATTTGTCCAGCGCGCGAACTGGAGCATGGCTTCATCGTCCAGGCCGTCCCCGTCCAGCACCACCGCCAGCGGATTGCCCTGAAAGGGGCGGCTGCCAAAGACGTCTACCTGCTTGAACCAGCGTTGTCTCATGCGGACACTTTAGTGGCTCCCCCGGCAGCAGGCTGGCAGCCCGGCGGTTACGAAGTGTTGCGGATCCGCCACTGCGTGTGACACGGGTTTGCGCCCGCCCCTGCCCCGCCCCTAGATTGATGGGCAGAATCAAGAGTTCCAGCCACAGGCCCTGGCCGGTTGGACGGCAACCCTCTCGCCATAGCGGGGTGCTCCAGGTGACGATTCGGCCGTCCCGGTGGATCTCCCGGTGCGGCAAGTACAGCGTCCCCGTGCTGCCTTCCGGGCAGCGGGCGCATCAGGCAGAGGAAGTCCCATGGCCCTTGAAACCGATCTGCAGCCCACTGCCCTCCGCCGCGCGTTTGGCCGTTTCCCATCCGGAATCGCGGCCCTGTGCGCCGAAATTGACGGCGTACCGCAGGGCATCGTCGCGTCGTCCTTCACCGTGGGGGTCTCCATGGAGCCGCCGCTGGTCATGTTCGCGGTCCAGAACACCTCGCGGACCTGGCCGGTGCTGCGCTCCGCGCAGCGGATCGGCGTGTCCGTCCTCGGGACAGGGCACGACGGCGTCTGCCGCCAGATTGCCTCCCGCGACGGCGACCGGTTCGCCGGCCTCGAACTGCACGAAGCTGAGGGCGCGCTGTTCCTGGACGAAGCTGCCCTGTGGCTCGACTGCTCGATCGAAAATGAGGTACCGGCCGGAGACCACGCTGTGGTGCTTCTACGGGTCCACGGCTACTCCACCCATGAGGACGCCCATGAACCGCTGGTATTCCACGGCTCAGCGTTCCGTAACCTGGCGGTTCCTGAGTTCGCCTGACCGGGACAGGCAACCGCCGGATTCTGTAGCAGCCGGACTCAGTACCAAGGAAAAGGGTGCACACCCCGGGCTGAATTGCCCCGGGGTGTGCACCCTTTCGGTGCTAAATCCCTGCTGCTAAATCCCTCCTGCTGAGCTACGCGTCCAGTCCAAGGCTGAACAGCGTCGCGATGCTGCCGGCTTTCAGGCTGGCCATCCCCGGGTTGGCGGATGTTGTGAGCCCGGTCCAGATCTGGTTCGCTCCGGCGTTCTTCGAATACATCCCCACGATTCCCTCGTCCCGGTAGAAGTCGAGGTAGCTCGAAACCGCGCTCTTGAGATGTCCGTCTGCCTCGGGGAGCCACTCCTGATTAGCTTCGGCAGCAGAGCAGGCAGCGACCTTGGCCGGGGTGCCGGGCACCAGGCACATATCGGGCCGTGCTTCGCTGTGGATCGCCCCGCGGGTATCCATAAACCAGCGCTGGACCGCAGTGTCAGCGCACAGTGCCTTGTTTTTAGGGACGGTAACGCTGAGGTCCCCGCCCAACACCAGGCAGTGCCCGTTGTTGACAAGCAGCCGGCCTCCGGTCGGCAGTATCCGGGTGGAATTTTCCGTGAAGCCGTTTGAGGACATCAGGGCGGCGAGTTCCGCCGTGGTTGCCGCGTCCTTCGCATCGAGCTTTGCCTGATTGTCCTGGATAAACGTGTCGATCACGGCAGTGGCGAAATTCAGTCCGGAGAGCGTGGCGATGCTGCTGGCCTTCAGCGTTGCCATTCCCGGGTTCTGCGATGCGGCCAGGCCCTGCCAGATCTGGTTGGCCCCGGACGTCCGGCCGTACATGCCGGCGATTCCCTGGTGCCGGTGGAAGTCGAGGTAGTTGGACACCGCACTCTTCAGGTGTCCGTCGGCCTCGGCGATCCACACCTGGGACGCTGCGGTCGTGGCGCACGCCGCCATCTTCACCGGCGTACCGGGAACCAGGCACAGGTCCGGACGCTCTTCGCTGTGAACCGCCCCGCGTGCGTCCATCACCCAGCGCTGGGCGGCGGTGTCTGCGCACAGGGTTTTGTCCTGCGGGACTGTGACGCCGAGGTCCGCGCCCAGCACCAGGCAATGTCCGCCGTCAACAAGCAGCCGGCCACCGGCAGGAAGGACCTGCGTGGGACTCTCCACCAGTCCGAGGGAAGACATCAGGGTGAACAGCTCCGCTGTGGCGGCCGGGTCCTGTGCGTCGAGCTTTGCCTGATTGCGCTGGATGAAGGCATCGACCGAGGCAGCTGCGGCGGACTGCTTCTGGACAGCTGCTGCCACACCCTGGGCCACCGGCGTGAGGCCGCTCAGATCGTCTTTCCAGCTCTCCAGCAAGATCATGCCGTCCGTGTCCAGCAGCGGTACCGCCTGCTTGGCGGCGGCCTGGAGCTTCGCCTCAAGCTCCGGAAGTTCGACGGCGCGCAGGGCTTCGTAGCCTGCGTCCTGGCCAATGACGACGGCGGGCCGCAGCGGCTCCTGGTCTGAGGCGATGGTGATGGTGTTGCCAAGCTTCGTCGTTGTGCCGTTCACTCGGCAGTGGATGGAGGCATCGGTCGGTTTGTCCGCGTGGGACAGGTTGATGTTGAACTGCTTCACCCCGTTGGTGGCCAGCAGCGCGGTTTTGTCCACCCGTCCGTCCTGGAAACTGATTTCCATCCAGCACCTGCGGGTGGAGTCCATGGCCGTAGTGTCTGCCTGCGGGAGGTCGAAGACGTTTCCGTAGTTGCTCCGGAAGGCCGGGTAGAGCACTGTCTGCTCTGGCACTGCGGGGTTGTACCCGCCAAGCAGCGTGTACACCGGCACACCGACCTCGGAGGGCCGGGGGGCCGAAAAGGCAGGCGTCTTCACCTTTGCATCGACGTATCCGCCGGCTGCGGAATCCCAGTCGCGGTAGCCGCTCGGATAGTCAAGGTCCGGCACCACTGTCCGGAGGGAACGCTGGGTGATCTCTGCGCTGTAGCCGGTGAGGTGTGTGTAGCGGGAGAGGGTGCTCGAATTGCTGCCTCCGGACATGGTGTCCCGGTGGTAGTTGTAGATGCCCTGATAGTTCTGCGTGAAGTTGCCGGCGCTCAGATCGAAGCCGGCCGCGGTAAAGGCCGTGTTCGCGGAGAGATTGGAACGCATCCGGTCCCGGTAGGCGATGTAGCCCCAGCCGCTCTCACTGTGGTGGCTGGCGTTAATGACCCGCTCGTCGCCCTGCTTGGAAGTGTCGACGCCGGGATAGTGCCCAAGCCCGTAGGAGTGCCCGAGTTCGTGGCTGAGCTCGTTCCCCACCGAGTCATACAGAGTCGCCATGCCGTTGCCGCCGCTGAGGCCGTGGGTCTGCACCCCGTTGGCGTAGTTTCCGGCGGAATGATGGATTATCCGCTGGTTGAAGGTGCCCGGCTGCTTTTGGTCCATCGGCCCGCTGGTGGTGCCGAAGTTCGCGAGGTTGATGCCGGTGCTTACCTGCGCCTTGCCAACGTTTTCGCGCATGTCGCCCGAGTAGACGTCGCCGTTGACGGCGCTCTTCTGATCGTAGATCACCCCGGAGCCGACAATCACTTTGTCCAGGCGCACCGGCTCGTAGATGGCCATCGTCAGTTTGGAGACAGGAATGGTCTGGAAATAGTCGGCGCCCGATTTCTCCGGCTCGTTGAACATGTAGTGACCGTCGGTGTTTGGATAGTCGGTAAGCATGCCGAGCTGGATGGAGCTGATGATCATTTCGGCCGGGGCCGCAAATTCAATGCCGTTCCGGCCGAGGACTCCACTGCCCGTATCCGTTGTGAACGTCAGTTCCAGGCCCGGTTTCATCCAATTCCACGGCAGCTCAGCTGTCCAGGCTGTTGAGGAATAAGCGATGTCCGGCCTGTTATTGGTAATGCTCATATCGGAGCGCGGAATATCCGCCGGCGCCGCCAGCTCCAGTGTCCCCTGTGCTGTGCCGTTCACCGAGGCCGTGACACTTACGCGTGTGGCTCCGGAAAGCGGTGAGAAGAGAACCAGTGCTGCCCTTTCGGCGACCAGGGACGGCATTTTCGCCGCAGCGTTTCCCTTCGCGTTGATTGTATGGCTCTGGGCAAACTGCACCTGGCCTTCGAGATTTCCGGTGAGGTCGTTGCGGAGCTGCCGCTGCGCCCCCGACGCCGTGGTGTCGTAGAATCCCGCGATGTCCAGCGGAAGCACGGAAGATGCTGGTTCCGCCGTCAATGACGCGGCTCCGCCTTCTCCGGTCCGGGGTATCTCCGTCGTAAAGCCCGTGAGCCCCAGGACCAGGGCCGTCCCCAGCGATGCGGTGGTGAGCCGGGCCGCCAGCGGGTGTTTGTGGCTGCTGCCGGGTTTTTTGCCACATTTCTTGTAGCGCCTCTTGTTACGGTTCTGGTTGCGCGGATCTTGACGCTGCATTCGTGTTCCTCGTCGGCCCGCGGTGAATCGGCGATGTGACATATTTATCAGGTGCGGGCAGAAAATAATCGCCTTTAAAACCCTATGACCGTCATTCCTCCGCTGGAATAGCGAAGGGCCAAACCTGCCCGCGATTCCATAAATTAATCTCCAGCCGATAAACCGCAAGCATGCTTCCTATATCCGGTGATGGAACCTGGCAAACATTGACACCGGGAAAGTCCGCCTGGAACCGGAAACACCAGCCGCTGATAACCTGCCACAGTGAAGCAGGAAATACCGCTCAGCAGTCCCCCGGCCAATCCGGCAAGTCGACGCCTGCAGCCCGGAGTCCGCGGAGGAAGTCCTTGCCGGGCCGGCCGGGTCCATGTGCGCTCCGACGGAACCGTTGTGGGTCGGAGGTGACTGCAGGACCCGGATTTCCGGGACCGTCAGCCTCTAGTTCCGGGGCTACCCGGACAGCAGAAAGCCCGGCCGTTTTTTGACGGCCGGGCTTTTAACTGCTGCTGTTACTCAGCCGCGGGCTTCTCCTGCTGCTTGTCCTGCTTCTTTTCCGGCTTGAAGTCGACGCCGGCTTCCTTGCGCTGCTGGGCGCTGATCGGTGCCGGAGCGGAGGTCAGCGGATCGTAGCCGCCGCCGGACTTCGGGAAGGCAATGACGTCGCGGATGGAGTCGGCACCGGCCAGGAGGGCCACCACGCGGTCCCAGCCGAAGGCGATTCCGCCGTGGGGCGGAGCACCGTACTTGAAGCCTTCGAGCAGGAAGCCGAACTGCTCCTGCGCGGTCTCCTCGGAGATGCCCATCACCTTGAAGACGCGCTCTTGGACGTCCCGCTGGTGGATACGGATGGAGCCGCCGCCGATTTCGTTGCCGTTGCAGACAATGTCGTAGGCGTAGGCCAGGGCGGAGCCGGGATCCTTGTCGAAGGTGTCCATAAACTCGGGCTTCGGCGAGGTGAACGCGTGGTGCACAGCGGTCCATTCGCCTTCACCGGCAGCAACGTCGCCGGCAGCGACGGCTGCGGCGGCCGGCTCGAACATCGGGGCGTCGACGATCCAGACGAAAGCCCAGTCCTTGGGATCGATCAGGCCGGTGCGGTGGCCGATTTCGACGCGGGCCGCGCCGAGCAGGGCACGTGCTTCGGAGGTCTGGCCCGCGGCGAAGAAGATGCAGTCGCCGGGCTTGGCGCCAACCTTCGCGGCGAGGTTCTCGCGCTCAAAGTCGGTAAGGTTCTTGGCGACCGGACCGGTCAGCGTGCCGTCCTCCTGCACCAGCACGTAGGCCAGGCCCTTGGCGCCGCGCTGCTTGGCCCATTCCTGCCAGGCATCCAGCGTGCGGCGTGCCTGCGAGGCGCCGCCGGGCATCACCACCGCACCGACGTACGGTGCCTGGAACACGCGGAAAGTGGTGTCCTTGAAGAACTCCGTCAGTTCGGTCAGTTCCAGGCCGAAGCGCAGGTCCGGCTTGTCCGAGCCGTAGCGGGCCATGGCATCGGCGTAGGTCATGCGGCGGATCGGGGTTTCGATCTCGACGCCGATCAGCTTCCAGAGTGCCTTGACGATTTCCTCGCCCAGGGCAATGATGTCGTTTTCCTCGACGAAGCTGGCTTCGATGTCCAGCTGGGTGAACTCCGGCTGCCGGTCGGCGCGGAAGTCCTCGTCACGGTAGCAGCGGGCAATCTGGTAGTACTTCTCGAACCCGCCGACCTGGAGCAGCTGCTTGAAGAGCTGCGGCGACTGCGGGAGGGCGTACCAGGAACCGGGTGCCAGGCGGGCCGGCACCACGAAGTCGCGGGCGCCTTCGGGGGTGGACCGGGTCAGGGTCGGGGTTTCGATTTCGACGAAGCCTTCGCCGTGCAGCAGTTCACGGGCTACACGGTTGGCTTCGGAGCGCAGGCGCAGTGCCGCGGACGGAGCGGGGCGGCGCAGGTCCAGGTAGCGGTGCTTCAGGCGGGCTTCCTCGCCAACTTCCACGTGTTCGTCGATCTGGAAGGGCAGCGGATCGGAGGTGTTGAGGATAACAACCTCGTCGGCAATGACCTCAACCTCGCCGGTGGCCAGCGCAGGGTTCTCGTTGCCTTCGGGACGGCGCTCGACCTTGCCGGTGATCTGCAGGACGTACTCGTTGCGCAGGCCGTGGAAAACGTCTTCTTCCCGGACAACCACCTGGGCTACGCCGGAGGCGTCACGCAGGTCGAGGAAGGCAACGCCTCCGTGGTCGCGGCGGCGGGCAACCCAGCCGGCCAGGGTAACGGTCTGTCCAATATGCTCGGCCCTCAGGGAACCAAGGGCGTGTGTGCGCAGCACAGCAGTCCTTTCAAGTTTGATTGCTTGCGGAAACACCTGTTCCCGCCCATTGTGAGTAGAGATCTTCTTCGAGTTTACCGGTGATCCATTCTGTTCCCGGCCAAGGGCAGACTGATCGGAGGATGAGTGTCCGGCAACGCTGCCCTGAACCGTCCCCTCGGCGGCTTCGATGCGACTATGGCCGGCATCGGATCCATCGTTGGCGCCGGGGTGTTTGTGGTTTTTCCCGCTGCGGTGGCGGCGGACGGCGGCGGGCTGGCGGTGCCGCTGCTCATCGCGGCCGTCGTCGCCTATGCGTGCGGCGTGTCGATCTTCCAGGTCAGTGCCGCCCTGGACGCGGATCAAGCTAATTACGACGACGGCGGCACCCGCGCAGCGCGTCTGCTCCTCGGTCCCACCGCCGCCTTTGTCACTGGCTGGGTGTTCCTCTGTTCCCGGCTGGCAGCCTCCGCTGTTGCCGCCCTGATGCTTGGCACCTATCTGCTGCCGGATTTCGCGGTTCCCGTGGCGGTTGGCGCCGTCGTCTTGACCGCTGTGCTGAATATCTTTGGAATCACCCGCAGCGACTGGGTGTCCCGGTTTATTGTCGCGTTCGTGATTGCGGTGCTGGCCTTCGTGGCGGTGGCCGCTTTCAATTCCGACCATCCTCCCGGGAGCGTAAAACTGGCAACGCTGCCGGAGCCAGGGCTTGCCGGCATCCTGGAGTCGGCCGCACTGCTCTACTTCGCGTTCATCGGCTACGGCTATCTTGCGTCGCTGGGACCGCATGTCCGCTCCCCCGCACGTAACATTCCGCTGGCGCTTCCCGCCGCCCTTGCCGTCGTCCTGGGCCTGTATCTGCTGGTGGGGCAGTCACTGCTGAGCTATTTTGGCGCTCCGGCCCTGGCCGCGGAAGCCGCTCCGGTTCTAGGTCCGGTGTCGCAGGTCAGCGGCAGCATCGGCACCGGGGCCGTGCTGATTGCCGCGGCCGCCGCCGGGCTGGGTGTGCTCTCTGCCCTCAATGCGGGCTGCGCCCGCGTCGCCTCGGCCATGTCGGATGAAGGGGAACTGCCGTCGGTGTTCGGCCGGACCCGGGCTGCACTGAAGGGGCGGCCGGAGACGCACTGGGCCGGTATCACTGCGGGAGCCGCCGTCGTCGTTGTCCTGGTGGCGGCGTTTCCGCCCGGCACCCTGCTGGGGGTGGCAGCCTTCTTTGGCCTACTTTATGCGGGCACCACCGCCGTAACCGCCTTCAGCCTGCGGTCACGGCGGTGGTATACGCCGCGGGTGCTGAACCTGCTGGGGCTGGCCGGGGCGCTGCTGCTGGCCCTGTCCCTGCCGCTGCTGGTCATCTCCCTGGGGTTGATGGCCGTTGTGGCCGGCGCCGTCGTCCGCCTGACCTTCCGGCGGGGACGGTGACTAAGCGGTCCCCTGCACCAGCAGCCAGGCCTCAAGCTCAGCCAGCAGCTCATCCTTGCGTTCAGCAGAAGCAAAGGAACCCGTGATCGAGTTGCCGGCCAGCTGGGCCAGCTGGGCGGGGTTGAGGTCGAAGGTCTCGCGGAGCACGGCAAAGTTGTCGTCAACGTAGCCGCCAAAATAGGCAGGATCATCCGAATTGACGGAGACGTTCAGTCCCTGTTCCAGCAGCAGCGGCAGCGGGTGGCTTTCCAATGCATCCACAGCCTGCAGGCGGACGTTGGACAGCGGGCAGAGAGTCAGCGGAATCTGGTCCCGCTCCAGGCGTTCGACCAGCGCCGGGTCATCCATGCAGCGGATCCCGTGGTCGATCCGGTCCACGAGCAACAGGTCCAGGGCCTGCTCGATGTAGTGCGACGGACCTTCTTCGCCCGCGTGGGCCACCAGTTTCAGGCCGGCGGCCCGTGCCTGCGCATACAGCGGCACAAAGTTCTCCGGCGGGTTGCCCAGCTCTGCTGAATCCAGGCCGATGCCGATGATCGGGGCGTTCATGGCCAGCAGGTCGGTGAGGACCCCGGCAGCCTCTTCCGGCGAACGGTCCCGCAGGAAAGCGGCGATCAGGGCCGAGGAGATGCCGAACTCCTCCTGGGACACCGCCAGGACGGAGGCAACACCGTTGATGCAGGTTTCCAGAGCGACGCCGCGGACCAGGTGCGCCTGCGGATCGACCATCATTTCCACGTGCCGGACGCCGGCGGCGGCTGCCCGGGCCAGGTACGCGCGGGTCATGTCCGCGAAGTCGGCTTCGGTGCGCAGCACGTCCATGTTGGCGTAGTACAGGTCCAGGAAGGACTGCAGATCGGTGAACTCGTAGCGGGCACGAAGCTCATCGAGGTCCGCATACGGCAGTTCGATTCCGTTGCGGGCAGCCAGTTCAAAGATCAGCTCCGGCTCCAGGGTTCCTTCGATGTGGAGGTGGAGTTCAGCGCAGGGCAGCTTGCTCAAGGGAGTCCTTTCAAATGATCCGGCGGCTGCGGCGTGCCGCAGCGTCCCTTTCAGCCTAAGACGCCTGCGCCGCGGAGACCATTCCGGTCGCTGGCGGTTCCTTCGGCTAAGCACTGTGCCGTGCCTGCAGCGGCAGGCCATACTGGGTAAATGAGCAGCGGCCAGCAGGCAGCGAACAAACGGTGGTGGTCACGGTTGGAACCCGGCACCCGTGCGTGGTTGATGAATAACAACGGCGACGCTGTACCGGGCGGCGTGGCAGCTGAAGTCCTGGGCGCGGGAGGACCAGCAGCCCTGCCTGCCGAGGCGCCTGCTGAGGAAGGCGGCGGCCAGGCCGGCCTCTACTACTCAGATGAAGTCATCGACTGGATCGAGGCAACCGCCAACGCTGAGGAAACGTAGGGGCCCCTTTTGAGGGGACCGAGCCCGGCTGGTTTTTTACTGCCAGGTCACCAGAGCTGCACCCTCACGCTCCCAGCAGCCCCGCCGCGGGTGGCCGCGGCTGTTCGTCCGCCAGCCACCCGACGATGCCGGCAGCAGGCCCGCCCGGAGCGCTGCGCCACCCGGTGCCGGCCCAGAGGTGCAGTGTGCCGCTGTCCCCCGCTTTGCCGGCGGCCTGGCGCAGGGCACGGGTGAGGTGATGGACGGCGGGGTAAGCATTCAGTGCGTGCTGCTCGTGCCGGTCAATGAAGCCGTTGCGCAGGGCCCGGGCCGGGCGGCCGGTGAAGGCACGGGTCAGGACGGTCTCGGTATAGGCGGCATCAGCCAGCGCGGTCCGGTGCGTTGGTGAAGTGCCGGCCTCATCGGCGAGGAGCAGCAGGGTGCCCACCGCGGCCGCTTCGGCGCCGGCATCCAGGAGCCCGCGGAGAGCCTCTGGACCGTCGACGCCGCCGGCGGCGATGACCGGCAGCCTGGTTCCGGCGCGGACGGTCCGGACCAGGTCTTCAGTGCTGATCGGATCGATCCTGCGCTCCGGAGCGAACGTGGCACTGTGCCCTCCCGCGGACGGCCCCTGCACCACCAGCCCGTCAACACCTGCTGCCTCCGCCTGCTGCGCTTCGCCCGCAGTGGTCACGGAGGCGAGGATCCGGCTTCCTGCCCGCTGCAGCGCTGCGATGACCGCCGGCTCGGGCAGGGCAAAGGTCAGCGAAATCACCGGCACCGGGTCCTGGAGCAGCAGGGCCACCTTCTGGTCCCAGAAATCCTCGTCCTGCACGGGCCGCGGGTCGAGCGTCAAACCGTATCGGCCGGCGTCGGGCTGCAGCTCACGTGCGTAGCTCCGGAAAGCATCTTCATCGACGGTGGGGTCCGTTGGTACGAAGAGGTTCACCCCAAACGGATGCCCGCTGGCCTGGAGCTGTTTGATCTCCACGCCGAGGGCTTCCGGGGTTTTGTACCCTCCGGCCAGGAACGGAAAACCTCCGGCTTCCGCCACCGCGAGGGCCAGCGCCGTCGTCGTTGGGCCGCCGGCCATGGGAGCAGCGGCGATCGGCAGGCGGGACTTCAACAGCGGTTCTTCCATGTCAAAACCCTCTCACCTGAAGACCGTGTTGTCCTTCCGCCCGTAACACTGGATCTGCTCGGATGCTCTACTCCTCTACTCCGGCAGGAACAGCTCTTCGATCCGGCAGTGGAAGACGCCCGCCAGCCGGAACGCCAACGGCGACGAGGGGTCGTAGCGTCCCTTTTCGATGGAGATTATGGTCTGGCGCGAGACTCCGAGCTCATCTGCCAGGCGCTGCTGGGACCACCCGATTTCCTGGCGGCGCTCGGGCAGCGTGTTTTTCATGCGCCCGCCAGTTTTTTCAGCCAGAGGTATCGTGCACCGAAATCCAGCATGGAAAAGAGAATCACGACGGCAAGGATCAGGCTGGCGGGGCCTTCAATCCCCAGAAATGCGACTGCTGCACAGCTAATCCCGGCAACCAGCAGAATGTCCGTAAAGGCACCACTAGCTGCTTTGTCATACCAGGAGGACTCCACGGAATCCTCGGGTTTGTCGACTGCTCCGGCCAGGGTCGAGCGGTCAACGAGCACAGCCCAGGCAAGTGCGGCTGCAACCGGCAGGACAGCAGCCGCCATCACGGCGAACTCCATCAGCGGATTCCCACCGTTCCGCAGCCAGCTAAACAGTGCGCCGCAACCGGCGGCTGTGAGGATACCGGCCACCAGGGAAGCGCTCAGCAATGCCGCGGCACCGCCCCCAAAACGTGCACGGCCCCACTTGGTCCGCTGAACCTTGGTGCTCATCTGACTGCCCTTCGAAAAGACGGAAATGCCCTGTCAAGGAAACTGTACAGTCAAGCTACCTTTACGTAAAGTGAGCTTTACTAGGGCATCAGGACCGGGCGGGCGCGTGCAGGTGTGCTTTTTCCCCGCCATGGTCGAAAATCGTCAGGATTTCCACCGGGCCTTCATGCGCGCCGACGTGGTGCGGAACCATCGTGGAGAACTCCGCAGCCTGCCCTTCATGGACCAGGATGGTCCGCTCCCCGAGCATCAGGCTGACGGTGCCGGACAGGACGGTGAACCACTCCCGCCCCGGGTGGACACTGAGGCCGGCGTCGTCTGCTGAGCGTTCCGCGGTGATCCGCATCTTCGCCACGGTGGTGCCGCTGGCCGAATGCTCCCGCGAGAGGAGCCACGTCGTGACGCCGCGCTGGTGTTGTGGCTCGGCACGGATCACGACGTCGTCATCCGCATTTGATTCCACCAGCTGATCCAGCGTGGTTCCCAGCGCCTTGGCCAGCGGCACCAGCTGGTCCAGGGCAATCCTGCGGTGTCCGGTCTCGATGCGGCTGAGGGTTGATGGACTGAGGAAGCAGCGGGCAGCCAGGGCATCCAGCGACCAGCCCTTCGCCAGGCGGAGGCCCTTGACGCGCTGCCGGATTACCGTATCCAAGGAAAGGTCCTGAAGATCTTGCGTCATAGGCAAGAGTGTATTCGACTATGGCAAGTCTTGTTTAAGCTTAACCCATGACATCCCCGCATCAGAACGGTTCCCGGCAGACCCCTCAGCACAGCCAACACAGCCACCAGCAGAGTGGACACCACAACCACCAGCACGGTGACGAGTCCGGCCTGGCCGAGGTGCTGGACCTCGATGCACTCCTGCTGAAGGAGCACCTGCAGGAGATCTCCGAGTGGACCGCTGCCCATCAGCCAAACCCGGCAACCATCCTGGACCTGGGTGCGGGAACCGGGACCGGCACCCTTGGGCTGACCCGCACCTTTCCTGCCGCCCAGGTAGTAGCAGTCGACCAGTCCGAATTTATGCTGCAGCGGGTGGCCGCAATGATGGAAAACCAGGGGCTGTCGGACCGGGTCACCACCCTCCAGGCCGATCTCGATACCGGCTGGCCCCAGCTTTCCAGCATTGATCTGGTCTGGGCAGCCTCCTCGATGCACCATATGAGCGACCCTGCGCACGTATTTGACCGGATCTCCCGGACACTGGCACCGGAGGGCCTGCTGGTGGTTGTGGAAATGGATACCCTGCCGCGGTATCTCCCCGATGATCTGGGATTCGGCACACCGGGACTGGAGCAGCGCTGCCATGCGGCCGTCGCGGCTGCCGGCTGGAACTCACATCCGGATTGGGCACCGGCGATACAGCACGCCGGTATGACGATCGCCGGACAGCGCACCTTTGCCTACGCCACGGAGCGCAAACCGGAACTGATCGCCCAAAACGCCCAGGCCTTCCTGTCCCGCATGCGCACCGGACTCGAGGACGCCCTGTCCGCGGAGGACCTCGCCACCCTGGATCAGCTGCTGGACCCGGACGGCCCGCAGTCCTTGGCCCGGCGCACGGACCTTTCGATGCGTGGGAGCCGCACGGTGTGGGCCGCGCGCCTCTGACGGTCATAACCCCGGGAGTTCGGTCTCGCCTCAACGGGGTCAGAGTCCCGCGTCCCGTCAGCGTTTCGAGGACAGATCGCTGCGGGCGATAGCTGCGGCGCGAACCGTATTGCGCACCCTAATGTGGGACTCGGTCCAGGGCGCGGGAACGCGGCCGAGCGGCACTTCTGTTTCAAGGCGTTGTATGAGCCCCCGGAATCCGAGCGCGGTGTTAGCGGTGGTGATGTCCAACGACAGGTTGTGGTAACCGCGGTCCGTAAGCACCTCGAGCGCGTAGGCATCGTTGCCTGGAAGCCCGGAGATCAGGGCGTGCACAGGCACGGAGCGCCCCGGGAGCGTCCGCATCCTTACGCCCACGCCCGCCACATCTTCCGAGAGGGTTCGCTGGTCCTCCTTCGTGGACGTCCAGCCCGTGCCGTCTACGATCCAGGCACCGGGCAGCACCTTGTCGATCAGCTCCCAGGCGTGTACGCCCACTGTCACTGCGGTACCTCCACCTGAGCCTGGGTCGTCCTGCCACCGCCGCCCCACCGTTCGGAAGCCTGCGGCATCGTGCTGCGCCGTGACCCGCACGGCGAGCACCTCGGATCCCGCGAGCGTGTCGGCGAACTCCTCGAGCGCCGGGGCGAAGCGTAGCACCGAGCAGGTGCCGATTCGGTGTTCCGCACCGGCGATCGAGCGTTCCCAGCCCTTGATCGCTGCGTCTGTGGCGGCGACCGTCTTGTTGAAGAAAGCGAGCGTCCCGGCGTCGCGCAGCGCGGACGCGACGGTCAATACCTGATGGGGATGCGGCGTCGCGATGACGACGTCGGGGCGCACGCGCAGGAGCGCGGCGATCGAGGATGCTGGTCTCCCGCCAAAGCGATCCGCGAAATCCGCAGCTGCGGCTGCATCTACGTCGTGCACGCCGGCAACCTCACCCCCAAGCGCCAGGAGGTTGCCGGCATCGGCATACGGGTGCGAGTGCGCCAGCCCCACGAAGGCGACGCGCATCCGCTTAGCCGATCCTGGTAGGCACAATCCGGAGCGCCCTCACCGCAGCCACCGATCCCGGTTCTCCGAGATGAAGCTGTCATCGTTGAGTTCGGGGTATGCCAGACGCACGCGCTCGATCTCCTTCGCTTGCCCCGGCGACAGTCCCTCCTCGGGGTTCAGGCACCAGATGCCCTGGAGGAGGCCCTGCTGGCGGAGCACTTCATGCACCCCGGCGATAACGCCGTGGAAATCGTTCGCAGGATCAAATACCGCCTGATTGAAGTCGACAAGGTCGGCAGAGAGACGAAGCATCTCGCGGCGTGAGCCGGCGTCTCCGGCCGCGGCTTGATGGGCCTTCTCAAGCAGAGCAACTGCAGCTTTGGTCCCCACCGCCCATTGGCCGAGGAGGCCCCCGGCGAAACGGAGCGTGCACGGCCCATCAGGCGCGTCGACGTGAAACTCCGTCAGCAAATCGGTAATGATCGCGTCGTCGTTGCCGGTATAGAGCGCGATCTCGTCCGCGCGGCCGGACGCCGCGACGCCCCTCACCAGCTCGAGCGTACGATAGCGGTCGAACGGCGCGGCCTTGACCGCCACCACCGACGGGATCGACGCGAAGTCGCGCCAGAAGTCCCGCCCCAGCACCGGCCCGCCGATCGCCGTCTGGAGGTAGAAGCCAATTACGGGGAGCACTTCTCCCACGGCCGCCGCCCGGTCCAGGAGCAACCGGTTATCCGCGCCTTCGACGCGCGGGCTCACCAAGACGGCGTCGTATCCGAGCGACCGTGCGACCTCGGCCTCTGCCACTGCCTGCGCCGTTCCCCCCGCGACACCCGCGATGCGCAGAACGCCTGCTTCACCGTGGGCGTCGAGCTCTTCTGCGGCGAGAGCCAGCACAGGCTCGAAGAGAACATGCTCGGCGTCGCGGATCTCGAACTGCGTGGTGTGCACACCTACTGCGACGCCTCCGGCGCCAGCTTCGAGGTAGTACCGGGTCAAGGCACGCTGACGGCGTTCGTCGAGACGGCGCTCAGCCGTCAGAGCAAGTGGATGCGCTGGGATAACCGCGCCACGCGCCAGCGTGCGTGCTGCCTCAGGGCGCAGGCCAAGGACAGACGGCATCAGAACTTGCCATCCCGGACGGCCCACTTGGTCGGCTTTGCCGACATTGGATGCCCGGCCTCGACCCACGCCGCCTGCAGCTCGATCAAGGCGTCAGCCGTGATCGGCGGGTAGCCAAACAGTGCCATGCAGCGCCTGGAGTCGCTCAGCAGTGCCGTTGGCATTGGCTCATCGATCAGCTCGACGTCGCGCACAAAAAGTTGGCCGAACCGGCGTGCGACGGCAGCGACGCTAAGAGTCTCCGGGCCGGTGAGGTTGATGGTGAACACATCGGACGATGCCTGTTCGAGGCTGCGGAGTACCACCTCATTCGCGTAGCCCTGCCAGACCACGTTCACGTTTGCCGTCGCGACCGACACGGGCAGTCCTGCATGCACGGCGCTCGCGATGTCGGCGAGCACCCCGTACCGGAGGTCGATGGCATAGTTCAGGCGGATAATCGATACACGTGTCCCGCGCTCCTGCGCTGCGAATTCGAAAACGCGCTCGCGGCCCAGGCACGACTGTGCGTACTCGCCGATCGGAGCAGGGAAGATATCCTCGGAGGCGCCGCCCGAAGATGCCGGGACGAACGGGTACACATTACCGGTCGACATAACGGCGATCGTGCTGTTCCGATAGCGTCGCGCTATCCGGTCGGGAAGGGCAGCGTTGACTTCCCATGCCCAGGAGGGGGCGGTGGAGGCACCGAACTTCGCACCAACCATAAAGACAACGTTCGGGGCGTCGGGGAGCGAGGAGAAGTCGTCGTTCGCGACGAGGTCAAAGGGAATGGCCGTAACACCCGAAGACTCCAGGCGCTGGCGGACGGAGGCGTCGCTGAAGCGGGAAACAGCGAACACTCGATCGCCGGCGCGGCCGGCGGCATCCATCCCCCTGCGCGCCAGCACGGCAAGTGTCGGGCCCATCTTTCCGCTGGCGCCGAGGATCACGAGATCGCCGGCTCCTTTGGCAAGATCGGCGACGAGAGCCTCGCTGGGGGTGGTGAGCACGTTTTCAAGTGCCGCTTCTCCGTCGAATGCGTGAACTGTCACGTGTAGGTCCTTCCTAAAGTGAGGAGATATCAAGGCAGGCGTCAGCCCTTAATTCCGGTGCTGGTCACGCCCTCCTGCACGTACCGCTGAGCGATGAGGTACGCGAAGAAAATGGGGATAAGAGCGACGACCGAGCCTGCGAGCATCGTGCTCAGCGGTACCGTCTGCTGTTGGAGTGAGGAGATGCCCACGGTCAGGGTGAACATGTCATTGGACTTGGCGATGATGAGGGGCCACAGGAAGTCGTTCCAGTGCCAAAGGAAGACGAATATTCCCAGAGTGGCCAGGATCGGCCTGCACAGCGGGAGCACGATCTGCAGGAAGATTCGGAATTCCCCGGCACCGTCGATGCGGGCCGCCTCGAAGAGGTCGTCCGGCAGCCCCTGGATGAACTGCCGCATAAGGAACACCGCTTGAGCGTTCGCAAGGGTTGGCAGGATCAAGCCCCAGTATGTGTTGATGCCGCCGAGTCCGGCCATCAGGATGAACGTCGGGATGAGCGTTACGTGGAAGGGCACCATGACCATCGCGATGAACGACCAGAACATCACCTCTTTGCCCGCGAAGCGCTTCTTGGCGAATGCGTATCCGGCGAGAGCCGACAGGAACAGTACGACGACGACAGAGACCAGCGAGTAGATCAGCGTGTTGCCGAGCCACCCCAGGATGTTCTGACCGCTGAGAACCTGCGAATAGGCGTCGAAGGATAATCCCGTCGGCAGCAGGGACCCGGGAAGCTCGACGACCTGGCCCGGCTTCAAGCTCAGCACGATCATCGCGTAGAACGGGAAGAAGCTGAAGACAGCGGCCACCGAAAGCCAGATCCAGCGCAGCACGACGCCCTTGCGCGTCGGCTCCAGAGCTCGGAATGAGCGGTTGCGGCTCGGCGCGGCAGGTTCACGGCGGGCCTTCTCAGTGCGGATCCGCTCGGTCGTTCCGGTCATTTCTGCTTTCCGATCACGAGGCGCTGAATGAGGGCAACGATCAGGGTCATAACGAAGAGCGCGACGCCGATTGCGGCGGCATAACCGTAGTCGAAGTACCGGAAACCCTGGTCATAAAGCATGTAGACGAGTGAATAACTGGCGTGCGCGGGGCCGCCTTGGGTCATCACATAGATGACGTCGAAGACTTGGATCGCGAAAGTCGTCTCGATGACGGCCAGGAAGAAAATCGTGGGGCGCAGGTACGGCAGAATGATCCACCGGAAGCGCTGCCAGGCGTTCGCTCCATCCATGAGCGCTGCCTCTTCGAGCTCGCGTGGGACGTCCTGCAGGGCGGCGATCATGATCATCATTCCGTAGCCGAAACGGGACCACACGCCGACCAAGACGATCGCCGGCACAACGAGAGCAGTGTTGCCCAGCCAGGATCCGCTGATTCCCAGCGGGGTCATCAGCGCGGCCCACGGCCCGTTTGCCGAGAAGATCCAAACGAAGATGGAACCTGCCAGGACGAGGGAGGTGATCACGGGGAGGAAAAAGATGGAGCGGAAGAAACGGGCACCCCGGAAGGCACGCCGCACTCCGAGTGCCATGAGTGTCGAGAGCACGAGCGAGAGCGGGACGGCGCAGACGGTGTAGGCCACCGTCGTTCCCAGTGACCGCCAAAAGAGCGGATCTGCGATGAGCCGCTGAAAGTTCGCGATGCCGGTCCAGGCGACCTCCCCCGAGATGTCGTATTCGAACAGGCTCAGCGCGACGCCGGCGAAGGTCGGTGCGAAACGGAACGCGAGGAAGAGAAGGAACGCGGGGAGCACGAACATCAGCGCCACCCGTGACTCACGGCGGGCGAGCACCCGGGTCGCCGCCGAAGCTGGCTTCGCCTTCCCAGCGCTTTGCGGCTTGCCGGCCGTCGTCGTCATTGTCATCATCTGCACCTCACGCAGCCGTGGCCGTCGTTTGTCCCCATTGTCATCATCCCCACATCACTCCACCGTCTGGATGGATGCGGAAGGCGCGTCTTGGGCACCTTCCGCATCCGTTCGTCGATCCTTACTTGATCAGCGGGGCCGCGGCATCCGCTGCGGTCTTCAGCGCTTCGGCAGGCGACTTTTGGCCGAGCAGTACCGCTTGGATCTCAGGAGAGAGAACACCGATGATCGCCCGCGAACTCGGAGCAAGCTCACCGACCGTCGTGTCAGGCACATATTTCTCCACCTCGCCGAGCAGTGGATCGTCCGCGTAGAGCGGCTCGGTCGTGCTCAGTGCCGAGAAGAATCCTGAAGTCTTGAGGTAGGGCTCAATCGCCTCGGCGCCGGTTGCGTACTCGGCGAACTTGGCTGCTGCCTCCGGGGCCTCGGAGTCCTTGAGCACTGCCAGCGAACCCACAGTGCCGTAGGCGATGGAGGTCTCCTTCTTGAGCGCCGGAA
This sequence comes from Arthrobacter sp. Helios, assembly GCF_023167125.1. Taxonomy (NCBI): domain Bacteria; kingdom Bacillati; phylum Actinomycetota; class Actinomycetes; order Micrococcales; family Micrococcaceae; genus Arthrobacter; species Arthrobacter sp. Helios. The sequence continues at coordinate 1,566,187 of NZ_CP095402.1, forward strand.
GCACCACAATGTTCTCGGCTCCCCAGAACGGCTCGATATCGACCACAGTGTTGCTGTAGGTGCAGCCGGTCTTGCCCTGGCCCACCGCCGTCTGTTCAACCGGCGCGTTGGTGGTGATTGCCTCCGGGTCGAGAGCCTTGGCCTCGACGAGGTCCGACAGGAACGTCAGTGCGTCCTCCGCCTCCGGGCTGTCGAAGGCCACGGCACCGTCCTCGTCGTACACTTCCCCGCCTGCCTGCCACAGCAGCGGGTAGAAGCTGAGGTTAAGTCCGACTTCAGTCGAGCCCGGGTAGTTCAGCGCGTACATACCCTTCTCTGCGAAGGCCGGCGCCATGTCGCGAACGTCGTCCCACGTCTCCGGGTACTCGGTAACACCGGCCGCCTCGAACGCCGCGGCGTTGCATAGCAGCGGCGTCGCGCTTGTCAGCACCGGCACGCCCAGAATGTCGCCGTCGATCGTCACAGATGCCTTGACGTTGGGAAGCAGGTCCTTCTGCCGCTCTTCGCTGAGCAGGTCGTTGAGGGGGGCGATTGACCGCTGGTAGGCGGGCAGCTGATCGGGGATCAGGTACACAAGATCCGGTCCCTTACCGGCTGCGATCGAAGTCTGCAGCGCCTCGTCGCGATTCGCCCAGGGGAAAATCTCGTACGAGACGTTGATGCCCTCGTTCTCTTTCTCGAACGCTTCGACCGTCGAGTCCCAGAACGCCTTGTTCTCGGCCTCATCGGCGATGACTGGGTAGAGCCAGACCATGATGTCCTGCTCTTGTGGATTGCTGCTGTTTCCGGCCGAACATCCGCCCAATATCATCGCGGTGGCGATGCCTGCGGCGGTGATGGCGATGGACTTGCTGACGCGCATAATGCTCCTTTGCGTTTGCGGAAAGCTATTCGGGCGTCATTATGCCACGCTCATGTGATAATCCGTCAAGGGGCAATTTATTCGCCCTCTAAATAAGGCATGCTGCAGGAACAGCTTTATCCGCACGCACTATGGTATTTTGATTCGCATAACGAGCCCAGAGGATGGTGAAGTAGGTGGAGGCGATTCAGCCACCCATTGCAGCGCGTGTCGCACTGCATCTGCGTGACGCGGCGCCGGCGACGGTCAATGAGCTGTCCCGTTGCCTGGAGCTCTCACGTACGTCAGTGGAAAACGCGATCAGCGTTCTGATCGAGTCTGGTCTTGTAGCCGAGAGCCCTGTCGTGACCAGCGGGGCCGCCGGGCGCCCCGCTCGGCAGTATGCATTTCGCACGGACGCCGGAGTGGTCGTCGGCGTTGATATCGGCGTCGCGAGCATTCGCGTGATCGTGGCCGACCGGGGCGGCGACGTCGTTTCGCAGCAGACATATGACGGGGTCTCGGCGCACTTCGACGGTGTCGCAAAGCTTGCCGCTGTCGCAGACGGAATCCGCGCGACGCTCGCAACCGCTGCGATACCCCCCTCCCGCGTCCGGGCGATCGGTGTCTCGCTCCCTGGAATCGTGGATGACGCAGGATTCGTGACTACGTCCGTCGTGATCCCGGAGTGGTCCGGCATCGACATCGGCGCGCAGCTGCGGCACACGTTCGGTCGCCCTGTGTCCGTTGACAACGGAGTGCGGCTGGCCGCCGTTGCCGAGCACCACCTCGGGGTAGCGCAGTTGGTCGAAGACGTGATCTATCTGTCCGTCGGGAACCGGATCGCAATGGGGCTGATCCTCGGGGGGCGGCCGCGCCGAGGCGTCCACAACGCCGCCGGCGACATTGGCCGCTTGGCATTCCGCGGCCTGAGAACCTCGACGGGCCAGATCCTCTGGCGCACAGCGCCAACTGCAGCCGAGGTTTTCGCCCTCGCTCTGGCGGGCGATGGACAGGCACAGACCGAGCTGGACGCCTTCATCGACGAGCTCGCTCACGGCATCGCCATGCTAACCATGACCGTTGACCCGGCCATGATCGTTATTGGCGGCGGGCTTTCCGAAGCTCACGAGCAGCTGCTCGCTCCGCTTCGGGAGGCACTCCCCCGGTACATCGATCTGCCGTTCCAAGTTCCGATCGCCGGGGCGCGGCTCGGCGCCGAGGCTGCGGCGCACGGTGCCGTCATTCACGCTTTCCAGCGTCACTCGGTCGAGATCTACGGCGTCGAGGGAATGCGGGTGCCATCCATAGTCCCGCTCCCGCATGACAAGCCCGTCTGCGCCACGGAGGGCGCGGCGCGGCTCTGAACCGCGGATCGCACCGCACCAGTTTCGCAGCATCTCCATACGGCAGAGAGGCCAGATATGAGCACCCCCGTCAAGCTTCGCGGGTGGCGAGAGCGTGCACTCGCTGTCATGCCCGTTGGGTCCAGCACAAATTCGAAGGCACCGACCCTGCTCCCGGAGGAGCCCGAGGTCATCGTCGCGGGCAGCGGATGCCGTGTCAGGGACGATCGCGGCCGGGAGTTCATCGACTTTCGGTGCGCCCTCGGCCCGGTTACGCTCGGCTACCGCGATCCGCGGGTCGACGCCGCGATTCGTGCCCAGCTCGATGACGGCATCCTGTTTGGTCATCCGCACCCGCTGGAGACAACTACCGCCGAGCTCTTCTGCTCCCTCGTGACGAGCGCCGAAGCCGCGCGCTTCCTGAAGACAGGCGGTGAGGCCCTCGCCGCCGTCGTCCGTGTTGCCCGCGCACACACCGGACGTGACCACGTCGTGCAGATCGGTTACAACGGCTGGCTCAATTCCCTGGCCCCGGGAGCACGTGTCCTGCCAGGGGCAGCTGCCGATGCCATTCCCGGTGTGCCGGCAGCCCTCGCCGCACTGCACCACGCGGTGGACTGGGATGACCGCGATGAGCTGATCCGGCTGTTTGACGCCTACGGCGCCGACATTGCTGTCGTGCTGGTTGCGGCGGACTATCCGTCGATTCCGGATGCCGCTGGGTTCTACCGCTATCTGCGCGAACTCACCACCCGGCACGGCGCGCTGCTCGCCTACGACGAGATAGTGACCGGCTTCCGGATAGCGCTCGGCGGGATCGCGGAGACCACGGGAGTCATTCCGGACCTGTCGGTCTTCGGCAAAGGTATCGCCAATGGAATGCCGCTGTCGGTCTATTGTGGACGCCGGGACGTATTGTCGGTTCTCGACCGCGGAGAAGTAGTGGTCACAAGCACCCACGGTGGGGAGACGCTGTCGCTGGCAGCTGCTACCGCCACCATGACAGCCATGCGCGACGAGCCGATCCTCGAGCGGCTCCACGTCTCCGGCGCCCGGCTTCGGGATAGCATGAACGCCCTCTTCGCAGAGGCACGGATGGATATCCGTCTCGTGGGACATCCTGCCTGCCCTCAGTTCACGGGCGATGAGGCACTCGTCCAGGAGTTTTTCCGCGCGGCGTTCCGGAACGGCCTCTCTTTCTACCGCGTTGTCTACGTTAACGCCGCGCACACGGATCTCGACATCAACGAAACCCTGCAACGGGTCGGCACCGCCCTGCACGAAATGGGGATCTCATGATCGGTATAGATGCCCACACCCACCTCGACGACGGCCGCTTCGACCCCGCCGTCTTCAATCTCGGCGACCGCCTGGGAATCGGCCTGTATCTCTGCAGCAATCTCGGCGCCTTCCAGCCGCACCCCGGGCAGGACGAGGTGCGTGCGATGAACGAGTGCCTCGCCGGCGAGTTGCGCCGCTACCCGGATCGGCTGCGCGGGTACTGCTACGTGAACCCGCGCTTCGGTGCGCAGAGCCTCGAAGACCTCCGCCGCAATGTTGAGGGTGAGGGGATGATCGGCATCAAACTCTGGATCGCGACTCTCGCCGACGACCCGTTGTGTGACCCTATCCTCGAGTACGCCGCTGAGCACCGGCTTATCGTGCTGGCCCACGCGTGGAAGAAGACGGTCGAGCAATACCCCTACGAATCCACCGCCGAAAACATTGCCGCAGCTGCACGGCGTCACCCCGGCGTCCGGTTCCTTATGGCGCACCTGGGCGGGCAGGCTGAGTCGGCCATGAATACGGTCCGGGATGTGCCGAACGTGGCCGTAGACACCTCGGGGACGATCATCGGCGCCGGCGAAGTGGAATTGGCCGTCCGCCGGCTGGGTGCCGACCGCGTGGTGTTCGGTTCGGACCTGCACCACATTGACCTGGCTGCGAACGTGGGCAAGGTACTCGGCGCGAGCCTCGATCCTGCGGACGAACACCGGATCTTCGGCGCAACAGTGGCGGGCTGGCTCAACGAGGTGGCGGTATGACGGATCGTGGACGGATGCTGCTGCGGAACTTCGCCGGCCTCGGTGCCACCGACACCAGCTGCTTCCTCGGGCAGTGGCCCTACCGCCTGGGCAACGCGGCCGACGTTGATGGGCTGAGGGCCTATGCCGCCCGGCTCGGACTCCGCTCTGTTTGGGTCTCGCATCTGGCGTCACTGTTCGGTTTCGACACACGGACGGGCAATGACGCGGCATTGGCGGCATGCGCAGGCGATCCCCTGTTCCGGCTGTTTGCGACCATCGACCCCGGCCAGCCGTCCTGGCACACGGAGCTGGAGTGGGCGGCAGCGGCCGGGTTCCACGGCATCCGCGTCGCCCCAGGCTTCCACGGACGCCAGCCGGCACAGTTACAGCCGGTGCTCGACGCCTGCCAACAGCACCACCTGCCGCTGCAGCTTATTTTCCGGCTCGACGACTTTCGTGTAAGGCATCCGCTTTCTCCCGCAGTGGATCCGCAACTTCATCTGGTGGCCGACGTTATCCGGAGCTGCGGTGAAACGCCGGTACTGCTGAGCGGCTTGAACCTGGCCGAGTGGCTGGAGCTCGGACGGCACCTCGGAGACCATGTGCCGCGGCAGGTCCGGCTTGACCTCTGGCACATGAACGGGCCGACCCACGTCGCCGACGGATTAGGCAATGACCCCGGCCGCTGGGTGTTCGGGTCCGGCTTTCCCATCCAGACTCCGGAGGCCACGGCACTTCAGCTGGCGGCATCCACCCTCGACGAGGACGATGTCCGGGCCATTGTCTCGGGGAACGCCTCGGCGATGTTTGCGGAGCGCGGCTGACCCGGGGAGGACCCTATCCCCCGGCCGTTAGGGCACCCGGACGGCGACTGCCTGAGTGCGGTGGGAGCGCACTCGATCGAAGTAGTCCCGTACCCGCTCAAGCCCGTATTCCGCCATCACGTCCTCGATCGCGAGATTCTCGTCTTCCGATGAAATCAGGACGACACCAATGCGGCCGGGATCGTGGATTCGCACGCGTGACCCATAACGTAGCTTGATCTCGCCGAACCGCTCCTCGTTGTACGCCATGTGGATGAGGCCGGCGTCCAGGTTCAACCGGACTGTCACTTCCTCGTTGTAGTTGGTGGTCCGTGCCAGGTGCTCCCCGGTCGCCGACAGGACCCCGGATGGAGCAGGTGGGTATACGGAGGCCACAAAAGGAACACCCAGTGTGTAGGCCCAATGCTGCTGCAGGTAGCCGCCGTGGAAGGCAGAACTGAAGAGCACCATGTCCGGTGCCAGTGTGCGCACCTGCGCCAGGAGTTCCTCAAAATTCAGGTCGAAGCAGATGATCGGGGCGACCCGGCCGAATCCGAGTTCCACGGCCACGGGTTTGTCACCATAGGCCAGTCCGTCATCCTCGTTCTCCCCGATGGTCAAAAAGACCTTGTCGTAGGTTCCCGCGACCTCCCCGCGATCGTCGATTATCCGAGTCGAGTTGAACCAGCGTCCGGACTCATCCCGACGATGCGCGGGGTAGGCCACGGCAGCACGGTGGGAACGCGCCAGCTCGGAGAGCATTTCGAGGATGCCATCGCCCCTGGCCTCAAGGTATTCCTGGTACCAGGCGTCCCGGAATCCAGCGCCGTGCGGGCGGTCGCAGTTCTCCGGGAGCACGATGATGTCCGGCCGGTCCGGCAGCACCCGCTCGATGCGTGAGCGCCAATGCCCGCGCATGCGGTCGACGGCCTCGCCCGGACGCACGTCCTTGGAAAGCACCAGCGGCGGAGCCGTAACGGCTGCCGCGCAAACGTTTCGCATGTTCACCTTTCATCGAAAAAGAGTTCATTCCGGGAGGGGGTTACACCCGGCGCCGGCGCAGGCGCGTGGCGAGAATAAGGACTCCGCCCGCCAGCAGAAGGGTCAGCGCGGCGGCAATCATCCAGGGGGTTACCGCGGCTGCGCCGGTGGCAGGCAGCACCGCGGCGCCGATTGAGATGGCCGCTGAGGCCCTGGTGCCTTGCGCGTCTTCCACGACGATCGTGTGGCGGCCCGGCGCTGTATCGGTGGGAATCGTCACCGTGGCCCGCAGTTCCCCGCCGGCGCCCGTCTTTATGGCCGCCAACGTGACAGGGGTGGAGTGCAGTTCGATGCCGGCGCCGGCATTGGGAGCGAAACCGGTCCCGCTGATCATGAGCGATCCGCCGGCGACGACGGTGGCCGCTCCCAGCGAGAGAGTGGGCTCTACTGCCGGCTCGGACGTCGGTGCCGCACTTGGTCCGGGTCCTGCCGTGGGCTCAGAGCTGGGAGTGGGTTCGGGCGTTGGCGTGGGCTCGGGGGCAACCGGGTCGTCCTCCTTCAGAGTCACGGCGATCAGGTTTCGTTCCTTGATCGTGTACAGCGTGTTGCCGTCCGGTGAGGCGGCAATCAGCCCGACGGTGAACGTCTGTGCGGCCAGTCCATCGAGGACCGTGGTGACTTCCACCTCGTCAGTTCCCTTGACCTTGAAGATACGTGTGCCGTCCGTGCCGTATAGGCCCCCGCGGGCACGGACCAGCGTAGCCGCGCCGTCGCCGATCTTCGTGGTGGTGATCACTTCGCGGCCGCTGGCGTCAAGAACGAACAGGTCGCCCGTCTCGGTCGTGCCGTAGATATGTCCCTCGTAGGGCATCAGGTCCGTCACCAGCTGCGCACCAGGCACTGGAACGATCTGGTCGAGAACGTTTCCCGTGGCCAGATCCACCCGGGAGACCGTTGCCTCCACCTCAATCGGTGTTGTGCCCAGGCTGTTGCGGGTGGCGCTGCCCAAGTAGGCGATGCCGCCCTCGACCGCGACTGACTGAATCGACTGCCGCGGTACGACGCCGCGGTTGACGGTCAGTTCTTCGGCGGCAACGTCGTACGTCGCCAGTGCCCCTTCGAGCTTGCCGTAGTCCGCTTCGGTGGAGATCAGCAGGCGGCCGGACTCTTCGTCATACCAGGCATCCGTCGGCCGGGTCTGCTCATTCTCAATCTGTGCCAGTTCCCGGAGATTCGCGCCGTCGGGCTTCATGGACCAGAGGCGTGCAAGGGTGTAGACGCCCAGATAGACCTCATCCCCCACGGGGGTCATCGTTTTGGCCGCTCCCGGCAGGAACGGCCGGCTGCTCGTGCCGGCCGCGAGATCGTGCACCTGGATCCCGGCCTTGCCGCTGACCAGGACGCTTTCATTGGTCGCGGCGATCTGGTTCGCAAGCTCGGGTGCCGGCGGCAGGCCGGCCTGACCGAGGTCGACGCCGGAGAACTTCCCGGTTGCCCGGTCGTAGGTGACGATCTGGCTGGTCAGGCTCGCGCGCAATTGGCCGCCGTCGAACAGGATCCGGTTAAAGTACGCCCCCTCGTAGGGCTGACCCATTGGCTCCGGGACGCTGCTGCCCCCCGCCACACGGTAGAGCGTGCCTGACGCCCGCGTACCGAAGAAAATGGCGTCGCTGGCCGGATCATGGCTGATCGCCGTCACATATTGATCACCGGTGGGGGGCTGCACAACCCGCGGCGCAGCGCTGAAATCGTCGGTATCGAAGACCACCATCGTGCCTGTCGGCGAGAATCCGGCAGCCAGCTGGTTTCCTTCCAGGGCGAGAGTCGCCACGAACGTCCGGTCCGCAAACTCCGCCGGCAGGACGTTGGCTGTCTCGCCGCTCTCCCGGTCGACGGTAATCAGCTGCGCACGCGAACCGATGCCCGCATAAATTGTGTGCTCGTCGACAGCGATGCTGCGAACATACATTTCACCGGGCGCCACTGTCCCGTAGGACCGGGTCTCCCCGGTTGCAGGGTTGTAGCTGTGGACACCGGCGTCGGGATAAGTGCCGGCAACGATGGTTCCATCCGGGGACGCAGCCAACGACCAGATAAACGACCCGAAGGACGCCACCTTCGTCAGCCCGCCGGTCAGGGTGTCGATCCGGTAAAGGTCCCCCGGCTCGTAGGTTCCCACATAGAGATCGGTGCCGATGTGGGCCATCGCCCAGACACCGGTGCCGCTGGGCAGATCGATGGTGCGCTCGACTTGCCGGGTTCCAACATCGAACGCTCCGATCCTGACCGGAGATACCCCGGAGGTGGCCGTCCAGATCTCAGATCCGATCTGCTCGGCGGCATTAGTCGAAGTGACAGAGGAGGCTGGGCCCAGATCGGTCACCGCCGGACCGGCTGGCTCCGCGGCGGCGTCGAGACGCTCCACGCCTCCAACGCGCGGAGCCTCCCCCGCCAGAGAAACCGCGGGTGCGGCGGGAACAAGGAGCAACGCGGCGGCAACAAGTGTCACACCGATGAGAGCTGATCTGCGCAATCGAGAACCTCCATGTTCGCGAACCTCACCGTGACTGCGTCGCCGCGATGTGAAGACAACTTATCCCACTGCAATGTGATAAAGCAACGCCCCGTACACTCTAGAAATCCAGGGGAAGTGCCCCACTCGCCTCCGTCTTCACACTCGTGTCGCGTAAAGGGGGGTGGCGTGCGCGTCAACGTCGCGCCTTGTGGTTCGTCGCGGGGCAGGCCGCAGCGGCGCGGCTGAGCAGCAGTCGTAAACCTTGACAGCCAGGAGAGGTGCTGTATGCCGGCGATTCTGTCCTGACGGATGAACAGATCGCCGCACTCCCGTTCGACTTGTACCGGCAGGGTTTCGAATACTATGGGAAAAGCCATGTGTGCCCAGGCTCGACGGCTAGGTATACGCTCAGCAGTCTCCTCGATTTAATGAGTTTTGATGCGACAGACCAGCTGGGTCTGATTGATGTTCCGCTCCTGATGATCGCGGGCAGCAAAGCCGATACGCGCTATCTGAGCGAGGAAGCGCTGCCCAAGGCAACGGGAACCGAGGATAAGGACCTGTTCCTCATCGACGGTGCAACCCGCATCGAGACGTACTGGGTCGATGCCTACGTGGAGGCAGCGCTCAGCCAGCTGTTCGCCTTCTACGCCAGAACCGTCTAACAGCTATCCTGCCCGCAGGGGCTCCCAGCGGGCAGGATAGTTGTTGAAGCAGGACTCCAGTGGTTCTGCCGCACAACCGGTCAGTTACCCCCGGCCGCGAGCGTCACTTCGATGGGCTCATAGTCTGCACCCTTGGTGTCCACGCCCTCTTCCTCCAGCTCCGCCAATGCCTTCTCCACGTACTCGTTGGTGTAGGCGGAGGCCGGCGGCTCCTCGGTGATGATGGTGGCACCTGTTTCGTTCTTGGTCCCCAGAGCTATCTCCACGGTCTGTTCCCAGGCGGCCTCGTCAATCTTGCCGACACCATTCGTGGACGGCCAGATCAGCTTGTTCGTCTCGTTGGTCATCCACAGCTGATGGCTTTGTCCAAGCGTGGATCCGGCGCCGGTCACAATGGAAGCGGCTTCCTCGGGGTTGTCCTTCGCGTAGGCCCAGCCTTTGATGGCAGCCTTAATAAAGGCGACGGTCGTGGCCTGGTACTCCTCGTCATCTTCCAGGCGCTGGGTATCGGCCCAGACCGCGTCCTGGAGCATGGCGGTGCCTTCCTCGTTCCAGTCGATAACGGACAGGTCCTCCGGCTGGTAGAGCTCCCCCGTCTCGGGGTTCTCGGTCTCCAGCACCTGCGCGTACTCGTTGTAGGTCATGGCCTGGGCGGCATCGATGTCCCCGGCGAGGAAGCCGTTCATGTCGAACGCCTGCTGGATCAACTCGATGTCACCAATTTCGACGCCGGCCTGCTGCATCCCCGCGAAGAGCTCCCATTCGTTGCCGTAACCCCAGGAGCCCACCTTCTTGCCGGCCAGGTCTTCGGGGCTGTCGATCCCGGAGTCCGCCATGGATACCTGCAGGGTGGCGCTCCGCTCGAAGATCTGGGCGACGTTGGTGATAGCCGCGCCCTGTTCGATCGAACCGAGCACCTTGGGCACCCAGGAGATGGCGTAGTCGGCGTCGCCGGAGGCCAGGACATCCTGCGGCACAATGTCCGCACCGCCCTCCAGGATTTCGACGTCGAGGCCTTCCTCCTCGAAGAAGCCCTGGTCCAGTGCCGCGTAGTAGCCCGCAAACTGGGCCTGCGCGAACCACTGCAGCTGGAGCTTCACCGGTGTCAGCTCCCCTGCTGCCTCGCCGCTGTCACCGCTGTCCCCGCCGCCTCCGCCGCAGCCGGCCAGGACCAGGGCTGAAACAGCCATGGCCGCAGCCACCGTGGTGAGCCGTTGGCCGGGTTTGTTCTCTCGGTTCATGGAATTCCCCTTTTCGTGCGGACGATGATGCGGATGAAATGGAGCGTGTATCAGGTGCGCGCAGTGTGCCGGGAGAAGTACTTCTCCAGGCCGGCGGTCACCGCGTAGAACAGCAGTCCCAGCAGGACCGCCCCCACCACATAGGCCCAGGCAAGGGTGTAGTTGCTGCTGGATGCGGCGGATGTGACGGACTTGCCCAGCCCGCCCACCGGCCCGCCGAAATACTCCGCGATGAGAGCAGACACAACGGCCAGTGAGGAAGCGATGCGCAGGCCGGTGAACATGTACGGCACAGCACTGGGGAGCGTGACGCTCCGGGTGATCTGCCATTTGCCCGCCGCATAGGACCGCATCAGGTCCCGGTGCACGGGAGCTACCTGCCGGAAACCGCGCAGCGAGTTCACATAGACCGGAATGAACACCGCAATTCCTGCCACGATCTGGCGGGTGGCCTGCTGATCCGCTCCGTACATCGTGTAGAGAACCGGTGCCAGGGCCACGATCGGGATGACTGAAAGCGCGACCACCATCGGAGCCGCCAAACGGTCCAGCGCCGGCACCGCAGCGGATGCCACGGCGGCTCCCACCCCCAGCAGCCCTCCAACCAGCAGCCCGACGGCGGCATTCGCCCCGGTCACGGCGGCGGCCCCCAGGACATTCGCCAGGTTTTCGGAGAACGCCCCGGCGATCGCCAGCGGCCCCGGCACAATAAACGGCTCGATCTGCAGCAGCCAGACGGCCCCCTGCCACAGCAGGAGCACGGCCACCCCCAGCAGCAGCGGCGCTGCCAGGTTCCGTCCCAGGCCGGACAGCCGACCGGGATCGATCCCTGCCACTCCCCGTGTTCCAGCCGCTGCGGAGGTGCGCTGCGGTGTCCGGGTGCCCGGTGCCGCCGGCGGATCCTGGACGATCCCGCTCATCGGGTTTCGGCTCCCCGGACGGCGGCCGGCTCCGCACCGTGCAGGGCTTCGCGTACCAGCCGGATCGCGTCATAGAACCCGGCCTCCTCCCGCAGCCCGGCGCCGCGGCCGGCGGCGGCACCCAGGGTGATGTCGACGACGTCCCGGATTTGACCGGGCCGCGGAGACATCACCACCACCCGGTCGGAAAGGAACACCGCTTCCGGGATGGAGTGGGTGACAAACACGACCGCGCAGCCGGTTTCGGCACAGATCCGGATCAGCTCGTTCTGCATCCTCTCCCGGGTCATCTCGTCCAGCGCCCCGAACGGCTCATCCATCAGCAGCAGCTTTGGGCTTTCCGCCAGTGACCGGGCGATGGCTACGCGCTGCTGCATACCGCCGGACAGCTGATCCGGATAGTGCTCCCCGAAGTCAGCGAGGCCCACCATCGCGAGCAGTTCATCAACACGCTCCCGGCGCTTAGCCGCCGCGGCGCCGTGGGTCTGCAGCGGCAGTTCGATGTTGCCCCGGACGCTCCGCCAGGGCAGCAGCCCGGCCTGCTGGAAAGCGATGCCGTAGTCCTGGTCCAGCCTGGCCTGCCGGGCGGTTTTCCCAAACACACTGATCGTTCCGGAGCTGGGTGCGTCCAGGTCCGCGATCAAGCGCATCAGCGTGCTCTTGCCGCAGCCCGAGGGCCCGATCAGGGAAACGAACTCCCCCGCTGCGACGGAAACGCTGACGCCGCTCAGTGCCTGCACCTCATCCCGGCCTGACCGGAAGATCCGGTCCACGCCCGCCACCTCGACGGCGGCAGCCGCCGGAGGGTGGATAGTTGCCTCATTCATACTGCCTGTTCCCCTCTGCGGTAACGGCGCAGCAAGACGCCGATCAAAGCAACGAATCCCACCGCGGCCAGGCCGAGCACCACGGCGCCAAAAATGGGTGCCCAGGGCTTGCCCGGGTCCCCTCCGGCAGCTGCTGCGAATTCGACGATCATGCGGCCGATTCCGCCCCGAAGTCCGATCGACACCTCAGCCACCACGGTGCCCACCACCGCGCTGGCCGCGGCCAGCCGCAGCGCCGGCAGCAGATACGGCACGCTGGCCGGCAGCCTCAGCCGCAGGAACGTCTGCCACCAGCCCAGCGCGTAGGTGTGCATCAGGTCCTCATGGGCCTTCTCCGGTGCGCTGAAGCCGCGCAGCGCACCGACGGCTACCGGGAAGAACGCCAGATAGGCAGCGATCACCGCCACCGACATCCAGTTCCCCCAGACGAAAGGTCCGAATTCGAGCTGGGAACCCCAGCGCCGCACCAGAGGGGCGATGGCGATCAGGGGCACCGTCTGGCTCAGGATGATCCAGGGAAGCATCGCCGAGTTGGCACTGCGGAAACGCTGCATCAGCATGGCCAGTCCCAGACCGACCACCGCACCGATCAGCCATCCGGCACCGGCAATCCCCAGCGTGAAGCCAGCTGCCTGCAGCACCGCGGTCCACATGGGCGCGGCACCCGCTGCGGAGGATTCCGGGGCGAACAGCCTGGCAAGCATGGTCCAGGTATGCGGCATGGCCAGATCCGTGGTGCGCGGGAGCAGCGGCACGCCGCCGATGGTCACGCCTTCCGCGGGACCAAGCGCTTTGTAGAGCTCCCATACCAGGACAGGGACCAACACCCCGCCCAGCCCCCACAGGAGCCGGGCGGGCAGCATCCGGACGGGTTGCGCCCCCGTTTTCATGCCTTCGCAGCCACGTTCTCGCGCAGTGCCGGGATAACGGTCTCACCGTAGACCCGCAGGGTCTCTTCCTTGTTGTCATGCTGGAGATACCCGGCGAACTGGGTGACTCCCAGGGCCTTGAGCTTCTCCAGTTTTTCCATGTGCTCTTCGGCGGTGCCGAGGATGCAGAACCGGTCCACGATCTCATCCGGCACAAAGTCGGCGTGGGTGTTCCCCGCCCGGCCATGTTCGTTGTAGTCGTAGCCCTGGCGTCCGGAAATGTAATCGGTGAGCGCCTGCGGCACGGAGGAATCCGAGCCGTATTTGGAGACGATGTCCGCCACGTGGTTGCCCACCATGCCCCCGAACCAGCGGCACTGGTCGCGCATATGCTCCCGGTCCGTGCCGATGTACATGGGCGCAGCAACGCAGAAGGAGATGCTGTCCGGGTCCCGGCCGGCGTCAGCGGCAGCTTGCCGGACCGTGCGGATCATCCATTCGGCGATGTCGACGTCGGCAAGCTGAAGGATGAAACCGTCACCGACTTCGCCGGTCAGCTTCAGCGCCAGCGGACCGTAAGCCGCCACCCAAACTTCCAGCTCCGACCCTTTGCTCCAGGGGAACTGCAGAGTGGCACCGTTGTATTCGACCGGCCGCGAGTTCGCGAGTTCGCGGATCACATGGATGGCCTGCCGCAGGGTCTTCAGTGTGGTTGGAGCACCGTTGGTCACCCGCACCGCGGAATCCCCGCGGCCGATCCCGCACACGGTCCGGTTTCCGTACATCTGGTTGAGCGTTGCGTAGATCGATGCCGTCACCGTCCAGTCCCGGGTGGCCGGGTTGGTGACCATGGGCCCCACCTTGATGGACCGGGTTTCAGCCAGGATCTGGCTGTAGATCACGTAGGGCTCCTGCCACAGCAGGTGCGAATCGAAGGTCCACACGTAGTCGAACCCGTGTTCCTCGGCTTTTTTGGCCAGTGCCACGGTCCGCTGGGCGGGAGGGTTGCACTGCAGTACCGCACCAAATTCCATGTTCTCCCCTAAACCAGGTACTGGCTGGTGGAGCGGCGGACGTACTGTCCGTGGCCCTTACTGCCCAGATACTCGTTGTTGTTGATGACCACCTTGCCGCGGGACATCACCGTGTCCACGTGGCCCTCGATCTCGTAGCCCTCCCACGCCGAGTAGTCCATGTTCATATGGTGGGTCTTGTCCAGCCCGATCGAGGTGTGGCCGTTCGGATCGTAAATAACGACGTCGGCATCGGCTCCGGGAGCGATCACGCCCTTGGTGCCGTACATGCCGAACATCCGCGCCGGCGTCGTGCTGGTGATTTCCACCCAGCGTTCGAGGCTGATTTTTCCGTCCACGACCCCCTGGTACATCAGGTCCATCCGGTGTTCCACGGAGCCGATGCCATTGGGGATCTTGGAGAAGTCGCCCACTCCCATGTCCTTCTGCCCCTTCATGCAGAACGGGCAGTGGTCCGTGGCCACCATCTGGATGTCATTGGTGCGCAGCGACTGCCACATGTGGTCCTGGTGGTGTTCGTGCTTGGAGCGCAGCGGAGTGGAACAGACCCACTTGGCACCTTCGAAGCCGTCCGCTCCGAGCTGGTCCTCCAGCGAGAGGTACAGGTACTGCGGACAGGTTTCACCGAAAACGTTCTGCCCGTTGTCCCGCGCGGCCGCCAGCTGTTCGACAGCCTGTTTCGCCGAAACGTGCACGACGTACAGCGGTGCGCCGGTCAGGTTGGCGAGCATGATCGCCCGGTGGGTGGCTTCCTCCTCCATCTGCCAGGCGCGGGCCACCCCGTGGTAATACGGGTCGGTTTTTCCCTGTGCCAGCAGCTCGGCGACCATGGCGTCGATAGCCGGGCCGTTCTCCGCATGCATCATGGTCATCAGCCCGGTCTCGGCGCCGACCCGCATGGCCTTGTAGATCTGTGCGTCGTCGCTGTAGAAGACTCCGGGGTAGGCCATAAAGAGCTTGTAGCTGGAGACTCCCTCGTCCACCAGTGACTCCATGGCCTTCAGCGAGTCGTCGTTGACGTCACCGATGATCTGGTGGAACCCGTAGTCGATGGCGCATTCACCGGCGGCTTTGTCATGCCAGGCGGCGAGCCCGTCCATCACCCTTTCCCCGTAACGCTGGATCGCAAAGTCAACGATGGTGGTGGTGCCGCCCCAGGCTGCCGCCCGGGTTCCGGTTTCGAAGGTATCGCTGGCTTCGGTGCCGCCGAAGGGCATCTGCATGTGGGTGTGGGCATCGATCCCGCCGGGGATCACGTATTTCCCGGTGGCATCGAGGACCGTATCCACCGACCCGGCGAGATCATGGCCGAGCAGGGTTGAACCGGGTGCCAGGACCGCGGCGATTTTCTCTCCATCCACCAGGACATCCGCAGCGCTGCGGCCGGTGGCGGTGACGACGGTGCCACCGGAGATAAGTGTTGTTGCCATAGAACGTTTCCTTGCCTTCCTCTGGACTGGACCGGGTGCGGTGCTGCCTGCGGTGAGCCGCCTGCTGCCTACGGAGCAGTGATCGGGTTGTAGGCGTCCGGCCGGCGGTCCCGGTAGAACTGCCAGTTGTTGCGGGCAGTACGGACCAGATCCATGTCCAGGTCCCGGATCATCAGTTCCTCACGGTCCCGTGCGCCGCGGTCCCCCACATAGTTGCCCTGCGGGTCCGCGATGTAGGAAGTGCCGTAGAAGTCGACGGCTTCCTCGCCGAATTCGTTGGTTTCTTCCCCCACCCGGTTCGGCACCACCACGTAATATCCGTTGGCGGCCGCTGCAGTGGGCTGTTCAAGGTCCCAAAGCCGGTTGGAAAGTCCGGGCTTGGAGGCATTGGGGTTAAAGACCAGCTGCGCCCCATTAAGTCCCAGTACCCGCCATCCCTCGGGGAAATGCCGGTCATAGCAGATGGTCACGCCGACTTTCCCGACGGCGGTGTCGAAAACGGGCCAGCCAAGGTTTCCGGGCCGGAAATAGAACTTCTCCCAGAATTTCTCCACGTGCGGAATATGGTTCTTGCGGTATTTGCCCAGATAGGTTCCGTCGGCATCGATCACGGCGGCGGTGTTGTAGTAGACACCGGGCTGTTCCTCCTCATACACCGGAAGAATGATCACCATATGATGCTCGGCAGCCAGTTCGGCGAAGCGTTCGGTCAGCGGTCCCGGAACAGACTGGGCATATTCGTAGTACTTGCTGTCCTGGACGATTCCAAAATAAGGCCCGTGGAACAGCTCCTGGAAACAAATAACCTCCGCGCCTTCCGCAGCGGCTCTCCGGACGAAGTCCTCATGTTTGGCAACCATGGATTCCTCGTCCCCGGTCCACGTTGTCTGGGTCAGTGCGGTACGGACAATTGTCAAAACAGCCTCCACCTTCCGGCGGCACCGCTGCCGCCTGTTCCGAAAGACCGCTGAGGGCCTTTCCACATCCTTTGGGCTAAAGATTTCCCCTGCGTTTCGGAGGCATTAAAGCTGCGGGGCAGCTGTTTTCTCCGTGCCCGCCATCCTTGGCTATGCGCGCCCGTTCTGCAAGAGTGTAGAAATTGCCGCCAGGTGCGCTTTCAGTCCGGCGGCAGGCATCGTTTCTCCGGCCGGTCTGGCCGGGATCCGCCGGCCTCGATTTGGGCCATGGCCATGGTTATTCGCGGGTTCTCCGCGCCGATTCAGCGCAAGGCCCCGGCAGGTCCCCGTCCAAATCCCACCAGCGAGGTCCCATGTCACGCTCCCGCACCGCCTCCCGCCCCAGCACCACTGTCCGGCTCAGCACCCCCGCCCACCCCAGCACAGCCGCCCGCAGACTCACAAACGCTCCACCCGCAACGGCCGCTCAGACAAAGACACCTCGGCCTAAGTCCTCCCTGGGATGGGCTGTCATGTTCTGCGGAGCGGCTCTGCTTTCAGGCTGTTCAACCCCGGCGTCCGAGGCGGAGGCGCCGGCACCAGCCACCGAAGCAAGCCACAGTAAAACGGCTCCGGAGTCCCCGGCCTACCCGCTCGAGCTGGATAACTGCGGAACCCCCGTGCTCCTCGACGCCGCGCCCGAGCGGGTGGTCACGATTAAGTCCACGTCCACGGAGATGCTCCTTGCCCTCGGACTCGGGGACCGGATCGTGGGTACCGCGTTCTCCGACGGGCCGGTGCCGATTGCCTGGGAACCGGCCACGGCCCCGCCGGTCCTGGCAGACAAGGTTCCTTCCCGCGAGGCGGTCCTGGCGCTGGCGCCGGACCTGGTGTTCGCCGGATGGGAATCGAACTTTTCCGCGGACGGAGCCGGGGAACGCACCCAGCTGGCTGACCTCGGCGTCGCCAGTTACGTCTCTCCGGCCGCATGCCAGCAGGACGGCTACCGGCCCGATCCCCTGACTTTCGACGACGTTTTCGCCTCGATCACCGAAGCCGGCGACCTGTTCGGTGTGCCGGAGGCCGCGCAGGAACTCGTGGACGCGCAGCGCACCGACCTGGACGCGGTTGTGCCCTCGGCGGCGGGGCTCACGGCCCTCTGGTACAGCTCCGGTTCAGACACGCCCTATGTCGGTGCGGGCAGCGGGGCTCCGCAGCTGATGCTGGAAGCCGCCGGCCTGGAGAACATCGCCGCCGGCATCAAACAGGGCTGGAGTCCCTTCTCCTGGGAGGCGGTCGCTGCCGCGGATCCTGACGTGATTGTCCTCGTGGATTCGGCGTGGGGCAGCGTCGAAAGGAAGAAGGCAGTGCTCGAATCCCACCCGGTGATTTCCCAGCTCCAGGCGGTGCAGAAGCAGCAGTACCTGGTCGTGCCCTTCGCCGCCTCGGAAGCCGGGGTGCGCAATGTTGAAACCGTCCGGTCGCTCACCGAGCAGGTGGCCGCCTTTGACTGACGTGCGGGTCCCGCGAACCCCGGCACATGCCGGCAGTGCCGGCCGGTCCGTACGGGCGGTTGGCCAGGCCCGGTCCCGTGCCTGGCCAACCGCCGTCGTCCTGGCCGCCGCCTTGGCAGCGGCGATGCTCTGGGCGCTCACCGTTGGCCCGGCCGGTCTGGGCCCCCGTGAGGCCTGGCTGGCCCTGGTGTCACCGGGCAACAGTGCGCTTAGTCCCATCCAGGAGGCGATCATCCGCGAGCTGCGGCTCCCCCGGCTGCTGACGGCAGCGGCTGTCGGCGCCGGGCTGGCCCTCTGCGGAGCAGTGATCCAGGCGCTGACCCGCAACCCGCTGGCCGACCCCTACCTCCTGGGCCTAAGCTCCGGGGCATCACTGGGGGCGGTTTCCGTGCTGCTCCTGGGCTTCGCCGTCGTGCTTCCCGCCGCGGCCTTCGCCGGAGCCATGCTGGCCATGGTGCTCACGCTCAGCCTCGCGGGGGCGCTGGGCACCATCACTCCCACCCGGACGATCCTGGCGGGGCTGGCAGTCTCCTCGCTGGCCGCCGCGGCCGCGTCCTTCATCGTGTTCTGGACAGCCCAGGGAGATTCCTACCGTGAGGTGCTGGGCTGGCTGATGGGATCGCTTGCCGGAGCGGACTGGAGCAGTGTCGGCATCACCTTCCCGGTCCTGGCCGTGGTGGGAATTCCCCTGCTCTTCTGCGGCCGGATCCTGGATGCGTTCGCCTTCGGGGACACCGCTGCCGCAGCCCTGGGGGTCCCGGTGCCCGCCGTGCGGTGGACCCTGCTGGGAGCCACCGCGCTGCTCACCGGTGCCATGGTCTCCGTCAGCGGATCCATCGGATTCGTCGGCCTGGTGCTTCCCCATGCCGTCCGGCTGGTTGCCGGCTCCGGGCACCGCGCCCTTCTGCCGCTCTCCGCACTGGCCGGGGCGCTCTTCCTGGTCCTGGCCGACACTGCTGCACGGACGGTCTTCGAGCCGCGGGAAATCCCGGTTGGGATCGTGACCGCGCTGATCGGCGCGCCGGTCTTTATTGTCCTGCTGCTGCGCCGGCGGAGCAGCTCATGACCACCGTCCGGCTCCCGGCCCGTGACGGCAGCAGCGTTCCGCAGCCGCAGGCGCTGGCCGCGGAGTACGTCACTGTGGCCCGCGGCGGGAAGCTGCTGCTCGACGGCGTCAGCTGCACTCTCCGCCCGGGAACGGTTACGGGCATCCTGGGTCCCAACGGCGCCGGGAAGTCCACCTTGCTGCATCTGCTCGCGGGCGTCCTGCCGGCGGATTCCGGAACGGTGCGTCTGGGGAGCCGGTCCCTGGACCGGATCGGCACCAGGGTGCGTGCCCGCAGCATCGCCTTGGTGGAGCAGTCGCTGCCGGACGACGTCGCGCAGCCGGTCCGCGGCGTGGTGGCCCTGGGCCGCACCCCGCACCGCAGCCTGTTTGCCGCGGACAGGCCGGGCGATCACGCTGCCGTGGAACGGGCCCTGGCAGCAGCCGGTGCGCGGCATCTGGCGGAACGCCTGTACCCGACGCTCTCCGGCGGCGAACGGCAGCGGGTGCAGCTGGCCAGGGCGCTGGCGCAGGAACCGTCAGTGCTGCTGCTGGACGAACCCACCAACCACCTGGACGCCGCCGCGCAGCTGGAAACCCTGGATCTGCTGCAGGGCCTGGCCGCCGAAGGGCTGGCCGTCGCGGCTGCCCTGCATGACATCAACCACGCTGCCGCGTCCTGCTCGCACCTGCTGGTGCTGCACGGCGGGCGGATTGCCGCGGCGGGGCCGGTGCAAGAGATCCTCACCCCGGAACTCATCCGCCGGGTTTACGGCGTCAGCGCCACAATGCTGATCCACCCGGCCACAGGGCGGCCCCTGGTTGCACTCAGCCGCCGGTAACTCGACCTGCGCTTAGCCGACGCCGGGTCAAGCCAGCCGCGCTCAGCCGCCGCTGGAACGGGCACGGCGGCGGGCCTCGGCCGCCGCCGCGGCATAACCTGCCGCGTAGCCGTCTTCATATCCGGCGGCGTGGCCGTCGTCGTACCCGGCGTTGTAGCCGGATCGGGTGCCGCTGCGCCGTCCGTCTTCAAACGCTTCGGCGGTGCCCTGCCGGAACATGTCCTCTTCGGCCGGGCGGAGCAGGGCCTTGGCGCCGGGATCACGGTCCATTCCGCCCACCGTCACCAGCGCGTCCAGTCCGCGGACCAGGGCCACAGGCAGCCCAAAAGTCTTGCCCTTCACCAGATCGGCAGCGGCAGCGATCTCGTCGGCCACCGCGGTGACTGTCGCGGACATCGGCCGTCCGGAGCTGTCCGGAAGTCCCCGCAGATCCAGCAGCACACTTAGGCCCGCCGTGCCGATCGCGGCATCAGTCTGGCCCTGCCGCCAGGGCCGGCCCAGAGTATCGGTGATCACTACGCCGACGTCGACACCCCAATCCCGCTTCAGGCCCCGGCAGAGCCGGCGGGCAGACGCGTCCGGATCCAGCGGCAGCAGCAGCACCGTGCCCTCGGCAGTGTTGCTGGCGTCCACTCCGGCGGCGGCGGCAACGATTCCAAGCCGGTTTTCTACGATCCGGGTGGTTCCGGCCGCGTGCTCGCGGCTGGCGACCAGCCTGACCGTTTCCTGTTCGACGGCGTCATCCCGGCGGTCTGCAGGCAGCGTGCGGCCTTCGGCCTTGGACACGATCTTGGAGGTCACCACGAGGATGTCCCCGCTGCGAAGCTCGCGGCCGCAGGCCTGTCCGATCAGCTCCACCAGGTTCTCCCCGGCCTGGACCTCTCCGATGCCGTGTACCGGAGTGATCACCAGGCGCTCAGCCGCCGGCGGTTCTGTGTCCAGTGCGGGGACAGGGTCCAGCGCGGGGTCCAGGGCGGAGGCAGGGGCCTCCGGCAGGTCCTCGTTGGGGGTTTTCGTTTCCGGGTCAGCGGGGACGGTTCCGGTCCAGGCAGGATTCATCGGTGCAGCTCCGGCAGCACGCTGGCGGAGAACGTGTCGATCCAGTCGCGCTGGTTCCGCCCCACATTGTGCAGATAAACGCGGTCGAAGCCCAGGTCCAGGAATTTCTGGATGTAGGCGCGGTGCACGTCGGGGTCCTCGGAAATCAGCAGCCGGCCCTCAAAGTCCTCCGGGCGGACCAGGCGGGCCATCTGCTCCAGTTCAAACGGTGAGCGGATGTCCGCCTTGGGGAACTTCATTCCGCCGTTGGGCCATTCGGTCATGGCGTTGGCCAGCGCTTCCTCGTACGTGGGTGCCCAGCTCATGTGCAGCTGCAGGACCTTGGGCATGGTGTCCGGATCCTTGCCGGCCTCACGGGCACCGGCGTCGAAACGTGCAAACAGGCCCTCGATCTTCTCCAGCGGTGCGCCCACGGTGATGAGGCCGTCCGCGTGCTTTCCGGCGCGTTTGGCCGTCACGGGACCGGCGGTGGCGACAAGGATTTCCGGGGCAACCTCCGGCATGGTCCACAGGCGGGTGGATTCCATCTTGTAGAAGGTCCCGCTGTGCCGCACGTCCTTGCCGGCCAAGGACGCGGCGAAGAGCTTGGAGATGACCTCGATGGCCTCGAACATGCGGTTGATCCGCTCCGGCGCCTCGGGCCAGTACTGAGCCGTGACGTGCTCATTCAGTGCCTCACCGGACCCCAGCCCCAGCCAGTGCCGCCCGGGATACATGGCAGCCAGGGTGGCCGAAGCCTGCGCCACCATCGCCGGGTGCCAGCGGAAAGTGGGGGCGGTGACCCCTGGACCAATATCGCCCTTGGTCCGCTCCCCCAAAGCAGAAAGGACGTTCCAGACAAAAGCGGACTGCCCCTGCGCCGGCACCCAGGGCTGGAAATGGTCCGCAGCCATCACACCGGAGAAGCCCCGCTCTTCCGCATAAGCGGAAAGAGCCACGGCCTCCGTCGGATGGAATTGTTCCAGCATGGCCGCGTAACCGATCCGGAGTGGGGTTTTCATGCAGCCACTATAGGCCAGCGGCCAGGCACAACCCGGAAGCGGCGTGTTTCAGCCGTGCAACGAATCAGTTAAAGAAGGAATCAGCCTGGGAAGGAATCAGCTGCGGGCGGTGACCTGCGGAAGGAGGTCCTCGGCCGGCGGGGTCCAGACAGCCGGGTCCGCGGACACCTGGTCCCCGGAACGGATGTCCTTTACCTCGTGGCTGCCGTCTTCGGCGGTGAACCAGACAAAGGGAATGCCGCGCCGGTCAGCGTACTTGATCTGCTTGCCGAACTTATCTGCCTTCGCTGCCACCTCCACGGAGATACCGCGTCCGCGCAGGGCCGCGGCGACGTCCTGCGCCGCGGACCAGGAATCGTCGTCGGCCAGGGTGACCAGCACTGCGGTGGGAACCGCACGGGAAGCCTGGGCGAATTCCTGGCTGAGGATGCGCATCACCAGGCGGGTCACTCCGATGGAGAGCCCGACGCCGGGGAACGTCCGGCTGCCCTTGGCAGCCAGTGCGTCGTAGCGGCCGCCGGAGCAGATGGAACCCAGCTGCTCGTGTCCCACCAGGACCGTTTCGTAGACGGTGCCGGTGTAGTAGTCCAGGCCGCGGGCGATGGACAGGTCCGCCACGACCTTGCCCGGAGCGCGCTTGGCTGCCTCTGCGATCACCTGCTCCAGCTCATCGAGGCCGGTTTCCAGCAGCTCGTTCGTGACCCCCAGCGCCCGCACCTGGGCAGCAAAGCTCACGTCGTCGGTGCGGATGGAGGCGAGCTTCAGTGCGAGGTCCGCCTGCTCAGCGGTGGCGCCCAGTTCTTCCTGCAGCAGCTCGGCAACACGTGCCGGGCCAACCTTCTCAAGCTTGTCGATGCTGCGCAGCACCCCTGCGGTGTCTTCCAGCCCGATGCCCCGGTAAAAGCCCTCGGCCAGTTTGCGGTTGTTGACCCGGATGCGGAAATCCGGGATGGGCAGGGCACCGAGCGCTTCGGCGATGACCAGCGCCAGCTCGACGTCGTACCGGAACGGCAGGTCGCCGTCGCCCACCACATCGATGTCCGCCTGGGTGAACTCGCGGGCACGGCCCTCCTGCGGGCGCTCTCCGCGCCACACCTTCTGGATCTGGTAGCGGCGGAACGGGAAGGCCAGGTGGCCCGCGTTCTCCACCACGTACCGGGCGAACGGAACGGTCAGGTCGAAGTGCAGTGCGAGCTGGTTCGGGTCCTGCTTGCCGCTGCTTTCGCCTTCCTCGGCCTGCAGCCGGCTGAGCGCGTAGACTTCCTTGTCGATTTCGCCCTTGCGCAGCAGCTGCCCGACGGTTTCCACCGCGCGGGTCTCGATGTTGGAGAAGCCGTGGAGTTCAAAGGTCCGGCGCAGCACGTCCAGGACATGGAGTTCAACCAGGCGCTCCTGCGGTAGCCATTCGGGGAAACCGGACAGTGAGGCCTTGCGTGCCATGCGGGAGAACTCCTTAGGGTGGATCGGATCCGGCGGTGGGCGCATGGGAGCGCCCGGGTCCGGATACTGGGAAAACACAGCTGCTGCATGCATAAACTGTGTGCGGCACTCATTTTAGCCTCTTCCGCCCCCATGGATGCCGCAGAGCACCCCGGCGCCGCCGCGGCGACCGGACCCAGTTCCCCTCAAAGGAGGCAGCGGTGAAGGTCACCAGCCGTACCGAGCGTGAAACCCGCCGTCGCGTGGCCCGGATGGAAGCCCGGCAGACACTGGCCCGGGAGCAGGGCCGGCGGCGGCTGAAGGACAATGTCTACGCCGGGATCGCCGGGGTCCTGGTCCTGGTTTTGGCCATCGCGCTCCAGGTTTTCTGGTTCTCCTCCAATCCCACCGCCGAGGACCTGGCGCTGCTGGAAAGCCAGGCGAAGGCCGCAGCGGAAGAAACCGGCAGCGATCTAACCGTCCCGGATCCGTCGCTGGCCGGCGGGCAAGTCCTGAGCGGCGCGCTCTCGCTCAACGGATCGGAACTGGGAATTGAACTGGACGGCAACGCCGCGCCGCAGGCCGTTTCCGTCTTTAAGTCCCTGGCGGACTCGGGTTTCTTCGACGGTAAGAACTGCCACCGGCTGACCACTGCGGAGTCCATGGGAGTGCTCCAGTGCGGCTCGGCGGACGGCACCGGAGCTTCGGACCCCGGCTACCAGTGGGGTCCGGTGGAAAACACGCCCGCTGACGGGGTCTATCCGGCCGGCTCTGTTGCTGTGGCCCGCGCCGGGACCACGGATTCGCACGGTACGCAGTTCTTCATTGTCTACAAGGACTCAGTCATAACGCAGGAGACCGGCGGGTACACGATAATGGGTAAGGTAACGTCAGGGCTTGATGTTCTGGAATCCATCGCTGCAGCCGGGACGGCAGGCGGCGTCCAGGACGGAGAACCCCTAGCACCGGTGACGATAGATTCGTTTACCCTGAAGTAAATGGCACGGCAAGAACATGGCACAGCGGCTTCGCTCAGCGGCCATCCATCGAGTGAAAGACTTTTAGCGGTGACAGACAGTCAGAAATCCGACGAAACAGCCACCGGGACTGCTCCGGACAATCAGCGCATCCCCGCGCCCAGCCCAGCCGCCTTCGCGGCGCGGCGTCCGGCTCCCGCCCCGGCGGCACCCCGTCCCGGAGCCGCTGCGCCAGCACCGGCAGTAGCCGCTCCGGCAGCCCACACCACGCCGCTGGAAGAAGCCGCCCGCTTTGCCCGCGTCGAGGAAGACGGCCACGTCTTCCTGCTCGTCGGCAGCGAAGAGTTCCCTGTGGGCCAGTATCCGGACGCAACGCGGGATGA
The DNA here is from genome assembly GCF_023167125.1 of Arthrobacter sp. Helios. Classification (NCBI taxonomy): domain Bacteria; kingdom Bacillati; phylum Actinomycetota; class Actinomycetes; order Micrococcales; family Micrococcaceae; genus Arthrobacter; species Arthrobacter sp. Helios. Next base: position 1,590,822 of record NZ_CP095402.1, read on the forward strand.
AGCCCTGGCCTACTTTGTGCGTAAGTACGACGACGCCGTCAGCCAGGTCATGCTGCTGGAGGCGCGCCTTGCTGCCAAGGCTCCGGCCGGTGACATGCACAAAACCCTCAAGCATCTGGCCGAGCAGGTCGCCGAACGCAAAATGGTAGGCGATGTGCTGGCCCTCGATGCCCGTATCGAGGCACTGGGCGCGGGCATCAAGGAAGCCGAGGCAGCTGAGCGCGCCGAGGCCGAGGCCGTCCGTGCCCGCGAGCTCGCCGCACGCGAAGCGATCGTCGCCGAGGCGGAGGAGATTTCCGCCAAGGACCCGGCCTCGATTCAGTGGAAAACCAGCAGCAACCGGATGAACGAACTGTTCGAAGCGTGGAAAGCCGCGCAGAAGAACGGGCCGCGTCTAGGCCGCAGCAACGAAGATGCCCTGTGGAAGCGCTTCCGCTCCGCCCGGACCGTCTTCGACCGGCACCGCCGCGCCTATTTCTCGCAGCTGGACAATGAGAACGCCGAGGCCAAACGAGCCAAGGAAGACCTCATCGCCCGGGCCGAGGCGCTGTCCACGTCCACCGACTGGGGCAACACCGCCTCCGAGTACCGCAGCCTCATGGACGAGTGGAAGGCCTCCAAGCGGGCCAGCCGCAAGGATGACGACGCCCTCTGGGCCCGCTTCCGTGCAGCCCAGGACAAGTTCTTCGCTGCCCGCCAGGCCGCCAACGAAGTTATTGACGAGGAATTCGCCTCCAACCTCGTGGTCAAGGAAGCGCTGCTGAAGGAAGCCCAGGCCATCCTGCCTGTCACGGACCTGAACGCTGCCCGCAAGGCGCTGCAGTCGATCCGTGACCGCTGGGAGGAAGCCGGCAAGGTTCCGCGCGCCGACATGGGCCGGATGGAGGCCGGTATCCGGAAGGTTGAGGAAGCAGTCAAGGCTGCCGAGGACGAGCACTGGCAGCGGAGCAATCCGGAAACCAAGGCCCGCACCAACAGCGCCCTCAGCCAGCTCGAAGCCGCCATCACCTCCCTCGAGGAGGAACTGGCTGCCGCCGAGAAGGACGGCAACGCGAAGAAGATCGCAGATGCCCGCGAGGCGCTGGAAGCCCGCCTGCAGTGGCTGGAAACTCTCCGCCGCTCGGCTCAGGACTTCTCCTAAGCCACCAGCCCACCCAACCGGCTATACCGCCGGCAAAGGGGCGAACCCCCGTGAGGGGCCCGGATTCCGCTTTTCCACAGGCGGCATCCGGGCCCTTTCGCATTTCCCGCCGGCAGGTCAGTCTTGGCGAATGTCATTGTCCAGCCCGATGCCGGGTGCTATTCCGGCAGTCACCTCCACCGGGGGCGCCATTTTCCATCCGGGCGGCCCGTTCACCGAAGAGGAGCTGCAGGGGATGTGCCGGGACCTTCTGGTGACCCGCGTTTACGGTTCCACGTATCTGCGCTGGGATGTCCGCCCCGGACCCCTGGCCCGCGCCCTGGCGGCCCATCACCATCTTCCGGCATCCCTGCAGGGGCGCTACGTTTTCGGGCGGCTGAGCGCCGCCTGGATCTATGGCTGCGCTCCCCCTCCACGGCGCCTGACGCTGCTGGCCGACGCCCGGCGGCGCAGCACCTCGCTGCCGCCGTTCAGCGGAGCGGTGCTGCACGAAGTGACGCTGGGCCCCGCGGACCGGCTGGAACTGGGTGGGGTGCCGGTGACACAGCCGCTGCGGACCGCCCTCGACGTCGCACTCCACGCCCCGCTGGCGGAAGCCGCGGACGTGCTGGTGCAGATGTCCCGCGAGCCCGGCCTGAACGCTCCGCTGCACTACGTCCGGACGCTGCTGCGCAGCGGGCACCGGGTGCCGGGCACCAGGCAGGCGCTGGAGGCGGTGGAACTGGCCGAGGCATCCGCCGGGGAGACGCGGGGTTCAGGGACAGAAGAAACGGGGCCGGAACCGGATCATTCCGGTTCCGGCCCCCTCACGGCTCCATCCGAGAGCGTGCCAGCTTAGATGCGGCGCTGGTTGCCGGTGGTGCGGTAGACGTCGTAAACGCCGTCGATCCGGCGGACCGCGCTCAGGATGTGGCTGAGGTACTTCGGATCGCCCATCTCGAAGACGAACTTGGACATGGCCACCCGGTCACTGGAGGTGTTGACGCTTGCCGAGAGGATATTAACGTGGTTCTCCGACAGGACCCGCGTGACGTCGGACAGCAGACTCTTGCGGTCCAGTGCCTCAACCTGGATTTCCACCAGGAACACCGAGGACTGTGTGGGAGCCCAGTCCACCGGCACGATCCGGTCCGGCTGGTCGCGCAGTTCCTGCACGTTCCGGCAATCGGTGCGGTGCACCGAGACGCCCGAACCGCGCGTCACGAAGCCAATGATGGGATCCGGCGGCACCGGAGTGCAGCAGCGGGCCAGCTTGACCCAGACATCGCCGACACCGCGGACGGTGACGCCGGAGTCGGAGAACTTGGGCCGCCGCGCTGCCGTGGTAACGGGAGTCTCGGCCAGATCCTCTTCGGCCCCTTGGTGGCCGCCCATGAGGTTGACCAGGTGTTCAATGACGTTCTGCGCCGAGGTGTGGCCGTCACCCACCGCCGCATACAGGGCGGAGATGTCCTGGTGGTGCAGTTCCTGCGCCACTGCCACGAGGGCGTCGTGGCTCATCAGGCGCTGCAGCGGAAGGTTCTGCTTCCGCATGCCGCGGGTGAGCAGGTCCTTGCCCTTTTCGATCGCCTCTTCGCGGCGTTCCTTGGTGAACCACTGGCGGATCTTGTTCCGGGCCCGGGGGCTCTTGACGAAGCCCTGCCAGTCCTGGCTGGGGCCGGCGCCTTCGGCCTTGGAGGTGAAGATTTCCACCCAGTCACCGTGCTGGAGCTCGCTGTTGAGCGGGACCAGCTTTCCGTTGACCCTGGCACCAATGGTCCGGTGGCCCACTTCCGTGTGCACGGCGTAGGCGAAGTCAACGGGAGTTGATCCGGCCGGCAGGGCCATGACCTCACCCTTGGGGGTGAAAACAAAGACTTCGCGGGCATTGATTTCAAAGCGCAGCGAATCCAGGAACTCATCCGGATCCGAAGTTTCCTGCTGCCAGTCGACCAGGGACCGGAGCCAGCCCATGTCGCTGTTGTCCGGAACCGTGCCGCCGTTCTTGGCGCCGTCTTTGTACTTCCAGTGCGCAGCCACACCGTACTCGGCACGGCGGTGCATGTCGTGGGTGCGGATCTGGATTTCCACCGGTTTGCCGCCGGGACCGATCACCGTGGTGTGCAGTGACTGGTACATGTTGAACTTCGGCATCGCGATGTAGTCCTTGAACCGCCCGGGCAGGGGGTTCCAGCGGGCATGCAGCGCGCCGAGGGTGGCGTAACAGTCGCGCACGGAGTCCACCAGGACGCGGACGCCCATGAGGTCATGGATGTCGTCGAAGTCCTTACCCCGCACGATCATCTTCTGGTAGATCGAGTAATAGTGCTTGGGGCGGCCGGTGATCGTTGCCTTGATCTTCACGTTGTGCAGGTCTTCAGCGATCTGGCTGCGCACGGTGGTGAGGTACTTTTCCCGCTCCGGGGTGCGGTCGCCGACCATCCGGACAATTTCGTCGTACACCTTGGGGTGCAGTGCGGCGAAGGACAGGTCCTCAAGTTCCCACTTGATTGTGTTCATGCCGAGCCGGTGGGCCAGCGGGGCAAAGATTTCCAGCGTTTCCCGCGCCTTGCGGGCGGAGGACTCCGGGGAAACGAAACGCCAGGTCCGCGCGTTATGCAGCCGGTCGGCGAGCTTGATCACCAGGACGCGGATGTCCTTGGCCATGGCCACGACCATCTTGCGGACGGTCTCCGACTGGGCTGCGTCCCCGAAGGTCACCTTGTCCAGCTTGGTCACGCCGTCCACCAGCATGGCGACTTCCGGTCCGAACTCGCTGCGGAGCTCGTCCAGCGTGTAGGAGGTGTCCTCCACCGTGTCGTGGAGCAGCGCGGCAGCCAGGGTGGTTCCGGTCATGCCCAGTTCGGCGAGGATGGTCGCCACGGCGACCGGGTGCGTGATGTAAGGGTCGCCGCTCTTGCGCTTCTGGCCTTCATGGCTGCGTTCGGCTACCAGATAGGCGCGCTGGATCAGGTCGAGGTCTTCGCGCGGGTTGTTGGCGCGGACAGTGCGCAGCAGCGGTTCCAGCATCGGCGAGTAAGCCGTGCCTCCGCGTCCGGCCAGGCGTGCCAATCGGGCCCGGGTGCCCTGGCGGCGTGCCGGCACCGGTTTGGCGACTGCCTTCGGGGCAGGCTTCGATGCCGGTTCCTCCGGTTCCCGTTTGACCTGGACTCCGGCGGACCCGTTGTTCCCGGGGCTTGTTTCCTGGGAGTTCACGGTACCGGGGGCTGCTGCTGGTCCCCGGTCTTTCCCTGCGCTGTCGGCAGGCGTAGCGCTATCGGCCAACTGCTGCCCTTTCTTTCCAGATATCTGCCCAGTCTATGCCCCCCGGCTGCTGCACTTACACCACCGGTTCCGTTCTTCCCCGGGGGAAAGGAACGGAACCGGCGGTGTTTAGTGCTTCTGGCGAACTAAGTGGCCGCGGACGCGGCCTCAGGTGCCGAGGCTGCACGCGCCTGCTGTTCGCGGCGGTCAAGCACCCGCTTGGCCTGCTTGACGATCTCCGGTTCCTTCCGGCGCAGCCAGGCGTACAGCGGTGCCGCAACGAACAGCGTGCCGAGGGTACCCAGGATGATTCCGATGAACAGCGCCAGGGAGAGGTCCTTCAGCGTGCCTGCTCCCAGCAGGTAGGCGCCGATGAAAAGCACGGACGCAACCGGCAGGACGGCGACCACGGAGGTGTTGATGGAACGCACCAGTGTCTGGTTGACCGCCAGGTTCACCTGTTCGGCGAACGTGCGCTTGGTCTGTTTGTCCAGATTGGCTGTGTTCTCACGGATCTTGTCAAAGACCACCACCGTGTCATACAGCGAGTAGCTGAGCACGGTCAGGAAGCCGATGATCGCCGACGGCGTCACTTCGAATCCACTGAGCGCGTACAGTCCCGCGGTTGTCACCATCACGGCGAGCAGACCGGTAATGGCCGCGACCGACATTTTCCAGGTCCGGAAGTACAGGGCCATCAGGACGGCGGCCAGGCCAACAAAGACCAGCAGGCCGATCAGCGCCTGACGGCTGACATCGCTCCCCCAGGTGGGGCCAATGAACGTCGAGGTGACCTGCTCCTCGGAGACGCCGTAGTCCTGCGCCAGCGCGGCCTTAACCTCAAGGGTCTCGTCGTCGCTGAGCTCTTCAGTCTGGATCCGCATGGTGCCGGGGGAAATGTTGGTAACCCGCGGATCGGAACCGGAGACAACTTCAGCTACAGCCTGTTCGCCCACTGAAACCTGTGTGTTTTCCACGCCGGAGACGGTGAACTCGGACCCGCCGCGGAAGTCGATTCCGAGGTTGAATCCACCCTTGGCCACGGGGATCAGGATGGACAGGAGAATCGCGGCGGCTGCGATCAGGAACCACAGCTTGTACCGGCCAACGAAGTTGTAGGACCGTTTCCCGGTATAGAGCTCATTGCCGAATGTGGCGAATCTGGGGAGCTTACTCATCAGTTGCCCTCCTTCTCCGCGTCGCGGCCGGTGCTTGCCATCGAACCTTGCTTCCCGTCGGATACCCCGCCGGAACCGGGCTTCTTCCCGCCCTGCTTTTCTTTCAGCGCTTCGGCCTCAGCCTGCCGCCGCTCAGCGATCGTCATACGGCGCTCAGCTTCCTTGGCAGCTCCCTTGTTCTTCGGGGAGACAGGCTTCGAGGACCCGGGCGTCGATGCGTCCTGCGCGTCCGTGCCCTGCCCTGCGGCTGCGGCACCTGCCATGGCAGGTTCCCGCAGGCGTCCCGCGCCGCGGTACACCGGCACAGCGCCAAGGCGGGTCGCATCCAGGCCGGACCATTTGTGGCCCTGGCCGAAGAACTTGGTCTTGGCCAGCAGCACCATCACGGGGTGCGTAAACATAAAGACCACGATCAGGTCGGCGATGGCCGTGAGGCCGAGCGTGAAGGCAAAACCACGGACGTTGCCGACAGCCACGAAGTACAGCACGACGGCGGCAAGCAGGTTCACTGCCTTGGACGCCAGGACGGTGCGCTTGGCCCGCTTCCAGCCGGTGTCGACGGCGGAGACCAGTCCCCTGCCGTCGCGCAGTTCATCACGGATTCGTTCGAAGTAGACGATGAACGAATCCGCGGTGAGGCCGATCGCGACAATCAGGCCTGCCACACCGGCAAGGGAGAGCCGGTAGTTGTGCGACCAGCCGAGGATCGCGATTGCCAGGTAGGTCAGCACACCGGCGACGACCAGGGAGGCGATCGTGACGAACCCGAGGGCGCGGTACTGGAACAGGGAGTAGACAGCCACCAGGATCAGGCCGATAACGCCGGCGATCAGGCCCATGCGCAGCTGGTCTGCACCCAGGGTGGCGGAGACCTGCTGCTCGCTCTGGATGTCGAAGCTGATCGGCAGGGCACCGTACTTCAGCTGTTCGGAAAGCGCCTTGGCGCTCTCCTGCGTGTAGCTGCCGGTGATCTGGGCGTTGCCGTCGGTGATCGGCACGTTCATGGACGGCGCGGAGATAATCTGCCCGTCCAGGACGATGGCGAACTGGTTCTGCGGGGTTCCCGCACCGAACCCGACGAGGCGTTCGGAAACTTCGCGGAACTTCTCGGTGCCTTCACCGTTGAAGTCAAGGTTCACGGCCCACTGGTTCAGGGACTGGCCCTGGCCGGTCTGGGACAGTCCGAAGCTGGCGTCCTCAAGCAGGGCGCCAGGCACCTCGACGGGGCCGAGGATGTACTTGCCGGCAGTCTCCGGTTCGCAGGCAACCATCGGCTGATCCGCCGGAGCCGGTTCAATCGAGGCTTCCAGTGTCGCCGGGTCCAGGCAGTTGGTGGTTTCGAATTCCTTGTACAGCTCCGGGGTGACCCAGTTGAAGTCGGATCCGTTCTCCGGCTCGGCCGTCGGCTGCGGCAGCTGGTCGTCCGGCGTTGGCGTCTCGGCGGCCGGAGCCTGCCCTGCACCGCCCAGGATGACGGCCCGGAACTCCATGGCAGCAGAGGCCTGGATCAGCGCACGGGTTTCGGCGGACGGCGTACCGGGCAGGGAGACCACAACATTGCGGCCGGACTGCGTGGTGATCTCCGCTTCGGAAACACCGCTGCCGTCAACACGCTGGCGGATGATCTCCACCGCCTGGTCGAGCTGTTCCTGGCTGATTTCAGAGTTGCCGCCCTGTACCTTCGGGGACAGGATCATCTGGGTGCCGCCCTCGAGGTCGAGGGCCAGTTTGGGAGCCCAGCTGGCGTTGCTCAACATGGAGCCACCGCCAAGCAGGAGGGCCAGGGCAGCGAACATAACGCCCAGCCAAATGAGCGTCTTTTTCGCGGCGGGGCCGGAGCCGGTTCGAGGCATAGAGGTTTTCCTTTAGGGCGTAATCGCCGGAGACAGAGTGATCCGGCGGGCCTGCGGACTCAGTCCACCCCGCAGGCCCTCGGAGAGTCTAGTTGTCTTTCTTGTTCTCACGGTCCAGGCGCCGGAGTGTTTCCTCAGGCGTCTCGTCCCGGAGCGCCGAATCGGCAGCATCGGTGTTTTCCGTGCGCGGGGCCTCGCTGGTGAGGGAGGAAGCGTCGTCCGGAACCACGGGATCCGGCGTCTCTTCTTCGGCCGGCGTGGTGGTGACAACCTTGGTCAGCGCCTGCAGGTGGATGGTGGCGGTGTTGCCCGGTGAGAGCTCCAGGACAGCCTTGTTCTCTTCCTGGTCAACGGACACGATCGTGCCGAACAGTCCGAACTGGGTCATGACCTCGGTTCCGGGGACCATCTGGGTACGCTGCTCCTGGACGGTCTTCTGGGTCTTCTTCTGCTTGCGGAACATCATGAAGATGAAGAGTGCCAGCAGGATCGGAAGGAGAAGGTTCGAGAGAGCGAATCCACCTCCGTTGCCGGTATCAGTGGTCGTCTGGGCCAAGACATTCAAGAACACGAAGGGTTCCGTTTCTGTTGCTGTTTATCGGGATGCGAAATCTATCGGGATGCGTTATCAGTTCACTCAGGGCACCGGGTCTGACGCGCCGGCATGCGTAAGCGTCAGATCAGTCTAAGGGGAAAACGGATCTGCATCCCTTTAAGTTTCATTGTGCAGTGTAAGTCACCCACGGTGTCCGGCGTCACTTCGCTGCTTGCCCTGCCGGTGCTCCCGCGCAGCCGGTCCGGCCGGCTTCCCGGCTCAGGCGCCCGTGCCGCTGTCCGCAGCCCGGGCTCCGGGTCCGGAGAACATGGCATCGGGGACAGCGTGCGCAGCTGACTCCGGCATCTCGAGTCCGAGGTGCTCCCAGGCGGCCCGGGTCGCGATGCGTCCGCGGGGTGTGCGGCCCAGCAGGCCTTCCCGGACGAGGTACGGTTCCGCGACGGTTTCCACCGTCTCCGGCTCCTCGCCGACGGCGATCGCGAGCGTCGACAGCCCGACCGGTCCGCCGTTGAATTTGGTCACCAGGGCGTGGAGCACGGCGCGGTCCAGCCGGTCCAGCCCGCGTTCGTCCACCTCATACATATCAAGTGCCGCTCCGGCCGTGCGGGCGTCAATCTGGTCGACTCCGTGGACCAGCGCCCAGTCGCGGACCCGGCGCAGGAGCCTGTTGGCGATTCGCGGTGTTCCGCGGGACCGTCCGGCGACTTCGGAAAAGCCGGCCGAGTTGACCTTCATGTCCATCAGCATGGCCGAGCGCCGCAGGACCAGCTCCAGTTCCGCGGTGGAGTAGAACTCCAGGTGCCCGGTGAAGCCGAACCGGTCACGCAGGGGTCCGGGCAGCAGCCCGGCGCGGGTGGTGGCGCCCACCAGCGTGAAGGGTGGAAGGTCCAGCGGAATAGCCGTTGCCCCGGCGCCCTTGCCCACGACGATGTCCACCCGGAAATCCTCCATGGCCATGTACAGCATTTCCTCCGCAGGACGGGACATCCGGTGGATTTCGTCCAGGAACAGCACTTCGCCTTCCGTGAGGGAGGAGAGAATGGCGGCCAGGTCTCCGGCATGCTGGATGGCCGGTCCCGAACTGATGCGCAGCGGAGCGTTCATTTCCGCGGCGATGATCATGGACAGAGTGGTTTTGCCGAGGCCGGGAGGACCGGAGAGCAGCACGTGGTCCGCACTGCGGCCCCGGAGCCGCGAGGCTTCCAGGACCAGGGAGAGCTGTTCGCGGACCCGCTTCTGACCCACGAAGTCATCGAGGTTCTTCGGGCGCAGGGCGGCTTCAATGGCCTTGTCGTCCGGATCCGGCGCGGCCGTGGTGAGCGGTTCGGCGGCGGCCACGCTAGCCGGCCTGCTTCTGCGGTGCGCGGGAGCGGGCGGCGTCCTGGCCGAGGCGGCGCAGCGTCAGGCGCAGGATTTCCGCGACGTTGCCGACCTTCGCCGTGTCCGGATGCTCGGCAGCGGTGGCCTCGATGGCGGCGGTGGCGTCCTTTTCGGACCATCCGAGGCCGGTCATGGCTGCCAGCACCTGGTCATTCCAGGCCGGGGCTCCGGCCGGTGCTTCAGCGGTCCCAAGCGGCACGAGTTTGTCGGCGAGTTCCAGCACGATGCGGCGGGCGCCCTTCGGTCCAATGCCGGAAACCTTGCTGAATGCCTTGTCATCCCCGCTGGACGCTGCGACGCGCACAGCCTCGGGGCTGTGCACAGCCAGGACCGCGAGGGCAAGGCGCGGGCCGACGCCGCTGACGCTGAGCAGAATCTCGAATACTTCCCGCTCCCCCGGGTCCGCGAAGCCAAACAGGGTCATGGAGTCCTCACGCACGATCAGTGCGGTATGAACCTGCGCTTCGGTACCTGTCCGCAGCGACGCGAGGGTCTGCGGCGTTGCCTGGATAAGCATGCCGATACCGTTGACGTCAATAACGGCAGATGAGATGCCAACGTGCGCTACAACGCCGCGAAGGGAGGCGATCATGTGGGAACTCCGAGCAATAATCCGGGAACTGAAAATAATCCGTGAACTGAATAGAACATATCTACGAACAGCCTACTGGTCCGCTCCGGATTTCCCGGCACTTCAGCGGCGGGCGCGTTTTGCCTTGGCCTCAGCCTCGGCCCACATCCGCTGCGCCGCGGTCAGGCCGCCCTGCACCGGGCCGCCTCCGGAGGAAGCTGAACCGGCTGTCGAAGCCTGGCCGGGCCCCAGCGCGCCGCGGCGCCAGGCATGGGTGATGGCCAGTGCCAGCGCATCTGCCGCGTCGGCCGGCCGCGGCATCTCGTCCAGGCGCAGGATCTTGGTGACCATGCGTCCCACGGCTTCCTTGTTCGCCGAACCGGAACCTGTCACCGCGGCTTTCACCTCGGTGGGGGTGTGCAGGGCCACCGGAATGCCGCGGCGCGCGGCGGCGGCTATCACGACGCCGGAGGCCTGGGCGGTGCCCATCACGGTACTGACGTTGAGCTGGCTGAACACCCGTTCCACCGCCAAAACATCAGGGGTATGGGTGTCCAGCCACAGTTCAATCGCCTCGGAAATCGCCAGCAGGCGGGCATCCAGAGCGGTGCCCGCTGCCGTACCGGCGACCCCGACCGCCACGAGGGTTGCCCGGCGGTTACCTTCCACGTCCACCACGCCCAGCCCGCAGCGGGTGAGGCCCGGGTCCACCCCCAGGACCCGGATCGGCACGGCGGGGCGCTCAGTCTTCTTCGAGCTGCGCGAGGACGTCCGCGGAGATATCGGCGTTGGAGTAGACGTTCTGGACGTCGTCCAGGTCCTCCACCGCGTCGACCAGCTTCATGAACTTCCGCGCGTTGTCTGCGTCGAGCTCCACGTGCATGGAGGGCAGGAACTCTGCCTCATCGGTGTCGTATTCGATTCCGGCTTCCTCAAGGGCGGCGACGACGGCCCGCAGGTCCGCAGCTTCGGAGATGATCTCGAAGTTGTCCCCGGCCTCCTTGACTTCGTCAGCACCGGCGTCGAGCACCGCCATCAGCAGGTCATCCTCGGTGAGGTCCTTCTTCGGCAGCGTGACAACGCCCTTGCGGGTGAACATGTACGCCACGGAACCGGGGTCGCCCATGTTGCCGCCGTTGCGGGTCACGGCGAGCCGGACTTCGGAGGCGGCGCGGTTTTTGTTGTCCGTGAGGCACTCGATCAGCAGTGCGGTGCCCTGCGGTCCGTAGCCCTCGTACATGATCGTCTGGTAGTCGACGGCTTCACCGAGCAGGCCGGCGCCGCGCTTGACGGCCCGGTTGATGTTGTCAATGGGAACAGAGGTCTTTTTGGCCTTCTGGACGGCCAGCTCCAGGCCGGGGTTGCCGGCCATATCGGCGCCGCCTGCGCGGGCCGCAACTTCAATGTTCTTGATCAGCTTGGCAAAGGACTTGGCACGCTTGGCATCAATGACGGCCTTTTTGTGCTTGGTGGTTGCCCATTTCGAGTGGCCCGACATGCTTTACGCGTCTCCTCTGATCATTTGAATAAATAGTTCGTGGATGCGGCTCTCCCCCGTGACCTCCGGATGGAACGAGGTAGCCAGCAGCTTTCCCGAACGCACTGCCACAATTCTAGCGACTGAATCCTTTTCCGCCTCCGATGCGGACTCCCCCGGGGTAACCTGCGCCAGCACCTGCACGGTGGAGCCTACCTTTTCCACCCAGGGTGCGCGGATAAACACGGCGTGCACACCAGCCACCGGCTGGCCGGAATCCTGTGACGGCAGAGCCTGGAGTCCGTCGAAGACCAATTCGGTTTCGAAAGACTCGCGCTGGCGGCCAAAGGCGTTGCGCCGCACCACAATGTCCAGGCCGCCGAGGGTCTGCTGCGGTTCACCGGCGGCATCCACTGCGGGGTCGGTGATCCGGTCTGCCAGCAGAATCAGGCCGGCGCAGGATCCGTAGACCGGGAAGCCTGCGGCGATTTTCGCTTTCAGCGGCTCCGCCATCCCAAAGAGCCGCATCAGCTTGTCAATGGTGGTTGATTCGCCGCCTGGCAGGACGAGCCCGTCCAGGGCGTCCAGTTCGGCGGGCCGCCGGACCAGCATCGTGCGGGCTCCGGCAGCTTCCAGCGCCCGCACGTGTTCCCGCACCCCGCCCTGCAGCGCGAGCACCCCGACAAGCGGAGCAGCTGGGTTCTTCGATCCAGAAGAGCTGTGCCCGGACGAGCGGCGGGCAGTGATTTCCGTCATTTGACCATTCTAGGTGGACGGGCCGTGCACGGGGCCGAACAGGGCGGTGGGATATATTCGGTATCCATGAGTTCCTTCTCCATCCTGGTAGGCAAGCTGGTCCGCGCCGCCTCACGGCTGCGCGGCGGCGGGTCCGCCCTTCCCGGCCTGGTGGTGGAGAAGATCGACCCCGATTTCATCCGCCGCACCCTCTCCACCCTCCCCCTCGGCGTCGCCGTCGTCTCTGGTACGAACGGAAAGACCACCACCACCAAGATGGTGGTGGAGCTCCTCGAAGGCCAGGGGCTGAAGGTGTTCACGAACCGCACCGGCAGCAACTTCACCCGCGGCGTGGCCGCAGCCCTGATCGGGGAAGTGAACCTGCGCGGCCGGCTCGATGCCGACATTGCCGTGCTGGAGCTGGATGAAGCCCATGCCGTGCACTTCGTGAAGCTGATCCAGCCGCGCTACTCGCTGCTCCTGAACGTCCTGCGCGACCAGCTGGACCGTTTCGGCGAGATCGACAAGACCACCCGGCTGCTGGAACAGATCGCCCTGGCCACCACTGACACCGTGGTCCTGAACCGTGAGGATCCGCGGGTCGCGTCCATCGCCGGCTCGCTCTCCGGCCCGAAGGCCGTCTACTTCGGCCTGGATGCCTCACTGCGCAGCACTTTCCCCAACGACGATGAAATGCGCGGATCGCGCTCCGAAGCCATCGCCGCCGCCCAGCCCGCCGACGTCGTGCTCGAGCGCGTTGCCGAAGATGAGGCTGATTTCCGGGTCGATGATGAGGTCACCACCACCTCACTCAAGCTCCGCGGCGTCTACAACATCTTTAATGCCGCTGCGGCGCTGACGTTCGCGCGGCAGATCCTTGGCGGCAGGGCTGACCGGCCGGCCCTGTTCGATTCACTGGCCAACGTGCAGCCGGCCTTCGGCCGCGGCGAATCCCTGACCGTCAACGGGGCACCGCTGGAACTTGTCCTGGTGAAGAACCCGTCCGGCTTCCGGCTGGGCCTGAAGTCCTTCGCGGCGCACGGCTACGCCACCATGATCGCGGTCAACGACAACTACGCCGACGGCCGGGACATGTCCTGGCTCTGGGACGTGGACTTTGAAACGCTTTCGGGCGGTGTGGACATGGTCAGCGGCGTCCGCGCCTACGACATGGCGCTCCGGCTGAAGTACGACGACGTGCCGGTCCGGGATGTGGAGACCGACATTCCGGCCGCGCTGGCAAAGTTCATTGCCGCGGCCGGCACGCAGCCGATGCGCATCTTCTGCACCTACACAGCCATGCTTTCCGTCCGCCGGGAGCTCTCCAAAATCACGAAGGTGGAGGTGGTCTCTTGAGCCGCGACATCCACATCCTGCAGCTGTACCCGCGGGACATGAACATTTACGGGGACTGGGGCAACGTCCTGGTCCTGAAGCAGCGCCTGAAGTGGCAGGGCTACAACCCGGTTGTCACCGAGTACAACCCGGGTGACGAGTTCCCCGCCGACGCAGACCTGATTGTTGGCGGCGGCGGCCAGGACAGCGGCCAGGTGGTCATCCAGCAGGACCTGCAGCAGCTCGCGCCCACCCTCCGTGCCCTGGCCGACGACGAGCTGCCGATGCTGGCCATCTGCGGCCTCTACCAGCTCTTCGGCCGGTTCTTCAAGACGCACGACGGCGTTCTCATCCCCGGCATCGGCGTGCTGGACATTGAGACCCACGGCGGTCCGGAGCGGCTGATCGGCAACGTGCTCTCAGTGAGCGATGAGTTCGGCGAAATCCACGGCTACGAGAACCACAGCGGCCAGACCTTCCTGGGCACGGACGCCCAGCCGCTGGCGCATGTGCGCAAGGGCGAGGGCAACAATTCCAAGGACGACACCGAGGGCGCCCGCTACCGGAACGTGGTGGCCAGCTACCTGCATGGATCGCTGCTGCCCAAGAACCCGGCGATCGCGGACTTCCTCATCGAAAAGGCCGTGACCCGCCGCTACGGCAGCTTCGATCCGGCTCCTCTTCCGGACGCTGACCTTGCCGGTCTCGCCCGGCTTTCCGAGCTGGCCCGAAAGCACGCTTCCGACCGTCCGCGCTAATGATCGACCCCCGGCTGAGGACCCTCTGACCGGCGCCACGGCGGCAGGCGTCAAACCGCCGGGCAGGCCGGTAAAGCGGCTCTAGCGTTCCTTACGAGCTCTTCGTGCGGGGAATATCGTTGCCGCGGTTATGCTTTCCCTGACGAGCGTTGTTTTGGGAGCAAAATGAGTTCCGGAAGTCGGATGAATCAGACAACAAGTTTGCGCTCCCAATTAGGTGACCGCGGAAAGTCGTTATCTGAGCGCCATCCCTCGGCGCTCTTCCATGGCGGGTCAGTAGGAGCATCCGGAGCGTCCCATCTCCAAGTGTCGGGGAGGAGGCGTTCAGCGCTGGTCGATGGGCGAGCCGCATATCCCAAATGACTGAGTTCCCGTTAGCAGGGTCCAGTGCTTATGCGATAGCTAATCGGTTTTCGTGCGTCCAGGTTTCCCAGTACCGATTCGGGGTCATGCCGTTCAGGGATCCGTGGGGACGCGCATGATTGTAGATAGCTTTCCATTCGTCGGCCAAATACTCCGCTTCGGCCATGGTGTCCATGATTTCTCCAGCGAGCTGCTCCCTCCTGAACTGAGCACTGAAGGACTCAATAAATCCGTTCTGCCACGGTGATCCCGGCTCAATAAACGCCGTTTCCACCCCGGCAGCAGCGCGCCAGTCAATAAGTGCGCCAGCGGTAAATTCAGGCCCGTTATCGCACCGGACATAGGTTGGTTCAATCCCGGTGTCAGCCATGATGCCCTCCAGCACCGAGATGACGTCGGTGGCTTTGAAGGACCTGCGCGGGATAATCACCAGCGCGGTGCGGGTGTATTCGTCGGTGACGTTGGAGAACCGGATATGCCGGCCACAAGTGGTGACATCGGACTGGAAATCAAAGCTGAGCACATCCATCGGATACTCCGCTGACAACCGCTTTTCCTCTCCGGCGCCGGGACCGGTGCGTCGCTTCTTCCTCGCCTTGGGCTTACAAATCAGGCCCTCCTGCCGCCAGAGCCGGCGCACCCGCTTCCCATTCAAGGCCACGCCAGCCCAGGCTGATTGGGCACGCAGGTGCCTGGCCGGCTGAGGGGCTGGCGACGCCGCTCACTTTCTTCGGAACAACGCAGCGTGTTCGCGAGCGAAAGTCGCAAAGTCGCGCGCCGGATGTTTCAGGAGGTCGGGCACGGCTGTCGAGATCGCGGCAGCTTCACCGCGGGCGTAGTGCGCGTAATCCTCGAGCAGTCCTTTGACCTGCCAGGGCGGGAGCACACCGGAGAGCATCTTGCCGAATCGTTCAGGGGGGACGTCTTCGAAGTGGATCTGGTGTCCCGTGGCGGATGAGAGGCGTGCGGCGAGCTCGATGTGCGTGAGTGCTTCGCCCCCTGTCAAGGTCACAGCTCCCAGCGGCTTGGGTGATGTGAGAGCAAGTGTGGCGACGTCGCCGATGTCGCGCACGTCAACGAGACTTACTCGCGCCTCGCCAATCGGCGCGGGGAGCTTTCCTGTCGTCTTCACGATGCCCGCGAGGGCGAGCATTCCCTGCATGAATAGATTCGGTCGCAGTGCGGTGATCCCGATGCCCGATGCGAGGGCGTGCTGCTCGACGGCTGCGTGGTAGCGCAGGAAGCGGACCGGTGAGTCGACGACGGACCCCAGTTGAGAGAGCAGCACGAGGTGGCTGACGCCTGCCGCGACTGCGATATCGATGAACTGCTTTTGCTGCGTTTCGGCGCGCTCGGTCGATGGAGTCACCAGGTACGCAGCGCGCACACCCTCGAGCGCCGTGCGAACGCTGCGGGCGTCATCCAGGTCGGCCTGCACACCGAACTCGACAGAGGGGGACCTTCGGGACATCGAACGAAACGGGATGCCCCGTGCGGTCAGGCAATCGGTGGTGGCCCGGCCCGTAGAACCGGTGGCTCCGACGACGAGGATGTCGGGTGAGATGGTCATGGTTTCTCCTTCAGTTGTCGGGGGTAGCGCAGCCCGTCGGGCAGAGCGCCGGACAGGTTGTCGCGGCAGATCAGCATTGCTGGGTCGCCTGGCTCGTCAGGCACCCTGCCACGTCGGCGGCAAGGGCGCCGACGTCGTCGTGGCCGGTGAGTGTAAGTCGGAGCGCGCCGCCGTGGGTGACGACGCCGAGGATCCGCTCCCCCTGCACCTGCGTCGTCATGATCGGACCCCAGGCCGCTTCAGCAGCGTCCGAGCGGGGTGCGAAGACGCCGAGGTTCGTGATCTCGATGTCGGCATTCGTCGCTGCGAGCATGGTCGCCTCCGCTTCCATCGCGTCGGCTGGCTGCAGCGAGGCCAGCATGAGGGCGGCCGCGCGTGCGTGGTCGCGGCCCGTGCGGAGCTGGGCCGTCGCGTCATGCGCAAGAGGCCAGAATTCGCGTCCCTGCGGGTCCTCCAGGGTGACGGTGGTCGCGGTGAACCGGTTTGCGACATCGTCGGGGAGCCCGACAGCTGAACGCAGATCGATGGGTGCATTGATCCGGACGGGTCTGCGGATGCCGCGTGCGCTCAGCACCTGGGCGGCTGCGGCGCAGAGCGCCCCCTGCACGGTGGCGTCATGCGATCGTGCAATCACGCGGAGCCGCTCGGTCGTGGATTGGTCCAGGGCGGCGACTTCGACTGTCGGCGGGGTGCCGTCAAACGCCCGCACCACGGCAGCTGGAGGCTCGAGTTCCCCCGACGCCGGCGGAGGCGGGGCCGCAGGTCCGTCGGGCAGTGATTTCAGCAGCTGTTCTTGGCTGGCGGGGATCGGCTGAACGGGCGGGGTTCGCCCATCGAGGATCTCCAGGAGGTCCGCCACTGCCCGCAGTGCCCCTCGACCGTCCGCAATCTGATGGGAGAAGGTGAGGATGATGACCAAACCCCCCTTCGTATCGACGAGCCTCGCTCTCGCCAGCGGGCCCAGGTCCGGGTCGATGGGCGCGGTCTGCTCTACAGATGCCTCGACCACCCAGTCGTGGCCACCGGCGACTCTGAGCGGAATGGGCTCTGACGCCGGGCGGAACACGGCCTGCTCGCCGGTGCGATCGATGCTGCTGGCTAGCAAGGGGTGCGTCCGCTGCAGAGCCGCAAGTGTCAGGGTCAGCTCTTCCTCGGTGATCGTCGATGTGAGCTGGAGCGCGATCGAGAACTGCACGGGGTTGCGGCTGATGTAGAGGTCGATGATGTCCTCGAAAGCGCCCAACGGCCGCAGGGTGGAGGCGGCAGGATGACCCTTCGTATGGGTGGTGCGCTGGTCGCGGTTCATGGCCCTACTTCCCGCTCGCGATGGCATCAGCGGTCGCGCTGTGTGCGGTCGCGCTGGGCGCGGTCGGGGTGAGAACTGGGCCGACCTTCCGGGTCCACCACAGGATAACCAGGGTGATCAGGATGACAGCCGCCGTCGGGATGAGCTGGGTGACGGATCCGACGCCGGCGGAGCGGTCGCTCAACGCACCACCGAGGTCGATGCGGAAGAGCGGTCCCAAGAGGAGCGAGGACGTGTTCAGCACGGCGTGAAGCACAACCGCGATCTCGATGCCGCCGGTGCGCCAGGTGATGATGGCGAGGCAGGACGCCAGCACGAAGTACCAGGTGATGATGTAAATGTCGGTCGACATGTGGATCGTGGTGAAGATGGCGCTCGAGCCGATGATGCCAAGGACGAGACCAGTCTTGCGGCCGCGGGTCCAGCTCCCGAGGACTCGAAACAGCAGCCCTCGCACCCCGTACTCCTCACCGGTCGTCTGCAGAGGGGTGAGCAGCACGGTGCCGATGAAGATGGCAACAAGGTCGAACTGCGTCCACGGCACCTCGACATAGGGGCCGAAATAGCCCACCGCGTTGGCAAGGATCCAGAAGGGGCCGAACACGAGCAGGCTCTTGCCGAGAAGGTCGAAGCGGAAGCGCGAGATCACCGAATGCAGCGACGCTCCGGGCACACCGTACAGCCAGCGCTGGATGAGCATGCTCCACGGCATCAGCAGGAAGAGCGACAGCATCGAAGACGCGTGGTAAAGCGGCGTGTAGTCGGTGCCCTGGAACACCGGGGTCGTATAACCGCTCTGCAGGTCAATGAGGCCGGTCAGCGCTCCGAGTCCGGTCGGGAAGATGACGATCCCCGCCAGAAGCATGACGATGGCGAGGATGCCGCGACCGATGCGGCGCTTCTCACCGGCCAGCACCCGATGGTACTCAACTCCAGGAGGTACGGACGAGGAGCGCTTCGAGCGAGCGGGGTCGAGCAGCCAGTTCGGCGTAATGGTAGTCATGGTGTATTTCTTCCTTGTGAGGGGGCCAGGTCAGACGTGGGTTAAGGAGTTCAGCTGTGGGCCAGGGAATACTGATCTGCCTTCGGTGCTATAGCAGCAGCTGGCTCAGGGGGCCGATCATGTAGACCAGCGAGAATGCCTCCCAGATGGCTCCGATGATGAGTAGGACGAAAGCGGGAAGCGCCAGCCATCCGAGTTTTTGAAGTCCGCGCACATACCCCTGGCCTCGGTTCTTGGCGCCGGTCGCGCGGGGAAACAGCCAGTACTTGCCGAGCAGGAAGGCTCCGAGCGCGAGGAGGATGTATGCCTGGAACTCGATGATTACCGTGAGCGAGTGTGGGATCAACGCAGAAGGGTTGGTGTATCGCTCGAGGACGTCGAAGGTCGTTGCGCATGGGTGATTCTCCGGGGGTCGCGTTCCACGTAGATATCGAGCTCATCGACGCGTTCAGCATCGTGGCCTTGTCAGTTCTTGGGCAGGCCGATGGAGACGGCGGAGAAGCGTCCTCTTGGATCGACGTCTGCCTTCACGGCGTGCAGGCGGACGAGGTTGTCGCCGAACGCCGCGCCAGCACGCGTGATGTCTGCTGGCGGCAACAGATTCGGGTAGGCGGCCGGCAGGCCGTGCGCCTGCAACTCGTTGAGTAGCCCCTCTGCCCAGGCGACTTCCGTATCATGTCCCTCCCCGTCCGGGGTTGTCGCGATGAGCTCCACCATGAAGTGAGGCTCTCTGAGCGCCCACGGAGAGTGAGCGGCGTCGTGGCGGGTGGCAGCCCCGTGGAAATGGTGGATGTTCACCGCGGTGAGTGGCGAGATGCGGCGCCTTTCACCCGCGGCGAGAGCCTCGATGACTGAGGGGTTCAGGCTCGGCAGCGAGACGGTTCGTACGGTGTACTGTCGCCCCGCCGGAAACATGCCGTCCAACGAGTGCAGCGCCTGGGAAGGCGTGACGGGGTGGACCTCGGACAACAGTGGCGTCCCGGTCGCTTCCAGCCGGCGCACCCACTGCGTACCCGCGGCCGTATCACCTTGCCAGTTGAGTGATACGAGGAGCATCGGGGTGCCGTCCGGGCCGCTGGTGATCGCTGGGGCGATGGAAAGCTCGTCCGGAACTGTCGGGTAGAGGTCGCTGAGGGCAGTCAGGACCGGCCGGATCTCCTCCGTGCTGAAGGCGATGGGGCCGGCGAGGACGACGGGTAGTTCGGCGAGCTTGATCTCGAGTGCCGTCACGACACCGAAGTTGCCGCCTCCCCCACGAAGCGCCCAGAGAAGCGAGGGGTGCTGATCGTTCGAAGCGGCGACAATCGATCCGTCGGCGAGCACGATTTCAACCGAAACGATGTTGTCGGCGGCGAGGCCCTGGGTGCCGAGGTACGGGCCGTAGCCGCCACCGAGAGTGAGCCCGGCGACACCGACCTCGTTGACAGTCCCGACCGCTGCGCCGAGGCCGTGCTCTGCGGAGGCATCGACCAGATCCTCCAGTCGTGCACCACCCTGCACTCGAGCCGTGCGGGACCTGCGGTCGATCTCCACGCCTCGCATCTGCGAGAGGTCGATGGTGACCCCATCCTGGGCGTGCGCTCTCCCCGCCCAGTCGTGCCCTTGACCCCGAACCGCGACGGGCACGTCCGGTGGCGTCTCCATCAACACGCGTTGGACGTCGGCTGTTGTGGCGACGCGGGCCACAATCGCGGGGCGCGAGGTGGACTGGTCGCTCCACAGATCCGTCGCGCGTGGGAACGCTTCGTCGCCAGCCTGGATGACCCGCCCGTCGAAGGACTCTCGTATCGTCTCGGCGAGCTGTCTGAGGTCGGATCGGATGTGCGTTGTCATGTTTTCCTTTCTTGAGCTTCAGCGTCCGCTACGGCTACAGAGGCGCCAGTTCTTGGGGGGTGTTCTGCATGTCGGGTGCTTTCGCGGTTTCAGCTCGCGAGTTCATCGATCCAGCTTGATCGCATCCGCAGCGCTCGTTCGGTACTGCCGACGATGGCTGCCAGCCCGACGAGCAGATTGAGCTGGAGGGGGAGCTGGATGGGGGACGTGAAGGTGCCGATCGAGTCGGCGACCGGCGGGATCTGTGAGAGGGCTTCGATGATTTGGGGTATCTCCACGCACAGTCCAATGGCGACGAACGCGATGGAGAGGAGGCCGATCACGCGACTAGCACCGGGATGTCGCCGGTGCAGGCTGGCGCGGCGGCCTTCCGCCGACCGCGGATCGGGTGTCAGCTGCTGTTCGACGCCGTTCGCTCGCACGTAGTGGCATCGCTTGAGTCCGAAGCCGGTGATCGCCACCTCAATGTGGCCGCCCGGCACTGGGAAGCGGGTGGGCATTTTCGCGTACGACTGCAGAGAGCCGTCGACGTAGAGCCGAGCGCGGACTTCGCCGTCGGTCATGTCGCCCCCATGGCGGACCTCGACGGTGTGGATCGATGCCCTGCCGTCTTCCGATGTCAGCGTGATCGAGCGGAGCGAGCGGCTGAACATCTGCCACCAGCGGTACTTTCTCAGCGGTTCGCCTGACCCGGCACGGACGCGGCGGTTGCGCCAGCTCATGATCCGTAAGTCCCCTTCCCCTCCGACTAGTACAGCGTGTTAAACAATGAGAGGCTAAACTAGCACACTGTAATAGACCGGGGTCACACGAAGGGAAAAATATGGACGTTGAATCGAAGGAGCCGGGAACACGATCGAAGATCCTCATCGCCGCAGCGACGATGCTCGGCGAGAATCCTACTGCGCGCCTGAGCGTCCGGGCGGTAGCCGCCCGCGCCCAGGTGAGTACAGGCTCGTTGCGCCACTTCTTCCCGACCCAGCGCGCACTCGTCGAGACCGTGGTCGCCGCGATGTACGACCTGGAAATTCCCGATGATCCGATAAACGATCACTCCCTGCCGCCGGAAGATCGCCTCTTCGCATGCCTGCAACTGCTCCTCAGCCATGTCGGAGTGGGCGCCCGAGCCCGGCAGCAGTGGGGCGCACTCTACGAGGCTTATGTGGCCACAGTCCCGTCTGAAGACGAGGCCGCGACGTACCACGCTCTGGACCGCCTGGGCCGCCGCCGGATCGAGCAGTGGCTGACCGCCCTGGTCGACGAAGGCGCGATCACCGCGGGTCACATCGAGGCACGAGCCCGGTTCCTGACGACAGTTGTGTCCGGCATCGCGACCGAACGCGCACTGCCCTCGGAGGGGGTACGCATCGACTCCGAGACCGAGACCCTTCGGCTCGCAGTCCGCGCGGTGACGATCGGGGTGCCCTCCGAGTGAACTCTCTCCTCTACGAATCTGCGGTGCAGGTGGTTCCGTTACTGCTCATAGCGCTCTTCTTGGACCGTCGCATCGAGAGCGACGACACGACGGCGGAAGCGCGCCGGTGGAGCCGCTGGTCCAACAAGTTCTCGCTACTACTGAACGCGATCGCATTCATGGTGTCGGTGTTCGTACTCGCCGGTGTGATGCCAGTCAGCTCCCTCAGCATGGCAATCGTCATCTCCGCTGTCGCCGGATCCATAGGAGTGCTGTTCGCACAAGTCTGGCAACGGCTGGACGACGAACCTCACCGCCCGCGATCATAACTGCCTCCCGGATCTCGATTCGTACCAATACCCAGCAACAGACGTACCCGCGGCAGACGCCGCAGAAGGGCCACATCATGATCTCAACCCCCATCACCCTCGAACTGGTCGACGGCATGGCGGAGCTCGAGCCCGTAGTGCGCGGGATGAGGCCGCATCGGCTCCCACGACACGTACGCGAGCGGGACGCCGACCCGCAGCTGAGCATGATGGAGTCGCAGCCCTCCGGTGTGCGCATGGCCATGGTCACCGAAGCACGCCGACTCGAACTCGACGTGCACGCCACCCAAGTGAGCTACCGGAAGGTGCCAAGACTTCGCGGCGCGATCGATATCGTCATCGACGGCAACCGCCTCCAGACGCACCCGCTCACGGAGGGAGACTCCGTGGAGATCGACCTGGCCACCGGTGCTCGCTCAGACACCAGCGGAGGGGTGGACAGCATCGTCCTTGACGAGCTTCCACCGGGACGGAAGACGGTCGAGTTCTGGCTCCCACACAACGAAGGCGTCGACCTGGTAGGGCTCCGCTCCGACGCACCGATCCAACCCGCGCCCAGGACGGGCCGGCTCTGGGTGCACCACGGCAGCTCTATCAGTCAGGGCTCGAACGCAACGCATCCGACAGGCATCTGGCCAGTCATCGCCGCCCGCCAAGCGGGCGCCCGGCTGCGCAACCTCGGCTTCGGCGGCAGCGCCCTCGTCGATCCGTTTCTCGCTCGCGTCATCCGCGACGCCCCCGCCGACCTGATCAGCCTCAAGCTGGGGATCAACGTCGTCAATCTCGACGGGATGCGGCTGCGGAGCTTCATCCCCGCCATCCACGGCTTCCTCGACACGATCCGTGACGGACACCCGGAGACACCCCTCCTTTTGGTCTCTCCGCTGTACTGCGGCATCCATGAGGACACACCGGGCCCGGGATCGATCGATGCCTCATCGATCGGCACCGACGCCGTGCAGTTCACCGCCACCGGGACCCGTGGCGACACCTCTCAAGGTCGGTTGACTCTCCGGGTGATACGCGACGCCCTCGCCGAGGTCGTCGCGGTCCGCCGAGACGACCCGCACCTGCATTACCTCGACGGCCTCGACCTCTTCGGAGAGGCGGATGCGGAGGAACATCCGCTCCCTGACGCGCTGCATCCGGATGGTGAGACGCACCGGCTCATCGGGTCGCGTTTCGCCGACCTCGTCTTCGGGCCCACCGGCGCCTTCGGGGGTGTCTGAAAGCATGCGTCGGCTCCTTTCGCTCAACCTCGGCTGCCTTTTGATCCTTGCTGCGCTCACCGGCTGCGCCGCCACCGCTCCGGAGCTCTCCGAAGCCGCCGCAGAATCACCCGCGGGCATCCCGACGTCCACCGCACCTTCACCCGACCTCGGCTCCGTCGTCGAGGAGGACCTCACCGGCCTCGAGCAGGAGTACGACGCGACCATCGGCGTCGTGGCCGTAGATACGGCCACCGGCGAGTCCGTCTCGTACGGCGGTGACCGCCGATTCGGCTTCGCGTCCACCATCAAGGCCTTCGCCGCTGCGGAGTTCCTCGGGTCGGTGCACGGACCGGAGCGTCACGAGCTCGTGCGGTGGACGGCGGAAGAAGCTGAGGCCGCCGGCCACGCTCCCATCACATCGCAGCATGTTGATGACGGGCTGACCTACGCACAACTCGCCGAAGCCGCTGTACGATTCAGCGACAACGCCGCTCTCAACCTCATTCTCGAGAGGATCGGCGGCCCCGCAGCCCTCGACGCCGCCCTCGCAGAACGGGGCGACACCACCACCGAGGTCGTGAACGACGAGCCGGCACTCAACGCAATCGAACCCGGCAGCACCGAGGACACCACCACCGCGGCCGCATTCACCGCGTCACTCAGGACGATCCTCGACGGCTCCACGCTGTCTGCAGCGGACGAAGCTCTGCTCCTCGACTGGATGAGCGACAACCGCACCGGAGACGCCCTCATCCGAGCCGGTGCTCCCGACGGGTGGGTGGCCGCGGACAAGTCCGGCGGAGCAGGTCCGATCCGCAATGACATTGCCCTGGTCACGCCATCCGACCACGGCCCCATCGTCCTCACCGTACTGAGCACACGCAACGACCCGGACGCGGCTTTCGACGACACGCTAGTCGCCCGAACCGCATCCATCGTCCTGAACGCGCTCGAACGCAACTGAGAGAACTAGGCAGACAGGGAGAGAGAATGTCACACCACGATCGCACCACCACCAGCCCGAACGACCGGACCACACGAGGTCGGGCCACCTGGCCCGACCTCGTGCTCGCCGCGGCCATCGCCATCGCGCTCTACGCCATCGGCATCCTGCTCTACCTCCAGCTGCCAGACGACGACACGGTGACAAAAGGATTGGCGCTGTTCGCGATCTCCGGACTCGCACCGCTGGGCGGAGTGCTGCTCATGATCGCCTTTCGCAGGCGCAACGCGGCACTCTTCGGCATCACCCGCGTGGCGCCGAAATGGCTGGGGATCGCCTTCCTGGTGGGTATCGGAGTTGTCGCCCTGAACCTCGGTGTAACGACCCTCGTGAGCATGACGACCGATGCCGCCGATGTTCAGGGCGGATACCAGACGGCAGCGACGAGCGGCATCGCCGGATTCGCCGGAGCGATCCTCCTCGGTGCGGTGGTGACCCCGATCGGCGAGGAGTTCCTCTTCCGCGGAGTTCTGTTCACCCTGCTCACCCGCTACGGCGTCTGGTTCGCTGCGATCCTCAGCAGCATCCTGTTCGCGTTAAGCCACGGAATCAACCTCGCCACTCCCGTCGCGGTCATCGTCGGACTCGCAGCTGCCTGGCTGATGCACCAGACAAAGTCGGTCTGGCCCGGCGTCGTGGTTCACGCAGTCAACAACGCATCCTCTTCGATCGTCTCGGTCATCCACCTCGAGATGATCGCCGGGTAGCGAGACGCGCCCGTTCCGGTGATAGGCGTCGGCCCGCTGCTCGCCGCCAGCAGCTTCCCGACACTCTTCATCGTCGCCGCAGCCGTCCTGATCCCGCTGGCGGCGCTCACCGTCCGACGTCGGCACACGGCTGTCTGAGCCGGCGGGAAGGGCCAGCAACCACCAATCCGCGCCTTGCGAGCCTGCATCATGCCCTGCCTGTGCACAAACCTGGGAGGGTGCGGCGCCTCTTCCTTAGAAGATGAGCCTTTGAAGCAGACCGATTAACCCGGCACCGGCATCGCCGGCACCGCCGCAGCCCATGAGGCCGTCGGCCCGGATGTGCCGCCGGTCCAGACCTAAGGAGTCACCTTCATGAGCAACTCCAGGCCCCAGGTCCTGGTTGGCGTCCAGACCGGCACTGGTGCAGCGGTAGTCGAGGCGGAGGCAGGCTTGGCCGACCAGCTCGGTGCGGATCTGGCCTGTGCCCATGTTGACGACTCCAGCGAGCAGGTCGGGCAACAGGCTGACGGAACGGTGGTCTCGACGCCGCTGAATCCGGATCTGTCTTTCACCGAGAAGGAGCCGTTCGATTCCGGGCTGCGGGCAGAGATTGGGGGGATCCTGGATCCCCGCCCGGTGAAATGGTCCGTCCGGGCGCTGGCCGACGGGGAGGCACAGCAGCTTGCCGGGCTGGCTCAGCAGTTGGACGCGGCAATGATCGTTGTCGGCACCCGGGAAGCCGGTTCCGGGGCTCCATTGAGGAGTTTTCACTGGGTCCGTCGCCGTTCAGCTATCCCACCGCCAGCTCGTCCGGTGGTTATGTTCCCGCTCACCCCTGTCCCCGACGACGGTCTGCTGCCATGGGAGCGGACGGAGTAGGCGAACGCGCCGTGCCCGGGAGGCAGGGTCCGGTCAGAGCAGCACGCCGCCCGAGATTTCGAACCGCTCCCCCGTTGCCCAACGGAATTGTGAGGAGACCATGGCCGCAATCGCGTCGGCAATGTCCTCCGGCCTGCCCACCCGCCCGAGCGCGGTCTGCCCGGACAGTGCCGCGCGCATGGTTTGGTCATCGCGCATGGCTCCGCCGTTGAAGTCGGTCGCGGTGGGCCCGGGGGCGATCGAGTTAATCCGGACGCCCCGCGGACCCAGTTCGCCGGCGAGGCTGCGGGTCAGCGCCTCTAGTGCCTTTTTCGATGCCGCGTAGACGGAGGTCGCCGGGCTGACGTGCCGGCTGAGCGAGCTCGAGACATTCACGATGCTCGCCCCGTCCGACAAGTGGGGCAGGAAGGCCTGCGTGAGGAACAGCGGACCGCGGACGTTGACCGCAAACGTGGTCTCGAAGTCTTCGGCAGTAATGCCGCCGAGCGGTGCGAACAGTCCAACTCCGGCGTTGTTGACCAGCACGTCGAGAGTGTCGGTGTCCCATTTCTCCCCAACACCGTCGAGCACTGCGGTACGGGCCGCTTCGATGGAGGACAGGTCAGCGACGTCCAGCCGGACGGCGATGGCTTCTCCGCCGGCGTCGGCAATTTCGTCCACGACGTCATCTGCACCGTTCCGCGACGCGGCGACGACGTTGATTTTGTTCCGCGCCAAAACGAGCGCGGTGGCTCGCCCGAGTCCGCGGTTGGCTCCGGTGACGAGGGCAATGCGGGTCATGTCGTCTCCTGTAAGTAAATGGATACTTACCGCTAAGGTAGTGTCTGGGCACGGGCCCGTCAAGACCTGATCAGGGGGAACAGCATGGCACGCGACGCTGAAGCTACGAGGGAGCGGATTCTCTCCGCGGCGACCATGGAGTTTGCGGCCCACGGCCTTGCCGGTGCGCGCGTGGAACGGATCGCCGCCCAGGCACGGAGCAACGTCCGGATGATCTACGCATACTACGGCAGCAAAAGCGGCCTGTTTGATGCCACCGTCGCGGACGCTCTGCGCCGCATGGCCGAGAATGTCCCGCCGCGCCCCGATGACCTGGCCGGCTGGGCCGGGGACGTGTTCGACCATCACCAGCGCTTCCCGGAAGTCCTCCGCCTCACCATGTGGGCCCGGCTTGAACGGCCCGAAGCCACCACGGAGCCGGGCGATACCTACCGGAGCAAGACCCTCGCCGTCGCTACGGCTGCCGCCCGCCCACTCTCCGCCGTCGACATTCTGGTGTTTATCTACGCCATAGCGCAGGCCTGGCAGCTTTCGCCGGAGGGGCTGACTGGTCTCGTGGAGAACCCGACCCGTGGTGAGGAGGTTGCCGCCCGCCGGCAGGCGGTTGTCACCGCCGTCGAACGGATGCTGCACACCCCCGGCTGAGCGGGGCTGCGGCTCAGCGGGCACTCACCCGCTCCTCGTGCTTGCGTTGCGCCCGGGCAGCGAGAGCGAATGGCGTCGAACAGCAGCTGACACCCGATCGCGGTCGGCCGAAGGCTGTCGCGCCCGCCTGCACCGGCGGCACCCCGGTGCTAGTCGCGTGATCGGCCTCCTCTCCATCGCGTTCGTCGCCATCGGACTGTGCGGAAGACGCCCCCGGGTACCGAAAGGAGCGTGCGGCTCCAGTCTCGGCGAGAGGCGTAGCCTTCACGTACCTAAATGCGACAGATGCCAACGGCCAGGACACCCCGGGGAGACCATCATATTGGCACCCGTGAACCAATGACGGCCGTGCTGCTGCTGGTCATAAGTGCCGTTCTCACCCGCAAAGGCATCCGCAGCTTAGGGCGCGAGCACCCCTTTGCGGCTGTCGTTAGTGGCGGATATTCTGTGCGTCGCAGCGGCATGTGGCGTGATTTCTGCATCGCTTCCTTTCGTGTCCGACGAAGGCGCGATGAGTTTCGGTTAGGGAGCTCCTCGGGATAGTAGGCCCGAGATGAGCAGTTGCACCAGGGTGGCGGCGTCGTATCTGGTGTCGCTAGCTGCACCGATGCAGAGGTTCCCGATGCCTTTGAGAACGTTGTACGCGTCGAGCGGCGGAGCAGCGTCAACGGACTGCAGCGCTGCCTTGAGGAGCGAGTCGCAGACGGGGACGAGACGGCCGACAAAGTAGGTGTGTAGAGCGTCGGACCCGGCACTGTCTCCTTGAAGGGCGCCAGCGAGTCCGTGCTTGGTGACGAGGAACTCCACGAACAAGGCTACCCATGCCCGTAGGGCCGCCTCGGGCGTCGCGCTCTCGGCGAGTAATCGTGGGCCTGCCTCTGCACAGGCCTCGACTTGGTGTCGATAAACCGCGACCACAAGCTCTGGTCGTGTCGGGAAGTGGCGGTAGATGGTCCCCACGCCGACGCCTGCCTTCGCTGCGATCTCCCGCACCGGAGCTTCGACTCCAGACGTTACGAACACTGCTGCTGCTGCGTCAAGGAGTCCCTGCTGATTTCTGCGCGGACGACCTACCTGCTGGGACCCGGCAACGCGTGACTGCTCACTTTGAGTATCCGCCATGTGCCCCTCCTCACTAAATAGTTTGCCCTCACTCGCATTTCGGAGTGCTGTTCCGTATTGTTGCGGAACGACGCTCCGATAATCAGTATTGCAGAGCGCAGCCTCAGGAAGGAACATTTCATGGCTTCATCACTCATCCACTCATTGGACGGCGTCATCGGTGCCGGCACTCCGGTCGTCTCCGTCGCTCCCGTTGAGCTGATCGCCCCGGGTCGACCGGTCCCGCTGGAGGTGCGAGTGTCTGCCCCGGCAACCGGCACGAACCTCCCCGTCGTGGTGTTCTCCCATGGCAACGGCTGGAACCTCGACGGATACGCGCCGCTCACCGCGTTCTGGGCATCGCGCGGGTTCCTCGTGATTCAGCCCACGCACCTGGATTCCCGCCGGAACGGTTTCGGGTTCGACCACCCGGTGTTCCCGACGATTTGGAACGAACGGATCGCAGATCTCACCCGCATCCTCGACCAGCTCGACACCATCGAGGCTGCCGTACCCGGTCTCTCCGGCCGCGTGGATCGCAGCCGCGTCGCCGCCACCGGCCACTCCTGGGGTGGACAGACCGCGCAGTCGCTCCTCGGAGCCCGGATCCTCGACGAAGCGGGCCACATCGGCGAGGACATGTCCGACAGCCGCGTTACCGCGGGCATCCTCTTCGCCGCGACGGGCGTTGGCGGGGATGACCTGCACCCGTTCGCGAAGGCGAACTTCCCGTTCATGCGCCCCTCCTTCGAAGAGCTCACCACCCCGACGCTCGTCGTCGCGGGCGACCACGACCAGTCCAAGATGTCCAGCCGCGGACCCGACTGGTTCACCGACGCCTACACGTACAGCCCCGGCGCAACCGACCTCCTTACCTTCCACGCTGCCGAGCACTCGCTTGGCGGGATCGTCGGATACGAAGTCGCCGAGACCACCGACGAGAACCCTGAGCGGGTTGCCATCATCCAGCGAATGAGCACCGCCTACCTCCAAACCGCCCTGCACGTCGATGAGAACAGCTGGGTTGCTGCCCGCGCCGCATTCGAAGACGCTGCCGAACCGATGAGTCACCTCGACAGCAAGTGAGACAGCACAGCAAGATCTCCCGCCCCTCGCCTATTGAGACGGCGGGAGGTCTTGCTGCGGTGCCCCACGACAAAGCTGGGAGTACAGGACCATGGGCAGTTGGACCCAAGAACAACTTGAGGACGTAGATGCACGAGGCCTTCCTTCTGAACCCCAGCTTTTAGCTGGTGGCTCATGGATGCATGCCAGAGCGGGGCGAAGCCGTTCATCGGTCAATGCTCGTAACCATCCTGCGGACACGGCCGCAATACCCTTGTTTATTCTCCGTTCTCGTGGTGTTCCTCGCCCCAGCCGTGGCTGATTTTTCGGCCAATTTCGGTCCGGCTGAGTTCTTTGCGCTGACCCTGTTCGCTTTTGTTGCCACGTCCTCCGTGGTCTCGGACTCCGCGGTAAAGGGCCTGACGGCCCTCTTGATCGGTCTGGGAATCGCCACAGTGGGCATCGGCCCGTTCTCGGGTGCCGAGCGGTTCAGCTTCGGTGCGCCCCAGATGTTCGACGGCATTTCCCTGATTACCGTGACCGTAGCCATCCTGGCGCTGGGCGAAGTCTTCCATATCGCCTCCCGGATCCGCCGGGATCCGGGAGGCAAGCAAATTAGCTCCGGAGGCCGTCCTTTCCTCTCCCGCGCCGAGCTCAAAGAGGCAGCCCCGGCCTGGGCCCGTGGCACTGCGATCGGTTTGCCGTTCGGCGTCATCCCTGCCGGCGGCTCCGAGATTCCGACGTTCATCTCCTATGACGTGGAGCGGCGCATTGACCGCCGCCGGAAGAACTCGAAGTTCGGTAAGGGCACAATCCGCGGTCTGGCAGCTCCCGAAGCCGCCGGCAACGCCACCACCGGCACCGCCATGGGAGCTCTTTTGGCCCTGGGCCTGCCGGTCTCGGCCACGGCCACGGCCGCGATCCTGCTCGCCGCGTTCCAGCAGTACGGCCTGCAGCCGGGCCCGCTGCTCTTCGATAGGTCCCCCGACCTGGTCTGGGCGCTGCTGGCGAGCTTCTTCATCGCGATGGTGGTGCTGCTCATCATCAACCTGCCCTTCGCGGGGCTGTGGGCCATGCTGCTCCTCATTCCGGCCCCGTACCTGCACGCCGGGATTACCGTCTTCTGCGGGCTGGGCGTCTACGCCACGTCCGGGGCGGTCTTCGATCTGCTGATGCTGCTCGGGCTTGGCTTGGTCGGCTTCGTTATGCGCCGGCACGGGATGCCCCTGGCCCCGCTGATGATTGGTGTGGTGCTAGGTCCGCTGGCGGAAACGAGCATGCGCGACGCGCTGCTGTCCTCCAACGGTGACTACTCCGTGTTCGTGACCGGGCCGATCCCACTGGTCCTGTACGGCCTGCTGTTCCTGGTGCTGGCGGCTACTGTGCGGTCCTAGATTGTGAACAGGACCCGCCGGGACGTCTAGGTCCGACGCACAGACCACCGCCGAAGGGCTTCGCTGGGAACAGTGGGGCCCTTCGGTCGTTTTGCCCCGCAACCTTTCCTGAATCGGTCAGCTGACGGCAGCCAGGACGCGGGCAATGATGATGGTGGTGGCTGTTGTCCAACCCAAGATGGCGATCGCCTGCCACACCAGGACGCGGGCTTTGCTGATGCCGGTGGCAACAAGCATGGTGGCCGTGAACTGGGTGGGCAACAGGAGCGGGCCGAGCAGGCTCACCCCGGGAACACCGAAACGCTCATAGGCGCGCTGGAACTTGGCCCGGCGCGGGGACATCCGGTTCTCGTTCGCGCCGTAGGCCGTCGGCGCGCCGGCGGCGGACCCGGCACCGGCCAACGCAACCCGCTCAGACCCTGCCTTCTTCCGGGAACGGGTGACGACGGCGTCGCGCGCTCCTGAGCCGATCAGCACCAGCAGCGCCACGCACAGGAAGTTGCCGATCATCGCCGCAGCCGCAGCGGCCACCGGATGCAGGCCGCCGAGAAGTCCGATCGTCGCGGCACCCTCGCCCTCAATAAAGGGGACCGCGCCAGCTGCAGCCACCACAACCGGCTGGAGCAACTCCGGCACCTCCGCGGCAAGGTTCTGGAAGGTCTCAATAAGGCTCATGGTGTGCTCCTGTCTGTGCGGCACTGGGGTCCTTCCCCGGCCATGTCTCCAGTTCACCCGCTGGGAGATGACGCTGTAAGTGGCGTGAGCGCACGGGTTTTCGTGGGATCCGCACGTCTGCTCCATGACTTATGTCATGCCGATAAGCTGTGCCGATGAGCAGTCAGCCCGAGCACGACGCCACCGTGTCCGCCGCCGCGGAAGCCCGCGGTGCGCTGCGGCTGACCCGGAGCATCAGCACCACCTGGACGTTCACGGCCACCTCGATCCTGACTTTCGAGCTCCTAACTGTTTTCTTCACCGTGGCCGTTCTGCTTGATGGAGGCATCGGCGGACCGGTAGCCGCAGGAGTGGGTGCCGCCGGAATTCTGTGGACGGCAGCGACGCTGCTTCCGCTGCTCGACTACCGCCATCGGACCGATGCGGCACCGCTGGTGACCGACCGTCGCCACCTTGCACCGTTTCTGATCGCGGCGATCTACGGGCTCTCAGCTGGAATGGCTACGGGGACGTGGGTGCTGGCGGCCGCGCCCGTCATCCAACTGATCATGCTGCTGAACTGGCCGCCGGGAGTGCGCCTGCGCGTGGTGCTGGCCGCGACCGCCCTGCTGGTCGCGGTCGCAGCGATTGATTTTCGCCTGACGCTGGCAGGCAGCAGCGGCACGGTCTGGCCTCAAGCGGTTCTCGTGGGCGTGGCACTGCCTGCCATCAGCGTGAACTCGTTGTGGTGGTGGGACATGCTTGTTGCACTCGACCGGGCCCGTGCCTCCGAAGCGAGGCTCGCGGCGACCCAGGAGCGGCTACGCCTCGCAACCGACGTTCACGATCTGCAGGGACACCACCTCCAGGTAATCGCTCTGCAGCTGGAGTTGGCCGAGCGGCTCATGCCGCAGGACCCGTCGGCGGGGATGGAACAGCTGCGTGCAGCCCGCGTCAGCGTGGCCGGTGCCAGCCAAGGTACGCGGGACCTTGCCGCACGGTTCCGCTCGGTGCCCCTGCGCGACGAGATGGCCAATGCCGTGGACCTCTTGCGGGCCGGTGGCCACCAGGCTGAGTTCACGGCCGATCCCGATACGTCGCTGGCACCGGCGTCGGTATTGGGGCCGGTCATCCGTGAGACCACCACCAATGTTCTCCGCCACGGCGGCGGCAAATGGGCACAGCTGGCGCTTAGCCGCGTGGACGAGGGGTGGCGCTACCAGATTTCCAACGACCTCGGCGCGGATGCATCCAACGATGACGCTTCGCACCGGGAGACGTCCGGGCTAGACGGAATGGCGCTTCGCGCCGCCGGAGCGGGCGGTAAACTCGAGGTGCGGCGCGAAGCCGAAACGTTCACCCTGGTCGTCACGGTTCCTACGCCCGGAAAGAACGGCGAATGATCCGCGTGCTGCTCGCCGACGATGAGGGGATGATTCGCTCCGCTCTGGCGGCCCTGCTGAGCCTCGAAGCGGATATTGAGGTGGTGGTGGAATGCGCCGACGGCGCGGAAGCTGTCAACGAAGCGGTGCGGCTGAAGCCGGATATCTGCCTGCTGGACCTGGAAATGCCACAGCTCGACGGCGTTCAGGTCACTGAGCAGTTGAGCCGAACCATCGCCGCCAGGTGCATCATTGTCACCCGCCATGCCCGGCCAGGGGTCCTGCGGCGCGCACTGGCGTCGGGCGCCGCAGGGTTTATGCCAAAGTCTCGCAGCGCCCACGAGGTGGCGGCCGTTATCCGCCGCGTTGCTGCCGGCGGCCGCTACATCGACCCGGAAGTAGCGGCGGACGCACTGAGCGACGAACGCCCACCGCTGACCGACCGGGAGCTGGACGTGCTGCGCGCGGCCCGGGGAGGGGAATCGACACGGCAGATCGCCACTACCCTGTCCCTGGCTCCCGGCACGGTGCGTAACCACATCTCCACCGTGCTGGGAAAGCTTGCGGTGGAGTCCCGGCAGCAAGCGGTGCTCCTTGCCGAAGAGCGCGGGTGGATCTGAGCGGGCGTCTCGAGCTATGTTCCGATTGCTGACAAGCATGCCACGACGCATCTGTCTCCAAGCCCCCGCCTTACCGAGCTGCCCAACGGCTCAGATCGGCCCAGGACCGACACGCCAGGCTCTCTGCGGTCGGTTATACCGGGATTGCTACATACGGTGCTCACCGACATCCGCACGGTTCCACATCCGCAACGTGATACCGCTTCAAGTGTTCCGGGGGCACCCACCGTGACGTTTTCGCGACCGCCGGACGGGCCGGGTTAGGCGGCTTTAATATTCCCTGCGAGCTCTGCGAGCAGGGAATTTCGTTGCCGCCGTTCCGGTCCGCCCGGCGGACCTGACAGAGATGCACACGCCACGCAGAAACAGGTCCGCGCCGCACTTGAGGCTACACAGCTACCGCCCGGAAACGTCCTTCGTCACCAGCCATTCGTGTGCCCCGGCACCGGCCGCCCCCATGGACTCGACGACCGAAATGGTCCGCTGCCTCACCTCAGCCTGCTGGGCATCGGAGGCACACTGCCCCTGCGGCAGATCCGCTGCCACGGAGCACCAGCGGTAGGGATCCCGCACGATCACCGACGGCGCCCACGCGAGGTCGTTGACCCGCCAGGCGCCGCCGTCGTCGTCCTGGACAAACTGGGCGCGGACGATGAGCCCCTCGTTGTTGACCGGATACCACGGCGAGAGTTCGGTGACGGCATTGCCCAGACCGTAGACGATCCAGGTGCCGTTGTAGTTCTCGATCGGCAGCACCGAGTGGGTGTGGTGGCCGTAGATGAGGTCGAACTCGCCGCTGTCCGCCAGGGCATGCGCGGTTTCGATCTGCTGGCTGTTGGGCAGCGAAGCGTATTCGTCTCCGGCGTGCACACCGCCCACGACCAGGTCCGCACCCTGTGCCCGGGCAGCTTTGGCCCGCAGGATCATGTCCCCGGGGTCGAGCAGGTCCACCTGCCAGGGATAGTCGGCGGTCAGGCCGTTGAGTCCGTAGGTTGATTCGACGATTCCGATCCGGGCCCCGGAAGTGTCCATGATGAGCGGCACGGCGGACTCGGCTTCGGAGGCGTAGGAACCGGTGTGTTCCAGGCCCAGGGAGTCCAGCACCGCGAGGGTCCGGTTCAGCCCTTCCGTTCCGGCGTCTATGGTGTGGTTGCTCGCCGTTGTGCACGCCTGGTACCCCACTGCCGCGGCCGCGGTGAGGATCTGCGGCGGCACGTTGAACATCGGGTAGCCGGCATACGGGCCGCCGGTGTCGGCGACCGGGGTTTCCATATGGCAGACGGCCAGGTCGGAGCCGGATATGTAGGTGCGCATTCCCTCCAGCAGCGGTTCGAAGTCCAGGGGCTGCTTTCCGCCGGCGGCGGCGTCTGCCGCGGCCTGGTCCCACAACTGCGGATGCACCAGCAGATCCCCGGCGAGCATCACCGTGGAGCAGCGCAGGCCCGGACACGCCACGCCCACTCCGGGCGTCGCCGTCGGCGTGGGGACCGGCATCCGGCTGGCGGATTCGCCGGCGCCGGCCGAAGCGGGCCCGGAGGGGTCCGGAGCAACCGGTGAGGCCGTGCAGCCGGTGATTATCAGCAGCGCAGTAACCCCAGAGAGCAGCACCGCCGCCCCGCTGCGGACTGTGGCTTCGGACCTGATCTTCATGGTTCCCCCCGGAACGTATTGTGACCCGTATTGTGAACGCCCCGGCAGCGGGCGTCCCGTGCGGCGGTGATGTGGTGATCAGGGATGAGCATACGCGGCCCGTCGGCTGGTTGGGCGGCGGCTCGTGTGAAAGTGTTGATGACCATGAGCAACGCCCTTCTTTCCGCGAGCACCCTCCCGTACGATCTCCCTGATTTCGCCGCTTTTTCCGATGATGGTTACCTTCCCGCCTTCGAAGCCGGGATGCAGGAACATCTGGCAGAAATCAGCGGGATTACCGCCAATCCGGAACCGGCCGGCTTCGCGAACACCATCGCTGCACTGGAGCTGTCCGGCCAGGCCCTGGCCCGGGTCTCTGCGGTCTTTTTCAACCTGGTGATGTCCCACGCCACCGAAGCCGTCCAGTCCATCGAGCAGCAGATCGGTCCGCGGCTCGCTGCCCACCAGGACGGCATCTTCCAGGACCAGGCGCTCTTTGAGCGGGTCAGCAGGGTGCCGGAAACCGGTCTGGAGGAGGAACAGCGCAGGCTGCTGGCTGAGTACCGCCGACGGTTCCTGCGTGCCGGTGCCGGGCTGGACGACGCCGGCAAGGCCCGGATGCGGGAGCTGAACACCCGGCTCTCCGAACTGGGAACGGCGTTCTCGCAGAAGCTGCTGGCCGACACCAATGATTCGGCCCTGGAGGCAGGCGCCGCCGAGTTGCAGGGCCTCTCCCCGGATGACCTGGCGGCCGCTGCTGCCGCAGCCAGGGACGCCGGGTCCGGTGCGGAATATCTGCTGTCCCTGATCCTGCCGACTCCGCAGCCGGCCCTGTCCCGGCTGACCAACCGCGGGACGCGTCAGCGGCTCTTCGAAGCATCGGCTAACCGCGGATTCCGGAACAACGAACACAACACCCTGGCCATCGCCGCGGAGATGTCAGCGCTCCGCGCCGAACGCGCCGCCCTGCTGGGTTACGGCAGCCACGCCGAGTACGCCGTCGAGGATCAGACCGCCCCGGACATCGGTGCGGTGCGCCAGATGCTTGCCCGGCTGGTTCCGCCGGCGGTCCTCAACGCCGAAGCGGAGGCGGTGAAACTGCGTGCCGCGGCGGCCCGCGACGGGATCAAGGACCTGCAGCCCTGGGACTGGGCGTTCTACTCCGAGCAGGTCCGCCGTGAGGAGTACGCCGTGGATCTGGAGGCCCTGCGTCCCTGGTTCGAGCTGGAACGGGTGCTGAACGACGGTGTTTTCCACGCTGCCAGCCGCCTCTACGGGATCACTTTCACGGAACGCCCCGATCTGGCCGGCTACCACCCCGATGTCCGGGTCTGGGAAGTCCGGAACGAAGACGGATCCGCGCTGGGCCTGTTCCTGGGCGACTATTTCTCCCGGGACACCAAGAGCGGCGGCGCCTGGATGAACGAGCTGGTGTCCCAGTCCCGGCTCCTGGGCAGGCTGCCGGTGGTGGTGAACAACCTGAACATCTCCAAGCCGGCCGACGGCGAACCGGCCCTGCTGACCTTCGATGAAGTGGTGACTGCGTTCCACGAGTTCGGCCACGCACTGCACGGACTGTTTTCCGACGTCGAATTCCCGCTGTTTTCCGGGACGGCCGTTCCGCGTGACTTCGTCGAGTACCCCTCCCAGGTCAATGAAATGTGGATGCTTTGGCCGGAGGTGGCAGACAACTTCGCCCGGCATTACCAGACCGGCGAGCCGCTGCCGCAGGAAACCCTGGACCGGATCCGGGCTGCGTCGCTGTGGGGCGAAGGCTTCCGGACTGCAGAGTACCTGGGCGCCACACTGCTGGACCTGGCCTGGCATGAACTTCCGCCGGGAGAAACGGTGACGGATCCAGCCGCCTTCGAGAAGGAGGCACTGACCCGCGCCGGGATCGACCCGGCCCTGGTTCCGCCGCGCTACCGCACCGGGTATTTCAAGCACATCTTCGCCGGCGGGTACTCCGCCGCCTACTACTCCTACATCTGGAGTGAAGTGCTCGACGCCGATACGGTTCAGTGGTTCACCGAAAACGGCGGGCTGACCCGGACCAATGGCGAGGCTTTCCGGACCAAGCTGCTCTCCCGCGGTTACGCTGCCGATCCCCTGGAATCGTTCCGGAACCTGCGCGGCCGGAACGCGGAAATCGCTCCCCTGCTGGCACGCCGCGGGCTCGCCTAACCGCCATGGCCACCATCGCCTCCTGCCAGCGCATGCAGCACGCCTGGTTCACCGCCCTCGCAGCAGCAACGGGAGGGCGGTCCTTCGGCACCCATGAGTCCCGCTGGGTCTGGCTTCCGGCCCGGCGGCAGCTCATGCTGATGTTCCCGGACGTCATTTCACCGGCGGGTATCCGCCCCGGCCTGGCCGAGGGGTCACGGCTTGGTGCCTCGACCGTGGGGGTCTGGCTGGGCGGATCCGTGGATCCCACCCCGTTGGATTCATTCGGCTTCCGCCGCGGTCCGCAGACCTGCTGGATGACCGCACCGGTCCACGCTCCGCAGGCCTGGCCCGGGACGGCAGCTTCGGTGGAGGTCCAGCCCCCGGAAATTTCCGGGGCCGACGCCGAGGAACTGCGGATTGGGCATTCGATGCCCCGGCAGGCCTGGCATATCGCCTCGCGGGACGCTGCCCGGCTCACCGGGCGGGCCTACGCGTTTTATCCGAACGGAACCGCCGGGCTGTCCAAGGTGGGCGGCATCTTCCATCTTGCCGTCGGAGCCTCCAGCCGGCGGCGCGGCTTCGGCACTGCCCTGCTGAGCTCGGCCGCTGCGGCTGCTGAGGCTGCGGGTGCCGAGCACCTGATCGTCAACGCGACCGCTCCGGGCCAGGACCTGTGCGCTGCGCGGGGCTTCTCCCTGGTCGGACGGGGGCAGACCTACTCCATGGCGATCGGCTAGGTCCGGGCAGTTCACCGGTTCAAAAACAACGGCCGGACCGGGATACTCTCCCTGGTCCGGCCGTTGTCTTGTGGGAAACTGTCCCTTCGGCTGTGCCTTGCTGCTACCAGCCGCGCTCGGCAAGACGGTGCGGCTGCGGGATCTCGTCGACGTTGATGCCGACCATGGCTTCGCCGAGGCCGCGGGAGGCCTTGGCGATTTCGTCGGGATCGTCGTGGAAGGTGGTGGCCTTGACGATCGCGGCGGCCCGCTCGGCAGGGTTGCCGGACTTGAAGATACCGGAGCCGACGAACACGCCGTCAGCACCGAGCTGCATCATCATCGCTGCATCGGCCGGAGTGGCGATGCCGCCGGCGGTGAACAGCACCACGGGGAGCTTGCCGGAGCCGGCGACTTCCTTCACCAGTTCGTACGGAGCCTGCAGTTCCTTGGCCGCGACGTAGAGCTCGTCTTCGGGCAGCGAGGACAGGCGGGCGATTTCGGTGCGGATCTGGCGCATGTGCATGGTGGCGTTGGAAACATCGCCGGTGCCGGCTTCGCCCTTGGAGCGGATCATGGCAGCACCTTCGTTGATCCGGCGCAGTGCCTCACCCAGGTTGGTGGCACCGCAGACGAAGGGAACCGTGAACTTCCACTTGTCGATGTGGTTGGCGTAGTCCGCGGGCGTCAGCACCTCGGACTCGTCGATGTAGTCAACGCCGAGGGACTGGAGGATCTGCGCTTCAACGAAGTGGCCGATCCGGGCCTTGGCCATCACAGGAATGGAGACCGCGTCGATGATGCTGTCGATCATGTCCGGGTCGCTCATCCGCGAGACACCGCCCTGGGCACGGATGTCGGCAGGAACCCGCTCAAGGGCCATTACTGCAACCGCACCGGCGTCCTCGGCGATGCGGGCCTGCTCAGCCGTCACGACGTCCATGATGACGCCGCCCTTGAGCATCTCCGCCATTCCGCGCTTTACACGGCTGCTGCCGGTCGAAGCGGTGTTTCCGGAGGCGGACGGGAATTCTGTAGGCATGACAAGGCTCTCTCGTAGAACGGGCTGTAAAGGCTATGGTATGCCCGCAGCCCGCGTCCCAAGCGATCTGCTACGTATCTTTACCCAGAACTTCGGTTGTCGCCTGCCGGCGCACGGCAGCCATCCGCTGCACAATCGTCACGCAGCTGGCCAGGCTCAGCAGCACCAGCACCACCAGGAGCACCATCTCTGGTACGCCCAGGCCCACCAGGCCGGTGGCAGTCAGCAGGAAGACCAGCCGTTCAGCACGTTCAGCAAGCCCCACATTGGCATCGAAGCCAAGGGACTCGGCCTTGGCCCGGATGTAGGAAACCAGCATGCCCAGAACCAGGCAGATCAGCGCAGTAATGCCGATGGCGTCGTTATCCCCGCCGGTGAAGAACCAGATGCTGACCCCCGCGAACAGGGCTCCGTCGGCGAAGCGGTCCAGGGTGGAGTCCAGGAAGGCACCCCATTTGCCCTTGCGTTCCTGCTGCCGGGCCATGATTCCGTCGACCACATCGGAAAACACGAAGAGGACCACGAAGATCGTGCCCCAGAACAACTGGCCCAGCGGGTAGAAAACGAGGCCGCCGATCATCACGCCGAGCGTTCCGATGATGGTGACTGCGTCCGGGCTTACCCGGCGGCGGATCAGCCAGGAGGCCAGTGGAGTGAACAGCGCGGTGAAAAAGCCGCGGGCATATTTGTTGAGCACCCTATGCCTCGCCGGTTCCGGAAGCGGACGCGGGGTCAGCGGCCTCCGCTGGCCAGGCCTCGGCAACCTGCCGGCGGACCTCGCCCAGCGTCTGCGTAATGGCCTTGGTCTGGGCAATGATCGGCAGGAAGTTTCCGTCTCCGCTCCACCGCGGAACGATGTGCTGGTGGAGGTGCGCGGCGATTCCGGCACCCCCTGCCGCGCCCTGGTTCATGCCGAGGTTGAAACCGGCAGGTGCCGAAACCTTGCGCAGCACCCGCATCGCTGTCTGGGTCAGCGCCGCGATCTCAGCGGTCTCCTCCACATCGATGTCCGTGTAGTCCGGAACATGCCGGTAGGGGCAGACCAGCAGATGGCCGGCGTTGTACGGAAACAGGTTCAGGATCACGAACGCATGCTTACCGCGGTGCACGATCAGCGCTTCCTCGTCCGAGTGGGACGGAGCCGCGCAGAACGGGCAGTTACCCTCCGAGGAGACCTGTTCCTGCCCGCCCTTGATGTACGCCAGCCGGTGCGGGGTCCAGAGCCGCTGGAAGGCATCCGGCACCCCCGCAAGTTCGAAGTTGTCGGTGACTTCGCCGTCGTGCGGGTACTGCTCCTGGCTTTCCATGCGGCCTGTCCCCCGTGCCTTACTTGTCCCGGTTCCGGACAGCTTCGACAATCCGCTTGACGGCCTCCTCGACCGGCACGCCGTTGTCCTGGCTGCCGTCGCGGAAGCGGAAGGAAACCGCCCCGGCTTCTGCATCCTCGCCGCCGGCGATCAGGACGAACGGCACCTTCTCCTTGGACGCGGTGCGGATCTTCTTCGGGAAGCGGTCGGTGCCGGCGTCAACCTCGGCGCGGATACCGGCTTCCTTGAGCTTGCCGATCACGTCGTACATGTAGTCGTTGAAGGCTTCGGCGACGGGGATGCCGACTACCTGGACGGGCGCCAGCCAGGCGGGGAACGCGCCGGCGTAGTGCTCAGTGAGCACCGCCATAAAGCGCTCCACGGACCCGAACAGGGCACGGTGGATCATGACGGGACGCTGGCGGGTGCCGTCGGCAGCCTGGTACTCGAGTTCGAAGCGCTCTGGCAGGTTGAAGTCCAGCTGGATGGTGGACATCTGCCAGGTGCGGCCGATTGCATCGCGGGCCTGCACGGAGATCTTCGGGCCGTAGAACGCCGCTCCCCCGGGGTCCGGGACCAGGTCCAGGCCGGAGGCCTCGGCAACCTCGGCCAGCGTGCGGGTGGCTTCTTCCCAGGCGTCGTCGGAGCCGACGTACTTCTCCGGGTCCTTGGTGGAGAGTTCAAGGTAGAAGTCGTCCAGGCCGTAGTCCTTGAGCAGGTCCAGCACGAAGTTCAGCGTGGTGGTCAGCTCGTCCTTCATCTGCTCGCGGGTGCAGTAGATGTGGGCGTCGTCCTGGGTCATGCCGCGCACGCGGGTCAGGCCGTGAATCACGCCGGACTTCTCGTAGCGGTAGACCGAGCCGAATTCGAACAGCCGCAGCGGCAGTTCGCGGTAGGACCGTCCGCGGGAGCGGAAGATCAGGTTGTGCATGGGGCAGTTCATCGGCTTCAGGTAGTAGTCCTGGCCCGGCTTGGTGACCTCGCCGGTTTCCGGATCGGTGACCTCATCCACGTGCATGGGAGGGAACATCCCGTCGCGGTACCAGTCCAGGTGGCCGGAAACCTCGTACAGGTGGCCCTTGGTGATGTGCGGGGTGTAGACAAACTCGTAGCCGGCCTCGGTGTGGCGCTGGCGGGAGTAGTCCTCCATGGCCTTGCGGATGATGCCGCCCTTGGGGTGGAACACGGGCAGGCCGGAGCCCAGCTCATCCGGGAAGGAGAACAGGTCCAGCTCGGTGCCGAGCTTGCGGTGGTCGCGGCGCTCGGCTTCGGCCAGGCGCTCCTGGTAGGCCTTGAGGTCATCCTTGGTGGGCCAGGCAGTGCCGTAGATGCGCTGCAGCTGCTGGTTGTTCTGGTTGCCCAGCCAGTAGGCCGCTGCGGAACGGGTCAGCGCGAAGGCGTTGGAGATGAGCTTGGTGTTCGGCAGGTGCGGGCCGCGGCAGAGGTCGCACCACACGGTTTCGCCGGACTTGCGGTCCACGTTGTCGTAAATGGTGATTTCGCCGGCGCCAACCTCAATGTTCGCGCCTTCGCCGGCTTCCTCCGCGCCGTCCTTCTTGCCGAGCAGCTCCAGCTTGTACGGCTCGTTGGCCATGGCTTCGCGGGCTTCTTCTTCGGACACCACGCGGCGGACGAACTTTTGGTTCGAGTTGACGATCTTCTGCATCATCTTCTCGAGCGTCTTGAGGTCTTCAGGGGTGAAGGGCTCCGCGACGTCGAAGTCGAAGTAGAAGCCGTCCTTGATGTACGGGCCGATGCCGAGCTTGGCGTCGGGACGCAGCTGCTGCACGGCCTGGGCCATCACGTGGGCGGTGGAGTGGCGCAGCACGTTCAGGCCGTCTTCGGAATCGATGGTCACGGCTTCGATGCTCTGGCCCGGGGCCAGCGGGGTGTCCAGGTCCTTCAGGACGCCGTCGACCCGCATCACGACTACTTCGCGCCGCTCGAAGAAGAGCTGCGCACCGGTGGTGCCAGTATCCACCGTGGTCTCTTCGCCGTTGACGATGAGGGTGAACTGTTCCGGCACTGACACGTTGTCTCCTAGATTCGTTTGTACTGGCGCCTCCGCACGGGTTTGCCCGTGCACCGCGCCTTTACGATGTTATCCGCTGTGCCGGAGCCCTACCAACCTGCCGCGCTGGTTCGCCTGCACCCTGGCCCGGCTGCGCCCTGTGCCCGCGGCCCGCCAGCGGCAGCGAGGCGGTATCGGTCAGGTCCCAGGCTTCCAGTGCCTGCATGCTGATTCCGCGCGGGCCGGTGCGGCGCGTTACGCCGCGGACCAGCAGCAGTTCCGTGCCGAACAGCAGCGGCCCGGACTTTTCCTGCGCCTCGTGGAAGAACGTGCAGTCCACGCATCCGGTGCCGTCGTCCAGGCTGATGAACACCACCCGCCGTCCGCCGCGCATGGGCGGAGTCTG
This sequence comes from Arthrobacter sp. Helios, assembly GCF_023167125.1. Lineage (NCBI taxonomy): Bacteria > Bacillati > Actinomycetota > Actinomycetes > Micrococcales > Micrococcaceae > Arthrobacter > Arthrobacter sp. Helios. The sequence continues at coordinate 1,633,567 of NZ_CP095402.1, forward strand.
GGTGGCTACGCGGATCCCGGCAACCAGCACCTCGGTGCCGCCCCGCAGGTTCATCAGGGCTTCGGCTTTGGTGACGCCCAGGCTGGCGAGCAGCGGTCCGTAGCTCTCGATGAGGTGGGCGCTGACGTCGACGGCGAGCAGGTCCAGTTCGGTGCGGACCTTTTCCGGCAGGGTGGGCTCCGGCAGGGTGGGGACGAGGTTTTCCAGTTCGGTGTCCCCCAGCGGCAGGGCCAGCTGGCCCGGAATGGGATCGTATTTCCGTGATCCGGCTTTCCCCGGGACCGCGGCCAGGTGCTGCAGCAGATCGGCCCGGCTGCCGCGGGAACCTGTTTCCCGGGCCAGGGTGTCAAAGGCACCCAGCTGCGCCAGCCGCTGCAGCGAGGGCCGCGACAGCCGGGCCCGGGCGCGCAGATCCGCCAGCGAATCGTAGGGCTGCCCGGCGGCGATCCGGCGGACCTCGGCGGCGGAGAGCCCGTAGATCCCGGCGAAGCTGAGCCGGATGCCCAGACGTTCCGGGAGGACCTTCTGCCCTGGCCCGGCCGGAACCGCAGGCACCCGCTCCACCCGGTACTGCGCGCCGCTGCGGTTGATGTCCAATGGCAGGATCGGGATGCCCATCCTGCGGGCTTCGGCCACCAGCAGCCGCCGCGGGTACATTCCCGGATCGTGTTCGAAGATGCCGGCCAGGAACGCTTCGGGGTGGTGGGTCTTCAGCCAGGCGGACTGATAGGTCGGCACGGCGAACGCCGCTCCGTGGGCCTTGCAGAATCCGAAGCTGCCGAAGGCCTTCAGCGTCTCCCAGACCTTGTCGATCGTCTGCCCGTCGTAGCCTCGCTCTCCGGCTGCCCGGCGGAAGAAGTCCTCCACTCCGGCTTCGGCGTCCGGGTTGCCGAGCAGCCGGCGAAGTTCATCGGCCTTCGCCAATCCGCAACCGGTGAACACGTGGAAAGTCCGCAGCACCTGTTCGTGAAAAACGGTGACTCCGTGGGTTTCAGCCAGCACCGGGCGCAGCGATTCGTGCGGATACACCTCCGGGGACCAGCCGTGCCGGTGTTCCAGGAACGGGCGCACCATGTCCGACTTCATCGGCCCGGGACGGAAGAGGGAAATGTCGATAATCAGGTCATTGAAATCCCGCGGTGCCATTTTGCCGACCAGCTCCCGCTGGCCCGGGGATTCGATCTGGAAGCAGCCGAGGGTGTGGGTGCTGCGGATCAGTTCGTACGTGGGTTCATCATCGAGCGGCACGGTATCCAGTTCGATCCGCCCGTCTTCACCGATCCAGGCCGGCGGATTTCCGGCGGTGTCCAAGGGGTGGTTTCCGGCCCGGGCAACGTCTTCCTTCGAAGGGTGGATCCTGATGACTTCGTTCAGGGCAAAGGCCATGGCCGACTGCATGCGCACCCCCAGCACATCCAGTTTGAGCATGCCCATCGGGTCCATGTCGTGCTTGTCGAACTGGGACATCGGCAGGCCCAGGCCGCTGGGCTGCACCGGGGTGCGGTCCAGCAGGGAGGTGTCCCCCAGGATCACTCCGCAGGGGTGCATGGAAATGTGCCGGGGCAGCCGGTCCAGCCGCTCGGTCAGGTCCACCAGCAGATCCAGCTGCCGGTTCTGCTGCACGGCTTCGGCGACATTCCGAAGTTCGGGTTTCTCTGCGAGCGCCTCACGGAAGTGGCTGGCGGAGAAGCGCCACAGGGCCTTGGCCACGGCGCCGACCTCCTCTTCGGGCAAGCCCAGGGCCATCCCGGCGTCGCGCACCGCTCCGCGGGCCCGGTAACCGTTCTGCATGCTCATCAGCGTGACCCGGCGGGAACCAAAGCGGTCGAAGATCCGCCGGTATACGTTGTGCCGCTCGGCGCTTTCGACGTCGATGTCGATGTCCGGCAGGGTGGAGCGGTCCTGGGAGAGGAAGCGCTCAAAGATCAGCTCGTGCGCCAGCGGGTTTACGTGGCTGATGCCGAGCAGATAGTTGACCAGGGAGGATGCGCCCGATCCGCGGGCTGCGGCGCGCACCCCCATCTCCTTGATCATGGCGGAGACTTCGGCGACCGTCAGGAAGTAGGACGCGAACCCCAGCCGTTCAATAATGCCCAGCTCATGCTCAAGGCGGTTGCGCATGGCTGCCTCTTCGGATCCCCGGAGCTGGCCGAAGCGCCGGCCGATTCCGGCTTCGCAGCGCAGGCGCAGTTCCGCCGCGGGTTCACTGGCGATTCCGATGACCGAGGCTTCCGGGACCACCGGCTGCTTCCAGCCCATGTCCGCGGCCGGGTCGATCCGGCAGGTATCCGCGAGCGCCTGGGTGTTGGCCAGCAGTTTCGCTGCACCGGAGCGGCCGTATCCGGCTTCGCTGCTGATCTCCGCGGCGAGCGCCGCCATCCGGGTTCCGCTCTTGAGCCAGCCCTGCCCGTTGGGCTGCAGGTCCGGCAGCTGGGCCATGGAGGTCAGCGCCCGCGCGGCGTCGAGCACGTCCGCGGTCGCGGCGCCGTCGTCGTCCACGTAGCGGACCGCGTTGGTGAGGACCGCCGGGAGGTTCATCTCATCCGCGAGCCGGTACATACGCACCGCGTGGGCCAGGCTGAGGTTCGCGCCGGGGGCACTCAGATGGGTGACCACCTCGACGGCGAGCGCCGCACGGGGAATAACGGCCTGCCAGCGGCGGAAGAGGGTGCGGGCGACGGCGTAGCTGCGGCTGCGCATGGAACGTCCGACGTCGGAGTAAGGGCCCACCAGCACGGTGAGGACCGGTTCCCCGTCCACTCCCGGTATCCGGGCGGCAAGCTGGTCCAGGGTAATGCCCGCCGGCCGGCCGGCCCTGCCGCGGGACGGAGAGGTACCGGTGTGCGCATCGGAGATCAGCCGGCACAGGGCGTGGTACCCGGCTCCCCCGTTGTGTCCATGGGCCAGGATGACCACCCGTCCGGTGACAGTGGCATCCTTACCTGAGGCGTCTTTGCCTTCACCATCGAGAACGGCCAGGTCCACTCCGACAATGGGATCGATTCCGGCGTCCATGCAGGCGCGCAGGTGCTTGACCGTGCCGTACAGTCCGTCACGGTCGGTGCAGGCCAGTGCGTCCGCGCCGTCCGCTGCGGCAGCCCGGGCCAGTTCCTCCGGCCAGGACGTGCCGTAGTGTGCGCTGAACGCCGTGGCCACGTGCAGGTGGATAAAGCTCATGGCACGGGGACGCTAGGCGCTTTCCCGCAGGGCGTCATGGACGCGGATCAGCCGCCAGGTATCCGAGGCAACCTGCCGGGAGATATCCAGGGTGCGCAGGGCTGAGCGGTGGTTCAGCCGGGCCTGGACCCGCCAGATCTCCGAGTCCACCAGGCCGGGTCCATGCCCGCGCTCTGCCCGGGGTTCCTCCTCCCACCAGCTGCGCCGTTCGTACCAGCGCACCGGATGGGCGGCAACCTTGTAGGTCCTTCCCTGCCAGGAAAGCCGCAGCGGAATACCCGCAGGCGAGCACACCACCTCTATCGATTCACTGAAAAGTCCCACGGCTGCCCCTCGCTGTGCCTGTCAATTACTGTGCCCGTCACGTCCATGCCCGCCCTAATACCCGGATCGGCCGGATCTGCCGCTGCCGCTGCCGCTGCCGCTGCCGGGAGCATAAACGGGAACATGAAAGTATTCGAACATATATTCGAATCTCCAGTGTACGACTGCAGTCTGACAATCGGCACGGCGTCCCCTAGGAACCTGGTGGGAACCTGCCAGATGCACGAGGATGCCTTCCGGGCTGATCAGGGGAAACTGCCCGGACCAGCTACTCCGCAGCCGCTTCCACGCGTGACTGGGAGGAGAGCGGGATCTCCTGGACAAACAGGCACAGCACAGCGCCTGCTGCCGCAATCGGTACGCTCAGCAGGAAAATCGGGGGCATTGCCTGCCCGAATGCCGCTGCGATGGCCTCCTGGACCGGCGGCGGCAGGCTGCGGAGCAGGTCCGGACTCAGGGAGTTGATGCTCCCGCCTGGAACTACCGCAGCTGCCCCTCCCGGCACGGCGGCCAGCTGGTCAGTCAGCCGGTTGATGAAGATCGAGCCAAACGCGGCGATTCCAAAGGACGCCGCAATCTGCCGGAAGTAGTTCGCCGCGGAGATGGCCGTCCCCATGTCCTGTCCGGGAACACTGTTCTGCACAATCAGCACCAGGTTCTGCAGCAGGGCTCCGATGCCCATGCCCAGCACCGCCATACCCACCGCGGTGAACCAGTACGGCGTCGTATCCGAGATCCGGGACAGCAGCAGCAGCCCGGCAACCACCACCGCGAACCCCGCTACGGGATAGACCTTGTACCGGCCCGTGCGGGAAATCAGCTGCCCGGTGCCGATTGAGGTCAGCAGCAGCCCGCCCATCATCGGCAGCATCATCAGCCCCGACTGCGTGGCGCTGGCCCCGTTGACCATCTGCAGGAAGGTGGGCAGGTAGGAAATCGTGGAGAACATGGCGATTCCGACGCCGATGCCCGCCAGCACGGGAACCAGGAAGTTCCGCAGCCGGAAAAGCCGCAGCGGCAGGATCGGTTCGGAAGCGCGGGTTTCCTGCCACACGAACAGTCCTGCGGCGATGACAGCGAGCGCGGAAAGTCCGAGGATCTGCGGACTGGACCACTCGTAGGTGGTTCCTCCCCAGCTGGTGACCAGCACCAGCGCGGCCGATGCGGCCGCCAGCAGCACGGCACCCGGGTAGTCCAGCCTCGGCCGCCGTCCCTGCTGTTTGGGCAGGTGCAGGGAGGAGATGACGACGGCGAGCGCCACTGCGCCGATCGGCACGTTGATGTAGAAGACCCAGCGCCAGGACCAGGAATCGGTGATCCACCCGCCCAGCAGCGGTCCGCCGACCGAGGCGATGCCGAACGCCGCGCCGATCAGCCCCATGTAGCGGCCGCGCTCCCGCGGGGAGACCAGGTCCCCGATGATCGCCTGCGCCCCGATCATCAGCCCGCCGCCGCCGATGCCCTGCAGTGCCCGGAAGGCGATCAGCTGGCCCATGTTCTGCGCCAGCCCGGACAGCACGGAGCCAAGCAGGAACACCGCGATCGCAAAGATGAAGATGTTCTTGCGCCCGTAGAGGTCACCGAGCTTGCCGTAGATCGGCAGGCCGATGGTGGCGGCAAGGATGTAGGCCGTCACCACCCAGGACAGGTGCTCCAGCCCGTTGAGGTCTCCCACGATGGTTGGAAGGGCGGTTGCGACGATCGTCTGGTCCAGGGCAGCGAGCAGGACCGAGAGAAGCAGCCCGGTAAAGGCCAGGGTCCGGCCGCGGTTTGCCCCTGTGTCCCCTGCCGGTTCTCCCGGTCCCTGCGGTCCTTTCGGAGTGCCGGCGGTACGGGCAGTCGCTGTGCTGCCGGAAGTCAGTGCGCTGCCTGAAGCCGCTGCGCCCCCTGAAACGACGCCGCTCCGTGAAACGGCTGCGTTCCCTGAAACAACGCCGCTCCCCGGAGACACACCGGCCTGGACCACGGACCCGCTGGCCTCAACCTGCAGCTCCTCCGGTGTTTTGCGGTGCCGGGGCGTTTTGGCCGGTGCGGTCCGCCAGGAAACAGCGGCGGCTCCGGAACGCAGCTGTCCGGCCGCGGCCGCTGGCTCCGGATGCGGCGACGGCGGGGGCAGGCGGCCGGGAAACCTGACACTTCTCTTGGGGACGGGCGCTGCCCGATGTACCCCGGATACCCGTTTGGCCATCAGTTTCCTGCCTCCTTGTCCAGCTGTACGTGCGCCTCGGTTGAAAGCGGAATCGCCCGGATAAACAGCGCCAGCACAAACGCTGCGCCCAGTGCGGGGATGCCCAGCAGGAAGACCGGGGGCAGCGCGCTCCCAAACGCGCCGGCAATAAACTCCCGCACCGGGACCGGCAGCGCCTTCAGCTGCTCGGGACTGATTGAGTTCAGCCCCTGGCTGGTCACGCTCCGGGCGGACTCCGGAGCATCCGCCAGATGGCTGTTGAGCCGGGAAATAAACACCGACCCGTACACCGCGATGCCGAGGGTCCCGCCGATCTGCCGGAAATAGTTGGCCGAAGAGACTCCGGTGCCCATGTCCCGGGCCGGCACGCTGTTCTGCACGATCAGCACCACGTTCTGCATCAGGGCTCCAATCCCAAGGCCCAGCACGAACATTCCGACGGCGGTGAACCAGTACGGGCTGGTGGCGGAAATGCGGGAGAGCAGCAGCAGGCCAATGATCATTACGGCTGCTCCCAGGATCGGATAGATCTTGTACCGCCCGGTCCGGGAAATCAGCTGCCCGGTGCCGATCGAAGTGGCCAGCAGGCCCGCCGTCATAGGCAGCATCATCAGGCCGGACATCGTGGCGCTGGCTCCGTTAACCATCTGCAGGAAGGTTGGCAGATAGGAAATGCTGCCGAACATCGCCAGGCCCACTGCCAGCCCCACGAGTGTGCAGATCACAAAGTTGCGGATCCTGAACAGCCGCAGCGGCAGGATCGGTTCCGCGGCCCGCAGCTCCACCGGGATGAACGCGGCAATGGCGGCAGCGGCAGCGGCGCCGAGGCCCAGGATGGTCGGTGAGGTCCAGGCGTAGGTGGTGCCGCCCCAGCTGGTAATAGCCACCAGCGCGGCGCTGGCGACTGCCAGCAGCGCAGCTCCCGCATAATCCAGCTTGACCTCCGAAACGCTGCGCTTGGGCAGGTGCAGCGAGGTGATGATCAGGGCCAGGGCGATGGCGCCAAGCGGCAGGTTGATGTAGAAGACCCAGCGCCAGGACCAGTATTCGGTCAGGTAGCCGCCCAGCAACGGTCCGCTGACGGAGGCGACGCCGAACGCTGCGCCGATCAAACCCATGTACCGCCCGCGCTGACGGGCCGGCACGATGTCACCGATGATGGCCTGCGCTCCGATCATCAGGCCGCCGCCGCCGACACCCTGCAGGGCCCGGTAGGTAATAAGTTCCGCCATGCTGTTCGCCTGCCCGGACAACGCGGACCCCAGCAGGAAAACAATGATCGCGAACACGAAAATACTTTTGCGTCCCAGCAGGTCTCCGAGCTTCCCGTAGATCGGCAGCCCGATGGTGGAGGTCAGCAGATAGGCGGTGATCACCCAGGACAGGTGGTCCAGCCCGTGCAGGTCTCCGACGATCGTTGGCAGTGCCGTGGAAACGATCGTCTGGTCCAGGGAGGAAATCAACACTGCCATGATCAGTCCGCTGAAGATCAGGGCCAGCTGCCGCCGCGAATGCGGGGCCTGGGCGCTTCCGGACGGCGCTGCTGAGGCGGGGGGCTCTGGCGGAGCCGCATGTTCGGGGGCAGCGGGCGGCCCCTTGGCTTCCGGCCGCACTTCAGTTGCGGTTGCGGTGCCTGCCTGGGGGTAGGGAGCGTTCGGGTCGCGGTCGCAGGGCGCGGGAGAGCCAAGATCCGTGGCAGTTTTGGTCGCTGGATGGGCCTGGTCCGTGTTGTGGGCGAAAAACCGTGTCATGGACGCCTCCTGGGAGCCGAGCCGCTGTCTGGAACAGGACGCACCTTCCATCAGAAGCCTGCAGCCCGCCAGAGTCAACGGCGCACCCAATCCAGCCTGATGGATGCGCCGTGCCGGTCAGATTAAGCGAATTCCATTCCGTCCGCCGGGCGGGGGCGTGCCAGCCAGTACCGCGAACCGTCGGGGCTGCGGCGGACGATTCCCTCATCCACCATCGCCCGGCGCACCATCGCCGGGTCCTCTGAGTATTCGGCCAGACGGGAGGTAACTTCCGCCTCGGTCAGCCGTGCGGGCGAACCGGCAGGGTCAGCCCGGGGCAGATCAGCACAGGGCAGATCAGCACCAGCAGGGCCGACCTCGGAAGATGTGGCCGGAGCGTCCACGGAAGGGGCAGCTTCGTCAGCACCCGCCCCCAGTGAGCCGTGGCGCGAGAATACTTCCCCGGCCAGATGATGCAGCAGCTCCAACCGGTCCGCCCGCCGGCCCGGAAGACTGCCCGCACGGCCGGGAGTGAGCAGGCGCAGCGGCGAGGAAACTGCAGGTTGCCGACCCGTGGCCAGCAGATTCCGGTAAATGCCGGAATCCGCCCGGAGGGACCCGTCTTCGGCGGCGGATACCAGTCCGGCCTTTTCCAGCGCGGCCAGGGATTTGGCCTCCGCACGGTCCAGATCGGCACCCTGCAGGGGAACACCGGTGTTCGCCGCGGTGATGATCCGGGCGTACAGCTCCAGCCTCCGGTCATCTGCGAGCGCCGCTGCCACGGCCTTCCACCGGTTGGAGGCACCGCCGTCGCCCATTCCAGTGCCTGTACCCGTTCCCGTACCTGTATCCATTCCCTGTCCCGTACCCGGGACCTTCCCTGCCGCCACCGTTGCCACCTCCAGTCCTCACCCGTCCGTCCACGCTCAGCCGTGGCCGCGGGTTGGTGCCCGCCGCGGTTTCCAGGCCGGTATCACCCGCCGCCAACGGCTGTCCGTCGTCGGACCCGTGACGTAGCCTACTGGCACTGGCTCAAAAACCCTGGCACCACCTCAAAAACCGAGCGGAGCGGGCTTATGGAATCGTGCTATCCGGTGCGTTCCTTCGCCGCGGCCGCTGTGGCAGCGGCAGGAAGCGCGGTAGCTGAACTGGCGGAATCGATGACCGGCACCCCGGTATCCGTCTCAGCTGATCCAGCTCTCTCCCGGGCGTGGTTCGCTGGCTCGTTCCAGCCGGCCGGCTGGGACCTGCCCTCACCCTGGGATGCCCTGTCCCGCGACTATCCCTGCGCCGACGGCTGGATCCGGCTGCATACGAACGCCCCGCATCACCGGGCGGCGGCGCTCGCAGTGCTGGGACTGCCGGATGGGGCCGATGCCGGTGACGCCGAACCCGCGGTCCGGCCGTGGAAGGGCGAGGAACTGGAAGACGCCGTTGTGGAGGCCGGAGGCTGTGCCGCCAGGATGCTCACCGCAGAGCAGTGGCTGGGCCATCCGCAGGGCCAGGCGGTGGCGGGTGAACCCCTGGTCGGCTGGTCGCGGCGGCGGCCGGCGGCACCGGTGAGCTCCGCGGGTACCATAGAGCGGCCGCTCCGGGGCGTCCGGGTCCTGGACCTGACGCGGGTGATTGCCGGACCGGTCGCCACCCGGTTCCTGGCCGGTTTCGGTGCCGACGTGCTGCGGATCGACCCGCCGGGCTGGAATGAACCGGCCCTGGAACCTGAAATGACCGTGGGCAAACACTGTGCCCGGCTGGACCTCCGCAGCCCCCAGGGAGCCGCGAAGATCCGTGAACTGCTTGCCGGGGCAGACATCGTGGTGCACGGCTACCGCCCCGGTGCGCTCGCCGGACTGGGCCTGGACGAGCACCGGATCCAGCAGCTGCATCCCGGGATTGTCACCGTAGCGGTTAATGCCTATGGCTGGACGGGACCGTGGCGGAGCCGGCGGGGGTTCGATTCGCTGGTGCAGATGAGTTCCGGAATTGCCGACGCCGGGATGGCCTGGGCTGCGGCGGATGCGCCCCGGCCGCTTCCGGTCCAGGCCCTGGACCACGCCACCGGATACCTCGCCGCAGCCGCTGCTGTGCGGTCCTGGACGAGGCGGCTGAACGGTGAGGTGCACGCGGCTCGGCTTTCCCTGGCCCGGACGGCTGTGGAGCTGCAGCGGGCAGCCGATGGGCGTCCGCCCGTTCCTCCACCTTGGAAGACCAGCCGACCCGCGGACGGCGCAGCAGATTCACCCCCGGCGATGAATTTGCCCCTGGCTGCCGAACAGACCCATTGGGGTCCCGGCCAGCGGCTCTACCCGCCGCTGGCGTTCGAACCGGAGGGCGGCAGCCCGCAAATGGGCTGGGATGTTCCGGCAGCGCCGCTGGGTTCAGCCCTTCCGGAATGGCAGTAGCACTTCCGGAATGGCAGTAGACAGGCCGCTGGGGAGGCAGGGTGCTCCCCAGCCTCCCCAGACAGGCTTTCCTGCTAGCTGCGGCTGAACGCGTCCAGGCGCGCCTGGGCCTCGTCTTCGCGGCGGGTCCGCAGCTCGTATTCGATGAAGGCGTCGATCATCGCCCGGTAGGTCCGCTCCACCACTGTGGAGTCCTGGTCCTGCGCTTCGGCGGCCTGGCGGACGTGGGTGATAACTTCGTCGACCCGGTCCCTGGCCAGGACCTGGGCGTCGTCGTCCTTGAGTCCTCCGGCGAGCCGGACCAGCCTTTCCCGGCGCCAGATCAGCGCCACAATCTCTTCGTCAATCTCGTCTATCGCAGTGCGCACGGCCTCGAGCTGTTCGGTCATGGGGTCTGTTTCTGCTGTTTCGGCCATGTGTTCCAGCTTATCGGGAGTCGGCGGTGGTCTTGTCCGGCGTATCGGGTTTGGAGAGCCTGGCCAGTTTGGAGGGCCACCAGATCCGCTGGCCGATGTCGTAGGACAGCGCGGGAACCAGCAGCGAGCGCACCACCAGCGTGTCCAGCAGCACCCCGAAGGAAACGATGAACGCGATCTGTGCCAGGAACAGCACAGGGATCACACCCAGGGCCGCGAAAGTCGCGGCCAGCACGATGCCGGCCGAGGTAATCACGCCGCCGGTGATCATCAAGCCGCGGATCACTCCGTTGCGGGTGCCGTGAATCAGGCTTTCCTCGCGGACGCGGGTCATCAGGAAGATGTTGTAGTCCACGCCCAGGGCCACCAGGAAGATGAACCCGTAGAGCGGCACGGCCGGATCCGCGCCGGGGAAATCCAGCACGTAGTTGAAGACCAGGGCCGAGATTCCCAGCGTTGCCCCGAAGGAGAGCATCACCGTCAGGATCAGCAGCACCGGGGCCAGGATCGAACGCAGCAGCAACATCAGCAAGAACAGGATGACCACCAGCACCACTGGAATGATCAGGTTCCGGTCGTGGGTGGCGGCCACGTTGGTGTCGACGCTGGTGGCCGTGGTGCCGCCCACCAGGACGCCGTCGTAACCGGCCAGGTCCGAGCGCAGATCACGGACGGTATCCTGCGCCGCGTCGGAATCCGGGTCCTGGGTCAGGGTCGCTTCAAGCAGCACCTGGCCGTCCACGGTCTTGGGCGCCGGTGCCCCGGAACCGGGAATCGGCGGTACCTGCACGCCGTCGGCTGTCACCTGGAGCTGGCCGGCCGGTGTTCCCGTGGCCGCCACGGCTACCGAGGCGATGTGTTCGTTCGCCAGTACGGTGTTGGCCACCGCCTGCAGTTCGTCCTGCGGCGCGATGATCAGCACCGGCGCACCGGAACCGGAGGGGAAGTGCTCGCCGAGGACTTCCTGCCCCTCGGCCGACTGGGTCTCCCCCAGCACAAAGTCACTTTGCGGAATCCCGCTGGCCCGGAACTGCACGATGCCGACGGCGGCTGCCGCCAGAACCACGGCACAGATCAGCCAGGTTCGGCGCGGATGGGACCTGATGGTCCGGGCAGTCCGCGCCCAGATCCCGTTGGACTCGTGGTCCAGCTCCGCATGGACTGAACCGAACAGTGGCCGGCGCGGCCAGAAAGCGGCCCGGCCGACGGCGAACAGCAGCGCAGGCAGCAGCGTCATGGCGGCGAGGAAGGAAAAGCCAATGCCGATTGCTGCCACCGGGGCGAGCGCCTTGTTGGAGTTGAGGTCGCTCAGGAGCAGGCACAGCAGGCCAGCGACGACCGTGGCCGCGGACGCCAGGACGGGCTCGAAGGTTCCCCTCAGCGCAGCCCAGGTTGCTGCCCAGCGGTCCCGGTGGTCGCGCAGGCTTTCCCTGTACCGCGCGACGTAGAGCAGCGAATAGTCGGTGGCAGCACCGATGCCGAGGATAAAGAGGATGCCCTGGACCTGACCGTTGATGCTCACCAGATCTGCCTTGGCCAGCCAGTACACCACCAGGATCGCGGCGGAGAGGGCGAAAATCGAGGTCAGCAGCACCAGGATGGGCAGCAGCGGGGAGCGGTAGACGATGATCAGGATGATCAGGACCGCGCCCACAGCCACGAAGAGCAGCGTTCCGTCGATTCCGCTGAACGCATCGGAGATGTCGGCCAGCTGCCCGGCGGGACCGGTGACGTACCCGGAGAGGTCCTGGGGCTGGCCGTCCGCGATGACACTGCGCAGGTTCTCCACCGTGGCCGTCGACTCGGAATCATCCGCCACAGGAACAAAAAACTCGGCAGCCTTGCCGTCCTCCGAATACTGGACGGGAGAGATCTCGCCGTCCACGCCGTCGGCCCCCTCCAGTGCCTGGGCCCGGCCTTCGATGAAGGTGCGGTCCGCGTCGGTCAGCCCGCTGTCGTTGACGAACACAACGACGGCGGGAACCGCGTTGCTGTCACTGAACTGTTCCTGCAGGTCAGCAACCTGTGTGGAGGCAGAACTGGCCGGCAGATAGGAGGCCTGGTCATTCTCGGTGACTTCGCTGATCTTCCCGAAGTAGGGACCGCCGATTCCCCCAACCACGAACCAGACGATGATCAGCACCACCGGAATGAGGATCCGCAGCCAGACCGGCGGCCCGTTCCTGCCCGTGCTGTTGGGGCCTGTGCCGCTGCCGTCGTTGCTGTTACTGCCATTGCTGCCGGCACCATCGCTGCCGGAAGGCTGGCCGCCCTGCGGGCCGGTGGCTGGGGGGATCGCTGTGCTCATAGGTCTCGTCGCATTCTGGCGAGAGGCGTGGCGCCCCGAAACCGGGCCAACTCTCCGCCGGTGGACATGCACTGCTGGACTTCCCATGACAGCCTCTGCCGGCCCTCCGCGTCAACACTCCCGGCGTACGGGTGGATGTGCGGCACGAAAGCTATGCCCGGAAGGTTCTGGGATTGGCGGCAGTTCAGTGGCAGGATCGGAGCATGTTGCCCCAGTTGAGCGTCGTCACCCTTGGTGTGCGTGATGTCGAAGTTACCTATGCGTTCTATGTCCGGCTGGGCTGGGACCCACTGCAGTACGTGGCCGGAGAAGTGGTGTTCTTCCAGGTGGGCCATGGGGTGCTGCTGTCATTTTTCCGCAGCGACCATCTCGCAGCGGAGTCCGGAGCCACCGGCGCCGCCAGCCTGGCCCCGGTCACCCTGGCCCATAACGTGGACTCGCCGAACGACGTCGATGTCATCCTGCATGAAGCTGCCGCGGCCGGCGGATCCATTGCCGCCCCCGGAACGCAGATGAGCTGGGGAGGGTATTCGGGGTATTTCACCGATCCGGATGGCTTCCGCTGGGAGGTATGCCACAACCCCGGCCTGTCAGTGGGCGCGGATGGGAAGGTCACTCTCACCGTCCTGGAACCGATGGGCGGGGAGAGCCCTGGGATGGGCGCTGCGCTCACCGCCCCGGAATCCGCCGAGGCGCAGATCAGGCTCTCGTCGAACGGACTGTAGCCGGAACCGGGCAGTACCTGATCCGGACAGTACCTGATCCGGACAGTACCTGATCCGTGTTGGACCTGTACTGAACTGAGCTGGACCTGTACTGAACTGAGCTGGACCTGTACTGAACTGAGCTGGACCTGTACTGAGCTGGACCTGTACTGAACTGAGCTAGAACAGGACGTTACCGGGCACAGGTTCCGGGTCCCCGCCTGGTATGCCGGCGGGCGTGACGTCCAGCCCCGGGGACTGCAGCAGCCAGGGACCGTCATTGCGGACGCTGCCCACCGCAGGGTCCGCCGGGCTGATCTGCCAGTTCGATGCCGTGGGGTAAGCCTGGTCCAGGATCCGCGCCAGTAAATCCAGAGCTGCCGTGTTGCTGAGGGTTCCCGGTGCGGTCCAGGCCGCGAGCGCTGCGGGAGACAGCGGCAGCGGCAGCCGGTTATGCAGGGAGCCGAGGCTGGCCAGCACCGGGTCGGGATTCTGCGGATCGGGGGAAGCCAGGGTGATGACGGTGGTGGAGAGCAGCCATCGGCCGGGGTCTGATGCCGGCACCGCAGGGTCCGCCCACCATTCGTACAATCCTGCGAACCAGCTCAGCTTTCCGTCCGGCCGATGCACAAAATACGGCTGTTTGCTGTTCCCCGGGCCGGTTTTCCACTCGTAGTACCCTTCCATCGGAACCGCGCACCGGCGTGAGAGGGCAGCGTCCCGGAAGGTCGGCTTTTCCAGCAGGGTTTCGCTGCGCGCGTTGAACGCCCGCACGCCCACGGAAATGTCCTTCGCCCAGCCGGGCGCCAGGCCCCACCTGGCAACGTGGACCTGCCGGACGGCCTGAGCCTGCGTTTCCTGGGCCTGCGCCGCCCGGATCGGCGCGGCCTGGAGCCGCGAAGTTCCCATCCGCGCAGTCTGGATCCGCTCTGCCTGAACCTGCCCTGCACCGTTCTTCGGTGCAGTGTCTGCCGGCACACCATCCTGATGCCCGGCATTGATCAGCCGTTCCAGGACCACAGGCACGTCAGACGTCGGCGCCACGTTCCAGGACTGGCGAAGCTCCAGGTTCGCATCCGCCTCGGCCTCGGCCTCCGCCACCAGGTCTCCGATGGCCTTAGCCATGACGTATCGTCCGCACATGCCCCCAGTCTGCCTGCTGCGGAGGGGAGGACGGAATCCGGGGTGCGCCGCTGCCTGGCTTCCCCCGGGTCCGGCCTGTCCTGCTGTCTGGCTGTCTGGTGTTTAGTGTTTAGTGTTTAGCTCTCTTGGCTTCTTGGCTTCTTGGCTTCCGGGATTCCTGGATTCCTGGATTCCTGGATTCCTGGATTTCAGGACTTTCCGGAGTTCCCGTGCCCGTGCCCGCTGTTCCCGCTCCCGTTGTTCCCGTTCCCTGGCTTGGCCTCCCGGCGGAATACCTGAACCACGGAGGGCCGGGGCGCCCGGACCTCGCCGGGGGCCGGCTGGCCGCCGTCGGGCACGTAGTCGGGAAAGTAGGAGGTGTGCGCACCGTAGCTGCCGTCCTCGCCCGGGTGCTGGACAGCGACGAACACCATGGATTCCTCGTCGTGGATCACCGGTCCGCACGTTTCACCGTCCCGGGGAACGGAGAGGAACTGCTCCACCTTGCCGCGGTCCCGCCCGTCCAGGGCGAGCTTGAACAGCCCGTCGTTGTAGCCGATGCCCGACGGCGCGCCGTCTGTGGAGATCCAGAGGTTGCCGGCCGAGTCGAAGGCGAGGTTGTCGGGGCAGGAAATGGGGCTCACCAACTCCCGCGGGTAGCCGCTGAAGTAGGTCGTGTCTCCCTGCGCGGGATCACCGCACAGCATCAGCAGGTTCCAGCTGAAATCCACAGCCGTGGCATCGGAACGGTCCTCCGTGATTTCCACGATGTGGCCGTCGCGGTTTTCCCGCCGCGGGTTGGCCTCATCGACCGGTGCGTTGCTGCCTGTTCCGCGGTTGGAGTTATTGGTGCAGGCAACGTAGACGCGTCCGCTGGATGGGCTCGGCTCCACGTCCTCGCAGCGGTCCATCTTGGTGGCACCGGCCTTGTCGGCTGCGAGCCGCGTATAGACCAGCACCTCTTCCACACTCATGCCGGCGACAGCCGACTTCCCGCGCACCACCAGGGGAAGCCAGGTGCCTCGTCCGTCAAAACCGCCGTCGGCCGGAACGCTCCCGGAGCCGTCGATCTCACCAGCCGGCGAGCTGCCGGTAAAGCGGGCCGCGTACAGGTCCCCCTCGGTCAGCAGGGTCATGTTGTGCCGCTTATCGTTCTTCCGGTACTTGTGCTTCGAGACAAACTTGTACAGGTAGTCGAACCGCTCGTCGTCGCCGGAATACGCCACCGCTTTGCCGTTCCGGGCAATGATGACGTTGGCGCCCTCGTGTTTGAACCGGCCCAGGCTGGTGTGCTTGCGCGGCGTTGATTCCGGGTCCTCGGGATCCAGTTCGACGACGTAGCCGAATCGGTTTGGCTCGTTCCGGGTCTGCGCTGAGCGGGCGTCAAACCGCGGGTCTTCCTGCTCCCACCCCATGGCCGTGGGATCGCTGCCGAGTCCGTAGCGGCGGTCTTCTGCACTGGTCCCGCCGGTCCGGAAGAAGCCATTGAAGTTCTCCTCGCCGGAGAGCACCGTCCCCCAGGGCGTGCTCCCGCCGGCGCAGTTGCCCAGCGTTCCCAGCACATACCGGCCCTGCGGATCCGCAGCGGTTTTCAGCAGTTCGGAGCCGGCGGCAGGCCCGGTGAGCTCAAAGACGGTGTCCAGGGTGATGCGCCGGTTCAGCCGGGCGCCGCGGACAAAGGACCAGGGCGTGCCGCGTGAACTGCGTTCCAGTTCCACCACGGAGAGGCCGACGGCGTTGCGGAAGATCCCGCGCCGCTGCGCTTCTTCGGCCGCTGTTGCCGGCGGCTCCGGGAACATGATCTGCGGGTTGACGTATTCGTGGTTGCAGACCAGCAGCCCTTTCTTGCCGTTGGGCTGGCGGAGGATCTCCAGGTAGTCGTTGTTGTACCCGAATTGGCGGGCCTGGGCAGCGGCACTCTGCGCAGAGAAGTCGAAGTCCGGAGAGTCGGCAAACAGCGGGTCACCCCACCGCAGCAGGGGCTTCCAGTCGTAGCCTTCGGGGACATCCAGCCGGTCAACTGAGGCGTCCACGGGGGATATCGGGGCGAACGCCAGCCGTCCCGGCTTAGGCCCGCGGCGTCCGGAATCAGCTGCCGCTGCGGGCGGCCGGCCGCCCAGCGTCAGCACCGCCGCGCCCAGAACTCCGGCCGCACCGGCGCCCAGTGCCGAACGCCGGGAAAGTTCAGCCGAAACAATGTCCCGGAAATAGCTGTTGGAGGAGGTGTTGCACACCGCCTTGCTGCAGGCGTTGTCACATTTCAGGGCGCAGGTCACCGCGCTCCGCTTTCCGCGGGTATGCCCAAGCATGGGCAGCAGCCGCTTCCGGGGAACGGCCGGGCTTGCCTCGGCGGGGCGGAGTTCATCCATCGGCTCAGTCATATCTGGTCTTCCTCCCGTGGGGTGCTGACCCCGCCCACGCTGGCAGCCCCGGGCGGCCCGCAGGGGGACACCGGTTTAACGCGAGGTGAATTACCGGACGCGATCGCGGCGATGTCCCCGCTGCCGACGCCGCGCCACCGCGCCGCCGCCCCCGCAGCCGTCGCCGCGCCGAACCCACTGCGCCAAAGCAAATCCCGCCGATACCGGTGCTTTCCATTGCCTGGAATAAAAGCTTCCGGGAATGGAAAGCCACGGCCCGGTGTTTCCCATGGCAGCAGTATCAGCAGTACTAGAGCGCACAAACGAACCAGCAAGGAGTACCCAATGCCAGCAACCGCCGAAGCCTTCACCCCTGAGGCCGGAACCATCACCATGTTCTCGACCACCTGGTGCGGTTACTGCCGGCGGCTGAAGTCGCAGCTCGATTCCCAGGGCATCGGCTACACGGAGGTCAACATCGAGGATGTTGAGGGTACCGCGGACCTGGTGGAATCCCTGAACGGCGGCAACCAGACCGTTCCCACCGTGATCTTCCCGGACGGCTCCTCGGCAACGAACCCTTCCGCAGCCGAGGTTAAGTCCCGTCTGGGTCTCTAACTGAACCGGCCAGGGCCTTGCAGGTACCAGGGCAATCTGGCTGCGGCCTGCGCTGACGCAGGCCGCAGCCAGAAGACCTAAAAGTGACTCCCGGCAGCGGCCTCCCTAGGATGGAGATGCCCCCATTGCTGCGGGGTGCCCTGAGCAATCTCCCGAGAGGCAGTCCTTCCCCATGGTTCACAAGGTCCAAGCGGTAGTAGTCAAGGAAAAGAACGCCCCCGTCACGCTGGAGACGATCCTCGTTCCGGATCCCGGTCCCGGCGAGGCCCTGGTGGACATCCTCACCTGCGGCGTCTGTCACACTGACCTGCATTACAAGCAGGGCGGAATCAGCGACGACTACCCCTTCCTCCTCGGACACGAAGCCACCGGCGTCGTCTCCGCCGTTGGCCCCGACGTCACCGAAGTCGCTCCCGGCGACCGCGTCATCCTGAACTGGCGCGCTGTGTGCGGCGAGTGCCGCGCGTGCCGCAAGGGCCAGCCGCAGTACTGCTTCAACACCCATAACGCCACCCAGAAGATGACGCTGGAAGACGGTACGGAGCTCTCCCCCGCACTGGGCATCGGAGCGTTCGCCGAGAAGACCCTCGTGGCAGCCGGCCAGTGCACCAAGGTGGACGACGACGTCGATCCCGCCGCTGTGGGCCTGCTCGGCTGCGGCGTGATGGCCGGCATCGGCGCCGCCATCAACACCGGTGAGATCCAGCGCGGCGAATCCGTAGCCGTGATCGGCTGCGGTGGCGTTGGCATCGCTGCCATTGCCGGTGCCAAGCTCGCGGGCGCCACCACCATCATTGCCGTGGACATTGATCCGGCGAAGGTGGACCTGGCTCTGTCCCTGGGCGCGACGCACGGCATTAACTCCCGCGAGGAGGATCCGGTCGAGGCCATCCGTGCGCTCACCGGCGGCAACGGTGCCGACGTCGTTATCGAAGCCGTAGGCCGTCCGGAAACCTACAAGCAGGCCTTCTACGCCCGCGACCTCGCCGGCCGCGTTGTCCTGGTGGGTGTGCCCACTCCCGACATGCAGATCGAGCTGCCGCTGGCCGATGTCTTCGGCCGCGGCGGATCGCTGAAGTCCTCCTGGTACGGCGACTGCCTGCCCTCCCGCGACTTCCCGATGCTCGTGGAACAGTACAAGCTGGGCCGGCTGGACCTGGATGCCTTCGTTTCCGAGCGGATCGGCCTCGGCGACATTGAGGAAGCGTTCACGAAGATGCACGACGGCAAGGTCCTGCGTTCCGTGGTGGAGCTCTAATGGCGGCGCGCATCGACAAGGTCGTCACTTCCGGCACCTTCAGCCTCGACGGCGGCACCTGGGACGTGGACAACAACGTCTGGATCGTCGGCGATGACCTGGAAGTGATCATCATTGACCCGGCCCACGACGTCGACGCCATTGCGGCCGCCGTCGGTGACCGTGAGGTTATGGGCATCCTGCTCACGCACGGCCATGACGACCATATCCGTGCCGTTGTCGAGGCACGGGACCGGTTCAGCGCTCCGGTGCTCCTGCACGAAGCGGACCGGATGCTCTGGGACGCTGTGTTCCCTGACGAGGCGCCGGATGACGTGATTGAGGACGAAGACAGCTTCGAGATCGCCGGCCAGACGCTGCAGGCGCTGCACACTCCGGGCCACTCCCCCGGCTCGGTCTGCTTCCTGTTGGAAGGCGAGGAAGGGGGCGGTGAAGCTCCGGTGCTGTTCAGCGGCGACACGCTGTTCAGCGGCGGTCCCGGTGCGACCGGCCGCTCCTTCAGTGACTTCGGGACCATCATCGAGTCGATCCGCGAACGGCTGCTGCCTCTGCCCGCGGAGACCATCGTGAACACCGGACACGGGGATTCGACGACGATCGGCGCCGAGGCACCGCATCTGGACGAATGGATCGCCCGGGGGCACTAACCTCCCCTGATACCCCGCGCTGATACGAGTGAAAGGCGCTGCTTCCGGCTTCGGAAGCAGCGCCTTTCACTTTTGCTGCCCGGTTTTCATTTCCCGGCCTGCACCTGCCAGCCCAGATCATCCTGCCCGGCCTCGGCACCCGCCGCGGTACCAGTACCGGGCCCAGGGGCTTTCTGCCACTGCGCCGGTTCGCCGGCGGGTTCCAGCACGTCGTTCAGCCACCAGGTTTCGCCGGGCGCCCAGCCTGCCAGCATGGTTTTCGCATCGCCGGCTGCCAGGGCTGTCCCTGCGGTGCTGAGATAGCCCGAGACGGTCAGGTGGACGGCGTCGTACTCGCCGGCCACGGCGCGGAAGTCCGGTATGACCCAGGTCCAGTCTCCGGACTGCGGAACTGCCAGGTTCCAGCTGCTGCCCCGCGACCGGGTGACCTCCAGCGGGTAGCGCACCGCCAGGTCCTGCCAGTCAGCGGGACCATGGATCTCCCAGATACGGGCACCGGAAGCCGGCCGCACCGGATAGGACCGGGCATAGGTCCACTCCAAAGCATCCTCCACCAGCTCCAGGCCGGCCGGACCGTTGCCTGGCACCGCGGGAGTGCTGCTGACCAGGCCGGACAGGGACGGAGACGACCACCAGCGTGCGGTCCACCCCGCGGAGAACGGCGTGTTGGCCTCCTGCGCGGTGATGCTGGACCGCCACCGGTCGAGGGCCGGTCCGGCGTCGTGCAGTGCGGGAGGCTGAGTCCCGGGAACGGTGCTGGTCTGGATCCACTGCACGTAGTGGGTCACCGATGCGGCTGGCCCGCTCCACCAGGCTGCGGCCGGTGAGCGGACGACGGCGGCGGCCACGGGAAGCAGCATCCGGCAGGGTTCGGGCTCGGCCAGCAGCTGCGCCGTTTCATCCGGGGGCTGCCAGTAGTTTGCCTGCCGGACCACCCGTGCCAGACTGCGGTGCAGGTCCGCGCCGCTGAAGACAGGCCGCTCCGGGACGCCGGCCAGGATGCGCAGCACCTGCTCACTGGCGCGGGACAGGCCCGGAGCCGTCAGCACTCCGCTTCCGTAGGACTCGCCGGGACGCCGGGGCGCTGTAAGCCGCGCCAGTTCAAGGCAGAGCTCACGCCCCCGGGGAGCAGCGAGCAGGGCCGTGGTGGATGTGAAATCCATCGATCAAACGTACCAGCCGGTCCGGTGACCCCGGACCAATAATGACCCCGGACCAATAATTCCGGCCAGTGTCCTCATTCCCCTCAGCGCTCACTGTCCGCCCGGGCCCTGAACCTCGTCAGCGCTAGCCGGGCCGGGGGACGGTCACCATTCAGTGTTCACAATTCAGTCAGCCTGCATCGGGCCGGGTCGCGGACCGCAGTACCGCGCGGTCCCTGATCCCGAGAAGGCAACGGCGCATGGTGGCCCAGTCCACTGCATCGAGCGGCAGGGCGGCAGGCCCTGCCCGGCGCAGCCCATACCGGAACCGGCCGCGCACCAGCAGCCTCGTCTGGCCGGTACGGACCGGCTGCAGCAGCCACAGCCAGGTGGACCTCCCGTTCCCGTCGGCCCACAGCATCCATTCGTTGGGCTGGACCTCCTTGATCCGCAGCCGGCGGCCGGTGCCAGTGCCGGAACCGGATCCAGTACCAGTGCCGGTGCCGGTGCCAGTGCCCAGCAGGTCCGCAATCTCGTCCCCGATGTCAGCTGCTATCCCTTCCCCGATGTCCACATCCGGCAGCGGCATTTCCGCCCGGCCCGGCAGGCGGCGGCCGATCGCGCTGGGGTCCGGAGTACTGGGGTCCGGAGTACTGGCGTCCGGGAACCGGCCATCCGAAATATTGGCGCCCGGGAACCGGCTGTCCGGGACAGCTGGGCCACGCCCCCTGGAATCCCCGGATCTGACATCACCGATATTGAGCCGGTCCAGGAGATACCAGCCAGCGCGGCCGTGACCCACCAGGTTCAGGAAGGTCCACACATCCGGTGTGGAAGCGGGAATCAGGATGCTTCGCGTGTGCTGGCGCACCCGGCCGGAAAGCACGGTGTCACCGGGCATTCTCAGTCCAGGCGGAGGCATGGTCCGATGCAGCCTGCGGTGCTGAAGAACCCGAAGGGTAATCCCCGCGGCGGACCCGGCCGCGGCCGCTGCACCCAGCGCCCGCCGGTACGGCCTGCCTGCGTGCCCGAAGGCATCCCTCCACCCGGCCACGAAGAGTTCTAGCCCTGTTCCGGCGCTGTCAGGAAATGGCTCGGAGGCTCCGGGGGCCGGACCGGCCGGACAGAGTCTCTGGCAGGATTCCGGCCCGCCGCTGCTGCTCTGGTGAAGACCCTGCCGTCATCGAACATGGTGGCTCTCCTTTGCCTTGCCGTGCCCCTCGATAATAAACCCGGGGCTCTGTCCCAGGCACCGGGCGCCGGGCACCGGGTTCACGGGCGACCGGGCAGACCTTCGAAAACGTCGCCAAGCACTGCTGCTCCCGCCGGCCGGGGCGGCCAGGCAATAACCAGTGCTTCGGTGCCGACGGCGTGTGTCCACCGGGCATCATCCTCGGCACCGGGCGGAACACCGGGGGAAACAACGTGGCGCTGGGTCCGGTGCTCCATAAGACCGGCAACCACCCGGTGGGCCACGGTGCTGACGTCCACTTCAATGCCTATCTGCTCATCCGGCACCGGATGCAGGTCATACATCCGGCCAGCATCCCAGGGATCCAGGCCGTGCAGGATCCGGCTCCGGTTCCAGCGCTCCCAGGTGGACCGGCGCATTGCGCCGTGCACCAGCCGCAGCAGGCCTGGGCCGCCGTCGGCCTGCAGCTCCGCGAAGGCAGCGTCGGTTGCGGCACCCACGGCAATATGGTCCGGGTGCCCGGTCACCCCGTCTGGACCAAAGGTGGCGACGACGTCGGGCCGCTCCTCCGCGAGGATCCCGCCGATCCGGTCCGTGAGTTCCATCTGGGGCACCCCGGCGAGCCCGCCGTCGTCGTATTCCAGCCACTCGTGCCGGTCGGGAGGGCGGCCGTGCGCCGTCCAGGCGGCGTCCAGTTCCCGCCGACGAACCGTGCCGAGCGGCTCCTGCAGTGGCGGGTAGGCGGGATCAACCTGCCCGGCACCGCCGTCCGTGGCGTGGACCAGGATAAACCGGAACCCGGGATCATGTTCATGGAGCGCCACTGTTCCGGCCAGCCCGTAGGCGTCGTCATCAGGGTGCGCGACCACCAGGGCCAGGACGCGCGGGGCGGTCATTTGGGCACCTCCGCAATGCTGGAGAGTTTTTGCGGCCAGTCCCAGCTTAGGAGCTTCGGGGCTAGGGTGGTGGCGCCATGGAATATTTCAGCGCAGAGGGATATGAGCTGGCGCGGCAGGTGCTGCAGCGCGGTATTGCGGCCGTGTTCCTGATCGCGTTCCTCAACGCCGCCGCTCAGTTCCCGGCCCTGCTGGGCGAGCACGGCCTGCTGCCGGCTCCGCGGCACCTGGAACGATCCGCCGGCCGGAGGATTCCCACCCTCTTCCGGCTGCACTATTCGGACCGGCTCCTGCGGGTGGTGGCCTGGACCGGTGCCGTGGCCTCCGCCCTTCTGGTGGCAGGGCTGCCGCAGCAGGGACCGCCGTGGGTACCCCTGCTGGTGTTCGGCCTGGTCTGGTTCCTCTACCTCTCGATAGTGAACGCCGGTCAGGTGTTTTACGCCTTTGGCTGGGAGTCACTGCTGCTGGAGGCCGGCTTCCTGGCGGCCTTCCTGGGCTCCAACGAGGTTGCACCTCCGGTCACGGTGCTCTTCCTGTTCCGCTGGCTGGTGTTCCGGCTGGAGTTCGGCGCCGGGCTGATCAAGATGCGCGGAGACCGGGTATGGCGGGACCTGACAGCCCTGTACTACCACCATGAGACCCAGCCGATGCCGAATCCTGCCAGCTGGTTCTTCCACCACCTGCCTAAACCACTGCATAAGGCCGAGGTGCTGGGTAACCATTTCGCCCAGCTGGTGGTTCCGGTTTTCCTCTTCTTTCCGCAGCCGGTGGCCTCCATCGCGGCTGCCCTGGTGATTCTGACACAGCTGTGGCTGGTGCTTTCCGGAAACTTTGCCTGGCTCAACGTCCTGACGATTTTGGTGGCTTTCAGCGCCGTGGACGATGCAGCCGTACGGACCGTTCTGCCGTGGGCGTCCTTCGGTTCATCGGACCCGGCCGGCACTCCGCTGTGGTTCGTGGTGGTGGTGCTGATGCTGACGGCGGCCATGCTCTACTGGGCCTGGGAGCCGCTGCGGAACCTCTTCAGCCGCGACCAGCTGATGAACGCGTCCTTCAACCGCTGGCATCTTTCCAACGCCTACGGCGCGTTCGGCAGCATCACCCGGCGGCGGAACGAAGTAGTTATCGAGGGAACCATGGACGAGCCGGGGCCGGAGGCCCACTGGCAGGAGTACGGCTTCCATGGCAAGCCCGGAGACCCCGGCCGGATGCCGCGCCAGTTCGCTCCCTACCACCTGCGGCTGGACTGGCTGATGTGGTTTCTGGGTCTGGGTGCCTCGGGCGGGAACTGGTTTCCGGTGCTGCTGCAGCGGCTGTTGGCGGCCGATCCGCAGACCCTCAGGCTCCTGCGGACCGATCCGTTTGACGGGGCCCCGCCGCGCTGGATCCGTGCAAGGGTCTTCCGGTACCGGTTCTCCACTTCGAAGGAACTGCGCACCGAAGGTATCTGGTGGGTCCGGGAACTGGCCGGTGTGCTGGTGGATCCGGTCCAGCGCCGGGACCGGGATACCTGACCTGCGCTGACCTGCCTCACATGACCTGCCCCTGCCCTGACCTGCACTGCACGGAACTGACCTGACCTGCACAGACCAGCGCGGCGCGCAGCGGCACCGCGGCCCGCGTTGATCGGTCAGGTTCTGGCCTTTACCCCGGGTTCAGGCCTTCACCCCGGGTCAAGGCGGGTTTAGACCCTCCCCGGGTTCAGGCCCCGTCCGGTTTGGTCACCACCGTATGTGTGGCGTGGTCGTACAGGAACGTCACCGGCCCTCCGGCGTGGTGGAAGCTGTAGTTCACGCCGTCGAAATGGGCGCCACGGCCGTAGTTCTCCGCCCAGGAACCGTTCAGCGCGGCCTTGAATTCGTAGTCACCGGCCGGGAGGTCCACGCTGAGTTTCCAGAGTTCGTCGCTGCGGTCAAAGCCCAGCTGGACGGCTGGGTCCGCCGGCTCCCAGTCCTCTCCGCCGAGTGGGGCACCGAAGTCTCCGGCTACCGCCACCGCCTGGGGCTGCGGAAAGGAGGGGCCTTCGTAGCGGTCTTCCTGATGCGACCCGTGAGGCTGTCCGCCCGGCCCACCGGACTCCGGTTCGCGCAGCGCGTCCTCCAGCACGGCCTCGCTGCGGGTTTCCGCCGGAGTCATGGCACCGCGGGACGTCCCGGTTCCGGCCAGTGCGGCCTGCATCTGCTCCACATCGGGGAAATCGGCCAGAGCGGCGCGGCCCGCAGCGGTGATGCTCCATCCGGCGCGGCCCTCCTTGAGGATCCAGCCCGCTTTGACCAGCTTGGTGGTGGCCGTCACAAGAGAGCGCTCGCCGCGGGCCACTCCGCTGGCCAGGAAATCGGCTTCAGGTCCTTCCAGCGGCACCTGTTCCAGGGCTCGGCGCAGCACGTCGGCACGGCCTGCCCTGCCCGGATTGGACGGGTCCTGGGTGGCCAGGATCTCCAGGATGGCTTTCAGCCGGATGGCGGTGTTCTCAACACTCTTCTTAGGCAAGGCGGAATCCTTCTGATCGGGGGGGCGCAGACCGGACGGCTGCACGGGTTTTCGCGCCCGATGCTATGGGCAGCGGGCGGTGGTTGGAAGGACAGGAACCGGTCCGCCGGTGATTTCCTCCAAGAGCGAGACATCCCCTTGACGCAGGCCCGCGTACCTGCGATAGCCGCCCAGCAGTGCTGTTTCGGCATCGTCCATGGTGAGTCCAGGCACCAGGTCCTCGGCAGCTCCTGCGGTCTCGGGGTCCCAGTCAAGGCCCAGAGCAGCGTACACGGACGTCAGCACGCGGCGCAGCGGATCAGCGTTCCGGACCACTACCACCGAGGAAAAGAGCCAGGCTCCGGACACCACGCGCTGTGCTGTTCCCACCAGTTTGATGCGCGCGTCTCCGGTTCCGCCGTGCACGGTGTACTCCCCGGGACAGTACTCTCCGGGAATTTCCCCCACTGCGGCCGGTACTCCGGCGTCCTGCAGGGCTGCGGCCAGGAGTTCGGCAAAACCGGCAAAGCGGGCCAGGGAACGGGCGACGGCGTTGGGCTCGGGTTCGATGTGGTCCAGGATCAGGCAGCCCCCGTGGTAGGCAGCCGCCCGTCCGCCGGCCTTGCGGACCAGGGGTTCGAAGCCCTGCTCGCGGCACGCGGCGGCGGCCGCCGCGAACCCCGGCAGCCGTGCGTCCCGCTGGCCAAAAGCGACCGTTGGCTGCGGCCGGTAGATCCGCAGCGCCGGACCAAGCCTCCCGTACCGGGCGGAGGCCAGCATCGCCAGCGCACCTTCAAGGTCCGCAGCGGCCCCGGACGACTGCTGCTGGCGGTAAACGTCCAGGACCCTGGCGGGTGCCTCCACCGGCTATCCCCTGCCCAGCGGGCGGACGGTGAGGATTTGTTCGCTGCGCCCGAAGGGACCGGTCTGGTCGTGCAGGACCGAGGAGGTCAGGCCGATTCCGTCCGTACCGAAGGAGACGCGCGTGTCGAGGCCGAGCCAGCGGCCTTCCGGCTGGCGGTACAGGTGCATCTGCAGGTCCACGTTGGGGAACATCCAGCTGTCTCCGCCCGGCGGGACCCGGGCGGCTATGCCGTTGGCTGCATCCACGAGGCCGAGCAGGCTGACCAGATCGGGGGTGTCCTCGCCGTCGACCATCCCAAACGGCGAGCGCATCCAGACCTGTCCGCGGCCGGGACGCAGGCCGGGCACCGCCCGGAATTCCAGGGAGTTGATGAAGTTTCCCGGCCAGGCAGTCATCCCGGTAAAACCGGGCACGTCCAGGGGGCCGGGCATCTGTGCATCTTCGACGGCTGCCACTTCGGTGGAATCACCGATCGCCAGCCGCCAGGCCGTTGCCCGGATGGCGGTGCGCCCGCCGGCTACGAGCTCGGCTTCAAGCAGTTCTATGGTGCGGCCCGCCCGGATGACCTTGGTCCGCACATCGAAGGTGCCCTGCGCAATGATGCCCAGGATTTCGAAGCTGACCCGGGCCAGCCGCATGTCCGGGCGGGGACTCTCCTGTTCCAGGCAGTGGATCAACAGGCCGGCGGCCGGAGCCATGTGCTGTTCGTGCTCGTTCCAGGCCCCCTGCGTGTGGGGTGTCGACTCAAACGTTCCCTCACCCAGCGGGCGGTAATACGATTCCGGCACAAATCCTCCTGGCAGGTCCTCCAAAGATGCGCTCTCAGGTTACAGGAGCCTGTGCACAGCGGCGGCTTCGGGGCTGCAGCAGCAAGCTTTGCGGCGGCCTCTTCCTAGCCATCCGTGCCGGCGGCAGAATGGGTGGCGGCGCAGCCCGCCGGGATACCCTGCCGCCTTCCTCCACGCGCTCTGGATCATGTTCCCTGGAAGGTGTTCGCATTCCCTGGAGGGTGTTTAGTGGAGCGTGTTCATCGGATCCCGGACTTCACTGGATCCCGGACGAAACCGAGGCAGCATGAAGTACACACATTTGGGCCGGTCCGGACTGCAGGTGTCCCGCCTGTGCCTGGGCACCATGAACTTCGGACCGAAAACCTCCGAGCCGGACGCCCACACGGTGATGGATGCTGCCAGGGAAGCCGGAATCAATTTCTTCGACACCGCCAACGTCTACGGCTGGGAGAACAAGGGACTGACGGAGGAGATCGTGGGCCGCTGGTTCGCCAAGGGCGGCGGCCGGCGTGCGAGCACCGTGATCGCCACGAAACTCTACGGTTCGATGGGCCCGGGCCCCAATGACACTTTCCTCTCGGCACTGAATATCCGCCAGGCCCTCGATGCCAGCCTGAAACGCCTCCAAACCGACCATATCGACCTCTATCAGTTCCATCACGTGGACCGAAACACGCCCTGGGACGAGATCTGGCAGGCCATGGAAACCGCCGTCGCGCAGGGGAAGATCATCTACAACGGCAGCAGCAACTTCGCGGGCTGGCATCTCGCCCAGGCGCAGGAGAGCGCCCGCCGGCGCCGGTTCAACGGGCTGATCAGCGAGCAGTCCATCTACAACCTGCTCAGGCGCACCGTGGAATTGGAAGTGATTCCGGCCGCGCAGAAGTACGGCCTGGGGCTGATTCCCTGGTCCCCCTTGCAGGGCGGGCTGCTCGGCGGTGTGCTGAAAGCCCAGGACGACGGCGGCCGGCGGGCCGAGAAGCGGGTCCAGGATCTGCTCGACAAGCACCGGGACCAAATCCAGGCATATGAGGATCTGGCTGCGCAGCTGCAGATCGAACCGGGAATCCTGGCTCTGGCCTGGCTGCTGCACCAGCCCGCGGTGAGTGCTCCGATTATTGGGCCCCGGACCTCCGGCCAGCTGGACGACGCGCTCGCCGCCCTGGACCTCGAGCTCGACGAGGACACGCTGGCGGAGCTGGACACCATCTTTCCGGGCCACCGTCCGGCACCGGAGGATTATGCCTGGTAAGCCGAAGGGACGGGCGGGGCCGGACCAGGCCGGGCCGGACCAGGCCGGGCCGGGCCGGGCCGGGCCTCGGCTGGTCAGTCCAGTCCAGCCGGCTCGATCAGCTGCGGGCCGTTGTTGCGGACGGAATTCACCTCGGTCGAAACCACCCTCGGACTGAGCACCGGGTCGGGAATCGCCTCCAGCACGCGTGCAATGGCTTCCGCGTCCGTCAACGCCGGGTCCAGCCATTCGGCGTACATATCCGGCGGCACCACCAGCGGGGTCCGGTCATGGATGTGGCCGAGCTCGTCCGCCGCTTTCGTGGTGATGATCGTGACACTGAGCAGCCACTTATGTTCGTGGTCTTCGGGCAGGTTCGGATCAGGCCAGAATTCGTACAGCCCGGCGAACGCCAGCGGGTCCGGAACAGGGGGATGCAGATACGTCGGAACCTTGCCCTCTTCCGTCTTCTCCCATTCGTAGTAGCCGTCGGCGGGCACCAGTGCCCGGCGCTTTACTGCGGCCTTGCGGAACGCGGGTTTTTCCAGAATGGTCTCCCGCCGGGCGTTGATCAGCCGCGCCCCAATCTTCGGGTCCTTCGCCCAGACCGGCACCAGCCCCCACTTTGCAGTCGCCAGGCGCCGCACGGTCCCGTCCGGTCCGCGGCGTTCGGTGATAATCCGCACGTCATCGGTGGGCGCCACGTTCCATGAGGGATTGACGTCTTCCCCCACCACCTGGTCCGCTGCGAAGGCCGACACCAGATCCGACGTCGCCCTGGCCATCACGTATCGTCCGCACATGGCCAACATTGTGCCCCAAAACGCTGCCGGAACACAGCAGCAGAACCTGGCGCCGCCGTCGAACATTATTCGAACATATGTTCTACTAGAAGGATGGATCAGGAGGCTGCCGGACGGTTGGCGGCCCGCTACGCCCGGCGGGCCGAACCCATCGGACTGACGCCCGAAGAACTTGATTTTGACCACAACCCGGTCACCACATCCATGCCCGCAATTCCCGTCCGGGCGTGGATCAGATTCCCGGGCTGCGCAGAGCTGGTGGAAGGCGAAACCTGCACCTGGTCTGCAAAAGCGGTGCAGGTGCTGTGGGAGGACGCCGGTATCCGGCGCTCAACCTGGGTGTGGGCATCTGCAGTATCCCGGCGTCCTGCGGACGGCCGGCGGAGCACCCTTGGCGACCGGACCCCTGTACGGAAGAGTAAAAATTAAGGGGATAGGTATTTCCGGTTCCAGAAAGGCTCAGCGCCCGTGTTCGCACCGTGCACCTGTATCCGGTCTGCCGATCCCCTGTCCGGCCGGATCGGCGTCACCGTCTACGATCCCTTCTGCCTCCAGCGCATACACCGCGTCAAAGGCTCCACTCTCTGTGAGAGCAGTTACGACGCCAGGCGCTGACGCCCCCCTGACTGCATCCCTGGCGGTCCCCCGGTCTCAGCTGTGGCGTGCTGCCGCTGCGGCGTGGGAGGCAATGCTGAGCTTATCGATCCAGGCCAGCGCCATGGCCGAGAGGATAAAGGCAATGTGGATCACGGTCTGCCACAGCAGGACGTCTCCGGCGTGAGCACCGAGCTCCGGATCCTCAAAGTAGGTGCGCGCCTCAACGAAGGACTTCAACAGGTGCACCGAGGAGATCCCGATGATCGCCATTGCCAGTTTCACCTTGAGGATGTTGGCGTTGACTTGGGAGAGCCACTCGGGCTGGTCGGGGTGTCCATCCACGGACAAGCGTGAGACAAAGGTCTCGTAGCCGCCGATGGTGACCATGATGATCAGGTTGGCCACCATCACCACGTCCACCAGACCCAGGACCATCAGCATCATCTCCGCCTCGTTCAGGGTGGTGATGTGCGTGGCCAGGTGCCACAGCTCCCGTATGAAGGTCACAACGTAGAGCAGCTGGGCGACGATCAAGCCGAGATAGAGGGGTGCCTGGAGCCAGCGGCTGGCGAACATCACGGCACCCAGATAGCCGCGGGCGCGGTTGCCGGGGCTCATGCGGCCGGGCATTCCATGCGCTGCCTCGTGCCGGATCGTCTCATGCAGGACTGTCAACTAATACCCTCACTGTTCTCGCTTTTCTCCCCCGCAGGACTGTCGGCGAAAGCCGGTGTGTCGTCACCAACTGGCGCCGTGGGCTGAGTCACATCAGCCGGACACGCAGGGCAGGATTCAGCGACCCCCCGTGAGGGTGATCCCCGGTGGGGCAGTGACCCCCCGGTGGGGCGGTGGGTCCCGGTAAGAGAGCAGGATCCAGTGACCCCCGGCGAGGTGGTGCCCGGTCAGGACTCCATTGCCGCGATCTGCAGGAGGTTGCCGCAGGTATCGGAGAAGACCGCCGTGGTCACCGGGCCCATTTGGACCGGCGGCTGGGTGAATTCCACTCCGAGGCCCAGCAGCCGTTCATACTCCGCCTGGACGTCCTCAACAGTGAAGGAGTTGAACGGAATTCCGTCGCGCACCAGCGCTTCCTTGAACGGCGGCACCGCCGGGTGTCCGCTCGGTTCCAGCAGCAGTTCGACGCCGCCTTCCTCTCCGGGGTTCCCGACGGTGAGCCAACGGGCGCCGCCGGCGGGCTCATCGGCCCGCTTCTCGAAGCCGAGGACCCGGGTATAGAAGTCCAGAGCCTTGGCCTGGTCGTTCACAAAGATGCTTGCCAGAGTGATTTTCATGGCTGTTGCCTTTCTGCACCCCCGCGTCTTGCGGATGGCAGGACACTATCCCGGGACGACCATCAGGACTGCACGTGGTTGCGCCTGTGACGGTGCTCCAGAAGCAGCCTGGCCCCGTTGAGAATCAGCGTTTCCACGGGAACATCCTGTTCCGCGGCCAGTTCTTCCAGCTCCCGCCCAAGTTTCGGCGGAATGTGCACCTCGACATTCATAGGTTAAACGGTATCCCTGACGGAGACCCTCCGGTTACCACACCGCAGCGGGTACCGCAGGCCGGGCGCCTTCGGTTGAGCGCCCCGCACACCCTGGCGATGAGGCCCGGCTTTGGGGCTTCGCAGTGCTAATCTGAGAGGACTCGAAAGTATGTTCTAAGAAAGGCTGCGGATGCCAGTGTTTTCGGGGAATGTTCCCGGCTCCTCGCCGCGCAGCCAGGCGCTGTCCGACGCCGATGCCGCCTCGGGCTTTCCCAGCCCGTCCCGCGATTACTTCGATGGCCGGATCGACCTGAACCGGCACCTGATCCGCGACATCACCTCCACATACATCGTGCGGGTGTCCGGGGACTCCATGACCGGCACTGGAATCAGCGACGGCGACGAACTGATCGTTGACCGTTCCCTCACACCGCGGGACGGCGCCGTCGTCGTCGCCGTCCTCAACGGCGAGCTGGCGGTCCGCCGGCTCCGGCTGGCCGGCCGTGGCATAGTGCTGGCCGCGGAGAATCCCCACTATGAGGACATTCCGGTGCCGGACCCGGCGGAGCTTTCCATCTGGGGCGTTGTGACACGGTGCCTGCACCATGTCTGAGACTGACCTCTCGGACGCGGGCGGCTCCGAGGCAGTGGCGTCACGGCCCGGACTCCGTGCTGACGCCGTTATCAGCTCCGCCCTGCCCGGCCCAGCTCGTGTGCCAGGGCCGGGTCCAGGGCCGGGTCCAGCGCCCACTCCAGTAATACCGCGGCTGCACCGGATAGCCCTGGTGGACGTCAACAGTTTCTACGTCTCCTGCGAGCGCGCGTTCGATCCGGCGCTCGCAGGCATTCCGGTGGTGGTGCTCTCCAACAATGACGGCTGTGTGGTGGCCCGGTCGGACGAAGCCAAGGCGCTGGGCATCAAGACCGGAGAACCGTGGTTCAAGCTGGCCGACGCCGCACCGCGGCTTGGCCTGGTCCAGCGTTCAAGCAACTACGAGCTCTACGGCGATCTCAGCTCCCGGGTCATGGAGCTGCTCGGCCGGTACGCGCTCTGGCAGGAGGTCTACTCCATCGACGAATCGTTCCTGGGCCTGGCCGGCACGGCAGAAGAACTGGATACCCAGGGTGCGGACATCCGCACCGCCGTCGCCCGCCACACCGGCCTGCCGGTCTGCGTGGGCATCGGCACCACCAAAACGCTGGCGAAGTTTGCCAACCGCATCGCCAAGCAGAACAAGCATCTGGGCGGAGTCTGCAACCTGGACACCATGGATCCGGACGTGGTGGAGACCATTATGTCCCGCGTCCCGGTGACCGGGCTCTGGGGCGTGGGAACCAAGCTGGGCAAGCGTCTCCACGCGCTGGGCATCCGCAGCGTCGCGGACCTGAAGGCGGCAGATCCGGCACTGATCCGCAGCCGTTTCTCCGTTACGCTGCAGCGTACCGTCCTGGAACTGAACGGGACCTCCTGCCTGCCGTTGGAGGAAGAGCGCGCAGACCGGCAGCAGCTGATCTTTTCCCGCAGTTTTTCGGCACCGGTGACGACGGCGGCGGAGATGCGGCAGGTGATGAGCATTTACGCCCAGCAGGCAGCGGCCCGGCTGGAACGCGAGGGGCAGCAGGCCCGGGTGCTTACCGCTTATGCCGGAACCTCTCACTTCAGCCAGAAGGCGGCGTCGTTCCCCTCCGTCACGGTGCGGCTGCAAAGCCCCACGTCCGATCCTGTGGTGCTTACCCGGGCCGCTGTCGGCGCGCTGGAGGACTCCATCGTTGAGGGCGTCCCCTACACCAAGGCCGGTGTGATGCTGAGCGGCCTGTCCGACGCCGGTGCGCAACCGGTGTTCGACGAATTCGTCTCCGCCCATGAGCACCGGCATATTGGTGAGCTCCTGGGCAAGGTTGCGGACAAGTACGGTGCCGCCAGCATCGGTTTGGGCCTGGCCGGTCTCTCAAATGCGAAACCGGACTGGACCATGTCCCGGAAGTTCTCCTCCCCCCGATACACCACCGAGTGGGATGAGCTGCCGGTCGTGAAGGCCTGCTGAGCAGTGTGGAACCCGGCGGAGTAACCCTGCGGTGGAACCCTGCCGGGGAACCGGCCTTGGAACCCAGCGGCCCGGATATCGTTTGCCGGCTGGACTGGCGCTGCCCGGCCGCCGCTTGCAGGTCGATTCCGGTTGCTGCCCGGCTCGCGGGTATCAGCCTTTTCCCACTGACCTACCCAGCAGTGTTGTGCAGCCCGGATCCGGCGGCGTAGCGTCTGGAGGAAATCCCATCACCCGGCAGCGGGCCGCGCAGCAGGCGCGGAATCGGCCGTGCAGGAGGACAGTCGTGGAAATCCGACCAGCAAAACCGAGCGTCAAGGGCCCAGACACCATGTTCACCGGAGATGTCTGGTTCGACGTCTTGGCCGAGGGAAGTGAGCCGTCGCGGCTGCGCGTAAACGTGGTGCGTTTCGCCCCGGGGGCACGAACTGCCTGGCACAGCCATCTTTACGGCCAGACACTGCACATTACGGAGGGCCGCGGGCTGGTCCAGTCCCGAAGCGGCGATATTACTCATGTACGCGCCGGGGACACCATCTACACCCCTCCCGGTGAGTGGCATTGGCATGGTGCCGCGCCGGACAGCTTCATGACACATCTGGCCATGTGGGATGCTGCCGGCCCGGGCGACGGTCCGGAGGCTGAGTGGGGCGGCCATGTCACTGACACGGACTACCGGACCACCCCGCAGGCAGATATTCCGAACTGACAATCCCCGGCCGGGTTCTGCGTTTCCTCTCTACTCTTCAACGTCGGGCCTGGTCAGGCGCAGCTCCTCGACGTCGAGCCGCACCTCCAGGAGACGCAGCACCCTGTCGTCGATGACCTTGTCGTCCCGCAGCTGCAGAAGCACGATACGTTTGCGTCCGAGCAGCGCCAGCCGCAGTTCCGAGTCCTGCTGATATCTCCGGACCGCAGGAAGATCGTCCCGCGGGCCGGCTCCGGTTGCGCGCAGGACGTCGAGGTGGTGCCGCTGTTCCCGGGTGATCCGGTCCACGACGTCCCGTTCCGTGCCCAGCTGCGCGGCCAGCCGCGGAATGGCCAGGAGTCCGTCCTCGGTGGCCCGGACTTCGGCGAGCTGGCGCTCCTTCTCCATCGCGGTGTCCTGCGGCAGCCGGGCCCACCGGGCCACGAGAGGCAGCAGCGGGCCCTGAACCGTCAGGGTCACAACAATCACGCCCGCTGTCACAAAGATGATCATCCCGCGGTTTGGAAAAGGGGTTCCTGCAGCGGTGAGGACCGGAACGCCCAGGGCGGCCGCGAGGGAGACAGCACCTCGGAATCCGGCGATACCGCTGACTACCCAGGAGCGGTTGCTGACCTGCCGCAGCCTCTGGGTGGCGACCCTGTTCCGCAGAGGAATGCGGAAGCTGGTGAGGAACAGAAAGGCGAAACGAATCGCGAGGATCACCGCGGAGACGACGGCGACGCCGAGGAGTCCCAGCGCGATTTCTCCTCCGCTGAGGATCCGCACAACAGCGTGCAGTTCAATTCCAATGAGGGCGAACAGTGCCCCGTTAAGCAGGAACGTGGAAAATGACCAGAACGCCCGGGCCTGCCTCCGGGCCAGCGCAGAGTTAATCCGGGGTCCAGCCTGGCTCATCATCAGGCCGCAGACCACCACGGCCAGCACACCCGATCCGCCGAACTCTTCGGCGAGCAGGAAAGCGGAAAACGGCGTCAGGAAGCTGATGACGGTACTCAGCAGTGCGTCGTCGACCCGGCGGCGCAGCCAGATTCCCGCCCAGGCCACCAGGACTCCGGAGGCTATGCCCCCTGCGTAGGACAGGACGAGCAGCCCCGACACAACGAGGGGCGTGTAGTCCCGGTCTCCGGCGACTATTCCCACCGCCACGGCGTACACAACAAGCGCGGTTCCATCGTTAATCAGGCTCTCTGCGCGCAGCAGGGTAACGCTGCGGTGGGGCAGCATTCTCGCCAGGGCTGCGACGGCGGTGGCGTCGGTGGGTGCGACGGCGGCGCCCAGGACCCAGGCCGGCCCCCACGGCATTCCCAATGCGTGGGCGGCAGCGGCCACCCCTGCTGCGGTGAGGACTACCAGGACTGTACTCAACAGGATGATCCGCCGCTGGTGGGTCCGGATTTCCCGGAGCGACGTCGTCAGGCTTTCCCAGTACAGGAGGGCCGGGAGGAAGAGCAGCAGCACAACCTCGGAAGGCAGCTCGACGTTCCGGAAGGCCGGAACGAACCCCAGCAGGACGCCCCAGCCCAGCAGTAGCAGCGGGGCACCTATCCGAAGGTACGGAGCGGCAAGCGAACATACGAGGATTGCTATTCCCAGGCCGACGAGGAGTTCCAGACCGAGCACAGGCGACCTCCCGGTTATTTCATCCGGCCGGAACGGATTGTGTCTTCCGGCGCTTTTTCAGTCTGGCAACCAGGACCGGGTGCGTCGAGGTCTCCGGCCTGCTGCGGTGCTGTTCCCGGTTTACCGGGCCGATAAACCTGACTCCTACAGCTGACCTATGACTACAGCTGGCCTATGAAACGGCGACGGGAACAGGTTCCCGGAGCATGGACCAGACCATTGGGCCGCCGTCGGGCGTCTCCGTCACCGCCCAGACCACGAATCCGTGCCGGCTGTAAAAGGCGAGGTTCCGGTCGGAGGAAGTTTCAAGGGCGATGGAGCGCCCGTGCGCGTCCGCGTGCTGCAGCACCGTTTCCAAGAGTATGGAGCCGAGCCCGCTGCCCTGGATGCCGGGGGCGACGCCGATGGTAGCCAGCGTCCAGGCATCCGGGGGCGGCTGCGGCAGACGGACTTGCAGGCGATGCCCTGCTTCTCCGTGCAGGTCGGACAACTTGCGTTGGAGGCCCGAATCCAGCTCGACGGGTCCTGGCTGAACAAGAACGGCGGCGCAGTCAAACAGGTCGTCGGTCCACACCTCTCCTTGCGGGAGCCCCACATATTCCAGATAGAGGCGCTGGATGGCCGCGAGGCGGGCCTCGTGGCGCTCGCTGTCCACGGTCCAGCGGGTCCAGGGGTAGTTGCCGAAGGCCTCGGCCAGGGTTGCGGCGAGGGCGGTAATCTCGGCCGGAGATGCTTGCGCCAGCCGGCGGATTGCCATGCTGCTCCTTTGTTTGCGTTTGTTTGCGTTTGTTTGCGTTTGTTTGCGTTTGTTTGCGGGGTTCGGGAATGGTCTTCCCGGATCGGGGAAGACTGCTGAGGTTCTGACGGATTCTATACGGACTTCTTCGACGGACTTTTTTGCGGACTACATGGACTGCACGGACTGCATGGACTGCACGGACCACGCGGAGCATGCTCAGAATGGCGGCGGGTCCAGATCGTAAAGTGTCTCATTTATGGCGTGCGCGACGCCCCTCCCGTTAAGGCCATCCACACCGTGTGAGATAGAGCCGTCCACAACCTTCGTTCTGCGCATATCCCTGACGCCATCCACACCGTGTGAGCCAGAGCCGTTCACAACGTTGGCACCGCGCATAACGTTGGGGCCGTCAAAACCTTGTGAGCTGGCCATACCCTGGGCCCGGTCCGTACCGTTTGCCCCCTTCCCGCTCCTAAGCCGGGCATCAGAATCCAGTAAGGTCCAACGCTCACCCGGAGTTTCCCGGGTCCCATAGGCAAGCATGGGCGTGGTGCGGTAGCTGCGGTCCAAAGGCGAAGTCCATTCGATGGTGCCTGCCTTCGGCTGCCGGGCCTTCCAATGTCCGAGTGTCTTGAACCGGTGGTGCTTTGGGCACAGATGTTCCAGGTTTGAGTGCTCGGTGTTGCCGCCGTGAGCCCACGGCCGGGTGTGGTCGATCTGCGAACTCTGCACATTGACGCCGCAGCCGGGAAACCTGCAGGTGCCGTCTCTGGCCTGGAGCCAGCGCTTCAGCCCAGCGGGGATTCGCCGGCGGCGTCCGACTCCGAGAACCTCACCGGTCGCCGGGTCCTGTACCAACGGAGTCCAGCTCAGTGCCTGAGCGATCATTTGCCGGCCGGCTTCCGGGCTCAGCGGGCCGTAGCCGTTGAGCTCCGCCGGTGACTCGTCCAGTCCTGCGAGCGTATCGGCGTTAATCAGGACCATCACCTCCGTCCTCAAACCGTTTCTGCGTGCCCGTCGTGCCTTTGACTTCCGGGGAGTGCGGTCTTTTCGGGGCCTCCCCGCATCATCGGACCGCTGGTCAGCCGCTGCCGGCATCCCAGCAATACCCTGATCTTCGGGTGCCACGGGGGCAAATCCACCCCGAAACGCGTCATTCCCAGATGCGGCATCACGTCCCGGAGCGCCAGGCTCATTCGTCATCGCACCAGGCCCTGCAGTCACCGCTCCGTCCAGGTCTGCCACTCCCCCGGCCGACACCCGTTCTTCAGCCGGCCAGCTGATAGGAATACCCGCATCAAGCAGCAGGGACTGAAGGATGTCAGCCCGGAGCTGGTCCATGGAACGCTTGTCTCCGGCTGACTTCTCGCCGCGGGCCGCAGCAGAGAGGGCCGAGTGGATCGCCAGGCCTTTTTCTGCGGCGAGAAAAGCGGAGATACAGGACATTCCATCTGGCAGGGCCTCAAAACAGACTCGCCGCTTCGCGAAGGCGTCCTTGTGGCGCACGGGGATTGTGCCCGGGAACAGAGATTCCCTAAGCCTGCGGGCCTTCGCTGTGAACCGAGCGGCTGTGATCCCTTCAGCATGCGTGAGCAGATCCCGTTCAAACCGGGCACGCGTGCTGCAGACCGAGCCGGCATCCTGTAGGTCGAGCGGCTCCGCACCTGTGGGATCAGGCGCAGGTTCATCGGGAATCCCGTCAGGTATGCACTGCACCTCGTCCAGGACCACCCTGGCATGCTGGTAACTAATTCTGCCGTCCGAAAGCCTCTGCAGGGTCGCAGTGTGCCCGGTGCAGAGGCTGTTGGATTCGTTGACCAGGCGCATCGCGCTCATATGGGGCAGGTTCAGGATGGCACCAACCTCAGCCGCCGCCAGGCTCTGTGCCCACGCCGGATCCTCCCGGCCGGCGGCTAGGGAGATGTCGCGGGC
The DNA here is from genome assembly GCF_023167125.1 of Arthrobacter sp. Helios. Lineage (NCBI taxonomy): Bacteria > Bacillati > Actinomycetota > Actinomycetes > Micrococcales > Micrococcaceae > Arthrobacter > Arthrobacter sp. Helios. The sequence goes on from NZ_CP095402.1 coordinate 1,671,338, forward strand.
GAACAGCTCCTCGATCCGGGCCACAACAAGTGCCTGCTGAGCCTGAGCCCAGGAAACCAGGGCACCCAGCCTGGCCAGGGTACTCCCGGCCTCCGCATCCGCCAGAAAACCGGGGTCTTTGAGGGACAACCTGCCGTCAAAACCGTCTGGCAATGCGTCACCGGCTGGGGCCGGGGCTTCACCGTCCGCGCAGAAGACCGAGAGCCCAATGCTGACATCCGAATGCGAACCCGAAGACCCCGGGGCATCAGCGTCGTCCCGGGCATCCCCGGCATCCGGAGTAACCGGAGTGGCCGGAGTAGCCGGCGTATCCGGGGCACCGGCGCTCGATGGCCTGGTCTCCGGAAAGCTGTTCATAGCTCAAGGCTTTCATCCGCCACCGACATTTCGAGCCCTAAAATGGGCGATTTTGGCGCGGCCGGATACGGGACATTTGCGATCAAATACTCGTTCTTTTTGGTGTCGGAAGGACCGGAATCGAGTGGTGTTTTCGGGCGGGATTGAGGCGAGAACCCACCCCTGCTGTCCAGCCAATCGGCGCATGCAACCAGGAGCGGCCGACGGCGTCACGTCGCCCCGTCACCAGCGAGCCCCGCGGCCCCGCATCCCCCGCGGCCCCGCATCCCCGGGCCCCACGCGCCGTCCACAGCGCATGTGCCCCTCCAGCGCACCTGCGCTCCCACGCCACACCCACCCAACCAACCGCCCCGCTTCCGGCCTGCCAGTCAGCTGCGATTCCTTCCGCTTCTCCGCCCCACACGCCGCCACCAAGGCCTCGGCGGTTCCGGCGCCGCTTCCGGAGGTCCTGCCGCAGCCCTGCGTTCCCGCCAGCGCCGGACCTCCGTTTCGACGTCGCGCATTTTAGTTATGACCGGAGGACCACCGAGCAGCTGCCGTCGGGCCTCGACGATGCGGGCATTGAAGTCCTCCACAGCCGCCCGGACCAGGGCTGCGGACGGTTTCGCATCGAGACGGCTGTCCAGTTCGGCGTCCTCAACCCGCAGCAGCAGGGCAGGAGGGCCCAGGCCGCTAAGGTTTTCGCGCTGGATGAGTCCCTTGATCCACCAGTCAGGATCGTGCCCCTCACCCGTTCCGGGCAGAGGCTTGCCCGCATATTGGAGGTTGTCGAACTCGCCTCGCTGCATGGCGTCCCGGATCAGGTAATCCGCCCTGTCCCCCGGGCCGATCATGGCCTTCCTGCGCCGCAGCTGCGCCTCTTCCGGGGTCTCCGCAGCCTCCTGCTGCTCCGGAACCCCGGACGCACGCAACCTTGCGGCCTGCTCCATCCGGCGGCGGTACGCGTCAGCTCCCCGGTTGCCCATCCTGCCCGTTCCTCCATTCCTGCCGCCGGGCTACGCACCTGAATCCGGTGTGCGCCCAACCCACCGGCGGCGGCATTCAAGGTGCGACGGCGCCACCTCACCGAACCGCTCCGGCCCGCCTCAGGCGCCACCTCACCAGCCCGGCAACCGCCGGGACCCGTGCCCCCGGCCTTACTTGTCGATCGTCTTTTCCAGTTCCTCGGGATAGCGCGCACCCTGGACCGGGATCCGCAGAACGGCGTTCTCGATTTCCTGAAGGTCGTGGTCGGAGAGCTCCACCGCTGTTGTCTCCAGGTTCTCTTCCAGCCGCTCCAGTTTCCGTGTCCCCGGAATCGGCACAATCCATGGTTTCTGCGCCAGCAGCCAGGCCAGTGCGATCTGCGCCGGAGCCGCATCCTTCGCCCCCGCGATCCTTTCCAGCTGCTCAACCACCGCCTGGTTCGCTTCCCGGGCGTCGGCCGCGAACCGCGGGAGACGGCCGCGCATGTCTCCGGCAGCGAACTCCGTGGACGGCGTGATCTTGCCGGTGAGGAATCCGCGGCCGAGCGGGCTGAACGGAACGAAGCCGATACCCAGTTCCTGGCAGGCCGGCAGCACACGCCGCTCTGGTTCCCGCCACCAAAGCGAATATTCGCTCTGCACGGCAGTCACCGGCTGCACGGCATTCGCTGCCCGGATGGTTGCCTCTGAAGCCTCGGACAGCCCGAAGTGCTTGACCTTCCCCTCGGTGATCAGGTCTTTCACAGTTCCGGCGACATCCTCAATCGGAACTCCGGGGTCCACCCGGTGCTGATACAGCAGATCGATGGCCTCCACCCCGAGCCGCCGGAGTGAGCCGTCGACGGCCTCACGAATGTGCTTGGGGCGGCTGTCCAGTCCGACCTGGCGCCCGTCGGCGTTGATCTTGAACCCGAACTTGGTGGCAATGGTGACCCGCCCCCGATAGGGCGCCAGCGCCTCGCCCACCAGCTCCTCGTTGCTGTATGGGCCGTAGACCTCCGCCGTGTCGAAGAAAGTCACTCCCCGGTCCACGGCAGTGCGGATGAGGGTGAGGGCAGCTTCGCGGCTGGCTGACGGACCGTAGCCCTGGCTGAAGCCCATGCACCCCAGTCCCAGCTCCGATACCCGCAGCCCAGCCATCCCTAGTTCACGCGCTTTCATCCGTTTCTCCCGTTCGTTGGGTTCCGGCTGTGGCAGGGTCGGGAACGACGGCGGCTGGCTGGCTGGCCGTGGTTCACCGTACCCGGTGGTTTCCTCCACCCTGCGCGCAGGGAGCGGGACCGTCAACCGTTGCCGCCGCACGCCGGTTCACCTGGCCCGCCCGGCTCACCCGTTCCCTGGTTCCCCCGGCTCACCCATTCCCCTGCTCACCCAATCCATCCGGCCCGGCCGGTTGATCCGTAGTCAGTCCACCTGCAGTGTCTGGCCGCCTGTGAGCAGGACCAGCTCGGCAAAGTCCGTCCGGAATACCGTATACGGCGTCCCGGCGGAGACCCAGACGTCCGCATATTGCGCCAGGTCGCGGTCGATCACGGTGAGGACCGGCTCCGGGTGCCCCAGCGGAGCCACCCCGCCAATGGCCTGGCCCGTGGCAGACCGAACCTGCTCGGGTGCGGCCCGTTTGATCTTTGCCCGGCCTAACCGGTCCGCGAGCGCTTCTGTGTCCACCCGGTGGGCGCCGCTGGTGATCACCAGGAGCGGCGCGCCGTCGGCCATAAACACGAGGCTGTTGCCGATGGCGCCCACCTCGCATCCCAGCGCATGGGCGGCTTCAGCGGCAGTCCGCGCCGAGGCATCGAGTTCAATGACGCGGGCAGCGGAGCCTTTGTCCGCGAGAGCCTGCTGCACCCGGGCAGCAGTTGGGGGCAGATGGGATGAGAGCATGCAGTGACCCTAGCAAAGCGGAACACCGCGGTTCGGGAAGCGCCACTCCCTGAAGCTCCGGCGGCCGCCGGCCAGCCTGAGGGACCTCACAAAACGCTTCAGGACCGGGTGATCTCCTGCGGATTGGGGCCTCCGCGGATTCCGGTGTCCAGCGAGGTGATGTCGGAAAGTTCCGGCGGGGTGAGGGAGAAATCGAAAATGTTAATGTTCTCCGCGATCCGCTTTGGGGTGACCGATTTCGGGATAGCGCAGATCCCCAGCTGGACATGCCAGCGCAGGATCACCTGCGCCGGGGTTTTATGATATTTGGCGGCCAGGGCCGTGATCACCGGATCCTGCAGCGGGTCCTTCACCTGCCCGGCATCGGACCAGTACCGGTTGACGCCCCCGATCGGTGACCATGCCTCCGTGAGGATCCCGTGTTCCAGGTTGAAGGCCCGGACTTCGGGCTGGCTGAAGTAGGGATGCACCTGGATCTGGTTTACGGCGGGAACGACGTCGGTGCGGGCCAGCAGTTCGGCCAGCTCCCCGGTATCAAAGTTGCAGACCCCGATCGCCCGCACCCTGCCCTGTTCGTAGAGGGTCTGGAGCGCCTGGTAAGCGGCTACCGTGGCATCGAAATCTGACGGCAGCGGCTGGTGCAGCAGGTACAGGTCCAAATAGTCGAGGCCCAGTCTCGCCAGGCTGGCGTCGAAGGCCCGCAGCGCCGAATCATAGCCGTAGTCATCCACCCACAGTTTGGTGGTGATGAACAGTCCGGCCCGGTCGACGCCGGACTGGCTCAGGGCCGAACCAACCTCCGCCTCATTCTGGTAGGCGGCCGCAGTGTCGATCAGCCGGTATCCGTTGGCCAGGGCGGTCTCCACGGACACGGTGGTCCGGGCGGGCGGGTTGCGGTACACCCCAAAACCCAAGGCGGGGACCTCGGCGTCGTTGTTCAAGGTCAGCATCGGCATTATTCCGGTCATGGCAGGTCTCCGATTCGGCCAGAGCTAGTCCCCCAGTGTCCCGCACGGTCCGCCCGGCTGCACAGGGTCCGGCTCCGACTTCCGCTGCAGGGAACGCAACGGCCGGGCCCCTACGGGTGCAGGGCCCGGTGCCGGCGCACGGCCGCGCGGTTGCCGCACCGCACTGAGCAGTACCGCTGCCGGCCGTTGCGGGTGACATCAACAACCACGTTCCGGCAGGAGTCTCCCGGCGTGAGTCCGGCTTCGCACCGGCGCAGGCGGGTCATTCCACGGGTGGTCAGGTGCAGGGCGGTGCCCACACTGATGACGGCCAGCAGCACCTCGGCCAGTGACTGTCCATCGTCCCGGTAATGCAGATGCCAGCCTTCGCCGTCGTGATCAGTGAGCCGGGGGTACGCTGCGGCGTCCTTCATCAACCCGTTCAGCAGGCTGGCACGTTGGTCCGCGCCGGACGCATCCACGATCTCGAGCCACCGGTCCACGACCGCCCTGACCTCCTGATGGTCCACCGGCGACTCCGAGAAGGCCATCGTCATGCCGAAACTGCGAGTCCTGTCCACAATGCCGCCGCGGGTCAGGGGCCAGTCATTGGCCAGCGACGCCGCCAGCAGCACGGCGTACTCCCCGTAAGGGTTGAGATGCATAACGCCATTACATCATGCTCGGGACATGGAAACGCAGAAACAGCCGGCCAGCCCCGGAATCAGCCAGGAGTGCGAACACGGATGGGCTACGGCATCCCGGCACCGATCATCCCTGGGGACAGTCGCCTACCGAAAATGCGTCCGCTGCGGCGTCTACCGCGTGGAACTCAGCGAGCCCGGTTCCTGGCTGCCTGCGTCCCCGCTCAGCCGTCCTGTGGGGGTGGCGGGGAAAGCCGGGAGCGCGGCGGGAGCCGGTGCGGGAGCCGCGGCTGCCGATGCAAGCGGGTCCGTGGAGGATGTGGCCGCTCGCCGTTGACCCCCCCCGGGCACCCGGCGTCCACTGTTGTGAAGCGCCGCTGCCCGCGCCAGACTGGGCAGATGGCCGGGACCTGGTACTCCGGCCGGCACCCCGTGGGATTCGCGGCGGAGGCTCAGCGCACCCCAACCGTGCAGAGGACTGGAGCGGACATGACAGCGGACGTATTGGCAGTAATCGGAGTAGGCGGCATGGGGCTGGCCGTGGTGCGCCGGTCCGGTGCGGGAAGGAAGGTACTCCTCGCGGACTTCAACGAAGCCCTCCTCGAGGATGCCGTCGATAAGGCACTTGGTGAGGGGTACGACGTCGCTTCCCAGGTTGTGGACGTTTCCTCGCGGGACTCCACAGCGGCGCTGGCAGCCACGGCCCGGGAACTGGGTACGGTTACCGGCGTCGTCCATACTGCCGGGCTCTCCCCCGTGCAGGCTCCGGTGGAAGCCATCTGGAGAGTCGACCTCTACGGCGTCGCCCTGGTGCTGGAGGAATTCGAGAAGGTGATCGCCCGCGGTGGTGCCGGCGTCGTCATCTCCAGCATGTCCGCGTACATGGCGGGTGGCCGGATTCCCCCGGACGCGCTCGCGGACCTCGCCGCGAAACCGGCTGATGACCTGCTCGGGCTGCCGTTCGTCACAGGCATCGACGATCCGGGGTACGCCTACAGTGTGGCCAAACGCGCCAACCAGGCCCGGGTCCAGGCGGAAAGCGTGCGGTGGGGCGGGCGCGGTGCGCGGCTGAACAGCATCAGCCCCGGAGTGATTTCCACTCCGATGGGCCAGCAGGAGCTCGCCGGAGGGTCGGGCGCGCAGATGCGGGCCATGGTCGAAGCCTCCGGAACGGGACGTCTCGGCACACCGGGTGACATCGCCAATGCCGCGGCCTTCCTGCTCAGCAGCGACGCCAGCTTCATCACCGGTATTGACCTGCTGGTCGACGGCGGTGTTGTGGCTGCGCTCGACGCCGGCCGGTGGGGGCGGGAGGCAGGGTAGCTGCGTGGGCTGCCAGGCAGTCGTGCTCAGTAGCCGGGGGCGGGCGGAAGGCCGGCGTGCTCTTCCAGGGTGATGCCGGCGTCGAACAGGTTCTGTGCCAGGCCCGTACCGACATAGCGCAGGTGCCACGGTTCGTAGGTAAACCCTGTGATGTGTTCCGCTCCCTCCGGATAGCGGATGATGAACCCGAACCGGTGGGCATTGGCGGCGGCCCAGGCACCGGCCGGGGTGGTGGCGAAGCAGGCTTTGAGCGAGCAGGCACCGTCGTTGTTGCCAATATCCACTGCCAGCCCGGTCTGGTGTTCGCTGAATCCAGCGCGTGCGGAAATTGCTTCGGCAGCGCTCACCCCATAGCTCTCGGTGTAGGAGTCGTGGAGCAGTCCCTGGGCATCTGCGGCCCGGAAGCCGCTGACGGCGGCTAGGCCGACACCTGCCGCTGCGGCGTCGGCGCTCATCTGGAGGTACGCGGAGGCTGCTTCGGCGCGCAGCGGCACCCCTGCGGTGTCGCCCAGGTCGGCGGGGATGTAGGCGGGGTCCGCCAGCGGGCGGTGTTTGTTCACCACCACGGTGATGCTGTGCGGTGAGTCGTAATCCGGGGCTGCGCTGGCCGTGGCCCCGGTTCCCGGGTCCGGTGCAGCCGCGCTGGACGTGGCGTCCGCGTCCGAGGCAGGGGCGCTGGCGTTGATATCCGGGTCCGGAGCAGACCAGGACAGGTACGCCAGCAGGCACAGGCATACACACGCGATGATGGCGATGTGTGTGTTGACGTGCTGGCGCGGCATGCTTTTCCTCCACCGCAACTTTCCCACAACCGCGCCGTGCGCGTCAGTACCGACGCGGAGGTGGGAAAGCCGGACGGAGCGTCTGCTCAGCTCACGGTGCCCTGGCCCCGCAAGCCCGTATCCGCCGCGGACCGCACGGAAACGGCAGCATCGAGGATTTCTTTTCGCTCTTCGGCGCTGCCTTCCCACGGCTGAACCGCAACCGTGCCGTTCAGGCAGCGAACGGGCAGTGCCACAAAAGTCTCAGGCATCCCTGACAAACCGCCGGTCCAGGCCGCAGCAGGGAAGAGGTCGCCACTGCCCATGGACCGAATGGTGCTCATCGTGCCGAACGACGTCGTCCATCCTGTGCTTCGGCCCGGTTCCAGGCCTGACCAGCGGGCAAACCACCCGTCGACATCCGAACGAATCCGCGTCTGCTGGAGTTCGGAGAGTTCCACCGGCTGCCCGTCGACCCTCAGCCGGCTGAACATCAATACCTGACCGCCGCCGTGTTCACCCAGCACCTGGGCTTCGACCTGTTCAGGCATCACCTGAAGCTCTCTCGCAACCGCGAGCTGAAATCGGACGGAATCGTTGAGGCTGTAGCCCAGGATTCGTTGGGGTTCGATGTCCGTCATCCGATGCAGGCAGTCAGCCATCACATCAACAGGGTTGGAAAGAACCAAGACCACGCCTGCAGACCCCACCAGTGCTTGCACCGCAGGTGCAAGCACACCGAGTAGCTGCAGGTTGGCCGCCAGGAACTCCCTGCGGTCACCGCCTGGGATCTCGGGAGCTGAGGCCGCGAGGATAACCAGGTCAACGGAGCCGACCTCGGATACTTCGGCCGCCGGAACAACGTGCAGCTCCGGACCGCTGACGCCGGCGAGCGCCTGAGCCTCAGCAATGTCGAGGGCATGGGCCCGTGAGAGATTTTCCTTTACATCAACCATGTGCACGATGCGGCTGATCCCCTCGAGGCCAAGCTGGTACACAACACTGGATCCGACCAGCCCCGCCGCACCGATGACCGCTATGGAGTCCGGCCATCGCACGCCTGCCTCCGTGTGCCCCGCTTCATCCGTCAGAACACTGCTGCTCCTCATATGTCCATCCTCTTGATTCGTGTGGCGATGGGCGCTGCGGCCTGGCCTTGCATTGCAGGGGCCCGGCTAGGCAATTTGGTACCGCTCAAAGGTTTCCGCAGTGAACTCAATACCGTGGCCCGGCGCAGTCGGTACCTCGGCCCGGCCCTTGGTCACATTCAGCCGGTTCGTTGTGTATGGCTCCAGGAAGGGAAAGTACTCAACATAGGTTGTGCTGGTGGTCGCGGCGGAGATGTGGACGTTCAGGTCACTCATCAGGTGGGGAGCGAAACCGAGCCCGTGAAGTTCGGCGAGCCGGGCAATCCGCATGATTTCCGTGATGCCTCCAACCATGCACACGTTCGGTTGCAGGATCCGGAATGCCTGGGACCGGACATACGGTACGAATTCCGCTGCGCTGCAATGATGCTCACCGCCGACGATGGGCATGGGGAGCTTCTGCGACAAGATCTCGTGGGCCTGGATGTCGGTGCTGAGAACTGGTTCCTCGAACCAGAAGATGTTCTGATCGGCGAGCTGCTCCCCCAGATACAGGGCAGTGGGCAGGTCCAGGCGCTCATTGGCATCGCACATGATACGGATGTCCGGCCCCACTGCGTCTCGCACCTGCTTCAGCCGGCTGGGGTCCGCTCCGACGTCCAGTCCCACACGGATCTTGACCGCATCGAATCCGTCTTCGACATATCCGACGGATAGCTCGACCAGCTCATCGGTGGAGAGCCGTGTCCCGGCTTTGCCGGACCCGTAGACGGGAACGGAGTCGCTGAGCTGCCCCAGCTCCACCGCCAGGGAGTTCCCGTGCGATTTTGATTTCACATCCCACATCGCAATGTCGATGGCAGCCATCGCGAAGCGGTTGATCCCGTTGCCCATCCGGTGGGTCAGCAGGAAGAACTCGTGCCAGATTTTCTCAACTTCCCTGGCATCACGTCCAATAACCCGGGGCAGCAGCAAGCTGTCCAGCAGCGCCTTGACCGCCACGCCCCCAGCCGTGTCCGTGATGAAGCTGTAGCCCATGCCGGAGTGGGACTCGGTTCGCAGCGTGACACCGATCAGTTCATGGTGAGCGCCTTCGAAATCTGCGCTTGTGCGAATAAATGGAACCCGGAGAATCCAGGAATCGGCACTAATGATCTTCATTTTGACTACCTTTGATTGCGGAAATTAGCCGGATATCTTGACGCCGAAGAGCCTGCGCGCAAGGAGGACCACTCCCAGATTGACCAGCAGCATGACAACAGCAAGCGCTCCCATTACCTGAAACTGGGACTGCGAGGCGAGGTTGTAGAGGATGACGGGAGCAACCTCATTGGCCCCGGTGTACAGGAAGATGGAAACATCGAGTTCCCGGAAGAGGATGACGAAATTGAGGACTCCGACTGACAGGAGCGGTCCCCGCAGAAGAGGGACTGTCACCCTTGTGATGGTCTCTCCCCAGGACGCTCCCAGGCTGCGCGCTGCTTCCTCCGTTTCAACATTGATTTGCTTGAATCCGGCCTGCACGTACGTGAAGGACTGCGGAACAACCCGGATCAGGTAAGCCAGGAACATGATCGTCAACGTCCCGCCCAGCCACCATGGCCCTCCGGAGAACGCGATGATCATCGCGATGCCCAAAATCGCTCCAGGGAAGGCCAGTGGCGCCAGCATCATCGGTTGAACCCCGAACCGCCCTGCCCAGCGTGTACGTTCCAGGAGCCAACCGGCCAGGAAGGCAATGAACAGGCTCAAGACAGTTGCGCCCACGGCGATCCACATGCTGTTGAAGAAGGAGCGGGCAATGCTGTCCTGCTCCAAAAGGGCGGCATAGTTGTCCCAAAGAACAAAGTTCTCCCACGTCAGCGGCAGCCCGATGGCTTTTCGGAACGAAGTGAGGACCAGAACACCAAAGGGGAGGATCACTGAGATTGTGAAAACCGCGAGACCGCCGGCAAAATACGCCCAGCGGGCACTCCCCAGGGTGATCTGCCGCCGCAGTCCGGGTTTACCGCCCACGGTGGTGTAACGCCGCCGTCCGTAGAGTTTCTTTTGCAGATAGACCAGCAGGGCCAGGACGACTATGACGGGCAGCCCGAGGACAGCCGCATATTCGATCCGTGGCGGGAAGCTCATGAGCTGGAACATCGCGGTTGGAATCGTCTGGAATCCGACCGGGCCGCCAAGCAGGGCAACCGGTCCAAATATGGTGAAGGCGCTGATGAACACCAGCAGACTGCCGGAGAAAATCGGTGGCAGGATAAGCGGCAGCGTAATGCGCCTCAGGGTCTGGAGCCGCGAGGCTCCGAGAGACTCCGCCGCCTCCTCCAACCGGGTGTCCATATTGTCCAGCGCGTCTGCGACGGGGAGGAAGATCAATGGATAGAGAAAAAACGCCAGGACAAACACGATTCCCTGGGGACTGAAGATGTTGAATGCCGGCAGGCCCAGTGGCGCGAAGAGGTACTGGTTGATCAAACCGCTCTGAGGTCCGAGGAGGAGGATCCACCCCATGGCTGCGATGAATCCGGGGGCGGCGAAGGTGAGGACTGCTACGGAGCGGAAAAACCCTCTGCCCGGAAGGTCCGTGCGGCTGACAAGGTATGCGAAGGGCACCGCGATGAGCAGTGCAGCCGCCGTTGATCCAAAGGCAATCACAAAAGAGTTGCGGATCGCTTCCCAGATATCACCTCGGGAGAGGACCTCAACATAGTTCTGGACTCCCCGCCCCCCGTCAGGAAGTGCCAGGCTTTGCCAGAAAAGCGCTGTTACCGGGATAACCACCAGGAAAACGACGATTGCGACCCATACCCAGGGGGCGATTTTCTCTGTTTGGACAGTACGCGGGGATACGCCTGGCTGAACCGGCAGCGGCTTCCCCTCGGTAAGCGTGTCAGAGCCATTCATCGAATCGCCTGTTTGAAGCTCTCGATAACGGCTTCACGGTTTTCGGCCAGGTCCTGCTGGTCCACGACGCTGATTCGGTCTTCGGAGATTTCCTCCGCAGTCTTCGGCGCCGGAATCCCCGCCAAGCTCGAGCGGGAGCCGATTTCAAGCTGCGCCGCCTGGAATTCCGGACTCATCGCGAACTGCACCAGCAAGCGGGCAGCCGCAGGGCTGGATGCGGACTCCAGACTGGCCATGTAGGAGGCCATCGCACCGATTTTGCCGCTGGGGTATCCCATTGTCAGAGGTTCACCGGCCAGCTGCGCGGAAGCAATGTCATGTTCAATGCCTGGAATGCCGAAGGACGCTTCACCGGTGGCCACCATTTGCCCCAAGGCGAGGGCCGAGTCGGATGTCAGCACATTGCTCTGCCCCAGTGCCTCAAAGAAGTCCTTGTCGACCTCAGCCATGATCGCGGCGAAAGTCAGCGCAGCGCCGGAGGAACCGGGGTCTGCCACGGCCTTGGTGCCCTCGGCAGCGGCCAGATCCGCCCACGTGCCGGGCGCCTTGGCCGGATCCAGCTTGGCGGAGTTGTACGAATACCCAAGTGCTGCCCAGGTGAACGGATAGTAACTCTCCCCTTCCGTGGACAGCGGACCAATGATGTCAGCTGCATTGGGCACAGCTGCATCGGCCACTGTGCCTTCCTCCGCCCACGCAGACAGCGTCGAGGAATCGTTGAGGCTGACGACGTCGAACGACACGTTGCCGCCTGAGAGCTGCGCCTCCAGCTTTTGCGCGATTTGGCCGGAGTTCTCCCGGATGAACTCCACTTCGATTCCGTATGCGGCCTCAAATTCCTTGGCCAGCAGCTGAGCCTGCGCCTGGGTGTGTCCCCCGGCGCCCAGGCGGACTTTCCCCTCTTCCTGTGCGAGTTGAATCAACTCTTCCTGGCTGGACGGCAAATCGGCGCTGCCGCTTGCTTCACTCGAAGGGGGATTACAGGCGGTTAGCATTCCCATGCTGAGGATGGCGGTTCCCAGCAGGATGCGGGTGGTGAGTTTGTTGTGCGACATGTCCTAAATCCTCTTCGTTGAGTTCTTAAGCGACTGCTCGTGCTGGGAGACCGGTAGTACCGCCGGCCGGTTCGTGTGCCAGGATGCTTAGCTTGTATTCGAGTGCCTCCACCCGGACCCGGGTGCCTGGTTCATGATTCGTCAATTCGCGGTCGAAAATCCTGCATACTTCCTCCACCCCGTCCACGGCGACAAGATAGTGGTTCTCATCCCCCAAAAAGGAACGATTGGTAACGACGCCGTTAGTCTCTCCGCCGTCCGCGCAAATGGAGAGATCGTGGGGCCGGATACACACCTGGACCTGCTCGCCGGCGGTCGGCACGGCGGCCCCGACCGGATGCCCTACCGTGACGCGCTGGCCGGTAATGAGTTCGAGCTCCGCTTCGGTGAAATCACTTCCCAGCACGGTCGCCGGCAGTACATTCGCCGGACCCAGGGACTGTGCCACAAACTTCGAAAGGGGCCGCTGGTACAGCTCCTCAGGCGGACCGATCTGCTGTGACCGGCCGGCACGAAGCGCCACGATTCGATCGGCGAGGCCCAGGGCTTCAGTCCGGTCATGCGTGATGTAGACCATGGTGATGCCTGATTCCTGCTGCAGCCTGCGGATCTCAAGGCGCATATCCTCCCGCAGCCGGGTGTCCAGGTTGGACAACGGCTCGTCCATCAGAAGAACATCTGGATTGATAACAAGCGCACGGGCCAGCGCCACCCGCTGCTGCTGCCCACCCGAGAGCTCGTGCGGATAACGCAGGCCGAGGCCATCGAGCTGGACCTGGGCCAGAGCATTGGCAGCAGACTCAGCCAGTGCTGCCTTGCCGTATTTCCTCGTTTTCCGGGCACCTCTGGTCGTGAGCCCAAAGCAGACATTCTCAGCAACCGTCATGTGAGGCCAGAGGGCGTAGCTCTGGAAAACCACTCCCACTTCCCGGCTGTCCGGCGGGACGGAGACACCAGGCCCGGCCACCAGCCGGTCGCCAATGCGGATGCTGCCCGAGGTCGGGGTCTCAAACCCTGCGATCATCCGCAGGGTGGTGGTCTTCCCGCAGCCGCTGGGGCCCAGTAAAACGACTGATTCTCCACTTTCCACCGTGAGAGACAGATCCTCCACTGCATTCGAGACGCCAAACGATTTGGTCAGGCCTTCAAGTACAAGCTGCGACATTCAAGTCCTCCTTGTGCCACCGTGTGCCATCTGGCGGCACGGTGTGCTACGTTACGGTATGAATGAAGAGTGACTCACAACACAAAGCCCTGTCAACCATCAGTTTTCACGTGGAAAGGAACAACCAATGCAGGTAGTTGCCACGGCGCTGCGCGTACTGGAAGAAGTGATCACGGGGCAGCCGTTGGGTGTCAGTGAACTCGCCCGGCGGACCCGGATGCCGAAAAGCACTGTGCAGCGCGCCCTGCTGACACTGGCCGACGAAGGTTGGATCCAGCCGGATCCAGAAGGGTCCAAAACCTGGATTCAAACACCGAAAATACTGGCATTGGCAAGCAGGGGGCGCGGTGCCGGAATACGTGACATTGCCATGCCGGTCATGAAAAAACTGTTGGAAGCAGTCAATGAAAATGTGCACCTGACAGTTCGACAGAATGATGACGTGGTCGTACTCGATAAAGTCGATTCATCCCATCCTGTACGCGTATTTGATCCTCTGGGAACGACAATTCCGCTCCATGCCAGCGCATCAGGCAAAGCCATTCTTGCCTGGTCAGGAGACGATTCCATCGAAGATTACCTAAATCATCGCCTAGCAACTCATTTTACGGCGGATACGATTACCGACCCTGATTCACTGCGGACCGAACTTGAGCGCATCCGCGAGAGCGGTTACTCCTACAACCGTGGTGAGTGGCGCTCTGAAATCAAGGGAATCGCTGCTCCCATCCATGAAAAGCACGGAACTCCACGGTTTGCTGTCAGCCTGTCTATCCCTGATCACCGCCTGCCGGAAACCAAGGTTCCGGAACTGGCCGCGCTGGTCACAGAAGCTGCAAGGAACATAGCTCATGCGCTCTGATCAACAATGTCCGGCAGGATTACGACGGTCCGTAGGCCTCATCGTGCCTCCAAGGGAAGATGCGGTACCACCGGAAGCATATGATCTTTATCCGGAAGGAATTGATTTTGTGGCCGCCGGCCTGGGACTGGAAGTCATGGGACCGGACGCTTTTGCGGCAGCCTTGGAACGGCTTCCCGATGCAATCGATTCCTTGATCTCGCAGGGCGCTGAAGCAATCTGCCTGATGGGAACTTCCATCAGCTTCTATCTGGGCCCCCAGAAGCATGCGGAGCTGCTGGCCCAGATGCGTTCCCTCGCCGGTGAGGTTCCGGTGTCCACCATGACGGACGCCGTCGTCCATGGACTCAGGAAACGGAACGTGCAAAACATCGTGGTCGCCAGCGCCTACACTCCCCCGGTGTCAACGGCCCTTGTGGAGTATCTGCGGGGCGAGGGCTTCCGGGTTCTGGCTGATAAACACCTGCAGATCAGTGAGATTGCAGACCTCGGTTCTGTGGATACCAAGGCACTGCAGGTACTGGGAGCAGAACTCTTCCGCTCCCAGCCCGGCAGCGACGGATTGCTGATTTCCTGCGGTGGCCTGCGGACGGCAGCTGCCACCTACGCGCTGGAGAGGCTGTTCCACAAGCCTGTCGTCTCCAGTGCAGTGGAGGGATGCCATCATGCAGTGGCCCTGCTGCCCCGCTTACGTCAGCTCAAGCGGCCCATTCCACCGCGACGTCGAGCACCCAGACCACTCCGAAGGGATCCCTGAGCATGCCGTACAGCGGGGCAAAGCCGGAGGGGCCGAGGTCTTCGACGATGGCCGATCCTGCGGAGAGCCTGCTCCACAGTTCGGTGATTTCGTCGGCTGAATCTCCACGCACGGAAACGTAGACGGATTTCTCTCCCTGGTCATAGGAGGTGCCCGCCGGCACGTCATAGGCCATGATCTGGAAGCCGTCCGCGCCGATGACCTGGCCGAACTTGATCTGCTGCGCCTCCTCGGGTGAGCCCACGGCGTGTGCGTCCTGGTTGGTGATGAGGACCAGCTGTCCGCCAAACACGGAGTGGTAAAACTCGAGCGCCTTGCCGGCGCTGCCGCGGAAGTTGAGATGCGGGGTGGTTGATACAGACATGACTGCTCCTTGGCTGAGGTGCACCTCTGAGGTGCGGTATACCCGGGTTTTCCGGGTAAGCACCACTCTCACAGGAGTAGAGGTCAGCTTTTGTCCTCTACTGGACCTACGATCAGAAACATGACCACAACCTCCCGGCTCCTTCATCTGCTTTCCCTGCTGCAGACACGGCGGGACTGGCCCGGCGAGGTTCTTGCAGGCCGGCTGGAGGTCAGCCACCGGACCATCCGCCGCGACGTCGACCGGCTGCGGGACATGGGCTACCGCATCCGCGCGGTCAAAGGACCGGACGGCGGCTACCGCCTGGAGGCAGGCTCTGAGCTGCCGCCCCTGCTGTTCGACGACGACCAGGCCCTCGCTCTCGCCGTTGCACTGCAGACCGCAGCCGTCAGCGGGGCGGGGATCGAAGAGGCAGCGCTGCGCGCCCTGACCACCGTGCGGCAGGTTCTTCCTGCGCGGCTGCGCCACCGCCTTGATGCCCTTGAGTTCACGGCGATTCCCGCAGGACGCACGGCGCCGGTGGCACCCGATGTGCTCCTAGCCCTGTCCGGCGCTGTCCGCGCGCGGGAAGTCCTGCGCTTCGACTACAGCACAGCACCGGCGGAGGCTGCGGACACCTCCGCCCCTGTCCGCCGGGTCGAACCGCATCACCTGGTCACGGTCCGGGCGCACTGGTACCTGGTGGCGTGGGATCTGGAACGTGAAGACTGGCGGATCTTCCGGGCCGACCGGGTGCTCCCCCGGACACCGTCCGGTCCGCGCTTCACCCCGCGGGAACTTCCTGGCGGGGATGTGCAGCAGTTCGTGTCAGCCCGGTTCAAGGGCTCGGATCAGGCACATGCGTGGCCCTGCAGCGGCAGCGTGCTGCTGGACCTGCCGGCCGTGGAGGTGCTGCCCTTCGCCGGCGGCGGCGTGGTCGAAGATCTCGGCTCCGGCCGATGCCGGCTGACCGCGGGGTCCTGGTCCTGGGTCTCGCTGGCAGCATCGTTCGGACGGTTCGACACCGCTATCGAGGCGGTCAGCCCGCCGCAGCTCACGGCGGCGTTCGAAACGCTTGCTGCGCGGTTCGCCGCTGCGGCAGCGGCCCCAACAGGTTAGGGTCCTGCTATGTCCAAACCCCTGCCGGAAGAGAACACCTTCGACCATCTGCGGCCGCTCGACGGCGAGCACGTGGGATACATCCACATGGCACCGGAGGGCGGCTTTGTCCCTTACGACCTGCTGCACCGGCAGCGGGCCGAGCCCATGGAACTGGAGGACGCCGAGGCCCTGCTGGATGAGCTCGGACTGCGGATGTTCACCGGGAACTGGTGGCTCGACGTCGACGGCGAACGCTTGCAGGTCCTCATCCAGGAGGTGCGGCGGGACCGGGTGCACGTCGCGCCGTCGCTGGCCGGAGCCATCGCCAAGTCGGCGGACATGCGGGCTACAGTGGAGCTTCTGCTGCCGACGGACCGGCTGCACCAGGAGGAGGGACCCTGCTGATACGGCTCAGCCGG
Organism: Arthrobacter sp. Helios; assembly: GCF_023167125.1. NCBI lineage: Bacteria > Bacillati > Actinomycetota > Actinomycetes > Micrococcales > Micrococcaceae > Arthrobacter > Arthrobacter sp. Helios. The sequence goes on from NZ_CP095402.1 coordinate 1,687,913, forward strand.
CGTCGCTGAGCTCGTCGTAGCGGCCACCGGCCCAGCACTTTCATGCGACGCTGGAACCATGGATCTATTGGTATCGCCGGAGCTGACGATTCCCGCCAAGGAACTTGAGTGGCGGTTCTCCCGTTCCTCCGGTCCAGGGGGCCAGCACGTCAACACCACGGACAGCCGTGTTGCCCTGTCCTGGAACGTGGCGGACTCAGGGGCGCTGTCGGAAAACCAGCGCGCCAAACTGTTCCAGCGCCTCAAACACCGCATGATTTCCGGGACACTGGTTGTGACCGCGTCCGAACAGCGCTCCCAGCTGCGCAACCGGGAGACCGCCCTGGTCAGGCTCGCCGAATTGGTGGCTGACGGGCTCGCGCCCGCGCCGGCCACGCGCCGCCGGACCAAACCTACGCGGGGCTCCAACTTCCGGCGCCTTGACGCGAAGAAGCAGCGGTCAGCAACAAAGCAGCAACGGCAGAAGCCCTCGAGGGACTAGTAAGCCGGCGGCTCTTCGTCCTGCGTGTTGGGCTGGTAGGGCATCGTCTTTCCAAGGATGCGCTCAGCGGCACGGTGCCCTGAACACAGGGCAGCGTTGACTGTGGCGGGGTCCGCCTCCCAGGTTGCTTCTCCCGCCAGATGCAGCACTGAGTCGATGGGCGTTGCCATGCGGCTGTGATCCTCGCCGGTGCACCCCCGCATCATGTACGCGTAGGCGCCGCCGGCCCAAACATCACCCTGCCAATCGGTGATCCTGGCGTGTACCGGATTCTGCGTCCGAGATCCGTAAATGCCCCGCAGGGAGGCCATGACCGAGTCCACCACGCGTTCGTCTGACCACCCCCGGATTTCCTGCGCACATTCTCCTGCCGCGAACGTCAGCAGCGTCGGCTCGCCGTGGACGCCGGTGAGGTCGTACCAGGTATGCCACCACTTCGCGGCGTCGCCCTGGCGGCGGATCGCATACACGCCGTCGTCCCAGAAGCGCTCGGGAAAGCGCAGGAAGATCTTCTCGAAGGCGTTCATCCGGAAACGGGAGACCGCGCCGGTGACCACCTCAGGCAGCGGCGGGTCGAACGTGATGCGCCCCGACTGCAGGACACCGATCGGGACGGTGACCACAGCCTGCGCCGCGGTGAAGACGCCCTGGTTCGTCTCCACAACGACGCCGGAGTCGACCCCCGCGGCTCCCGCCCGGGCGACCCGGGTCACCACGTGTTCAAGCCGCACATCGATCCCGGCTGCAAGCTTCGACGCCAGCGAATCGTAGCCCTCCGGGAAAACCACCTCGTCGCCGATGATGACTTCGTCTTCCAGTCCGTGCGCGTCCAGCAGGCGGGAGTCGGCTCCGTACTGCTCCTCGCTGCGGTGGTCCAGGTACTCCACGATCCGCGCCGCGCGTTCGGCTTCCCAGCCCTCGGCTGCCACCGTTTCCCCGACGGCGGTGCGCGCCGCGTCAGCATAGCTGGCACCCGGGTCCAGGGCCTCGATCACTTTGGCCAGCCGCACCTCCACGCGGTGGGCGTCGGCGATGAACTGCTCTGCAGCGGCGCCGGACAGGCGGGTTCCATCCGGACCGTAGTAGGCGATGGGCCGTCCGCCCGCCTGGTAGCTGCCAACGGTGAACTCAACATCAGGCATACCGAAGAAGCGCGTCAGCTGATGCAGCGGTCCGCCGTCGATCCCGTGAATCCAGGAGGCACCGAGGTCAGTGACGCGGCCGTCGGCGCGCTCGGTGTGCAGGCGGCCTCCGATCCGGTTCCGTGCCTCCAGCACCACGACGCTCTGCCCCGCGCCGGCGAGCACCCGGGCAGCGCTGAGCCCCGACACGCCTGCCCCCACAACGATGGTGTCGAATTGCCCCCTGCGTAAATCCACGTTCAACCCGCTTTTCAGATGATGGGAAATCCTCTCGATGCTCACACTAGTGGACGCATGCGAAAGACCCGGACCCGCGAAATTCCGCGGGTCCGGGCCTTTGTCCAGGTTTCTTAGCTGGCTCTTCGGAAAGAGACGTTTAGAAGTCCCAGTCGTCGTCTTCCGTGTTCACGGCCTTGCCGATCACGTAGGAAGAGCCCGAGCCGGAGAAGAAGTCGTGGTTCTCGTCAGCGTTCGGCGACAGAGCCGACAGGATCGCCGGGTTCACATCCGTCAGGGTGGACGGGAACATGGCTTCGTAGCCCAGGTTCATCAGCGCCTTGTTGGCGTTGTAGTGCAGGAACTTCTTGACGTCCTCAGCCAGCCCGACGCCGTCGTACAGGTCATGCGTGTACTGGACTTCGTTCTCGTACAGCTCGTACAGCAGCTCGTACGTGTAGTCCTTCAGCTCCGCACGGCGCTCCTCGGAGGCACCCTCCAGGTTGCGCTGGAACTTGTAGCCGATGTAGTAGCCGTGCACAGCCTCGTCACGGATGATCAGGCGGATCAGGTCAGCCGTGTTTGTGAGCTTGGCCCGGGAAGACCAGTACATCGGCAGGTAGAAGCCGGAGTAGAACAGGAAGGATTCCAGCAGGGTGGAGGCCACCTTGCGCTTCTGGGGATCATCACCGCGGTAATACTTGGTGATGATCTGCGCCTTCTTCTGCAGGTTCTCGTTCTCGGTGGACCAGCGGAACGCCTCGTCGATCTCCTTGGTGGAGGCCAGCGTGGAGAAGATCGATGAGTAGCTCTTGGCGTGCACCGACTCCATAAACGCGATGTTGGTGTAGACGGCTTCCTCATGCGGGGTGAGGGCATCCGGAATCAGCGAGACGGCACCAACGGTGGCCTGCACGGTGTCCAGCAGCGTCAGGCCGGTGAATACACGCATGGTGAGCTGCTGCTCTTCCGGCGTCAGCGTGTTCCAGGACTGGACGTCGTTGGACAGCGGCACCTTCTCCGGCAGCCAGAAGTTGTTGACCAGGCGGTTCCAGACTTCTACGTCCTTATCGTCCTGGATGCGGTTCCAGTTGATCGCCTGCACGTGGTCGATCAGCTTAAGCTTCTCGGTCATTGAAATCCTTGTCTTGAACTCTTGGAGTAATTGAGGGGAAGCGCCTACAGCATGCAGGAGACGCAGCCCTCAACTTCGGTGCCTTCCAGGGCGAGCTGGCGCAGGCGGATGTAGTAGATGGTCTTGATGCCCTTGCGCCAGGCGTAGATCTGCGCCTTGTTGATGTCACGCGTGGTGGCGGTGTCCTTGAAGAACAGCGTCAGGGACAGGCCCTGGTCCACGTGCTGCGTGGCAGCGGCATAGGTGTCGATGATCTTCTCGTAACCGATTTCGTACGCATCCTGGTAGTACTCCAGGTTGTCGTTCGTCAGGTACGGAGCCGGGTAGTACACGCGGCCCAGCTTGCCTTCCTTGCGGATCTCGATCTTCGACGCCACCGGGTGGATGGAGGAGGTGGAGTTGTTGATGTAGGAGATCGAACCGGTCGGCGGCACAGCCTGCAGGTTCTGGTTGTAGATACCGTGCGCCATGACCGATTCACGCAGCGCGGCCCAGTCCTCCTGGGTCGGGATGGTGACGTTCTCGAACAGCTCGCGGACACGGCCGGTCTGCGGAACCCATTCCTGGTTCACGTACTTGTCGAAGAACTCACCACTGGCGTACTTGGACTTCTCGAAGCCGGCAAAGGTACGACCGGTCTCGATGGCCAGCAGGTTCGAGGCCCGCACGGCGTGGTACACAACCGTGTAGAAGTAGATGTTCGTGAAGTCGATGCCCTCTTCTGAACCGTAATGCACCCGCTCACGGGCCAGGTAGCCGTGCAGGTTCATCTGGCCCAGGCCAATGGCGTGTGACTGGTCGTTGCCCCGGGCGATGGACGGAACCGAGCCGATGTGGCTCATGTCCGAGACCGCGGTCAGGGTCCGGATGGCGGTCTCAATGGTCCGGCCGAAGTCCGGCGAGTCCATGGTCTTCGCGATGTTCAGCGAACCCAGGTTGCAGGAGATGTCCTTGCCGGTCTCATCGTAGGAGAGATCGTCGTGGTACGTGGTGGGCTGGGAAACCTGGAGGATCTCCGAGCACAGGTTGGACATGATGATCTTGCCGTCAATCGGGTTTTCCCGGTTCACGGTGTCCTCGAACATGATGTACGGGTAACCGGATTCGAACTGGATCTCGGCGAGGGTCTGGAAGAACTCGCGGGCCTTGATCTTGGTCTTCTTGATCCGGGAATCGTCGACCATCTCGTAGTACTTCTCGGTGACCGAGACGTCGGAGAACGGCATGCCGTAGACCTTTTCGACGTCGTACGGGGAGAACAGGTACATGTCCTCGTCCCGCTTGGCCAGTTCGAAGGTGATGTCCGGAATAACGACGCCGAGGGAGAGGGTCTTGATGCGGATCTTCTCGTCAGCGTTTTCCCGCTTGGTGTCCAGGAACCGGTTGATGTCCGGGTGGTGGGCGTGCAGGTACACGGCACCGGCACCCTGGCGGGCACCGAGCTGGTTGGCGTAGGAGAAGGAATCCTCGAGGAGCTTCATCACGGGGATAACGCCGGAGGATTGGTTCTCGATCTGCTTGATCGGCGCGCCGACCTCGCGGATGTTCGTCAGGGCGAAGGCGACGCCGCCGCCGCGCTTGGAGAGCTGCAGGGCGGAGTTGATGGACCGGCCGATCGACTCCATGTTGTCTTCGATGCGAAGCAGGAAGCAGGAGACCAGCTCGCCGCGCTGCTTCTTGCCTGCGTTCAGGAAGGTGGGAGTGGCCGGCTGGAAGCGGCCCTCGATGATTTCATCCACGATCTGCTCGGCCAGCTGCTCGTTGCCGCGGGCCAGGTGCAGGGCGACCATGCAGACGCGGTCTTCGTAGCGCTCCAGGTACCGCTTGCCGTCGAAGGTCTTCAGTGTGTACGAGGTGTAGAACTTGAACGCACCGAGGAAGGTCTCGAAGCGGAACTTCTTCTTGTAGGCGCGCTGGTAGAGCTCGCGGATGAAGTTCATCGTGTACTGGTCCAGCGTCTCGCGCTCGTAGTACTCGTTCTTGACCAGGTAATCCAGCTTCTCTTCCAGGTCATGGAAGAACACGGTGTTGTTATTCACGTGCTGGAGGAAGTACTGGCGTGCAGCCGCACGGTCGGCGTCGAACTGGATTTCACCGTTCTTGCCGTAGAGGTTCAGCATGGCGTTGAGCTCGTGATAGCCCAGGCCCTTATAGGCTTCCGGCAGCTCCTTGGAGTCCGTCATGCCGGCTTCTGCGACTGATGTGTCCAAAACTCTTCCAATCCTTGGTTTACAGTGGCGACGTCCTCGGACGTGCCCATGAGTTCAAATCGATAAAGCACGGGGACCTGGCATTTGACCGAAACGATGTCCGCCGCCAGGCAGTAGTTTTCCCCGAAATTCGTGTTGCCCGCGCCGATGACGCCGCGGATGAGGGCCCTGTTGCCCTCGACGTTCAGAAACTTAATGACCTGCTTGGGCACCGCACCCTTGGCGGCGGCTCCGGGCTGGGCTGCCGTACCGCCGTACGTTGGCAGCACCAGGACGAACGGTCGGCGCGCCAGCAGGGTGGGTTCGCCGGTGTGCAGCGGAATCCGGCCAGCCTCCCGCGCGAGCTTCTCCACGAAACGTCCGGTGTAGCCCGAGGCCGAGGTGAAGAACACGAGATCTGCGTGCGTCACCGGGTTGGATTCGGCAGCCGGATGCCGCTGCCGGGTGCCGCCAGCGGCCCCGGCTGTCAGCATCGCGATTCCCAAAGTCATTGCGTCCTGCTTCTCTGCTGCGGTTTCTGTACTGCTGATTTATCTGTGCTGCTGTTTATACGTACTGCTGTAGCTCTTGTACTGCTGCAACTCTTGTCCTGCCGTGCTGCTGTACGTCCCTGCAGTACGTCCCTGCTGCGGCTTCCCCGCCGCGGCGGTCAGTCCTGTTTAAGCGACTGAAGTTACGCTGGCCTGGGCCAGTTCCTCGATCTTGTCGGGGCGGAAGCCGGACCAGGAGTCCTGCTCGGTGATGACCACGGGGGCCTGCATAAAGCCGAGTGCCCGGACGCGCTCAAGAGCTTCCGGATCCTGTGACATGTCCACACTCTGGTAGGCGATGCCCTTCTTGTCCAAGGCGCGGTATGTTGCGTTGCACTGAACGCACGAAGGCTTGGTGTAAACCGTGACGGTCATGGTGGTCTCCCCTTGATGATGCATGATGATGCCTTTGAAGTCTGTTCCTTGATACTACATCCGGCCACTACATCTAGTGCGCTGCCATGGGTCCCACCCCTAGATGATGTATTACAAGTATGTCATTCCACACGCCGTTCGTCCACAGTTTCTGCACAGGGGCGACCCCTTGATTTACGTGGTTTTCCGCTCCGCTGACGGGGTTTCTCCACAGCCTGTGGAGAGTGGATGCACAGGCTGTGGGGCCGGCTTAAAGATTGCGTGTCGCCTGCCGTGGGCGTGTCGCCCGTAGTAGCTGCTACCACTAGATATGGTGGTCGACGGCGGTCCAGGGTACCAAGGAGAGGGTGTAAGGCATCGTGGTCAATCCGATCCACCTCAAAACGCTCCTGGAAGTCATCCGTTCCGGATCCTTTGCGGCCGCAGCGGTGCACCTGGGCTACACGCCCTCTGCCGTGTCCCAGCAAATGTCCGCCTTGGAACGCGAAACCGGCACCACTCTCTTTGCACGCTCAGCCCGGGCCGCCGTACCCACCGAAGCCGCCGTGGTGATGTCCCGCCATGCGGCGAAGGTGCTGACCGACCTGGATGCCCTCCTCGCCGCCGCGGCGAGGGCCGAAGCCGGCACGGAGCACGAACTGCGCCTGGGGATCTTCCCCAGCCTCGCCACCTTCGCCCTTCCCCGCTTGGTGGGCTCCCCCGACTGGCGGGACCTCGGCATCAACCTCAAGATCTTCGTGGCGGAACCGGGCCAGACCATACAGGGCCTGCGCTCAGGCGGTGAGCTCGACGTCGCACTGGTCTTCCAGGTCGGGCAGGGCGGACTTGCCTGGCCCGCCACCGTTACCCGGCAGTGGCTGGGCGACGATAACTTCCGGGTCGTCCTGCCCGCCCAGTGGGGCATCCGGCCAGGCGCCAAGGTCACTGCCGAGCAGCTCTCCGATATGCCCTGGATCATGCATCATCCCGGCACTCCGGATGCCCTGGTGATCGAGCGGCTGTTCGCCAGCTGCAGCCTGCATCCCCGGGTTGCAGCCTACTGTGACGACTTTAACGCGAGCCTCGAGATGGCCGCGGCGGGAATCGGGGCCGCCCTGGTACCGGAGCTCGCCATGCTGAACCGGCAGGACGGCGTCGTTGTCCTGGATGTCCCGGAGATCCGGCTGGCCCGCAGTATCTTCGCGCTGCTCATCAACGACCGCCAGCTCCCCCGGACCAGGGTCTTCCTGGACCGGCTCGCCGAAGTCCTGCAGGGGATCAGCATCTCCCCCGGCCAGGCAGGCCCCGGCCGCAGCTCACCGCCTGCCTAAGCCTGGTGTTCCCGGTGCGGCCGGACCGGTGCTGTGGGGCAGGTCCCATAAATCGACGCCCCCCGGCGCAGCAGGCCATACTTGCCAAATGGCCCCGCTCGGAAAGTCCCTCCCCAAACCGTCGTTCGCGGCCGTGTCGAACCGGCTGACCGGCATGCTGCGCTACACCCGGCTCCAGCTGGCGCTCAAAGCAGCACTGGCAGTGGGGATCGCCTGGACCATCGCCCCGCTGGTCCCCGGGGTGGCATCCCAGTACCCCTATTACGCCCCTCTGGGTGCACTGGTGAGCATGTATCCCACCATTTCCGGCTCGGCGCGCGCCGGGTTCCAGACCCTGATCGGGCTGGCCACGGGAATCGGACTGGCGCTGGTCGCGCTGCTGTTCGGCGGGCCAACCGTTTGGACGATCGCACTCATTGTGGGTGTGGGGGTTCTGCTCGCCGGCATTCCGCGGCTCGGCGCCGGCCGGGACTATCTGCCGGTCGCAGCTTTGTTCGTCCTCGTGCTGGGCGGTGACGATCCGGACGGCTATTCCTATGGCTACGGGGTCCAAATGTGCGTAGGCGTGCTCGTGGGTCTGATCGTGAACGCTGTGGTGTTCCCGCCGCTGCACCTGAACGGTGCCGTGGACGGCCTCGCGTCGCTGCGCCTGAACCTCGCGAAGCAGCTGCGGGAGATGGGTATGGCAGTTGGGGAAAGCTGGCCGCCGGAACACGAGGACTGGTCCAACCGGCGCACCGAACTGATCACCTTCAGCCGCGAAGTGCGTGAGGCAGTACAGCTGGCAGACTCCAGCCGCCACGGCAACCTGCGGAGGCGGCGCCACCAGCGGGATCTCAGTGCCGATTTCCGCGCGCTGCGTGCCATGGAACGCGTCACCCTGTATGTGGAGGACATGACAGAGGTCCTGGCCACCGCAATCTGGCAGACACCGGAGGACACACCGGTTCCCGGAGCCGTCGCGGATGCGTTGGAACGGGCCATGCTTGCCAGTGCGGAAGCGGTCGAGACCTGGGACGCCGATACGGATGAGTATTCGGAGGCGGTGGAGGCGGTGCAGGAGCTGGTGCGGCAGATGAACAGTTCAGCTTCACCGGACTCGCCCATCGATGCCACGGCGTCCCTCGCCATGAGTCTCCGCCGGATCATGCGCACCATCCGCACCGAGGAAGATCAGCCCTAGAACCCTCAGGGCCGGACGCCGCCGGCCCTGCCCGGGGTCCGCCTTGCGGTCCCACCTGACGGGTCCAGCCGCCCGCGGAGGTTGACCGCCAGCACCGTCAGCGCGGCGCCGGTGACGACGGCGGCCCCCAGGGCAAACAGGGTGGCGGGATTCCCTTCGTGCACCACAAAGAACAGATGCCAGGCCAGCAGGACGGCCAGGAGGGTTGCCGCTCCGCAGGCGGCGGCCAGCACGGAGGCGCAGGCAACCGCCCGGCGGGTATTGCCCTGAGCAGTCAGCCCGGCCAGGAGCCAGGCGGCGCCCGCAGCGATCTGAACACAGGCGAACCCGCTGATCACCACCGCAGCGTACGGCCGCAGCAGGTACGCATACTCCGGGAACGACACAGCCAGGTCCCCGCCCACCGCCGGCACGAGGACGGTCTGGGCTACGAGAATCAGCAGGAAGGTCAGGATCAGCAGGACCCGGAGCTGCACACGCACCGTTCGGGTCAGGGATGCAGTTCGATTCGGAAATGCCGTTTGAATTCGGGAACCCGATTGATTCATGGATCGAGTATCGGCGCTTAGCTATCGTTTTTCAATAGCTCAATCGAGGAGAATGCTGAGGCTAGCCCGCGTCGGGCAGCAGACCAAGCTCCGAAAGCTGCCGGGACATCCCGGCACCGTCCGGTGCGTAGATCCACGGAATGTCCCGGGGCTGTTCGCCGCCGCGGCCCGCCGAACGGCCGCCGGCCAGCACAGCCTCACCCGGTGAGAGTTCCCGGATAGCAACGGCCCGCACGTTCTCCGGGTGGCTCCGGCTGAAGGCTGCATAGATCTGCTCGTCGTGCTGCCCGTTGTCCCCAATCAAGAGCCAGCTGATCTCGGGAAACTCAACGGCCAGCCGTTCGAGCTGGGTGCGCTTGTGCTCCGGGCCGCTGCGGAACCAGCGGTCCCGTGTCGGCCCCCAGTCGGTGAGCAGGAGCGGGCCCGCCGGATACAGGTTGCGGGTAATAAAGCGGGTGAGGGCCGGCGCGACGTTCCAGGCCCCGGTGGAAAGGTAGAACACCGGGTTGCCTTCGTTTTCCCGCGCCAGCCGGTCCATCATCACGGCCATCCCGGGAGTGGGTGTGCGTGCGTGCTCATCCAGCACAAAGGTGTTCCACGCTGCGAGCAGCGGCCGCGGCAGTGCTGTCACCATGATGGTGTCATCAATATCCGAGATGACTCCGGTGCGGGCTCCGGGGTCCACGATGAAAACCGGTGAGACCGCCGCAGCGGCCTCCGGTTCCGCCTCAGGACGCAGCGTTACGGTGGTCCAGCCCGGAGCCAGGGACGCGGGCAGCACAACATCGATCACGCCGCCGCGGTCTGCCGTCACCAGATGCTTTTCGGTGCCGACTTCGATGCGCACGACGGCGTCATTGACCGGAGGGCTGGTGAAGTTGCGCCAGCCGCGTACGCCGTCGCGCAGCGCCTTGGCGGATTCACCGCTGCGGGCTGCGAGTTTTCCCGGCTTGGCGAGGACCACCCGGCCCAGGACCCGCACCCAGGAGGTGGATCCGTAACCGGTAAAGGAAAGCACCGTCTGGACTCCCCCGCGTTTGCGGGCTGCTTCCATCCGGTAGGCATGCAGCCGGTCCTCAAGCCGGGCACCGATATGGATCGCCTGGTCCTTGGTCCGCTGGACTGCGGGGAGGCCTGGGAGAGGAGTCGAAGACATAATTCCAGTCTGTCAGATGCTCAAGCCGGGGCTACCGGTACTGGGACCGGACAGGGCAGTCGAACGGGTCCCTTGCAGCCAGCCCAACCCGGTTCAGGTAGCGCACCACGATGCCGTAGGACTCGGTGAGGGTGGCTTCCGTGTAAGGAATCTTGTGCTTGGCGCAGTGTTCCTTGACGATCTCGCTGGCCCGCGCCAGATGCGGGCGGGGCATGCTCGGGAAAAGGTGGTGTTCCACCTGGTAGTTCAGCCCACCCATGAAGGTGTTCATGCCGCGGCCGGTGACGTTGCGGGAGGTCAGGACCTGCCGGCTCAGGAAGTCCACCTTTGAATCCCGCGGAATCAGCGGCATGCCCTTGTGGTTGGGTGCGAAGGACGCGCCCATGTACACCCCAAAAACGCCCAGCTGAACGCCGAGGAAGGCGAATGCCATTCCGACGGGGAGGAAGAAGAACACGGCGCCGACATAGAGGCCCAGGCGCAGGAACACCAAGGTGATCTCGGTGTAGCGGCCCTTGACCTTGTTCTTGGAGAACAGGTGCCGGATCGACGTCGCGTGCAGGTTCACGCCTTCAAGGAGCAGCAGGGGGAAAAACAGCCAGCCCTGCCGGCGGGTCAGCCAGGCCATCAGGCCTGTCCGCGTCTCTGCCTGCTCGACCTGGAAGGAAATGGTGTCCATCTCGATGTCCGGATCCTTGCCAACCGTATTGGGGTTGGCGTGGTGCCGGTTGTGCTTGTTCATCCACCACTGGTAGCTGATACCGACGACGGCGTTGGCCAGGAACCGGCCGGCACGGTCGTTAGCAGGACCGGACTCGAACACCTGGCGGTGTGAGGCTTCGTGGGTGATGAACGCAATCTGGGTAAACAGGATACCCAGCGCGGCTGCGATCAGCAGCTGGAACCAGCTTTCACCGATCAGGAAGAAGCCGGTGCCCGCGGCAATGAGCCCGGCGCAGAGGAAGGCGAAGGTGGTGATGTAGAAGGCCCGGCGCCGCTTCAGCAGTCCCTCATCCCGGATAATTTTCAGCAGCGCCGAGTAGCTGCTGGTGACCGGGTTGTCCCGGTTCCTGGGGGTACGGCCCGTGTTACCGGCCGAGCGGGACTGTGCAGCAATGCTCATAGTGCCTCTGGAGGTCTTCGACTTCCCAGCCGCGAAGTAGAGCATGTGCTCTGCAGATGTGACCAGCCTAACCCGACTTGCTGGCAAAAGCCTGAGCGGCACCTCCGGGGCGCGGCCGGTGCTGCTATGTGACGCCGCCCGGCGGGCCCCGTGGGTTCCGGATGAACCTGACAGCTCCGGATAGGCCGGGGTTCCGCCCGCTGCAGCTCCGTCCGGGTTGACCGGTCCGGTATCCGGGCGGAGCATTGCTGGCAGAACCGGTCCGCAACGCCAGCGCCCAGGAGCAGCCGTGATCCGAGTCCTGTCCATCGACGGCGGAGGAATCCGCGGCATCATTCCTGCGACCTGGCTGATGAAGCTCGAAGAACTGACCGGCAGGCATACTGCCGACCTCTTTGACATCATGGTGGGCACCTCCACCGGGGGCATCCTGGCTCTGGGCCTCGCCTGCCCTGCCCAGGGCAAAACCCCGCACACCGCGGCGGCGGTACGCAGCCTCTATGTTGATCACGGTGCGGAAATATTCTCCGGCCATGGACGCCGCCTGGACACAGGTGCGGCGGGACAGGCTTCCGCGGAGCCGCAGCGGGCGGCGCGGTATTCCTCTGAGCCGCTGCGCCGGTACCTGGACCAGTATTTCAGTGACCGGAGGCTCTCCCAGGCCCTGAAGCCGGTTGCGGTGGTGACGGTGGACCTGGCCCACTTTGCCGGCCTGTTGTTCAGCGGCGGCGGGCTGGGCCAGCATCCGCTCGGCGACGCACGGATGTCGCTGGCGGCCCTGGCGACGTCCTCCGCGCCTACGTATTTCGAACCGGTGCGCCATGCCGGACCGGACGGCGTCGACCGCCTCCTGGTGGACGGAGGGTTGGCGGCCAACGATCCGGCGTTCGTGGCACTGGCACTGGCCCTGGTGCAGCAGCGGCGCGCCGGCGGAAATGAGGAGATCCTCCTGGTCTCCCTGGGCACCGGCCTCCAGGCCGGCGGTGGTTCACTGGAAGCGGGCTCGCTGGCACAGCTGGCCCATCCCGAACAGCTGGCGGCCCTGGAACCTGTGGTCGAATCGCTGTACGGCGCACCCGGACTGCTCACCCGCCACCTGCTCGCCGCCGCCCTCGGTGCCGGATATGTCCGGATACAAACCCGGCTGCTCCCCGGCGTGGACCATGCCCTGGACAATGCCGGTCCGGACAACATCCGCGGGCTGCTGGAAACCGCTGATGCCCTGCTGGCGGCAGACGGGCCGCGGCTCCAGGAACTCGCCGCAAAGCTGACAGTGGGCTAAGACGTGTCCGGGCGGACCGTGGGCGGACCGTAGTTCGGACCGTGATTGATTGACATTGACGCAGCGTCAACCTTTAGCGTGGAAGCGTGAACCCACAGGAACCCCGTGAATGGTCCGTGCAGGAGGTTGCCCGGCTGGCCGGTACAACCAGCCGGACCCTGCGTCATTACGACGCCGTTGGCCTCCTGCCGCCGTCGCGCCTTGGCTCCAACGGCTACCGGTACTACGACCAGGACGCCCTTGTCCGGCTGCAGCGGATTCTGCTTCTGCGCGGGATGGGGCTGGGCCTGGACGGCATTGCCGGTGTCCTGGAACGGGAAGGGGACGCAGCCGCCGCGCTGCGCACCCACCTGGCGTGGCTCAGGAATGACAGGGAACGGCTGGGGCGGCAGATTGCCTCCGTGCAGCGGACCATCACAGCACTTGAAGAAGGGCAGGACATCATGGCGGACAAAGCGTTCGATGGCTTTGACCATACGGAGTACAAGGACGAAGTTGAACAGAAATGGGGCAAGGAGGCGTATGCCCGCTCGAACGAGTGGTGGCGGAACATGAGCGACGGCGAGCGCACCGGCTGGCGGGCGGGGACGGAGGCGCTGGGACAGGCCTGGACCGAAGCGGCAGCTCAGGGCACGGACCCCACCGGGCCTGCTGCCAAGGGGCTGGCGGCCCGCCACATCGACTGGTTGAAGAGCGTTCCCGGCGCTCCGACAGATCCGGCAAACCTGTCCGGATATGTGCGAGGGCTGGCGGACATGTACGTGGCTGACCCCCGGTTTGCTGCCAACTACGGCGGAGCCGACGGAGCGGCCTTCGTCCGCGCGGCACTGCTGGCCTATCTGGAAGGGGGCTTGAAGAGCTAGGCTCTCCGGTCCGGTTCCGGGCGCAGCGGCTTACGCATGGCTAGTATCCATGCATGAGACTCACTGACCCGGTGCCCGAACCGGGCGCGGCCGGCACCCCGGAACGCGGAACCGGCGCCCGGCGCCCTGCCCTTGATCTCGGCATACCGCCCAGCGCGGAACCCTGGCGCAACCCGGCCGTCTACTGGCCCTCACTGAGCGGTGCCGTGGCGCACCTGGATGCGCCGGCCGCGGTACTGGGCCTGGAGGCCCTGCGGTTTAATGCCCACGACCTGCTCCGGCGCGCCGGCGGTATCCCGCTCCGCGTGGCCAGTAAGTCCATCCGGGTCCGGGCCGTGCTGGATGCGCTGCTCGAGCTGCCGGGATTCCAGGGCATTTTTGCCTTCACCCTGCCCGAAGCCCTGTGGCTGGCAGAGCGCTGCAGCGACGTCGTCGTCGGGTATCCCACCGCCGACCGGAAGGCACTGGCACAGCTGCTCTCCGATGAGCGGCTGGCCGCCCGGGTCACGCTGATGGTCGACGACGAAGCCCAGCTGGACCTGATTGATTCCCTGGCATCCCCGGGGCAGCGGCCCCCGGTGCGCGTCTGCCTGGACGCGGATGCCTCCTGGCAGGCACCGGTGCTCGGTTTCATCGGCACCCGCCGCTCTCCCCTGCACACCCCGGACCAGGCACTTGGGCTGGCCCGCCGTGTCCTCGACCGTCCGGGATTCACCCTGGTGGGCTTGATGATGTACGAGGGACAGGTCGCCGGCGTTGGGGATGCGGTTCCCGGCGCCCTGCCGGCCAACCAGCTGATGCGCTGGATCCAGGGCCGGTCCATGGTTGAACTGACGGAGCGCCGCGGATCGATCGTCCACGGGCTGAGGCAGCTGGCCGACCTGGAATTTGTCAACGGCGGCGGCACCGGATCCATCGAGGCAACGGGCCGGGATCCTTCGGTCACGGAGATTACGGTTGGCTCAGGACTGTTCGCCGGGCACCTGTTTGATGCCTACCGGGCCTTCTCCCCCGCCCCCGCTGCCGCCGTCGCACTGGATGTGGTGCGCCGCCCCAACCGGAACACTGCCACCGTCCTGGGCGGCGGCTGGATCGCCTCCGGCCCGCCCGGCGCCAGCCGCGTTCCCCAGGTGGCCTGGCCGCCGGGCCTGAAGCTGCTGCCCCGGGAGGGCGCCGGCGAAGTACAGACACCGCTCACCGGCCGTGCAGCAGGAGATCTCGCCGTCGGAGACCGGGTCTGGCTCCGGCACGCCAAGAGCGGCGAGCTGTCCGAGCGGGTCAACCAATTCCAGGTGGTCCACGACGGCGCTGTGGTTGCCGCGCTGCCCACCTACCGCGGCGAGGGAAAGGCATTTCTGTGAACCGGCAGGTCAAAATCCCACACCAAACCCACCAACGGCAGCAGTGGCGGAACTGGGGCCGGACCGTCAGCGTCCGTCCGGAACGCATCGAGGCCCCTGCCTCCGTCCCGGATCTGCAGCGGGCCGTGGCAGCTGCGGGGGCAGCCGGACAGCGGGTCAAGGCTGTCGGCGCCGGGCACAGTTTCACCGGCATCGCCGAAGCTCCCGGTCTCCTGCTGGATCTGGCCCGGCTGCAGGGCCTGCTCGGTGTGGACACGGCCCGCGGCCAGGTCCGGCTGCTGGCAGGAACCCGCCTGCATCGGATTCCGGGACTCCTGGCACCGTATGGCCTGGCGATGCCGAACCTCGGTGACATTGACCGCCAGTCCATTGCCGGGGCGATCTCCACCGGGACCCACGGCACCGGTGCCGCGTTCGGCGGCCTGGCCACGCAGGTGGCGGGCCTGACCCTGGTGCAGCCCGACGGCGGTCTGCTCACCCTGGAAGCCGGGGACCCGCTGCTGCCGGCAGCTGCCCTAAGCCTCGGCGCGCTCGGCATCATCACCGAGGTGACCCTGCAGTGCGTTCCTGCCTTCGTGCTGCGCGCGGAAGAACGGTCCGAAGCCCTGGCCGGGGTCTTCGAAAACCTGACCGGCCGGGTCAAGGGAACCGATCACTTCGAGTTCTACTGGTTTCCCCACACCGACCGAGCAGCGACCAAGTCCAATACCCGGCTGCCAGGCACTGCGGAGCGGAATCCGCTTCCCGCATTTGGCCGCTGGATCGATGAATCCCTGCTCTCCAACACGCTGTACCGGGTGACCTGCGCCGCCGGCACCGCCGCTCCCGCACTGGTTCCCCCGGTCAACCGGGCAGCGGCCCGGCTGCTTGGCGGCAGGAGCTATGCCGACCTGTCACCGGCGGTCTTCACCCAGCGGCGCACGGTGCGCTTCCGGGAAATGGAATACGCCGTGCCGGCAGATCTGCTGCCCTCCGCGTTCGAGGCGCTGCAGGGACTCATCCAGGCACACCGCTGGCGGATTTCCTTCCCGGTGGAGGTGCGCTGGGCCGCCGCTGACGACCGCTGGCTCTCCACTGCTTACGGCCGGGACACCGCCTACATCGCCGTGCACCGGTACCACCGCGAGGATCCGGCCGAGTACTTCGACGCGGTGGAGGAAGTGATGCTCGCACATGAGGGCCGGCCGCACTGGGGCAAGCTGCACGGCCTCGGTGCAGCAGTCCTGGAGCCGCGTTATCCCCGCTTTGGGGATTTCCTGGCCCTGCGGGACCGGCTCGATCCCGACCGGATGTTTGCCAATCCCTACCTGGACCGGGTGCTGGGTACCTAAGCGTCCGCCCGTTCCCGCCGCTGCTGCGGGCCGTCCGGCCGCAGGACCGCCGAGGCGTCGCACCCTGCCCTGCCCTGCACGCCGTACGATGAGCCGATGCCCGGCCCGAAGGAGAGTCCGTGACCACTGAATCAATTGCTGCCCGGACAGCAGCCCTGCCCCGCAGCTGGTGGTGGGGGTTCATTCCGTTCGCTGCGCTCTCCGCCGTCCATGTGGGTGCGCGCCTGGCCGAGGCTGACGCCGTTGCCGGACCAACAAAACTCGTGCTGATGCCGCTGCTGGCCGCAGCGGCCGTTTGGGCACTGCGCGGACAGGGCTGGCGGCAGGCACCAGCCGTCCTGCTGCTGGCCGCGCTCTTCTGCTCCTGGATCGGCGACGGCGCCGGGGCTTTCTTCCCGCAGGCCCCTGAACTTCCGGTGATGCTCGCTTCCTTCGGCATCGCCCATCTCTGCTACATCCGGCTGCTGTGGAGATACGCCGCCGTACGGCCATTCCCGCGCTGGGCGCTGGTTTTTCCGCTGTGGTGGGTGCTGATGCTCCTGGTTCTCTGGCCTGCGCTGGGGCCCCTCGCTTCCGCGGTGGTGGTGTACGGACTCGTGCTGGGCGGGACGGCGGCAACGGCCGCCCGCTGCAACCCCGTCATCGCCGCGGGCGGTATCCTCTTCCTGGCCTCGGACACCGTGCTGGCCCTGCGAATCTTCCTTCCGGACGCCATGCCCGCCTGGACCAGCGCACTGGTGATGCTCACCTACTGCGCCGGCCAGGGCCTGATCGTTGCCGGTCTTCTCAGTAGCCGAGCTCGTCCCGGAGCCTACCGGAACCAATAACCGCGGCACCGGCGCTGCGGCTTCGGTCCGCGAGCTCCCGGTCGCTCGTGGCCACCGTGACCCGGTATCCCCCGGCAGCCAGCTGCTCGGCAGCTGCTGCCACGGCGTCATCCCCGGAGCCGCCGGACCGGATAACCCTGACGGGGCCGGCAGGGTTCGGCGCAGCAGTGTCCGGAACGGACCGGGCCTGGCCCTCCAGTACAACCACCAGTTCGGGATACCAGGTATCTTCCGGAAGACCGAGCAGCGATGCCGGCAGCCCGCGGACCGAGGCAGCGGCAACGGCGTCCAGCAGCCGGGCCGCAGCTCCCGCCCGGTCCTTCCACCAGCCGTCCGGCACCGAGCCGATGACGTTCGCCGCGTCAACAACGACGGCGGGGCGGACCTGGAGCAGCGGCCGCAGCCGGAGCCAGGATTCCGCGAACCCGGGGTGCAGGGGCAGCCCGGCAACGTCGTCGGGCATCACCCAGGCGAGCTCATGGCTTTCGGGATCGCTGATGACGGCTTCAAACGGCTCGGTGACGTCTCCGACGATCGTGGCGTAGGACCAGACACCGAGGTCCAGCACGCTCATCAGCCGGGGCCGGATGGCTGATTCCGGAACACCGGCTTCCTCGGCAGACTCCCGGAGGGCCGCAGCCAGTGCCGGCTCATGCTCATGCCGCGCGCCGCCCGGGAGCGCCCAGGTGTCGCCGTGGTGGCTCCAGGAGACCCGGTGCTGCAGCAGGATCCCCCGCGCCGGGTCGAACGCGAGCAGGCCGGCAGCACCGAAGCGCCCCCAGTAACGCTCGCCGGATTCCGCGACCACCCAGGCATCGCCTGGGTCCCGCGGACCATGCGGACGGCGGGGCTCTCCTTCGGCAGGTTGTTCAATCCTCACGCGCCCACCTTTTCACATCCCGGTGCCTGGTGGCCGCGCGGCACACGGCCCTGCGTCAGGACTACAAAAAACCCGGCACCAAGACAACAAAAAACCTGCCCCGCAGATGCGGAACAGGTTTTACGTTGGTGATGCTGACTTTGAATTGGTGGAGCTGAGGGGACTCGAACCCCTGACCCCCTGCATGCCATGCAGGTGCGCTACCAGCTGCGCCACAGCCCCAATTCAGTTGTTGTTTCCACTGGATTTTTCGATCCAACCCTAAACCACGGCTGCCCGTAGGTTTATCGGTGGAGCTGAGGGGACTCGAACCCCTGACCCCCTGCATGCCATGCAGGTGCGCTACCAGCTGCGCCACAGCCCCGAACTACTGTCATTGACAGCATATTTCAGTGTATTTCTCTGGTTTTCCCTGTTGTTTCGGTTCCGGTTTCCTGCGCCCGGGCCGAAGCAACTCCTCTACTTTAGTACAGAAGCGCGGCAGTGCAAAATCAAACTACACCGTTGATATTCGCGCTGTGGGAGGGGCAGGGCCAGGACGCCCCCGCCCCCCCACAAAACAACGTTATCCGGCGTCGGTAGCAGGCTCTTCGGGAAGCTGCAGGTCAACCGCGGGGCAGTCCTTCCACAGGCGCTCCAGGGCGTAGAACACCCGGTCCTCCTCATGCTGGACGTGCACCACAACCGTGGCGTAGTCCAGCAGGACCCAGCGGCCCTCGCTGCGGCCTTCGCGGCGCACCGGCTTCAGGCCCGACTTAGCGAGTTCTTCTTCCACACCGTCAACAATGGCGTTGACCTGGCGTTCATTCGACGCGGACGCGATGAGGAAAACGTCGGTGATGGCCAGCCGTTCGCTCACGTCGATCGCGACGATGTCATCCGCCAGCTTGGCCGATGCGGCCCTGGCCGCAGTCCGGGCGATATCTATGGATGATTCGGTGGCGCTCAACGTGTCTCCTTGTGTGGTATCAGCTGCCAAGGCCGCCGACGATCAGTATTATTCCGAGGATGAGGGCCGACAGGCCCACACCCACAATTCCCAGGGATACGGCTCGTATCCTCCGGCTGCGGCCGAGGCCCGCAGTCATAACATCCAGGGGGTCCAGTCCGAACGCGCTTCGCGCACCGATCGGCTTGGCACCTTGGTCGGCCTCCAGCGGGGCGTTCACCAGCGCGTCGGCGCGTGCCAGGATCCTGGAATGCCGGACATCCGCTGGCTCCTGGCTCCGTGCCGGCGCGCCGCCCGGGCGGTGCTCCTTCGCCTGCTGCCGGACGGAGGCCTTCCTGCCTGCACCCGTCGCCTGCGGTGCAGCAGGATTCGACGGTACAGCAGAATTCATGGGTGCAGCGGGGTTCGACGACGTGACAACCGGCACGTGGGACGTGGCCGGCCGTTTCATGACCGGCCGTTCCAGGCCTGGGACCTCTACGAACTCGAGCGGGGTAACCATGGCCAGGTTGTGGGCGGTGGTTGGGTCCGACTGGGGCGAGCGGCGCTGCTCGTTTTCCTGGGCCAGGCGCTGGATGTTCTGGGTCCTGCGGTTGAGGACGGCGGCCCGTTCGGCCAGTGCCCGCTGCTGTGCCAGCAGTTCCAGGTCAACAGCGTGCGGATCGGCCCGCTGCAGGGCTTCCATGGCTGCCACCTGGTTGCGGGCCTGGTGCTTCAGCGCTTCCCGTGCCGCCAGGGCCTGTTCCACGGACATGTCCGCGATGTCGGCGTTGGGTTCCGGGGTGGAAACCGGGCGCTTTTCAGGACCAGCGGAGCGCTGGACGTCCGGAGACGGGGTCTCAGGTGACGGCTGAACCTCAGGGGATGGCTGAACTCCAGGGGATGACTGGACTTCAGGCGACGGCTTGCCGCCCGGCGTTCTGCGCGCATCCGCCCGGCCATCGGAACCGGCGGGTGCCTGTGCCGGCGCCTGGCCCTGAACAGACGGGGACGCCTGAACTGAAGGGGAAGCCTGAACTGGGGACGCTTGAACTGATGGTGCGCGGTTCGGGGCCGGAGTTACCGGCTGGATGACGGGGGCAGGCTGTTCCTCCGCTGCCCGGCGCCGGCGTTCCCTGCGGCTCGCTCCCTGGGGTGCGGGTTCGGTGGTTCGGCTGGGCGCCGCGGCCGGGCCGGAGCGGCGGCCGGAACCGGGGGCGGGGGTCTGCGCCTGCGCCTGCGGAGTCTTGGCGGGCGCTTCTGCCGCAGCGGCCCGCCCGGAGGACTGGGCCCGGACCGGAGCGGATGCGTCCTGTTCCGGTTCCTTCTCCTGCTGTCCGCTGCCGGCCTTTTCCCGGGCAGCCTGCTGGGCCTGCTGCTGGGCTATCCGCAGCTGGCGGCGGGTGGGCGGATTGGCGCTTGACTCTTCAGGACGTTTCGGGCTGTCGGTGAGCGCCTTGTAGGTACGAAGGGCTTCCCGGTCCCGTGCCCGCTGCTGGGACTCCCGTTCCTGGTGCCCCGCATCCGCCGTCGAGCCGGCCGCGCGGCGGCTGCGTCGAGGTGCGTCTGCGGACTCTGGACCGTTAGTCATTTCCTACCCATCCGGTGTTGATCGCTCAGGCTACTGGTTCAGTCGTGGCAGCCGGAACCTGCTGCTGTGAAGGTGTGTACAAGTTGTGCTTGGCGATGTACTGCACCACCCCGTCCGGTACCAGGTACCAGACCGGCTCGGATGCTGCGACCCGCTGGCGGCAGTCGGTCGAGGAGATCGCCATCGCCGGGACCTCCAGGAGCTTGATGTCATCCCGGCCCATGTTCTGCAGTTCATGCCCCGGCCGGGTCACGCCCACAAAGTGGGCCAGCGTCCACAGTTCCTGCACGTCCTTCCACGAAAGGATCTGCGCCAGTGCGTCCGCTCCGGTGATGAAGAACAGTTCGGCGTCCGGACGCGCTCGGCGCAGATCCCTAAGCGTATCAATTGTGTAGGTGGGGCCCGGGCGGTCGATATCCACCCGGCTGACTTTGAAGCGCGGGTTCGAAGCAGTCGCGATAACAGTCATCAGATACCGGTGCTCGGCCGGCGTGACCGTTTGGGCGGACTTATGCCACGGTTCGCCGGTGGGCACGAAGACCACTTCATCAAGGTCGAATACAGACGCCACTTCACTCGCAGCCACCAGGTGACCGTGGTGGATGGGGTCAAACGTGCCGCCCATAACGCCAAGGCGATAAGGGCGGTTCCCGTTCGCTGTGCCGTCTGCGGTGTCGATGCGTGCGTTCATGCGTGCGGTTCCAGCGGCTCCACCTGAGGCGGAAGCCTACTTGGCGATACCCTGGCCGTGATCGTGCTTGTTAGGGTGCTGACGCTGCGGATCCACGTGCTCAGGCGCTGCTTCGTGACGGTGTCCCAGGCTGGTGAATGCCATGGTGGCGAACATCAGGACCATGAAAATGCCAAAAATGACGGCACCGTAAACGAGTGCAGGGGTGCCCTCGGCGTGTTCTTCAGCAACTTCGGCCGCCATCATTGCAGCACTGGAAAGCTGGATCAGCATGAATCTCCCTAAATCAACCGCCGGAGAAC
This sequence comes from Arthrobacter sp. Helios, assembly GCF_023167125.1. Lineage (NCBI taxonomy): Bacteria > Bacillati > Actinomycetota > Actinomycetes > Micrococcales > Micrococcaceae > Arthrobacter > Arthrobacter sp. Helios. Next base: position 1,709,378 of record NZ_CP095402.1, read on the forward strand.
CCGGCAGAGCAACGTTTCTAGATCAATGGTACGCGTCTGTGGCCCGAACAACGCAGTTCGGACCCGGGGGTGAAGGGGGTTAGCCCCGCACCTGCCCCTCGCCCTGGATGATCCATTTGGTGGTCGTCAATTCCTTCAGGCCCATCGGACCCCGCGCATGCATCTTCTGGGTGGAGATGCCTACCTCTGCGCCAAGGCCGAGTTCACCGCCGTCGGTAAAGCGGGTGGAGGCATTGACGATCACGGCAGCGGAGTCGATTTCGGCAATGAAGCGCTCTGCGTTGGCGAGGTCGTTGGTGATGATGGCCTCGGTGTGGCCGGTGCTCCAGCGGCGGATGTGCTCCAGCGCTTCATCCATGGAGTCCACCATCGCCACGGCCAGATCCAGATCCATGTACTCGCGGCCCCAGTCCTCGTCCGTGGCAGCCGTGGCCGTTACGCCGTCAGGCAGGATTTCCCGGATCCGTTCGTCGGCGTGCAGCCGCACCCCGGAAGCCGCCAGGGCGGCCAGGACGTCGCGGGCAGCTTTGCCGCCGCTGTGCACCAGCAGGGTTTCCACCGTGTTGCACACACTCGGCCGCTGCGTCTTGGCATTCAGCAGGATGTCGATGGCCATCTCTTCGGGCGCGGTCTCGTCCAGGAAGATGTGGACGTTTCCCTCGCCGGTCTCAATAACCGGCACGGCGGCGTTGGTTACCACATTCTGGATCAGTGCCCGGCCGCCGCGGGGAATCAGGACGTCCACGCGCCCGCGGGCCTTCATGAGGACGTTAGCGCCCGCCCGGCCGTAGCCGTCGATGGTCTGGACAGCGTCGGAAGGCAGCCCCACAGTTTCCAGGGCATCCCGGATCAGATCAACCAGAACGGTGTTGGTCGAAGCGGCGGCGCTGCCGCCGCGGAGGACCACCGCGTTTCCGCTCTTGAGTGCCAATCCCGCGATATCCACGGTCACGTTCGGCCGGGCCTCATAAATGGCACCCACCACACCCAGGGGAACATGGATCTGCCGCAGGCGCAGCCCGTTGGGCAGGGTCTGTCCGCGGGCAACCGAACCCACGGGATCCGGCAGGCCGGCCAGGTTCCGCAGCGCGTCGGCCAGCCCCTCAATGCGTTCCGGGGTCAGTGTCAGCCGGTCCAGCAGTGCTTCAGATGTGCCGTTGTCCCGGCCACGCTGAACATCCTCCGCGTTCGCCGCCAGTACGACGTCGCGCTTGGCGACGACGTCCTGGGCGATCTGCTCCAGGGCAAGATCCTTCCAAGCGCGGTTGGCGCGGGCCATCCGCCGGGCGGCGGTCCTGGCCCGGTCGGCAATGCGGTGCACCCCGGCTTCGACTTCCTCCGGGGTGGGCGTATCGCTCCCGTTGCGGCCGGCGGATGTGGCGGACGTGCTCACGGAAGTGGTGTTCACAGCGGTCATGCTCCCAGTGTAGCGGCGGCCCCGCGGGCCTGCCCGGTCCGTGACGCTGCGGGTGCCGTCCCTGCTCCAGCGGAGCGGGGCTGCAGGATGACCAGGTCATTAACGTGCACCACTGAACGTTCATATCCGTGGCCCAGTTCGCGGGCCAGCTCACGGGTGGAGCGGCCCAGCATTTGAGGCAGTTCATCGGAGGCATAGTTGGTCAGCCCGTGGGCGAGGACGCGTCCGGAGGTATCGCGCAGCGCCACCGGGTCCCCGGGCTCAAAGTGCCCTTCCACGGCAACAATGCCAGCGGGCAGCAGCGACCGGCGCCGCTCCCCCACGGCCCGGGCCGCGCCGTCGTCGAGCACCAGGCTGCCCTGGATCCTGGCGAGGTGGGCCAGCCAGAGCAGGCGGATCGGCTGGCGGACGCCGCGCGTGGCGAACCAGGTGCCCACGTCCTCTCCAGCCAGTGCCGCGGCGGCATTTTCCGTGGAGGTGACCAGGGCCGGGATGCCCGACTGCGCGGCAATGGTGGCCGCCTCGACTTTGGTGACCATGCCGCCGGTGCCGACGCCTGCTTTGCCGACCTTGCCGATCCGGACGTCTTCAAGATCCTTCAGACCGGTCACTTCCGGAATGCGCCGCGCGCCGGCAGCCGGCGGGCCGTCGTAGAGCGCATCGACGTCGGAAAGCAGGATCAGGGCGTCGGCTTTGACCAGGTGGGCAACGAGGGCTGCCAGCCTGTCATTGTCGCCGAAGCGGATTTCGTGGCTGGCGACGGTGTCATTTTCGTTGACGATGGGTACCACGCCGAAGTTCAGCAGCCGCTCCATGGCCCGGTGGGCGTTGGCGTGGTGGGTCCGGCGCATCAGGTCTTCCACAGTGAGCAGGACCTGGCTTACCGTCACGCCGTGGGCTCCGAACGCCTGGGTGTACCGGGCCATCAGCAGCCCCTGGCCCACGCTGGCGGCGGCCTGCTGGGTCGACAGCTGGGCCGGCCGCTTGGACAGGCCCAGCGGCGCGAGGCCTGCAGAGATGGCGCCGGAGGACACCAGGATAACTTCGGTTCCCTGCCGGCGCCGCGCGGCCAGGACGTCGGCAAGGGAATTCAGGGCCTCATCCGAGATGCCGCCGGCAACGGACGTCAGCGATGAGGAGCCAACCTTCACGACGATGCGGCGGGCGCGGGCGAGGCCCGCCCGCGACTTCAGCGGCCGTTTGGGGGCGGGAGGGATCTGTGCTTCGGTTTCTTCACTCATGACGGATCTACCCTATGTCCAAGTCCGCTCCCGCTCCGCTTCCGTTAAGGGATTAGTCCTCTTCGGCTGCCGGCGGAGCCGAGTGCTTGTAGTTCACCAACTCGGTCCAGATTCCGGCCTTGCGCTCGGCTTCCAGCTCTGCGCGGGCCGCTGCGCGGGCGTCCTTGCGCTTCTGGTGGTCTTCCCGCTTTTCGTTACGGGTCGGCCGGGCGAACTCTTCGATGCGGATGTCGGAACCGCGCGGCGAGGCAGCAAGCAGTTCAGCGCCGCCGATCATCGTCGGTTCCCAATCGAACACCACACCGTCGCCTTCGCCGATGACCACTGCGTCGCCGGGCTTGGCACCGGCCTTGAACAGCTGGTCCTCGATTCCCAGCTTCGCCAGGCGGTCGGCCAGGTAGCCCACGGCCTCGTCGTTGGTGAAGTCCGTCTGCTGGACCCAGCGCACCGGCTTGTCACCGATGACGCGGAACAGCGGTTCCAGGTTGCGCTCTTCGCGGCGGATGGTGAATCCACCCTTGCCGTTGACGGACCGGGGCCGCACAACCGGAGGTGCGATCCGCGGCGGAGCAGTCTCCACGGCCTTGCGGGCCTCGGAAACAATGGCCGCCATGGCGAATCCAAGTTCGCGCAGACCCTCATGGCTGGAGGCCGAGACCTCGAAGACCCGATAGCCGCGCTTCTCAAGTTCCGGCCGGACGAATTCGGCCATGTCGCGCCCGTCAGGGACGTCAACCTTGTTCAGGGCCACCAGGCGCGGACGCTGGTTCAGGGGTACCACGTCGCCGTCGGCGCCCGCGTAGCTCATGTCAACTTCGTACTTTTCCAGCTCGGCCTCAATGATGTCGAGGTCGCTGAGCGGATCACGGTCGGTTTCCAGGGCGGCGCAGTCCAGGACATGGACCAGGGCGGCGCAGCGCTCGACGTGGCGCAGGAAGTGGTGGCCGAGGCCCTTGCCCTCCGAAGCACCTTCGATAAGCCCCGGAACGTCGGCCACGGTGAAACGGACGTCGCCCGCCTGCACCACGCCGAGGTTGGGGATGAGGGTGGTGAAGGGGTAGTCGGCAATCTTCGGCCGGGCAGCTGACATGGCCGCAATCAGGGAGGACTTGCCGGCGGAGGGGAACCCGACGAGCGCAATGTCGGCAATGGACTTGAGCTCCAGGACAATGTCCCGCTCGTCTCCCGGGGTGCCGAGCAGCGCAAAGCCGGGGGCCTTGCGCTTCTGCGAGGAGAGCGAGGAGTTACCCAGCCCGCCCTGGCCACCGGCGGCAGCCACGTATTCGGCGCCCATGCCCACAAGGTCGGCCAGGACTTCGCCGTCCTTGGACTTGACCACGGTCCCTTCCGGAACCGAGAGGACGAGGGTCTCCCCCGTCTTGCCTGCGCGCCAGTCACCCATACCGGGGCCGCCGTTGCCGGCGTGGCGGTGCGGGGCGTGGTGGTAGTCCAGAAGGGTTGTAGTCTGTCCGTCCACGCGCAGGATGACGTCGCCGCCGTCCCCGCCGTTCCCGCCGTCGGGACCACCCAGCGGTTTGAACTTCTCGCGCTTTACGGACACACACCCATGGCCGCCGGCACCGCCCGAAACATGCAGTACAACACGGTCTATAAAGCTGGCCATGGTTCTCCTTGTTGAAAAATTTGGATCAAGCCAAGTCTACTCGGCTTAAAAAAGACGGTGGGGCGGGCCATCATGGCCCGCCCCACCGGAAAAGCTGTTTAGCCGGAAATTACTCGGCTGCTGCGACGATGTTCACAACGCGGCGTCCACGACGGCTGCCGAACTCGACAGCTCCAGCCTCAAGGGCGAACAGAGTGTCGTCTCCGCCGCGGCCAACGCCTGCGCCGGGGTGGAAGTGGGTGCCACGCTGGCGGACGATGATTTCGCCTGCCTTGACAACCTGGCCGCCGAAGCGCTTCACGCCGAGGTACTGTGCGTTGGAGTCGCGGCCGTTGCGAGTAGAGCTCGCACCTTTCTTATGTGCCATTTTCTAATCCTGCCTTTGCTCTGACTGATCTTGATGCCTAAGGTGCGGGCAATCCCGCGGTTCCGGCTCCAGTGATGGAACCGGCACGTAGGAATCAGGAGTTGATGGAGGTGACCTTGACCTTGGTCAGCGAGGAGCGGTAGCCCTGACGCTTCTTGTAACCGGTCTTGTTCTTGAACTTCTGGATAACAATCTTCGGACCCCGGAAGTTCTCGATAACTTCTGCCGTAACCGTAACCTTTGCCAGGTCCGCAGCGGCAGAGGTGACCTTGTCGCCATCAACCAATAGCAGGGCAGGCAGCTCAAAAGTGCTGCCGGCTCCACCGGGGACGCGGTCCAGGGTTACGAGGTCTCCAACGGAAACCTTTTCTTGGCGGCCGCCAGCGCGGACAATCGCGTACACCACTTGGGAACTCACTTCTCTCGACGTTTAATACTTGGATGCGCACTACCCCGGACCAGATATGTGTCCGGCTTGCGCCATGCAGTCACGCCCTTTACCGAAGAATGGCTTCGAAGGCGTCCGCACCGAAGTTCAAGGCTACGCTAAGGGACCCATTCGCTGCAAATGCACGGTTGTCTCCAGCGTGCCATCCAACCTCGGGAATCATCGGACGTCACTGCGCTGGGACTACTTTATAACACTTCCGCGCTGTTGCGCTGCACCGGCGCCCATCTGCCGGACAGAGCTGCCCAGAGACGCCCAGAGACGGCAGCAGGCTGCCGTCCGGTCCGGACGGCAGCCTGCTGCACTGGTCTTCAGTTCCGGGCCCAAGGCCGGAACTGAGCCTGCCTTACAGGTCGGAAGCCGGAACCCCGACTCCGAGGATCACCGGGACGGCAGCTTCGGTGCGCGGTTTGGCGGGCACCTGGGCGGAGACCGCCGTCGTGCTCCCCTGGGCAGCGGGTTCCGCGGTCTCTGCCTTGATGATTTGTGCGTCCGCGGAGCCCTGCGGGCTGCGCGCGGCGCGGCGCCGCCGCGGACGCTGCGGGGCCTCTCCGCCGCCGGGAGCGGCCGCAGCGGCCGGACCTGCAGCGGATGTCGTTCTGGCACTGTCCTGCGGCTCTGAACCGGCTGCAGCCTGCTTCCCAGCATCCGTTTCGCCGGACGCCACCGGAGAAACATCGTTGAATGCCTCCGTCAGGCTTTCCAGGGTCAGCTGGACCTCCTGGCGGACCGGGCGGCGGCGCTCCCTGCGGGGAACAACTACCGTCTCCCCCTGGATCCGGAGGATGGCACCGGCCTCTTCGGGTACGTCGTCGTGAGGCTCCTTGATGAGGGGCTTCTCTTCCGGCGCAGCGGGAGCGTCCTTGGCAGCAGCAGGAGCAGCCCCGGCTTCCGGAGTTCCTTCGGCGTCGTGCGCTGCGGCCGTGGCCGCGGCGATGGTGGCCAGCGCAGCCCGGGCTGCCTCCGCCTTCGCGGCGCGCTCAGCGTCCTCCGGCTGCGGCTCGTCAACCTTGGCCGGCTCAGCCGGTGCAGCTGCCTGCGGCTGCGGTGCCTGGTTCTGGTTCCGGTTGCGGCGCTTGCGCTCCCCGCGGGACTGCTTCTCCTGCTTGAGGTGCTGCTGGTGGTTGTCGTCAGAGACGGCATGCCCGGAGTGGCTGGTGCTGCGGCGGTGTTCCACGGGAATGTCATGGGTGATGACGCCGCGGCCGTCGCAGTGTTCACAGTTCTCGCCGAAGACCTCGAGCAGGCCGGTGCCCATCCGCTTACGGGTCATCTGGACCAGGCCCAGCGACGTCACCTCGGCAACCTGGTGCTTGGTGCGGTCGCGCCCCAGGCACTCGACCAGGCGCCGGAGCACGAGGTCACGGTTGGCTTCGAGCACCATGTCGATGAAGTCGATGACGATGATGCCGCCAATGTCCCGCAGGCGCAGCTGGCGGACAACTTCCTCCGCGGCCTCCAGGTTGTTCTTGGTGACAGTCTCTTCGAGGTTGCCGCCGCTGCCGGTGAACTTACCGGTGTTCACGTCCACCACGGTCATGGCTTCGGTGCGGTCGATGACCAGGGAGCCGCCGGAGGGCAGGAAGACCTTGCGGTCCAGTGCCTTGGCGATCTGCTCGTCGATGCGGCTGGCGGCGAAGATGTCCTCGTCCTTGGTCCACTTTTCCAGGCGGCCCACCAGGTCCGGAGCCACGTAGGTCACGTAGGCCTCGATGGTGTCCCATGCCTCCTCGCCGGAGACGATCAGCTTGGAGAAGTCCTCATTGAAGACGTCGCGGACCACCTTGATGGTCAGGTCCGGCTCACCGTAGAGCAGTTCCGGCGGGAGCGTCTTGGTGGACTTGGCCTTGGCCTCGATGTTCTCCCACTGCGCCCGGAGCCGGTTGATGTCGTTCATCAGCTCTTCTTCGGACGCGCCTTCGGCAGCGGTGCGGACGATGACGCCGGCGTTCTGCGGCAGGTGGTCCTTAAGGATCTTCTTGAGGCGGTTGCGTTCGACGTCGGGCAGCTTGCGCGAGATGCCGGTCATGGAGCCGCCCGGTACGTAGACCAGGTAGCGGCCGGGAAGCGAGATCTGGCTCGTGAGGCGGGCACCCTTGTGGCCGACCGGGTCCTTGGTGACCTGGACCAGCACGGAGTCACCGGACTTCAGGGCCAGCTCGATGCGGCGCGGCTGTCCATCCAGGCCGGCAGCGTCCCAGTTGACTTCACCGGCGTACAGGACGGCGTTGCGGCCGCGTCCGATGTCAACGAAGGCTGCTTCCATGCTGGGGAGCACGTTCTGCACCTTGCCGACGTACACGTTCCCGATCAGCGAGTCCTGCTGGGTGTTGGAGACGAAGTGCTCGGCGAGGACACCGTCCTCAAGGACACCGATCTGGATCCTGTCATCGCGCTGGCGGACGATCATCTGGCGGTCCACGGATTCGCGGCGGGCCAGGAACTCGGCCTCGGTGATCACGTGGCGGCGGCGGCCGGACTCGCGCGATTCGCGGCGGCGCTGCTTCTTGGCCTCCAGGCGGGTGGAGCCCTTGACACTGGTGACGCGGTCATTGACCGGCGGTTCAGCGTGAGCACGCGGGGCCCGCACACGGGTCACGGTGTTGGGCGGATCGTCGTCCGAGCCGCCGGTCAGTTCGAGGTCGGCATCTCCGCGGCGGCGACGGCGGCGGCGGCGGGAGGTTACGCCTTCTGCGTTGTCATCAGCCGTGGCAGTTTCGCTGCCTTCTTCGCCCTCGGTGCCGGCTTCATTTTCGGGCTTTGAGCGTCCCCGGCTGCGGCGCCGGCTCCGGCGGGAACGCCCACCATCCCGGCTTTCGTCGGTTTCGTCGGAGGAGTCCTCGGTATCCGAGTCCGTCCTGGCCTCCACCACGGGCTTGACGGCAGTGAGATCCGGGGCGTGGAAAAGCACCGACGTCGCGGATTCGGGGATTGCAAAGGGATTCAGCGCTGAGGAAGTCTCCTCCACCGCAGGGGCGGGCTCGCCTGCCGCAGCCTCAACCGGCGCTGCCGCTGTTTCGTCATCGTCCGGCGCTTCAGCCGGTGCCGGAGTTTCCTCGGTTTTGGCTGCTGCGGCGGGAGCCTCCGCCTTGCCCGGCTGGCCCGCTTTGGCCGTGGAACGGCGGCGGGTGCGCGGGGCGGCCTTGGCCGGGGCTTCCGCCGGATCTGCTGCCTCAGGGGCCGGGGTGTCAGAGCCCGGCGTGGTTTCAGAGTCCGGCGTTGCAGCGCCTGCTTCGCCGGCTGCAGGTGCTGCATCCAGGGCAGGTGCATCCGGCGCTGCGGCTGCGGGGGCATCGGCGCCAGCAGTGGCCACGGCCTTCTTTACGGGTGTGCGACGGCGCCGGACGGCCTTTGCGGGGGCCGGTGCGGTTTCTGCCGCATCAGCTGCCGCTGCTTCGACCGGTACGGCTTCCACTGCTTCAGCTGCGGCGGCTGGTGCTTCGGCACCGGTGGCACCGGTGTCTGCAGCGGCCGGCGAAGTTTCCGCAGCCGGCTTGCGCCGGGGTGCGCGGGTCCGTTTGGGTTTTTCCACCGGTTCCGGCGAGGAAGTATCCGCAGCGGGCGGATCAGCGGGAGTCTCCGGCTCGGTCACGGAAGCCGCGGCGGGCTTCCGCCTGGTCCGGGTGGCCCGCTTGACGGGCGCTTTCGCAGCAGGCTCCCCTGCTGCACCGGGAGCCGCAGCAACCGTTTCCGGCACCGCTTCGGCCGCCGGGGCGGCTTCTACTGCTTCTTCTGTTGTGCGTTCAGTATTCATATAAAGCTATGCTCCGGCCCCCGCGGCACTGGCCACATTCCAATGCCCGGAGGGCAATGTATCGGCTGTGCGGGGGCATCGCAGCCTGCGCCAGCCGGAAGTCGTCTAAATGTCATTCGAGGTCGCACCATCGTGAGGGCACGGCATCACTCGCAAGACCAGCGGCGCTTTTCCTGCTACCTGCTCGGAACGGCTATACGTTTGGGCTGTGGTAGGGCTGATCGGCGGATTCCCCTGCCCCATCCGGATTGATGGGTATTTCCTACCTGGGAAGCATCGCCGACAGCACCGGAAGCCTGTCGCTGGACCGTTGACGGAATGTGGTTCCGCCACCAGCCACAGCCATTATCTCACACGGAGGTCAAATCCGGACCTTTACACGGCATAGAATCGGACCACCGACACCTGTCCAAAGGAGCAACGCGTGCCTTCCAGCGCCACTCGCCCGCCCGCCCGAGACCAGGCCGCTTACCGCGGCGATGAGTCCGGCTTGGCCCGTTCCGTCCGCCAGCGCCCGTACGCGCTGCTGCTGCTCATCACATCCCTGGTGGGCTGGGCGGCGTCGGGCATCCTGGTGCTTGAACGGCTGCGGGTCTACGCCGACTCCAACTATGTCACGAGCTGCGACATCAGCCCCTGGGTCTCCTGCGGGACCGTTTTCCAGACCTGGCAGGCCGCTCTCTTCGGCTTCCCCAACCCGCTGATCGGCATCGTTGCCTTTGCGGTGACTACCACGGTGGCCATGTCAATGCTGGCCGGCGCGCAGTTCTCCCGCTGGTACTGGGTGGCAGTCCAAGCCGGCGTAACCGTAGGGATGGGCTTCGTGGTCTGGCTCTGGAGCCAGGCCCTCTTCGATATCTACGTCCTGTGCCTCTACTGCATCGTTGTCTGGACGGCGATGATCCCGCTGTTCGTCTTTACGACGGTGCGGAACCTCGCCCACGGCGTCATTCCGGCCCCCAAAGGCTTGGTCAACTTTGTCTCGGAGTGGGCGTGGGTCATCACTGCCCTGCTCTGGGTTTCCGTGGCGGCCTCGATCTTCTTCCGCTTTATGAATGCGTTCCTGGGCGGTTAAGCGCTTCCTGCCCTATCCGAGCGGCAGTGCCCAGCCCAGCACCACGGGTTCCCGCTGCCCTTTCCAGAGAGCGGCCAGGGAGGGAGGCGGCGCTGCCCGTCCCCCAAGGTCAAGGAGACGCACCACGGACAGTTCCCAGTCCCCCTGACGAAGCGTGGACGTTACCCAGCCCCCGGGTTCATGGTCGGGTGCTTCCACCAGTTCTTCGCCGTCCGGCATTCCGCTGCCCACCAGTTCCACGGTGGGTGCCAGTTCGCTGCCCACCCCGTCTTCCTCGACGTACAGCGGAGCCTGGTCCCTGCCGTCAATGACCGCAGCGGCGAATTCCTGCGTATAGACAGGATCTCCGCAGGCGTCGTAGACCCAGCGCCGGCCGAGGACTGAATGTTCCATGGTCCCGACCAGGAAGTCGTCGGCACCGGCCAGCGGGGCTCCCCGGTAGGTCAGGGGGACCTGGACGGTGTGGGAACCTGCCCGCACCAGATGCGTTTCGATGCCGATCTGGCCGGCCGGGTCGTCGAAACGGTATGCCCCCAGGGGCTCGGCTTCCACCGGACCGTCCTCCGGAAACCACGAGGCTTTCGGCAGCCATTGGGAGATGAGTTCCATTTTTCCGGGGCGCAGCTCGGCGCTGTAGATACGTGCCATGAAGCAAAGCCTAGGCCACAGGTGCGGCAAAGACACAGGAAGCCGGCACCCTTTGCGGGTGCCGGCTTCCTGCCGTCTTGCGCTGGATCCGGACTAGTTGCCGAACCAGATACCAATCTCGCGTTCTGCGGACTCTGCCGAGTCAGAACCGTGGACCAGGTTCTGCTGGACCTTCGTGCCCCAGTCCCGGCCGAAGTCGCCGCGGATGGTTCCCGGAGCGGCAGTGGTCGGTTCGGTGGTGCCGGCCAGGGAGCGGAAGCCCTCGATGACCCGCTGGCCTTCGAAGACCGCCGCCACGATCGGACCACTGAGCATAAACTCCACCAGCGGTTCGTAGAACGGCTTCCCGACGTGCTCTTCGTAGTGCGCCTCGAGCAGTTCCCGGGTGGCGTCCATCTTCTTCAACTCGGCCAGGGTGTAGCCCTTGGCCTCGACGCGGGCCAGGATGGCGCCGGTCAGATTCCGCTTAACGCCGTCTGGCTTGATCAGGACGAGTGTGCGCTCGGTGCTCACGCTTGGTATCTCCTTGAAGTTGGGGTTGGTCGGTGTTGCCTGCTCATAAGCCTAACTGCTGGCTTCGCCGGGTTCCTGCCCGGCGGTTTCTCCGCCGTGGCTGGCATCCCACTCGGCCTGCTCCCGGTCACGCTGCCGGTTTTCCCGGTCCAGACGCGCTCCGGTACGCAGCGCGTACCACCAGGTGCCGGCAAAGAGCGCACCGACCAGGAACATCATCGGTTCCAGGAACCCGGTGGCAATGATGGCCAGCTGCAGGATCCAGCCGATCCACGGGCCTGCCGGCTTGGACAGGAAAGCACAGGCAGCCACCAGCGCCGCGGCCAGCAGGATGCCCCCGGCCAGGATGGCCACGGGCGCCACCCGGTCCCGCTGCAGGCCGAAAACCGCCAGGGTGCCAAAGAGCACCACAAAGGCTTCCAGGCTCAGGACGGTGGACGCAAACATCACGCGGATGGACCGGCGCTTTTTGGGCATACCGGGACGCCATTCGCGCTGGGCCTTGGTCATTCGTGCCATGTGCTTACTTTCCGAGAAGGGTGCGCGCTTCCGCGACCACCGTGATGGAACCGATGATGAGCACGCCGCCGGCGAGGTCGTTGTTCTCCTCCGCCTTGGCAACAGCCCACTCGATCGCGTTGTCGAGGGCGGGCTCCACCTGGATGTCCGCGTCGGCGAAACCGGCGTCAACCGCGTCCTGGACGAGTTCCTCCGCAGGGATGGCCCGGGGCGAGCTGGACTGCGTCAGGCAGATGCCCGTGACAATGTCCCCCAGCGTTTCCCTGAGCTCGGTGAGGATTCCCACGGAATCTTTCTCCGCCAGAACGCCGGCAACAATGACCAGTGAGGAGAGGTTGAAAGACTCCAGCACCGCCTGGGCGCTGGCTTTTGCCCCGGCGGGATTGTGGGCGGCGTCCACAATGATGGTCGGCGCAGTGCGCACCACTTCCAGGCGCCCGGGAGACGTCACCGTCTGGAAGCCCGTGCGCAGGAGTTCAACATCGAGTTCCTTGGTTCCGCCGCCAATGAAGGCTTCCAAAGCCGCGACGGCGAGGGCGGCGTTCTCCGCCTGGTGCGCCCCGTGCAGCGGGACCAGCAGTTCCTCGTAACGGCCCGCCAGTCCGTTGATGGTCACCATCTGACCGCCTACGGCCATGGTCCGGGACTCGACGCCGAACTCCACCCCCTCAAAGCGGAACGGCACGCCCACCTCGTTGGCCTTCTCGAGCAGGACCTGGGCGGCCTCCACCGGCTGGGCCGCACTGATCAGGAAGCCGTTCTCCTTGATGATTCCCGCTTTTTCCAGTGCGATGTCAGCGACGTCGTCACCGAGCAGCTCAGTGTGGTCGAGGGAAATCGGGGTAACCACTGAGACCTGGCCGTCCCCGACGTTGGTCGCGTCGGTAATACCGCCCAGCCCAACTTCGATCACGGCCACGTCAACGGGTTCGTCGGCGAAAACGGCGAACGCCAGAATGGTCACGCACTCGAAGTACGTCAGCCGGGGCTCCCCGGCGGCGTCCAGCTCGGCGTCGACCATCTGCAGATACGGGTGGATTTCGTCCCAGATCCGCACGAAGGTCTCGTCCGTTACGGGTTCACCGTCAATGCTGATGCGTTCGGTGACTTTGCGCAGATGCGGGCTTGTATAGCGCCCGGTGCGCAGCCCGTAGGCCTGCAGCCCGCCCTCGATCAGCCGCGCCGTCGACGTTTTGCCGTTGGTGCCGGTGATGTGGATGATCGGGAAAGCCTTGTTCGGCTCGCCCAGGAGCTCCATGGCACGGAACAGAGGAGCCATGCGCGGCTCCATCTTGTTCTCCGGTGCCCGGCTGAGCAGCTCCGCATAAACGCTCTCGACGGAGAACCCGTCGATGGACCCCGAGGGGCTGTCCGCGTTGTTCATTAGATTTTCTCCACGGTTACATCGAAGGATTCGTCGCCGCCGCGGCTTGCGGCGGTGAGCACCAGGTCATCGGTCAGGGTTTCGGCCTTGATGAGGTCCGCATTGGCTTCCAGCGCTGCGGCCTCTTCGGCGCCGGTGGACACCGTGGTGCGGATCCGGTCGCTGATGTGCAGGCCTGCATCGCGGCGGGCCTGCTGGATCGCGCGGATCGCGTCCCGGGCGGTGCCTTCGGCAGCAAGCTCGGGAGTCACCTCGGTGTTCAGCACCAGGAAGCCGCCGCCGGGCAGGACTGCCACAGCCTTGGAGGATTCACCGTCGCCGGACTCCACCACGGTTTCCAGGGTGTATTCGTGCGGTTCCAGGGCCAGTCCCCCGGCGGTGACAGCGCCGTCGTCGGCCACCGACCAGTCGCCGGACTTGGCTGCCTTGATGGCTGTCTGCACGTTCTTGCCCAGGCGCGGACCGGCGGCCCGGGCGTTGACCACCAGTTTCTGCGTGATGCCGAACTCGGACGGGTCTGCTGCGCCGGCGTCGATCAGCCGGACCGACTTCAGGTTGAGCTCGTCGGCGATGATGGCCGCAAAGTGGCCTTCCAGCTTTTCAGCGTCCGGCGCCACAACCGTCATACCGGAGAGCGGCAGGCGGACGCGGAGGTTGGCGCCCTTGCGCAGCGACGAGCCAACTGAAGCGATCTTGCGGGTGAGGTCCATACGGGCCACCAGGTCCGCATCCCGCGGGAATGCTCCGGCTTCGGGCCAGTCGGTCAGGTGCACGGAACGCCCGCCGGTCAGGCCGCGCCAGATCTCCTCCGAGACCAGCGGCAGCAGCGGCGCAGCCACCCGGCAGACGCTTTCGAGGCAGGTGTAGAGCACATCGAAGGCCTGGGTGTCTTCGTCAAAGAACCGGCTGCGGCTGCGGCGGACGTACCAGTTGGTCAGCGTGTCCATGTAAGCGCGCAGCATCTCGCAGGCGACGGACACGTCATAGGTGTCCAGCGCCGTCGTCATATTCCGGATGAGGTCACCGGTGGCGGCCAGCATGTACTGGTCCAGGGGTTCGGTGGACTCGTGGCGCAGCGTCGCCTCGTAACCGGCGCCGTTGTTGGCAGCGTTGGTGTAGAGGGTAAAGAAGTGCCAGACGTTCCAGAGCGGGAGGATGACCTGCCGGACGCCGTCGCGGATCCCCTGCTCGGTGACGACCAGGTTACCGCCGCGAAGGATCGGGGAAGCCATCAGGAACCAGCGCATGGCGTCGGAGCCGTCGCGGTCCAGCACCTCGGAGACATCCGGGTAGTTCTGCAGCGACTTGGACATTTTCTGCCCGTCGGAGCCGAGGACGATGCCGTGGCTGATGACGTTGCGGAACGCCGGGCGGTCAAAGAGCGCCGTAGCCAGCACGTGCAGCGTGTAGAACCAGCCGCGGGTCTGGCCGATGTACTCCACAATGAAGTCGCCGGGGTTGTGGTGCTCGAACCAGTCCGCGTTTTCATGCGGGTAGTGCACCTGGGCGTAGGGCATAGAGCCGGAGTCGAACCAGACGTCCAGGACGTCCTCCACGCGGCGCATGGTGGACTGGCCCTCTTCCGGGGTGCGGGGATCATCCGGGTTCGGGCGGGTCAGTTCATCGATGAACGGGCGGTGCAGGTCCGGCTGGCCTTCCTTGTTCAGGGGCAGCCGGCCGAAGTCCGCCTCCATCTCCGCCAGGGAGCCGTAGACGTCGGTGCGCGGGTAGTTGGGGTCATCCGAAACCCACACCGGGATGGGGCTGCCCCAGTAGCGGTTGCGGCTGATCGACCAGTCGCGGGCGTTTTCCAGCCACTTGCCGAACTGCCCGTCCTTGACGTTCTCCGGGATCCAGTTGATCTCCTGGTTCAGCTCGACCATACGGTCCTTGATCTTGGTGACCTCCACGAACCAGGAGGAGACCGCCTTGTAGATCAGCGGGTTCCGGCAGCGCCAGCAGTGCGGGTAGCTGTGCTCGTAGCTGGCCTGGCGCAGCAGCCGGCCTTCGGCCTTGAGTTCGCGGGTGATCGGCTTGTTCGCATCAAAGACCTGCAGGCCGGCGATCTCGGACAGCGGGCCTTCGCCGAACATGGGCAGGAACTTGCCGCCCTCGTCCACGGAGAGGATCACCGGGATGCCGTTGGCTTCGCAGATCTTCTGGTCATCTTCGCCGTAGGCCGGAGCCTGGTGGACGATGCCGGTGCCGTCGGTGGTGGTGACGTAATCGGCCACCACCACGCGCCAGGCGTTGGCGGTGCCCCACTTCTCAGCATCGGTGTAGTAGTCCCACAGCGGCTGGTAGCGCAGCCCTTCGAGTTCCTTGCCGGTGTGCACGGAGGTGACGGAGGCGCGGGCGGAATCGGCGTCGTCGTACCCCAGGTCCTTGGCGTAGGAAGCGACCAGGTCCTCGGCGAGGAGGAAGCGGGCTTCGCCTGCCGTTTCCTGATCCAGCATCGTGCCGTTGGGGCCGGCGGGGACGACGGCGTAGCGGACGTCCGGTCCGACGGCGAGGGCCATGTTGGTGGGCAGCGTCCACGGCGTGGTGGTCCAGGCGATGGCGTTGACGCCCTCAAGCTCCGCGGAGAGCACGTTGTCTCCGGCGAGCAGCGGGAACGTTGCCGTGACCGTCTGGTCCTGGCGCATCTTGTAGACGTCGTCGTCCATGCGCAGCTCGTGGTTGGAGAGCGGCGTCTCGTCCTTCCAGCAGTACGGGAGCACCCGGAAACCGCTGTAGGTCAGGCCCTTTTCATGCAGGGTCTTGAAGGCCCAGATGACCGACTCCATGTACTCGACGTTGAGCGTCTTGTAGTCGTTGTTGAAGTCCACCCAGCGGGCCTGGCGGGTGACGTAGTCCTGCCACTCGCCGGCGTACTTCATGACCGAGGCGCGGCAGGCATCGTTGAACTTGTCGATGCCCATCTTCTCGATCTGCACCTTGTCGCTCATGCCCAGCTGCTTCATGGCTTCCAGCTCGGCCGGCAGGCCGTGCGTGTCCCAGCCGAAGCGGCGCTCCACGCGGTGTCCGCGCTGGGTCTGGTAGCGGGCCACCAGGTCCTTGACGTAGCCGGTGAGCAGGTGTCCGTAGTGCGGCAGGCCGTTGGCGAAGGGCGGACCGTCGTAGAAGACGAACTCGTTGGAGCCGTCCTTCCCGGCGGGCCGGGCGTCAATGGAGGCCTGGAACGTGCCGTCCTTGTCCCAGTACTTCAGAACCCGTTCTTCGAGTTCCGGAAACTTCGGTGAGGACGCTGCAGCTTCGGCGGCATCGCCGGTGGAGGCCTTGGGGTAGATCTGTGGCATATTCGTCATCCTGGTAGCGGCAAGTAAATCTGGCTCGTGTAAAACAGGATGCGAGGGCGAGTCTCCGTCTTTGGCTGACGCCGGAGGAAACCGCGGTACCACCTCGCTTGCCGCCGTCGTGCGCCTGTGGATCTGGTGTGTTCCTGGTGCGCGCCGGCTGCCGCTCGTTGACTGCTGTGACGGGCTTACCCGTCCGGTTCTACTGGGTGCCGCCCCGTCCGTGAGACAGGGTGGCGCTTTTCTTCCGGAAGCTCACCGGTGATAGCCGGGTCTAAGCTGCTTGGGCCAGTTTAGGCCACCCCCGGGGCGGATGTCGAAGCCACCTCGGGCGGGATGGCGCGGGACTTCCGCTAGCGGCGGATCACCTTGTGCTGCGCTGCCTGGGCGACGGGACGGATCACGACCTGGTCCAGGTTGACGTGATGCGGAGCATTGAGGGCATACGCCATCACGTCTGCGACGTCCTCGGCCGTGAGCGGCTTGCTGACTCCGGCGTAGATCTTTGCGGCGGCCGCTGCGTCACCGAGGCGGTTCACGGCGAATTCCTCGGTCTTCACCATTCCCGGCAGGATCTCGATCACCCGCACGTTGTGTTCCGCTTCCTCGAGCCGCAGCGCCTGGGCCATGGCCTCTTCGCCCGCCTTTGCGGCGCAGTACCCGGCTCCGCCTTCATAGGCGGCGAGCGCCGCAGTGGAGGTCAGCATCAGGATCGAACCGCGGCCGTTTTCCCGGAGTGAGGGCAGGAACACCTGGGTCACGTACAGCGTGCCAAGAACATTAACGTTGTACATGCGGGTCCAGTCTTCGGGATTGCCGTCAGCGACGGAGTCCATGCCGAAAGCGCCTCCGGCGTTGTTGACCAGGGCATCCACTCCTCCGCCGGCAAGGACTGTCCGGGCCATCGCGTCCACGGAGGCCTTGTCCGTGATGTCGCAGGTAACCGTCTGCGCGCCGGTCTCTTCCGCCAGCTCCCGGAGCCGGTCCTCCCGCCGGGCCACGGCGACGACGTCCCAGCCCGTGTTCCGCAGCGCGCGCACTGCCGCTGCACCAATTCCCGAGCTGGCTCCGGTTACGACCACGCGCTTTTTCGTCATGGCGCCACCCTATCGGCTCCCCTTTCGTGGTCTGAATCAGGAGTCGTGCTGTTGCGCAGGGGCGTGGGGCTGGGGTGGCGGCGTGGGGTGGCGGGCAGTGCTGGGTGGCTGGGGCGGGGTGGCGGGGCGGGCAGTGCTGGGCGGCTGGGGTGGCGGGCAGTGCTGGGTGGCTGGGGTGGCGTGGCGGGGCAGTGCACTGGTGATCGGTGGTTGGCGGCCTGTTGTGGATGGCGGCGGCCGCCCAGTTTCCACCGACGTTACGGGAGTGACGGAAGGGTCGGTCGGGCCGGCCGGGCCGGACTTCGGGAGAGTCCGCGACACGCGTTCCCACTCTAGGTAGCCTCCTGTGGCAAATGAGGTCACACCCGTCACTCCAGGCAACAAACGGTGGGAACCAGTGTCGCCCGGCGATCGTCGTGGCAGAGTCAGGCGGTCGTCGAGACGTGCCCCCATCCTGAGAGGGTCACCATGCGAAGGGGTAGTAACGGGTCCGGCCGGAGCGAGAGGAGTAGTGACCGCCGGTTCGGCCGGAACGGGAGCGCTGGCCCGGCCGTCGGACCGGGCCAGCGGTCAGGTGCTGGGCCGGGGGCAGCCGGGCCCGTCCGCGCCGCCGTGATCGGATTCTGAGAGAGTCCGCGACACCCGTTCCCACTCTAGGTAGCCTCCTGTGGCAAATGAGGTCACACCCGTCACTCCAGGCAACAAACAGTGGGAACCAGTGTCGCCCGGACATCCTGGACGTGGTCCGGTGCCGGGTCAGCCGGAAGCACCGCTGCCCTCCGTCCCACGGCCCCGCGCTACTTAGGACTTCCGGCCCTTAGCGCCGTCCGGACCAGGTGCAGGAATCGGTCAGGCGAGTAGAGCACAAGCTCCGCGGTGACCCGCAAGGTCTCATATCCCGACGACGTCGCCGCGTTCCAGCGGCTACGGTCCCGGCGGTACTGTTCCCGGCTGCTGTGGAAGCTATAGCCGTCTATTTCCAGGATCAGCCGCCCCTCGACCAGGAAGTCCACACGGCCGATGCCCGGCAGGAATACTTCAGGCTCAGCAGTTAGGCCCGTGGTCCGTAGCCAGTATTCAGCGCAGACTTCCAACGGAGAGGACGCATTTCCCCTTACCTGCTCCAGCAGACCCCTGATCTTCCAATCCTTGGGCCCGCGGAAAGCCTCCCTTAACTCGCCCAACCTCACCTGTCTCCCGGCGAGCGCCGACTCGGTGATAACCAGGGCCTCAATGGGCGGCAGGCAACGAAGGGCTGCCACTACCACCTGCTGCCGGGGAGCAATGAGGCGAACGGCAAGTCTCGGCCCCCGGTGGGCCACCATGCCGGCGATACCTCTTCCGCTGTCGACGCAGACGTGAAGTCTGTCCGGGCGTTTCAAGACCCACCATCCAAGCACATCCGCCGCAGACACACAGGTCAGCGAAACACCCGCCCGGGCCGCAGATAACAGCTCCTCTGGCGCCCCCTTCACGGCAAACGTTCCCCGGCCGGCGTAACGGATAGCGCCCGAGTGCACCGCACGCTGGACCTCTGCACGCTTGAAGCCGTTTGCAGCGAAGACTTTATGGCGGATGACGCCGTGATGCGCCCGGACAAACGCCTCGACTCGGTCCATACGGAACACCTTCAGTCAGCTCTGAATAACCGTTCCGAGGTGAATCCCGACTGTGAATAAGTCCGCTGCCCCGCTGGCCGGTGGAGGAATAGACGGCTGGGAAACCGCGCGGACCCCCGCCTCAGCGCGGACACCCCACCCCCGGCCCACCCCAGTCCAAGCCCCGTTACACGCCCCTCCCCCCAGCCCGCTACTCCCCCAACCTCCCCAGCACATAGTCCCGAAGCACCGCTGCCTCGTTCTGCTGCTCATTCCGCGCAGCGAAGAGCAGAACGGTATCCGGCCGGGACCGGCACTCCGCAGCGAAAGAACCAGCCGCCGGATTCTCCGACAGCTCCTGCAGATAGCGCTCGCTAAACCCTTGCCAGCGTTCCGGCCGGTGCCCAAACCACCGGCGCAGACCGGTGCTGGGCGCCACGTCCTTCAGCCAGTCGTCCAGCTGGGCACGTTCCTTCGATACCCCGCGCGGCCAGAGCCGGTCCACCAGGACCCGGAAACCGCCGTCGGGCTCCGCATAGATCCGCCGGATCCGGACGGTGGGAGTTTCTGCCTCCATAAGCCGGATGCTAATCCCCACTCAGCCGCAAAGGAAGCCCGCCCAGCAGGGTCCACAACGGCCGACACAGATGCTGAACCAAAGGCCGCACATGGGACAATAGGGAGCATGGCTGAAAATACCCCGGGCACAGACACGCCCGCACCCGTCACCGTTTCCGTTCCTGACAAGCCCGCCCTGGAGGGGCTGGAAGAGTCCCTGAGCCGCCGCTGGCGGGAAGAGGGAACCTACGCCTTCAACCCGGACACGGTCCGGGAAGAGGTCTACTCGATCGACACTCCCCCGCCGACGGCGTCCGGCTCGCTGCACGTGGGACACATGTTCTCCTACACGCAGACCGACGTGCTGGCCCGCTACCAGCGGATGAAGGGCAAGAACGTCTTCTACCCGATGGGCTGGGATGACAACGGCCTGCCCACCGAGCGCCGCGTGCAGAACTATTACGGTGTCCGCTGCGACCCGACCAGGCCGTACGATCCGGACTACCAGCCGCCGGCCACCGCGCCGAAGAACCAGCGCGACTTCGACGTCGTCTCCCGCCGCAACTTCATCGAACTCTGCGAAGAACTGGCAGTCGAAGACGAAAAGGTCTTCGAGAACCTCTTCAGCACGCTGGGCCTCTCCGTGGACTGGAACCGGACCTACCGGACCATCGATGACCATTCCCGTGCCGTCAGCCAGCGTGCCTTCCTTGAGAATCTGAAGGCCGGCGACGCCTACATGGCCGAAGCCCCGACGCTCTGGGACGTTACCTTCCGCACCGCCGTCGCTCAGGCTGAGCTCGAGGACCGCGAGCAGCCCGGCGCGTACCACCGGATCAGCTTCCACGCCCCCGACGGCGAGAAGATCCTGATCGAAACCACCCGCCCGGAACTGCTGCCCGCCTGCGTGGCGCTGGTGGCACACCCCGACGACGAGCGCTACCAGCGCCTGTTCGGCACCACGGTGAAGTCCCCGCTCTTCGACGTTGAGGTTGAGGTTAAGGCCCACCCGCTGGCGAAGCCGGACAAGGGCTCGGGCATCGCCATGATCTGTACTTTCGGCGACCTGACCGACGTGACGTGGTGGCGCGAGCTGAACCTTCCCACCCGCGCCGTGATCGGCCGTGACGGCCGGATCCTGGCCGACACCCCGGACTGGATCGAGACTCCGTCGGCCAAGGAAAACTACGCTGCCCTCGCCGGCAAGACCGTCTTCAGCGCCAAGGAAACCGCGGTTGAGCTGCTGCGCGCCAGCGGTGACCTGGACGGCGAGCCGAAGAAGATCACCCACCCGGTGAACTTCTTTGAAAAGGGCGACAAGCCGCTTGAGGTTGTCACGAGCCGCCAGTGGTACATCCGCAACGGCGGCCGCGACGCTGACCGCCGGGAACGGCTGATTGCCCGCGGCAAGGAAATCGACTTCCACCCGGCCTTTATGCGCTCCCGCTACGAAAACTGGATTGAAGGCCTGAACGGTGACTGGCTGGTCTCCCGCCAGCGGTTCTTCGGCGTTCCGGTCCCGGTCTGGTACCCGCTGGATGCCTCCGGCAACCCGGACTACGACAACCCGATCCTGCCGGCGTTCGAGTCCCTTCCGGCCGATCCGGCCGCGGACCCTGCACCGGGCTACGAGGAGTCCCAGCGCAATCAGCCCGGCGGATTCATCGGCGACGCCGATGTGCTGGACACCTGGGCCACCTCCTCCCTGACCCCGCAGATCGTGGGCGGCTGGGGTGTTGATGAGGATCTCTTCGCCAAGGTCTTCCCGTTCGATCTGCGCCCGCAGGGCCACGACATCATCCGGACCTGGCTGTTCTCCTCCGTGGTCCGCGCCGATGCGCTGCAGCACGCCGCCCCCTGGAAGCACGCCGCGATCTCCGGCTGGATCCTGGACCCGGACCGCAAGAAGATGTCCAAGTCCAAGGGCAACGTGGTGGTCCCCACCGATGTGCTCAACGACTACGGGTCCGACGCCGTCCGGTACTGGGCTGCCTCAGCCAAGCTCGGTGCGGACACCGCGTATGAGATTGCCCAGATGAAGATTGGCCGCCGCCTGGCCATCAAGCTGCTCAACGCCTCCAAGTTCGTGCTGAACCTGGGTGCCACCGAGGCCAACGTGGTCACCGGTGACACCTCCGTGATCACGAACCCGCTGGACAAGTCGCTGCTCATCCAGCTGGTGGACGTCATCAACAACGCCACCAAGGCGTTCGAGAGCTACGACTACGCGCGGGCCCTGCAGATCACCGAGTCCTTCTTCTGGTCCTTCACCGATGACTACGTGGAGCTGATCAAGGACCGCGCCTACGGAGCTTCCGGGGACGCCGAGCAGGCCTCCGTCCTCGCAACACTCGCGACGACGCTGGACTCCCTGCTGCGCCTGTTTGCCCCCTTCCTTCCCTTCGCAACCGAGGAGGTCTGGAGCTGGTGGCGTGCCGGTTCCGTGCACCGCGCTGCCTGGCCGTCTGCTGACGGCCTGGCCGGTGGGGCAGCCGGCGCGGACGCAGCTATCCTCGGAACCGTTGCCCAGGCCCTGGGCGGCATCCGGAAGGCGAAGTCCGAAGCCAAGGTCAAACAGCGCACCGAGGTGCTGACCGCCACGGTGACGGCATCCGCACCGCAGGTGGAACGCCTCCGGGCAGGGCTGCCGGACCTCCTGGCTGCGGGCAATGTCCGCAACCTGGACCTGGTGGCCGGCGACGGCGAACTTACCGTCAGCGGCGTCGAGCTGGCTCCCGCGGAATAACACCAGCACCCGAACGCAAAAACACCCGGCCGGAGAAATCCGGCCGGGTGTTTTTGCGCTCCGGCCCGCGGTTCACCGGCCGCATACGCAGCTGAGACCGGGCCTGAAAAACCGGTTCGTACGGCCTGCAGCGCACAGGTTAAGCATCCTCCGGCCCGGAGGCAAATCGGCGGGCGCCCCGGAGAAGCACCGCGAAATACGGCACAGGAAACGTCGCTATCTTTAAGACAGTGCCCGCCCCTACAGGGGCCAGTGCCGCCCTTCGAACCGTCTTCCGGCCCCGCCTGATCCCGTTCCGCTTGTGCTGCACTCCGCCGTGGCCCGGCCCGTATCCGCACCGCTGCGAACCACGAACCGGACAGCCAGGACGGGGCACTGCACCACGGGATCCACGGTCCCCCAGCTGGAACCTCAACGAAGCGGAGAAGTTATGCCCACCAAAATCATCCTGGACTGCGACCCCGGTCATGATGATGCGGTCGCCCTGCTGCTGGCACACGGCAGCCCGGAGATCGAGCTCCTGGCGGTGACCACCGTCGTCGGAAACCAGACCCTGGAAAAGGTGACCCGCAACGCGCTGGCAATTGCCCGTGTCGCAAATATCACAGGTGTCCCCTTCGCGGCAGGCAGCCCGCGTCCGCTGGTGCGGACGATCGAAAACGCTCCGGACATCCACGGCGAATCCGGGATGGACGGTCCCGAACTGCCCGAACCGGCCATCGAGCTGGATCCGCGGCACGCCGTCGACCTGATCATCGACACCGTGATGGCCCACGAACCCGGCACCGTCACGCTGGTGCCCACCGGCGGGCTGACCAACATCGCGCTGGCCGTGCGCAAGGAACCGCGCATCGCCGAACGCGTGAAGGAAGTTGTCCTCATGGGCGGCGGCTACCACGTGGGCAACTGGTCCGCGGTGGCCGAGTTCAACATCATCATCGACCCCGAGGCCGCGCACATCGTTTTCAACGAAAAGTGGCCGCTGACCATGGTCGGCCTGGACCTGACCCATCAGGCGCTGGCCACGGACGAGGTAGCCGGCCGCATCGCCGCCGTTGGCACCAAGCCCGCGAAGTTCGTCGGTGAGCTCCTGGAGTTCTTCGGCAAGACCTACAAGGACGCGCAGGGCTTCGACTTCCCGCCGGTCCACGACCCGTGCGCCGTGGCCTACGTGATCGACCCCTCCGTTATGACCACCCGGCGCGTTCCCCTGGACGTGGAGCTGACCGGCACCCTGACCCTGGGCATGACGGTGGCGGACTTCCGTGCCCCGGCGCCCGATGACTGCACCACCTCCGTCGCCGTCGACCTGGACCACCAGAAGTTCTGGGACCTGATCGTGGACGCGCTGGATCGGATTGGCGAGGTAGACCTGTGAGCAAAACATCCCAGCGCCGCGTGAACGTGGCAGTGCTGATGACAGCACTGCTGGCCGCCTGCGTAGCCTTCCAGCTGAACGCTTCCATGCTGTCCCCCGCCCTGGTCACCATCGAGGAAGAGCTGAACACCACCTCGGCCGCAGTTGGCCTGAGCCAGACGGCGTTCTTCACCTCCGCGGCATTGTTCTCCCTGTTCCTCCCCCGGCTCGGTGACATCATCGGCCGCAAGAAGGTCCTCGGCGGGATGCTCGTGATCCTCACCATCGGTTCAGTGGTTGCCGCCCTGGCACCGAGCATCGAAGTCCTGTTTATCGCCCGCCTGATCCAGGGCGTGTCCGGTCCGGTGGTTCCGCTGGCACTGATCATGCTGCGGGTGGAAATCCGCGAACCGAAGCTCTACGGCACCCTCATGGGCGTTATCACCGCCGTCAACGGCGGCATCGCCGGAGTTGACGCCCTGGCCGGCGGCTACCTGGCGCAGAACCACGGCTTCGCCTCGGTCTTCTGGGCCATGGCGGCGGTCGGTGCCATCGCATCGGTACTGCTGCTGGCGCTGGCTCCGGAGTCCACCGCAGAGAAGAAGGAAAAGATGGACTGGGTGGGTGTGGTTCCCCTGGTCATCTCCGTTGGCACCCTGCTCACCGCCTTCAACGAGGCCGGCAAGCTCGCAGCGGCCAACTGGCCGCTCGTCACCGGGCTCATCGTTATCGCCGTCATCGCCTTTGCGGTCTTCTGGAAGGTGGAGAACCGCAGCGACCATCCGCTGGTGGCCACCCATCTGCTCAAGCAGCGCTCCACCTGGTCGCTGCTGCTGACGACGCTGCTGACCATGACCGGCGTGTTTGCCGTGATGAACGGCATCATTCCCGCACTCGCACAGGACGGCGCCATGGGCTTCGGCATGGGCGCCGAAGAGTCCGCGTGGTGGACACTGACCCCGTACGCCATCGCCGGACTGGTGATGGGTCCGATCGCCGGCCGCCTCGCCGCTACCTGGGGCTACGGCAAGGTACTCCGGATCGGCATGATCGGATCCGTGATCGCCCTGGCGCTGATGCTCCTGGTGGTCGGCAGCGACTCGAAGCTCGGGCTGCTGGGCGTGTCCCTGCTGGTCGGCATCACCTACGCCGGCATTGGCAACATCATGCTCAACGGCCTGGGCATTGTGCTCTCCCCCAAGGAGAACCCCGGCTTCCTGCCGGGCCTGAACGCCGGCGCCTTCAACCTCGGTGCAGGACTGAGCTTTGCGGTGATCTACGCGGTCAAGACGGCGACCACCGCTGCGGACGGCTCCGGCACCGAAGGCTACTACGGCGGTATTATTACCGGTCTGGTGATTCTGGTGCTGGCCCTGGCCGCGTCCTTCCTGATTCCGAAACCGGTCGACGCTGAAGTTCACGCCGAGACCGCCACCGCCACCCGCTGATCCCCTCAAAGGAGAGTCCTGCGCATGTCCGCCGGAAAAGTTGTAGTTGTTGGCTCGCTGAACGCTGACCTCACTGTCCGCACTGAGCGTTTCCCCTCCCCGGGCGAAACGCTGGGCGGCTCTGAGCTGGTTATTGTCCCTGGCGGCAAGAGCGCCAATCAGGCGGCCGCAGCGGCCATCCTGGGCGCCAAGGTCCGGCTTTTCGGTGCGGTCGGGGCCGACGGGCACGGCGACCTGCTGCTGAAAGCGGCTGCCGAGGCCGGTGTTGATGCCTCGCGGGTTCTGCGGCGCCCGGACACGGCCACGGGCACAGCCATGATCGTGGTGGACGCCGCCGGGGAAAACACCATCATTGTTTCCCCCGGCGCCAACGGCACGCTCAGCGGGGCCGATCTGCCGGCCGGCTTGTTCGACGACGCGGCCGTGCTCTGCCTGAGCCTGGAGGTGCCGCTGGAAACGGTGGCCGCCGCAGCGAAGGCAGGGCATCAGGCGGGCGCCGCCGTCCTGCTGAACCTCTCGCCGTACCGTGAGGTTCCCGCCGAATTGCTGGCGCTCACCGATGTGCTGCTGGTCAACGCGCATGAGGCCGCCCAGGTCTCCGGCGTGGCTGATCCTGCCGCTGACTGGGAAGCCGTCATCGAGGCCTTCGCCGGCCTGGGTGTTAGCCGCGCCGTCATCACACTGGGCGGGGACGGCGCCGTCGTTCTGGACGGCACAGCTGCCGGTGAAGACCGTATTGTGCAGATAGCTCCCGTCCGGGTGAGCGCGGTGGACACCACAGGCTGCGGCGACGCGTTCACGGCGGCCACCGCCGCCCGGCTCGCGGCCGGCGACCCGCTGCCCGCGGCTGCCGGGTTTGCCGCCAAGGCCGGTGCGCTGGCGGCGACGCTTCCGGGCGCGCAGTCCTCCTACCCGGCACTGGCTGCCCTCGCCGGCTAGCCCCGCCTGCGGACAGTGCAGGCTTTACGCCGGGAGGGATATCAGCGCATACCCTCCCGGCGGATGGCGGTGGAGATCGCGGCTGCCCGGCTCTCCACTCCCAGCTATGCGTAAATGTGGGCCAGATGGGTCTTCACCGTGGCCTCTGAGATAGACAGGCGCCGGCTCTGCACCGCGCCCCCGCACCGCCGCAAAGATCTCTTCCGGAGACGCGACCTTGAGCAGGTATCCCATGGGTCCGGCAGCGCCGTCGTCATGGAAATCCAGCGTGAAAGTTTCCGGCAGGAAACCCCGGGTGACGGTGGCGCTGGCCGCAGAGGTGTGCAGCGGCGTATTGGCGGCAGCACTCTGGACCATCCGCAGCAGGGCATGCCGGACGACGGCACCAATTTCCCGCGGTTCACCGCGGATCGTCATCAACGCCGTGTGTGCCGGTGAGCCACGTCAACAACCTGGGCTGGACAGCACTGCAGGAAGCCGTGCTGCTCAACAGCGGCGGTCCCCGCCCTGCAGGACATCCTCAGCCAGCTCCTGGCAGCCGGAGCCGATCCAGGTATCCGTGATCCCCAGGGCCGGACGGCGCTGGAGAACGCGGAACGGCTGGGATTCACTCAGCTGGCGGAGATCATCCGGGCGGAAACCCGCCCGGCCCAGTGACTAGTTGAAGGCGGGGTCCTCGGTGCGGCTGCGCTTGATTTCGAAGAAATGCGGGTTGGAAGCCAGCAGCAGGGCGCCGTCGAACATCTTGCCTGCCTCTTCCCCGCGCGGGATGCGGGTGAGGACCGGGCCGAAGAACGCGGTGCCGTTGAACGCCACCACGGGCGTTCCGACGTCGTCGCCCACCTTGTCGATGGCTTCCTGGTGGGAAGCGCGAAGCTGGGTATCGTACGTATCGCTGGCAGCAAAGCGGGCCAGGTCCGCGGGAAGTTCCACTTCAGCCAGGGACTTAGAGATCACTTCGTCGAAGTCTTTGATGCCCTGGTCGTGGATCCGGGTACCCATGGCATCGTAGAGCTTCTTGATGTATTCCGATCCGTGCAGCTCAGCGGCCGCGATGATCACGCGCACCGGACCCCAGGCCCGGTCGATGCGTTCCCGGTAGGCTTCCGGAAGCTCGCGGCCCTCGTTGAGGACCGACAGGCTCATCACGTGCCATTCGGTCTGCACATCCCGGACCTTCTCCACCTCGCCCATCCAGCGGGACGTGATCCAGGCGAAGGGACAGGTCGGGTCGAACCAAAAGTCGGCTGTCGCGGTATTTTCGGGCACGTGGACACTCCTAGGCATGGTCGTACTGGGGTTGGTGCTGTGATCGCTAGGCGGACTTGTTGCGCCGCTTGGCGATGACATCGTGCGAAATCAGGGTGGGATCGGCTTTCTCCGTCACGGCTTCGCGGCTGATCACCACGCGGGCGATGTCCTCGCGGCTCGGGAGGTCGAACATAACCGGCAGGAGCACCTCTTCGAGGATCGCCCGCAGGCCGCGGGCACCGGTGCCCCGCTCGAGCGCCTGGTCCGCGATGGCTTCCAGCGCTTCGGTGTCGAAGGCAAGTTCGATACCGTCCAGCTGGAACATCTTCTGGAACTGCTTGACCAGGGAGTTTTTGGGTTCCGTAAGGATTTGGATCAGCGCGGTACGGTCCAGGTTGGACACGGTGGTGATCACCGGCAGCCGGCCGATGAATTCAGGAATCAGCCCAAATTTCAGCAGGTCCTCGGGCATAACATCCGCGTAGGAATCGGTACCCTTGCTGGTCTCGTTCAGGGGTGCGCCGAAGCCGATCCCCTTCCGTCCGGAGCGCGAGCCAATGATCTCTTCCAGTCCCGCAAAGGCTCCGGCGACGATGAAGAGGACGTTGGTGGTGTCAATCTGGATGAATTCCTGGTGCGGATGCTTCCGGCCGCCCTGCGGCGGAACGGAGGCCACGGTGCCTTCCAGGATTTTCAGCAGCGCCTGCTGCACGCCTTCACCGGAGACATCCCGCGTGATGGAGGGGTTTTCGCTCTTCCGCGAGATCTTGTCGATCTCGTCGATGTAGATGATCCCCTGCTCGGCCTTCTTGACGTCGTAGTCGGCGGCCTGAATGAGCTTGAGCAGGATGTTCTCGACGTCCTCGCCAACATAACCGGCTTCGGTCAGGGCGGTCGCATCGGCGACGGCAAACGGCACATTCAGGCGGCGTGCCAGAGTCTGGGCCAGGTACGTCTTGCCGCAGCCGGTCGGACCAATCAGCAGGATGTTGGACTTGCCAATTTCGACGTCTTCGGTGCCGACGGTATCCGCCAGGCTGCCTGGACCGCGGCTGGCATGGCCAGACTGAATGCGCTTGTAGTGGTTGTACACGGCGACGGCGAGGGAACGCTTGGCCGGTTCCTGGCCAATAACGTACTCCTGCAGCGAGTCAAAGATCTCGCGGGGCTTGGGCAGGACAAACGAATCGCCCTCGGCTACTTCAGAGAGCTCTTCCTCGATGATCTCATTGCAAAGTTCGATGCACTCATCGCAGATGTAGACGCCGGGGCCGGCTATGAGCTTGCGCACCTGCTTCTGGCTCTTTCCGCAGAAAGAGCACTTGAGCAGATCTGCGCTCTCACCAATGCGAGCCATAATTCTGTCCCCTTTAGATGGTCCTTCGTCAGCGGTTTAGGTATCGGTGCAAATACGTGCCGGAAGGAAAAGCGTGCCAGTCACCATGATCCACTCTAGGACACTTGGGTGCGGTAATCAGCAACCAGAAGCCCGTGGTGCGGATTTTCCGCTCCACGGGCTTCCTGGCGCCGACGGGGCCGGTACCGCACCGCCGTCGGCTCAGCCGGCAGGCGGTGCGGCAGCAAACCCCATCAGGCCTTGTTGATTGCGGGGGTCTTGATCTTGCGGGAGTCGAGGACCTGGTCGATCAGGCCGTACTCCAGGGCACCCGCCGCGGTGAGGATCTTGTCGCGCTCAATGTCCCGGTTCACTTCCTCAGAGGACTTGTTGGAGTGCAGTGCCAGGGTATCCTCCAGCCAGGTACGCATCCGCATGACTTCTGCGGCCTGGATTTCCAGGTCCGATGCCTGCCCGCGTTCGCCGCCGCCAAGCGCCGGCTGGTGGATGAGCACACGGGCGTTGGGAAGGGCGAGCCGCTTGCCGGGGGTGCCGGCAGCGAGCAGCACGGCGGCAGCGCTGGCTGCCTGGCCGAGGCAGACCGTCTGGATCTCCGGGCGGATGTACTGCATGGTGTCGTAGATGGCCGTCATGGCCGTGAACGATCCGCCGGGAGAGTTGATGTACAGGGTGATGTCCCGGTCCGGATCCGTGGATTCCAGGACCAGGAGCTGGGCCATAACGTCATCTGCCGACGCGTCGTCAACCTGGACGCCGAGGAAGATGATGCGGTCCTCAAAGAGCTTGGTGTAAGGGTCCTGGCGCTTGAAGCCGTAAGGCGTGCGCTCTTCGAACTGAGGCAGGACATAGCGGCTGGACGGCATCTGCGTTGCCATGCTGCCCGGGGTTCCGAAATTGTGATTCATTGCTTTACTCCTGAAGTCTGTGGTGCGCTGGCCGGCCGCGGGTGGTTATTCCTGCTCGCCATCCAGGTCCTGGTTGGTTCCGCCGCCGCCGGTGACGCCGCCGGCGTGGGCAGAGATCTTGTCGAAGAAGCCGTAGGCGAGGCCCTCTTCAGCGGTGAACCACTTGTCGCGGTCATTGTCCTTCAGGATCGTCTCGACGCTCTGTCCGGTCTGCTCTGCAGTCAGCTCGGCCATAACCTGCTTCATGTGCAGGATCAGCTCAGCCTGGATGCGGATGTCAGACGCGGTGCCGCCGATGCCGCCGGACGGCTGGTGCATCAGGATGCGGGCGTGCGGGGTGGCGTAACGCTTGCCCTTGGTGCCGGAGGACAGCAGGAACTGTCCCATCGAGGCGGCCAGGCCGGTGGCAACGGTCACGACGTCGTTCGGAATGAACTGCATCGTGTCGTAGATGGCCATACCGGCGGTCACGGAGCCGCCGGGAGAGTTGATGTAGAGATAGATATCCTTCTCGGGATCCTCCGCGGAGAGGAGCAGGAGCTGGGAGCAGATCGCGTTGGCGTTGTCGTCCCGGACTTCCGAGCCGAGCCAGATGATCCGTTCCTTCAGCAGCCGGTTGTAGATGTAGTCATCCCGGCTGGCCGGGTCCACAGTAGCCATAGTGGGTGTGCTGGGTGCATTTGCCATACTGAGTGACCTCTCGCTCTGGCGGTAAACGGGTCCGCTTCGCACCGGACCGGCCTCCGCCGTTTATCTCTCCTTGGACACTAACCTCTCCAACGCGGCTTTTGCTCCCGTTACGTGCGCTGTTCGCTGACGGCGCACGGTGGGCGGCGCGGCTGGTGGACCGCAACGGCACGGCTCCGGCCTGCGGGTTAAGCAGCCGGAGGGGTAAAGCACGGACCCGGTTAAAGCAGGAAGCGCCGCAGCCCAAAGGCTGCGGCGCTTCGTGTCCGGACAAGCCGGGCGGGAAAAGGCTAGGCCTTATCCCCGGTGCTCTCTTCTGCTGCTTCGTCGCTGGACTCGGCAGCTGCTTCTTCGCCTTCCGGGCGGACGAATGCGCTGAGATCGACCTCGGCACCGGTGGTGTCGGTGACCTTGGCCAGTTCCAGGACCTTTGCGAGGGCCTTGCGGCGGCGGACTTCGCCAACCATCATCGGAACCTGTCCGCCCTGGTCGATCAGCTGGGCGAACTGGTTCGGATCCATGCCGTACTGGCTGGCCATGGAGACGATGTAGTCGATGAGCTCGTTCTGGTTGACCCCGACCTCTTCCTTGTCCGCCACGGCGTCAAGGATGATTTCGTTCTTGAACGCCTGCTCGGTGTTGGTGCGGATCTCGGCGCGGTGTTCTTCCGTGTCGTGATCCTCGCCTGCAGCGTGCTCGGTGTCAGAGTTGAAGTGCTGCTCAAGCTGCTCTTCGATGACGGATTCCGGAACCGGAACCTCAACCATTTCCAGGAGCTTCTCCAGGACCTTGTCGCGGGCTTCCACGCCCTGCTCCATGACCTTGGACTCGGCCGCGCGCTTGGCCAGGTCTTCGCGGAGTTCAGCGATGGTGTCGAATTCGCTGGCAAGCTGGGCGAAATCGTCGTTGGCCTCGGGCAGCTCGCGCTCCTTGACGGCCTTGACCGTAACGGTCACCTCGGCGTCGGATCCTGCGTGCTCGCCGCCGGCAAGCTTGGTGTTGAACGTTGCGGACTCGTCCGTGGACAGGCCGGTAACTGCTTCGTCCATGCCTTCAAGCATGGTTCCTGCGCCAACCTGGTAGGACAGATCTGCGGCCGAATCGACCTCTTCACCGTCAACCTTGGCGACCAGGTCCATGGTGAGGAAATCGTTGTCTGCGGCCGGGCGGTCGACGGACTTCAGTGTGCCGAAGCGGCCACGCAGCTCGTCCAGTGCCTTCTCGATGTCCGCGTCGCCGGCTTCTGCAGCCTCGACGGTGACCTCAATGCCGGCGTAATCCGGGAGCTCGATTTCGGGGCGGATATCCAGCTCGACGTTGAAGACCAGCTGACCTTCGTTGGAGGTCGGATCCGGCACTTCGCTGATTTCCACCTCAGGGCGGCTGAGCGGGCGAATGCCCGTTTCCTGGACCGCTGCCTGGTAGAAGCCGTTGAGGCCCTCATTGATGGCGGTTTCCAGGACATAGCCACGGCCAACGCGCTGATCGATGAGCTGGTTGGGGACCTTGCCCTTGCGGAAGCCCGGGACCTGCACCTGGGTGGCGATGGTCTTGTAGGCCTCGTCGATGCTCGGCTTCAGTTCCTCAAGCGGAACTTCGACGTTGAGCTTTACCCGCGTGGGTGTGAGGTTTTCTACAGCGCTCTTCACAGCGTTAGTTCTCCTGAGGGGTCTGGGGTTGATCTGCACCGTCGTTTATACAGAGTCGGGGTGACAGGATTTGAACCTGCGACTTCCTGCTCCCAAAGCAGGCGCTCTTCCAAGCTGAGCTACACCCCGTCAGTGCACCTGACAGCCTACCGGCATTGCAAGTCCGATGCACAATTCCGGGATGCCGAACCCCTGTTGAACGCCTGATCCCGGTGGGGACACCACCGATTATTCATCCGCCGAAAAGCCGTGCTAAGGTAAATTCTGCCTTACGGCGCCGGGGATGTAGCTCAATGGTAGAGCCTCAGTCTTCCAAACTGATTACGCGGGTTCGATTCCCGTCATCCCCTCCATCAGAAAATCCCTTCAAAACGGTCCCTGTCCCTCCCCGCGAGCAACTGCCCGCAGGAGGAACAGGGACTTTTTTGTGCGTCGTTTTTGTGCATCCTGACGCCTATTCCTGCTGGCAGGCCGGACACCAATAGAGTTTCCGGGCAGCCATCTCCGTCATGGCAACCTCGCTGCCGCAGATCCGGCACGGAAGACCCTGGCGTTTGTAGACATAGTGCGCCTCCCCCGTGGGAACGGGCACGCCACGGTCGCCGCGGTGCTCCTGGCGCGTCGTAACAATTCGACCTGCAGCCACGCCGTCGCCCATGACAGACACGACGTCGTTCCAGAGTTCCAGCGCCTGTTCGCTGCACAGCGCTTTCCCCGTCCGCCATGGGGAAAGCCGCTGGCGGAAAAGAACTTCTGCGCGGTAGACATTGCCAACCCCGGCCAGCACTTCCTGGTTCATAAGCAGCAGGCCAACGGGTGAGGCCCGTGTGGTCAGACGCCGCACGAATTCCTCCGGATCGGTGTTCGGCTGCAGCGGATCCGGCCCCAGCTTCGCCAAGGCAGTCCGCTGCTCCCCGGGTGTAATGACCTCGCACGCCGTCGGACCGCGGAGATCGGCCCACCCGTGTTCGGAGACCAGACGCACCCGGACCGCTCCCTTGGGCGGCGGCGGGCCGGCGTAAGTTCCGCCGCCGCCGTCGTCGTCAGCCAGCTCCCGCTCCCCCACCCTGCGCGGGGCACCGATGCTGGAGGCACCGCGGAAAGTCTCGTCCCCGCCGAAGTCGAACGCTCCGTAGAGCCCCAGATGGATCCGCAGGAACAGTTCATTGTCGAATTCCAGGAACAGCTGCTTGCCGTGGGCGGCGGCTGCCACCAGGGTCTGCCCATCCAGCCGGGCGGCGCCAGCGGCGAACCTGCCCTGGGGGCTGGAGACAGAAAGCCGCTGCCCGGCAAACACCGAGGTGAATTGCCGGGCGAGGCGGTGGATGGAGTGGCCTTCGGGCATCAGCTGGCGGCGATGCTGCCGGTGACTTCATACTCGGCAATCTGCGCGATGCGGCGGATGTGCCGCTCAGCATCGCTGAAAGGCTCTTCCAGGAACGCGTCAATGATCTCCGTTGCCTCCGCCAGGGAATGCTGGCGGCCGCCCACCGCCACGACGTTGGCATCGTTGTGCTGGCGTGCCAGGCGGGCTGTGTCCAGGTTCCAGGCCAGCGCCGCACGGACACCGCGGACCTTGTTCGCGGCGATCTGCTCGCCGTTGCCCGAACCGCCCAGGACGATACCCAGCGCGCTGACCCCCGATTCCTGGTCCACGATGACGGCTGCGGCGGCATTAATGCAGAACGCCGGGTAATCGTCCTCGGCATCGTATTCCTGTGGCCCGTGGTCTACGACGTCGTAGCCCTTGGCGGCGAGGTGCTCCTGCAGGTGTGCTGAAAGCTCGAGCCCGGCATGGTCGGTTGCGATGTGGACGCGCATTGGTTTCCGTTCATTGGAAGGTGGAAGGACTGCCACGTCAAGCCTAACTTTTTTGGCGCTGCCACTCCCAAACCGGTAACGCTGACGCGATGGCGGCCGATAGCAGAGAGTGCAGGCGGTTTCGCTGGGACATGGGATCCACCCGGCAGCTCCGGTCAACGGAGAGTCCCGGCAGGACCGCAGCCCCGGAACCGGAGTCGACACGCTATGCAAGGACCGCCATGAAAACCGGAAAACTCGCCCTTCTTGCGGCACTGATGTCCGCGCTGACGCTGGGCGGCCTGGCCGCGCCTGCTGCCGCGCTGGCACCGACAGTTCAGGCGACGGACCCGGCTGGAGAAGCCCTCTCTGAGACAACCGGGCCCGCGGACCCAAGCCAACCGGCACCCGTATCCGAAACGCCTGCTTCGGTTCCAGGAGCGTCTGGGGTGCCCGGCGAAGCCGTCCTGCCCTCAATGGAGGCCTCCATTCCTCCGGCCGGGGTGGCTGAAACGGCGGAGAGCGCCGGTGAGCCCGTGGATGACGGCTACGAATACGTTCCGGTAGGTGAAGGCCATGTCGTCCCGGGCCCGGACTCGCCCCTGATCACCGAAGCAGATGGAAGTGTTCGGCCGGCTGTCGAGACGACGGAAGAGCATGCGTCTTCCGCCCGAAGCGTGGATGGTCCGGCCAGCATGCTCTCGGCCGCGGCCAGAGCCGGAAACATCAAGGTAACGCTTGTCCGGGCGACAGTGCATGGCAACGGCAGCCTGGTGGACCTGAATGCGGCTCGAAACTCCATTTCCAGTGCCAATGCCTACTGGCGGACCATGTCCAGCAACCGGCTCTCCATGTCGATCGTCTCCGAGAAGGTGCATTACAGCGCCTCCGCATACGCAAGCGACGACTACGCCACGATGATGAACAAAATCGCACGCGAGCTGAAGTGGGTGGATAGCCCCTACACCGCCTTGGTGGTGTTCGTGCCGACTGCGGATCTTAACTCCGGCGGCTACGGCGGTATCCTCGGCGGCGGGTGGACGACCGGTGGTACCGCGGGCCGGATTCTGATGCCCGCGCCGTCGTCGTTCACTAACAACGTTGTCACGCACGAGGTAGGCCACGTCCTGGGGCTGCTGCACGCCAACAGCCTGCAATGCACCAACGGCCGGTCAGACGTCAGCCGGGCCGCGAACGGGCGGTGGAGCGATGGAGCCTGCAGCAGCCGCGAATACGGCGACACCACGGATCTGATGGGTTCGGCCCAATACAACCAGCCGGTGATCAACTCCTACTTCTGGGATGTAGGCAAGTTTGGCAACGGAAACGAAATCCTGAACGCCGGCCGGATCACCGGCTCGAAGACCTATACGCTCCGGCCCTGGGGCGGATCCAGCGTCAACCGCGCGGTGAAGTTCACCGATCCCGCATCCGGTGAGGTGTACTACTTGGAGCTGCGCCAGCCGGCTGGATACGATCAGCACCTCGAGTGGGGACCTGCCGGCAACCGCGGCGTCAAAATCGTCAAGGCGGACGCCGTCAACACCTGGTCGGTCTTTTCCCTCATCATTCCTCCCTCTACCCGGCCGTTCGCTGGTTACTACAACAACAACCACACGTGGCAGGCGGGTCAGACCTTCACGACGCACGCTGGAACCGAAGTACGGATCAATTCAGTCAGCGCGTCGTCGGCCTCCATCACCATCATTGGAGATGCCGCCGAGGGAGCTATCGCTGATGCCCGTGCGTCCAACCCGGCACTGGGCGCGGCCACTTCCCCGGTAGTCCGCGGGATAAAGGACTCGGGCGCCTATCAGAACTTCCAGGGGGGAGCCATCCTCTGGAGCAAAGCGACCGGAGCCCAGGTCTCCCTTAATGGTGCCTTCCGCGATGCCTACCAGAGTTACGGCTTCGAAACCGGTGCCCTCGGCTACCCCACCAGCGGCGAAGTCAGCATTCCCGGCGGCGGCAAATTCCAGGACTTCCAAGGCGGAGCCATCCTCTGGACCAAAACCACCGGAGCCCAGGTCTCCCTCAAAGGACCCATCCGCGACGCCTACCAAAAACAAGGCTTCGAAGCCGGCGCCCTGAAATACCCCACCAGCGGCGAAGTCAACATCCCCGGCGGCGGCAAATTCCAGGACTTCCAAGGCGGAGCCATCCTCTGGACCAAAACCACCGGAGCCCAGGTCTCCCTCAAAGGACCCATCCGCGACGCCTACCAAAAACAAGGCTTCGAAGCCGGCGCCCTGAAATACCCCACCAGCGGCGAAGTCAACATCCCCGGCGGCGGCAAATTCCAGGACTTCCAAGGCGGAGCCATCCTCTGGACCAAAACCACCGGAGCCCAGGTCTCCCTCAAAGGACCCATCCGCGACGCCTACCAAAAACAAGGCTTCGAAGCCGGCGCCCTGAAATACCCCACCAGCGGCGAAGTCAACATCCCCGGCGGCGGCAAATTCCAGGACTTCCAAGGCGGAGCCATCCTCTGGACCAAAACCACCGGAGCCCAGGTCTCCCTCAAAGGACCCATCCGCGACGCCTACCAAAAACAAGGCTTCGAAGCCGGCGCCCTGAAATACCCCACCAGCGGCGAAGTCAACATCCCCGGCGGCGGCAAATTCCAGGACTTCCAAGGCGGAGCCATCCTCTGGACCAAAACCACCGGAGCCCAGGTCTCCCTCAAAGGACCCATCCGCGACGCCTACCAAAAACAAGGCTTCGAAGCCGGCGCCCTGAAATACCCCACCAGCGGCGAAGTCAACATCCCCGGCGGCGGCAAATTCCAGGACTTCCAAGGCGGAGCCATCCTCTGGACCAAAACCACCGGAGCCCAGGTCTCCCTCAAAGGACCCATCCGCGACGCCTACCAAAAACAAGGCTTCGAAGCCGGCGCCCTGAAATACCCCACCAGCGGCGAAGTCAACATCCCCGGCGGCGGCAAATTCCAGG
Organism: Arthrobacter sp. Helios; assembly: GCF_023167125.1. Taxonomy (NCBI): domain Bacteria; kingdom Bacillati; phylum Actinomycetota; class Actinomycetes; order Micrococcales; family Micrococcaceae; genus Arthrobacter; species Arthrobacter sp. Helios. Next base: position 1,746,008 of record NZ_CP095402.1, read on the forward strand.
ACTTCCAGGGCGGAGCCATCCTCTGGACCAAAACCACCGGAGCCCAGGTTTCAAAGAACGGGCCTATCCGCACCGCGTACCAAAACCAGGGATTCGAAGCCGGACGTCTCGGCTATCCAACCAGCGGTGAGTATAAATCGGCTGGAAATACTGTCCAGGACTTTCAGGGCGGCCGCATTAGCCTGAGTTCCAATGGCAAGGTCACCGTCAGTTATAAGTAGCCCGGGGAGCCGGCCCCCTATCCGCTCCTACTTGGCAGAATGGCGCAAAGTGCGAGAATGTTGCAGTTATTCACTTGACGCCGTGCGGTTCTGAACGGACCGCCGGCTGCACTCTCCACTTCGAAAGGCTCTACCTTGCCAGGTATGAATCTCACCCGCACTGAAGCGCGTGAACGGGCAGAACTGATCGATGTCGAGTCATACGACATCAACCTCGATCTGACCCGCGGCGACGAAGTCTTCGGAAGCACCACCGTGGTGCGGTTCTCGGCGGCCCAGGGCGCCTCCACTTTTATCGACGCTGTCACGGCGAACATCCACCGGATCACGCTCAACGGCGTCGGCCTGGATCCTCAAAAGGTGTCCGACGGCGTGCGCATCCAGCTGCCCAACCTGGCCGCTGCCAACGAGCTCGTGGTGGAAGCCGACGCGTCCTACATGAACACCGGCGAAGGGCTGCACCGCTTCGTGGACCCGGTGGATAGCGAGGTTTACCTCTATTCACAGTTCGAGGTCCCGGATTCGCGGCGCGTCTTCGCCGTCTTCGAGCAGCCCGACCTCAAGGCCAGCTTCCGGTTCACCGTCACCGCCCCCGCGCACTGGGATGTCATCTCCAACTCCCCCACACCGGAACCGGTTGCCGCCGACGCCGCCGACACCGAGCACCCGCGTGCCACCTGGTCCTTCGAGCCGACTCCGCGGATTTCTTCCTACATCACCGCGCTGATCGCCGGCCCGTACCAGTCCGTCCGGTCCGAACTCACCAGTTCCGACGGCCGCACCATCCCGCTGGGCGTGTTCGCCCGCCGTTCCCTGATGGAATACCTCGACGCGGAGAACATCTTCGAACTCACCCGGCAGGGCTTCGCGTTCTACGAGGCGCAGTTCGGCACGCCGTACCCCTTCGAGAAGTACGACCAGCTGTTTGTGCCGGAGTTCAACGCCGGAGCCATGGAGAACGCCGGGGCTGTCACCTTCCTGGAAAGCTACGTCTTCCGCTCCCGCGTGCCGGATGCCACGGTGGAGCGGCGCGCCATCACGATCCTCCACGAACTGGCCCATATGTGGTTCGGAGACCTGGTCACGATGCGCTGGTGGAACGACCTCTGGCTGAATGAATCTTTCGCCGAGTTCATGTCCGCCCTTGCCGCTGCCGAAGCAACCGAGTTCAAGCAGGCGTGGACCACGTTCGCGTCCATGGAGAAGGCCTGGGCTTACCGCCAGGACCAGCTGCCCACGACCCATCCGATCGTCGCAGAGATCCGCGACCTGGAAGATGTCCTGGTTAATTTCGACGGCATCACCTACGCCAAGGGCGCCTCCGTCCTGAAGCAGCTGGTGGCCTGGGTGGGCCAGGACAAATTCATGCAGGGAGTGCGGGAGTACTTCGGGAAGCATGCCTGGGCCAATACCGAGCTCGCGGACCTCCTCTCCGAGCTTGAGGCAGCCAGCGGCCGTGACCTGGGCGAGTGGTCCGCCAAGTGGCTGGAAACGGCCGGGGTCAACACCCTGCGTCCGGAGCTGGAAGTAAACGACGACGGCGTCATCATGTCCTTCGCGGTCCGCCAGACCGCCGTCGCTGACTACCCCACCCTGCGCCCGCACCGCCTGGCCATTGGGTTCTATGACGCGGATGAAGATGGAAAGCTGCGCCGCAGCCACCGCATTGAACTGGACGTCGACGGCGAACTCACCGACGTGCCGGAACTGTCCGGACGCGCCCGCCCGGACCTGCTGCTGCTGAACGACGACGACCTGGCCTACGCCAAGATCCGCCTCGACGACGCCTCCTGGCGGCTGGCTACCCGCAGGCTCCGCGACATTGCGGATTCCCTGCCGCGCACCCTGGTGTGGGCCTCCGCGTGGGATGCTGCGCGCGACGGTGAAATCCCCGCCCGCAACTATGTGGAACTGGTCCTGCAGAACATCGCCTCCGAATCGGATTCCTCTGTGGTGCAGGTGCTGCTGCGGCAGCTGGCGACCACGCTAACGTTCTATGTGGCACCGGAGGACCGGCAGCCGATGACCGCTGCCGCAGCGGACAGCCTGTGGGACCTCAGCCGCGAAGCTGCCCCCGGATCCGATTCGCAGCTCCAGTTCGTCAAGGCTTTCGCTTCCCACGCTGAATCTCCGGAGCAGCTGGACACGGTGGCAGCGCTCCTCTCCGGCGATCTCACCCTGGACGGGCTGGAAGTCGATTCCGACCTGCGCTGGGAGCTGCTCACGGCCCTGGTGGCCGGAGGACGGATGGCGGAACCCGATATCACCGCCGAGCTGGAACGCGATGCCACTGCCACGGGCCAGCTGGCAGCGGCCGGTGCCCGCGCGGCCCTGCCGAGCGCTGATGCGAAGGCGGCGGCCTGGGACACGATTGTGGTCCGCTCCGATCTGCCCAACGCAGCCCAGCGCGCAGCGATCGGCGGGTTCAGCCGGGTCCATGACACATCCCTCCTGGAGCCCTATGCGGACCGGTACTTCGGGGCCCTCCGTGAGGTGTGGGCCTCCCGCACCCACGAGATCGCGCAGCAGATCGTCGTCGGACTCTACCCGTCCCGCCTGACCACCCAGGAAACGGTGGACCGCACCGACGCGTTCCTGGACTCCCTCGGGGATGAAGCGCCGGCCCTTCGCAGGCTGCTGCTCGAAAACCGCGACGGCGTTGTCCGCGCGTTGAAGGCGCAGGCCGCAGACCGCTAGGATCCTCTGCCCGTTGTCCTGGTGCCGCGGCTGCCTGTCCCGGCCAGGGGCCCCGCACGGTAGTTTGGAGCTGTGAATCTCTCTGAACACCGCTACGGTGTCTCCCTGGAATGGACCGGCAACCGCGGCACCGGCACGCAGACCTACCGCGGCTACGGGCGCGACCATGTGCTGCGGGCTGCGGGGCTGCCCGACCTGGCCGGGACCGCGGACCCGACCTTCCACGGTGACCGGGACCGGTGGAACCCGGAGCAGCTGCTGCTCTCGGCGCTTTCCCAATGCCATCTGCTTTCCTACCTGCACGTGGCGGTGAAGCACGGAATCAGCGTTGTGTCTTACGAGGACGACGCGGAGGGAACGCTGCGGCTGAACCGTGACGGCAGCGGCGAGTTCACATCCGTGCTGCTGCGGCCCCGGGTCCGCATCGCATCGGGTGACCCGGAGCTGGCGAATACCCTGCACGAGGAAGCGAACCGTGTGTGTTTCATCGCCCGCAGCGTAAACTTCCCCGTCCGGCACGAAGGCTCGATCCAGGCCTGATGCCAGCGGGTAATCTGGGAGTGGACCCCTCCCCGACTGCAAAGGACAACCCATACCCGTGCGCTTTCCGGCAACTACAGACACTGCAACCATCGAGATGACCGAATTCGATTTCTCCGGACTCCTCGAAGCCGGGATCATCGTCCTGGCCGGACTCGTGGCCTGGCTGGTCGCCCGCTACCTGATTTCCAAGGTCGTGGAGCGGGCGCAGAAGGGATCGGCGCTGTTCCGCACGGGCCGTCTCCGCTGGGCCCAGCCGGTGATGCGGAACCTCGATAACAAGCGGAGGGTACAGCGGGCTGACACCATCGGCGCCCTGCTGCGCAGTTCGGTCACGGTAGGTATCTGGACCGTCGTCATCATCATGGTTCTCGATGCCGTCGGTATCAACATCGCTCCGCTGCTGGCCAGCGTGGGTATTGTCGGCATCGCCCTCGGCTTCGGGGCGCGTGAACTCATCCGCGACGCTCTTGCCGGCTTCTTCATCACCATCGAAGACCAGTACGGGATCGGGGATGTCATCGAAGTCGGGGACACCACCGGAACCGTCCAGTCAGTGGGAATCCGTATCACCCGGATCGTGGATGAGCGCGGCGTCATCTGGTACATCCGCAATGGCGAGTTCGCCAAGGTGGGCAACCGTTCGCAGGGACGGTTCGTGGAACCGGATGCTGCCGCAGAACCCGTTGCTGGTGCTACAGCCGCGATGGCCAAGGAAGAAGAGAAGTAATGACCGAACAACCCCAGCGCCCGGCTTCCCTGCCCTTAACCGCAGCGAACCCCGGCACCGGCTTCAGCACGCCGGCCTATAACTTCTACGAGGCCGTCGGAGGCCATGACACGTTCGTGAAACTGGTGGACGTCTTCTACGCGGGTGTAGCGGAGGATCCGCTGATGCGGCCCATGTACCCCGAGGAGGATCTTGGGCCGGCGAAAGAGCGGCTGCTGATGTTCCTGGAACAGTACTGGGGCGGGCCCAAGACCTACGGCGAGCAGCGCGGGCATCCCCGGCTGCGGATGCGGCACATGCCGTTCCAGGTAACACCGGCTGCCCGGGATGCGTGGCTGCGGCACATGCGCGCCGCCGTCGATTCGCTGGAGCTTGCTCCCCTGCATGAGGCGACGCTTTGGGACTATCTGGACCGCGCCGCGCACTCCATGGTCAACTCCGCGTAGCCGGTTGCCCGCCTAGAACAGGAGCGACGGCGGACGCACCAGTACATGGCCACGGTCGGTGGAGAGCCGCAGCCACCGGCCGTTGCTGAACAGGGCCGCAGCGGCGCCCCCGGCAGGATCCGGAAGGAAACCCAGAGTCAAGGCCGCAAAAGCCGCGCCTGCGGGCAGCGCCGCTCCGAGACCGGGGATTGGTTCGCTCCACACCGGCCCCCGGACACTGCTCACGACGGCGGCTCCGGGCTGCCCGGGCATCCGCGCTGCCACTTCCCTGATCCCCCGGTGCGCTGTCTGCTCCAGCAGGGCCGCGGGAACGTCTGCCTCCCGCTGCCAGCCGCTCCGCGGAGCGGCGATTCCAGCCCAGCTTTCGGAAACCGTCATGGGCGGCACAGGCAGCCGGATATCATCGTCCTCCATCCGTGCCAGACGATCTGCCACTGCCGCCAGGGCCACCGTGGTGTCCAGCGCTGCCGCTTCAGCCAGCGGCATGGCGCGCATACCAAGGATGGTGGGCATGTCCTCACCCAGGATCCGCGGGCGCAGCACGCAGACATATGCAGCCAGAGTGTTGCCCACCGCCTGCAGCCGGATCGCGCCGTCATCGGCACTGCGTGCCCTGGTCACAAAGTTCTTCAAATCTGCGCGGACCTGCGGGTCGCCCAGCAGGAGGTTCTGCGCCTGCATCAGTTCACCGCCTCAGCCGCTGCTGTGCGGCGAAAGGGGACCGGACCGCCCCGCCAGTCTTCCAGGATCTGGCGTTGCCGGGTGGAGAGAGCCAAAGGGGCTCCGGTTTCCCGGCTGACCATCACCATGGCGGCCTCTGCGACGGCAAAAACCGTGCCGGTGTCCGTTTCGGCGTCGGACAGGCGGAAGCCATATGTGAGGCTTGATTCACCGACCCTGCTGACCCAGATCTCGATCCACACCAGCTCCTGCCGATAGGTCAGCGGCGTGCGGTATTCGATTTCCTGCCGTACCACCAGCGTCACCCCGGCCTCCGCCGTCACCGACCGGAAGGTCTCCGGCCCGCTGTTCGTCCCGTCGCCCGGCAGCGGAAGAAGCGACAGCCGGACCCTGGCTTCCTCAAGGAACTGAACATACCGGACATTGTTGACGTGACCATTGGAGTCCTCGTCGCCAAAGCGCAGCTGGATGGGAAAGCGGTGGATAGCCATGGCATCCATCCTCTCAGGTAGGTTCCGGCTAGCACGAAAGCTTGGTTCTGCGGCGGCGCGCACATTCGGTCCCTACGGCACCGAATGTTGGGCCTTGCGTGCAGGTACGTCTAATCTCAAAGATGGTCCCCGTGCCGGGACCGGAACTTTTACCGCCTGAGAACACTGCCTTCAAGGAGCAATAACCCATGGCATCAGCCGAGAATTTTGATCCGACTGCCGCGCTGATCGAGCTTCTGGATCTGAGCAATGCGGGCGGGGCAAAAACCGACGAGGATATCTTCGTTGGCGGTTCCCAGCACGAGCCGCGCAAGCGGGTCTTCGGCGGGCAGGTCCTTGGCCAGTCGCTGGTGGCCGCCGCGCGGACAGTTCCGGCCGACCGGCTCATGCATTCCATGCACGGCTATTTCCTCCGTCCGGGTGACACCGAAGTGCCGATCACTTTCGGAGTGGAGCGGCTCCGGGATGGCCGGTCCTTCTCGGCCCGCCGCACCCACGCCTACCAGAACGGCGTGCCCATCCTTTCCCTGATTGCCTCCTTCCAGGTGCCGGACGGCGGGCTCGACCATCAGGAGCCCATGCCCGAGGGGGTCCCCGACCCCGAGAGCCTGCCTACAACTGCGGACCTGCTGGCGTCTTTCGACCATCCGGTAGCCAAGGCCTGGTCCTACTACCGTCCGATGGACATCCGCCATGTGGATAAGCCCGTGTACTTCGAGACCGACCCTGAGCGGACGGCCCGCAACGCGGTCTGGATGAAGACCTTTGGCCCCATGCCCGATGACCAGAACCTGCACCGTGCTGCCCTGGCCTATGCCACCGACTACACGATCCTTGAGCCCGTCCTCCGCCGCCACGGCGTTTCCTGGGCCACCCGCGGCATGTCGGTAGCAAGCCTGGACCATGCCATGTGGTGGCACCGCCCGGTGCGCGTTGATGAATGGATGCTCTACGTCCAGGAGTCCCCCAGCGCTTCCGGCGCCCGCGGGCTGTCCACGGGCAGGATCTTCAACCGCGCAGGCCAGCTCGTGGCCACCATCGCCCAGGAAGGCATGATCCGGCTGCCGGACCCCGCCGGAGCCTGAGCCTTTCGACCGGTAAACGTAAAACGCCCCCGTCATTGACGGGGGCGTTTTACGTGGCTGCCTGCCCATTAGTGCCTCAGGCGGGCAGCGTATCGGCTCAGTCGCGGGTCAGGCGGCGGTGCGTCACGCGGTGCGGCTTGGCTGCATCGGCGCCGAGCCGTTCCACCTTGTTCTCCTCGTAGGACTCAAAGTTGCCTTCGAACCAGTACCAGTTGCCGGGATTCTCATCGGTGCCTTCCCAGGCAAGGATGTGGGTTGCCACCCGGTCCAGGAACCAGCGGTCGTGCGATACGACGACGGCGCAGCCCGGGAACTCCAGGAGCGCGTTCTCCAGGCTGGAGAGCGTTTCGACGTCGAGGTCGTTAGTGGGCTCATCGAGCAGGAGCAGGTTTCCGCCCTGCTTCAGGGTCATGGCCAGGTTCAGGCGGTTACGCTCACCACCGGAGAGCACACCCGCCTTCTTCTGCTGGTCCGGTCCTTTGAACCCGAAGGCGGAGACGTAGGCGCGGGACGGCATTTCGACCTGTCCGACCTGAATCCAGTCGTGTCCGTCGGAAACGACCTCCCACAGGCTCTTTTCCGGATCGATTCCGCCGCGTGACTGATCCACATAGGAAATCTTGACGGAGTCACCGATCTTGAGCTCACCGCCGTCGAGCTCTTCCATACCAACGATCGTCTTGAAGAGCGTGGACTTACCCACACCGTTCGGGCCGATCACGCCAACAATGCCGTTGCGCGGCAACGAGAAGGACAGGCCGTCAATCAGCTTGCGGTCGCCGAAACCCTTTTGCAGGTTTTTGGCCTCCAGCACCAGCGAACCCAGGCGCGGGCCCGGCGGGATCTGAATCTCCTCGAAGTCCAGCTTGCGGGTGCGGTCGGCTTCCGCTGCCATTTCTTCGTAGCGGGCCAGGCGGGCCTTGGACTTGGTCTGGCGGCCCTTGGCGTTGGAGCGGACCCAGTCCAGTTCCTCCGTGAGGCGCTTGGCCAGCTTCTGGTCTTTTTTGCCCTGCACTTCGAGGCGCGCGCGCTTCTTCTCCAAGTAGGTGGAGTAGTTACCCTCGTACGGGTAGAGGTGACCGCGGTCCACTTCGGCGATCCACTGGGCCACGTGGTCCAGGAAGTACCGGTCGTGGGTCACAGCCAGGACGGCGCCATGGTAGGCGGACAGGTGCTGCTCGAGCCAAAGCACGCTCTCCGCGTCCAGGTGGTTGGTGGGCTCATCGAGGAGCAGGAGGTCAGGCTTCTGCAGCAGAAGCTTGCAGAGCGCGACCCGGCGCCGCTCACCACCGGAAAGGAGGGTAACGTCGGCGTCGGCCGGCGGGCACCGCAGGGCATCCATGGCCTGTTCGAGCTGGGAATCAATGTCCCAGGCATCGGCAGCGTCAATGGCTTCCTGCAGCTTGCCCATTTCCTCCAGCAGGCTGTCGAAGTCCGCATCGGGCTCCGACATTGCCTCGGAAATTTCGTTGAAACGCTGGATCTTGGCGTAGATCTCGCCAACGCCCTCCTGGACGTTGCCGAGTACGGTCTTTTCCTCATTCAGCGGTGGTTCCTGGAGCAGGATGCCCACGGAGTATCCAGCACTGAGCCGGGCCTCACCATTGGAAGGGGTATCCAGTCCGGCCATGATCTTGAGGATGGTGGACTTACCGGCACCGTTAGGCCCCACCACACCGATCTTGGCGCCGGGGTAGAAGGACATGCTTACGTCGTCGAGAATAACTTTGTCGCCAACGGCCTTTCGGGCCTTGGTCATCGTGTAGATAAATTCCGCCATGCTCTCAGGCTAGTGTGTCGGTGCCACTAAGTGCCATTTGATGCACAGCCCGGCCGGTGCCCGGGAACCCCGGAACGGTGGAGCAGTCTGTTTTCTGTGTCCATCCGGCCGGAATCCCGGCGCTAACCCGCCGCAGCCCGGCTCTGTCTCTGCCCGGTACTGTCTCTGCCCCGACGTATCCCTGCCCGGCCCTACGTATCCTTGCCCGGCCCGATCTGTCGCTACCGGTCGTCTCCAAGGAGGCACTGCCCGCTTGAAAGCGCCGGCGCCACCGTCACTGTGACGTTTCCACTGCGGACTTCGCCCAGGACGCATTCCCCGCCCACCGGGGCCCCGGCAACGATGGAGTCCACGGCGAGACCGGTGGGGGTGATGTCCTGCGAGACGTCGACGGCGTCCAGGCTGAACCCTGCAGCGGCGTAGGCCTCCCGCACGGCGTTCCGGGAGGGAGAAGGGGTCTGTGCGGCGAGGGCCTCGAGCTCCGACTGCACAGCATCGGCTTCCGGAATTCTGACCGGAGCCGCACCGGTTCCTGCGCTGCTGCTGGATTCTGCCGGTGCCTGCTGCTGACCTTCCGCGGCCGGCCCTGCAGCCCCGCATCCGGACAGTCCCAGCACCAGACAGGCCAGCGCAGCCACGCCGGTGTACAGCGGCAGCTGCCTGGAGGTCCGGCTCCCCGAAGGAACCCGGGACTCCGAAGAAATCCGGGCCTCCGAAGAAAACCTGTTCAGGGGCGTCCTTCCCGCAAGCCCGGACTCGGCTCCCTGCTTCTGTGCATTCACCCCGTCATTCTGCCATGCACCGGGTTGCTCTGTGCCAATGACGTGTGGCCAGTGAGGTGTGTCAGTGACGTGTGCCAAGGAGAACTGATGACGTGAGCCAATGAGATGTGCCTTTAGGGCCCATCAGCGGGTGCGGGGCTGTGATGCGCCGAGACCGGCTGGGCTGGCTGAGGGCTGGGGCTGGGGCTGGGACTTAGTAAGCGGGCGCTGGCTCACTCCCCTCAGTTTCGACGGTGTCCGGGCTGAACCCAAGGCTGCCTTCGAGGCCCGGCCCAAACTCCTCGGTCCCCGTTGCCAGCAGTTCCCCGGTTTCCGGATCCACATCGCCAGGCATGTCGCCTGCGCTGTCCCCGGAGACATCCCGGAGGGGCGGCGCGGCGCTGACGTTCCGGCGGAAATTCGCGGTGCCCCACATCAAGTCGTGCCCTACCGAATCTGCGTCGATATCGACGGATGTACCGCTGCGTCCGCCTTCGGTGGCCCACTGCCGGACCCGGAGCCTGCCGGTAACGATGACGCGGTCCCCTTTGTGGATGCTCACGCCGGCGTTGGTGGCAAGTTGACGGAACATCGAGACCGAATACCAGTTCGTGTGCCCGTCAACCCAGAGGCTGGCCTCCCGGTCGAATCGCCTCTCGGTGGTGCACATCCGGAAGCCCGCGATCGCCAGGCCGCTTTCTGCCGTGGTGGTCCGGACCTCCGTCGCAACAAAACCGCGGAGGGTAATGGTGTCAGTCATGGGCTTCCCCTTCTGCTGCTGTCGGCGCCGGTACCGAACGCCGGAATGATTCCGGCGCGGTTGGCCGGTTCAGCCAGTGTGCCGGGATACGAGATCCGCAGTGGCAGCAGCGGCCGGACTGTGGATGCAGCTGAGCCGGCAGCCCCCACCGCACGGCTGGGGAGGACAGGTGGCAGCAAGGCGGCCTGATTCCCTGTCCGGTTAAGAGCAGAACCCTCCAGCCGCGGCGTCGCCGGGCTGAAGGCTTCAGAAGGTGCCCCCGGCGCGACTCGAACGCGCAACCTACGGATTAGAAGGCCGTTGCTCTATCCATTGAGCTACGAGGGCAGACCAATCGATGATACTACGCGTCTCCCGGCCCGGGCCGCAGCACTTCAGGCGCGGAAGAAGCCTTCTGTCCCCTGCCGCACGGAAAGGCACCAAAGGATCTCCCCGATCCGGATGCAGCAGGGGTGCACTGTGCTGAACCCCGGCCGTATCCGCTGCCGCCAACGCGGGGCAGACTCCGCGCCGAAAATATTTCGATGCTGCTGCATCCAAATACACATCACCGGAAGTAAAGGAGATGTAGGCCACAACAAAGCCGGTCCTCGAACCGGCAAAACCAGAGGAGAAAGCCATGCGCAGGACCGCCACACTATTCGCCGCAGCAGGACTGGCAGCCGGAGCAGGACTCGCCGCGGCTCCCGCAGCGTCAGCTGCGGATGACGCCCAGCTCTCAGTTTTCCACGCGGTTCCCGGCACCACCGTGGACGTGTACGTCAACGGCGCCCTGACCCTTGACGACTTCACTCCGGGCTCCATGGCCGGACCCCTGCCCCTGCCGGCCGGAAGCTATGAGCTGGCGATTACCGCAGCAGATGCCACAGACGCTTCCGCTCCCATCATCGGCCCGGTTTCCGCCAACCTCACAGCCGGCGGCAATTTCACCGCCGTCGCCAATCTGAGTGCGGACGGCACCCCAACAGCGAATGTGTACACCAACGACACGTCCACCATCTCCGCAGGCAAGGCCCACCTGACTGTCCGCCACGTCGCGGCCGCTCCTGCGGTCGATGTCCTGGCTAACGGCACCCCGGTGATCACCAACCTCGCCAACCCCGGGGAGAAGACTCTCCCAGTCGACGCCGGAACAATCTCGGCTTCCGTGGCGGCCGCGGGAACCACTGAGCCGGTGATCGGCCCGGCCGATCTCACGCTTCCCGAAGGCGTCCAAACGATCGTCTACGCGTGGGGATCCCTGGAGGAAGGCAATCTGGCGCTTGCCACGCAGACTATTGCCGGCATGGAAAGCGCCCCCAGCGCTGTGCCCGGAGCGCTTGCCGCAGAGACTGCCCCCGACGGAACGGTGTTCGCTGCCGCGGGTGGCCTGACCCTCATGGCATTGGCCGGAAGCGCTGTGCTGGTCCGCCGGCGCAACGCAGCCAAGGCAGCGGCAACCGGGACCGTCTCCCGCTGATACCGGCTGCTCCCCCGCGCCAGGCCGGCTAAGCCTGAAAAATCATGCGGGGTCTGAAGAGCATGAAAGGTCCGGAAGGTGCGGTGCAGCCCTCCCGCTGCACCGCACCTTGCGGCGCTCCGTTCGGAAGAAGGTCCGCCCGGCGAAGATCCGCAGCGCAACCCCAAACCCCAAACCCCAAACAGGACAGGACAGGTAAATGCATCAACCAGGAAGCGCCCGCCGATACCTCGCCGCCGCGCTGCTGGCGGCCGGGACGGTGGGATTGGGAGCCTGCGGCCCGGCACCGACCACGGGCAGCCCAGCGGCGCCCGCTGAAACTTCCACGGGCAGTCCGGCAGCATCCACCGCGGTCCCCACCACCCCGGCAGCAGCATCCACCGCTGCTCCGGGCAGCGCGCCAGGAGCCGGGCCGGCCGATATACCGATCCGCCAGGCCACTCCCGAAGCAGTGGAGTCCCTGGCGCAGCCGGTACGGGTGCAGGTTGCCGGAACCGGAATCGATCTTGAGGTAGTGCCCACCGGAGTGGAGGACAACGGTGCCATGACCATCCCGGATAACCATTACCAGGCCGGCTGGTACCGCTACGGCCCCGGGCCCGGGTCCCCGGCCGGATCCGTTGTCCTGGCGGCCCACGTGGATTCACGGACAGAGGCCCTGCCCATTGCGGGGCTGAAGGATGTCCCGGCGGGAACCCAGGTGACAGTGACGCTGGAAGACGGATCCGCCGTCGTCTACCAGACCGAAAAGGTCGAGAACATCGCCAAACGCTCACTCGACGGACACCGTCTCTTTGACCGCGCAGGGAGCCCGCTCCTGAAGCTGGTGACCTGTGGCGGCAGGTGGCTCGACACGGAAGACGACTATGAAGATAACGTTGTACTCACGGCTGCGCCGCTATCATAGGGACATTCCGCAGTACCTCCAGCACTGTAAAGCTGGCCAACGGCAGGAGAACGTCCCAGATGTCATCCGGTGCCACCGAGGGGGGCGACGTCCTCGACGGGGCTTTCGCCGCTGGTGAGGAGGCCGCACTCGCAGAGGCGTACCGCCGCTTCGCGCCGCTGATCCGCACCATGGCGCTTCGGCGTCTGCTGGATCCATCAGCAGCGGACGATGCGGTGCAGGAGGTTTTCATCCGTGCCTGGCGCTACCGGGAGAGCTATTCGCCGGACCGGTCAACCCTGGCGGCCTGGCTGGTTGGAATCTCCCGGAATGTCGCCGTGAGCATGACTGCGTCGCGGATCCGGGAAGATGACGTGCTGGAGGGCGCAGCTGCCCGGGACCAGCGCACCCCACACCTCGTGCCGGACCCGGAGAGCGTCGCGGACAAAGTAGTGCTCGACGCCGAACTCACCCGGCTGGGCGAGCCGCAGCACTCCATCCTCCGACTGGCCTTCCACGAAGACCTGACCCATCAGCAAATATCGGAGCGGCTCAAATTGCCCCTGGGAACCGTTAAGAGCCATATCCGCCGGGGACTCATCCAGCTGCGGCAACGATTGGAGGTCAGCGATGCACCTGCACGATGATGCATTGGCTCTCCTCGCGCTTGGTGAGGAGCCGACGGCGGAGGAGGCCGCCCATTTGGACGGCTGCGCCCGCTGCCAGGCCGAGGTACGGTCCTACGGCCGGGTTGTCCGCGCCGGGCGCAGCAGCGAAACACTCGACGGCTCGGTGCCGCCCCCGGAGGTCTGGGAAAACATCCATGCCGCCCTTGGCCTCGGACCGGAATTGCGCCGGGACCCACTGGCCGGCAGCCAGCCGGAGCAGCCGGTTTCCCTGGACAGTAAACGCCGCAGCCGCGCTGCCCGGTGGGTGGCCGCAGCCGCTGCCGCCGTCCTGATCGCCGGGGCGGCTACTTGGGGAATTGTCCGCAGCCAGGCGCCGCAGCCGGAAGTCCTAGCCTCCACAGTGCTGGAACCGCTGCCCTCCTACAGCGATGAAGGCACGGCAACCGTTGATCAGCTGCCCGACGGTGAGCGTGAACTCCTGGTCACGGCAAGCAGCAGCCAGGCAGAGGGCTACCGCGAAGTCTGGCTGATCTCGCCGGACATCACCTCCATGGTGAGCCTGGGCACCATGGAAGGGCGCGAGGCGCGGTTCCGCATCCCTGCCGGCCTGGACCTGTCTGCCTACCCGATTGTTGACATCTCGGATGAGCCGCTTGACGGCAATCCCGCCCATTCAGGTAATTCGATTCTTCGCGGCCAGCTGGAGCTCTGACAGTTATTCCAGAACCACACCACGGGCAAATACCAGGGAGCGCACTTGACTAGGGTCCTGCTTCCCGCGGTGACCGGCACCAGCACGTCCGGCGGGGACCCGGGCTGGCCCGCGGAATTGTGGTCCCGGATCAGCGGCGGCTTTATGCGGACCGAGGGCCTGGAAGCATCGCCATGGATCCTCCTGGGCCTGGCAGCGGCAGCCGCGGTCCTTGCCGTCCCACGGGCAACCTGGCGGTGGTTCGGCCTGTATGTCACCTTCGTCCACGAACTTGGGCATGCCTTCGCAGCGCTCAGCGCCGGGCACCGCATCTCCGGAATCGAACTGCGCTTCGATCACTCCGGACAGATGCGCAGCCTCGGCCGTGGAGGTTTCGGTGCGGTGTGGGCGGGTTTCTGGGGCTACCCCGTGCCCGCGGTCACGGGGCTGGCTCTGATTTGGGCCGCGAGCCAGGGATGGGCGACGGCGGCACTGTCCCTGGGCGTCCTGGTCCTCGCCGCAGCGCTGCTGTTCATCCGCAACCTGCAGGGTCTGGCCATTGCCGGCGGCTGCGCCGCCGCCGCCGTGCTGCTGGTTTGGTTCGTTCCCGCGGGACTGGTGGCCTACGCCGTCGTCACGCTCGGCATCGCCCTGGTCACCGGCGCAGTCCGGGATTGGATAAACCTCCTGAACGTCCACACCCGGCGGCGGCATGCACTGTCCTCGTCGGACGCCTGGATCCTCGCACAGCGCACTGGTATTCCCGGCGGACTCTGGCTCACGGCCTTCGCACTGGTTATTGCCGCCAGCGCGGCGGGATCGTTGTGGCTGCTGGCGTCCTTGTAAGCGCTTTCCTGCCTAACGGGATTCTGCCGCGGAACCGGATTCGGCTGTGCCTTCGAAGCCGGCGTCGTGCTGCCCGTGCGCAGGTGCCGGACTTCCCGGGAAAGTCACGCGGAGTTCCAGCCGGTGCTGGCCGTCCTCTGCCTGGGTGAAGATGGCCTTTCCGGAGATTCCGGCCAGCCCCCCGGTACCCGACCCCGGAATGATGTGCCCGGAAGATGCTGTCGCTTCCCCTTCGGCCAGGCCCCAGTGCTGAATGACCATGGTGCCTTCGCGGCCTTCCACACTGCCGGCGAAAACCTCACTGCCGACGTAGCCGGCGCCGGCGGCATTGCCGGCAAGGAGCAGGTCGGCAACGCTGGTGCCGGAGATGGCGCCCTCAAAGATTTTCACCGCCCGCACGGTCGAGAGTTCGCTGTTGGTTCCCTCCACAACATAGGGCGTGGGCTCCCATGATGAGACGTCGAAATCGGCAGTGATCGAGTGTTCTGTTCCGTCGGACATATCTTCAGTATCCCGTGTCCGGGCACCAATTGCATGCCCGTGTCGTGCCGACGGTACCCTTGTCGCTGGGGCGCCGCCGTTCGGGGGCCCCGAAATTACCCTGAAGGAGAGCCCCTACGCATGTCATCCACACCGGTATCCGCTGAGCCCCGGTACATGCGTACCTCCTTCCTGTGGATCAGTTTCGGCGTCCTTCACCTGCTCTTCTTCGCACTGCTCAGCCCCCTGATTTTCACCGGTGAAGTCCTCAGCGATATCCAGTTCTACCGGCAGTGGGCGTTCGAGGGCCTCGACGGCGGTCAGTGGCAGGGAATCAGCACAGCGTGGGTTTATCCGATTGGCGCACTGGCACCCATGCTCCTGGCAGCGGTCTTCGGCTACGGGGCCTATCAGTTCGCCTGGTTCCTGATTTTCGCCGGACTGAATGCGGCGGCCCTAGCAGTGCTGACCGGCAAGCGCACCCGTCAGCGGTTTGCGGCCGCCTACTGGTGGATGGGGATCACAGCGCTGCTCGGCCCCGTAGCGGTGGGCCGGGTCGACGGGCTGACCGTGCCCCTGGTGATCATTGGCATGCTGCTGCTGGCCAAGCGCCCGGTAGCCGCGTCGGCACTGCTGGCAGCCGCCACCTGGATCAAGGTGTGGCCGGCCGCCGTCATCCTCGCCGTCCTGGCTGTCTCACGCCGGCGCCTCACCGTCCTGGTGACAGGTGCCGCTGTGTCCGCGGCCGTCGCAGTGGTGGTGGCCGCCTCCGGCGGCCTGCGCTATCTGCTCAGTTTCGTCGGTGCCCAGGGCGACCGCGGCATGCAGCTCGAGGCGCCGTTCACGACCCCCGGACTGTGGCAGGCCATCCTGGGCCGTTCCGGTGCCTACATTTTTGAAGACACCGTCATCAACACGCGTGAGGTGCGCGGGGCCTGGGGCGAACCCGTCGCTGCCCTGATGACTCCCCTGCTCGCGGTGGCGGCCGTCGCCGTCGTCGTTCTGCTGCTTTGGGCGCATCGCCGCGGGGCCGACGCCGGTTCACTGCTCGCCGCCGGCTCCCTGGCCCTTGTCGGCGCGTTTATCGTCTTCAACAAGGTCGGCTCGCCGCAGTTCATGCTGTGGCTCGGCGCCGTCACCGCCGTCGGCGTTGCGTGGGAGGGACGCTCCTGGCGTCTCCCGGCCCTGATGATGATTCCGGTGGCAGCGCTCACGACCTTGGTCTACCCCATGTTCTACGCGGCACTGTATGACGATCTGAACGCCGGCGTCGCCGCGATGCTCACGGTACGGAACCTGCTGGTGATGGCCCTGTTCGTCTGGGCGGTCATCCGCATCGTTCAGCTGGCCCGCAACGGGCGGCTGGTCAGTGAATCCGCAGCTCTCCCGGAGCAGGCTCCGTAAGTTTCTTGCGGAACAGGACCTTCGTCTTCGGGTCAAGGAAGATCAGGTAGAGGGCGAAGGCCACGGCCGTGACGGCTGCGATCTGGCGGGCGGCGCTGAGGCTGAATTCGAAGTACGGCCAGATGTCGAGCTGGTCGCTGATCGCGTAAACCATAAAGAACGAGACGAAGAGATACAGCGTCTTGACCTGCCAGTCATTGCGGATGCCGGTCACCGCGAAGAGCGGGATCAGCCAGACCACGTACCAGGACTGGATCATCGGCGCGAGCATCACGATCGCGGCAAACGCCAGGGCAAGCCGGCGCACCAGGCGGCTGTAATCACCCACGAACATCAGCCAGAAGACGACGGCGAAGGACGCCAGGCGCCCAAGCGTGTGCACAACGTCGGCGAAGGACCATCCAGGCAGCCCGACGGCGTTGCCGAGCGTGGCCACCACGAGCCCCAGGAAACCGACCGGCGCGTACCAGATCCATACGCTGCCGGGCGTGCTCAGGGCGCCCACCCAGCCGAACCCAAGTCCGTTGACAACGCCCAGGACCGCCAGCAGTCCCAGTGAGAGTCCTGCCGTGAGGAACCAGAACAGGAACTTCCGGGGCCAGGACGCGCCCTTGCCGGCCCACATCAAGCCGATGAACGGCAGGAAGATGAGGGTGATGGGCTTAATACCGATGGAGAGCGTGACCAGCAGGATGCCGCGGATGGCCCGTTTCGTGGCTGCGTAATACAGGCCTGCCAGTGCCAGACCGATCATCAGGGCATCGTTGTGGATGCTGGCAATGAAGTTGGTCAGGAACAGCGGATTGGCTGCCGTCAGCCACAGCGCCCGGTTGGGGTTGATGCCGTGCAGTTCGGCGAGCTTGGGCACGTAGTAGACGCACATCGCCACGCCGATCAGCGCGATCAGCCGGAACAGGAGGATGGAGAACTCCGTCTGTCCGCCGGTGATGCGCACAACGATCTCCTCCAGCCAGAGGAAGATCGGGCCGTACGGGGTGGGGCTCTGAGCCCACAGATCGTCCGCTCCCAGCTGCAGGTAGTTTGAAATCTGCGAATAGCCGTCTTTATACGGATTGAGGCCGCTGACCATCACCAGGCCCTGGGCAATGTAGGCAAAAACGTCGCGGCTGAACAGCGGCAGAGCCAGTGCCATCGGGGCACCCCACGCCACGATCGCCTTCAAGACGAAGGGCCTGGATTCCGGACCCCAGTTGCCGATCCGCTGGCCGAACCGCAGCCAGGAACGGACCAGGAGCATACCGCCGACGGCGAGCAGGAACACGGACAGGACGGCGCCGACCGGTTCGAAGCGCAGCCACATGATGAAGCTGGCACGGCGCAGTTCGTAGGAGGAGAGGGACAGCCATCCGACGCCGAGGGACCCGGCGAGCATCAGCATCGAACCAATGAAGCCTTGGAGAATCGCGACGTTGGGATGGTCAGCTTTCGCGTTCTCCGGTTTGGGAGACGAAGGCTCGGTCGCAGGGACCTGGGCGGTCATCGTGGGTCATTCCAATCTCTGTGGTGGTGCAGCTATCCCAACGAACAGGTGCGTCAGTTCAGAGCACGCGACGCCGCAGATCCGCTTTGGTGGAATGGACCGCCAGCGGTGCACGGCGGCTTCGTCAGTAGGCCAAATATTAGCATCGAGTCCCAGCCGCTCCTGGGACGCTGCGGCGTGCTTGGCCGGTAGTGGGGCGCGGCTCACATACACTGGGGACGTTGAGTCGGACGAGACAAGGCGGTAAAGGCTGTGGGGCGCCACCGGGCAGAACCTGTAGGGAAGCGTAGGGATCACCGCGCCCCGAAACCGCCGGGCGGCCGTTCCAGACCCCGCCGCAATCCTGAACTGCTGGGCTGGGGCCTGTTTCTCACCGGAACGAGCGCTGTCTGCCTGCTGTGGGCCGAGGTGCCGGTGGCCCTGGCCGCCGGATTGACTGTCCTGCTCCTGGCTGCCTTCGTTGCCGCCTGGTATCTCTCCGCGGGCAGCAGCAGCACGACGGCGGCGCCCGCCGCTGCCGGCCCCGCCCGGACCACTGCCACTCCCCCCAGCGCTGCCGCCCCCAACGCGGCTCAGCCGGTTCCGGAGCAGGGCTCCGAAGACCTGCAAGCCGTGCCCTCTCCCGTGTCCCGGGCGGATGCCAAAACCGCCGCTGCCGCGCCGGCCATTCCTCCGGCCCCCGAAGCGGTGCAGGAATTCCTGCGAATCCCCCATGCCCGGCCGGTCCCTGCCGCCGCTGAGGGTACGAGCCGCTGGACGCGCACGTTCGGGCCGCCGGAAACCGGTTCCCTGCCCCTGCAGCCGTACGTTCCCGCCCGCCGATCCACTATCCAGACCGCGGACCCTGAGGGGCAGGACCGCCGCCAGCGGAGCCACTCCAGCCACTAGTCCGCCGGCCTGGCCCACTGGACGCCCGGCAGGGCAGGGGTACATTTGTCTCGTGCCAATAACTAATGAACGTATTGTGTGGATCGACTGTGAGATGACCGGCCTGGACATCAGCGCCGACGCCCTTATCGAGGTCGCAGTCCTGGTGACCGACTCAGAACTGAATGTCCTCGGCGACGGCGTGGACGTCGTCATCAAGCCCGACGAGGCGGCGCTGGAGCAGATGGGTGACTTTGTCCGCCAAATGCACACCACGTCCAAGCTTCTCGATGAGCTCCCCCACGGGATGACGCTCGCAGAAGCTGAGGCTGAGGTCATCGAGTACATCACCAAGTGGGTGCCGGAGCCGAAGAAGGCTCAGCTGGCCGGGAACTCGGTGGGCACGGACCGGATGTTCCTGGCCCGCGATATGCCCGAGGTCATCGACTACCTGCATTACCGGATCATCGACGTCTCCACCATCAAGGAACTGGCCCGGCGCTGGTATCCGCGAGCCTATTTCCAGGCCCCGGCGAAAAACGGGGGCCACCGCGCACTGGGCGACATCAAGGATTCCATCAACGAGCTGCGCTACTACCGCGCCGCAGTGTTTGTTCCGGCCCCCGGCCCGGACTCGGCCGCCGCGAAAAAGATCGCCGCGGAAGTGACCCGAACTGCCTAAAAAGGTTAGGTGCGTCACATTTCCGGCGCAGAGGGGCACTTGTGTCAGGAGCACCCAAAAAACCGTGTAAGCTTGTATCCGCTGCCTCAGATAAATGAGTTCACAAACTCCACTCGCCTGGAATTTGTGAATGATATCTGAGTGCACATGGTGGGTATAGCTCAGTTGGCAGAGCGCCTGGTTGTGGTCCAGGAGGTCGCGGGTTCAACCCCCGTTACTCACCCAGATGAGGCTGGCTTCCAGCTTCGAAAGGCCGCCTCGGATATGTCCGGGGCGGCCTTTCTACGTATTCATACTTCTGCCCGCACCGCCGGGCAGTCCCCCGGTACCGGATGGCACCCGCCCCGGACGGGATTACCTGAGGAGGCACCGTCGTGGAACGCAGGCTTTTTGACGAGGACCACGAGTTGTTCCGTGACCTGGCCCGCGAATTCAACGCCCGCGAGATCGCTCCGGACTACGCCGTCTGGGATGCCGGCCACATGATGCCGCGCAGGATGTGGAAGGCAGCGGGCGAACAGGGCCTGCTGGGCCTTGCGGTGCCGGAAGAGTTCGGCGGCGCGGGAATGCCCGATTACCGGTACCGGGTGGTCCTGGACGAGGAGTTCGCCCGGGCGAACCACCTGGCCGTCGCACTGGCCTTCCACCTCCATGACGACCTTGTGCTCCCGCACCTGCTGGCCTACGGCTCCGAGGATCTCAAGGAACGCTGGCTGCCCCAGATGGTCAGCGGGGACAAGGTCACCTCCGTGGCGTGGACAGAGCCGGGGGCGGGCAGCGACCTGCGCGGCATCCGAACCAAGGCGGTCCGGACTTCCGACGGCGACTGGCTGCTCAGCGGCCAGAAGACCTTCATCGGCAACGGCATCAGCGGCGACGCTGCCCTGGTGCTTGCCCGCACCGACGGCAGCACCGGGCGGGGCGGACGCCGGTCTTTCAGCATGTTTATGGTCGAGAAGACCGAGGGTTACACCACCGGCCGCCAGCTGGACAAGATGGGGGTGAAGGCCTCGGATACCGCGGAGCTTTACTTCGACAGCGTCCGCGTCCCTGCCGGGAACCTCGTTGGTGAGGAAGGCAAGGGACTGGAGTACGCCGCCGGCCAGCTGCCCCAGGGCCGCCTGGCCATCGCCGTCGCGTCCTCCGCAGTGGCCCGGACCGTTTATGAAGCAACTCTGCAGTACACGGCAGAGCGCAGTGCCTTTGGGGAACGGATTGCCGATTTCCAGAACAGCCGGTTTGTCCTGGCCGACATCCTGACCGAGGTGGAGGTGACCGAAGCGTATGTGGATTCAGCGGTCCGGGCGTTCAACGAGGGCACGCTGGACGCGGTTTCGGCCGCCAAGGCCAAACTTTGGGCCAGCGAACGGGCCAAGTCCATCACCGACCGCTGCCTGCAGCTGCACGGCGGCTACGGTTACATCATGGAGTACCCGGTGGCCCAGGCTTTCCTCGCTGCCCGCCTGCTGACCATCTTCGGCGGTACCTCAGAAATCATGCGCGAAGTCATCGGCCGCAGCGTTACGGCCTGACACACCCGCCCGCCACCGCAGACCCCTCGCAGAAAGAGCCTCAAAACCAATGACCGTCCGTCCGATCGTTATTCACGGAGAGCCGGTGCTGCACCGCAGGGCCGCCGAAGTCCAGGACTTCAACGAGGAGCTGCGCACCCTGGTGGCAGACATGTACGAAACCATGGATGCGTCCAACGGCGTCGGCCTCGCGGCCCCGCAGGTGGGTGTTGGCCTGCGCCTTTTTACCTTTGACTACCCGAACGACGACGACGCCCCTGACCGCGGGGTCGTCATCAATCCGGTGCTGGTCACGTCCAAGGTTCCGGGTTCTGCTCCGGATCCGGAGGAGGATGTCGAGGGCTGCCTGTCCGTTCCCGGCGAGAATTTCCCCCTGCAGCGTGCTGACTGGGTGCGGATAAGCGGCAAGGATGAGAACGGCAAGCCCGTGCAGTTCGAGGCCACCGACTGGTTTGCCCGGGTCCTGCAGCACGAGTACGACCATCTGGATGGAAAGCTCTACGTGGACCGCCTCAATGAGCGCTGGGGGCGCAAGGCGCGCAAGGTTCTCAAAGCGAACGGCTGGGGTGTTCCGGGTCTGACCTGGATGCCCGGGGTTGATCCGGACCCGTTCGGTCACTAATCCACCATTTTGTAAACATAAAAGCAGTGCCCTTCCGGATTCCCGGGAGGGCACTGCTTTTGTGTGCAGCGATCTGGACTAGACCGTGGCGACCAGTTCCTCGGCGCGGGGGAAAGCCGGCGGGTTCACATGCGCCATTTCTTCCAGCACACGGATGACCTGGCAGCTGTAGCCGTATTCGTTGTCGTACCAGACATACAGGATGGCGTTCTTACCGTTGGAGATAGTGGCAAGCCCGTCGACGATACCGGCACGCTTGGAGCCGACAAAATCGCTGGAAACGACCTCGGGAGAGTCGATGTAGTCGATCTGCTTGTGCAGTTCCGAATTCAGCGACGTCTCGCGCAGGAAGGTGTTCAGCTCATCCTTGGTGGTCTCGGTGTCCATGTTGACGTTCAGGATGGCCATGGAAACATTCGGGGTGGGCACCCGGATGGCGTTGCCGCTGAGCTTGCCGGCGAGCTCAGGCAGGGCCTTGGCAACTGCCTTGGCTGCGCCGGTTTCGGTGATGACCATATTCAGGGCGGCGGAACGTCCGCGCCGGTCACCCTTGTGGAAGTTGTCGATCAGGTTCTGGTCATTGGTGAACGAGTGCACCGTTTCCACGTGCCCGTTCACGATCCCGTACTTCTCGTTGAGCACCTTCAGCACCGGGGTGATGGCGTTGGTGGTGCAGGACGCCGCGGAGAGAATCGTGTCCTCATCGGTGATGCCCTGGTGGTTGATGCCATGAACGATGTTCTTCAGGTCGCCCTTGCCCGGGGCAGTCAGCAGGACCCGCGCGGCGCCCGTGGCGGCCAGGTGCTGGGCCAGCCCTTCTTCGTCGCGCCAGCGGCCGGTGTTGTCGACCACAATGGCGTTGTTGATCCCGTAGGCCGTGTAGTCCACGGTGGCTGGATCGTTGGAGTAGATGACCTGGATCAGGGTGCCATTGGCGAGGATGGTGTTGTTTTCCTCGTCAACCGTGATGGTGCCGGGGAAGGCCCCGTGCACGGAGTCACGGCGCAGCAGGCTCGCCCGCTTGACCAGGTCGTTTTCGGCACCCTTGCGGACCACGATGGCTCGCAGCCGCAGGCCCTGTCCCCCGCCTTCGTGGTCGATCAGGATACGGGCCAGGAGGCGTCCGATGCGTCCGAAGCCATAGAGGACGACGTCGGTGCTGGTCCGCTCGTCGGCGCCGCGCTTGCCTGCCACATCCGCAAGCTCCGAGCGCAGGAAGTCCAGCAGGGAGCTGCCGTTTCCTTCGCGCTGATATTTTGCGTTCATCCTGGCCAGGTCCACGGAGGCTGCACCCAGTTCCAGCTCGGTCAGTGCCTGCAGGATCGGCAGGGTCTCGGCAATGGGCAGCTCAGCGTCGTCGATCTGCCGGGCGAAGCGGTGCGCCTTCAGAATGTCGATAACGGAGCGGTTGACCAGCGGGCGGCCGTGGACCGAGGTAACAACGCTGTTCTCCCGGTAGAGCCGGCCAATGAGAGGGATCATGGCTTCTGCCATCGCCTCCCTGTCCATCCACGCATCCAGGCAGGTATCGGACTTCTGGCTCACAGATCTTCACATCCTTTGTCTCAGCCGGCACTGCTTTGTACCGGTTGGTAAGGCCGGCAGCGCACGCGCCGCCGGCAAGCCCTTTGCAGGGCCGGGTCTACGTAGTTCGCCGCAGTGAAACAGGCGGCAGACAATAACTAAGTGTATTAGGCCACAGCGGGGCTTCCTGAACGCGGCAGGAGATGTTTATCACAAGCAGGGCTGCTGAAGACGGCATTCATGTTCCGTGCAGGACCGCTGCCGGTGCCGGCAGCTGCCCTGGCTATTTTTCCAGCAGCGCTTCCGTGCCCTTGGTTCGCTCCGCTTCATTTCCCGCGTGCTGCGGAGCAGTTGGGAAGGCTTCCGGACGGGCAGTTTTGCCCGCCCCTTCCGGTGTGGTTTCGGCTGGTTCCGGTCCGGGATCCAGGTCCTCCAGATGCCGGACTCCCCGCAGGGGGCCCGCCGCAGCGACCAGCGGCGCCACGAGTGCGATGGCAATTCCTGTCACGATGCCGCCCCGTACTCCCACCGTGCTGGCCAGCACTCCGGCTACCAGTGATGCCACGGCAAGCATCCCCCAGCTCACCATGCGGGTGGCCGATCCCAGCCGTCCCATCATGTCCGGCGGGCAGACACGCTGCCGGAAGCTTGTGGAGACCACAATGTTCATGGAGATGGCCAGCCCGGTCAGGAACAGCCCGAAGAAGCCAGGCAGCATCCCCCACCCCGGCGTCATCAACAGCAGCGAGGCATACCCGGCCACAGCGGGAAACATGGAATAGCGCCAGACAACGCCTGAGCCGAAGCGGTCGGTCAGCCACTTCACGGTTAGCCCGCCCAGCGTTCCGCCGAGAGCGGTGGCAGCCATGAGGAACCCCAGCCAGGTCCCGTTCTGGCCCAGCGTGCGGACGACAAGAAGGACCAGAAGCGAGACAACGATATTGCCGCCAAGATTCCACAGGGCTGCCACCAGCAGGAGGACACGCAGGGGCGTGGTGCTCAACGTGTAGCGCAGGCCTGAGCCCATCTCCCGCCAGATGCGCCGTTTCCCGAAGGCTGCCGGGGGTGTCTGCTCGTCCACCTTCAGCCGCAGGATCGCCGCGAACGAAGCAATCGAGGCGGCAACCTGCACCAGGAGTGAGTTGGACGCGCCGACGGCGGTGGTCAGCCACCCGCCGAGTCCGCGCCCTACGGCGTCGGCTGAGGCCCCGGAACCCGTCATCAGGCCGTTTCCCTCAATCAGTTCTTCCCGCTCCACCGCCCGCGGGATAAGCGCAGCCTCAGCAAGCGTGAAGTACACGGCTGCCAGCCCGGTCAGGAAGGACACCACGAACAGCTGGGGCGTTGACAGCACTCCCAGCCAGTAAGCCACAGGGAGGGTTGCCAGCAGCAGGACCCGGAGCACCAGTGAGATGAGGATGACGGGACGCCGGCGGTGCCTGTCCACGATCACGCCAACGGGCAGCCCGAACAGCAGCCAGGGCAGGAACACCATGCCGGATAGGGCCGCTACGGCAAAGTCACTGGCCCCCAGCTCGACAGCGGCAATGATGGGAAGGGCGATCGCCGTGACGGATCCCCCGAGGATTCCCACGGTCGAGGAAAGCCACAGGGCCCGGAAATTAGCATTGCGGAGCACCAGGTGCTTTCTCGGTGCCGGGTTCGAGACCATTGCCACAGAATAGCCGAGGCCCATGCCAATGCATGACACGGCATGCCCGTGTGGAAAAGTCAGGCAAAATACCGGCGAAACAGGCAACCTGGGTTGTGCGCGGAGCCCGCCGGGCTAAATAATAATCGGCCGGCAACTCACGCGGTACAAATTGTGCAGTACTGCTGGCCGGTGGGGACGGGCTGGCCGATAAGCCGGGTTTTGTGCCTGCCGGCTGTTTCCAGCCGGAAGGTGGCAACCATCCATCTGGGGGCACCGTTGCCGGTACCCTCTAGCGGCCTACCCGGATACTCAGGCGGGCAGCCCTCAAACGCATCCTGTATGGCCTTGCTCCGGGTGGGGTTTACCTAGCTGTCCCGGTCACCCGGGACACTGGTGGTCTCTTACACCACCGTTTCACCCTTACCCGCGGATCAACGCGGGCGGTCTCTTCTCTGTGGCACTTGCCTGCGGGTTTCCCCGAGTGGGCGTTACCCACCACCCTGCCCTGCGGAGCCCGGACTTTCCTCGCCAGGTCCGGCAGCACCGTCCTGACGCGATTGCCTGGCCAACCCGTCCTTCGGTCAATGGTACCCGGCAGCGGAACGTACGATTAATCAGTGCTGATTCTGCTGCCGCCCTCTGAAGGCAAAACACGCCCCGCCGACGGCCCCGTCCTGGACCCTGGGCTGCTCCGCTTCCCGGAACTCACCGATGCCAGGAAGCTCACATTCTCCGCCCTGATGGAGGCCAGTGCCTCCCCCCAGGCGCTGCAGGTCCTGGGGGTCGGCGCCACCCTGGCCGCGGAGGTGGAGCGGAACGCCGCCCTCGACAGCGAGCCCTGCGCTCCGGCCCACCAGGTCTATTCCGGTGTCCTCTACGACGCGCTTGGCTACGGTTCGCTGACGGCCAGCCAGCGCCGACGCGCGGATGACGCCGTTTTGGTGATGTCAGCGCTGTGGGGTGCCATCGGTTTCTCCGATCCGATTCCGGCCTACCGGCTGTCCATGGGAACGAATCTGCCAGGCGTCGGGCGGCTGGCTGCCTTCTGGAAAGCCGTGCAGACGGAACCGCTGGATGACTACGCGGCCGGACACCTGATCGTGGACTGCCGCTCCAGCACCTATGCCGCGGCGTGGCGGCCGGACCCGGCCATCACAGCGGCTGTTAACGTCTTCCAGATCCGCGGCGGTGAACGGAAAGTAGTGTCCCATTTTGCCAAGCACACGCGCGGGGAAATTGCCCGGCATCTGCTGACGCGCGGCGAAGCGGCGCCCGCCACCGTCGGGGAACTGCGTGAGGCGGCCGCCGAGAAGTGGGAAACCGAGCTTGTCCCGGCATCCGGCCGCAAACCGCATCAGCTGAACCTGATCCTCCCCGAGGGCTAGGGGCGGTCCGCCACCAGCTCGACTTCAAAGCCGTCGGCGTTTTCGAGGTACGCCGCATAGTGGTCCGGACCCCCGGCGTGTGGATGCCTGTCGCTGAAGAGCAGCTTCCAGCCGTGGGTTGCCGCCCGGCGGGCCAGCAGATCGACGTCGGCCGGCGAGCCCGCGCCGAAAGCCAGGTGATTCAGCCCGGGCCGGCGCCGTTCATGGTCGGCAGGGAGGACGTCAGGACCTGCCTCGATCACGATGTAACCGCTGAGGCCCTGCCAGCTGGCCCCGGTGGCCCATGAATCGCGCCTGGCGAACCCAAGCCGCTCCAGCAGCCAACCCAGGCTGGCTTCGGCCCGGGCGAAGTCCCTGACCCAGATCTCCGTGTGGTGCAGCCGGCCGGTTGCGCCGGCCGGAGCGGCCGGCTCCTGGCCGGCGGTCGTCTCTTCTGCAGCAGCACCGGTTACGGCAGCAGTGGAAGCCCCCTTGGATGCGGCCTTCCCTTTGAGCTCCCGCTGTTTCCAGGGAACCCCCGCCATTCCGGCATCCATTGCTTCATTGGAAAGCCGGTCCGCGTCCTTGTTAATCTCGCGCGGGATCCACTGGTACTTGACCCTTCGGGGGTCAACGGTGGACCGGGCCTGCGCTGCGAGCCGCTGCATGTCCTCGTGCTTGATCTTCCAGCGGCCGCTCATCTGCTCGACTACGAGCTTTGAGTCCATTTTCGCCAGAATCCAGGCGTTCGGATCAATTTCGTGCGCCAGTTCCAGGGCAGCGATCAGCCCTGAATACTCTGCGACGTTGTTGGAGACGATGCCCAGGTACTGGGCCTTTTCTGCGAGGATCTCGCCAGTCTCGGGATCCCGGACGAGCGCCCCGTAGCCTGCGTGGCCCGGATTCCCGCGGGAACCGCCGTCGGCCTCCACAATCAGGGTTCGCCGTGCGGCGGCCGGTGTGTCGTGGACAGGGGTGTCCGAAGGATCAAACAGCGTCACGGATTAGCTGCCCCACTCGGCCGAACGGACCAGGATGCACCCCGAGTCCGGGCAGAACACCACATCGTCCTCAGCAGCCTTGCGGATGTCCGCGAGGTCACCCGGGCTCAGCTGCATGCCGGAACCTTCGGAGGTCCCGTGGAACAGCCTGGCCGCGCCGATGCCGTGGCGGGAAAGGGTTCGTTCGTAAACAGCCAGAAGATCCGGGGCAAACCGTCCTGCGAGCTCCGTGCGCTGGCGCTGCGTCTCGGCGCGTTCGGCGCTGATTTCGGCCAGCTCGGTGTCCCGTTTCGCTTCGAGGGCAGCCAGCTCTGCTTCCGCGGCACCCGCTTCGGCGCGGCGCTCCGCCTCGACACCCTTGACCGCTTCCAGGCGCTCCATGATTTCCAGCTCGGTGTCTTCAAGGTCAGACCGGCGGCGGGACAGCGACTCGATCTCGCTCTGCAGCGCGGTCAGTTCCTTGGAGCCGCCCGAGCCGCTGTCGAGATGCTTCTGGTCGCGTTCCAGCCGGGCCGTCACCGAAGCCACATCAGCCTCTGCGCGGGTGAGCTCACGCTCGATGTCCGCACTTTCCGTGGCTGCGGCACCCAGGGCTGTCCGGGCAGCAGCTGCCTTCGCAGCGAGGGCCGCGAGGTCCGGGTTCTCACGTACTGAGCGGGCGCGGGTGTCCAGCTGCTTCATCCTGCTGTCCAATGCCTGCAGGTCCAGCAGCCTCAACTGCTCCGCCGGTGATGCTTTTGCCACCAAATACCTCCACTTAATCCGCTTGCCTGACTGGTGCGGCTCTCCTAGCCTATGCCACCGGCGGCCCGGTTCCTCAGCCGGGGGTCAGCACAAAGTCCCACGGGTCGGTGTTCCGGGAGCTCACCCGGATCTCTACCTCGAATCCCTGGTCCGTGAGGACGTTTTCCAGCGCGGACGCGGCCGGAGTGAGCCACAGCCACTCGCTGCCGAAATGGGACACATCAATGAGGTAGGGCCGGCCGTTGACGGCGGCCTCCCGGGCCTCGGAAGCGGGATGATGGCGCAGGTCAGCCGTTACATACACATCCGCGTGCTGGGCCCGGACAGCGTCGAAGAGGCTGTCGCCGGCACCGCCGCAGACCGCTACCCGGTGGACAAGCCCCTGGGGATCGCCGGCAACCCGGACGCCGCCGGCGACAGCGGGCATAATGCTGAAGACCAGCTCGGCGAAATCAGCGAGCTTCATCACCTCCGGCAGGTTGCCCACCCGTCCGATGCCTTCTTCGGGAAGCCCGTTGGCAGCCGGCGCCAGGGGAACCGTGTCCTGGAGGCCAAAGGCATCGGCCAGCACATCCGACACTCCCCCGACGGCGCTGTCTCCGTTGGTATGGGCTGTCACCAGGGCGCAGCCGCTTTCGATCAGGCGGTGCACGGCCTCGCCCTTAAAGCTGGTGCCTGCCACCGAATTGACCGGTTTCAGCAGCAGGGGGTGATGGGTCACCAGGAGGTCCGCACCCCATTCCAGGGCCTCGTCGATCACCTCATGGGTCGGGTCGACGGCGAAGAGTATCCGCTGCACCGTCCGGGAAGGACGGCCCAGGACCATACCGACGGCGTCCCAGTCCTCGGCGAGGGATTCCGGCCACAGTTCCTCCACAGCCACCAGCACGTCACCGACTGTGGGCTGCGCGAGGCCGCCGCTCTCCAGACTGCCCTGGCCCTCTGAACTGTCGTGTCCGTCCTGGTCCGCCGGGATTTCCGGGTTGTCCGTCTGCGGATCGCTGTTGCCGTCGTGCTCGCCGTCGCGTGGGATTTCCATAGGTATAAGTTCTACCCCACCAGCGGTGCATCCACGCAGAGGAAACCGGCCCCGGGAAGTGCCGGGTTCTAAGAAGAACGCCCCCGGTTTACTCAGACGGGAATCTTTGGCATCCCCGTCGTCTTATATAAAGGCATGAAGACGTATGTTCTAGGCGGAGGCTGCTTTTGGTGCCTCGACGCCATTTATCAGAAGACCCGCGGCGTGGAGAGCGTCGTTTCGGGCTACACCGGCGGTTTTACCGCCCACCCCGATTATGAGAGCGTCTGTTCCGGCATGACGGGGCACGCCGAAGTCGTGGCCGTGACCTTCGACGAGGAAATTGTTCCCGCTGAAGTGATCCTCGACATGTTCTTCATTTCCCACGATCCGACCACCCTGAACCGCCAGGGATACGACGTCGGCACCCAGTACCGCTCGTCGATGTTCTACCGGACAGAGGAAGAGCGGGAGGAGATGGAGAAGGCCCTGCAGCGGGCACAGGCGAACTGGAGCGATCCGATTGTCACGGAAATCACGCGGCTTCCCACCTTCCACCGGGCTGAGGAAACCCACCAGAACTTCTACGCCAAGCATCCTGAGCAGGGGTACTGCCAGGTGATCATCAATCCGAAGCTGGCAAAGGCCCGGAAATATTACGCCGAATGGCTTGACAACTAATCATGATGATGCGTGGCGATACGCTGGAAGAAACAGAGTTCCGCAACCGGTTCACAGGCCTTACGAACAGAGGAAAAGTCACATGGCACGAATCTACGATGATGTAACCCAGCTGGTCGGCGGGACTCCCCTGGTCCGCCTGAACCGCCTCGCCGAGGGCCTCCCCGGTGACGTTGCGGTCAAGCTTGAGTTCTACAACCCCGCCAATTCCGTCAAGGACCGGATTGGCGTGGCGATTGTCGACGCCGCCGAAAAGGCCGGCGCGCTGCGTCCGGGCGGCACCATCGTGGAGGGCACCTCCGGCAACACCGGAATCGCCCTGGCCATGGTCGGCGCCGCACGCGGCTACAAGGTCATCCTGACCATGCCTGAGACCATGTCGACGGAACGCCGGGTAATGCTGCGTGCCTATGGTGCGGAAATCGTCCTCACACCGGGTGCAGACGGCATGCGCGGCGCCGTGGATAAAGCCAAGGAAATCGTGGCCACCACAGACAACGCGATCTGGGCGCAGCAGTTCGCCAACCCGGCCAACGTGGAGATCCACCGGGCCACCACCGCCGAGGAGATCTGGGAAGACACCGATGGCAAGGTGGACATTTTCGTGGCGGGAGTCGGCACCGGCGGTACTGTCACCGGCGTTGGCCAGGTCTTGAAGAAGCGGAAGCCGGAAGTGCAGATCGTCGCGGTTGAGCCGAAGGACTCCGCCATCCTCAACGGCGGTTCGCCCGGTCCGCACAAGATCCAGGGCATCGGCGCCAACTTCGTGCCTGAAATCCTGGACACCGAGATTTATGACGAGGTCTTCGATGCCTCCATCGAGGACTCCGTGGCGACCGCCCGGGCGCTGGGAACCCAGGAGGGTATTCTGGGCGGCATCTCCTCCGGCGCGATCGTCTGGGCAGCACTTGAGTTGGCCAAGCGGCCGGAGAACGCCGGTAAGCTGATCGTGGCTGTTGTCTGTGACTTCGGCGAACGCTACATCTCCACGGTTCTCTACGACGACATCCGCGGCTAGCCAGCCCGCCCCCCGGGCGGAAAATCCAAGCAGAAAGTCCCACGTGAGCCTCCTGTCACGACTGCGTGAAGACCTCGACGCCGCCGCGTCCCACGACCCGGCGGCGCGGGGCCCGCTCGAGAACATCGTTGTCTATTCCGGACTGCATGCCATCTGGATGCACCGGCTGACCCACAAGATGTGGGCAAACCCCGCTCTCCGCTTCCCTGCGCGGGCACTGTCCCAGATCACCCGCTTTGCCACCGGCATCGAAATCCATCCGGGGGCGACCATCGGCAGGCGTTTCTTCATCGACCACGGCATGGGCGTCGTTATTGGCGAGACCGCTGAGATCGGTGACGACGTGATGCTCTATCACGGGGTAACCCTGGGCGGGCGTTCACTGGCAAAGGTCAAGCGGCATCCCACGCTGTGCAACGGAGTGGTGGTGGGCGCCGGGGCAAAGGTCCTGGGCCCGGTCACCATCGGCGCCAACAGCGCTGTGGGGGCCAACGCCGTCGTCGTCAAGGACGCCCCGGCGGATTCGATCATCACGGGCATCCCGGCCACCTGGCGCCACCGCGATGCCAAGATGACCCAGCCGGCCGTGGATCCCGCCGAGTACGTCGACCCGGCTATCTATATCTAGCCGGATCCAGCAGCAGCCCAGTCAGACAAAAGGCCGGCCGCCCCTTTCGGGGCGGCCGGCCTTTTGTCTGCATGAATTATCTAGTGAGTGTCCACCGCTTCGATTTCTGAGTGGTCACCGCTCCACAGCGTGTGGAACGTGCCCTCGGCGTCGACCCGGTTGTAGGTGTGCGCGCCGAAGAGGTCGCGCAGGCCCTGGGTCAGGGCAGCGGGCAGGCGCTTGCGGCGCAGGCCGTCATAGTAGGCCAGCGACGAGGAGAAGACCGGAACCGGAATCCCCAGCTGCACTGCAACCGAGACCACCCGTCGCCAGGCCGGAAGGGCTGCTGCGATGGACTCGGCGAAGGCCGGGGCCAGCAGCAGGTTGGCAGGTGCCTGGTTACCCGCGTATGCCTTCATAATGTCGTCCAGCAGCTCCGCACGGATGATGCAGCCCGCGCGCCACAGGGAGGCGATCTCGTCCAGCTTCAGATCCCAGCCGTACGTCTTGGCAGCACCGGTGAGCATGTCCAGACCCTGGGCGTAGCTGACCAGCTTGGATGCGTACAGCGCCTGGCGCACGTCTTCGACAAAGGTTTCCGGCAGCTCGACGGCCTGTTCCTCGCCGGCGAGGATGCCCTGAGCCTCTTCGCGCTGGCTGCGCTGGGACGAAAGGGCGCGGGCGAACACGGATTCGGCGATCGCCGACACCGGGGAGCCGAGATCCAGGCCGGAGACGACGGTCCAGCGGCCGGTGCCCTTCTGTCCCGCGGAGTCCACCACAACGTCAACGAACGGCTTGCCGGTCTTGGCATCCGTATGGGCCAGGACTTCGGCGGTGATCTCGATGAGGAAGGAGCTCAGCTGGCCCTTGTTCCATTCGGTGAAGATCTCTGCCTGCTCGGCCGGTTCGATGCCCGCAGCGGAGCGCAGCAGGTCGTAGGCTTCGCCAATAACCTGCATGTCGGCGTATTCGATGCCGTTGTGGACCATCTTCACGAAGTGGCCCGCCCCATCGGTACCGACCCAGGTGCAGCACGGTTCACCGTTGTACTTGGCGGAGATTTTCTCCAGCATGGGACCGAGGGAATCGTAGGATTCACGCGAGCCGCCGGGCATGATCGAGGGGCCGAGCAGCGCCCCTTCCTCGCCGCCGGAAACGCCGACGCCCACGAAGTGAAGGTCCTTTTCCGCCAGGGCGGCTTCGCGGCGGCGCGTGTCTTCGTAGTGCGAGTTGCCGGCGTCAATGACGATGTCGCCTGCTTCCAGGAGCGGGACCAGCTGGTCGATGACCGAGTCAACAGGCGCTCCGGCCTTCACCATGATCAGCACGCGGCGCGGCTTCTCCAGCGAATCGACGAGTTCCTGCAGCGTCTCCGTGCGGATAAAGTCGCCTTCATCGCCGTGGGCGGAGAGCAGGGCATCCGTCTTTTCCACTGACCGGTTGTGCAGGGCCACCGTGTAGCCGTTGCGGGCCAGGTTGCGGGCGAGGTTGGCCCCCATAACGGCCAGGCCGGTCACACCTATCTGTGCGCTCAAAGTTCACTCCAAGGATTCTTTAGGTGCCGCTTGCCGCAGCACGGTGTCGGCGCACCGATCGCGCCGTCTTCAGGCTCCAGCCTATTCTCCCGGAGGCTGCCCCCGCCACACGGGGGTGTGCGACGCGCGACACGTCCGCCGTCAGCCGCAGCTTTCCGGTCCCGGCCGCCCGTGGCTAGACCCCTTCGACCGCCGGCAGGCGACCGGAACGCACCGCCTTCGCGAAGGCCTGGTAGTCGGCTTCATTTTGATCGGCGTACCGTTCACAGAAGTCCGTGACGGCGTTGTCGAACTTCTCGCTTTTGCCAAGGTAGGCAGCGATTGCGATCGGATCCCCCGCCCTGGCATGGGCCCTGGCCAAAGTCCAGCCACAGATGCGGGCGTAAAACTCCATCCCGAGGGGTTTCATCGCCTCCACGACGACGGCGCCCTTCATATCCCTGAGCTGACGCCAGTACAGGTACCGGTTGTCCTGCACTCCTTTTGTCCAGCCCAGGAAAATATCGCTGGCGGCCTGCATCCGCCGCTGGCCCTGCACCACCCGCTCACCCGGCTGGCGGTATTTGCTTTTCGGCAGGTGGTCCTCGAGGACGGAGCGCGTCGCTTCCTTCACTTGGAGGAACAAGGGGTCCTCCGAATCGCGGCCCTGAAGCAAGACGATGAAGGCCCGGGTGCCGACGCTGCCGACACCCACCACCTTGCGGGCGACGTCTACCGTTTCGAAGCGCTCGAGGAGCAGCCGCCTGTCGTCCGGCAGGCTGGCCCGGTAGGACCGGAGCTGCTCCCGGGCCGCCTCCTGCATCTCCTCCGGGGACAAGCCCAGGGAATCGCCAAGCTCGCGGACGGGGATCAGGATCGGCGGCTGGCTGGCGATCCTGTATTTACCGTCCACCCGCTCGGCCAGCTTGGACAGCGCCTGCAGGCTGTCCCGGGAACGTGCCTTCCGGGCGGCCTTCTCTGCGTTCTTTTCCGCTCGTTTCGCAGCTTTTTTCTCTGCCTTGCCCTTGCTGGTCTCCCCCGCCAGCTGGATAGCCGACAGAACATCCGCCTCCGCCAGACGCGCGTACCAGACGTCCATAACGCCCATCTGGGCGAAGCCGTGCATCGCTTCGCGGTAAGCCTGCGCCGCCGCAAGGGTGACCGTGTGTGCTGCCTCGCTCGTGAAGGCGTTGTTCCTGGCCGCGATGGTGAAACTCGCTGACATCCGCAGCAGGTCGTACTCGAAGGGTCCAGGGAGTGTCTCGTCAAAGTCGTTGAGGTCGAAAACCAGGATCCGCTCCGGCGAACCGAACACTCCGAAGTTGGACAGGTGGGCGTCGCCGCACAGCTGGGTGGTCAGGCCGGCCCTCGGCACGTCTTTGAGGTCAGCGGCCATGATCTTGGCCGCTCCGCGGTAGAAAGTAAACGGAGAGGCAAGCATCCTGCCGTGGCGCACCGGCACGAGGTCCGGCTCGCGGGTGCGGTTCTGCTCCTCGATGAGCGAGACGGGGTCCGGGCGCCCGGGCGCGGGGGCC
Organism: Arthrobacter sp. Helios; assembly: GCF_023167125.1. NCBI lineage: Bacteria > Bacillati > Actinomycetota > Actinomycetes > Micrococcales > Micrococcaceae > Arthrobacter > Arthrobacter sp. Helios. The sequence goes on from NZ_CP095402.1 coordinate 1,780,462, forward strand.
CATCCCCTGAGGGCGGAGAGCGGTGCCGCGTTCCGGCAGTCCTTGCCGGCTGCCACCCGTTCCGTGACGCTTGGGTGCTTGACCTTGGTTCTGACCATGATCGGCGACCTCTCCATGTCAGCTTGCTGCACCACCGGGCCCGTGCGTTCCAGGGGGGCAGTGCCCGGCCCTCGAGGTCTAAAGAATATCGGATCGACTTCCCCGGACGGGATGGTCTGTGCCGCTTTGGCCTTCCCTGAACCCGTTCCCGCCCCTCATCTTCCTGGCCGCACCGCCTGCCCGGAGCCGCACTATCGACGGCTCCGGCACGGTCTCGTAGGTTGAAACCGGACGGGGAGGAACAGATGATCGCGTTACTGCTCGCAGCCATAGTACTGATAACGGTCAGTGCTTTCTCGGGGCCGCTTGCCCGGCGCGGCGTGACCTCTGCCATGGCTTTCCTGCTGGCTGGACTGATCCTCGGTGCGGCATTGGACGGCTCGCTCGGATTAGGCCTGGAAAACGCCGCAGTTCTGGGGGTAGCTGAGCTGGCCCTGGTCTTCCTCCTCTTTACCGACGCTGCCCGTGTTGACCTTGGATTACTCCGCCGGAGCATCGGATGGCCGGGACGGTTGCTGACGATTGGGCTCCCGTTGACCCTCCTCCTCGGATTCGGTGCCGGGCTGCTGATTTTTCCCGGCCTCCCCCTGGCCAGTGCCTTCCTGCTCTCCGCCATGCTCTGCGCAACTGACGCTGCGCTCGGTCACCGGGTTGTCGAAGACCCCGCGGTACCAGGAAAGGTGCGCCAGGCGCTGAATGTGGAAAGCGGGCTGAACGATGGAATCGCGGTCCCGTTCTTCCTGGTATCCCTCGACATCTCGATGTCCGCACTGGAGGGGGGCGTGCGGTCGGCTGTGGTGGTTGCCATCACGGAGCAGATCGGCTGGGGAATGCTGGCCGGCGTCGTGATGGGGGGAGCAGGCGGATATATATTGCGGGTAGCCTCCAGTCGAGCGTGGTTCCAGCAGGAGTGGCGCCAGCCGGGAACACTGGCGGTTGCTGTGGGCGCCTATGCGGCGGCGGTTTCGCTGGGAGGCAGCGCATTCCTCGCCGCCTTCGTGGCAGGCCTGGCCTATCGCCTGGTCAAGGGCTCCGCGAACGTTGACACGAGTTACTTCACGGGCGAGGTAGGCAGCACATTGGCCGCGGCGACCTGGATGATTTTCGGCGCGGTGGCGGTCCTGACCGCACTCCCGCACATCACCTGGCAAGTCCTTGCCTACGCCCTGCTAAGCCTGACGGTCGTGCGGATGCTGCCGGTCGCCGTCGCTATGATCGGCAGCGGCGCACAGTGGCAGACCAAGGCGTTCATGGGGTGGTTCGGGCCCCGCGGACTGGCCTCCGTGGTGTTTGCCCTGCTGGCCTTCGAGCGGGGACCTCCAGCGGCCACCACGCTGCTCACGACGGTGGTCGTGACTGTCGGGCTGAGTGTGTTCGCACATGGACTGTCGGCAAAACCGCTGATTGCTGCCTACCAGCGCTGGGCTGCGGCGAGCCCCGGAAAATAGTGCCCGCTCCGGAGAATAGGCCCGCACCCGGTGCACCTTTCCCGCCGCCACTTGGGTTAGCCGGAGCTTTCCAGTTCCCACCGGTTGACGATCGCGGCGGCGCCTTCAAGGACCGAGATGCCTTCGTCGAGGGTTTCCGTGCCGGCGGTCAGCACGACGATGCTGTACTCCGTGGTGCCACCGACCACGAAACCTGAGCTGCCCACGTTCCAGTCAAGGAAGTCATCCTGCAGCCAGCCGTTCTTCAACCCCACTTCGGCCGTGGGATTGAGGATGCCTGCGGTAATTCCCCAAGCCTGTTCCGGCGAGACGTTTTCCAGGAGGCTGGCTGCGTAATCCTGCAGGTCGGGGCGGATCCAGTCGACGCCGAGAGCCACCGCCGTGGCTATGCGCAGCTGGTCTTCGGCGGTCGTTTCGTTCGCACCCCAGATGTCTGTCGCTTCCGTCCCGGTGACCCCCAGCAGCCCGTACGTCCGCTGGAGTTCCTCCGCCCCGCCGATACCGGAGTAGAGCTCGTCGGTGGCAGCGTTATCACTCTGGCCGATCATCAGTTCTGCCAGCAACTGCTCCGTCTCGGTCAGGCCGCGTTCCTCTTCCGTGGCCTGCCGCAGGAGGGTCAGCAGGATCGGCACTTTAACCAGGCTGGCCTCGAGGTACCGGCCCTCGGCGTTGTAGGACCAGGCGTGGCCGGAATCGTACTCGTAGATGGCAACGGAGATGGCGATACCGGTCTCCGCGGCATAGCTGTCGAGCTCGGCCCGCAGCGCCAGCTCCGGTTCCTCGGTGGCCGACGGCGTTTCAGTGCTGCCGGGCAGCGTCACCGTCTGCGCTTCGGGTTCGCCGGTGCATCCGGAGACGGCCGTGACCAGCATTCCTGCTGCCAGCAGGAATGCCAGAAAAGGCTTCAGGAAGGCAGTGCGCAAAATGATTGTTTCTTTCAGGTTCCAGTGGGACGGCGATGCACAAAGTGCACCTGTTCCTTGGTAGCAGTGGAGTCTTTGAGTTGGATGTGCGCCCTCTGTCCGGCTGCTCAGAATCGTTGGTGCCCCCGGGGCCGGGCACGAAAAAACCCGCCTGCAGTTGTTACCGCAGGCGGGTTTAGCCGGTGGGTCCTACCGGGATCGAACCGATGACATCCACGGTGTAAACGTGGCGCTCTACCAGCTGAGCTAAAGACCCGACGTGACCCGTTATGCCAGCTGGGAAAACCCGGCCAGCGCCGCATCACGAGGAATTACATTACCGGAAAGCTGCACCAAACGCCTAATCCGAGTGGCGCCCGGGGTGGTGCGGCGCGTCGGAGCCTGCATCCGGCAGGGTGCGGGCAAGGTACTGGAGTGCGGTACCGACCCCCATGTCGATTTTCAGGTCCGCCAGTGCATCTCCGCGGGTCTGTCCGCGGTTGATGATTACCACCGGTTTGCCTTCCTTGGCTGCGTGCCGGACAAACCGAAGCCCGCTCATCACTGTCAGGGAGGACCCGGCAACCAGCAGCGCGCCGGCGTCGTCCACTGCAGCGTAGGCGAGCCGGACACGCTCCTTGGGCACGTTTTCTCCGAAGTACACGAAATCGGGTTTGAGCATGCCGTCGCAGACCGGGCAGTCCGCGACCGTGAAGTCTCCGGTGTCGGAGACTTCCGCGTCGGCGTCCGGAGCGATTTCACCTTCCCCGGCAACCCGGTCCAGGTACCCGGGGTTCAGCCGTTCCAGCAGCCTGGCTATCCCCTCCCGCGTGTACACGGATCCGCAGGACAGGCACAGCACCCGGTCGTACCGGCCGTGCAGGTCAATGACGCGGACACTTCCGGCGTCGCTGTGGAGCCGGTCCACGTTCTGGGTGATCACCCCGGTCAGCAGGCCGCGCTCTTCCAGATGCACCACCGCTTCGTGGCCGGCGTTGGGCACGGCATGCCGCAGGTGGTGCCAGCCGATGTGGTTGCGGGCCCAGTAACGCTGGCGCAGCACGGGGTCACCAACGAACTGCTGGTACGTCATGGGGTTGCGCGGCGGCGCGTCTGGACCGCGGTAGTCCGGGATACCCGAGTCAGTGCTCAGGCCGGCTCCGGTTAGCAGCGCCATCCGGCGTCCGGCCAGGAGTTCGACGGCGGCGTCCAGCTCCCGGCGCTCGGCTTCCGTTGGTTCCGCCGAGGCTTCAGCTGCCTCCCGGGCCGCGAATCCGGTCAGGCCGGTACCGGGGTCCGTCGGCGTTGTCGGGGGTTCAGTCATTCCGGGATCCACCGGCCACTGAGATGCCTTCGAGTGCCAGAAGGTAGTCATCCGGGTCGCGCGGAGTATTGATCGAGGAGCGCAGAATGTGCTGGACCGTCCCCTCCGGGCCGATAAAGAAACTGGACCTCGTTGCCAGCCCGCGGCGTTCGTCAAATACCCCGTACCGGCGGGCCACCGCCCCGTGCGGCCAGAAGTCCGAAAGCAGGTCGAAGGACCAGCCCTGTCCCATGGCCCAGGCGCGCAGGGAGTACTTGGCATCGCAGGAGACTGCCAGCAGAGCAGCTCCAGCATCAGCAAAAGCGGGTTGGAGCTTCGCGAGGCTGGACAGCTCGCCGGAGCAGACCCGGGAAAACGCGAACGGGTAAAAAACGAGGACGACGGAACGTCCCGCTAACCCGTCAAGGCTGATCTGCTCCCCATATTGGTTGGGAAGGTCAAAGCCCGGGGCAGGGTCCCCGATGCCGGGGCCCCCAACCGTTTCGGGTGCCAATGCGGTCTATTTCTTCCTGCGGCTCACCAGGCGGGTGGCCGCCCAGTCCTGGCAGACCCCCGGAGAGGTTGTCACATGCAGCCCGGCGGTGGGTGCTGCCTCTTCGATATCCGCCGGGGGAACGTACCCGTTCCGGCCCGACTTCGGTGTCAGGACCCAGACGACACCGCCGTCATCGAGCGTGGTCAGCGAATCGACCAGCGCATCTACCAGATCCCCGTCATCGGCACGCCACCACAGAATCACGCCGTCGACCACGTCGTGGTCGTCTTCTGTAAGGAGTTCTCCGCCGACTAAGTCCTCGAGGTCCTCCCGCAGATCAAAGTCGACGTCGTCGTCGTAGCCGAATTCCTGAATCAGGTCACCGTCTTTAAAACCCATTCTCTCCGCCACGTTGCTCTCCGTGACGGCATCGGCCTCGCTCACTTCACTCCTCCTGGTTGACTGCATAAATACAAGGGAATCACATCTTCGCTCGAACTGCCCTTTCCCTGACATAAGGGAACACCTTTTAACCGGAAGCTTCAAGGGCCGCCGGCGATGCGCAGAGCGGAATCCAGCGGGCCGAAAGCGGCGCTGCAGAAGCCTTTCCGCCGTGGGCGGCCGTCCGGACCGCACCGGAGGCGAGGATCACCCGGAAGGCTACGCAAGGGTTCCGCGCCGGTCTACAGTGAAGAAGAGGACCAAGGACGGGCCCGAAACCGTCCACCGCAGCACAGCACCAATGTCCAGACGTAATCTGTGCATAGGAGAGTTTCGTGGCCGCAGACGATAAAACGGACATCCTCAGCGGGCTTACCGGCCAGCTGCCTGACAGTGATCCCGAAGAAACCGCGGAGTGGATCGAGTCGCTCGACGACCTGGTCCGGAGCGAAGGCACCGAACGGGCGCAGTTCATCATGCGTTCACTCCTCCAGCGGGCGGGTGCGCACTCCATCGGTGTCCCCATGGTGACCACCACCGACTACGTCAACACGATCCCGGCGGACCAGGAACCCGAGTTCCCCGGCGACGAGGACATCGAGCGCCGCTTTCGGGCGTGGATGCGCTGGAACGCGGCAGTAATGGTGCACCGGGCGCAGCGCCCCGGAGTCGGCGTCGGCGGCCACATCTCCACGTTCGCCGGTGCCGCGACCCTGTATGAGGTGGGCATGAACCACTTCTTCCGTGGCAAGGACCATCCGGGCCGGGGAGACCAGATCTATTTCCAGGGGCACGCTGCCCCTGGCATGTATGCCCGGGCGTTCCTCGAGGGCCGGCTGTCCGAGGAGGATATGGACGGGTTCCGGCAGGAGAAGTCCCGCGAGGGACACGCCCTGTCCTCCTACCCGCATCCCCGGTCCATGCCGGAGTTCTGGGAGTTCCCCACCGTGTCCATGGGCATCGGCCCGATGAACGCGATCTACCAGGCCCAGCTGAACCGGTACCTGGACAACCGCGGCATGAAGGACACCTCCGACCAGCATGTCTGGGCGTTCCTGGGCGACGGCGAAATGGACGAGCCCGAATCCCGGGGCCTGCTGCACGTGGCCGCGAATGACAAGCTGGACAACCTCACGTTCGTGGTGAACTGCAACCTGCAGCGCCTCGATGGCCCGGTGCGCGGCAACGGCAAGATCATGCAGGAACTCGAAGCGTTCTTCCGGGGCGCGGGCTGGAACGTGGTGAAGGTCGTCTGGGGCCGCGAGTGGGATCCGCTGCTCGAGCAGGACACCGACGGCGCCCTGGTGGACATCATGAACTCCACCGTCGACGGCGATTACCAGACCTACAAGGCCGAGTCCGGCGGATTTATCCGGGACCACTTTTTTGGCAAGTCCCCGCAGACCAAGGCGATGGTTTCAGGACTGTCCGACGACGAGATCTGGAACCTCAAGCGCGGCGGGCACGATTACCGCAAGGTCTATGCGGCGTACCAGGCGGCCATGGAGTTCAAGGGCAAGCCCACGGTGATCCTGGCGCACACGGTGAAGGGTTACGGCCTCGGCCCGCACTTCGAAGCCCGCAACGCGACGCACCAGATGAAGAAGCTGACCCTGGATGATCTCAAGCTGTTCCGCGACTACCTGCGGATTCCCATTACGGATGATCAGCTGGAGGCCGACCCCTACCGGCCGCCGTATTACAACCCGGGCCCGCAGTCTCCGGAGATCCGGTACATGCTGGACCGCAGGCGGGAACTGGGCGGATTCCTGCCCGAGCGGCGAACGGACTATAAGCCCATCCATCTGCCCGGCGAAAAGTCCTACGAAGTGGCCAACCGCGGCTCGGGCAAACAGCTGGCGGCCACCACCATGGCCTTCGTCCGGCTGCTCAAGGACCTGATGCGGGACAAGGAATTCGGGATGCGTATTGTTCCGGTCATCCCTGATGAGGCCCGGACCTTCGGTATGGACTCCTTCTTCCCGACCGCCAAAATTTACAATCCCCAGGGACAGAACTACCTCTCCGTGGACCGGGATCTGATGCTGGCGTACAAGGAGTCCCCGCAGGGGCAGATCGTGCATGTGGGAATCAACGAGGCCGGTTCCATCGCCGCGTTCACCGCTGCCGGCACGGCCTACGCCACCCAGGGAGTTCCCCTCATCCCGGTGTACGTGTTCTATTCGATGTTCGGGTTCCAGCGCACCGGCGACTACCTCTGGGCAGCGGCTGACCAGATGGCCCGCGGCTTCCTGATCTCCGCAACCGCAGGCCGCACCACTCTGACGGGTGAGGGCCTGCAGCACGCCGACGGCCACTCTCCGATCCTGGCTTCCACCAACCCTGCGGTGAAGACCTACGATCCCGCCTACGGCTACGAGATCGGGCATATCGTGCGCCACGGCCTCGACGAAATGTACGGTCCTGACTCTGCGGATCCGAACGTGATTTACAACATCATGGCCTACAACGAGCCGATCCTGCAGCCAAAAGCTCCGGAAGAGCTCGACGTCGAAGGCGTCATCGGGGGGATCTACCTGCTCTCCCCCGCCAGCATTGACGGACCGCGCACACAGCTTCTAGCCTCCGGCGTCGCAGTTCCCTGGGCCATGGAAGCGCAGCAGCTGCTGGCGGATGACTGGGGTGTCTCCGCGGACGTCTGGTCGGTGACCTCCTGGAACGAACTGCGCCGCGACGGGCTCGCTGCGGAGGAGGAAGCCTTCCTGCATCCGGACGCCGAGCCCAGGGTGCCGTTCGTAACGCAGCAGATGTCCGGGGCCACCGGGCCGATCGTCGCGTCCACGGACTATATGAAGGCCGTTCCGGACCAGATCCGCCAGTTCCTGCCGAATGAGTTCGCGACCCTCGGAGCAGACGGCTTCGGTTTTGCCGACACCCGGGCCGCGGCCCGCCGGTACTTCAAGATCGACAGCCACTCGATGGTGGTCCGTGCCCTGGAGATGCTGGCCCGGCGCGGTGAGGTGGATTCCGCGGCACCGAAGCAGGCAATCGGCAGGTACCACCTGTACGACGTCACGAAGGGCACCAGCGGCAACGCCGGCGGCGACGCCTAGCTTCCTGCTGCACTGCCGGGCATCGCCCGGCTCCTGTGCAGCAGGCTGAGAGTTGTAGCCTTCACACAAAATGGAGGTTGACTGTCTGACGTCGTAAGCTCAAGACATGCCAGTTCCCCCCTCTGCACGCAATGCCTCCGCTGGGCCGGATGAGAGCGGCGCTGACCCGGTGGTCCTGGAACGGCTCAAGGCGAACATCGGCAAACTGTCCACTTCCACCATGAAGCAGCTCGATGTGTCCCTCCCGTGGTACCGGGGACTGCGCCCGGATGAACGCTCGGCACTGGGCATGGTGGCCCAAAAAGGTATCGCATCGTTCGTCAACTGGTATGAGCGCCCCGCCTCGCCGGCATGGGTCCTCAGCGACGTTTTTGGCACTGCACCCACTGAACTGACCCGGGCAATCAGCCTGCAGAAGGCACTCGCCCTCATCCGCGTGGTTGTGCAGGTCGTCGAAGACCGGGTTCCGGAGCTGGCCGCCGGCTCGGCGCAGGGCCCGCTGCGTGAGGCTGTCCTGCGGTACTCCCGCGAAGTCGCCTTCGCGGCTGCCGACGTGTATGCCCGGGCCGCGGAAACCCGCGGCGCCTGGGACACCCGGCTTGAAGCCCTGGTGGTGGACGCCATCCTTCGCGGCGAAAGCTCCGATGCCCTGCGTTCCCGTATCGCGGCAGTGGGCTGGACGTCGACGGCGGGAGTCACCGTGATCGTCGGCAGTTCCCCTGCAGACCAGAACCCAACCTTCGTGAATGAACTGCGGCGCGTGGCCGGGCGGCTCGCGGAAGACATCCTGGTTGGCATCCAAGGGGACCGGCTGATCCTGGTCCTGGGCGGGCTGTCGGACAAATCCGGGTCCTACACCCGGCTGGCGGACCTTTTCGGACCCGGACCTGTTGTCTACGGTCCGCCCGCAGACTCCCTGGTGGAGGCCGGTCCTTCCGCCCAGGCAGCTTTCGCCGGCCTGACCGCCGCCCGCGCCTGGCCAGCCGCCCCGCGCCCGGTCTCGGCTGACGACCTCTGGCCCGAACGGGTGATGTCCGGCGACGAATCGGCGCGCAAAGCCCTGGTGCGCAGCATCTACCGCCCTCTGCTGGCCGCCTCGAACGGACTGGCCGAAACACTGTCCGCCTACCTCTCCCTTGGCCATTCACTCGAGGCCACGGCCCGCGAACTCTTCGTCCATGCGAATACCGTCCGCTACCGTCTGCGGCGCGTCTGCGACATCACCGGCTGGGACCCGATGCTGCCCAGGGAAGCATTCGTCCTGCAGACCGCGTTGGTGGTCGGACGGCTTTCGCCCACCGGAAAGGCGGCTCCTGAGCGGCCGTCACCACGCAGTTGACCATGCTTGCCAGCACCGGCTGCCCTTGTAGACTTCCTACAATGCCCTTCGGTGAGCTTGGTTCACCTAAACACCCGGGAAATCCGGCCGACTTTGGAAAGCTTGATACGTGCTAGCAATCGTCTGCCCCGGCCAGGGGTCACAAACGCCAGGCTTCCTTTCTCCGTGGCTTGAACTGCCAGGAGTACGGGAGCACCTTGAAGCCCTCTCCGCCGTAGCCGGATTGGATCTCATCGCCCATGGCACCGTTTCCGACGAGGAGACCATCAAGGACACCGCCGTTGCCCAGCCGCTGATCGTGGCTGCCGGCCTGGTGGCAGCGCGCCAGCTCCTGGACACGGAGGCACTCACCGCAGCCACCGTCGTCGCCGGCCATTCCGTCGGCGAGATCACGGCCGCAGCCGTCTCCGGCGCACTGCCGGAAGACGATGCCATTGTTTTTGTCCGCGAACGGGCCAACGCCATGGCCAGGGCCGCAGCAGCCCAGCCCACCGGGATGAGCGCCGTCCTCGGCGGCGACCCCGAAGAGGTGGCCCGCGTCCTGGCGGAAGCCGGCCTCACAGCTGCCAACGCCAACGGCGGCGGTCAGGTCGTTGCCGCCGGAACGCTGGAGCAGCTGAAGGCGCTGGCTGAGAATCCGCCGGCGAAGGCCCGCGTTATTCCGCTCAAGGTCGCCGGAGCCTTCCACACCTCGCATATGGCACCTGCTGTGAGCGTGCTCGAAGCACTGCGCCCGTCCCTCTCGCCGGCCGACCCGCGCCCCACGCTTCTTTCAAACTACGACGGCGCCGCCGTTGTGGGCGGCGGTTCCAACCTTGACAGCCTCATCGCACAGGTATCCCGTCCGGTGCGCTGGGATCTGTGCATGGAAACCATGACTTCCGCCGGAGTCACCGGCATCCTGGAGCTGCCGCCGGCCGGTACCCTGACCGGACTGGCCAAGCGGGGCATGCGCGGGGTTCCTTCGCTTGCCCTGAAAACCCCCGAAGACCTCGCCGCAGCCCGGGAATTCGTGGCTGAGCACTCCGGCGCCGCAGCAGTTACGACACAAGAAGGTAATGCGTGAGCACGCCCACCCTGAAGCAGTCCCCCGTTCACGAGTTCAGCCGGATCCACGGGATCGGGGCATTCCGGCCCGATGTGATCGTCAGCAACGACGACGTCTGCCAGTGGATTGACTCCTCCGATGAGTGGATCCGGCAGCGCACTGGAATTGTCACCCGGCACCGGGCGGACAAGGGAACCTCCGTCGTGGACATGGCCGAGTTCGCCGGGCGTGAAGCCCTGGAGAAGGCCGGCATCGATGGTTCGGCCCTGGGCGCGGTCATCGTCTCCACCGTGACCCACCCTTTCGCCACCCCCTCCGCCGCCGCACAGGTCGCCGACAGGCTCGGAGCCACCCCGGCACCGGCCTACGACGTCTCCGCAGCCTGCGCCGGCTACTGCTACGGCATTGCCCAGGCAGACGCCCTCGTCCGCTCCGGCGCCGCCGAGTACGTCCTGGTAGTCGGTGTGGAGAAGCTGTCGGACTTCATCGACAACACCGAGCGCACCATTTCCTTCCTGCTCGGCGACGGCGCGGGAGCCGTCGTCGTCGGTCCCTCCGACACTCCGGGCATTGGCCCTTCGGTCTGGGGATCGGACGGAAGCAAGTCCGGCGCCATCGGCATGACCCATTCCATGCTGGAAGTCCGTGAACTGTCCCTGGCTGCGGAATCCGATGGAACGCTTCCCGCATCCGTCCTCGCCGAGCGCGAAACCAAGCTTTGGCCCACCCTGCGCCAGGACGGCCAGACCGTCTTCCGCTGGGCTGTCTGGGAAATGGCAAAGGCCGCCCAGCAGGCCCTGGACGCCGCCGGCATCACTGCAGCCGACCTTTCCGCGTTTGTCCCGCACCAGGCGAACATGCGGATCATCGATGAAATGGCCAAGCAGCTCAAGCTCCCCGAATCCGTGGTCATCGCCCGGGATATTGCCGATGCGGGGAACACCTCAGCGGCATCCATCCCCCTGGCGACGCACCGCCTGCTCACCGAACACCCCGAGCTCAGCGGAAAACTGTCCCTGCAGATTGGGTTCGGCGCCGGACTGGTCTTCGGCGCACAGGTAGTAGTCCTCCCCTAGTTTCCAAGCCACACCGCCCTTGGCGGTTGGAAAACCCAGACCGGTCCAGCACCGGCATCACAGAAAAAGGAGCCCCCATGGCTAGCAACGAAGAAATCCTGGCCGGCCTCGCCGAGATCGTCAACGAGGAAACCGGCCTGGCCCCCGAGGCCGTCGAGCTCGACAAGTCCTTCACGGATGACCTGGACATCGACTCCATCTCGATGATGACCATCGTGGTCAACGCCGAGGAAAAGTTCGGTGTGCGTATCCCCGACGAAGAGGTCAAGAACCTCAAGACCGTTGGCGACGCCGTCGACTTCATCTCCAACGCCCAGGCGTAGTTCGTGGAGGGCGGCCGCTGCCGGTGCGGCGGCCGCCCTTTGCAGCAACCCGCCGCCGCGCCCAGGCGGGCGCACCACCAATTTTCCGAGAGAGTGAATCATGGCCCGCAAAGTAGTCATTACCGGCCTCGGCGCAACAACGCCGATCGGCGGAGATGTCCCGACCATGTGGAAGAACGCACTGAAGGGTGTCTCCGGTGCCCGCACACTGGAAGACGACTGGGTCGAGCAGTACAGCCTGCCCGTCACCTTCGCGGCGCGCGTGTCCACCCCGGCCACTGAGGTCCTCTCCCGGGTTGAAGCAAAGCGGATGGACCCCTCAACGCAGTTTGCCGTCGTCGCCTCCCGTGAGGCGTGGGCCGACTCCGGGCTCGCGGAATCCGACGTCGACCACGACCGGCTTGCCGTGTCCTTCGCCACCGGGATCGGCGGCGTCTGGACCCTGCTCGATGCCTGGGACACCCTGCGGGAAAAGGGACCCCGGCGTGTGCTGCCGATGACGGTTCCCATGCTGATGCCCAATGGCCCGGCCGCTGCCGTCAGCCTTGACCTGGGTGCCCGTGCCGGCGCCCACACCCCCGTTTCTGCCTGCGCCTCCGGCACCGAGTCCCTGCATCAGGGCCTTGAACTGATCCGGTCCGGCAAGGCCGACATCGTTGTCTGCGGCGGTGCGGAAGCGGCCATCCACCCGATGCCGCTGGCTTCCTTCGCCTCCATGCAGGCACTCTCCAAGCGCAATGACGACCCCGAGCGCGCTTCCCGCCCCTACGACAAAGACCGCGACGGCTTTGTCATGGGCGAAGGCGCCGGTGCCCTGGTGCTTGAGGCCGAGGAACATGCTCTGGCCCGCGGCGCGCGGATTTACGCTGAACTGGCTGGAACCGCAGTTACCGCCGATGCGTACCACATCACGGCCCCGGACCCCGAGGGCCTGGGCGCCACGCGTGCGCTCAAAGCAGCGCTCTTTGACGCCCGTGCCCATGCCGAAGACGTGGTGCACGTCAACGCGCATGCAACGTCAACGCCCGTCGGAGACAAGCCCGAGTACACGGCACTGAAGAGCGCACTGGGCGCGCACGTGGACAACGTAGCGGTCTCAGCGACCAAGTCCCAGACCGGGCATCTGCTTGGCGCTTCCGGCGCCGTCGAGGCAGTGATGACAGCGATGGCCGTCTACACCCGGCAGGCCCCGGCCACCATCAACCTCGACAACCAGGATCCGGAGATCCCGCTCGACGTTGTCACGTCAGCCCGCAACCTGCCCACTGGCGACATCGTGGTGCTGAACAACTCCTTCGGCTTCGGCGGACACAACGCCGTCGTCGCCCTGCGGAATCACTAACGCAGCAGCCTAAAGGCCGGGATCCCGAACGGGGTCCCGGCCTTTAGTTTTAAGCGCAGGACGTGCCGTGGTTTCGTCAGGGGCAGCGGCCTGGCCGCCTACTGTCCGGCCGTGCCGGCGATCTGTTGAAGTGCCCGAACATGCGCTTCAAAGGCAGACCGCCCTGCCCGGGAGAGGGAGAGCCACATGACCCGGCGGGCATCTCCCCGGTCTGCCTTCGCTGCCTTGTCAGCTAGGACATAACCGGACTCCGCCAGGGTTTTCACGTGTTTGGACAGGGTGGCATCAGAAACGTCCAGGGCAGTTCGCAGCACGCCAAAGTCGAGCCGGTCGACAGGATGGAGGAGCCCGCAGATCCGCAGCCGAAGCGGTGCGTGGATGACCTCGTCGAAGCGCGGCTCATCCATGGCGCAGTTTCGCGGCTGCGGACCGGTAGGCGACGGCAGCCAGCCAGGTTGTGACGCCAAACGCGGCGGCGCTGGTGAAGAGGACCGCCCAGGGCAGGCCCAGGGACACGAATCCCAGGGAGGTGCTGAACAGAATCAGGCAGACGGCGGCGATTCCGGCCACGGCCAACGCTGCGCGGAATCCCATGCTCCGGAAGCGGATCCCCGTATTCCGCTGGACCAGGTATATGAGGGCCAAGACTATAACCAGCATCATCACCCCGGATGACGGCGGTTCGTAGCCCTGGCCGGGTGATGCCGTGGCAGCCGCTCCAACCCACCACGCAGCAACGGCTCCAAAACCGGCCAGGAGCGGCCAGGGAACGCGAATGCTCTCTGCCAGCCGTTCCCGGTCCGCTCCCAGTTCGGTCAGGGCACTGGCTGCTTCGGCGCGCGTCGGCCGCTGAAATTCACTTTCCATGCTGGAAAGACTAAGTAACACTTTCCGAAACGGCAAGTCATTTCCGGAATGTTGCGTCAGCTTCATCCGGCGGGCAGGCGGCAGCACATCCGGTCGATGACGTCCACGGGAGGCCGTTCGGCGGCGTCGGCGTGCTGGGGAAAATGGTCAGCCGACCTGGTGCAGCCAGCGGACAGGAGCTCCGTCGGCAGCATGGCGGAACGGTTCAAGTTCATCGTCCCAGGCCTCGCCCAGTGCGAGGGAAAGCTCGTGGTAAACGGCAGCGGGATCGCCTGCACCGTTTTCATAGGCATACCGGATGCGGTCTTCGGAAACCATAATGTTCCCGTGCACATCCGTGGTGGCATGGAAGATTCCCAGCTCAGGAGTGTGGGACCAGCGGCTGCCGTCGGCGCCCGCGCTGGCTTCTTCCGTGACCTCATAGCGGAGGTGTGCCCAGCCACGCAGCGCGGAGGCAAGCAGCGATCCGGTCCCCTGTGGACCGGACCAGGCAAGTTCTGCGCGGACCATCCCGGGTGCGGCGGGCTGCGGAGCCCATTCAAAGTCCGTCCGCTTCTCAACGACGGAGCCGATGGCCCACTCGATATGAGGGCACAACGCAGAAGGGGCTGAGTGCACGAACAATACGCCGTGCGCCATCACAACAGTCATTCCATCCTCCGTAGCTGTAGGTGCGTCTTCCCCAACGACCTGCATAGCGGGACGGAATTCTGCCTGTGTGCCCTGAAACTTTCGCAGTCCTGTGGCATCGCCGGACTACTCGGTGTGAGACCTAGCATCATTGTGCCGTATGTTACGCAATTACGCCAATGAAACTACTTGGTTGTTAGTCGAATTTTGCTGCACTGCCCAGATTTCCACTCCGGTGCTCAACCGCGCTGCCGAGCTCATGCGCGTGGGTGGGCCTGCTGGTAGCTCCGGCGGAGCCGGTCAACGGACACATGGGTGTAAAGCTGGGTCGTGGCAAGGCTGCTGTGCCCCAGGATCTCCTGGACGCTGCGCAGGTCGGCGCCGCCATCCAAGAGGTGTGTCGCGGCACTGTGCCGCAGGGCATGGGGACCGCTGGCCGAGGTGTCCCCGAGGGACTCGAACAGCGCGGAGGTGACGGACCGGACCTGGCGTGGATCGATCCGGCGTCCGCGCTGGCCTAGGAACAATGCCGGCCCGCTGTCCGGACCGGCGAAGTCGGACCGCCCCCGTCGGAGCCAGTCGTCCACCGCCAGCGCGGCCGGGAGTCCGTAGGGAACTGTCCGCTCCTTATTGCCCTTACCGAGGACCTTCAGGGTGCGCCGGTCCAGATCCAGATCGTCAACGTCCAGCCCGGCAAGCTCCCCCACGCGGATGCCGGTGGCATAAAGCAGTTCCACCAGCGCCCGGTCGCGGAGGGCCAGTGCTCCGCCTTCCGCGGCCGCCACCGCGAGTGTTTCAAAGAGGATCTCCAGCTGCGCCGGACGCAGCACTCCGGGCAGGGTCTTGGTCCGCTTCGGCGCCTTGAGCCGGAGTGCGGGGTCTGCCTGGATCTTTTCCTCCCGCAGGGCCCATCCGGTGAAGGACCGTGCGGTCGCGGCCCGGCGTGCCAGGGTGGCCCGTGCGAGCCCGGCTTCGTTGAGCGTGCCCAGCCAGCCGCGCAGCAGGTGCAGGTCTATTTCGGCCAGCGTGGTGAGGCCGAGCCCGGCCGCGTAGTCCAGTAGACCGGCAATGTCACCTTCGTAGGCGCGGACCGTATGTTCGGAGCGGGCCCGTTCGGCGGAGAGATAGCTGCAGAAAGACTCCAGGGCCTGGCTGAATTCAGCCGGCCGGGCAGCTGCGGACCGGCCGGCTGCGGATCGGGCCCGGCCGGGGTCCGCCGCGTTGCTGGAAACCTTGCCCTGGATTCCTACGGCGGCTTTGGCTGCTCCCCCAGTCCGTGGTGCTGCTCCGGTGTTACTCACCGTCCCACCTTCCCCGCTTTACCGGCCAGCTTCAAGCAGGCACACCGGCTCCCGAACAGAGGAGCTGCCGCGGCGGCAGGCGGGTACTGCCACGGCGAACAGAGCTGGCCCTTATCGAACTGGATTACCTTTTTGTCGGACAAGTTTGGGTGCTGCAGCACCAACTTGTCCGACGTTAGACCTTCTCGGAACGTAATAGACCCTTTTTCATTGCGGAACGTCGGACTGAATGCTGTGCTTAGCATCACTAAAAGGAACCGGAACTTCGAGTCTTGTCGGACAAGTTCCCCTCAATGGAGAGAAGTCATGGCGTCTCTGGAAGATCATCAAGTCCGCATGGTCCGGCTGCTGCGCGACCTTGGCGTCCAGCCGGGGGATCCGCTTCCAACTGAACCGCAGCTGGCCCTAAAACTGAACATGAGCCGCCAGTCAGTGCGTGAAGTGCTGTGTGCCCTGCAGGCCCTGGGATTCGTCGAAGCACGCCAGGGCGCCAGGCGCCGGATGAGGGGCTTTGACCCCGCCGTGTTTGGCCAACATATCGGCATGACGCTCCCCTACGATCACGACAGCCTCCTCGAGATTCTGGAAATGCGTCAAGCCTTGGAAACCCAGTTCTTTCCGGCGGCTTTCCAGACAATCAGTGCACGCCGCCTGAAGCAGCTGCGCAGTCTCACCGACGCCATGAGAGGGCGTGCAGAAGAGGGCAAGACCTTCCTGGATGAAGACGAGCAGTTTCACGCCATGCTCTACGAAGGCCTGGAAAACCGCACCCTCAGCGGGATTCTCAGTGGGTTCTGGCACTTCTTCAAAACAGCAAGTTCAACAATCACGACCGGTAAGGACCTCCCTCACACCGCTGCCCTGCATGCGGTGATCGTCGATGCCATCGAGACCGGAGATCCCCAACTGGCCGCCCATCGCCTGGACATCCATTTCTTCGATGTCCGAAACCGGTTGGCCCACCTTGCAGAGCAGGACATCAAGGCCAGCCCGCGCTAGTCAGCTATCCCCCCTCCCCCCAATATAAGGAGACCTCGCAATGGAGCGTCGCACTTTCCTCAAGGCCGCCGCGGCCGGTTCCCTGGCACTCACCCTGCCATCGCTGGCAGCCTGCAGTTCATCATCTTCCGCGGACCAGGCCGGTGGAGACCTTGAGTACTGGCTTTGGCAGGATGACGCCACCGATCAGACGTGGCAGCAGCTCGCCGGGCAGTTCAACGGTCTCAACACCGGCTTTAAAGTCAACCTGCAGATCATCCCGCTGGCCCAGTACCAGGACAAACTGCTGACGGCGCTCAGCAGCGGAGGCGGGCCGGACGCCTGCCGATTCAAGGATTGGTGGCTCGGTCAGTTTGTTGGGCAGAAAGCCATCGCATCCCTTGACGACATGGTCAGCAACTGGGACGGACAGGACGATGTTCTGGCCGAGCTGTATGCCACGGGCAAAGTCCCGGGCAGCGACAGCCTGTACATGCTGCCCCACCAGTTCGTCACGCTGTACATGTATTACCGCAAGAGCTTCTTCAAGGAGGCGGGCCTGGATGCTCCCCGTACGCATGAGGACGTGCTCCGGGCCGCCGAGAAGCTGACAGACGCATCGAAGAGCCGGTTCGGCATCGATGTCCGTGGCGGCGCAGGCGGCCAGGACCAATGGGCAGCCTGGATGTTCTCAGGTGGGGCACGCATGGTCGACGAGGCCGGCAACGTCGTTCTGGACGATCCGGCCGCCATCTCGGTCAACCAGCAGTACCTGGACCTGCAGACGAAATTGAACGCAGCTCCCCCCGGTTCAACGACTGCCGCCTTTGCCCAGGTGATCGCTAACTTCCAGGGCGGTCAAACCGGAATGCTGATCCACCACACCGGATCGCTGAGTGCACTGCGCTCAGGGCTCGGCGATGACCTCGGCGTAATCCCAATGCCGTCAAAAGACCCGGCAGACGCACGCACCCTGGGATCCATGAGCGGCAACGTCGTTCTGCAATCCTCCAAGAAGCAGCAGCAGGCCTTCGAATGGATCTCCTGGCTCGCCACGAAGGAACCCATGGTGAAGATCAGCACGTCCAAGCAGGGCCAGCTTCCGGTGTTGAAGTCTGCCGCCGAGGATCCGTTCTTCAGCAGCGACGAGGCCTACCGGGTCGCCATCGCAGCTCAGGCAGGGGCACTGAGCTGGCCTGCAGTCAAGGGTACGGCCGCCGTGGCCAACCAAACATGGAGCCCTGCCATCCAGGGCGCTTTCCTGAACCAGTCCACCAGTGAGCAGATGATGAAGAAGCTCGCTGAAGATCTGAGGCGCTGACCATGTTAGCGACCACCGCAAGGCCGGCTGCCCCGCCGGCTGTGCGCCGCAGACGCCAAAAGTTCCAGCAGAAGGTGGAGCCGTTCATTTATCTGGCTCCCACGTTGATTCTTCTCGGCGTATTCGTCCTCTACCCGGTGCTCAGCTCACTGTGGCTGTCCCTCAACGAAGCCGGAATTCTAGGCGGCATCACCGGCTTCGTTGGGTTCTCCAATTACCTGGAGATCTTCACCGGCGAGAAATTCGGTCATTACGCCCTGACTTCGGCGGCGTGGACTTTCGGCGCCGTCGGGCTGCAGCTTGTTCTCGGTATGTGCGGTGCGCTCCTATTGAACCAGCGGATTCCCCTTCGCGGAGCCGTCCGCGGCCTGGTCATGATCCCCTGGGCCACCCCCAGTGTTCTGGTTGCCTTGATCTGGCTCTGGCTGCTGGACCCCAACCACGGGCTAATCAACTCCGCGCTCCTCAACCTGGGCATCATTCAGTCACCCATCACCTGGCTGAGCAGCCCTGAAACAGCATTGCCGACGCTGATCATGGTCGATGTCTGGCAGGGTGTACCTTTCTTCGCGGTCATGATCCTCGCCGCACTCCAGGGAGTCTCCGCGGAACTCAAGGAATCTGCCCGCATGGACGGATGCGGGCCGTGGGGAGTCTTCTGGAACGTCGTCGCACCCAAAATCCTTCCAACTATTCTGATCACCACGATTCTGCGGATCATCTGGACCGCCAACTACGTCGATCTCGCCTTCATCCTCACCGGAGGCGGGCCGGCGGAAGCGACAACCACGCTGCCCCTGCAGGCGTACCTGACGGCTTACAAGTCCGGTGATTTCGGCACCGGCGCCGCCTACGCCGTCATCCAAGCTGTCGTGCTCATGGTCTTCATCGTGATCTACGTCCGCCTGTCCGCGAAGGGAGAGGAAAAGTGAGCGCAGCAACTGTGCACCCGCCGGCGGAGAAATACCGCAGCACACCGCCTGTCCAGGGCACCAGGTCCAGGCGGCCATCCGCGCGTAAAAGCGTAGGCAAGGGATTCGTCATAGCTGCAGTCGGTGTCTGGCTCGTCCTGGTCCTGGGGCCTTACGTGGTTATGCTGCTGACCTCGTTGACACCCCAGCAGGAACTGCTGGCTCCTGGATCCCAGGTCTTCCCTGAGAACCCCACTCTCGATGCCTACAAAGACCTCGCGGCAGGAACACCCTTCTTCCAGTTCCTGGGGAACAGCGCCATGGTCGCGTTTGGAACCGTCGTCGTCTCCCTGCTGGCTGCCACAACAACCGCCATCAGTTTGTCCCGTTTCCGGTTCCGTGGCCGCCAGACCGTCCTGACCTCGCTCCTGATCGCCCAGCTGTTCCCAGCGGTGCTGCTGGTGATTCCGCTCCAGGGAGAGCTGCGGCAGTTTGGCCTGCTCGATACCATCCCGGGGCTGATCCTCATCAACACCACCTTCGCCACGCCCTTCGCTGTGTGGCTGTTGAAGGGATTCCTTGATTCCCTGCCGGCTTCACTGGATGAAGCCGCCCGCATCGACGGGTGCAGCGCCTTCCAGATGGTCAGGCACATTCTGCTTCCGCTGATGAAGCCGGGCCTGACAGCAGCAGGCACGTACATCTTCATCTTCTCCTGGAACGAATTCCTCTATGCGCTGACCTTCACCCAGTCCAACCAGACGCACACCGTCCCTGTAGGCCTGCATCTGTTTATCGGTGAATACCAGATCAGATGGGATCTCCTCACCGCAGGGGGCGTGGTTGCCGCGATCCCCGTGCTCCTCGGCTTCATGCTCGTCCAGCGGAACCTGATCGAAGGACTCACAGCCGGAGCAGTGAAGGGCTGACCCCCAGGACGGTACCCACCCCCGACAGCACCCAGGGCAGACCGGCCCTTCCAGGCCAGGCGGCCGGACCGGCAGCCCAACCAAACCAGCAGACCAGAACGGACTCACAATGAAAATCGAAAATATTGACGTAAAACTTTGCCGCATGAAGCTCCCCAAGGGCGATTGGGGCGACCAGATCAACTTCGTCACGCACATCGAGATAATCCTGGTCGACGTCACCACCGACACGGGCCTGACGGGCACCGGCTTCAGCCACACTTCCGGGGTGGGTGGCGCAACCATAGTCTCGATGCTCTCCGAAGTCGCCCCCATCCTCATCGGCCAGGAAGTCTCCCCCCGCGCCCTCTGGGACAAGGCCTGGAAGTACCTCCGGTTCAACGGCACCGGCGGCATTACTACCCTTGCACTGGCCGGACTGGACATCGCGTATTGGGACATCATGGGCAAGACAGCCAACATGTCCCTGGCAGATATGCTGGGCCGCTGCCGCGACAAGACACCCCTGTATGGCAGCGGCATCAACCTGCACCTGTCCATCGAAGAAGTTATCGACCAGGTCCAGGGCTGGAAGGCCGACGGTTTCGCCGCCGGAAAGGTCAAGGTCGGAAAACCGGACCTGGAAGAGGACGTGTACCGTCTCGCCAAGCTCCGTGAGGCGGTCGGCCCGTACCCGCTGATGATTGACGCAAACCAGGGGTGGACACTTCCCCAGGCGGTCCAGGCGTTCAAACGATTCGAACAATTCAACCTGACCTGGATTGAAGAGCCGCTGCCCGTGGATGACATCATCGGCCACAAACGGCTGCGCGAGCTCGCCGACGGCCCCATCGGCCTCGGCGAGAATCTGTACACCGTCCAGCAGTTCAACCACTACTTCTCCAGCAACACGTGTGACTTCGTCCAGGCCGACATCGGCCGCGTGGGCGGCATCACCCCGTACATGGACATTGCGGCGATGGCACGGGCCTGGAACCTGCCCATGGCACCGCACTTCATCATGGAACTCAGCGCCACCGTCCTGTGCTCCGTTCCCAACATCTACCTCGCCGAATACACCGACGGCGGAACCCTCACGGATCTCGGAGTGCTGCAGCCAGGAACAGGCGAGCTCCGCAACGGGCACTACACCCCGTCCAGCACTCCGGGCCATGGTTTGGCCTTCAACCGGGAAAAGCTCGCCGCAAATGAGGTTGCCATCCCGGCACTGACCGGCGGTCTTTAGCACCAGCCTGCGAGCGCAGGCCTCACCGGGTTGCTCCCCACTTGATGTCCAACGCATGCCGACCGGGGTGCCGAAGGACCAGATACACGAAATAGGAACGATACAAAGATGAATGACCAGTTGTTCTCAGTTGAAGAGAAGATCGTCGTAGTGACCGGCGGCCTCGGGCAGATCGGAGCCGAATTCGTTCAGGAGCTCCACGGACGCGGCGCCAGGGTGGCCGTATTCGCCCGGGACGTATCAGAGGCCAAGGTCAAGGAAGTCTTTGAGGACATCCACGGAAGCGACCGGCTCGCTTTCTTCTCTGTCGACATCACGAAAAAGCCCACGATCGAGGAAGCCCTCGATTCCCTGGAGTCGCTGTGGGGCGTACCTGACGCCCTCATCAACAACGCCGGCCTGGACACACAGCCAAGCGCCCCGCCGGAAGTGTCCGGCCCGTTTGAAGAATTCCCGGTCGAAATTTTCCGTGAAGTCGTTGACGTCAACCTGACCGGAACGTTCCTCATGGTGCAGGCCGTCGGAAGCCGTATGCGCCGGGCCGGAAAGGGAGGATCGATCGTCAACGTGGGTTCCATCTACGGAATGGTCTCCCCCGTCCAGGACATTTACGCCTACCGCGGGGAGGAGACCGGTGTCCCCTTCGTGAAGCCGGTGGCCTACAGTGCCGCCAAATCGGGCATCTACAACCTCACCCGGTACTGTGCCACGTATTGGGGACGGCACGGAATCAGGGTCAACACCCTCACGCCCTCCGGAGTGGGCCGGGAAACGCAGGATGCCAAGTTCCAGGCCAACTACACCAGCCGGATGCCAATCGGCAGGATGGCCGAGGCCTCCGAATACAACGGCTCCGTTGTCTTCCTCATCTCCCAGGCATCGACGTACATGACCGGCGCCAATCTCATCGTTGATGGGGGGTGGACTGCATGGTAGCCAGTCAGGACTACTCACGGTTTGAACGGATCTTCTCCGCACTTGTCTCACCGATGCGTGCCGACGAGTCGATTGACTTTGCCACGTTGTCTAAACTCGTGGAATTTCAGCTGGGCCGGGGCGTGGAAGGGTTCTACTGCTGCGGTTCCTCCGGCGAGGGCCTCCTGCTGACTCTTGATGAGCGGGCCGAGATTGTCCGCACCGTGGTGCAGACGGCAGCCGGCCGGGCACCGGTCATCGCCCATGTAGGAACGATACGCACCGCGGACGCCATTGCACTGGCAAAGGACGCCGAAGCGGCCGGAGCTGATGCCGTCTCGCTGATCCCGCCCTACTACTACCGCTTCACGGCCGAGGAAATCCTCGGGTATTACAACCGGGTCATGGAAGCGACAAGCCTGCCCGTCATCATCTACAACATCCCGCAGTTCACGCAGGTCCAGTTCGACAAGACTCTTGCCGGCCCCCTCCTGGACCAGGAGCAGGTCCTGGGAGTGAAGCACACCGCGCATGACCTGTACTCACTCGAACGCATGACAGCCGCCTATCCGGAGAAGGTCTTCTTCAACGGTTTTGACGAGATCTATCTCTCCAGCCTGGCGGCCGGGGCGAGAGCCACCATTGGAACAACCGTGAACGTTCAGCCCGAGTTGTTCCTCCGCACCAGGGCGCTGTTTGAGACCGGCGATCTGCCGGGCGCCCGGATTGTTCAAGAGCAGATCAACAACACGGTTGAGGAGCTTGTCAGCCAAGGCGTCTTCAGGGCAGCGAAGTACCTCGCCGGCGACGGCGTGCTCGAATGCGGCAATCTGCGTGAACCGTTCGAGCCGCTGAATGATGTCCAGCGCAAGGAACTGGACCGTCTGCTTGCCGGCATCCACGAAACTGCGGCACAGCTGTGAATGCCGGCGTCAGCGCAGGCCAGGGAGGAGCCGGCATATTCCAAAGGCCAACCCTGAGCCATGAGTCAGCCAGCAGCATTCTGCAGGCCGTCCTCGGCCGCACCCACCAGCAGGACGGAATCCCGGTTGGGGTCGCCTGCGCCATAGTCGGCAGTTTCGGAGAACTCATCGCCTTTGGCGCACAGGACTCCTGTGGTGCGCTCCCGCGGAAACTGGCCGCCCGCAAGGCCTACACCGCCCTGATTCTCAGGCGGCCGACCGCCGAGGTAAAGGAGGCGGCCGCTGCCGGACAGATCGATTTGGACAGGCTCAATGATCCGGAACTGACACCCACACTGGGGGGCGCTCCCCTGTTCATCAACGGCGTGATCGTCGGAGCCATCGGCATCAGCGGCCTGCCTCCCTCCGGCGATGCCGCTGTCGCTGAAAAAGCGGCGGCGGAATTCAACGCCACCGTCACGGAGCCTGCGGCGTCCCACTGATGCACTGAAAGCCGGTTTCCAAGGTGCCACCGGCTGCCGGACCTCTTGGAAACCGGCTTTCAGCCCCCTTCCCAGACCTACAGGAGCAACAAATGTCCGCTTATACCGTGCCTTCAACACCGAAGAAACCTGTCACTGAGCCGAACACCGCCTATCTGATCGCCAGCGGCGACCTGCGCGAGTCGGCAAACGCCGCTGGGTGGCCAGTGCAGCAGGAGCTGGAAAAGCACCTGACAGCTGCCTTTGAGGAGCTGGGGTGGGAGGTGAAACGGGCAAACGACGTCGACCCCGCTCTGGGCCACGGTTTCATCCGCAGCCAGCGCATGGGTCTGGAGGTGTTTCGGAACATCCCCGAGGATGCACCGCTGGTTGTCGCCGAAGCAGTCTGGCAGTACAGCCATCACGTCCTGGCCGGGCTGCGGACCCACCGTGGACCAATCCTCACCGTAGCGAACTTCGCCCCCGACTGGCCCGGGCTGGTCGGCCTTCTCGGCCTCAACGCGGGCATGACCAAGATGGGTCTGCGCTACTCGACCCTCTGGAGCGTGGATTTCGAGGACCAGTGGTTCAAGGACGGCATCCGCAGCTGGGTGGAGACCGGCAATGTCCCCCATGACAACTCCCATGTCCGGCCGCTCCCTCAGCTGGCCGAGAGCCCCGAGAAGCAGCTTGGAGAAGCCCTGGCCCAGGAACTGTTGAGGGACAAGGCCATCATCGGTGTCTTCGATGAGGGGTGCATGGGAATGTACAACGCGATCATCGATGATGAGCTGCTCAACCCGATCGGCATTTACAAGGAACGCCTTTCCCAGAGCGCTCTTTGGGCCGAAATGCTCACGGTCGACGACGGGGAAGCCGACGCTGTGGGTGACTGGCTCCTGGAAAAGGGAATGACGTTCCGGCTCGGCAGCGATGAAGCAACGGAACTGACGCAGCACCAGTTGAGGTGGCAGTACAAGATGTACATCGCGGCTCTGCGCCTCAGCGATGACTTCGGCCTGGACGCCGTCGGAATCCAGTACCAGCAAGGACTCAAAGACCTCTGCCCGGCCAGCGACCTGGTCGAAGGGCTGCTGAACAACGTTGAGCGCCCGCCGGTAACCTCACGCGACGGTTCCCGCATCCTGTGGGAGGGCCAGGCGCTTCCACATTTCAACGAAGCCGACGAAGGTGTTGCCGTGGATGCCTTGGCAACGAACCGGGTGTGGACCGCCATGGGACTGGACCCGGCGACCACGCTGCACGACGTCCGCTGGGGCGAGGACTTCGACGGTCAGTTCGTCTGGGTGTACGAAATCTCCGGATCGGTTCCCCCTTCCCATCTCGGTGGCTACCACAATGCCGAGGGCTGGCGTCAGGGGCATGTGTTCTTCCCCGCGGGCGGCAGCACGATCAACGGTGTGTCAAAGCCGGGCGAAATCGTTTGGTCCCGGTTGTTCATTGCCGACGGCGAGCTCAACCTGGACATTGGCCGTGCCAGCGTCGTTGAACTCCCCGAGGAAGAAACCCGGCGCCGAAAGAAATCAACGAACCCCGAATGGCCGATCGCGCACGTCGTGCTCCACGGTGTGGACCGAAACCAGTTCATGAGCCGGCACAAAGCTAACCACGCGCAGGTTGTCTACGCGCCTGACGCGGAAACAGCCGATAAAGGCCTCCTGGCCAAGGCTGCCCTGTTCGCCGGCCTGGGAGTCCGGGTCCACCTCTGCGGAACTGTCAACGTGCCATGACAGCAGCGGTAATAGGTGTCGATATTGGCACCTCCAGCAGCAAGGGCGTGCTGGTAAGCGGCGACGGAACCATCCTGGCCACCGCTGTACGCACCCACGAGGTGTCACGTCCCCGCCCCGGCTGGGTGGAAATGGGCGCCGATGAATGGTGGGAGGAATTCTCCTCGATCGCCAAGGAGCTCACCTCGGATACGGATGCTGACATCCGCGCAGTTGGGGTCAGCGGCATGGGTCCCTGCGTGCTCGTCACCGACGACAGCGGGATTCCCCTGCGTCCGGCCATTCTGTACGGAGTCGACACCCGCGCCACCGCCGAGATCGAGGCCCTCAGCCAGCAGCTGAGCGCCTCCGCGATCCTGGAACGGAGCGGTTCCGCGCTCTCTTCCCAGGCTGTCGGGCCGAAGCTGGCGTGGCTGGCCGGCAACGAGCCAGAGGTGATGGAACGGGCACGCCGTCTGTTCATGCCCAGTTCGTGGCTCGTGTGGAAACTCAGTGGGCAGTATGTCCTGGACCATCACTCCGCCAGCCAGTGCACGCCGCTCTACGACACCACCGCCCAGAGCTGGTACCGGCCGTGGGCGGACCTGATTGCACCAGGCATCGAACTTCCGCCGCTGCTTTGGGCGAATGAGACCGCGGGGACGATCACCGCGGACGCGTCAGTCGAGACTGGCCTGCCGGCAGGGATTCCCGTCATCGCAGGGACCATTGATGCCTGGACCGAGGCCGTGAGTGTTGGGGCACAGAACCCCGGCGATCTGATGCTCATGTACGGCACAACGATGTTCCTGGTGGCGACCACAGAGGAAAGAGTCACTGTACCCAACCTCTGGAGCACTGCCGGTGTTTACCCGGGTACCCGTAACCTCGCCGGAGGCATGGTGACATCCGGTGCGATAACGGGCTGGCTCCGTGGTCTGTTCGGAGCGCCGGATTTTGCCGATCTGCTGACGGAGGCCCGCGGCTCGGGTCCGGGGGCCGGCGGCCTGCTGATGCTGCCGTACTTTGCCGGTGAACGCACCCCCGTCATGGATCCGGCTGCACGGGGAATCATCGCCGGTTTGACGCTGTCGCACACACGCGGGGATCTGTACCGTGCAGCTTTGGAGGCGACGGCCTTCGGAGTGAGGCACAACGTCGAAGCCATGGTGTCCGCCGGCGCAAGGCCCAAACGCATCGTCGCTGCAGGTGGAGGTACACAAGGAGGCCTGTGGGCACAGATCGTCTCCGACGTCACCGGCCTGGCCCAGGTCATCCCGTCCATCACGATCGGGGCCAGCTACGGGGCCGCCCTCCTGGCAGCAGCCAGCGTCACTGACGTCAGTATCGACGGCTGGAACCCGCCAGCACACACAGTCGTCCCCAACTCGTCTTTGGAAGACACCTACAACGAGCGCTACCAGTTGTACCGCGCCCTCTATCCGGCAACCCGGGAGATCTCCCACGTCCTGGCAGCGGCGGGCGGGGTTAACGGCTGACCCTGGAACTGTGCCGGCTTGCAGCACACGGATGGCCGCAGACCTTCCCGCTTTCCGAACAATTCCAGGAGCGGAATCAGGAAAGGCTTCTGGGCTTTAGGCAGGCACACCGGCTCCCGAACACTGCTGGCGGAGGGCTTCATTTCCGGGACTTGCCTCCAAGGCGAGGAGGACACGTTTGGCGTCCACCCCGCCGGAGTATCCCGTCAGGGCTCCTCGGGTGCCGACCACCCTGTGGGTGGGTACCAGGATGTTCAGGGCGTTGCGGGACAGCGCGGCGCCGACGCTGCGAGCCTTGGCAGCATCGCCGAGTTCCAGGGCCAGCTGCTTGTAGCTGCGGGTCTGACCGTAAGGGATGGAGCTGACCGCCGCCCACACCTGCTGTTGGAAGGGCGTCCCGGGCTGGCTGGCCGGCAGGTCCAGGCAGCACCGCCTGCCTTCGAAGTACTCCTCGAGCTGACGTTCAACCGCCTCGAAACCGTTCTCGGCCGATAGCCCGTAGCGGGCGGCTCCCGGCGCGGCAGGATCAGGGGCCGCCGGCTCCACTGCGGTAAGCACGGCGTCTTCGGCCACGAGGGTGAGGATGCCCAGGGGCGAGGTGATGACTTTATAGGTCCGCATGATGCTGTCCTTTGGTTGTTCGAGAAATGACCTGTCGTTGGATCAGTTGGTGCTGCGCTTGGCCCGTTGCCATAAGCCGGTGCCTGAGCGCCGGGCCAGGCCTTCGAGTTCAAGGCGGCCCAGGCCGGCCCGCACCGCCGGGAGCCCCAGGCCAGCGACCGTGGCCAGCTTCTCCACCGCTGAGCCGGTTCGCAGCGGCAAGGCGTCCAGCAGCAGAATGTCCTCGGCTGCCAGGCCGTCGTGGTCGGCCCGTTCAGAAGTGCCGGATTTTGACCATGCTTTACCGGGCTGGGCTTCACCGGGCCGTGCTTCACCGTGACCCGCTGGCTCCGGGGACGGCAGGCCGAAGGGATCGGAGAGTTCCGCTATCTCGGCGGCGTCGGTCACGCAGACGGCGCTGCCGTCGCGCAGCAGCCGATGGCAGCCCGCCGAATTTGCGGAGTACACCGGTCCCGGAACAGCCCCAACTCCCCGCCCCAGGCCGGCTGCATGGTGGGCAGTATTCAGGGCCCCTGAACGCCAGCGCGCTTCCACCACGACGGTTGATGCGCTGAGAGCCGCGATGAGCCGGTTCCGCTGCAGGAATCTCCAGCGCGTGGGCGCGGATCCAGGTGGAACTTCACTGAGGACAAGCCCCCGGTCCGCCACAGCCCGGAGCAGGTCCTCGTTGCCCGCCGGGTAGAAGCGGTCTATCCCGCCGGCCAGCACGGCGATGGTCGGAATCCAGGACTGCTCCCCTGGCGACGGCCCGCCTCCGCCGGCCACGGCGAGCGCGGACCGATGGGCCTGCGCATCGATCCCGTAGGCGCCCCCGGAGATCACTGTCCGGCCGCGCTGCACCAGTCCGGCGGACAGGTCTCCGGTGATGGACAGCCCGTACGCCGTGGCGTCCCGGGAACCAACCACGGCGACGCACCGGGCTGACGGCGGGACGGCGGCGCTGCCCCTCACCCAGAGGCAGAACGGCATCCCGAGTCCCAGCTCGTACAGCGACTCCGGCCAGCGCTGATCCTCCGGCACCAGCAAGGCTCCGCCGAACCGGGAGACCGTGCTCAGATCGCGTTCCGGCGCCAGGTCAGCTACCCGCGGACGCCAGCGTTCCAGTGCCTCGTTCAGCGTCAGTTCCGAACCACGGATGCCGTTCTCCTCCAGGATGGCGCTGATCCCCCGGCGGTCTGCAGCACCGGGCTTTTGCCGGCCGGACGCGATCCGCACTGCGGCTTCGGGCCCCGCAGCCATCACAAGCGCCTGGCCAACGGTGTCGGACGGTTCGATGAGGCGGGACAGGGCCGCCCGTGCCAGGAGAATCCCGGGCCCAGGCCGGCTCATGCTGCCACCGCCCGCTGCCGGAAGCTCAGCGCCTGACCAATGTCGTCGGCGTCAGGCGCATCATGTCCGGACAGATCGGCAATGGACCAGGCCACCCGCAGCACCCGGTCGTATCCGCGGGCGGTAAGGGACTGACGGTCCATGGCGCGGTCAAGGGCTTTGGTGGCTGTGCCCGCCGGCTTCAGCACACCGCGCAGCACCTGCCCGGGGACCTCCGCGTTGGTCGCGCAGCCCCACGGGCTGAGCCGTTCCCGCTGGCGCTGCCTTGCCCGGACCACCCGCCGGGCAACGTCCGCCGTTGTCTCCGCACCGCCCGCCGCGGCGAACTCCGGCAGCGAAACGCGGCGGATCTCGAGCTGCAGGTCTACCCGGTCCAGCAGCGGACCGGAGAGCCGGCCGAAGTAGCGGCGCCGCTGCTGTGCGCTGCAGGTGCAGTCGATGCCCTTTCCGCTGGCCAGGCCGCAGGGACAGGGGTTGGCAGCCAGGACCAGCTGGAAGCGTGCCGGGTACACCGCTGTACCTGCTGCCCGGTGCAGTACCAGCGTGCCGCTCTCCAGTGGTTGGCGCAGGGCATCCAGGACCCGTGCCTCGTATTCGGGTGCTTCGTCCAGGAAGAGCACACCGCGGTGCGCGCGGGAGGCGGCTCCGGGGCGCGGAATACCTGCCCCTCCTCCGATCACGGCCGCGGCAGTGGCGGTATGGTGCGGACTCTCGAAAGGCGGGCGGCGGATCAGCCCGGTGCAGGGTCCGCCCCGGACATCGAGTGAATGAATGGCCGTGACCTCCATGGCCGCCGTGTCACCCAAATCCGGGAGCAGACCGGGCAGCCGTTCGGCCAGCATGGTCTTGCCGGCTCCGGGCGGACCGGTCATCAGCAGGTGATGCGCCCCGGCTGCGGCAACTTCCAGGGCGAAGCGGGCCTCGGACTGGCCGGCGATGTCCGCAAGGTCGGGGACGCTTTGCCCGGCTCCGGCCGTATTCTCCTGCTGACCTGTCTTTGCCGCGGGAGTGACGGGAGGAAAAACGAGATGATCAGGATCTGCCCCGAACCGCTGGGCGACAGCGGCCAGGGACGCGAACCCGCCCACCCGGGCAGACGGAACCAGCGAGGCTTCAGCATTATTGGCTTCCGCCACCACTATCTCCTGGAACCCGGCCTCGACCGCCGCCATAACCGAGGGCAGGATGCCTCGCAGCGGACGCAGTCTCCCATCCAGTCCCAGTTCGGCCAGGAACACGGTCCTGCCGGTGCTCCGCACGTCGCCTGCTGCCGCCAACGCCGCCATAACGATCGCCAGGTCGAAGCCGGAGCCGCGCTTGTGGACATCTGCCGGCATGAGATTCACCGTGATTTTGCGCCGGCTCAACGGAAGCCCGGAGTTTTTTGCTGCGGACTTTACCCGGTCGCGTGACTCATTCAGGGACGCGTCGGGAAGACCCAGCAGAATAAAGGCGGGAAGGTTCTGGCCGATGTC
This sequence comes from Arthrobacter sp. Helios, assembly GCF_023167125.1. NCBI lineage: Bacteria > Bacillati > Actinomycetota > Actinomycetes > Micrococcales > Micrococcaceae > Arthrobacter > Arthrobacter sp. Helios. Next base: position 1,810,468 of record NZ_CP095402.1, read on the forward strand.
CGCCTCTACCTCGACGATTCTTCCCTCCAAGCCCGTCAGACCTACCCCATAAGTGCGGCCCAGCCCCATCAGCCGATTCCCTTCAGATGTTCGATGACGGGGTCTGCACTTCCTGCCGGGCCGCCGGAGGGCGGCAGCAGTACGGAGACAGCATCCACCCGCCAGTCTTTGGCCGCGGCCGGGTGGGCCCGGGTCCAGGCAGCCGCAAGCACATACAGCCGGGCCAGTTTCGCGGAGCTGACCGCTTCGAACGGGTGCCCAAAGTTCAGGGAGGACCGGGTCTTGACCTCCACCACAACCAGCGTGGCGCCGTCCCTCACCACGAGATCGATTTCCCCCTGCGGACAGCGCCAGTTCCGTTCGACAATGTCGTATCCCGCGGCAGCCAGATGGTCCGCAGCAAGGCCTTCACCGGTCCGGCCCACAATGTCTTTGGCTCTCATGCGCCCAGCCTGCACCGGGATCAGCGCCGGGCGGCGGGATGCGGCGCGGATGTGGACAAGCGCGCGCCGCTGGCACGGGTGTGCAGGATAAGTCCGGACTGGTCAGGGAAAGTGATGGCGCAGGACACACAGAGGGCGGGCGCCTGCGTGCCGCAGCGCCCGCCCTTTGCGGTTTGTCCATCCTGGTTCGGACCAGGGTTGTTAGGCCTAGGCCCAGAGGAAGGGAACCACGAGGACTCCGAGGGTGAGGACCGGCCCAATGATGACCATCGACAGACCCCAGATGGTCAGGTGCTTGTTCACCGTGGAGCGGTGTTCCTCCACGGTCGAGGCAACAATCGTCGCGCCGGTTGTTCCAAACGGAGCACAGTCCACCAGCGACGCCGAGATGGCCAGCGCGTAGATGAAACCGGTCATCTCCAGGCCGCCGCCGGGAATCAGCAGCGGAACCGCAAGCGGGATCAGCGCACCGATGATGCCGATGGTGGAAGCGAAGGCCGACACCAGGGCTGCGATGACGCAGATCACGAACGCCGCGAGCAGCGGCTGGCTCACCGAGCGGGCTGCCTCGCCGAGCTGGTCGATGGCGCCGAGGCGGGTCAGGACCGCCACGTAGGTGATGATGCCGCCGAGCAGCAGGGTGGTGCTCCAGTCGATGCGGGCGATGGCCTTGCGGCCTACGCCCGGATCCACCAGGGAGAGGATGACGGCGATCGTCAGCGCCACCACCCCGAGGTTCACGTCGACGTCGAGCTGGTTGAGGGTGAAGAAACCGCCCACCAGGACGAAGATGGAGGCGATGACGAGCATCTGCATGGGTTCCAGTTTCGGACGCGCTGCAGCCTTCACCTTGGCATCGGCCCGGTTGAGCACCAGGGTGCCCCCGCCGGAGCTGCGGGCACCCCCCGAGGACGGGCCTTCGCCGGTGCCGCCGCTGCGGCCGGCAGAGCCGGCGCGGGTGCGGGCAATGAGTTCGCGTCCGCCGAACATAAAGAAGGCCACCAGGACAACAAGGGCGTTCACGCCGATGGAGAGGCCGAACATGAGCGCAGCGTTGTAGGGGACGTTGGCTTCGGAAGCTACGGTCTGCACGGTGATGCCGACGATGCTGGTGGGTGCCAGCGCACCGCCGACGATCGCCGAGCTCATGGCGATGCCCATCATGGTGGAGTTGATCCTGTGGCTGTGCGCCAGGGTCATCGCAATGGGGACGACGGCGAAGGCAGCGTGGGAGGTGCCCATGCAGGCAACCGCCGTTGCAATGGCCCACAGGCCCCAGGGCAGCAGGGCCACGCGGTCCCCGATGAGGTCCAGGGACCGGTCCACCAGCCACTTGATGGTGCCGGTTTCATGCGCCAGCCCGAAGAGATAGGTGATGCCCACCAGGATGATCAGGGCGTCCACGGGGAAGCCGCCGAGGACGTCCTTCAAGCTCTCGCCGACGACGCCGATGCCAATGATGAAGGCGGCCACCAGGGCCAGTGCACCCATGTGCACGTTACGGACAGAGGAGATGGTGAAAACTGCCGCGAGCCCGATGAGGGCAATAATCTCGGGGCTCATGCCGTGCGCTCAAAGGGGACGAGCCCTCGGCAGGGGGCGGGGGAAGTAAAGAACGTCATTGATTTACTCCGATCGGTTGGTTCGTCCGCGGGAGGCTCCCGCGAGGTACAAGGTCAGGGCTCCGGCGTCCACGCCTTCGACGTCGGCAAAGCCGATCAGGCTGCCCTGGGCAACCGGGCGGATCAGCCGGGCGCCGTCGAGCAGGTAGAACGGGGAGGCGGCGGGGTCGGAAGCGATCATCACGGGTGCAACCGAGTCAATTTCGTGGTGGTGTCCGGCTACGGCCAGATCGGTTCCGGCCGGCAGGTCGCACAGGGCGCGGCCGGCGAGGATCATGCCCGGCACTGCCGGAGGAGCCTCCACCAGGTCGACGGCGGCATGCACCGTGAGCGGTGTCTCCACACCCATGTAGTGGTACGGCCAGTAGATGCAGGCGTACCTGCCGTCGCGGCTGACGACGTGGCCCTTGCCCCGGAGGATTTCCCAGGTGGCAGGATCGCCGGTGCGGACGATGGCGAAGACGCCGCCGGCGAAGCTCGCCTCACCCGGCAGCCGGAGGGCGGAGAAAACGTCCACCACACCGTCGTTCGCCAGGATGCCGCCGTCTTCGCGTGCGGCGTAGATGTCGGCAAGTTCATTGATCCGGGCCACGGGGTAATGCATGGCCTCCACATCGGCCATCATGCCGGTGCGCATGGCGACAACCGTCATTTCGCACGAATCGGCAGCTGCTGCCCGCTTGAGCGGGCTGACCGCTTCGGCCCGCTTGCCCAGGGTGGCGGTGATACTGCTTCCAAGCTCCAGCAGCCCGGTCAGCTGCGGGGCTTCGATGCTTTCGCCTGCCTGGCTCACGCGGCCGGTCGCGGGGTCGAACTGCAGGTCGTACTCCCCCGCCTTGCCGATCGCCACGATGTCCAGCCCGACGGCGCTGACCCAGTCAACCAGGCGCAGCAGGTTGGCCGGCTGGTCACCGTCGCCCGGGATATAGCTGAGCCCCTTCTCCGCTGCGCGCGCGCTGAGTTCGACGCCGACAACGGTGTCCACCTCTTTGCTGACCATCACCACATGGGTGTTGTTCTCCAGTGCTGCCTCGGCATAGGCGGCGCCGGCACCAACCCGGCCGCAGGCCTCAACCAGGACGTCGATGCCTGCCCAGTCGAGGGCGTCAACGGACCCGATCAGCGCAATGCGGCCGCTCGCAATAATTTCCGCGGTCTGTGCCGGGCCGCTGGACGCGGCGGCTCGGGATGCGGGGATGCCCAGTTCTTCGAGCATGGCCAGCACGCCGGCGGCATCCGGATCCACCAGAACCGCGGGCAGGATTTCGGGGGTGCAGGCAAGCTGGGCAAGGAACGTACGCCCGTAGCCGCCGTTTGCCCCGGTGAGGGCTACGCGGATGGGAGCTCGTCGTCGAGCGCGGTGAGGGAGAATCACGGTGGCATCCAAATCTTCGTGAGCACCGCTCGACCTTCGAACGTGCCGGGAATCACTGTGACACACAATTCTAATTTCGTACAACAAATTACCAATGCTTAACAACCGTTCACAGCGCGGTGTTACAGTCGAGTCCGATAACTGCCGCCTCACCGGCTGGTTCGGAAAGGAACACACAAGTGCTTGGAATCATCGCTGACGACTTCACTGGCGCCACGGATATAGCCACCATGCTCCGGCGCTCGGGCCACCGGGTGGCCGTCGTCATCGAGGACGGAACGCCCGCCGCCGGGGAACTGGCCGGCCTCGACGCCGTCGTTATTGCCTTGAAGAGCCGGTCCGAACCGAAGGAGGCCGCGGTGGCCGCCTCGCTGGACGCGCTCCGCCGGCTGCGCGCTTGGGGTGCTGCCCGCTTCTATGTGAAGTACTGCTCCACCTTTGATTCCACCACCGAGGGAAACATCGGGCCGGTGCTCGACGCCGTCGCGGATGAACTCGGTGCGCCGCGGTGCGTTGTGGTGCCTTCGCTTCCGGCCAACGGACGCACTGTCTACAACGGTCACCTCTTTGTGAACGGCGTACTCCTCGAAAACTCCTCCATGCGGCACCACCCCCTGACGCCCATGACCCGCTCGCGCCTGACAGAGCTGCTGGGCCCGCAGACGCCGCACACGGTCAGCGAAGTTGCCCGGCCGGTGGTCCGGAGCGGAGCCGCGGGGCTCCGCGCAGCGATCGACGCCGCCGAGGGCCGCTACGTGGTGGTTGACGCCATCGATGATGAGGATCTGGGAATCATCGCCGCCGCGGTTTCGGGGCATGTGCTGGTCTCCGGCGGTTCCGGGCTGGCTCTCGGCATGACCGGCCCCGGCGCGGCCGGTGCGTCCTGGGCGCCACCGCGCCGAGGGCGGGGAGGCGTCCTGTGCGGGAGCGTCTCCAGCACCACCCTGGCCCAGGTTGCACACGCCGCACGCACCCAGCCGGTGCGGCAGATTGATATCCGCGCCGCCATCGCCGATCCCGGAGCGGCGGCCGCCGACCTGGCTGCCTGGTTCCTGGCGCAGGCACCGGATTCCACCCCCGTGGTGTGCGCGGCCCGGAGCCGTGAAGACGTCCACACCCTGGTAGACGGCGTGGAGAGCGCACCCGTCATCGAGCACGTGCTGACTCAGGTTGCCGTTCACCTCACGGCAGACCCTGCCGTTTCCGCGCTCATCGTCGCGGGCGGCGAAACCAGCGGAGCCGTCGTGCGCGGATTGGGCATCCAATCCCTGCAGATCGGCCCCGAGCTCGCGCCGGGGGTGTGCTGGTCGACGGCGGAGGCCGGCGGACGCCCGTTTGCCCTGGCCCTCAAGAGTGGCAACTTCGGCGGACATGACCTTTTCGTTTCGGCCTGGGAGCGCCTGGCATGAGAATCCATCACCAACTCATCACCGCCGGACGGCGGCTCGTCGACATGGGGCTGAGCCCGGGCGCCACCGGCAACCTGAGCCTGCGGGACGGAGACAGCTTCCTCATCACCGGTACCGGCGCCTCCCTGGGGCACCTGACCGAAGCTGATCTTGCCAGGGTCTCGCTCACCGGCGTCCACCTCGGCGGTGCCCCCGCTTCAAAGGAAACGCCGCTGCACGCCGGTTTCTACCAGCGGGGCGAAGAACACCAGGCGATTGTCCACCTGCACTCTCCGCAGGCCGTCGCCCTCTCCTGCCGGACCCCCTGGTCTGATCTGAACGCCGTTCCGCCGCTCACTCCGTACTTCGTGATGCGGGTGGGACAGAGCCCCCTGCTGCCCTACCGGCATCCCGGCGACACGGCGCTCGGCGAGGACATCCGGTGCGCGCGTGGCCCCTTCCGTGCAGCACTGCTGGCCAACCACGGATCCGTGGTCTCAGGCAAAGACCTGGACGACGCCGTCGAACGGGCCGCCGAACTCGAGGAAGCGTGCCGGATTGCCCTCCTGACCGAGAACTCCCCGCGCCGTGAACTCACGCCGCTCCAGATCCGCGAGCTCGCTGAACGGTGGAACAGTCCCTGGACGGATTCTCCGGTAGATTGAACCGGGAGGCACCAATGGCAAAGTCGATATCCCTGATTCCGGAGCAGCGCAGGCAGCAGATTCTCCAGCACCTGCGCGCCCAAAGAGTGCTCAGCTACCGGGAAATCACCGAGTTGCTCGGCGTCAGCCACATGACAGCCCGCCGCGACGTCGCCGCTCTCGCCGAGGCGGGAGACGTTGAAGTGACGCAGGGCGGCGTCCTCGCCGTCAGCAGGCTTCTGGAGGAACCGAGCCGTTCCGTGAAGGAAGCAGCCGATCTGCCGGCCAAAGCCGCGATTGCCAGCCATGCTGCGGAGCTGGTGGCCGATTCCATGACTGTTTACCTGGACGCCGGCACCACCGTCCAGGCCATGTGCCCGTACCTGCAGGACCGCCGGAACCTCACCGTCGTCTCCAACGACCTGGCCACGGCCGCAGCCTTCCTCGAGTTTCCGGGCGTTGAGCTCATCTGTGTTGGCGGGAGGGTGGACCGGGACAACAAGTCGATGATCGGCCGCCTCGCCACCCTTACGCTGGCCGAGCTGTCCCTGGACATCGCATTTCTATCCTCCAGTTCCTGGGACGTCCAGCACGGGATCACGACGCCGGTGGAGGCCAAGGTGGATCCGAAGCGCGCCGCCATGGCATCCGCCGAAAAGACGGTGCTGCTGGCGGACAGCAGCAAGTTCGGGCGCTACGCAAAATACCGGGTCCTGGCTCTGGAAGAACTTGACCTCATCATCAGCGACTCCGGTCTCAGCGAAAGCGCCGTATGCCAGATCCAGGAGCGCGGCGTCGAGGTCGTGCGGGAAAGCCTCCTGCCCGCCGCAGCCCTCCGCTAGGCGACCCTCAGATCCGGGTCAGCTCCGGTACAGCACCGGCGTCGCCCGCAGCCGGACAGGTTCCAGGTTCAGCAGCGGCGGCGGCCCGCTGAAGCCGTGGAACCCGTGCAGCAAGCTGACATGCGGATGCAGCCGCGCCGCGAACGCCAGGGCCGGATCGCCCGCAGCATAGCCCGCCGGGTCCGTCACCGCGCACTCCGCTAGGAACTCCAGCAGCAGCGAATAGAGCACGGCGTGAAGAGTTTGGAGCCCGGCCGAGGCGGCGTACTCCACCGCCAGGGTGGAACCGTCCCTCCCGAAGCCCGCCAGTCCGCGGGGCTCAAGGACAAATTCGCCCTCCGGCAGGGCCTCCGCAGTGGCCGTCAGGTACCGGCCCAGCGCCCGGGCATAAACGTCCGGTTCGACGCCGGTGGCTGTGGTGAGACGGGAGAAGGCGTCGTCAGCCCGTCCGAAATGGATCAGGGTCAGGTGCAGCCGGTCGGCGGAGACCCGCCGGGTCCCCGGCGCGAGTTCCCGGACCGCTGACTGCAGGCGGCGCAGTTCCGCCAGCCCGGCGCCGTCGGGCTTCAGCTGCGCATAGATGCGCACGCCGGAGAGTGCGTCAGGAAGTGCCGGAGCTCGAGGCTCTGGATCGGGCAGTGAAGAAGCCACGAACGCAGTCTATGATGCCGCCGGTGCCCGCGGGCGCGGTACCTTGGAAAAATGGTGCTGGAAATCCCGCGGCTGCAGGACGAATCGCTTCTGCTGCGGCCCCATGTGGAAGCGGATGCTGACGCTGTGCTGCAGCGGTCCAGGGATCCCCTGACTGTCGAATGGACCACGGTGCCGCTGGATTACAGCCGGGAGATGGCGCTGAACTATGTCTTCGCCGTCGGGGTGCCGCAGGAGGACAAGATTGCCTGGGCCCTGGAGCAGGACGGCAGGTACGCGGGCAGCATCGACCTGCGCTGGCAGGGCGCAGGGACCGGGGGCCTGGGGTTCGTGACAGCACCGGAGTTCCGCGGCCAGGGGCTGATGAGCCGGGCGGTGCGCCTGGCCGTCGCCTATGCCTTCGATTCCCTCGGGTGGGAGCGGGTCAACTGGACCTCCAACGTCGGGAACATCGGCAGCTACAAACCTGTCTGGCGCAGCGGTTTTCCGCTGCCGGTGACGGTCCCCCGGATGCTCGCCCACCGCGGGGAGATGGTCGATGCCTGGTTTTCCGAGCTGGACGCGGCCGCGCCGCGGACACCCAGGATCCTGTGGTCTGACTGTCTCCGGCTGCTTCCGGTGGTTCCCCAGGCCACACCCCCGGACAGTGCGTCCCGGCAGCCCTAGTTCAGGTCGTCCGGTTTGGGCAGCGTGAGATCGTCGTTGCGGGTCAGTTCCTCGACGTTGACGTCCTTGAACGTAATCACCCGCACGCTTTTGACGAACCGTGCCGAGCGGTAGACATCCCAGACCCATGCGTCCTGCAGTGTGAGGTCGAAGTAGATTTCGCCATCGGCCGAGCGTGCCTGCAGATCCACATGGTTCGCCAGGTAGAAGCGCCGTTCGGTCTCGACGACGTAGCTGAACAGCCCCACGACGTCGCGGTATTCGCGGTAGAGCTGCAGCTCCATATCCGTCTCGTAGTTCTCAAGATCCTCTGCGCTCATGCCACCATCATCCCCCAAGCGGGCCCGCAGCGGGCCCATCGTCATCGGATCGCGCCGAACCCAGCCGCCAGGAGAGGCGGTGCAGCGGTGAGGGACCGAGCAGATCGATGGCCGCCCGGTGCGCCCCGGTGGCGTAACCCTTGTTGATCTCCCAGCCGTACTGCGGATGCAGTGCAGCGTATTCGGTCATAAGTGCGTCGCGTTCCACCTTGGCCAGGACCGAGGCTGCTGCCACGCTGAGGCAGGTCATATCCGCTTTGATCCGGGTGTGGACAGGGGCCAGGCAGGCAGACTCATCCTCCTCCTCGACGTCGTCGAACAGGCTGGCCTGGACCGCCGGTGAAAGCCAGTTGTGGTTGCCGTCCAGGAGGACGACGTCGGGAGTCAGTGTTCCGCGGACCTGGGTCCAGGCGCGCGTCCCGGCCAGGCGCAGCGCGCCCATCAGCCCGAGCAGATCGATTTCCGCGGCGCTGGCATGGCCTACGCCCCAGGCAGGGCACCACTTCTTGATCAGCGGCACCAGGGTTTCGCGGTCGGCGGCGGAAAGCAGTTTGCTGTCCTTCACACCCTTGAGCGAGCGGACGGAGTCCAGCTGCACCGCCACCAGGCCAACGCTGACGGGCCCTGCCAGCGCACCGCGTCCCACCTCGTCGCATCCGGCGAGGACCCGGTGTCCCAGTGCGGCGAACGTGCGCTCGAAACGGAGGGTTGGCGCTTTCGTCCCGGCGGTCTTTGGCCGCGCCGCACGAGGGGCACTCGGCCCGGCGGCCGCGGTGGCGCCTGCCGGAGCACGCCGTTTTGCCTGGAGCTCAGCGGTCACGGTGCAACCGCGGCTCCGGCCGGATCGGGCACATTCTCAAAGACTTCGGGATAGCTGCCAATGAAGCCGGCCCGGCCCAGCGGCCAGGCGATGACGGATGACTTGCCCTCAATGTCGGAAATGTCGATGAACCCGCCGTTTTCACCGTTCTGGTGTTCGCGGGAGTCGGCCGAGGCATTGCGGTGGTCACCCATCACCCACACCTTGCCTTCCGGAACCACCACGTCGAACGGAGTCTCGGAGGGAAGTGCTCCGGGGTAGAGGTACGGCTCGTCGATGGCCTCGCCGTTGATCGTGATTTTGCCGTCCGCGTTACAGCACACCACGTGGTCGCCGGGCATGCCGATAACCCGCTTGACCAGGTGCTGTTCGGACTCGTCCGGGAGCAGGCCGACGAAGGTCAGGGCGTCCTGGATGAAGTTCCCGCCGCCGTTTTGTGTGGGCGGCAGCCACGCCTGGGTGTCCTTGAAGACAATAACGTCGCCGCGTTCCAGGTCAAAGGGCTCCGGGACCAGCAGGTTCACGAAGATCCTGTCGTCAATCTCCAGGGTTTCCTCCATTGATCCCGAGGGGATGAAGAACGCCCGGAAGAGGAAGGTCTTGATCAGGAAGGACAGCAGCAGTGCGATGACAATGATCGTTGCAACCTCGCGCAGCCACGCGCCGAACCCCCGGTTCTTACTGCCCTTGCCGTCCTGCCCGGCAGAATGGGCGGCGTGGGAGCGCGCTTCGCCGGAGGCCGCGTTCCCGTCCTGGGGATCGTCCGGGAAGTCCTGCGCCATGTGCTGTCCTCTTATTCCGCTGAATTCCATACAGAATCCAACTCTAGCCGTTGAATCTCTGTGCTTCTTTCGAATGGCCATAGGATTTGCTGGGCGCGGCCAATCACCCGTTCCTCCGGGATGAGCCCGCCGCCGGGTGCCCCCAGCAGGGACCGGGAGTCAGCTGACTCCGAGCGGTGGTCCCCCATAAGCCACAGCCTGCCTTCGGGCACCACCACATCGAACGTCTGTTCGCTGGCAGCATCCCCCGGGTAGAGATATGGCTCGTCAACCGGTTGGCCGTTCACTGTGATCCGGGAATCCCCGTCGGTGCAGCAGGCAATCCGGTCTCCCGCGACGCCGATGACCCGCTTGACGTAGACGGTGTCACTGCCGGTGAGCCCAAGCCACTGCCCGGCCTGCTTCACGGCCTGTGTCAGGGCCGGATCTGAACTGTGCAGGGGCGCCAGGGAACCGCGGCCGTCAAAAACGACGATGTCTCCGCGCTGGATTTCGCCGGTGCGGTACTCGATGCGGGAGACCAGAACCCGGTCCCCCGGTTCCAGCAGCGGCTCCATGGAGCCCGAGGGAATGTAGTAGACGTCAACAACGAAAGCGCGGACCAGGCCGCCCAGCACGACGGCGGCGGCAAGGGCACAGAGCACGAAACGCCAGCCCGCAATGGACCGGCGTTTCGTGTGCTTCCGGGGCGGGGCCCCGGCTGCGGATGTGTCAGACAAGAAAATTACTTGGCGGGACGGAAGTCGCGCTTTTCCTTGATCTTGGCAGCCTTGCCGCGCAGGTCGCGCATGTAGTACAGCTTGGCACGGCGGACGTCACCGCGGGTGACGATCTCGACCTTGTCGAGGACCGGGGAGTGCACCGGGAAGGTACGCTCCACGCCGACACCGAAGCTGACCTTGCGGACCGTGAAGGTCTCGCGGAGGCCGTCGCCCTGGCGCTTCATAACGAAGCCCTGGAAGACCTGAACACGGGTGTTCTTGCCTTCAACGATGTTTACGTGAACCTTGACCGTGTCACCGGCGCGGAACTCGGGGATGTCTGAACGCAGCGAAGCTGCATCAACAGAATCTAGGATGTGCATTGTTTATCACTCCTGGTGAACGCCACAGGTCATTCACTTTGGTCACGGCGGCAAGGATGTGCCCGTAGGCACACAAATACCGCCGAAGCTAAAGAAACCGGCTGTCCGGGAATCGGCTGCCGGTGTGTCTCGCTGTTAGCCTCGCTCCCCCTGTGGCAGGTGCGGACCCAGATGACACAACTATCCATTCTGCCACACCCCGGCAGAGCCGACCAACCACTGGACTACCGGGGCAGCACAGCCTCCGCCGTCACGGTCCAGCCCAGTGCCGCCAGTGCCGCGCGGTCTGCCTTGTCCAGCGTGGCCGGGTCCAGCTTCGCAATCAGGTCCGGCCGGCGTTCGGCGGTGCGCCGCAGCTGCTCGTCGCGCCGGAACCGCGCGATCTTCGCGTGGTTGCCGCTGAGCAGGACTTCCGGGATAGGCCGGTCCCGCCATAGGGAGGGCTTGGTGTAGACCGGGTACTCGAGCAGGCCGTCGGAGTGAGATTCCTCCACCAGCGACTCCGGATTGCCGACGACGCCGGGCACCAGGCGGCCGATAGCCTCCACCATGGCCAGCACGGCAACCTCTCCCCCGTTCAGTACGTAGTCGCCCAGACTCATGGGGCGGACATCGAAATGTTCGCCGGCCCATTCCAGGACCCGTTCGTCGATGCCTTCGTACCGGCCGCAGGCGAAGACCAGCTGCTGCTTCTCTGCCAGCTCGTAGGCAGTGGCCTGGGTAAACACTTCCCCTGCAGGCGAGGGAACGATCAGTGTGGGCCGTCCCCCGCCGCCGGCCAGCCCGCCGCCCGGCTCTCCTGCCGGGCCACCGCTGAGGGCCGTGGACAGCGCCTCGGCCCACGGTTCGGGCTTCATGACCATCCCGGCCCCGCCGCCGTAGGGGGTGTCGTCCACGGTGCGGTGCCGGTCGGTGGTGAAACCGCGCAGGTCCTGGACCCGCACATCGAGCAGCCCGTCCTGCCGCGCCTTCCCGATCAGGGACAGGTCCAGTGCGGCGAGGTACTCCGGGAAAATCGAGAAGACGTCAATACGCACTTAGCGCCCAGCCCCGCCCTTGTCTGCCTCCGGCAGGTTCAGCTCAAACAGCCCGGCCGGCGGCGTCAGAAGCACATAACCGTCTTCGGTGTTCACTTCCGGGACGATGGCTTCCACGAACGGAACCAGGACCTCACGCCCCGCAGTGTCCTCAATGATCAGCAGGTCCTGCACCGTCAGGGTGCGCAGCGCGGTGACGGTACCAACGACGTCGTTTCCCACCTTTGCTTTCAGGCCCACCAGTTCGTGCTCGTACCAGCCTTCGCCTTCGTCGCCGGCGTCGGCTTCATCCGTGTCGATGAACAGCTTGACGCCGCGCAGCTCCTCGGCTCCGTTGCGGTCTTCAACCTCTTCGAAGCCCAACAGCAGGATGTCCTTGTTCCAGCGTGCGCTGATCACCGTCAGCGGCCCCTTGGCCGCCGGTTCAACGGTGAGGACAGCACCGGGGACAAACCGGTCCTCAGGTGCATCGGTCAGCACCTGGACGGTCACTTCACCCCGAATGCCGTGAGGCTTGCCGATTCGTGCCACCTGCAACTGCATGGATTCTCCTTGGATCGAAAGGCCCGGCCAAAAGGGGCCGGTGCCGAAAAAACATCCGGCCCCTTCACCATTATCTGGTGCCGGGGCCGGATGCTAAGAACTGCTTGAATTGCTGGTGCGTCAGCGGCGGCGGTCTGTGTCGACGACGTCGACACGGACCTGGTCGCTGCCGGCCAGGGCGGACATCACCGTGCGCAGAGCGCGGGCGGTTCGGCCCTGGCGGCCGATGACCCGGCCGAGATCTTCCTGGTGAACACGGACCTCGAGGGTTTCCCCGCGGCGGTTGTTCTTGGCGGAAACCTTGACATCCTCAGGGGAGTCAACGATTCCACGGACGAGGTGCTCCAGCGCTTCAGCCAGCAATCTACTCAGCCTCAGCCTCAGTGGAAGCGGCTGCGGCCTCTTCCTTCTTGGCCTTCGGGGTGATTGCCTCGGGGACGATCACTGACTTCTTTTCGGGAGCCACGAAGGCTTCCTTCGGAGCCTTGGTACGCAGGGTACCTTCCTGGCCTTCGATGTTCTTGAACTTCTGCCAGTCACCGGTGATCTTCAGCAGTGCTGCGACCTGCTCGGTCGGCTGGGCGCCGACGCCGAGCCAGTACTGCGCACGGTCGGACTTGATGTCGATGTACGACGGTTCCTCGGTCGGACGGTACAGTCCGATTTCCTCGATGGCACGGCCATCGCGCTTGGCACGGGAATCCATGACAACAACGCGGTAGTGTGCTGAGAACTTCTTGCCAAGGCGCTTAAGGCGAATCTTTACGGCCACTTTTGTGGTCACTCCTGATCTGAAATGGGGCGAACCCGTACTTCTGCTCCCGTGGGGCGGGCCATAACGTTGGGGTTCAAAAGGACAAGATACTGCACGGAGAGAGGGGCCGCGCAGATCGAGTACCTGTCCATTGTGCCAGACGGGACCATCTTTCGCGACTCGCGGGACCGCCGGGCCCGCCTGGCGCCCGGTTAGGCCGCCGCAATCCGGATGCGGTTGCGCCAGGGATCCTCGAAGCGCAGTTCGGCGCCGGTGTGGTGGCTGCCGATTCCGGCGGATTTCAGCCGGTCAGCGAGGGCCCCGACGTCGTCCTGGCCGGGCACGGTGATGAGCACCTCGCCAAGTCCCAGGGTGTCGCGCCGGGGGCCGGCACCCCTGCTGTTCCAAACGTTCATGGCCATGTGGTGGTGGTATCCGCCGGCCGAGACAAAAAGTGCCTGGCCGTGGAAATCTGCGGTCCGCTCGAATCCGAGGGTGTCGACGTAGAACGCGGCGGCAGTGGCGGTGTCCCCTACCTGCAGGTGCACGTGGCCGACGCCGGCTCCGGCCTCCGACACTCCGTCGACGGCCGCCTGGGAGAGATGCTTCCGGAAGTAGTCCTGGGGCGGCAGCGCCAGGGAGGCCATCCTGACGGTCCTGCCGTTCACATCCTGGTCCCAGTCCCAGCTTTCACGCGGACGGTCCCAGTAGAGTTCAATGCCGTTCCCTTCCGGGTCGGTGAAGTAGAAGGCTTCACTGACCAGATGGTCGGCGCTGCCAACGTAGGCTGCCGGGTCGTACTGCGCGGCCAGTGCCACAGTGGCGGCGAGGTCCGCCTGGGTTCCAAAAAGGACCGCGGTGTGGAACAGGCCTGCCTCCCCGCGCGCCGCGACCTGCAGCCCCGCGGCGGGCGCCAGATGCACCACGGGAACCGTGCCGCGTCCGAGGAAAAGTCCGCCGTCGGCTTCTGCGACCACCTCAAGCCCGAGAGCGCCCTGATAGTAGGCGGCCATGGTGGGCAGATCCCCCACCTTGAGCATGACCGTCCCCATGGACAGGTCAGCCGGCAAAAGGTCCGCAGAATTTACTTGAAGGTTCATGCAATCAATATTACTTGAAGCTTCAGGTAATTCCAAGTGGCCGGACCCTTCCGAAGTCAGAAGCGGACGCGCATGGCTACCCGGCGCCCGGCCTCGTCCAATCCCAGCTCCGCCTCGTGCAGGCGCAGCTGGGCGAGCTCCCCCTGCGGTTCAATGACTTCAAATCCACAGCTGCGGTAGAACGGCGCGTTAAAGGGCACATCCGCAAAGGTGCAGAGGGTCATTCCCGGATAGCCGTGGGTCTGTGCCCACTCAAGGGCAGCGCTGACAAGCAGCCGCCCAAGGCCCGCGCCGGCGGCGGCGGGGCGGACAGACAGCTGCTCCAGATGGGCGAACCCTTCCACCTCCTCAATCCTGGCGAATCCCGCTATCGGTTCGCCGATCACCAGGACCTGCCGGGCGGCCGCGAGTTCCGCCGTACCGGCCGGTGGAGGCAGTCGGTGCAGTTCGCTGCCGCGCACGCCGGGCGCTGAGGCAAGCAGGGTATCCGAGGCTGCCTCAAGCGCTGGAAGGACGGCAAGATCGGCCTCCGTTGCCGTTCTGAGCGCAGGCATCAGCCGGCCGCTGCCGCTGTGGCTGGCTGACTGCGGCGGAGGAATTCAGTGATGGCGTCCTGCCCCGGTTCGGTGTCCTGCGGCCGGTGGTTGCCTCCGACCACCCGGTGTTCGGCGCCGGTGGAGGCAAGGAAACCCGCAACTTCTTCATACAACGGTTCCCACTCCCCGGTCAGGACGAGGGTGGGGACGCCCGGAACTATCTCCAGCGGCGCTTCCCAGGGTGGTGACTGCATCCGCTGCCGGGCTGCAGCATGCGGATCTCCCCCGGGGGCACGGGCAGCGTCAGCGGAAAACACCAGGCGGCGGTATTCGGCAGCATAGTCGCCGTCGCTCAGGTGCCGGGCGTTGCCGAAAAGCGCTGCCAGATGGCTCCGGTGTGCCGAGGTCGCCGGCAGGTCGCGGGTCAGGGAAAATACGGCAGGCTCACACAGGGTGAGGGACCAGACGCGGTCCGGTGCCTCAACCGCAGCCATCATGGCGGAAATAGCGCCTTCGGCATGCGCGACGACGTGGCCGCCGGCACCGAGCGCGGCCAGGACCGCACCGGCGTCGGCCCGGTGATCGGTGGGTGCCGGAGGCAGGTCCGGCCGGTAGCCGTGACGGCGCAGGAACAGGCAGTCATACCTTCCGGCCAGGGCATGCTGCCGGGGCCAGGCCGCGGCGCCAACGCGGCCGGCACCGTGCACAAAGACAACGCGTTGCTGAGCCATCCAAACAGCGTATCGCCGCAGGGGCAACGCGGCTTAACCCAGCAGGTGGGACACTTCCGGCAGGCGCGGCATCATGGCCGGCGCTTCCGCCCGGTGGGAGATTGCCGCAGAGACCGGCTGCCCATCCACCAGTTCTGCCACGTCCTGCAGTTCCAAGGCGCCCAGCCCGGCAGCCAGACGGGCCACCTCCGGCGGTTCGAGCAGGAGCACGCAGTCGGCCACGGAAAGAAACCGGGCCTGCACGGAGCCGCCCGCGGCACGGAACTCACGGGTGTCAGCAGCGACCGAGCCGCCGTCATAGACAAACGCCAGCGCTCCGTCAGCAGGTGCCGGCGCCACGGAACAGTCAAAAACAAGCATCCTTCCGGATGTGACCCGGTCTCCGAGGACCGCAGATGCCTGCCGGGCCGCAGCGGACCTCGGGTCCTCGCCGGCTTTGACCACACCGCCGGGCAGTACCCAGGGGCCGTCGCCGTCCCGCACCACCAGGACAGCGCCGGAACCGTCGCGGATCAGCACCGAGCTGTCTATCCTGCGGCGGAAGACGCTGCCGTAGAAGCGTGTGAGTCCCTGTCCTGCCAAGCTGGCCTCCGCACCGGATAGTTACCGCGTGAATTCGCAGAAGCCTATCCGGTGCCGGGTCAATTGCCAGCGCCTTTGCAGGCAGCTGCCGGGTGTTTTACTTCCCGAGGAACTTCTCGAAGCCCTTGGGCAGGTTCAGCGACGAGGGATCGAAGTCGTCGCCCTGCTGGCCGAAGGCCGCACCGGACGGCAGTGATTTGCGGGCACCGGCACGCCGGGCCTCCGCCTCGGCGAGTTCCTGGGCGGCCTTGGCCGGGTTGCCGGAGCGGGCCTTTTTCTTACCCTTGGCCGCCTGCTGCTTTTTGCGTCCGCCGCTGAAACCACCCGGGCCGGCCACTCCGGGCATACCGGGGATGCCTCCGCCGGCAGCCATCTTCTTCATCATCTTCTGGGCCTGGGCGAAGCGCTCCAGCAGGCCGTTGACTTCGGAGACGTGGACACCGGAACCACGGGCAATCCGGGCGCGCCGGGAGCCATTGATGATCTTCGGGGCGACCCGCTCATGCGGGGTCATGGAGCGGACGATTGCTTCCACCCGGTCGATTTCGCGCTCGTCGAAGTTCTCCAGCTGCTCACGCATGCCGGCTGCGCCGGGCATCATCATCAGCATCTTCTTCATCGAACCCATGTTGCGCAGCTGCTGCATCTGGGCCAGGAAGTCGTCGAGGGTGAAGTCCTCCTGATCGGCGAATTTCTTCGCCATGCGGGCGGCTTCGTCCTTGTCCCAGGACTTCTCCGCCTGCTCGATGAGCGTGAGGATGTCGCCCATGTCCAGGATGCGGCTGGCCATGCGGTCCGGGTGGAAGACCTCGAAGTCCTTCAGGCCTTCACCGGTGGACGCGAACATCACGGGTTTGCCGGTAATCGAGGCCACGGACAGCGCGGCACCGCCGCGGGCATCGCCGTCGAGCTTTGTCAGGACCACGCCGGTGAAGTTCACGCCCTCGTTGAACGCCTGTGCGGTGGCGACGGCGTCCTGCCCGATCATCGCGTCGATGACGAAGAGGACTTCGTCCGGAGTGATCGCCGCGCGGATGTCTGCTGCCTGCTGCATCAGTTCCGCGTCAACGCCCAGGCGTCCGGCGGTGTCCACAATAACGATGTCGTGCAGCTTGGTCCGGGCTTCTTCGACACCCTGGCGGGCGACGGCAACCGGATCCCCGGTTGCTGCCTCGAACTCGGAGCTCACGCCGGGGTGCGGTGCGTAGACCGGAACGCCGGCGCGTTCGCCGTTGACCTGCAGCTGCTTCACGGCGTTGGGACGCTGGAGGTCGGCGGCGACCAGCAGCGGGCTGTGGCCCTGGTCCTTGAGGTAGCGGGACAGCTTGCCGGCCAGCGTCGTCTTACCGGCACCCTGAAGGCCAGCGAGCATGATGACGGTTGGGGGGTTCTTCGCGAAGGTGAGGCGGCGGGTCTGTCCGCCCAGGATGCCAACGAGTTCCTCGTTGACGATCTTGACGACCTGCTGGCCCGGGTTCAGGGCCTGGGACACCTCGGAGCCGAGGGCACGTTCCTTGACCGAAGCGGTGAAACTGCGGACCACGGGGACGGCGACGTCGGCGTCCAGGAGCGCACGGCGGATTTCCCGCACTGTGGCATCAACGTCGGCCTCGCTCAGCCTCCCCTTGCCACGCAGGTTCTTGAACGTGGAAGTCAACCGGTCAGACAGTGAATTGAACACGCGCTGCGCACTTCTTTCATCGGGTAGTTCGCCATGTTTGCCAGGCCCAGCTGTTAAGGGTACCAAGCGCCGGTGGGTATTTGCCGCTGGGTTCCCATCTGGCCCCCGGCGGCAGGAAGGGTTCCGGCACACCGCGGGCCTCCATGGTCATCTTCCTGCAAATGCAGGAACCGCCCGGCTGGATGGCAGCCGGGCGGTTCCTTTACTGAGATTACTGAGATGCCCTGGGGTGAAAACTAAAGCGCGGAGTCGCCCCGCTCACCGGTGCGGACGCGCAGCGCCTCCTCGACGTTGGTGACCCACACCTTGCCGTCGCCGGCACGGCCGGTGTTGGCGGTGGAAACCAGGACGTCCACGATGTCATTGACCCATTCGTTGGCGGCCAGAACCTCAACCCGGATCTTGGGCAGCAGGTCCACGGTGTATTCAGCGCCGCGGTAGACCTCGGTGTGGCCCCTCTGCCGGCCGTAGCCGTTGGCCTGGCTGACCGTCAGTCCCTGGACGCCGTAGCTTTCCAGTGCGCCGCGGATTGAGTCGAACTTCTCCGGCCGGACGATTGCGGTTACGAGTTTCATGAGTTGACGCTCTCCTTGGTGGCTGCGGGTGCGGTTTCGGCGACCGGGCGGAACGAGCCGCCTACGCCTACTCCGCCGAGTTCGTAGGCGGTCTCAGCGTGTTCGCTGAGGTCTACGCCGTTGAGTTCCTGTTCCTCGGAGACCCGGAAGCCGATGGTCTTGTGGATCGCCAGGCCGATGATCAGGGTCATCACGGCCGAGAAGATGATTGCCACCACTGTCGCCACGATCTGGGCGCCCAGCTGGGCCAATCCGCCGCCGTAGAACAGGCCGCCGCCAACGCCGTCGACCGGCAGGGCGATGAAGCCCAGGGCCACGGTTCCGATCAGTCCGGCGACTAGGTGGACACCCACAACATCCAGGGAATCGTCATAGCCGAGCTTGTACTTCAGTCCGACGGCGAGCGCCGAGACGATGCCGGCCACCAGGCCGAGCCCGAGTGCTCCGACCGGGCTGACGCTGGCACAGGCGGGGGTGATGGCCACCAGGCCGGCCACGATGCCCGAGGCTGCGCCCAGGGAGGTGGGGCGGCCGTCGCGGATGCGTTCGGTGATCAGCCAGCCGACCATGGCGGCTGCAGGTGCTGCGAGGGTGTTGACCCAGATCAGGCCGGCTTCCTCCGCAGTCCCGGCGGCACCGCCGTTGAAACCGAACCAGCCGAACCACAGCAGGGCAGCGCCGAGCATCACAAACGGAATATTGTGCGGGCGGTGGCTGGGATCGGTTCCGAAGCCGCGGCGCTTGCCGATGATCAGGGCCAGGACCAGGGCCGCGACACCGGCGTTGATGTGCACGACCGTGCCGCCGGCGAAGTCAATGGCTTCCCCGACCACCGAGCCGATGGCGCCTTCGGCCCCGAGCAGGCCGCCGCCCCAGACCATAAAGGCCAGCGGGCAGTAGACCAGGGTGACCCAGACCGGCACGAAGACGGCCCAGGCGCTGAACTTCGCGCGGTCTGCGATGGCACCGCTGATCAGGGCGACGGTGATGATGGCGAACGTTGCCCCGAACCCGGCGCTGATCATGTCCTCGGTGCCAATCAGGTCCTCAAGGCCGAAGGACGCGAAGGGGCTGCCGAAGAGGCCCGCGACGCCCTCGCCGCCCGTCATCGAGAACCCCCAGAGCACCCAGACGACGCCGACCAGCCCGATCGATACGAAGCTCATCATCATCATGTTCAGTGCCGCTTTGGCGCGGGTCATGCCGCCGTAAAAGAATGCCACTCCGGGGGTCATGAGCAGCACCAGGGCCGCCGATACCATCACCCAGACGTGACCTGCTGACAGATCCATCTCCACGTCCTTCCACGTTCCGCGGGCATCTCCCGCACAGAGAACTCTGCCGGGGCGAGGTTTCGGCATTCGGCCGGATCTATTGCCGGCAGATTACAAAGCGGGCTGCCGGGTAAAAGGGCAGTGACGGACAGGTTTCCGGGAGATTTCCCGACGCCGGATCCGGGCCGGTGCGGCGTCCCGGGGCTTGTGTGCAGGCCACGGCTAGGATGTTCCCTGAGTCTCACTACCCCCGGAGGAATATCCCCCATGCCTGACAACCCGCCCTTGCCCGGACGGACTTCGACCCCTGGAGAAGACAACCAGGACCTGCCCAGCCGCCGGCACCAAAGGCCAGCCCGCCCAAGCAGGGGGAAGTGGATAGCCGCCGGAACCGCGGCGGTCCTCCTGGCCGCAGCAGGAATCAGCATTCCGCTGCTCCTCAATGATTCGGCGGCACCGGCCCTCGTGGAGCCCGAGACCACAGCCGTGGCCGAGGAAACCCCGCTCCCGCCGGAACCCGCGTTCGCCTACTACAGCCAGATCGGCCCGCCCGAGGGATCTCCCCTGACTGCAGTGGAGCCGCTGGCCCTGACAGTGGGCGAAACCACGACCGGAACATCGCTGCCCGCCGGGCTGGTTGGGCTCTCCCTGGAAGCCACGGACCTGGCCGATCCGGCCATGTCCGGTGACAACGCCGAGATGGTGCAGTCCCTCAGCGGGCTGGGTAATCCGCTGCTGCGTTTCGGCGGCAATGCCGTGGACAGGCGCTTCTTCTGGACCTCGGCCAACGAACCGGTCCCGGGCAACCTCACCGGGGACAAAGCCCATCCCGTCCGGGCTGTGACCCCCGCGGATCTGGAGCGGGTCAATACCCTTCTGGTTGCGCTGGATGCCACCATCAACCTGACCGTGGACCTGGGCAACTACGATCCAGCACGTGCTGCGGACATGACCGCCCATGCCTCCCGCATCTTCGGTGAGCGGCTCGTGGGCGTCACCGTTGGCAACGAGCCCAACGGGTACGCGGGCAACGGACTGCGTGAGCCCGACTGGACCGTCGAGGATTACCTCACCGAGCTGAAGGCCTACGCACAGGCAATGTACGACGCCGCACCGGACGTCAAGATTGTTGGCCCCGGCGTGTACTCCCAGTCATGGTGGGAGCCCTTCGCAAAGGTCGAACTGCCGCAGGAAAAGATCTTCTCCTTCCACCACTATCCGCTGTCCAGCTGTGATGCGGCGAAGGACCCGGGAGGGGCGCCCGTCCTGGCGAACCTGATGAGCCAGAACATCCATGACCATGCCGACCGGTACCGCGGCGCTGCCCTGGACCCTGCCAACGCAGCCGGCCTGGAAACCTGGATCACCGAGACCGGCGTTTCTGCGTGCCCCGGCTCGAATGAGACCACGAAGACCCATGCATCGGCACTCTGGGCCGCCGACTACGCCATCAGCGGCGCCCAGCTGGGCGTCAGCCGCCTGAGCTTCCACAGTTCACTCATCACGTGCACGGGCGGACCGCCCATGTCCGCCATCTGCACCGGCGGGCAGTACCTGCAGCCCGACGGAACCGTGGATGAGCGGGCAAACTTCTTCGGTCTGTCAATGATCGCCGAGATGCAGCCCGGCGACTTCCTGAAGGTCGAGGAGGCCGGCGGCGGCATCAGCCACTCCTACGCCGTGCACCACGCCGACGGCAGTATCAGCGTGGTCCTGGTCAATGCCAATAATCCGGAAACCGATGCGCAGATGAGCGTCAGCCTGAAGCTGCCCGCCCGTCCGCTCACCGCCGCGATGACCCAGCTGACGGGTTCCTCCTTCGCCTCCGAGGACAGCACCCTGATCGACGGCCAGCGCGCCGAGGCGGTGCCGGTCAGCGAGCGGCTCACCCTCCCCGGATTTGCCTACGGTTCCGAAACCCAGGAGTTCGTCCTGACCGCCGGCACGGTAACCATCCTGAACTTCACGTTCCAGGATTAGTTCAAGCAGTAGCCGGGTCCCGGCGCCCACGGCACGTAAAAAGCTCCCCGCGCCGAACCGGTGCGGGGAGCTTTATACGTTACGGGGCGCTCAGGAGAGCAGCGCGTCCACGAATTCCTCGGCGTCGAACGGTGCCAGGTCATCCGGGCCTTCGCCCAGTCCCACCAGCTTGACCGGCACCCCGAGGGTGCGCTGGATGGCGACGACGATCCCGCCCTTGGCGGTTCCGTCCAGCTTGGTCAGCACAATGCCGGTGATGTTAACGACCTCGGCGAAGACCTTCGCCTGGGTCAGCCCGTTCTGGCCGGTGGTGGCGTCCAGGACCAGGAGGACCTCGTCCACCTCGGTCTGCTTTTCAATCACGCGCTTGACCTTGCCAAGCTCGTCCATCAGACCCACCTTGTTCTGCAGGCGCCCGGCGGTGTCGATCAGGACGGTGTCCACTTCGCCGTCGATTCCGGCCTTCACGGCTTCAAAGGCAACGGACGCGGGGTCGGCGCCGTCGACGTCGGAGCGCACGGTGGGCACGCCCACGCGCTGACCCCAGGTGGCCAGCTGTTCGGCCGCTGCGGCACGGAAGGTATCCGCAGCCCCCAGAATCACGTCCTTATCCTCGGCGACAAGCACTCGGGCCAGCTTGCCGACCGTGGTGGTCTTGCCGACGCCGTTGACACCGACCACCATCACGATGGAGGGCTTGTCCGCATGCCGGTCCACGGCCAGGGAGCGGTCCATCGTGGGGTCCACCAGCTTGATCAGCTCTTCGCGCAGCATGGCGCGGACCTCTTGGGGGTCACGGCTGCCGGAAATCCGGACGCGTTCGCGCAGGGCGTCCACCAGTTCCATGGTGGGTTCGGTACCGAGGTCTGCCAGCAGCAGGGTCTCCTCGATTTCCTCCCAGACGTCCTCGTCGATCTTGTCGCTGGAAAGCAGCGCCAGCAGGGCCTTACCCAGGGCGTTGTTGGACTTTGAGAGCCGGGCCCGCAGCCGGGCCAGCCGGCCCTGAACGGGTTCGGGGGTCTCCAGCGCCGGGGCGTGGGGCTCGGCCGGAGCTTCCTCGAGGTCCCGCAGGTCGTCGGGGACGGTGACGGCGGTATCCGTCCCGGGCTCGGCCGTTCCGGGACGATCCAGGACGGCGGTGCTGCCGCCGGGCTGGTCGTCGGCGTCGCGGGTCGTGGGGTATGTGCCCTTGGGCATGCGGCGGGTGCGCACCAGCAGCGCCGCGACCGAGCCGATCACGGCAAGCCCGATGACCACATAGATCACTATCGAAAGAGTCTCATTCACGCTTTCCAGCATGTCATACGCCACAGCTGCGGGGCACCCGCAGCTGTGGGTGCACGCACCGCCGCCCCCACCGGGCGGAACCGCCGGGGACTCTGCGAGAATCAGAACATCATGGTGCGTTCTCCCCGGATTCCGATCCCCCGCGAAATCAAAGTCCTTATCGCTGCTGCGTTCCTCATCGCCCTGGGCTTCGGCCTGGTGGCGCCGGTCCTGCCGCAATTTGCCCAGAGCTTCAATGTGGGCGTGGCCGCGTCCTCGGTGGTTGTCAGTGCCTTCGCCTTTACCCGGCTGGTCTTCGCCCCGGCGGGCGGAGCCCTGCTGGAGAAACTCGGCGAGCGCCCGGTCTACGTGATGGGGCTGCTGATCGTGGCCCTCTCCACCGCGGCGTGCGCGTTTGCCGAAAACTACTGGCAGCTGCTGATCTTCCGCGGCCTGGGCGGCATCGGCTCCACCATGTTCACGATTTCGGCGATGGCCCTGATCATCCGCCTGGCCCCGCCTGCCATCCGGGGACGGATCTCGGGAGCGTATGCCTCGTCCTTCCTGCTCGGCAACATCGGCGGACCGCTGCTGGGCGGGCTGCTGGCCGGCTTCGGGCTCCGGGTGCCGTTCCTGGTCTACGCGGCAGCGCTGCTGATCACCGCCGTCCTGGTGGCGTTCCTGCTCCGGGACGCCAAGGGCACCAGGCCAGACCCGGACGCCGCTCCGGCTCCCGCCAACCTGACTGTCCGCGAGGCCCTCTCCGATTCCGCGTACCGGGCCGCCCTGGTCTCCAGCTTCGCCAACGGCTGGTCCTCCTTCGGCGTCCGGAACTCACTGCTGCCGCTGTTCGCGGCAGCAGTGCTGTCCGCCGGCCCGGAAATCGCCGGCATCTCCCTGACCGCCTTCGCCGCCGGCACTGCCCTTGCCCTGACCTTCTCCGGCCGGCTGGCGGACAGCTGGGGGCGTAAACCACTGGTCATCACGGGCCTGGCCATCAATGCAGCAGCCACTGCCGCGATCGGTTTCTCCGGTTCCGTGGCGGTTTTCCTGATCGTCTCCGGGATTGCCGGAATCGGCACCGGCCTGCTGAACCCCGCGCAGCAGGCGGCGGTGGCCGACGTCGTTGGCTCCGGCCGCAGCGGCGGCAAGGTCCTGGCCACCTTCCAGATGTCCTCCGATACCGGTGCCATCATTGGGCCCATCCTCGCCGGCGTGCTGGCCGACCGGCTCGGGTATACCTGGGCCTTCGCGGTGACAGGCGCGATCGCTGCCGTGGCGCTGCTCGTCTGGCTTGGTGCCCGCGAATCCCTGGCACCGCAGATGCGGGTGAAGCGGACCCGCGGAACGCCAACTACCATCGAGGAATGAAGCCCTTCCTGCTGCTGGCCTCGCGCGCCGAAGACGGTGCCGCCGAGGAGGAGTATGAGTCCTATCTGAGATTCGGCGGCCTGCTCCCCGCCCAGCTTCACCGGGTCCGGGTGGAAGCCGCTCCCCTGCCGGCGATCGACCTGGACCGCTACAGCGGGATCATTGTGGGCGGCAGTCCCTTCAACTCCTCCGACCCGGAGGAAACCAAATCTTCCCTGCAGCTGCGCGTGGAGAAGGAGCTCGGGGCCCTGCTGGACACTGTGGTGGCCCGGGACTTCCCGTTCCTCGGCGCATGCTATGGAGTTGGCACGCTGGGCCGCCACCAGGGCGCCGTCGTTGACCGGCAGTTTGGTGAGGCCATGGCGGCGGTCCCCGTGACCCTCACTGCCGAGGGCCGCCGGGACCCGCTGCTGGAGGGCCTCCCCGGCACCTTTGCTGCGTTTGTCGGCCACAAGGAAGCCGTTTCCAAACTCCCGGCGCACGCCGTCAACCTGGCCGGCTCCCCCGGCTGCCCGGTGCAGATGTTCCGGGTCCGTTCGAACCTGTATGCCACGCAGTTCCATCCCGAGCTGGACGTGGCCGGCCTGCTGACCCGCATTTCGGTTTACCGCAATGCCGGGTATTTTCCGCCGGAAGAAGCCGATGCCGTGATGGACTCGATCCGTTTCCAGGAAGTCACCGACCCTCCGCTGATCCTGCGGAACTTCACCGCCCGCTACGCGCGCTAGCCTCAGCGGGACAGCCAGCCGCGTCCCGCAGGTCACCGGGACCGGGTCAGACGGCCGCCTTGTCCAGCCGCTGGCTGATCACCGCCGAGACGCCGTCGCCGCGCATCGATACCCCGTACAGCGCATCGGCCACCTCCATGGTGCGCTTCTGGTGCGTGATGACGATCAGCTGGCTGGATTCGCGCAGCTCTTCGAAGATGGTGATCAGCCGGCCCAGGTTGGTGTCATCCAGCGCCGCCTCGACTTCGTCCATCACGTAGAAGGGCGAGGGCCGTGCCTTGAAGATCGCCACCAGCAGCGCGACGGCGGTCAGCGACCGTTCGCCGCCGGAGAGCAGTGAGAGCCGCTTGATCTTCTTGCCGGCCGGACGCGCCTCCACCTCGATCCCGGTGGTGAGCATGTCCCCGGGGTCCGTGAGCACCAGCCGTCCCTCGCCACCCGGGAACAGCCGGCCAAAGACCCGCTCGAATTGAACGGCCGTGTCCTGGAAGGCCGCGGTGAAGACCTCTTCCACCCGCTGGTCCACTTCCCGGATGATGTCCAGCAGGTCCTTGCGGGTGGCTTTCAGGTCCTCGAGCTGGGTGCTGAGGAACTGGTGGCGTTCCTCGAGCGCCGCGAATTCTTCCAGCGCCAGCGGGTTGACCTTGCCCAGCGAGCTCAGGTCCCGTTCGGCCCGTTTGAGCCGTTTCTCCTGCTCGGCACGGTTGTAGGGGACGCCCTCCGTGAGCGGGTTGCCGTCCTCGTCCACGGGAACGTGGAGGGCGGCCCATTTACCCGCCGCTTCGCTGGCCTCCACCGGCACCGGAACCGGCTGATCCGGTCCGTACTCCGCGACCAGGTGGTCGGCGGTGATGCCGAGTTCCTCCACGGCCCGGGTTTCCAGTGCTTCGATCCGCAGCCGTTTCTCGGCGCGGAGCAGTTCCTCCCGGTGAACCGAGTCGGTGAGTTTGGCCAGTTCAGCGGTGGCTTCGGCCCTGGCCGCCCGTACGGCAGCCAGTTCGGTGTCCCATTCGGCCCGCACGGCTTCTGCCTCATCGCGTTCCGCTGCGGCAGCTTCCAGGGAAGCGTCTGCCCAGCGCCGGACGGCCGCTGCGGCTTCGGCAACGGCTGCCGCACGCGCTGCCTGCGCGGCACGTTCCCGGGCACGGACGGCTGCGGCGGCCCGGGCCCGGCGTTCGGCGGCCGCCGCCCGCTCCAGGGACTCCGCCCGTCCGGCGACGGCCTTCAGCCGCTCCTGGGCCGAGCGGAGGGACAACCGGGCGTCCATCTCTGCCTGCCGGGCCTGGGCGGCGGCGAGCGCCAGGGCGTCCCGCCTGTCTGTGGAAGGCTCCCCGGCATCGTCAGGGCTCTCCTGCGCCGCGGCGAGCCGTTCCGTCACCGCGGCCAGCTGTTCCTGTTCCCGGGCCAGATTCGCCTCGGCGGCTCCGGCCAGGTGGGAGAGCCGTTCCGCTTCCCCGGCCGCTGAGCGCAGCAGGGATCCCAGCGAACCCAGCCGTTCCCCCACGGCCGCCAGCCGGGCATCGGAGTCATGCAGTTCCGCGAGCGCCGCATCAACCAGTGCCTGCGCCGCCTTCCGTTCGCCGTCGGCACCGGCGATCGCGAACCGGGCTGCCTCAGCACGGGCCGTTGCTTCAGCCAGCCGCGCCTCCGTTTCCTCCACGGCGGCCTGGATCTCGATCAGCCCGGGAGCACTGGTTGACCCTCCCCGGGCGCTGAAGGCGGAAAGCACGTCGCCGCCGGTGGTCACAGCGGTCATCCCGGGCGCGGCCGTCAGCAAGGCAGCGGCGTCCGCCAGCGAGGGAACCACGACGACGCCGCGCAGCAGGGCGCGCAGGGCAGCCCCCGTCCCGGAGGCGGCCTCGACCACGTCCACGGCGCGGACACAGCCGGCAGGCATCTCCGGCAGGTCCGTTGCCGGTTCAGTCCCCGGCTCTGACGACCCCGGGCCGGCGTTGTCCAGGCCAGCGTTGTCCAGGCCGGCAGGAGCGGCCGTTCCGGCGAAGACCAGCGAAACCTGGCCGGCTCCGGATTCCCTGAGCAGGGCGAGCGCGGCGAGCGCGGGTTCGGTGCCCCGGACGGCCAGGGCCTCCGCGGCCGGGCCCAGAGCGGCGCTGACCGCCCGCTCATAACCGGGACGCACACTCAGCAGATCGGCCAGGGGCGCCAGGATCCCGTCGATCCCGGCTTCCAGCAGCGCCTGGGACCCGTCCCTGCGGTCCAGTCCCACGGCCAGCGCATCCCGCCGGGCGGTCAGCGTCTCCCTGGCGCGGACGGCTTCACGTTCCTGGCCCTGCAGTTCCGCCAGCCGTTCCTCCGCTGCTTCGAGCCGGGCAACGGCTTCTTCATAGCGGGCGTCCAGGCCCTCTTCACCGGCTTCGGCGCCGGCTGCCTGGTTTTCCAGGGCGGTGAATTCCGCTTCCGCGCTCCGGCGGCGCTCCTCCCCCTGGCTGATGGAGGCCCGCAGCCGGCCCAGCTCCGCTTCTGCTGCTTCCACCCGGGAACGGGCGGCAGCCACGGAACCGGCGAGGCGTGCCAGTCCCTCCCTCCGGTCCGCGGCAGCGCGCAGGAGGGAGGCCAGACGGCGTTCTTCGGCCGCAGCTTCCTCCTCCGCTGCGGACCGGATTTCCACGGCGTCCTCGAGCGCGCCCTCCCGGTCTTCGGCCTCGGCCTCCAGATCGGCGGCTTCGGCGCGGATCCGTTCCGCCTGTGCCTGCAGTTTCTCCGGGTCGCGTCCGGGGTCCGGGGCCGCGTCGGTGGAGCCCAGCAGGCGCTGGCGTTCCTGGGCGAGCACCTGCAGCGAGTTCAGCCTTTCCCGGGTGGAAGAAAGCAGGTACCAGGCGTCCCGTGCGGCGTTCACACGGGGAGTAGCCACGGCCGCCAGCCGTTCCAGTTCGGCCAGCCGTGCCCCCTGGACCTGGACGGCCTGCTCCACCTCCCGGCGCCGTTCCTTCAGCGCTGCTTCGGCGGCAGTGTCCCGCTCGACGGCGGTGGACAGGGTCACCAGGTCATCGGCCAGCAGACGGGCGCGGGCGTCCCGCACGTCCAGCTGGACCTGCCGTGCCCGCCGGGCAACGGCGGCCTGCTTGCCCAGCGGCCCCAGCTGCCGGCGCAGTTCCGCGGTCAGGTCGGTCAGCCGGGCCAGGTTGGCCTGCATGGCATCCAGCTTGCGGACGGTCTTTTCGCGGCGCCGGCGGTGCTTGAGGATCCCGGCGGCCTCTTCGATAAAGCCGCGGCGGTCCTCCGCTGAGGCGTGCAGCACCTTGTCCAGCTGGCCCTGCCCGACGATCACGTGCATTTCCCGGCCCAGGCCGGAGTCGGAGAGCAGCTCCTGGATGTCCAGCAGCCGGCAGGCCGCTCCGTTGATGGCGTATTCGGAACCGCCGGCGCGGAAGAGGGTGCGGGAGATGGTGACTTCGGAGTACTCGATGGGCAGGGCGCCGTCGGAGTTATCGATGGTCAGGGAAACCTGCGCACGCCCCAGCGGGGGGCGGCCCGACGTGCCTGCGAAGATGACGTCCTCCATCTTGCCGCCGCGCAGGGTCTTCGCACCCTGCTCCCCCATCACCCAGGCCAGGGCGTCCACCACGTTGGATTTGCCCGAGCCGTTCGGACCGACAACAGCGGTCACCCCCGGCTCGAACTCAAAGGTGGTGGCCGATGCAAAGGATTTGAAGCCCCGCATCGTCAGTGTTTTTAAGTGCACTGGCCTCTGTCTCTCGTTTGTGGAAGATTCCCTAAAGCCACCGCTTCCCCCACACTTAACCGCAGTACTCGCAGAGCGTAATCCGGGCTTTCGCGCTTTCCAGGCCCGGCAGGAAAGTAGGCTTCTAGAAGAATCATATGGTTCGGCGGCGCCGTTTCGGGTTACAACCAGGCCCGGACCGCGATCTTTTGGCAGCAGACAAGGCAGGCATTTTGAGCGGGAACTTCAACTTCCACCACACCAACACCGCACTCCTGAGCGTGAAGAGCGTAGAGGCGCCCGTCGTTGTCAGCTCACCGGAATTCGATGAGCGGCTCTCTCCCTCCCTGAAACGGCTGCGCCTGTCCAAAGGCCTGCTGGAGCGGGTGGCAGGGGTCAGCGAGCGCCGATGGTGGGCTCCTGGCACCACCTTCGAAGACGGCGCCATCGAAGCCGGTGCAAAGGCCATGGCCGAGGCCGGGGTGGAGCCGGCGCAGATCGGGCTGCTGATCAACACCTCCGTGACGCGCAAGAACCTGGAGCCGTCCGTCGCCGTCAAGATCCACCACCACCTCGGCCTCCCCTCCTCCGCCCTCAACTTCGATCTGGCCAATGCCTGCCTGGGATTTGTGAATGGCATCACCATGGCCTCCAACATGATCGAGTCCGGGCAGATCGACTACGCGCTGATCGTTGCCGGAGAAGATTCCCAGGGCGTCCAGGAAGCGACGTTCGGGCGGCTGAACCGGGAGGACTCCACCCGGCAGGACTACCTGCGGGAATTTGCCACACTGACCCTGGGCAGCGGCGCCGCAGCCGCCGTGATCGGCCGCGCCGCGGACCATCCCGGTTCGCACCGGATCCTGGGCGGGGTGTCCCGGGCCGGAACCGAGCACCACGAACTGTGCGTCGGCGGCGAAGGCGGTATGTACACCGACACCAAGGGCCTGCTCGACGGCGGACTGGAGCTGGTGGTCACCGCCTGGCACGAAGCCCAGGCGAACGGTTGGGACTGGCAGGGCATGGACCGGTACGTCACCCACCAGGTCTCCAATTCCTACACGAACGCGATCATCAAGGCAGTGGACCTGGACCGGGAGCGGGTGCCGATCACCTTCCCGCGTTGGGGCAACGTGGGGCCGGCCTCCCTGCCCATGACCCTGGCGCAGGAAGCCAGGACCCTAACCCCCGGGGACCGTGTCCTGTGTATGGGCGTTGGTTCGGGCCTGAACACCACCATGATGGAAATCGCGTGGTAGCTGAACTCTGGCCCGGTGTTCCGGCCGCCTGGTCCCGCTATGTCCAGGTTCCCTCCACCGCCGCCGTCGACCGTCCCGGAGCCCAGCACAAGTGGCACGTCCTGGACAACGCCCCGGACCTCAGGTCCCGGGGCGTTGAGCCTGCCGGCACCCTGCTCTGCGTGCACGGCAACCCCACCTGGTCCTACCTCTGGCGGACGCTGGCCGCTGCCGGCAGCACCTCCGAACGTCCCTGGCGCGTCATCGCCGTTGACCAGCTGGACATGGGCTACTCGGCCCGCACCGGCACGTTCCGGCGGCTCGCCGACCGGATCAGCGATCTGTCCGACCTCACCGCGGCATTGGCACTGGACGGCCCGGTGGTCACGGTGGGCCACGACTGGGGCGGCATCATCTCCCTGGGTTGGGCACTGCAGCACCGCCGGAACCTGGCGGGCGTTGTCCTGACCAACACCGCCGTACACCCCGCCGGCTTCTCGCTCCCGCCGGCCCTCCGGCTCGCGCTCCATCCCGCAGTGCATGGCTGGGGCACTGTCAGCACCGATGCCTTTCTCCGGGTCACCCATGCCCTGGCCCAGCCGGCGCTGGCTCCGGAGGTCCGCCGCGCCTTCGCCGCGCCGTACCGCGGTTCCGCGCGGCGCAGCGGCGTCGGGAACTTCGTGGCGGATATTCCCGCGGATGAGACCCATCCCAGCTACCGGGCCCTGACCCGCGTCGCCGAAGGAATCCGCGGGCTGAAGGTCCCCGTCCTGGCGCTCTGGGGCCCCAAGGACCCGGTCTTCTCCGACCGTTATCTGCGGGACCTGATCACCAGGCTGCCGCACGCGGACGTCCACCGGTTCGAAGGCGCAGGCCACCTGCTGCCCGAAGACCGGGACATCGCCGCTCCGGTGTTCAGCTGGCTGGAGCAAAAGGTCAGCGCCCCCAGCCCGGCGGCAGGAGCCACCGCAGAATCCTCCGCAGGAGCCGGTGCCGGGCAGGCCCCCTTCCGGCCCATGCTTGCGGAACTGGATGAGCGCTCCGGTGATGACTCCCCCGCCGTCGTGGACATGGCTCCGGCCACCGGCGGCACCGCAGCCGTTCCAACAACCCTGTCCTGGAAGCAGCTCGGCGCCCGGGTGGACGCCCTCGCCGCAGGGCTCACCGGGATCGGCGTCCGCCCGGGGAACCGGGTGAACCTGCTGGTGCCTCCGGGCATCGAGCTGACCTCGCTGATTTACGCCTGCCTGCGGGTAGGCGCCGTGGTGGTGGTGGCCGACGCCGGCCTGGGCACCGCCGGGCTGAGCCGGGCCATCAAGGGCGCAGGCCCGCAGTTCATCGTCGGAATTGAACGGGCAATCACCGGGGCCAGGCTGTTCGGCTGGCCCGGACAGCGCATCCTGGCCGGCGAAGCGGCGCCCCTCCGGCGCAGGCTGCTGGGCGTGGAGCACACGGTTTCCGAGCTGGTCGAGGCTGGCACCGGCAAACCGGTTCCGGACCACCGCACGGACCCCGATGCCGACGCCGCCGTCCTCTTCACTTCCGGTTCCACCGGACCGGCGAAGGGCGCCGTCTACACGCACCGCCGGCTCGCCGCGATGCGGGACACCCTGAAAGCGACCTATGACCTGCGGGCCGGTTCCGCCCTGGTGGCCGGGTTCGCACCGTTCGCACTGCTGGGACCGGCACTCGGCGCCACCTCGGTGACCCCGGACATGGACGTCACGGCGCCGCGCACCCTGAGCGCCCGCGCGCTGGCGGACGCAGCGGCCGCCGTCGGCGCCACCACCGTTTTCGCCTCACCGGCCGCCCTGGCCAACGTGCTGGCGACGGCGGAGGAGCTCAGCGACGCGCAGCGGGCCGCCCTCGCCGGCGTGGACCTGCTGCTCTCCGCCGGGGCGCCCATCCCGGAAGCGCTGCTGAGCCGGGTTCAGCTGCTGGTGCCGCAGGCAGCCCTGCACACCCCGTACGGCATGACCGAGGCCCTCCCGGTCACCGACATCAGCCTGGAGCAGATCCGCAAGGCCGGCACCGGCAACGGTGTCTGCGTCGGGACCGCCGTCGCAGGGGCACGGGTGGCCATCGCACCGCTCGCCGCGGACGGCTCCGCCGGAACCGGGCTCTCCGACGCACCGGGCGTTACCGGGGAAATCCTGGTCAGCGCCCCGCATGTGAAGGACCGGTATGACCGGCTCTGGATCACCGAGGAGCACAGTTCCTCGGTGCCCGGCTGGCACCGGACCGGAGACGTTGGGCATTTCGACGCCGACGGCCGCCTCTGGGTCGAAGGCCGGCTGGGCCACGTCCTCACCACACCCGCCGGGCCGGTCACACCGGTCGCGGCGGAGCAGGCTGCCGAGAGCGTGCCCGCAGTGCGGCTGGCCGCACTGGTCGGCGTCGGCCCCGCCGGAACGCAGGTGCCGGCGGCGGTCATTGAACCCGCCGGCGGCACCCGAAGGGCAGGCCCGGCCGATCAGGAGACGGCAGCGGCCGTCCGGGACGCCGTCGCCGCGGCCTGCGGGCTGGATCTCGCAGCGGTGCTGGTTCTGCCGCAGATGCCCACCGACATCCGGCACAATTCCAAGATCGACCGCGCCGCCCTGGGGACCTGGGCCGCGCAGGTCCTGGCCGGCGGCCGGATCAGCGCACCGGGAGCCCGCCGATGAGCCGGCGCATCCTCGTCACCGGTGCCAGCGGCCTGCTCGGCGGCGCCGTGGCACAGCTGCTTGCCGGCCGCGGGCATCAGGTCCGCACCTTCCAGCGCCGGCCGGCAGCCGGCTCCGGACTGGAATCGGTGGCCGGCTCCGTGACCGACCCTGCCGCCGTGGCACGGGCAGTGGAGGGAATGGACGCCGTCGTGCATCTGGCGGCCAAAGTGTCCTTCACCGGTGCGTGGTCCGAGTTCGAGGCAACCAACATCGAGGGCACCCGCAATATCCTCTCCGCCGCCCGCGCCGCGGGGGTCCGGGACCTGGTCTTCGTTTCTTCCCCGTCCGTGGCGCACTTCGGCGAACCGATTGCCGGTGCCGGCGCGGGTCAGGCCGATCCGGACCAGGCCCGCGGCAACTATGCCCGGTCCAAGGCCGCGGCGGAACTGCTGGCCCTCGCCGCCGATTCCACGGAATTCCGGGTCACGGCGATCCGCCCGCACGTCGTCTGGGGTCCCGGCGATACCCAGCTGGTGGAACGCGTGATCGACCGGGCGCGCTCCGGCCGGCTGCCGCTGCTCGACGGCGGAGCGGCCCTCATCGACACCACCTACGTGGATAACGCTGCTGCGGCGATCGTCCGCGGACTGGAACGGATGGAGCACGCCCACGGCCAGGCGCTGGTGGTCACGAACGGCCAGCCCCGCACCGTCGGTGAGCTGATGTCCGGTATCTGTGCCGCCGGCGGCGTCCGGGCACCGGGCTTCAGTGTCCCGGGCTGGGTGGCGCGCGGAGCGGGGAGCATCATCGAGAAGGCCTGGCTGGCGGCAGGCGCACGCGGCCTGGTCCACGATGAGCCGCCGATGACCCGGTTCCTGGCCGAGCAGCTCTCCACCTCCCACTGGTTCGACCAGCGGCACACCCGCGAGGTGCTGGACTGGACTCCCGAGGTCTCCATCGACGAAGGAATGCGCCGCCTGGCCGGCCACTACGGCGGCACGGCAGGACACCCCCGGACGGCGGGCACCATAGGATGACAGGGATGAAAAGCACAGCACTGATCCAGGACTGGCCCGCCGAGCACGCCGCAGCGGCGGTCATCGCCGCAGACGGCACCGTACTGGGAGCCGACGGCGAGCAGCGCCGGCGCTTTCCGCTGGCGTCGGTGACCAAGCTGCTCACGGCGTATGCCTTCCAGGTTGCGCTCGAAGAAGAAGCGGTTGCCCTGGATGATCCCGCCGGCCCGCCCGGTTCCACGGTTTCCCATCTGCTGGCCCATACCGGCGGTTACGACTTTGGCGACCGCACCGTCCGGTATGAACCCGGTACACGGCGGCTGTACTCCAACGCCGGCTTCGAAGTCCTGGCCGAGGCGCTGGAGGAGGCCACCGGAATAGCGTTCGCTGACTATCTCCGCGAAGCTGTCCTGGCGCCCCTGGGCATGGCGGACACCACGCTGGAGGGTTCCCCCGCAGCCGGTGCCGTTTCCACCGCAGAGGACCTGATCCGGTTCGCCGCGGAGCTGCAGGCGCCCCGGCTGATCACGCCCGGGTCGCTGGCCGCAGCAACCACCGTCGCTTATCCGGGGCTCGCCGGGGTCCTGCCCGGCTTCGGCCGGCAGAAGGAGAACGACTGGGGGCTGGGATTCGAAATCCGGGACAGCAAGTCCCCGCACTGGACCGGCAGCACCAATTCGCCGCGCACGTTCGGGCACTTCGGGCAGTCGGGGACGTTCCTGTGGGTCGATCCCGATCTGCAGGCAGCCGCCGTCGTCCTGACGGACCGGGATTTCGGTCCCTGGGCAGCGGAAGCCTGGCCGGTCTTCAACGACGCGCTGGTTGCTGAGCTGCGCCGGAACTAACGCCCCGGCACTGCTGAGAACCCCGGCGGCGCACGCTACAGTGTGCTCGCATGGAAGCCCCGCTGGAAGCCTGGAGTGAGTTCAACGTCGCCATGCTGGGCGGCACTGCGGCGCTGGTGGGGCTGCTCATCGTGGCGATGTCGGTGAACATCAAGGATATTCTCGCCGCGGAACCACTGCCGTCCCGAGCCGCAGCGGCCGTCGCCACGCTCACGCTGGCGCTGGTGGTGTGTGCCCTCGGGCTGATGCCTGGCCAGCCGCTCTGGGCCTACGGCGCCGAGACGGCGGTGGGCACCGCCATCCTGGCCGTTGTGGTGGTCCGGGCAGTCCGCTCGGTGTACCGCAGCCCGGGCACTCCCCGCGGAACACGGTTCCCTAAAGCTCTGCTGCTCCTGGCTCCGGTTGCCACCTATGCGGCGGGCGCGGTCCTGCTTCTGGCGGGCGACGGCGCCGGGCTGGCCTGGCTGGGGGCCGGGGCGGTCCTCGGCGTGATCGCCGGGGCGGCCTTCGCCTGGGTGGTCCTCATCGAGGTCCTGCGCTGAGCCTGTTGCCGGGCGTCAGGCGTCAGGGAGGTTACCAGCGTCCGTTGCGGGGCCTGGGCTGGCAGACCGGGCAGCTGTAGGAGGACCGGTTCATGAAGGAATCCCGGCGGATGAGCGTGGTGCGGCCAGCTTCGGCGCAGCGCAGGCAGGGTTCACCTTCCCGGCCGTAGGCGTTCAGTGACCGGGCAAAGTACCCCGATGCCCCGTTGACGTTGACGTAGAGCGAATCGAAGCTGGTGCCGCCCGCGGCCAGTGCGCGGGTCATGACGTCCCGGGCAGCGTCGACCAGACGCAGAGCGTCGGCACGGCGCATCGTGTCCGTGGGCCGGGCGAAGTGGATTTTCGCGCTCCACAGCGCTTCATCGGCGTAGATGTTGCCTACGCCGGAAATCAGTCCCTGGTCCAGCAGCGCCCGTTTGACGCCGGTGCGGCGGGAACGCAGCCTGCGGTAGAACTCGTCGAAGGAGAAGAACGGGTCCAGCGGATCCCGGGCGATGTGTGCGGCTTCTGACGGGAGCAGCGCCATTCCGGTTTCGGAAAGCCCGCCCGGCGCACCATCCGGTGTCGGCAGCAGATCGGCGAGGAACATCCCGCCGAAAATCCGCTGGTCCACAAACCTCAGTTCCGCGGGCATGGGTGATCCGTCGTCGTCCGAAGCAGGGCTGAGGGTCAGCCGGATCTTGAGGTGTTTCTCATCCGGCAGAGCGGGATCCTCCATCAGGAGCTGCCCGCTCATGCCCAGATGCGCCATCAGGGCGAAGGGAGGCGCGGCGCCGGATTCATCGCCGGTCTCGACCAGCGGCATCCAGAGGAACTTACCGCGCCGGACAACGTCCAGCACGCGGGCGCCTTCCAGGTTCCCGCGGAGGTCGTCCGGTCCCGGAGCATGACGCCGGACGGAGCGCGGGTCCAGGACTTCTGCGGCTTCAATGCTCCGTCCGCGGACCCACCGGGCCAGGCCGCGGCGTACTACCTCGACTTCGGGGAGTTCGGGCATGGGGCGGGCCGGCTAGGCAGTGGGGGTGACCGGACGCATGCCGGTATCGTTCAGCCGGCGGCAGGTGTCGGCAGCGGCTTCCTGCTCGGCGTCCTTCTTGGAACGGCCGTTGCCGGTGCCGTAGGCCTGGCCGCCGATGTGGAGGACTGCCACGAAGCTGCGGGAATGGTCCGGACCGGTGCCGGTCACCCGATATTCGATGTCGCCGAGTTTCCGGGCGGCAGCGATTTCCTGGATGCTGGTTTTCCAGTCGGTCCCGGCGCCCAGGGCGTCCGCGTCATGCAGCAGCGGCCCAATCAGGCGCATCACCATGGCGCGGGCCGTCTCAATCCCGTGACAGAGGTACACCGCGCCGATCAGGGCTTCGGTGGTGTCGGCCAGGATGGAGGATTTGTCCTTGCCGTTGGTCAGCTTCTCACCCTGCCCCAGCAGGATGAAGTCGCCCAGCTGCAGCTGGCGGGCCACCGAGGCAAGGGCCTTGGTACTCACGACGGCGGAGCGGCGCTTGGCCAGCTCGCCCTCGGAAAGGTCAGGGTTGTCCCGGTAGAGCGCGTCGGTGACGGAGAACCCGAGGATCGAATCCCCAAGGAACTCGAGGCGTTCGTTGGTCGGGATGCCGCCGTGTTCGTAGGCGTAGGACCTGTGTGTGAGCGCAAGACGAAGCGTCCCGGCATCGATATCGACGCCGAGACGCTTCAGAAGCTCTTCAGTATTCTTCACGTGCTGAGATCGCCCCGAAAAGCAGTGTGCCCCTTCATCGGCTGTCCTCAGAGGACAGACGGCAAAGGGGTAAACACTGGTCTTAGACGTCCGCTACCTTGCGGCCCTTGTATTCAAGGAACAGCGCAGTGCCTGCGGAGTCGGTTACGACCTTGGCCTGATGGGGCAGGCTGTAGGTTACGCGGCCGTTCTCAACGGTCTTCACCAGGTTGGGCGCAGTTGCCTTCCACTGGGACCGGCGTGCACGCGTATTCGAGCGGGACATTTTCCGCTTGGGAACAGCCACGACTAACTCTCTTCTCTCTCGTCTGACTCTGTACTTTTTGCCGCTTCGTTGTCAGCGGCGGTGCCAGTCAACCCGGCGAGGGCTGCCCAGCGAGGATCCACGACTTCATGGTGGTGACCCGGATCCTCCTCAAGGCGCACCCCGCAATCGGGGCAAAGACCTTCGCAGTCTTCCCGGCACACCGGCTGGAACGGCAGGGTGGTGACCACTGCGTCCCGCAAAACCGGTTCAAGATCGATGACATCTCGCTCGATCCGGCGTTGCTCTTCTTCCTCTTCTTCTTCGAAGGACTCAGTGTCCTCGTAGTAGAAGAGTTCCTGCACATCGACGTCCTGGTCGTACGCGATGGGCGTCAGGCACCGTCCGCATTCGCCCCGTACTGGGACAACCGCGGTTCCGGATACCAAAATCCCTTCGTGCACGGCCTCAAACCGCAGATCGAGCTCAATGTCCGATCCAACGGGTACGCCGATCAGCGCAACACCGAAGTCTTTCGGTGCCGGCAGATGCTCATGCATTGTCCGCATGGTTCCCGGGCTGCGCCCGAGATCCTTGACATTGACTGCCAAGGGGGAACTCGGATGTGACCGCGATGAAACGCTAATGAGAACTCCTGTAGAACATAGACCGACATATCATCTTAGCCTGACCGGACGGAATCTCTCAAACCGGCCCGCCGGTGGGCGCTTCGGGCGGACCCGGCGCCTGCCTTACCGGCTGCTCAACCAGTTTAGCCGCACCAGGGCCCGACGGCGGATTCCGGCGCACGGGCGGCTCTCACCTACGCTTGCGGTGTGTCAATTGTTCTCCTCCCCGCCGCAGCCCGGCGCGTGCTTGCCCGGATCGGGGCGGCGGTCCTGTGCACCCTGCTGGTGTGGCTGCTGGTGAGCGCCAACCTCTTCCTGTATCCCCAGGCCGCCAAAGATCCCGCCAGGGAGACGATCAGTGCGGACGCGATCGTGGTGCTGGCCGGAGCCGCCACCGAGCGGCTCCCGGTCGGGCAGCAGCTGCTGCGGGACGGGTACGCTCCCGTCCTCGTGCTCTCCACCACCGATACACCCGGCAACGCGAACACGGACTTTGTCTGTGAATACACCACCAACCCGGCGATCGAGTGCTTCACGCCCGCTCCGCTCTCAACCCGCGCCGAGGCCCGCTCGATAGCCCGGCTGGCAGCGGATAACGGCTGGGACGAGATCATCGTGGTGACCTCCAAGTACCACGTGGTGCGGGCCGAGGCCAACATCAGCCAGTGCTCCACCGCCCACACCACCATGGTCGCGTCGGAACCTTCAATGAGCCCCTGGCGCTGGGCCGGACGCTTTGTGGAGGAGACCGGCGGCCTGCTGGCAGCCTTCCTGCGCCCGGCATGCGGCACCGCTATTTGATCTGGAACATATGTGAACAGCTGAGAACAGCTAGCGCAGCGCGTCCATTCGCTTCAGGACGGCGCTCGGCACGAATTCGGTGATGTCCCCGCCCAGTGCCGCAACTTCCTTGATCAGGCTCGAGGACAGGTGCGTATAGGAGTTATCGGCCGCGAGGAACACGGTTTCGACGCCGGTGAGGTGCCGGTTCATCACCGCCATCGGAAGTTCGTACTGGTAGTCCTGCACCGAGCGCAGACCCTTCACAATCGCATTGGCTCCATGCTCGCGGCAGAAATCCGCCAGCAGCCCGTGCCCCATGGGCAGCACCGACACCCCCGCCAGGGAGCCGAGGGTTTCGGCTGCGATCTCCAGCCGCTCGTCTTCGGAAAAGCGGTACTTCTTGGAGTAGTTCGTGGAAACAGCCACGATCACTTCGTCGAAGAGATTCGCCGCCCGGGCAATCACTTCCAGGTGGCCATTGTGGATCGGGTCAAAGGAACCGGGGCATACTGCGCGTCGCATAAGTCGAATCTACCGGCTCGGTGCGGGTAATACTTGAAGGCATGACTTCAACACCCCGCGCACAACCCCTCCGTGACTCCAGGGACGGAGCCCCGGCCCCCTGGCAGCGAACAGCCGCAGGCGCCAACCTGCTCGGCGCGGACGGAAACCTTGGGGTGACGATCTTCGAGGAGATCACCGTGCTGGCCGGCAGGCACGAAGCGATCAACCTGGGCCAGGGCTTTCCGGATGAGGACGGTCCGGCGGAGATCCGCAACTCCGCCCGCAAGGCCATCCTGGCCGGCGCCAACCAGTACGCCCCGGGACAGGGGCTTCCCGTGCTGCGGGAGGCTGTCGCCGAGCATCAGGAACGCTTCTACGGGCTGAACCTGGACCCGGCGACCGAGATCATTGTGACCACGGGCGCCACCGAAGCCATCGCCTCGGCATTGCTGGCGCTGACCGGGCCGGGCGATGAGGTGCTGACGTTTGAACCGTTCTACGACTCCTACGGCGCCGTTATCGGCCTGAGCGGCGCCACCCACACCACCGCTCCCCTGCTGGCACCGGACTTCATGCCCGACTTGGACGCCCTGGAAGCAGCGTTCACCGACCGCACCCGCGTGGTCCTGGTGAACAATCCGCACAATCCCACCGGCGCGGTCTTCCCGGAACCGGTCCTGCAGCGGATCGTGGACCTCGCCATCCGGCACGACGCCGTGATCGTCACCGATGAGGTGTACGAGCACCTCACGTTCGGCCCCCGGCACATCCCCGTGGCGACCCTGCCCGGAGCCGCGGACCGGACCCTCACCATCTCCTCGGCCGGCAAGACGTTCTCCCTGACGGGCTGGAAGATCGGCTGGCTGAGCGGGCCCGCTGAGCTGGTGGCCGCCGTCCGCACCGTCAAGAGCTTCCTGACTTACAGCTCCGGGGCGCCCTTCCAGGCCGCCATTGCCGCAGGCCTGCGGATGGAGGATTCCTTCTTTACCGACGCCGCCGGGACCCTGCGCGCCAAGCGCAACGTGCTCTCTGCGGGGCTGCGGGCCGCCGGGCTGGACGTCTTTACACCGCAGGGAACCTACTTCGTGAACGCCGACGTCGCTCCCCTGGGTGTCACCGATGCCACTGACCTGGCCCGGCGGCTGCCGGAGCTGGTGGGTGTTGCGGCCATTCCGGTGGCCATGTTCTGCCACCCGGAGGGAGCTGAACGGACCCGTACGCTGCTGCGGTTCGCGTTCTGCAAACGGTTCGATGTGCTGCAGGAAGCAGCGGAACGCATTGCGCGCCTCGGGGAGGTGCTCTAGTGGCCCTCCGCCCGCCGCCGCGCCTGCTGCGCGGCATCGGCGCGCACGCCGAGCTGGACGAAGACGCGTTCACCGGGGGCGCCTGGATCCTGTCCATCGGCGGTGCCCAGCAGTCGCATGTGAACCTGGCACAGCCGCAGGAGATCTTCTATGAGTATCTCCGCCGGATCGGCAACGCCGTGGACCTCGCCGCTCCGGCCGGCCAGCCGCTGCGGACCCTGCATCTGGGTGCCGGCGCGCTGACGCTCGCCCGGTATGTCCAGGCCACCCGGCCCGGTTCGGAGCAGGCCGCCGTCGAGCTGGAACGCGAGCTCCTGGACTATGTGCTGGCGTACCTGCCGCTGCCCGAAGGGACCCGGCTGCAGACCATCATCGGAGACGCACGCGCCGAGCTCGAACGGTTCGAGCCGGCGTCTTTCGATGTGATCGTCCTGGATGTTTTCGCCGGCGCCGATGCTCCGGAACACCTGGCGGCGCCGGACTACTACGCCGAGCTGCTCGCGCTGCTCTCCCCCGCCGGTGTGCTGCTGGTCAACGTGGGTGATGATCCGCCGCTGGCCTTTGCCCGCCGGCAGGCGGCCGCCATGCAGGACGTCTTCGGCGCTGCCGGCGGCGACGTTGCCGCCCTGGGCGACGCCGGTATGTTCACCGGCCGCCATCCGGGAAACATCGTCCTGGCCGGAACCCCGTTCCGCTGGCCGCAGGAGTGGACCACGGCGCTGCTGGCGGCCGGGCCGCATCCGGCTGCGGTGCTCACCGGGGCGGAGCTGGACTCCTTCGCCTCGGGGCGCTGAACCGTCAGTTTTCGGCTGGGTTGGGCTGCGCGTCCGGCTCCGCCGGCTCGGCGAACCAGAGGGTTGTTTCGCCGTAGGCGCGTTCGCTGAAGCGCTCCAGGCCGTCCGGCCATACGGGTTCGGGTGAGCGGGTGGAGCGTTCCACCACCACGACGGCGCCGGGCGCGAGGTGCGCGGTGAGGGCCTGCAGCACACCGGCCAGTCCGTCTTCGTCCAGGTCATATGGCGGGTCGATAAACACCAGGTCCCAGGCCAGGCCCTCGGGCACCCGGAGCAGGTAGGTCTCGGCCTTGGCCCGGTGCACCCGCACCCGCTCCTTGCCCAGCACCCGGTTCACCAGTGCGGCGTTGGCGCGGCAGACCCCCGCAGCTTTCTCCGCCAGCTCCACCAGGTCAACGCGGTCAGCTCCGCGGCTGGCGCTTTCGACGCCGAGGGAGCCGGATCCGGCGAACAGGTCCAGGACGTAGGCGCCGGAGAGAATTTCATAGGATTCCAGCCGGGAGAAGAGCGCTTCCTTGACCCGGTCCGTGGTGGGCCGGGTTCCTGATCCCGGAACGCTGGACAGGGTGGATCCGCCGGCGGCCCCGGCAATAATGCGGCTCATGCTTCCACTTTAGCCAGCCGCCGGACCAGGCCCGGCATCAGCCCCGTTCCAGGAAGGCTTCCTTTTCCGGGTTCAGGTAGGCCTCGATTGCTTCGTTGAGGCCGGGGTATTCGAGCAGGTCAGGATCCCCGGCAACAAGTTCCTGCGCATCGGTCCGTGCCTTTTCGATGACTTTTTCGTCCTGGATGGCGCGGAGCAGCTTAAGGGTGGAGCGTCCGCCGGACTGGGAGGCGCCGAGGATGTCCCCTTCCCGGCGAAGTTCCAGGTCCCGGCGGGAGAGTTCGAATCCGTCCGTTGTCGCTGCGACGGCGTCCAGCCGCTCACGGCTCGGATGTCCTGGTTCAAGGTTGGTCACGAGCAGGCAGGTGCCGGGCAGTCCGCCACGCCCAACGCGTCCGCGCAGCTGGTGGAGCTGGGACATGCCGAACCGTTCGGCGTCGAGGATCACCATCATGGTGGCGTTATGCACGTCCACGCCCACTTCGATCACGGTCGTGGAGACCAGCAGATCGGTCTCCCCGCGGTTGAAGGCGTCCATGGCCGCGGACTTGTCCGCCGGATCCATCCGGCCGTGCAGCACCGCGATCCGGGTGCCTGCCAGCACCGGCAGCTCCTGCAGGCGTTCCACGGTGTCCACCACGGAGGCCAGTGGCCGCTGGCTGCGCTGGGAGGCGGGTTCCCCGGCGGGTTCCTCGATGAGGGCCAGCTCGGTGCCGGGTTCCTCTTCGCGGTCCCCGATTTTGGGGCAGACCACGTAGACCTGCCGGCCGGCGTCGATCTCCTCGCGGGCCCGGGCCCAGATGCGCGGCCCCCAGGCGGGCTTCTCCGCCAGCGGGGCCAGATGGGTGGAAATCGGTGCGCGGCCGGCGGGAAGCTCCGCCAGGGTGGAAACATCCAGATCACCGAAGACCGTCATGGCCACGGTCCGCGGGATCGGCGTCGCCGTCATCACCAGCAGGTGCGGGGTGCTGTGCCGGCCCTTGGTCCGCAGCAGATCCCGCTGTTCGACGCCGAAGCGGTGCTGCTCGTCCACCACAACCAGGCCGAGGTCCGCGAACTGCACGTGCTCCGAGAGCAGGGCGTGGGTGCCGATCACAATCCCGGCACTGCCGCTGGCGGCTTCCAGGAGCGCTGCCTTGCGCTGGGCGGCACCCATGGACCCGGTCAGGAGCGTCACGCGCGTGCCGTTCTCGCTGCCGCCGAGCAGTCCGCCTTCGGCCAGCGGACCCAGGGTCCGGGTGATCGAGGCGTGGTGCTGGGCGGCGAGGACTTCGGTGGGCGCCAGCAGCGCTGCCTGCCCGCCGGCGTCGATCACCTGGAGCATGGCGCGCAGGGCCACCAGCGTTTTGCCGGAACCGACCTCGCCCTGGAGCAGGCGGTTCATCGGGTGTGCCTTCGCAAGATCAGCCGCCAGTTCCGCACCCACCTGTTCCTGGCCGGCGGTGAGCGTGAAAGGCAGAGCCGCATCAAAGGCTTCAAGCAGTCCGCCCTGGACCGGCGGCCGGGCGGTGGCGTCCTGCTGGGCGGTGAAGGCGTGCCGGCGTGCCAGGGCCGTCTGCAGCACCAGGGCCTCCTGGTAGCGGAAGCGGTGGCGTGCCTTGTACGCCTCCTGGATATCCGCGGGGCGGTGGATGGCCTCGTACGCTGCTGCCAGGCCCATAAGGCCCTCCCGGCGGCGGATGGCCTCGGGGAGCGGATCGCGCAGCCGCTCGGCCTGCAGGCTGTCCAGCAGCAGGTCGATGGTTTTCTTGATGTCCCAGCTGGTCAGTTTGGCGGTGGCCGGATACACCGGAATGGGCCGTTTGGCTTCCTCCTCGTCATCGGCGTCGTCGGCCAGCAGCACATAGTTCGGGTTCGTGAGCGTCAGCTGGCCCTTGTAGACGCCGACCTTGCCGGAGAACATGGCGCGGGCACCCACCTGCAGGTCCTTCTGCGCCTGGTAGCCATTGAAGAAGGTCAGGTGCAGCAGCCCCAGAGACCCGCCGGCGTCGTCTGTGACGGTGATCTCGAGGATCATTCCCTTCCGGGTCTGCATCCGCCGCGCGTTGTTGCTCTGCACCCGGGCGACCAGCGTGACTTCCTCATCGAAGGGGATCTCGGCAATCGGCGTGAGTTCACCGCGTTCGAGGTAGCGGCGCGGAACGTGCAGCAGCAGCTCCCCCACTGTGGAGATCCCAAGCTGCTGCTGGATTTTGTCAGCGGAGCGTTTACCAATCCGGCGGTCGAGCGGGTAGTCGAGTTCGCCGGGAATCCTGTCCGGCATGTCCTGCATGGACCTCAGGCTTCGCGGGCCAAGCCGCCGCTGGCGGCGGTGTCCCCCGGGACCGGGACCTGCGGAATTTCGGTTGTCTGGTGCCCGTTGGCGGACAGCTCGGTGATCGTGACGTTGGTCGGTTCGCCCACCGTGCGCAGCAGTTCCAG
This sequence comes from Arthrobacter sp. Helios, assembly GCF_023167125.1. Taxonomy (NCBI): domain Bacteria; kingdom Bacillati; phylum Actinomycetota; class Actinomycetes; order Micrococcales; family Micrococcaceae; genus Arthrobacter; species Arthrobacter sp. Helios. The sequence goes on from NZ_CP095402.1 coordinate 1,854,234, forward strand.
CACAGCTCCGGCATCCGGGGTGTGGACGTGGACCCGCCAGCGGTAGCCATCCCCCACCGGGCTGACGGCGCTCATGATCACGGACTCCCCCAGCTCATCCAGCGAGAGCCGCATCGTGGCGGCGTCGAGCGGGCTGAGCGTGATGGTGCACATAACCTCCACGCCTTCGAGCTGCGGCTGCCTGCTGTGGATGTGCGGGTCCTGGACGTCGTACCCGTGCAGTCCGTCGAGCAGCTCGCGCTGCAGTTCCTCGCCCAGGGCTGCGGCGCGCAGGGCATCCAGCACCAGCAGGAATCCGACACCGCCGGCGTCGACCACCCGGGCATCGGTCAGGGTCTGCAGCTGCTCTTCAGTGCGCACGACGGCGGCCAGGGCCGCTGTCATCATGGCGCGGAGGGTTTCGGCCAGGCCGGCGTTGGAGTCATCGCCGATCTGGGCGGCTTCCACCCGGGAAGCGCCCCGGGCAGCCTCTTCCAGGACGGACAGCATCGTCCCGGGAACGGGATCGCTGAGTACGGACCAGGAGCGCAGCTGCGCACGGTCCAGGGCTCTCGCCAGCTGCGGCGCGGACAGCCTGGTGCTGCCCTGCAGCGGCTCTGCCATTGCGGTGAGGAAAACGGAGAGCAGGGTGCCCGAGTTTCCGCGGGCCTGTTCCATGGCGGAGCGGCCCGCAGTCGAGAGCAGTTCGCCGATGTCCTGGGTCTCCAGCTCCGCCGCCGCAGCGGAGGCTGCGCGCATGGTCAGGTAGAGGTTGGTTCCGGTATCGCCGTCGGCTACCGGGAAGATATTGATGGCGTTCAGCCGGTCGCTGTGGTTCCCCAGGGAGACCTCGGCCTTGCTCAACCATCGCTTCAGCGCTTGCGCATTGGCGGTGATCTTAGTCTGCAAAGTAATCCCGTTCCGTGCTGTTGCTCATACGTGGACTCCGGTTCGTGCCAGCTTCTGCGTGCGTAACCTTACTGGTCATCATTGACCCGTAAAGCAGCCTGTCCAGTGAGAAGCGTACCGCAGGGCCCTGACAGCACCGATAAGCTTCGGGGATTTTGTGGGAAAGTGGAGCACATGGGCAAACGGCTTTACACGGACGTAGCGGCTGCGCGGCATATGAGTTCGGGGACACGAAAAGTGGATCCCGGCGAGCCTTCAGTTCGGCTTGCGGGCACGGTAAAACCCGAGCGGGCCAGCTCCTACCGGAAAAAACGCGCCGTCGCCATCGCGCTGTCGACTGTAGTGGCAGTTTCGGTTCCGGCACTTATCACTCTCTTAGTGCTTTTTGGCTAAGCAGAAAAGTACCCTGGGTGCAACAGTAATTTGGCAATGGGCTAGGATGACTTGACACGCTGACAGTCTCACTTTTTAAGTCTCAAGTCTTATGGGGTAATGCTTTGCCACTCGTTATGCCTATCTACGGAACTCGACCCGAAGCCATCAAAATGGCACCGATCGTTGCTGAACTCCAGGAATCCACCACCCTGAATCACTTCACAACAGTGACAGGGCAGCACCGCTCGATGCTGGACCAGGTCAACGGACTGTTCGGAATCGTCCCTGACCACGATCTCAATATTTTTGCTCCTGGCCAGACCTTGAATGGGATCCTCACGCGAACGATTGACGGATTGGACAAACTCTTCAGCGTCAACCGGCCTGACGCAGTTATCGTTCAGGGCGACACGACCACCTCCACTGCAGGTGCCATCGCAGCCTTCTACCACAGCATTCCTGTGGTGCATGTTGAAGCAGGGCTTCGCAGCGGAGATCTTTTTTCTCCCTTTCCGGAGGAAGCCAATCGGAAAATGACCTCGCAGATCGCCAGCCTGCACCTGGCTCCGACCACGACCAGCCGGGCCAACCTCCTCGCGGAGAATATTCCCGCCGCCGATATTGCCGTCACCGGCAACACCGTCATTGATGCCCTGTTCATGACCGTCGACAAGAAGGTTCCTTTCACGGATCCGCAGCTTGAGAAGCTGGCCGAAGAGGACGCCCGCATTCTTCTCGTGACAACTCACCGCCGCGAGAATCAGGGCGAAGCAATGCGCGGCGTGGGCCGGGCGTTGGCTCGAATCGCCGATGCAGAACCCGACCTGACGCTTGTGGTTCCGCTGCACAAGAACCCGGCGGTCCGCGCGGCCGTTGTCCCGTTCATCGATGGCAAGAAGAACGTCATCGTGGTGGAGCCACTCGCCTACGGCGAGTTCACGCGGATGCTCTCCATGGCGCACGTTGTGCTCACTGACTCCGGCGGAGTCCAGGAGGAAGCCCCCAGCCTCGGAAAACCCGTCCTGGTGATGCGTGAAAACACCGAGCGTCCGGAAGCCGTCGTCGCCGGCACGGTCAAGCTGATCGGCACCGACGAGAACCGCATTGTCGCGGAAGTCGATCAGCTGCTGAACGATCGCGTGCACTTCGACTCCATGGCCAATGCCGTGAACCCGTACGGGGATGGCAAGGCAGCCTCGCGTACTGTGGCGGCTATCGAGGAACTCCTTGGGGTCGGGTCGCGGATCGCGGACTTCGTCTAAGGTGCGGTAGAGCCGCCGAAAGGGCAGTGTCCGCGAGCGGACACTGCCCTTTCTCTATATTTGTCGAATAGATCGGCTTCAAACCCACACGGTGGGTAATAGAATCTCGATCAAAAGGACTATTCCGCTACGCGTGAGACAGCCTGTTTCCAGAACTCCTCATACAGTTCTGGGGTTGCTGACTTATGACCCTTTCCCCAATCAACATCAATAAATTCCACATGCTGAGAGCCTGCATCCTGACGAGATTGCAACAAATGTTTAAAAGGCTTCATATGGTTCTCCACATGATAGGAATCTTTCACGTTTTGAACGTAGACAATCTTTGGCAGAACGTCCAGACCACAATATCGTTCGAGCACGGACAGTCGGGATTCCGACCCTTTATCCTCATCGAAGGTTGCGGCTACAGCCCGTTTTGCTGGCGCAGCGTAGTATCGTTGTACAGAAGTTTGTGGATTCAACGCGAGGACCACGGAATCAGGTAAGTATGATCCGACTTGCAAGGCTGCAAATCCACCACCCGAGCTGCCCGCTAAGACAACATTTTTAATTCCAAGCGATATTCTTATTTCCTCGATGCACGCCGCCATATGCTGGTGGAGATTATTTTCTTTACGCCCCAAGTACCACCCCAGCGTCAAGTCAGAGTCAAGATCCAAGGTTGGGTCCTGGAAAATTGCAAAACTTGATCCCCGCTGTCGCTCAGATGTCAGCCCCTGAAACAACGGCAGCGAGGTCCTTGTCCTATCAACCGCGCCATGGAAGCGAACCGACAAGATATCTCCCGTCCCCCTGGAAACTGCGATCGGAAGAGTGAGCCCACCCACTTCACTTATGAGTATGGCTCCCTTAGATCCACCCCTATCCACTTCGGAGATCCCGGACACTAGTGGCATCTTGTAGGTCCCTGAAATCGGACCGGCCCCAGCCCAGAGCGTCAATGGCTCCCGCCGCATCCCCAATGACTCACTGGATATCTGGCCGTCAAAAGTGAGATCCTGACCAGCTAGGTCGAGAATGGCAGCCCTCCGCCCGCCATCAGGGCCCGACTTCTCGGCACGAATCTGCATCTGCAGCAACCGCTCCAAGCCCATAAGACGAGCCTGCCGCTCATTGTCCGATTTGCGTATCCAGCATCGGAGTTCACCCCAGTACTCAACGCTATAGTTTTCAGGCTCAGCGGGCGCTAGATTTTCCGTCGATTGAAGTTCCCCTTGTACTAGCCCCAGTACTTCATCCAAAGGCGTGCCCCGCTTGTCCGCCCCGGCCTCCGGTCGCCCGTTAAGACCCATAATCAATTGGGCATTGTCGGGCCCTACCTCAACAACGTAATGCTGTCGCCCACTGCGGACGTTTACAAATAAGTGTGGACGGTCCACGTCCATAGAGGTGAAATTGACTCCTTCTGAATGGCTACTTGCCCCGATGACAGCAACCATTCGAAAATATTTCCCCTGGCGGCTTGCGGAGACCACATTTGTGGCTTCCTTTTTCATCCATTCGGTGGCCACCCATCCGTCCAAGGGCTCTTCTGATCCCCTGACAACACTTACTTTAGGTGTTGTTCCCCGCCATTGAATCGATGCCACACCAGAATCACGAGCCAGCGCAAAACCCCATCGGGTGCGCTCCAGAGTGGTGCGTGGGTCCAGATGCCATCGTTGGTGTGCAGTTACTGGACTGTCACTTCTGACGGTATCTATGACGATCACAAAGTCGCCACCACGGGAGTAGACGACTCTCCGCTTCAGGCTGACTCCCTGATAGCCATTATCGACAAACTCAAAATCTTCCAACTCGGAGGTTAACTTGGAGCGAGTAAGCTCAACCATACTATTCGGATCATATGGTCGATCATCTATATCTATAACATTATGTCCACGTCGAGACATGCAATAGTCTCGCATCTCATCCTGGACATAAGCATACTTTCCCGCATCTATCAGCCACGGATGACCGTTGGCGTGAACGGTTAGCGACCCACCGTCTTGGTGTCCGTGAACGCGTGATGCGGACCCGAAAGACAGGGAATAAAAAAACTCGTCGCTAAAATCTCGTTCGAACTGACCCCACCCACTTCTTCCGAACACATAGCCACCGTCGTAAATTTTCGTATTTTCGACTGGAGGTGTTCCTGAAGCCCCTTTTGACAGGACAAACTCGATTTCAGGCGATCGAAGCCCCGAGGGGCCCCCGGTGTCGATATCTCCAATTCGTTCGAATTGAAGGTTGGGCTTAGTCGCGTAAGCCAACTCTTCCAGAGCAAGCGTCAGGCGCTCAGCGTCTTGGGGGCGGGCAATTCCTTCGAGATCAAATCTTTTGAAAGCAGTTTCCCACCATATGTAGTTATTCTTATGGTATCCGATACTTCCTTCCGCATTGACGCCTTGCTCGTCGTAATTATCTCTGAACAATTGCATCATGCGCTTCTCTGCAAGTGTGACCCATTCGGTTTTGCGCAGTACCAGGCCACAGACCAACAGGCCTTGATGTTGATGGAGTGCATGATTTGAATGACCGAGGTGCCGTTCATCCTCAATCCAATACCCGTGTTGAAGAATGGCGTCAACAAGCCATTTTTCATCATCTGTTCCGGCCACTAGTGGAAGACCGAAACAAAGTTCCAACGCACGTATGCCGTCCATCATGTTCGACCATGCGTATTTTGATTTGCTCGCTCCCGGCTTATTCGACTCGATCCAGGACCGCACCGTCTTGATCCAGAATTCTTTGGCTCGCTGATCTCTATTGTTCAGAGCCACGCGACGCACGGGGTCGAGCCATCTGAGCATATGAAGTTGCGCAACCCAATTCCGTTGACAGAAGGGATCCTCATCCCAAACTATTTGCTCAGGTATTTGCCATGCAGGATGTGGCGCTAAGGTGAGCTTCCCGCGAATTAGGTCGGCCGAAACAGTTTTGTCCGTGCTGACTGCATTAAAATAACTACCAAAAGCTTGGCGTCGTGCGGCATCATAATCTATGTCAAAGTGCACCGGCGTTCCGTTCAGTCGGAGGACAATTTGTTGTAGACGTTGGTCACCGACGTCGCAAGATGACTCCAGTCCCGTTCGGCACGAACCCAGGCCAGACCTTGGGCTGCAAGTGCCTCCCGCAGTGACGTGTCATCCAGAAGTCTTTCGAGAATCCGCTGAAGGTCCTGAGCATCTCCCTTTTGGTGGAGGAGTCCGGTAACACCGTCCTGAACAATCTCGGAGAGTGCAGCAACGTTTGAGGCTACTACCGCTTTCCCCATGGCCATGGCCTCAAACGGTTTCAGGGGGGAGACCATTTCACAGACTGCCAGCGGTAGCCGGGGAAAGGGTGCGATGTCGACGATCGAGTAGTATTTCTCCACTTCCTCGTGGGGGACCCTGCCAGTAAACGTGACTACGTCTTGAAGGGCATAGTCAACGGAGAGTCCCCGGAAACGCTCAAGCTCCGCACCGTCCCCAACGATCAGAACATGGAAGTCGCTGCGTGTCTGTTTCAAAACCCGTGCTGCTTCCAAGAGAATTTCAAGGCCTTCGTAGTCAAGAATCGACCCGATGTAGCCAATCACGGTTTTTCCCTCTAGTCCAAGGGTGGAGGCCAGCGCCGCGTCCTTCTGCAAGGGACGAAAACGCCCTGTATCCACACCGTTCGGAACCACGGAGATCTTGGCTTCCTCGACGCCACGCCTCACCAGCTCATCCTTTAGGGCGTTCGTGATGGTTAAGACCTGCGTGGCGCCCCGGGCTGCATCGGCTTCCATGCGGGCAATCATCCGGTACATTCCGCTGCCAACCCAATCAGGGTTTCTCGATCCCCGGGTAACTTCCCACAGCCCACGCACCTCGTATACCGAAGGTATCCCCAGCCGGTTTGCAGCAACGACAGTGGCAAGGCCATTCCAGTGATTCGACGCCGCATGCATAACGGCTGGCTTGGCCTCCATAGCGAACGATTCCAGTGCGTCGGCGTAGCGCTGGACATAATCAAACAGGGGTTTTTTCCGTTCCACGCCGGGTTGGGTGCTCAGGTGGGCGTAAACGACCTCATCGACCGTATGATGTGTTTCGATCGGTCCCATGTCCGCCCTGCCGGGCATATCGTACGGATAGCCGAGCCTCGTTACGCCCTGGACGTTGAACCCGCTCCTATTCAGCTGTGAAAGCAGTCCGTGGGTGCGTGTGGCGTATCCCGCCGAATGGAAGGGAAGGGAATTGTGCAGGGTATAGAGCACCTTGCGTGGAATAGGTTCATAACGGCGGTGCCTGGAAACCGGCGGCAAAGGGAAGCCTCTGCGAATCAGCATGTAGTTGCTGAGTTCCCGGGACTCATCAAATTCGGCCAGCTGCTTGGCTACCCACGCATCCTGAGGCTTGATTCGCTGCATAACCTGCAGGAGAGGCACGGCTGCTTCGGGACGGTGTCCGGCCAAAGCCCGGCGTGCCGCGCGTCTTAGCGCGTGCGCCGGCACGGCAGCGTCATCCATCGCGTTCAGAATCTTGACTGCGCTTGTGTAGCGCCCCCTGGCCAGTAACACGGAGGCATAGGCAGTCTCATGTTCTGGAGCGACGGCCCACGGGGCCTCATGCACGGTGTCACCTCGCTCCAGGGTGATCGCGATTTTGGCCGCAGCCGTGCCCAGCGATGCGCCTCCCTTGTTGGCAATTGCGGCAACGGCTTGGGAGCGTCCATGGGGGATGAGGAAATCCAACGAGCCAAAGGTATCCACGCCCGGCCGGTTGACGGCCATCGCCAACCGGTCGAGGGCGACACCAACGTCGGCTTTCCGCCTCCCGTTGTGCGCGATCAAGCTCAAGGAGATGAAATACTCCAAAGCCATCAGGTGTGCCGGATCCCGGTACAGTGTCTGGGCCAAGGCTTCCAGCCCCGCATCTGGGCGTTCGGTGTCCAAGAGGACACGGGCGTATCCGTACCAGAGATCTGCGCTGTCAGGGAATTTGGCCACGGCCTCCCTGTGCAGCTCCAAGCTGGATTCTGCTCCCTGCTCCGTTTTTGCCAGGGAAATCTGACGCTTGAGAAAAGCTATCTGTTTATTGCGTTTGTGGGCGATAACCCCTCGTATTTTCCGTGTGCCTTCGCGGCGGGTTCCTGTGTTGCTGCTCACGCTTTGGAAGCCTCCAACATGCCCTTCGTGTCGATAACATCGAGCGAGCTCAGATCCATCTCGTCCAAGACCCTAAAAGCGTCATGGTCTACAAGCAGCAGAAGCACCTGGGACCCGTTGACGGCTTCCTCCAGCGACATCAGTTCCAGGTTGGCCTGACTGAGCGCGGACGGCAGCGAGTTCACGTGCGGCTCCACTACCTTGATCGAAACCCCAGGTAGGCGCTCACCGATGGTCTTCACAATCCCCACGGCCGGAGACTCACGCAGATCGTCAATGTTTGCCTTGAACGCGAGGCCCAAGGCGGCTACGGACGTCGCGCCTGAGGCCTTCACTGCATCAACGACCCGTTTAATAACGTAGTCCGGCTTGGCATCGTTCACCATGCGCGCGGTTCGGATCATCCGTGCTTCCTCCGGGACCGCCGAAACGATGAACCACGGGTCTACCGCGATGCAGTGTCCTCCAACGCCCGGCCCGGGCTGGAGGATGTTGACCCGCGGGTGGTAGTTGGCCAGACGAATAAGCTCCCAGACGTTAATGTCCAGTTTCTCGCTGATGACGGAAAGCTCGTTTGCGAATGCGATATTCACGTCACGGTATGAATTCTCAACCAGCTTGGCCATCTCCGCAGTGGTGGCATCGGTTACGTGAATATCGCCCTGGCAGAAGCTTGAATACAGTTCCTTTGCACGCTCTGCCGCTGCCCTGGTCGTTCCGCCAACAATGCGGTCGTTTGTGACGAGCTCCACCATGATGCGTCCGGGCAGCACACGTTCAGGGCAGTGGGCCAGAAGCACCGACCCTTCGTCATCGCCGTAGGAAAGGTCTGGGCGCAGAGACTCGATGACTTCGCCCATCCGCTTGGTAGCGCCTGGAGGCGATGTCGATTCCAGAATGAGCAGTTCCCCGCCCTGCAGCTGGGGTGCTATCCCTTTGGCGGCTGCCTCAATGTATGAGAGATCGGCGCTCTTATCGGAGTTGAACGGAGTGGGGACGGCAATAATGTAGGCGTCAGCCACAGGAGTCTCGGTGCTGGCTGTGAGGCTGCCGGCGCTCACGGCCTTTTCGAGGTACTCAGCCAGGTCCGGTTCCACGAACGGCACTTCGCCACGGTTGACCGCAGCGATCGTATTGACGTTGACGTCAACCCCGGTCACCTGCAGCCCGTTCGTCGCAAGAATCGTGGCCGTCGGCAGACCGATATATCCTAGACCGATAACTGCAACTGATTTTATGGTTTTCATTCTAAATTCCCCTATATTACTATCTGGCGTTCAGGAGTGCCAAAAAACTTGACGTCTCCCGATGCAATCAATTCGGCGTCAGATACCCGCCATGTATGATCTGTATTTCCTCTGTATTGAGCGTAATTGAACCGGTCAGCCGAATATATCCGGCCGCCGGCAGCTCCAACCCTGCTCAAGAATTCGCTATCCTCACCACTACGCAGCGGCTCAAAGGGCGTATATTCAAACACTTTCCGCAGGCCGGTGATCGTTGGCCCCATAACAGAATGTGTAAACTTGTGCTCACGTTCTCCGAACCGCAGGAGCGTCGTGTCATTGCTGGCAACGTACATATAATGCGCCTGCTTGCCGACGATGTCTGCGCCAGAATAATTAAGCGCGTAAAGCAAGTCGGAAAGATAATTGGGCGCATAGAAATCGTCGTCATCCAGTTTGGATAGGACTTCCCCGGAAGACGCCGCGACACAGTAGTTCAGACACTCCCCCAATGGCACGGATTCCGGCTGGTGCAGTCGGACGAGGTTGCCTACTCCATATTGACTAGCGAACCTGCTGGCTTGTGCGGGGTCGATCGTAAAACCGTGGGACAAGAGAACGAGCTCCACGTCCACATCTTTCATCGAACCTACGGTTCTGAAAACATGCTCCAGCTGATGGGGCCTGATAGTCGATACCAGCAGGGAAACGGTCGGCAGCTTGGGAACCGGGACCTTCGTCTCAGGAAGGCACGCCCCGGCTATCTGGCTAACCCGATGTGCGTAGGTGTGCCCTTGCCAGATTTTCCGCTGCGCCACATGCAGCTGGCGCTCCGACAACACCGGGTTGCGCAGCAGCGCTTTGATGGTAGCTCGGGCCTGGTCCTGATCGGGGACGATGTATTGTTCGGAGGGATCCCACATTTCGGCAAGTGCGCGGCTCGGAGTGCTCACTACGGTGGAGCCGGCCGCAGTTATCTCGAAAATGCGGCGTGCACACATACTCGGAGAATCGACAACTGAGTTGACGTTCAGGAAGATTTTGTAAGCCTTGTACGCAGTGAGCATCTGGATATAGGTCAGTGTGCCAACCACTCGCTCATTAAACGGTTCGGGGAACTGATAGTTCTTGTCCGTGGCAGAGTGACGGGAGAAGATCTCTAGGCCGTTTTCCATTTGGGCATCCACGGAGATTGCTGCCCCGAGAAGCATCTCCAATTGCTGACGGCGTTCGGGATACTTGTGGGCAAAGTACATTCCCGCAAATGCTATGTCTCTTTCGTGCCAGCCGGACCGGGGACGGATCGGGTTATGGATAGCCGGTTGCGCCCCGAATTGAAGCACGTCTATCCGGTCGTGGCCTAGGTCCGCCTTGTAAGCATCTAACCTGTCCGAGTCACTCGTAAAAACATAGTCGAAGAGCTTCGCTGACTCCAGGAAATCCGCATAGTGCGGCGGATCTTCCTTGTTCCAGAATACCGTTGGAATACCAATGTTGCGGCAGTGTTCCAGCAGCGCGCGCAGCTCGGGCTTTGGGCCACTGTTGCCCACCAACTGATACTGCCATTCACCTCCGTTGCCGTTCCATGCCGACTCGACAAACAGCAAGTCCGGCAGGACCTCCGAAAGTTCCGCTCGCCAGCCGGCTTTTGATAGTTCTACCTGATGCCATTCGAATCCGAAGGCCATGCGCGAGAAATCATCCAGAATCACAGCAGCGGTGATTCCGCGGTTTTGACTCCGGGGGGAAGGGATGTCGAAGTCCGGAAAACTGACCTTGTTTCCCTGTCCCAGACCGAAAAAGTTCCGGAACCGCTTGCGCGGGCGGGCCTGCAGACCGGTGTGTTCCGGGATACTTCGTCGCTGGAACTCGGCCAGAGCCGCAAAACCACCATTTTTCAGATGCCAAATGGCACGTCGTAGCTGTGTTGGCGTCATGCTTTGGTGCTCTTCCGTCGTCCGGGAACTCTCGGAATAACCCGGGCTGGCTGCAGGTCCCTTAGCATCCGGCGTTTAATGAGGTCAGCCCCTCGAGTGTCTCCTTCGGCAAGGAACTTTGTATAACGGCGGTACCATTTCAATCCTTCTTTGGGCACCCCGTCATAGAGGAGAACGCCCTTATCCAACCAGATAATGCGCGTGCATAATTCCTGCACTGTTGACAAGCTGTGGCTGACCAAGAATACGCATCCCGCCTGCTTCCGAAGCTCGTCCATACGCCGCTTCGTCCTGCCCCGGAACTCATCATCGCCGGTGTTAAGGGCCTCATCCAGAATAAGAATCTCAGGATTGATGGAGGCAGCGATTGCAAACCGGAGTCGGGCGGACATACCCGAGGAGTAGGAGCGCATCGGAAGATTAATCGCGCTTTCCAAGCCAGCAAGACTCAGGATGCCATCATATTTTGTACTGATTTCTTCGTGCGTCATCCCCATTGCCAGGCATCCCAGCACCACGTTGTCGCGGCCGGAAAGGTCTGGGACCAAAGCAGCGGACACGCCCAGCATGACAGGCGTCGATGAGGCATAGACGGAACCCTGCGTGGGCGCCATCTTTCCACACACGAGCTTCATGAGAGTGCTCTTGCCGGACCCGTTGAGACCAATGACTCCGATGGATTCACCGTGCTCAGCAACAAGGGTCAAGGGTTTAAGTGCGTGCACTTCCGTGGGCGAATCCTCCAACGCCGCGGCCCGTTGATGCATGCCCCTGAAGAACCGTGAAAGGCCCCCCTTCCTACCGCCCTTTGGCCCAAGTTGGTAGACCATGGAGACGTTGTCGACGACGACTGCCGGCGAGTTGATAAGCCGCACACTGTCAGTCATTTCGACCATAGGTCTCCTCCCCTCTCCAGAAACAGATGATGCCCATGGCCAGCGCTCCGAATGCCCACGCTGCCAAGGCTGCCCAGCTCTGCCATGGCGGAGTTTCCGCATACAGAAGGCTGCTTCTGACTATCGAAAGGAGAAGATACAGAGGGTTAAGCTCAACTGCGGATTTGATCAGCGGCCAACTCGAGTAACGGTCGATGGAGAACATCACACAGGAAGCGAATAGCCAAAAACGCATCAGGAAAGAGATGACGTGGACCAAGTCATTAAATCGCGCCACCAAGGGAGCTAAGAGGAAACCAACTCCGAGGTTGAAGATTAGCTGAAGCGCAAGGGCGGGCACCAGCAGTAGCCAACGCCAGGTTATTTCCTCGACAGGCGGAATCAGCGAGATCAGAAGCAACATGGCGAGCAACACAGGGATGTTCGCGATGAACTCACGCACGTTAACGGAAAGCACCAAGGTGGCGCGCGGGAAGTTGAACGCCTGAATTACGTTCTGGTTCGTTCTGATCACCTTGGAACCGTTAACGATTGATCGGGTGCTTATCTGGAACAGGAATACCCCAATAACAAGATACCCGATGAAGTTCTCGATGCCCCGGCTCGCACCCAGTAGAACACCAAAGATCAGAAAGTACCCGAGGCCGTTCAGCAAGGGGTTGAGCAGAAGCCATGCACTCCCCAAGCGATCCTGCCGGTTTCCGCTCTGCACCCTAGCCCGGGAATCGTAGAGAACGAAGTGGCGGTAATTCCACGTAGAGATCAGGTAGTCAAAGAACTGGGGTTTGGCTCCTACTCTAGCCAAGGGCTTCAGATCGACCGAAAGTTGGGTTTTGCCTTGGTCCACGGCGGGTTCAGTTTTAGCCACCGTCATAGTTTTGCCTCAATCTTTTTGTATAGCCTCGCAGTCGATTCCGACAGAGTTCCCCACGTTCTTGTGTCCAGCACACGGCGGCGTCCGGCCATGCCCATTTTCATAGCGAGCTGCGCGTCGACCACCAGATTGGCTAGGACTCTGGCTAAGGCGTCTGTTTGACCCGCGGGAACAGAAAAGCCGTCCGTACCATCTCTGACAACCTCATGAAGCGCCGGCAGATCGCTGAATACTACGGGGCGTCCTGAGGCCAGGGCTTCGACGGGTTTCAGCGGCGTCACCATCCGGGTCACGGGGAAGTCTTTTCGCGGCACGACGAAAACGTCGAGTGCCTGGTGGTACAAATGAGCCTGCTCCCTCGGGATCCTCCCCGGGAAGAGCACCCGCTTCTCCAGCCCGAGTTCCACTGCCAGGCGCTTCAGCGGCGGTCCGGCCGCTCCATCTCCGACGATGAGGCAACGCAGATCGGGGTGCTGCGGAGCCAGAAGGGAAAATGCACGGAGCAGATCGTCCAGGCCCTCATAGTCCACAAGACTGCTGACGGTCCCGACGAAGGTCCCGTTTATTGGAAGTCCCAACCGCCGGCGGGCTTCCGCGGGGGCGGCCGGTTCGTTCATGAACTCCCCGCCCACTGCGTTGGGGAGCAGAACAGTGTCCTGGAGTGGTACACCTGCCTTTATGATTCGCTTCTGCATGGCTTCCCCAAGGGTCGCCACTGCGCCTGCTGACTTCATAACCTCGGCTTCACGCGCACTGAACTTGTTGTAACGCTCGCTCTGCTTCGCGTCATCATCACGGCTCGAGGCCCAAGTATCAGCCAGCTGCCCGCGCACCTCGTAGACCCATGGGATCCCCAGAGATTCGGCGACTGCCCGGACCGCGAGACCGTTGACGAAGTGCGTGGTGGTATGGAGTACTGCCGGCTGAACTTTGAGCGCCAATTTGAGCAGTTCCTCTGCTTGGAGCTGAAGCCTTGCTGCCAGTCCCCGCGGAAGCGTGGCCGGCAGGTGCCTGTGATACGTGACGCCGTCAATTAAGTCGGTCTTGCCGGCATCGAGCCTGCCAACCTGGACCGGGTATCCGATCCGCGTTGCGGCGTGGACCACCCAGCCCAGATCAGTCTGTGCCTTCAGAAGCGAATGCGAACGCTGAGCGTAGCCACTGCCGGTATAGGGCAGCGAGTTTGTCAGCAGGTGCAGCACGGTCTGAGGCTGGGGCACATACCCTGGGATGGCGGGTAATTCCGGCACCCAGCCATCAAAAACGCTCAGCTCGCTGGCCAGCCGGGTCCGCAAACGCCGTTCGGCACGGCTCGCGCTGGCGTAGGTCAGCACCCGTACCGCCTCCGACATGTCCCCCCGGTACCAGCAAAGCCGGGCCAAGGTGCCGGCACGGCCACGGGTAGACGCCGGCACCAACGCCAGCAGTTGTTCCGCAAGGCCAGGCAGACCAGCCGACGTCGCCACATCGGCCAGGCGGCTTGCAGCGCAGCCACGAGCACCACCCTCGATGGCCAAGGTAAGGAGTTTTTCGGCGTCGGCTTTCCGTCCCTGAATCACAGCAGCCATCGCTGGCAGGAGCATCCCCGGCGCCGTCGCGGCTGCTGCCGCGAGTGGACGGACAAGCGCATCTGGCAGCCGCCGGGAAAGCTGTAGTGCCAAAACCGCCGGGTCATCCCCAAGATGCTCACATATGGTTGTGGCAGCTAGTCCGGCGTTCCGGACAAAATTCGTTGGTTTCATCGGTCGGTAGTACCCGCTGTGACTGCTTTCAGGAGTTCGGCATATGTTCTCGCCAAAGTGTCCACATGAGCGTTGCTCTCCACCCAGTCCCGGCCCGAGGTCCCGGTCAGCAGGCGGGAGCGGTCCGCAGCCAGTTCCTTCCATAACTGCGCGATGGCTTCCGGATTGGATGCCACGACGTCGCCCGCCTGCGATTCTTCGATAATCTGTTTCGCCTCGCCCAGCACGATTCCGGTGACATGACGTCCAACAGCCAGAACCTCGTAAGTCTTGGAGGGAATCGTCGTCTCGAAGGACTTCCAATCATCGCGCAGGGACACGATGCATGTGTCGGAGCCTCGGTAGTAGGCCATAACCTCTGCGGCGCCTTGGGCCGGCGGATGGAACTTAACGGGTGCGCCGAGTGCCTTTGCCAAGGCGATCAGTTGCCGCCTCCGCACACCGTGCCCCACCATCGTCAGATGCACTGCGTCTCCGGCCAGCGCTGCAGCCTGGATCACGGTCTCAAGACGCTGGCTCTCGCCATGATTTCCAAGATAGAGCACTTGCAGCCGCTCGGCATGGGCGGGAGGCGGGGGAAGAAATTCTCTGGCAGCGGTGTCGATACCGTTACTGATCGTCGCAACGGCGGTGACGCCCCGGTCCCGGAGCGTCTGCGCGAAACCGTAGGTCACGGTGACCACCAGGTCCGCCCGCTCCTGGATCGCAACAATCACCCGTTCGGCTAAGCTCTTCGCGCTGCCCTGAACGATTCGGGCATCCCGGGCTATATCCGGCCAGGCATCGCGCATATCGGCAACGAATGGAACGCCGCGCAGTTTGGCGACCATGTATCCTGCACCAAGGATCGGCAAGGACGGAACTGTGGCGATCACGACGTCGGGCTTGCAGCCCAAGAGTCCAGCGGCCACGCTTCCTGCAGCGGAAAAACACTGGTCCGCGAAACGGCCAAGGCGGGTCGTGGGGTGCCAAAGATAGGGGGCCCTTCGGATTCGCTCACCGTGAGGGCCGTTATCGCAGCGAAAGGCCCGCCCAGCCACACTCCGTGGCATCGTCCGGCGTCCGGCGGGAGCGTGCGCTATGGGGGCAACCACGTCGACATTCCAGCCAATTTCCCGAAATGTCCGGATTATCTGGGTCCATCGGCGCTGGGGCGGGCTGTGCTCCGGTGAATAGGAGTGCGTCAGCAGAAGTACCCGCACAATTTCCCCCATTTTCTTGCTTGCGCCTCATGAGGACGCTGGTAAAGCAATCGTTAGTCTACCGAAATATATTTACTGAGTGTCCCCATGGTTGGGGCCCGGTCCACGCAGCTTCACGTAGTAGAGTGTTCCGGCTCCCACGAGCAGCAAAATGACGGCGGTCCGGGTCAGCCAATGCGTGCTCCAATCAACCCCGTCCCTTGCACTGGTTTTAGCTGCCTCAAGGCTGGCCTGCGCCGCAGTGGGGGACGGCGAGGGAGTCGTTGTTACCGCGGCTTCAGGCTTGGCTTCTGACTTCGTGGTCGGTGAGGGATCCGGTGACGCGGTCTCATCCGGCGAGTCGAAGATGCTGACCACGTCGCCGGTTGCAGGATCCCAGCGCAGATCCGTATACAACCAGGTCCGGCCATCGACGAGGTTTCCGGTTCCCGGCTCAACGAGGTAGCCCGTGGCGGGATGAATCAGATAGCCGCTGGAACGCTCGATCTGGAAACCCGTGACTGGATCAATCAGTGCCTGCTCGGGAACGGCTGGCACCGTGGGCACAGCGGCGGGATCACTGGGCGCAGTCTGAATCGGAGGGCCTGCTGTGCCAGGAGTTTCACTGGGCGCGGTATCAGGGGTAGGTCCCGGGGTGTTCGCCGGTGGCTCCGCAGGACTAGTCGCCCCTGGATCCGGATTTTCGATTTCCGGCACTGGTGTCAGCGTCTCGTCTCCGAATGCTGGCGCAACCGGCATCGATATTATGAGCAATCCCGCGATTGCCACACGGCGTAACCACTGGCCTACATTGCCGGTCATGCTAGTTGTTCTCCCCATTTAAACCGTCAGCATAAGCGGTCATCTTATCGTTTTTTAGCGCATTGGAGATTTCGGCGATCGCTGTCTCGTCTTTGATGACGATTGATTGCCCGTCCGCGGACGTACCAACGCCCAGGTTCGGCAGGGTGAACATGTGGATGTCGGAGCCGCGGACACCGCGTAGTTCAAAGGCCAGCCGTCCTGCAGCGGCAGCATCGAGGGACTCGTCCACACTCAGGAACGGTGAAATTTCGGCAACCGCATCATTGATCCTGAGCGGATTAGAGAGCGTTTCCGCGGACAGGAACCGGTTCATCAGCCCGGCCACGAAAGCCTGCTGGTTCTTTACCCGCTGGTAGTCCCCGTCGGGAAACGCGTACCGCTCCCGCACGAATTTCAAGGCGGAATCTCCCTGGAGCGTGATCGGACCCGCGGCGAAATATTCACCATCATCACCCGAGGACTGGAACGGAACCTGATTTTCGATTTCCACCCCGTCAAGCGCCGTCGTCAGGCCCTTGAATCCCTCAAAGTCGATCACAGCCACATGGTCGATCGGGACATCGAAGAGAGTTTGTACCGTCTCCACCATCAACGGAACACCACCGAAGGCCATGGCGGCATTGATTTTGTGCTCACCGTAGCCGGGGATGTCCGTCCAGGTGTCACGCATGATCGACATGACATAAACACCTGAACGGTCCTCCGGCAGATGCACAAGCATCATGGTGTCGGAGCGCGCGTCCACGCCCGGGTCCCGTGTGTCGCTGCCGATCAGCAGAAGGTTCTGTGAGGTTCCGGCGGCCGGCGCCTTCTCCGGACTGGAGTCCGGGAGAGCGTTGGCGATCGTGTGGCTTTCCGTGTTGAAGGTCCGGGCCAGGTTCCAGAGGTAGCCGCCCGCAGCCAGGGCCGCCACCAGGATCAGGGAGAGCAGCACAAACATGGTGGTCCGGACAGGATGCCGTTCCCTTACCGGGTCGGTCGGAGAATCGGCGAAGATGTCGGTCACATTGGTCCTAGGTTCCAGTCGGGCTGCTGCGGTCCGAGCTTACCGCGCAGCCGCGGCAGCTCCGATTCCAGCTGGAACCGGCGCGCCGGATACCCTAGAAGCATGAAGTTCTTTCCGGCAGCCATTTCGGCCGGCACCCTTGTCCTTGCCGCCGCACTCACCGGCTGCACCCCCGTCGCCGACGTTGATGCCGCCCCGGATGCCGCCAACCCGGATTGCGCACCTGTGATGGTGGCTGTCCCGGAAGATCTGGCGGGGGTCCAGCAGCGGGAGACCAGCAGCCAGGCCACAGCCGCCTGGGGCAGTCCGTCCCAGATCATCCTGCGCTGCGGTGTGCCGGTGCCCGGCCCCACGACTGATGCGTGTGCCACGGTCAACGGTGTGGACTGGGTACTGCGCGAGGAAGGCAGCCTCTGGACTGCCACTACCTACGGCCGCGATCCTGCCGTTGAAGTCCTGTTCGACACCAACCAGGTTGCGTCTTCCACCGTCCTGGTGGAACTGGAAAACGCCGTCTCGCGCATCGAGCAGACGCGCGAATGCCTCAGCACCAAGGACGTCGAGCTGCCCGGTTAGATTCCGGCACTCACCGCGTTGACGGAGGCCGGTCCGGCGCCTGGCAGCCACCGCTCAACAGCCACCGCCTGCTGCAACCGCTGCCGGTCCGGCTGCGGCTAACGAAGGCCTGTGCGACGCTCCAGGGCCAGGGTGATCAGCTCATCGATCAGTTCCGTGTAGGGCAGGCCGGATTTGGCCCACATCTGCGGGTACATGCTGATCGGGGTGAACCCGGGCATGGTGTTGATCTCATTGATCACGAGCTCGCCGTCCGGCGTATAGAAAAAGTCGACGCGGGAGAGCCCCTCCGCGCCCACGGCATCGAACGCCACCGCAGCCAGTTCACGGACCCTGGAGGTCACGTCGTCCGGGAGGTCCGCAGGGCAGCTGAGATCCGCAGCAGCGCCGTCAACGTACTTGGCTTCAAAGTCGTACCACTCGTGGCCGCCGTCGAGCACGGCGACTTCTCCGGGCTGACTGGTCCGCGGGTCCTCATGACCGCGTCCCTGCAGGACCGCCACTTCAATCTCCCGGCCGGTGATACCCGCCTCAACAACCACCTTCGGATCGTGCTCACGGGCAGTTTCAATGGCCGCGCGCAGCTCCGTTTGATGGGTGACGCGGGTGATTCCCATGGAGGAACCGGCACGGGCAGGCTTCACAAAGAGCGGGAACTGCAGGCCGGCGGCGCGTGCCAGGCAGGCTTCGCTGTCCTGGTTCCACTGCCGGTCGGTGATGACCTCATAGGGGCCCACCGATAGGCCGGCGGCCTCAAACACCACCTTCATGTAGTGCTTATCCATCCCCACGGCGGAGGCCAGCACGCCGGCGCCCACATAGCGGATGTCCGCCATCTCCAGCAGGCCCTGCAGCGTCCCGTCCTCTCCGAAGGGTCCGTGCAGGAGCGGGAGCACAACGTCGATCCGGCCCAGCGTGCGCGGCAATCCGCCCGGCGCATGGGACACCAGTTCACGGGAACTTCCCCGTGTCGAGAGGACCACGGACTCTTCGCCGGGCTCCACTTCGGGCAGCGTTTCGGCGCGGAGGGACCATTGTGCGGGATCAGCGGAGACGAGGGTCCACTGGCCGTTGCGTGCAATCCCGATCGGGACGACGTCGTACTTGGAGTGGTCGATCGCCTCGAGCACGCCAGCGGCGGTCACACAGCTGACGGAGTGTTCGCTGGACCGTCCGCCGAAAAGCACCGCTACCCGCGGCCGGGTGCCAGCATTGGCAGCGGGAGTTATGGGTTCCATCGTCACGGGGCGTGCACACCTTCGGCTTTGAGTTCGCGGGCCAGCAGACGCGGGCCAAGATCGTCTACGGATATGGTGCCCTGCAGCACTGCAACCACGTTCTCCGTAATAGGCATGTATACGCCCAGCTGGAGGGCCCGGTCCAGCACGGCCTGCGCTGATTTGATGCCTTCGGCCGTCTGCTGCATGGTCGCGGTGACCTCGTCCAGGGACAGGCCCTGTGCCAGCAGGCGCCCTGCGGTGTGGTTCCGGGACAGGGAAGATGAACAGGTGGCGATGAGGTCTCCCATGCCGGAGAGCCCAAACAGGGTTTCAGTCTTACCGCCCAGGGCAACGGCCAGGCGCGTGGTCTCAGCGAGCCCGCGGGTCATCACGGAGGCCTTGGTGTTGTCCCCCATTTGCTTGCCTTCGCAGATCCCCACGGCGAGGGCAATAACGTTCTTCACGATCCCGCCGATTTCCGTGCCGACCACGTCGGTGTTGGTGTACGGCCGGAAGTAGGGCGCGGTGCAGGCGGAGGCGATCCAGCCCGCGGTTGCGAGGTCCGAGCAGGCGACGACGGAGGCCGTGGGTTCCTCGCGGGCAATTTCCATGGCCAGGTTCGGCCCCGAAAGGACGGCGATCCTCTCCTCCGGCACGTCCAGCTCTTCGGAGATGACCTGGCTCATCCGTGCATCCGTACCGATCTCGAGGCCCTTCATGAGCGAGAGGATGACGGCGTTCTCCGGGACGAGGTCCTTGAATTCCCGCAGCTGCGCCCGCAGGGTCTGCGCGGGGACTGCCAGCACCACCAGCTGGGCACCCGCCAGGACAACGGCAGCGTCATCGCTGGCGCGCAGGTTCACCGGGAGGGCGATATCCCCCAGGTAGCGGGTGTTGCGGTGCGTGCTGTTGATCTCCTCCGCCGCATCGGCACGGCGTGCCCAGACGCGGACGTCCGTACCGCGGGAGGCACCGGCGTCCGCGGCGATCTTCGCGAACGTGGTCCCCCAGCTTCCAGCTCCGAGGACCGCTACGGCTGTGGGGTGCGGGGCCTTCACTTTGTTTTCTCCGTTTCGCCGTCATAACCGCGTCCGACGGAATTCTGTCCCTTCGCGGCCGGGTCCCAGCGTTCGGCCGGGGCCTTCTCGCCGCGGAGGGACGCAACCAGGTCCGTCAGCTCTGTCATGATCCGCTCCGTAGCTTCATCGAGCACTGTCTTGGTCAGCGGCACACCACGCAGATCGGAGAGGTCCACCGGACGGCCCACCAGCACACGAACCCGCTTGCGCGGAAAGAGATGCAGCATTTTGCCGTACCGCGGCAGCACATCCTGCGCGCCCCACTGCGCGACCGGGAGAACCGGAGCGCCGGTCTGCAACGCCAGGCGTGCCGCCCCCGTCCGGCCTTTCATCGGCCACAGATCCGGATCCCGGGTGAGCGTGCCTTCCGGATAAACGATCAGCGCGCCGTCGGCGTCGATCACAGACTGCGCACCCGCCAGCGACGCGGCCGCACCGGCGCCGCCCCGGGTCACCGGAACCTGCTTGGTGGCCCGCAGCGCCGGGCCGAGGACCGGAACCTTAAAGAGGGACGCCTTGGCCAGATACCGCGGCAGGATGCCCTGGCTGTAAAAGAAGTGGCCCACCACCAGCGGATCGATCTCGGTCACATGGTTGGCACAGGCAATAAAACCCTTGCCTTTGGGCAGGTTTTCCATACCCTCCCAGCGCCGTCCCATCATCAGGTTCATCGCTGGACGGACCACCGAAGCCAGGATGGTAAACGTGATGCGTGACTTTGCTGATTCGCCCATGGTGGAGAGCCTACTTCCCTCCGGCGACATCAAAGTCCGCGCCGAGGCCTTCCAGCTTGTCGAGGAAGTGCTCGTAACCGCGGTTGATGAGCTCGACGCCGGTCACGCGGGAGGTGCCCTCGGCCGCCAGTGCGGCAATCAGGTGGCTGAAGCCGCCGCGGAGGTCCGGAATGTCGATCTCAGCGCCCTTGAGCTTCACCGGGCCGGAGATGACCGCCGAGTGCAGGAAGTTGCGCTGCCCGAAACGGCAGGGGATGCTGCCCAGGCATTCGCGGTGCACCTGGATGTTGGCGCCCATGCGGATCAGTGCGTCGGTGAAGCCGAACCGGTTTTCATACACAGTTTCATGCACAATCGACACGCCTTCAGCCTGGCTGAGGGCAACCACCACCGGCTGCTGCCAGTCGGTCATAAAGCCGGGGTGAACGTCGGTCTCAAGGACCAGCGGGTTCAGGCTGCCGCCGGGATGGTAGAACCGGATGCCGTCGTCGTCGACGTCGAACGCACCGCCGATTTTGCGGTAGATGTTGAGGAACGCCGTCAGATCCTGCTGATTGGCGCCTTCAACGTAAATGTCGCCCTTGGTGACCAGCGCTGCCGAGGCCCAGGAAGCGGCCTCGTTGCGGTCCGGCAGAGCCCGGTGGTTATACCCCGTCAGCTCGGGGACGCCTTCGATGCGGATCACGCGGTCCGTCTGGACGGTGATGATCGCGCCCATTTTCTGCAGGACGGCAATAAGGTCAAGGATTTCGGGTTCGACGGCGGCACCGCTGAGTTCGGTGATGCCCTCGGCACGCACGGCGGTCAGCAGCACCTGTTCGGTGGCGCCGACACTCGGGTACGGCAGGTCCAGTTTGGCGCCCCGCAGGCCCTTGGGCGCGGAAATGGCGATGCCGCCGGGACGCTTTTCCACCAGGGCACCAAAGTTGCGAAGCATCTGCAGGTGGTAGTCGATGGGGCGGTCGCCGATTTTGCAGCCGCCCAAGTCCGGTATGAACGCTTCGCCGATGCTGTGCATCAGCGGGCCGCACAACAGGATGGGGATGCGGGAATCGCCGGCGTGGGCATCGATGTCCCGCGATGCGGCCGTCTTGGCGTTCTGCGGGTCCATCAGCAGGTCACCCGTGACCGGGTCCTTGGTCACTTCAACGCCGTGCAGCTTCAGCAGCGATGTCACGACGTCGACGTCCTTGATTTCGGGGACGTTCCGCAGCAGCGACGGGCTGTTGCCCAGCAGAGCTGCCACCATGGCTTTGGGTACGAGGTTCTTAGCCCCGCGAACCGGTACTTTTCCTGTGAGCGGTACCCCACCACGGATGGTTAGAACGGAACCCATGAACACCTGTTTCTTTCGTCTGGATTGCCCCCACGGCCACTAGAGACTGCTTCCTAATCATAGGAGCAAGCACCCCCTTTCCCTAAATAACCCGGCCGCCGGAGACCGTGCCGGAGGCCAAAAGCCGGGGCTCGGCTGCGGCGGAATGCCAATGGGCCTCCCCTTGCGGGAAGGCCCATCAGTTACCTGCAGTCTGTGCCGCCGGGCTGATGCCGGCCGGCCGGCTAGGTGCGGACCGGAAGCGTGGCCGGTTTGAAGGACGGACGGAGGGTTTCAAACGCCGTGATGTCGGCTTCATGCCGCAGGGTCAGCCCGATGTCGTCGAGGCCTTCCAGCAGCCGCCACCGGGTGTAATCGTCAATCTGGAAGGGGGCGGTGACGCTGCCGCAGACCACGGTCCGCGCTTGGAGGTCAACGGTCACTTCGGTGCCCGGCGAGTTTTCCAGAACCTTCCAGATAAGCTCAATGTCGTCCTGGGCGACCTGCGCCGCCACCAGTCCCTGCTTGCCGGAGTTGCCCCGGAAAATGTCCGCGAAGCGGGAGGACAGAACGGCCCGGAAACCATAGTCCTTCAGCGCCCACACCGCGTGCTCGCGGGAGGAACCGGTGCCAAAGTCGGGACCGGCCACCAGGACGGAGCCGGCGCTGTACGGTTCCCGGTTCAGGATGAAGTCAGGGTTCTTCCGCCATCCGGCGAAGAGGGCGTCTTCGAAGCCGGTGCGGGTGATCCGCTTGAGGTACACAGCGGGGATGATCTGGTCAGTGTCCACATCGCTCTGGCGCAGCGGAACACCGATGCCGGTGTGCGTGGTGATCTTTTCCATGGTCTTCTCCTAGGCTGCAGCGGTGGCGGTGGTACCGGCGGCCGCGCCGGGCAGGGGGTCAAGGTCCGACGGCGAACTCAGCGTTCCGCGGACGGCCGTCGCGGCGGCCACGACCGGAGAGACGAGGTGGGTGCGTCCGCCCTTACCCTGGCGTCCTTCAAAGTTGCGGTTGGAGGTGGAGGCGCAGCGCTCCCCCGGCTCCAGCTGGTCCGGGTTCATGCCCAGGCACATGGAGCAGCCGGCAAAACGCCATTCGGCGCCGAAGTCCTTGAACACCTGGTCCAGGCCCTCGGCCTCGGCTTCGAGGCGGACCCGGGCTGAACCGGGCACCACCATCATGCGGATGTTCGGGTCCTTCTGCCGTCCGCGGATGATGTCCGCCGCAATGCGCAGGTCCTCGATCCGGCTGTTGGTGCAGGAGCCGAGGAACACGGTGTCCACCCGGATCTCCTTCATGGGTGTGCCGGGCTGCAGGTCCATATAGTCCAGGGCACGCTCGGCAGCTGCCTTGGCGTTCTCATCACCGAAGTCCTCGGGCGAAGGGACCGCGCCGGAAAGCGAAATCCCCTGCCCGGGGTTGGTTCCCCAGGTGACAAACGGCTCGAGTTCATCCGCGTCGAGGAACACCTCGGCGTCGAACTCCGCATCCGGGTCGGTGACCAGGGATTTCCAGTGCTCGACGGCGGCGTCCCAGTCCGCGCCCTGCGGCGCGTGCGGCTTGCCTTTGAGATAGGCGAATGTCGTTTCGTCCGGCGCAACCATGCCGGCACGGGCACCGGCTTCGATGGACATGTTGCAGATGGTCATGCGCGCTTCCATGGACAGCGAACGGATGGCCGATCCGCGGTATTCCAGGACATAGCCCTGGCCGCCGCCGGTGCCGATCTTCGCGATAACCGCCAGGATGATGTCCTTGGACGTAACCCCCGGACGCAGGGTGCCTTCCACATTGATGGCCATGGTCTTGAACGGCTTCAGGGACAGCGTCTGTGTGGCCATCACGTGCTCGACCTCTGAGGTGCCGATGCCCATGGCCAGGGCTCCGAAGGCACCGTGGGTGGAGGTGTGCGAATCTCCGCACACCACCGTGAGCCCGGGCTGGGTCAGGCCCAGCTGCGGCCCGACCACGTGCACGATTCCCTGCTCCGCGTCGCCCAGCGGGTGCAGCCGCACACCGAACTCGGCGCAGTTGGCCCGCAGGGTTTCAATCTGCGTCCGGCTCACCGGATCGGCGATCGGCTTGTCGATCGCCAGCGTAGGCGTGTTGTGGTCCTCGGTGGCGATGGTCAGGTCCGGGCGCCGCAGCTTCCGGCCGGCGAGGCGCAGTCCTTCGAAGGCCTGCGGCGAGGTCACCTCATGGACGAGGTGGAGGTCGATGTAGAGAAGGTCCGGTGCACCGTCCTCGCCCTTGGCGACCACATGGCCGTCCCACACCTTCTCCGCGAGCGTTCTGCCCGCTGCATGCTCTCCCATGACCATGTGCTCCTCGCTGATGTAGCTCCGCCGGACAGTGCGCCCGGGCCGGAATCCTGATGGAATTAAGAGAAGCAGCACCCCGCCCGCGGCGCCAGTTTTCCCACTTGCATCTCAGATACTGAGACGGCAGTATCATCCTATGGACAATTCTAGCGGCGTCGGAGTCATCGACAAGGCCGCCATGGTACTTGACGCGCTCGAGGCCGGACCCACATCACTCGCCCAGCTGGTTGCCGCCACCGGACTGGCCCGGCCGACAGTGCACCGCCTTGCGCTGGCGCTCGTGCACCACCGGCTCGTGGGCCGGGACATTCAGGGGCGGTTCGTCCTGGGCAGCCGGCTCGTGGAGCTCGCTTCCGCTGCAGGTGAGGACCGGCTGATCGCCTCCGCCGGCCCGGTCCTGCTGGCCCTGCGCGACGCAACGGGCGAGAGTTCCCAGGTCTTCCGGCGCCAGGGTGAATGGCGGGTCTGTGTGGCCTCGGCCGAACGTCCCATCGGCCTGCGGGACACGATTCCCGTTGGCACCCAGCTCTCCATGAAGGCGGGCTCTGCCGCCCAGGTCCTCCTGGCCTGGGAGGACCATGACAGGCTCCTGGAAGGGCTGCAGCACGCAAGGTTTACGCCAACTGTCCTCGCCGGGGTCCGGCGCCGCGGGTGGGCGCAGAGCCTTGGCGAACGCGAGCCGGGCGTTGCCTCGGTGTCGGCGCCGGTCCGCGGACCTTCGGGCCGTGTCATCGCCGCCATCTCCATCTCCGGCCCGATCGAACGGCTGACCCGTCAGCCGGGCCGCATTCATGCCGAAGTGGTCAGCCGGGCTGCCGGGCAGCTCACCGAGGCTCTGCGGGCCAACTCCGAGTAGCCGGACTAACCCCAGGGTGCCCGGCAGCCTATCCTGAAACCCTCTGGTTCTAGGAGCGGCGATGAAACGGGTACGTGTTCTCTGGCATATCATCCGCATTACCGGAGCCGATGTGTTTGTTTTCGGCTTCCTGATCGTCTACGGCAGCGCCGCCTTGATACTGCCGCGCTTTGAACCGGGGATACCAACTGTCGGTGATTCACTCTGGTATCTCTTCGTGTCCTTTACGACCATCGGTTTTGGCGACTTCGTTGCCGTTACGCTGATTGGGCGGCTCATCACTGTTTTTGTTGCCCTTTACGGGATTCTCGTCGTTGCGCTGGCCACCGGTGTGATCGTCGGCTTTTACAACGAGCTGCTCCGGGCCCGGACCAAGGACAGCCTGCGGGAGTTCATCAGCGAGCTGGAGCAGCTGCCGGACCTCACTAAGGAGCAGCTGGCCGACCTGGCTGCCCGGGTCAAGGAACGCCACATCCTGGGCTAGCCCGGAGCTCCGCTGCCTGCGCTTCGGGTAGTGCCCCCGGATCACCCTGCGAAATGGTCCCAGCCTGCGGCCGACGGCACCTTTCCGTCGACAGTCACGGCGCCCGCGCCGATCCCGGTTTCACGTCCCGCCTGCATCACGGAGCCGATCCGCCGGAAACCCCGCGGCAACGACTCGCCTGGCGTGAATGCCGCCAACAGTCCGTGGTCCTCTCCCCCGCCCAGGACCCAATCCATGGGGTTCCTCCCAAGCCTCCGGGCAACCTCTTGCAGCTGATCGGCCTCGTGCAGCAGTGCAGCGGAATTCAGATCAATGCGGAGACCGGAAGCGGAGGCCAGCCGGCCGGCGTCGCGCACCACACCGTCGGAAATGTCCATCATGGCATGTGCTCCCGCTTTGGCGGCCGCCGGACCGGCGGCCAGGGGCGGGCACGGCCTCGACTGGGCTGCCGCTAGTGCCCGCTCAGCGGCATCCAGCGATCCGTAGCCGAGCGGGCTATCCAGCAGCGCCAGGCCGGCTGCCGCATGCCCCAGCACACCGCAGACCGCCACGACGTCGCCGGGCCGGGATCCTGAGCGCAGCACAGGGTCCCTGCCGCGCAGGTCACCGGTGACCGCTGCCGTCACCACCAGGATTTCGCCGCGGCCCAAGTCTCCACCGGCCACCACGCAGTCCTCGGCTCCGAGCGCCCGCAGGGCTGCCGACAGCCCGTCCGCCAGGCCTTCGACCCAGGTCAGCCTGGTGTCCGGCGGCAGAGTCAGGCTAACCACCAGCGACGTGGGGACTGCACCCATCGCATTGATGTCGGAGAGATTCTGCGCCGCGCACTTCCACCCGACGTCGTACCCCGTGGTCCGGTAGCCGCCAGGCCATTCCAAGCGGAAATCCTGGTCCTGGACCAGGGTGTCAATCGAGATCGCTGCCCGTCCGTCCGGGGCAGCCAGCAGCGCTGCGTCGTCGCCGGGTCCCAGAAGCGCTTTCCCGGAACCCAGCCGGGGAAAAATCCGGGCCAGCAGCTCCGCTTCGCTCAGCTCGCCTGCATACCGGGGATACTCTGCCACTGTCTGGGTCCTTTGTCTTCGGCTGTATTTGCCGGCCTGTGCGGATCCGGCCGGGTCTGGTCCTGGTGCGCCGCGTCCAGATTTGCCATGTTTCGGGAGTGCCGGCCGGTACGCTCGCCTGCATGAAGACAGACCAGCTGACCACCTACGCCATCCTACTTCGCGGGGTGAACGTAGGCGGAGTGACCGTAAAGATGGAGGCCCTCCGCGGAACCCTTTCCCGGCTGCCCGTCCGGGGTGTCCGGACTGTGCTGGCCAGCGGGAACGCCGTGGTGGCGTCGGCGCTGTCTGCTGCGGAGCTCAAGGCAGCAGCGGAAGGTGCCCTGCGCGAGGACTTCGGCTACGAGGCCTGGGTGGTTGTTGTGTCACTGGACCGGCTGCGTGAGCTGGCTGCCGCAGTACCCTATCCGGCGGATGATCCCACGACACACGCCTATGTGACCTTCGGGTCGGATACCGGGATTCTCTCCGAGCTCTTCGACGCGGCCGCCGAAGCAGGGGCTGAACAGATCCGTATTGGGCCGGAAGCCACTGCCTGGCCCTGTCCTAAGGGTGCGACGCTGGATTCCCCGCTCGCGCAGATCAGTTCAAAACCGAGATACAAATCCAACACGACGACTAGGAACCTTCGGACTCTACACAAGATAATCAGCTCTGCGGAGCAGGCCGCCTAAATCCGAAGACCCAGCTGTTCATACACTTTTAGATACTCACCCGCGTTGCTGTTCCAACTCCGCTGGCTGCGTACCCACTCAGCCCCTCGCTGGGCCAGGGCTTGACGCCGTTCAGGGTCATTCACTAAACCGGTCAAAACTTTCGCAAGGTTTTCCGCATCTCCCGCCCTGAAAAGTTCAGCCGCACCGCTGTCTTCAGCAATTTCCCGCAATGCTTCCACATCCGACATAACAACGGTACGGCCCGTGCTGAATGCTTCAAAAGGCTTGAGGGGAGTCACGAGCTGGCATACAGCAGCCGGCCTACGCGGAACGACAAATATATCAATGACACTGTAATAGCGCAGGACATCTGCATGAGGAACCCGGCCTACGAAGACGACTTCTGTCATCCCGGAATCAGCCGCTTGTTTCACCAGTTCCGGCAGAACGGGGCCGTCGCCCACAATTATCAACTTCAAGGGAAGATTAACCGAATCACTAAGAACACGGAAGGCTTCAATTAGAGTTCCAATACCCTCATATTCGACGATGGACGAGATGTATCCAATAGTCACACAGCCGTCCACCCCAAGCTCGTCCGTCAAGGACTTATCTCTACCAAGAATTGGAAACTCAACGGCACTAACAGCATTTGGCACCAGCGCAATTCGGTCACCCCGAACTCCGTCCTCAGATATTCGTTTTTTCATGACCCGCGCCAATGTAAAAACCATCCTGGCGCGACTTCTCGCCTCTTCCTCCCGCTCTTTCCTGAGCACATATGCTTCAGGGAGCCCCCAGCGGGCTTCCACATCCACCCAGTTCATGCCGAAACGCTGTTCGACTCGAGACAGCCATGATTCTTCCCAGAATCCCCTGCTCTCATAAACTACTGGTATTCCAAAAAAGTCCCCGACAGCCTGTGCAGAGATGGCATTGAAAAAGTCCGAATGTGCATGCAGCACTGAGGGGCGGATCTCCCTGACCAGAGAGACGAGGCCGGCGATGTTCTCGTCGAGCCATTGCTCCAAAATCACGGTGTTTCGGCGGTTTCCAGGAATTGTGTAATACGAGATACCATCAATGATCTCGAGAGCCTGCACTGAAGTGAGCGGGGGTTCTCCTGATTGAGAAACGACAGATACGCGGAGGCCGGCGTCTCGCTGTGCCAGCGCGGTGTAATGAGTTCGCAGCGTATATCCGGTCTGCACACCGGGGAGAGCCTTCCCCACGACATGCAGTACGTGATTCCGGTCCGGCTCAAGCGTTTCATGCGCATGCCCCAGTTTTGGTTCGTACCGGCCTCGAAATACTTCAAGCTCGTTTCGGCGCCGAGCCAGTGCATCTCGATCACTTTCGGACTTCGTGAGTGCCACCACACCTTCGAATACGTGAAGACTCTTTTCCAGATATCCGATACTGCGGAGGCCATTCGCAAGTTTCCTCCGTGCAGAGAGGGACAAAACGTCGAAGGCATCATAAGTGGATAACAGCCAGTACGTTGTCAGATCATCGTACTGGTCAAATCTTTTTGACATGATCTTGAGTTCGTCACGGGTGAAAATATCGACACAAGATCCTACTTGGACTGCCATCCTTAGGAGTTGGTGAAGAACTTCTTCGCGTCGGCTCAGATCTTTATCGATACGAGCTGTGAGCTGTTGGAAGTTCTCCTGAAGACGAAGAATATCGTTTTTATTTCCGTGCAGTGCCGAAGATACTCTTTGAACTATTTTCTCTTCTGCTTCAGTCGCAATGGAATCACGCACCTGCCGCATAGATACACGCAGGAACCGCCTAATGCTGTAAACGACAGCAATATTCACCGCTCCTACAGCACAAATAACAGCAAATCCAATAAGCACTGGAACCGTAACGCTCGAGAGGCGCCAATTCAACGAAACGAAAAACGTGCCGGCAACGAAGGCGGTCAACCCAAAAACGAATGAGAGTATAAATAATAAGACTATCCGTCTATCCGACAGGATTTCAAACTGAACTTTTGACATATAACTCTCTAATCGTTCCGTCTTTTTCCTCGAAGCTTGGGGCAACCCAGCCCGTGCCCCGGTTGTTCTGGCCAGATTTTTCGGCGCTGGGCAGGTGCTCGAAGGGCTGGATAGCGCCAGTTCTATGTGTGCCACTTCCTGGTTTGCCAAGCCGAAGGATCGACACGCATGCCATCCTGAGGCGCATCTGCGACCGCCTACCGTGGGTGAACATTCTTGAGAGCGGGGAGTCTAGGGACCGTCCAGCCATCTTCTGACGTCCGCAGGAACGCTGACCGCGGGCAAAATACTTAGATTCATGCCCCCCTGCGCAATTTCTGGAAGGGCCATAAGAGCCCATTCCCCTGCTGTGGGCGATCCGCACGTCATCCGGGCCTGGAGCCTCGGTGGTCTCGGTTAGGTGAGGACTGGCCGTGCTCCAGTGCCAGTGTTTCCCTGCTTGGGCCTGGTGATCCTGTGCCGAGATGGTTAGGGAAAGAAAGGTGCTAGGGATATTCCTCGCTCGTTCTGCGGTCTCCATGGTACGAGAGACAAAAATGGCCTTGGACTGATGTCCAAGACCATTTCTCATATGTGACCCCAGCGGGATTCGAACCCGCGTTACCGCCGTGAGAGGGCAGCGTACTAGGCCGCTATACGATGGGGCCGTGTACAGTGCTTGAAGCTAAGACGCTTCCGCACTTCCTAGTCGATCCTACGGAACGACCTGAAGAGTATTTCATACTCTTCCCGTGGAGACCAAATCGGGCCTAAACCCATCATTGATTACCGCTGGGATACCAGGACTCGAACCTAGAATGTCGGTACCAGAAACCGATGTGTTGCCAATTACACCATATCCCAATGCGCTTATCCGGGCTGCTTCGGAAGCTTCAACTCCCTGTGCAACCCCTCAGCACGAGAAATAACTATACACGGGTTTCGAGGGAAGTACAAAACGGGCCGGCCTACCTCGCTGCACCTGCCCTCAGTCACTTCTTGGAGCCCAGACACAGCGCGGGCACTGCCTTTAACGAATCGATGACCCGGAGGCCGGAGTGCTCCTCCCGCACGGGGACGTCGCCGCTGCGCTCAAGCCAGATCCCCCGCAGGCCGGCATTCTGCGCCCCAACAGCGTCCACCACGGGGTTGTCCCCCACATAGAGTGTCTGGGCCGGATCGGTTCCGAGCAGGCGCACGCCCTCAAGGAAGATCGCCGGATCCGGTTTCGCGGCACCCACGGTATCTATGCCCACCAGGAGCTCAACCCGCTGCAGCCCAGCGGCATCAAGCTTGGCCCGCTGGTAGTCATGCACGTTGTTGCTCACCGCGCCGTAGGGAATGCCAAGCGCATCCAACTCGTCCAGCACCGCAGTGACGTCGTCGAACGCCCGAAAGTGCTGAGGCAGCACCTGCTCGTACGCGGCGTTCCAGGCCTCCTCGGCGGCGTCGTCGAAGGCCGGCAGTCCGTGGGCTTGCTGCGCGTGTGCCACCCGCAGCAGCCGCTGCCGAGTAAAGCTGAGCTCCCCGGTCAGATACTTGTCGTAGTAGCCAAGGGGATCAGCGGCGTAGAGGTGCTGGTAGGCAGCCCAATCCTGTTCCGTGAAGTGCGCCAGGTCCGGGGCGCTGATGGCACGGAGTGTGCTGCCCATGGCGGCGCGGAGGTCCACAAGGGTCTCGTCGATATCAAAGAGCACACCGGTGGACGCTCCGCCCCGCAAATCACCCATGTTCGGCTCAGGCCTCCGCAGCGCGGAACGCGCGGATGCGTGCCAGCGACGAGTCCTTGCCCAGGATCACCATGGACTCGAACAGCGGCGGCGAGATCCGGCGGCCGGAAACGGCGGTGCGGACCGGGCCAAAGGCGAGGCGCGGCTTGATGCCCATGTCTTCCACGAGCGCCTGGCGCAGGGCAGCCTGAATGTTCTCGGCGGTCCAGTCCTCGACCGGTTCCAGCGCAGCGAGAGTGGCATCGAGCACCTCGCCGAGGTTCGCCGGCAGGCCCTTCCGTGCGTCATCCGCCACATCAATGGCATCGTCGGCTTTGAAGAGGAACCCGAGCATGTCCGGTGCCTCCCCCAGCAGGGTAATGCGTTCCTGGACCAGCGGCGCTGCCTCGGTGAGGATTTCCTCCTGCCGCGGCGTCAGCGTTTCCTCCACCAGTCCTGCGTGCTGCAGGTACGGCACCAGGCGGTTCCGGAAGTCGGAAGCCTCCAGCATGCGCACATGCGTGCCGTTGATGGCCTCGGCCTTCTTCAGGTCAAAGCGGGCCGGGTTGGAGAGAACGTCGTGGATATCGAAATTCTTGATCAGTTCATCCACGCCGAAGATGTCCTCGTCAGCGGACAGCGACCAGCCCAGGAGCGAGAGGTAGTTCAGCAGGCCCTCGGGGATGAACCCGCGTTCGCGGTGGAGGAAGAGGCTGGACTCGGGATCGCGCTTGGAGAGCTTCTTGTTGCCGGCCCCCATAACGTACGGCAGGTGCCCGAACAGCGGCATGTACTCCGCCACTCCAACGTCGATCAGCGCCCGGTACAGGGCAATCTGGCGCGGTGTGGAGGAGAGCAGGTCTTCGCCGCGCAGTACATGGGTGATACCCATCAGCGCGTCGTCCACTGGGTTGACCAGAGTGTAGAGCGGCGCACCGTTGGCGCGGACCACCACGAAGTCGGGAACGGTGCCGGCCTTGAAGGTGATTTCGCCGCGGACCATGTCGGTGAACGTGATGTCCTCGTCCGGCATCCGCACGCGCAGCACGGGCTCGCGGCCTTCGGCCTTGAACGCCGCAATCTGCTCTTCGGTCAGGCTGCGGTCGAAGTTGTCGTACCCCAGTTTGATGTCCCGGCCGGCAGCACGGTGACGGGCCTCGATTTCCTCCGGAGTGGAGTAGGACTCGTACAGGTGCCCGGCATCCTTGAGCTTGCGGATGACCTCCTGGTAGATCTCCCCGCGCTGCGACTGCCGGTACGGTGCGTGCGGGCCGCCAACTTCAACGCCTTCATCCCAGGTGATGCCCAGCCAGCCCAGCGCATCGAGCAGCTGATGGTAGCTTTCTTCGCTGTCCCGGGCTGCGTCGGTGTCCTCGATGCGGAACACCATGGTGCCGCCGGTGTGCTTGGCGTAGGCCCAGTTGAACAGGGCGGTACGGACCAGCCCGACGTGCGGGGTACCCGTGGGAGACGGGCAGAAGCGCACGCGCACCGGCGTGCTGTCGTTGACGGTGGGAAGATCGGCAAGGGAAGAAGGCTCTGTAGTCATGATTCCCCCAGTTTAGTCGCTGCGGGCAAACCCTTATCCGGCGGCGGCCCGAAGCAGCAGGAAAACCCCGCCACCCACCAGCGCTCCAGCCGCGGCAGATGCGAGCAGCCGGCGTCGACCCGCGTTAACCAGCAGCAGCGCCACGGCGCAGGCTGCACCCAACCCTGCTGCCACAGCCAGACCAGGAAGCCCGGGGATGGCTGATGCCGCCAGGACAGGCAGAATAACGACGCCGGCGCCCAGGCTCAGCGCCGGCCAGTCCGGCCGCCGCGTCCGGGGCAGCAGCAGGGTAACGGTGTAGGAGGCAATCATCGCGAAGACGACGGCGGCCAGCTCCCGCGGACCGTCGAGCCAAAGGATGAGGCGCAGGAGCATAAAGCACAGCGCGCCGGCACCCAGGATCACTGGCCCGGCACCGGCGCGCGCGATGGAATGGCGCAGGTCGCCCCTCCGGTCGAGCGTCCGCACAAGCACCCAGGGAAAAACAATAACCAGCAGCACGGTGCCGGCGCCCCAAAACCAGGGCGCCGCCGTCGTACCGGTTCCAGTCCCTGCCGCCGTGCCGGCACCGGTGAACGGCGCCAGCATCAGGGCGGCTGCCCAGACTATTCCGGGCGCCAGGGAAGCGCCGCGGAGCTGGGCAGGTGCCGCCATCATTCCCCCAGAAGCGCCGGGCGCAGATTAGGCCCGGACGATATTCGCCAGCGTACCGATGCCCTCGACCTGCACTTCAATGCGCTGGCCTTCAGTGATGAGGCCGACGCCGGCAGGGGTTCCGGTCAGGATGACATCGCCCGGCAGCAGCGTGAAGGCTTGGGAAACATAGGCTACGAGTTCCTTGACGCCCCAGATCATCTGGTCGGTGTTGCCGTTCTGGACCTGCTCGCCGTCCAGGAACGCGCGCACCGCGAGGTTGTCCGTGTCCAGTTCGGTCTCGATCCACGGACCGATGGGGCAGGAGGTGTCGAAGCCCTTGGCCCGCGCCCACTGGTCGTCGGTTCGCTGGGCGTCGCGGGCGGTCAGGTCGTTGGCGCAGGTGTAGCCGAAAACGACTTCGTCGACCCGGTCCAGCGGAACGTCCTTGCAGATGCGGCCAATAACAACGGCCAGCTCCGCCTCGTAGGAAACCTCTTCGGAGAAGGAGGGCAGCACGATCGGATCGTTCGGCCCAATCACGGAGGTGTTGGGCTTGAGGAACATCAGGGGCGCCGGAGGAACGTCATTGCCCATTTCAGCGACATGATCGGCGTAATTCCGGCCGATGCCCACCACTTTGCTGCGCGGGATAATCGGCGCGAGGAGCCGCACGTCCTCCAGCTTGTGCCGCTCCCCCGTGAGCTGCACGCCGGAGAAGAAGGGATCACCCTTAATAACCGCAATTTCTTCGAAACCTTCTTCGCCGTCGACGACGCCGAAAGCAGGGTCACTGTCCTGGATAAACCGAGCAATACGCATGTTTCCAAGCGTAGTCGAGAAAGGTGCCCGGGAATGCGCTGCTGCCGGCGGTCCGGCCGGCAGCAGCGCATTCGGGAACGGCGTCCTCTACTGATTGCGGCGCCGCAGAGCGGATCCGAGGACCAGCAGCGTGCCCGTCAGGAGGATCCCGCCTCCCATCAGGGCCATTTCAGTGGTGAGTGCCGCTCCGGTCTGGGGCAGCTTTGCCTGTCCCCGCCCCGTGAAGGTGTTGACTGCTTCAAGCGAAACACTTTCTCCCCCCATGACAGTCACTGGGTCCGGCAGGTCGACGGTCACCAGGACGGCACTGTTCTGGCCCGATTCTTCCTCGCGGATGAAACACGTTGAGCCCGCAGGAATGTCCGGGTAGGACCGGCTGACCGCAGCTGTGCTGCCTGCGGGAATCAGGATCGTGTCCCTCACTGTGCCGTCGCAGATAACGCTCAGGACTACACGGTCCTGAAGGCCCGCTGCGGCCCCGGCAAGGCTCTTGGTCACGATCAGCTGGCCGTAAATGAACTGGACATCGTTGACCAGTTCGGCAACCGCGGTATTCCCTGATGTGATTTGAACAGTGATTGTTTCGCCGGCGGTGACAGTCACAACCTCATTCGCACCTGTGACTTCCTCGCTAACCGTGCACAGAGCACCATCAGCAATTCCTTCAAAGGCTTGGGTATATACGCCAGCAGGAGTCCCGGCGGGAATGGTGAAGGAGCCGGGGAGCCCGGCACCGCAGTCCACGTTGACGACTATGTCCCCTTGGTTGCCCGCCCCGGCGCCGGTAATCGTCTTAGCCACCGTCAAGGATCCAGGGTCCACCTGCAGGTGGGAAAACAAAGCGGTGTCGTTGGCGCCCAGCTGACTCGTGGCCGCGAGGATCAGCGGCTGGGCCGCACCGGGGTTCCCTTGTGCCAGGTACACACTCCCCGCCTGGACGCTCACGTTGGCTACAGCCCCCAGGGCGCCGGACGATGGCCCCGTCGTGTTGTTCTGCACCCACAATTGCGTTCCAGGGAGCACCTGAGATCCGCTGGCGAGGGCGTCTCCCCCAGTCTGCGCCGTGTGAAGTGTAAACCCATCGGGAACCGTCACCGTCACAACGTCCACGTTCTCCCCGTTGACGGTAAAGGGACCAGCCCGCGTTCCCATATCGGCCGACGCCGTTTCGGGCGTGATTTCGATTCCGGGTACCGCTGGCTCAAGGACCGGTCCGTTTGCCTGGGCGGCAGCAACGATTGCGGCCACCGCTCCCCGGATGTCAGTTTGAGCTGTGTCGACCACGTATCCATCGGTGAAATACCAGATGGCTGCCTGCACGGCGGCAGCCTGCTGGTCAGCAGTCAACCCGGCCGGCTGCGGCATCATTGGATAGTAGTTGTTGAGGATGAACGTCACGTACCCGATATTCGGCACGTTGGACTCTGCCCAGGAGTCCAACTGATATTCGATACCTACGCCGGTTTCCAGATAGACGTTGATACAGTACATCTGGACCGGCTGTCCCTCGGCGCTGACCGCATTAACGATCCCGGCGAAAGTGTCGATGTCTACATAGTCCGCCGGATTCTCCGCCGGGTATTCGGCGGTCGGGTCCATACCGCTGCCCTGCCCGGGATGCAGCCCTTGGATCTCTAGACCGGGACCAAAGCCGGTGACCTCCAACGCCGGCAGTGGCTCAACAGCCATCGCGTTCAAGGGGCCTGCCATCAAGAGGCCGGAGGTAATTAGCCCCGCTAAGAGTGCACGCCATACAGGCACCCGTTTACGTCTAACTGACTGTCCGTTGGCCTTGGACAGCGACAAAAAAGATCTCATGGACATCGACTCCTGCGTTAGCTGTTTTTCGACGCCGCAACCGAGACTTTGCGGCCTATCGGAGCACTTCCGCCCCCACGAATCCGCGAGGGTACTGGAAATCAGCGGCCAGCGACAGCGCAAATAGATGTGCACTTGGCTACAAAAGGGTTGCTAAACAGATAACGCAGGTTTAAATCTGACCGATTTCCTGCCCAGGAGTGCAGAACAGCAGGCGAGGCGGGAGCAGGGGGTGTGTGGGGGGGACATCCGCGGGTTAAGCGGGGTTAAACAGGTCAGGCCCCGCACCAAGGGTGCGGGGCCTGAACCCGGACCACCCCACAAAGGGGGGTGGCCTTGAAATGATTGTCCGGCGGTGACCTACTCTCCCACACCCTCCCGGGTGCAGTACCATCGGCGCTGCGGGTCTTAGCTTCCGGGTTCGGAATGGGACCGGGCGTTTCCCCCGCGCTGTGACCGCCGTAACCCTTCCAACCCAAACCCCTCTTGCTGCCGGCATCATCCCGAAAAGGAGGATGCGGTGGCGGGGGGCGGGTAAATCTGTGGTGGATTACACGGGTACCGTGTATTCAATTATTTGTTCCCTGGAATAACAACCCAACGGGTTGTTGTCCGGGAACCACATAGTGGACGCAAGCAGCATGATCATCACACCCCTCTATATTGCGGAACCGTTTGAAGTCGTGTTCCGCCAGAGTGTGTTGTGGTGTAAGTTATCGGCCTATTAGTACCGGTCAGCTTCACGGGTCTTTAGTCCCCGCTTCCACATCCGGCCTATCAACCCAGTGGTCTGGCTGGGGGCCTCTCACACACAAGGTGTATGGAAATCTCATCTCGAAGCAGGCTTCCCGCTTAGATGCTTTCAGCGGTTATCCCATCCGAACGTAGCTAATCAGCGGTGCACTTGGCAGTACAACTGACACACCAGAGGTTCGTCCGTCCCGGTCCTCTCGTACTAAGGACAGCCCTTCTCAAATTTCCTGCGCGCGCAGCGGATAGGGACCGAACTGTCTCACGACGTTCTAAACCCAGCTCGCGTACCGCTTTAATGGGCGAACAGCCCAACCCTTGGGACCTACTCCAGCCCCAGGATGCGACGAGCCGACATCGAGGTGCCAAACCATGCCGTCGATATGGACTCTTGGGCAAGATCAGCCTGTTATCCCCGAGGTACCTTTTATCCGTTGAGCGACGGCCATTCCACAATGTACCGCCGGATCACTAGTCCCGACTTTCGTCCCTGCTTGAGATGTCTCTCTCACAGTCAAGCTCCCTTGTGCACTTACACTCGACACCTGATTGCCAACCAGGCTGAGGGAACCTTTGGGCGCCTCCGTTACTCTTTAGGAGGCAACCGCCCCAGTTAAACTACCCATCAGGCACTGTCCCTGACCCGGATTACGGGCCGAAGTTAGATATCCAGTATGACCAGAGTGGTATTTCAACGATGACTCCACCCGAACTGGCGTCCGGGTCTCACAGTCTCCCACCTATCCTACACAAGCCACACCGAACACCAATACCAAACTATAGTAAAGGTCTCGGGGTCTTTCCGTCCTGCTGCGCGTAACGAGCATCTTTACTCGTACTGCAATTTCGCCGAGTTTATGGTTGAGACAGCGGGGAAGTCGTTACTCCATTCGTGCAGGTCGGAACTTACCCGACAAGGAATTTCGCTACCTTAGGATGGTTATAGTTACCACCGCCGTTTACTGGGGCTTAAATTCCCAGCTTCGCCCGTAAGGGCTAACCGGTCCTCTTAACCTTCCAGCACCGGGCAGGAGTCAGTCCGTATACATCGTCTTGCGACTTCGCACGGACCTGTGTTTTTAGTAAACAGTCGCTTCCCCCTGGTCTCTGCGGCCCACACCCGCTCACGCCAGCAAGTGACGGTCACGGGGCAGGCCCCCCTTCTCCCGAAGTTACGGGGGCATTTTGCCGAGTTCCTTAACCATAATTCTCTCGATCGCCTTAGTATTCTCTACCTGATCACCTGTGTCGGTTTGGGGTACGGGCGGCTAAAACCTCGCGCCGATGCTTTTCTAGGCAGCATAGGATCACCGGATTCCCCCGTTCGGGGGTCCCATCAGATCTCAGGTGCGTCATCAAAGACACAGTGACGGATTTGCCTATCACTGACCCTACATCCTTAGACCAGGACTACCATCGCCTGGCCCGGCTACCTTCCTGCGTCACACCTGTTAATACGCTTACCTCCCGGGTTACGGTCCCGCGCTCCACCAAAAACCGGGTCGCCACAAGGGCGGCCGGTCAGGTATTGGGCGGTTAGTATCCCCCGTTTGGTATGGGCGGTTTTTCGCCGGTACGGGAATATCAACCCGTTGTCCATCGACTACGCCTGTCGGCCTCGCCTTAGGTCCCGACTTACCCAGGGCAGATTAGCTTGACCCTGGAACCCTTGATCATTCGGCGGACGGGTTTCTCACCCGTCTTTCGCTACTCATGCCTGCATTCTCACTCGTGTAGGCTCCACCACTGGTTTACACCGCAGCTTCACTGCCCACACGACGCTCCCCTACCCATCCAGACGGCTGAACCACGAAGGCTTACCAAAAATCTGAATGCCACAACTTCGGCGGTGTACTTGAGCCCCGCTACATTGTCGGCGCGGAATCACTTGACCAGTGAGCTATTACGCACTCTTTCAAGGGTGGCTGCTTCTAAGCCAACCTCCTGGTTGTCTGGGCAACTCCACATCCTTTCCCACTTAGCACACGCTTAGGGGCCTTAGTTGGTGGTCTGGGCTGTTTCCCTCTCGACTATGAAGCTTATCCCCCACAGTCTCACTGCTGCGCTCTCACTTACCGGCATTCGGAGTTTGGCTGACGTCAGTAACCTTGTAGGGCCCATCGGCCATCCAGTAGCTCTACCTCCGGTAAGAAACACGCAACGCTGCACCTAAATGCATTTCGGGGAGAACCAGCTATCACGGAGTTTGATTGGCCTTTCACCCCTACCCACAGCTCATCCCCTCCATTTTCAACTGAAGTGGGTTCGGTCCTCCACGACGTCTTACCGTCGCTTCAACCTGGCCATGGGTAGATCACTCCGCTTCGGGTCTAGATCACGCCACTCACTCGCCCTATTCAGACTCGCTTTCGCTACGGCTTCCCCACACGGGTTAACCTCGCGACGTAACACTAACTCGCAGGCTCATTCTTCAAAAGGCACGCTGTCACAGCTACAAGGCTGCTCCAACGGTTTGTAGGCACACGGTTTCAGGTACTATTTCACTCCCCTCCCGGGGTACTTTTCACCTTTCCCTCACGGTACTTGTCCGCTATCGGTCATCAGGGAGTATTTAGGCTTACCAGGTGGTCCTGGCAGATTCGCACGGGATTTCTCGGGCCCCGTGCTACTTGGGATCCTCTCCAAGCGGCAGCATACATTCCGGTTACGGGGCTAACACCCTCTACGGCCTGGCTTTCAAACCAGTTCACCTATGCACCTGCACTCACTTCACCAATCCGGCAGAACTGGTACGGAAAGTCCCGCAACCCCAGTGATGCAACGCCCGCCGGCTATCACACACCACTGGTTTAGCCTCTTCCGCGTTCGCTCGCCACTACTAACGGAATCACTGTTGTTTTCTCTTCCTGCGGGTACTGAGATGTTTCACTTCCCCGCGTTCCCTCCACGCACCCTATGTGTTCAGATGCGGGTCACCCGGTCACTCGCGCGCCGGGCGGGGTTTCCCCATTCGGACATCCTGGGATCAACGCTCGGTTATCAACTCCCCCAGGCTTATCGCAGATTCCTACGTCCTTCTTCGGCTCCTGATGCCAAGGCATCCACCGTGTGCCCTTAAAAACTTGACCACAAAGATCAATAATTAATATCGCTATCGAGAAAACCACGGTCTCACCAGCCAACCCATCAACCCACCCCCTCAAAGGAGGACAAGCCAACAGACCAACCGGATCTACCAGGTTTTTCTGAAATTGCACTTAATAATTTTTAAGATGCTCGCGTCCACTATGTAGTTCTCAAACAACAACCCCGTCACACCCCTCCACCACCACGTATTTACCGTGACAGTCTCAGACCTGCGCAGGAACAATCAGAAACAACACCGAATCCGTGTCCTTCCAACCACCCGCCGGCACCCGCTCCGCACAAAACGGATCAGGCCACCAGCAGTCAATTGTCATTCATACGGTCCTGTTGCCTCAGGACCCAACAGTGTGCCAAACGGAAAAACCCGGTCCCACGATCCGGCAGCGTGTTCCAATCCCGTCCCCGAAGGAACAGAACGTACTGGGCTGCCAGGCGTAGCGCCGGGCACCTGCTTATTGATATTCCACCCTTGAGCACCCACCGGGGAACATATGTCCCCGATATGGGCATCTCCTGCAAAACACACATCCAGCACTGTGGAAGGACATGGGCCTTGAGGTGCTCCTTAGAAAGGAGGTGATCCAGCCGCACCTTCCGGTACGGCTACCTTGTTACGACTTAGTCCCAATCGCCGGTCCCACCTTCGACGGCTCCCTCCCACAAGGGGTTAGGCCACCGGCTTCGGGTGTTACCAACTTTCGTGACTTGACGGGCGGTGTGTACAAGGCCCGGGAACGTATTCACCGCAGCGTTGCTGATCTGCGATTACTAGCGACTCCAACTTCATGAGGTCGAGTTGCAGACCTCAATCCGAACTGAGACCGGCTTTTTGGGATTAGCTCCACCTCACAGTATCGCAACCCTTTGTACCGGCCATTGTAGCATGCGTGAAGCCCAAGACATAAGGGGCATGATGATTTGACGTCGTCCCCACCTTCCTCCGAGTTGACCCCGGCAGTCTCCTATGAGTCCCCGCCATAACGCGCTGGCAACATAGAACGAGGGTTGCGCTCGTTGCGGGACTTAACCCAACATCTCACGACACGAGCTGACGACAACCATGCACCACCTGTAAACCGGCCACAAGTGGGGGACCTGTTTCCAGGCCTTTCCGGTTCATGTCAAGCCTTGGTAAGGTTCTTCGCGTTGCATCGAATTAATCCGCATGCTCCGCCGCTTGTGCGGGCCCCCGTCAATTCCTTTGAGTTTTAGCCTTGCGGCCGTACTCCCCAGGCGGGGCACTTAATGCGTTAGCTACGGCGCGGAAAACGTGGAATGTCCCCCACACCTAGTGCCCAACGTTTACGGCATGGACTACCAGGGTATCTAATCCTGTTCGCTCCCCATGCTTTCGCTCCTCAGCGTCAGTTACAGCCCAGAGACCTGCCTTCGCCATCGGTGTTCCTCCTGATATCTGCGCATTTCACCGCTACACCAGGAATTCCAGTCTCCCCTACTGCACTCTAGTCTGCCCGTACCCACTGCAGACCCGGGGTTGAGCCCCGGGCTTTCACAGCAGACGCGACAAACCGCCTACGAGCTCTTTACGCCCAATAATTCCGGATAACGCTTGCGCCCTACGTATTACCGCGGCTGCTGGCACGTAGTTAGCCGGCGCTTCTTCTGCAGGTACCGTCACTTTCGCTTCTTCCCTGCTGAAAGAGGTTTACAACCCGAAGGCCGTCATCCCTCACGCGGCGTCGCTGCATCAGGCTTTCGCCCATTGTGCAATATTCCCCACTGCTGCCTCCCGTAGGAGTCTGGGCCGTGTCTCAGTCCCAGTGTGGCCGGTCACCCTCTCAGGCCGGCTACCCGTCGTCGCCTTGGTGGGCCATTACCCCAACCAACAAGCTGATAGGCCGCGAGTCCATCCAAAACCGCATAAAGCTTTCCACCACCATGGCATGCGCCAGGTGGTCGTATCCGGTATTAGACCCAGTTTCCCAGGCTTATCCCGAAGTTAAGGGCAGGTTACTCACGTGTTACTCACCCGTTCGCCACTAATCATTCTGTGCAAGCACAGAAGTCATCGTTCGACTTGCATGTGTTAAGCACGCCGCCAGCGTTCATCCTGAGCCAGGATCAAACTCTCCGTAAATGTGTTACAGACACAAAACCGGAGCCAAGGAAAATTGGCTGCACAGTTCTGCACTAAATTCGAAACCAGCTAAAAAAACCATCCACAGCCCACGGGGTGGGCGGGACAGCCAATTCAACCAATCAAAATAATTGGTATCAATAAACTTGGCACACTATTGAGTTCTCAAACAACAGTCGCATCCGGTCTACTCAGAAAAACCATTCCGTTTCCGGATCAATGTTTTTCTTTTCGCACCGCTGCGGTGTTTCATAATTCTATTTCATCTTTCCGGTT
Source organism: Arthrobacter sp. Helios (assembly GCF_023167125.1). Lineage (NCBI taxonomy): Bacteria > Bacillati > Actinomycetota > Actinomycetes > Micrococcales > Micrococcaceae > Arthrobacter > Arthrobacter sp. Helios. The sequence goes on from NZ_CP095402.1 coordinate 1,896,621, forward strand.
TTTGCAATTCGGCGGATTTCCGTGGAAATCGTTCCGAACCGTTCAAACCGGCTGTCCGAACCACACAAAAGCAACCGGATTTATCCGTGATTTTGTGTGGGTTTGGTTTCCGTTCCGACCAGTCCTGGTCGGCGGCAACTCGTTTATCTTGCCACACCCCGGGCAGTTCCTGCAACTCGGCGGGGCTGTGATGCCCCGCACCGTCCGGCCCAGCCTTCGGTGCGTGTCCTCCCCGTTCCGGAACCAGCCGGCCCCGGCGGGAAGTACAGATCCATTGTAGGGAGAGACGGGCGGCCAGGCGCAAGCCGAACGGCCGTGCCGGTGCTCACAACGGCCGGATTCAGCTGGTGACGCGCAGGTATTCCAGCTGTGCGGCGACCGAAAGCTCGGCCGCGGAACGGACTGACGCGGGCACATCCGCGTAGACGGCGTCGGTCACGTCCCCAACCGTGGCGCCCTCCCCCAGATGCTCCAGCGCCGACCTGATCTGTGCGAGCCGTTCATCCCGGTGGTCACGGTAGGTCAGAACCACGGACTCGAGGTTCTCCAGGTCCGGGCCGTGGGCCGGCAGCACCGTGGCGGGGCCCAGCTTGCCGAGCTTGTCCAGGCTGGCCATAAAGTCCACCAGGGTTCCATCCGGGTAATCCAGCACGGTGGTCCCCCGGCCCAGGATGGTGTCACCGGTCAGCACCGAACCGTTGGAGCCGTCTGCGGGGAGATAAAAGCAGACGGAGTCGGAAGTATGCCCCGGCGTCGCCACTACCTGGATCCGTGTACCGCCGGCATGGATGACTTCGCCGTCGGCCAGCTTTTCTCCGCCGTGGCAGAAGGCGGGATCGGCGGCGCGTACAGGTGCACCCGTCAGCTGGTGCAGCCTTTCGGCTCCCTCTGTGTGGTCCGGGTGCCTGTGCGTGATCAGAATCAGGGCAATGTCGCCTGCGGCAGCCAGGGCCGCGAGGTGGTCTTCCTGGGCAGGACCCGGATCAACCACTACCGAGGGGCCGCCGTCTGCGGCGGCAATGATGTAGCTCTTCGTGCCGTCCAGGCTCATGGGCCCGGGATTGTCGGCCAGCCGGTACCGGGCGAGCGGGGAACTGCGCACCAGCTGTTCCGGTGCCGGCTGTGCCGATTCAGTCATCTCCGGTTACGCCAGCCGGGTCAGCCAGCCGCGGGTGTCCTCCACGGCTCCGGTCTGGATTCCCAGGAGTTCCCGGCGGATCGACATGGTGATCTCCCCTGCCGCAGCTTCCGGGGAACCGATGGTCTCGGTCTCCGACTTCAGCTCGCCGACCGGCGTGATCACCGCGGCAGTGCCACAGGCGAAAACCTCGGTGATGTCGCCGGAGGCAACGCCGTCGCGCCATTCGTCCAGGGTGATTTTGCGTTCTTCAACCTGCAGTCCGCGGTCGCGTCCCAGCTGGAGCACGGAATTGCGTGTCACCCCGTGCAGGATGGTGCCCGACAGCGCCGGTGTCACGAGCCGTCCGTCCTTGAAGACGAAGAACACGTTCATTCCACCGAGTTCTTCCACAGCGTTGTCGTTGAACTCGTCCAGGAACAATACCTGCTTGCAGCCGTTGGCTTCGCCTTCCATCTGTGCGATCAGCGATGCGGCGTAGTTACCGCCGCACTTGGCTTCGCCGGTTCCGCCGCGGCCTGCCCGCGCGTATTTCGTGGACAGCCAGATCGACACGGGCTTGAGCTCGCCGCCGAAGTAGTTGCCGGCAGGCGAGGCGATGACGCGGTAGGACACCTCCCGGGCCGGGCGCACGCCGAGGAACGGTTCCGTGGCGATCATGAACGGGCGCAGGTACAGGGATTCCCCGTCACCGGTGGGAACCCAGTCCCGGTCGACGGCGACGAGCTGGCTCAGGGATTCGAGGAACAGCTCCTCCGGCAGTTCCGGCAGGGCCAGGCGGCGGGCCGAGGTGTTGAGGCGGGCGGCGTTCGCTTCCGGACGGAAGGTCCAGATGGACCCGTCCTGGTGGCGGTAGGCCTTGAGGCCTTCGAAGATTTCCTGGCCGTAGTGCAGCACCGCGGCAGCCGGGTCCATGGCGATCGGACCGTAAGGCTCGATGCGGGCGTCCTGCCACTGGCCTTCGCCGTTTTCGCCGGCACGGTAATCAATGACGGCAGTGTGGTCCGTGAAGTGGTTTCCGAATCCCGGATCCGCGAGAATCCGTGCGCGTTCCTCCTCGGACTTGCGCTGGGCGGATAGCTTCTGGGTGAACTCCAGAGCGCTGACAGACATTATTCCTCCACGGTGAACGGGGAAGCCGTTCTCTTTGCCGATTGATTGGGTCACTGTTGAGCTTATGACACTGCCGCGGCGATCGCATCGCCGATTTCCGCCGTTTTGCGCGTGTGTGCGGTGCGGCCTGCGACGTCGGCTTCCACAGCCTGTTCCACGCGTTCCGCTTCGGAGTGGAAACCGAGGTGGTGCAGCAGCAGCGCCGCAGAGAGGATCGCCGCCGTCGGGTCGGCAATCTGCTGGCCGGCAATGTCCGGGGCTGAGCCGTGAACCGGCTCGAACATCGAGGGGAAGGTGCCTTCCATGTTGATGTTGCCGGAGGCGGCCAGCCCGATCCCGCCGGTGACCGCAGCAGCGAGGTCGGTGAGGATGTCGCCAAACAGGTTGTCGGTGACGATGACGTCGAACCGGGAGGGGTCCGTGGTCAGGAAGATGGTCGCGGCGTCAACGTGGAGGTAATCCACCGTGACGTCCGGGAACTCGGCGGCGACGGCGTCCACGGTCCGCTTCCACAGCTTGCCGGCGTAAACCAGGACGTTGTGCTTGTGTACCAGGGTCAGTTTCCTGCGCGGCCGGTCGTTGGCCCGGCGGAAGGCGTCCCGGACCACGCGCTCGACGCCGTGGGCCGTGTTGAGCGAAACCTCGGTGGCGATTTCATGCGGGGTCCCCGTGCGCAGAGATCCGCCGTTGCCGACGTATGGACCTTCCGTGCCCTCGCGGACGACGATGAAGTCGATCTCGCCGGGATTGGCCAGCGGGCTGGCGACGCCGGGGAAGAGCTTGGACGGCCTCAGGTTCACAAAGTGGTCCAGGCTGAAGCGCAGCTTGAGCAGCAGTTCGCGCTCGATCAGGCCCGACGGCATGGTGGTGTCCCCCGGTGCGGCGCCGACAGCACCGAAGAGGATGGCGTCGTGCCCCTTGAGCGACTCCAGGGTTTCTTCCGGAAGGGTTTCACCGGTCCGAAGCCAGTGCTCGGCACCGAGGGAATATTCCGTGAGGTCGAAGCGCGCCGGGCTGCCCTGCGTCACCGCCGTCAGTACCTTGACGGCTTCTGCCGTGACTTCGGGACCGATGCCGTCGCCGGGGATGACGGCCAGGGAGATAACGTTCGACGCTGCTTCATTCATGGGCCAATTCTAGGAAGACTGTCCATATAGCGGTCAACACGTATCACATACTGAGACGGAGCTACGGGAGCGGCAGCGACGCGGGTGCCGGCACGGTCCACGGCGGACTCCAGGTTCAGACCACGGCATGACGCGCCCCTCCACCGCCGGGCCCTAGAGTTGTTTTCCATGCTCCTGCACCGACGAATCTATGCCTGGGTCCAGGCCAACCCCGGCAAGGTGGACCTCGCGCAGGCCCTCGGCGTCACCTTGATCTTCGCAGTCCCCTTTTTGCTCTTTACCGGATCAGTGGTCGAGTTCCTCCTCTCCTGCGCGCTCTGCCTGCCGCTGGCCTGGAGCCGGTCCCGGCCGGTGACAGCCGCTGCGATCCAGGCCTCGGCGTGCCTGTTGTCGCTGGTCCTGGTTCCGGACACCGGGTTGCCGGCCTACGTCCTGGTTCTGGGCACCGTCTATTCCCTGGCCGCCCATGCCCCGCGCTGGGCCAGCCTCAGCGGGCTGGCCCTGGCTCTGGTCGGCGGGGTCCTGCTCATCCTGCGGTATCTGGTCATCCCCTCGGTGCAGATGGTTGCCGGCACCCCGCAGCTCTTCCCGGGCCAGCTGGTGATCTTTGTGATCTCCGTGATCGCCGTCGACGCGGTGGTGCTGGTGGCCTGGACGTTTGGCGACCTGGCCCGCACCCGGCGCCTGGCCATGCAGGCCCTGAAGGACCATGCCCGGCGCCTGGAGGTGGAACGCCAGCAGGAACGCGATCTGGCCGCTGCCGATGAACGCACCCACATTGCCCGCGAAATGCACGACATCGTGGCGCACTCGCTCTCCGTCATCATTACGCAGGCCGACGGCGCCCGGTATGCGAGCGCCCAGGATCCGGAGATTGCGGCGAAGACCCTGGGCACCATCGCCGATACCGGCCGGGGTTCGCTGCGCGAAATGCGCCGGCTGCTGGGGGTGCTCCGCGGCGACGAGCTGGCCTCGACCCGTCCCCTGCCCACCCTTGACGACGTCGATTCCCTGGTGGACGCCGTGCAGCGCGCCGGTCTGGAAGTACGGGTGAACCGGACCGGAATGATGCGCCGTCCGCTGCCCGCCGGTGCGGAGCTCACGGCCTACCGGGTGATCCAGGAGTCACTGACCAACGTGCTCAAGCACGCCGGCCCCCAGTCGCACGCAGAGGTGGACCTCCAATGGACGCCCCGGGGCCTGGAAATCCAGGTGCGCGACGACGGCCGGGGAGCTGCGGCGGATGCCGCGGCCCCCGGCGGCGCAGGGAACAACGCGGGCAGTCACGGCCAGGGCATCAAGGGCATGACCGAACGTGTGGCCCTTTACGATGGAAGCCTTATTGCTGCACCCGCGGCCGGCGGAGGATTCCGCGTGGCCGCCTTCATTCCCTATACGGAGGCCTAAGCATGACCGGCGCCCTGTCCCCCCAACCTGACGGCGGCGAAGCCAGCCAGGAACCGATCCGCGTAGCCCTGGTCGATGACCAGCAGCTGGTCCGCGGCGGCTTCAAGATGCTCATCAACTCACAGCCGGACCTGACTGTCGTGGCGGAAGCCGGCAACGGCGCCGAAGCCGTCCGGGTCCTCTCCTCGGTCCCTGCCGACGTCGTCCTGATGGACGTGCGGATGCCCGGTATGGACGGGATTGAGGCCACCGCCAAAATCCTTGAGCGCGCAGCGGCGCAGCCGGAGGGCTCAACGGACACTGGAATCCGGGTAGTTGTCCTGACCACCTTCGACCTGGACGAATATGCGCTCTCCGCCATCCGCGCCGGAGCCAGCGGTTTCCTGCTCAAGGACGCGCCGCCCGAGGAACTGCTGGACGCGATCCGGACCGTTCACCGCGGGGATGCCGTGATTGCGCCCTCCACCACGCGGAGGCTGCTGGACCATGTGGCTCCCCTGCTGCGCGAACCAACTCCCGAGGTCAGCCGGCACGCTGCCAGCGTGGAGACCCTGACGCCCCGCGAGCGCGAAGTGTTCACACTGATTGCCGGCGGCCTGTCCAATCCGGAGATCGCGGCGACGCTGTTCCTGTCCGAGGCCACGGTCAAGACCCACGTCGGCCACATACTTGCCAAGCTCGGCGCCCGGGACCGGGTGCAGGCGGTTGTCATCGCCTACGAAACCGGTATCGTCGCCCCATAGCGCGAAGCTGCCGTGCGGAGAGGGGCCTGTCGTGTCCACTCAGGACGACGTCCGTTCCATCTGCCTGGCGCTGCCCGGGGTTACCGAACGGCTGAGCTGGCAGCAGCCGGCCTGGTTTGCCCGCACGCTGATGGCCCGCATGTGGGAGGACGGCGTTCTTACGGTGAAATCGGAGGAACGCGAGGCCCTGGCCGGCACGGATCCGCAGAAGTTCTTCTGGACCCCGCATCATGACCGCTCACCCCTGCTGGTGCTGGTCCGGCTCGTTGCGGTGGAGGAGACAGAACTGCAGGAGCTGCTGCTGGAGTCCTACCAGCTGGCAGGCCCGCTTCCACCCACGGTATGACCCGGTGGACGGTAATCCCCCTCCACCCTCCGATGTGCCGGCACCGGCCGGCGAAATAGCGTTGGGGGTATGACAACCCTTACTGAGCAAAACCCTGTGCCCGGGCCCGGCAGCACCACGGCTGCCGCGGCGGCACAGGCACTGAACAAGACCTACGGAAAAGGCGACACCACTGTCCACGCCCTGCGCAGCGTGGACGTCAGCTTTGAGTCCGGCTCCTTCACCGCCATCATGGGCCCCTCCGGTTCCGGCAAGTCCACCCTCATGCACTGCCTGGCCGGGCTGGATTCGGCGGACTCCGGACAGATCTGGATCGGCGGTACGGAGATCACCGGACTGAATGACGCAGACGTCACCCGGCTCCGCCGCGACAGCGTCGGATTCGTGTTCCAGTCCTTCAACCTCGTCCCCACGCTGACCGCGGAGCAGAACATTACCCTTCCCGTCGCCCTGGCCAATGGGAAGGTGGACAAGCAGTGGCTCGGCGAGATCACCCGCACGCTCGGCTTGGAAGGGCGCCTGCTGCACCGCCCGCATGAACTCTCCGGCGGCCAGCAGCAGCGCGTGGCGGTGGCCCGTGCCCTGCTGACCCGCCCGCACGTTGTCTTCGGCGACGAACCCACCGGCAACCTTGACTCCCGCTCCGGTGCCGAGGTGCTCTCGCTGCTGCGGCGCTCCACCCGGGAGATGGGCCAGAGCATCATCATGGTCACCCACGACCCGGTCGCGGCCTCCTACGCCGACCGCGTTGTTTTGATGAACGACGGCGAACTCGTCGGCGAGCTGTCAAAGCCCACGCCTGAATCGGTCCTTTCGGCCCTGACGAAGCTGGGTGCCTGACGTGCTGCAGGTAGCCCTGGCGCAGGTGCGCCTGAATGCGCGGCGCTTCATCGCCGTCGGCGTCGCGGTTCTGATCGCGGTCGGTTTCCTGACCGCGACGCTGATCATCAATTCCTCCTCCAAGGCGTCGTTGACGCAGAGCGTGGGCCAGAGTTTCCGGAACGCGGACCTGGTCGTGTCAGCAGGATACGACGACGAGTCCCAGAGCTGGGCGGTCCTCACCGAGGAGACCGCCAGCCTGGCCCGCGGTGTGGACGGCGTCACCGATGCCTATGCAGTCCGGACCAGTTACGTCACCATCGGCGGCGGCGGAAGCACCGCCTTCGCCGAGCTGAGGAACATTCCGTCCGACAAGTCGCTGATGCCGGTCGACGTGGTTCAGGGAACCCTGCCCGTCACGGGCACGGAGATCGCCGTGGACCAGACAACGGCGGAGCGCCGGGGCCTTTCCCTGGGCTCGATGCTGCCCGTCGCGTCCCAGGACCCCACCACTGACGTGCCGCCGGCGGAACTGCGGGTCAGCGCGCTGGTGGAAACTTCCGCGGATCCCGGCATGATGGGCGCTGCCCAGCTCTACGCAGTGGATGCGGCGGCCGCCCTGTATGCCGACCCCGCCTACGGTTTTGACAGCATCCAGCTTTCCCTCGCGGACGGAGCCTCGCTGCAGGAGGTCCAGGCTGCGCTCCAGCAGGACCTGGCCGCTGCCGGTATCTCCGCGGTCACCGTACGGACCGTGGAGGAACAGACCACGGAACTCGTCGCATCCCTGACCGGCGGCGAAGACGCCCTGACCATCATCCTGCTGGCGTTCGCCGCCGTCGCCCTCCTGGTCTGCGCCCTGGTGGTCTCCAATACCTTCTCGGTGCTCGTGGCGCAGCGGACCCGGGAACTTGCCCTGCTGCGCTGCATCGGAGCAGCCCGGTCCCAGATCCGCCGCTCCGTCCTCGTCGAAGCGCTCCTGGTAGGCATCGTGGCGTCTGTTGCCGGTGTGCTGGCCGCGGTAGGGCTGGTCGCGGCAATCGTGGCCTACCTCCAGACGCAGCCGAACAGCGGGTTCGCCACCATGGCCGTCACCCCCTGGTCGGTGGTGGCGGGCATGGCCGCCGGGATTCTGCTCACTGTTCTGGCCGCACTGGTTCCCGCCCGGGCCGCCACCGCTGTGGCCCCGCTGGCCGCACTGCGTCCGGCCGAGGACATCCGTGCCGGCACCCGCAAGGGCCGGGTCCGGCTCACCGCCGGCCTGGTGCTGACCGCGGGCGGCAGCGCCCTGCTGATTCTGGGTGCCGTCCGCGGAGACCTGCTGATTGCCCTCCCCGGCGGCCTGCTGAGCTTCGTCGGCGTGCTGATGTGCTCCACTCTGTTCGTCCCCCCGCTGGTCCGCGCCGTCGGTGCCCTGGCGGCACCGCTCGGTGTGCCGGGCAAGCTCGCCGCCGTCAACGCGGTCCGCAACCCGCAGCGCACGTCTGCGACGTCGTCGGCCCTGCTGATCGGCGTGACCCTGGTGGCCATGATGATGACCGGAGCGGCAACAGCACGAACCGCCTTCGATTCAGCGCTGTCCAGTGAATTTCCCGTGGATGTCAGCGTCCGGGGGGCTCTGCTGGATGGAAGTCCGCTGGACGCCGGTGACACCGCCACAGCACGGTCAGTGCAGGGCGTGGAGAACGCTGTGCTGATGCCCGTCGCCGGAATGGCCGGAGGCAACGACGGCGACATCGCTGTTTATGCGCTCGATTCCGCCGGAACCTCTGTCCTCCAGGACCCGTCACTGATTCCGGAGGACGGCGAGATCATCATGCCGCAGGGCACCGAGGCGAAGACCGTCACTGTCCGGGGAGCCTCGGGCGACACCCAGCTGAAGGTTAGAACCTCCGGCAGCGCCTACTTCCCCGCACTGGTCTCGGCGCAGACGGCCGAGGCGATGGGCGGCCTCCCCGCGGCGACGGACGCGGGCGGTTATGTGCCGGAGCCCATGCTCTGGCTCTCAGTCGCTGACGGCCTGGGCACCAATGAGCTGATGGATCTCCAGTCGGAACTGGCCGCGGCCGTCGGCGTCGAGGACTACCAAATCTCCGGCTCCTCGATTGAACGCGCAGCGTACGAGCAGGTCATCGATGTGCTGCTGATGGTGGTGACCGGGCTGCTGGGGGTCGCCGTCGTGATTGCACTGGTGGGTGTGGCGAACACGCTCTCCCTGTCCGTCCTGGAACGCACCCGGGAATCCTCCCTGCTGCGTGCGCTGGGGCTCACCCGGGGCCAGCTGCGCGGCATGCTGGCACTGGAGGCGGTGCTGATCGCGGGAGTGGCAGCCCTGTTCGGCTGCCTGCTCGGGGCACTGTACGGCTGGCTGGGGGCACAGTCCGCTCTGGGCTCCTTCGCCGCCGTCACGCCGGCTCTCCCCTGGGCCCAGCTGGGCGGCGTCCTCGCCGTCGCCCTGGCAGCAGGCCTGGCCGCCTCGCTGCTTCCGGCCCGCAGGGCAGCCCGGCTGTCTCCGGTGGCAGGACTGGCAGCGGACTGACCGGAACCAGTTTCCCGGTGCGCGGGGTATCCGCCGGCTGGACGGATACCTCGCGCAACTGCTCAGTGATCTGCGAAGATACAAAGCAGACTGAGCTTTGGCGGCAGGCCTGCCTGCCACCCCGGATCGATGAAGGAGCCCGCCATGCCCCAGACAGAGTCCGGCAGGACACCGCGCCACGAGTCGCTGGCCGCCTACTTGGATGACCATCTGCTGGGTGCCGAGTCCGGCGTGCGGCTCTTCAAGGCAGCGCGCAGGACCTGGGAAGGCACCGAGTATGAGGGCGTCTTCGCCAGCCTCACGGAACAGATCTCGGATGAGCGGGACGAGCTCGAGACCCTGATCCTGGCACTGGGCTATCAGCGCAGCCGGCTCAAGACGGCCCTGGCCTGGGTGGGCGCCCTGGTGGGGCGCGCCGGCCCGGTCAACCCGCTGAGCACCGGTTCCGGAACCACCGGCCAGCTCGAACTCGAAACGCTCCAGGCGATTGTACGGGCCAAGGAATGCCTGTGGCGGACGCTGCTGGTCCTCTCCGCCCACGACCACCGGTTCCACGCCCCGCGGATCCGGGAGCTGCTGAGCACGGCCCAGGCACAGCAGGACGCCGTCGCCAAGGTCATGGAAGACACCGCACCGGCACGCTTCCTCACCTAGGCCGGCACTCCGCCAGGTTCCACTTGAGACACAACAGAAGGTGGCCGGGTCTCCGGCCACCTTCTGTTGTTCGGTTACTGCAGTGTCAGCGGCAGATTACTCCGCTGGCTCCTCGTACTTGGGGAAGATCGGTGCCGGAGCCGGCAGCGGGGTGCCGGGGACCAGCGGCGTGCCGAGCGCCGCGAAGGTCCGGGCATCGCCATCGGCCTGGCCGAGCAGGTCAAGCAGCTTCCCGGTGCTGGCGGGCATCACCGGCTGCGCCAGGATCGCCACGATCCGCAGCACCTCCAGCGTGACGTAGAGCACCGTGTTCATGCGGGCCGGGTCGGTCTTGCGCAGCACCCACGGCGCCTGCTCGGCAAAGTACGCGTTGGTATCCCCCAGCACCGCCCAGGCCGCTTCGAGCGCCCGGTGGAAGTCCTGCACGTCGTAGGCCTCGCGGGAAACCTCAAGGAGGCCACGCGCGGCGGAGAGCAGAGTCTGGTCCTCGGGTGTGAGCTCCCCCGGTTCCGGGACGGCTGCGCCGCAGTTCTTCGCCACCATGGACAGGGACCGCTGAGCCAGGTTGCCCAAATTGTTGGCCAGGTCCGCGTTCATCCGGCCGACGATGGCTTCGTGGCTGTAGGAGCCGTCAGCACCGAACGGCACCTCACGGAGCAGGAAGAAGCGCACGGCGTCGAGCCCGTACTGTTCCACCCAGTCCCCTGGCGCCACCACGTTGCCCAGCGACTTGGACATCTTCACGCCCTTGTTATGCAGGAAACCGTGGATCATCACGCGCTTGGGCAGCGGCAGTCCGGCCGACATCAGGAACGCCGGCCAGAAAATGGCGTGGAAGCGGGAGATGTCCTTGCCGATCACGTGCACGTCCGCCGGCCAGTACTTCTTAAAGGCCTCCGAATCGACGTCCGGGAAGCCGACGCCGGTCAGATAGTTGGTCAGTGCGTCCACCCACACGTACATCACGTGGTCCGGGTTGCCGGGCACCGGAACGCCCCAGTCGAAGGTGGTCCGGGAGATCGAGAGATCCTCCAGTCCGCCCTTGACGAAGCTGATCACCTCGTTGAACCGGGAACGCGGCGCGGCGAAGTCCGGCTGCTCCTCGTACAGGGCCAGGAGCTTTTCCTGGTAGTTGGACAGACGGAAGAAGTAGCTCTCCTCCTCCGTCCAGGTCAGCTCGGTGTCCGTTGTCTTGGAGTAGCGGATGCCGTCCTCGCGCAGCTCGGTTTCGTCTTCGCCGTAGTAGGCCTCGTCCCGCACGGAGTACCAGCCGGCGTACTTGGAGAGGTAGATATCGCCGTTCTCTTCCATCCGCTTCCAGATGGCCTGCGCCGCGGCGGTGTGGTCTGCGTCCGTTGTCCGGATGAACCGGTCATAGGAGGTCCCCAGGTCATCGTTCATCTGCCGGAACGCGGCGGAGTTCCGGTCCGCCAGTTCCTTGGCAGGGATGCCTTCCTTATCCGCGGACTGCTGCATCTTCTGGCCGTGCTCGTCGGTGCCGGTCATAAAAAAGACGTCGTATCCGTCCAGCCGCTTGAAGCGGGCCATCGCGTCGGTGGCGATCGCTTCCCAGGCATGGCCGATGTGCGGCACGCCGTTGGGATAGGAGATGGCAGTGGTGATGTAGAACGGGGTCTTGGAGTCGGTTGAAGTCACACTAGAAAATTACCCTGTTTGCCCGCCGGTTGTCGCTTTGCGCTCTCCCGGGCCCTCAGCGGCCGGCACCGGCTGGATCGGCAAGCACGCCGTCCAGGACCGGACGGGTTGCCCGCAGCCCGCCGCGGACCAGCAGGACCCCCACTGCCAAACAGGCGGCGATCACAGCCACCGAGAGCGGCGCGAGGACCAGGGCCAGTCCTGCCAGCGGGAAGACCAGCACGGCCGCGGACGCCGAGGAGAGCAGGCTGACTGTCAGCAGCGGCCCCATCACTGCCTTGGTCCGTGCCTGGTCGATCACCTGGGACGGCATTCCCATCCGGTCAAGGCTGACGTACAGGTCCGCCCGGTCCAGGATGCCGGCCGCCGAGTTGATGGCCGCGGAGCAGGCGACCATCAGGAAACCGGTGATCACGGTGATCAGGATCCCGGTGCGGATGTCCTGCAGCAGGTAATCCTCCGGTCCGGCACCCCCGGCTCCGTCGGCGAGAGCCACCCCGGTGCCGCCGAAGACTGCTACGAAACTCACCATCGCCACCCCGCTGACCTGGCGCCACGCCGCCTTGGGCGCATCCAGGACGGTCCGTGCGGTGAGCAGCTGCGCAGGTGACTCCGCCCGGCGCAGCCTGCGGCGGGCGGCGACGGCGATCACCCACGGGCCGGCCAGGTTCAGGACGGCCAGGCCGGCGGCGAATCCGCCCAGAATCACCACAGTGGCGGCCGCTGCGTCCGCGAACGGCGTCTGGATCAGGATGAAAACCCCTCCGATGACCAGCAGGCCGGTGAGTCCCCGGAGCCAGTGCGCTTTCTGCGGCTGGGTCCGCATCCGAACACCCAGCGGGGTCAGCACCACACGGCGCAGTCCCGCCGCGGCGCTGGCAGCGGCCAGCAGGACGACGGCGGCGGGCACGGCCGCGGCCACCAGCGGGTTCAGCCAGTACGCGGATCCAAGCGGCGCACCGTCAAACGGAATCAGCTGCACCAGGGGGCCGAGCAGCAGGTATCCGCCCAGGCCCGCCAGCGATCCGGCGAGGGCCAGTGCCGCTGACTCCAGGATGCTGACCAGGGCCACTGTTCCCGAGGTGGCACCTAGCAGCCGGAGGGTGGAAAGGTTCGCGTCGCGGCGCCGCGCAGACAGCCGGGCAGCGGAGGCACCCAGGGTAAGCAGCGGCACCAGGAGCAGGACCAGGGCCAGTGCGGCCAGCAGCTGGTAGAGGCCAGCCAGGTCAGTCGTCCAGGTCAGGAAGGTCAGCGCGCCGGCCAGGACGGTGAGCAGCAAAGTGGTGACGACGGCGAACGCAGCCACCGGAAGCAGGGCGGCAGACCTCCCGGCGGACCGGGGCCTGGCCAGCAGCCAGGCGACGCGGAAGGGCACCGCCCCGCCGGCCCGGAGGGGACGGTTCCCCATGACGCCGGGTGCGGGTTCGACGGCGCGGTTCACCGGGCACCGCCCCGCACCTGTGCGGAGCCGTCCACTGTGGTTCCGTCCGCCAGCGTGATGGTCCGGCCGCACCACGCCGCAACCGAGGGGTCATGGGTGACGACCACCAGCGTCTTGCCGGTGTGAACCGTGGATTCCAGCAGCACCTGCATCACCTCGGCGGAGGTGCGGGAATCCAGAGCACCGGTGGGCTCATCGGCGAACAGGACCTGGGCGCCGGTGACCTGGGCCCGGGCGATGGCAACCCGCTGCGCCTGGCCGCCGGACAATTCGCCAATTCGGCGCTGTTCCATCCCTGCCAGTCCCAGCCGGGCCAGCCACTGCGCGGCCGAGGCTTCGGCAGCGGCCCGCCGGATTCCGTTCAGCATCAGGGGCATGGCCACGTTCTCCCCTGCGGTCAGCTCCGGAATCAACAGTCCCTGCTGGAACACAAAACCGAAGTCCCGGCGGCGCAGGAGCGACCGCCCGGCGTCGTTCAGGGACGTGATGTCTGTCCGCGCCCCGGGAAGCTGCAGCAGCACCGTCCCGCTGTCCGGCTGCACGATTCCGGCGAGGCAGTGCAGCAGAGTTGTTTTGCCGGATCCGGACGCGCCCATCACCGCCACCGACTCGCCGGCGCGGATGGCAACGGATACGCCGTTCAGCGCGGTGGTGCTGCCGTAGGTTTTTCTCAGGTTGTGGGCGCTCAGAAGCGGGAGGTCTGCACTCATGCTTCCAGTCTCCGTTTTGGCGCCCGCCCGGCGCGTCGGATTCCGGCATGAACTGCCGGGACCCGCCGTCGTACTGCGGGTGGAGACGGGTCCGGGAGCCCTGCTGCCGTGGACGCAGATGAGGCCGGCCCCAACGGGACCGGCCTCATCCTGACAAACTCTGCGGGATTAGTCCTGCAGATCCACTTCGCGGGCCACGGAGGCACCGATGGCGTCGCGGAGGGTTTCCAGGACGTCCTGCGGCACCGAGGAATCCACGGTCAGCAGGGACAGCGCCTGGCCGCCTTCGGAGTTCCGGGCCACCTGCATACCGGCAATATTGATGTCCTTTTCGCCCAGGACCTGGCCGAGGGAGCCGATGACGCCGGGACGGTCCTGGTAGATCAGCACCAGCAGGTGTTCGCTGATGGGGATTTCCAGGTCATAGCCGTTGACGCCCACCAGCTTCTGGATCTGCTTCGGCCCGGTCAGGGTGCCGGCCACCTCCAGCTGCGTGCCGTCGGAGAGGGCGCCGCGGATGGTCAGCAGGTTGCGGTAGTCATCCACGTCGGGCGTGGTGATCAGCCGCACGGCGATGCCGCGCTGCTCAGCGAGCACCGGAGCGTTCACGTAGGACACCTGCTCGGAGACTATGTCGGTGAAGATGCCCTTCAGCGCGGCCAGTTCCAGTGCCTTGACGTCCAGGGACGCGATCTCGCCGGCCACCTCAATATCGATGGCGGTCATGGAGTCGTGGGCCAGGGCGGTGAAGATCCGCCCCAGCTTTTCGATCAGCGGGATGCCCGGGCGGACGTCTTCGGCGATCACGCCGCCGGCGACGTTCACGGCGTCGGGGACCAGCTCACCTGCCAGGGCCAGGCGCACGGACTTGGCCACGGAAATGCCGGCCTTCTCCTGCGCTTCGTCGGTGGATGCACCAAGGTGCGGGGTGACGATGACGTTGTCCAGGGACATAAACGGCAGATCGGTGCTCGGCTCCTTGACGAAGACGTCCACGCCGGCGCCGGCGATCTTGCCTTCGGTCAGGGCCGTGTAGAGGGCTTCCTCATCCACGAGGCCGCCGCGGGCCACGTTCACCACGTAGGCGGTGTCCTTCATCTTTTCGAAGGCGTCGGCGCCAAGCATGCCCAGGGTTTCCGGAGTCTTGGGCATGTGGATGGTGACGAAGTCCGACTGCTCCAGGAGCTCATCCAGGGTGACCAGCTTGACGTTCAGCTGGGCCGCGCGTGCCGAGGTGATGTACGGGTCGTAGGCCAGCACCTCGGTGCCGAAGCCCTGCACGCGGGCTGCCACCAGGGCGCCGATGCGGCCCAGGCCGATGATGCCGATCTTCTTTTCGAAGAGCTCGGTGCCGGTGTACTTGGAGCGCTTCCACTCGCCGCCCTTGAGCGCGGCGGAGGCCTGCGGGATGTGGCGGGCCAGGGAAAGGATGTGGCCAACGGTCAGCTCCGCAGCGGAGATGATGTTCGACGTCGGCGCGTTAACCACCATCACGCCGGCCTGGGTCGCTGACCGGATGTCCACGTTGTCCAGGCCCACGCCCGCGCGGGCAATGACCTTCAGGTTCTTGGCGGCGGCAATAGCTTCGGCGTCGACCTGGGTGGCGGAGCGCACCAGGATGGCGTCAACGTCTTTGATGGCGGACAGCAGCTGGGTACGGTCTGCTCCGTCGGTCTGGCGAATCTCGAAATCGGGGCCGAGGGCCTCAACCGTGGCAGGCGAAAGTTCCTCCGCGAGGAGTACTACTGGTTTGGTGGCAGTCACCGATGACCTCTTTAGCTGTGTGTCGATGTGGTTTGGGTATTCACGCCGGAGGCCGGACCCGTTGCCGGGCCCGGCCTCCTTACCGAAACGGCTTGCTTTTTAAGCCTAGCGTGCCGCTTATTGACACGGGGAATCCGCGTCTTTGTTACTCAGGTGACTAGCGTGCGACGGAACCTTCGGTGTAATCGTCGTCGGACTTGATCCAGGAGAAGAGCTTGCGCAGCTCGCGGCCGGTGGCCTCGATCGGGTGGTCTTCACCCTTCTGGCGCAGTTCCTTGAACTCCGGAGCGCCGGCGTCCTGGTCATCGATGAAGCGCTTGGCGAAGGCACCGTTCTGGATGTCGGCGAGGACAGCCTTCATGTTTTCCTTCACCTCGGGGGTGATGACGCGCGGGCCGGAGACGTAGTCGCCGTACTCGGCGGTGTCGGAAACGCTCCAGCGCTGCTTGGCGATGCCGCCCTCAACCATCAGGTCGACGATCAGCTTCAGCTCGTGCAGCACCTCGAAGTACGCGACCTCCGGCTTGTAGCCGGCTTCGGTCAGGGTTTCGAAGCCGTACTGGATCAGCTGCGAAGCGCCGCCGCAGAGGACAGCCTGCTCGCCGAAGAGGTCGGTTTCGGTCTCTTCGGTGAAGGTGGTCTCGATGACGCCTGCACGGGTGCCGCCGATGGCCTTGGCGTAGGAAAGCGCCAGGTCCTTGGCTGCACCCGAAGCATCCTGCTCCACGGCGATCAGGTCGGGAACACCGCGGCCGGCTTCGAATTCGCGGCGGACGATGTGGCCCGGGCCCTTCGGTGCCACGAGGGCAACATCGACGTCGGCCGGCGGCTGGATGTAGCCGTAGCGGATGTTGAAACCGTGGCCGAAGAACAGGGCGTCACCGGACTTCAGGTTCGGTGCGATCTCCTCCGCGTAGACGAAGCGCTGGACCTGGTCCGGCGTCAGCACCATGATCAGGTCGGCTTCGGCTACGGCCTCGGCGACGCTGAGGACGCGCAGGCCCTCGGCCTCGGCCTTGGCGCGGGACTTGGAGCCTTCCTTGAGGCCAACGCGGACATCAACACCGGAATCGCGCAGGCTGAGGGCGTGTGCGTGGCCCTGGCTGCCGTAGCCGATGACGGCGACTTTGCGTCCCTGGATGATCGACAGGTCGGCGTCGTCGTCGTAATACATGTCAGTCACTTCAATATCTCCTGTTTGGGTTCTTGGATAAAGGTTTTGGTGGAACCTAGGCGCTGCGCAGCGCGCGGTCGCTCATCGACTTCGCGCCGCGGGCAACGGCCAGGGTTCCGGATTGAACAATTTCGCGGATGCCAAAGGGCTCCAGCACTGAAAGCAGTGCATTGAGCTTATCGGCGGTGCCAGTTGCTTCAACGATCAGGGAGTCGGTGGACACATCTACCACTGAAGCACGGAACAGCTCGGCTGCCTGGGTTACCTGCAGCCGGGTTGCGGCATCCGCGCGAACCTTGACCAAGATGTGGTCGCGTTGCACGGAAGACTCGGGAACCAGCTCGACGATTTTGATGACGTTGACGAGCTTGTTCAGTTGTTTGGTGACCTGCTCGAGCAGATCCCCCTCGGCCTCGACGACCACGGTGATGCGGGACAACCCGCCAACCTCCGAAGGTCCGACAGCCAAAGAATTGATGTTGAACGCCCGGCGGGCGAACAGGGACGCAACCCGGGTCAGGACACCGGGGACGTCTTCGACCAGTACGGAAAGGGTGTGGCGTGCCATGTCCCTACTCCTCCTCTTCCCAGGTGGGCGTCATGTTGCGGGCAATCTGGATGAGGTCGTTGCTGACCCCGGTCGGGACCATCGGCCACACCATGGAGTCGCGGCTGACCACGAAGTCGATGACCACGGGGCGGTCATTGATTTCCAGCGCCTGCTTGATGGTGGCGTCGATGTCCTCTTCGCGTTCGCAGCGCAGGCCCACGCAGCCGTAGGCGTCAGCCAGCTTGACGAAGTCCGGCACCCGGACGGTGTCGTGTCCGGTATTCAGGTCCGTGTTGGAGTAGCGCGAGTTGTAGAACAGGGTCTGCCACTGCCGCACCATGCCCAGCGAGGAGTTGTTGATGATGGCAACCTTGATCGGAATGTTGTTGATCAGGCAGGTGGCCAGTTCCTGGTTGGTCATCTGGAAGCAGCCGTCGCCGTCGATCGCCCAAACCACGCGGTCCGGGTTGCCGACCTTGGCGCCCATGGCGGCGGGCACGGAGTAGCCCATGGTGCCCAGGCCGCCGGAGTTCAGCCACGCGCGGGGACGCTCGTAGTTGATGAACTGCGCGGTCCACATCTGGTGCTGGCCCACACCGGCCACGTACACGCCTTCGGGACCGGTGAGTTCACCGATGCGCTTGATGACCTGCTGCGGGGCGATGTGTCCGTCTTCGGGCTCGGTCCAGCCGGTGGGGTAGGTGTCCCGCAACCGGGAAATCACTGACCACCACGGGGAAATGTCCGGTGTGCCGGAGGCCTCGAACTGGGCGCGTACGGCGTCTGTCAGTTCGGGAAGGATCTCCTTGACCGAACCAACGATCGGAACGTCGGCCGTGCGGTTCTTGGAAATTTCCGCGGGGTCGATGTCCGCATGGATGACCTTGGCGTTGGGAGCAAAGGTGCTCAGCACGCCGGTGACGCGGTCGTCGAAGCGGGCGCCCAGGGTGATGAGCAGGTCCGACTGCTGCAGCGCGGTGACGGCGGAGACGGAACCGTGCATACCGGGCATGCCGACGTGCTGCGGGTGGGAATCGGGGAAGACTCCGCGGGCCATCAGTGTGGTCACCACGGGCGCACCGACGGTCTCTGCCAGCTCCAGCAGTTCCTGCGAGGCGTTGGCCTTGAGGACACCGCCGCCGACGTAGAACACCGGGCGCTGGGCAGCGGCGATCAGCCTGGAAGCTTCCCGCACCTGCTTGGAGTGTCCGCGGACCACGGTGCGGTAGCCGGGCAGATCGATCTTAGGCGGCCAGGAGAAGGTTGTTTTTCCCTGCTGGGCATCCTTGGTGATGTCCACCAGGACGGGGCCGGGGCGGCCGCTCGTGGCAATGTGGAAGGCCTCGGCCAGGACGCGGGGAATGTCGTCTGCGTTGGTCACCAGGTAGGAATGCTTGGTGATCGGCATGGTGATACCGACGATGTCCGCTTCCTGGAAGGCGTCCGAGCCGATAACCGTGCTCGAAACCTGTCCGGTGATGGCAACCATGGGCACTGAGTCCATGTGGGCATCCGCGATGGCGGTGACCAGGTTGGTGGCGCCCGGGCCGGAGGTGGCGATGCAGACACCTGCGCGGCCAGTGACCATGGCATAACCTTCGGCTGCGTGGCCGGCACCCTGCTCGTGCCGCACCAGGATGTGCCGCAGCTTCTTTGAATCCATCAGCGGATCATAGGTCGGCAGGATGGCGCCGCCGGGGAGACCGAAGACGTCGTCGACTCCGAGCTCTTCCAGCGAACGGACAATGGCCTGCGAGCCGGTCATTTCGGTGGGGGGTACTACGTTATTCGGACCTTGGACACGCGTGTCCATAGCTTCAGCCGAGGCCGCTGCAGGGAATGCTGCATCTTGCTTCTTGGCATGCATGGACCGGGCCGTGCCTGCCTTCTGTGCCATCAGCGATGGGCTGATTGGCGATCCCTTACTCATCGGAAACTTCCTTTGCGGATACATATCCATGTTGTTCTGATGCGGCGGCTGCCCGGGCGGTCGGACCGGTGCGGCCTTTGTACTTTCTGAAGCCAATAAAAAAACCCCTCGTGCCTGTTGGCTCCGTAGGGGTTCGCGCGTGACGTCTTTTTCAAGTCGGGCTGTTACGCCACGCGCTTGGTAAGGACGACGGTTACGATCTGCATACTGCTCAGTCTTCCCCTCCCCCGGTTCCAGTGTCAACCGGAGGCTTTACCGTCTCATTATATGGACATCAGTTCCACCTTCTGGACACATGCGCCGCCCACAAGCCAGTGGTTCTCCACCCAGCGAAGGAGACGTCAGGGCTCCCACTCCGCGCTAGCGGGTTTTGAAGCATGCCCCTTAGAGGCGGCAGGAGAACCACGCGCTCCAGCGCCCTCCCGGTTCCCCGCCCACACCCGGCGGCAGGGCTTAATAAGGTTGAAACCCCTTAGGGGCCCCATGCGGAAGGCGCTCCAGCGCCTTCCGCATGGGGAGGGGTTTCAACCGCAGTAAGCACCCGTCGAGGCCGAGTTGACCATCTTGGCGTACTTGGCCAGGACACCCTTGGTGAACTTGGCCGGGAGGGGCTCCCAGCCGATCTTGCGGGCTTCGATTTCTTCGGGATCCACCAGCAGGTCGAAGCTGCGGGCTGCGATGTCCACGCGGATCCGGTCCCCGTCCTTGACGAAGGCGATGGGACCGCCGTCGACCGCTTCCGGCGCCACGTGCCCGATGCACAGGCCGGTGGTGCCGCCGGAGAACCGGCCGTCGGTGAGCAGCAGGACGTCCTTGCCCAGCCCGGCGCCCTTGATCGCTCCGGTGATGGCAAGCATTTCGCGCATGCCCGGGCCGCCCTTGGGGCCTTCGTAGCGGATGACGACGACGTCGCCGGCGTGGATCTCTCCGGCGTCGAGCGCATCCAGGGCACCCTGCTCGCGTTCGAACACGCGGGCGGTGCCTTCGAAGACATCGGCGTCGAACCCGGCGCTCTTCACGACGGCGCCTTCCGGGGCCATGGAGCCGTGCAGGATGGTGATGCCGCCGGTCTTGTGGATCGGGTTGTCCAGGGCGCGGAGCACCTTGCCGTCCGGATCCGGCGGGTTGATCGCTTCGAGGTTTTCCGCGACGGTCTTGCCGGTGACGGTGAGGCAGTCGCCGTGCAGCAGGCCGGCGTCGAGCAGGGCCTTCATGATCACCGGCACACCGCCGATCTTGTCGACGTCGAACATCACGTAGCGGCCGAACGGCTTCAGGTCACCCAGGTGCGGGATCTTGTCGCCGATGCGGTTGAAGTCCTCGAGCGTCAGGTCAACTTCGGCCTCGCGGGCGATGGCCAGCAGGTGCAGGACGGCGTTCGTGGAACCACCAAAGGCCATGGTGACGGCGATGGCGTTTTCGAACGCCTTCTTGGTCATAATGTCGCGGGCGGTGATGCCCTTGCGCAGCAGATTGACGACGGCTTCGCCGGACTTGCGGGCGAATTCGTCGCGCCGGCGGTCGGCCGAGGGCGGGGCAGCGGATCCAGGCAGGGACATACCCAGGGCCTCACCGATGCAGGCCATCGTGTTGGCGGTGTACATACCGCCGCAGGCACCTTCACCCGGGCAGATGGCCCGTTCAATGGTGTCCAGGTCCTTGAGGCTCATCTTGCCGGCGGCACAGGCACCCACGGCTTCAAAAGCATCGATCAGGGTGACTTCGCGCTCCGTGCCGTCCTCCATTTTGGCGAAGCCGGGCATGATCGAGCCGGCGTACAGGAAGACGCTGGAGAGATCCAGGCGGGCTGCTGCCATCAGCATGCCGGGCAGGGATTTGTCGCAGCCTGCCAGCAGGACGGAGCCGTCGAGCCGTTCTGCCATCATGACTGTCTCTACCGAGTCGGCGATGACTTCGCGGGAGACCAGCGAGAAGTGCATGCCTTCGTGGCCCATCGAAATACCGTCGGAGACCGAAATGGTACCGAACTGCATCGGGAACCCGCCGCCCGCGTGGACGCCTTCCTTGGCGCCCTGGGCCAGCCGGTTCAGGGACAGGTTGCACGGGGTAATTTCGTTCCAGGAACTGGCGATGCCAATCTGCGGCTTGGCGAAGTCGTCGTCCCCCATACCGACAGCACGGAACATGCCGCGCGCAGGCGCCGCGTGAATACCGTCGGTTACAACTCGGCTGCGGGGTTTGATGTCAGGGGTGTTCTCCATGCTCATACCCGAAATCCTATTCCCAAGCCGGCCCCGCGGGCGCATCCGCCGGTCCGTGCCGCTGCTTGTTACGCCCGGGTTACGCAGCCTGGACGGCGGCATCAAGTTTGCCTTCGCGCCGCATCGCTTCCCCCCGATGGGAGCGCATGTCCATACACTGGGGACCATGACTCCGGAACCCGGCTCACCCGATGTCCAGTCCAGCGAAGCCCTGAAGGCCCTGCTCCGCAGGATCTTCGATTCGCAGATCCCCAATTACGGGGACTACAACCTGGTCTGTGCGACGCCGGCCCCCGGGTCCTCCACCTACTACGTGATGGGCTACCGCTGGCGGCCCGCGGAACTCGTCTTTGCTCCTTTCTCCCCCGGGTCATTCGAGAGCATTGAACCTCCGACGGCGGTGAACACAACCAATCTCTCGCACGCGGACGAGGTTGGGCCCGGCAGTTACGAAGTGGGTACCACCACCGGGCGGATCTTCCGTTTCGGGGTCGAGCCCGAGGCGAAGCTGTCCACCGGCAACGGCGGAGAGCAGCAACGGGTACTCCAGGAAGCGGACCAGGAGGACTTCAATTCCTTCCTGGACACCTTCCTGGAGCTCGCCTAGGGCCTGACCTGGCCCGCTCCCGCGGGCCAGGTCAGGCCCAGGGGCCGCGCTGGACGAGGTTGAGCGGCTCGCGCCCATCGGCCAGCCGGTGCACCTGGCGGCGCAGGAACGCCTGGATCCTGGGCGTGAAGGCGTCCGAGTTCCCGCCTACATGCGGCGTCAGGATAACGTTCCGCGCTTTCCACAGCGGATGGTCCGCGGGCAGCGGCTCGGGGTCGACGACGTCGAGGGCAGCCTTGAGCCGGCCGGACACCACTTCTTCGGTCAGGGCATCGGTGTCGACGACCGCCCCGCGGGCAACATTCACCACCAAGGCGCCGTCGGGAAGGGCAGCCAGCACCTCCCTGCCCACCAGGTGCCGGGTCTGCTCAGTCAACGGGGTAATCAGCACCAGCACATCGGTGCGGGAGGCCAGCTCCACCAGTTCGCCGGTGCCGTGGACATGCCCTTCATCGTCATCCCGCGCCTGGCTGCCCACGCGGGTGAGTTCCACTTCAAACGGTGCCAGCCTGGCCGCGATCTCCCGGCCGATCCCGCCTACTCCCACCAGCAGGACGCGCCGGTCAGCCAGCCCGGGGCAGCGCTGCGGATTCCAGTGGGCATCCAGTTGGTCACGGACCGCCGCGTCTATGCCGCGGAGGGAGGCGAGCATCAAACCAACCGCAAGTTCCGCCGTCGCCGCTGCGTGGACGCCGGCCGCGCTGGCAACCGCTGTACCGCTGCCCACCAGTTTCGGAAGGCCGTCGTGGCCGGTGGTCTGGGCCTGGAGCAGCTGAAGGTTGGGCACCCGGGCGACGCCGGAGCGCCAGTCAGCGGCGCTCGCGTAGGGGGTCACGACGGCGTCGATCTCCGGGTAGTCCAGCCCGCGGGGCTCACCGACCAGGTCCCAGACCCCGGCCCGCATACCGGCAGGCAGCGGCCCCAGGGCATCGAGAAGTTCTTCTGTCGGAACGGTGATGTTTCGGACTGCGCGTGATTCTGGTGACATGCGACATAAGCCTAGCGGGCTGGCAGCCGGGCCTGGGCAAAGAGAAACACCCCGGTCCGAGGACCGGGGTGCCTGCGATGATCCGGCCTGGCCGGAAAGGAAGCCTTGATCTTTCATCTGGTGCGCGAGGAGGGACTTGAACCCACACGTCCGAAGACACTGGAACCTAAATCCAGCGCGTCTGCCAATTTCGCCACTCGCGCGCGGCCTGCCCCGGAGGTCCGGGGCAAATGCCAGCCTTTAGTGTACCCGAGGTTCAGTCGAGACCGAGATCACGCCGAAGTTTGGCAACATGTCCGGTGGCCCGCACGTTGTACTGAGCGAGGGCAATCCGGCCTTCGGGATCCACCACCACGGTGGACCGGATGAGACCTTCGTACACCTTGCCGTAGTTCTTCTTTTCGCCCCAGGCACCGTATGCCTCGGCAACCGCGTGGTCCGGGTCGGAGAGCAGCGGGAAGGTAAGGGCCTCATCCGCAGCGAATTTGGCAAGCTTCTCCACTTTGTCCGGGGAAATTCCCAGCACTGCAAACCCGGCGGCGGACAGGGAGTTCAGGTTGTCCCGGAAGTCGCATGCTTCCTTGGTGCAGCCCGGAGTTGCCGCCGCCGGGTAGAAGTACACAATGACGCTGCGGCCACGCAGGTCCGCGAGCGATACGACGGAGGAATCGGACGCCGTCAGGGTGAAATCAGGTGCGATGTCACCAACGGTTAGTCTGGGCATTGAACAGGTGCTCCTTCGGTATCGATTGCGCATCGGCTGTGTCATAGGACGACAGCAGGCTTTCGGATGGATATCCTAGACACTGGATTTGTAGGCTATCCGATTGGCCTGGCGAATCCGTACTCGAAAGGAAGAGTTCAGTTTTATGCCGGATATGGAGCATTGGCCCACCGGTCGCCTCTTGTCAACCGCTGCCCGTCTGGTGGAGCATGCCTGGAATGAGCGACTGGTCCGTATAGGGGTGACGCATGCAGGCGTCATCGCACTTGGCGTCCTAGATTCCCAGGGGCCCATGACCCAGGCCCACCTTGCCCAGCTGGTCCGGGTCCAGGCACAGACGATGGGCAAAACGCTCTCCAGGCTGGAGTCCCACGGCCATGTAACACGGGTCCGCAATGACCTGGACAAGCGCAGCCACATGGTTTCGATCACCCCCGCCGGCGTCGAGGCGCTGCGGGAGGCGCACGACATTGAACGGACACTGCTCGACGGCGAGGAACTGCTTTCCGAAGACCTGCGCAGCCAGCTGAGAAGTGTCATCCGTGAACTTGGGAACCCGCGCTGGCAGATCGCAGTGGACGTTCCCGGCCTCCCCGTTCCGCTCGATACACCGCTGGCTCCGCCGCTGAACCCGGAGCAGCAAACCGCCTAACGGCACCCGGCCCGCCGTCCCAAGGGACCGCCGGCAGCAGAATTTCCAGTGTGCGCGCTCACTTCTGAGCGTGCACACTGTTGTTTAAGCCACTGTTCGAGCGTTTTACGCCGCTGTTCACGCATGCACCGTAAGCGCACCGCCGCTGGAGTTCCGGCTGGCCTACTGAACGGGAACTTCCACCCACTCCGGTCCGCCGTCCCAACGCACGTGCATACTGGCCGGCGGATGGTAGCCGCCATGGTGGTGCAGGTGGAATTCCACGCCTTCCCCCGCCGCCAGTGACATCCCGGCCGGAAGGTCCTGCGAGGCTGCACCCGTCCTGGCGATGTCCACCATCACCTGCTCCAGTGTCTTTCCGCTGGTATTGCGCAGCACGTAGGTGTCCTTCGCGGGGCTTTCAATGCGGACTTCGTTGCTCATCAGGGGCTCCCATTCTGGCCTGTTGCCGCGCCGCCGCAGAGGCAGGAGAAAAGCAGCGGCCCTGCCGGGAATGCTACGCGCGCAGGCGGGGCCGCGGAAGCAGCCCGGCAGACTTCCCGGCCCCGGGACCCGAAAGCAAAAAAGGCCCCGCCAGGAAGGAGCAACCTTCCGGACGGGGCCCAGCTGTGCACCCCCCGGGACTTGAACCCGGAACCCATTGATTAAGAGTCAATTGCTCTGCCAATTGAGCTAGAGGTGCTTGGCGGTGATACTGCGGTGCTTTTCCCAAGACTGGATGACAGTCCCGGGCGATGAGCAACGACAAGTTACTCTACCAGCTTTTCCGCACGGGACCGAACCAGTGCTATGCGGACCCGGCAGGCTGGCGGCCGGAACGAGCAACCCCGCCCCATCCGGCCACTGACCGGATGGGGCGGGGATTTCCACTCTGTGCACCCCCCGGGACTTGAACCCGGAACCCATTGATTAAGAGTCAATTGCTCTGCCAATTGAGCTAGAGGTGCTGGCAGTTTTGGAGGGTGAATCTGCCGGAAAATTCCGCAGTTCCTCCTCCGCAACGACATGAAACTCTACCAGTACTTATTCGTAAAAGTGAAATCAGCGGCCATGGGGAGGCGGGCTCACCGTCCGGCGCTCCTCCCGCCCGGACGCGGATCCGGCCGTGGAATCATAAACTCCCCCGGTTCGCCTTCCCATTCAGGGCCGTCCTGCACCAGCCATGTGCGTAGCGGGATGCCGGACGGAGCATCCAATGGAGTGACCTCCACCGCCTCAACCGGCGCCGCCCGGACAGCAGGAAAGACCTCTTTCCAGCCTGGCAGGGGTTCGCCCGCATCCTTGACGGCGGTTACCGGTGCCGGATTACCGTTACCGGGCCCGCCCGCGGTACCCGGCTGCTCCGGTCCCGGAACCGCTGAGGTTATGACCGGATGCCGAAGCATCCTGCGGAGCACCACTGCGGCTGCCGCTGCCGCCAGGCCGGCAGCGGCTCCGGCGGCCAGGGCCGCGAGCGCGGCACCGGCGGGCGAAGGTGCACCAGATGGAGTGGATCTCACCCTTCGAAGCTACGGCGGGCGGCTGGCAGTGTCCACACAAAAGCTGCGATGGCAGCCCTCCGGGGCCGGGTGGGCTTAACCGAATTGTGACCGCGCCGGACCTGCTTAGCGTCCCAAACCACCGGCAACGTGCCATTAGGCTCTGACATTACGTTTGTGTTCTACGCCACACCACACCCGCCGGCCAGCACGCTGTCCGGATTCACCGCCCCAGAGGAGATAACAATGACCCTTGCTGGCAGATTCACTCTCAGCAGGTCCACCCGGAAACGGGCAGCTGCCCTGACCGCCGGGCTGGCCATGAGCGCACTCGTGCTCTCCGGCTGCGCCCAAAGCAACCGCGACGCCGCTGACGACGGCGCCACAGCCTCGGAAGTCGACGGCACGTTCGTCTTCGCCGCATCCTCGGATCCCAAAACCCTGGATCCGGCCTTCGCGTCCGACGGCGAGTCCTTCCGCGTCAGCCGCCAGATCTTTGAGGGCCTCGTAGGTGTGGAGCCCGGTACCGCAGACCCGGCGCCGCTGCTGGCCAAGTCCTGGGAGACCTCCGAGGATGCCCTGACCTACACCTTCGCGCTTGAGGAAGGCGTCACCTTCCACGACGGCACGCCCTTCAATGGAGAAGCTGTCTGCGCCAACTTCGACCGCTGGTATAACTTCACCGGCATCCAGCAGGCCGAGAGCCTCGCCTACTACTACGGCAAGCTCTTCAAGGGATTCGCTGATACCCCCGAGACCGCAACCTATGAGTCCTGCGAGGCCACCGGAGAGAATGAGGCAGTAGTTACTCTGGCCAAGCCGTTCGCCGGGTTCATCGCTGCCCTCTCGCTCCCCGCATTCTCCATGCAGAGCCCCTCCGCCATGGAGGAGTTCGGCGCCGACGAGGCCTCCGGCACCGCTGAGGCACCCACCCTTACCGCATATGCCAAGGAGCACCCCACCGGCACCGGTCCGTTCAAGTTCGACGGCTGGGAAGTCGGCAACCAGATCACCCTCTCGGCCAACGCCGACTACTGGGGTGAGCAGGGACAGGTCACTGACATCATTTTCCGGGTGATCGATGATCCGAACTCCCGCCGCCAGTCCCTGCAGTCCGGGGACATCGACGGTTACGATCTGGTGGCTCCGGCCGACACCCAGGCCCTGGCCGACGCCGGCTTCAAGGTCATTCCCCGTGATCCCTTCACCATCCTTTACCTGGGCATGAACCAGAAGGTCGAGCAGCTTGCCGACCCGCTGGTCCGACAGGCAATCGCCCACGCAATCGACAAGGAAGCGCTGGTCAACCAGACCCTTCCTGAAGGCACCAAGGTGGCCACGCAGTTCATTCCGGACGTAGTCAACGGCTACAACGAAGACGTCACCACGTATGAGTACGACCCGGAGAAGGCAAAGGCACTGCTGGCCGAGGCCGGCTACCCGGATGGCTTCACGGTGGACTTCAACTACCCGACCGGCGTTTCCCGCCCGTACATGCCGACTCCTGAGCAGGTGTTCTCCAACATCTCCGCACAGCTGGAGGAAGTGGGCATCAAGGTCAACCCGCAGCCGAGCAAGTGGTCCCCCGACTACCTTGACCGCGTGCAGGCCACCGAAGACCACGGCATTCATCTGCTGGGCTGGACCGGCGACTACAACGACACGGACAACTTCGTAGGCGTGTTCTTCGGGCAGGAGAAGCCCGAATTCGGCTTCACCAACCCGGAAATCTTCGACCAGCTCGAAGCAGCCCGTCAGGTGAGCAGCCTGGACGAGCAGACTCCGATGTACGAGAAGATCAACGACGACATCGCCAAGTACGTGCCGGCCGTACCGCTGGCACACCCGGCACCGTCGCTCGCTTTCTCAGACCGCGTGGATTCCTACCCGGCTTCCCCCGTGAATGACGAAGTGTTCAACCAGATCAAGCTCAACAAGTAGCGGCTAAACGGGCCGGGATCCAGCTCAGCTGGGTCCCGGTCCGTTCTGTCCTTACCTTTTCCGCAGCCACGCAACCGGCTGAGAAAGGACACTCGTGCTGCGAGTTATCGGCAAGCGCCTGTTAATGCTGATCCCGACCCTGATCGGCTTGTCCATCCTTCTGTTCATTTGGGTCCGCAGCCTTCCCGGCGGCCCAGCAACCGCCCTCCTGGGAGACAAGGCCACACCCGAGGCCATCGCCAGGATCAACGAAGCCTACGGCTTCGACCGCCCGCTCATCGAGCAGTACTTCACCTACGTCGGAAAGCTCCTCCAGGGCGACTTCGGCACGTCCACAGTGACCGGCCGGCCCGTTCTGGAAGAGTTCGCCACCCGGTTCCCTGCCACACTGGAACTCGCCGCCGTTGCCCTCATCTTCGCGATCGGCATCGGCATTCCCCTGGGCTACATGGCAGCCAGGCACTACGGCCGGTTCTGGGACCACTCCTCCGTGGTGCTGTCCCTGATCGGCATCACCGTGCCTGTCTTCTTCCTGGCTTTCATTCTCAAATGGCTCCTGGCCATCCAGATCCCCCTCTTCCCCACAGACGGCCGGCAGGATCCGCGGATCAACGCTACCCATGTGACGGACTTCTACGTCCTGGACGGGTTACTGACCAGGGAATGGGACGCGGCCTGGGATGCCCTGATGCACCTGTTGCTTCCCGGCATCGCCCTGGGCACCATTCCGCTGGCCATCATCGTGCGCATTACGCGTGCCTCGGTCCTGGAAGTCCAGGGGGCAGACTACGTCCGCACCGCCCGGGCCAAGGGCCTGATGGAACGGACCATCCGCAACCGGTTCGTGCTCCGCAACGCCATGCTTCCCGTCACCACGACGATCGGCCTGCAGACCGGGCTCCTCATTTCAGGGGCGGTGCTGACGGAAACAGTCTTCGCGTTCAGCGGGGTGGGCAGATTCCTGCGGGATGCCATCTTCAACCTGGACTATCCCGTGCTGCAGGGCTTCATCATTTTCATCGCCGTGGCGTATTCACTGATCAACCTGCTGGTTGACGTCTCCTACGGCTTCATCGACCCGAGGGTGAGGGTGCAATGAGTACAGTTCTTCCCCCTCCTGCCGGCGGAGCCGTCCGGCCGGATGAGCCGTCAGCTCCGGACACGCGCGGGAGCGGCATGTGGCAGGACGCCTTCCGGCGGCTGCGCCGCAACCCGGCGGCAATCGCAGGCGCCGTAATCGTTGGCCTGTTCATCCTGGTGGCCATCTTCGCACCGATTCTGGCTCCCTACGGGGGCGAGGAACTGCCCGGCCGCACCGAGATCACGCCGACGTCGATTCCCGGCCCCGGGGATATCGAGGGTTATCCCCTCGGCCTGGACCGGTTCGGCGGCGACGTCCTTTCCAAACTCATCTGGGGAGCACGCGCTTCGCTCCTGATCGGCGTCATCTCCACGGCCCTCGGCCTGCTGGGAGGCATGCTGCTCGGTGTGATCGCCGGCGGGTTCGGCGGCTGGGTCGACAACGTCATCATGCGCTTTGTGGACATCCTGCTTTCAGTGCCCAACCTGCTGCTGGCAGTGAGCATTGCGGCGGTCCTCGGGCAGACACCTTCCGCGGTGATGATTGCCATCGGTGTATCGCAGGTGCCGATCTTCGCCAGGCTCCTGCGTTCCTCCATGATCAGCCAGCGCGGAGCAGACTACGTCCTGTCCGCGCAGGCACTGGGACTGAGTACCCGGACCATCACCATGAGCCATCTGCTGCCCAACAGTGTTGGTCCGGTGATTGTCCAAGCCACCCTGACCCTGGCCACCGCCGTGATCGACGCCGCTGCCCTGTCCTTCCTGGGACTCGGCGGCGGACGTCCGGAGAGCGCCGAATGGGGCCGGATGCTTACCTACGCGCAGAACGAACTGGCAGTGGCGCCGCAGCTGGCGTTCCTGCCCGGTATCTGCATCGCCATCACGGCTCTTGGATTCACCCTGCTGGGCGAGTCCCTGCGTGAAGCCCTGGACCCCAAGACCAGGCGCAAATAACCGCGCTGCTGTACACAAAGGGCCGGGCCCGCTCCCCACGGAGCGGGCCCGGCCCTTTGTGTACAGCACGGCTAGCGGAACTGTACTCCGGAGAGATGGCGGTGGAGGCAGGACCGCTTCGGTTAGGAGGCGAGTTCGCCGTCGATGTTCAGTTCGTTGCCCGGTATTGAGGCAAGCAGCTTCCGTGTGTAAGGGTGCCGGGGGTTCTGGAACACTTCCTCGGACGACGCCGCCTCAACCAGCTCCCCGTCCTTCATCACGCAGACATAGTCCGAGATCAGCCGGACCACGGCGAGGTCGTGGGAAATAAAGAGGTAGCTCAGTCCGAGGTCCCGCTGCAGATCGCCGAGCAGTTTCAGGATCTGGGCCTGCACCAGCACGTCAAGCGCAGACACGGGCTCGTCGCAGACGATCAGTTCCGGGTTCAAGGCGAGCGCCCGGGCAATGGCCACGCGCTGGCGCTGCCCGCCGGAGAGTTCAGCCGGGTACCGCCGCAGCATCGATGCCGGCAGCGCCACCTGCTCCATCAGCTCCCGGACCCGGGCAGCCCGTTCAGCGCGGTCGCCGCGTTTGTAGGTCTTGAGCGGTTCCTCCAGGATCCGCTCAATGGTGAACATCGGGTCCAGGGACGAATACGGGTCCTGGAAAATGGGCTGCACCCGCTGGCGGAAGCTGCGCAGTGTCTTCTTCTCCAGCGACGCGATGTCTACGCCGTCGAACGTCATGGTGCCGCTGGTCGGGGTGATCAGTTTCAGGAGCATCCTGGCGGTGGTGGTTTTCCCCGAACCTGACTCGCCGACGATTGCCACCGTCCGGCCGCGGGGGATTTCCAGGCTGACATTTCGGACCGCATGGAAGTCACCGGCTTTGCCACGGATCTTGTAGACCTTGTTCAGGTCCCGGATCTCAACGATGTTGGGCGTTTTGGCGTACGTCTCCGTCCGCTCCCCTTCCGGACCTGATTCAGTTGCCACAGCCAAAGCTGAGCCGGCAGATTCGGCGCCGCTGGAGCCAGATCCGGTTTCGGCCAGGTGCAGGCGCTGTGACGCCGGCGCCGCAAACGCACCGGGACTGAGCCGGACCGCGGCGACGCTGGGAGCCGCCCGGACCAGAGACTGGGTGTAGGGGTGCTGCGGGTCCTCCAGCAGCTGCCGGGCGGGGCCTGTCTCCACGACCTCGCCCCGGTGCATCACCACCAGCTCCGAGGCGCGCTCGGCGGCCAGTCCAAGGTCGTGGGTGATCAGCAGGACGCTCGTGCCAAGTTCGTCGGTCATGCGGCCAATCTGGTCCAGAATGGTCCGCTGGACCGTGACGTCCAGGGCACTGGTGGGTTCATCGGCGATCAGCAGCCTTGGCCGGCACGCGAGGCCGATGGCGATGAGCGCACGCTGGCGCATCCCGCCGGAGAATTCGTGCGGATACTGCTTGGCGCGCTCGGCGGCGTCCGGCAGCCCCGCTGCAGTCAGGACCTCCACAACCTTCCGGTCCACGTCTTTGGAAGTGGCCATACCGTGGACCAGCAGGGTCTCAGCAACCTGGGTGCCAACCTTGGTGACCGGGTTCAGGTTGGACATGGGGTCCTGCGGCACCAGCCCGATCGAACGGCCGCGGATGGCACGCATCTTGGACTCGGCCAGGCCAACCAGTTCCCTGCCGTCGAAACGGATGCTCCCGGCCGTCACTTTGCCGTTGCCCGGCAGCAGGCCGATCACGGCCATCGCCGTGGTGGACTTTCCGGATCCGGATTCCCCCACGATCGCCAGGGTCTGTCCGGCGCCGAGGCTGAACCCTGCCTTGCGCACCGCCTGCACCTGGCCGTCCATCGTCTGGAAGCCAACGGCGAGATCGGTCACTTCGAGCAACGGAGATTCAGGGCTGGTTTCAGTCATTTCCATATCCTGCCTTACCAAAGCGCAGTTGTGAGGTAACTCTCACCCGCCTTTACCGGTTTTTTATCATTTAGACTTAGAAATTCACCCAGCCGGCAGGGATGGTGCGTCCCGGAGGAGAACCAAACAGCTGTGACCCAATCCGCCACACGGCGCTCCGTGATCAAGGCCGGAGCCATTGCCGCAGCCCTTGCCCTGGCAGGCTGCACGGCCGCCCGCCCCGATGAGGAGCCAGCCAGCCCCTCCCCCTCGCCGTCGCCGTCCACCGAGCCCACGGCGTCATTCACCTTTGCGACTGCTGCCCGCCCCGCCGGGCTGGACCCGTTCCTCGCCGTCGACACGGAATCCCACCGGATCACGCGCCAGATCCTGGAAACCCTGGTGGGCGTGGATCCCGTGACGTCTGCCCCCGTACCGCTGCTGGCGGAGGCCTGGACCGAGTCCGAGGACGGACGGATCTATGAATTCACGCTCCGGCAGGGCGTGACCTTCCACGACGGTGAGCCCTTCAACGCGGCGGCCGTCTGCACTAACTTTGAACGCTGGTACAACCTGCCGGCCGCGGTCCGGGGCTCCGAGGTGCTGACCTTCCGCTCCGTCTTCAAAGGCTTCGCCGACACGCCGGACGCTTCCGCCTACAAATCCTGCACCGCGGTGGACGAGTACACCGTCCGGCTGGAACTGACCACCAGGCTGACCGGCCTCATTCCCGCACTTGCCTCACCTGAGTTCGGCATCTCCTCTCCCCGTGCCCTGGCCGACGGACGCGCTGACACGCTTTCCGAGGACCGCAACGGAACCCGGATCTCCGCCTACGCGCAGCACCCGGTCGGCACAGGACCGTTTACCCTCACCAGCTGGGCCGAAGATGAAGTGCTGCTGGCCTCCAACCCGGACTACTGGGGCGACAGGGGAGAGATCGGCGAGCTGGTCTTCCGCACCATCACCAGTCCGGAAAGCAGGTTGCGTGCCCTGAAGAACGGTGAGGTGGACGGCTATGACCTGGTGACAGTCTCCGACGTCGGAGAACTGGCGCGCGCCGGCATGCAGATTCTGCAGCGCGACCCCTATTCCATTCTTTACCTGGGCATTAACCAGAACTTCCCCGGCCTCGACGAACCGAAGATGCGCCAGGCCATTGCGCACGCCGTGGACAAACCGGCCCTGCTCGAAGATCTGTTCCTGAGCGGCACAAAGTCCGCCAACCAGTTCATTCCGGAAAAGCTGGGGCTGAGGTCAGATAACGTGACCAACTACGGCCACAACGTCGAGCGTGCCAAGGAGCTCCTGGCGGAAGCCGGCTATGCCGGCGAAGAGCTGCCGTTCTACTACCCGCGCAGGGTCACCCGCGCCTACCTCCCGAACCCGGAGAAGGTCTACGCCGAGCTGAGCCGGCAGCTCACGGCGGCGGGGCTGAACATCCGGCCCGTTCCCGTCGAATGGTCAGACGGCTACCTGGAGCAGATCTCCCGCAAGGGCGACCGCGCGCTTCATCTCTCCGGTCTCAGCGGCAGCTACATGGACGCCGACAACTTCGTGGGAACCCTGTTTGGGGCCTACAGCGAAGAGTTCGCCTACGACGATCCGCAGTTGTTCACCAAAATCGACCGGGCCCGCACGCTGCCGGCAGACGAGGAACGCTCCGAGGCCTACCGCTCCATTTCGGACCGCATCTCCACGCGCGTGCCGGCCATTCCGCTGGCCTACCCCATCTCGACGCTCACGGTTTCACCGCGGGTTGCCCAGTACCCAACCTCTCCCGTCCTCAACGAGGTCTTTAATAAGGTCCGGCTCACCAACTAGTGTGGGGCACCTTAATGGCGTGTCCCGTGTCTACAGAGCGCAAGGAATTTTAGTAAGCGCGCTGCGGGGGATACGCTTCTTAGGCTAGCGTCCACGTGACTGGAGATATGAAGTTGACTGCTGATAGCCCGGCGGAGAAGTCCGCAACAAAAACTGACGTACTGCTGATCGGCGGCGGCGTCATGAGCGCGACTCTCGGAGCGTTCCTGAAGCAGCTGGCTCCCGATTGGAGCATTTCCCTCTTCGAGCGCATGGACCGTGCCGGCACCGAAAGCTCGGACCCGTGGAACAACGCGGGCACCGGCCATGCCGCCCTGTGCGAACTCAATTACAGCCCGGCCGGACCGGACGGAACGGTTGACCCGGCCAAGGCAGTCGGCATCAACGAGCAGTTCCAGGTCTCCCGTCAGTTCTGGTCACATATGGTGGACCAGGGCCACATCTCCGGCGGTTTTATCAATCCGCTCCCCCACATGAGCTTTGTCTGGGGCGACGCACACGCCGAATACCTGCGCAGGCGCTATGAATCGCTCAGCGCCCAGCCGCTGTTCAAGTCCATGGAGTTCAGCGAGGACCACAGCAAGATTGCCGAGTGGGCCCCCCTGCTGATGCAGGGCCGCGACGCCGGGCAGCGGGTCGCAGCTTCCCGTGTCGCCGGCGGCACGGACGTGGACTTCGGCGCGCTCACCCGCGAACTGATCAACTACCTCGGCGCCAACGGGGCGGACCTGCACTTCGGCCATGAAGTCACCAACGTGACGCGCGCCTCCAACGGCGGCTGGGACGTCACCGTCCGCAACCGCGCCACGAAAACTACCCGCACGGTTTCGGCAAAGTTCGTCTTCATCGGCGGCGGCGGCGGCGCCCTGCACCTGCTGCAGCGCTCCGGCATTCCGGAGGGCAAGGGCTTCGGCGGCTTCCCGGTGTCCGGCCAGTTCCTGCGCTCCACTGACGAGAAAATCATCGCCCAGCACAATGCCAAGGTCTACGGCCAGGCCTCGGTGGGTGCCCCGCCCATGTCGGTCCCGCACCTGGACACCCGCTTCGTGGACGGCAAGAAGTCCCTGCTGTTTGGCCCGTATGGCGGTTTCTCCCCCAAGTTCCTCAAGGGCGGTTCGTTCCTGGACCTGCCTCTGTCCGTCCGCCCGCACAACCTGGTGCCCATGCTGGCCGTCGCCAAGGACAACATGTCCCTGGTGAAGTACCTCGTCACTGAGGTCCTCAAGTCCCGCGAAGGCAAAACCAAGGCGCTGCGCGAGTTCTACCCCGAAGCGACCACTGAAGGCTGGGACCTCATCACGGCCGGCCAGCGGGTCCAGGTCATTAAGAAGGACCCGAAGAGCGGCGGGGTGCTGCAGTTCGGCACCGAGCTCATCACCTCGGCGGACGGGTCCATCGGCGCCCTGCTCGGAGCCTCCCCGGGCGCCTCCACCGCCACCCCGATCATGATCAACCTCATGAAACGCTGCTTCCCCGGCGAATTCGCCGGCTGGGAGCCGAAGATCAAGGAAATGATCCCGGGCTACGGCGTCAAGCTGAACGAGAACGAGTCCCTCGCCGAAGAGATCGATGCCGAGGCAAACCGCGTCCTGAAGCTGGGCTAGCCGGCCCGCGCAAGGAAGCTGTGCCCCGGACTGCCACATGCGGTCCGGGGCACAGCACGTTAACGCCCGTTTGCGGCCGGGCCGCCCGGGAGCGCACGTATGATGATTCCGTCTACGTCAAAAGGCAGGTACATGGATCGTCTGGCCAAGCTCTCCCTCTCCAACCGGGCCCTGATCGCCCTCATCACGGTTTTCGTTGCCGTCTTCGGTGTGATCTCGCTGAACTCGCTGAAACAGGAACTGATACCTGCCCTGGAGTTCCCCCAGATCAGCGTGATTACCGCGCTGCCGGGAGCCTCCCCCGAAGTTGTGGACAAGCAGGTGAGCGAACCGCTGGAAGCGGCACTGACCGCCGTCGAAGGCCTGGAGTCCTCCTCCGCAACCTCCCGGACCTCCATTTCAGCGATCACCCTGACCTTCGCCTACGGCACCGATCTGGACCGGGCCCGTGGCCAGGTGGACCGGGCCATTTCCAATGCCCGGCAGTCCCTGCCCGAAGACACGAACCCGCAGTCGCTCGCCGGCAGCATCAGTGACTTCCCCATTGTTTATCTGGCGGTTTCCAGCGACCAGCCGCTGAGCGAGCTCAGCGCTGACCTGCAGCGGCTCACCGTGCCGCGGCTGCAGAAGATCGAGGGAGTCCGCACGGCAGAGGTCACCGGAGGCTCTGAACGGCACATTGCCGTGCTGCCCGACGACGCCGCGATGGCGGCGCTGGGCGTCACGCCGTCGGCCATTTCCGCGGCACTGGAGAACAGCGGCGCCCTCATCCCGGCCGGAACAGTGCAGGAGGACACCCGCACCCTCTCGATCCAGGTGGGCAGCCCGCTGGATTCCCTGGAGAAGATCTCAGCGCTGCCACTGGAAACGGAGGACACCTCTCCCGGTGCAGAACCGCCGGTTATCGGCGACGTAGCCACTGTGGAAATCACCGACGACGAACAGACCTCGATCACCCGTACGAACGGCGAGGCCACCCTCGCCATCTCGATCACGAAAACACCGGCGGGTGACACCGTGGGGATTTCCCACGAAGTGATGGACCTGCTGCCCTCGCTCCAGGACGAACTGGGCAACGGAGCAAAGTTCACGGTGATCTTTGACCAGGCCCCCTTCATCGAAAAGTCCATCTCCGACCTGACTACCGAAGGCCTGCTGGGCCTGGGCTTTGCCGTCCTGGTGATTCTGGTGTTCCTGCTGTCCATCCGGTCCACCCTGGTCACGGCGGTGTCAATTCCACTGTCGCTGCTGGTCACGTTCATCGGGCTGCTGGCGTTTGGCTACTCCTTGAACATCCTGACCCTGGGCGCACTGACCATCGCGATCGGCCGGGTGGTCGACGATTCGATCGTGGTGATTGAGAACATCAAGCGCCACCTGGGGTACGGCGAGGAGAAACGCACGGCCATCCTCACCGCCATCCGTGAAGTCGCCGGAGCGGTGACGGCTTCCACCCTGACGACGGTGGCTGTCTTCGCTCCGATCGCCCTGGTGGGCGGGCTGGCCGGGGAGCTCTTCCGCCCCTTTGCCGTCACCACGTCGTTGGCGCTGCTGGCGTCGCTGCTGGTCTCGCTGACGATTGTGCCGGTGCTGGCCTACTGGTTCCTGAAGTCTCCCAAGCCGGTCAGCGATCCGAAGGGCTACCGTGCCGAGGCCGAACGCCGGGAGCAGTCCACCTTCCTGCAGCGCGGCTACCTGCCGATCCTGCGCGGCACGCAGCGGCATCCGGTGTACACCCTGCTGGCCGGCGCCCTGGTCCTGGCCGGAACCGTGGCGATGACGCCGCTGCTGCAGACGAACCTGCTGGGCGATACGGGGCAGAACACCTTCAGCGTCCGGCAGGAGCTCCCGCCGGGCAGCTCGCTGGAGACCACCTCAGAAGCCGCTGCCGCGGTGGAAGACCTCCTGGCCGGGACCGACGGAGTGAAGGACGTCCAGGTCACCATGGGCAC
Organism: Arthrobacter sp. Helios; assembly: GCF_023167125.1. Lineage (NCBI taxonomy): Bacteria > Bacillati > Actinomycetota > Actinomycetes > Micrococcales > Micrococcaceae > Arthrobacter > Arthrobacter sp. Helios. The sequence goes on from NZ_CP095402.1 coordinate 1,933,629, forward strand.
CTCCACCTCCGGTATTGCCGCGTTCAGCGCCGGCGGGGCGTCGGTCGCCAACTTCACGGTGATCACCGATCAGGGCGTGGACCAGGTAGCGCTCCGCGAAACCGTCCGCCGCGAGCTGGAAGATCTTGGCGATGAGTCCGGCACCGTGTCCCTGGGCACCCAGGGCGGCGGGTTCGGCACGTCCAATACGGTGGACATCGAGATCTCAGCCGGTGACCCGGCCGAGCTGCAGCCCGCCTCGGATGCCCTGGTTGAAGCCATGTCCACGCTTCCCGGTGTCTCCGAAGCGACGTCGAACCTGGCCTCCTCGGAACCGGTGGTCCAGGTGACCATCGACCGGGCGAAAGCCGTCGCGGCGGGCCTGGATGAGCAGCAGGTGGCGGGGATTCTCGCCTCCACCCTGAGCCCGCTGCCGGCCGGCACAGTCCGGCTGGGCACCGATGACTTCCCGGTCCTGATCGGTGAAGGCACCGAGGTCACCACCACGGAGCAGCTCGCCGGGATTATTGTGCCGACGGCCACGGGGCCGGTACCTCTGAGCGATCTGGCCATCGTGGAGGAAACCAGCGTCCCCACCACGGTGTCCTCCTCCGGAGGCGAACGCACCGCCGTCGTATCGGTGACCCCGGCCGGTGACAACCTTGGCGGTGCGATCGCCGAGGTCCAGGCCGAGCTCGCCAACGTCGAGCTGCCGCCCACCGTCACCGCGACGCTGAGCGGTGCCGCCACCCAGCAGAACGAATCCTTCACCCAGCTCGGCTGGGCCCTGCTGGCGGCGATCGCGATTGTGTACGTGATCATGGTGGCGACCTTCAAGTCCCTGGTGCAGCCGCTGATCCTGCTGGTCTCCATTCCGTTCGCTGCGACCGGAGCGATCCTTCTTCTGCTGATCGCCAACGTGCCGCTGGGCCTTCCTTCGCTCGTAGGGATGCTGATGCTGGTGGGCATCGTGGTGACGAACGCCATTGTGCTCATGGACCTGATCAACCAGTACCGCAGGCCCCGCGGCGGCGAACCCGGCATGAGCGTGCGGGACGCAATCCTGCGGGGGGCGCGGCAGCGGCTGCGGCCGATCCTGATGACAGCGCTGGCGACCATCTTTGCGCTGACCCCGATGGCCCTGGGGGTCACCGGCGAAGGCGGTTTCATATCCCGCCCGCTGGCGATCGTCGTCGTCGGCGGTTTGGTGAGTTCCACCCTGCTCACCCTGGTCCTGGTCCCGGTCCTGTACCAGCTGGTTGAAGGACCCAGGGAACGCCGTGCCCTGGCGAAGGAAGAATCTGCCCGCCGCACCGCGGAAGCCGGCGGCTGAGCAGGTTACCCCGAGGCTGATTCGTCCGGAAGGAATGTTCCTGGCCGGTACTCTGTTGTATCCTGTCATTAGATGCAAATGCATATATCTCCCGTTTCTCCGTCCACCGGCGAAACAGGACCAGCCAGGCAACAGGAGGCCACCATGCAGATCGGCGTATTCAGCGTCAGCGACATCACCCGGGACCCCGTCACGGGACGGATGCCCACCGAAGGCGAGCGCATCCAGGCTGCCGTAGCGATAGCCAAGAAGGTCGAAGAGATCGGCATGGACGTCTATGCCACCGGCGAGCACCACAACCCGCCGTTCTATGCATCTTCACCCACCACGCTGCTGGGTTACATCGCGGCGCAGACAGAACGCATCATCCTGTCCACCACCACCACCCTGATCACCACCAACGATCCGGTGAAGATCGCGGAAGACTTCGCTATGCTGCAGCACCTCTCCGGCGGCCGCACCGACCTGGTCCTGGGCCGCGGCAACACCGCCCCCGTTTACCCCTGGTTCGGAAAGAACATCCAGGACTCGGTTGACCTGACCGTGGAGAACTACAACCTGCTCCGCCAGCTCTGGGACAAGGAGACAGTGAACTGGGAAGGTAAATTCCGCACCCCGCTGCACAACTTCACCGCCACACCGCGGCCGCTCGACGGCGTCGCCCCGTTCGTCTGGCACGGCTCCATCCGCACACCGCAGGTTGCAGAGATTGCTGCCTACTTCGGTGACGGATTCTTCGCCAACAACATCTTCTGGCCGAAGGAGCACTACATGCAGCTGATCGGCCTCTACCGGGAACGCTACGAGCACTACGGCCACGGTTCAGCGGACCAGGCCATCGTGGGGCTGGGCGGACAGTTCTTTATGCGGAAGAACTCCCAGGATGCCGTGAACGAATTCCGGCCGTACTTCGACAACGCTCCGGTCTACGGCCACGGCCCCTCGATGGAGGACTTCACCGCGCAGACTCCCCTGACCGTCGGCAGCCCCCAGGAAGTGCTGGAAAAGACCCTGACTTTCCAGGAGTACTTCGGCGACTACCAGCGCCAGCTTTTCCTGATTGACCATGCCGGCCTGCCGCTCAAGACCGTGCTGGAGCAGCTGGATCTCTTTGGTGAGTACGTCCTGCCGGAACTCCGCCGCGAGCTCGATTCCCGCCGTCCGGCACACGTACCCGACGGACCCACCCACGCGGACCGGGTTGCGGCTCGCGCCAGTGCCGCCACACAGAGCGCATCTTCTTCAGTAGGCTAAAGGGATGAGTTCGGAGAACAGCGGGTCAACTCCCGTCAAACAGACAGCCGAAACCTGGGAATCACTCTTCCGGGCCCAGGTCGGCGTAATGCGGAGGCTCCAGCGTGACCGGGAGTTCAAGGAACTCACCATGCGCGAGTACGACGTGCTGTTTAACCTCAGCCGGTGCCCCGGCGGATGGACCAGGCTGAACGAGCTCAACGAACACCTCCTGATCAGCCAGCCAAGCCTGAGCCGGATGATGGACCGGCTGGAGAACAAGGGTTTGGTCTGCCGCCGTCCGGCCCAGAATGACCAGCGGGGCGTGGAGCTGTCCCTGACTGAGGAAGGCCGGGCGGTGCAGAAGCGCCTGGGCCGGATTCATGTCCGGGGCATCCACGACCTGCTGGCCCCGGCCCTGACCCCCCAGGAACTCAGTGACCTGAAGGCCCTGACCGACAAGCTGCTCGACAGCCTCAACTCGGACGGCAAACCCGGACCGGCATGACTGAACCGCCGTCGTACCGTGCGGCTCCCGTCCAGCGGGAGCTCTTAGGTATGACGGCGGTGGTCACCGGAGCCAACAGCGGTATCGGGCTGGCAGTCTCCCGGGCCCTGGCGCGGGACGGCGCCGCTGTGGTGCTCGCCTGCCGGGATACCGGCCGCGGCTACCGGGCCGCTGAAGCCCTCCGGGCAGAAGCCGGAAACAACCAGGTGCGGCCGGGGGTGCTGGACCTCGCTTCCCTGCGTTCCATCCGCAGCTTTGCCTCAACCATCACCGGGCCTCTGGACCTGCTGATCAACAATGCCGGCCGTTTTTCGAGAGTCCGCCGCGAGACCAGCGACGGCTTCGAACTGCAGTTTGGAGTGCATCATCTGGGTCATTTCGCCCTGACCGGGCTCCTGCTGCCCCGGTTGGCTGCCGCATCCGCTGCCCGCGTGGTGACGGTTTCCAGTGTGTCCCACCGCTACGGGCGGATTGATTTCACGGATCTGTCCGCCGTACGCAGCTACCGGCCCTGGCATCGGTATTTCATGAGCAAACTCGCCAATCTGGTTTTCACGGCGGAACTGGGCCGCCGGCTGGCGGCGGAGGGCCTGCCAGTGACCGCGTTGGGAGCCCACCCCGGCCTCACGGATACCAATTTCCTGACCGGCAGGTACGCCGCTGCAGACCTGCTGGGTGGCCTGTTCAGGGCTCTGGTGCAGCCGGCCGGACTGGGCGCCCTGCCGGTGCTGCACGCTGCGCTGGCTCCGGAGGTTGCACAGGGAGAGTGCTATGCACCGTCCGGCCGGCTGCAGCTGCGCGGATCTCCGGTGCGGATCCGTCCCGCGCCGCGGGCCCTCGACCGGGAAACCGGAACACGGCTGTGGGACGCCAGCTGCGGGCTCACCGGGGTGCGGTATCTTCAGGCGCCGGCATAGCTGTCTCCGCGCCTGAGGCCAGCGGCGGGTCCGCGAAGGCCAGGCGCGGAACCAGCAGCAACGCAAGTGCCGCTGCGAAAGCCGTCACTGAACAGACAATCCACACCGTCAGGTATCCGGCCAGCGGGGCGGCTGTGGCGGCGCCCGTAATCCCGCCCAGGGACTCCCCCGCGGCGCTGAGCAGCGCAATCCCGAAGACGGCCGAGGCGAAGGATCCGCCGATCGTCTTGGTGGTGTTGGTCAGCCCAGTAGCCATGCCGGTGCGGTTCAGCGGTGCCGCGGCCGCAGCGGCGGAGGGCAGCGCCGCCACGAGCGCCCCGGAGCCAAGTCCGGCCACCACCATGTTCGTCAGGGTCTGGGCCAGGGAATCGTGGAAGGGAAGGAACATCCCATACCCGATACCGACGACGGCGGCGGCACCGCTCAGCGTAATCCGGGGAGTTGAAAGCCGGGCAACCAGCGGGAACAGCAGGGCGCCTGCGAGCACTGACAGGACGTAGGCGCCGATAATCAGCGACACCGACCCCGCTTCCAGACCCAGCCCGTAGCCGTGCAGATCCGGGTTCGTCCGCGCAAAGGTGGACATGGGTGCCTGAGCTCCCAGCACCGATATGCCGAACAGGCCAGCGGTCAGCTGCACCGGCCACATGGCCGGAGCGCACAGCATCCTGATATCGACCAGCGGCTCGGCCAGCCCCAGCTGGTAGCGGACAAAGGGCACGAAAGCCGCGAGTCCCGCTGCAAGCACCAGCCACACCCACCAGGTTTCCACGCCGTTGATGCGCAGGAAGGTGAGACCGGAGGTGAGCAGCAGCAGCCCAACAGCCAGCAGCACGAATCCCTTGATATCCACGGTGCCGCCCGCCCGGGCTGCAGACTCCGGAACGCCGAACCAGACGGCGAAGATGCACAGCGTGGCAGCTGCCGCCGGGACCATCAGTGTCAGGCGCAGATCGCCGTCGAAAATCTCCACCAGGGCTCCGGCTGCGAGCGCCCCGGCGATTACTCCAAACTGCAGCCCGCCCACCAGCAGCCCGGCAGCCTTTCGGGTCAGGGCCGCCCGGTTCGGCGACGACGCAGCCCGGGCAAAGATGAGGGCCACTTCCAACGGCAGCCAGACCACATAGAAGCCCTGCAGCGACCAAGCCGCCAGGAAGGTCCAGAAATCGGGGGCGAACGCCACACCCCAGGACGCGGCAGCGGTGAGCACGGTGGAGACGAGCAGGATCCGTTTGTGCCCGTAGATGTCTCCCAGCCGCGCCAGGACCGGAACGGCCAGGGCGCTGAACATCAGCTGTGCAGCTTCGAACCAGTTGACGTCTCCGTCGGCGATGCCCAGCCCTCGGGCAATGTCTGTGAGGATCGGCGTGTAGTAGCCCTGCAGGATGCCGCTGGTGATTTCCACCAGCACCAGGAAGAGGACAACCGGCCCCAGCGCGCGCATCAGGCCGCCGTCCCAAGTCCCTGCAGGAGCCGGCGATAGAAGAGAATCCCCTCACCGAAGGACTTTACGGCGAGCTTTTCGTTGTCCGCGTGGATGGACGCGCGGGCCGCTTTGTCCATCCGGAACGGAGCGAAGCGGTAGACGGCGCCGCAGATGGTGGTGAAGCGGCGGGAATCGGTGCCGCCGAGCATGATGTACGGGGCAGTGATGGCATCCGGGAAGATCTCCCCGATCACCTCTTCCAGCAGAGCGAACTGCGGATTGGTGGTGGATGACACCGGAGACGGCTCGGTTCCTTCGATCACGCGGAGGGAGACTTTCCGGTCCCGGATGGTGCGCCGGAGCCGGTCCAGGACGGAGCCGATGGACTCCCCCGGGGCGATGCGGATATTAGCGGTGGCGCTTGCCCGCGTTGCCAGTACGTTGGAGGCTTTGGACCCCTGCAGCCGCGTCACCGCTACGGTGGTGCGGGTGAGGGCGTTAGGTTCGCCGCCCAGAGCACCGAACACGCGCGTCAGCGGACGCCGCAGGGTGCCGGCCCGCGCGAACAGGAGCCTGGGCAGCAAGGAGGAACCCGTGGAAAGCCGGCCCAGCATTTCGACGGTGACCGGGTGCAGCGATGCCGGGAACGGCCGGTTGTCCAGGCGCACGACGGCGCGGGCGAGCCTGCTGGTGGCGCCCCTGCGGCTGGGTGTGGACGCGTGTCCGCCGGGGTCTTCCACGGACAGCTCGACGTCGAGGATTCCCTTTTCGGAGACACCGACGACTGCGACCGGCCGGTTCACGAAGGGAAAGGCCTGCGCTGCCACAGCGCCGCCTTCGTCCAGGACCAGCCAGGGCCGCACCCCGCGGACCGCGAGGGTCTCCGCGATCGCGGCTGCGGTGTCGCCTGCGGTTTCCTCGTTGTCGCCGAAGCTGAGGTAAACGTCCCGCTCAGGAACAAAGCCCTCCCGCAGCAGCGCTTCGGCTGCCTCCAGGATGGCCGCCAGGGCACCCTTGTCATCCAGCGCCCCACGCCCGTGGATGTAGCCGCCTTCGATGACCCCGGCGAAGGGCGGATGGTCCCAGGTGTCCTCGTCCTCGACCGGAACGACGTCGTAGTGCGCCATCAGCACTATTGGTGCCGGCGGGACGGCCGGGCCGGAGGAGCCTGCCCGCCCGGCCCAGCGGTACAGCAAACCGCCGCCGTTGACCTGCTCAAACTCCAGTGCCGCATGCACCAGTGGATACAGCTCTGCCAGCAGGCGTCTGAACCGGGCAAACTCACTGGGATCAACGTCTTCCGGATCCCGGGATGAGACGGTCCGGCAGGTGATCAGCTGCGCCAGCCGGGAGGCCGCGGCCTCCTCCGGGGTCCGGGGCAGCGGCTCGGCGTCAGCAGGGGCAGTCGTAGGCATGGGATGAGTGTAATCACCGCCACAACCCGTTCGGGCACTGCGGGCGGGTGCGGCGCCCTCCGGTTCGTTCCGCTAAACGACGGCGCGGCTTCGCGCCGGGCGGATCAGGCGGGAGGGAAGGCGTCCGGCTGCAGCTCCGGCCCGGTATAGCGGTAGAGCCGGGGTGGCCGGTGCCGGCCGCCCTGCAGGAAGGAATCGGTCCGCTCAATGTCCTGGGTTGCCTGCAGCTGGCGGCGGAAATTCGCCGGGTCCAGTTCCCGTCCGAGGACGGCTTCGTAGACCTCACGGACCTGCGCCAGCGTGAAGGTGGGGCCCAGGAAGGCGTAGGCGATGGAGCCGTACTCCATCTTGTTGCGCAGCCGCCAGAGAGCGTACTCGATGATCCGGTTGTGGTCGAAGGCGAGGGTTCCGACGGCGTCGGCGCGGAACCAGTCCACATTCTCATCCTGGCGGGCAAGCACCGCCTCATCAGGCTGGACGAGTGCCCAGTAAACAATCGAGACAACCCGCGGCGTGGGCGACCGGTCCGGGCCGCCGAAGGCATAGAGCTGTTCGAGATAGCGCGGCGACAATCCGGTGGTGTCCTGCAGGTTCCGGGCAGCAGCGTCCTGCAGCGATTCGGTGGGCCGCAGCGGTCCACCGGGCAGCGCCCACAGATCACGGTACGGCTGGCGGATACGCCGGACCAGGGGAAGCCACAGGACCAGCCTGCCGGTGTCCGGGTCGGGGCGCAGCGCGAAAATCACAGTCGAAATGGCCAGTGACGGCGGCTCCAGCTCCCGCTCGGAGACGTTGGCGTACTTCGGAGTCATCCCCGCAGGCCCTTCCTTGAACTTATGTGGCAGTCAGTGCAGCTTCAACTCCACGCTACGCGCTTTGGCCCGGGCTTTCCTGCGCCTCGAGACCGGCCGCGGCGTGCAGCAGCGGAAGCATGCGCCCTTCAAAATGGGTGTTGAGCACAATGACGGAGGAGGACCGAAGGACCGTTCCGGTAGCGACCATGGAGTCGATGACCCGCTGCAGGTCCGAGTTGGAGCGGGCAGCCACCCGCGCGATCAGGTCGCTTTCACCTGACACCGTGTGCGCTTCCTGGATTTCCGGGATTTCCGCCAGGGCCGCCACCACTGCGTCGTGGCCCAGGTCCTGGCGGATAGTCAGCGAGCAGTAGGCAATGACGTCGTACCCCAGTGCAGCAGGGTCAAGCCTCGGCCCCCACCCGGCTATCACTCCGGTGCGCTGCATCCGGTCCAGCCGCGCCTGCACGGTTGCCCTGGCGACTTTCAGCTTTCGTGATGCCTCCAGCACAGACATGCGGGGGTCGTCGGTAAAAAGGGAGACGATCCTGGCATCGAGCTGATCCGTCGCCATGGCAACCTTTCCGTGGAACCGCAACCGGCAGCCCGACGAACCGATCCGGGCCGGAGGGCTCAGGTGCGCTGGCCCTCATCCGGAACTCTATCCGCAGAACCGGCACAGCGCTCAGCGCGCCACGGCAAACGCCCCCGCCGGAAAACCAGCGGGGGCGGCCGTATTTAGATCATTTCCGAGGAATAAAACGGCAGAAAAAACCCGGCAGGCAACCTTGCCGTTTTACCAAACGGTTTTCAGGCAAAAACCCGCAGAAAGAAAAACCCGCCGTCAGATTTTTACGGATATGTAATTCCCGTAAAACCTTGCCGGGTTTCTCTTCCGGGCCATCACTCCAGACGGCTAGCCTCGGAGGCCTGCCGCCTGGTGTGCTACTGTCCCTTGCGCTTCCTGGGCACGAGCTCAGTGTCGGCTGCTGACTTGGCCCGTTTCTCGGCCCGCTTCTCCTTGATCGACTTGCCGGGTTTTTTGGCGTCGGATCCTTGCGGTGATTTTCCAGACAATTTACACTCCTGTGTCACTCAACCAGTGGATACTTTCAGACCATACCGGGAAATAAAATAAATGCCAGTCCGGCCCGCAAAATCCGCCCCGTGGAACCGGTTTCCGCTTAACCTCAACAACCCCACCGGCAGCACCTGTGGCCACCCTTCGCGGTCCGCACTGCACCCTCTGAACAGTGGTTTGGGGAAAACCTGAACACTTTGTCCAGGTAGTTGGCATTTATAGGGCACAACATGCACAGTATGTTCAGCGGCAACATCTCTGATTGCCTCGGCTACGTGACAGCGGTTACTTTCGCCTCATGGACCTAGACACCACGAGCACTCCCGAGCTCACGCACGAGGAACTCCGCCGGCTCTATTCGCTGGTGAGCGCCACCCGGGAACTGGACCTGGCCGCCGTCGCCTGGCAGCGCCAGGGCATTATTCCGGGCTACGCACCGGAGCTGGGGCAGGAAGCGGCCCAGGTGGGCAGCGCCTTTGCCATGGATCCGGCCAGGGACTTCCTGTTTCCGACCTACCGCGAAATGGGCGTCGCCCTGGCCCTGGGCGTGGACATGGTCGAGTACATGTCCACCCACAAAGCCAGCTGGCACGGCGGACTGTACAACCCGGTCGAAACCCGGCTGGCGCCTATCCAAGCTGTCGTCGGCGGTTCGGTGCTGCACGCCGTCGGCTGGGCGCACGGAGCCCGGCTCTCTGCCGAGCCCGGAGCGGACCTCCCCGTTGCCATCACCTACTTCGGTGACGGTGCCAGTTCACAGGGCGACATCCACGAGGCGATGAACTTCGCCGGGGTCCTGAAAGCTCCCGTGATCTTCTTCGTGCAGAACAACGGATGGGCGATCTCGCTGCCCACCGAAGAGCAGGTTGCCGGAGGCACTGTGGCGGCCCGTGCCGCCGGATACGGAATGGCATCGGTGACCGTGGACGGCAACGATGCCGCCGCCGTCGTCCGCGCCACCCGCAGTGCACGGGACCATGCCCGCGCCGGCAGGGGACCGGTACTGATTGAAGCCATGACTTACCGCCGCGGCCCCCACTCCACCAGTGATGATCCCGGCCGCTACCGGAGCCTCGACGAGGAGCGCCGCGACGCCGGCACCGATCCGGTTCCGCGGCTTGCCGAACTCGTCCTGGCAACCGGAGCAGGTACCCAGGAGTTCCTGGACGCTGCTGCGGCCGAAGCCAAGGCACACACCGAGACCGTCCGTGAAGGCGTCCAGGCCCTCGGGTCCCGGCCGGGGACGGAAATGTTCGATTTCGTCTTCGCAGAACCCACTGACGCATTGAAGGCCCAGGCACGCGCCTGGCGGGAGGAATCCGAGCATGTCTAGCCAACTGACCGAAGGAGCCCGGCTCATGGACGGAGCAAGTCCCGCCCCTGAGTCCGCTGCCGTCGAAACAATTTCCATGCAGGCGGCGCTGAACCGCGCCCTGGCCGAGATCCTGGCCGAGGATCCAAAAGCCGTGGTGCTCGGGGAGGACGTCGGCCGGCTCGGCGGCGTCTTCCGCATCACCGACGGTCTCCAGAAGCGCTTCGGCGCTGATCGGGTCTTCGACACCCCGCTGGCGGAGTCCGGGATCCTGGGCATGTCCGTGGGACTGGCGATGGCCGGCTTCCACCCCATTCCCGAAGTCCAGTTCGATGGCTTCGCCTACCCTGCCGTCAACCAGATCATCACGCAGCTCGCCCGCATGAACTATCGCAGCCGCGGCACCATGCCGATGCCGGTGACCCTGCGCGTGCCCAGCTTCGGCGGCATCCGTGCACCCGAACACCACGGCGAGTCGCTCGAAGCGCTGTTCGCGCATGTTCCGGGGCTGAAGGTCGTCTCGCCGTCGAGCCCGCACGAGGCCTACCACCTGCTGAAATATTCTGCAGCGGCCCAGGATCCGGTGGTCTTCATGGAACCGAAGTCCCGCTACTGGCAGAAAGACTCCGTTAACTTCGCGGATTCCGGCTCACCGCTGGGATCCAAGGTGGCCCGGCCCGGAAAGCACCTGACCCTCGTCGCGTGGGGCGCCATGGTGGCCCGCTGCCTGCAGGTGGCCGAGCTTGCGGCCGAAGACGGAATCGACATCGAAGTCCTGGACCTGCGCTGGCTCAAGCCGATCGACGCCGAGGGGCTGGCGGCTTCGGTCAGCCGGACCAGGCGCGCCGTGGTGGTCCATGAAGCTCCGCTGACCGCAGGCCTTGGCGCGGAAGTCGCCGCCCTCATCACCCAGCGGTGCTTTGACACACTGCGCGCTCCGGTGGAACGGGTCACCGGATTCGACGTACCGTATCCCTCAGGTGACCTCGAAGACGAATACATCCCGAACATTGACCGCATCCTCTTTGGGATCCAGCGAGTATTGGAGTACCGGCGTGGCTGAAATTTCCTTTCCCCTGCCCGACCTCGGCGAAGGCCTGATTGAAGCAACAGTCCTCGAGTGGCTGGTGGCCCCGGGCGACCAGATTGAGCGCAACCAGCCGCTGGTGGAGGTGGAAACCTCCAAATCCGCCGTCGAGCTTCCCTCCCCGCAGGCCGGGATCGTAGCCCGCATTTACGGCGAACCGGGCGAAAAAATCAACGTCGGTGAGCCGCTGGTGGTGTTCGAGGTTCCGGATAACACCGCGGGCATTGTCGGCACCGTTCCCGAGGAAGCCCCGGCACGCCGCCGGGTCCGGCTTTCCGCCGTCCTGGACGAGGACTGATGACGGCGGAGACCCTCGACGGCACGGAGGTGGCACTGCACCTCGAGGTCCATGATCCAGCAGAGGGAACGAACGCAGGACTGCGGCCCATCCTGCTGCTGCATGGTTTTGCCTCCTCGACGGAAATGAACTGGCAGTCCACCGGCTGGATCCCAGCCCTTACCGGGGCTGGAAGGCGGGTGATCGCCGTCGATCTTCCGGGCCATGGGCGCAGCCCTGCTCCGGCGGCCAGGGACAGCTACCGGCCCAGCCGGATCAGGGCCGATCTCCTGCAGCTGCTCATCACCAACGGGGTCCGTCCGCTGACGGCAGGTGATGACTCCTCCGGCGTCGACGTTGTTGGCTACTCTCTCGGTTCCCGGCTGGCATGGGAATTCGGGGCAGAAGCTCCGGCCTATGTGCACCGGATGGTTCTGGGCGGCCCGGGCACCGGGGATCCGCTGGCCGGCTTTGACCTGGCGGGTGCACGTGCCTCGCTTGCCGAGGGGACACCCATCCCCGATCCGGTCAGCGCGGACCTGCTGCGGATGGCCACCCTGGTTCCGTCCAATAACCTCGAGGCCTTGTTCACACTGATCGAAGCGATCAAACAGGAGCCGTTCCGGCCCGGGGATGCGATTCCCGCCATGCCGCTGCTGCTGGTCGCCGGGGACAAGGATGCGCTGGCCGCCACCGCTCCACGGCTGGCAGAACTCAGCGGACGGGCGGACCTGCTTCTGCTGCCGGGCCGGAGCCACTCTAACGCGGTGACCTCGCGGGCCTTTAAGAGCGCTGCGGTGGAGTTCCTCGGTCCGGACACCTCTGTTTCCGCCTAGGACCCGCAGGTCAAGACTTGGTCACGGCCGGCCGCAAATGGGGGCCTGCAGGGAGATACAGGCTAAGATCGATTAGTCAGTTCACTTAAACAATTACTAAGCGTGCTTTCGATTTTTGCCTTTACCATTTCCCCCGCATGTTTCTGCTGCAGTTTTTGTGCTGCAGTCCACCCATAAGTGAGGACGCCGTTGGACCTATTCCTGGGGCAGCGCTACCGCATTACCGAGCTCATCGGCACCGGCGGCGCTGCATCCGTACACCGCGCAACGGATGAGAACCTGGGACGCGAAGTTGCCGTGAAGCTGTTTCGGCCCACTGTGCAGGAAGACGACGACTACCGCCGGCAGCACACCGAAACGCTGCTCCTGGCGACGCTTAACCATCCGGGGCTGGTCACGCTCCTCGACGCCGGCGTGCACCACGACGAGGACGGCCACGTACTGAGCTACCTCGTGATGGAACTGGTGGACGGGCCGGATCTGCGCCGCACCCTCAAATCGGGTCCGCTGCCCCCGGTCTCTGTCGCATCGCTCGGCGCCGACCTGGCCGATGCACTTGCCTATGTGCATTCCCAGGGGGTCATCCACCGCGATGTGAAGCCGGCCAACATCCTGCTCTACCCGCAGGACCACGATTCACGGCTGTACCCCAAACTCACGGATTTCGGCATTGCCCGCATGGTGGAAGCCACGGTGGCTACCGCACACGGCGCGACCATCGGCACCGCGAATTACCTCAGCCCGGAGCAGGCCCAGGGCGGAGCGGTCCAGCCCTCAACGGATGTCTATTCGCTGGGCCTGGTACTCCTCGAATCGCTGACCGGAGAAAAGGCCTTCCCCGGCCCCATCGTGGAAGCGGCGGTCGCCCGCCTGCTCCGGGATCCCGAGGTACCAGCTGCCCTCGGCGAGGACTGGACGGATTTGCTGCGCGCCATGACGGCGCGGCTTCCTGACGTCCGCCCGGCAGCGCAGGATGCGGCGGCGGCACTGCGCCTGCTGGCGGCCGAACCCGATGTTGCTCTGGCAGTCGAAGACGCAGCAGTCCAGGAGGACGAGGAAGCCAGCACCGGTGGCATCACCACCGGTAATATCTACATCCCGCTTCCGCCGGACCACGCACCCAGCCTGGGTTAGGCAGTGTCAGGACCCGCCGTCCCCGGCGGCGTCAGTGTCCTCTTCCGGTTCAAAGTTCGAGGCTTCGTCGCCGCTTCCAGCCGCAACGCCGTCGTCCGACGCCGGGATAGTACCTTCCGGCCCAGCTCCGCCCTTCGCGTCCGAGCGCTCCTCCGGTTCCTGCCCGTCCTGCTCCCGGGGCTGGTGCTTGCCTGATTCAGCCATGACTGTCTCCCTTTGGCTGGTACCTCGGCCGCGCTGCCTGCCGTGACCGCTGACTTCCGATACTAGGCCACCATCCTTTAACTGGACAGGGACCTGGCTTCCCCGCCGAAGCGGTGGAAGCCAGGTCCCTGTAAAGTTCCGGACGGCTGTCCGGAGGCGTTTCCCGGCCCGCTAGGAAGCGTTCACTTCCCCGGCCGAAGACAGTCCGTTCCCCGCATCTGCGGCGTGCGGCACCGTGACCCGCGGGTCCACGGGCGCCGCCGTGGCTGCACCCTTGTTCTTTTTCGCGATCTGGATCTGCTCGTACACATGGTTGCGCAGTTCCACGAAACGCGGCAGCGAACGCGTGGTGAGCTGGTCGCGCTTTTCGGGCAGATCGATGATGATGTCTTCCTGGACGACGGTAGGTGAGCTGGACAGCACCACCACCCGCTCCCCCAGATAGACGGACTCGTCAATGTCGTGCGTGACGAAGAGGATGGTGACGCCCAGCTTCTCCCACACGTCACGGACCAGGTCCTCGAGGTCGGCCCGGGTCTGCGCGTCGACGGCGGCGAACGGCTCATCCATCAGCAGCACCTTGGGCTGGTAGGCGACGGCGCGGGCGATGGCCACACGCTGCTGCATACCGCCGGAAAGCTGCCAGGGGTAGCTGGTGGGCACGTGGGACAGGCCCACGGCCTCCAGCGCGTTGTCCACCAGCTGGTTCCGCTCGGCCTTGGCAATTCCGGCGTTCTTCAGGGGAAGCTCGACGTTGCCCCGGACCGTCATCCAGGGAAACAGGCTGCGCCCGTATTCCTGGAAGACCACTGCCATGTCCTTTGGCGGTTCGGTGACCTTCTTACCGGCCAGGACAACTTCGCCCGAGGTCGGCGCCATCAGGCCGGCGATGATCTTCAGCAGAGTCGTCTTGCCGCTGCCGGAGGGGCCCACCAGGCAGACCAGTTCCCCCGGACGCAGGTCGAAGGTCAGGTTCCGGACGGCTTCGATTTCGCCGGCGTCAACCTTGTAGATCTTCTGGATGCCCCGGACCGAAAGCAGCGGCTGGCCCTGGCCATCCGTGGGGTTACTCTGCATGTTCTACCTCTCTCAAACCGTGGTACCAGCCGAGAATGCGGCGTTCGGCCCACTGGAACATAAATGACATGGCCACACCGATCAGCCCAAGGACCACGATGCCGCTCCACATCTCCGGGATAGCGAAGGAGCGCTGGAACTGGACGATGGTGAAGCCGAGACCTTCGGAAGATGCGAACATCTCCGAAATCACCATCAGGATCAGACCGATGGACAGGCACTGCCGCACACCCGCCATGATCTGCGGGCTGGCGCTGGGCAGGACCAGGTAGCGCAGCCGGGCGACTCCGCTGATCCGGAACGTGCGGGCGGAATCGCTGAGCACGCCGTCGACCGCGCGGACGCCTTCGATGGTGTTCAGCAGCACCGGCCAGATGCAGCCCGAGACGATAACCGCGATCTTCATCTGGTCATTGACGCCGATGAGCAGCATCAGGACCGGAATAAGCACCGGCGGCGGAATGGCCCGGAAGAACTCCAGGACCGGTTCCAGCAGGTTCCGGAGCCAGCGCGTGGTGCCGACCAGGATGCCGAGCCCCGTGCCCAGGACGATTGCCAGCAGGATGCCGATGACCAGCCTGGTGAGGCTGGGCAGCACGTCCTCGACCAGCCGCTCCCCCGTCCAGACCGTAACGAGCTTGTCCACCAGCATGCCGGGCTTGGGGACAAAGAAGTTGGTGCTTCCCAGCGTGCTGATCCACCAGATGAAAATCAGCAGCGCTGGCAGTGCGACCAGGTAGCCGGCTTTCTTGAGCGTGTTCATACAACGACCTCCCCGCGGACCGAGCTGTGCCAGGACAGGGTGCGGCGTTCAATGAAGCGCATGCCCATGTTGATCAGGATGCCCAGCACGCCGGTGGTCAGCACGAGCGCGTACATCTGGGAAATCGCACCGCCGGACTGGGCGTTGGCGATCTCCTTGCCCAGCCCCGGAGAACCGATGATCAGGCTGGCGGTGATCGCCAGGATCAGGGCCACGGCTGCGGCCAGCCGGATGCCGGTCATCAGGTACGGAAGCGTGGTGGGCCACACGACGTACCGGATCCGGGCCAGCGGGCCCAGACCGAAGCTCTTGGCCGTGTTGCTGGCAACCGGGTCGACGTCCGCCACCCCGTACAGGACCTGGATCAGGACCTGCCAGAAGGACGCGTAGATCACCAGCAGAAGAGTCGATTCGAGCCTGAGTCCGAAGAGCAGCACTGCCAGCGGAATCAGGGCGACCGAAGGAATCGGCCGCAGGAACTCGATCGTGGAGTTGGTGGCCTTCCGCAGGAAGTCGCTGGAGCCGATCACCAGTCCCAGTACGATTGCTGCGGCAGTGGCGATGAGCAGGCCCAGGAACCAGCCTGTCATGGTATCCAGGACCGCGGTCCAGAAAGCTCCCAGGCCCAGATTGCTGAAAAAGACTCCCAGGACTTCACTGGCGGGCGGAAGGAAACGGGGATTGACCACGCCCAGCCGGGGAATCAGTTCCCAGGTCAGCAGGAATCCGAGGATTCCCGCCAAACCCAGCAACGGCCCCGTGGGGAGTCGTTTGGAGGTGTTCATAAGGTCTCGATCTGTCGAGGACGAAGTCCGGTGTTAGTCCTGTGCGGGCAGCATGGCGGCCAGGTCCGGCGCCTTGGAAAGCGTTCCGTAGCTTGCGGCAGCCTCGCCCAGGACGGTCAGGCCGTCACGGTCAAACTCTGCCCGGAAGGTCGGCAGGATCATCTTGGCGCGCATCTCCTCGTCGATCTTGGTGTAGGTGCCGACGATGTCGCGGACAGCGTCCGGATTCTCCTGCGCGTAGTCCAGTGACTTCTTCATTGCAGCCGTGAACTTTTCGACGAGTTCCGGGTTTTCCTGGGCGTACTGGCTTGAGGTGAAGTAGCCGGAGATGTCCAGGTTCTCGTGGGTCTCGGCGAAGTTGTAGGCAATCACACGGGCGCCGTTATCCACCGACTGGGTCAGGAACGGGTCCAGGATCCAGGCTGCGTCGACCTGGCCGCCTTCAATTGCGGCCGGAGCATCGGGGAAGGGGATCTCCACGAACTTGATGCTCTCCTGGTCGCCGCCGGCGTTCTCGACGACCTTGCGGATAGTGGTGTCACCGATGTTGGAGAGGTTGTTGACCGAGACGGTCTTGCCGGAGAGGTCCGCTGCAGTCTGGATGTCGGAGCCGGCCGGAACAACGACGGCGCCGAAGTCGGAGGAGGTGTCACCGGTGGTTGAGTTGCCGTTCGACACGAACTCCAGGTTCAGGCCCTTGTCATTGGCAACCATTACCGACACCACGTTGCCGAAGGCAAACTGGAAGTCGCCGCTGACGACGCCGGGAACAGCTGCTGCGCCGCCGGTGGTGGTCTGGATGTCGAGGTCGATCCCTTCCGCTTCGAAGAAACCCTGCTCCTTGCCAAGCCAGATAGGTGCGGTGTCGACGATCGGGATAACACCAACGGACAGCGCGGTCAGCCCGGCGGAGGCCTCAGCCTCCCCGGTGCTCTCGTCACCGGAAAGGGAACCGCCGCCACAGGCGCTGAGAGCGAGAGCCACCGTGGCAGCGAGGATGACGGGGACAGTACGTTTCACGAAAAGAGCTCCTTGTGCGTGGGGGACCCCGGTTGGACGGAGACGGGGCCGAGAACATCCTGCGGCAGCGAGTGTTCGCATGCTGAACAAGAGTTCTACAGGTAGACGCTATGAAATACGTCACTCTTCGTCAAGGAAAAAACGTGATTGGAGCCACATTCGATACCCGCACGTAATGTATCCGGACCGCCCGCAAAGAATGCGCGCAATGATGCGGAGCTCGGTTAGGCTGGAGGCTTTTTTAGCCCGTGCACCGCGGCGGCCGAGGCAACACCCAGGATCAGCAGGGCTCCGGCGGCCCCGGCGCTTACCCAGAAGGCTGCGGTGTGTCCGAACTCCTGTGCAAGCGGACCCGCGAGCCCGGAACCGAGCGCGCTCCCGGCGACCGTCCCGCTGGCGAGGAGGGTCATCACCGTACCCATCAGGTTCGGGGGTGCCAGTTGGGCGCCGATGCCGAAGATGCTGACCATGGTCGGTCCCACCGGGATGCCAAGGATGAAAAGGACCACGAGCATCTGCGGAATTCCGGCGGGCAGAAGCAGCAGCAGGGAGGCACCGGTCATGGCCAGTGCGGAGAGGGCCCAGCGCGCGGACTGGCTCAGCCGTTCCGGCCAGAAAGCAACCGACAGTGCTGCCACCGCGGAGCTGATGCCCATCACTGCGTAGAGCAGCCCCGCCGCATCGGAGATGCCGAAGGTGCCGCCAAAGGCGGTGAGGCTTGCCTGCGTGGCCCCAAAGAATGTCCCCATGGCCACCATTCCCAGGATCGGAAGGGCCAGCAGTGCCCACGTGCGCCAGACGCCGGCGGCTGACGGGCGCTCCGCGCCGGCGGCGCGGGCCTTCGCCCGGCCCCGGTTCGGACGCCGCCTTCCGGCAGGAGCCACCGTCTCGGCGGAGCGGTGCAGGGCAAAGGCCGCGACCATGGTTCCGGAGATCACCGCGGCCAGCGCCAGCGGAAGCCACGGCGCCACCGCCGCCGCAAGCAGGCCCACCAGGGCCGGGCCAAGGACAAAGCTCAGTTCATCCGCCATGCTCTCGTAGGACAGCGCCGTGCCGAGTTCCCGGCCGCTGCGGTCCCTGGCGGTCATGGCCATCCAGCGCACGCGCGCCAGCGGGCCTACCTGGGCCCCGGTGGCTCCCATGGCAAAGGCTGCTGCGAGCACAGCAGCCAGGGACCCGCCCGCAGGCAGCTGCGCTGCGGTAAAGAGGACGGCGAGGATCATCAGCGGGTTCACGACGGCGGCGCCAAGCAGCAGCGGACGCTGGCCGATGCGGTCCGCCAGGTATCCGAGCAGGGGACCTCCCACTGCTGAGCCCAGGCCTACAGCCCCGGCGGCGAACCCGCCCTGGGCATAGGAGCCGGTGATGCTGGTCACGAGGGTCAGCGCGCCGATCGTCAGCATCGCCAGGGGCAGCCGGGCAAGGAAGGCGACCGGGAAGAATGCTCTACCCGCGATGTCGAAGATCCGCGCGTAGCGGTTCCTGGGCTGCTGCTGCGGGGAAGGGGAAGCTGTGCCGGCCTCCGGGACTGGCTGCGCAGGCGGCACAGCGGACCGGGCACCGGGCCCGGCGGTTTGAGGCCCGGCGGGAGGCGATGGGGGCTGTTCAGGCTGCAGGGGATCTCGGGTCATTTTTCTGGCTCTGTTCACGCAAAACTGCGCATCGTCCCTCCTCCCGATGCGCCCGACCCGGTTACACCGTGATTCTACTACTCTCCCCTGTTCTTCCGCTGGTCAGGCCGGCAATGCTTCCGCGGCCCGGAACCGGATGCTGGACCCGTTGCGGCCCCGGGTAATCTGCAGCTGAGCACCAATGCGCTGCTTCATCTCCGCCACATGGCTGACCAGGCCCACCACTCTGCCTCCGTCTCGGAGCCCTTCCAAGGCATCCATCACCTGTTCCAGCGCTTCGTCGTCCAGGCTGCCGAACCCTTCATCGACAAAGAGCGTCTCCATGCTGGTGCCGCCCGATTCCTGCTGTACGACGTCGGCCAGCCCCAGTGCCAGCGCCAGCGATGCCATAAACGATTCCCCTCCGGAAAGGGTGGAAGTATCCCTGCGGACCCCGGTCCAGGCATCAATCACGTGCAGCCCGAGCCCGGCCTTGCGGTTTCCGGAACGGGAATCGTCGTGCACCAGCGAATACCGTCCAGCGGTCATTGCCGCCAGCCGTTCCGTTGCTGCGGCGGCGACCTGTTCCAGGCGGGCAGCCAGCACATAGGTACTCAGCGCCATGCGGTAATTGTTCTCACCGTTGCCCCGCGCGGTATCGGTCACCGATTGCAGCAGTTCAAACCGGCTGCGCAGGGGACGCATCGCTTCGGCTGCAGAGGCAAGCTCCCCGGCCAGTTCCTGGAGCGTTGCCGCGGACCCCTCCAGGAGGCCGACCTGGATGCCTCCGTCGGCGACAGCCTGGCGCGCGGAGTCTGCCGCCTCGGCGGCCTCGGCAATGTCCTCCTCATCCGGCATGGGCGCCGGTGCGCCGCCGTCGTCCTGCGCAGCTGCCGCGTCCTCGCTTTCGCGCCGCATGGCAAGGCGTGCTGTGTCGGCGTCGAGGGTATCGAGGGTGCTGCGGATCTGCTCTGCCTCGTGCGTCGGAAGCAGGGCGTTCCGGGCTTCATCCGCGTTGAGGAACCCGGTTCCTTCAAGGGCTTCGTCCAGCGCCTGCCGGCTGGTGGCCTGCGAATTCTCCGCGTAGGCAACGGCCTGCAGGGCCGAGCGCGCAGAGCCGCACAGCCTGCGGAGCGTGCGGAGCGAGGCGACCCGGTCCTGTAGCGTCGCCTCCCCCTTGCGCAGGTCCGCGCTGCGGCTGCGCAGTGCGGCGATGTCCTCGGCCGCCGAGCGGACCCGGGCCTCCGCCAGGGCTGCCTCCTGCAGCAGCTTGGACTCCGCTCCGCCCAGGCTTTCGATCTCCTCTTCCAGCGTCTGCAGGCGCGCCTCGGCTGCAGCCAGTTCCGCGGCGGCTGCTTCGGCCCGGTGCAGCTCGGCCGCCGCTGCTCCGCGTGCCCGCAGCGCGTCCTCGGAATCGGCGTCGCCGCCCTGTGACTGCAGTGCTGCGGCGGCGGCGGTGTCCGCTTCGGCTGCTGCCCTGGCTTCCTCCCACAGTTTTTCCGCCGCCTCGCTGCTGGCCCGGGCCGCAGTTTCCTCTTCCCGCGCCACAAACTTCCCGTTTTCGGGAAGCGGCGCGGGGTCTGGATGTTCGCAGCTGCCGCAGACGGGGCAGGCCTCCCCTGCCGCCAGCGAAGCCGCAAGTTCGGCAGCTGCCTGGTCGAGCCTGAGCTGCAGCAGGTCCTGCCAGCGACCGCGCCGGTCCTGGTACTCCTGCCGGGCGGCGGCAGCAGCTTCTGCTGAAACGGCTGCCGCTGCCTGGGCCTTGGCGTATCCGGCAATAACAGCCATCAGGTGGTCGGCCTGGTCCATCCGGTCCCGGGCGGATGCCGCTCCGGCAGCCGTGCTCCGCAGGTCCGGCAAGGCCCTACGCAGGCTGGACTGTTCAGTGCGCAGCTGGGCTGCGGCCGCGTGCCGCTGGGCAGCTTCTGCCCGGAGCTCACCTTCGAGGGCACGGTCCTTGTCCACCCCGCGCTCAAGGCCGGCGAGGCGCTCCGCGTCTGCCAGAGCCCCTTCGGCAGCGCCCAGCTCCGACGCCGTGGCTGTCTCCAAGCCATCCAGCTCCTGGGCACCGGGCCAGGTGCCGGCGACCGGCTCCCGGCAGCTGGCCGGCACCAGTGGCGCCATGCCTGCCGTGCCGGCGGCCTCGGCCAGTGCGGCCAGCGCGGAACCGGCATCCGCAGCTGCCTTCTCCACACTGCGCCCGGCGGAATCGCAGGCGGCCAGGTAACCGGCCAGGCCTTCAGCGCGCGCATGCGCTGCCAGGGCTCCGCGCAGCGGAACGCTGGCAGCCTGGCGGATCGAGAGCTCCCGCTCATCCGTTTCCAGCTGCAGCAGCGCCAGGCCCCGGGCCCGGCGCGATTGGAGCCGGTGCAGGCTGGCCTCAGCCTGGGACAGTTCGTTCCGCCGCTGTTCCTGTCCCGTGCGGAAGGCCGCGAGCCGGTCCGCCACTGCCGTTCGGATGGCCTCGAGCCAGGCAGCCGGGTCGCCGTCCGGCTCTGCGGAAAACGCCGCCCCGGACGCGTCGCCGGCACTCTGCTCTCCGGCACCGGGCAGGACCGCGTCTTCGTCCGCCAGGAGCCGCAGGGACCGGGACGCTTCGCTGCGCACCTGGGCCAGGATCAGATCCGTGGCGGATTGTGCCGCCGCCAGTTCCGACTGTGCAGCGGCCGTCTGGTCCCTGAGCTGCCGTTCAATCTCCTCAAAACGCCAGGTGCCAAACAGGCGCTGGAGCAGCTCGGCGCGCGAGGTGGCGTCGGCGCGCAGGAAGGCCGCGAAGTCACCCTGGGGCAGCATGACCACGCGGGTGAACTGTTCGCAGCTCATGCCCAGGAGGTCCTGGATTTCTGCTGCTGCTTCGTCGTTGCGGGTGGTTTTCTGCACCCATTCGCCGTGGACCAGTTCACGCAGCAGCGTGCGGGCCTGCTCCGTCACGGTCCCGGTGGCGCTTCCGGCCCGTTTGGCCGGACGCTCCCACTGCGGGCTGCGCACCACTTCGAAGCGCCGCGGCCCGGCACTGAAGTCCAGCACTACTTCGGGTGCTGTTCCGGGAGCAGCATGGTCGCTGCGGAGCTTCCGGGCAGCCTGCCGGGCGCCCGGGACGGAACCGTAGAGCGCGAAGCAGACCGCGTCCAGCACGCTGGTTTTCCCAGCACCGGTGGGGCCGTTCAGCAGGAACAGGCCCTGTGCCCCCAGCTCGTCGAAGTCGACAATCTGGCGCTCGGCGAAGGGGCCGAACGCCTGCATTTCCAGCCGGTGAATCCTCATTTGGCCACCTCCGCCGCGTTGACCTTCTCCAGGACTTCCACAAAGAGGTCTCTCTCCTCCGGGGCCGCTTCGCGGGAACGAACGTGATCCAGGAACCCGCAGCAGATATCCAGGTCATCGGTGGCCCGGGCCAGGCGCCGGCTGTAGCTCTCGTTAACGCCCCGGGTCCCCGAAGCAGGTTCGAACGCCAGCACAAGAGTCCCCGGGAACCGGGACCGGATGCGTTCCATGGCCTTGGCCGGACGGTCGTTGTCTGTCAATGTGACCTGGCACCAGGCGTCTTCCGAGGCGTTCAGGGCAGGGTCGGCCAGCAGCCCGTCCAGGGTTCCGCGGAGCACTTCGAGGCGTTTGGGGGCGTCCCAGGGCACGGGCGTGACGCTGACCAGGCCAGCGGATCCGATCTCAACCAGCAGCCCGCCCTTGGACTGGCGGGCCTCGGAGAATGAATATGGCAGCGGTGATCCGCTGTACCAGACGTTGGGGGCAAGCTCCTGCCGGCCGTGAAGGTGGCCCAGGGCAGCGTAGGTGAACCCGGTAAAGAGGTCCAGCGGGACCGCGCCGACACCGCCCACGGAGAGGTCCCGTTCGCTGTCCGAGGTGATCCCGCCGCTGGCGAAGGTATGGGCCATCACCAGGGGATGGACGGGCGTGCCCTCCGCTTCCCGGCGGGCGGTGTCCGCCCGGATCCGGCGGAGCGCCTCGCCCAGGACTCCGGCGTGGCTGGGTTGGATGTCCGCGCCGAGTTCGGGTGCCGCCAGCCGGGGCTCCAGATAGGGAATGCCGTAGACGGCCACGGTGGCCGGGCCGTCCTGCAGCAGCACCGGTGAGGTGATCGATTCGATTCCGGTGCGAAGGTGTACGCCGCCCTGCTCGAAGATCCGTCCGCCGAATCCCAGGCGGGCCGCTGAGTCGTGGTTGCCGCTGGTCAGGATGACGCGGGCGCCGGCTGCGGTGATGCCTGCCAGTGCCTCGTCCAGGAGCCGGACCACGTCGACCCCGGGAAGGGCGCGGTCGTACACGTCACCGGAGATCAGGACAGCGTCTACCCGGGAGCTCCGGACAGTCTCCAGCAGCTGGCTGAGGAACGCCCGCTGGGCTTCCAGCATGCCGACGCCGTGGAAGGAACGGCCTAGGTGCCAGTCTGAGGTGTGCAGGATTCGCATACCTTCAAACTACCGTCCAACGGTGACACCTCCGTTCCGCGGGGCGTGCCTGCGGAACGGAGGTGTCACTCGGAACGTAGGGTGTGCCGCCGCTATGGCCGCTTGGGTTCGGTGGTTCCGCCGGGGGCGTCCCCGTCTGCCGGACCTTCTGTGCTTTCGCTCTCAGGCTTGGCCGAGGCAGGCTTGGTTCCCGAGGCCGGGGCCGATTCTTCCTGGTCGAAGAATCCCCGGGCATCCTCCCGCTCCTGCGTACGGGCATCCTCAGCCCGCGTTCGCGCTCCGGTGTCCGGAGCGCCGGCAGCAACCGCGCCGGATGCAACAGTCGTGTCTGCGGCGGGTTCGTCAGCTGCCTCAACCTCGTCGAGGTACTCCTCCTCGGAGATTTCCGCTGCCGTGCTGCCGGCAAGATCCAGGCTGCGGTAGATCAGGCCGGTGATGGCAGCACCGAGCAGGGGTGCCAGCCAGAACAGCCAGAGCTGGCCCACGGCCCAGTTTTCGGCGAAGATCGCCGTCGCCGTCGAACGCGCGGGGTTAATGGATCCGCCCGTGATGGGAACCAGGAAGGTGAGCAGTGCGGCGTAGGTGACGCCGACGGCGAAGGCACCGGCAGCTGCGGAAAGCCGGCTTCCGGAACCCAGGAAGACGGCAGTGAGCAGCGCCGCGGCAATAACCTCGGTCAGCAGGGCACCGGCCAGCGGGAACTGGGTGGCGGAGTTTTCAGCAAAGCCGTTGGCAACGGCGGAGAAGAAGGGCTGCGTCTCGGGGATCTGGGGATGTCCGGTCATGGACACCCAGAGAATCACCGCAGCGAGGACCGCTCCGACCACCTGGGCCACGATGTAGGGAAGAACCGACTTCCAGTCCGTCCGTCCCGCCATGGCGCTGGCCACCGTGATGGTGGGAATGAAGTGGCCGCCGGAAATGTAGCCGAAGGCGACCATTGCCGCGGCAAGGACCAGACCGAAGGCCAGGGGCGCGGACAGGCCGCCGGTGGGGTTGAAGAAGGCGACGCCCAGGCCCACCAACACCACCAGGAAGGAGCCGGCCGCTTCGGCAACGCTGCGCCCAAGGAGCCCATACCCGCGAAGGTGCGTCAGGGATACGCTCTCGGTTTGTGTCCCAGCCCGGGCGGCTGGGAAGTGTGGCTCTGCAGTCATGGAGGAGGTGTTCCTAACGGTTGGAGACATGTGATTGCCGCGGACGGCAGGTGGCACCCGGCCGGAACGGGCCGGCGGCGTGCAAACCACCCAAGACTTCCATCGCTACCTGAGAGTCTGCTGGGTGCGCACTGAGCATACACTCGCGGACTTCCGGGCGGCAGTGACCCGGGGGCCACCTATGCTTGAGATGTGAAAGAATCCCCCGAATCAAGCCCTGGTTCCAAGGCTGAAGAGTCCGTAGACGCCGCTCATTTCCGGAACAAAGTCCACGGCTGCCTGCTCGGCGGAGCCCTCGGGGACGCCCTCGGCTACGCGGTGGAATTCGACTCGCTGGAGGGCATCAGGGACCGTTTCGGCGACACCGGGCTGACGGGCTTCAGCCAGCTGGCCGCTCCGGCTCCTGTTTCAGACGACACGCAGATGACCCTCTACACCGTGGACGGTCTAGTCGATGTGCTGCAGTGGGCCAACGATGGTGTGGGCGCCGATGAGACAGCCTGCCTGTGGCTCGCCTACCTGCGCTGGATGAAGACGCAGGGGCTGCAGCTTCCGGGCAATGCTCCCTACCAGTCCGACCGCTGGATCGACGGCCAGGAGGTCCTCCGCCACCGCCGGGACCCCGCCAATGGCTGCATCTCTGCCCTGATGACCGGAGAGATGGGAACCCGGTTCCGCCCGCTCAACCCGGATTCCAAGGAGAGCGGGGCCGTCACCCGCTCGGCACCTTTTGGCCTGCTGCCCTACGTCGCCGATGATGTCCTCTACCGGTTCAGCGCCGACGGCGCGGCGCTCACCCACGGACACGCTTCTGCCCTCCACAGTGCTGCTGTCTTCAGCACCCTCATCCATGACCTGCTGCCCGAAGGTGCCACTCTGCAGGCTGCGGCGGAACAGGCGGTGGAGCGCGCCGCTGCCGGCGATGTTCCGGAACTGACCGGCAGGCTCAGGGCCGCCGTCGCCCTCGCCGCTGAGCAGGACGTTGCGGCCGAACGCATGACCGAGGTTCTCGGTGAGGGCTGGGTCGCTGAAGAGGCGCTGGCCATCGGACTCTTCGCGGCCCTGTCCGCACGGCGTGCAGGCACACCGGAGGCGCAGTTCCGGAAGGCGATGGCGGTGGCCGTGAACCACGACGGCGACAGCGATGCGACAGCGTCGGTTGCCGGAAACATCCTCGGCGCACTGTACGGCCGGGAAGCCCTGCCCCAGGAATGGATCCAGGCCATCGATGCTGCCGACACCGTGGAAAAAATGGCCCAGGCGCTGATCCGCGTCACTGTGGGCTGACTCCGTACCGGCTGGCCGGGGCTGCTGGCTCCCGGGAACCGGCTACTGGCTGCCGAGCGGCCAGGTCCCGCCGATCATCTGCAGGAATTCGGCCTCGGAGAGCACTTCGATCCGCTGGCCGCGTTCGTGCAGGTCCAGCACCCGGCGGGCCTTGCCGGTCACCCGGCCGTTACGCAGGTCCCCCGCTTCGAACCCGTCGCCAACCACCAGCACCGTCGTCGAGCGGGTCACGGCACTGGCGGGGCGTGCCCCCAGTTCCGCTGCGCGGTCCTTCGCCTGCTGGCGCGGCATCCCCAGGTTGCCGGTAAACACCACGGTCTGGCCGAAGAGCGGGTGCCCCGGCTGGGCGGCTGGATTCGGTGGCGGATTGACCCCTTCGGACGGCCAGCTGTTCCAGCTCCCGGCAGTCTTCGCGGTTCCGGTCCCTCGTTCCAGCGCATCCCTCGTCGCCTTGGAGAGCGGGTCGATGCCGGGGCGGTAGGCCGGGGCATGGTTCGGCAACATGTTCTGGAGGGCGAAAAACTCCGCCAGCTCCGTGGCACCGGAGCGGCGGATAACGTCAATCATGATCCCGGCGCAGGCCCGTGCATCAGCGGTCGCGTCGTGGTGGTTTTCCAGCGGTACGCCGGCGGCCTCTGCCACGAAAGGCAGGGAGTGGGAGGGCAGCGAATAGGTCCGCCGGGAGAGCATAACGGTGCAGGCATAGTCATAGGCCGGACCGGGCAGCCCGGAGACTTCCAGAGCCGAGCGGATGACCCCCAGGTCGAAGGCCGCATTGTGCGCCACGAGCAGGTCCTGCCCGATGAACGCGCCGATTTCCGGGAACAGCTCACCGAACCGCGGCTTGCCCGCAACCATCGCGTCCTCGATGCCGTGGATGCCGGTGTTGCGCCGGTCAAAGAAGTCGTGGCCTTCCGGCGGCCGCATCAGCCAGGACGCTTCCTCGACGATCCTGCCGTCCCGGACCTTGCTCAGTCCCACCGAGCAGGGAGAACCCCGGAAACCGTTCGCCGTTTCAAAGTCGATGGAGGTGAAATCCACGCCCACGTCAGGACTCGTCGGCCGTGCGCTGGGCCTTCCTCCGGCGGTAGGAACGGATTTTCACTGTGATGTACCAGATGGCGGCCACCAGGACGGCAACGATCACGATCTTCTGGAAGACCCCGGCGTACTCTTCGACGATGTGCCAGCTCTCGCCGAGGAAGTAACCGGCGAACACAAAGATGCTGTTCCAGATCAGGCTGCCGGCCGTGGTCAGGGCCATGAACTTTAGCACCGGCATTCTCTCGATGCCGGCCGGGATGGAGATGAGGGACCGGAAGATCGGGATCATCCGGCCGAAGAACACGGCCTTGTACCCATGCCGGTCGAACCAGGCCTCAACCTTGTCCACGTCCTCGATATCAACCAGCGGGACCTTGGCGACGATGGCGCGCATCCGGTCCCGGCCCAGCCAGGCACCCAGCCCATACAGGGCCAGTGCACCGACCATGGAACCCAGGGTGGTCCAGATCAGGGCCGCCACGATCGAGAAGTTGCCCTGGCTGGCGGCGAAGCCGGCGAGGGGAAGGATAACTTCGCTGGGGAGTGGCGGAAAAAGGTTTTCCAGCGCGATGGCCAAGCCGGCACCAGGGGCGCCGATGGCCTCCATGATGTCCACGGCCCACTGGGCGACCCCTCCCAGGGCCGATCCGGAACTGGAGGGGTCAACTGAGGCGCTGATCAGGATACTCATATCGGAACCAATTGTGCCCTACTCCCCTGCCGGGCAAGAACGCGGCGGCGCGCCCCGGGTGCGGCCACCCGCAGATCACACCGCCGCGTCCGTGGCGCGAATCACTTTTCAGGGAGGGGCTGGCCTTCCAGAACCCGGACAATCGACGGCAGCAGTTCGCGGAACGCCTGACCGCGGTGGCTGATGGCGTTTTTCTCCGCATTGGTCAATTCAGCACAGCTCCGCTCCTCACCCAGCGGCTGCAGGACCGGGTCGTAGCCAAACCCGCCGGCTCCGCGCGGGGAAGCCAGCAGGGTGCCGCGCAGCTCGCCGCGCTCCACTGTCTCTCCCGCCCCGGGAACCGCCAGCGCGGCCGCACAGATAAAAGCCGCACCGCGGTGCTCAGGGCCAATATCCGCCAGCTGGGCCAGCAGCAGCTCCAGATTGGCGGCGTCGTCACCGTGGGCGCCTGCCCAGCGGGCGGAGAAAATCCCAGGCGCTCCACCTAGGACATCCACGGCCAGCCCGGAATCGTCCGCGATGGCCGGCAGCCCGGTCGCCTCGGCCACGGCCCGGGCCTTCAGCAGCGAGTTGGCTTCGAACGTCACACCCGTCTCCGGCACGTCTGGAGCTCCGGCGGCCGCAGCGTCGATCACCTGGGTGTCGACGTCGAGGCCTGCAATCCGGCCACGCAGCAGTTCGCGCAGCTCCCGCAGTTTTCCCTCGTTCCGGGTGGCGAGCACCAGCCGGGGTTCGACGGCGCTCACTGGCCTTCGAGGGTACGCCGCTGGATTTCGGCGAGCTGGGAGGTGCCGTGCAGGGCGAGGTCAAGCAGGGCATCGAGTTCAGCGCGGTCGAAGGGTGCGCCTTCTGCGGTGCCCTGGACTTCCACGAATTTGCCGCTGCCGGTCACCACAACGTTCATGTCGGTTTCGGCGCGGACGTCTTCAACGTAGGGCAGGTCCAGCATGGGGACACCGTCGATGATGCCGACGCTGACTGCGGCCACCGTGTCCAGCAGTGGCTGGGAGCTGCGGGCAATCAGTTTGTTGTCCTTGGCCCAGGTAAGTGCGTCTGCCAGCGCCACATAGGCTCCGGTGATTGCCGCGGTGCGGGTGCCGCCGTCGGCCTGCAGGACATCGCAGTCCAGCACGATGGTGTTTTCGCCGAGCGCCTTGGTGTCGATGATCGAACGCAGTGAGCGGCCGATCAGGCGGGAGATTTCGTGGGTCCGCCCGCCGAGCTTGCCCTTGACCGACTCGCGGGCGTTGCGGGTGTTTGTGGCCCGGGGCAGCATCGCGTATTCAGCCGTGACCCAGCCCTTGCCTTCGCCCTTCAGCCAGCGCGGCACCCCGGCGGTCAGGGACGCGGTGCAGAGCACCTTGGTGCCGCCGAATTCGATCAGCGCCGATCCTTCGGCCTGGGTGGACCAGCCGCGCGTAATGGTGATGCTGCGGAGCTCGTCGGGGGCGCGGCCGTCGGCACGCAGCGGGGCTGCTGCGGACAGGGAGGAATTCGGGGCTGTAGTCATGTGCCCAGTCTATCGCCGCACCAGGGGCGCCCCGGCGTAGCCGGTTTTCAGAGCGGCTGGGCCCGTTCAGCGGCCAGCGGCGGCGTGAAGGCGGATCCAACGTCGTAGGACACACCGGCGACGGCGACGGCGAGGTCGCCCTCGTAGGTTTCGCGGGCTTCCATCACGGCAGTGCGAACATCGTTCCAGACCGGAAGATGGGTCAGCAGCAGGCGCCGGGCGCGGGCAGCGGTTGCGGCTGCGCCGGCGCGCTTGCCGGTCAGGTGCACGCCCTTGATGGCGTCGTCGCGGCCTTCCTGGAAGGCCGCTTCGCACAGGAACACGTCGCTGTCCCGGGCAGCTTCCTCCAGTCCGGGGCAGCTGTCCGTGTCCCCGGAGTACGCCAGCGAGCGGGTGACTTCGGTTCCGTCCTCCGTTTTCACGGTGGCTTCCACCCGCAGGGCGTAGGCCTCGTCAGCCGGGTGGCTGACCGGGTACGGAGTCACGGTGAAGGGTCCTATCTGCACCGGTTCCCCGGCCGTCCAGGTGTGGAACTCGAAGTCTTCGTGCATCCCGGGATCGGGGTCGAGGCCGTAGGCCACCGCGATCCGGTCCGCTGTGGCGGAAGGCCCGAACACCTTGACCCGGTCCCGGTTCCAGCCGGTCGGGTCCCAGTGAACGGCGACGTGCAGCCCGCACAGGTCCATGAAATGGTCCGGATGCAGGTGGGTGATCAGCACCGCGTCGATGTCGCGGAGATCCATATAGCGCTGCAGGGTGCCCAGCGAGCCGTTGCCCAGGTCCAGCAGGATGCGCCAGGTGCGTTCGCCGTCGTCTGCGGTCACCAGGTAACAGGACGCCGGGGACGCCGGGCCGGGAAAGGAGCCGGAGCAGCCCACGATTGTCAGTTTCATCGCGTTCCGTTCCGCAGGGTGCCGGGCGCTGTGCGTTTCCGGGCCTGTTGACGCGCTGCGGCAATCATTTCCGGCGTAATCCGGGCCAGGACGCCGGTGGGATACCGGGCGGCCACGGAATCGGCATGCTCGACGCGCAGGACTTCGGGTCCGAGGAAACGCCGGGCAAGGAGTTCAAACGAAGCTGCGTCGCCGGTGGCCACGAAGCGGTGGTTTGGCGGCGTCGCCGATTTCCGCGCCAGACCGTGTGTGAGCAGGGACCGGTAGACGTCTTTGGCGGTTTCCTCGGCACTGGACACCAGGGTGACGCCGTCGCCCATCACATAGGAGATGACGCCGGTCAGCAGCGGGTAGTGCGTGCAGCCCAGGACCAGTGTGTCGACGCCGCGTTCCTTCAGCGGGGCCAGGTACTCCTCAGCCACCTCAAGCAGTTCCGGACCCGCGGTGACTCCGGCTTCGACGTACTCCACGAAGGCGGGGCAGGCAACGGAGGACACTTCCAGGTGCGGCGCAGCGGCGAAGGTGTCGTCGTAGGCCCGGGAGCCCACGGTGGCCGCGGTGCCGATGACGC
The DNA here is from genome assembly GCF_023167125.1 of Arthrobacter sp. Helios. Lineage (NCBI taxonomy): Bacteria > Bacillati > Actinomycetota > Actinomycetes > Micrococcales > Micrococcaceae > Arthrobacter > Arthrobacter sp. Helios. The sequence goes on from NZ_CP095402.1 coordinate 1,964,000, forward strand.
CGATGCGCCCGGTGCGGGTGGCTGCGACCGCCCGGCGCACAGCCGGCTGGATCACCTCGATCACAGGGATGCCGTAGCGGCCGGTGTAGCGTTCGCGGGCGTCGCGGAGGACGGCGGCGGATGCGGAGTTGCAGGCAATGACCAGCAGCTTCACTCCGGCGTCCACCAGCTCGTCCATCACACCCAGCGCGAAGGCGCGGACGTCGGCGATGGGCAGCGGACCGTAGGGGCCGTTCGCGGTGTCCCCGACGTACAGGATGGATTCATTCGGCAGCTGGTCAATGACCGCACGGGCCACGGTGAGGCCGCCGACGCCGGAGTCGAAAATGCCGATCGGCGCGTCAGTGGTCTTCGGCAGGGCGTCCAGCAGCTGCGGGCTGCCCGGGTGGTCAGAGCTCATGATGTATCGACAATAGTCCCCGGCTGCGGCCGGGCGCACCAGGAGGCCCGTGGCCTTTGTCACACTCAGTCGCCGGGCAGGGTGTCCAGCAGTGCCTTCATCAGGGTTTCCTGCAGCCAGGTGGCGAAGTTGTAGACCAGGGCCAGGTAATCGTCGACGTCCTGTGCGTCGGAGGGCTCCGTAATGGAGTGCAGCGCCTCGGCGTCCTCATCCGTGGCCAGCCCCAGCCTCGTCCCGAGCACCAGCCGGACGTCGTTCAGCGCCCGCGCAAAGTGCCTGGCCTGCTCGGCATCCAGGTGCAGCGGACTTGATTCCAGCGCCATGGATGCGGCCCGCAGGGCGCCGATCTTCCCCTCCCGCAGCGACCGCTCGGTCAGCCGGCGGAACTCCAGGGCGTCGTCGTCGCTGCCCTGGACACCGTCCGGCAGCAGCCGCAGCAGCGCCGGATCCCCAGGCACTTCGGCGCTGCTGTCCAAGCCGACCAGCGCGGCGAGCGGGTCTTCGTGCGACGGGGTTTCGGGCTCAAGCATGCCGGCCACGTCGGCGAACAGGCCGCGGAGCAGGTCCCGCTCCCCCGGCTCCAGCGTGGCGGTGATGCCCTTGCGGGTGAGCTTGAATCCGGTTGTCAAAAGGCAAATCTCCTATGAATTGGCTGCCCTGCTAGGGCTGGTCGGCTTTCTGGAACGTGGCCCAGAGACCATAGGAGTGCAGCGCCAGCGTGTGGCGTTCGGCTTCCTCCCGTGAGCCTGTGGCGACGACTGATTTGCCGTCATGGTGCACCTGCAGCATCAGCTTGTTGGCTTTGGCTTCCGAGTACCCGAAATAGCTCTGGAAAACGTAGCTCACGTAGCTCATCAGATTCACCGGATCGTTCCAGACAAGCACCACCCACGGGACATCGCTGAAGGTCAGTTCCTCGGTCCGGGAATCAGTTTCTGTCCCGGTACCCGGGAGGGTGGCAACGCTCATGGTGCCAATTGTAGTTTGGTGCCGGCGCGCAGGTGCGACGCCGGCAACCCGGGGAGACTTCCGACGCGGCCGGGCCGGGCGGCGGGTTAGAGTTTTGGGTGTGAACAGTCCCATCGCGTGGCAGCACCCCAACACTGCCCTGTACACCGACCATTACGAGCTGACGATGCTCCAGGCCGCGCTCCACGCCGGCACCGCCGGCCGGCGGTCGGTCTTCGAAGCCTTTGCCCGCAAGCTTCCCGACGGCCGCCGCTACGGCATCGTTGCCGGAACCGGCCGGCTGCTGGAGGCGCTGCCCCGCTTCCGTTTCGAGGAGCCCCAGCTGGAGTTCCTGGGGTCAACCGGCGTCGTCGATGACCAAACGCTCGCCTGGCTGGCGGACTTCCGGTTTACCGGCAGCATCCACGGCTATGCCGAGGGCGAGGCCTACTTCCCCGGTTCCCCGATCCTGCAGGTGGAAGCCAGCTTCGGTGAAGCCTGCATCCTGGAAACCCTGATCCTCTCGATCCTGAACCACGACAGCGCCATTGCCTCCGCCGCCTCACGGATGAGCCGCGCGGCCCGCGGACGGCCGTGCATTGAGATGGGCTCCCGCCGCACGCATGAGGAAGCCGCCGTCGCCGCTGCCCGCGCCGCGGTGATCGCCGGATTCGACAGCAGTTCCAACCTGGAAGCAGGCCGCCGCTACGGACTGAAGACGGTTGGCACTGCCGCGCATTCCTTCACCCTGCTGCACGACTCCGAGGTTGCTGCCTTTGAAGCCCAGACGGCTTCCCTGGGGCTGGGCACCTCGCTGCTGGTGGATACGTACGACGTCGAGCAGGGCGTCCGTAACGCCGTCGCCGTGGCGGGAAACAAGCTGGGAGGTGTCCGGCTGGATTCCGGCGACCTGGTCACCCAGGCCCAGTGGGTCCGTGAGCTCCTGGATGACCTGGGCAATACCTCGACCCGGATCATGGTGACTTCGGACCTGGATGAATACGCCATTGCTGCGCTGGCTTCCGCACCGGTGGATGCCTACGGAGTGGGTACCTCCCTGGTGACCGGCTCCGGCGCACCCACGGCGGGCCTGGTCTACAAGCTCGTCAGCCGTGAAGGTACGGACGGCAACTTCGTCTCCGTGGCCAAGGCGGCCAAAAACAAGGCTTCCCTGGGCGGACGCAAGTTTGCCCTGCGCCGGCTGGATTCCCGCGGACGTGCCGTCGCGGAGGTCGTGGGCGTCGACACCAAACCTGCCGATGACGGCAATGACCGCGAACTGCTGACCACGTTCGTTTCCGCCGGTACTATCCAAGAGAGCTGGACCGGCCCCGCCGCCGTCGTCCGTGCCCGGCAGCGCCACGACGCTTCGCTCGCGGAACTGCCGCCTTCCGCTCACCGGCTGCAGCGCGGGGAGCCCGTAATCCCGACCGAATTTGAGGAGGAAACCCGATGACCCGTGCACTGATAGTGGTTGACGTCCAAAACGATTTCTGCGAAGGCGGCAGCCTCTCCGTTCCCGGCGGAACCGACGCCGCCGGGGAAATCAGCGACTACATCGAGTCCTCCCGTGACCGGTACAGCGCGGTCGTCGCCACCCAGGACTGGCACATCGAACCGGGCAGCCACTTCTCCGACAATCCGGACTTCCGCGATTCCTGGCCGGTGCACTGTGTGGCAGGAACCCATGGTGCGGCGCTGAACCCGGACCTGGACACGGAATTCGTTGATGCCTACTTCCGCAAGGGCCAGTATGAGGCCGCCTACTCCGGCTTCGAAGGCGTCCTCGCCCCGGACGTGGAAGTGCCGCTGGGTGAACCCGACGCCGAGCCGATCCGCGACGCGGACTCGGTCAGCCTCGATGACTGGCTGCGGGACAACGGCATCGATGAAGTCGTGATCGTGGGCCTGGCAACCGATTACTGTGTCAAGGCAACCGCGCTCGACGCTATCGCCGCGGGCTACGACACTGCCGTCATCCCCGACCTGTGCCGCGGCCTGGACCGCGTGGACGTGCGTGCCGCGCTCGACGAGCTCGAGGACGCCGGCGTGGAACTCCTGGACCTGTAACACCTGGAGCGCCAAACCCAGGAACGCAAACCCCAGGAAAAGAGTGCCCGTTTGAGGATTCAAACGGGCACTCTTTGCATTGGGATTGTCTTGGGGACGCAGTGAGGACAGGGATGCACTGCGGAGCGCTATTTGCGGCCGATGAACCAGTCCTGGAGCTTTTCCAGCCGCTTCTGCAGCTGCTCTTCGTTGGCCTGGGCGACAGCCGGGCCGCCGCAGATCCGGCGCAGTTCGCTGTGCACCATACCGTGCGGCATACCGGAGCGGGCCGACCAGGCGGAAACATTTTTCGCCAGCTGGCCGCGCAGTTCGGTGAGCTGGCGGTGGTCGACCACTGAGGGCAGCTCCTCCGGCACGGTTTCCTCAGGCTTGCGCCGGCCGCGCCGCGACAGCTGTTCATGCTGGCGCTGGCGCAGCAGCGTGGTCACCTGGTCCGGGTCCAGCAGGCCGGGAATACCGAGGAAGTCCTGCTCCTCCTCGCTGCCCAGCTCGCCGCCGGTGCCGAACTCGCCGCCGTCGAACAGCACGCGGTCGAAGGATGCCTGGGACTCGAGGGCCTCGAACTTCTGCTTCTGCAGCTCACCGGAGGCTTTCTCCTCCCGGTTCGCGGCCTCCATCAGCGAGTCGTCGAGCCCAAAGCCCTCTTCCTCCAGATGGTTCTCCGGCCGGTCCAGGGCGTGGTCGCGGGCGACTTCCATCTCGTTCGCAAGGATCATCAGGGTGGGCACGGACGGCAGGAACACTGACGCCGTTTCGCCGCGCTTGCGGGCTCGCACGAAGCGTCCCACCGCCTGGGCAAAAAACAGGGGCGTCGCCGTCGACGTGGCATAAACACCGACGGCGAGGCGCGGCACGTCGACGCCTTCGGACACCATACGGACCGCCACCAGCCAGCGCTGGGTTCCGGCAGAAAACTCGTCGATCTTGTCTGAGGCCTTGGCGTCGTCGGACAGAATCACGGTGGGAGACTCCCCGGTGATCTTCTTCAGCTGGCCGGCATAGGCACGGGCATCTTCGTGGTCCGTGGCAATGACCATCGCCCCGGCGTCGGGAACCGTCCGCCGGACTTCGCTGAGCCTCCGGTCCGCTGCCGCCAGCACAGCCGGGATCCATTCCCCGGCCGGGTTGAGGGCTGTACGCCAGGCATGGGCAGTGATGTCCTTGGTGACTGCCGCTTCGCCAAGCGACGCCGCCATTTCCTCACCGGCGCTGGTCCGCCAGCGCATCTGCCCGGAGTACGCCATGAACATCACCGGCCGGACCACATGGTCCTTCAGGGCCTGGCCGTAGCCGTAGGTGTAGTCGGCCTTGGAGCGCCGGATCCCGGCGCCGTCCTCCTGGTACTCCACGAACGGAATGGGCGCCGTGTCAGAGCGGAACGGGGTTCCGGTCAGCGAGAGCCGCTTGGTGGCGGGCTCAAAAGCTTCCCGGATGCCGTCGCCCCATGACAGGGCGTCGCCGCCGTGGTGGATCTCGTCCAGGATCACCAGTGTGCGGGCAGCTTCGGTCTTGGCCCGGTGCAGCATCGGTTTACTGGCTACCTGGGCATAGGTGACCGCAACGCCGATGAACCCGTGGCCGTGCCGGCCGTCCGCGTTCTTGAAATTGGGGTCGAGGGCCAGGCCCACCCGGGCGGCCGCATCGGCCCACTGCCGTTTGAGGTGGTCGGTGGGCGCAACGACGGTGATCCGGTTGACGATGCCGCGGTCCACGAGCTCCGTAGCCACCCGCAGGGCGAAGGTCGTTTTACCGGCACCGGGGGTAGCGACGGCAAGGAAATCGCTGTCATTTTTGGCGAAGTACTTTTCCAGTGCTTCGGCCTGCCATTGCCGCAGCTTCGGAGCCGTCCCCCAGGCCGCGCGTTCAGGGTAGGCAGGGGGCAGGGCTGTTCCGCCGCCGAAAAGGGTATCGGGACTCACGCTTGGGAAGGCACCTTTCCGGTACTTGGTCGAACAATTGCACTGCGGATCCCGGCTGCCGTACCAATGACGGCGAAAACAGCCAGGAACAGCCACATCACGGCGAAGGACGTTCCTTCCTGGGACGTCCCGGGCTGGGCGAGGACGGCGAATAGTGCGCCGCCCACAGTGGTTCCTGCCACGGCACCCACCTGGTCGGACAGCTGCAGGGACGCCGAGTTCCTGCCGCGGTCGGCCGCTGAGGAGGCGTCCAGGACCATCACCGAGGTGCTGGACAGGGCCGCTCCCATCGCTACTCCGGCCAATGACCAGACGATAACCAGCAGCCAGAACGGAGCCTGGGCTCCGGCCAGCAGGCCGGTGCCGCCCACCGCGAGGGCAAGGAGGCCGGATCCGCCGGCCAGCAGCAGGTAACGCCGCCGGGTGATCCTCGCCTGCACGAAGGCTCCAATGGCCCAGCCTACCGCGCCGACCGTCAGCGCGATTCCGGCCGTGGCCGGGCTCACGCCGTAAACGGCCAGGAGCATCACGGGCATAAAGGCTTCGGCGGCAACGAACGCCGCGTTGATCAATCCGCGTGTCGCAATCACCGAGGGGAGCCCGCGCCGCAGCCACAGCGTGCCCGCCGGAAGCAGCGCCACCAGCGCGGCCGCGGCGGCAGCGATTCCGGCCGCGGTGACGGCAAGGGCAGCCACGGATCCGGTTGATGCTGCCGCGTTTCCGGCCCACTGCGCGGCGAAGACTCCGGCGGCAAGGAAGATCCCCCACAGCCCGCGCCGCCGGCCCAGGGCCCGGTCGAGGGCAGGGTTGTCCGGTGCCCCGAGATGCCTCACGCGCGGCCAGACCAGTGCCGCGGCCACCAGCACGATGGGAATCGCGACGGCGAAGACCCAGCGCCAGCTTAGGTACTGCGCCAGCAGGCCGGCTGCCAGCGGCCCGATCATGGAGGGAAGAATCCACGCCGCGGAAACCCAGCCAAAGACCACCGGCTGCAGCTTCGAGGGATATACCTCGCCGATGATCACATACAGCGCCACCACCATGGCACCGCTGCCCAGTCCGGACACCGCCCGGCCCGCAGTGACCTGCCAGAACTCGCCGGCCAGGGAGGACATAACCAGCCCCGCGACCAGCAGCGCCATACCCGCCACCAGCGGGCGGCGCGGCCCCTCGGCGTCGCATCTGGAGCCGGCCAGGACAGAACCCAGCAGGGACGCGGTGAGGAACATGGAGAACGCCAGGCCGTAACCGGTTCCGGCGCCCAGCTCCTCGGCGACCACAGGCATCGCCGTCGTAACGGCCATGGCTTCGAAGGCCGCGCACGTCACGATCGCGATCACGCCCAGGGTCAGCGGACGGTACGCAGCGGACATGGCGCCCGCAGGCCGGCCCTCGGGCAGGGGATCACTCATGGAGGCATCGGGGCTTACTGCCGTCTCACAGGTTCGACGGCGACGAAGGGCTTTCGGGGCAGGCTGCGGCTACTTGTCGCCGGAGTCCTTACCCGGACGAAGACCTTCGTAGATTTCCTTGCATTCCGGGCAGACCGGGAACTTTTTGGGATCGCGTCCCGGGGTCCAGACCTTGCCGCAGAGGGCGATCACGGGTTCACCCGAAAGGGCGGATTCCATGATCTTTTCCTTGCGGACGTAGTGCGAGAACCGTTCGGCGTCTCCGGGTTCAACGAGTTCACGCTGCTCTTCGCGCTCAATGACGGCGGTGGAAGAACCGCTGTCCGCCCGGCGCATTGGATCGGATTCGAAGGGATCAGGAGGCAGAGTCATGCAACCCATCTTAGTACCCGGGCCGCCGGCTACTTGTTGACCGAAACAGCCAAAAGCACTTCCGGACCCCGCCGGTCCAGCCAGCGTCCGCCGGTCCGGATTCCCATCACCAGCACGAAGGATCCGTAGGCGATTCCCACGGCCAGCGTGACCCAGCCCCAGACGGAGCCGGCGCCCAGCACAAAGGCGAGGGCCGGTGCCAGCAGCGGCAGGGCGAGGACCAGCTGAGCCAGCAGCCACAGTCCCTGTGCGATCATGGTGCGTCCCGTCGAGCCGGGCGGGGTCTTGAAGGCGCTCTCCCCCGGCAGCGGAACGTTGTAGGTGTAGCGGGCAGAGAACACGCTGGAGAGGCCAAGCCCGCTTAGCAGCAGCCCGATGGACAGTCCCAGCAGCGCCGGAATGGCCGCTGGCTGGCCGATGACCACGGGAGGCAGCACCGCCGCGAGGATGGTTGCGGGAAGCGCGAACACGGCACAGGCGATGTCCCGGCCGGCCCGGTCCGCTGCCCCGGTGACTCCGGCCGAGACATGCAGCGCGAAGGCGGTGTTGTCATAGGAGATATCCGCTGAAATGCCGAAGGCCAGGAGGAAGGCCACCAGCGGACCCAGCAGCAGAACAAGTGACGGAAGCTCACCGCCGGTTCTGACGGCGAAGATCAGCACAACCGCCAGGACCGGAACAATAATCAGTGAAATGCTGTAACGCGGGTCCCGCAACCAGTACGTCAGCGCCCGGGCTGCCACGGCGCCGGTGGGGGTTGCCGGGAACCGGCCAAACAGTCCCAGCTTGCCGGCGCCCCTGCGGGTGGCGGAGTTGTGTGCCGGTGTGACCAGGGCACGCTGCAGCAGCGCCTGCCACGCCCAGGCTGCCGCAGCCAGGAACAGGACCGAAATGGCGAAACGCGCGGCCGCAGTTCCGGGGCTGCCCAGGGCGATGTCGCCCGCAACGGCCCAGCTGCTGCCCAGCGGGGTCCAGGCCAGGATCTCCGCGAGGCGGCCCAGGAAATCCCCGGAATCGGATAGGGCCGTCGCCAGGGTTCCAATCAGAGGCCCCACGAGCATCAGGGGGATGATGATGACCATTCCGGCCACGTCCTTGAACCGCCGTGAACTCGCCAGCGAGGTCGTCGCGGCGACGGCAAGCCGTGCCAGCACCACGCAGGTCAGCACAGCAACAGCCGCGGCGGGGATGCCGGCGAGCACCGCGGCGGGGTGCTGCCACCAGGACGCGGCCTGTACCAGGGCAGCGAGCAGGGTTACGGTTCCGGGAATACCGATCAGGGATCCGAGCGCGAGCCCGATAATCATCTGCCGCATGGGTATGGCGAAGGTGACAAAACGGGCCGGGTCCAGGGTCATATCCACGCCGGTGGCTATCACGGGAATGATCATCCATCCGAGTACGGCCGCGGACCCGCCCAGGATCACGACAGTGCGTGCCAGCTCAGGATCGGTGAAGTTCAGGAAGAACAGGCCGCCCATCAGCAGCGTCAGCATTCCTAAACCGTAAAGCGCGCCGAAAATGATGCCGACCAGCTGCCACGGGCTCCTGCGCAGGGAGTTGCGCAGCAGGAGCAGTTTGAGCCTTAGGAGGTGCGCAACCATGCCAGGCCTTCCGAGGTGCTGCGTCCGCCCACCAGCTGGACGAAGGTTTCTTCCAGGCTGTGCCCGGCACGCACCTCGTCCACGGTTCCTGCAGCAAGGACGTTTCCACCCGCCACGACGGCAACGTGGTCGCACATCCGCTGGACCAGGTCCATAACGTGGCTGGACACGATCACGGTTCCGCCGGAGGAAACATAGCTCGACAGAATGTCCCGGATGTTGGCGGCTGAGACAGGGTCCACCGCCTCGAACGGTTCGTCCAGGACCAGCAGCCGGGGAGCATGGATGAGGGCGGAGGCCAGGGAAATCTTCTTGGTCATGCCCGCGGAGTAATCCACGACCAGGGTCCCGGCGTCGGCGGTCAGATCCAGTGCGGCAAGCAGGTCAGCGACCCGCGCGGCCACGGTTTCCCGGTCCATGCCCCGCAGCAGGCCGGCATAGGTGACCAGCTGTTCACCGGTCAGGCGGTCGAAGAGCCGTACACCGTCCGGCAGGACCCCCATAATGCGCTTGGCTTCGAGCGGGCGGGCCCAAACATCCACACCGTGCACCCAGACCTGGCCGTAGTCGGGCCGCATCAGGCCGGTCGCCATGGACAGCGCCGTGGTCTTACCGGCCCCGTTGGGCCCGACCAGTCCGTAGAAGGACCCCGCGGGTACGTCGAGGTTGATCCCGTTCACGGCGATTTTTTCGCCGAACCGCTTAGCCAGGCCGCGGATGGCCAGGGCCGGGGCCTGAGCCGGGGCGCCGCCGGGACTGTTCGGGGCAGCGCCTGGCTCCGCTGCGGCAGCCTGCGCCGGGAAGGTATCCGGCCCGTTCTGGGGGGTTGGACGCTCGGGTGTCTCGCTCATAGCTGTAACGCTAGCAACTCTGACCCCGCGTGCCCTCCGCCTTGTGAACTAAATCCCTGGCCGCCGCGGCGCGCAGAACCCGGCCGTGGGGACTAGCCGCGTTCCAGAACCCGGCCGGCGCGGGCCTGACCCGGCTGCCGTGTGGGAGGCGGGTTGGTGCGGGAGGCGGGCGTTAGAAGAGTGCGCGGGCCAAAGCGGAACGGGCTTTGGTGACCCGGGGGTCCGAGCTGCCGGCAATTTCGAAGAGGTCCAGCAGCCGCAGCCGGACCCGTTCCTTGTCATCGCCCGCCGTGCGCGCGATGAGCCGGATCAGCCGGTTAAACGCATCTTCGACGTGTCCGCCGGACATGTCCAGGTCCGCGACCTGCAGTTGGGCGTCCACATTGTCGGGCTGCTCCGCGGCTGCCGTGCGGACGGCATCGGCGTCGACGCCCCTGAGCCGCTGCATCAGCTCCACCTGCACCAGGCCGGCCTTTGCCTCCGCGTCCGCGGGCTGTTCAGCGAGTGCCTGCCGGTAGGCGGCAGCGGCGGCGTCGTAATCCCCCGCAACGATCGCATCGTAGGCTTCCTGGTGCAGCGGGGGCAGGGGCGCTTCCTCCTGGGCTTCACCGGCCCCGTCAGCCAGGGAGCCGTTGACCCCGTTGGCCTCTGCGACCTGCATCAGTTCGGTCAGGAGAGCCCGGATCTGCTCGGCCGGGACGGCCCGGTCAAAGAGAGGAACGGGCTGGCCCTTCACAACGGCAGCGACAGTCGGAACCGACACTGCCTGGAAGGCCTGGGCAATCTGGGGAAAAGCATCGGCGTCCACGTTCGCCACCAGCAGTTTTCCACCGCGGGCCGCTGCTTCCTGTTCCAGGACCGCGGTCACCTCGGCGGATTCCGGGCTCCGGGCCGAGTACATATTCACGATCACCGGGACGGTGGCTGAGAGCTGCACAACCTGGGGGAAGGACTGCTCGGTCACTTCGATCACATATGCGGCGCCTTCACCGGCACCCGAAGCCGCCGCGGGCGGCGGAGCGCTGGCCTTGGCTTTGAGGCCGGAGAGGTCCACGGCCCCCCGGAGGTTCATGGACGGTGACGGCGCGGAACGGTGGTTCGGTGTGCTCATGGCCTCAACCCTAGTACGGTCACGCCGCCCCGGGGCAAGTGCGCGGCGGATGACTTATTTGAGGGTGGCCGAGAGCAGTTCCTGCGCTGCGCCGACTACCTCTGCCTGGTCCGCACTTCCGGCCGGCGGGACGTAGAGCATCACGGCTTCGCCGTGGGTCACATCGATTCCGGCCTCGGTGTTCTTTTCGCCGGTGAGGGTCTCGTAGATGGTGCCCTCAAGGTTGATCGAGTCCCCCGCCTCACGCGGCACGCTCGAGTAACTGTGGGACATGTATCCGAACACGATCGCCCCGCCGTCGGCCGTCCGCAGCGCACGCGTATCCGAAGGAACCGGTGTGTGCTTGAAGGTAATGGCGGCAAACTCGTTGTCGGGGTTGGCCGTGACATTCGCCTGGAACGTGGTGACCGCTTCCGCAAAGCTGTTCGCGGCGAAGGCATCCTTGTTGGCGCCGTCGGGGTTGGTCAGAGCATCAGCCAGTGCGTCCACAGCCAACTGCGGTGACATAGCCAGGCCCTCGGAGGAATCCGCTGCAACAGCAGCGACACCGGTACCGTTGGCCGGCGGCTGCGGGAACGTCGTGCCCGGCAGCATCTGGATCGCGGAGACCAGCTTGTAGTTCTCCCGCGGGGAGGCCTGAACCAGCAGCAGAGCCTGCGGCACGGTGTTGTCCTGCCCCTGTGTCACGGCCACGACGGTCCGGGGAAATTCCGTTCCCGAGGAAACCATGTCCGTCAGGAGCGGCGACGCTGCGACGGCGGCGGGCGCCTTGGTGTCCGGGGCCTTGGCAGCTGCGGCGTAGTTCGCTTCGCGCAGGGACAGGGCGGTGGAAGCAGCGCGGTCCTTGAGCAGGGAAGCGTCCCGGGCTGCGTCGGCTTTCTGCACCGTTCCCGCCACGGACCCCAGGATCCGCGTCAGCTGGCTGTCCAGGACCACGGGGGTGGAATCCTCACCGGACTCCGCGGCGGTGGCCGGGGAGACGGCGGGAACCAGTGCCAGTGCCAGTCCGCCGGCCAGCGCTGCGGCGAGCACTCCGTTCATGCCCTGGCGCACGGTGGCTGCACCCGGCGTGCTGAACTTCGCTGCTCCGGCGTTTTCGCTGCGTCCTGCGACGGTCTTCTGTGCGGCTGTGTCCGATTGGCGGACGGCCCGGCGGCTTCCGGGAGCCGGGGGCGTACCCCCGCCGGTGCGGGCAATGAAGGCCAGGGCCAGGCCCAGCACAGCTGCCAGTGCCCCCGCAATGATCAGCGGAACAGCAAGGGGGGTGCCTTCGTCATTCGCCCAGCTGACGGAGATGTCCGTGGGCGCCGGTGCGGTTCCATCAGAGGCAATCAGGACCGACCAGTCGCCCTCGGCGGGTTCGGTCCAGGAGTAGGAAAGCTCTCCCTGTCCGCTTTCCTCGCTGACCCACAGGTCCGAACCCGCCGGATTCGGAACAGTGGCCTCGCCCTCAGAGGTGTCAGCGGCCAAGGAATCCTCAGCGCCGGTGCTGACGCGTGTCACGGCCGCATCGCCGACCCAGGCATCAACGTCGGATGCCCGTCCGACGGCCAGGAAAACGCCTTCTTCTGAGCGGATGGTGATTTCTGCGCCCTCCGCGTGGGAGGCCAGCAGACCCGCGTCGAGTACTGCCACCGGGGCTGCGCCCGAGTCAGCAGGCGCCTGCGCCGTCACGGTCTCCGGAGGTGCCCAGAAGGTACGCTGGCCGATTCCGACCAGCATCATCAGCACTCCGAGCACGATCAGCGGAACTGCAATTTTGTTTCGCACAACTTACCTATCGTCGGTCACGGTCCTCCGCGCGCCTGTAGGCAGCGGTGACGGGACTGGTGTGCCCCATGGATACCGTCATGGCGGTTGGTTTATAACCCTATGGTAACGAAATCCGTTTAAAGAACACATTTCGTTGTTCAGCTCCTAGTCAGCCTACGGCAGCGGGCCGCCGCGCTTCCCCGGCCCATGACTGATAATCTGGCGCCGCAGCACAGACGCATAATCCCATCGAACCAGTCACCGAATGCAGGGAGAAACGACGCCGATGAGCGAGGACGAGCGGGACATACCGGTCGACGAACCACTCCCCGCCCCCGGCGGAGACGCCCGCAGCCGTCCCGGCCCGGTGCGGGCAGCAGGCTCCCGGCTCAGGCAGATCCTGTCCCATGTGCCCGGGGCACGGCCGCGCCCCCGCTTCGATGTTCCTCCGGAGGACGGGGAGCCCGGAGCCGGGCAGGTGGCCGTGGACGAAGACGCTGACCTTTCCGATGAACGACGCCGGTTCGGTGACGCCCCGGTGCCGGCCACCGGAGGACGCGGCCCGGAGGGCCGTCCCATCCGGTTCGGCTTTATGTTCACTGTCGGCGTCGGCTTCGCGCTGCTGCTGTTCTTCATCTTTACCAATGTCGGTGAGCTGCTGGTCTGGATCGGTGCGGCGCTCTTCATCGCCCTGGGCCTGGACCCGGTAGTCCGCTGGCTCAGCGCCCGCGGAGTCCCCCGCCCGGCCGGAATCGCCATCACCGTTCTGATCGTGGCCGGTGCCGTGGCTGGCTTCTTCGCCACCCTGATCCCCACGATCGTCAGCCAGACCACGGAGATCGTCAACGCTGCGCCCGGTTACGTGGACCGGTTCCTTTCCTCGGATTTCTTCGTGTCCGTGGAACGCCAGTTCCAGATCCGGGAACGCGTTGATGAGGAAGTCCAGAAGTTCTTCTCTAACGCCGACGCCGTTGGCGGTATTTTCGGCGGGGTGCTGAGCGTCGGCTCGGTGATCGCCAACGGACTTTTTGGTGCCCTGATCATCCTGGTTCTGACCCTGTATTTCCTGGCCTCGCTGCCGTCGATGAAGAAGTGGGCCTACCGGCTGGCACCGCGCAGCCGGCGCCGCCGGGTGGAAGCCCTCTCGGAGGAAATCACCGGAAGCGTCGGCAACTACGTGATTGGACAGGGTTTCGTGGCCCTCCTGGACGCGCTGTACGCCTTTGTGATCATGACCATCACCGGGGTCCCCTTCTCAGTTCTGCTGGCCTTCGTCGTCGCGCTGCTGGCCTTCATTCCCCTGGTCGGCCCGCCGATCGCCCTGGTCCTGGTCTCCCTGGTGGCCCTGACCGCCAGCTGGCAGACCGCCGTTGTGTTCGCCATTCTCTACATGGCCTACCTGCAGTTCGAGGCCTACTTTGTCTCCCCCAGGGTTATGCAGCGCGCAGTTGCGGTCCCGGGCGCGGTGGCAGTGATTGCCGTTATTGCCGGTGGAACCCTGCTGGGGGTGCTCGGTGCCCTGATCGCCATTCCGACGGCCGCTGCGATCCTGCTGCTGATGAAGGAAGTCGTGATAGCCCAGCAGGACCGGCGCTAGGCGCCCGGCGGGATTAGCGCCGGCGGCCGGAACCCGGACGGGTCTGCCAGCAGCGGGCGTGCCAATGCCGGCGGTCCTCCACCGCTGTCTGCCTTCCCAAAAGGGAATCCTCCTGCCACACCACCAGGTGTTCGATCCCCGACGGGATCACCTGCCCGCACCCGGGGCAGCGGTAGTCCTTGGCCGCGTTCCGGGCCGTGATCCGGCGCACCGACCACTCGCCGTCGGCGGCGCTTTCCCGCTCGGGCAGCCCAACCCGTGCCCGGTCCAGGTCGATGTCCGGTGCGGGGGCCGCCCATTTGCGGCGTGCGTTACGCCCTGCGCCCGCCGCTGAGACGGGCGGCCGGCGCCTTGGCTGGTTGGAACGGGGCATAAAACCATCTTGCCGCAGCGGAGCCGGTAAAGTGCAACTGTGCGTTTAGTGATAGCCCGCTGCTCTGTTGACTACATCGGCCGCCTCCGTGCCCATCTGCCCCTGGCTACCCGCCTTCTTATGGTGAAGGCGGACGGCTCCGTCCTGATCCATTCCGACGGCGGTTCCTACAAACCGCTGAACTGGATGAGTCCGCCGGCGACCCTGCGGATCACCGAACCGGGGGCCGACGACGCCGAGGCCGGCGTCGTCGAAGTCTGGAACGTCCAAAGCGCCAAAACCGATGACAAGCTGGTGATCAGTGTTTATGAGCACCTCTCCGACGTTGCCCATGATCTGGGAACGGACCCCGGGCTGATCAAGGACGGTGTGGAGGCGGACCTCCAGCGGCTGCTCGCAGAGCAGATCACGAAGCTTGGCGAAGGCTTCACGCTGATCCGCCGGGAGTACATGACGGCCATCGGTCCGGTGGACATCCTGGCCCGCGACGCCTCCGGTGCCACTGTGGCGGTGGAACTGAAGCGCCGCGGCGACATAGACGGTGTGGAGCAGCTGACCCGGTACCTGGAACTGCTCAACCGTGATCCGCTGCTGGCCCCGGTGCGCGGCGTTTTCGCTGCCCAGCAAATCAAGCCCCAGGCGAAGGTCCTGGCAGCCGACCGCGGCATTGACTGCCTCACCCTGGACTACGACGAAATGCGCGGCGTGGACGACAGCGCCTCGCGTTTGTTCTAACAGTCCCTTCCTGCCGGAGCCGGCACTATCCCGGCGATTGGGCGGGGGGCTTTAGCAGCGTCGAAGGAGCCCAAATATCGGCCGAATACCGGCCGGCATCCGTGTATATAAAGGGCCGAAAGATTCTGCTAACTTTTTCGCCGAATCCGTTGACGGTTGTTTAGGCGTATGTCACGCTATAGGCAGTCTTTGTGTAGGTGTATTTTCATGCTCGCAAGACGGTTGCGAGCGTGAAGCTCCTGTAGGAACTGCCGTCCGGCAGGGAACCTGGACTTCCCGCTTCGGTAACAACCACAGGCACGCGGTGTGCCGGTTCAGTTCCAGCAATAAAGGAGACAGGCAAATGGCACAGGGAACCGTAAAATGGTTTAACGCCGAAAAGGGTTTCGGCTTCATTACTCCGGATGATTCCGATGGGGACGTTTTCGTCCACTACTCGGAAATCCAGTCCAACGGCTTCAAGACCCTCGATGAAAACCAGCGCGTTGAATTCGAGATCGGCCAGGGCGCCAAGGGCCCCCAGGCCACCGGCGTCACCGCCGTCTAGTTTTTTCGCATAACAAAGGCGGGGACCGTTTGGTCCCCGCCTTTGTTATGCCGTCTGAGCGGGCGGATTCCCGGCAGCGGATTTTCCGGACCCGGATTCCGGGCTGCGGTTTCCGGACTGCGGTTTCCGGGGTTAAGGACTCCCCCAGTCCCCCGGATGCTAGCTCCGGCGGCGCATCACGTTGGCACCGAGGCCGCGCAGGCTCTCCATAAAACGCTCATAGCCGCGGTCGATGTGGTCGACACCGCGGACTTCGGTTGTTCCTTCCGCTGCCAGTCCCGCAATCACCAGCGCGGCGCCGGCCCGGATATCGTTCGCTTCGACGGGAGCACCGGAGAGCCTCGGAACCCCCTGGATCAGGGCATGGTGTCCGTCAAGCCGGACCACTGCTCCCAGCCGGGCCAGCTCCGAGGTGAATCCCCAGCGGGCTTCAAAAACGTTCTCTGTCACCATCCCGGATCCATTGGACACCGCATTGAGCGCCACCACGAAGGGCTGCAGGTCGGTGGGAAAGCCGGGATACGGCAGCGTGGACACGTTGATCGGTTCCGGGCGGGAGGGGCCCTTCACGGTAAATCCGTCCTCAGCGAGCTCGACGGCGCAGCCGGCCTGGACCAGCTTGTCCAGGACAACGGTCAGAGCCCCCGGATCCGCGCGGCGCACTTCGATGCTGCCGCCGGTGATGGCCGCGGCGAACGCCCAGGTACCGGCAACGATCCGGTCCGGCACCACCCGGTGTTCCACGGGGGCCAGCCGCTCAACGCCCTCAATCTGCAGCGTGTTGGTCCCCACACCGGTGATTCTGGCGCCCATGGAGTTGAGCATCTCGGCGATGTCGGTGATTTCCGGTTCCCGTGCGGCGTTGTCGATCACAGTGACGCCGCGGGCCAGCGTGGCAGCCATCATGATGTTTTCCGTCGCCCCCACCGAGGGGAAATCGAGGATGTGCCGGGCGCCCTGCAGCCCCTGCGGAACGGACGCCACCAGATAACCGTGATCGATGGTGATGGTGGTGCCCATGGCCTCAAGCCCGGCACGGTGCATATCGAGCCCGCGTGAGCCGATGGCGTCACCGCCCGGGAGGGCAACCTCGGCACGCCGGCACCGGGCTACCAGCGGACCCAGTACCGAGATGGACGCGCGCATGGCGCGGACCAGGTCATAGTCGGCCTGATGCCCCAAAACAGCGGGAACGTCGATGCGCACCTCGGCGGCATCGGCGTCGTAGTCCACTGTGCAGCCCAGCCGCCGGAGCAGTTCCGCCATAATCCAGACGTCCTGGATGTTCGGAACGTTGGTGATCGTGGAGCGGCCTTCAGCCAGCAGCGTTGCCGCCATCAGTTTGAGAACACTGTTCTTCGCCCCGGGGACTGTCACCGACCCGTTGAGCGTGCAGGGACCGGTGGCAACAATGACGTCTTCCATCCCTCCATACTAGGACGGGGCCGTCCACGCCTGTGCACACAGAGCGGATACGCAGAAGGCGCAGGGAACAATTTCCCTGCGCCTTCGTGCGTTCCGGATCCGGCGGCTAGCGCCAGGTGCCGATACCGATCACCGGTCCGGCCTCCAGCCAGGAGGACAGGCCCGTGTAGACGTCGTACTTCATCGCGATGAGCAGTTCACGCCCTTCATACTCGAGCGTCACCACCAGCGCACCCGGCTGGATCCGGGCCCGCTCAGCCTCGGTGGGCTGACGCCACCCCTTGATCTCCAGGGAGCTTCGGAGGAAGCGGTACGGCGGGCGCGGACTCAGCGAGAGCAGCCGAAGCCACTCCAGATGGGTGTCCGTATAACGGCAAACCCCCATCCGCCACCCGCCGGGCGGGAGGCAAATGGAGGCGTCAAAGGTACCCAGGGTACGCCGCAGCTGTGTGCGGCGTACCCAGAAAAGTGCCGTTGCCAGGACCAGCAGTGCGAAGAGCGCTGCCAGTGCAAGGAACACGTAGGTACTGTCCATTGGTTAGGGTCAGCGGGTCCCAGCGTTGGCTGCGTCGTTCAACTGCGCGTTATCCGCGACAATGACCACGCGGTTGCTGTCAACGGAGAAGAAACCGCCGTCGACCCCAACCGTGATCCGGCTGCCGGAAACCGGCTCGATGGCCAGCTCGCCTTCGGCCAGGATCGCCAGCACCGGAGAGTGGCCGGGAAGGATCCCGATTTCGCCGTCCGCGGTGCGTGCCTTGACCATCTTCGCCGCACCGGACCACACAAAGTGGTCTGCCGCGACAATTTCGACTTCGAGTTCAGCAGTTTCAGCCATGGGGCTTACTTCCCGGTCTGCTCTTGGATCTTCGCCCACTGACGCTCGACGTCATCCATGCCGCCGACGTTGAAGAACGCCTGCTCGGCGATGTGGTCAACGTCGCCGTCGCAGATGGCCTTGAAGCCTTCGATGGTGTCCTTGATGGAAACCGTCGAGCCTTCGACGCCGGTGAACTGCTTGGCGGTGTAGGTGTTCTGCGACAGGAACTGCTGGATGCGGCGTGCACGGGCGACGACGATCTTGTCTTCTTCGCCGAGCTCGTCAATGCCGAGGATGGCGATGATGTCCTGCAGTTCCTTGTTCTTCTGGAGGATCTGCTTGACGCGGACAGCCGTATCGTAGTGCAGCTGGCCGACGTACTGCGGGTCGAGGATACGCGACGTTGAGGTCAGCGGATCCACGGCCGGGTACAGGCCACGGGATGCGATTTCACGGGAAAGTTCCGTGGTGGCATCCAGGTGCGCGAACGTGGTGGCCGGGGCCGGGTCGGTGTAGTCATCAGCCGGAACGTAGATGGCCTGCATCGACGTAATGGAGTGACCCTTGGTCGAGGTGATGCGCTCCTGCAGGAGGCCCATCTCATCGGCAAGGTTCGGCTGGTAACCCACGGCGGACGGCATACGGCCCAGCAGGGTCGACACCTCGGAACCGGCCTGGGTGAAGCGGAAGATGTTGTCGATGAAGAGCAGCACGTCCTGGTTCTGCACATCGCGGAAGTACTCCGCCATGGTCAGTGCGGACAGCGCCACGCGCAGACGCGTTCCCGGCGGCTCATCCATCTGGCCGAACACAAGGGCCGTGTCCTTGAGGACGTTGGCTTCTTCCATTTCGACCCAGAGGTCGTTGCCCTCACGGGTACGCTCGCCAACACCGGCGAAGACGGAAGTACCACCGAAGTTGCGGGCAACACGGGTGATCATTTCCTGGATCAGAACGGTCTTGCCAACACCGGCACCGCCGAACAGGCCGATCTTTCCGCCCTTGATGTACGGGGTCAGAAGGTCGATGACCTTGATGCCGGTCTCCAGCATTTCGGTCGAGCCCTCAAGGTCCGCGAAGTTCGGGGCCTTGCGGTGGATCGGCCAGCGCTCGGTGATTTCCAGCTGGTCCTCAGCAACATCGAGGGGCTCGCCCAGGACGTTGAAGATGTGGCCCTTGACGCCGTCGCCGACAGGCACGGAGATCGGAGCACCGGTGTCGGTAACAGCAGCACCGCGGACCAGGCCGTCGGTGGCCTGCAGGGAGATAGCGCGCACGAGGTTGTCGCCAAGGTGCTGCGAGGTCTCGAACGTGATGGTCTTCGTCTCACCGTTGAGCGTCAGCTCGGTGGTGAGCGCGTTGTAGATGGTGGGGATTGCGTCCGCCGGGAATTCGACGTCGACAACCGGGCCAATGACACGGGCGATACGGCCTGTGGCGCCCGGTGCTACGGAGGTTGCTCCGTGCTCGGCAGTTTGGGCAGTCATCTCTCTCACTTCACTCAGTTAGATGGCGTGTGGGCTAAGTATTTACTGGTGGAACTCTGGGTCCGTGACCTGCGGGTTAGGAGGCGCTGAGCGCGTCCGCACCTGCCACAATCTCGGAGAGTTCCTGGGTGATTTCGGCCTGACGGGCGTTATTACGAAGTCGCGTGTACTTCTTAATAAGGTCGGAGGCGTTATCCCCTGCGGACTTCATGGCACGCTGGCGGGCTGCGAGCTCGGAAGCGGCGGCCTGGAGCATTGCTGCGAAGATGCGCGACTCGATGTAGCGCGGCAGCAGGGCATCAAGGACCTTCTCCGGCTCCGGCTCGTATTCGTAGAGGGGCAGGAGTTCCGTGTCGGTTCCTGCTTCTTCTTCGACTACTTCCAGCGGCAGGAGCCGGATGACTCCGGGTTCCTGGACAACCATGGACTTGAAGCGCGTGAATACGATGTGGATTTCGTCCACGCCGCCGTCTTCGTAGGCCGTATTGAAGTCATCGAGTAGTGCCTTGCCGATTTCCCGGGCGGTCTCGAACTCGGGCGCATCCGTACCGCCGGTCCACACACGCTCGTAAGCGCGGTCGCGGAAGTCGTGGTACGCCTGGGCCTTGCGGCCCACCAGGTAGGTCTTGATTTCCTTGCCCTCTTCGCGGAGCAATTCATTCAGTGATTCGCTCTGCTTGAGGACGCCTGCGGAGTACGACCCGGCAAGACCACGGTCGGAAGTCATGATGACCACTGCCGCCCGGCGGATCTGCTCCGGCTCGGTCGTCAGCGGGTGATCGATCTCCGACTGGGACGCCACAGCAGAAACGGCACGGGTGATCGCGTTGGAATAAGGCAGCGCCGCGGCTACGCGGGTGCGGGCCTTTCCAATGCGAGAGGCAGCAATCAGCTCCATCGCCTTGAAGATCTTCTGCATCGACGTGGTCGAGGCGATCTTCTGGCGGTAGACCCGAATTTGGGCTCCCATACTTTTCCTTTCGGTTCCTAGCGTTTTGAACTAGGGGCTAAGGCAAGGGGCAGGGGTTCCGCGGCCGGAGTGAACCGGCCGCGGAACCTGGAAGCCGCTAGCGCTTCTGCTTGACGATCTTTTCCTGGTCGACTGCATCCCCGTCCAGAGCAGCAGCTTCTTCGTGCCCGGCGGCAACCATGCGGTTGTCACCTTCGCCGAAGAAACCCTGCTTGAAGTCGGTGATAAGGGTCTTGAGTTCGTCCACCGTGGAATCTTCGAGCTTGTTGGTCTCAGCCAGAACGGTGAGGACCTTCGAAGAGTGGCGGACGTGGTCAAGGAACTCGGCTTCGAAACGGCGGACATCTTCCACCGGCACGTCGTCGAGGAAACCGTTGGTGCCGGCCCAGATAGACACAACCTGGTCTTCGACCGGGAACGGTGCGTACTGGCCCTGCTTCAGCAGTTCCATCAGGCGCGCACCACGGGTCAGCTGCTGGCGGGAAGCCGCATCCAGATCCGAGGCGAACATGGCGAATGCCTGCATGTCGCGGTACTGGGCCAGTTCCAGCTTCAACGTACCGGAGACCTTCTTCATGGCCTTCTGCTGGGCGGCACCGCCAACGCGGGACACCGAGATACCGACGTCCACGGCGGGGCGCTGGTTGGCATTGAAGAGGTCCGACTGCAGGAAGATCTGGCCGTCGGTGATGGAAATGACGTTGGTCGGGATGTAAGCCGAGACGTCATTTGCCTTGGTTTCGATGATCGGGAGTCCGGTCATCGAACCTGCGCCGAGCTCGTCGGAGAGCTTTGCGCAACGCTCCAGCAGGCGGGAGTGCAAGTAGAAAACGTCGCCGGGGTAGGCTTCGCGTCCCGGCGGGCGCCGCAGCAGCAGCGACACGGCGCGGTAGGCTTCAGCCTGCTTCGACAGATCATCAAAGATGATCAGAACGTGCTTGCCGCCGTACATCCAGTGCTGGCCGATAGCCGAGCCGGCGTACGGTGCCAGGTACTTGAAGCCTGCGGGGTCGGATGCCGGGGAGGCCACGATCGTGGTGTACTCCATGGCGCCGGCGTCTTCGAGGGTCCGCTTGATCTCAGCGATCGTGGACGCCTTCTGGCCGATGGCAACGTAGATGCAGCGCACCTGCTTGTTGGTGTCGCCCGAGGCCCAGTTGGCCCGCTGGTTCAGGATGGTGTCGACGGCGAGGGCAGTCTTGCCCGTCTTGCGGTCACCAATGATCAGCTGGCGCTGGCCGCGGCCGATCGGGATCATCGCGTCGATGGCCTTCAGGCCGGTCTGAAGCGGTTCGTGGACCGACTTACGCTGGGTAACACCCGGCGCCTGGAGTTCCAGTGCGCGGCGGGCTTCAGCCTGGATCGGACCCATGTCATCCATGGGCTCGCCCAGGGGATCAACTACGCGGCCCAGGAAGGCATCCCCAACGGGGACGGACAGGACTTCACCGGTGCGGTGAACTTCCTGGCCTTCTTCGATGCCGCCAAAATCGCCAAGCACAACGACGCCGATTTCACGGGTGTCGAGGTTCTGGGCCAGGCCCAGCGTGCCGTCCTCAAACCGAAGCAGCTCGTTCGCCATCACGGAGGGCAGGCCCTCCACACGGGCAATGCCGTCGCTGGCGGTGGTTACGCGGCCAACTTCAACGCGCTCTGCGTTTCCGGGTTCGTAGGACGCCGCAAATTCATTCAACGCATTACGGACGTCGTCGGCGTTGATGGTCAATTCGGCCATCTGCAGTCCCTGCTCTCCTATGTTGTGATCATCGCTTCGTGCCGATGACCTTCGATTGGTTCTCAAATGTTTCTCATGGCCCGCTTCAGCCACGAAGGGTGGCTAAACCGCGAGCTTCCGGCGCAGTTCCGACAACCGGGTCACCACGGTGGAATCGACGACTTCATCGCCCACCGTAACCCGGATACCACCGACGATCGAGGGGTCAACAGTTGCGTTGATCTTCAGCTCGCGGCGGTACAGGCTGTTCAAAGACGCCTGCAGCCGGGCGCGCTGCCCTTCTGTCATGGGGACGCTGGTGCGCACTTCCGCGATCCACCGCTGCTGCCGTCCGGCAACCAGTTCCAGGAACCGGGTCACCAGGGCAGTGGGGCGAAGACCGCGGGGAGCGGTAACAGCCTGCCGGATCAATACCTGTGCTGCCTCGGACGCACCGGGCACCAGCTTTAGTGCCAGCGTGGTCCGCGCCTCCGCAGTGGACTGCGGATTGGACAGTGCACGCTGCACTTCGTGGTTGGATGCCACGGTCTCGTTGAAGCTGAAGAGGTCGCTCTCCAGTTTCTCGAGGCCGGAAAGGCCCGGCCCCTTGTTTTCTGCGACCGCGGAGACAACCGTTGCAGCCAGGGTTTCCAGAGCGTCCCCGAGGTCGCGCGGTGCGCGCCAGCGGGATTCAACCAAAGAAGCAACAATCTGCTCAGCGTCGGCCGAAACCTTGCCGCCGACCAGTTTGGAGACCAAGGCTGCCTTCTCTTGTCCTTCACGAGCCGGATCAGTCAGGGCCCGAAGCAGGCCGGTCTGGCCGTCCAGCAGGCCCAGGATTCCAAAGAGTTCCTCAGCCAGGCCCAGGGTTGCGTGCGGAAGACGTGCTTCCAGCTGACCTTGGGCTGCTGCCAGTGACTCGCTCGATATACCTGCCATTACTGAACCGCACCTGCGTTCTGCGAGGTTTCCAGCTCATCCAGGAAACGGTCGACAACGCGCGCCGAGCGTGCATCGTCCGCGAGGGACTCGCCGACGATCTTGCCGGCCAGCTCGGTTGCCAGGGCGCCGACTTCGCTGCGGAGCGAGACAACTGCTGCCTGGCGCTCTGCTTCGATGGTGACCTGGGACTGTTCCAGAATGCGTGCTGACTCGGCAGCAGCCTTGGCCTTCAGGTCGGCGAGAATCTGAGCGCCTTCAGAGCGCGCTTCCTCACGGATCCGGTTGGCTTCGGTGCGTGCATCAATCAGCTGCTGCTTGTACTCGTCCAGGGCTGCACTGGCTTCCGCCTGTGCTGCCTCGGCCTTGGCAAGTCCGCCTTCAATGGCCTCGGTACGTTCTGCAAACGTCTTCTCGAACATCGGGACGACGAACTTGACGACGATGAACATCAGCACGGCGAAGCCAAGCAGTGTTACCAGGATTTCCCAGATGTTTGGGACCAGAGGATTAGCGCCTTCAGCGGCGAGGATAAGTCCCTCGTTCATTTCTCATCCGTCCTATCTACTTGGTGGGGGAAATACGCGCTGAAGTTAGAGAACGAACGCGAAAACCAGACCAAGGATGGCGAGGGCTTCGGTCAGGGCCAGGCCCAGGAAGGCGATCGGCTGCAGCACGCGCTGAGCCTCGGGCTGGCGTGCAACACCGTTGATGTAAGCAGCGAAGACCAGACCCACGCCAATGGCGCCGCCGATGGCGGAGAGGCCGTAGCCGACGAGGTTGATGTTGCCGTTGATTTCACCAATCATTTTGGCTTGTTCCTTTCAAGATGCCCGCAGGCAGGTTGTTGGTTCAGGGGGTTCCCCTGGGAAGGGGAGGCTTTAGTGTTCCGCAGCTGCGATGGAGCCTTGGATATAGATCGCGGTCAGCAGGGTAAAGACATAGGCCTGCAGGACCTGGATCAAAACTTCGAACAGGAACATGGCGACGCCGCCTACCAGGGTCAGCACGCCGAGGGGCTTGAGCAGTCCTTCAGCTTCCAGCAGCAGGAACTCGGTGCCGGCCGCAGAGAGCATGATGATGAGGTGGCCGGAGAGCATGGTCGCGAAGAGTCGCAGGCTGTGCGTGATGGGCCGGACCAGGAAGGTGGAGATGATTTCGATCAGGACAACCAGCGGCAGGATCGCGATCGGAACACCGGAAGGAACGGTCGCGTACTTGAAGTACTTGAGGCCGTGCTTCTTGATGCCCAGGATGATCCAGGTGAAGTAGACGATCGCCGCAAGGGCATACGCCGTACCAACGTGCGAGGTGGTCGGCAGCTGCGCCAGCGGAATGCTGCCCCACAGGTTGTTGATCAGGATGAAGAAGAAGAGCGAGAACAGCAGCGGAGTGTAAGGACGGAAGTCCTTTTCACCGATGATGTCGCGGCCGATCGAATTGCGGACGAAGTTGTAGCTCGCCTCACCCAGGAACTGCAGCCGGCCCGGGACCATCTGGCCCTTGCGTGCTGCGACTATGAAGAACCATCCGATAATGAGGACCGAGATGAGGATAAGCAGCATCTGCTTCCCAAACCCGTCTCCGTACGGTGCGCCCCAGGGAAGGATCTCAGGGAGGTGCATGTCTTCGAGGGTGGGAGGAACAAAACCCTCATCATTGGCGGCGGGAAGCGCAAGCGCGATCAACGCGTTTCCTCTCTGCTGTGTCCATCGTTGGGCATTTCATTGGCGGGCACATGGCTCATGCACCCGTGTACTAAGTTTTGTGACATGACGTCTCTAACCCTCATCCGGCCGTTTTCCACCCTTGGGCGGTAGTGGCTTGGTGGAAGTGAGCCCGTGGGCGGCAGCTGTGTAATAACCGCTGACACCGCCCAGGGCGATACCTGCAAATAGAATCCAGCGGGTGCCCAGAAGACTGTCCAGCCCCCAGCCTATCAAACCCAGGGCAAGGATTCCGGACAAGACATATTGGAGGACTGCAACCGGCTTTTTGATGGGCGCTTCAAATGCGGCGGGAACCTGGCCGGGTGATTTTTTCCTGGGTTTAGGACTCACCGGGGATTCCTTTCACCGAATTGTCCGTGCCTGCCGGCGCATCCGAAAAGATAAGTTGGCGGGTGCGCGAGAAGGTAAAGATCTCAGCGGTCTGCCACAGCACCACGGTGCCGATTGAAGTAAAGAAGAACCATTGGCCTTCAAGCCATTCCGGTTTTCCGACCAGCCACAGAATCACCGCGAAGCCGACGACTTTGAGGGCATACGTGACGGCGAACATTCCGATGGCACCGGACGGATTTTTCCGCCCCACAACGTGCCCGACCAGCAAACTGATACCGAAGAACAGGGCGATCAGCGCCCACCCCGCAGCTACGCTGGCTGCTCCGGGGGTTCCGACAGCCAGGAAGGCAGCAGCCGCTGCCACAGCAGCGGGAATTCCTGTCCAGATAAGGCAGGCTTTCAGGATGTCCAGCCACGGCGCCTTCGTCGGGCCGGAAGCACTGATCCGCAAAGCGCGTGCGCCGTCTGCTGGGCTCATGGCTGGAGGATCATCCTTGTGCTTTGTGGGAAACATGGTGTCGTCGCATCACGGATCGCGGCGACGATTGAATTCTACAGCACATAGAACTGCCCCGTGACACGCTCCCCCGCCGCGGCCGGATCCTCAGGTCCGTGTTCGGGCGCGCATCCGCGCAACCAGCCGCGGAGAGGCAAGGTAGAAAGCCGCCACCGCTGCGACAAAAACCGTACCGGCAGCCGTCACTCCCCAACTTGACCCTCCGGTAATGAGCCCGGTGGTCCCTGCCGCGGCAGTGCACAGCGTCACGAGCAGGGCTGACTGCAGGTGGCTCAGCCCGGCATCGGTCAGGCGCTGGTAGACATGCTGGCGGTGGGCTGCATACCAGCGTTCTCCCCGCCAGATCCGGCGGACGAGCGTGGTGAAGGTATCCAGCACGTAGATCAGGATGGGGAAGAGCAGGTACTCGACGTACACCCCGGCCAGAAACGCAGCCACCGCCGTGCCGGCGATGGAAGCGCCCAGCAGGTAGCTGCCGACGTCGCCCATAAAAACCGAACCGCGGCCCAGATTCCAGGGCAGGAACGCAGCGAAGGCCGCTGCGATCACCGCGCCGGCGGCTATCAGCCACACCTGGTCGGACAGCACGCCGCTGACCGCATAGAGAATGCCGACAGCAACTCCGTGCAGACCGGAAATCCCGTTCACGCCGTCCATGAAATTCGCCACGTTGATGTAGCCGGCAATTACCAGCGTTCCCACCGGCACCCACCAGAAGCTTTGGCCCAGGGCCGCTGCCAGCGCTGTCGTGCCGGCGGCGCCAATGAGCAGTTGCAGTCCGAAGCGGACCCGGACTGACAAACCGCGGAAGTCCTCGATCCAGCCCAGCAGCGAAGCTCCGGCAATCACGGCCATCAGGACCAGCAGCAGGGAACGGTCCACAGCCACATAGCCCGTCAGCAGGGCTGCTGCCAGGCCCGCCAGGACCCCTGCGGCGATGGTGGCGCCCACCCCGCGGATGACCACCTTGGTATGCGAGGAGCGTTCATTGGGCACGTCCACAACGCCCAGCCGGCGCAGCAGCGGAATGAACGCAAAAGGCAGCAGGAGGCTGACAAGGAATGCGGCCGCAACAGGCACGGCGAGCTGCATCAGCCGGTCCGCCGATCCTCGTGCCCGGTGGCCGCAGGGCCCTTGTGCAGATCAGCCAGGCGGAGGGCAGCTGTATCCGGCAGCGGGAAAAGCGCGGCTGCCGGAGCGCCGGTAGCCATTGCCTGCCCGCTGTCCGGGAACTCACCGGGGGCAAAGCCACAGCGGCGCAGCCAGTCTTCGGCATCGAGGTCCTGCGGCGCCAGGACAGCCACGGAGGTATGGGAAATTTTTGGGTGCAGCGGACGGGAGTCGTCCTCCCCGCTGCCGACCAGGATTTCGTGCAGCTTCTCGCCCTTCCGAAGCCCGGTGAACACGATCTCGATGTCCTTCCCAGACATGGCGATCATGCGCCGTGCGACGTCCAGGATCTTCACCGGCTCACCCATGTCCAGGATCAGGACCTCTCCCCCGCGGCCGATCGCGCCGGCCTGGATGACCAGCTGGCACGCTTCCGGGATGGTCATAAAGAACCGGGTGACCTCTGGGTCCGTGACGGTCACCGGGCCGCCCTGGCGGATCTGTTCCGTGAACAGCGGCAGCATGGAACCGCGGCTGCCAATCACGTTGCCGAACCGCACCGAGACAAACCGCCGCCCGCTGTGCCCGGCCATCCAGGCGGTGAGCTTCTCAGCCACCCGTTTGGAGTGTCCCAGGACGGTGGTGGGGTTGGCTGCCTTGTCCGTGGAGATGTTCACGAAGTGGCTGACGCCGGCTTTCTCCGCCGAGCGCAGCACATTCGCGGTGCCCAGCACGTTCGTCTTCCAGGCTTCGAGCGGGTACTGCTCCAGCAGTGAGACGTGCTTGAGGGCGGCGGCATGGAACACCACGTCCGGGCGCCGCGTGGCGAACACTTCATCCAGGGCACGCGCGTCGCGGATGTCCGCGAGCACAGTGTCCTTGCCGTTGAGCAGGCCCTGGCCTGTGATGGAGAGCTGGGTGAGCTGCAGCCCGGTCTCGTCCCGGTCCACCATGATCAGCTCTTCGGGTTCGAAGGCAGTGATCTGGCGGCAGAGCTCAGAGCCGATTGACCCTCCTGCGCCGGTGACCAGCACTTTCTTGCCGGTAAGGTATCCGGCAACCTCGTCGACGTGGATGTCCACCGGGCGGCGGCCGATCAGGTCCTCGACGGCGACTTCCCGGAAATCGGTCAGTCCGGCCCCGGAACCCTTCGCCAGCATGTCCCGCAGCGGCGGCAGAACCATCACCCGCAGGTCCAGTCCCTCTGCGCTGTCCGACACCTGGCGCACCTGCGCGGCGTCGACGTCGGCAATTGCGATGATCAGGACCGTCGCCCGGGTGCGCTGCACCAGTTCCCTCAGGTCTGAGAGTTTCCCGACCACGGGCACAGTACCCAGGCGGAGGTGCTTCTTGGCGGGATCATCGTCGATCAGGCCGACCGGGAAATACGGGGAATCGGGGTCGTTCATCATCCGGGTCACCAGCGAGTTGCCCAGGAAGCCGGCGCCGTAGATCAGGGTCCGCTGGGCTTCGTCACCCGGGCGGGTCTTGCTCTCGACGTACATGCGCTTCAGGTACCGGATGGCTGCCATAAACAGGCAGGCGAACGGGAAGGCAAGCACCCCGGTGCTGCGGGGAATATCGATGGCCAGGCCGAAGAGGGCACTGACCAGGACCAGGATCGCCGAAACCACGATGGTGACGACGGCGAGCAGCCGCATCTCATGGAAACTGCCGAAGCTGTAGCGGCCGCGGTACAGGGCAAAGGAGTAGCCCACCACCAGCTGCGTCACAACGGCGACGGCGCAGAACACGGCCAGCCCGGCGACGTTGATCTGCTCCACAGTGAGTTCGTAGCGCAGAATCAGTGCCAGACCGATGGCCACCACCCATGCCATTGAATCCAGCACGTATTGGGACCAGAGCCAGAGCGCCGGCTTCTCGTCCCGCGCCGGGGTGGTTGTGTCCCTGCTTGAATCGTTCATAGTCCTCAACGGGTTCTCACCCGGTTCGTGTCTAGGCTGTAAGCGGTCCTCCCATGCTGACGCACGGGAGTGCGGTGAATCCGGTGTAATAGACTGGAATCTACTCAGCATACTAACTGCACGCCCCATCTCGTCCGGCAACGCCCGTGCATCCGGGGCGGAGCTTGGAAAGGAACACCTTGCCGGATTCAGTGGCCGTGGCAGCTGTGACGTTTGACCGCCCGGATGACGTCAAGACACTGCTGGGGGCGCTCTCGGCACAGACGGCCGCCGTCTCCTCCGTGGCATTGGTGGACTCGGGAAAGAGCCCGGTCCGTGACATCGCGGAAGCTTCTGCGGCAAACGTCACGTATGTCCGCTCCGAAACGAACCTTGGCGGCGCCGGCGGTTTTTCGCTGGCTATCCTCACGGCCATGGCCTCAGGAGCCGACTGGATCTGGATCATGGACGACGACGCTCATCCGGAGGACCCCGAGTGCCTCCAGGCCCTGATCGACGGCGCCAAGGAACGGAACCTCGATGTGATCCTTCCGCTGGTGGTTGCTCCCGGCCGGCCGGACACGCTCTCCTTCCACTTCCGGGTGGACGGGCGCCTCACCCATAACCGTGCCGAGGTTGCCAAGGCCGGATTCCTCCCCGGGGTGGGCCATTTCTTCAACGGTGCACTGATCCGCCGCGATGTGTTCTTCCGGGTAGGCCTGCCTGACCTGCGCCTGTTCATCCGCGGTGATGAGACTGATTTCATGATCCGCCTGCGCAAGGCCGGGATCCCGTTCGGGACACTGACCTCCGTGGCCCTGAGCCACCCGGCGGCGTGGTCCGAGGTCAACGAAATCCTCGGCGGACGCCTGCACGTGCTGGTTCCGGACACGGAATTCAAGCGGTTCTACTTCTTCCGCAACCGCGGACATCTGATGTGGAAACACAAGCGTCTGCGTTCACTGGCAGCAGACGCCGTCGGCTATCCCATCCACTTCGCCCGGACGCGGGACCTGCGCGGGTTCCGGGCATGGCTGCGCGCCTACGCGGGCGGCGCCCGGGGCACCCTGTTTGGCCCGCCGTCGGACCTGGGCTTTTAGCGTGAGCGGATCCGGCGCGGCCATCGAGGGCCTGGCCCTGGTGGTAGTCACCTTCAACCGGTCCGGCTACCTGCGGGGACTGCTGGAGTCGGTTGCTGCCCTGGACCCGGCTCCGGAACGGGTGATCGTGGTGGACAATGCCAGCACCGATGACACCGCCGCGGTCCTGGCGGAGCTGCAGCCCGCGTTTCCGGTTCCGCTGAGTGTTGTGCGGCTCGCCGAAAATACCGGCGGTTCCGGAGGCTTCGCAGCAGGCGTTTCGGCGGCCCTGAACGCCGGTGCGCAGTGGCTGTGGCTGATGGACGACGACGTCGAGGTCCTCCCGGGAGCCCTCGGCGCCCTGGCCAAGTGGACCGGGAACTACGACTGCATCCATGGCCGCCGGCTCGATGACGCCGGCAACCCGTTTTTCTGGCAGCACCGGTTCCTCCCCGGTTTGGGCATCCATGTTCCGGTCCGCGGCAACGTCTTCGCCGACCGCCCGGTTTTCGCAACCAACGTCGGCTGCTTCGAAGGGATGCTGGTCAGCGCCGGCGTGGTCCGGGACATCGGTCTCCCCGATTCCCGTTTCTTCATCAACGGCGACGATGAAATCTACGGCTGGCTGGCGTCCCTCCACCACCGCGTGGTCTACGTCAACGAGTTCGTGCTCCGGAAGGTCCGTCCGCAGAAGCAGATCGACCTGGGAATCCGGCACCTGAACGACTCGAGTGACCTCAGCAGGTTCTGCGCCATGCGTAACCGGGGGCACACCGCCGGGTACCTGCGTGCCCATGGCCGGTTCAATCCGGTGGGCTTCGCTGCCGGGACGGCGCTGACCGCAGCCAAGGAAATACTGCGGCTCATCGCCGTCGAGCGGAACCTTCGCGGGGCCGGCAGCCTCTGGCGGGGCTGGCGGGAATCCCGCCGCATCCTGCATGACCGCAGCTGGAAACCGATGCCCCCGCTCGGAACCGGCAGCACTTGCGCGAACACGACAGCAGATCCAGCCGACCAGGACACGAAGTGAACAGCACACCCAACCCCACCGGATCTGCCCAGGACGAGGTCTGGGCGGTCCTCGGCGCCAGCGGCTTCATTGGCAGCGCCCTGGCGGCGGCTCTGGACCGCGCCGGAGTTACGGTCCGCCATGTCAAAGCCCCCCGGCTCAGTGCCCGGTCCGCGGACGCTGCCGGCCTTCTGGCCGAGGCCGCGGAACTGGCCGACGATCAGCTGGACCTGGCTGGCGCACTGGCCGGTGCAGACGTCGTCGTCAACGCCGCCGGACTCGCAACTCCTTCGGGCGCGGACTCCCCCGAGCTGCGCGGAGCGAATTCGCTGCTGCCGGTGCTGGTGGCCAACGCGGCCGACGCGGCCGGAGTACGCCGCTTTATCCATCTCAGCAGTGCCGCGGTGCAGGGCCACCGGCCCTTTCTGGACGAGAGTCCCCAGGTGGAACCGTTCTCAGCCTATTCACGCTCCAAGGCCCTCGGCGAGCAGGCGCTGTCCACCCGGGTGCCAGGCCGCTGTTCAGTAGTCACCATCCGGGCAACCTCGGTGCAGGGCCCCGAACGGGAAACAACGGCGAAACTTGTCCGGATCGCGGGCTCTCCGCTGGCCTCGGTGGCCGGCCGCGGTGATGCGCCCAGCCCGGTCAGCTCCGTTGACGCGCTGACCAGCTTCGTGCTGGCTGTCGGCGTGCAGATGAACAGTGTTCCGTCCCTTGTCCTGCAGCCGTGGGAAGGCGCAACGGTCTCCGGTGTGCTCAAGGCTGCCGGCGGCCGGCCGCCGCTGCGGCTGCCTTCCTGGTTCTGCCGCAGCTCGTTGAAGGCCGGATACGCAGTGTCTTCCCTGCTGGGCGAACGCCTCCATGGACCGCTGCGCCGGGTGGAGATGATGTGGTTTGGGCAGCACCAGGAACCGGGCTGGGCCGAAGCCACCGGCAACGTTCCGACGCCCCGCGTTGAGGACGTGCTGCGCGAAGCCCGCCGCCGGCATGGCTAGCGGGCGGACACGTCCTCAGAGCCGGGAACCGGCTCCGCCGCGGCGGACTCTTCCGGTTCCTCGCCGATGCCCAGTACGGACGGCACCACTTCGCGCAGTTTCGCCAGGCTAACAGCACCGGCCCGGACCACACGCAGCGGCGACTGCGTCGCATCCACAATCGTGGAGGGAATCCCGTCGCTGCCTTCCTGCGGCCGGGGTCCGGCTTCCAGATAGACCTCGACGGACTCGGCCAGCTGGGCCTGCGCGCCGGCCGCCGTCTGGGCCGCCGGGCTGCCGGTCCGGTTCGCGGAGGAGACCGCCATCGGCCCGGTAAGGGCCAGCAGGTCCAGGGCGATTTCGTCGTCGGGCATCCGCAGCGCGACCGTGCCCTTGGTATCGCCAAGGTCCCAGGTCAGCGACGGCTGCGCATGGAAGATCAGGGTGAGGCCGCCGGGCCAGAACGCCTCGGCCAGGGCACGGGCCTCGGGGCTGACGTCCACAGCCAGGCCGTCCATGGTCTGCAGGCGGGGCACCAGGACGGGCGGCGGCATGGAACGCCCGCGGCCCTTGGCGGCGAGCAGCGTAGCCACGGCCTGCGGCGAAAATGCGTCAGCAGCAATGCCGTACACCGTGTCGGTGGGCAGGACAATGCACTGCCGGTTGGCTATGGCCTGCTGGGCGCGGGCCAGGCCCGCGCTGCGGGCCTCTGGATCTGTGCAGTCAAAGCTGGTAGTCACGGCACCATTCTTTCATGTTGCATTACCGGCCGCGTGCCGCCGCGGAACGCACGGCGGAGGTGGCGCGCGGGCGGTCATTGAGGTCGTTGTGAGAGGTTACGGCTTCCCAGGCCGGGTCGGCTGCCAATCGCCCGGCGATGGCTTTGGCCTGCACTTCGGCATGCTCCATCACGAAGTATCCCCCAGGGCGCAGCAGCCTGGCTGCTGTGGCGGCCGCGGCGCCGGGCAGTTCCAGCCCGTCCGCTCCCCCGCCGTAAAGCGCCATCGCCGGATCGTGCTCGGCTGCTTCGGGTTCGTTGGGAACCGCTCCGGCCGGAATGTAGGGCGGATTGGAGACGACGACGTCGAAGGTTCCGTCGTGCCCGGGAAGCGCCGTGCGCAGATCACCTTCCAGGACAGTGACACCCAGCGGGTCAAGGTTTTTCCGGGCCCAGGCGAGGGCCAGGGGGCTCAGTTCCACAGCATAAACGTCCGAACCGGGAACCTCGGACGCGATGGAGCCCGCCAGCGCACCGGAACCGGTGCCAAGATCCACCACCTTTGCACCCCCCGGAACCAGCTGCGCCCGGTCGATGGCCAGCTGCGCCACGGTTTCGGTCTCCGGCCGCGGGACGAAGACGCCCGGCCCAACCGCCAGCTCCAGCCGGCGGAAGTGCGCCTTGCCGGTGAGATGCTGCAGCGGGATCCGCCGGGCACGTTCGGCCACCAGCCCGGCCAGCCCCTCAGGCGCCGCGGCGTCGGTGAAGGCCAGCGCCCGCACCCGGCCCACCGACTCGCCGAGCAGGTGGGCCGCCAGCAGTTCAGCGTCGACACGCGGGCTCGGCACTCCGGCGGCGGACAGTTCCGCCGCCGCAGCGCGCAGTGCCTGGTCAAGGGAGAGGGCCGGCATGGGTGGAACTATGCCTCGTCGCCGATGGCGTCCAGGCGGGCCTGCTCATCCATTTCGATGGCGGCCTGAACCACGGCTTCGAGATCGCCGTTCATCACGGTATCCAGGTTGTAGGCCTTGTAACCCGTGCGGTGGTCAACAATCCGGTTTTCCGGGTAGTTGTAGGTGCGGATGCGTTCGGACCGGTCCATGGTGCGGATCTGGGACTTGCGGATATCCGAATTCGCGGCGTCGATTTCCGCCTGCTGGTGCGCCAGGATACGGGAGCGCAGCACGCGCATCGCCGCTTCACGGTTCTGCAGCTGGGACTTCTCGTTCTGCATCGCGACCACGATCCCGGTCGGAAGGTGGGTGATCCGGACAGCGGAGTCCGTGGTGTTCACGGACTGGCCGCCGGGGCCTGAGGACCGGTACACGTCGATCTTCAGATCGTTCTGGCTGATTTCGACTTCTTCGGGCTCGTCAACTTCCGGCAGGACCAGCACGCCCGCAGCAGAGGTGTGGATCCGGCCCTGGGACTCGGTGACCGGGACACGCTGCACCCGGTGCACGCCGCCTTCGTACTTGAGGCGGGCGTAGACGCCCTCGGCGGGATCGTTGGAGGAACCCTTGATGGCCATGGACACGTCCTTGTAGCCGCCGAGGTCGGATTCCGTGGCCGAAATAATCTCGGTGCGCCAGCCGCGCGTCTCCGCGTAGCGGGTGTACATACGCAGCAGGTCGCCGGCGAACAGGGCTGCCTCGTCGCCGCCCTCGCCGCCCTTGACCTCGATGATGACGTCGCGGCCGTCGTTGGGGTCCCGCGGGATCAGCAGCCGGCGCAGCTTTTCCTGAGCCTCGGCCAGCTGGTCCTTCAGCACCGGAACCTCAGCAGCGAATTCGGGATCTTCGCCTGCCATCTCCTGCGCTGCGGCGAGGTCGTCCTCCAGTCCGTGCCAGGTGTTGTAGGCGTCGACGATCCGGCTTAGCTCGGCGTAGCGGCGGCCCAGGCGGCGGGCCAGGCCCTGGTCGGCGTGCACTGCAGGATCCGAAAGCCGCATCTGGAGTTCAGCGTGCTCATCCAGCAGTCCCTGTATGGACTCAAACATTGTTTTCCATTCTTTCTTCGCACCGTGGGGTCCGCCTGCGGATGGGGAACCCGTTGCTGTCTTGAACCATTCTCGCCCGGAGGAACACCTGCCGGTTAACCGCCAAGCCGCCCAGGCCCCTTAACCCTCCGAAGAGGGTCAAGGGGCATGAGCGGCCAGGTAAGGCAGCTAATCGTTCTTGCTGCCCAGGGTGGTCTTCTGCACCTGCATCAGGAACTCGACGTTGGACTGCGTTTCCTTGATCTTGCCGGTGAGCAGTTCCAGCGCCTGCTGGGTGTCCAGCCCGGAGAGGACGCGGCGCAGGCGCCACATGATCTTGACCTCTTCAGGTGAGAGCAGGTTCTCTTCGCGGCGCGTTCCGGAGGCGTTGACATCAACAGCCGGGAAGATGCGCTTGTCCGCGAGGTTGCGGGACAGGCGCAGTTCCATGTTGCCGGTGCCCTTGAACTCTTCGAAGATGACCTCGTCCATTTTGGAGCCGGTCTCGACGAGCGCGGTGGCCAGAATGGTCAGCGAGCCGCCGTTTTCGATGTTGCGGGCTGCACCGAAGAAACGCTTCGGCGGGTACAGGGCCGAGGAATCGACACCACCGGAGAGGATACGGCCCGACGCCGGAGCGGCCAGGTTGTAGGCACGGCCCAGGCGGGTCATGGAGTCCAGGAGAACAACGACGTCGTTACCCATTTCCACGAGGCGCTTGGCCCGCTCGATGGCGAGTTCAGCGACCGTGGTGTGGTCATCGGCCGGGCGGTCGAAGGTCGAGGCAATAACTTCGCCCTTGACCGTCCGCTGCATGTCGGTGACTTCTTCGGGGCGTTCGTCCACGAGGACCATCATCAGGTGGACTTCGGGGTTGTTGATGGAGATCGCGTTGGCAATCGCCTGCAGGATCAGCGTCTTACCTGCCTTCGGCGGGGAGACGATCAGGCCGCGCTGGCCCTTGCCGATCGGGGCCACGAGGTCGATCACGCGGGGACCGATAACCTTCGGCGAGGTCTCCAGGCGCAGGCGCTCCGACGGGTAGAGCGGAACCAGCTTGTTGAACTCGACCCGGTCCTTGTTGTCCTCAGCCGGCTTGCCGTTGACCGAGGTCAGGCGGACCAGCGCATTGAACTTCTGGCGCTGGCTGCTGCCCTGGTTCTCGCCCTCGCGCGGAGCGCGGATGGCGCCGACGACTGCGTCGCCCTTGCGAAGGTTGTACTTCTTGACCTGGGCCAGGGAGACGTACACGTCGTTCGGACCCGGGAGGTAACCGGAGGTGCGCACGAATGCGTAGTTCTCCAGGACGTCCAGGATACCGGCGACGGGCAGCAGGACATCGTCCTCGGTGACCTCGACGTCGTCGACGTCGGGGCTCCGGTCGCGGTTGCGGCGGCGCTCGTTGCGGTCGCGGAACCGGTCATTGCGGTCGCCCCGCTCGTTGCGGTCGTTCCGGTTGCGGTTGCGGCGGTTGCGCCCGCTGCGGCTGTTGTCATCGCCGTCAGAATCGCGGTTGCCGTCATTCCGGTTGCTGTCGCGGTCGCTGCGGTTGCCTTCGCTGCGGTTGCTGTCGCGGTCACCGCGGTTGCCCTCGCTGCGGTTGCTGTCGCGGTCACCGCGGTTGCCCTCGCTGCGGTTGCCGTCACGGTCACCGCGGTTGCCTTCGCCGCGGTTGCTGTCGCGGTCGCCGCGGTCGTTGCGGTTGCGGCTGCGGCCCTGGCGCTCGGAACGGTCTTCCTCGCGGGAGCCTTCCTGCTTTTCGGCAGGCTTCTCCGATGCCCTGTCCGGGACGGATTCCTGGCCGTTGGCCTCGGCGGCGGTGTCGTCGCTGGTGTTTTCACCGTCATTGCGGCGGTTGCGGCGGTTGCGGCCGCGCTCGCGCTGACCTTCTTCCCGGCCGTTTTCCGCGGCCGGTGCAGCAGCTGCCGGAGCATCAGCCTGCGGGGCTTCTGCGGCGTCGCTGCCGGCAGGAGTAACCACGCCGTCGCTCGCGGCGCGGCGGTTGCGGTTGCGGGTACGGGCCGGACGCTCGGTGGCCTGTTCGCTTTCGGCGGAGCCCTGGGCGTTCTCTGCCTTGGCGGCCGGAGCTGCTTCGGCCGGGGCGGAAGCCTTGGCCGAACGCTCTGAGCCAGCCTTTTCGCCCTGCGGGGCGTCGGACTTGGAACCGCGGACCGGACGGTCTGCGACCGAGCCGCCACGCTGGTGGTTGGAGATGGCCGTAACCAGGTCTCCCTTGCGCATGCGCGAACCTCCGGTAATGCCCAGCTGGCCGGCCAGCGCCTGCAGCTGTGCAAGCTTCAGGCCGGCGAGCCCGGAGCTCTTGGAAGTTGCTTCACCGTTGGAAGCGGCGGATGCTGATGAGTCCACACCTGCAGTCAGGTCGGTGGTATCTGTCACGAAGGATCCTTCCCCCTCGTCGGGCGGTCCGGCGCAGTGCCGGCCGCGTTGAATGGCCCTGGAACCGTTGATTGGACATACGGTTCAGGGTTCACCTGCTGCAGGAAGTGTCCCGGCAACGGTGAATCTGCTGACGCCTTGTTTGGAGAGTCCACGGGAGTTTCGGCAGCTGCGCTGTCGGAAAACGCGGGGATCGTTTTGATCATTGACTGACCGTTTCTTGGCAGTCTCCGGAAGGCTACACCGATGCTTGTGTTTCCGCGGGCTGGCGACGCCCCGCCGTCCGAATCGTTATGATCGATGCACAACTACCAGCTTCAGGGCTGATATTTCTGCAAAACGGTCCACAATCCGGGTCTGGGAAGAAGCCTCGGTGGTCCACAGAACGGACGACCTGCCGGTGGAAGCACAATACGGTTATTACCGCTGGTGCACTACCACTCTAGCACCATCTCGGTCTACGCCAAGCCGCAGCACACGCCAATTCTCCAGCGCCTGCGCGGCGAGGTGCCGGCCAATCAGGGCCTCCGCAGCGGCCGCCTGATCAGCACCCGCAGCCAGGACCATCACAGTGGGCCCCGCCCCGGAGACGACGGCGGCGAAACCCGCCGCACGCAGCGTCCGGATGAGGGTGGCGCTGGGCTGCATCGCAGGGGCCCGGTAGGACTGATGCAGGAAATCCTCGGTCCCGGCAAGCAGCAGCGACGGGTCTGTG
Organism: Arthrobacter sp. Helios; assembly: GCF_023167125.1. Lineage (NCBI taxonomy): Bacteria > Bacillati > Actinomycetota > Actinomycetes > Micrococcales > Micrococcaceae > Arthrobacter > Arthrobacter sp. Helios. The sequence goes on from NZ_CP095402.1 coordinate 2,001,510, forward strand.
GTCATGGCGTGCATCAGCAGCGCGGCGCGGCCGGAGTTGGCGGCCGCATCCCGGTGCGGAACGTTCTCCGGCAGCAGCCCCCGCGCGCTTTCCGTGGAAAGCTCGGTGGCTGGTATTGCCACAACCGGCACGACGCCGGGATGGACCTGGGCGGTGACGGACCGGTACCGGCCCTCGTCCTCCCACGACACCGCGAGGCCGCCGCTGAGCGCGGGAGCCACGTTGTCCGGATGGCCCTCCAGCACGGAACAGGCGTGCAGCAGCCCCGCCTGGTCCAACTGCGCGGCTGCGGGCAGCAGCGCGTTGCCTGCCAGCACTGCGGACACGATGGCCGACGCCGAGGACCCGAGGCCGCGGCCATGGGGTATCACGTTTTCGCAGACCAGCTCGAAGCCGCCAATGCCGTATCCGGCGTTCCGGACGGTGTCCGCAATAGTCCGCGCCACCAGGTGCGTTCCGTCGGTCGGCAGCGTGTCTGCTCCCTCGCCGCTGATCCGCACGCTGACACCGTCCGATTCGACGGTGCGGACCCGCACTGTGTCGAACAGGCCAACCGCCATGCCCAAACTGTCGAAGCCCGGCCCCAGGTTCGCACTCGTCGCCGGTACGCGGACAGTAATGTCCTGGCCGGAGGCAACCTGCACAGCAGATGCTGTGTCCCGCGCGTCCCGGCTTACCTGGTGTACCTGTTTCACCTGCATCGGCTCCGCTTAGCCCGCTGCCGCAGGAGCGGCCGCTTCGAGCCCCAGCGCTGCGGCGACGCTAACGACGTCGAACTCCACCTTGGTCGGTTCAACGTCGGAGCCGTCGGCGGTCCGAAGCGCCCACTGGGGGTCCTTCAGTCCGTGGCCGGTAACGGTGATCACGATCTTCTTGCCCGCCGGGGCTTCGCCGGCGGCGTGCTTCTTCAGCAGGCCGGCAACGCCGGCAGCGGAGGCCGGCTCCACGAAGACACCCTCGCGGGACGACAGCCAGCGGTGGGCTTCAAGGATTTCGGTGTCCGTCACCGCTTCGATCAGTCCGCCGGACTCGTCGCGGGCGGCGATGGCCTGCTCCCAGGACGCGGGGTTGCCGATCCGGATGGCGGTGGCGATGGTGTCCGGTTCCGTCACCGGGTGGCCCTTGACCAGCGGCGAGGCGCCCTCTGCCTGGAAGCCCCACATCACCGGGGTCTTGGTGGCCACGGGGGCCAGCTCCGTCCCGGCGTTGTTGGTCCAGGGCTGCGCGTATTCCTGATAGCCGCGCCAGTAGGCGGTGATGTTTCCGGCGTTGCCGACAGGCAGCAGGTGGTAGTCGGGAGCGTCGCCGAGGAAGTCCACCACCTCGAAGGACGCGGTCTTCTGACCCTCGATGCGTGCGGGGTTCACGGAGTTGACCAGGAACACCGGGTACGCTTCGGCAAGTTTGCGGGCGACGTCGAGGCAGTTGTCGAAGTTGCCGTTGACCTGCAGCAGCTGCGCGCCGTGGGCAATCGCCTGGCTGAGTTTGCCCATGGAGATCTTGCCGTCCGGAACCAGCACGGCACAGGTGATCCCGGCCTGGGTGGCGTAGGCAGCAGCGGAAGCGCTGGTGTTGCCGGTGGAGGCGCAGACAACGGCCTTCGCTCCGGCTTCCACCGCGGCCGTCATGGCCATGGTCATCCCGCGGTCCTTGAAGGAGCCGGTGGGGTTCATGCCTTCGACCTTGAGGTAGACCTCGTTGCCGGTCAGCTCCGAAAGGGCCTTTGCAAAAACCAGCGGCGTTCCGCCCTCACCGAGGGTGATGACCTCGGTGTTTTCGGTTACCGGCAGACGGTCGGCGTATTCGCGGATAACGCCGCGCCATTGATGAGCCACGGTTCTAGACCCCTTCTACCCGCAGGACGGATGTGACGGAATTGATAACGTCCAGGCCCTTGATGGCCTCGACGGTGGCCGCAAGCGCGGCCTCGGGTGCCCGGTGCGTGACGAAGCGCAGTTCGGCGGACGCTCCGGCGGCATCGGTATGGCTTTTCTGCCGCATCGTTTCGATGGAGACGCCGTGCTCGGCGAAGACCCGTGCCACGGCGGCCAGCACACCGGTTGCGTCAGCGACGTCCAGTCCGATGCTGTAGCTGGTGGTGACTTTCTCCAGTGGAAGGGCCGGAACGTGCCCGGACGCGGCCTCCACGCCCATGTGGCCGCCCAGCACCAGGCGGCGGGCGACAGTGACGACGTCGCCCATCACGGCGGAGGAGGTGGGGGTGCCGCCGGCGCCCTGGCCGTAGAACATCAGTTCACCGGCGTTTTCGGCCTCGACGAACACAGCGTTGAAGGCGCCGTGGACCGCGGCCAGCGGGTGGGTGCGCGGCAGCAGGGTGGGATGCACGCGGACGCTGACGCCCTCGGTCCCGTCGGACTCAAACTTCTCCGCGATCGCGAGCAGTTTGATGACGAACCCGGCGTCCTTTGCCGCAGCGATGTCCTGTGCGGTGATGCCGGTGATGCCCTCGCAGGACACGTCCTTCATCTCGAACGTGGTGTGGAAGGCCAGGGAGGCCAGGATCGCGCCCTTCGCGGCGGCGTCGTGGCCCCCGACGTCGGCGGTGGGATCCGCCTCGGCGTAGCCCAGGCGCTGGGCCTCGGCCAGCGCGTCAGCGAACTGCGCGCCGGTTGAGTCCATCTGGTCCAGGATGTAGTTGGTGGTGCCGTTGACGATGCCGAGCACACGGGTGATCCGGTCGCCGGAAAGGCTGTCGCGGATCGGGCCCAGGATCGGAATGGCGCCGGCGACGGCGGCTTCGTAGGCCAGGCGGACGCCGGCGGCATCGGCCTTCTCGTACAGCGCGGCGCCGTCTGCGGCGAGCAGAGCCTTGTTGCCGGTCACCACGGACGCGCCGTGGCCGATGGCATGCAGGATCAGGGTGCGGGCCGGTTCAATTCCGCCCATGAGTTCAATAACGATGTCCGCGGACTCGACGAGTGCTTCCGCGTCGGTGGTGAACAGGTCCCGGGGCAGGTCCGCATCGCGGGGAGCATCCGGGTTGCGGACCGCGATCCCGGTCAGTTCCAGTCGGGCGCCGGTGCGTGCAGTGAGGTCAGCGGCATCATCAAGGAGGATTCGTGCCACCTGGGATCCCACGTTGCCGCATCCCAACAGGGCTACTTTGAGGGTCTTCATTTCTGTGCCTTCTCCTATGCCGGTTCTGAAACGTCCCGCGCCAGCAGGTCGTCTTCGGTTTCGCCGCGGATGATCAGCCGCGCAGCACCATCACGGACAGCGACGACGGGCGGGCGGGCGATGTAGTTGTAGTTGCTGGAGAGCGCCCAGCAGTAGGCGCCGGTGCCCGGAACGGCCAGCAGGTCCCCGTGGTCTACATCCGAGGGCAGGTAAACATCCCTGACTACTATGTCCCCGCTCTCGCAGTGTTTGCCAACCACGCGCGACATAACCGCGTCATGATTCGAGGCGCGGGAGGCCAGCACGGCAGTGTAATCGGCGTCGTACAGCACAGGCCGGGCGTTGTCGCTCATACCGCCGTCAACTGACACGTACCGGCGAGCCGCACTTGTGCCGCCGGGGGTGTCAACGCGGACCGTTTTGATTGTCCCGGCGCGGTAGAGGGTGAAGGTGGTCGGACCCACGATCGCGCGGCCGGGTTCAATCGAAATCCGCGGAACGGCCAGGCCCAGTTCGGTGCAGGTGGCTCCGACGACGGCCGCCATGGCCTTGGCGATCTCCGCCGCAGGACGGGGGGTGTCGGCCTCCGTGTAGGCGATGCCGTAGCCGCCGCCCAGGTCAAGTTCGGGCAGCTCGACGCCGTGCGCCTGCTTGATCTCCGCCATAAACGCCAGCAGGCGGCGGGCAGCGAGTTCAAAACCGGCCGGATCGAAGATCTGCGAACCAATGTGGCTGTGCAGTCCCAGGAGCCGGATTCCGGGGTTCGCCAGCGCTGCCGCAACGGCTGCTGCTGCTGGCGAGGTACCCGTTTCCGTGTCCGGAGCCATGGACAGGCCGAACTTCTGGTCCTCATGGGCAGTGGCAATGAACTCGTGCGTGTGGGCATGGACGCCGGGAGTCAGGCGCAGCATCACGTTGGCACGGACCCCGCGGGAGGAGGCCAGTGCACCCAGCCGGTCCAGTTCCGGCAGTGAATCCACGACGATCCGGCCCAGTTCCATTTCCAGCGCCCGGCTGAGCTCGGCATCGGACTTGTTGTTTCCGTGCAGTCCCAGGTTTGCTCCGGGGATGCCGGCCCGCCTGGCGACGGCGAGTTCCCCGCCCGAACAGGTGTCCAGCCGGAGCCCTTCATCGGCCACCCAGCGGGCGATTTCGGTGCAGAGGAAGGACTTGCCTGCGTAGTAGACGTCCACTCCCCCGCACAATTCGGCGAAGGCCGCATCAAAGGAATCCTTGAAGTCCCGGGCGCGGGCGCGGAAGTCCGCCTCGGAGACCACGAACAGCGGCGTACCGTATTCTGCGGCCAGCGCCGAAACCGGAATACCGGAAATTTCCAGTTCCCCGTCATTGCTGCGGCTCACGTCGCGCGCCCAGATGTCTCCGGCGAGTGCGTTGGCGTCCTCGGGGTAGCTCAGCCACCCGGGGGCCAGCTCAGATGCTGTCATGGCGGCTTACATCCGTTCCGGAGCGGAGACACCCAGCAGGTCCAGCCCGTTGGCCAGGACCTGGCGGGCTGCTGTGTTCAGCCACAGCCGGGTGCGGTTGACGTCGGTGATTTCCTCGCCGTTCTGCGGGGCGATCCGGCAGGCGTCGTACCAGCGGTGGTAGGTGCCGGCGATGACTTCCAGGTGGCGGGCCACGCGGTGGGGTTCGCGGAACGTGCTGGCCTGGGCCACTACGCCGGGGTACTGGCCGAGGGCTGCCAGCAGCGCACTTTCAGTGGGGTGCGTGAGCAGCGCGGCATCGAAGGCGGAGTCGTCCACACCGGCTGCCTCCGCGTTGCGGGCCAAGGCGTAGGTCCGGGCATGGGCGTACTGGACGTAGAACACCGGGTTCTCGTTGCTGCGCTTGGTCAGCAGATCAAGGTCGACGTCGATGTTCGAGTCGGCGGAGAAACGGGCCAGCGTGTAGCGGGCGGCGTCAACCCCCACGGCGTCGACGAGGTCCTCCAGCGTGACCACGGTGCCGGCGCGCTTGGACATCCGGACCGGTTTGCCGTCCTTGACCAGGTTCACCATCTGGCCGATCAGCACCTCTACGCAGGCCGGGTCGTGCCCCAGCGCCGCGGCGGCGGCCTTCAGCCGGGCTACGTACCCGTGGTGGTCCGCTCCCAGCATGTAGATGTTCAGGTCGAAGCCGCGCTCGCGCTTGTTCTGGATGTACGCGATGTCACCGGCGATGTAGGCAGCGTTGCCGTCCGACTTGATGACCACACGGTCCTTGTCGTCGCCGAACTCCGTTGAGTTCAACCACCAGGCGCCGTCCTTCTCATAAAGGTTTTTCGAACCCTTGAGCTGCTCCAGCAGCTTCTCCACATGGCCGTCCCCGTGGAGCGAGTCCTCGTGGAAGAAGACGTCGAAGTCGACCCCGAAGTTGTGCAGCGATTCCTTGATGTCGCCGAACATCAGGTCCACGCCGATCGCCCGGAACCGTTCCTGGGCTTCGGGTTCAGGGAGTTCCATGATGTTCGGTTCCACCGCGAGGACGCGCGCCGCGATGTCCTCAATATAGGCGCCGGCGTAGCCGTCTTCCGGGGCAGGCTCGCCCTTGGCCGAGGCGAGGAGGGACCGGGCAAACCGGTCGATCTGCGCACCGTGGTCGTTGAAGTAGTACTCGCGGGTGACTTCGGCGCCCTGGGATTCGAAGACCCGGGCCAGCGCGTCGCCGACGGCGGCCCAGCGGGTTCCGCCGAGGTGAATGGGACCGGTGGGGTTGGCGGAGACGAACTCAAGGTTGATCCGGGTGCCGGAGAGCGCATCGGAGCGGCCGTAGGCGGGGCCGGCTTCCACGATCGCCTTCGCCAGTTCACCGGCGGCTGCGGCGTCCAAGGTGATGTTCAGGAAACCGGGACCGGCAATATCGACCTTGGCGACGCCGTCGATCTTCTCCAGCCGGGAGGACAGGATCTCCGCGAACTGGCGGGGGTTCATCCCGGCCTGCTTGGAGAGTTGGAGGGCGATGTTTGTGGCCCAGTCGCCGTGCTCCCGGTTCTTCGGCCGCTCGACACGGACCTCGGAGGGCAGCTCGATGCTGAAATCACCCTCATCGATGGCGTCTTTGAGGCAGGCAGTTACGGCGGAGGAGAGTTCTTCAGGAGTCACCGGTTAAGCATAGCGGGGACAGGCACTTCGCCCTTATTCCTCCCGTTTGGATCCCCGCAGGCCTGCTGCCCGCAGGTCCTCCCGGTCCCCGGCAGGAAACCTGCCGGGTTCATGCGCTGTAATAAAGAGGGAGACCTTTTCCCGCCCCCGGGTGGCGGAGCAGCTGCCGCGGGTGGCTGGAGGCCCTCGAGACGTTCCGTCAGAGACCAAGGAGAAACCGTGAAACCCCAGGCCAAGAAGCCCATCCTGACCGTCGTTGCCGGGCTAGCACTTCTGGGGAGCGCCGGCTGCGCGCCGGACGGTGCCGCCGACAACACGGCAGGCACGCCGTCCACCAATCCTGCGTCCTCCCCGGCATCAGCATCCGGCGCGGAGTCCGGCGCTGCAGCTGGAACCGGAGATTACGCGGACGGCGACTACACGGGGACCGGTACCTACATCCCGCCGTCGAACCAGCAGGAGGAAGTCACTGTCAAAATGACTCTCTCCGGCGGAACAGTTACTGCTCTGGAGGTCACGCCATCGGGCAATAATCCGACGTCGAAGCGTTACCAGGCGGAGTTCACCGACGGCATCCAGGAGCAGGTCGTGGGCAAGCCGCTGGACAGCCTCGATGTCGGCAAGGTTGCCGGCTCCTCCCTCACCAGCCAGGGTTTCAACAAGGCACTGGAGATGATCAAGGGTGAGGCAGCCGGCTAGGAGATCTGCGGTCATGGAGTCCTTCGGCTTTGAAGCGATCGGCACCCAGTGGCACATCACCACCGAGGTGCCGGTGGACGCTGGTACCCGCAGCGAGGTCTTCGCGCTCGTGGAGCACTATGACGCGGCACTCTCCCGCTTCCGCCCGGACTCCGTGGTCTCCACGCTCGGCCACAGCGGCGGAACCGCGGCCCTCCCCGCTTTTACGGCCCCCTTGTTCAGCCTCTTCGACAGCCTGGACAGGCTGACGCAGGGCAGACTGAACCCGCTGGTCGGCAGATCGCTGGAGCAGCTGGGCTACGGCCCCGGCTACCCGCTGCATCCCCTGGGCCCGCCGGCCGGTGCGCCGGCCTGGACATCCACCGTTTCCTGGCACCGGCAGGGACCACCGGACACCGTGGCGCTGACCCTGGCCCATCCGGCCACCGTGGATGTGGGCGCCGCCGGAAAAGGCCAGCTGGTGGATCTCGTCTGGGATCTGCTCACCGCGCGCGGATATGCTGCCGTAGTGGTTGACGCCGGTTCCGATATGCGGCATTCCGGACCGCAGAGCCTCCGGGTTGCCCTGGAGCACCCCTACGATCCGGGAACGGCCATCGGTGTTCTGGATCTTCAGGATGGCGCGCTGTGCGCCTCGGCGGCCAACCGCCGGAGCTGGGGCGAAGGCCTGCACCATGTCCTCGACGCGTCCACGGGGCGGCCGGTGGACGCCGTGGCCGCCACCTGGGTCCTGGCCGGCGACGCGATGACCGCCGACGGCCTGGCCACCGCACTTTTCCTCACCGATCCCGCCCTGCTCGCAGCCGAGTTCAGTTTCGAGTACGTCCGGATGTTCTCCGACGGCAGGGCACAGTTTTCCAACGCTATGGCTGGAGTCCTCTTTTCATGACCGTATCCCTGAGTCCCCCGACCGCACGGCTGCAGCGCCTGCTCGGCAAAACAAGCATGTACCGGATGCTTGTGATGCTGCTGTTGGCCATGGCGGCGTGGTCGTTCGTGCTGTCCCTGACCGGCGCACTTTTCTACACGCCGGCGGAACTGGGTGCAACCCTCGCCACCGCTGTCATCTCGACGCTGGTCGCCAGCCGGGTCATGGGGCTGCTGTTCCGCACGTTTCCGCAGACCGACTCAACCCTGATTACCGGGCTGCTGCTGTTTTTCCTCTTCTGGCCAACCACCAGCGGACCCGAGCTCGGCACCATTGCGCTGGCCGCCTTCGCGGCCACGGCATCGAAGTACCTCCTCGTCTGGCGCCGCCGGCACATCTTCAACCCGGCAGCCCTCGGCGCCGTCGTGATCGGCCTGACCGGACTCAACCAGCCGGTCTGGTGGGTCGCCGCGCCGCTGATGCTCGTAGTGGTCCTGCCCGCTGCGTTCCTGGTGCTCTACCGGAGCCGGCTGCTGCCGATGGCGGGAGTCTTTGTCCTCGTCACGGTAGTGATCGTGGTGCTCCGCTTCGCTGTCTCCGGTGAACCGGCCCTGGACGGGCTGGCCACCGCCTTCACGTCCTACCCCATTCTGTTCTTCGCCGGTTTTATGCTCTCGGAACCGCTGACCCTGCCGCCGCTGCGCTGGCAGCGGCTCGCTGAGGCCGCCGTCGTCGCAGTGCTGTTCACCACCCCGCTCTCCGTAGGACCGGTCTTTATGTCACCGGAGCTGGCCCTGCTGATCGGGAACCTGCTGGCCTTCGCGGTTGGCCAGCGCGGCGGCATCAGCCTGCGCCTGCGCGAGACCCGTGACCTGACGCCAACGTCCCGGGAACTCGTGTTCGAGCCGGCGCGTACGCTGCGCTACCGGGCAGGCCAGTATCTGGAGCTGAGCCTTCCGCACCCGAACCCGGACGGCCGCGGGCTGCGGCGGATCTTCAGCATCACCTCTGACCCTGCCGATGCCCGCACTGTCTCCGTGGCCCTGAGGGTCTCGGAACCCGGCAGTTCCTTCAAGACGAAACTCCTGCGCCTGAAGCCGGGCGCCCGGATCTCCGCGACGACTGTGGGCGGGGACTTCCAGCTCCCCCGCGACGTGTCGCGGAAGATCCTCATGGTGGCCTCGGGGATTGGCATCACACCGTTCGTCAGCCAGCTGCGCTCCGGAGCAGCCCGCGGCCGGGACATCGTGCTGGTTTATGCCGCATCCTCTCCGCAGGAGCTGGCCTACGCCCGGGAACTCGCGGACCTGGGCGTCCGGGTCTTCGTGTGCACACCGGAGGATCCGCAGCTGCCGGGCTGGACCTGGCTGGGTTCCGGCCTGCCGGACGCGGACCGGCTCCTGAAAGCCGTGCCGGATGCAGCCGAGCGTTCAGCGTTCGTGGCCGGGTCGCCGTCGGCCGTCTCATTCGTCCGGGGCGAAGCCCGCCGGGCGGGAATCCGGCGCATCCATACCGACCCGTTCCTGGGCTATTAAGCGGAAGCTTCGTCCGGGTTTCCGGGCACCGCCCCGGACCTGCTAAGCTTCTTTAGTCCCTGCAGGACATACCGGTTTGATGCGATCAACAATCAGTCGAGATTTTGATCGTGGTTTCCGGTGTCCCGCCCTCGTAGCTCAGGGGATAGAGCGGTTGCCTCCGGAGCAACAGGCCGTAGGTTCGAATCCTATCGAGGGCACGCATGTGAAACGGCCAGGCCGTGACTTTCCCAGAAAGTCACGGCCTGGCTTTTTTGTTGGCTTCCGGCGTCCGGCTCAATTTTCGGCAGGGCTGCCAGCTGCGGCGCCCGGCATCTTCCCGTTCCTGCTGGGAGCGCGGACCATGGGAGACATAGCGGTGCTGTTTTCCCGCGCCGCACCCAGGCGTCATTCCCCAGGAGGCCCCCATGCCCGGCAGCCGCTCCGCCCTTGCCATCGTTTTCGCCGCTGCCGCCTTCTCGGCAGTGGCCTGCAGCGGGAACCAGACCCCCGCCGAGAACACACAGTCGGCCTGCGACGCCTACACACAGTTCTCCGACACCGTCGCCGATGCCCGCGTTTCGATCGATTCCTCCTCCACCATCGAAGAAATCCAGGCTGAACGGGACACCATCCAGAACGCCTATCAGGACCTGGGCCCGGCTCTTGAATCGGTCGCCGAGGACCGCCGGACGGCCGTTGAGGACGCCTGGAACAACTTCGACGAGGCGGTCACGAACATTGACGAGTCAATGACCGTCCCCCAGGCTGCGGCCTCCCTTTCTGATGACATCGAGCAGATCCGTGCGGCGCGGGACGGGCTGGAGTCTGAGCTCGCCTGCTGAGTGCCTCAGTAGCGGATGGCATCAATCACCTTGACGCGTACGGCAACCAGCGCGGGGATGAGCCCGGCGAGTGTCCCGACGGCGGTGGCCGCGCCAAGCCCCAGCAGGGCCGCTTCGATGGGGAACGGCGGCAGTTCGGCTACGCCCGAGGCGATCTGCTGCTGCACAATCGGCAGTTTGACGATGGCGATGGCGGCCATAACCCCCACAACGCCGGCGGCGAAGGTGGCAACCACGGATTCCAGCATCACACCGAAGAAAATCCTGCCGGACGTTGCACCGAAACTGCGCCGGATACCGATCTCCCGCACCCTGTACTTCACGGTCACCATGGAGATGTTGAGCAGGCCCACGGCGCCCAGGAGCATCACCATCGCAGCGATCCCGCCAACCACCAGTTCCAGGACGGCATACGGGTCGCCCCACGCGGCGTAGTCGCTCCGGTAAACGCTGCTCTGCAGGTTGGGAAACTGCGCCGCCAGGTCAGCGGTGATGGCTTCCTGCAGCGGCACCGCCAGTTCCTCCGGGACCCACAGCTCCAGCATCGGCGGGGCGCCCATGCCGCTGCCGGCCAGGCCGAGCCTGTCATACGCCCGCGTCAGCAGGTAAACAGCAGGCAATTCCTGCTCCCAGGAGTTTGCCCGGACCCCGGTGATAACAGCGTCCACGGGTCCTCCGTTCCAGATCTGCACCACGGGATCCACAGCCAGGTCCGGGGATCCCATCCTGGCGTGGAACGCCTCATTGACAATGACCGCCGGTGCCAGGCGCTGGGAGTCTGCTTCCGTAAACCAGGTTCCAGCCTGCAGGTTAACCCGCCGCATGGTGCCGAAATCAGCGTCCACCACAAGAGTCTCTGTCTGCGCTACACCGTCAGGGAACTGGAAGGGAATCTGGGTGGGCAGGAACAAGGACGCATGGTCAATGGAGTAGCGCTCTGCAACACCCGCATAGGCGCCTCTCAGCCCAGAGTTGTCCGGGACGGAGCCATCCATGGAGTACGCGGAAACGCTGAGGGTTGCCGGGCGCCCGCTCTGTGATTCGGAGCCCTGGGCCATGGCCGCCCGGGCCATGTCCGCCAGCCCCACCACAGCGGTCAGCGCCGCCACGGAGAGCGCAACCCCCACCAGCGCCAACAGGATCCTGGCCTTGTGGATCCGCAGTTCGGTCCAGGCCTCGACCAGGGTGGCGGCAATTCCGGAGAAGCTCATACGGACGGCTCCGTTCCGGCACGCAGGTGGCCGCCGTCCAGCAGGTAATGCCGGTCGGCGAGCGCAGCCACGCCTGGATCGTGGGTGATCGTGACCAGTGCGGCTCCGGATTCGGCCACAACGTCTGCCAGGAGCGCCATCACGGCCTGTCCCGTAGCGATGTCCAGCGCCCCGGTGGGTTCGTCGGCGAGGATCAGTTCCGGCCCGCGAACCAGTGCCCGGGCAATTGCCACCCGCTGCTGCTCGCCACCGGAGAGCTTTTGCGGTTTGTCGCTGAGCCGGTTGCCCAGGCCGACCTTCGCCAGCATCTCCGCGGCAATCTTTTCCCGCTGCCAGAAGGAGCGCCCCCGCGCATAAAGCAGCGGCGTCATCACGTTTTCCAGGGCGGTGCGTTCGGCCAGCAGATTGAACTGCTGGAAAATGAACCCCACAGAGCTCCCCCGTTTGACTGCCCGGGCGTTTCCGCTCATGGACTCGACGGGAATGCCGCCAAACTCCATCCTGCCGGTGGTGGGCAGATCCAGCATGCCCAGGATGTTCAGCAGCGTGGACTTGCCGGAACCGGAACGGCCGACGATGGAAACATGGTCGCCGCGGTCGATCTGAAGGTCGACGCCGTCCAGGATTGTCAGCTGCGCGCCATCGGGCAGCTGCACGCTGCGGGTGACTGCTTCCATGGAGACAAGCGCCCCGGCTTCCGGCGCTTCCTGGCCGTCCCACCCGGTGTATTCCTGCTGTGCGGGGCCGCCGAGGGGCTGCGTCACCCCGCTCATCCGCCCATCACTCCGGGCCCGTACATCATCTGCTGTCCGTCCTGCGGCGCTTCCGCACCCGGAACAAACAGAAGGATCTCTTCTCCCTCACTCAGCCCTTCGGCGATTTCAACGGTCTGGCCGTCTGTCAGGCCCAGGACCACGGCCCGTTCTTCCGAGGCGCCCGGCGCACTGACTACCCAGACAACACCGTTCTGCACCGCTCCCTGCACCGCCGTCGTCGGTACCGTCACCGCATCCAGCGACTGGCCGGCGGTAATGGTGATGGCCGCGCCGAGGCCTGCGAAGACCGAGACATCCGCCGGGACGGAGCAGCTCACGGTGCCCGAGCCCTGCCCGGCAGCGGGCGGGCCGATGATGGGCTGCGCCTGTGCCTGGGCCTGGGTGGAGATGCCGTCCGCTGCCGGAGCCGTCTTCCCCATGGTGACGTCGCTGCAGGCAAACGGAGCGGGGCCTCCGTTGATGGTTACCTCTGCCGTATTCGGCCGGTCCATGATGCGGAACTGCTGGTCCGTGCTCAGGGTGCCCTGGACAGAGAAAGTGCCCGGGTCGATCGAAGCGATTTCCGTGCCGACACTCACCTGCTGGTTAAGCAGTACCGGAAAACTGGCCAGGGTTCCGGCTGCCGCCGCCGTGACGTCGATGTATGTGTATCTCGGGGCCGCGGGAACCGGAGCAGAGTCCTCCTCCGGCGCAGGCTGCACTGCCGGCTGTTCCTCCACCGGCTTGCGCACCTGGAAGAGCCTCTCGCTTTTTTCTACCCGCTGTCCCTGCTCGGCATCGATATAGACGACCACCCCGTCCGCGGTGCTCCGCACGGGTACGGCCGGGTCCGAAACCACTGATCCCTGGACATCGACGGTGTTGGTGATGCTTCCCCGCACTGCCTGCACCGTTGCGGTCTGCATCTGGGCGGAGGGAACCTGGGTTTCAGCCTGCGCGCTGAGCCCGTCGAGGAACGCCAGCTTGAACAGGGCCGCGGCTATAACGGCGAAGACCACCAGCCAAAGAACGGGAAAAACAATGCGTCTGGCAACACCCATGGGGGCTCTCCAATTGTGGATAGAGACCGCTGCCGGGTGGGGCCAGCCGCGTACTTTTCTTTCCGGAAACCCATGCCCGCACCGCCTGCAGGTGCGCCATGGTCCCGGTTTGACTGGGATGGACGCTACCAGCAGGGACGGGCACTTCGACGCTGAAACGGCGGGGCACGGCGTTTTCCATCCCGGGGGTGGAGCGCTTTCATCCTGCGGGCTGAGCAGTGCCGGTGCCGGGCGGACTTGGAGGGTGCAGCAGCGGTGCGTAGCATGAAAGGGCCGGTCGGCAGCATGCTTGTCTTTGGAACGATTGTGGCGCTGGCCGGAGTTTTTCTTCATTCCGCCTAAACCACCCATCGGGTGCCGGCCGGGCGGCTGGGACCCGGTAGCCGGGAGCGCCCCATGGCCAAACAGCTCGCCACCCAACTGATCGAACAGCTTCGCGCCGCCGGAGTCCAACGCATTTACGGCATCGTCGGAGACAGCCTGAACCCCATCGTGGACGCTGTTCGCCGGACCGGCGGGTCCAAGCGCGGAGGGATCGACTGGATCCATGTCCGGCATGAAGAAGCCGCCGCCCTGGCGGCCTCCGCCGAAGCCCAGCTGACAGGGAAGCTGGCCGTCTGCGCCGGGTCCTGCGGCCCGGGAAACCTGCACCTGATCAACGGCCTCTATGACGCCAACCGCAGCGGAGCCCCGGTGCTGGCCATTGCCTCGCACATTCCCAGCGCCCAGATCGGCAGCGGCTTTTTCCAGGAAACCCATCCGGACCGGCTGTTTACCGAGTGTTCTGTGTATTCGGAACTGATCAGCACCTCCGATCAGGCTCCGCGCGTTATGCACAGCGCCATCCAGCACGCGGTCGCCCTGCGCGGGGTTTCGGTGGTCACTATTCCCGGCGACATTGCGGGCCAGGAGGCTACTGCACCCACCCCGTCACCCGCAGAGTTCCTCCCTGCCTCCGTGGTTCCGGCAGCCGAGAGTGTGCACCAGCTGGCCGCCGCCGTCAACGAGGCACGGAAAGTAGCGGTCTTCGTTGGGATTGGGGTTGAGGGCGCCCACGACGCGGTGGTGGAGTTCGCTGCCAAGGTCAACGCGCCGGTTGGGCACTCGCTCCGGGGGAAGGACTTCATCCAGTACCAGAATCCGTTCGACGTCGGCATGACGGGCCTGCTGGGCTACGGGGCAGCTGCCGAGGGGATCAAGGACGCCGATCTGCTGATCCTGCTGGGCACCGATTTCCCGTACAACCAGTTCCTTCCGGACACCAAAACAGCCCAGGTGGACCGGGCTGCAGAGCACCTGGGCCGGCGCACCGACGTCGATATTGCCGTCCACGGCGACATCCTTCCCACCCTGGAGGCCCTGATGCCCCTGGTCGAGGAGAAGCAGGACAGCAGATTCCTGGAAGAGATGCTGAAAAAGCATGACCGGCTGATGAACAAGGCAGTGGGCGCCTACACGCAGAAGGCGGAAAAGCTGCGACCCATCCATCCCGAGTACGCCGCCTCGCTTCTGGACGAGGCGGCCTCCCGGGACGCGGTTTTCACCGCCGACACCGGCATGTGCAACGTCTGGACGGCCAGGTACATCAACCCGCTCGGGACCCGCCGGCTCATCGGTTCCTACCTGCACGGCACCATGGCGAACGCGCTCCCCCACGCAGTGGGTGCCCAGCTCTCCCATCCGGACCGGCAGGTGGTGGCTGTCTGCGGTGACGGCGGCCTGTCCATGCTGCTGGGAGAACTGATTACCGCCCGCATGTACAACCTGCCGCTGAACGTGGTGGTGTTTAACAACTCGACCCTGGGCATGGTCAAGCTGGAGATGCTGGTGGACGGACTGCCCGACTACGCTGTGGACGTCCCGGATACCAACTATGCGGATATTGCTGCCGCCATCGGTTTCCATGCTGTGCGGGTCAGCGACCCGGCGGAGATCATGAACGCCTACCGGGCGGCATTCGAACACCCGGGTCCGTCCCTGGTGGAGCTGGTCACCGATCCGAATGCCCTGTCCATTCCCCCCAAGATCACCACCGACCAGGTGCTGGGATTCGCCACGGCCATGTCCAAGGTGGTGCTGAACAAGGGAGCCGGTCAGGCTGTCAGCATGGCCCGGAGCAACCTGCGCAACATCCCCCGGTCATGAGCGTGTTTCCGGCGTTTTCAGCGGGTCGCTGGAAGCGCCGGAAACCCTGGCAGGTCAGCCGGAAGCGCCGGCGGGTCAGCTGGCGGTCTTGGCGGGACGGCCCGCCGCAGCAGCGCCCCGGAACGCCCGCCGGTAAGCTGCGGGGCTGATGCCGACGTCGCGGTTGAAGTGGTGCCGCAGCAGGACGGCCTGCCCGAATCCGACGGCCCGGGCCACTTCCTCAATGGTCAGCTCGGATTCTTCCAGCAGTTCCTGGGCCCGGAGTACCCGCTGCGTGTTGATCCAGGCGGACGGAGTGGTCCCCGTCTCGGATTTGAACCGGCGCGCGAAGGTCCGTTCGGACATGTGTGCCCGGTCGGCGAGCGCGGTCACGGAATGGTCCTCTTCCAGGTGGGAGTTGATCCACACGAGGACTTCTTCCAAGGTGTCGCAGCCGGTGATCGACATTGGCCGGTCGACGTACTGCGCCTGGCCTCCGTCCCGGTGGGGAGGCACCACCATGTCCCGTGCGATGGCGGCTGCAGTTTTGGCACCGAGTTCCTGACGGATCAGGTGCAGGGCAGCGTCGATTCCGGCTGCTGTTCCGGCACTGGTGATCACGGTGCCGTCCTGGACGTAAAGCACGTTCTCATCGACGATCACCTCGGGATAGGCGCCTGCAAGCTCCTCCGAGTACCTCCAGTGGGTGGTTGCCTTGCGCCCGTCCAGGATGCCGGCTTCGGCCAGGGCGAAGGCTCCGGTGCAGACAGACATCACCCAGGCCCCGCGCCGCAGGCTTTCGCGCA
Organism: Arthrobacter sp. Helios; assembly: GCF_023167125.1. Taxonomy (NCBI): domain Bacteria; kingdom Bacillati; phylum Actinomycetota; class Actinomycetes; order Micrococcales; family Micrococcaceae; genus Arthrobacter; species Arthrobacter sp. Helios. Next base: position 2,017,632 of record NZ_CP095402.1, read on the forward strand.
GCAGCTCAAGTACGGCTTCCGGCATCCGGCGGGCCTCCGTGCTGCCAAACGGTGCCATAACCACCAGATCCGCATCCCTGGCAGCGTCCAGGCCATGCGCGACGTCGATGGTGAACCCAGCCGCGGTCCGCACCGGTCCGGGATCGGGGGTCACAACAGTGAGTTCGAAGCAGGGAATCCCGGTTCCGCGGTCTGAGCGGTCGATGCCGAAGATCTCTCCCAGCAGGCCGAGTTCGAAGATTCCGACGCTGTCCAGTGTGATGACTGCCACAGATTTGAGCATGTCCCAAGTATGGCAGCTTTTTGTTGGTCATGGTCATTTCTGCCACTCATATTTTCCTGCGTCCGGGACCAGCCTTGAGGTATGGAAATCTTCTTGATCAGCTTCGCAGCCGCCCTCCTCCTCATCAGCATCGCCGCAGTCGTCCACAGCATCCGCAACGACGGACGCGGCCATCTCCCACCGGTCCATTCCGGCCGCCCCTGGCACGGCAACGCGCTCTGGGATGTGAAGGACCCGCGGGACCTCTACCTCGACCAGCCGTACCAGCCGCGGTTCCGTTAATGCGCCTATTGCGCCGGATAGTCTCCGGACGTTCCGGCTGCGTTCCACCCCGGCACCCATCGCCATTGGCCGGGGTGCCGCACACCTGACCAGCCGCGCTCCCCCGAGGCAGCGCCCGTTTAGCTAATCAGGACAGCTTCTGTCCGCATATCGGAGTAGCTTGATTGCATGCTTGAAACATCCGCCAGGCTGCTGCACCTGCTCTCGCTGCTCCAGCTGCGCCGCGAGTGGACCGGTGCGGCGCTCGCAGACCGCATGGCCGTCACCGAACGGACGGTACGCCGGGATATCGGCAAGCTGCGCACTCTGGGCTACCCCATCTCGGCCTCCCCGGGCATCGCAGGGGGCTATCAGCTGGGCGCCGGCGCCCAGCTGCCTCCGCTGCTGCTCGACGACGAGGAAGCCCTTGCCGTCGCCCTGGGCCTGACCGCTGTTGCCTCCGGGCCGGTTTCGGGTATCGGTGAAGCGTCGATCCGGGCACTGGTGAAGCTGGAACAGGTCCTGCCCGGCCGCCTGCGGCCAAAGTTCTCCGCTCTGCGCCAGTCTGTCAGCGTGCTGGCGGGGCCGGCTGCCACCGTCTCAGCGGTGAATCCGGATATCCTCACCGCGTTCTCCACGGCAATTTCCGAGCGGCGGGTCTCTGCCTTCCGCTACCAGGCTTTCGAAGCCGCCGAAGGCCGCCGGATTGTTGAACCCTACAAGCTGGTCAGCACCGGCCGGCGGTGGTACCTGGTTGCCTGGGATGCGGACCGCCAGGACTGGCGGACCTTCCGGGTGGACCGGTGCCAGTCCATCCCGGTGCCCCGCGAACGGTTCGTGCCGCGGCCGCTGCCGGCCCGGGACCTCGTTGCCTACGTCCAGGACGCGATCACACGCAGCCCCTACCGGTACGACGTCGTCCTGCGGATCGCGGCACCGCTGGGCGCGGTTGCCGAACAGGTACCCGCGGAAGTCGCTGTCCTCGAAGCCGACGGCCCCGGCCACACGATGCTGCGAAGCGGCTGGGATTCGCTGGACCTCCCGCTGATCCGGATGGCTGCCCTAGGCATCGAGTTTGAAATCCTGGAACCGGAGGAGATGCGCCAGCGGGCCCGGGAAGCCGCGGGGCGCCTGGCCAGGGCCGCCGGGCAGGCACCGCCAACCCACTAGACTGGTGCCAACTATGGCACTGACAATCTCCTACCCCGAACAGCTTCCCGTCTCGGAACGCCGTGAAGACATCATGGCGGCCATTGCGGCCAATCAGGTGACCGTGATTGCCGGCGCCACCGGCTCCGGCAAAACCACTCAGATCCCCAAGATGTGCCTGGAGCTGGGGCTTGCCGAGAACGGAATGATCGGCCACACCCAGCCCCGCCGGCTCGCGGCCCGCACCGTTGCGGAGCGCATCGCCGAGGAGCTCGACGTCGAGATCGGCGCTGAGGTGGGCTTCCAGGTCCGGTTCACCGGGCAGGTCAGCCGCGGTACCAAGGTCAAGGTGATGACCGACGGTATCCTGCTTGCCGAAATCCAGCATGACCGGAAGCTGAAGAAGTACAGCACGATCATCATCGACGAGGCGCACGAACGCAGCCTCAACATCGACTTCATCCTGGGCTACCTCAAGCGGCTGCTGCCCGAGCGTCCCGACCTGAAGATCATCATCACCTCCGCGACGATCGACCCGGAACGCTTTGCCCGGCATTTCGCCGCTCCCGACGGCACACCGGCTCCCGTCATCGAGGTCTCCGGCCGCACGTTCCCGGTGGAAATCCGCTACCGTCCGCTGAACCAGCCCGCCCTCGGATCCCTGGACGCGGACGATGACGAACTTGAGGAGGACCGGGATCCCCTCGACGCGGTCTGCGGTGCGGTCGACGAACTTTCCCGCGAAGCTCCCGGCGACATCCTGATCTTCTTCTCCGGCGAACGGGAGATCCGCGACGCCGCCGATGCTCTGCGCGGCACGCTGCAGCGCAATCCGCGGCTGGCCAACGCGGAAATCCTGCCGCTTTTTGCCCGGCTGTCCCTGGCCGAGCAGCACCGGGTGTTCTCCCCCGGGAAGCAGCGCCGGATCGTGCTGGCCACGAACGTTGCCGAAACCTCCCTCACCGTACCGGGCATCAAGTACGTCATTGACACCGGCACCGCCCGGATCTCGAGGTACTCCCACCGCACCAAAGTCCAGCGCCTGCCCATCGAGCGGATCTCCCAGGCCTCGGCAAACCAGCGTTCCGGGCGCTGCGGCCGTGTTTCGGACGGTATCGCCATCCGCCTGTATTCGGAGGAAGACTTCGAAGCGCGTCCCGAGTTCACCGACCCGGAAATCCTGCGGACCAACCTGGCCGCCGTGATCCTGCAGATGGCAGCCATGGGCGTGGCGCAGGGCCCCAAGGATGTGTCGGACTTCCCGTTCGTCCAGCCGCCGGATCCCAAGGCCGTGAACGACGGCGCTTTGCTGCTGCGTGAGCTGGGTGCCCTGGAACCCAAGGGCGGGATCACCGCCGTCGGACGCAAGCTGGCCCAGCTGCCCGTTGATCCCCGGCTCGGCCGCATGATCGTGGAAGCCGGTGCCCGCAACTGCACCCGTGAAGTCATGGTCCTGGCCGCTGCCCTCACCATTCAGGATCCGCGGGAACGTCCGTCGAAGGACGATCCGGCCCGGGCCCAGAAAGCGGCCGAACTGCATAAGCGGTTCGTGGATGAGAATTCGGACTTTACGGGGTTCCTTAACCTCTGGCGCTACGTCCAGGAGAAGCAGAAAGAGCTCTCCTCCTCCCAGTTCCGGAAGCTGTGCAAAAACGAGTTCCTGAACTTCCTGCGCATCCGGGAGTGGCAGGACCTGTTCGCCCAGCTCCGGCAGCTTGCCAAGCCGCTGGGCATCACCCTCGCCCCCGGAGAAGTCGATCCGGTGGGCCGCGAAAAAGACGTGCATATCAGTCTGCTCGCGGGCCTGCTGAGCCACATCGGCCTTTACGATCAGCGCAAGCGGGAATATGCCGGGGCGCGCGGCACCCGGTTCGCGGTGTTCCCGGGATCTGCCCTGTTCAAGAAGTCGCCGGACTGGGTGATGGCCGCGGAACTTGTGGAGACCTCCCGGCTCTGGGCGCGCATCGCAGCCAGGTTCGATCCGCTGTGGGTGGAGGAAGTCGCACCGCACCTGATCAAACGCACGTACAGCGAACCCCACTGGTCCAAGCGCAACGGTTCGGTCATGGCGTACGAGAAGGTCACGCTCTACGGTGTGCCCGTGATTCCGAGGCGGAGCGTGAACTACGGGCGCATCGATCCGGTGCTGTCCCGCGAAATGTTCATCCGGCATGCCCTGGTGGAAGGCGACTGGCGCACGCACCACAAGTTCTTCCACCGCAACCGGGCCCTGCTCGCGGAGCTGGAAGAACTCGAAACCCGCGTCCGCCGCCGCGGCCTGCGGGTTGATGATGAGACGCTCTTCGAGTTCTACGACGAACGGGTGGGGACCGACGTCGTTTCGGAACGGCATTTCGACAAGTGGTGGAAGCACGCCCGCCACGAAAACCCGGGGCTGCTGGATTTTGATCCTGATGCCCTGCGCACCGACGATGCCGCGGACCTGGATGAGAACGACTTCCCGAAAGCCTTCCGGTTCGGGGATTTTGACCTGCCGCTGTCCTACGAGTTCACCCCCGGGGTTCCGGGAGCGAACGACGGCGTCACGGTCCAGGTCCCGGTGCTGTTCCTGAACCAGCTGGATCCTGAGCCGTTCCGCTGGCAGATTCCAGGTCTGCGGGCCGAGCTGATTACCGCGCTGATCAAGTCCCTGCCCAAGGCCGTGCGGAAGAACTTCATTCCGGCACCGGACGTGGCACGGGCAGCTGCTGCTGCCCTGGCTGCCGACTTCGATCCGGCGTCGGACCCCCTGGAACCGTCCCTGGAACTGGCGCTGCGCCGGCTCAAGGGCCACATCATTCCGCCCGGGTCCTGGAACTGGGAAGCGGTGCCGGAACACCTGCGCATGAGTTTTTCGGTCGTTGACTCCGCCGGACGGATCCTGGACGAGGGCAAGGACCTGGCAGCTCTGCAGGAGTCCCTCGCACCGGCCAACCGCCGGGCGATCGCGGAATCCCTCGGAGCAACTCCGGGCACCGTCAAACCTGCCGGCAAGCCTGCACGGGGAAAACCCGGCACAACCTCCGGCCAAGCGGCGGCCGTTCCGGCCTCCTCCAACGGGGGCCCGCCGTCGTTCCGGGAACAATCCGGGCTGACCGAGTGGACCTTCGGCACCATCGAGCGGCAGGTCGCCCGGGAGGTGGCAGGGCACACCGTCACCGGTTATCCCGCCCTGGTGGATGAGGGCGCCAGTGTGGGCCTGCGGGTGTTCCAGAACGTGCCGGAGCAGGAAGCCGCCATGCGGGCCGGCGTCATCCGCCTGCTGGCACTGCGGGTCCCCAGCCCGGCGAAATATGTGCTGGAGCACCTGAGCAATGCCGAGAAGCTGACCTTCAGCCAGAACCCGCACGGGAGCGTAGCCGCACTGATCCAGGACTGCACGCTCGCGGCGATCGACAAGCTGACGCCGGAAAAGCTGCCCTGGTCGCGGGAAGAGTTCGATGCGCTCTACGAGAGCGTGCGGGCAGATCTGATAGACACGGTGTTCACCGTGACGGCCATCGTGGAAAAGGTGCTCTCCAGCACCCGGCGGATCCAGAAGCAGCTCAAGGGCACCACGTCCCTGGCCTTGATTTCGGCCCTGAACGACATCCGGGCCCAGCTCGAGCAGCTGGTCTATCCCGGGTTCGTGGCCCGCACCGGCTACGCCCAGCTGGCCCAGCTGCCGCGCTACCTTGCCGGGATTGAGCGCCGGCTGGAGAAACTGCCGACCAATATCCAGCGTGATTCACTGAACATGGCAGTGGTCCAGGGCCTGGAGGATGACTACGACGACGCCGTCGCGGCCCTGCTGCCCGGCGCCGGCACTCCCCCCGCCCTCACCGAGGTCCGCTGGATGATCGAGGAGCTGCGGATCAGCTTCTTTGCCCAGGAACTGGGAACGGCCCGGTCCGTTTCGGAGAAACGGATCCGGACCGCGCTGAACCAGGCGCTGGCCCCGGCGTAGGCCGCCGGAGCCGGCAGAGGGCCCGGGGACCTGGCTACGCTTCAGGCACGAACTCGGCGTGCCCGGCGGCACGCAGGCCGCCGCGCAGTTTCTCCGCGTTGGCTGCCATCCGCTCCGGGTCGGGGTTCGTGTCCGCCCGGCTGAAGTCGAAGTCCTGCAGCGAGTTGGCCGGCCACACGTGGAGATGCAGGTGTTCCACCTCGAAGCCGGCGATGGTCAGTCCCGCCCGCTCGGAGCCGAAGACCTCCACCTGGACCTTGCCGATCTCCTGCGCCACGGCGGTCAGCTTTGCCAGCAGGTCTGCCGGAGCGTCCGTCCATTTGTCGACCTCCCGGCGCGGCACCACCAGGGTGTGTCCATCCGCGAGGGGGCCGATGCTGAGGAAGGCAACGACGTCGTCGTCCTTCCACACGAAGCGGCCCGGGATCTCACCCTCGATGATTTTGGTGAATAGTGTGCTCATGCGTTCTCCTCGGTGAAAGCTGCTGGCGGCCTGGCCGCTGCGCTGCACATGCAGCGGCGGCGGGACGGGACGGCCGGTAATCATGGCTTTGACGCTACCCGTCTGCCCCGCCGGTTGCCACCGGCGCTCCGGGGGTGGATGACCACTCGGACCACGAGCCCGGATACAGCGCGGCGTCGAAACCCGCAATTGCCAGGGCAGCCACTTCGGCTGCCGCGAACACACCGGAGCCGCAGTAGGCGGCAACCGGCTTGGTGCCGTCGACGCCGGCCGCTTCGAACCGGTCCCGGAGCACGCGCGCATCGGCGAACCGCCCGTTCCCCTCCAGGTTCCCGGCCGCCGGTACGTTGACTGCTCCGGGGATATGCCCGGCCCGGGGATCGATGGGTTCGTGTTCTCCACGGAAGCGTTCAGGCGCCCGGGCATCGATCAACACCCCCGAAGAGGCCAGCCCGCCGGCAGTTTCCCTGTCCGCCACCGGCATATGACCCCATGACAAGGAGGCAGTACCCGGTGCCGGGATCTCGTCGCCCTCCACAAGCCTGCCGCCGGCTTCCTGCCAGGCGCGCAGCCCGCCGTCGAGCAGCCTGACCTCCGGGAAGCCGGCGTGGCGCAGCAGCCACCAGGCACGGGCGGCAGAGCCTCCTCCGGCCGCATCGTAGGCAACCACCAGGTCGCCGTCGTTGATGCCCCAGCGGCGGGCCGACGCCGTGAAGTCCTCCGGAGCCGGCAGCGGGTGCCGCCCACCGGATCCGGGCGGGGCGGAGAGCTCAGTATCCAGGTTCACGAAGGCTGCTCCGGGCAGGTGGGCGGCCAGGTACTGCCGGTGCCCGTCCGTGCGGCCCAGCTCCCACCGCACGTCCAAGAGCCGCACGGGCTGGTTCGCCGCCAGGAGCTCCTGCAGCTCCCCGGCACTGATCAGCACTCCGCTCATACGTCCACCACATCGCCGGAGGCCAGCCGCACATACCGGGTGCCGTACATTTTGCCGAACCGTTCCAGGTGCTTCTCCACAATCCCGCGGCCGTTGCCGTTCAGGAGGGCGTCGTGGATGGGGTACGCCGTTTCGGCGCCGCAGCTGATCAGGAAGTCGATGACTTCCCCGACCTTCGACCAGGGGGCATGGATCGGCAGCAGGAGGGTGGTTGCCCTGAGTCCGTTCGGAACGGTGAAGGAATCTCCCGGATGGTAGATGCTGCCCTCGATCAGGTATGCCAGGTTCCGCACCATGGGGATCAGCGGATGAATCAGGGCATGCTGCCCGCCAAACGAGCGGACTCCGATTCCGGCGATCTCAAACGAGGTGTCCGGTTCGACGTCGTGAATGCGGGTGCGCACATCCTCCGGCACTTCCTCCCGCAGTGCCCCGGCCAGGCCCGCCGGAGCATACAGCGCCAGCCCGGACCTTCCCGCCAGGATGGGCAGTACCCGCTCCCGGTCGATGTGGTCAGCGTGTTCATGGGTCACCAGGATCGCATCGGCACCTGCCAGCGCTTCCTCCACCTCCGAAAAATTCCCCGGGTCAATGACCAGCACAGCGCCGTTCTTCTCGAACCGGACGCAGGAGTGGGCATACTTCGTCATTTTCATACGGTCACGATACTCCCGCAGCACAGGGCGGCGGAGGGACCGGGGAAGCGCATCGCTGATAATCTGGGGAGAACCCGATCCACCCGAAGCAGCCGCAGGAGGCTCCCATGTCAGCGCAGCCATCGCCATCACGGCGGACGGCCGAGCCACGGGTCACCCGCCAGCGTCTCGCGGTGGGCCGCACCCTGGACTCACTGGAAGACTTTGTGAGCACGCAGGAGCTCCACCGCCTGCTGCAGGACCGCGGCGAGCAGGTGTCCCTGGCCACGACCTACCGGATTCTGCAGTCCATGGCGGACGAGGAAGAGGTGGATGTGCTGCGCGGCGCTGACGGCGAGGTCCTGTACCGGCGCTGCGAGGCCGCCCACCATCACCACCACCTGGTCTGCCGGAACTGCGGGAAAGCGGTGGAAATCGAAGCTCCAGCTGTCGAAAGCTGGGCGGCACGGCTCGGCAAGGAACACGGTTTTACCGAAGTGGCCCACACAGTTGAGGTTTTTGGGCTCTGCCCGGAGTGCTCCGCCAGCCGCGGCTCCTAGCCCGCTGACGCTGCGGGGATGTTTGCGCTGAACTTCCGGCTGCGCCCGCGCACCCTCATGATGATCCGGCAGACCAGGTAAATCGCGAAGGAAATCGTGGTCACATAGGGACTGATCGGAATCCGTCCGCCGAGCGCCAGCAGGATCCCGCCCACCGCCGAAACCAGGGCAAAGACCACGCTCAGCGCCACCACCAGCCTCGGCGAGGACGTGACAAGCAGAGCGGCGGCGGCCGGAGTGATCAGCAGCGAGAGCACCAGCAGCGCACCAACCACCTGGATGGACAGCGCCACGGAAAGTCCCAGCAGGAACATAAACACGATGGACAGGGCTCCCACCGGAACCCCGCGGGCTTCTGCCAGGTCCGGATCAGCACTGGCGAAGGTGAGGGGCCGCCACACCACCACCAGGCCGACGACCACCACTGCCGCGCAGATGGCCAGCAGATTCAGCTGGACGCTGTCCACGGCAACGATCTGTCCGGTCAGGAGCCCGAACTTATTGGCCGAGCGTCCTTCGTACAGGGCCAGGAAAAGGATGCCCAGGCCAAGCCCGAAGGGCATGATGACTCCGGTGATCGAGTTGCGGTCCCGGGCACGCAGGCCAAGCACCGCCAGCAGCAGAGCGGCAGTAATCGAACCAACCAGTGACCCCAGGACCACGTTGGCGCCGATGAGCAGGGCCAAAGCGGCGCCGGCGAAGGACAGCTCCGCAATCCCGTGCACCGCGAAGGCCAGGTCCCGCATCATCACGAAGATGCCGATCAGCCCGCCCACCAGTCCGAGGATGGCCGCGGCCCAGAGGGAATTTGTTACCAGCGGCAGCAGCTGCCCGTAATCACTGAAGTCGAAGACGGAGGAAAAGAAATCAGAAAGGTCCATTGTCGCCTTCGCTTTCACCGTGGTGGTGGGTTGTCGCATCAGGGACGCCCAGCACCACGATCCGGCCGTGGCTGCGCAGTACCTCCACGTGGGAGCCGTACATGTCGGAAAGAACGTCGGAACGCAGGACTTCGGCCGGCGTTCCGGTCCGGAACTGCCCGCCGGCCAGGTACAGGACACGGTCCACGTAATCGATGATGGGATTAATTTCGTGGGTCACAAACACCACGGCGGCGTCCTGGACGTGGCAGCGCTCATCGATGAGCGCACTGATGGCCTTCTGGTTGTGCAGGTCCAGGGAAAGCAGAGGTTCATCGCACAGCAGCAGGTCCGGATCGGTCGCCAGCGCCTGGGCAGCCCGCAGCCGCTGCAGTTCACCGCCGGAAAGCGTACCGACCGGCTCGTCCGCATAAGCGGTGGCACCGACCTGGGCCAGCAGTTCGTCGACCCGTCTGCGGACCGGTGCCCGCCGCAGCCGCAGCCCCCACTTGTCGCCGTCAACCCCCATGCCCACCAGGTCCCGGGCACGCAGCGGGGTACCCGGGCTGAAGGACTTCTGCTGCGGGATGTAGCCGATGTCGCTGCTTCCGCGCTCGATCTTCCGTCCGTTGACGGTCACCGACCCCGAACTGAGCGGCTGCAGGCCAAGGAGCACCTTCAGGAGCGTGGTCTTGCCGGTGCCGTTTGGGCCCAGGACGGCCAGGAATTCCCCGGCATGAATATCCAGGTCGAGTCCCTGCCAGAGCGTCCGGTCGCCGAACGCCATGGAGGCGCCGCGGAGCTGGACGACCGGGCGGTTCACTGCAGGACGCCCTCAAGGGCATCGATGTTCAGGCTCATCCAGCCGAGGTAGTCCTCACCTTCCGGGAGGGTTTCAGAGAAGTCGACCACGGGGATGCCCGCGGATTCGGCAGTGTTCCGGATGGCTTCGGTCTGGGAGGTGGAGGTCTGCCCGTTGTAGGCCAGGAAGGCGATGACGCCGGAGGTCAACAGGTCCTGCATCTCCTTCAGTGCCGCAGGCGGTACGTCGGATCCTTCCTCCACAGCCTGGGTGAAGTCCTCGGGGGTATCGTTGTGCAGCCCGGCATCCTCCAGGAGGTAAGCCGGAACGGGTTCGGTCATGGCGACGCCGCGCCCATCGGCTGCAGGCCGAAGTGCCTCCAGCCTGCTTTCCAGTTCGCTGATTCCCGCCGTGAAAGCCGCTGCGTTATCCCGGAAGGACGCCTCATTGGCCGGATCCAGTTCGGCCAGGCGCTGCGCCGCCGCCTCAGCCAGCAGACCCATGGCGGCCGGGTCATACCAGACGTGCTCGTTGAATTCTCCGTGCGAGTGTCCGGCGTGGTCATGGGATGAATCCGCTTCGGATTCCTCATCAGAGTGGGTGTGACCGGATTCCGTATCCAGACCGGAAATCTCCACGGCATTCAGCACGTCCTCGGCGGGCAGCCCTTCATCTTTGACCAGGCTCTCCATAAAACTGTCGTACCCGCCGCCGTTCAGGACGACCAGGCTGGCGTTGGAGACGGCGAGCTTATCCCTGGCGGTGGCCTCATAGGAATGCGGGTCCTGGGACGGCCGGTTGATGATGGACTCAACGCTGATGTGCTCTCCGCCCACGGATTCCAGGATGCTGCCGTAGACATCGGTGGAGGCCACCGCCCGGATGGTTCCATCGTCCGCACTGCTGCTTTCCCCGTTCCCCCCGCCGTCCGTGGAGCATGCGCTCAGTGCCAGGCCAGCAGCAAGGAGGCAACCGGTGAGTCGAATGGGCAGACGGCGCATAGAGTCAATATCCCCGTTTCAGGTGTCAATAGAAAGTTCCGGAAAGCCCGGAGGAACCCCAGCATAACGCAAACGCGAATCATTCGCATCTGAGTCCTGCCGGGGCCCTGGTGCTACCCGGTGAAGCCGTCCCCGGAGCGGCGGAACCCCTGGGCCTGCGTGGCATCCCGGATCTCTCCGATGAGCTGTTCGATGATGTCTTCCAGGAACAGAACGCCGCGGGTCTGCGAGTCCGGGCCCAGGACACGCGCTACGTGGGAGCCCGTGCGCTGCATAACTGCCAGCGCATCCTCGATACCGTCGTCCAGCCGCAGGTTTGCCAGCGTGCGCACCTTGTTCTCCGTAATCGGCCGTTCGAAAGCCTCCTCCGGGATCGCCATCACATCCTTCAGATGCATGTACCCCGTGAAGTTCCCGGCATCATCCATCAGCACAAACCGCGAGAATCCGGTCCGGCCAACGGCCTTCTCGAATTCCGCGGGGGTGCAGTCCGTGCGGAGCGTGACCAGCTCATCCAGTGGAATCATCACCTCACCGGCGGTCTGGCCGGAGAATTCCAGCGCCCCGGAAATGACGCCGGAGTCGTCCGCCACCAGTCCGTGCCGGGTGGATTCCTGCACGATCGACTGCACCTCCTGCAGCGTGAAGGAGGATGTGACCTCATCCTTCGGGGTAATTCCGACCGCCCGCAGTGCGTGGTTGGCGATCCAGTTCAGGCTTGCCGTCAGCGGACGCACCACACGCGAAATCATCACCAACGGCGGGGCCAGCACAAGTGCGGCGCGGTCGGCCACTGACACCGAGATATTCTTCGGCACCATTTCGCCGATGGTGACGTGCAGGAAGGTCACAAACAGCAGCGCCACCAGGAAACCGGCCAGATCAGCCACTTCCACCGGCACGCCGACCGCCGTGAGCGGAGCGGCCAGCAGATGGTGAATGGCTGGCTCGGCAACGTACAGGATCAGCAGCGAACACACAGTGATGCCCAGCTGTGCGCACGCCAGCATCAGAGAGACGTGTTCCATCGCCCAGAGCGTGGTCTTCGCGCGCTTGGATCCGGCGTCAGCAAGTGGTTCGATCTGGCTGCGCCGGGCGGACATCACCGCGAACTCGGCGCCGACAAAGAACGCGTTGCCGACGAGCAGGACCACCAGCCAGAAAATCCCTGCCAGGTCACTCATCGGGCACCTTCCTTCCGCAGCGGAGCCGCCGTCGAACCGTGGACGGGACGGCTGGCGGACGCTGCCGGCACTGAGTTCCCGGCCGTTGCCACAGGGTCTGACTGCCGGGTGCCTGCGGATTCCCCGGCGTCGGGCCCGGCCTCAGGGTCTTCATCCCCGGCAGGAACAAAACAGACGCGGTCGATCCGGCGTCCATCCATACGTTCAACTTCCAGCGTTCCGCCGGGCACCGGCACCGTATCCCCCACTTCGGCAATGCGGCCCAGCCCGGCCATGATGTAGCCGCCCACCGTTTCGTAGCCGGAATCGTCCGGAACCTGCAGCAAAGGGATCAGCTCGCTCACTTCATCCGGCCGCATGATGCCCGGGAAGTACCAGTAGCCGGAGGCACTCTGCAGGACACCCGGCTTGAGCTTGTCGTGCTCGTCGGAAACTTCACCGACGATCTCCTCAACGAGGTCCTCCAGAGTCGCGACGCCGGCTGTTCCGCCATACTCGTCCAGCACGACGGCGAGCTGCAGGTTCGCCCCGCGCAGTTCCGAGAGCAGGGAGTCCAGATGCACCGTTTCAGGCACGCGGAGGACCTCACTCATGATCGCGGCTACGGGAAGTCCGCTGCGTTTGCGCCGCGGAACGGCAACTGCTTTCTTAACATGGACCACGCCGCGGATATCGTCCGGGGAATCACCCAGGACAGGGAACCGGGAAAACCCGGTTCGCCGTGCAGCCTCAATAACGTCGGAGACCGGCTGCTCGGAGTCCATGGTTTCCAGCCGGATGCGGGGAGTCATAACGTCCGCGGCCGTCCGTTCGGAGAAGGAGAGGGTGCGGGCCAGGAAGTTGGCGGTTCCGCGGTCCAGGGTGCCCATCTCAGCCGAACGGCGCACCATCGACGAAAGCTCCGCCGGCGTCCGTGCCCCGGAAACCTCTTCCTTGGCTTCAAGGCCGAACAGGTTCAGGACCTTGTTGGAGAATCCGTTGAGGAGCAGGATTGCCGGCTTGAAAACAAAAGTGAACGCGAGCTGGGGACGGGCCAGCGCCCGCCCCACCTTGAACGGCAGCGCGATCGACATGTTCTTCGGAATCAGCTCGCCCAGCAGCATCGAGAGCAGCGTCGCCAGGAGCATCGCGGCCACCACGGAAACGGACAGTGCCGCTGCCTGCGGCAGGCCCAGTGCCGCCAGGGGTCCCTGCAGCAGCCGGCCCACGGACGGCTCCATGACATACCCGGTAAGGAGGGTGGTAATAGTGATGCCGAGCTGGCAGCTGGAGAGCTGGGTGGAAAGGGTGGTCAGGCAGCGCAGCAGGGGCACGGCTTTCTGGTCGCCGTCATCAACCGCACGGCGGACCGTGGGCTGGTCGAGGGCCACAAGGGCGAACTCAACGGCCACGAAGAAACCGGTGCCGCAGATCAGCAGCAGGCCTGCACAGAGGAATAACCACTCCATATCAGCCGGCCACCCCCACTGCGGGGCAGGGCATTAGGCTTCGGGGGAAGCGGGTCGGCGGATTAGCGCCTGGCGGAGGATGGTCGGCTGAGGCCGGACTGGAAGGCTCCGATGACTCTGCCGGAGAATGCGGGGTACGGGTGCGGGCGTTGCCGGCTCTGTGCGTCTTCGCTGCGGTAACCGCGGACGAGGAGGCAGGCCGGCGCCTAGAGTTGCTGTCCATAGAAGTTTCAGTTTACAGCTTTCGCCGCACCACACCAGAGGAAGACCGGGGCGCAGCCCGCGGTTCCCGGGGCTCCGGCCTGCGGGAAGGCGCTCACGCCGATATGTGGCGGATCCCACAACCACACGCCGTCGAGATTGGCCACTTCCGTCTATCTGTAACTAGACTTGCAACCAAGTCTCGGTCACTGCGCACCGGGCCGCACCAGCCAGTCTTGAGGCGGAAGCGCCCAGATCATGGTGCCATCAGGGCAAACGGCAATTCATGGAAGAGGCGTATAACTAGTGCCAGACCAACCCAACCACCGCCTGCCGGAGGAATTCGGCGGAAACGAATGGCTTGTCGACGAATTGTACGAGCAGTTCCTCAAGGACAAGAACTCGGTCGACAAGAAGTGGTGGAGCATTTTCGAGTCCTTTAAGGCCGAGGACGCCAAGCACGCTTCCGGAAGCACCGTTTCGGGCAACGGCTCCACTCCCCCGAGTGAGCTCGGCGCCAATCCCGCAACCCGGCAGCTGCCCGTCGTGAACGCCGAGGCCCAGGCACCCAAGGCCTCCGGGGAATCACCCGCCGCGACCCAGGAATCCGGAAAGCCGCCGGTCGCCAAGGAAGCTGCCTCAGCCAAGGATGCACCCAAGTCCGCCGCAGCCTCGGCGAATCCGGCTGCTGCGGACACCAAGCCGGAAACCAAGTCCGCGCCCATTCCGGCTCAGCTGCCCAAGACCAAGCCCACTGCTGACACCGAAGACGACAAGGTCACCATCCTGCGCGGCCCGGCCAAGGCCATCGCCACAAACATGGACCTCAGCCTGAGCGTCCCGACCGCCACCACGGTCCGTGCGGTTCCGGCGAAGCTGCTGATTGACAACCGCATCGTCATCAACAGCCACCTCGAACGTGCCCGCGGCGGCAAGATCTCCTTCACCCACCTGCTCGGCTACGCGATCATCCGCGCCGCTGCCCAGTTCCCGTCGCAGAATGTCTACTACGACGAAGTGGACGGCAAGCCCGTTGCTGTCCAGCCCGCCCACGTCAACTTCGGCCTCGCCATCGATATGCCGAAGCCGGACGGCACCCGCCTGCTGGTGGTTCCGAACATCAAGAAGGCCGAAACGCTGAACTTCTCGGAGTTCTGGCACGCCTACGAGGATCTGGTCAAGCGAACCCGCGCCGGAAAGCTGACAGCGGACGATTACAAGGGCACCACCATCTCGCTGACCAACCCGGGCGGTATCGGCACGGTTCACTCCGTTCCGCGCCTGTCCAAGGGCCAGGCCTGCATCATCGGTGCCGGCGCCCTCGAGTACCCGGCAGAGTTCCAGGGTTCGAATGAGAAGATCCTGGCCCGCAACGCCATCTCCAAGGTCATCACCCTGACCTCCACCTATGACCACCGGGTCATCCAGGGCGCCGGCAGCGGCGAGTTCCTGCGCATCATCCACCAGCTGCTGCTGGGTGAGCAGAACTTCTACGACGACGTCTTCGAGTCGCTGCGCATTCCCTACGAGCCGGTGCGCTGGAGCCCCGACATCCAGGTCAACCCGGATGAGCAGATCAACAAGGTTGCCCGCATCCAGCAGCTGATCCACGCCTACCGGGTCCGCGGACACCTCATGGCGGACACCAACCCGCTGGAATACGTCCAGCGCCGCCACGCGGACCTTGACGTGCTCACCCACGGCCTCACCCTCTGGGACCTGGACCGCGAGTGGCCCACCGGCGGTTTCGGCGGCAAGCCGATGCTGAAGCTGCGCAAGATCCTCGGCGTGCTGCGGGATGCCTACTGCCGCACAGCCGGCATCGAATACATGCACATCCAGGATCCCGAAGAGCGCTCCTGGTTCCAGGACCGGCTCGAGGCCCCGTACAGCAAGCCCTCCCGCGAGGAACAGCTGCGCATCCTGGGCAAGCTCAATGCAGCCGAAGCATTCGAAACGTTCCTGCAGACCAAGTTCGTTGGCCAGAAGCGGTTCTCCCTCGAAGGCGGCGAATCCCTGATTCCGCTGCTCGACACCATCATTTCCGGTGCAGCGGATGACGGCATGGAGGAAGTCGGCATCGGCATGGCCCACCGCGGCCGCCTGAACGTGCTGACCAACATTGCCGGCAAGACCTACGCCCAGGTCTTCCGCGAATTTGAAGGCACGCAGGATCCGCGCTCCGTGCAGGGTTCAGGCGACGTGAAGTACCACCTCGGCACCGAGGGAACCTTCACATCGGACAACGGCAACCAGACGAAGGTCTACCTGGCCGCCAACCCCTCGCACCTGGAAGCCGGGGATTCCGTCCTCGAAGGCATCGTCCGCGCCAAGCAGGACCGTCTGGACCGGGGCGATGAGTTCCCCGTCCTGCCGATCCTGATTCACGGTGACGCAGCGTTTGCCGGGCAGGGCGTGGTGGCGGAAACGCTCAACCTCTCCCAGCTGCGCGGCTACCGCACCGGCGGCACCATCCACGTGATCGTGAACAACCAGGTTGGTTTCACCACCGCGCCGTCCTCGTCCCGCTCCTCGGTGTACGCCACCGATGTTGCCAAGATGGTCCAGGCTCCGATCTTCCACGTGAACGGCGACGATCCGGAGCAGGTTGTCCGGATTGCCCAGCTGGCCTTCGACTACCGCCAGCGGTTCAACAAGGACGTCGTCATCGACATGGTGTGCTACCGCCGCCGCGGGCACAACGAGGGCGACGATCCCTCGATGACCCAGCCGATGATGTACTCGCTGATCGAAGCCAAGCGCTCCGTGCGCAAGCTCTACACCGAGTCCCTGATCGGACGCGGCGATATCAGCCAGGAAGAGGCAGAGCAGGCGCTCCGCGATTACCAGAGCCGCCTGGAGCGGGTGTTCGCTGAGACGCATGCCGCCCAGACGTCGCCGATTCCGGTCATCACCAAGGACTCGGAAGCTGTCTCGGATCTGGAGCGTCCCGTCGCCCAGCAGGAGGGCTCGACCGTCGTCGCACCCTCCACCACTGCGATCTCCGCTGACACGCTGGCCCGCATCGGCAAGGCCCACGTGGCAGTGCCCGAAGGCTTCACCGTGCACCCGAAGCTGAAGTCGCTGCTCGAGAAGCGTGAGCAGATGTCCCGTGAGGGCAACATCGACTGGGGCTTCGCAGAAATCGCGGCCTTCGGCTCGCTGCTGATGGAAGGTGTCCCGGTCCGCCTGGCCGGCCAGGATTCCCGCCGCGGCACGTTCACCCAGCGCCACGCCGTGTTCCACGACCGCGCCACCGGCGCCGAGTGGATGCCGCTGGGCGATCTGGGTCCGAACCAGGCGAAGCTGTGGATCTATGATTCCCTGCTCTCCGAATTCGCCGCCCTGGGCTTTGAATACGGCTACTCAGTGGAACGCCCGGATGCGCTTGTGCTCTGGGAGGCCCAGTTCGGCGACTTCGTCAACGGCGCCCAGACGATCATCGACGAGTTCATTTCCTCGGCCGAGCAGAAGTGGGGCCAGCGGTCCTCGCTGGTTATGATGCTGCCGCACGGCTACGAGGGCCAGGGCCCGGACCACTCTTCGGCACGCATCGAGCGTTTCCTTCAGCTGTGCGCCGAGGACAACATGATCGTGGCGAACCCGACCACGGGTGCTTCCCACTTCCACCTGCTGCGCCGTCAGGCGTACAGCCGGCCGCGGAAGCCCCTGGTGATCTTCACGCCGAAGCAGCTGCTGCGCCTCAAGGCCGCTGCCACCGGGGTGGAGGACTTCACCCAGGGCTCGTTCCAGCCGGTCATCGGCGAGCACGCGGAGCTGGATGCCAACGCCGTCGAGAAGGTGCTGCTGGTTTCCGGCCGCCTCTACTACGATCTGCTGGCCAACCGCCAGAAGACGGGCGACGAGAAAACGGCCATCATCCGGGTGGAGCAGCTGTACCCGCTGCCCGTCAAGGAGATCAACGACGCCGTTGCCAAGTACCCGAACGCCGAGCTGGTGTGGGCACAGGACGAACCGGCCAACCAGGGTCCGTGGCCGTTTATCGGCCTGAACCTGCCGCCGGAGCTGGACCGCCCGCTCAAGCTGGTCTCCCGGCCGGCGTCGGCGTCGACCGCTACCGGTTCGGCCAAGCGGCACGCGGTTGAGCAGGACATCCTGGTCAAGAAGGCTTTCGAACGCCGTTAGTAGGCTAGGTTTGGGTGGGGCGCCGTTGGTGCCCCACCCGGCTTTTAACGCACCCTTCATCTGGACTTTTCGGCTATTGGAAAAGGGAACTCGTGGAACAACGCAGAATCAGGCTTGCTGCGGTCGGTGACGAACTGCTCGCCGGCCACGGCGATCCCCGCGCCTTGGGCTGGCTGGGCCGCGTGCTGGCACGCACGACGCCGGAACACGCCAAACTCGAGGCCTACAGCCTCGCTGCCCCCGGCGAGGGCACTGAGGCACTCGCCAACCGCTGGCTGATGGAGGCCGGCCGCAGGTTCGATGAAACCTGTGAGAACCGCCTGGTCATTGGGCTTTCCGACCGGGACCTTGACCTGGAGCTTTCCACGGCACGCAGCCGGCTGAACCTGGCGAACATCCTGGACGGCGCGGCGCAGATGAGCATCAAGGTCCTGGTGGTCGGCCCTCCCCCCGGACTGGACCAGGAACGCAACCGGAAACTGGCCGATCTTTCGGCCGCCTTCGGGGACGTGACGACGCGGCGCAAGCACGTCTACGTCGATACGCTGACCCCGCTCCTCAACCACGAGCAGTGGCGCACCGACCTGGCTTCCAACGGCGGGGCACCCGGCCAGGCCGGCTACGGCCTGATTGCCTGGCTGGTCCTGCACCGCGGCTGGTTCCGCTGGCTGGACCTGCCGGATATGAACTGACCGGCTTCACCACGTAAAGAGGCGCCCGCAGCCTGCGGGCGCCTCTTGGCGTCTCCCGGGGGATCCCGCCGGGCGGTACCGCAGGGCGGAGCTTGATGGACCTAGTGCCGGAAGACGATTTTGCCGGCCGCAGCTCCGTCGTGCATCCGGCGGAATCCCTGCGCAGCGTCCTCCAGGGGCAGGACCGCGTCAATTTCCGGCCGGACACCCGTGGCCAGCAGGAACTGGACCAGCCGCTGCAGCTCCGGCTTCGTTCCCATGGTGGAGCCCAGCACCTTGAGCTGCAGGAAAAAGACACGGTTCAGGTCAGCAGGAGGATTCGGTCCGCTGGTGGCACCGCAGGTCACCAGCGCTCCCCCGGGCTTTAGCGCCTTCAGGGAATGCGCCCACGTCGCCTCTCCCACTGAATCAAAGACGGTGTCCACCCGCTCCGGGAGCCGCGCACCGGCGTCGAACACCTCATCCGCGCCCAGCCGGCGGGCCTGCTCCAGTTTCTCCCGGCTGCGTCCGGTGACCCAGACACGGAATCCGGCGGCCGAGGCCAGGGACACCAAAGCAGTGGCGACCCCTCCACCGGCGCCCTGGACCAGGACTGTCGAGCCGGGAGCCGCCGGCGAGACAGTGAAGATCATCCGGTAGGCCGTGAGCCAGGCGGTGGGAAGGCAGGCGGCATCCTCGAAACTCAGCTGTGCTGGCTTGGGCACCAGGTTGCGGGCCGGCACCCACACTTCATCCGCCATCGTCCCCGGGTAGCGTTCGGAGAGCAGGGTACGGCGCGGATCGAGTGTCTCGTCGCCTTCCCAGCCCGGGCTGGAAATGACGGAATGAACAATGACGGCGTTGCCGTCGTCGTCGATCCCTGCCGCGTCGCAGCCCAGGACCATCGGAAGGTTCTCGGAAGGAAGTCCCACGCCCTGCAGCGACCACAGGTCGTGCCGGTTCAGCGCTGAGGCACGGACCCGGACCCTCCGGAACCCCGGGCCGGCTTCCGGGCGGTCCAGTTCACCAACCACCAGGCCGCTGAGCGGATCCTCCTGGGACTGGGATTGTGCGTACACCGCTCGCATGCGGAACTCCTTTGGTCGCTGGTGGGTCCATCCTAGGGGACACCTCCTGGACTCCGCCGCGCACCGCCCGCCCACCGTCGACCCACCATCCGCGGAGCAGGCCGCCGCATTTACGCCAATGGTGCAGTCTGTGGGAGACTGAAGGGCAAAACTTGTTGTCAATTAAAAGGAGGCAGCCATGAGCAAGCGAGCACGCAAGCGCAAGGACCGCAAGCGCGGTGGCGCAAACCACGGCAAGCGTCCCAACACTTAAGTCAGGACGTTTGTGCGGTCTGGCCGCACCAAACTGAAACCCCCGCAGCCTCACGGCGGCGGGGGTTTCTGTGTAAGCACCGGGGCTTGGAAACAGGCCTAGTGGTCCACGGACTGGATCTGGCTGATCCGCTCCAGAATGCTGGCTTTCAGCGTCGCCGGAGCGGCCTCCGTGCAGGAGCGCTTGACCACTGAACGGATGACACACTCCAGGTCGTGTTCCTCCGCGCACTCGGGACAGCCCTGCAGATGGTCCTGGATCTCGACCAGGTCGTTATGGGAGAGCGCGCCGTCAAGGTATTCGTACAGCCTCTCAATGCGTGCGTCCTCGCAATCGCCCAGGCTCTGGCAATCGCTCATAGTGTGTTCCCCTGATTCTTCGTGTCACCGGCACCAGCAGCTGCCGGCCGTACCTTCGCTTTGATGCCCCGCTCGTGGGCGTATTCAGCCAGCAGCTCGCGGAGCATCTTGCGCCCGCGGTGCAGCCTCGACATCACCGTGCCAATGGGCGTGTTCATGATTTCCGAGATTTCCTTGTACGCGAAACCCTCGACGTCGGAGAAGTACACCGCCAGGCGGAACTCCTCCGGAATGGCCTGGAGCGCGCTCTTGACGTCGGAATCGGGCAGGTGGTCCAGTGCTTCGGCCTCCGCCGACCGCAGTCCGGAAGAGCTGTGCTCCGCCGCACGTGCCAGCTGCCAGTCCTCCACTCCTTCGGAGTTGGACTGCAGCGGCTCCCGCTGCCGCTTCCGGTACAGGTTGATGTAGGTGTTGGTCAGGATCCGGTAGAGCCAGGCCTTCAGATTGGTTCCTGGCTTGTACTGGTGGAACGCCGAGAAGGCCTTGGTGTAGGCCTCCTGGACCAGGTCCTCCGCGTCAGCGGGGTTCCTGGCCATGCGCATAGCAGCCGAGTAGAGCTGGTCCACGTACTGCATTGCGTCCCGCTCGAACCTCAGCTTGCGCGCCTGCTCGGACTCCGCCGCGACGTCCAGGCCCGGATCTTCCACCTGTGGGCTGCCTTCCGGCACATCAGTTCTCATCAAGTTCAAGTCTAAGGGCCGCGTGCGTACCAGCAAGCGGGGCTGGTCCGTGGAGGCCTGCATTCCGGGGTCCAGCAGCGTATTCGCCATTCCTTGCTTCCGCCCCTTCCTGGTGGTGTCCCGGGCAGCACAGGTTGGTGCTGCCGGTGCAAAACATAACCAGTGCCCCCGTACGGTTATTCCTCCCCCGCGGCGGCGGACAGTGTGTAAGGGTGCCAAAGGTGCCAGACTAGGGGATATCCGTTTGATTACGGCACGCCTGGCGCTGCAGTATCAGCTGGCGCTGCCGTATCATCCCAGTACTTCACGCCGGAATCCGGCGTCATCCAGGAGGAACGCATGACGATTGTCCGAACCCTAGCCCGCCCGCTTCTTGCCGCCGGCTTTGTCGCGGCCGGAGTGGAAAGGCTCCGGAACGCGGAGCAGACCGCCCAGCAGCTCTCCCCCACGCTCAGCCGCCTCGGTGCCGTCGCGCCGTCGGCCGCCGGACTCGCGGACAATCCCGTCGCCGTCGCCCGCGTCCTGGGCGCAACCCAGCTGGGCGCCGCCGCCATGCTGGGCTTGGGCAAGTTCTCCCGGCTCGCCGGCCTGGTCCTGGCCGCCACCGCAGGCGTGAACACCTTCGTGGAGTACCGCAACGCGGACGCCACCACGCAGGAAGGGCGGAAGGTCCGGCGCACGCAGCTGCTGAAGAACCTCTCCCTGATCGGCGGGGTGCTGCTGGCGGCAGTGGACACCAACGGGCGTCCCGGACTGGCCTGGCGCGCCGAGCACTTGGTTTCCGACACCGGACGGAATGTGCGTGCACTGGGCAAGGACGCGGGCCGCCATTCCCGCAAGGTCACCAAGCAGACTAAAAAGCAGCTGGCCAAGGCGGACCGTGCCGTCCGCAGCGCAGCGACAGACATTGTAGGTTCCTAAGCACCATGACTTCCTCTTCCGCACTCCAGCCCATGACTGCGGGCTGGCCCGCGCCAACACCGTCCCAGCCGGTCAATGCGGCAGTCCAGGTCCCGGGCTCGAAATCACTCACCAACAGGTACCTGGTCCTGGCGGCGCTGGCAGACGGTCCGTCCCGGCTCCGGGCACCGCTGCATTCGCGGGACTCTGCCCTGATGATCCAGGCCCTGCGTTCCCTCGGCGCGCAGATCACCGAGGTACCCGGGTCCGGGCCTTTCGGCCCGGACCTGCTGGTGGAGCCGATTCCGGCCGGTGCGGCCGGAGATGCGGACGTCGACTGCGGACTGGCCGGGACGGTCATGCGCTTCGTCCCGCCGCTGGCGGCGCTGCGGGAAGGCAGCACATCCTTTGACGGCGATCCCCACGCCCGGCAGCGGCCCATGGGCCCGACCATTGAGGCACTGCGCGGGCTTGGGATTACTGTCGACGACGGCGGCAGCGGCTCGCTCCCATTCCGGGTCACCGGGACCGGGACCGTGCCCGGCGGGCGCGTTGAGATTGACGCCGGTGCCTCCAGCCAGTTTGTGTCCGCGCTGCTGCTTACCGGCGCCCGCTTCGGAGCCGGCCTGCATCTGGTGCACCGGGGCGAGTCCGTGCCGAGCCATGACCACATTGCCATGACCGTCCAGGTCCTCCGGGAAACCGGTGTGGAGGTGGACGATTCCGGGCCGAACGAGTGGAAGGTCGCCCCCGGCGCCATCCGGGCATTCGACGTCGTCATTGAACCCGATCTTTCCAACGCGGGTCCGTTCCTGGCGGCGGCGCTTGCCACCGGCGGCACCGTGCGGATCCCGGGCTGGCCCGCAACAACCACCCAGGTGGGAGATAAGTGGCGGGAAATCCTGCCGCAGATGGGCGCTGACGCGGAACTGGCGGACGGAGTGCTGACCATTACCGGCCGCGGACGGATCCGGGGCGGCGTCTTCGCTGATACCAGCGAGCTGGCCCCCACAGTCGCGGCGCTCTGCGCCCTGGCGGATTCGCCGTCGGTCCTCACCGGCATTGCCCACCTGCGTGGGCACGAAACGGACCGGCTGGCCGCGCTCAGAGCCGAAATCAACGGGCTGGGCGGATCCGTCACCGAAACGCAGGACGGTCTGCGGATCGAACCGGCACCGCTGCACGGGGGCACGTTCGGAACCTATGCCGACCACCGGATGGCCACAGCCGGCGCGATTATCGGACTGGCTGTTCCCGGCGTCGTCATCGAAGACATTGCTGCCACGTCCAAGACCATGCCGGACTTCGCCCGGATGTGGACGGACCTGGCCGCTTCCGCCGGACAGTCCACCGGCGCAGCGCAGGAAGGCTAGCGGTGGGACGAGGCACCGGCGGCTGGGACGAATCCGATGTCCGGGTCCGCCCCAATAAAAAGGGATCACGTCCCCGGACGAAGGACCGGCCCGCCCATGAGGACGCAGTCACGGGCCGGATTATCACCGTGGACCGGGGCAGGTACACCGCAATCGTGGACGAGGACACGCCCAGCGAACGCATCGTCACCGCAGCCCGGGCCCGCGAGCTTCGCCGCACCCCGGTGGTCGCCGGTGACCTCGTGGGGCTCGTCGGAGATGTCAGCGGCGCCCCGGATACCCTGGCCCGCCTGGTCCGGGTAAATGAGCGCGCCACCCTCCTGCGGCGTTCCGCGGATGACACCGATCCGGTGGAGCGGGTGGTGGTGGCCAACGCCGACCAGCTGGTCATCGTCGTGGCAGCCGCAAACCCGGAACCGCGCACCGGGTTCATCGACCGCGCCCTGGTGGCGGCGTACGACGCCGGGATCTCTCCGCTGCTGTGCGTCACCAAGGCGGACCTCAAGGATCCTGCGGAGCTGCTGGCCAACTACGAGCATCTGGACCTCGAAGTCATAATCAGCCGCACCGCGCAGGAAGAGGATTCCGGCATCGACTCGGAGTCCGACGACGGTCTCTCTGCCCGCCTCGCCGGCAACGCCGTCTCCGCACTCCACGAGCACCTCCTGGGCCGCGTCAGCGTTCTGGTCGGACACTCGGGCGTGGGTAAGTCCACTCTGGTGAACGCGCTGACCGGTTCGCGCCGAGCGACGGGCGGCGTCAACGCCGTCACCGGACGCGGCCGGCACACCTCCTCCTCGGCGCTGGCGCTGAAGGTCAACGATTCCCCGGCTGGCAGCTGGATCATCGACACCCCCGGCATCCGTTCCTTTGGGCTGGCCCATGTGGACCCCGACCGGATCCTCAGTGCCTTTCCCGATCTGGAACCGGGCACCGAAGCCTGCGAACGCGGGTGCCGCCACGACGCCGATGCCGTCAACTGCGGACTTGATGCCTGGGTGGAGTCGGGGCAGGCCGGCGCCGCAGGAGCGGCCCGCCTGGCATCCCTGCGCCGGCTCCTCGGTTCCGGGATGCGCACCGAGAACCGGGCCCACGCCAAGGAGCTGGGCAGCCAGTAGGCCCTGACCAGGCCACCGGGTACAGGCGGGTGCGCACACGGCGCACCCGCGTAAACGTGGGCACTGGGTGCGTAATAGCGATAAGTTGAAGTATGCCGTTCGCTCAGAACTACAACGATGATCTGCGTCTCGCCCATGTCATGGCCGACTCCGTGGACGACCAGACCATGTCCAGGTTCAAGGCCCAGGACCTCCGGGTCGAGACCAAACCGGACCTGACCCCGGTGACCGACGCGGACAAAGCCGCAGAGGAAGCCATCCGCGGACAGCTTTCCCGCGCCCGTCCACGCGACGCCGTCCTCGGCGAGGAATTCGGCTCCACCGGGTCCGGGCCGCGGCGCTGGATCATCGATCCGATCGACGGCACCAAGAACTTCGTCCGCGGCGTCCCGGTCTGGGCCACCCTGATCGCCCTGGTGGACGACGGCGTCCCCGTGGTCGGCGTCGTCAGCGCACCCGCCCTGGGGAAGCGCTGGTGGGCTGCCACCGGAACCGGGGCCTACATGGGCCGTTCCCTGGCCGCCGCCACGCGGCTGCGGGTCTCCGATGTCTCCCGGCTTGAGGATGCCTCGCTCTCCTACTCGAGCCTGTCCGGCTGGAAGCAGCGCGGAAACCTCGACGAATTCCTGGGGCTCACCGAGTCCGTCTGGCGCACCCGGGCCTACGGCGACTTCTGGTCCTACTGCATGGTGGCAGAGGGCGCCGTGGACATCGCGTGCGAACCCGAGCTCAACCTGTACGACATGGCAGCCCTTGTCCCCATCATCACCGAAGCCGGTGGACGGTTCAGTTCCCTGGACGGCGAAGACGGCCCGTTCGGCGGCAACGCGCTCGCCACGAACGGCGTGCTGCACAACGAAGTGCTGCAGCGGCTGAACCCCGGCCTCGACGACCTGTTCTAGGTCAAAGGCAGGCACAGTGGCGTTCAGCGGACCCCGGCTCCCCGGACTGCGGCGGCAGCAGCTGGGACAGAGTTACCGCAGCGGCGGCGAACACTATGACCGGATCCGTCCGGGATACCCCGACGATGCCGTCCGCTGGCTTTTTGACACTCCCGCCCTGGCGTCCCGTGCACCGTCATCGGTGACCGTGGCAGACGTTGGCGCCGGCACGGGAAAGTACACCCGCACCCTGGTCTCCGCGGGCTTCAAAGTTCAGGCGGTGGACCCTTCCCAGGACATGCTGGACCAGCTGACCCGTCTTCTGCCATCCGTACCGGCCACCGCCGGAACCGCCGAACAGACGGGACTGGAGCCGGGTTCCTGCGATGCCGTTACCATCGCCCAGGCCTGGCACTGGTGCGATCCGCGGGCTTCGGCGCTTGAGTTCGACCGGATCCTCAAACCGGAAGGCATGATCGGCCTCATCTGGAACCAGCTGGACGTGAGCGTTCCGTGGGTGCACCGTTTCACCCGCATCATCCATGCCGGCGATGTCCTCCGGCCGGGTTTCCGGCCGGAGCTGGGACCTCCCTTCCGGCTGGAGGCTTCCCACACCAGCGCCTGGACGCAGCAGATGACGCCGGCGGATCTGGTGGAACTGGCCAAATCCCGCGCCTATTGGCTCTCCGCGTCGGAGACCACCAGGGAAAAAGTCCTGGCCAACCTCGACTGGTATCTGCACGAACACCTGGGGCACACGGCGTCGGACGTCCTGGACCTGCCCTACCTCACCCTGACCTGGCGGGCGGTCCGGCAATGAGCGCCGCAGTGCCCAAAGGAAGGGCCCTGCCCGGGAGGCGCTGCGGCAGACCTCGCGCAGAGCGAACGGACAGTTCGCCTCCTCCCCTGCCTGCGGCCCCGCCACTGCCCTAAACTGGTCCAACCGGTTAGGCCCTCCGCCCGCGCAGCGAACAGGGGAAATGCATGGTGACGTTCGGCATCGAGGAGGAGTTCCTGCTCATCGATCCCCGCAGCGGCATGCCCTCCGCCCGTGCGGCTGAACTGTCAGGAATCCTGGACGGACCATCGGGTCCGGCCATGACCGCGTCCGCCGAATTCCTGGCCTCACAGCTGGAAACCTCCACCATTGTGTGCGAGACCCTGGAACAGGCCGCGGACGCGCTCCTTGCGTCCCGCTCGCTGATTGCCGGCGCGGCCTTGTCCGCCGGCGTCGGCGTCGCACTGACGGGAGCCGCTCCCCTCATCCCGGAGCCGCCTGCCGAAATCACCGGATCGGGGCGGTACATGCTGATGGGTGAGGTCACCGGTGCGGTAGCTGGCGACCATTACCTGAACGGTACGCATATTCATGTGGGCATCCCCGACCGGGAAGCCCGGGTAACCGCGCTGAACCGCATCCGCCCCTGGCTGGCCACCCTGGCAGCGTTGTCTTCCAACTCACCGTTCTGGCGTGGCCGTGATTCGAGTTTCTCCAGCTGGCGGCTCATCCATTACCGGCGCTGGTCCGTGCAGGGCTGTCCGCCGTATTTCGCCGACGCCGCGGACTACGACCGCCGCCTCGCGCACCTGCTGGAAACCGACGTCGTACTGGATGCCGGCCATATCGGCTGGGCGGCCAGGCTTTCACAGCAGTATCCCACCCTGGAAGTGCGGGTCAGCGATGCGCAGCTCGAGGCGCAGGACTCCGTGCTGCTGGCCGCCCTGGTGCGTGGACTGGTGACGACTGTCCTGCAGGCATCGGAACAACCGTCCAGGACCGATCCGGAGATGCACGACGCCGCCCTGTGGCAGGCCGCACGGTACGGTCTCGAGGCCCGGCTGGTGGGACTGGACGGTGTCTCGTCGCCGGCGCAGGCTCAGATGGACGCGCTCCTCGCATATATCCGGCCGGCCTTGGAGGAAGCAGGCGACCTCCCCTACGTTGTGCAAGGGCTGGACCGGATGCGCCGGACCGGAACAGGAGCGGCACGCCAGCGGGCCGCCGTCGCCAAGGACGGCTGGCACGGACTCACCGGCCTGTTTGAGCGGTCGCTGACCGCAGCCTAGCCGGAGCGGGAAAAATCCTCAGGTTACTTCTTATTTGGCGCGGGGCCACTGCTTGGACCTAGGCTTCTAGACAGGCTCACCATTAACCGCACCCATGGGCTGCGACACGATCTTGGAGGGATGCATGGCGACACTGGGCATCGAGGAAGAATACCTGCTGCTGGATCCGTCCACCGGTCTGCCGGTGCATAAGGCGGACGAAGTAGCCGGATACCTGCATCAGTCGCCCCGGGTGACCGAGGGCGAAATCCAACGTGAGCTGCTCAGCTGCCAGCTCGAGACTGCCACCCCGGTCTCCTCCACGCTGACGGAGGCGGAGGAGTATCTGCTCAACTTCCGTGCCCAGTTGGAAGCTGCAGCACGCAAAGCATCGGTGGTGGCAGCCGGAACCGCTTCCGCGCCGTTCATCGAAGACCATTACCCCGAGCTTACGGACAAGGAACGCTACCGGGATCTGCGGGCGAGCGCACCGGGGATTGTCGGCGACCAGTTCGTCAACGGACTCCACGTCCACGTTTCGGTTCCCGGGAGGGAAGCCGGGGTCCAGGCTCTGAACCGGATCCGTGAATGGCTGCCAGCCATCGTGGCGCTAAGCACCAATTCACCCTACTGGCTCGGCCGGGACAGCGGTTTCGGCAGCTGGCGGGTGGTGCATTACCGGCGCTGGCCGGTCCAGGGATGCCCTCCGGTCTTCAAGGACGCCGCTGATTACGAGCGCCGGGTAGAGCAGCTCGTGGCCACCGGAGCCATCATCGACCGCGGCGTACTGACCTGGATGGCCCGGCTCTCCGACTCCTATCCCACTCTGGAGGTCCGCGCCGGTGACGCCCAGCTCGAGGCACGGGACTCCGTGCTCCTGGCAGCCCTGATCCGAGGGCTGGTCAACACCGCCGTGGACGAAGCTGAGCATGGGGTCCACCGTCCCGTGCCGGAATCCGAACTGCTCGACGCAGCCATGTGGCAGGCCGCCCGCGAAGGCCTTACCAGCACGCTGGTCGACCCGGTGAGCGCCGAACTGGTTCCCGCCAGGGAACGGATCCGCGCCCTGCTCGACTTCGCCGGCCCTGCCCTCGACGCAGAGCAGGACACGGACTGGGTCAAGGCCGGGCTCACCAATCTTTGGGAGACGGGAACCGGCGCCGAACGCCAGCGCCGCGCGATGGAGGCGGACGGGCCTGCAGGCCTGCTGCGGCTCTACCGGTCGAGCCTCACGGGCGAGGGCTAAACCACCCTGCTGAGATCCGTAATCCGTGCTTCCCAAGGGCCCAGCACGGCGGCTTTCCCCGCGCCGCCGTAGTTGTCCAGCAGCACCTCGCCCGCCTGCAGATCCGCAGGGACGGGCAGATCGCTCCCGGAGAGATTGGCCAGGACTCCGAGCCGTGAACCGCCCAGGGAACGGCGAAAGGCAAAAAGCACCGGATGATTCGGTTCCAGCAGGGTAAAGTCGCCCAGCGCCACCACCGGCAGCTCGTGCCGCAGACGGACCAGCTGCTGATAGTAGCGGAAGATCGACTTGCCGGACCTGCGGTCAGTCTCCACATTGATGTCCTCATGCCGGGGGCCCATCCCGATCCAGGGCGCGGAGTCGGAGAACCCCGCATAGGGTCCCGGGCCCCACTGCATTGGAGTGCGCGCATTGTCCCGGCTGGCGTGCCCGAGAATTTCCAGTGCCGCCTCCGGGGCCATGCCCCGGGACGTTGAGTCGGCATAGAAGTTCAGGGACTCCACGTCGCGGTATTGCTCGATGGACGTGAACCCGGCGTTGGTCATGCCGATTTCTTCGCCCTGGTAAATGAACGGGGTTCCGCGCTGCATATGCAGCAGCGTGGCCCACAGCGTGGCGGATTCGTACCGGAACACCAGGTCGTCTCCGAACCGTGACAGATGCCGGGGCTGGTCATGGTTGCTGAGGTAGAGGCTGTTCCAGCCGCGGTCCGCCAGCCCGCGCTGCCAGCGGTTCCAGCTGGTCTTTAGGTCACGGAGGTTTACGGGCCTGCGGTCCCACTTACCTCCCGGTCCGTGGTCCAGGTTCACATGCTCAAACTGGAACAACATGTCGAGCTCGTTCCGGAAGGGATCGGTAAATAGCTGTGCTTCCTCGACGGTGGCCCCGGTGGTCTCCCCCACCACCAGATAGTCGCCGTCTCGATGTGAAAAGACGGCACGCATAAATTCCTGGACGAATTCATGTACCCGCGGCCCGGAGGTGAAAAACGGTGCCCCATCACCCCACACCCCGCCGAACTGGATCATGCTGTCCGGAAAGCGCTGGTCCTTGGAAATAAAGTTGACCGCATCCATGCGGAAGCCGTCGATACCGCGGTCCATCCACCAGTTCATCATCTCGTACACCCGGTTCCGTACCCGGGTACTGGCCCAGTTCAGGTCCGGCTGGTGCGGGGAGAAGAGGTGGAGGTAGTACTGGCCGGTCGCTTCGTTCCAGGTCCAGGCCGATCCGCCGAAGAGCGAGCCCCAGTTGTTCGGTTCGGCCCCCGGCTCCCCACCACGGAAGGAAGGGCGGGGATCACGCCAGTGGTAGGAGTCACGCGACGCGTTCTCCCTTGAGGACGCCGACCGGCGAAACGCTTCATGATCGGTGGATGTGTGGTTGATGACCAGGTCCATGATCATTTTCATGCCGCGTGAATGGACCTCGGACAGCAGACGGTCGAATTCCGCCTCGGTGCCAAAAACGGAGTCGACCCGGCGGTAGTTGCTGATGTCGTAGCCGTTATCGCGCTGGGGCGACTCATGGATCGGCGTCAGCCAAAGAACATCGACTCCGAGGTCAGAGAGATAGTCCAGCCGCCGGATAATCCCCGCGATGTCACCCACTCCATCCGAGGTGGTGTCCTGAAAACTCCGGGGATAAATCTGGTAGACCACGGCATTGGTCCACCATGCGGGCCGGGAAAGATCCCTCATGGACTCTCCTGAAAGGGTGCTTTGTGCGGGGCGCTGGCCGGCTTTAGTCTACGGCTGCCAAAGCTGGTTAGACAGGGCAGCAGGCCGGTGTTGGCCCCGCAGGGTCCCGGGTGCTCCGGTGTCCTTGATCTTGGCGTGCACCGCTGGCTAACGTGACACCTACCCTGCCCGTCCGCGTACCCCTGGTACGCCGGATGGTGCCTGGATCCCAACCGTTTGGAGTATCTGCCATGGCAACACTGACCGTCTGGAAATTCCCCGATGCGGATGCCGCAGAACGGGCAACGCAAACTCTCGCCAGCCTCCAGTCCCAAAACCTGATCACGGTTCAGGACGAGGCCATCGTCACCTGGCCGCGCGACAAGAAGAAGCCCCGGACCATCCAGGAGCACAATCTTGTTGGCACAGGAGCCCTCGGCGGCGGTTTCTGGGGACTGCTCTTTGGGCTGATTTTCTTTATTCCACTGATCGGTGCCGCCGTGGGCGCTGCCGTGGGCGCCCTTTCGGCTTCCATGGTGGACGTCGGTATTGACGACAACTTCATCAAACAGGTCCGGCAGGAAGTGACGCCCGGAACCTCTGCGCTCTTCGTCCTGTCATCGGACGCTGTCGAGGACCGTGTCCTGGACGCTTTCAAGGACGGATTCCCCGGTGCGTCCCTGATCGCCACCAACCTCTCCAAAGAGCAGGAGGCGAACCTCCGGCAGGCCTTTGCCGAGGCGGACTGAACCACCTGCTCACCGGAACAGGGCACGACGGCGGACAACCGCCGTCGTGCCCTGCCGTATCGTTGAAGGCGATGATTACCAGACGCCTTGCAGCACAGATCCTTGATATTCCGCTCGAAATGGCCGCCCGGCATGGCCTTCCGCAGCGGATGGAACAGACCGACCTTGATGAGCTCAACACCAATCCCCCGCAGTGGCTGCTTCAGTCGCGGGCAAACCGCACCGGCAAACGCCCGGTCTGGGTGTCCCTGGAGTGCTCGGTCTGCGGTTACCGCGAAACCGCGCGGCCGAAGAAGTGGTGGCCTGAGTTCACGCACGTGGTGTGCTCAGATCACGGTGAACGGGAGCTTCCGCTGGTGCCCGCAGGCTCGGTACGCAGTGAGTATGAGGGCGTTGGCACCCGCTTCACCGGAATCGTCGATGTTCCGGTGAACGCGGGCTGAGCTCCGGCTCCGGTGCTGGCTGACCAGGGTGCCTGCTAGCGTCCGGTGGCGGCCAGCCCGGTGCGGGCCATGGCGTCTTTGTAGGCCAGCCGCATTTCCGCGAGCGATTCCTGCTGGCGTTCCTCCGTGGCACCAAAGGAACGGCCTTCGGCCGAACGTGCCTTATAGATCTTGAAGCTGCGGCGGTAGATCATGCGGTTTTCCGTCTTGAGGAAAGCAGCCGCGAGCCGCTGGGCCTCCGTACCGTGGGCAATAATCACCGAAGCCCGGGGCACGAGGGCAAGGAAGCGCAGCAGCGGCCGCAGGCCCTCCGCGACTTCTTCCTTGGTCAGCTTGGTGTGCGGCTCTCCCGGGGTGTACCAGGGGTGCACGTTCCAGGGCATTACAAATTCGGGGCGCAGGCCAACCTGCCAGTGGACCCCCAGCAGGCGGGTCATTGCCTCATCGCTGCCGGCGGTGATGAAGCCGGACGGGTGCGCCGGACCGTTGTTGGAGAACAGGCTCACGATCCTGGCTTCATCAACATCGTGCTGCGGGTCGATGTACGGCACCTCGCTGCCTGGCTTGAGTTCCATCAGGGAGTCGCAGAGCTGGTTGACTTCGGCGACGTTGGGTTCGTAGCGGCGGTTCCAGAGGGTTTCGGCGTGAACGGCTTCGGGGGCAGACTGCATGGGGGTGGCGCTTCTCCTACGGTATTGCGGTTCTTCCCGCCGCCGGGCTTTGGGGCACGACACTTACTCTCCGGCCGGCACGGCACTTACGAAGGCACAGGGCAGAGCGAAGCAGCAGGTCAGTGGTGGGTGCGGTGGAAAGGGGCGCCTTCACCTCCGAGCCGGACACTGCAGAGCGCAGGACGGCGGGCGAAGGGCTTCAGACAAGCTTACCAAGGACAGGAAGGGCCCCCGTGCCAGCCGGCCCCGTATGCCGGTCCAGCTGGCCAGGCACGCCGATGGGTACTTCTACCCATCGACGTCAGTTCGCCGCTGCAGCAGACTCGGACGTGACCGAAACATCCGTGCATCCAGGGGGAAGATTGCAGTACGAGATCCAGCCGGCAGCCATCCACGCCGTCGTGGTTGACGTGGCAGCGGATGGCCAGGCCCTGCACCAGGCAGGGAACGCCACTGCGGATACCGCCGCCGATCTCGCGGGGAGTTTCGGCAGCGCTGACCTCGTTGCCGGTGCCTTTGCGGAGTTTTGGACTCCCCGGCAGAGTGTCGCACAGCGCGTCTCGAGCCTGGTATTTCGAAAAGCCACGGCCCTCACTGATGCGGCCCAAGCCTTTGTCGATGCAGATGGGGAAATGACGGCGGCCGCTGAATCGGCGCTCTCAACCCTCCCCACGGCCTATGCACCGGCCACCCCGCCCCGGACCGGGCGTTTGCGGTTCCTGGCGCAATGATGGTTGTTTCAACCCTCCCGGATATCAGCGGCGACTGGACCAACCTCGATGCCCTGGCCCAGGACCTCCTGCTGCGCGCAGGAGTG
Source organism: Arthrobacter sp. Helios (assembly GCF_023167125.1). NCBI lineage: Bacteria > Bacillati > Actinomycetota > Actinomycetes > Micrococcales > Micrococcaceae > Arthrobacter > Arthrobacter sp. Helios. Next base: position 2,050,479 of record NZ_CP095402.1, read on the forward strand.
GCGGAGGGCTATCTGGGCGACGCCACAACCGCTTGGCAGCGGGTGGTTCCCGCCTACCGGGAATCCACGACCCAGGATGTGGTGCACGCGGCCATGGATTCACTGGCCGAGCCCATGGCACAGTGGCGGGCCGCCCTGGTCTCCGCCGCCGGGATCATCCAGGATTTCGCTGCCGCTGCCCTAACCCTCGCCGAGGAACTTCGACAGCTCACAGCCGAACAGCCCCGGGCGCTCGTCGAAGGCGAGGACCCCGTAGCTCACGGGAAAACTGTTGACAGCTTCAATACCCGGGCGGGCGAGCTGACGGCACAGTGGAACACCCTGCAGCAGGACACCGTTGCCCGCCTGGCCTCGGTTTCCGGAGGCACCGGGGAGGGTTTGCCCATGACCGCCCACCTAGGCAGCCAGACGCTGCCGCAGGTGAGCTGGGCCTCGCTGACCAGCACGCTCGACGAACGGCTGGGCGCCGTGACTCCGGGCGCGCTGCTTCCCTCCCTCCGGGGGTTGGATACGGCCGAGTTGAAGGCTTGGGCTGAAGCCAATCCTGAGGGCGCTGCTTTGCTGGCAGCCAACAAACTGGTAGGTCCATTCCCCTTCGGAAGTCCCGAGGCGGCCCTGTCAGACGTGATGAATGACAGCCAGTCAAAGGAGGGCATTGCTGCAATCCGCACTGCCTGGCTGGAACTTTCTGCCGCCGACCAGGAAAAGCTCCTACTGCTCTATCCCGCGGTGTTCGGCGCCCTCAACGGAGTTCCGTTCGCGTCGCGGGCCCACGCCAACACGGTCACGGTGGCCGGTTACCGGCATACGGCCCGGCAGGATTTGGCCGGGCTGAAGGAACCGGCTTTGTCTGATTATGGCCACAGACCGGCCGATCAATTGGATTGGAAAAGGGACCATGACGAGTGGAAGGCCGAGGAGGCACGGCTTGAGTTGCTGCTCAAGGGACTGGATTACGCCGTCGACCATGACTCCCAGGTCATCCTGGTGAACACTGTGGACGACGGCCGCATCGTCACGATGTACGGCACGCCGTCGGACGCCGTATCCCGGACTGCGGTCCTGGTGCCAGGCACGGGCGCCGACCTCGGCCAACTGGAGAGTTACGAAGGCCGCCTGGACGCAGTAAACGGCCGGCCCCAGCCGGGAACGCTCTCGTTTTACTGGCAGGGCACGGACCTGCCGAACGAAGTGCGCCATAACCTCACCAGCTCCTACAACGAGGACGGCGGGCCCCTGCTGGCTGCATTCGACCACGCGCTGGACCTGGAGGTCCCCGCCGATGTGCGCAGCACGTATATCGGATACAGTGCTGGGGGCTCGCTGCTGGGCACCGGAGAACGGGAGGGCCTGACGGCGTCGAACATTGTCTATGTCGCACCCGCCGGGATCGGCCACGATGTTTCAAGTCCCGGTGACACCGCCAGCCCGGATGCCAACAGGTACTGGCTCCAGACCCGGGATGACCCCATCCAATACGCGCAGGCAGGCGGGGGCGGGTTCCACAGCGGTTCCTTCTGGAACGGCGGGAATCCGAAATCCGAGATGGACGCCGAAAGGCTGGAATCAGGTTTCCTGGATCCGAAAAACCCGGATTCGCTGATGAAGGGGCACTCAGACTATTTCGTCAAGGGATCAACATCTGCGGCCAACATGCAGGCGGTGATCGAGGGCGGCCGGGTGAGCCTGTACGTTGATGAGGTATGGCACTACGGATTCGGTTACTCCTATGCGGAGAGCCCCATCGAAGAACGACCGGAAGAATACGCCAATATGAAGCTGCCGACTGTGACGACAGAAAGTCTCGAAAAGTGAACTTGCGTCCTGCCGCTGCCCTTGCCGGCGCCCTTATCTTGACCGCAACATTGGGAGGCTGTGCCTTGAACTCCGAAACAACCCCTGATTCTGCCGCGGCGCAGGAGTCACCGGAATATCTGACACAGTTTGAAGAGCTCCTGCCAGCGCTGATCGAGGAGGCCGGTGCTGGCCTGGACCTTGAGCATTTGAGGGAAGAATCGTGTCTCCGGCCGGAAATTAAAGAGCAGCAGCTCGAAACCAGGTGGCTTGGCTCGGCTTCCGGCCTGGTCGAAGATACCGCGGCGGCCAGCGCCGCGCTGGACCGCGTCGGGACCTGGTTGGACGCCGAAGGCTGGGAGCGGCAGAACGAGGTGTCCTATCCGCCCGAAGAGGGCGGAGATGTACGGGTGTTGCTGTACACGAAGGACGACCTCGGCGTCACGGCTACCCACCACGAGGACGGCGATGCGAGCGTGGAAATACTGCTGACATCCCCCTGCCGGGAGAATCCGAAGGAACACCAAATGGAACGCTCCAAGCTGGACCCGGAATACGGTCTGTCCAGCGGGTACTACAAAGACAGCGTCTCCTAGCAGGGCGGAGTGCTTTGAATGGTGATCCGTTAGTGGGGCTTCTAGCGGGGGTCCCTCACTCTGGCCTTGGCGGGCTGTGCCTTGAACGCCGAAGTCCGAAGCCCGAAGCCCGAAGTCCGAAGCCCGCCTGATTCTGCCGCCCCCAAGGGCCCCTGTCACCCTCCCTGCAGGTGGTGGCTGGAACGCAGAGAAGCACCCCGGCCCGAAGGCCGAGGTGCTTCTCGAGGGTGGAGATGGGGGGAATTGAACCCCCGTCCGATGTCGTGTTGTCAGGGCTTCTCCGGGCGCAGTTCACGTCGGAGTTTCTCGGCCCCAGCCATCATGTGAACGAGTGGCTGATCCGGGCCCAGCCGTCTAAAAGTCCCGAGCACTCCAACGGCGAAAGTGCTCAGCAGTGGCCCTCTAAATGACGCCAGGATCCGGGACGAGAGCATTCCCGGTCTGACGGACTATGCCTGCTGCTTAGGCAGCGAGAGCGAAGTCAGTGCGCTTTGATTCGGCACTTATTGGTTTGCAAGGAGCGTTTACGAGATAACCCTGCATCCTCGGCCCGCTTCACCTGTCGCGACTAACATCGTCGAAACCTGTCATCCCCGTATTCAGTTACCAACTGATTTACCAACTGATTGCCGTTCCGGTTCAGTACCAATTTCAGTACCACTTCGGTACCAAATTCAGTATCCGGCACAGCTGTCCGGTCATTAACACACCGGACCGTTAACTATAGCGCATCCCGGCTAGAACGTCAGGCCGAACACCGTGAAGGGTGTGCCCCAGAGAACCAGGACCACGGCGGCTAGCAGCACGAACAGCACCGAGAGGATGGCCAGGGCTGTCATGCCGGCGTACTTGCGGCGGAACGCCCAGCCGAAAAGGACGGCGTTGGCCACCAGCAGCAGCGGCGAAATCCACACCAGGACCTGGGCCAGGTAAATGTAGAACACCGCGAAAAACGGCACCGCCACCAGGATGACGATGGGAGCGACCGCCAGGACGATCAGCAGATCCAGCACCGTGACAGCCCAGGCCCACACGGGTTTGCGCGGGCCGCGCTCCTCCGGCTGCTCGGCCTGCGGTTCCCAGAAGGTGCCGCTCATCAGGCTCCGCGGTTCTTGGCGCGCATCTCCCTCAGGGCTTCCCTGTTGTCCTGCTTCTCCCGCAGGGTCTGCCGCTTGTCGTAGTCCCGCTTACCGCGGGCGACGGCGATTTCCACCTTGGCCCGCCCGTCCAGGAAATAGAGCTGAAGCGGAACAATCGTGAACCCGGACTCGCGGGTTTTCTGTGCGATCTTGTCCAGCTGCTCGCGGTGCAGCAACAGCTTCCGGCGCCGGCGTGCTGAGTGGTTGGTCCAGCTGCCGTTGAGGTACTCCGGAATGTAGACAGCTTCCAGCCACAGTTCGTCGTTATAGAAGGTTGCGAAACCGTCCACCAGGGAGGCCCGCCCTTCACGCAGCGACTTGACCTCGGTGCCCATAAGCACCATTCCAGCCTCGTAGGTGTCGAGGATTTCGTAGTTGTGCCGGGCCTTGCGGTTGGTGGCCACAACTTTACGGCCACTTTCTTTGGGCACGGTTCAACTCCTTAGTGGAAGGTGGATCCTGGATGCGGAACACCCATTGTAGGCCTAGAGCAGCCCCGAGGGGTTAACGAGCTGGCCGTTGAGCATGGTCTCGAAGTGCAGGTGGCAACCGGTCGAGTTACCGGTGGAACCCACATATCCGATCAGCTGGCCGGCATTGACCCACTGCCCCGCCGAGACGACCCGGCTGCTCATATGGTAGTAGTTCGTGGCCAGCGCGCTGGTTCCGATAACGCCGTGGTTCAGCACAATCCGGTTCCCGGTTCCGATCATCTCGTTGCCGCCCATGTCCGAGCGCCACACCTCGCCGGCCGCGGCAGCGTAGATCGGTGTCCCGCAGGCTGCGCCGAAGTCGATGCCGGAGTGCAGGTATCCTCCGGTTCCGGAGAAATCGATGGTGCCCGCCGGCGTCGAACGCCAGCCAAACCCGGAGGTCACCGGCGCGCTGACCGGGTAGCGGAGGCCGAATGCGGACGGGTTCGTGGGAACGACGGTCTGCGGCGGCGGGGCCGGCTGGTTGTTTTGTGCTGCCTGCTCGGCGGCAATCCGGTTGGCTTCGGCAATGCGTGCTTCTTCGGCCCGGCGTGCTTCCTCCAGCATGATGCGCTGGCGCTCTGCAATCTCAGCCTGGACGGCTGCCTGCTCCGACTGGATGGAGGACAGCTTCGCCTGGACAACCGGTTTCTGTGCTTCGAGCTCATTGTTGAGGGCTTCGGCGCTGGCAATCAGCTCATCAACCTTGGCCTTCTCGGCAGCCGCTTCGTCGCGGGCACTCTGCTCGGCCTTCAGCGCCTCTTCTGCCTGGGCCTTGAGCGTGGAGATTTCTTCCTCCACCGCGGTCAGCCGCGCTTCGGAGTTCACGTTGGTGGCCGCCTGCTGGGTGAGGCGCTCCACGGCGGCGTTCTGTCCACGCAGCGCCTGTCCGGCCATCCCCATGGAGTCCGTCAGGCTGTCCGCACCGTCAGCCCCAAACAGCAGTGTCAGACTCGAGGGCACGCCGCCGCTCTTGTACGCCTGGCTGGCGATCTGTCCGATCACCTTCTGGGTCTCGTTGAGCGCCTTTTTGTCCTCGTCGATCTGGGCGGCGATGGTGTTCCGGGTTTCCTGCGCCAGGGCCACACGGTCGGTCAGCGCACCCACTTTCGCGGATGCGGACGTTACCCGCCCTTCGGCGTCGGCCAGTACCGTCTGGGCGGCAGGAAGCTCTTCGTTCTGGTAGATGTTCAGCTGCGCCACCGTCTTGGCAATGTCCGCACCGAGGTACTCGTACTGTTCCTGGACCCGCTGCTGCTCGGCGTCCAGAGCAGCCTTGCGGTCGCTGAGTTCATCAGCGTTGGCCGTGGAGTTGAACGCGAGGACGAGGGCAAGCGCCATGGCAGCAACGACGGCGGCACCCCGCTTGGCAGGGCGCGTCCAACGTGCGGCTTGGGGCTGCCGCGGAACCTGGCGGTCATTCATTGGCGAGACTTTCCATGGAACTTTTCAGCTTTCCTTTCCCAGTGCCCACACTCTAGACCTTGATGTACCGTCTGAGCGTCAGCAGCGAGGACACGCCCGCCAGCAACGCGCCAAGAATCAGCAATACCGGACTCAGTATGAGTACTTCCTGTGAAGATATGAAGGCGGTTGCGGGATACTGGCGTGCCAGCATTCCGATGAAGAAGTGCGCCACGGCCCACAGCGTTCCGGAGGCCAGCACGGCTCCGATGAGTGCTGCGATGACACCTTCAAGCACAAAGGGCAGCTGGATCACCGCCTTGGAGGCGCCCACCAGACGCATGATTCCGGTTTCCCGGCGGCGGCTGAAGGCGGAGAGCCGGATTGTTGTGGCGATGAGAAGGATGGCGCACACCAGCATCAGGACGGCGATCAGCAACGCAACGAGCGAGGCGATGTTCATAAAGGAGAAGACCTTTTCGAGCAGCTCCCGCTGGTCGCTGACGGACTCGACGCCGGGCATCGAAGAAAAGGCCTCGTTGATGACTTCATACTTTTCCGGATCCACCAGGGACACCCGGAAGGTCTCCGGCAGCTGGTCCGCGGTCACGCTGTCCACAATTGGGGAGTTGGCGAACTGTTCGCGGAAGTGGCCCAGCGCGGTCTGCTGGTCTTCGAACTGGACCGTGTCGATGTACTGCTCGAACTCCGGGGAATTCAGCTTGGCTTCGATCGCGTTGCGCTGCTGGTCGGTCACCGCGCCCGAGGCGCATGACGGGGACGTGTCATTGTCAACGCAGAGGAACACAGCCACCTGCACCCGGTCGTACCAGTAGCCCTTCATCTGGTTGATCTGCAGCTGCAGAAGGCCAGCCGCGCCGACAAAGGTCAGGGACACAAAGGTCACCAGGATGACTGAGACAACCATGGAGAGGTTGCGGCGGATCCCGGAACCGATCTCGCCCATCACGAAGGCCATCCTCATTCGGAGACCTCCGAACCGGCCAGGCCGTTGGGTTTCGCGGCGTCGACGGTCTCGGGAGGCGCTTCTGCGCCGGATTTTCCGCCGTCGTCCGACGGAGCAGATGTAGTTCCGGCCGCCGGGACCACCGGCTGCATCGCCGTCGCCAGGTAGATCCCTTCACGTTCGTCACGGACCACTTTGCCGTTGCGCAGTTCGATGACCCGCTTGCGCATGGCGTTAACGATGTCGTGGTCATGCGTGGCCATCACAACGGTGGTCCCGTTCTGGTTAATCCGGTCCAGGACCTTCATGATGCCCAGGGACGTGGTGGGGTCCAGGTTTCCGGTCGGCTCATCCGCGAGCAGGATGCCGGGCTTGTTCACGATGGCGCGGGCAATGGCCACACGCTGCTGTTCGCCGCCGGAGAGTTCATGCGGGAGCCGCTGGTCCTTGCCTTCCAGGCCAACGGTCTTCAGGACCTCCGGAACGGTCTCCCGGATGACGGCACGGCTGCGGCCGATGACCTGCATGGCAAAAGCCACATTGGCGAAGACGGTCTTGTTGGGAAGCAGGCGGAAGTCCTGGAAAACGACGCCGATGCCGCGGCGGAGGCGGGGTACGCGCCAGCTCGGGATCTTGGCGACGTTGGAGCCGGCCACATACACGGTGCCGCGGGTCGCGTGCTCTTCCTTGAGCACCAGGCGGATGAGGGTGGATTTCCCGGAACCGGATGCTCCTACCAGGAAAACGAACTCACCGCGGTCGACGTCGAGGCTGACCGAGTTCAGGGCCGGCCGGGAATTGCGGTCATAGACCTTGGTGACGTTGTCGAAAGTGATCATCGCTGTTTCATGCCCTCGCGTAACAACCGGAACGGCAAGGGCCTTGGGCTTGGGAGCAGGTAACCGGCCTTTCGACTATAGCCAGCGGAATGCCGCGGCGGGCAGAGCCTTTGCGGGTGTGTCGCCGGGCCTGCAGCCGGGCAGCGCAGACTCCGGAGCCTACCGGGCGCTCCAGCCGCCGTCCATCGTGTAGGAAGCGCCAGTGGCCATTCCGGCGTCGGGCCCTGCCAGCCAGGCCGCCAGGGAGGCAACTTCGCCGGGTTCCACGAGGCGTTTCACCGCGGATTCCGTGAGCATAACGGCAGCGACGACGTCTTCCTCGGGAAGGGAGTGGAGCGCCGCCTGGTCGGCGATCTGGGCCTCAACCAACGCAGTTCGGACATAGGCCGGATTGATGCAGTTAGAGGTCACTCCGTGCGGCCCGCCCTCCAGGGCAGCCACCTTGGAGAGTCCTTCCAATGCGTGCTTGGCACTGACATAGGCACTCTTGAATTCGGAGGCCCGCAGCCCGTGAACGCTGGAGATGTTGATAATCCGGCCGAACCCGCGCTCGTACATGCCCGGCAGGACGGCGCGGATAAGCAGGAACGGAGACTCGACCATCAGCCGGTGAATGAGCCGGAAGGCCTCGGGATCGAACTCATGGAGGGGGCTGATCCGCTGGATACCGGCATTGTTGATCAGGATATCGGCGTCGAGGGACACCGATTCCAGGGCAGCCGTATCGCTAAGGTCGGCTACCCAGGCGGTGCCGCCGGCCAGGGCTGCCACCCGCTCCGCCGCTTCCGCATTCACATCGGCGACCGTGACCTTGGCTCCCAGTTCGGCGAACTTCAGGGCACAGGCTTCCCCGATGCCGCTGCCTCCCCCGGTGACGATGACCGACCTGCCATCCAGGGTTCCGGAGCCGTTTCCGGCCCGCTCCGTCGTCGTCATGCGCCAGCTCCCTTGCCGGGTCGGGGTCGTGTCCTCGCAGGTGGGCTGCCTGCTCCGCCGAACCTATGGCACCGGCAGCAGCGGCGTCAACGTTCAGCGGAGCAGCACCGGCTGGCGGCAGCGCCGCCCGCACCCGCTGGGACCAAGGACAGCGTTGGCCTGCCCTGCGCTTTTCTTGGGCAAGTGCCGCCGCCTGATTCGCATATACTTTCGCTTCGTGCCACCCCTCACACTGTCCGCGCCGCAGCTGCCTTCGGCACATCCGGCTCCGGCATCGCACCCGGCCCCGGCGGCGGGAAATATTCGGCTCCATACAGGGCATCGGCGGGACATCCAGGGCCTCAGGGCCTTGGCCGTCGCCCTGGTGATCTGGTACCACATCTGGCCGCAGTCCCTCCCGGGCGGTTTCGTGGGCGTGGACGTTTTCTTCGTCATCTCCGGGTACCTGATCATTGGATCCCTGGCCCGGGAAATCACCTCGACCGGCAGGCTGGCTCTTGCCAGGTTCTACAGCCGGCGCATCAAACGGCTCCTGCCGGCAGCAGCCACGGTGCTGCTGGCAACCCTCGCTGCCACTGTCCTGCTCTTCCCGGAGGGACGCTGGCAGTCCATCGCCCGTGACGCGGCTGCCGCGGGTTTGAACGTCCAAAACTGGAACCAGGCTTTCTCGGCGTCCAGCTACGAAGGTGCCACGGCATCTGTGTCGCCCCTGCAGCATTACTGGTCCTTAGCCGTTGAGGAACAGTTCTACCTGGTCATTCCGCTGGTGATGCTCCTGTGTGCCGGTATCGTCCGGAAGGCCGGCGGAGGGCGCGCCCTCCGGAACACGCTGATCGTTGCACTGGGTGTCCTGACCGTGGCATCGCTCCTCCACTCGGTCCAGTTTTCCGCCGCCGCTCCCGACCTTGCCTATTTCTTTACCACCACGAGGATCTGGGAACTGAGCCTGGGCGGGCTTCTGGCGATCACGGTCCCGCAGCTGCGTTTCGGCACCATCCCTAGGGCCATCCTGGGGTGGGCTGGACTCGGCATGGTGCTGGCTGCGGCAGCGACGTTCTCCACCGCCATGGCTTTCCCGGGGTGGGCCGCGCTCCTGCCGGTGGCAGGCACTCTGGCCCTGCTGGCTTCGGGCAGTGCCCAGGGCCCTCGGGGATACGCAGGCCCTGCGCGCTGGTACTCGCTGCGTCCGGTGACCTACGTCGGGGATATCTCCTACTCCCTTTACCTCTGGCACTGGCCAGTCATCGTTTTTTCGGTTTACCTGCTGGGCCCCTCTCCAGGCTGGCTGTACGGCAGCGCGCTCATCGCCGGCAGCGTTGCCCTGGCAGCGCTTTCAACACGTTTTGTGGAGCGGCCTTTCCGCGTGCTGGATCCGGCCCGCTTCCGGAGGCGGATCCGAAACCGTGCCAGGGGGCGTCGGCGGGCAGCAACGCCGGAATACCGTTCCGTGTTTGTGCTGGGGGCACTCCTCACCGTGGTTCCCCTGACCCTTGCCGCGGTGCCGTACCTGATCGTTGAGGAGAAGGTCCAGGCGCTGAATGCCGAGCTGGATCTGTCCTCCTACCCGGGGGCTATGGCGAATTACGGCGCACCGTTTCCGGCCCCGAACATGCCGGTGAGGCCCGATCCGGCCGTCGCCGGCGCCGATCAGCCCCACGCCCCCGACGAATGCCGCACGGGATACAACCCGGCGGAGGTCGACTATCAGGACTGCGTTTTTGGCGATGCGGCCAGCAGCCGGAGCATCGTTCTCGTCGGAGACTCCCACGCAGCCCAGTACATGGATTCCCTCGGCATCCTGGCACGCGAGAGCGGTCACCGGCTGTATGTCCTCGCCCGCAACGGCTGCCCCTTCAGCACCCACCCGCTCGCCTCAGACACCTTCACGTACACCAATTGCTCCGGTCAAAACGAGCAGACGATCCAAGACATCCTGGCGATCAAGCCAGCCTTGGTGGTAACCGCCGCCCTGAGTCCCGCCGGTTACGAGGAGGCGCTGGGCTGGCGCTGGAAAGATGACGCCGACGCCGTCAGCGGTTTTGTGGGCGCGTTGGCGCCTCTGAACGATGCGGGAATCCCGGTAGCCGTTATCAGCGACCTGCCTTATCCGCCGTTCAACGTGCCGGAATGCGTAGCCAAGGGGCGGGAAGACTCATGTACCTTCGACCGGCCGCAGACCACCAGTCCGCTTGCCGATGCAGCGGATGCCATCGACGGTGCCACCGTCGTCGACCTGAAGGATTACCTTTGCCCGGAAGGTGTCTGCCAAGGCGTCATTGGCAACGTGCTGGTCTACCGGGACAACCACATCACCGGCACCTTCGCCAAAACGCTCGCTCTTCCCCTGCGGGACTCCTTGGGACTGTAGCCGGCAGGAACGATCAGTTCCGGGACCGATCAGTTCCGGCACGGATCAGTTCCGGGCGGAGACGCTGCCGTTGGCGCGCCAGCGGATGCCGGCGTCGATGAAATCGTCAATCTCGCCGTCGAACACCGCTGAGGTGTTGCCAACCTCGTGTTCGGTGCGGAGGTCCTTGACCATCTGGTAAGGGTTCAGCACGTAGGAACGCATCTGGTCACCCCATGAGGCCTTCACATCGCCGGCGAACGCCTTCTTTTCAGCATCTTCCTGCTCCTTTTTCAGCAGCAGCAGCCGGGACTGAAGGACGCGCATGGCCGCGGCACGGTTCTGCAGCTGGGACTTCTCGTTCTGCATGGAGACCACGGTCCCGGTGGGGATGTGCGTCAGGCGAACGGCGGAGTCCGTGGTGTTCACCGACTGGCCGCCGGGGCCCGAGGAACGGAAAACATCCACGCGGATCTCATTGTCCGGAATGTCTATGTGGTCCGTGGCTTCGATCAGCGGGATAACCTCGACGGCGGCGAAGGAGGTCTGGCGGCGTCCCTGGTTGTCGAACGGGCTGATCCGCACCAGACGGTGGGTGCCGGCCTCAACCACCAGCGTGCCGAAGGCGTAAGGCGCTTTGACTTCGAAGGTCGCCGATTTGAGCCCGGCTTCTTCGGCGTAGGACGTGTCCAGGACCTGGGTCGGATAGCCATGCCGTTCAGCCCAGCGCAGGTACATGCGCAGGAGCATTTCCGCGAAGTCCGCGGCGTCCACACCGCCCGCGCCGGCCCGGATGGTAACAACGGCTTCACGCTCGTCGTACTCACCGGAGAGCAGGGTGACAACCTCAAGGTCTGCCAGGGCCTTCCGCAGCGACGCCAGTTCAGTTACGGCCTCGGCCTTGCTGTCAGCGTCGGACTCGTCCTGGGCGAGCTCCACCAGCACTTCAAGGTCGTCGATCCGGGCTTCAAGTTTCTGCAGCCGTTCAAGCGCGCTCTGACGGTGCGAGAGCTTGGAGGTGATCTTCTGGGCGGCGTCGGGGTCGTCCCAGAGATTAGGCTCTCCGGCCATCTCGCTCAGTTCTGCGATGTCCTCTTTCATTGCTGCGACGTCGGAGACGTCCTCAATGGACGCGAAGGTCGAGCGGAGCGCGCGGATTTCTGCGGGAAAATCAATTTCAGCCATGGTGATTACAGACTACGCCATGGCCCGCTTCGGGGACCGGGTGCTGCGGTCCGACGCACCCGGGAGAAACCGGGAAACGTCGGTGGCCGGGAGTAGATTGGTGCTGTCCCCAGGGATTTGGAGCACCCGCAGTTGAAGCCGCACCGCAGTTAGCGCAGCACCGCAGCTAAGGGGGCACCGCAGTGAAAGGAGCACCATCATTTCCATGAACCGGCATCCAGAATCCGCTTCCCCGGTCCGTCATCCGGAGCCAGGCAGGAAATACAGCCGCGGCCAGCTGGAAGACCTGGCAGGCCAGGGTGATCCCTGGGCCTTGGTCAAGCTCGACGACTGGGATCAGTTCACAGCCGCTGATTACACAGGTTCCCGCGGCGACCGCTGTCCGGACCCCGCCTGCGACCTCTACGGCGAGCGGGTGACCCTGTGCTTCGACGCCGAGGGGACGCTGCTCGAAATCGACCATGGCGGATGGAGCCACTATCCTCCGCAGGAGCAGGCGAAGGCTTCTTAGCCTCAGTCCTCTGCCGTTCACCTCCGGCGCGGGCTTCAGCGTGTAAGCCGGGCCCTGGCGTCGCTTTCAGCGGTGATGGGAATCCCGTCAGGTACCAGGAAGTTCACGATTGGCGGATGCACGACGCCGGACAGCACCACGCGGGCTGTCCGTCCGTCCACTGTTCCGGTCTCCGCAGCCACGCCCAGCGAACTGATCCGCTCCGCTGCGCCGCTGTCCGCCAGGTAGCGCTGCACCGCCGCTGTCACCGCGCCGGAGTCCAGGACAGCAGCAGGGGCGGAGCCGGTACCTGCAGCTGCCCCCTGCACCTGGGCGAGCGAAAAAGTGTCTGCTGCTGCGAGCGCCGCCCCGTCGGCCGCCGACAACAGTTTTTTGTGCCCCAGGTAGACAGAAGAAGCCGCGGCAACAATCGTGATGACCAGCAGGGCCAGCAGGACATAGCCGATGATCAGCACACCCACCTGTCCGGCCTCATGCTCGGCTGCCAGTGCTCTCGTTTTCATTTCTTTGGCCGTCATCCGAACCGTTCCACCCTCTGCATGGAGGTTGCATCGACCCGGACCGGAGCCATGTCCAGACCAGGGATGGAGGCGGCTGCGGGCAGGGGAACGTCGAAGGCCACGGTCACGGTGACTGTCGATCCCGGGGCATGGCATGCGGCTGAACAGGAGACAACCATCTCCAGTTCCGGCCCGTCGAAGCCAAAGTCGGAAAGCGCGAGTTCGGCCGCTGCGCGGGCCTGTGCTTCAGGACTGCCGTCCGGCCCCGCGGCGGCGTACACCTTCGCTGCATGGTCAGCGGCCCCCACCACGGCGTAGGCCGCGCCCTGGACCTGGCCAGCGGCCACGATGAGATAGATCAGCGGAACCAGCAGCAGGATACCGAGGAAGACGAACTCAACGACGGCGCTCCCCCGCTCATGGCCGTCATCAGCGGCGGCAGCTCTAATCCTCCGCGTCAGGCCAGTAAGCATGCCCGGTCACCTCCAGCCCGCCGCTGGGTCCGATGAGTCCGATCACCGGCAGCGGTGCAGCTACCCGGATTTGAAGCATGGCTGCTCCGTCCTCCCCCAAGCGGGTGAAGGTCACTTCCTCGGCGAAGCCCGGAGACAGTGTGCCCGAGATGAGGTTCCGGGTGCGTTCCACTCCCTCCTCCGGGCTGCGGTCTGCCAGCGTGCCGTACCGGGCGCCGGACGCCGCCGCATCGATGAGCGTATTGCGGACGTGCAGCACCAGGGCCAGTTGGATCACCGCAACGACGATCACTGTCAGCAGGGCTCCGATCAGCACGAAGTCCACCACTGCTGAACCGGTCTCATCCGAGCGCCCGGATTCGGTGGCCGGCCCGTCCTTCCGGGCCCAGCCGCCGGCCACAGCGCACTCCCGGCTACCGGCGTACCTGGTCAATGGCGGATTGGAAGAGTTCCAAGAGCTGGACCTGGGCGACCGCGAGAATGGCAGCAACCAGGACCGCCGACATCAGCGTGATCATCACCCAACCGGGAACGTCCCCGCGTTCCCGGTCCGTTTTGTCCGGTAAGAGAGCCACCAGCAACCTGCACTGCAGTCGGACGGCAAGCCGGGATGAAAAGGTGCGGAGCTGGGATCGAGGTTGCATTGGAACCCTTTCTTTCGTTTCTTGGGGTGGAGGATGAGCAGCGGCGGGTTGGCCGTCAGAGTCCAAGCTTCAGCAGGGCAAGGCCCGGGAAAATGGCGAACAGAACGGTGAGCGGAAGCACTCCGAAAACCAATGGCACCATCATCGCGATTTCCTTCTTTCCGGCTTCTTCCATGAGTTCGCGTTTCGCGAGATCCCTGACGTCCTGTGCCTGGGCGCGCATAACGTCCGCGAGCGGGGTTCCGCGTTCGATGGCGACTGAGATTCCGTCCACAAACCGGGCCAGCGGTGCCAGCTGCGTCCGCTTCGAGAGATGAGCCAAGGCAGCCAGCAGCGGGACCCCGGAACGGGTTTCCGCCAAGACCTTTTCGAATTCACCAGCCAGCTCTCCATGCGCAGTCCTGGTGATCCGTTCCAACGCCCCGCCGGCGCTTTCCCCCGCGCCAACGGCCAGGGCCATCATTTCGGCCAGGCTGGGGAACTCGGCCAGCATCAGGGCTTCACGCCGGGCAACCTCGCGGGTCAGCAGGTAGTCGCGCAGCAGGTACCCGAGGAGCCCTCCGGCGAGCGTCAGCACCGCTGCGCCAGGCACCGACACCTTTCCGTTCACTGCCAGCCACACGGCACCCGCCCCGCCAAGGAGCAGCCCTCCCCCGGAGTAGAGCACCTGCTCCGAACGGAACTCCAGGACGGTCAGTCCCTTTCCCGAGCGCTCCAGCCGCTTGTGCAGAGCCGCGGCAGCCGGGTTGAGGCGGTTCAGTTTCAGGACCAGGTCACGGAGGACCGGACGGAAGATACGTTCAAGTGGTCCGAAGGGAGTAACGTCTGCGGGCTTGAGCAGGCGCGAGCCATGAGCACCGGAGCGCAGCTGCGGGGCGATCCGGTCGGCAAAAGTCCGCGGCCGGAGGAAGGGCAGCCGCACCACGGTGAGCCATAAACCGATTCCAAGTCCGGCTCCGCTAAGGAACACCGCCGGCCAGGACGCGCTCACCGCAGAACCCTTTCGTCAGCCGGCAGGGCGCCGATGCGCAGCATAAGACGATAGCAGGCAACGGAAATCACCATTCCGGACATGAGAACGACCGCCCCACCGGCAGAGTTGTAGGCGGCCACGGCTTCGGGCCGGCTTGCCATCAGCATCAGGACGATCCATGGTGCCGCCACTGCCAGCCGGGCAGCGTTGATCGTCCAGGATTGGCGGGCAAGGAGCTCGCTCCGGGTCCTGGCGTTTTCACGCAGGAACTCAGCGAGGGTCCCTAGAAGCCGCCCCAGGTCGGATCCGCCGACTTGCCTCGTGATGCGCAGGGCCTCCACGATCCGATCGCCAACCGGATCGGCCAGCCTCTCCTTCAGATTGCCCAGAGCGTCGTCGAAGTTACCCCTTGCCCGGTAGTCCGCCCCAAATTCGCGGAACGGCTCCCGCAGTTCCGCCGGCCCGCTCTCCCCCAGCTGGATCAGCGCTTCGGGCAGGGACAGGCCCGCTCGGATTGCTGAACGCAGATGGTCCACAGCGTCCGGCCAAAGCTCGATCAGCGATGCAGAGCGCTTCCGTGCCTGCCAGCGCACTGCGGTGACTGGAACGGCACAGGCAAACAAACCGAAGCAGCTACCGATGGTCAGTGACCCTGTCAGCAGCCATCCCACCAGCAGAACCAGGGTCCCAAAGGCCGCGCTGCTGGCAATGAGCCCCGCCGGAGTCACGCGAGACACCCCCGAGGCTGCCAGCAGCTCCCCGAGTTTCCCCCGGCGCAGCGGCTTCCCGGCACGGGGCGGCAGCGCCCAGCAGGACCACCAGATGAGGAACAGCCCGGTGCCCAGTGTTAGTCCTGCAAAGGTGCTCATGCTGCCGGCTCCAGCAGCTCTGTGAGGTTCATCCCGGCACGGGCAAATTTCTCCGGTGACGGAAGCGACGTGAGGCTGGGCACCAGGCGGCCGTCCTCCCGTTGAAAGACCAGTGAAGACTCAATGACACCATTCTCCACGCGCCTGCCGAGAGCCAGAATCTCCGCGACTTCCCTGCGCCCGGTGGGATTGCGGACGCAGTGCACGACTAGATCGATGCACGACGCCACCGTGGGAACCACGAAGGCACTGGAGATATTCGCGCCAGCGAGCAGCGGGAGGGTGGAAATCTTCGTGACGGCATCGTGCGCGCTGTTGGCATGGACGGTGCACATCCCGGGAAGCCCGGAGTTCAGGGCGATCAGCATATCCAGGCTTTCGGCCTCGCGTACTTCTCCCACGATCAGGCGGTCGGGCCGCATCCGCAGCGCTTCCTTCACCAGGCGGCGCAGCGGGATCTCCCCTGTTCCCTCCAGGTTCGCCTGACGGCACTGCAGTCCTACGACGTCGCGCAGGGGCAGCTGCAGCTCGAAGATCTCCTCCACAGTCACCACCCGTTCCCTGGCACCGATGGATGCGGCCAGGCAATTGAGAAGAGTGGTTTTTCCGGCTTGGGTGGCGCCTGAGACCAGGATATTCAGGCCACCGGAGACGGCAGCAGACAGGAACCGTGCTGCCTGAGGCGTGAGGGATCCGAGCTCCACCAAATGCTCCAGGCGGCTGGCCCGGACGATGAACTTGCGGATGTTGACAGCCCAGTGCCTGCGGGTGATGTCCGGAATCACCACATGCAGGCGGGACCCGTCCGGAAGGGACGCGTCCACGAACGGTGAGGACAGATCCAGGCGGCGGCCCGAGGACTTCAGCATCCGCTCCACGAGGTCCCGGACCTGTTCGGCGGTGAGTGTCAGTGCCGTCAGTTCCGAGCGTCCGCCGCGGGCAGCGTAGACCTCGCCAGGGGAATTGATCCAAATCTCTTCCACAGTCGGATCGTCCAGCAGCGGCTGCAGGGGGCCATACCCGGCGACGGCGTCGAATACCCTTTTCCGTGCCTTGTCCAGTTGGCCCAGGGCCGGAAGTGATCCGAGGAGGGAGCGTTCGTCGTAGTCCTGGACGGCGGCCTCGACCAGCCGCCGGACCTCGGGAACCTGCTGCACCGGATCCAGCCCGCGCACGCGGATGAGCTCGCGGACCTCATCCTCGACAATACGCACAGCATCCATGGCGCTCCCCCGGGCTCTCCGCAGCTGGAGGCTGCGGCAAACGAGACTAATCTGACCGGCCCTCGCGGCCGTTGGGGGCGAGGATAGGAGATTTCGTCCCTGCTGGCGAGAGTGGAGTGTGCGTATTGTGGAAAACTCTGCGCGGGTTAGTTACCCGGCATTTTTGAAGGCTCCAGGTCGGGCCGTACCCGCCGGACGACCCTGTCAGTCGGCGCCGTCAGCCAGCGGCGAAGGGAAGCGGTGTCGAAGCTACCGGCCTGGCCCGCTGCTTCAGCCTCATGGACGGCGCCTCAACCAACGTAAAACTCGCCCACGCCAGCGGGACGACGCAAGCGAAGGTGAGGAGCAGGTAGAGGGGCAGGGATAGATCCGGCAGGGCAACCTCGAACAGGTTCTGCACGGGTACCCCGTAGATGTAGATGCCGTAGGAAAGATCGCGTTTGGCGCCTACCCGCCGCAGCGGCAATACCGAGCCAAGGACGAAGATGAGCACCGCGAATGGCAGCGGTGCCAGGACCGTTGCGGTGCCTGTGGCGACGGACAGTATGAGCACGGCAGCAGAGACGGCCACGGCTGGGACCACCCTGATGCTGCCGGAGTGGAGGTACATCAGCGCCCCTCCGCTGAAAGCCGCGATGAGCGCCGGAGCGAGGGTCAGTTCACTGGGCGGAACCAGCCCAAGGTGGGCGGTAAAGGCCGCCGCAGTCGCGCCGAGGAAAACCACCAGCAACAGCGCCGTACTGCGGGCCCGCAGAGCGGCGATACCGAGGATGCCGACACCGACATAGCAGCACGCTTCCCAGAACAGACTCCACAGGGCTCCGTTCCAGATCTCTCCCTCTGCCAGCGTGGTGCCGATGCTGGCTTGGGAGATAAACGGCGGGTACAGGAAAATATTGCGGGCGACGTACATCAGCGAGTCGGTAAGTTCGAACGAACCGCCTGACCCGAAGGCCACGGACAACGGGGCGAACACAAAGGCCACCATGAGAAGCGCGGCAAGAAATCCAGGATAGATCCGGAGGAATCGTGCCTGCAGGAAGCGTCTGGCGGGCTGGCCGTTGAAACGGCTGCGGGTGATGAGGTAGCCGGAAATGCCGAAGAACCCGAGAACAGCCCATGCTCCAAGCGTTCTGCCGCCGAGGGCGGGCTCCTCCCCAAACCTGCCGATAACCCATGAATGCGACACCACCACGAGAGAGGCAAGGAGCAGTCGAATCGCATTCAGCGAATTGTTCCGGGGGTCGAACAGCTCACCCAGTGTTACACGGGAAATACGTTGAGACTTTACCGGTGATGGCATACCTTCGGCCATATATCCATCTTTCAATGTGATGACGAGAGCTGGTGCACTGCCGTGAATACGGCGGCGTTAATTCGATTCCCGGCCCGAGCAGATATATGAGCCCCGCCAGCATAATGCAGAAAGGAGATTTTGGGACACCAGCACGATGCTGTTCCCGGATGCACCATTCCACAGTGTGTGCCGGGAAGCTACGCGCCCTTTTTCCGTTATCCATTTCCAGCACCGATCCCCCGGCCCGGCGATGAAGGCATTCACGGTACCCTCTAGAGCGAAACCTGGGACGCCCGGGTGCTACTGAAAGGTTCGTGTATTCGAATGCCGGCTCCCCTGCATGCCACGACCGGGCCACAAGGCCGCGGGCAAGAAGCGTCCGCTGCGCCTGGCCAAGGCAGGCGAGCCCGGACCCGGCAGCCCCGGCCCTCAGCGATGCTGGCTGCGGTCGGCCTGGTTGGTGCAGTGCTGGCTTTCGCCCGGGTACCTGCAGTCGCTTCCAGGACGGTGTGGGCAGAGGACGGCCGTGTATTCCTGCAGGATTATCTGGAACACGGACCTGGTCTCCTGGCCCCCTATGATGGCTATCTGCATTTGCTCCCTCGGTTCATTGTCTCCATGGTTGCGGCGGCATTCGGTTTGGAGGCCTACGCTGTCGCATTGACTGCAGCCTGCAGCGTTGTGGTTGGACTTGTCGCAGCCCTGACGTATTACTGCACGTCCGCATTCACATCCAACCTCATGGCTCGTCTGGCGTGGGCCTCGATTCCTGTGCTGGCTGCTCCGGCTGCGCTGGAAACCATGGGCAATACGGCCAACCTCCACTGGTATCTGCTCTGGCTCACGCCCTGGGTGCTGTTCAAGGTTCCGGAAGCGCTTGCCCAAAAGCTGCTCCTGGCGGCAGCAGCCCTGGTGGCAGCACTGAGCGAGATCCAGTCGATCCTCTTCCTCCCTCTTCTGTTCTGGCGTGTCCGGGACAGGCGGAGCTGGTGGGCCAAAGGCGGGTTCCTCATCGGTGTGACGTGCCAGCTGGTCACATTGTTCACGTTTCCCAGGGAACGTGCCGGAATGGGACAGGACTGGGACGTCCTGTCGGTCATTTACGGGTATTTCCTGAATACCAGCGCTGCGATCATCTATGGCAGCAGCACTGTCATCGCAAACCATATCCAGGCTTTTGGTCCTGCCCCGATCATTCTTGCTGCCATACCGTTCGCAGTGGTGGCTGCGCTCGTGGGGTGGCTGGCAAATGGTGCCCAGCGGGTTGCCGGTCTTAGCTGGCTGCTCGCGTCCTGCATAGTCTGGGCAGCCGCCGTCGTCATCAATCCCGGTCCGTATTTCAAGTATTCCCAGTTCGATACGCTTGAACGCTGGTCAGAGTTCTTCCTCAGCCGCTACAGCGCCGTGCCGTCGATGTTTCTCCTGGCCCTCCTTCCACTGCTGATAGCAGCCGTTTCGCGCCCGGATTCCGTAATTTCACCGGCTTCGTTCATCGGGAGCGTCCAGTTCCGCGGGGTACAAGCCGGGGTATTTGTGGTCCTCCAGACCATATATTTCTTCCCGGTGGACGCCGCCGGCAGCAGCGGGCCCGACTGGGCCGAAGGTGTCCGCAGTGCTCAGCTGTCCTGCAGCGCCGACCCAACACTGCAAAGCGTGGAAATCTTGCAGGAACCGGCTGGCTGGAGCTCCACGATTCGGTGTCAGGACCTCTAGACGGAGCCGGCTGCGCCGCTTTGTGCCCCAGATGCCCCGATTCCGTTGTTATTCCTACCGATGTAAGCGCGGCAGTCGATAGTCTGCAGTGATCCCCCAGCCCGATCGTGGGCAAATTTTTGGAGTTACCGTGAATAGAAAATCGCTCGCACTCAGTCTTGGGAGCGCGGCCCTGACCGGAGCTCTCGTCCTCAGTGGCTTGACCTCTGCTGCAGCAGAACCCATGACCTCACCTGCACCGTCCACGGCCACAGCGCCCGCTGTGCCCGAACCGGCGTCCACAGAATCTCCGGAAGGCTCTGCTCCAGAGTCCTCGCCGGAGGCTGCTCCTGAAACCAATGACGATTCAACAGCCGACACGCTGATCCCCGAAGCTCCAACCGCAAACGCCCGCACCCTGGCGGAGTCTGCCCAGGAGGAGGCCGGAGTCTTGGGAGCGCGCATGGGTCAGGGTTTGGAGCGGCTGCTGGTTACCGGCGACGCTCAGGTCCCTACCCTGGAGGAAGCACAGCAGGAGGCAGCTGCCCAAGCCGGGATGGAGCAACCCCTGCAGGTTCCGGACACCGCTCCGGATGAACCACCGGCCGCCACGTCCGGCGAGGCGCCGGCGGCTGCGCTGGCCGCCACCTGGATGCCCGCTGGAATCCAGGGCATGGATGTCAGCAGCCATCAGCAGAACGTGGACTGGGGCAACGCCTGGCGCCAAGGGGCCAGGTTTGCCTACGTCAAGGCAACAGAGGGAACTTACTATAAGAACCCTTACTACAATCAGCAGTACAATGGATCCGGGAATGTGGGAATGGTACGGGGGGCCTATCACTTCGCTATTCCTTCGGTTGGTTCGGCCGTAGCCGAAGCCAACTACTTCGTCGATAACGGCGGCGGCTGGTCCTCGGATGGGCGGACGCTTCCCCCGCTGCTGGACATCGAATACAACCCGTATCCCCAGTTGGGCAACACCTGCTACAACATGAGCACCGCCCAGATGATTGCATGGATCAGGGACTTCTCGAGTACCATCCAGGCCCGTACCGGCCGGGTGCCGATGATCTACACCACCACTGACTGGTGGCGGTCCTGCACCGGCAACTCCAACGCTTTTGCGAACCACCCCCTGCACATCGCCTCCTACAGCCAGGCTGGCCCCGGTGCGCTGCCGAATGGATGGCCCGCCTACAAAGTGTGGCAATACTCCAGCACCGGTCCCTTCGCCGGCGATTCAAACGTCTTCAACGGAAGCGGCGCCGAGTTGGATCGATTTGTGCGCAGCGGATCTCCCGCAGCCGCAGCCATCGGTGCCGTGGCAGCAGCCACTCCGGCACTGGGTGCAGCTACAAGCGGTGTTGTCTGCGGCATCAAAAACGGCGGCTGCTACCAGGACTTCAAGGGCGGTGCAGTGCTTTGGTCCCCGGCCACAGGCGCACAAGCCAGTGTGAACGGGGCTATCCGCGCCGCGTACCAGGCCAGCGGATTCGAAAACGGCGCACTCGGCTACCCACGCAGCCCACAAGTCTGCGGCATCAAAAACGGCGGCTGCTACCAGGACTTCCAAAACGGAGCCATCCTCTGGAACCCCGCAACCGGCGCCCAAATCAGCACCACCGGCCCCATCCGCACCGCCTACCAAGCCAGCGGATTCGAAAACGGCGCACTCGGCTACCCACGCAGCCCACAAGTCTGCGGCATCAAAAACGGCGGCTGCTACCAGGACTTCCAAAACGGAGCCATCCTCTGGAACCCCGCAACCGGCGCCCAAATCAGCACCACCGGCCCCATCCGCACCGCCTACCAAGCCAGCGGATTCGAAAACGGCGCACTCGGCTACCCACGCAGCCCACAAGTCTGCGGCATCAAAAACGGCGGCTGCTACCAGGACTTCCAAAACGGAGCCATCCTCTGGAACCCCGCAACCGGCGCCCAAATCAGCACCACCGGCCCCATCCGCACCGCCTACCAAGCCAGCGGATTCGAAAACGGCGCACTCGGCTACCCACGCAGCCCACAAGTCTGCGGCATCAAAAACGGCGGCTGCTACCAGGACTTCCAAAACGGAGCCATCCTCTGGAACCCCGCAACCGGCGCCCAAGTCAGCGCCACCGGGCCCATCCGCACCGCTTATCAGAAGCACGGCTTTGAGTCCGGCGGCCTTGGCTACCCCACCAGCCCGCAGGTGTGTGGGATCAAGGACAACGGCTGCTACCAGAATTTCCAGGGGGGAGCCATTACCTGGACAAAGTCAGCCGGCGCACACCCGACTGCGGGGGAAATCCGTAAAAAGTGGCAGGCCACCGGATTTGAGACCGGTGTTCTCGGCTACCCGGTAACAGACGAGACCTGCACCGCCGTCAAGTGCACCCAGCGTTATCAGGGCGGGCGGATCGATTGGACCCGCACAGGAGGTGCCGTCGTCGTCCGGAACTGATCCGGCGGGCCAGACGCTGACCGAAGGAAACAAGACAAACCAAAAGGGCCGCCGGGAATAGTCCCCGGCGGCCCTTTTGGTTTGTCTTTCAGACGACTTACTTCTGCTTCAGCAGCTCCAGCAGGTACTGCCCGTAGCCGCTCTTCACGAGAGGCTCCGCCAGCCGGCGCAGCTCATCGTCGGTAATGTTGCCGAGGCGCCAGGAGATTTCCTCCGGGCACCCGATCGAGAGTCCCTGCCGTTTCTGGACCGTCCGGATGAACTCGGAGGCTTCGTTGAGGGAGTCAAAGGTTCCGGTATCGAGCCACGCGGTGCCGCGCGGGAGAATCTCGACCTGGAGTTTTCCCTTTTCCAGGTAGATGCGGTTCACGTCAGTGATCTCCAGTTCCCCGCGGGGCGAGGGCTGAAGGTTGCGGGCAATGTCGACGACGTCGTTGTCGTAGAAATACAGTCCCGGGACCGCGTAGTGGCTTCGCGGCTGGGCAGGCTTTTCCTCCAAGGAAATTGCCTTGCCGTTCTGGTCGAATTCCACCACGCCGTATGCGGTGGGATCGGCAACCCAGTAGCCGAAGACAGCACCGCCGTCGATGTCTGCGAACCGGCGCAGCTGGGTGCCCAGGCCCGCTCCGTAGAAGATGTTGTCTCCCAGGACCAAGGCAACCGGACCATTGCCAATGTGCTCCGCGCCGAGGATGAAAGCCTGCGCGAGCCCGTCGGGAGATGGCTGCTGCTTGTAGCTGATGTTGACGCCAAACCGGCTCCCGTCACCCAGGAGACGGCTAAACTGCTCGTGGTCGTGCGGGGTGGTGATGATGAGGATGTCTTTGATGCCCGCAAGGATCAGCGTGGACAGCGGGTAATAGATCATTGGCTTGTCGTAGACAGGCACCAGTTGCTTGCTGACACCGAGTGTTATCGGGTGGAGCCGTGACCCAGTGCCGCCTGCCAATATGATTCCGCGCATGCACCTCATCATCCCGGCTCGATGGGGTGACGGCAAATCCGGTAACGTGTATCTACATGCAGAACCTCCTTGTGACCGGCGGCGCCGGTTTTATTGGCTCCAACTTCGTGCACTACGCCCTCCAAAACACGGACTTCTCCGTCACAGTGCTGGACAAGCTGACGTACGCCGGGAACCTTGAGTCGCTCAAGGGACTTCCGGAGGACCGTTTCACCTTTGTTCAGGGAGATATCTGCGACGCAGAGCTGGTGGACCGGCTGGTCGGGGAAACCGACGTCGTTGTCCACTATGCGGCTGAGTCCCATAACGACAACTCACTGCACGACCCCAGGCCTTTCCTCGACACCAACATCATCGGCACCTACACGCTGATCGAAGCTGCCCGGAAGCACTCAAAGCGCTTCCATCACATCTCCACCGACGAGGTTTACGGCGACCTGGAGCTGGACGATCCGGAGCGGTTCACGGATTCAACCCCCTATAACCCGTCCAGCCCGTACTCCTCGACGAAGGCCGGCTCGGACCTGCTGGTGCGGGCCTGGGTGCGTTCCTTTGGCCTGCAGGCAACCATCAGCAACTGCTCGAACAACTACGGTCCCTACCAGCACGTGGAGAAGTTCATTCCGCGCCAGATCACCAACGTGATCGACGGGGTTCGCCCCAAGGTGTACGGAGCGGGCCTGAATGTGCGCGACTGGATCCACGCCAACGATCATTCGTCGGCCGTCCTGCGCATCATCGAGAAGGGCGAAATCGGCCAGACCTACCTGATCGGGGCGGACGGCGAGAAGAACAACAAAGAAGTTGTTGAGCTCATCCTGAAACACATGGGGCAGCCCTCCGATGCCTACGATCAGGTGATCGACCGGCCGGGACACGATATGCGCTACGCGATCGATTCGAGCCGCCTCCGGACAGAGCTGGGCTGGGAGCCGCAGTTCTCCAACTTCGAACAGGGCCTGGAAGACACGATTGACTGGTACCGGGCCAACGAAGCCTGGTGGCGGCCCCAAAAGGCCCGGACGGAAGCAAAATACAAGGAACAGGGTCAGTAGCGCCGTGGGTCCGGAATTCTCCAAGCCTCTGGCCGGCCACCCTACGCCCATCCCCGGGGTCGTCCTCTACGATCTTCCGGTGCACGGCGATAACCGGGGCTGGTTCAAGGAGAACTGGCAGCGGGAGAAGATGCTTGCGCTGGGGCTGCCGGACTTTGGTCCGGTACAGAACAACATCTCCTTCAACGAGAAGGCCGGCACCACCCGCGGTATCCACGCGGAACCCTGGGACAAGTTCATTTCGGTTGCCACCGGGCGGATCTTCGGTGCCTGGGTCGATTTGCGCGAAGGGCCGTCATTCGGCGCCGTCTTCACCGCCGTGCTCGACCCGAGCCAGGCCATCTTCATCCCCCGGGGGGTGGGCAACGCCTTCCAGACCTTGGAGGACAACACCGCCTACACGTACCTGGTGAATGACCACTGGAGCGCCGCGGCGCAGGGACAGTACACGTTCTTGAATCTCGCCGATGAAACAGCGGCCATTGACTGGCCTGTTCCGCTGGCCCAGGCAGAACTCTCCGACAAGGACAAAGCACATCCGCGGCTGTCCGAGGTCGTACCTATGAAGCGGAAAAAGACCCTTGTCCTGGGTGCTGACGGTCAGCTGGGCAAGGCACTCCGGGCCCTGTATGCCGATGACTCCAGTGTGGAATTCGCTGCGCGCTCCGATTTCGACGTCACCAGCCCTTCGGCCTACGACAGCCGGAACTGGAAGGACTACTCCGCGATCATTAATGCGTCCGCCTACACAGCCGTGGACACGGCAGAAACTCCGGAAGGCCGGGCCGCCGCGTGGGCTATCAATGTCGCCGGGGTCGCGGGCCTTGCCCGCGTTGCCACGGAAAACCGGCTCACGCTGGTGCAGGTGTCCTCGGACTACGTTTTTGATGGCAGTGCCTCCGCGCATCCGGAAGATGAACCGTTCTCTCCCCTGGGTGTTTACGGGCAGACCAAGGCAGCCGGTGACGCCATCGTTTCGACCGTTCCCGCGCACTACGTCGTGCGCACGAGCTGGGTTATCGGCGAGGGGGCGAACTTTGTCCGCACCATGGCTTCCCTGGCAGAGCGCGGAGTCCAGCCCGCCGTCGTCGATGACCAGATTGGGCGGCTGAGCTTCACTGAAGACCTGGCTGCCGGGATCCGGCACCTGTTGGTTTCCGGGGCCGAGTACGGCGTCTACAACCTGACGAACGACGGCGCACCGGTGTCCTGGGCAGACGTGGCCCGCACCGTCTATGAACTGACCGGTCATCCGGGAGAGTCAGTGACCGGCGTCAGCACCGAAGAGTATTTCAAGGGCAAAGAGGCCGCGCCGAGGCCGAAGAACAGCGTCCTGCCCTTGGACAAGATCAAATCCACGGGCTTTGAACCGGCAGACGCCTCTGTCCGGCTGGCCGCATACCTGGGCGGGCAGTCCGCATCCGGAGCCGATGCCGCCGTACGCAATATGGGATACTGACACGGTGAGCACCACATGGATCGTTATCCCGATGTACAACGAAGCGACCGTTGTTGGCTCCGTCATCCAAGACCTGCGCCGGGAGTTTCCCAACGTTGTCTGCGTGGATGACGGCAGCAGCGATGGTTCCCAGGACGTTGCCCGGAAGGCCGGGGCGGTAGTAGTCCAGCACCCGATCAACCTGGGGCAGGGTGCCGCTCTGCAGACCGGCATTGAATATGCCCTGCAGGACCCGGCTATGACCAGCATCGTCACTTTCGATGCGGACGGACAGCACCGGGTGGCCGATGCCCTCGCGATGGTTGCGCGGATTGATTCAGGTGAGGCCGAGGTAGTCCTGGGTTCCCGTTTCCTGGATGACCGGACGAAGATCACACGGCGGAAGCGGATTGTGCTCAAGACCGCTGCTATCCAGTCCAGGATGGCCACGGGCATGAACCTGACGGACGCGCACAACGGCCTGCGGGCAATAAACCGCGAGGTTGCATCCAAGCTCCACCTCACGCAGAACCGCATGGCCCACGCCTCCGAACTGGTCAACCAGCTGGCCACCATCCGCCCCCGGTGGGTGGAGCATCCGGTAGAGATCATTTACACGGACTACTCTAAGTCCAAGGGCCAGTCTCTCCTGAACTCCGTAAACATCCTGGCCGAACTCTTCTTTAGGTGACCCGAATTGCTACTCATCGTTCAGATAGTCCTCGTCATCGCCGTCATCCTGGTCTCTGTAGCCATGATGCGCGGTGGTGTTAACGCGAGGCACCTGGCGCTGCGGCGGATCATGCTGATGATCTTTGCGGTGGCCGCCGCCCTGTCCATCTTCTTCCCGGATGCCCTGACGCGCGTCGCCGGTTTCCTCGGCATCGGCCGCGGAACCGATCTGGTGCTCTACGCCGCGATTGTCTGCTTCTTCATTTTCGTGGCAACCACATATCAGCGTTTCCGCAACATGGAAACATCCATCACGACCCTCTCCCGGCGCATCGCCCTGGATGAAGCTGCCAAACCGTGGACCTCCGGAGAGACCGCAGACGGCCAAAGCGCCGACGGTCTCCGCCAGTAGGGCGTTACATCCCATCTCCTCACCGGCATAAAGAAATAGAGCGGCCCCGCCTCGCGGGTCCGCTCCATTTCTTTATGCCGATGCCAGTCCGGTCCCGTAGCCTGGGCTAGCGGATCACGTGCTTGGCAAGCTTGGGAACATAGCCGAACTTGCCGCCGGCCGCGGACTGCGCAATCAGTGCTGCCGCATTGAGGCGGGAGGTGAGGTGGAGACGGGCGGCGCGGGCCGCACGGTTCCACCCGAGTTGCTTGAACCTGGTGGCTTCTCCCTCGAAGAAGCGCCGCTCTTCATCAAAACGGCGGCCATCAAGAGCGCGGACGGACGAATCCGAACCGGAGTGCCTCCGGTAGAGGAAGGCCAGTTCCGGGGTCAGGACCATCGATCCATCGGCAGCGGCGATGTCCAGCAGGAGGGCCAGATCCTGAACCACGTCGAAGTTGGAACGGAACCCGATGCGCTTGAGCATTTCGGACTTCCAGGCAATTGACGGGAAGTAGTGCCACCCTGCCCGGAGCAGGCTCGTAGCCAGGTCTTCGCCGCGCAGCGCCCGCCGCTGGGTGCCCCGAGGGAGGGCCACCTTTTTGACCCGGTCGGCCAAGGGAGCCGTTGCCCGGCTCAGTTCGTCGATCACCTGGACACCGGGCTGAACTGCACTGGCGTCGGGGAATTCTTCGAAGGACTCCACTACCGCGGTGAGATAGTTCGGGAGCATGATGTCGTCAGCACCCATAATTACGGCCACCGGCGCTTCAATCAGCTGAACTGCTTTACGGTAGTTGCCGTTGGCTCCGAGGTTCTTTTCATTGCGCTGGTAGCTGACGCGCGGGTCCTGGATCTCTGCGAACCAGCGGGCAGGCTCAGGATCGGGATAACCGTCGTCGATGACCACCAGGCGCCAGTCCTGGTGCTGCTGCCCCATCACGCTTCTGGCGGCTTGTTTCATCAGTTCCACGTCCCCGTAGTACGGGAACATCACATCTACGGCAGTCACGGCTTGCTTCTTTCACTTTATTGCGACGGCAGGCACAGCCGACGGACGGCGCCGCAGTCAGTGCGCGGCCAGAGGACGGGGAACAACATCAACTATAGGGAGGGCGCGCCGCGAAGTCGAAACAGGCCAACCGGTATGCTGGATGCGGCACTCCAGCCCACGCCAAAGAATCTGCAGGATACGTATGAATACCAGCCTCCCTCCGTCCTCCCCGAACCGCGGCCAGGTCAGCGTCTGCATGGCCACCTACAACGGCGCCGCCCATGTGGAGGAGCAGATCGCGTCCATCCTGCCGCAGCTTCAGGCCGGGGACGAGCTGGTAGTCGTTGATGACGCATCCACCGACGACACCGCCAAGGTCGTGGAGGCTGTGAATGATCCTCGGATCAGGTTGATCCGGTCCGCGGTAAACCGTGGCTACGTCCGGACCTTTGAGGCGGCCCTGACAGCCAGCAGGGGCGACTACGTCTTCCTCTCCGACCAGGACGATGTCTGGATCCCGGGCCGAGTGGACTCGATGGTCGCCGCACTGCAGGACGCCGACGTCGTAGCCAGCAACTTCGGCTATTTCGGACAGGCACCCCGGCGGATCGAATCGCTGCGGCTGCGCAGCTCCGACAGCCACCGGAGGTGGGCCAACCTCCTCACCCTGTGGATTGGTGTGCGGCCGTACTACGGCTGCGCCATGGGGTTCCGCCGCAGTGCTAAAGACCTGATCCTGCCTTTCCCCGCTTTCCTCGTCGAAACCCATGATCAGTGGATCGCGCTCGTCGGCAACCTGCGGGGTTCCATGGTGCATCTTGATGAGGACACCCTGAACCGCCGGCTGCACGATAACAACACCACTCCGAAGAAAGCCCGCAGCCTGGGGTTGATCCTCCGCGCCAGAATCATGCTGGCCCGGGCGTTTTTCGTCGCCCTGGTGCGGATTATGCGCAGAACGCGGAACGCGGAACGCGCTTAGCTGGCCTTCCGTTTCCGCGGGGTCACCAGACCGCTCACCCGGGGGCTGATCCTGCCCATGCGGCCGGTCAGCGCATCCCGTACACCGAAGGCAATGGCTGCTATCTGGCGAAGGCGGTGCGGTCCGTAGACGACGCGGACCCCGTAGAACACGATTTCAAGCCCTATCCTCCTCAGCACCCAAATCGGCTGCTTGGCCAGGTAGCGCCTGTACATCACCAAACCGTTGCGCGTGATGTAGTAAACGCGGAACGGCGCGTGTGAATGCACAAAACGTTTCTGACCGCCCACCGTGACATGCCAGGTCCCCAGGCGCATCGGCCTGGAATCCCCCACTGAGTGCGTGATGTTGCAGCCAGGAGCAATGAGGGCAAGCAGGCCCATTTCGCGGATGCGCGCTGTAAACTCGGAGTCCACGCAGTCGATAAACAAATCCTCTTCCAGCAGGCCCGCCGCGTCGAACGTTGCTGCCGGAATCAGTGTCCCCGACTGCATCGGGTCAAAGGCCTCCGGGAACGGAGCGCCGGATTTCTGGAGCATCACGGCTCCTCCATTATGGGACTCCGCGCACACCATACCGACGGCAATGCCCTGCGTTCGGGCCCGGTCATAGGCCTGGAGAGCGGCAGCTACATAGCCTGCATCGAGCTCGGAGTCCTGGTCCAGCGTGAGGAAGAAATCCGGGGCCGAGTCAGCCGCGTACCGGATACCTGCGTTGAGGGCCGCCGCGATACCGCTGTTGGATGCCTGTTTCAGAACGACGGCGCCGGCCTCCGACAGCCCCTCCAGCACTGCCGGATCAGCTGATGGAGAACCATCATCAACCACGACGATGAGATCGACCTGGTCAGTCAGCCGCTTCACCTTTTCGACCAGGTCCGACGGAGGGTTGTAGGCGGAAATCACCGCGGCGACGCGATAGGAGTCGGTCATGCTGTACACCTTTGGGTAGGACGGTTCAGTGCGGGGTCCGGGGGCCGGGGCCAAGGCCCCTGCAACGGATGGGGAGGGCTATCCGCCCAGCTGGACGGACTTTGACAGCAGCTGGCCGGGCAGGATGGTTCTGGGCGAACGGGCGATTCCCTCGTAAAGGCCCTTGGCAGCGGACCGGAGCCACAGCTTCCTGTCCTGTGCGCTCAAACCCTGGCGCAGGGCCAGCACTGTCATGCCCGCAACCCATCTGACCGGGTTTTGGAGCAACGTCCTCGGGGCCGGATCAAGGCGCCGAAGCCAGAGATTATTGCGGATGTAATAGAACAGGCGTCCGCCCATATCCGCCTGGTTCTGCTTTTCCGGGTGGCTGATACGGCTCTCGGGAAGGACCATCCCATAAGCGCCCCGGCTCAGGCGGCGGGTGTACTCGGCGTCATCAAACCAGATAAAAAAGTCCGCGAAGGGCAGCGGCATCTTTGCCGCCGCCTTAAGATCGATCAGGACGCCCACAAAGCTGGCGCTGTTCACGGCGATTCCGCCCAGGGCGTTCGCTGCCAGTTGTTTCGAAGCATCTGCGCTCAGGTCGGGAAGATGACCGCTGTTCGGGGCGCCTTCGGGATTGACCACGAGTGAGGTCACGAACCCCGGCCGTTCAGGTGCGTTCTCCATCGCGGCCACCAAGGGCGACAAGCTGCCGGGCAGAGGCTCGGCGTCGTCGTCCATAAGCCACGCTGCGTCGTGTCCGGCCGCTATGGCCCGCTCGACTCCCCAGGCAAATCCTCCGGCACCTCCGAGATTGGCTCCGGTCTCAAAAATAGAGACTCCGGGGAACTCCTGCTGCACCATGGCCACGCTGCCATCGGTGGAACCGTTATCAACGAGCATGATTTCGTCTGGCTGCCGATCCTGGGATTCAAGAGCCGAGAGGCACTTGCGGAGCAGGTCCACACGGTTATACGAGACAACAACTGCAGCTACAGACAAAGAGTTCCCATCGACGGAGTATGCCCCCGCTCAGCGCCGGAAGGGCATACGGTAGGCGGGCGGCGCTACGTCGATGATATCAACCCGTACAACCCGCCGGGTTAGAATCTTCAGCGGGAACAAGCACGGAAAACGGTCCGATGCCCATCCCGTGTTACGGAGGATACTTTTTGGGCCAGCTCACTGTCCTGCGGCATTTCCGGCGTCTGGGGGCGTTCGGCGCTTCCGTCGTCATCACCACCGTGGTGGGTGTCCTTGCCATTCCGGTCGTCATTACCCATGCCGGGAGTGAAACCTGGGGTGTGATTGCACTCGGACAATCCGCGGCGCTCCTTTTTGGGGTTATGGTTTCGTTCGGTTGGGGCACGGTAGGCCCTGCAATGGTGGCCGGCATGCCGGCAGAAGAGCGGCCCCAGATGTACGTCGACTCACTTGTCAGCCGCATCTATCTGTTCGCTGCTGCGGCCCCCTTGGCAGCGCTGACCGTCTGGCTGATCGCCAGCAACAACTCACCGTCAGTTGCCGTTCTGGCGTGTCTGGCCTATCTCCTGCCGTTCCTGGGTGCCTCCTGGTTTTTTGTCGGTGACGCCCGCCCGGGCCGGCTGCTGGTTTTTGACACCCTTCCCGTCACCCTCGGAACACTCTTTGGCCTGGTCGGCCTAATCCTCACAGGTGATGTGTACGTCTACTTGTGGATACAACTAGGGATGAACCTTCTGGCGGTGCTGGCCAGCGGGCTGCTGATCCGGAGGTCCAGCTCCGCGCCCCGGTTCGACTTCCACTTTGGCAGCGCGGTACGCCGCCTGGGCGGACAGCGGCACGGTGTTATCACCGCCGCCACCTCCAGCCTTTACGTCAACACGCCGCTCCTTGTCGTCGGAGCCGTTATTCCCGCGGCCGTCCCTCTCTACGCGATGGCGGAAAAATTCTTCAAGTATGGCCTGACGGCGGTGGGGCCTGTGGTGCAGGTCCTGCAGGGCTCAATCGCCGATCCGGTGAGGGCGCGCCAGGACGCCCGCGTCCGTACAGCGGCAAAACTGGCACCGTTCGGAGCGCTGCTCAGTGCAGCGGTCATGGCTCTGTGTATTCCCTGGGCCAGCATCCTGCTCTCCCAGGGGAAAATTGCCGTTGGATTTGAGCTGAGCGTCCCCATGGGCGTGGTCTTCGGCGCTGTCGCCGTCTCTCAGGTCGTCGGACTCGCCTGCCTGATTCCGATCGGAGAAGGAAAAGCCCTGGCAGTCTCTACCGTTCTGGGCGCAGCCATTGGAATTCCGCTGATCATCACGGGTGCACTGACCGTAGGCGTCGCCGGGGTTGCCTGGGCTGTTGCAGTCTCGGAACTGGCAGTCGCTGCGTACCAGCTGCGCGTGGTCTACGGCTACTTCCACCGCCCGGCTAAGAGCGGAAACCCTGTCCCGCAGTAATCGCGGCCGCGTCCCTCCGCCGCCTGCGGCGCCCTAGCCGCAGGCGGTAATCCGGTACAGTTTCGCATCCCCTTCAGCGTCGAGCAGTTCTACGACACCGCTTGATTCCAGATCCTCCAGGCCCGGGTACGGGTGCGCTCCACCGTGGATCTCCTGGTCCCCGAAGTCCAGGACATACTTCACCTGTGCCTCGCGGAGGGCCGGGCATACATCCGGATCAGTCAGCGCGTTTCGCAGGTCCGCATAGATTTCGTCTTCTTCCGGGCTCAACGCCGAAATGGTGTGCAGCTGCATAGGCCGGTGTCCGGTCAGTGCATAAACCAGGGAACTGCCGTTCCAGGGATTTCCGACCAGTTCGGCACCCGCTTCGATCTCGCCGTCCAGCCGTTCCATCAGCTCGTACTCATCACGGGAAACCAGCGGTGCGTCGTCGCTCAGCTCGTAGTTACCTGTTGCGGACATGGCCGCGTCCCGGACGTTCTGCTGTTGTGTCGCCACGGCTGCCACCGCGACCAGTACCAGCACGGCAGCGGCTGTAGCAGCACGGGTGGCGTCCACCTTCCAGCCCCGGGCGAGGAGGCGGTCGGTCACGGGCTGCCAGACGCGGATATTCAGCGAGTCGACGATGAAGGTACCGCCCACAGCGGCCAGCGGGAGAGCAGCAACTGGCAGAAGGGCAGCCAAACGGTAGTTATCGGTGTACCACCCGCCCGTTATCAGGTCTCGGAAGTCCCCGTCCGCGCCGCCGGTGGCCACTACGTAGAGGAATCCGCCGACTGCCCACAGGGCCGCCGTCCACCAGGGCGCCCGCTTGAGGACAACGGCTATGAGCCCGAAGAAGGACAGGACCATAACACCCCAGGAAACCGCAGAACCAAGCGGTGCACTGGCGAATACCTCACCCATCGCCTGAGCCGGGGTTTGGTACGGCAGCCAAATCAGGGTGTCAGCTGCCGGACGCACAACATGCCAGAGCCGCACGACCGCGATGCCGTAGAGCACGAACCCCAGAACGTAGAACCCTCCCCGAACCAGACGGTACCGGGTGAGCTCGATCCGGACACGCCGGGCAACTGCAGCTATGACCAGGGGAACGGAAAACGCAGTAACCGCCAGAACGGCGCTTGGGTGTCCCAGGCCCAGCCCCGGCATGGCGGCGAGGAGAAGCAGCCAGGCGAGGGGAAGTGGTGAGGAACGCCGGACCAGTCCCAGGACGGCGAGAAGGATACCCAGCACCGACGGGATCAGGCTGACACCCAGGAAGTTGGGGTACAGGACACCAAAGTCGACCAGCAGCAGGGGGAAGGCGCCAAAGGCACCGGCCAACACCCCCGCGAACAGGGTGGGTACAGCTTTCCGTCCGGCGATCTGCTGGACGAGGAAGATACAGCCGATGGGCCAGACCACGGCTCCGATCACCAGGTTAACCACGTTCACGCTAACCGGGATGGGCGCGGCCGCCAGCGAATTAACCAGGGAAACCAGGCCATGCCAGCCGGCGGGATAGAAGCCGATCCCGGTCATCCCGCCGATCGTGAGGGAGGACGCCGATCCAGTATCAGCGATGTACTGGATCGCGTTGAGGTGGAAGATGTTATCGAACGTCTGGGAGAAATTCTCCGGTGAACCGAACGCGTAGATCAGTCTGCGGCCCACGAGGGCCGCCGCCCCAAGAACGGCAGCCGCCTCGACCAGGTGGATTGTTGGGTCGGTCCCTGCCTGCGGGGTTTCGCGGGGGTGCCGCCTGCCCCACCACCAACGGAAAAGCCCTGCGAGGGCGGTGGCCAGCACCGTGAGGACGGCCACCGGCAGCAAGGACCAACGGACTCCCGCAGCTCCTGCAAGGACGGCTGCAACTGACACCAGGGACACGGAAAGGACCGGTGACACAGCGAGGGCCGCCATCCACCGAAGGCGGAATCCGACAAAAGCCAGAACGGCTCCTGGCACGAAAATGATGCCCAAAGCCGCGAGAATCTGTGGCGTGACGGAAATCCAGGTCACTTTGTTCCTTCCGGTGCCGTGGTTCCCACCGCACGTTGTATTCGGTTATCAAGTGTAGGGGTACAAACCTGCCCGGAAGGCTAGGAGATACCGCGCATCCGCCGGACCACGTCTGTTACCGGCGCATCCATGACGATCTGACCGTGCTCCAGAAGCACACCCCGTTCGCAGATACGCGAGACCAGGTCCAGGTCGTGGCTCACGACCACAAGGGTTTTGCCCTCCCCCGCCAGTTCCTTGATCTTGTCGATGCATTTCTTCTGGAAGGGCTCGTCACCCACTGCAAGGATCTCATCCACCAGGAAAACCTCGGGGTCGGTGTGCACAGCCACGGAGAAGGCCAACCGGAGGTACATACCGGACGAGTAGAATTTCACCTCGGTGTCGATGAACTGTCCGATTTCGGAGAACTCCACGATGGAGTCGAATTTCTCGTTGATCTCCTCCTCGGTCATGCCGAGGATCGCACCATTAAGGTAGACGTTGTCCCGCCCGCTGAGGTCATGATGGAAGCCTGCCCCCACCTCGATCAGGCCGGCCACTCGTCCACGCGTACCGACGGTCCCGCTGTCCGGACGCATCACGCCGGAGATGTGCTTCAGGAGCGTGGACTTGCCGGATCCGTTGAGACCGAGCAGCGCGACCGTTTCGCCCTGTTCTATGTTGATCGAGACGTCTTTGAGCGCGTCGAATCTCTCGCTCAGGTCTCCTTTGCGTCCTTTGACCAGCCACACGAACGCTTCTTTCATGGAGCGTGTGTGCCGCAGGACGAATCGTTTATTGACGTTGCGTACTTCGATGGCGTTGGCCACGGTTCAGAGCTCCTGGGCGAAACGGCCTTCAAGCCGCCGGAAGACGAGTTGGCCCAGCAGCAGGACGGCAGCCGAAAGGACCAGGGCAATTGGCAGCCAGAAGGACAGCAGATGGGGCGGAACAGCCTCAGCACCGTCTGTGGTTGGCAGCCAGAAAGCGTAGTGGAACGTCTCCACTCCGACAGTCAGGGGATTCAGCTGGTACACGTTGAAGAACGCAGTCCCCAGCTGGTCGCGGACCATGACCCACGAGTAGAGCACCGGAGATGCCCACGTGGCAATCATCAGCAGCATGTCAACCAGGTTTTCGGCATCTCGGAAGTACACATTGACCGCTCCGAAAAGGAGTCCCAGTCCCGTCGCCAAAAGTCCTATGATGATGAACCCGCCTGCGGCCGCGGCCAGCTGCAGCAGATTTGGCCGCCATCCGTTAAACAGGCAGGCCACAATGAGGATGAGGATCTGAGGAATGAAATGCACTCCGGAGACCCAGACCGAAGCCACCGGGAAGAGCTGCCGGGGAAGGTAAATCTTTTTGATCAGGCTCCCGTTGCCGACGATGGACCTGGATGCGTTCCCCAGGGCCTCGGTAAAGAAATTGATCAGAACGATTCCGGAGAACAGATAGATGGCGTAATTAGGCAGTCCGCCTGGATTACGGTCGCTCTGCTCCAGGCCCAGAAAAACGCCAAGCGCAATGTAAAAAACGATGAATTGAACGCCGGGTTTGACGTAAGACCACAGCAATCCGAGGACTGATCCCCGGTAGCGTACCTTCAGCTCCTTGGAGACAAGCAGTTTGAGGAGAAAGCGGGACCTGACGATGTCGGCGAGTCCCGCTCCCCGCCCCGGTGTTTCCAGTGCGTCCATTGACAAACTTACTTGCCCACTTCCGAGTGCTCTTCGAAGGTTTTCTTCCAAGCTTCGAAGGAGGTGATATGCGGAAGCGCGGCCCGGTAACGGTCGCTGAGCGAACGCCAGTTCTTCAGGATTTCGGCGTTCAGCCTGACGCTTTCGGCAAGCAGTTCCCGCATCCGTTTCGGATCGCGCTTGTACCAGGACGCGCCGGTGCCCTCTGCGTTCGAGACCACTGCGGAGTCGTACTGCGACATCCGCCACCACTTGTTGTCCTGGTGGGCAATGTAGGCCTGCGGATGTTCAACACTCGTGGTTGGGACTTTTCGGGTGAGCTGCTTAACCACGGTTTTTGCGGCCCAGGGAAGCAGGGTGGTGTACGACGGCGCCTTGAACCCCTGTCCGTGACGAGGCGGTTTGTGCATGACGGGGGCAGGGAACGCCTCCGGCTCAGACTGGATCTGTGCATCGGAGAAGTCCGACACCATCCCCCGGATCTCCGGCAGCTTGACAGGAAGCAGCTCGTGGAGCTGCTCCGGGCCCTGCAGCAGGTCCCGCAGCGCCATTGTCCGTCCGACGGCAGTGTAGTACTGCATGGAGATCAGGTGCTTCAGATCCATGTAGCTGGTTTCCCGGACCACACGTCCACCGTGTTCGTAGGGGCTGTGCAGGAGGGCTGCAATCATCCGGTTCCGGGTGTGGAAGTAGGCCTGCCAGCCGACAAGGTCGTCCTTATCGATCCAGCTCACATGCCAGACAGCCGATCCGGGCATGGAGACCGTGGGGTACCCCGCGGTCTTGGCGCGGAGTCCGTATTCCGCGTCGTCCCACTTGATGAACACCGGAAGCGACAGACCGATGTCACGGATGACCTGGGTCGGGATGAGACACATCCACCACCCGTTGTAGTCGACGTCTACGCGCCGGTGCAGCCAGGAGGTCTGACGCAGGTTCGACCTGACAAAGTCATGCCCCAGCGTCATCTCTTCGTGCGGCTGGTCCGGCTGGAAACGGTAGGGATTCACTGTTTCGCCGAAGGTGTGAAGAACGGTGCGGTTGTAGAGGTCGAACATGTGGCCGCCCACGATGGTGGGGGTTTTGCAGCGGTCCGCAAACGTGACGAGGCGGGAAATGCTCTCCGGCTCCATCACGACGTCGTCATCGAGGAGCATCACGTAGTCACTGCCGCTCTCAACGGCCTCGTACATCCCACGGGCGAAGCCTCCGGAGCCGCCCAGGTTCGCCTGGTCGATAATCCGAAGCTTTCCGTCCAGAAGCGCCTCAACCTCGGCGAAGCCCTCCGCATCTGCGACTTTCTGGGTGCCCTGGTCCACGATCAGGACCTCCTTAAGGCAACCCAGCGCCTCAGGGTGCTCCCCCAGGATCCGCAGGTTATTCAGGCAGAACGCAGTCTTGTTCAGCGTTGTAATTTCCAGCGTGACTGTCCCCTGGGGAACGGGTGCGCCGGGCGCCTGCCATTCGGCCTCTTCCAGGACCAGCGGAACTGAGCCTGCAACGAGATCGAACCAGTACCAGCCCCCGTCACCAAACGGCTTGAGGCTTAGCTCGAAGACGCTCGTGGCGGCAGAGTTGACCCGCTGCGTTTCCACGTGCTGAAGCGCACCACGGGCGTTTGACTTGTAAACGCTGACTGCGCCTGTTCCCGAAGTCCTGACGCTCAAGCGGATCGTGTCGAGGTTCGTCCACCTGCGCCAGTAACTGGCGGGAAAAGCATTGAAGTAAGTGCCGAAGGACACGCGTTCGCCGGTGCGGACCGAGGTCGAGCGCCGCGACAGGAAATCCTCCGCATGAGCTTCCTTGCCCGGTACGGAATAGGCAGGCGCGTCCTTCCCCTTTTTGGCATCTCCATTCATGGTGGAGAGCTGGACCCCTGCCGCACTGCCCGTATCAAGGTACAGAGGGACCGTGTCCAGCTGGTCCTGGGACGGGAGGATAACGCGCTGAAGAGTTGACCAGGTTTCGCCGGCCAGCCCCGGTTCCTCGACTGTGGCGTTACTCACGCGTCCACTCCTCCGCTTTCCAGCTTGGCTCCCCCGGTGAAGTGGGGCTTGATCTTATTGTCATACATGGAAAGAGCGGATCCGATGGCCATGTGCATGTCCAGGTACTTGTACGTACCCAGGCGCCCGCCGAACAGCACGGACTTTTCACCCTTGGCAAGATCACGGTAAGCCAGGAGCTTGGCACGGTCCTCAGCTGTGTTGACCGGGTAGTAGGGCTCATCGCCCTTCTCGGCAAACCGCGAGAATTCACGCATGATGACGGTGGCGTCCTTGGTGTAGTCGCGCTCCGGATGGAAGTGGCGGAACTCATGGATCCGGGTGTAAGGGACATCCTCGTCCGGGTAGTTCATGACCGACGTGCCCTGGAAGTCCTCGATGGGAAGGACTTCCTCTTCGAGGTCGATGGTGCGCCAGGACAGGTCACCTTCGGCATAGTCGAAGTAGCGGTCCACCGCTCCGGTGTAGACGACCGGAACCTGGCCGAGCGTCGTCGCACGGGAGAACTCGTGGCCTTCGTCGAAGAAATCGGTCTTGAGGTGCACCTGGATATTGGGGTGGTCGGCCATCCGCTCGATCCACGCGGTGTACCCGTCGACCGGCAGGCCTTCGTACTTGTCGTTGAAGTACCGGTTGTCATATGTGTAACGCACGGGAAGCCGGGAAATGATCTCCGCGGGCAGGTTCTTCGGGTCGGTCTGCCACTGCTTGCCGGTGTAGTACTTGATAAAGGCTTCGTACAGCGGACGCCCAATCAGCTGGATTCCCTTGTCATTAAGGTTTGCCGGGTCCGTCCCTGCCAGCTCTCCGGCCTGTTCCTGGATCAGCGCCTTCGCTTCTGCGGGCCCCATCGAGGACCGGAAGAACTGGTTGATGGTGCCGAGGTTGATCGGCATCGGGTACACCTCGCCCTTGTGGCTGGTGTAAACCTTGTGCACGTAGTTGGTGAACTGAGTGAACTCGTTGACATAGTTCCAGACCCGCTCATTGGAGGTGTGGAACAGGTGCGCTCCGTAGCGGTGCACCTCGATGCCGGTCTGAGCTTCGTTTTCGCTGTACGCGTTTCCGCCAATGTGGTGCCGGCGGTCCAGGACAGCCACCTTCAGGCCCAGTTCCCTGGCAGCACGCTCGGCTACAGTCAGGCCGAAAAAGCCCGACCCGACGACGACGAGGTCAACGTTCACAATCACTCCTGTAAGTTTCGGCGCGGCCCTCGGCACGCACCCGACGGTCAAGGTTACCGAACATTTGCTGTGGACACACTTTCCTGGCCAGCCACGGCGGGCTCACCAGTGGACGGCAGCGTGGAAGCGCCGATCGAACTCTGGGCCCATCGACGCCGTGTAGGTAGCAGTCAGATGGTTGCTGTCCATGTAGACAAAAACGTTGCCCACGGTGGGCAGGCAGGTACCCTCGGGACAAATAAGGTCTGACATGTCCAGCAGTGCCAGGCCTTGGATGGAGTCGAACTCCGCCGCCATTTCTGCCGGGTCCGAGAGTTTCTCTGCCAGCGGTACGGTGCATTCCGCGGCGGATACACCGTGCGATTCCGCACACTGGATCATGTTGACCGGGAAGCGGGGGTTGTCCCGGATTCCGATGACCGGGATGCCGTAGCCGGCCAGCTCCATGGAAGCATCCGGCAATCCGGCCACCACCGTGTCTACCGGCTCGACCGGGTCGGCCGCCGTTCCCACTGCGAGGACCGCGTCGGGGCGCAGTTCCTTGGCATAGCTCAGCACAGCTTCGTTAAAGTCATTGCATTCGGCACGACGCGCATCATTGGGCGCTCCGAAGGGGCACGCCCCAAGCAGCACCGCCATTACCCGGTAGTTGCGTTCCTGCGCCATCGGTTTGATCGCCCCGAGCCACTGCTGTGAATGCGAATCTCCCAGCACCAGGATGGTCTTCTCATAGTCCTGTGAAGAAGTGGCCATGCAGGGCCCGGCGAGGAGAGGGTCCGTGGGAGCATCCTCGTGCGGACTGCAGTCACCATCCAGAGTGCCCCATTCAGAGCCCAGTGAACTTAGCAGTGGAAGCACCGGTGCGTCAGGGGCTGGCTCGCCTGAATAGCCGTCTACGAGTGCCCGGGCTCCGGGGTTGTTCCGGGCGGCAGACTCTTCGGCCTGAGCCACTTCTGCCCTCAGCGCCTGCTGCCAGCCCAGGACAGGTCCAGCCACCAGCGCCAGGCAGACGGCCACGACGACTCCGGCACGGCGTTTCTTCGCATCTGCCCACGCCATACTGCGCAGCGGACGCTCGACGAACTTTGTAGTGAGGTACGCCAGGACCAGTGACAGCGCGATAATCCCTGCGCCCCCAACCAGCCCGACCTCTTCCCTGCCCCGCCAGATCAAGTAAATAACCAGGATGGGCCAGTGCCAGAGGTAGAGCGCGTAGGACATGTCCCCCAGCCGGATCAGCGGCTTCCAGCTCAGGAACCTGTCCGCCCCAAATACGCTGCCGGTCTGTCCAGCCACGATGACGAGGGCTGCGGCCACCAGCGGCCAGAGCGCAACGTAACCGGGGAACTGTCCCTGGACGTCCAGGATGAAGCCGCCGGACAGCATCGCGGCGAGCCCCACCCATCCAGCCGCGATGCGCAGCGGGCGGGGCAGTTTCAGGTACGGCAGGGCCAGCGCCAGCAGGGTGCCGAATGCGAACTCCCACAGGCGGGTCCGCGTATCGAAATAAGCGTGGACCTGGTTGGTGTAGGTCTCATGGATGGAGAACGCCAGCGAAACGGCGAAGAGCGTGCCGAAAACCATCAGCACCACACGGCGGTACCGGATTCCCGTGGCCCGGGCCACAAGTGCCGCCAGCGCGAAGAGGATCGGCCACAGGATAAAGACCTGCCCCTGGACCGACAGGGACCAGAAGTGCTGCAGCGGGCTGGCAACGCTCTGGTCTGCCGCGTAGTAGTCAACAGAATTGGCGGCCAGGACCCAGTTCTGGAAATAGAGCAGGGATGACCACGCCTGGTCCAGGATGGCGGTCCATCGGGAGCGGGGTACGAAGAGCGCTGTGGCGGCCAGGACGGCCAGGATCACCACGACGACGGCGGGCAGCAGCCGCTTGAACAGGTGCAGCCAGTAGCGGCCCAGGTCAAGGGCCTTGCCGGCTTCGACCTTGCGGACAAAGGAGAGAGTCAGCAGGAAGGCCGAGATGAGGAGGAAAATGTCGACGCCGCCGGATACGCGCCCAAACCAGACGTGATAGGTCACGACCATCAGCACGGCGAGCGCACGAAGGCCCTGAACCTCGGGTCGGTAGGACGCCCGGGTGGCGGGGTGCGCCTGCTGCCTGGAGCCAGCTAGCAATTCCTGTGACACACAGACCTTTCCTCAAAGAACTTCTCAGACTCCCCCGCAGTGAAGTCTACCTCTGGGTAACAAAAGTTGTTTTGGACCGGCTGGGCGGGTTGGAGCCTTTATCCACAGGTGTCCGTCCCGTCCTCAGGCCCCGGCGAAGGGCAGATACCCTTCCATCCATCCTTGCCAATCGTGATCAGGAGGCGCAGCGTGGGCATTCATGCCATCCTTGTTCGGCCTCCCGCGAAGCGGTCGGGGCCTAGGGCAGGCAGCGGCCGCCAGAGCATACCCCTGGTGATTAATCCAACAGCAGTTTCCTCCGGCACGGACCTGGCTGCGGCACTGGAGCAGGCCTTCGGACCGGGCCCCTACACAGCCGATGGCCAACCGTTGGCGGCCTTGTCTGAGCCCATCGGGTCCCTCCCCAACGGGGTCGTGCTGGCCGGTCCGGGCCGGCCCCGTCCCACCGTGGATCCGGCGCTGGTTCTCGTGACCCACAGCGGCCCCGACGCCGGCAGGGTCATCGAGCTGCGCCGGGGCCGGTATCGGCTGGGCCGCCCCGGCCTGGTGCCATCTGCCGGGAGCACCCCTATTGAGCTCAGGGACCCGGCGCTTTCCCGCCTGCATGCCGAGCTGACCGTAGATGTGAGGGGTGTCCGGATCACCGATGCGGCCTCACAGAACGGCGTGTGGGTTGATGGACGCCGTATCAGCACGGCCGAACTCACCACAGAATCACTGGTGAGAACGGGGAACACGACGTTCCGGATCTGGGTCCCCGGTTCTGTTCCTCCGTCCGGGAGCGGGGCCGGTTCCGGTTCCGGTTCCGCCGGGCCGCTTACAGTGCCGGCTCAGCTGCCCGGCACCTTTAACCCCGGCCTGCTTACGGCCGCCGTGCTGGCTCTGGGGCTGGGCATTGTGCTGGCCATGACCACAGGCATGTGGATTTTTCTGGCGTTCTCGGCCCTCACTGCCCTCACTGCCCTCGGTGGGTTTGCGGGGTTCAGGCGCCGGCGGAGGCGGTTCCTTGCTGCGGTGTCGAGAACCGCGGCAGAGGACTCGGCCCGGCGGCGGCTCGCCTACCCCACTCCCGGGGAGCGGGCACTTGCAGCACTGCAGCCCAGCCTGCGGATGGCCCGGCTGCCCCAGGCCAGCACGCCCGGAGGCGCTGCCACCGAAGACAGCCTGCCCGCACCACCGGTTTCCGGGATTCATCTCGGAACCGGAGCACTGCCCGCCAATATCGTGCTGCCCTCACCTCGGGAGGAGTGGTTGCCTCCGCTGCTGGCCGACGTCCCCGTTATTCTCTCCCCCGTCGCCGGAGCCGAGATCCGGGTGGTG
The DNA here is from genome assembly GCF_023167125.1 of Arthrobacter sp. Helios. NCBI lineage: Bacteria > Bacillati > Actinomycetota > Actinomycetes > Micrococcales > Micrococcaceae > Arthrobacter > Arthrobacter sp. Helios. The sequence goes on from NZ_CP095402.1 coordinate 2,092,964, forward strand.
GGTCCGGCCGAAGAGACAATGGGAGCGCTGCGGTCTTCGCTGCTTCAGTTGGCCTCGCGCCATCCTGACCGCGCGGGTCCCGTGATTCTTTTGTGCCGCGATGTAAACCGCTTCATCTGCGATGCAAGACTGCTGCCAGGAGTCCAGCTTCTGACTTCTTCGGACGGCCCGGCAGCAGCCGCGGCCATCCAAGCGGCTGCAGGACAGAGTCCAGGCGCACCGGCGGTAGTGCTTGCGCCTCCCTCGGCCGCTGCGGACGCCGGCCTCCTGCGGGCAGGGCTGCCAGAGGTGGTCAGGGATTCGGTGGTTTTCCTGATCGGTATTGACCCGGATACGGCCGGCCGACCCCCAGCCCTCTCCGGGAGCGGCTCGATCTCAGTTCTGCTCTCCGAAGACAGCGGTGTGCTCCTGGCGGACGGTACTGAGCAGGCGTTTCGTCCAGACCTCATCGGACCCCAGGCCTTCCACCGCACAACCGCCCAGCTGGCCCGGTCACGGCTCGGCGGCGTCCAGCCTGCGCCCAGGGATCTATTCCCCGTCTCCAGCGGCGATATCGCTGCTTCTTGGGCCCGCGGCGGATCCCTGCAGGCAGCCATTGGGGACCACGGAACGGCAGCAGTGTCCCTTGACCTGCTGGCGGATGGTCCCCATTTCCTGATCGCCGGGACAACCGGCTCGGGCAAGTCCGAACTTCTGCGGACGTTTGTTGCCTCCCTGGCGGCTGCCGTCCCACCGACCCGGCTGAACTTTCTGCTCATCGATTTCAAGGGTGGCTCCGGGCTCACTCCCCTGGCCCGGCTGCCGCATACTGCCGGGCTCCTCACCGATCTCTCCGGAGAAAACGTCTCCCGCACGCTGGTTTCCCTCCGATCCGAGCTCAAACGCCGGGAGTCACTGCTGGCCGCAGTGGAGGCCAGTGACCTCGACGGATACAACTCCAGCGCACCCGCTTCGAAGACCGTTCCCCGTCTGGTTGTTGTTGTCGACGAATTCCGGATGCTGGCGGATGCCGTACCTACGGCGGTCGCCGAGCTGATGCGGATAGCCGTGCTGGGCCGGTCCCTTGGACTGCATCTTGTAATGGCCACTCAGCGGCCGCAGGGTGCGGTCACCGCGGACATCCGCGCCAATATTTCCACCTCGGTCTGCCTCCGCGTCCAGTCCGCCATGGAATCCCGCGACGTGGTGGGGTCTGACGATGCAGCGGACATCCCGGCGTCTGCCCCGGGAACGGCCATCCTGCGCAAAGCCGGCTCCCCGCCGTCCGCGCTGAAGGTACGGTCGACCGGCTCCGGCCCCGGTGGGCCACCGCCGCTGCTCCAGACGCTGGCCCAGTACCTCTCCTCTCCCAACAACCGGCGCGGAACCAGCTTCGGAAGGAGCCTCGACGAGCTGGTGGAGGCCGTGATTTCCGCGGCCGCCGTCACTGGCTGTCCAGCGGTGGCACAGCCACCCGTCCACCCTCCACTTCCCAACCGGCTCCCGTACCGGCCACGGTTTCAGGAAAGAGCAGGCACCGGCAGGTTGGTCCTGGGGCTGGCGGACCGGCCTGAACAACAGGAACAGGACCTGCTTCAGTGGAGCCCCCGCCGGTATTCGCACCTGGCTTTGGTGGGGCCGGCCGTTTCCGGTACGGAAACCACCACAGCCCTTCTTGCAGCCGAGCATCTTGCCGTCCTGCCTGACCGGCACCTTTATGTTCTCGATGGAGACGGTTCGCTGGCGTGGGCAGCGGGCCATGCACAGACGGGCGCCTATGTCCCGCCGCATGAGACGCTCAGAGCCGCCCGCGTCATTAGCGTCCTTGGCGGAGCTGTCCTCCAGCGTCTGGCCCACGGGCGGGACCGTCCGGGCGCCCCCAGCTCAAGCGGAATCACGCTCGTGGTTTCCGGCTGGGGCCGGTGGCAGGACGCTTTCCGATCCGGCCGGTTCCCGAACGCCGAAGATGAGCTGCTCGGCCTGGTCCGGGATGGCGAGGCTGCGGATATCTGCCTGGTGATCAACGGCAACAGGGAACTGCCGGGCGCACGGTTCTTCCAGCTGATCCCTAACCGGCTCTGGTTTCCCGCCGGCCTTGCGGACGACGCGCTCGTGGCCTGGCCCCGGATGCCGCCGATGGAGCCCCTTCCCGGCCGGGCCTTCGTGCAGGGACGGATCGGAGCCCCCGCAGGAGCGGTGGCGCAATGCGGGGAACCGCCCGTTTCCGTTGACCCCGTTCCGCTGCCCGCCGGGACCAGACCGCCGCAGCGTGTGGAGGCGTTGCCTGCCCAGGCCGTTTCGGAAGACCTCGCTCCAGGCTCCGGACCGGACCGGTTTCCCCTGGGACTGCACGGGGACGAACTGGAAACGGCCGAGGCCTATCTGCCGCCGGGCACCGCGTTTCTGATACTTGGTCCGCCCGGGTCAGGCCGGACGACGCTCCTGCGTCAATTCGAGTGCGGCGCAGGCCAGGCGATGGAGGTTCACCGTTTCGATCCAGCTGCCCTTTCGCCCGCACCGCAGACGGCGGGGACCGGTACGAACCGGCCGGGAGGCGGCGCCAGCAACTGCCTGGTTCTGGTCGACGACGCCGATCGGCTGCCCCAGGCAGCGCATGCCCGGTTGACGCAGCTTCTCGAGGACGGTGCCAGGCTGGTGCTGGCAGCGGTTCCCGGTTTCGGCCTGGCTTCCAGGCTGCCCGCGGCGGCACGGCTGCGGTCCGAGCCCAGAGGCGCAGTTCTCGCTCCGGAGCAGCCTTCTGACGCCGAGTTTTTTGGGGTTCGGTTGAACCTCCATGCCCCGCCACGTGCAGGGCGGGGCTACCTCGTTGCGGGAACACGGGTCACGGAGACCCAGTTCGCCCGCCCGGCGGAAGGCAGGTTTTAGTAGGTCTTGGGCTCCGCCTGCGTGCCGCTGGTCCAGGCGATCACCGGTTTGGTGAAAATCAGGAGAAGGACTGCGGCCGCGGGAATCAGCAGAGCCAGGCCGACCAGGACCACACCGCCCTGGAGGGTGGGCACGGCAATCACGATCATAAAGAGTTGCCACACCAAGGCCGCAGCCCGTGTCCAGCGCATGCCGCGGAAGAAGAAATGCCCCACTACCAGGAGCCAAACCGCGACCGCCACGATGAGGATGAGGCTGAAGATGGCACCGCCGAGGGACGTTGCCGTGGCCGTCAGGAGGTTGTACACATACCAGGCGGCGACACTCAGGAGGCCGACGGCTTCCAGGACGAGAACGATGGAAATCAGGATGACTGCTGCCGGACGGGACGCGGGAGCGGTGGAATCTTGGGGTCTTGACACACTGGCACACTACCGGACATAGTCGAGGGGCGGTGAGGCGGAACCCCCCAGCCAGCGGGCTTGACCCCTTCAGCGCAGTTCTCAGGACAGGGCCCGGTCAGCACCGCAGTTTCTCAGCCAGTTTGTCTGCTATTGCCTGAACCACGGATCCCTGTGACGCATCCCTCATCATTTCCGGCAGATTAACAGCTTGTTAACCCTTGTTTGCGTTTCCCTGTCGTGACACCCTTGTAGAGGGGATCAGGGGCCGGAACCGGCCCCTTTAGTTTGTGGTTGCTCGTGAATGTTTTCACAAACAAACGGAGTCAACTTTTCAGAGGAGATAGTGATTAGCATGGATTGGCGGAGCCGCGCAGCGTGTCTGGACAAGGATCCGGAGCTGTTCTTCCCTGTGGGAAACACCGGCCCGGCTCTTCTTCAGATTGAAGAGGCCAAGAGCGTATGCCGCCGGTGCCCGGTTATCGATACCTGCCTGCAGTGGGCCATCGAAACCGGTCAGGATGCCGGGGTCTGGGGTGGCATGAGTGAAGACGAGCGCCGTGCGCTGAAACGCCGTGCCGCAAGGGCACGCCGGGCTTCCTAAGGAAACCCGCCAAGGACCGCAGGGTTCTTGATCGAACCAAGAAGACTTCCTCAGGCGCCCCCGCCTGGGATACCCGAAGGGCCGCTGCCTCAGCAGCGGCCCTTCGTTGTTCCCTGATGTCCGCAGACCGGAATCTTCCCGCCGCACGGGTTCTTTCGGCAGCTGGAAAGGACCTCGGGTCAGGAAGCAGACCTCAACGGCGCCGGGCGCCGTCGAGGCCCATCTCGATCGTCACCTCGGTGCCTCCGCCGGGCCGGGGCGACCAGGCTATGGTTCCGGCGAGCTCGCTCTGGACCAGGGTCCGCACAATCTGCAGGCCAAGTCCTTCACTGCGCGGCTCCGCCGGAAGGCCAACGCCGTCGTCTGAGATGGTCACCGCTAGGGTCTCCTCGTTGTCCTCCGCCCGGCGCCGTTCGGCGCTGAGCCACACGGTTCCGCCTTCCCGTCCGGACAAGCCGTGTTCGACGGCGTTGGTCACCAGCTCGTTGATCACCAGTGCCAGCGGGGTGGCGAAGTCACTGGGCAGTTCCCCGAAGGTTCCCTGCCGTTCGGTCCGCACGCCCTGAGCCGGCGACGCCACCTCGGCCGACAGCCGGAACTGCCGGTCGATGAGCTCGTCGAAGTCCACGTTCTGGGTCAGGCCCTGGGACAGGGTTTCGTGCACCAGCGCGATGGTGGATACCCGCCGCATGGCCTGTGCGAGCCCGAGTTTCCCCTCTTCGCTTTCCATCCGGCGGGACTGCATCCGCAGCAGCGCAGCAACTGTCTGGAGGTTGTTCTTAACCCGGTGGTGGATCTCCCGGATCGTGGCATCCTTGGACACCAGCTCCATTTCCCGCCGCCGGAGCTCCGACACGTCGCGGCAGAGAACCAGCGCCCCAAACCGCTCCTTTTCATCGCGCAGGGGAATGGCCCGGAGCGACAGGCTGACGCCCCGCGACTCGATTTCCGTCCGCCACGGCATCCGGCCGGTCACGACCAGCGGCAGCGTCTCGTCGACCATCCGTCGGTCCTTGAGCAGCGCCGTCGTGATTTCGGCCAGGGGCCGGCCCTCGAGCGATTCCATGTCGCCGAGCCTGCGGAAGGCCGAGACGCCGTTGGGGCTGGCGTACTGCACCACTCCCTGGGCGTCGAGCCGGATAAGCCCGTCCCCCACCCGCGGCGCACCCCGGCGCGAACCGGTGGGCGTCGCGAAGTCCGGCCACAGTCCCAGGGTCCCCATCCGCAGCAGGTCATAGGCGCACTGGCGGTAGGTCAGTTCCAGCCGCGAGGGCATCCGCGAGCTGGAGAGGTCCATATGGGATGTCACGACGGCGAGCGTCCGGCCGTTGCGGACGAAGGGAATCGCTTCGACCCGCATGGCCGTGTCGGTGGTCCAGTTTGTCTCACTCGACCGCTCGATGGATTGGCTCTTCCACGCCGCATCGACCAGGGGCTGCAGGTCGCCCCGGATCCGCTCCCCCACAAAGTCGCTGTGGAAAACGGTGTGCGACGTCGACGGCCTGGCATGTGCCAGCGCGACGTAGCTGCCGTCGGGAAGCGGAAACCAGAGCGCCAGGTCGGCGAACGCGAGGTCCGCCACCAGCTGCCAGTCGCCCACCAGCAGGTGCAGCCACTCCGCGTCGCCGGGCGCGAAGTCGGCGTGTTCCTTGATCGGATCAGTAAAGATAGCCATGTTCCAAACTCCGTCAGCGCCTGACAATCGAGCGCAGCAGCCGCAGGGCGACCGACAGTGAAGCCATGTCATCCTGTTCCAGCTCGTTCACTTCGGCGAACATCTTTGTGGCCCGCTCAAGGTTCTCGGAGTTTTCACGCTCCCAGGCCTCCAGCCGTTCCACCGGATCCCCGCCAGCCATTGACGGTGTGGCCTGCAGCGCTGCCACGGTCATGTCCGCGACGGTTGAATACAGGTCGTCCCGAAGCGCTGCCCGGGCCAGTGCCTGCCAGCGGTCGCCGCGGGGCAGCTTCGTGATCCGCTCCAGCAGGTCGTCGATTCCGTAGCGGTCGTACACCGCGTAATAGACCGCGGCAATGTTTTCCACGGGCTCCTCGACCTGCCGGCTTGCCAATGCGACATCGAGCAGGCCGTAGCTCTCGAACTGCTCAGCCCAGTATGAGCCCAGTCCTTCCGGGAGATCCCAAGCCGCGGCCTTTTCCATCGCGGCTTCGACTCGTTCGCGGTCGCCTCCGCGCATAAAGCGCATCAGGTCCTTGCGCAGCGGTTCCACGATGGGCTTGAACGCTGTGATGTCCTCGTCGATGGTGCTGCCGCTGCCAACATGGTTCACGAACCAGCGCACGGCGCGGTCCAGCAGGCGCCGCATGTCGAGATGGATGGTGGTCCAGGTTTCCGTGGGGAAACTTGCCGGCAGCTCGCCCAGGGCAGCAACGACGTCGTCGATCGCGTAGATTTCCCGCAGTGCGCTGAAGGCGCGGGCAACTGTTGCTTCGCCGGCCGAGGTCTCCTCCATCACCCGGAAGGCGAAGGTGATGCCGCCGATGTTGATCATGTCATTGGCGACGATCGTGGAGATGATCTCCCGCCGCAGCGGGTGGCTGTCCAGCTGGTCTTCGAACCGTTCCACCAGCTGCTTGGGGAAGTACCTCCGCAGGGTGCCGCGGAAGTACGGGTCATCAGCCAGGTCCGAGGCAGTCAGTGCCCGGGTCAGTTCGATCTTGGCGTACGCGGCCAGGACAGCGAGCTCCGGTGCGGTGAGTCCCTGCCCCTCGGCCAGCCGTGCCCGCAGCTGCTCGTTGGTCGGCAGCGCCTCGAGCCGGCGGTCCAGGCCGGCCCGCTCTTCCAGCCAGTCCATCAGCCGTTCGAAGCTGGGGCTCCATTCCACAACGTGCTGCCGGTCGTTCAGCAGCAGCATGTTCTGGTCGATGTTGTCCTGGAGCACCAGCCTTCCGACTTCATCGGTCATGGAATGCAGGAACTCCGAGCGTTCCGACGGATCGAGGCGTCCGGCGGCAACCATCCGGTCCACGAAGATCTTGATGTTCACTTCGTGGTCGGAGCAGTCCACCCCGGCAGAGTTGTCGATCGCGTCGGTGTTGAGGATGACGCCTGCCAGTGCGGCCTCGATCCGCCCGCGCTGGGTCATGCCGAGATTTCCGCCCTCACCGATAACCTTGGCCCGGACGTCCCTGCCGTCAATGCGGATTCCGTCGTTGGCTTTGTCCCCGACGTCGGCATTCGTCTCAGCGGAGGACTTGATGTAGGTTCCGATTCCGCCGTTGTAGAGCAGGTCGACGGGTGCCTTCAGGATGGCGCGCAGCAGTTCCGGCGGGCTCAGCCGGGTAACTCCCTCGTCCAGTCCCAGGACCTCACGGACCTGGGCGCTGACCGGGATGGACTTGGCCTGGCGCGGGAACACCCCGCCGCCTTCGCTGATCAGTGATTCGTCGTAGTCCGCCCAGGAGGAACGCGGAAGCTCGAACAGCCGGCGCCGTTCAGCGTAGGAACGTGCAGCGTCCGGGTTGGGATCCAGGAAAACATGCCGGTGGTCGAACGCGGCCACGAGCCGGATGTGCTCCGAGAGCAGCATCCCGTTGCCGAACACGTCACCGCTCATGTCGCCCACGCCTGCCGCGGTGAAATCCTCGCTCTGGGTGTCGACCCCGAGTTCGCTGAAGTGCCGCTTGACCGATTCCCACGCGCCCCGGGCCGTGATTCCCATGGCCTTGTGGTCGTAGCCGATGGAGCCGCCGGAGGCGAATGCATCACCCAGCCAGAAACCGTACTCGGCGGAAAGCGCATTGGCGGTATCGGAGAAGGACGCTGTGCCCTTGTCGGCTGCGACGACCAGGTAGCTGTCGTCGCCGTCGTGCCGGACTACACGCTGCGGCGGAACAATCTGCTCGCCGTCCCCCGTCACCACCACGTTGTCCGTGATGTCCAGCAGGCCGCGGATGAAGGTGCGGTAACTTTCCTTGCCCTCTTCCATCCAGGCGCCGCGGTCCTCGGCCGGGTCGGGGAGCTGCTTGGCATAGAAGCCGCCCTTGGCCCCGGTCGGCACAATAACGGCGTTCTTGACGGTCTGTGCCTTGACCAGGCCCAGGATTTCCGTGCGGAAGTCCTCCCGCCGGTCGGACCAGCGCAGGCCGCCGCGGGCCACTTCGCCGAAGCGCAGATGGACGCCTTCCACCCGGGGCGAGTACACCCAGATTTCGTACTTGGGCCTCGGGAAGGGCGCCCCGTCGATGGATTCGGTGTCGAGTTTGCTGCTCACATAGGACTTGCCCTGGTAGAAGTTGGTCCGCAGTGTTGCCTCAATGAGGTTGGCGAACGTGCGCAGGACGCGGTCGGCATCCAGGGTGGGGACCTGTTCCAGGCCGGCGTCGAGCTCGGTCCGGGCCGCTTCGAGTTCACCGCTGCGGACGGAGTCGTCCGTGTCGGGATCGAACCGCGCCCTGAACAGCCGGACGAGTGCCGCCGTAACCCGCGGATTGGCCATCAGGGTGTCGGACATAAAGCCGTACGAGTTCGTGTTGCCCATCTGCCGCATGTACTTGGCGTAGCTGCGGAAAATCACCACCTGGCGCCAGCCAAGGTTCTGACCGAGGACCAACCGGTCGAATTCATCCGATTCGCTGGCGCCAGAGCTGCCCGCGTGGAAGGCCTCAGCAAGCAGGTTGCCGGTCTTCAGCGGATCCACTCCGGCGGGATACTCCAGGCCGAAGTCGTAGAGGAAAAGTTCGACGCCGTCCTGACGGCGGATCTCGAAGGGGCGCTCGTCGAGCACTTCGAGTCCGAGGTTGTGCAGGAAGGGCAGAATCTGGGTCAGGGACCGCGGTTCCAGCAGGTACAGCTTCAGGCGCGCATCGGCGCCGTCAGCGGAGCCGGTGGGGGTGTAGACAAACAGCTCCGGCGCGGTGTCCGGGTTCTGCAGCCGGTCCTCGAACCGGGCGATGTCTTCGAGGGCGTCCTCGACTTCATACCCAACGCGGTAGTCCATCGGAAACGCTTCGCCCCAGAGCGCAGACAGCTGCTCAGCCTGCTCGCGGTCGAACTTGCCGCGAAGCACCTCATTGATTCCTTCGGGCCAGGACCGTGTGGCACTGACCAGACGGCGCTCCAGAGCTGCGGCATCGACGTCGGCGATTTCCACGCCCTTGGGCAGGCGGATACGGAAGAAGAGCCTTGCGAGGGCGGATTCGGTGAGCCGCGCTTCGTAGTCGATCGACTCCGCGTTGAAGGTGGAGCGGAGTTCGTCCTGGATGCGCAGCCGGACCGAGGTGGTGTAGCGGTCACGGGGAAGGAACACCAGCGCCGACATAAAACGGCCGTAAACGTCAGGGCGGAGGAAGAGCCTGGTCCGGCGCCGTTCCTGCAGGCGCAGGATGCCCTGGGCGGTTTCCAGCAGGGCATCAACCTCGATCTGGAAGAGCTCGTCCCGCGGGAAGGTCTCCAGGATGGCAAGGAGGTCCTTGCCGGAGTGTGAATCCGCCGGGAAACCGGCACGGTGCATCACGGCCTTCACCTTGTCCCGCAGGATCGGGATCTTCCGGACGGACCCGGTGTAGGCCCCTGTGGCGAACAGTCCGATGAACCGGCGTTCCCCGTTGACGTTTCCCTGCGCGTCGAAGCGCTTGACGCCGATGTAGTCGAAGTAGGCCGCGCGGTGGACCGTCGAGCGCGAGTTCGCCTTGGTGATCACCAGTGCGCGCTTCTCCCGGGCCTTCGCCTTACCGGCAGCCGTCAGGTGCTGGACCTTGCCGGCTTCGGAACTGCGGCGGAGCAGTCCCAGGCCGGTGCCCGAGGAGGCACGGAGCACGTCCTCCCCGTTGTCCTCGATCAGATCGTATTCACGGTAGCCAAGGAACGTGAAGTTGCCGTTGTCCAGCCAGGTCAGGAGTTCGTGGGCCTGCTGCAGATCCGGGATTCCGGCGGCACCGGAGATCGAATCCAGCCCGCCGGCGATTTCGTGGACCTTCGAACGCATAGCGGCCCAGTCTCCAACGGCAACGCTGACGTCCGCGAGGACGCGTTCGAGCCCGTCGATCATGGTGGCCCGGCGGTCTGCATCGATCAGCCGGGGAACCTCGACGGCGATCCAGGACTCGATCCGCGCCGTCTGGTTGTCCCCGCCCAGCAGCCCCGAGATGTTCGGCAGCGCCGCCGTATCACCGCTCGAGACGCCGGCCGCCGAAGGCACCCGCTGCACCTGCTGCAGGGTATCGCTTTCCCGGTCCCGGACAGCGAGGAACGTCGGGTGGACCACCAGCCGGATGCCGCAGTTCTGCCGCACAATTTCGGCCGTTACGGAATCCACCAGGAACGGCATGTCATCGGTGACGATCAGGATGACGCTGGAGTCACCCTGGTCAAAGATATTTACGGCCGCTGTGCCTTCGGCGCGGGTCCAGGCCAGGTCCCGGTGCTGCTCTGCCCGCTCCCTGAGGACCTGCTGCGGGTACAGCTCGGCGTCCTCAGCCGCCAGATGCTCGTAGTAGTTCCCGATGAACTCCTCAAGGGAAGTACTCGAACTGGAAAGATCCGTGGTGTTGGACCCAGACGACATTTAATACGCCTCCGAAAATCGCCGCTTTGTCCGAACCGCCCCATTGCGGCCCGTTTGTAACGAGCCTATCTCGTTGACAAAGAAAAGTTCATTTTGTGCCCGCTCCCCGGCGCCGCCGGTTTCGCCGGCGCGCGCCCGCCGGGACGTTGGCCAGCGCCGCGATGGCTGTCCTAAGGGACGACGCCGGCGCAGCTTCCAGCAGGGCTGCGCCGGCAAGGAGGGCAGCGTCAGCGGCTTCCCAGTCAGCCGGAAGGAAAGCATCGATTTTCCCGGGACCGAACCGCTCCCAGGCCTGGTTGAGCTGGCGTTCGGGAACACGCCCGGCGGCCGAGCGCCGGACTTTGTTGAGCACCACCAGCGGCGACGCCCCCGGCACTGCAGCTTCCAGCTCCGTAAGGGCCCTGACCAGGCGCGGAACGCCGACGGGGTCGGCAGCCCCCACCGCATAAATGGTGTCGGCATGTTCCAGGGCAATCAGCGTTGCCGCGTTGCGCCGCGGCGCCATGGTGTCATAGCTCAGTTCTTCATCCGCTTCGACGCTGAATCCGCAGTCCACCACGGTAATGTCAGCTGCCGCGCGGGACTGTTCCAGCACCCGGGCCAGCGCGGTGCCGCGGATCTCAATCCAGCGGTCCGACCGGGTGATGCCGGTCAGGACCGTCATCCGCTCCCCTTTGATGTCCACTGAGACTCCGGAGCCGGTCAGCGACGCCGGGTCCAGCAATCCCTGGTCGGCCAGCCGGCAGGCCTGGGCCACCCCGGCGGATTCCTCGGTCAGGCCCAGGGCAGCGGCGATGCTTGGCGCATAGGTGTCCGCATCGATCAGGAGCACCCGGCTTCCTGCGGCGGCTGCTTCCGCCGCCAGGTTCAACGCGAGCGTGGTGCGGCCCGGTGCTCCGGCAGGGCCCCAGACAGCCACCACCGTACCCCGTGTGCCCGGGGGCGGTTCTCCTGGTACCGTTTCGGGTTCCGCCAGTTCCCACCGGCGAAGGGTCTCTGCCGGATCCGCCAGTGAGGACGCGCTGCCGCGGGCGGCAAAGATCTGCTCCTGCCCGGCCACTGCCTCTGCCACCAGTGCTGCAAGCGCGGTGGATTCCAGTGACCGGGGCACATGCTGGATCCCGAGCGTTTCCAGCCGTGCCTTGGACTCGTCGTCGTCCGCGAGGACAACCAGGGCCACCCCCGCCGCCGCGAGGCGTTCGGCCAGGCTTGCGGTCAGCTCCCCGGCGCCGTCGTCAATAACCGCGGCGCGCGCCATGCCGCTTTGGCAGGCGGCGATGAGCTCCGTGAGTTCCCCGCAGCGGCGGATAACGGTTACCGGCCCCTGCAGCCGCTCCAGGCCCTGGACCAGCTCGGCGGTACCGGTGCCTGAGGTCACGATGGGAATGCTGTTCATCCGGCTGAGGGATTCGGAACGACGGCGATTTTCGCCTGGTTGGACAGGGCACCAAGCAGCCCGGGCAGGTCCGCATCTTCGACGAGCACCAGCAGCCGGGTCGAGTCGGCTCCGGCAATAACCGATTCCGAGACCGAGAGCTCGGAGATTTCCGCGGCTTCCAGCAGGCGGCGGGGTTCGCTGAAGCCGTTTCGACCGTCCGGCAGCGATGCCCAGACATCGATCCGGTTTCCGGGCTTGATGCCCGAGGGCAGCGGTGTTTCGACGTCCAGTCCAAAGGGCTTCCGGTCCAGCCGGTCAGCTGTGGACAGATCGCCCCTCGCGATGAGTTCGCCTTTTCGGATGAGTCCGCCGGCCACTGTGTTTTCCGGCAACGGCTCATCTGCGGCCAGGTAGGCGCCGGCGACGCTGCCCAGCCGGACCGAAACCACGTCAAAGTCCGCCGCCTGCAGCGGTGTTCCCACGGGCAGGTCCCGCCCTGCGGCAAGTACCTCGGCAGTCTGGTCCTGGCTGGCCATCAGCGCGGTAATTCCTGCCACCGATCCGAGGACCAGCAGCAGTCCCAGGAGCAGCCGCGGGTCTCTCCACGACGGTTTCTTGAGGCGCGGGGCAGGCGCTGCGGGCGCTGCCGTCTTGAGACTCATATTTCCCCCTGTTTGTGCTCCCACTGGACACCCCGCGGAGTGTTGGACGCCATTGTGACGTGGAACGTGCAGGATGGGAACGGGTGGCGGTCCCAAATTGTGGATAACGTGCGCCGGGCTCCCGCTGCGGTGGCAGACTAGGGCAGCAGCGGCAGATTGCTGGAAAGGGTTCGATGGTGGGCACGATGATGGAGAAGCGGTTCCTCACCCTCGCCGATGTGGGCGAGGTCCTGAACATATCCTCGTCCCAGACGTATGCGCTGGTCCGGTCGGGGGAACTTCCCGCCATCCAGGTTGGTGGAAGAGGACAGTGGCGGGTGGAATCAGCCAAGCTGGAGGAGTACATAGCCGGCGCCTACCGTAAGGCCGCAGCTGCCAGGTCTGCATTGCCCGTGGATTCTGCATTGCCCGTGGATTCTGCCCTGCCCTTGGATTCTGCACAGCCGCTGGATGAAGCGGCCGATGCTTAGGAGCGCGTCTTTCCTCCGCCGGCCGCTCAGAGACGGGAGCTGACGACGGCGATCTCCCGCAGCGGAACCAGCGCAGCTGACGCCACGTTTTCCCGCCTGCGGACGGCTCCGGCCTCCAAGATGGCTATTTCGAGGAAGTCGCGGCCCACCCTGTCGATGCTGCCGTACACGGTCCCGGGCTGCGTTCCGCGCAGCTGCAGGTGAACGGGGTACCGGTCCCTGGCAAGACCCCGCAGCGCCGCCTGCAGACCGAGTTTCACCCTCCCCTCCGCGGGAACAGTGAACCGGTCCATGCCCTCCACCATCCTCACGGCGTCCAGCGGCACCAGATGCGTTCCGTCAGCGGCACTGAGCAGGAGCCAGCCCGAGCCCAGCTGGGCCAGAACGCCTGTCAGCGCTCCGGCGGGTGAGTCCAGATGTACCTTCAGCGTCCGGCCCACCTGGCCGCGCAGCCGTTCCGGTAACTCGATGGCGGCGGATTCGCCGCGCTGCCGGTCTGCGATTTCCGCTTCCCGGAAAGATTGCCCGGCGGCTGCCAGCTGCGCTTCCAAATCCGCGAACAACGCTTCCCATCTCATCGGGAAAGGCTAACCCAGGTTTTCGCTGTTCACTCTGGACAGTCCGGAAATACCTGTGTAGTAAAAGACACCAATTGGCCCCGAAAAAGGTCAAAGCGCACTAAACGACATCAAATAGCATCGCATGGCATCAAATCGGCCTATCGGTAACTTCGGCCCCCATCGGAACCAGCGGCAACTACGGCAGCGCGGCTAGCCGGCGACCCGCTTCAAAGCGGCGGAGGAAAGGGACACCACAGTGAGACGTCATCTCGAAGACCTGTTCCAGGCGGCCGGCGCAGCGCTGGCCGGACTGCTTCTGGTGTTCTCTGGTATCCAGCTGCGCTCCGGCGGGCTTCCGGGTGACGTGCGGCCCGCCTATTCGCTGGCAGATCTCCAGACGGCGGCCGGGTTGGCAGCCTCAGCCTTGGGCCTGCTGGTGCTGGGCTGGTGGATCCTGGGGCTCGCCGCAGCTTTCCTGTCCGCAGTCCTAGCGCGGTGGGGACGCGTCCGGGCAGCCCGGATCTTCGGGCTGCTCAGCCCTGGGTTTCTCCGCCGGCTTGCGGCTGCCTCCCTCGGCGTTCAGCTGATGGCGGTTCCAGTCCCTGCGGCGCTGGCCTCGGTCCCGGCGGCGGCCGGTCTGCAGGGCCCCGCAGCTGGCCAGGACCTCCGCACTGCCGCACAGGGCAGCGCGGTTGATCCCAGCTGGCAGCTGGAATCTGCCGGCGGCGGGGAAGAGTCCGCAGCCGTGGATCCTGCCTGGAAACCCGCTCCTGATCCGGTGTCCCCGTCCCTGCTCGTCCCGCCCGGGCTGCGTGCCGAACCTGCGGCCGGAACGAGGGTCACGGTGCTTGCGGGAGACACACTCTGGGATTTGGCCGCTGCCCAGCTTGGTCCCCTCGCGACTGCCGTGGAAGTCGCCGACCTGTGGCCCCAGTGGTACGAACTGAACCGGCAGGTGGTCGGCCCGGACCCCGACGTCCTGCTGCCCGGCCAGATCCTCGTGGTCCCGCCCCTGCCTGCAGGCTAAGCCTTTCGGAAAGGAACATGCCCGTGACAACCGTGATCATCCTTCCCGCGCCGGGAGAACGCCCCGCACACCAGGCTCAGGGTTTGGCCCGTGCCAGCGGCGAACCCCTGGCCGTCCCGCTTCCCCGGCCACCGGTGTTCGGCACCGTCCCGGGACAGGCCCCGCCCGTCGTTCCCCAGCAGCGGCCCGCGGAGGTCCGTCCCCTTCGCCCAGACCCCCTTCCTGCCGGCGCCAACTGGACCAGTTCACCGGATGACGACGCGCGGGTGGAGGCCATAGCGCGCGCTGTCACCATCGGAGCACTGGAGGTGCTGGCGGGAGTCCGTCCGCTGCAGCAGATGGTGCGGTGGCTCGACCTCGCGGAGTTCGAGCGGCTGCAGCTGCGGGCGAACCTGGTGCGCGGGCGCAGCGACCTGCGGCTGCACCGCAATGTCCGGGTGCTGCGGGTCCGGGTGTGCCCCGTTTCAGAGGGCATCTACGAGGCGGCGGTTGCCGCCGCCGAAACGGGCAGAGTCCGCGCTGCAGCTCTCCGTCTGGAGCTGCGGCGCGGACTCTGGAAGGTCACCGTGCTGGAATTCGGCTAGGAAGCTACTTCCGCTTTTTCTTCGCAGCGGACTTGGCGTCCTTGCGTGACGCGGCCTGTGAGCCGGGTGCCGTCCCGCTCTTCTTCGCGGGCGCAGTACGCTCGATCCGGGTTTCGACCTGCCCCTGGCTGTTCGGGGCAGAGAACTGCAGGCTCGCGGGCTGTTCAGGAGCGTCCAGGCCGACCGCCTTGATCACGGGCGCACCCACGATTCCCCGTGCGTCCTTGACTCCCTGCAGGGCTTCGGGAACAGCGGGCTGGCTGACCTGCACCTCAACGTTGAACAGGTACCGGATGCTCTCTTCGCGGATGGCTTCCATCATGGTCTGGAACATTATGAAGCCCTCGCGCTGGTACTCCACCAGGGGGTCGCGCTGCGCCATGGCGCGCAGGCCAATGCCCTCCTTGAGGTAGTCCATCTCGTAAAGGTGTTCCTGCCACTTACGGCCGATGACGGACAGGACGACCCGGCGTTCGAGTTCGCGCATCGCGTCGGAACCCAGTGCGTCTTCCCGGGCCTGGTAGGCCAGGCGGGCGTCGGAGAGGATTTCGTTGAGCAGGAAATCCCGGGCGAGATCCGATTTTCCGCCGGCCTCGTCAATGACCTCATCGATCGTCAGCCCCACAGGGTAGACGAGCTTGAGGTTCTTCCACAGGGTGTCGAGGTCCCAGTCATCCCCGTGGCCCTCGGCTGTGGCGTCGTTGACGATGGCCGTGATGACGTCCTCAAGGAAGAAGCCGATCTTCTCCTGCAGGTCGTCTCCTTCCAGGATCCGGCGCCGGTCACCGTAGATTGCTTCACGCTGGCGGTTCAGGACGTCGTCGTATTTCAGGACGTTCTTACGCTGTTCAGCGTTGCGTCCTTCCACCTGGCCCTGGGCGTTCTGGATGGCCTTGGACACCAGCTTCGATTCCAGCGCGACGTCGTCGGGCATGGAGGAGCTGTTCATGATCCGTTCCGCTGCGCCCGAGTTGAACAGGCGCATCAGGTCATCGGTCAGCGAGAGGTAGAACCGGGACTCGCCCGGATCCCCCTGGCGGCCGGACCGCCCGCGCAGCTGGTTGTCGATGCGGCGGGATTCGTGGCGTTCGGTGCCCAGCACATAGAGGCCGCCCAATGCGCGCACCTCGTCGTGTTCGGCGGCGACGGCGGCCTGCGCCTTCTCCAGTGCGGCGGGCCACGCGGCTTCGTACGCCTCGGGGTTCTCGGCCGGATCCAGTCCGCGGCTGTTGAGCTCGGCGACGGCGTTGAACTCGGCGTTGCCGCCAAGCATGATGTCGGTGCCGCGGCCGGCCATGTTCGTGGCGACGGTCACTGCGCCCTTGCGGCCGGCCTGCGCCACGATCGCTGCTTCACGGGCATGGTTCTTGGCGTTCAGCACTTCGTGCCGGATACCGGCCTTGGCCAGCTGCTTGGAGAGGTATTCGCTCTTTTCAACGCTGGTGGTGCCCACCAGGACCGGCTGGCCCGAGGCATGGCGCTCGGCGATGTCCTTGACGACGGCGTCGAACTTGGCGACCTCATTCTTGTAAATGAGGTCGGGCTGGTCCAGGCGTGCCATCGGCTTGTTCGTGGGGATGGGAACAACCCCGAGCTTGTAGGTGCCCATGAACTCGGCGGCCTCGGTCTCGGCGGTGCCGGTCATGCCGGAGAGTTTCTCGTACAGGCGGAAGTAGTTCTGCAGAGTGACCGTCGCCAGCGTCTGGTTTTCGGCCTTGATCTGCACCCCTTCCTTGGCTTCGATGGCCTGGTGCATGCCTTCGTTGTAGCGGCGTCCGGCTAGGATGCGTCCGGTGTGCTCGTCAACGATCAAGACCTCGCCGTTGAGGATGACGTAGTCCTTGTCCCGCTTGAACAGTTCCTTGGCCTTGATGGCGTTGTTCAGGAAGCCGATGAGCGGGGTGTTCGCTGCCTCGTACAGGTTGCTGATGCCCAGGTAGTCTTCGACCTTTTCGATCCCGGCTTCCAGGACGCCGACAGTGCGCTTCTTCTCGTCGACCTCGTAATCCGTGTCGAGGGACAGACGCTGGACAACCTTGGCGAACTCCGTGTACCAGCGGTTCACGTCGCCGCTGGCAGCACCGGAAATGATCAGCGGGGTCCGTGCTTCATCGATGAGGATGGAATCGACTTCGTCAACGATGGCGAAGTTGTGGCCGCGCTGGACAAGCTCGTTGGCGCTCCAGGCCATGTTGTCGCGGAGGTAATCGAAGCCGAATTCGTTGTTGGTGCCGTAGGTGATGTCAGCGGCGTACTGCTCGCGGCGCGTGGCCGGGTCCTGATTTGCCAGGATGCAGCCGGTGGACATACCCAGGAAGCGGAAGACGCGGCCCATGAGGTCCGACTGGTATTCGGCCAGGTAATCATTGACGGTCACGACGTGTACGCCGCGGCCGGTCAGCGCATTGAGGAAAGCCGGAGCGGTGGCGACCAGGGTCTTACCTTCACCGGTCTTCATTTCGGCGATGTTCCCCAGGTGCAGTGCTGCGCCGCCCATCATCTGCACGTCGAAGTGCCGCATTCCCAGGGTGCGGCCGGCCGCTTCGCGGACCAGGGCGAAGGACTCGGGCAGAAGGTCGTCGAGGGACTCACCGTCTGCGTGGCGTTCCTTGAGTTTGTCCGTCTCGGCGCGCAGGTCGGCGTCGCTCATGCCCTTGAACTCGTCCTCGAGCACGTTGATCGCGTCGGCGTAGATACGCAGGGTTTTCAGCGTTTTCTTGTCACCGGTGCGAAGAACTCGTTCGAGAAGTGATGCCACTGATTTGCTCCCAATCTAGTGTTGCCGTTTTCTGGCGTCCTCAGTCTACGTGAGAGACGTCCGGCAGGTCGCCTCGGTTCCCGGCACGGGTTAATCACGGTTAACTGCCAGTTTCAGGGCGGGCGCAAGGTTGCCCACAGGTCTTACCATAACCTCTGAAAGGCCCAGCCACTGTGCCATCAGCTGTAATTCCGCGGCAAGCTCAACGTCAGTGTTGCCCGGTGCGTCCGGCTCGAGGTGCGCGGACTGGACCAGGAGCATTCCCCCGGCGCGGTCGGCTTTCAGGTCCACACGCGCCGCGATCTGCTCGCCGAGCAGGAACGGCAGCACGTAGTAGCCGAAGCGGCGTTTGTGTGCAGGCGTATAGATTTCGATCCGGTACTCGATTCCGAAAATCTCCTGCAGCCGCCGCCGATCGAACACGAGGGAGTCGAACGGACTCAGCAGGGCCCTCCCCCGGGCCCTGCGCGGTGTGTGCGCCTCCGGGTGCAGGAACACCGGACCTTTCCACCCGTCGACTGCCGTTTCTTCCAGCCGGCCTCGCGCGGCAAGGATCCGGGCCGCCGCGAGCGTGTCCCGCACCGGCAGCCGGAAGTAATCGGCGAGCGCACTGGCCGTCGCAGCGCCGAGGGACCGGGCCGCGGTCTCGGTCAGCCGGAGCAGGGCTTCGTCTCGGTCCGGGCGCTCCATGGCTCCTGCTCCGAACGGGTGCACCGAGTCTGTGGGCGCATAGAGCCGCTCAAACTGGGCGCTCCGGCCGGCTGCGGTGATGATGCCCTGTTCAAAGAGATCTTCCAGCACTCGCTTCACCGCGCTCCAGTTCCAGCCCCAGGATTTAGCCGCCGCAGTGTCTGCCTCGTGGCCCAGCAGCGCCTCAATCTGCCGGGCACTCAGCGGGTGTTTCTGCTCAAGCAGGTCCAGGACAGCTTCCGACACTGCGGCGCGCAGTTCCTGGGGCATGTCCCGGGCGCTCATCCAGGTCCGGCGCTGCCATACCCTCAGGTCAGCGAACAGCTCCGGGCGGATGTAGCTGGCTTCGTGTGCCCAGTACTCGACCATCTGCCGCGGATGCCGCGACGACATCCGCTCCAGCAGCGTGCGGTCGTAGGGCCCCAGCCGGGAGAAATGCGGCAGGTAATGGCTGCGCGCCAGGACGTTCACGGAGTCGATCTGCAGCAGTGCCAGGGCATTAAAAACGCGGCCCACCTGCCCTGCGGTAGGGCTGGCGGGCCGCGTCGTGGCAAGCTGCTGCGCACTCAGTACGGTGCGGCGGGCCTGGGCCGGAGTCAGGGCGGGAGACATGCCCCTATCCTAGGCAGGCCCGCCAAGGCTCAGGCGGTCGCCCGCACCTCCCCGGGGACGGGAGCCCCGTCCCGGTACCCGCGCAGTTCTTCGCGGATCTCCTCAGTGCCCTCAGCGCACTTGGAATCCAGGGTGATCACGCCGTACGTCCACCCCTTACGGCGGTACACCACAGAAGGGGCGCCCGTGGCGGAATCCACGAACAGGTAGAAGTCGTGGCCAACCAGCTCCATGTTGTCGACGGCGTCGTCAAGGCTCATGGGGGCCCCGGGGAAAACCTTGCGGCGGATCAGGACCGGACAATCACCGGCCTGCTTCTCCTGGTCGGCTTCGTTGCCGTCCACCGGTTCGTTTTCCTTGACGGCGAACTGATCGGAAAGAGGTTCTGTGCTGCTGACGGGATCGAGACCGGCTGTGGCTACCCGGACCGGAACCGGGGTGTGCCGGCCGTGGTGGACCTTGCGGCGGTCGCTGGCACGGCGAAGGCGCTGCAAGAGCTTGGCGTAGGCAAGGTCAAAAGCCGCAAACTTATCCGCGGACGAGGCTTCGGCGCGGACAACCGGTCCACGGCCGACGACCGTCAATTCCACGGTGAGGGAGCTGTCGGCTTCGCGGATGTTCTGATGCTTGGTGACCCGGGCGTCAACCCTCTGCACCTTATCTCCGAGGTTCTCGACTTTGCCGATCTTGTCGGCGGCGTATTGACGGAACCGATCGGATACTGCAACATTGCGTCCGCTGATCATGAATTCCATGGTGCCCTCCAATATTCTTCGGTGACACAACAACGGCCGCTGCCAGTTTCCTCCGCGGCCGCTGCCGCAGGATTGCTCCTTTGCTTGAAGCAGTCCATATCCAACACGTTAGATCACCCCGGAGGTTAATTCATCTTCCGGTCTTGCGCGCTGCGCGGAAGAGCCGCTGCCACCGGTCAGCAGCCGCCGGCTGGACCGGGCTGTTACCGCCGCGAGGGGGCCCGCGCTGCGGCAATAACAACGGCTCCGCAGACCTCTGCCCCCGCTGCCCGCAGCGCCCGCACCGCTTCGGCGATCGTCGCTCCGGTGGTGAGGACATCGTCGGCGACCAGCACCCGGACCCCGTACAGGCTTCCCGGTTCGCCGGCGTTCATAGTGCCATGGACGTTTTTCCGCCGGGCCCTGGCGCCCAGTGCTTTCTGCCCGCCGGCGCGGCGGGCAGCCCACCGTGCGGGCAGCGGCAGCCGCCGGCGCCCCAGCAGGTACCCAATCCGCACACCACGGGGCAGCAGGCCCCGGGTTTGCGCCGCCCCGAGAAGCAACCGCAGCGGGTCGTAGCCACGCCGGCGCCAAGCTCCGGCACTGCCGGGCACCGGGACAAGGACAAGCGGGCCGGACCCCGTGTCCGGACTGGTGTGCAGAGCCCGCGCGAAGGCAGCTGCCAGGTCCACCTTGAGGCCGGTGCAGCCGTGGTTCTTGAAGGCGAGCAGCACCCGGGCCAGACCAGACCGGTAGTAGCCGGCGGCGGTGACCCGCAGCGGGCGGAAATCCGCACCCGGATCAGCTGCCGCGGATTGCGGCGGGAGGAGGTCAGCTTCGGCTGAAGCGTCGAAGGGCCGCAGCGTGCTCTGCCGCAGGTCGCCGGCGCAGGGAGGGCACAGCGGCTCGTCGGGGAGGCTGCACACCACACAGGACGAAGGGAGGAGCACGGCGCGCAATTCCCGTCCGGCACGCAGCAGCGCCTCGGCTGCCGGGTGGGTGAGCCAGCGTTCCAGTCTGTCCAGGACGGTCATGCCCCAGTGTGAAGGCCGCCGGCCGAGGCTCCTGTGGAGGACACTTCCACAGGGAGTCCGGGGCAGTTTTTCCGCCCTTCGCCGCCCTGTGTGGAGGAGCAGTGCGACGGTGTGGGAGGCCTTGCCGGCTCCTATCCTGGGAAGGCCGGATCCCGCAGGCCGTCGATTTCCTTGATCCAGCCGTTGCCGAGTTTTTTGTAGACCGCGTCGGGAGTCTGGACGAACAGGTCCTCCGGTCCGTCGCCCCCGCTGAGACCGAAGCCCCCCTCCCAGGGGGCCAGGGCGCGGTTCTCAGTGGTCAGGTCCAGAATGACCGGCGTGAGCGCCTCATCCTGGCCTTTTTGGAGGGCCGCGATTTCGGTTTCGCTGACCCAGACCGCTGTCGTCACGGGTTCAGCGGTCCAGAGCTCGAGCGGAGTGGTCAGTGTCTGCGGTGTCCCGTCCGAAGAACGCACGACGCCGGAGATCAGGACACGGCTGGCGCCGCCCTGCTCCACCACGAGGAGCGCCCGCGCACCGTCCCGGGAAATCCGCAGCTCGCGCACGTTCATGTCTGCCAGCCACGAGGGCGTCAGGCTGGCGGGATTGGAGGCGCGCAGATCGGGGCCGACAGCCAGCAGCTTCGTTCCGGGACCTCCGCCCCCGCCAGCCGATGCCGACCAGATCCATCCTTCCGGGTCGATGCTGGGACCGCTAAGGCTGCTGCCAGCAGCCACCGGCGCCACGTCCTTGTCCGGACCCGTCACCAGCAAAGTGCTGCGGTCTCCGGAGAGGAAGGCGATGGTCGCCAGATCGACGGAGACCGCGGGCTCCCGCGGATCAAATTCCGTGACGTCGGGAAGGTTCTCGATCGGCAGGGCCTGGCGGTCACGGAAGAAGGTCAGCCCGTCGCCGCTTACTGCCACCTGTGTGTTGCCCACGGACGGATCGTCCTGGACCGGGATCAGCTTGCTGCTTTCCGGCCCCAGATCAACCGGCCGCTGGTTCACCGTCATTTCGACGGAGTTCACGTTGTTGAGCTGACGCAGGTTCTGTTCCAGCTGGAGGGCCATCTGCTGCCTGGACAGGTCGCTGGAGTCTTCCAGGACCTCGGCGGAGAAATCGACCGAGGCAACCCCGGATACGACCGGCACCGCGTCCCGGGCCAGCGAAGTTTCCGCAGGGAAGGCGCTTGTCACGGCGCCCTGCAGGTAAGGTGCCGGGCCGGCCAGCATCGCGTTCACTACGGAAGCTGCCATGCCGGAGCGCTGGACGAACCAGCGGGTGTCAGGGACCCAGTACCGGTAGGTGCTGGAGTAGAAGTAGAGGTTGTGGGCCTGGAACACCGTCGGGAACGTAACGTCGGAGATCATCACGCCGTTCGGGATGCCGCTGATCCGCCACTCCCCCTCTCCGTTCTGGGCCAGCCGCACCTGGATGGTCTCCGTGGTGCCCGGAGCCGACTCGGTCCGGACCCCCTTGGCATTGACGGACGCCACGACTTCTAGCTGGATCTGGAATGCGTTGGGTTCCGGAAGCGGGACGACGTTCGGATCTGCTCCGTAGATCACCACGCGTTCGCTGGGCACCCACGAGGCAGCCAGCTCGGCCGTAAGGAACTCACGCGCTGCGCTGTAGTCCTCCGCCGCGCCTACACCGGCTGTAATGAAGCCGTCAATGATTTCCTGCGGGCCGGCATCCTCTGCGGGACCCGGCGGACTGTAGCTGAGCTGGTTGGAGAGGGCATTTCCACCGGCGCTGGCCGTGGCTGTGCCCACCGGGCCCACGGTGGGAATGGAGGAGCATCCGGCCAGGAACATCAGGGCCGCAAGCAGGAACGCCAGCGTGATGCCGGGCGCTGCCGGTTTCCTAGCCATGAGTGTCCTCCTGAGCGGCGCGGGGTGGAGCGGACAGAGCACGGGGGGCTGCCGGCAGCGGGATGTCCTGCGGCGAGAGCGGTACGGGCGAAGCCACGATGGTACCGCCGTGCCTGCGCGGCAGGGTGAGCCTGAAACAGGCGCCCTCGCCGGGGCTGCCCCAGGCCTCCAGCCAGCCGCCGTGCAGGCGGGTGTCTTCGGCTGCGATGGCGAGCCCCAGTCCGCTGCCGCCGGTGGTCCGGGCGCGGGCCGGGTCGGCCCGCCAGAAGCGGTCGAACACGCGGGCAGCGGCGTCGTCGGTCATTCCGATGCCGTAGTCCCGCACAGCCACCCCGACGGCGTCGGCGTTCGTGGCGACGGCGATTTCCACCGGCCTGCCCTCGCCGTGTTCGAGCGCATTGACCACGAGGTTCCGCACGATTCTTTCGATCCGCCGGGGATCTGCGTCCACCACCACCCGGTCTTCGCGGCAGACAACCCGGACCTCGGAGCCGTTGTTCAGGGCCAGCGGCTCCGTAGCTTCCACTACATCCCGCACGATGCCCAGAATGTCCGCTGCCTCGAGGTCCGGCTCTGCGGCGCCGGCATCGAACCGGCTGATTTCCAGCAGGTCGGCGAGCAGCGCCTGGAAGCGTTCGACCTGGTGGTAGAGCAGTTCCGTGGAGCGTTTGCTGATCGGGTCGAAGCCCTCGCGGGCATCGTAAAGCACCTCGGCTGCCATCCGGACCGTGGTCAGCGGGGTGCGGAGTTCGTGGGAGACGTCGGAGACGAAACCCTGCTGCATCCGGGAGAGCTGGGCTAGCTGGGTGATCTGGTCCTGCAGGGTGGCGGCCATGTGGTTGAACGACGCAGCCAGGCGGGCCACCTCGTCCTCGCCCTTGACCTCCATCCGTTCCTGCAGCTCACCGGCGGCCAGCTTCTCGGAGACGGAGGCGGCGGCGCTGACGGCCCCCAGGCCGGCCTTGGTCACCACCCACGCGATGGTGCCGATGATCACCAGCAGCAGCCCGCCGGCGATCCACAGGATGCCATGGATGTCATTCAGGGTCTGCTGCATGGTGGAGAGGTCATAGATCAGGTACAGCGCATACTCGGAGCGGTCCGGGGGCAGGGTGACCTTGGTGCCGAAGGCGAGGCCCGGCTCGCCGTGGGCCAGCGCCAGGGCTGACCAGTAGACAACGTCTTCCCCTTCCGGGTCCAGCCCCGCGACGGACTCCGCGAGCGGTGCCGGAATGCCGCTGGCGGTGATGCCGTCGCCCAGCGGTGACACGTAAAGGTTCTCCTGCCCGGGCAGCGGCGTGAGCAGGTACCGCCGCGGGGTTTCCGCGCCGCGGCCTTCGAGCAGGGACAGGGTGTTGGAGACCAGCCGCTCGGTGCCTTCCCGGTCCGTGGCCGCCGTCGTGCGGAAATTCTCCTTGACGCTGCTGAGGCCGGATGTTGCTTCAGCCCGGAACTGGGTCAGGCGTTCCTCGTAGAGGGCACCGGCGATCTGGTGGGAAAGGAACGCGCCGATTCCCCCGCAGGCAACGATGACCAGGAGCAGGGTCGCCAGCACTGTCTTGAACTGCAGGGACCGCCGCCAGCGGACCGCAATCCGTGCGGCGGTTGCCCGGTTGACGGCTTCGGCCGCCCGCCGGAGGGCCGAAACGGCACGGGCCAGGCGCTCCCTGCCAGCCGTTCCGCGTGCAGCCGTACTGCGCGGCTCCGCTGCCACTCCGGCGGCGGAGCCGGGGCTAGTTTTGGCCGGCTTTGTAACCGACACCGCGGACCGTCAGGACGATTTCGGGGGCTTCCGGATCGCGCTCGATCTTGGAACGCAGCCGCTGTACGTGCACATTGACCAGCCTGGTATCGGCGGCATGCCGGTAGCCCCAGACCTGTTCCAGCAGCATCTCGCGGGTGAAAACCTGCCACGGTTTGCGGGCCAGGGCAACAAGGAGGTCGAACTCCAGCGGGGTCAGCGCAATGCGCTCACTGCCGCGGGCGACTGAGTGCCCGGCAACGTCGATACTGATCTCACCGATGGACAGGGTTTCCGGAGACTTCGAATCCACGGGGCGCAGGCGCGCCCGGACCCGGGCAACCAGCTCTGCCGGTTTGAAGGGCTTGGGAACGTAGTCGTCTGCACCGGATTCCAGACCGCGGACGACGTCGGCAGTATCGGATTTGGCGGTCAGCATCACGATGGGCAGGTCCGATTCGGCGCGGATCTGCCGGCATACTTCGATGCCGTCCATCCCGGGCAGCATCAGGTCCAGCAGCACCAGATCGGGTTTTGAACTCCGGAAAATCTCCAGGGCCTGGGCGCCATCAGCGCAGAAGACGGGGTCGAATCCGTCGTTCCGGAGCACAATGCCGATCATTTCGGCCAGCGCTTCGTCATCGTCTACGACCAGTATCCGTGCCTTCATGCTTCCCAGTTCCCCACTACTTCCCGCCCCGGATGGGCATTGGACGCCCCCGGCTGCCGCGCAACGTTCCCTGGCGCCAGGCTTGCTGATTCCGCCGGCCCGGCCGTGCCGTTCCCGGGATGTACCCGGGACGAGCGGCCGGCTGCGCATAAAAATACGCGTGCTGCCGCGTCCTTGCTGGAAGGAGCCGCAGTACGCCGGAATAGCCCATGGTATCCCTATCACCCCACGGGGCGTATTTTCGCCACGGCCCGCCGGGTCCCCGTCAGCGCCTGCAGAAACTATAGTCGGACTAGGAGAAACGAAATGATGTACCGAAAAGCGGGGGCTGCGGATGAGTCAGGATAATCACAACGAACCGGATCCCGGTGCCGCGGCCGACGCCGGAGAACCGCACGGCGGGTCCGGTCCGGGAACCGGCCAGCCGTCCGTTCCGCAGCCGCCCTGGGGTACGCAGCCTCAGCAGCCTCAGTGGGGTCAGGAGCCTCAGTGGGGACAGCAGCCTCAATGGGGACAGCAGCCGCAGTGGGGTCAGCAGCCGGGCTGGGGACAGGCGCCCTATGCTCCGCCGCCGGGCCAGGTGCCCCCGTCCCCCTATGGACAGTCCCCCTATGGCGCAGGTCCCGGCGGGCAGTACACTGCCCCGCCCAAGCCCGGTGTTATTCCCCTCCGTCCCCTCGGCCTCGGCGAAATCATGGACGGAGCTTTCCAGGCCTGCCGCCGCAATCCCGCGGCGACCTTCGGCACGGCGATCGTGATTCAGGCCGTGATAGCCGTTCTGACCGTGATCTTCGGGCAGACCCTGCTGGCTCCTCTCACCGGCTTAGACGTCGACTCCGAGCTGACCGATGCGGAGGCACTTTCCCTGGGCGCGTCTGCCCTCACCGGCGGAACCGGGCTGCTCGTCCTGTCAGTCGTCGGAATTTTCACCATGCAGGGCCTGCTGGTTATTCCAATGGCACGGGCTGTGCTCAACCTTAAAACCGGTTTTGGGCAGACCTGGCGGCTGGCCAAGGGTTCCCTGCTCCGGCTGGCCGGATTGTCGCTGCTGCTCCTGGCTGCTTCCGCGGCCGGGATTGTGGCCTTCGTTTTCAGTGTTGTGTTCGTCATTGGGTTCCTGGGCCGGTTCGGCGCGGCGATGACCATCTTTGGGGTGCTGGGCCTCACCGCCGTTTTCGTGTGGCTGGGGGTGAAGCTCGCGCTCGCCCCGGCAGCCCTGGTCCTCGAACCCCGCGGGGTCTTCGCGGCCATCGGCCGCTCCTGGGCACTGACCCGGCGGAACTGGTGGAGGACCTGCGGCATTCTGCTGCTGACCAGCATCATCGTTTCAATCATCACGTCAGTGATCAGCACACCCATCACCATGCTCATTACCCTGTTCGCTTCCTTCGGAAACGCTGAAGCCGCTGCCGGGGATTTCTCCGTGATGATGCCCGCCATCATCCTGACGACCGCGGTGTCTTCCTTCTTTGGTGCCATCGGTTATGCGTTCCAGGCCACCGTCACTTCCCTGCTCTACCTCGACCTGCGGATGCGCCGGGAGGGCTTTGACGTCGCCCTGATGAAGGACCAGGAGCTTGTCGGCACCGATTCACCGGACACCGTTCCGGGACGCGCCGCTGAACCCGGCCCCGCCGCCGGACCGCAGGGGCAGTGGCCAGCCGGTCCTGCCGGCGGTTCCGTCTAGGCGCCCATGATCGTCCACATCTCCGCCGGCTTGCCGGTGCGGTTTGAGATACCGGTGGCTCCCGGTGCTGACGAGGCCCGCAGCTGGCTCGAAACCGAGCTGTCCCAAGGCGAGTACCAGGAGGCCCGGCCCGGACTGGCTGAACAGCTGCTCGGAACCGTCCTGGAATGGCTCGGTGATGTTCTCTCCGGCATCCAGGGCGTAGGTCCAACCGCCGGGGTCCTCCTGCTGGGTCTTGGTGCCCTGCTGGTCCTTGCACTGGCGGTCCTGGTGATCAGGCCCCGCCTCAACGCGAGGCGGCGGCGGCCCGGCCTGTTTGAGGAGTCCACTCCCGAGCAGGACGCTGCAGTCCACCGCCGGCTTGCAGAGAAAGCCGCTGCAGACGGGGATTGGGACACCGCCCTCGCGGAACGCCTGCGCGCTGTTCTCCGCACTGCGGAGGAACGGGTCATCCTGGACCGGCGTCCCGGCCGGACCGCCTACGAGGCCGGCTCTGCGCTCAGCTCCGTCTTTCCGGCCACTGCAGATGAAATTCTGTGGCTGAGCCGCCGCTTCGACGAAGTACGTTACGGAAACGGGCGTGCCGGCGCCGAAGACGCCAGACGGGCACAGGAACTCGATTCCCTTCTTCTGCAGAGCCAACCGGCGTCCGGCGCCGGCCAGGCGCCGTACCTGGCGGTGCCGAAGTGAGCCCCGGGAAGGTGGGCGCCGGACTGCCTGCGCCCACAGCCGGAGGGCCGCCGGTCCGCGAAACACTGCAGACCCCGGATCAGGTATCGGCGCCGGCTGCAGCAGGGCCGGGCAGGCTGCGCCGGAAGCTGCGGGCCTGGCGGCTCTGGATCATCCTCGCGCTGGTCCTTGCAGCCACCGTTGTGCTGGGGCTGGTGAGGGGTTCCGGTGATGACCGGGCCGCACTCTCCGCCGGGAATCCAGCACCGATGGGCGCGCAGGCCCTCGCCAGGGTCCTGCAGGACCAGGGAGTCGACGTCGTTGTGGCCGATGACCATGCCGCAGCCATGGCCGGACTTCAGGCCGGTGACGCGACGCTCCTGCTGTTCGATCCCAACGAATACCTGGACCGCGGCCAGCTCGCCGAGCTGGGGACCGCAGCAGCGAAAACGGTTCTGGTGGAACCGACATTCGCGCAGCTGGCGCAGCTCGCTCCGGACATCGCCCAGGCCGGCCTGATTCCCCAGGACGTCCTGGACAGCAATGCCGCACTTCCGGCCGGCTGCGCGGACCCTGCTGCCCAGGCCGCCGGAAGTGTTACCCCGGGCGGCCTGGCCTACCGCGGTCCGGTTACCTGTTTCCCCGTCACCGGTGACGGTCCGCCCGCCGGACTCTACGCCGGCTCCCTGGACGGTACGGAGACGGTACTGGGCTACACCGGCCTGCTGGCCAATGAGACCATCACCGGCAGCGGAAACGCTGCCCTGGCCCTGCACACACTGGGCAGCACCGGGACCCTGGTCTGGTACCTCCCAACAGCCGGCGACATCCCGGCCGGGGCAGCCCCCGCCGATCCGCTCTCGCTGCTCCCGGGCTGGGTGAACCCGCTGCTGGCCTGGATACTCGTGGTCGCGGCCCTCGCCGCCTTATGGCGTGGCCGCAGGCTGGGACCGCTGGCGCTGGAACCGATGCCCGTTGTTGTACGGGCCTCGGAAACGGCGGATGGCCGGGCCCGGCTCTACCAGGACAGCCGGGCGCTGGACCAGGCCGCGGCCAACCTGCGGGCAGCAACCCTCACCCGGCTGGCCGCGCGGCTGCGGCTTGGTCCCGGAAGCAGCACCGGGGCCGTGGTGGAAGCCGCAGCGCGGGCCACCGGACGTCCCGCCGCCGACCTGGATAACCTGCTCAACCGCTCCATACCCGCAACCGACAGCGCCCTGGTGATCTGGTCACAGGAACTGCTCGCCTTAGAGGAAGAGATAACCGAATCATGACCCAGCAGTACAGCGCCGCATCCGGCGCGGTTCACGTCGGCAGCGGTGTGTCGGAGCACGATGAGAATGCCCGCCGTGCCCTGCACAGTGTCCGGCAGGAGGTTGCCAAGGCTGTGGTCGGCCAGGACGCGGCGGTGACGGGCCTGATCATCGCCCTGCTGGCCCGGGGGCATGTGCTGCTGGAGGGCGTTCCCGGGGTGGCGAAGACGCTGCTGGTCCGGACGCTGGCGGCTGCGCTGTCCCTGGACACCAAACGGGTGCAGTTCACTCCCGACCTGATGCCCGGCGACGTCACCGGTTCACTGATCTATGACGGGCGCTCATCGGAGTTCAGCTTCCGCGAGGGCCCCGTCTTCACCAACATCCTGCTGGCCGACGAAATCAACCGCACTCCCCCGAAGACCCAGGCCTCGCTGCTCGAAGCCATGGAGGAGCACCAGGTCTCCGTCGACGGCGTGTCCCGCCCGCTTCCGGACCCGTTCATTGTCGCTGCCACGCAGAACCCGGTGGAATACGAGGGCACTTATCCGCTGCCGGAAGCCCAGCTGGACCGGTTCCTGCTCAAAATGACGCTGGACCTGCCCGGCCGCGAAGAGGAAATCGAAGTCATCCGGCGGCACGGAAGCGGCTTCGATCCCAGGAACCTGGCCGCCGCCGGCGTTCGTCCCGTGGCCGGTGAAGCGGACCTGCGCCAAGCGCGGAGCGCGGTGTCCCGGGTCGAGGTGTCCCCGGAAGTTCTCGGCTACATCGTCGATCTGGTCCGGGCTACCCGGTCCGCACCGTCGTTCCAGCTTGGTGTGTCACCGCGCGGTGCCACCGCACTGCTGAACACTGCCCGGGCGTGGGCCTGGCTGTCCGGCCGCACTTTCACCACTCCCGACGACGTCAAGGCGCTCACGCTTCCTGCTCTGCGCCACCGTGTGGCCCTGCGTCCGGAAGCACAGATGGACGGGGTCAGCGTGGACGATGTCCTGGGAAGCATCCTCGCCACCGTCCCGGTCCCCCGGTAGGCGGCGCCCCAGATGGCTGTCTCAGGCCGCCTCGTTCTCCTTGCCGCGGTGGGTGCCGCCGCGGTGGTCCTCTTCCCCGGGACGGGAACCATCCTGCTCTGGCTGGGGCTGCTCACTGCTGCGGCAGCCCTGGACCTGGCGCTTGCTGCTTCCCCCCTGCGGGCGCGCCTGGAACGGCAGCTGCCGGAGAGCGCCCGGTTTGGTGAGGAGATCCCCGCTCCGCTCGTGGTCCGCAACGGCTCGGGCAGAACCATGCACGCATTGATCCGCGATGCCTGGCAGCCGTCGGCCGGGCAGGGAAACCCTGTCCGGCGTCTCACCGTCCCGCCGGGTGAGGCCAGGCTCGCCGCAGGAACGCTCAGGCCCGAACGCCGCGGGGAACTGCGCACGGCGCACGTCACCCTCCGGTCCTTTGGCCCCCTGGGCATCGCTGCCCGGCAGCGGACCATCCCGTACCCGGGATCGCTTCGTGTCCTGCCACCCTTCCGTTCCAAGCGCCATCTGCCCGCGAAACTCCGCCGGCTGCGCGAGCTGGATGGAAACGCTTCAGTTCAGCTGCGCGGCGCCGGAACGGAATTCGACTCCCTGCGCGACTATGTCCGGGGCGACGACGTCCGTTCCATCGACTGGAGGGCCACGGCGAGGCGGCAGGAGACGGTGGTGCGCACCTGGCGTCCCGAACGGGACCGAAGGGTCATTCTTTGCCTGGACACAGCACGGACCTCCGCCGCCCGCATCCTGGACGAGCCGAGGCTCGACACCGGCATCGAAGCGGCCCTGCTGCTGGGCATGCTGGCGCACGGCGGCGGAGACCGCGTCGATTTTCTCGCGTTTGACCGCCGGGTGCGTGCCCGGGTGGCTTCAGCGGCAAAGGGCAACCTCCTTCCGCGCCTGGCCAGCGCCATGGCTCCCCTGGAAGCGGAGCTGATCGAAGCGGATTTTTCCCTCCTGCCCGGCGTCGTCCAGTCCGTTTCCTCCCGCCGTTCCCTGGTGGTGCTGATTACCTCGCTGGACGCCGGTGCCGTGGAGGAAGGATTGCTGCCCGTCCTGCCCGCACTGCTGGCCAAACACGTCGTCGTCATTGCCTCGGTGCGGGACCCTGCATTGGATGAGCTGCGCTCCGCCCGCGGGAGCGCCGCTGATGTCTTCCGGGCTGCGGCAGCCGAGCGGGCGCTGCTGGACCGGGCCGCGGTCACGGCGCAGCTCAAGTCGATGGGGGCCGAGGTGGTGGACGAGACGCCGTATGAACTGCCGCCGAAACTTGCTGACATGTATATCCGGCTCAAGGCTTCCGGACGGCTCTAGCAGCGTAGGGTGGAGCCATGACTGACGGGTCCCTCTACCAGCGGGTTCTGGGCGCCGATTTCGGCCGACTGCAGCCTGAGCTGCAGGACTATTTTTCGCTCTCCCCGGAGCAGGGGCGTTACGGCCTCGGCACGGGTTCCTTCGACCTCGCGGGATGCCCGCGTCCGGCGCTCCGGCCGGTACTGGCCGGCCTTCCCGTCCGGAACGCGTTTTTCCCCGACTACGGCCGCGGTGTCCCCTTCACGATCCGCAATTTCGCGCATCTTGACCCATTCGGCCGATCATCGCTGACCGCGGTGCGGACCTTCCGGTTCGACCGCGGCGAACGCGTCTTCGAGGACACTACCTCCCTGACCTCCCCGGCGGGGCTCACCGACTATGTCGGCCGCCGCCGGAACCTCGCCACTGACCTGGAACTTTCTGTCTCCGGGGACGGCCGGCTGCACATGCACTCCCCGCACACCCGTCTGTTCCTGGGCCGCCTGCGCGTACCGGTACCTGTCCTGGCGGGTGCCGACGCCCATGCCGAACAGTGGTGGGACGAGGAGACCGGACGGTTCCGGATCCGCACGCTGGTCCGCCAGCGGCAGCTCGGCACGGTGTTCGTCTATGACGGAAGCTTCACCTACGAGTACCGGGATTTCGACGGCGGACTGCCACCGGATGCCACGCCGGAGAAGTGGGAGCGGCGGCTCTAGCCCGGCCGCGGCTGTGCTGTTAGCTCTCCGCCGCCAGCTGGTCCAGCGCTGAGGCCGTCTGCGTCAGCCGGGCCAGCACCCGCCGCGCCGTGGCAGGCGACAGGTCAGCCAGGCCGCCGGCGGGAGTAAGGTGCAGCGCCGGCAGATCCCGCAGCGGCAGCCCAATCCGGGCCCAGGGTCGGGTAACGTCCTCCACCAGCGCCGTCACCTGGCGGGGTTCTTCCCCCGCTGCCGGCAGCGGCAGCGCCCCAAGCCACACCTGTTTCCCGGCCTCGACGGCTTCCGCGATGCCTTCCCAGTCCCGGTCGCCCAGACCGCCCAGCGGCAGGGCGACGCCGTCGGCACCGGATCCCAGGGCCAGGTCAAGCCCGGATTTCGGCTGCCCATGCCCTGCGGAGGGAAGGCGGAGGACGACGCCGGAGGCACCGGCCGCGGCCAGGGCTTCACGGAGCATGGCCCATAGAAGAGAGGCTTCCTGCGCCGGGACGGAACGCAGTGTCCGGTAGCCGCTGGCTGTGGGTATCCGCCCGCCCAGGACTTTGTCCAGGTGCGGTTCGTCCAGCTGGACCACGATGGATGCGCCGCGGGCAATTTCCTTGACCCGGCCCACGTAGGCCGCCGCCCCGGCAGCCAGTGATTCGGCAATCTCCCGGCGGGCGCCGGCGTCGGCCAGGGCCCGCTCCCCGTTGTGGAGGTGCAGGCCGGCAGCCAGCGAGAGCGGACCCTGCAGCGGGATTGCCAGGCGGCGCCCGGGGTCCTCTTCGCCACCAATGACGTCAGCCAGGGCATTGATGTCGCGGGACAGCAGGGAGACTGCCCGGCGGTGGTCAATGCCGGGCCGGTCCACCAGCCGCCAGCCGTGGGGCTGCAGATCAACGGGAAGTTCGACGAGCATCGCCGCTGTGCGTCCCACAGGGTCGGCACCGATTCCCCGCTGCGGGAGCTCCATCAGGAATGGCAGATGCGGATCCCCGAGTTCCCCGCGGATGATCTTCGCAGCCTCCACGGGATCGCTTCCCGGCCAGCCGCCGGGCCCGGTGGCGGTGACTCCCGACGGACCGGCGTCCGTGCCGGCGGCTGATTCCGGTTCAGGCTCCCGCTGCATTGCTTCCGCCGTTGCGGGTCTCGGAAATAGCCTGGTGGTGCCGGATGACTTCGCTGATGATGAAGTTCAGGAACTTCTCCGCGAAGGCCGGATCAAGGTGCGCGTCCTCGGCCAGCCGCCGAAGCCGGGCGATCTGGGCTACTTCCCGGCCAGGATCGGCAGGAGGCAGATGATGCTCTGCTTTCAGGTGCCCCACCCGCTGGGTTGCCTTGAAACGCTCCGCCAGCAGATAGACCAGGGTGGCATCGATATTGTCGATACTGCTGCGCATGGCCAGCAGTTCGGCCATCACCTCATCGGCTACCTTCCCGGAAAGGGAGCTGGCCTCGGGGTCAAATTCGTCGGCGGACTTTTCACTCATGCCTCCAGTTTAGGGTCCCGGAGGCACCGCAGGTTTCCAGGTTACGCTTAGCGCCCGCAGCTGCTGGAGGGCTAGGAGACCGCGGTGGGGTCCCATTCCAGCGACCGGGCGGAGTCGATCGTCGCCTGTCCCAGCACGCGCGTGCCCTGGTAGATCACCACTGTCTGGCCTGGGGCGACACCGCGCATCGGCTCATTGAGGCGCACCACAAGTTCGCTGCGCCCGCCCTCGCCGGCTTCCATCCACGCTGTCGCAGGAACGGGGTCACCATGCGCCCGGACCTGCGCAGTGCAGTCGAAAACCTCGCCGGTTTCCACTTCGCGGATGGGCAGGCCCGCCCAGGAGACCTTGATGCCGCGCATCTGGTCGATGTTCAGGAGCTTCTCCGGACCAACAATCACCTTGTTTTCCTTGGGCCGGATCTCCAGCACGAAGCGGGGCTTGCCGTCGGCTGCCGGGCGGCCGAGCTTCAGGCCCTTGCGCTGCCCCACCGTAAACGCGTTTGCCCCGGGATGCGTACCGATCGTCTCCCCCGACGGGTCCACGATCTCGCCCTCGCTCATCTCGATGCGTTCCTCGAGCCAGCCCCGGGTGTCGCCGTCGGGAATGAAGCAGATATCGTGGCTGTCCGGCTTGTTCGCCACGGAGAGGCCACGCCGCTCAGCCTCGGCCCGGACTTCGGCCTTGGACGGGGTATCGGCCAGCGGGAACATGGCGTGCTTGAGCTGCTCGTGGGTCAGGACACCCAGCACGTACGACTGGTCCTTCGCCCAGTCAGCTGCGCGGTGCAGCTCCGGATTGCCGTCGGCGTCGGTAATGACCTTGGCGTAGTGCCCGGTGCAGACCGCGTCGAAGCCCAGTGCCAGCGCCTTTTCCAGCAGCGCGGCGAACTTGATCCGTTCGTTGCAGCGCATGCACGGGTTCGGGGTGCGCCCGGCGGCGTATTCCGCCACGAAGTCATCCACCACGTCTTCCTTGAAACGCTCCGAGAAGTCCCAGACGTAGTAGGGAATGCCCAGAATGTCGCACGCGCGCCACGCATCGCGGGAATCCTCGATGGTGCAGCAGCCACGGCTGCCGGTGCGCAGTGTCCCGGGCATGCGGGACAGCGCCAGGTGGACCCCGACGACGTCGTGCCCGGCTTCAACTGCCCGTGCTGCGGCCACGGCGGAGTCGACTCCGCCGCTCATTGCTGCCAAAACCTTCATGAAGTAAAACCTGTCCCTGCTGTTCGTATGCTGCTTTCGCTGCCCGCCATGCCGGCCTTTTTGGCCCGTTCATAGGCTTCGGGCAGGGCGTCTATTAATGCGTCAACGTCGTCGGCCGTGGATGTATGCCCCAGGCTGAACCGCTGGGCACCGCGTGCTTCCGCCTCAGTGAGTCCCATGGCCAGCAGGACGTGCGAGGGCCGCGGAACTCCGGCCGTGCAGGCCGAGCCGGTGGAGGACTCCACCCCCGCCAGATCCAGCAGGAAAAGCAGGGAGTCACCCTCGCAGCCGGGGAAGGTGAAGTGCGCATTGCCGGGGAGGCGGCGGGTGCCGTCCTCGTCGTCGCGCGGCCCGCGCAGGACGGCGTCCGGGACCACCCGTTCGACGGCGGCAATCAGGTGATTGCGCAGCGTGCGCAGGCGGGCGCTTTCCTCCGGCAGATTCTCGGTCACTTCCCGGGCAG
The DNA here is from genome assembly GCF_023167125.1 of Arthrobacter sp. Helios. Classification (NCBI taxonomy): domain Bacteria; kingdom Bacillati; phylum Actinomycetota; class Actinomycetes; order Micrococcales; family Micrococcaceae; genus Arthrobacter; species Arthrobacter sp. Helios. The sequence goes on from NZ_CP095402.1 coordinate 2,127,914, forward strand.
CGGCGGCAAACGCCGCGATACCGGGTTTATCCAGCGTTCCGGAGCGGATGTCCCGTTCCTGTCCGCCGCCGTGAAGTACCGGAGTGAGCTGAACGGCCCGGCCGACCACCAGGGCACCCACGCCCACCGGCCCGCCGATCTTGTGGCCGCTGACGGCCATGGTGTCCAGACCGGATTCCCGGAAGTTCACCGGCACCGCGCCGAAAGCCTGCACGGCATCGGAGTGGACCGGAACACCGTAGGAGTGGGCCAGGGCAGTCAGCGCCGGAATGTCCTGCAGTGTGCCAACCTCGTTATTGGCCCACATCACTGTCAGCAGCGCGGTGGTATCCGCGTGCTGTTCCAGCTCGTTCCGGACTGCGTCCAGGGACACCAGGCCGTCGCCGTCGACCGGCAGCCACACAGCGGTGGCGCCCTCGTGCTTCTCGAGCCATTCCACGGTGTCCAGCACGGCGGGGTGTTCCACGGGTGAGCAAAGGATGCGGGCCCGCTTGGGATCCGCTCCGCGGCGGCTCCAGTACAGTCCCTTGACTGCCAGGTTGTCCGCTTCGGTGCCGCCGGAGGTGAAAATCACTTCGGAGGGGTGGCAGCCCAGGGCCGCGGCGAGGGATTCCCTGGAATCCTCCACCACCATCCGGGCACGCCGGCCGGAGCCGTGCAGCGAGGAGGGGTTGCCGCTGCGGCTTAGTTCACTGGTGAGTGCGGCGAGGGCCGAAGCCGAAATCGGCGTGGTCGCCGCGTGGTCAAGGTACACGGGCACCTACCAATTCTAACGGCTGGGCTGCCGCGCGTCCGCCTCCGGTCCGCAGCCCCTTGGCCAGGGGGCCTGGCCAGCCCCCTGGCCAGCCCTCTGAGCAGGGACGTGCCTAAAAACGTGTCCCGGTCCGGGACGGGGCAGGGACAGGACCAAGGCGGGGCCGGGGCGGCTGGGGCCGCTGCCGGCCGGGCCGGGAAATTTCCCTGCCGTCCAGGCGAACCTGAGGTGCCTGCCCTGAGGCTAGAATTATTTTCCACGGCCAGCGGACCCCACCGGCCGCGGCAGCGTTCCCTTCGCCGTCAAGAGTTTCCATGGGGCGCGCCGCTTCGGCATACCAGTGCCCGGCAGGGTTACCGAAAGGAACAGCAGTGACTCCCCCAGCCCAAACGCTGTATCAGGTATTGGGAGTTGCTCCGTCGGCCACTGCCGAGCAGATCAAGACCGCCTACCGCCGTGCCGCCCGGGACACCCATCCCGACCACGGCGGCAGCAGCGAGCGCTTCCATCTGGTGTCCGAGGCCTACCAGGTGCTTTCCAATCCCGCACAGCGGGCCGCCTACGACCTGCGGCTGGTCCGGGCCGGGAGCACCGGACGTCCCGCTGGAAGTTCCCCTGTGCGGCCTGCGCCGACCCACAGCACCTCGCCGGCCGGCCGGCCGGCCGCTAATCCGGACTTTGGCAGGCCGCCGGTCTTTGAACCCGATTTCAGCCCGCAGCATCCACCCGTCATTCCGCTGTCCCTGCTGGGCCGCCAGGTGACCGGACAACCGGAAAGGCCGGGACTGTTCAAGCGCCTGGGTTCCTCTGCCGGCTCACGGTTCGACGCCGAAAACCGCACTATCGGGCTGCTCTCAAATTCGCTGCTGCCCGATTATCCGGCCGGCCGGCTCGTCAACAACCTGCGGATACCGGACTCCGGGCCGCGCGGCGGAACCCTCGAAGTGGGCCATGTGCTCCTGGGCGGTTACCGGATGGCGGTGGTGGATTCCCTGATGTCCTCCCCCGGCGGATACTACTGGGACGGGACGGTGCTGCGGCACCGCGGTCACGCTGTCGGCTCCCTGCGGCTCGCGGATGCTGTGCGCACCCTGCAGGACCGGTTCCCTGAGTTCAATGTCTGCGGCTGGCTGGTCCTGCACAGCCCGAACAACAATCCTTTCGAGCCCGTCATCGATTCGCCGCCGGACCTTCCCGGGTCCGCACCGGTTGACGTTGTAAACCCGGGTACCCTCGCCAGGGACCTGCGACGGTTCTTCAGTACCGGGCCGGCCCCGAACACGGTCCTGCTCCCCGTGCTCGGTGCCCTCATCGATGCGTCTGCGCAGTAGCCGGCCGGGCATAGGATAAGGAGGTGTTCCGCATCCTTTTCCATACCCCTGAAATTCCGGGCAATACCGGCAATGCCATCCGGCTGGCCGCTGTCACGGGCGCCGAACTGCACCTGGTGGAGCCGCTGGGCTTCGACTTGGAGGACTCCAAGCTGCGCCGCGCCGGGCTCGACTACCACGATCTTGCCGTGCTGCACGTCCATCCGAACCTGGAAGCGGCGTGGGCGGCTCTCCAGCCGGACCGGGTGTTCGCGTTTACCTCGGACGGCGAAACCAGCTATACGGATATCGAGTACCGGCCCGGCGATGTCCTGCTCTTCGGACCCGAATCGGTCGGCCTGCCGCTGGAGGTCAAGAACGATCCGCACGTGACTGCCAGGGTCCGGCTGCCCATGCTGCCTTCCCTGCGTTCACTGAACCTGGCGAATTCCGCCTCCATAGCTGTCTACGAAGCCTGGCGTCAGCAGGGCTTCGCAGGAGCCCAGCTCTAGCCGAAGGAGACACCATGCCCGAGCAGCACCCCCTAGCACCAACCTTTGATTCCGGTGCCGCGGATTTCGAGCGCCTGGCTCCGTCCCTGTGGAACCCCATGGGCAACGCACTGGTGGCGGCGGCGGATGTGCGGGTCGGGGACAACGTCCTCGATGCCTGCTGCGGCGGCGGTGCGATCACCATTCCGGCAGCGCAGAGCGCCGGTCCCGGCGCGATAGTCGACGGCGTGGATATTTCAGCGGACCTGCTGGCTGTGGCGGGTTCGAAGGCAGAAACCCTGTCCCTGGAAAATGTTGCCCTTCATCAGGCGGATGTCCTGGAATGGCAGCCCGGAACCGAGTACGACGCCGTGCTCTGCGGTTACGCCGTCTTTTTCCTGCCGGACATGGACGCCGGAGTGCACCACCTCGTCTCGCTGCTTCGCAGCGGCGGCAGGCTGGCGCTGAGCACCTGGGCCGAGGGGTCATTGACGGAGTTCTCCAGCGCCCTCTTCCGGCATTGTGCTGCTGAAGGCGGGCACATCGAAGTTCCCACCGCAGCCGCCCGGGAGAACATGATGCGCATTAACACACCGGAGAAGGCCACCGCCTGGCTGGAGGGCCTGGGCCTTGAACAGGTCAAGGCCGTGCATACTCCGGTTCCGGTGCAGCTCAGTTCCGAGCTGGCGTGGTCCCTGGTGCTGGGCAGTGCCCTGCGGATGCTGCTGCCCGGAGACCCGGACGCGCTGCGGCGGGTCCGGGACGGTTTCCTTGCCGAGCTCGGCCCGGACTACACGCTGAACGCAGACACGCTGATCGTCACAGCGCTCAAACCGTAGGTCCGGCGGGAGCTAGAAACCCGCAATGGTGGAGGGTGTGTTCACGCCCACCACGTGGAAAACCTCCGCACTGCTGCCTGCCGGCAGACCATGCCGGCGGGCATTTTCCTGCAGGAAACCGCGGACGGAGGCGTCCATACCCTCGATGTCCGGATGCTGGCTGGCGTGCACCCGGATGGCGGCGAGCTTCTGGTCCAGCTCCGCGGTGATGTCCACGGCATGGTTTTCCCGTTCCCGGGGAGCACCGTAGAACCAGAGCCACGGTACTTTGTAGGCCTCGAGCCCGCGCGCTGCGAGTTCAGGGTAGGCGAACGGGTTCTCCGCGGCCGGGTAGACCGCCCGGGTTACGATCTCACCGCAGGCCAGATGGTCCGGGTGGCTGGCCTGGATCCGCGGCCAGTTCCGTTCCGGGTGCATGGCAAGCACAACGTCCGGCCGGACCTGGCGGATCAGCTCCACCGTCCGGCCGATGACCTCGTGGCCCACTTCCAGGAATCCGTCGCGTTCGCCCAGGAAATGCAGCTGGCCGGCGCCAACGATGTCCGCAGCGGCCCGCTGCTCGCTGTTTCGCAGTGCGCTCACGCCCGCGCGGTCCCCTGGTTCAAAACCGCCGGCGTCTCCGTCAGTCATCACGCAGTAAGAAACCTCGGCGCCCTGCGCAGCCCACGCCGCCAGCGTTCCCGCTGCCCCGAAATCAATGTCATCCGGGTGCGCAGCAAAGGCGAGAACCCGCTGCACCTTTATTTCAGCCGGAAAAACCGTCACGCCCGGCGCCGCCGGATTTCCTCGGCGGCCTGCGGCAGCACGGAGAACAGGTCACCCACCACCCCGAAGTCGGCGATCTCGAAAACGGGTGCGTCGGAATCCTTGTTGATGGCCACAATCACCTTGGCGGTCTGCATTCCGGCCTTCTGCTGGATCGCGCCGGAAATACCGGCGGAGATGTACAGTTGGGGAGAGACCGTCTTGCCGGTCTGGCCCACCTGCGCGGAATGCTCGATCCAGCCGGCGTCCGTGGCTGCACGGGAGGCTCCCACGGCGCCTCCCAGCAGGTCGGCGAGCTCCTCAAGCGGTCCGAAGTCGCCGTCCACGCCCCGGCCTCCGGCCACGATGACCCGGGCTTCGGACAGCTCCGGACGTCCGCTCACACGCTTCTCGGAGCGTCCGGTCACGGTTGCCGCCGGACCGGTTTCCGGAACGGTGACCAGGCTGCGCACCGGTCCGGCGTTGTCCCCGGCCGACGCCGGTTCGACCGAGTTCGCCTTGATGGTGATGATCGGAACCCCGGTCTCGACCCGGCAGGTCGACGTGAAAGACCCGGCCAGCACCGATTTGGTGACCGAGAGATCCGGTGCGACGGCGACGGCGTCGGTAATAACGCCGGAACCGAGCTTGATACCCGTCCGCGCCGCCACCTCCCGGTCTTCGAAGGAATTGCCCAGCAGCACGGCCACGGGCCCGGCTGCCCGGACCGCTTCGGCGAGGAACGCCGCTTTGGCAGCGACCAGCACATCGGGCAGCGGCTGGGCAGGCTCGTACAGTTCCACGGCACCGTGCCTGCCCAGTTCCGCGGCGGTTTCCTCGGACAGCGGGCGGGGTGAGGCGACCACCGGGTCACCTATCGAGGCGGCGATAGCCAGCAGCTCGCGGGCCGCCCGCGGCAGCGGCAGGGACGGAACATCGATGAAGACCAAAACGGAGCCCATGGGGCGCCCTCCTTGGGGGTGCGGGCGCGGCAGCGCCTGAGCGGACGTGCTAGATGAGTTTCTGCGAAGCGAGGTAGTCCACGAGCTTGATGCCGGCATCCCCGTCGTCGTTGATGACGGTGCCCTGCCCGCGCGCCGGGCGCGGTGCCGACGCGGCCACTGAAGTCCAGGACCCGGCCAGTCCCACCTGGGACGCCTCCAGCCCGATGTCCTGGAGCGAGAGCACGGCAATAGGCTTTTTCTTTGCCGCCATAATTCCGCGGAAGTTCGGGTAGCGCGGCTCGTTGGCCTGGTCCGTCACCGAAACCAGGGCCGGCAGCGGCGCCTCGATCGTCTCGGAGTAGGAGTCGCCGTCGCGCCGGGCACGCAGCACCGGACCGGACGCGGTATCCACCGCTTCCAGCTCCGCGGCGAAGGTCAGCTGGGCAAACGACAGCCGCTCGGCGAGCTGCGCCGGAACCAGGGAGGTCTCTCCGTCGGTGGACGCCATTCCCGTGATCACCAGGTCAACGGGTCCCTGAGTGTTGTCCAGATGGCGTACGACGGCGGCCAGGGCCAGGGAGGTGCCGGCGGCATCGGATCCGGCGAGACCGTCATCCAGCAGATGCACGCCCTTGTAAGCGCCGATCTGAAGGGATTTTTTCACCGCATTCACCGCGGCCGCCGGCCCCATCGCAACGGCGGTAACGGTGTTGCCGCCCTTTTCTCCACCGCGTGCCTCAGCCAGCTGGAGCGCGGCTTCGAGGGCATATTCGTCCAGCTCGGAGAGGATGCTCTCGGAACGGTCAAGTGTGTGGTCCGGGCCAGCCAGCTGACGATCAAACTGGGTGTCCGGGACGTGTTTAACCAAAACGACGATGTTCAGCGGCCTGTTGGCTGACTCCTGCATTCCGGCCTTTCCTGTAGGACGATTCCGCCGGTGGGATTCCGGCATTCCCCCGCGCATCGGCGGCGACAGTTTAAAGCTAATCACACGCCGGCGCCGGGCTCGAATGCCAGGGCCCGGCGCGCTCCGGTGAAAGTTCCCTCCGGGTAGTCCCGGCACTCCCCCTCAGGGGGTACCACCCCTGGCCGCAGCTGCCGGAACATGGCTCCGGCCCGCTGCGGAGATGGATTCATCCCCACAGCGGGCCGGACCAGTTTCTGTTGCGCCTGCGTCTTTCTGTTGCGCCGGCGTCGTGCTCGGTGCGCGGGCCGGGCAGCTACTGGCTGGCTGAGTCACCCAGCGTGGTGCTGGTGCTGGCGGTCTGGCCGTTGCGGACGTAGTCAATGTTGACCTTGCTGCCGGCAGCCTGCATCCGGATGGCTGCGGTCAGGGACTGCGCATCGGTGATGGGGATTCCGTTCACGGATGTCACGATGTCCCCCTTCTGCAGCCCTGCGTTGGCGGCCGGTGTCCCGCTCGCCGGATTGTCGGCGATCGCTGCACCGATGGTGAAGGAGGACGAGCCCGACCCGGTGGCCGGCGTTACCGAGACGCCCAGGAAACCGTGGCTCGCGGATCCGTCGGCGATGATTTCCTCAGCCACGCGTTTTGCGTAGTTGGCGGGAACCGCAAACCCGACGCCGATGCTCCCGCTGTCTTCTCCGGTGCTGCTGGAGGACGCCGAAGCGATCGCAACGTTCACACCGATGACTTCGCCGTCGGAGTTCACCAGCGCTCCGCCGGAGTTTCCGTGGTTGATCGCCGCGTCAGTCTGGATGACGTTCAGGTAGATCGATGAGGAGGCCGAACTTTGGTTCTGCGAGGACCCGTCCGGCGGTGCAAACCGGAACCCGTAGCCGTCGTCCTCCGGTGCCGAATCCGTGTTGGACTCGGGTGCGGCTGATGACTGAACGCTGATGGTCCGGTTCAGGGTGGAGACGATCCCATCGGTGACCGTGCCTGCCAGTCCCAGCGGTGCGCCGATGGCGATGACGGTGTCTCCGACGTTCAAATCGCCCGAGTCCCCCAGCGAGGCAGGAGTCAGGTCCGGTGCGTCCACCTTGATGACGGCGAGGTCGGACAGCGGGTCGGTGCCGACCACCGTTGCGGAAAGCACGCGGCCGTCTTCGGTCTGCACCTCGATGGAGGGGCTGGCAACCGTGCCGCCGAGCGTCACCACGTGGGTGTTCGTCAGGATGTGCCCTTCATCGTCCAGGATGATCCCGGAGCCGCTGCCGGAACTGCCGGAGCCGGAGACCTCGATGGTCACCACGCTCGGAGAGGCCTTTACCGCCGCGGCAGTCACGGCGTTAACGCTCTCATGATCGTTGACCACCACGGTCTGGGACTGGCCTGTGGTTCCAGCGGCCGTATTGCCGCCGTTGAGCGCCGCGTCTGCCGCGACCGCCACACCGCCGCCGAGGAGGCCGGCTACCAGCATCGCCGTCACCAAGGTCCCGGTGCCGTAACGGCGCCGTTCCGTTGCTGCGGGCGGCAGGCCTGTATTCCCGTGGCCCCCGCCGTAATAGGTGCTGCCCGGGGAATCCGATGGATAGGGGGCGCCGTATCCCTGCTGCGGACCGGAGCCCGGAGTGCCGAAAGTGCCAGGCTGCGACGCGGACTGGGCCGGCATCCCGCCGGGTGCCTGCTGCGCCGTCCAGGCTGCCTGCCCGCTATTCCCTCCCGGGTCGGGATGAGCGCCGCCGCCGGCGGGAAGCCGGGTTGTTTCGGTCGCCGCAGGCTCCGGCGCGTCCCCTGCCGGGGTGCTGGAAGACGGCGGTGCCGGCGGACGGGGAGGCAGAGGCCGCTGTGTGCCTTCGCTGCCCCCATAGTGCTCAGTCATATGGGCCGTCCTTTCGAGAATTCGGTTTACCCACAAGTATCGACCCATCCACTATGACAGGGGAGTCTGTGATGCAGACTGGAGAAGTCTGGATGGTTACTGGGAGTTTGCCGAACGGCTGTGGCAGCGGTTGGCCGCCGGACCGCCGTCGTCTCCCCTAGTCAGCCGTGGTATCTCCGGGCAAGCGTCCAGCTCCATGGGATACGGTTTCGTGGTGGACGGGTGCTCTGGCCACCCATAGAATCAATGCAATCCGTCCGGCAGAGCCCAGCACCACCAGACGCGGCGCAGAGACAAGTTCAGAGACAAACAAGTTCAAAACACACAAGGGATTTTTTATGCGGTTGAGGACGAAGCGGTTTGCGGCCGTGCTGGCTCTGAGTGCGCTGGCGGTGCTGACTCCGTCCATGGCCCACGCGGACCCTCCCGTGAGCATTCCCCCCGGGCAGTATCTGGTGGATACCAACGATTCCCTGGGCGGCAGCACCGGCGAAGTCCAGCAGGCAATCACGGACGTGCAGCGCAGCAGTGGCTACACCCTCTACGTCGTGTATGTGGACAGCTTCACCGATCCCTCGGATGCCAGTGCCTGGGCAGAGGACGTCGTGACGGAAAAAGGCATGGGGTCGAAAGAAGCCCTGCTGAGCGTCGCAACCGTCGAACGCAAGCTTGAGGTCTCCACCGGAGACCAGTCGGTACTCACTCAGGAAAAGCGCAACGCGATAATTGAGGCGGCCCAGGAACCGCTGCTTGGCGTCCAGAACATCAGTTCCGAACAGTGGGCGGCTTCCGCTGTCAACGCCACCAAGTCCCTGGAAGACATTGCCGAGGGCGGCAGCGGGGAAATCTCCACCGGCGGCAGCAGCCTGCTCCCCGCGTTCATCACCGCCGGCATCGTGCTTGTCGGAGCATTCGCTGTCTTTGCGCTGGTCCGCAGCCGCTCGCGGAAACGCGGCGCGCTGCCGCGGGCACAGGACGCTGCGCCGAAGGATCCGCTGGATGCCATGAGCGTGGAAGAGCTGCGCAAGCGTGCCGGGAGCCTGCTCATTGCGGCAGATGACGCCATCAAATCCAGCGAGCAGGAACTCGCTTTCGCCGCAGCCCAGTACGGGGACGACGCCGTATCGACGTTTACCGACGACCTCGCCGTCGCCCGTGCCCACATGGGTGAATCCTTCAAGATGCAGCAGCAGCTCGACGACGAGATTCCGGATACCGAGGAGCAGCAGCGCACCTGGCTCAAGGACATCATCCGCCGCTGCGAAGCGGTCAACGATTCGCTGCAGGCGCACAAGGAAGACTTCGATGCGCTGCGCGAGCTGGAGAAGAACGCACCGAATGCACTCGCTTCGGCGCAGGAATCCGCGCGCGCCGCCGCGGCCAGGCTGGACTCCGCCCAGGCGGCCCTGAACGGACTCAGTACCCGGTACAGCGACTCCGCCCTGGTCCAGGTGCGGGACAACATTGAACAGGCCACCGAGCGGCTGGCCTTCGTGGAGAACGCCGCGGCCACCGCGGAAGAAAAGCTCAGCAGCGCAGACACCTCCGCAGCGGTGCTGGCCGTCCGGGCCGCCGAGGAAAGCCTCCATCAGGCGAATGTCCTCATTGATGCCATTGACCGCACCGGGGCGGGGCTGGACACCGCAGCCTCGGAACTGGACCGGGCGGTAGCCGACGCACGGCAGGATCTGGCGCAGGCACGGGCCTTTGCCCAGAGCGGCGCCCAGAGCGCCCTGGCCGGCCCGATTGCCGGCGTCGAACAGGCGCTGGACGCCGTTGAAAGCGCCCGGCGCGGCAAATACGATCCGGTGGACCTCCTCGGCCGGCTTGAGTCCTCCAACGCCCAGCTCGATGCGGCGCTGGAGGGGCTCCGCGACCGGCAGGAACAGGAACGCCGGGCCCGCGACGCCCTGCAGCACACGATCATGTCGGCGCAGGCACAGATCGCGGGGACCTCCGACTACATCCGCGCCCGCCGCGGCGGCGTCGGCAGCGGGGCGAGGACCCGGCTCGCCGAAGCGGAACGCAACCTGCAGCAGGCCATCGCCGTGCAGTCCTCAGACCCGGTCAGTGCTCTCGCTTACGCCCAGCAGGCCAATGCGCTGGCAGCGCAGGCATCCGAGATGGCCCGCCAGGATGTCGACGGGTTCGGCGGAATGGGCGGTATGGGCGGTGGCGGCGGTATGTACGGCGGACGCGGCGGCGGCAGCGGGCTGGGCGGGGCCATCCTGGGCGGCATCCTGATCGATTCCATCCTCCGCGGCGGCTCCCATGGCGGCGGAGGCGGCTGGGGCGGCGGCGGTTTTGGCGGCTGGGGCGGCGGAGGCGGCTTCGGCGGCGGCGGTGGGGGCTTCGGTTCCTCCGGCGGAAATTTCTAGGCTGCAGCCAAGATTTTTGACAGGCTGGTAACAGCACAACTCACAACCCCAGCGTTTGAAAGGCAGACAGATGGTAAAGCAGTCAATATTCGGACGGATCGCCACACTGGCCAAGGCCAATATCAATGCCCTCCTGGACCAGGCGGAAGACCCCCAGAAGATGCTTGACCAGATGGTCCGCGATTACAGCAACAACATTGCCGAAGCAGAGAGCGCCGTCGCCCAGACCATCGGCAACCTGCGGATGCTCCAGGACGACTACAACGAAGACCTGGAGAACGCACGGAACTGGGGCAACAAGGCCCTCGCGGCCTCCCGCAAGGCGGACGAGTTCCGCTCCGGCGGGAACACCGTGGACGCAGAGAAGTTCGACAACCTTGCCAAGGTCGCGATTCAGCGCCAGATGGCTGCTGAGAGCGAAGCACGCGGCGCCGAGCCGACGATCGCTTCTCAGGAAGAAATCGTCGAGCGCCTCAAGACCGGCCTGACCCAGATGAAGGACAAGCTCCAGCAGCTGCAGTCCAAGCGCAACGAGCTCATCGCCCGCGCCCGGAACGCCGCCGCACAGAACCAGATGCACGACGCCATCAAGAGCATCGACGTGATGGATCCCACCTCCGAGGTCGGCCGCTTCGAAGAGAAGATCCGCCGCGAAGAGGCCAAGGTGCGCGGCGCCAACGAACTCGCTGCGTCCAGCCTGGACGCCCAGTTTGAGTCCTTGGAGGATCTCGGCGAGCAGACCGAGGTTGAAGCCCGCTTGGCAGCCCTGAAGGCCTCGGCTTCGAACCAGTCCGCCAGCCAGTCTGCGATCGAGCAGAACTAACCACAGCGGCGTTATCCAGCAGGCTGGCCCCGGACCGGGTGCCGGCCTGCTGGTTTTTCCGCACTGTTACCCGGCCGGGGTTTCTTCTCCCGGGTCAGTGCCCCCGCCGCGCTGCAGAGCACGGCTGCGGCCGGCCAGCGGCAGCACGATCCACAGACCGGCAAGGACGACGGCGGCTGCCGCGGCGGCCACCGGGCCTCCCCAGCCACCGAGCACGATGTCGAACACCAGCCCTACGGTGCCGATGAGGATCAGTCCCACCAGGACCAGGGTCCAGCGCAGCAGCTGGTCGCTGTTGCGGACCAGATCGTATTTGATCCGGCGCTGGAAAAAGGAGCGGTGCATTACCACCGTGGACATCAGCACCGCCGTCACCAGCACCGACAGAACGACCAGGGCCAGATAGATTCCGGTTTGGGCCGGGGTAAGAGTGGTGAAGCGTTCCTGGAACGGAAGCGTCAGCAGGAAACCGGTGAGGATCTGGATGCCGGTCTGCAGCACGCGCAGTTCCTGCAGCAGGTCTGTCCAGTTGCGGTCCAGCTTCTGCAGGGCGCTTTCCCCGCGGTCCGGGTCTGCCTCCGGCCCGCTCCAGGTCTTTCCGTGCGGCCTGCCGCTGCGGCGGGCAGTCATGCAGCGAGTGTAGTGGCTCCCGCAGGCCTGCAGCGGGTTCGGCCGGAAGATCGGACACCGGATGTTGGGCACCGTCTGCAGCAGGGCACAGCCGGCAGGAGCCCCTGCCGAAAAACAGTGCTGGGAAAAAGCAAAATCCCCGTCCGGAACCCGGACGGGGATTTTCTTGGTTGCGGGGGCAAGATTTGAACTTGCGACCTCTGGGTTATGAGCCCAGCGAGCTACCGAACTGCTCCACCCCGCGGCGTGGTATCAACTGTACCGGCCGCGGGGCGGAGCCGCAAATCAGCTACTCACCGGAGCCTTCACCACTGGCGCCCTCTTCCTGGGCGGCACCGGCGGCAGCGCCGCCGGCGATCTTGTCCTGCGCTGCGATAGCCCGCTGGATAGCCGCGTTCAGCTTGTCCTGGGCTGCACCGTAGGCCGCGAAATCGCCGCTGGCCAGGGCGTCCTGGCCTTCCTGGATGGCTGCACCGGCATCGGCCAGCGCGGTTGTCAGGTCAGTCTGTGCCGTGGTTCCCCCCGGCACTTCGGTTCCGGTATCCGGGGTGTTGCCAACGTTCTCCTGGTCGCCGGTGACTGCGCCGGAATCGCCGCCGAACACTTGGTTCAGTGCTTCGTCCAGTGTTGGCGCGAACCCGACCTTCTCACCGAAGTTCACCAGTACGCGCTGCAGCGTCGGGTAGGACGATGCTCCCGAAGACTGCACATAGACCGGCTGCACGTAGAGCATGCCGCCGCCGACCGGGAGACTGAGCAGGTTGCCGTTGATGACTTCCGATGCTCCCTGGCGCAGCAGGTTCAAGGCGTTGGAAACGGTCGGATCAGAGTTGAACCGGTTTTGGGCCTGGCCCGGGCCGGGCACAGCGGTATCCGTAGGCAGCGCCAGGAGCCTGAGCTTGCCGTAGCCGTCTGCCTTCTCCCCCGCGGTCCCGGTGCCGGCGTCGGCGTCGGCAGCGAGGAATCCGTAGAGCACGTTCCGTGCTTCGCCGTTCTGAGCGACGAACGGGATAAACGGCGTCGTCAACGAGAAGGCGGCCTTCTCCTGGCCCGGCATCTGCAGGGACAGGTAATACGGGGGCTGCTTGACGTCGGAGTTCGTCCGCGTCGGGTCCGACGGGACAGACCAGGCGTCGTCGTTCTTGTAGAAGGAGTCAGCGTCGGTGACGTGGTAACGGCCAAGCAGCTCGCGCTGGACCTTGAACTGGTCCTCCGGGTACCGCACGTGCGCCATCAGGTCCGCTGACATGTCGCTGTAGGGCTTCAGCGTGGACGGGAAAACGTCCTGCCAGGCCTGGAGCAGCGGATCCTGGTCATCCCAGGCATACAGGGTGACTGATCCGTCATACGCATCGACGGTGGCCTTGACGGCATTGCGGATGTAGTTGACCCGGTCCGCGGGCAGGGCCTGGGAGCCGCCGCCGGTCAGCGAGTCGGTGGTCGCGGAGGCAAGCTCCTGCTGGGTGGAGTACGGGAAGTGGCTGCTGGTGGTGTAACCGTCCACGATCCACTTCACGCGTCCGTCCACGACCGCCGGGTAGGCATTTCCGTCGACGGTCAGGTACGGAGCGACCTTTTCGACACGGTCGCGGGGGTCCCGGTCGTAGAGGATCTGCGACTCTTCATTCACGAAGTCGGAGAGCAGCAGTTCTGTGGACTGGAACTTGATGGCGTAAACCAGCTGGTTGAAGATGTTGCCGATGCTCGGGCCACCCTCGCCGTCGAACGTGGTCTGCGAATCGTCCGCGGAATTGCCGGTCTGCGGACGGTCGATTTCCACCGGATCAGTGCCCTCAGGGGCGCCGACGACGGAGTAGTCAGGGGAAGACTCGCCGAAGTAAATGCGGGGCTGGTAGTCCCCGAGCACACCGGTGGACGGGATACCGGACTCCATGAAGCTGGGCTTGCCGTCCGGCTGGACGGTGGAGCCGCGGGCAGCGACCACGCCGTAGCCGTGGGTGTACAGGACGTGCTCGTTCACCCAGCCGGTCGGGACGCCGCCGATGTTCAGTTCGCGCACCGCGATCACGGTGTCCTGGACATCGCCTTCCACGTCATAACGGTCGACGTTGAGGTTTTCCGGGAACTGGTAGTACTGGCGGAACTGCTGCAGCTGGCCGAAGGCGTCAGAGACGACGTTCGGGTCCAGCAGGCGGATGTTGGAGGTGGTTCCGGCATCTGCTGCCAGCGCACCGGCGTTCGCGTCGACAGTGGCGTCGTACGGGATCACTTCGGTGTCCGAGAGGCCGTAGGCTTCGCGGGTAAGTTCGATGTTGCGCTGGATGTACTCGCGCTCAAGTGTCTGCTCTGACGGAATAACCTGGTACCGCTGAACGATCCAGGGGTACACACCGCCGGCGACGATCGCCGTGATGACCAGCATGGCCGTGCCGATGATGGGGAGGCGCCACCGTCCGATGATGGCCGAGACGATGAACAGCAGGGCAACGATCACGGACGCCACAGCCAGGATGGCCTTCGTCGGGATGACGGCGTGCACATCGGTGTACAGGGCGCCGGTCCAGGCGCCGGAGGTGCTCTGGAGGGTGTTGTAGCGGTCCAGCCAGAAGTTCACTGCCTGCAGCAGCAGGAAGGAAGCCGCGATGACGGCAATATGGATCCGCGCCGGCCGGCTGACGAAGATACCCTTTTCCTCGAGCCGGATGCCGCCGTAGAGGTAATGCGTGAGCAGTCCTGCAATACCGCTGATGACGACGACGGAAATCAGGAACCCGACGACGAAGCCCACGAAGGGCAGCGTGTTGAGGTAGAAGCTGTAGTCCATGTTGAATTCCGGGTCAGTCTGCCCGAAGTCATGCCGGTTGAAGAAGAGCAGGGTCTGTTCCCACATCGCCATCGCCGCAGTGCCGGCGAATCCGCCGACCACGACAGGGATACCGATCATGAGCAGCTTCCGGACCGGCTCAAGCTGCGCCTGGTAGCGGTTCAGGTTGTCCTGCATGGAGCTGTCCGGCGCATAGATCGGACGCGAGGAGTAGGCTGCCCGGATACTGAAGAAGACGCACGCCGCCATCACCAGGAACGCCGCGGCAAACAGGCCGAGGCGGGTGAGGTTCTCCTTTACGAACACCTCAAGAAAACCGAGCTGGTTGTACCACAGCACGTCGGCGTAGACCTGGGAGAAGTACACGAACCCGATCACCAGGACAGCAACCACAATGAGGGTTGCTATCAGCGGGCTGCGCCGCCGTTTGGTGGCGGTGGAGCCGGGTTGGGAGAATGGGCCATTTGGTCCGGAAGTCACAGTTTCCTCATCGTTCGGGGCGTCGGCTCACGGCACCTGCGGCAGCTCGGCGGGTGGAGATACTCCGCTGCCTCCAAATCGAAGCAACCGTGACCCCTCTGTCCGACGGCTGCGCGTTTCTTGCCGTGGTTCCCTATTCTGCCCTGTTTGGCTGCCGAACGGCCACTTATACCGGCCCCTGAGCTGAACCTTATTAGGATCGTGATTCGCGCCCGCCGTGAACGTTCTTAGGCGCCGTCCGTACAGCTGCCCAAGCCCGCGGCGCTTCCGCCCGCGGCGAGGGTCTCGACGGCGGTGAGCGCATCGTCCAGGGTGGCAACGCTGACCACCACCAGATCTGCGGGGATATTCCCGGCAACCTCTTCGCAGTTGGCCTCCGGCGCCAGGAAGAATTCGGCTCCGGAGCTCTTTGCTCCCACCATCTTCTGTTCGATCCCTCCAATGGGACCGACGTTCCCGGACGCATCGATGGTGCCGGTGCCGGCGAAGTGCCGCCCGTTGGTCAGCTCTCCCGGGGTGAGTTTGTCGATAATTCCGAGGGCGAACATCGTTCCGGCCGAGGCGCCGCCAACATTCTCCAGCGCGATGCTGACCTCAAACGGGAAAGTGAAGTCGATGCTGAGGTAGGCACCCATTTGGTAGGCGCCTGAGTCCGAGAGTTCAGGGGTGATGCTCACGGTCTGTTCACCGCCATTCCGGCGGACCGTGATGTCGGCGGGGTTACCCTCCGACTCATTCAGTGCCTGGCGCAGCGAGTCCATCCCCTCGACGGATTTGCCGTCCACCTGCAGCAGAACATCGCCGGTTTCCAGCTTCCCGTCAGCCGGTGCCCCTTCCATGGTGCCGGCAACTGCCAGCTCCTCCGTGAAGGGAATATCCAGCTGTGCCAAAGCCGCCGCCACGGCAGATTCCTGGGATGAGGTCATCGCAGCCGCGTTCTCCTCTTTGACCTGGCCGCTGGTGGTTCCCGGCGGATATACGAAGTCAACGGGGAGAACGGCGTCGTCCGGGCTGATCCAGGCCGCGAGCACCTCCGCCATGCTGACCGCGCCGTTGGGGCCGCCGGAGACGTAGACAGTGGTCAGGTCCAGTTCGCCCGCCGTCGGATAGGTTTCCCGGCCCTCGATGCTGATCAATGGACCCGAAGGGATTTCCCCGATGGTGTTGAACGTGGGGCCTGGCGATTCCACGACGTACGGAGCGGGCAGCATCAAGCCCGCGGCCCCGAGCAGCAGCGCCGTTCCGCCGGCAACGAACAAGGCCCGGCGGCGGGGTGAACGCCGGCCGCGGGACGGACCTGGTCCAGCATCCGCTGTGCTGTCCGCAGACGGTATCTCCGCGCCGTCGGCAGCGGGAGGAAAGTCTTCATTCGGGGAACGCAATCGGCTTTCCTTTCCTGCACCGGCGGTGTTCGCGGCGCAGCGGCTGTTTTCGTGGTGATTCGGCGCAGTGCATGCTGGCCTGGTTCCTGGGGCCGTACGTGGAGCCCTGGGCCATTGTCCCACGTGGTCCTTTGCCAACAGCGAACGAATCCCGGAATGCGGGACAGGCCGCAGCGCCTGCCGGTAACGTGGAAACCCAGGCCGCCGGTGATCCACCGGCTGCCCAGGCATCAGAACTTCCACAGGACCGGTGGTACCCATGAGCTCAAACCCCTCCGACCACGGGGATACGCCCCAGGACCCGTTGTCCGAAATGCTCGCGCGCCTTTTCGGCGGGCAGGCCGGAGGCATAGATCCGCAGGAACTGGCCAAAGCTGCCGGGCTGCCTTCGGACCCTAATGCCATGGCCATGATCCTTCAGCAGGTTCAGGCCATGTTCAGCACTCCCACGGACGGGCCGGTCAACTGGCAGCTCGCCAAGGACAACGCACGCCGGGTGGCCGCCGCCGGCACCGACCCCTCGGTCAGCGCCCAGCAGGCGCGTGACGTTGGCGAAGCACTGCACGTTGCGCAGATGTGGCTTGATCCAGTCACCGATTTTCCCTCCACGGCGGCGATCGGCAAGGCCTGGTCCCGCGCCGAGTGGGTCGAAGCAACCATGGATTCCTGGCGCCGCCTTACCGAGCCCGTGGCAGTCAGCATTTCCCAAGCGCTGAGCGACGCCATTTCCACGCAGATGCCTGAGGAAATGAAGTCCTTGATGGGCGGGGCCTCTTCCATGCTCGCCAACATGGGCGGGGCGATGTTCGGGATCCAGCTGGGCCAGGCTGTTGGTGCCCTGTCCAAGGAGGTTGTCAGCTCGACTGATGTCGGCCTTCCGCTGGCCGCCGGAACCATGGCGCTGCTGCCGGCGAACGTCGCCGCCTTCGGCGAGGGCCTGGATATTCCGGAGGCCGAAATCCGGCTGTACCTGGCTGTCCGTGAAGCAGCCCACGCCCGGCTGTTCGCCCATGCGCCCTGGCTGGCCGGGCATCTCTTCGGCAGCATCGAGAGCTATGCCAGGGGCATCCACATCGATATTTCCAAGATCGAAGACGTGGCACGGGATATCGACCCGAGCAACCCCGAGTCGCTGCAGGAAGCACTCGCCGGCGGCGTATTCCAGCCCGAGCGCACACCTGCACAGGATGCGGCGCTTGAGCGCCTGGAAACCGCGCTGGCCCTGGTCGAAGGCTGGGTGGACGAGGTCAGCGCCGCCGCAACCTCCAACCTTCCTTCAGCCGCGGCCCTCCGCGAGATGATCCGGCGGCGGAGGGCCAGCGGCGGTCCCGCTGAGCACACCTTCGCATCGCTGGTCGGACTGGAGCTGCGGCCCCGCCGGCTCCGCGATGCCGCTGCCCTGTGGGCACAGCTGCGCGAAGAACGCGGAGTTGAGGGACGGGATGCCATCTGGGAACACCCCGACCTGATGCCAACCTCCAAAGATCTGGACGACCCGCTGGGCTTCAGCAAGCGCCGCGAACTGCTCGACGCCTCCGATTCCGATGTCGATGCGGCACTGCGGCGGCTGCTTGAGGGCGGATTCGACCAGCAGGAGGAGGACGCCCCCGGCACGCCCGCCGATCCTGCTGCAGAACCCTCCGGCGAAACGCGTCCGGACGCCGAGGCGGACTCCTCCGGTGACGCTCAGCCGGACGGAAGCCCGGAGGACGGATCTGATGCAGAGAACAACGACGCAGAGGACCCTGACAACGGCAAGGACGGCAGCGCTTCCTAGGCCAGAGAGCTTCCTCAGCCAGTGACGAAACACCCCGGGCGGCGTACCGCCCGGGGTGTTTCAGTCTTCGGACATCTCGCCTTTGAGCCCGCGCGCGCTGGCAAACGCCGCGCCGGAGAGGAAGGCCTTGGCCGTCTCAGTCTGTGGATAGGACTCCAGGAGGCGCCAGAACCGGGGTCCGTGTGACGCCTCAATCAGGTGGGCAAGTTCGTGCAGCAGAACGTAGTCAACGACCCAGGGCGGCATGCCGGCCAGTTTGTCCGAAAGCCGGATGGTCCCGCGAGCCGGTGTGGCCGAGCCCCAGCGCGAATTCTGGTTGCTGACCCACCGCACCGAAACGGGCTTGGCGGCCCCTCCGAGGTAGCGGTCTGAAAGCTCGGCTGCCCGCCGCGCCAGGTCAGTTTCTGCGCTGGCGGGGTCAGGTGCCGGAGCAGCCGCTGCCCGGGTCTCCAGCCGGTCCACCATACGCTGAACCCAATCCGCTTCCTGCGCCCGGGTGAAGTGCGCCGGAATGGACACCACTGCTACTCCGTCGCGGAAAACGGCGTTGACTGTGCGCTTTCGCCGGGCCGAGCGGCGCACCTCGATGGGCAGGCCGCCACGGGTGGTGGCGGGAACAGACGGGGTGGGCATGCCTCCAGCTTATTCCGGCAGCCGGCGGGTTCGTGAACCTGTGGATAACCCGGGAAGCGGTTTCACCGCGTGCCAGCATGGGTGCTCCTACGTTTTCAGACCGCTGTCTTCAGGAGGCCCAGCATGCGGATCAACCCGGGAATCTACGTTCTGGACCTTGGCTCTGACCGCAGGCAGTTCGGCCTGGGCGCCGGGGCGCTGCTGCTGGCCGGCCTTACTGCCGCCGATCTGACCTTTGTCGGCCACCTGCGCGGCGGGATTCCCGACGGTACGGAGCAGGCCGCTGCGGCAGCGGCGGGCATCGGCGCAGAACGGCAGTCGCAGCTGTTGACAGCCCTGGCACCGGTCCTGCTGCCCTGCCCCGGGAGCCAGTATCCGCTGCCTCCCCTGCGGCAGGAGCGGCTGTCGCCGGACATCCAGCGGCTCTCCGCGGTATATGGCCAGGACGCCTCCGGAGCTGTCGCCCGCCGCGCAGGTGCCGCCGTCGAAATCCAGGGCCTGGGACGCTGCGGGGCGCTCCTTGCGCGCACCCTGGCAGCTGCCGGAATCGGCACCCTGCTCCTGGGCGACCCGCACGTAGTCGCGCCCTCCGATGTGGGACCCGCCTACGCACTAACCGACATCGGCATGCAGCGGTTCCAAGCAGTCAGACGGCACCTGTATCGGATCGACCCGACCGTCCGGGTCCTCTCCGTTCCGGGACCGGCTGCAGGCCGGCCCGCCGCCGGCACGGACCTGGCTGTCCTCGTCTCTGACCAGCCCGGCCCGCTGCTCTCAGCTGGCGGCGGTGAACGAGAGCAGCCCCATCTCGCGGTTGCGGTCCAGCAGTACGGCTACCAGGTCGGCCCGCTCGTGGTGCCGGGATCCACTGCTTGCCTGGGCTGCCTGGATCGGTACCGCGGCGATGCCGACCCCGGCTGGTACGCCTCCTCCGCGGCGTCGGCGCAGCCTGACCCAGGCGGTCAGCAGGGGCCCGGCGGTCAGCAGGGGCCCGGCGGCGAGGAAGTCTCGGCGGCTGGCCTGGCAGCGGGGATCGCCGCGGGCCAGGCGCTGTCCTTTATCGACGGCGTAGCCCAGCCCGTGACGTGGTCGGCCGTGCTTCAGCTGCGCACCGCTGACGGACACATCGGAGTGGAACCACTCGAGTTCCATCCCGGGTGCGGCTGCCGGCTGCAGTCCGCCGGCACAAGCAAGGCGGCCTAAGCGCCGGGGTGGGCGGCGAGCACGGCCAGGACTGCCTCACCGTAGCGTTCCAGCTTGGACGGCCCCACCCCCGGAAGGGTGGCCAGCCGGTTCAGCGTTGGCGGTTTGTCCTCAGCGATGGCCACCAGCGTGGCATCGGTGAAGACAACAAACGCCGGAATGCCCGCCTCGGCGGCAGTTCCGCGGCGCCAATCCCGCAGCGCCTCAAACGTCACTTCGTCATAGGTCGCAGGACAGTCCCCGCATCTGCCCATCTTCCGCTCAGCACCGGTGCCGAGGAGTGTCCCGCACACACGGCACTTTGCCGGACCCGCAACCTTTTTGCGGGCCGCCCGTACCTGCCGCGGTCCGGCTGCGTCCCGTGCGGTATTGGGCCGCAGCCCGTCCAGGAACCGCGACGGCTTGCGGTTGGCCCGGCCGCCCGGTGTCCGGGCTGTAGACCAGGACAGGGCCAGATGCACCCGCGCGCGGGTGATCCCGACGTAGAGCAGGCGCCGTTCCTCATCAACAGCTTCCGGCGTGTCCGCGAAGGAGATCGGCATCAGGCCTTCGCTCAGGCCCACCAGGAAGACGGCGTCCCATTCCAGGCCCTTGGCCGAGTGCAGGCTCGCCAGGGTCACTCCCTGGACTTTCGGCGCGTGCTGCGCGGCAGCGCGCTCCTCGAGTTCGGCGGAGAAGTCCTGCAGGGTGAAAATGCTCTCCGGATCCAACGTCCGGTTCGCGTGCAGCTCATCGGCGAGCGCCACCAGGGCGGCAAGGGATTCCCAGCGTTCGCGGGTCGCTCCTCCCCCGGAGGGCGCTTCAGCGGTGTAGCCGAGGTTCGCAAGGATGTCCCGCACCAGCTGCGGCACCGGTTCGTTTCCCACGGAACGGGCCGCAGCGCGCAGCTGCAGCATCGCGTCGCGGACTTCCCGCCGGGCGAAGAAGCGCTCCCCACCGCGCAGCTGGTAGCCGATTCCGGCGGTGGCCAGAGCCTGCTCGTAGGCCTGGGACTGCCCGTTCGTCCGGAACAGGACGGCGATCTGGCTGGGTTCGATGCCTTCCTCGACCAGTTTCCGGATCCGTGCGGCGACCTGGGCAGCCTCTGCTTCGTCATCAGAGCACTCGGTGAACGTTGGTTCCGGGCCGGAGCTGCGCTGCGCTATCAGTTCCAGCGGCTCGGGCCAGGGGGGCGCGTTGCGCGAACGTTCCCCTTCAGCCGTCCGGGCAGCCAGGATGCGGTTGGCCAGGTTGACCACCTGCGGAGTGGAACGGTAGTCCCGCACCAGCTTCACCACCTGCGCCCCCGGAAAGCGGTGCGTGAATTCCAGCAGATGCCGCGATGTGGCCCCGGTGAAGGAGTAAATGGTCTGGCTGGCATCACCCACCACGCAGAGTTCGTTCCGCTCCCCAAGCCACAGGTCCAGCAGGCGCTGCTGCAGCGGGGAAACGTCCTGGTACTCGTCCACCACGAAATGCCGGTACTGGTCCCGCACCGCGGCGGCCACCCGGGGGTCCTCCTGCAGGATGCCCACGATGATCAGCAGCACGTCCTCAAAATCGATGACGTTGCGGTCAACCTTCACGTCCTCGTAGGACTGGAAGATCCGGGACACAGTGGTGAGGTCAAACCCGGCGGGGGCGTCCCGTCCGGCGGCTGCCCGCACGTAGCTGTCCGGGGTGAGCATGGAGACCTTGGCCCATTCAATTTCCGCTGCCACGTCGCGGATCGCGGCGCGGTCGGTGGAGAGCCGCAGCCGGCGCGCAGCTTCAGCGATCAGCTGCGCTTTGTGGTCCAGCAGCCCCGGCAGGGGCCCGCCAACCGTCTGCGGCCAGAAGTACTGCAGCTGCTTGAGCGCCGCGGCATGGAAGGTCTTGGCCTGGACGCCGCCGGCCCCCAGATCCCGCAGCCGGGTGCGCATTTCAGCTGCGGCCCGGGCGGTGAAGGTAACGGCGAGGACCTGCTGCGGCTTGTACAGGCCTGAGTGGACGCCGTACGCCATGCGGTGGGTGATGGCCCGGGTCTTGCCGGTGCCGGCACCGGCCAGGACGCACAGCGGCCCGTTCAGCGTGGTCGCGACTTCGCGCTGTTCGTCGTCGAGCCCCGCGAGGATCCGTGCTTCGAGCGAATCGGTGATCATTTGCCGCCTGCCGGAACCGGCTCAGGCACGGGCCCGCCGTACCAGCGGTCAATCAGGTTGCGGGCGATGGAGATCGAGGAAGGGATGGTCAGCTCTCCCGAGGCAACGGCTTCGGTAAGTTCCTTGCGGGTAAACCAGCGCACGTCTGACATCTCGACGCCATCGGCCTGCGGTTCGGTTCCGTCTGCCTCAGCGCAGAAACCGAGCATCAGGGAACAAGGGAACGGCCAGGGCTGCGAGCCAAGGTACTGCGGATTGCGCACCACCACACCGGATTCCTCCGCCACCTCGCGGATCACCGCCGCTTCGAGCGATTCCCCCGGCTCGACGAAGCCGGCGAGCGTGGAGTACCGGTTGCCGGGCCAGGCAGCCGCTGAGCCGAGCAGGATGCGGTCCTGCTGATCGGTGATGGCCACGATGATCGCCGGATCAGTGCGGGGAAAGTGCTGGCTGCCGTCCTCCGGGCAGCGGCGTACCCAGCCGCCTTGTTCCAACCCGGTGGGCGCACCGCAGCGCGGGCAGTGGGTGTGCGTGGCATGCCAGTTCGATACCGCGCAGGCTTCGACAAAGAGTCCCGCGTCCAGCGCTCCCAGAGTTGTCGCAACCTCCCGCAGGCCGGCCCAGCGGGCACCGTCCACAGCGGGTGCTGCTTCCGGTTCCGGTACGGTGACCATCACGATGTCAGCACCGACGGCAGCTGAGCCTGCTTCGAGCGTCCGGCCCAGATAGACCGGGTCGGTGCCAAAGCCGCCGGGCCCGGGCTGCTGCAGGACGAGTTCTGTGTTGTTCCGGCTGGTGTCCCTAATCAGGGTTTTCCCGCCGGAAATGTACATCACCCGGGTGGTCGGCAGGTCAAGGATGGTCTCGAAGAGATCTTCGGCGACTCTCCGTTCACTGCCCCGGTCCACGGCGCCGCGGGCAAGCGGCAGCGCTCCAAGTTGCGGGGTCTCTGCTGTGCGTAGCGGGCTGGTCATATACCTACCGTACTGACTGAGGAAGCCCAAGCGGAAAGCGGGATGCCACGCAGTGGATAGAGCACCCGCCCTGCTGAGGTTTTCCTCACGCTCTTCCGACTCGCCGGGGGTCTATGGGTTACTCCCGCCACATGTGCCCCTACGGTTGAAGGTGTGAAACGCACACCTATGGAATTGGCAGCCCTGGCCAGCGCCGCCGTACCGGCACTGGCGCTTACCGGTGTCGCCGGTTCGCCGGACGACGTCGTGGATTTCGACTCCGCACTCCTTGTTGACGACGCCGGCAAACAGTGGCGGGTGCGCTCACCCAAGCATGTGGAAGCCAGCATGCGCCTCGAAACCGAGCTGCTGGTGCTGCGCGCTTTCGTCCCTGCCGTCCGCGCCGAGCTGCCGTTCGCGCTGCCCTATGTCGCGGGAACGGTCCGCCAGGGCGAGCTGTGCACGTTTGTGTACTCCCACCTGCCCGGAACGACCCGTGACATTGATGACCTGGCCGCCGTTGGCGGTGAGCTGGCCGCCGACATCGGACGCACGATGGCTGCGGTTCACGCCCTGCCCCAGTCCCTCGTCAACAACGCGGACCTGCCCAGCTACACGGCCAACGAGTTCCGTCAGCGCAAGTTGAACGAACTCGACCAGGCAGCCACCACCGGCAAAATCCCCGCCACCCTGCTGCGGCGCTGGGAGCATGCCCTGGAGGATGTCGGCTTGTGGCGGTTCAGTCCCACCGTGGTGCACGGCGACCTCCATGAGGACAACCTGCTCATCTCCGGCAGCCGGGTCAGCGCTGTCAGCGGTTGGACAGATCTGCGCATCGGGGATCCCGCCGATGACTTTGCCTGGCTGATCGCCGCCAACAACACCGGCTTCACCGACGCCGTCCATGCCGCCTATGTGGCGGCCCGCCCGGACGCGGTGGATCCCCACCTCATCCGCCGCGCAGCACTCTCCGCGGAGTTCGCCCTGGCCCAGTGGCTGGTGCGCGGGCTGGCCGCGCAGAACCCGGAGATGGTGGCCGAGGCAGAGGACATGCTCTCGACCCTGGAAGCGGACATCCTGGAGCAGGAGGCTGCCCTGGCCCTGGAACGCGAGTCCGCCCCGCCGGAATTCGAACCCGCCAGCGTCCAGGCCTCCACTCCCGCCGCCGCCGTGAAAAGCGCGGCCGGAGCCAAGGTAGGAGCAAAGTCCGAAACCAAGGTGAGCGTCCTGCCCATCAGCGTGGATGAGCCAGGCGTTCTGCAAACGGAGGCTCCGGCGGCTACGGCGGACGAGGTCAGCGGCGTTGACGGCACCGTTCCCGCGGCAGATGAAAAGGCCACCGCCACGTCAGAACACAGTTCCGCCGGCCCGTCAGCACCTGGGGAGACCAGCGCACCCGCACTGACGGCTGAGCCGGAGGAGGCCGCCGGCCCGGCTGCCGCAGCCGGGGAACCGGGTACGGCGACCACGGCAATTCCCTTGACGGACAGCGCAGGTCCCGAAGCTAAGAAGGACCCGCGCCCGGCAAGCTAGCCGGAGTCAGGGAAACCAGCGGTCATTCCGAGGCCAGTGCGGGCTTCGGTTCCACCGGGCTGGTCTCGTCGTCCGGTCCTGCACCGAACTCGTCTGCCCGTCCCGTCCTGGGGAACAGGAAGGACAGGATGAAGAATGCGGCGAGCAATCCGGCCTGGATGAGCAGTGTGCTTCGGAAGGCATCCGCGGGTGAACCGTCGGTGATGACCGAGAAGAACGTTGACCCGAACACCGCCACGCCGATCGAACTCGCGATTGACTGCACGGCCGTGAGCACCCCCGAGGCCGAGCCGATCTCCTCGTCCTTGACCGCTGCCAGGATGATGCTGAACAGCGCGGCGATGACCAGACCCGATCCAAAACCGATCACGGCAATCCCCGGCACGATCTGCCAGATATCGAACGGTCCTTCAGCGCCAAGTTCTACCCAGAGGACCGCAGCTCCGATGATCTGGGCGGCAGCTCCGATCTGCAGGACAGCGCGGCCAAGCCGCTCTGCGAGGAAGGCACCGCTCAGCGCGCCTCCAACGGCGGTCCCCAAAGCGACGGGCAGGTTACCCAGTCCGGCTTCACCGGCACTGAATCCTTCGCCGATCTGCAGGAACAGTGTCAGGATCAGCTGCGTTCCGATGAGGGCGCTGAAGTAAAGCGCTATGCCCGCCAGACCAAGGGTGTAGGCCCGGCGGGAGAAAATCCCCGGCACAACCAGAGGAGTCCGGCCGTGCCGGGCCGCTGCTCGTTGATGCCGTGCGAACGCCACAAACCCGGCGAGGCCTGCACCAATGCTCAACCACGTCCAAAGCGGCCAGTCCTGCTCCTGTCCGAAGTTCAGCGGCAGGACCAGCAGCGCCGACGCCACGATAATGATGGCCGCTCCCACAACATCCACCCCGACCGTCTTGTCTCCGGCCCGGCGGGGAAGAATGCGCCACGCGATGATGAAAGCCGCGAGGCCGATGGGCACGTTGACGAGGAAAACCGCACGCCATCCGAGCCCCAGCAGATTGGCTTCGATGAGGCCGCCGCCAATGATCGGACCCAGGATGCCGCCCAAGCCCAGCACAGGCCCGAAAACGCCGAAAACCTGGGCCAGTTCCCTGCCGGAGAAGTTCTCCCGCAGCAGCCCCAGACCCTGAGGCAGCAGCATTGCACCGGCGAGGCCCTGCAGCAGCCGCACTGCGATGAGGACTTCAATACTTGGGGCAAGGGCGCAGAGCAGGGAGATGACCGTGAACGCCAGAAGGCTTGCCAGGAACATCGGGCGGCGGCCGAAACGGTCCCCCAGCCGTCCGCCCAGGATCAGCCCCGCACCGAGAGTCAGGGCGTAGCCGCCGATTACCCACTGCAGTCCGAGCGCGGACGCTCCCAGCGAGCGTTCCAGATCAGGCCCGGCAACATTGACGATCGTGGAATCGAGCAGGTCCATGATTTCGGCGGCGAGCATCACCCCGAGGATGAGCCACCGCCAGCGGTAGGGGGTAGCGGCGGTTTCGCCCATTAAAGTTGCTCCGATTCTTGATTATCAATTTGATTGGCAACTTTGAGTATTACTATGGAGGATATGGATGTCAAAAGCACTGCCCAGCCACCCTCCGGCCCATCCTGGCGTTCCGATCGAAGCGACCGGGAAGCTGCACGGCGGGACGGCCGGCAGCTCCCGGCGGATGACATCCGTGCGCGTATTCAACAGCTGACCATTCGACAGCAGCGCTTTGAGCGCTATCTGGCCTCCGAGCTGGGCGTTGATGCGCCGGGACTCGAGGCCATGGACCACCTGATCGCGGCCGGCCCGGCCACACCCACGGAACTGGCCAGGCGGCTGGGGATTTCGACGGCCGCCACCACACTCGTCCTGAACCGCCTCGAAGAGGCAGGCCATATCAGACGCGACCGCCATCCATCCGACGGCCGCAAACTGATCGTGACCGCCGCACAGAGCTCGGCCGACCGGGCCTACGAACGCGTACTGCCCATGATCGAAGGGGTCGAGCAGCTGGTCGAGGGAATGTCAGCCCCGGAACGCGCGACGGTGCAGAAGTTTCTTGACGGGCTCGTCGCGGTGTACGACCAGGCCACAGACTGACCCCCTCCGGCTGCCTGCATCGTGAAGCCGCAGCGCCTGCCTGAATCCAGGCAGGCGCTTTTTAGTGCCCGCCTACCCCGCTGAATTCCTTGGCGCAAACCGTTGACATGCCCCTGCCTCCATGGTTAGTTAGTCAAGTAACTAACCAACGAGCCGATTAGGGCCGCAGCAAATGAGCCACAGTAAAGCAGGATGCCGTGATCGATGACAGCAGACCGATCTTCCAGCAGATTGCTGAGCGGATCGAGGGTGATGTCCTGGACGGTGTATTGCAGGAGGAGGGCCAGGTGCCGTCAACCAACGAAATCGCCGCGTTTTACCGGATCAACCCGGCAACGGCCGCGAAGGGTGTCAACCTGCTGGTGGACCAGGGCCTGCTCTACAAACGCCGCGGCATTGGCATGTTCGTGGCACCCGGGGCACGCACCGCAGTGCTCGCCAAACGCCGGGACCAGTTCTACCGCCAGTATGTGCAGCCCCTCCAGACCGAGGCACGGAAGCTCGGCATCGGGGTGGAGGAACTTACCAGCCTTATCCAACGCAGTGCCGCTGAACACGAAGGGACCCCGGCACCATGAACGTCATAGAAACCCGCGGACTGACCCGCCGATACAAGGACCAGCTGGCCCTTGACGACGTCAACCTCGATATCTCTCCGAACCGCATCTACGGCCTCCTGGGCCGCAACGGTGCAGGAAAAACCACCCTGATGTCCATCCTGACTGCCCAGGGGTTTGCCAGCTCCGGGGAAGTGCGGGTGTTCGGCGGAAACCCGTTCGAGAACGAACACATCCTCTCCCGCCTGTGCTTCGTCCGCGAGTCGCAGAAGTACCCCGACGACTTCACGGTACGGAATGCCCTGGACGCAGCTGCCCTGTTCTTTCCCAACTGGGACAGGGACCTGGCAGAAACCCTGCTGGAGGACTTCCAGCTCCCCCGGCCGAAAAAACACCGGATCAAGAAACTCTCCCGCGGCCAGCTCTCCGCCGTCGGCGTGATCATCGGCCTGGCGTCCAGGGCGGAGCTGACGTTCTTCGACGAGCCCTACCTGGGTCTCGACGCCGTTGCCCGGCAGCTCTTCTACGACCGCCTGCTCACAGACTTCGCAGACCACCCGCGGACGATCATTCTCTCCTCCCACCTGATCGATGAAGTGGCGAACCTGCTCGAGCACGTCATCGTGATTGACCGCGGACGCATCGTGATGGACGACGAGGTGGAAACCATCACCGGATCCGCGTTCGCCGTAGCCGGGAAGTCCTCGGCCGTGGAGGAATTCGTTGCCGGGCGGCCGGTGCTGCACCGGGAAGGTCTGGGAGCCCTCGCGTCGGTCACCGTCGACGCTCCCCTCTCACCGGATGACCGCGAACGTTCCCTGGCCCTGGGCCTGGAAATCGCTCCGGTTTCCCTGCAGCAGCTCATTATCCGCCGCACGCTCAAGGCAAACGAGCACTTCGGCTCCGCCGCCGGCAGCAACGAACAGACCCAGGAGGTCCTGCGATGAACCGCCCGCTCGCCGTCGCCCGCATGCAGCTGCTGAACAAATGGCTGTACCTGGGCATACCAGGAATCATTATTGTCTCGTCCACGCTGATTGCCATCGCGATCCTGG
The DNA here is from genome assembly GCF_023167125.1 of Arthrobacter sp. Helios. NCBI lineage: Bacteria > Bacillati > Actinomycetota > Actinomycetes > Micrococcales > Micrococcaceae > Arthrobacter > Arthrobacter sp. Helios. The sequence continues at coordinate 2,156,174 of NZ_CP095402.1, forward strand.
CGCTGGTTCCCTCGGATCAGGGGGAGGGAACCCGGCTGGCGTTCTCCGGCCAGGCGGTCATGTGGTACTTCCTGGCAGACGGTGTTCAGTCGCTGAGCCTTACGTTTCCGTTTTCGCAGGCAATGAGCGTCAGCCGGAGGTCCTTCTACATTGGGACACTGGGGTTGTTTTCACTGCTCGCACTCGGTCTGGGGGTGCTGTACTGGCTCCTGGGGCTGGTGGAACGGGCAACGAACGGCTGGGGGGTCGATGGGAATATCTTCGCCCTGCCATGGGTCGCTGAGTCCGCCTGGTGGGTCCAGATCCTGCTCTACTTCGCGCTGACCATCCTGCTGTTTATGTTCGGATTCTGGTTCGCCACCGTGTACCGGCGCTGGCGGACAATTGGCCTGGTTGCAGCCCTGCTGGGTTTCGCCCTGATCCTGCTGGGCGGGGTGGCCGCCGCAACGACGACGGATTCCTGGGCCGCCGTCGGCGCCTGGTTCCTCCAGCTCACACCGCTGTCCCTGTCCGGCTGGCTGCTGCTCGCCGGGGTGGTCCTCGCCGCAGGCTCTTACGGAACACTTCGCCGGGCTACCCCCTAGGTGCCTGGCCTCCGAAGAAACGGAACAGCGCCGCCGTCCAATCCAGGATGGCGGCGCTGTTCCGATTTGCCCGGCCCCGAACGATCAGGACCGGCCAGCCACGGACCGGGCTGCTCCGCCTGCTGAGTCGAGAATGATCCGCTCCAGCTCTTGTTCCCCGAGGAGGTTGTGCGGGCGGATCACTTTGTCTGCGGCCACAAAATAGAACGCAGCCCGCACCTTCTCAAGCGGCACGTTCCTGAGCCGCGACCAGGCCAGGCGGTAGACCGCCAACTGGACTGACCGCACCGCCAGTTTGTCTGCCGACGGCGGAGCACCTGTTTTCCAGTCGATCAGGTCCCAGCCGCCGTCGCTGTCCTGGAAAACTGCGTCGATACGCCCGCGGACAATCACTGAATCGACCCGGGTTTCCACCGGGACCTCAATGAACGCCGGAGTTCTGGACGCCCATTCGGAGTTTTCGAAGGTGGCTACCATGTCCTCAAGCTGGTAGGCCTCATCAACATAGGCGTCGGCGGCTCCGGCATGCTCGTCCAGATCGAGCATGCCGGAGCGGCCGAAGAAGTCCTCCACCCAGGCGTGAAATGCCGTCCCCTTCCGGGCAGCCATTCCGGGCTCGCGGGGAACGGGCCGGCGGAGCTGGCGGGTTACGGCTTCCGGATCATCGCGCAGGTCCACCAGCATGGAGGCGGAGATGTGGGCGGGCAGCTCAACCTGCATCACCTCGTCCGGCGCCCGGTGTCTCGCCAGGACCAGTTCAACATCCCGGTTCCAGCGGCGGGGTTCGAACACCGCAGAGGCGCCGTCGCCTGTCCCGCCCGCTCCCGGTAACGGCGTGCCCGGACCTGTTCCGTCTGCTTCCGCTGCCCCGGCAGCAGCAAGTACTGCAGCTGCGGCACCTTCCATCGCGGTCCGGCGGGCCGGGGACAGCGGGTCCTTAGGCCACACGGCCCGTTCGGCAGTTGCGTTGGCCGGGTTCTCGTCCCCTTCCTGCTCCGGTTCCAGCCAGGCCAGCAGCTGGAAACCCTCTGCACCGGCCGCGCCGAGTGCGTGGAGGTCCAGCAGGTAGCGCGACGCCGGCGTCGGCTTGGACCGCCCTCCACCCCAGGCGCTGGAAGTGCACAGCAGCACGTGTTTGGCACGGGTGAACGCGACGTAGGCGAGCCGGCGCTCCTCGCGCTCAGCATGCCCCCGCGCATCTTCGGCAAACAGCTTTTCCGCATCAACCCAGGACTTCTGATCCGGCTGCTCCCACTCCCACTGGGGAAGGTCGGGTGCGTCTCCGCGCAGGTTCCACGGAATGGCTTCGTTGCCGCTGCTCCAGCGGGAGTCCTTGTCGTTGGGGAACTGGCCTTCGCTGAGACCCGGAACGGCAACAACGTCCCATTCCAGTCCTTTCGATGCGTGGACCGTCAGCAGCTGAACGGCTTCCCGGCTGGTCTCCAGCTGGGTTACCGGCAGTCCGTTCTCCTCCTCGTCGGCAACTTCAAGCCAGGCCAGGAAGGCGGCCAGATCAACCCTGTCGGCGGAAGCGCTGAAGGTGGCCGCGGCGTCAACAAAGGCATCAAGGTTGCGCCGTGATTCGTGGATACTGATCCCCGGTTTGGCGGCAGCTTCGATGTCCAGCAGGATGCGCCGCTCCACCTCTCCGATCAGGGTCGCCAGGTCCTCTCCGACGTAGCCGCGCAGTTCCCGCAGCTCGTCGCGGAGCGCAGCCAGCCGGGACAGTGCCTCAGGGCTCAGGGACCGTCCGGCGTTCGACGTCCAGCCCGGTTTCGGCAGGTGATCAACAGCCTCCACCAGGCTGCCTGCCTCGGAAAGATCGGTCTCGACGACGGCGGCGCCGCTTTCGTCCGGTCCGTCGACGTCGGCAAGGTCCTGTACCCGGACGGCCCGCTCCCGGACCCGCACCAGATGGCGGGACCAGTCGGCGAGCGCCATCAGGTCAGCAGGGCCGATCCGCCAGCGGGCTCCGGCAAGGATCCGCAGCATGGAATCGGACCGCCCGGGATCCCCCAGGACCCGGAGCACGGCGAGCAGGTCAACGATCTCCGGGGTGGAGAGCAGACCGCCCAGTCCCACAATCTGCACCGGGATGCCCTCTGCTTCGAGCGCCCGCCGGATCGGGTCGAACTGTTTCTTTCCCCGGCACAGTACGGCCACGGTTGGCGGCAGCAGGTTGCCCCGCGAATCGGTCTCGTGCGGGCGCTTCCACCACTGGGCCCGGAGCTTCGCGATCTCCGCCGCCAGCGCTTCGGCTTCGCCCAGGCTGAAGGTCCCGTCCGGGAGCGCCACCGTCTTCTCGGAGAGATACCGGCCAAGGTAAACCTCCCCCACCGGTGCCTGGGGTTTGGCCTGCAGTTCCGGTACGTCCAGGGGACGGTTGTGTTTCAGCCAGGGCACTGGCTGGTTCAGCGGACCGGACACGGCATTGGCGGTGGCCAGAATGGCGGTGGAGTTACGCCAGGCCACGGAAAGGTTGGCTACCGGGGCCGGCGTCCTGCTGCCATCCGGCAGGACCAGCGGGAAGTGGGTGCGGAAGGTGCCCAGCTGCCCGGCTGACGCACCGCGGAAACCGTAGATGGACTGGTGCGGATCCCCCACTGCCGTGACCGGCGTTCCGTCACCGAACAGCTTGGAGAACAGCACCATCTGCGCGTGCGAGGTGTCCTGGAACTCGTCCAGCAGCACCACCTTGTACTTGGCCCGTTCCATCGCGGCGGCTTCCGGGATTTCCTCGGCGATGCGGGCAGCGAGTGCCACGAGGTCCCCGAAGTCCAGCTGCCGCCGTTCCGCTTTGGCCCGCTGGTAGGACTCGACCAGTTCCGTGACCGAAATTCTGGTGCGCAGCTTCCCGAGCAGGGTCCTGGCCGCCTGCGCCGGCTCCTTGGTTTTTCCGGTCTGATAGGGCAGGTCCTGCACCTCGGCGACCTGGTGTTCCAGGTCGGCGCGGACCTCCGCCGGCGTCCGAAGGTGTTCGGAACATTCGGAGGCCATCTGCAGGACGGCATTCACCAGCGTGGACTTGGCTGCGGTGAAGTGCTCGTAATCCCCGGAATAGGCCTCGACAACTTCGTTGGCCAGCTGCCAGGACTGTGCCCCACCGAGCATCACGGAGTCCCGTTCGACGCCGATGCGCAGCCCGTAATCGTTCACGATGCCGTTGGCATAGGAGTGGTAGGTGGAGACAGCAGCCTCCAGCTGGTCTGCCTCAGCCCCGCTTTCCTCCCCCAGCATGCGGAACAGCAGCCGGAGCCGCTGGCGGATACGGGTGGCCAGCTCGCCCGCGGCTTTGCGGGTAAACGTCACACCCAGTATCTGTTCGGGTGCCACCAGCCCGTTGGCGACCAGCCACACCACCCGGTCCGCCATGGTTTTGGTCTTGCCGGATCCGGCACCGGCAACAACCAGCAGCGGCTGAAGCGGTGCCTCGATGATTTCTTCCTGTGCCGCTGTGGGGTACTGGACGGACTCATTCGAGTCGCCGTGCAGCAGCTCGGCAAGCTGCCGGGCGGAGAACCGCGGACCCTGTTCCTGGCTGTTCCGCACGTCTTCGCTCACGTGGACGCTCACTCGGTGACCTGCTTTCCTTCGGTGCACAGCGGACAGATTTCCGGCAGGCGGCAGCCGTGCCCCCCGAAACCGCTCCTGGCGGGATCATGAATTGTCTCGAACGTGGCACCGGACATCAGTGCGGCAGCGTTCTGAATCATTTCCAGTGCGCTGGTGTCCTGGGCACCCAGCGGCGGCTGTTCCTGCACGGAAACCCCCTTGGACGCCGTCCCGAGCTGGACCAGGGCAGCTCCTCCCGGGACGGGCGGACCTTCTTCCAATGCCCCTTCACGGACCGCTTCCTGATAGGCCGCGAGCTGCGGGTGCCCGTCCAAATCAGCTTTTTTAGGCGCCGACTTGCCGGTCTTCAGGTCGACGATAAAGAGCCGTCCCTCGGCGTCGGCTTCCAACCGGTCGATTTGCCCGCGGAGCAGCGCCGTGCGCACGGCACCCCGGACTTCAACCGGAATCTGTGCCTCAAAGTCCTTCTCGACGGACACGAGGCTCCGGCCGCTTTGACGCATCTGGATCACATAGTCGGCCAGTTTGCGGACCATCGTCTCGGCCCGCTTGAAATCGATCTTGCCCTCCCAGGTGTCCTTCATCCCCAGTGACGGCCAGCGGCGCTGCAGTTCAGCGGCATATTCGGTGCCGGACGCGTCCGGCATATCCTGCGCGATCTGGTGGACCAGCGTGCCCAGGGACCGGGCAAAGTCCGTGGCCTGCTCGCCCCCGGCGGCGGACACGAACCAGCTCAGCGGGGACTTGGTCACCGCGTCGACCTTCGACGGCGAGACCGGTATAGGTGCCTCCGCAGGGAGGATAGGCTCGGTGCTGGAGAGTGGGAGCAGCCCCCACCATTGCGCGGGCGCAGCGCCCGGAACCCGGACGGGGTGGCGCAGCATCCGGCCCAGATGCCCGGCTGCCTCCTGCGCCAGCTCAGGATCGGTATCTCCCTGCTGGGCGTAGGCCCGCAGCTCAGCGACGAGGGACCGGAGGGTGAGCGGGCGCAGGACCTCGGTCCGGGGCCGGGCCATCACACCGTCAGGCAGCGGGTCCACCAAATCCAGGAATTGGGAGGGCTGTTCATCCTCGGATGCCACGGCCGTGCAGATCAGGACGTCGCGGGCCCTGGAGACGGCGGTGGAGAAGCTGCGCAGCTCGTCGTGGCGGATACCATGCATGAGCGTCTGCGGATTGCGGTAGCGCCGGTAATCATCGCCGAATTCGACCGCGGAGACCAGGTCTCCGCTGCCCAGCAGCTCCCCGCGCAGGCGCAGGTTCGGCCAGACGCCTTCCTGGACACCGGACACAATGACCACCGGCCACTCCCGGCCGGCGGCGCTGGCCGGAGTGAGCAGCTCCACGGCGTCGCGCTTCTGGGCCCGGGCCGCCAGGGTATCCATCGGCAGTTCCGAGCTGGTGAGGTAGTCGAGGAACTGGGCCGGGGTGGAACCGGGCAGCTGGTCGACATAGCGTTCTGCCGTCTGGAACAGGGCCATGATTGCGTCAAGGTCCCGGTCGGCGCGGAGCCCGGTGGAGCCGCCGCCCAAAGCGGCTTCGGCCCATTTTTTCGACCAGCCAGTGGCTGCCCACAGCGCCCACAGCACCGTCTCGGCGGTGGCTCCGGGTTGGCCGGCCGCTTCGGTTCCGGCCCGCAGCATTGCTGCCAGCCGTTTGGCCGCACCGGCTTCCCAGCCAAGACCTGCCAGTGCCAGGCCCGAGTCCGAGAGCGGATCAAGCAGCGCTTCGACGAGGAGGGCATCGCTGCTGCGCCCGCCGCCGGCGCGCAGTTCCTCACGCCGCAGTGCCTGGCGCAGCCTGCGCAGGTCCAGCGAGCCTGCCCCACCGATTCTGGAGGTCAGCAGTGACACGGCAGTTTCGGGGGTCAGCAGTTCCGGATCCAGGACGACGGCGAAGGCATCGAGCAGCGGCCGGACGGCTGCTTCGTCGCGGACGGCCTTTTCCGCGACGGGAACCTTCACCTCAATCCCCTGGCTGGTGAGGTAGCGCTGGATCCTGGCAAGCTGCCCGCCGGTGCGTACGATCACGGCGATGTCTTCGAGGCGGCGCCCCTCCAGCAGCTGGGCCTCGAGGATGCGCTGGGCGACGTAGCGCTGTTCGTGCATGGGTGAGTCCACCACATGGGCTGCGGCAGCACGGGCGCCTTCCCCGGACGGTGCTGCCTGCTCCGCCGGGCGTCCGGACGCGGTGCGGCAGGAGGGCAGCCCGGGTACTACGGAAATCCGGGACGCAACCCGGTGCCAGGCGGCGGCAACGGGACCGCCGAGCCGGTGCTGGGTCTCCAGCACGGCTGTCTCCAGCCCCGGACCGAGGGTCTCGGCCAGGCTGCCCAGGAGATCCGGCCGTGCTCCGCGGAAGCCCTGGACCACGGTGTCCGGGCTGGCCGTCACCACTGCGTCCCGCCCGGCGGCCAGCAGCCGCAGCAGCTGGTGGATGGCGGGGTTGGCTTCCTGCAGATCATCCACCAGGATCAGCTGCAGCCGGCCGTGCTCGGCCGCCAGGAACTCCGGATCCGATTCCAGGATCTCCAGGGCCGTTGTGATGATTCCGGCCGGATCGAAGGCTTCGGGCATGCGGATGTCCAGGACATCGCGGTATTCGGCATACAGTCCCGCTGCGGCCACCCAGTCCTGCCGGCCGTAGCGCTGGCCCAGATCTGCCAGCTCCCCGGGTGCCAGGCCCAGCTCGATGACGCGGTCGAACAGCTGCCGCACTTCCTGGCGGAACCCACGGGTCCCCAGCGCAAGTTCAAGGGATTCAGGCCAGGGCAGCTGCGGCACGCCGTTCTGGCCGTGGCCGGCCAGGAGTTCCTTGATGATGACGTCCTGCTCGGCGCCGGAGAGCAGCTTGGGTGCCCGTGTCAGGTACGGGAGCCTGCCTTCCGCCTTGGCCCGGCGGATAAGGTCGAACGCGTAGGAAGCCCAGGTCCGCGCCGGGGCAGCACTGATGGTCCGCTCCAGCCGCGCGGACAGGGCATCGCGCAGGGACGCTGCTGCCAGCCGCGACGGGGCAAGCAGCAGGACACCTGCCGGGTCCAGGCCGTCCCGCTGGATGCGTGCGACGGCGGTTTCCACCAGCACTGTGGATTTGCCGGTGCCCGGCGCGCCGAGAACCAGCAGCGGACCGCTGCCGGTGCGCCTGTCCACGGCCGCCTGCTGGTCGGGGCTCAGCCGGGGAGCTGCCCTGCCTGCTGCCGCGGGCGGAACAAGTTGCAGGTTGATGCTCATACTTCCACTTCACCACGCCGCACCGACATTGCCTGATTCGCCGCCGCCGTCAAGCGGGTTTTCACGCCCTCCCGGTTCACCGGGCCTCCCTTGGCTGCCTGCTCCCTGCCGCGGATTCGAGGCCGCGGCGCAGTCCGTCCAGGACTTCCCAGTCCGTGTCTGAAGGCTGCCAGCGGGCTTCCGTGATGCGTACGCGGTAGCCCGTCCCGTCCGCGGACGGCCTGCCGCGGACCGGCGTGTTTTCGGTCACATAGTGTTCCCAGGCCCGCCCGCCGTGACAGACCGGCGGTTCACCGGAGGCCCGGATAACCCGCCACCAGGGCACGGCGTTTCCACTGCGTGCCAGCACGGCTCCGACCTGGCGTGGGCCGCCGGCGCCGAGAAGCTCGGCGATGTCTCCATAAGCAAGCACCTTGCCCGGTGCAATAAGCTCTGCTGCTGCCAGTACGGCTTCCTGATAGTCCTCCCGCATATGCACAGCCTAACGGCGCCCCGGCGCGCTGAATCCGGAATTGTCGGTGCCCGCGGGTACGTTTGATGACATGTTGAGCTGGCACGAACTCCCCCGCGCATCCTTCGACCTGGAAACCACCGGACGGGATCCGCAGGAGGCGCGGATCGTCACGGCGTCGATCATCCTGGTGGATGCAGGAGGCAGCGTCCTCAAGCACCATGAGTGGCTGGTTGACCCGGGCGTGGAAATTCCGGAGGAAGCCGCCGCCATTCACGGCATCAGCACCGAGCGCGCGCAGTCGGAGGGCATTCCCGCCCGGGATGGCATCGCGGAGATTATCCAGGTGCTGCAGGACACCTTTGCCGCCGGAGTGCCGGTGCTCGCGTTCAACGCAGCCTACGATTTCACGGTGCTGGCCCGGGAGGCGGAGCGCAGCGGACTGGCGGCACCCGTACCGTTCCCCGTCATCGATCCCTTCATCATGGACAAGCAGGCGGACCGCTACCGCCGTGGGAAACGTACGCTCACGGCCATGGCCGAGCATTACGGCGTGGCCTTCGAGAACGCCCACACTTCCGCAGCGGATGTTATGGCCACGCTGGCCGTCGGCGCTGCGATGGCCGGCGCGTTTCCGGTCCTGGCCCAGGACGCCGCATCGCTCCACCAGCTCCAGACCGGCTGGGCAGCCGAACAGGCCGCAAGTTTCCAGTCCTACCTGCGCCGCCGCGATCCGGAAGCCGTGATTGACGGCACCTGGCCGGTCCGGGCAGGCTCCGCGGTTCCTGCCGAGCCCGCGGCGCTTCCCGCTGCCGTTCCGGATTGCACCGTTCCGGAAGGCACAGTCCTGGATCGCACCGTCCCGGCGCCGGCCCTTGCCGCACCCGCCCATCCGGTCCTGGAGCCGGAGCCCGCACCGGCAGCACAGCCCGCACCGGCAGTTCCGGCAGCACTGGCAGTCCCGGCCGCGGAATTCACCGAGCCCGCCCTCTTTTCGCTGCCGGCAGAGACCGCGCCGGTTACCGCCGGTATGCGGCTGGCTGAGGAACCGGACGGACAGCTCGCCCTGGATCTGTCTGAGGGCAGCTTCGCCTCTGCCTAGCCGGGTCTGACGGATTTCCGGCTATGGGTCGTACCCGCGTAACATTAGATACTTGACGCAGTGTCAGGCGCTGATGGCGCCCGGGCGCAGCCTGTCCGCTCCTCGGGAGCCGGTGGTGCGCCCCGTGTCACGTGATTGGCAGGCACTCCTCCACCGGGCCCGGCCTGCGGCGTGCCGCCGCGATCGCCCTGCTCCTGCCACGCATGTTCCAGACGACGCAGACACGAGGATGAATGATCACAGTTACCGACCTGCGAAAGGTCTACCGCCAGGGCACCCGGGAAGTAGTCGCCCTGGACGGTGTCAGCATGAGCGTGCCCAAGGGCTCCATCCACGGCATCATCGGACACTCCGGTGCCGGGAAGTCGACCCTGGTCCGCTGCCTCACGCTGCTTGACCGCCCGACGTCGGGAACTGTCACAATCGACGGCCGGGAGCTGACGAATGTGAAGGATTCTGAGATCCGGCTGGCCCGCCGCCGGATCGGGATGGTGTTCCAGCACGCGAACCTGATGGATTCCCGCACGGCCGCTGCCAACATCGCGCATCCGCTGGAGCTGGTAGGTACACCAAAGCGGGACATCGACGCCCGCGTGGCTGAGCTGCTGGCCCTGGTCGGACTGGACCAGTTCGCCGAGGCCTACCCCGCCCAGCTCTCCGGTGGCCAGAAGCAGCGTGTTGGCATCGCCCGCGCCCTCGCCGCCCACCCCGATGTGCTGCTCTGCGACGAGCCAACGTCGGCCCTTGACCCGCGGACCACGGATGAAATCCTGGACCTTATCTCGGAGCTGTCTGAACGGCTCGGCCTGACGGTGCTGATCATCACGCACGAGATGAACGTTGTGAAGCGGATCTGCGACTCGGTTTCCCTGCTGGAAGCCGGGCGCGTGGTTGAACACGGTCCGCTGCGGGAGGTCGCGTCCCATCTGGGCGGCCGCCTCGCCAAGGCCCTGATCCCGCTTCCGCCGACTCCCCCGGTTCCCGGTGGCCCGGTGGTGGAACTGCTGATGGTCGGCGAACATGCGACAGAGCCTGTCCTGTCCGGGCTGACCAGACGCTTCGACACGGACGTTAATGTACTCGCCGGCAGTGTGGAAACCCTCGCCGGCCAGCGCTTCGGGCGCCTGCGGGTCCAGCTGGACGCGAGGACAGATATGGAAGCGGTCAGAACCTACCTGGCTTCCCAGGGAGTCACAGTGGAGGTCGCGGCATGAATTTCTTCGAAGAGCTAGCCAACAACCCCGGCATTACCAAGGCGCTCCCGGAAGCGGTTACCGACACCCTGCTGATGGTGGGTGTCTCCGGTTTCTTCACCCTGCTGATCGGGCTGCCGCTGGGAATCTTCGTGCACACCAGTGCCCCCGGCGGGCTCCGGCCGATGCCGGTGACCAACCGGATCCTCTCCGACGTGATTGTGAACATCACCCGGTCCATCCCGTTTGCGATCCTGATGGTTATCCTCATTCCGTTCTCGCGGATGGTCACAGGTTCCTCGATCGGACCGCTGGCAGCCTGCGTTCCGCTGAGCATCGGCACCATTCCGTTCTTCGCGCGCCTGGTGGAAACCGCACTCCGTGACGTGGCCGGAGGGAAGATTGATGCCGCCCTGGTGATGGGTTCAACCCGCATGCAGGTCATCCGCAAGGTCCTTATGCCGGAGGCGCTGCCGGGACTCGTCGCCGCACTGACCACAACCCTGGTCACCCTGGTCGGATACTCGGCCATGGCCGGCATCATCGGCGGTGGCGGCCTGGGACGCCTGGCCTACAACTACGGCGTCCAGCGCTTCGACACCACGGTGATGGTTGTCACGATCGTCATCATTGTGGCGATAGTCCAGATCATCCAGCTGGCCGGCGATTTCGCTGCCCGGCGGGTGGATCACCGCTCCGCCGCGGGCAACCGCCGCAGGCGCACGGGGACCGTCGCTGCGGCCGTACCTGCGCCAGGCACGGCGGCCCCGGGCACCGAAGAGCTGAAGAACGACGCGCGGAGCCGGGCCTAAACCCTGCGGCCCCTCAAACTTCCCGGCCCCCGCACGAAGGTGCGGGCCGGGGACTGCAGCCAGTAGCCGCTAGCTGCATAACAGCCGGCCGGTTCACCCGGCCGACATTTGAAAGGAAACGCATCCGATGCGGAAAGCAATTTCACTCGTGGCCACCGGCGTGGCCGCGGCTCTGGCGCTGACGGCTTGCGGGGGTTCCGAATCCTCCTCCAGCGCTGTGGAGAGCCTCGATCCCGCCAACCCGGTCACGCTGACTGTGGGTGCCAGCCCCCAGCCGCACGCCGTCATCCTGGAGTACGTCGCCGAGAACCTCGCCGCGGACGCCGGGCTCGAACTCGAGGTTGTGCCGTTCGACGACTACGTGACTCCTAACATTTCACTGGACGACGGCTCGATTGATGCCAACTACTTCCAGCACCTCTCCTACCTCGAGGCCCAGATCGCGGACCAGGGCTACGATTTCGAGCACGGCGAGGGAATCCACATCGAGCCCTACGCCGTCTTCAGCGAAAAGCACCAGGATATCTCCGAGGTTGCTGACGGCGGCCGCGTGGCCATCACCAACGATCCGTCCAACCAGTCGCGGGCCCTGGCCCTGCTGGAAGAAGCCGGTCTCCTGAAGGACATCGAGGAGGACGCCTCGGTGATCTCCCTGACCGATGAGCAGAACCCGAAGAACCTGGACTTCGTGGAAAACCAAGCCGAACTTCTGGTCAACGATCTTTCCGATCCCACCGTGGACCTGGCGATCATCAACGGCAACTACATCCTGGATGCCGGGCTGAACACCGATGATGCGCTCCTGGTGGAGTCGCTCGATGCCAACCCGTACGCCAACCTCCTGGTCTGGAAGGCCGGGAACAAGGACGCACGGATCGAGAAGCTCGACGAGCTCCTGCACTCCCCTGAGGTCAAGGCCTTTATCGAAGAGCAGTGGCCGAACGGCGACGTCACCGCAGCCTTCTAAGACTGTCTGGCCCAGCAGCATGCCCCGCATCCCTTAGGGTGCGGGGCATGTTCTTTTGCGGCGCAGAGAGACGTACCCTATCCGTACCGGCCAGGGAGATCCGCGGGACTGCAGCACTGCGTCGCCGCACCTCTCGAAGGGACCCGCGATGCCAGCTATCGAGACCCATGAGCTCTCCAAGCGGTATGGGAGCACCACTGCCGTCGTCTCTCTGGACCTCAGCGTCGAGCCTGGGACGGTCGTCGGTTTGATCGGACCCAACGGATCGGGAAAGACCACAACGCTGCGGATGCTGCTCGACATCATCCGCCCGACGTCAGGGGCAGCGCTGGTTCTGGGATTGTCCCCGCGTACCGGCGGGGCGGCACTGCGCCGCCGGATCGGTTTTATCCCGGGTGATCTTCGGCTGGAGGGCCGGATCCGCGGCAGGACCCTGCTGCGGCACTTCGCTGACATCAGCTCCCCGGTCCCGGCTGGGAAGATCGATCTGCTCGCTGAACGCCTCGGCCTGGATCTGTCCCGCCCCGTCTCCGCGCTCTCCAAAGGCAACCGCCAGAAACTTGGACTGGTCCAGGCGTTTATGCACGACCCTGACCTGCTGATTCTCGACGAACCGACCAGCGGCCTCGATCCCCTGATCCAGCAGGAATTCCTTGCAATGGTGCGCGAGGCACGGACCGCCGGCCGCACGGTACTGCTCAGTTCCCACGTGCTCAGCGAAATCCAGCAGACCGCCGACATGGTGGCGGTGCTCTCCCAGGGGCGTGTTGTCGCGCAGGGAGACGTCGCCTCCCTGCGGCTCAACAACCTGCGGCATGTCCGGGCCTCCGTTACCGGAGCTGAACCGGACCGGCTGCAGGGCGAACTTGAACTCTCCGCCGGTCTCACGGGCACGGTCACAGCGCAGGGAAATACCGTGCATGTGCAGGGCACTCTCGAAGGCGGCGTGGATCCATTCCTGAAGGTGCTGGCCAGGTATCAGGTTGTGGACCTGGCGGTTGAGGAGCCTGATCTGGAGGAATCCGTGCTCAGCCTCTACGGGCGGGCTGCGGAGGTTCCACGGGCCGGTAAAGGAACGGCAGGTAAAGGGCGGGCAGCGCCGTGACCGCCGGGACTGCGTTCGCTCCCCGCCCGCTGCCCGTCTTCCGGCGTTCAGTAACGGATACCTGGCGTTCAACCCTCGTCTGGACGCTGGCCCTGACTGCGGCCCTGCTGCTGTATCTGCCGCTGTACCCGTCCATGAACGGGGCGGACATGCGGAACCTGATCGAGGGGCTGCCGCCGGAACTGGTCAGTGCCCTGGGTTATGCCGACATTTTTTCCGGACCGGGCTACGTCCAGGGAGCGTTCTTCGGACTTCTTGGTTTTGTCTTCATCACCATTGCGGCGGTCACCTGGGGGTCGACGGCGGTAGCCGGCGCCGAGGAGTCGGGCCGCCTGGAGCTGGTTCTGTCCCACGGGGTGGGACGGGCGCAGTACGCCCTGGAATCCGCACTGGGCCTGTTCACCCGGCTGCTCTGGTTCGCGGTATACACCACGGCCGTCATCCTGATCCTCAACGGTCCTTCCCAGCTGGGACTGGAACCGGCGGACCTCCTTGCCGTGGAAGCAGCCTGGCTTGGCCTGGGCTTCCTCGCCGGAAGCCTCGCCCTTGCCGTAGGCGCAGCCACAGGCCGCCGTTCGGTGGCACTGGGTGCAGGGGCCGCCGCCGCGGCGTACGGATACGTGTTGAATGCCCTGGCCAACCAGGACGCTGACCTGGCTTGGCTCAGGGATATTTCCCCCTACTCCTGGGCGTACCGAAATGCGCCCCTCGCGGAGGGATTCGATGTGCCAGGGCTTGCACTTCTGGCTGCAGCAGGCGCCGTGTTCACAGTGGCGGCTGCCGCGGCACTGCGCAGGCGGGACGTCCTGGGATAGCCCCGCCCTGGTCCGGCAGCCGGGCCGTAAACGGCAGCGGCCAGGCTCCCGGGGGAACCTGGCCAGCCCTGCTGTGGAGCCGCTGCGGCTTCGCCGCGTTAGCCGGACTTCACGGCGTCACCCGGGCTTCACAACGGTACCCGGGCTTCACGGCGTCACCCGGGCTTCGCTGCGTTACCCGGGCTTCGCCGTGTTACTCGGGCTTCGCCGAAGCCGCTGCCTTGGCAGCTGCCGGCAGCGCAGCGAGGATCCGTTCCATGGCGGCGTCGTCGTGCGCACCGGAGAGGAACCACGCTTCGAAGACCGACGGCGGCAGGTAGACGCCGGAGTCCAGCATGGAGTGGAAGAACGGTTTGAACCGGAACGCCTCCTGGGCCAGTGCATCGGCGTAGTTGTGCACGCCGTGCTCCGCGGTGCCGAAGGCGATGCTGAACAGGTTGCCGGCCCGCTGGATGCTGTGATTCACGCCTTCAGCAGCGAAGGCATCGGAGACGGCTTGGGAGAGCTGGGCAGAACGCGCGTCGATGTTCGCGTATATCTCAGGCGTTGCCGCGGTGAGAGTGGCAACACCGGCGGCCATGGCGATCGGGTTACCGGACAGGGTGCCTGCCTGGTAGACCGGTCCAAGCGGTGCCAGGTAGTCCATGACCTCGGCGCGTCCGCCCAAGGCTGCCACCGGCATCCCGCCGCCAATGACCTTGCCGAAGGTGTACAGGTCCGGCGTCCAGCCTTCCTTCGCACCGGTCAGGCCCCAGTATCCGGCCGGCGAGGTGCGGAAGCCGGTGAGTACCTCGTCCAGGATCAGCAGTGCACCGTGGGCGGTGGTGATGCGGGACAGGGCTGCGTTGAAGCCTTCCGCCGGGGTAACCACGCCCATATTCGCCGGAGCTGCTTCAGTAATCACGGCGGCGATGTTCGCGCCGTGCTCAGCGAACGCTGCCTCCACAGCAGCTACGTCGTTGTAAGGAAGCACCAGCGTCTCCGCGGCGGTCGCTTCGGTGACACCGGCGGATCCGGGCAGCGCCAGGGTGGCGACACCGGACCCGGCGGATGCCAGCAGGCCGTCCAGATGGCCGTGGTAGCAGCCGGCAAATTTGATCACCAGGTTGCGGCCGGTGAAACCACGTGCAAGACGCACTGCCGTCATGGTGGCTTCCGTGCCGGTGGAGACCATACGCAGGCGTTCCACGGGCTTTACCCGGTCCATCACCAGGGCCGCAAGATCAGCTTCTGCGGGGGTCGAGGCACCGAAGGAGAGTCCCCGGTCCACCGCAGCATGAACGGCAGCCAGGACATCGGGGTGTGCGTGGCCCACCAGCGCCGGCCCCCATGAGCAGACCAGGTCCACGTATTCACGGCCCTCGGAGTCCGTCACGTACGGGCCCTTGGCCGAAACCAGGAAGCGCGGGGTTCCGCCCACGGATCCGAAAGCGCGCACGGGCGAGTTGACGCCGCCGGGCATCAGGGCACGGGCGCGGTCGTAGAGCTCTTCGGAGGAGACTGTCTGGGTCATTACTTGCTTTCTTTCAGCCAGGCGGCCAGCTCGGCAGCCCAGTACGTAAGGATGATGTTTGCGCCGGCACGCTTAATGCCGAGGACGGATTCTTCAATGGCGCGGCGACGGTCAATCCAGCCGTTGGCGGCCGCAGCTTCGATCATCGCGTATTCGCCGGAGATCTGGTACGCCGCGACGGGGACCGGAGACATGGCAGCAACGTCGGCCAGGATGTCCAGGTAGCTCATGGCGGGCTTCACCATCACCATGTCCGCACCCTCTTCGAGGTCCAGTTCCACCTCGAGCAGCGCTTCGCGGCGGTTCGCGGCATCCATCTGATAGGTGCGGCGGTCACCCTTGAGCTGGGAATCCACGGCTTCACGGAACGGCCCGTAGAAGGCTGAGGCGTATTTGGCCGCGTAGGCGACGACCGAGACGTCCTGGAAACCGGCGTCGTCCAGGGCCTGGCGGATCACGGCGACCTGGCCGTCCATCATGCCGGACGGGCCCAGCACATGGGCACCGGCACGGGCCTGCTCCACAGCCATCCGGCCATAGATTTCAAGGGTGGTGTCGTTATCCACCACCCCGTTGGTGTCCAGGACACCGCAGTGCCCGTGATCGGTGAACTCATCAAGGCAGACATCACTCATGATCACCAGGTCGTCGCCGACCTCGGCGCGGACATCCGCGATGGCTTTGTTCAGGACACCGTCCGGATCGGTGCCGGCGCTGCCGGCGGCGTCGCGGACTGCCGGAATGCCGAAGAGCATCATGCCGCCGACTCCCAGCTCCACGGCCTGGGCAGCCGCGCGCTTGAGGGTTTCGGTGGTGTGCTGGACGACGCCGGGCATGGAGCTGATGGGATTCGGCTCGGTGAGGCCCTCCCGGATGAAGGCCGGGAGCACGAGTTCGGCGGGATCAAGCCGGTATTCGGCGGTCATCCGGCGCATGGCCGGGGTGGTCCGCAGCCGGCGGGGGCGGTGCTGGGGGAAGCTCATGAGGATGTTCTGCCTTCCGTTCGAGGGGAATGGGAAATCCGGTGTGCAGCAAGGGCTGCTTCGACGGCGTCGGCTATTCCGGCCGGCGTTGGCGCGGAAGCGGTGGCTTCCGGCGGGTGGCCCAGGGACCGGAGCTGATGGGCGGTTGGATCCCCGATGGCGGCCAGCACTGCCGTGCCCGGCACCAGGGCGTCCCGGACGAACCGCCGGGCCGTGCTTGGCGAGGTGGCGACGACGGCGTGCGGTGCTGATGCGCCGCCGGCTGCGGCAGCCACGGCGAACCGCCGGTACTGAGCCGGCGTCAGTTGAGCGGGATCGGCGGTGCTCCCTGCGCCGGGCGCCGCGGCCTCGGGTTCCAGCCGCTGTTCTGCCGGTGCCGGGTAGTCGACCGTCTGGTAGGCGGTGACCGCGGAAACCTCCCAGCCGGCGTCCGCCAGGGCGGTGCGCAGGAACGGGTCAGCGATGTCGGCCTGCGGCAGCAGCAGCCGGTTCCGGCCGGGTCCGGGCATCGGCCAGGCTGCGGCGAGGCCGCGCGCGGATTGGTCCGCTTCCGGCACAAGGTCAGCGTTGATGCCCTCCCGGGACAGCGCCTGCCGGGTGCCTGCGCCGACGGCGGCTACCCGGGTGCCTGAGGTCAGTCCGGGCAGCGTCCGCCCGGTGTCTGCGGCAAACCGGTGCAGTGCCCGCACGGTGGTTGCCGAGGTGAAGATGATCCAGTCGAAGGTCCGCTCCCCGAGTTCCCGGAGTCCGGCGGACACCGGTTCGGTGTCCGCCGGCAACTGGAAGTCGATCAATGGGAGCAGATGGACCCGCGCTCCGCGCGCCTGCAGCTCCGCCGCCATAGGAGCCGCACGGTCCGGGGTCCGGAGCAGCACCACGTCGGTACCGGAGAGAGTTCCTCCGGCCACGGGCGGTGCCGGCCTGGCGCGGTCGGTGGTCATCGGGGCCAGCCTCAGCTCTTCATCAGGACGCGAGTTCCGTCAGCTCCGCAGCACCGGCGGCCAGCAATTCTTCGGCCATGCGGATGCCCAGGGCACGGGCGCCGTCCTCGTCGGCCTGCGAGGTGGAGGAATAGCGCCGCAGCGTTCGGGCGCCGTCATCACTGCAGACCACTGCTTCAAGCGCGAGGCCCAGTTCGGTGACGCGTGCCAGTGCACCGATCGGAGCCGTGCAGCCGGCTTCGAGCCGCGCCAGGAGTGCGCGCTCAGCGGTCACCGTCAGCCGGCTCGCGGTGTCGTCGTAGGCTGCCAGCGCCCGGCTCAGCGGGCCCTCGGCGGCATCGGCTGTACGGCATTCCACTGCCAGTGCGCCCTGGCCGGGGGCCGGGAGCATCACTGACGGGTCCAGGAATTCGGACACCATCTCGAGGCGGCCCAGCCGGGAGAGACCGGCGGCCGCCAGCACCACGGCGTCGAGGTCCCCGGGTCCGCCGTCGACCAGTCCCGCCACGCGGGCAAGCCGGGTATCCACGTTGCCGCGGATATCAACGATCTCAAGGTCCGGACGCGCCGCGCGCAGCTGGGCTGCCCGCCGCGGAGAGCCGGTGCCGATCTTGGCGCCGGGAGGCAGCTGCCCCAGTGTCAGAGCGTCCCGCGCACAGAGGGCGTCGCGCACGTCCACCCGGGCGGGAACCGCCCCGATGGTTAGTCCGCTGGCCTCAGCCGTAGGCAGGTCCTTGAGCGAGTGCACGGCGACGTCGCAGTCACCGGCAAGCAGCGATTCACGCAGCGCGGCCACGAACACGCCGGTGCCGCCGATCTGGGAAAGCGCTGCCCGGTTGATGTCACCTTCGGTTTTCACCCGGACCAGTTCCACGTCGAAGCCGCCCAGTTCGGACAGGGTTTCGGCGACCGTCGTGGTTTGGGTGACGGCCAGCGCGGAGCCGCGCGTACCGATCAGGACAGGCGAATGCGCCACTACTGCACACCCACCGTGGAATCGGCGCCCGCGATGGTCGGCTTTTCGCCGCGCAGGTTTGCGCAGCAGCCGGGCCGGCAGACGTCGTACCAGGGGCCAAGCTTTGTCAGAGCCGGACGCTCGGAAATGGTGTTCTCCAACGTGCGTTCGCAGACCAGGTCAACCAGCCCGGCCACGAACTTCCCGTGGATGCCCGGAGTCGGTGCGCGGTGGGCGGCGAGGCCCAGTTCGGAGCAGGTCTCCATGGCCTCTGTATCGAGGTCCCAGATGACTTCCATGTGGTCGCTGACAAAGCCCAGCGGAACAATAACGACGCCGTCGACGCCCTTGGCAGGCAGTTCGGCGATCGCGTCGTTGATGTCCGGTTCCAGCCACGGGGTGTGCGGCGAACCGGAGCGGGACTGGTACACGAGCTGCCAGTCCAAGCCGGCTGCTTCAGGGACCCGGTCCATGATGGCCCGGGCGTTCGCCAGGTGCTGGGCAACGTAGGCGCTGCCTTCTTCGAATTCGCGGTCCCGGGGCCCGGATGCCTCGGCATCGGACGTAGGGATGGAGTGGGTCGCGAACAGGACTTCGATCTTTCCGTCCGCCTTGCCTGCGGCGGCCAGCTGTTCGCGGACCTTCGCCAGGGAATCGCGCGTGCCTTCGACGAAAGGCTCCACGAAGCCGGGGTGGTCGAAGTACTGGCGGACCTTGTCCACCTGGAGCTTTTTGTCCAGGCCGGTCGCGATGAGGTTCATGCCCAGGTCTTCGCGGTACTGGCGGCAGCTGGAGTAGCTGGAGTAGACGCTGGTCGTGACCATCAGCAGGCGGCGGTAACCGGTGTTATAGGCGTCCTGCAGGACATCCTTGATGTACGGGTCCCAGTTGCGGTTGCCCCACAGCA
The DNA here is from genome assembly GCF_023167125.1 of Arthrobacter sp. Helios. Classification (NCBI taxonomy): domain Bacteria; kingdom Bacillati; phylum Actinomycetota; class Actinomycetes; order Micrococcales; family Micrococcaceae; genus Arthrobacter; species Arthrobacter sp. Helios. The sequence goes on from NZ_CP095402.1 coordinate 2,175,305, forward strand.
CCGGAAGGTCGATGCCGCGGCTCTTGAGTTCAGCTTCCAGCGCGGCCTTCAGCGCACGGTTCTGCTCGTTGATCGGGCTGATGCCGCCGTTGGCGCGGTAGTGGGTGGCCACCTCTTCAAGGCGTTCGTCGGGGATGCCGCGGCCGCGGGTGACGTTCCGGAGGAACGGAATAACGTCTTCCTGGCCTTCGGGTCCGCCAAAGGAAGCGAGCAGGATGGCGTCGTACTTGGCCGGAGCCATCACGCCGTCCTCCCCGACACCCTCAAAGGGGTTGAAGCCGTCCTGGGATTCGGTGGATAGGGATGTCATTTGAGCACCTCGGAAACTTCGGCGGCGGGGATGCGCCGGCCGGTGTAGAACGGAATTTCCTCACGCACGTGGTTGCGCGCTTCGGTTGAGCGCAGGCGGCGCATCATGTCCACGAGGTCCACCAGTTCCGGAGCCTCCAGTGCCAGGAGCCATTCCCAGTCGCCCAGGGCGAAGGACGCCACCGTGTTGGCGAGGACCTGCGGGAACTCGCGGCCGAGCTTGCCGTGATCGCGCAGCATGGCGCCGCGTTCTTCGGGAGGCAGCAGGTACCACTCGTAGGAACGGACGAACGGGTAAACACACACCCAGGTTTCGGGCGCGATGCCGCGGGAGAAGGAAGGCCAGTGGTCCTTGGAGAACTCGGCGTCGCGGTGCACGCCCATGGCGGACCATACGATTTCGGTGCCGGAGAACAGCTCCGAACGGCGGATCCGGCGCACTGCGGCCTGCAGCGCTTCGGGCTGGCTGCCGTGCAGCCAGACCATGATGTCGGCATCGGCGCGCATGGCCGAGACATCGTAGATACCGCGGAGCGTAACGTTCTCCGCAGCCAGGCCCTTTTCCAGGACTTCAAAGTCGCTGACGGCGTTGTCTGTTGTCTCGCGGGGAAGTTCGGAACGCTTGAAAACGGTCCAGAGCGTGAAGAACTGTTCTTGTGTTTCGGCTGTGACAGATGCGGTCTGACCCATGGGCTCACTCATGTTTAACAGTCTGCCGCGTTGGACAGACTTAGGCGAAATGCGAACTTCTACGTTCTGTAGAACAAAACCGATTATTCCACGGTTTGGACTGCTTCCGCGAGGCGGAGGCTTCGGTGGCGGGTATCGGAGGTAACAGCTGCCAACCCGGTCCCTGCCAGCCAGGCACCCACCACTTCCAGCCCGTCGACTGCGGCAACGGCCGAGCGGACGGCGGCTACCCGGTCCGCGTGCCCGACGGCGGCAGACGGCAGGGCGCCCACCCAGCGGACAACATCCCAGCCGATAACATCGGCTTCCTCCACCGGTGTCTGCAAAAGCACGGACGCGTCCGCCAGGGCCGCCCGGAAGAGTTCTTCATCCGGCCGCAGGGCCGTGGTGTCGGCTTCCTCCCCCGCCCCCAGACCGCGCCCATAGGACAGGCGCAGCACATGTGTACCGGGCCCGGTGGAATCTGCCAGCCACTGCCATTTGGCGGTGGCATGGGTCAGGGCCTTCGCCTGCACCGGGTCAGCGTCACGGGCCACGAGAACACCGGTGCCCCGCGGCATCGCGTCCAGTTCCGGCTGGTCCACCACCAGCGTTACCAGCGCGACCCCCGGCCCGGGTTCGGGGCGGTAGTCCGCCAGCTCAGGCACTACCCGGGCCAACAGATCGACGGCGGCCGGTCCCTCCGTGGCAACAACCACGGCGTCGGCTTCCAGAACCCGGTCCCCGGCGGCGATCCGGAATCCTGTTCCGGTCCGTTCGATGCTGACGGCTGGTGTGCCAGTTTCCAGATGGACGCCACGGGCCGAGAGGTCAGAGGTCAGCGCCCTTGTCAGCGTCCCCATGCCGCCTTTCAGCGACGCAACTGTGGATCCGGCCGGAGCAGCCTTGCGCATGGCTCCTACGGCGGCGGACAACGAGCCGTGCTCTGCCATCGCCTTGCGCAGTCCGGGTGCCACGGAATCGACGTCGAGCACGTCCGGATCCGCGGAGTAGACTCCGCCGACCACCGGTGCGACCAGCCGCTTCAGGACAGCCTCGCCCATCCGGGCGCGCACCACCTCGCCCAGGCTCACCTTGTCCTTGCGCAGCAGCGCTGCGACTGGCAGCACGCGGTCCAGGGCGGCACGCGCGGCCCCAACCCGGCCGATGGCCTTGACGATTTCGTCAGCGCGCGGATCGGCCGGAATGCCCAGCAGCCCGCTCTGCGGCATCCGCTGCGCAGACTGTGCCAGGTCGGTTCCGCCCAGCTGCAGCCAGGCACCGCCGGGATGTGGCTGGACGATGTTCCCCGCCAGTCCCAGTTCCTCAATCAGGGCCGGTACCGCCGGAGACCGGGTGGCGTACGATTCGGCGCCGCTGTCCAGGCTCAGTCCGGCTACCTGATGGCTGCCGACACAGCCGCCGAAGTGTGTCCCGGCTTCGAGGACGGTAACCTCCAGGCCTTCGCGGGAGAGATCACGGGCGGCGATGAGTCCCGAGATTCCGCCGCCGACGACGACGGCGGACCGGCGCGGGGATGCGGTGCCGGGCATGGTTACGGCTCCACTGAGTGAATGAGTTCCACGACCCGCGTCAGCACCTCCGGGTCGGTGTCCGGCGGCACGCCGTGGCCCAGGTTCACGACGTGGCCCGGGGCTGCGGCTCCGGCGGCGAGCACGCTGCGGACATGTGCTTCCAAAACCTCCCACGGGGCTGAGAGCAGCGCCGGATCGATGTTCCCCTGCAGCGGCACGCTGCCGCCGAGGCGGCGGTTGGCCTCATCCAGCGGCAGGCGGTAGTCGACACCCACGACGTCGACGCCGACGTCGCGCATCGCGGCCAGCAGCTCGGAGGTCCCGGTGCCAAAGTGCACCAGCGGCGCCCCCAGGTCACGGACGTGGTCCAGCGCCCGGGCGGAGGCCGGTGCAACGTGGTTGGTGTAATCAGCCAGGCTGAGGGAACCGGCCCAGGAATCGAAGAGCTGGCCGGCACTGGCACCGGCTTCCAGCTGCGCGCGCAGGAACATGCCGGAGGCATCTGCGGCCCAGTCCGTCAGCGCCTTCCACGTCTGCGGGTCGCCGTGCATCATGGTGCGCGGGCCCAGGTGGTCCCGGGACGGGCGGCCCTCCACCATGTAGGCCGCGAGGGTGAACGGGGCCCCCGCGAAACCGATCAGTGGAGTCTTGCCGAGCTGGTCCACGGTCAGGCGCACGGCTTCCCGGATCGGCTCCAGGGCTGCCTCCGTGAGCTGCGGCAGGGCCGCAACATCGGCGGCGCTGCGGATCGGAGATCCAAGCACGGGGCCCACACCCGGAACGATATCCACGTCCACCCCGGCCAGCTTGAGCGGGATCACAATGTCGGAGAAGAAGATACCCGCGTCGACGTCATGGCGGCGCACCGGCTGAAGGGTGATTTCGGAGGCCATTTCCGGCAGCAGGCAGGATTCCAGCATGCCGGTGCCTTCACGCAGCTTCCGGTACTCAGGAAGCGACCGCCCGGCCTGGCGCATGAACCAGACCGGCCTCCGGGAGGGAGTTCCGCCGCGGTAGGCGGTGATGAGCGGGGAATCGGCCGTGCGGCCATCCATGAGCGGATGAGTGGCGCTGAGAGTCATGAACTGATTCTCCCCAAATTTCCCGCGGAAGGATAACCGGGGCAGCGCACCGGGCGCCTGGCGGCCGGCCGGGCACTGCCGGATGCGTCCCGGATCACCCGTCATCTGCCGGTCTTTGGAGGCTCCGATGCCACCGAATACCGATTGCGTGGCTACTATTAAGCCACTGTGGTACTTCTTTCCCTTATTGCGACACACTCTGACGTAGACCTGGAAACCGTTGCCCGGCTCAGTGCCGGCGCGCCCGAGGTCCCTTCCTCCCTGCTGGAAAGCGGCCCGGCGGTATCGGGGGCAGTGATCCTTGCCACCTGCAACCGGTTCGAGGTCTACTGCGAAGCCCGCTCCGATGCGGACGTCGAGGCCGCACGCTCTGCTGCGATTGCCGAAATCAGCCGGCATTCCGGATTGGATGAGGACCTTGTATCCCGTTCTTTCACCACCAACACGGGCCAGGATGTAGCCAAGCACCTGTTCGCTGTCGGCGCCGGACTGGACTCCGCCGTCGTTGGTGAACGCGAAATTGCCGGCCAGGTCCGCCGCGCGCTGATCGAGGCACAGGAAAAGGGAACCGCCAGCGGTACCCTGACCCGCCTCTTCCAGACAGCCTCCCGCACCGCCAAGGACGTTGGTGCGCTGACGGCGCTGGGCAAGCGCGGCCTCTCCATCGTCTCGGTCGCCCTGGAACTTGCCACCGATCTTTCCGAGGACATTGACTGGCGGAATAAGGCAGTCGTCGTCTTCGGCACCGGCGCCTATGCGGGAGCCACCATGGCCCTCCTGAAAGAGCGCGGCTGCACCGACATCTCTGTGTATTCGTCCTCCGGCCGCGCCGAGTCATTCACCGCTTCGCGCGGCGGAACCGCCCTGGACAGTGCTGCCCTTGGACCGGCAGTGGCCCGCGCGGACGTTGTGATTGGCTGCTCCGGCTCCGAGAACCAGGTCAGCGCCGATGATATCCGCCGGGTTCGGGCGGAGTCCGGCAAACCGCTGATCATCATCGACCTCGCCCTGACGCATGATTTCGATCCTGACGTCCGCGAAATTGACGGTGTCGACCTCATCACCCTCGAATCCGTCCGGCTCGCAGCCCCGGCTGAGCAGGCCGAGTCCCTCCAGCAGGCCAACCGGATCGTTTCAGACGCAGCCCAGGCCTTCTCCGAAGCCCAGCTAAGCCGCGAAATGGATTCCGCCATCGTTGCCCTGCGCCGCCACACCCTCGGTGTACTGGATAAGGAACTGGAAAAGGTACGCGCCCAGCACGGCTGCACCGGTGCCGCTGAGGAAGTCGAATTTGCCATGCGCCGCATGGTCAAGGCGCTGCTCCATGTTCCGGCTGTCCGCGCCCGCGAACTGGCTGCCAGCGGCCAGCAGGAGGAATACGTCCGCGGGCTTGAAGCCGTGTACGGGATCACCGTCGGAAAGACCGCGGAGACACCGCCTGCCGCCGTCGAGCAGCCCGGCACCGCGGCCCTCGAATCTGATGACGAAGCCGCCGGCCACAGCCGGTCCGCCTAACAGCTTCCTCCGGATTAGCTGCGGCTAGTAGACAGGTTTGTGCGGTTCCACCTCGCGCACCCAGTCAAGTACCCCGCCGCTGACGTTGAACGCGCGTTCATATCCCCTGCCGCGCAGGAAGGCCGTCACCTCCGCCGAACGTCCCCCGGACTTGCAGTGCACGTAGACGGTGCGCAGCGGATCCGGAACCACGCTTCCGGAGAGAATTCCGGCCCGCGGCACCAGGTCCGCCCCCTCGATGCTGACAATTTCGTATTCTCCGGGCTCCCGTACGTCCAGCAGGTCGAAGTCGGCACGGCCGGCCCGGCGGTCGGCCAGCAGCAGTGCCAGCTCCGCAACGCCGATGCTCGGGACGGGTTCAGCGTCACCGGCCGGAGTAAGGCCGCAGAAGGACTGGTAGTCAATGAGTTCCGTTACGGGTGCACGCTCGGGGTCGGCCCGCAGCCCCACCTCCCGCCAGCTCATGTCCAGGGCGTTGAAGACCAGGAGCCGGCCCAGCAGCGGGCGTCCCGTTCCGGTGATCAGCTTGATCGCCTCGTTGACCATCACTGATCCGATTTGGGCGCACAGCACGCCCAGGACCCCGCCTTCGGCGCAGGAGGGTACGGCACCGGGCGCGGGCGGCTCGGGGTAGAGATCCCGGTAGGTCGGGCCGTGCGCACCCCAGAAAACGCTCACCTGGCCATCGAACCGGAGGATGGATCCCCAGACATACGGCTTGCGCAGGATTTCCGCGGCATCGTTGACCAGGTAGCGGGTGGCGAAGTTGTCCGTCCCGTCCAGGATGAGGTCATAGCCGGCGAAAATCTCCAGGACATTTCCCGCATCCAGGTGAACCTCGTGCAGGACGACGTTCACCAGCGGATTCAGCGCCAGCACAGCGGTGCGGGCGGACTCCGCCTTGGACCGCCCGACATCCGCCGCTGTATGGATCACCTGGCGCTGGAGGTTCGAGGTTTCCACGGTGTCCTCGTCCACGATGCCCAGCGTTCCCACTCCCGCCGCAGCCAAATACAACAGGGCGGGCGAGCCCAGTCCCCCGGCACCGATCACCAGCACCCGGGCGTTCTTCAGCCGAAGCTGTGCCGGGGCGCCGAATCCGGGGAGAATGAGGTGCCGTGAATAGCGTTCTGCCTCTTCACGGGTCAGTTCCGGGGCCGGGTCGACCAGCGGCGGCAGATCAGCAGTACTCATGCCTTCCAATCTATGCCCCCGGGCGGAGGGAATTCGAGAGCTGCGCCACATGCGGCGCCCGGTTCGCTTCCCTGCCGGTTACCGGTGGGTAAACTGTTGTTCGATTGCGCCGGGTGTGAACCCGGGAAAACTCTGAGAGGCCCTTCACACGTGAGCAACCAGCCCGCCGGCAAGTCCACCCGGCTCCCCCGGGAAGAACGCCGCAGGCAGCTGATGCAGGCGGCGCAGGAAGTTTTTGTCAGCCACGGTTTCCACGGTGCCGCCATGGATGAGATCGCCGAGACCGCGCAGGTCAGCAAGCCGGTGCTCTACCAGCATTTTCCCGGCAAGCGCGAACTCTACCTGGCCCTGCTGGAGGACCACCTGGGCACGCTGACCCGGTTCCTGCAGACCGCGCTGACCTCCACCACGGATAACAAGCTCCGGGTCCGCGAGACCATGCGGGCCTACTTCCGTTTCGTGGCCCAGGACAGCCAGGGGCACCGGCTCGTCTTCGAGTCGGACCTGACCAGCGACAAGGAAGTCAGCTCGCGGATCGAAGAATTCAATGCACGGTTCGCCAGCGACATCGCCGAGGTGATCGCCGAGGACACCAAGCTCTCCCATATCGAGGCAACCCTTCTGGGCCGGGCCATGGCGGGAATGGCGCAGGTCAGCGCCCGCTACTGGCTGGAGACCGGCGGCGATCTGGACATCGATGCCGCCAGTGAGCTGGTCTACCGTTTAGCTTGGCGCGGAATCAGCCGTTTCCCCAAGGAAATCTAGAGTAGATTTCTTTCCACTGAGTTCATTTAAACAGGAGGCACCACGGTGGAAGTTAAGATCGGTATCCAGAACGTCGGACGCGAGATTGTTTTCGAGTCCGGGCAGAGCGCGGACCAGGTCGCCGACACCGTCGCCGAGGCCATTAACGGCGCGAAGGAACTGCGCCTGAAGGATGAAAAGGGACGCCTCATTATCGTTCCCGCGGGCGTTATCGGATATGTCGAGATTGGCGCGGAGGAAGTACGCCGCGTCGGATTCGGCGCTCTCTAGGCCACCCATGCTGGAGCTGATTCTTGCCGCCGCCGGCACCGTCTCCGCCGGTTTCATCATTTGGGGTGCCGACCGGCGCAGGCAGCGGTACGGCATTCTCCTGCTGCCGGGGATCTCCCTGGCGGCAGGGCTCCTGGCCTGGATCATCCTGCAGTTTTCCGGTACCGGTGCCAGCGCCGAATTTGCGTGGCTGACGTGGGCTGTTCCGGTGGCTGTCGGCCCCGCGGCGGCCGTTGCCGCTGCCCTGACCGTGGTTCCTCCGCGCAGCGCACGGGACAACGCCGAGCTGGAACGCATCCTGAAGCTCTAGCCCGCGGCTAAGGACGCGGGCGGTCCAGGATCCCCTTCAGTTCACGGGCAAAAACCGGTGCCGCCGCGTCGTGGCCGGCCTTGCCCAGGTGCATCCCGTCCTCCAGTTTCGAACTGAGCGCATATCTGCTCCACCAGTCCTTGACGCTCAGGAATTCCAGCTGCTGCTCCGTGGCCACCCGGCCCATGAGGTCATCAATTTCCCCGCGGCGCCCGCTGCCGCTCCCAATGACACCAACGACGACGATCCGGGATTCGGGGTACGTGCGCCGGACTTCCCGGATCAGCTGGATGGCGTTGTGCCGGATCGCCTGGTTGCTGGGACCGTAGGCGTCGTTGCCGCCGCCCTGCAGGATGACCAGCGCGGGCGTTCCCCATGGCAGCAGCCATTCCTCTTCCTCAAGGGCCTCGGGGTAGCTGTCCACGGTTCCGTTGCCGCGGGTGTACCCGGTACCGCCGGCGCCGAGGATCACCGGAGCGTAGCCAAGTGACGCCAGCCCTTTCCCTACCCAGGTGTCCTTGCCGGCCTGCGAGTCCCCGATAACGACGGCGGATTTTTCCACGCCGGGGTCATAGGCCATGACCCGTCCGAGCCGGGGAACATACATTAACGACCCTTTTTGGAAATCAGTGCGGTAATCCCCGCCGAAACGGTATTCCGAAGAGATAGGCCAGCCCAGTTGGGTGCGTCCCGCTGCCTTCCATCTGGTGAAGACTTCGGTCCGCAGGGCACGGGTTCCGGAGGCAGCGGACCACACAACGGTTTCGGCCGCATGGGGCCAGGCACATCCCGGCCCGGGAAGAGAGCAATCAGGGTCGCCGGTCGCTTCCGCCAGCGGCCGCCCGGTGTCCTGGCGCAGTTCCGCGAAGCGCAGCATCGCGCCCCAGGCCGAAGCTGGAACACCGGCTGGTGGCGGGACGGGACCGGCATACGATGCCATGGGCTCGGCGCTGATCTGCACCGGTCCCCCGGCCTGCGGCTTCCCCGTGGGTTCGTCCTCCGGTTTCTCCACGGAGTCATCGGCCTGGGTTGCTGCGGGTGCGGGCGCTGCCGGAGCAGCCACCCCGCAGCCGGCCGCACCCGCGGCAAACGCCAGCACTGCAGCCGCGGCAAGAGCCCGGCGGAACGGACGGATGAATCTACCTGACATGTATGCCCCCCCGGCCAGCGCTCAGGCGGTCAGGCCCAGCAGGGACATGCGCCGCGAGTGGTTGCGGGTGAGCTGGCTGAACAGTTCCCGGACCTGGGTGTCGTATTCCTCGGTGCTGAGCGCATCTGCCAGCCCTTTGGGAAACGCCCGTTCGATCACAACGCGCTGAGCCTGTGTCAGGGCTTCCCCCACCAGCCGCCGGCCCCAAAGCGCCAACCGGGACGCGAGCCGGGGGTCGTCCTTGAGTGAACGCTGCAGGCGGTCAAAAAGCACTTCGCCGGGAGCTTCGCTGCTGCCGTGAAGGGAGGAGATCAGGGCACTGCTCTCCGGGTCCAGCCGGGAACCGAGAGCCGCATAGAAGTCATCGGAGATCGCATCCGTGACGTAGAACTTCATGAGGGACTCATACCAGTCCCCCGGCCGGGTGCGGTCGTGGAAAGCATCCACTGACTGCTGGAAGGGCGCCATGGCCTCTTCCGGGTCGGCACCGAGATTCTCGAGATGCCTGCTCACCCGCTCATAGTGGGCGTATTCACGAACCGCCAGCCGGCCCAGCGTGGCCCGGTCGTGCAGAGTGGGTGAGAATCGTGCATCGGAGGACATCCGCTCGAAGGCGGAAAGCTCACCATAGGCAATAACACCAAACAGGTCGGTCAGGAACTGCTGGTAGGCCGGTGGCATCCCGGCAGCGGGTCCCTGGCCGCTGGCCGCCGGCGGCTTGTTCTCACTCATATCCCCAGCGTACCGGTGTGCCCTGGCCTGCGGACGCGCGGCACTCCCGGCCGTTCAAAGTCCGTTCTGCCGGCAGCCCGCCCCGTCCGCACGGGAGCGCGGAACGCCCGCCGGCACCCAATGCGCCCGGTGCACGGCTGTACCGGGTAGACTGGAATGGTAGTAAATGGATGCCCGGTCGTTCCCATCATCTTGAAGAGCCAGTTGTAAGCACGTCGTATGTACATGCACCAACCTGGTTGTGAGACCCGCAGTACCTACGCGATCTTGATATTTCCCGGCCACTGCCTTTGCCGAATGCAGTTGGAGTGGCCAGCAGTTGTTAGCCCGCGATCGGCTTCCGCTGGACGCATCACCTGCGCGCCGTCCGCTCCGGGACGGGCTTTATCAGCCCCCTCGTCGAGCGCGGCCGGCAGGAATGCCTAACTGAACGGTATGTAATTGAACACTGAACTTTCACAGATCGGCGACGCGCAGTTGACCGCCGATGACAGCAATGAAGAACTCGATGTAGCCGAGACCCTGGCAACCACGGAAGCAGCTGCGGAAATCCCCGAACTGACGTTCGCAGATTTCGGCGTGCGTGCAGACATCGTGGAGTCCCTGGCTGACGCCGGAATCACCCATCCCTTCCCCATCCAGTCGATGACCCTTCCGGTCGCGCTGGGCGGGCACGACATCATTGGCCAGGCCAAGACCGGCACGGGCAAGACCCTGGGCTTCGGCATCCCCGCGCTGCAGCGTGTGATTGCCCCGGCTGATGAGGGCTACGCGGACCTTGCCGTCCCCGGCGCCCCGCAGGCCCTGATCGTGGTCCCGACCCGCGAACTTGCCGTCCAGGTGGCCGGCGACCTCACCACTGCTGCCCGCCGCCGCGGCGCCCGGATTGTCACCATCTACGGCGGCCGTGCCTACGAGCCGCAGATCGAGGCGCTGGCTGCCGGCGTCGAAATCGTCGTCGGAACGCCGGGCCGGTTGATCGACCTCTACAACAAGAAGCAGCTCTCGCTGAAGAACGTGCGGATCGTCGTCCTGGACGAAGCCGACGAAATGCTGGACCTCGGCTTCCTGCCCGACGTCGAAACCCTCATGGCAGCCACCCCCGCCGTGCGCCAGACACTGCTCTTCTCGGCCACCATGCCCGGCGCCGTCGTCTCCATGGCCCGGCGCTACATGACCAAGCCCACCCACATCCGGGCAGCGGATCCTGATGACGAAGGCCTGACGAAGAAGGACATCCGCCAGGTTGTCTACCGCGCACACAACCTCGACAAGAGCGAAGTTGTGGCACGGATTCTGCAGGCCCGCGGCCGCGGCCGCACCATCATCTTCACCAAGACCAAGCGCACCGCGGCAAAGCTCTCCGAGGAACTCGTGGACCGCGGCTTCGCCGTGGCTGCCATGCACGGTGACCTTGGCCAGGGCGCCCGCGAGCAGGCCATGCGTGCCTTCCGCAATGAGAAGGTCGACGTCCTGGTGGCCACCGATGTGGCCGCCCGAGGCATCGACGTTGATGACGTCACCCACGTCATCAACTACCAGTGCCCCGAAGATGAAAAGACCTACCTGCACCGGGTTGGCCGTACCGGCCGCGCCGGCAACAAGGGCACTGCCGTCACCTTCGTTGACTGGGACGACGTTCCCCGCTGGGGCCTGATCAACAAGGCCCTGGGCATGGACCAGGCCGAACCGGTGGAGACCTATTCCTCGTCCCCGCACCTCTACACAGACCTGGACATCCCGGAAGGCACCAAGGGCCGGCTGCCCCGCAACAAGCGCGTCCTGGCCGGCATCGATGCGGAGAAGCTAGAAGACCTGGGCGAAACCGGGAAGTCCGGCGGACGCCGGCCGGCCCGCTCGGATGCCGGATCGGATTCGCGTTCACGCGGCGGCCGCAGCTCCGACAGCGGCCGCAGCGGTGAGCGGACCCGCGCCCCGCGCGACGGAGCCCGCCGCAGCAGCACCGACAAGGCACCGGCCGCAGCAGGCGAGACAGCACCGGCCACCGGTGGCGACGCCCCCAAGGCGGACCGCCCGCGCCGTAACCGCAGCCGCACCCGCCGCCGCAACGGTGAAGTGGTCAGCAAGGCTCCCGCAGCCGAATAGGGCGGGACTTTTGCGGCACGGATGAGCACACCTACCTGGACGCCGGACGGCGGGTCGCTGGTAGTCCATGCAGACAATGCGGACTACCTGCCGACCCTGCCGGACGGCGCCTTCACGATGATCTACGTCGACCCGCCGTTCAACACGGGCCGGGCACAGCGGCGCCAGCAGACCACCATGGTCCGCAGCGCCGACGGCAGCGGCGACAGGACGGGTTTCAAGGGCCGGAGCTACACCACGGTTAAGGGCCTGCTGTCCAGCTACGACGATGCCTTCGAGGACTACTGGGCGTTCCTGGAACCACGGCTGGCCGAAGCATGGCGCCTGCTTGCGGAGGACGGGACACTGTACGTGCACCTGGACTACCGCGAGGTCCACTATGTGAAGGTGATGCTGGATGCGCTGTTCGGGCGCGACTGCTTCCTGAACGAGATCATCTGGGCCTACGACTACGGCGGCCGGGCCAAGAGCCGTTGGCCGGCCAAGCACGACAACATCCTGGTGTACGTCAAAAACCCGAACACCTACCACTTTGACAACGCGGAAGTGGACCGTGAGCCGTACATGGCTCCGGGACTGGTCACGCCGGAAAAGGTGGCGCTGGGGAAACTGCCCACGGATGTCTGGTGGCATACGATCGTCTCCCCCACGGGCCGGGAAAAGACGGGCTATCCCACGCAGAAGCCCGAGGGCCTGCTGCGCCGGGCAGTGGCCGCCAGCAGCCGCGAGGGTGACTGGGTCCTGGATTTTTTCGCGGGTTCCGGAACCCTGGGTGCCGTCGCCGCGAAGCTCAACCGGAAATTCGTCTGCGTGGATGCCAACCCGCAGGCGATCGAAGTGATGGAGCAGCGGCTGGGGCACGCCGCCGCCGTCGTTGTTCCGGTGAAAGCCGCGGCCGCCAAAAAACCACGGCCTTCCCGCGCCAGGGCCAAGGCTGCTCCGCCGCTGAAGGCCGCGCCTGTGAGCGCGGCGGGAACGGTTCCGGCAGCACCCGCGGACGCCGCGGAAGTGAACAGCAGCATCGATGCGGACACCGTCGACGCCGGTTAGCCGGCTTCAGCCCGCAGTGTGCTTAAGCGCCGCAGCAGCAGGAGGAAATCCTGCTGCTGCGGCGCTTTTCGCTGTCCCGGGCCTTGGACAGCTCCGGCGGGCTGGACTGAAGCGGGCTGGACTGAACTAGATGATGCTGCGTCCTTCACGGCGGGACTCGGCCCAGTCCCGATAGAATCCCCGGCAGATGACTGCCAGCGTGCCGGCGACCACAACGGGCCAGATAAGGACATAAACGGTAAGCCAGAATACTGCCATGGTGATGCTCCTAAAGGTCGTAGGTGGCTAGATCAGGACCCGGTTGCGTTATCAGGACCGGGCTGCGGATGCAGCCGGTTCCGGCGGGCGCTGGTCGTAGTCACCGATCCGCTGCTGAATCAGCGCAAAATCGAATTCGTTCCGGTTGCGGAAGGACATGAGGAAACAGATCACTGTGCTGACCGCATAGGCCACCAGTGAACCGGTCAGCACTTCGTAGTCGTGCAGGAAGCCCATCACGAAAGGTGCTGATAGCAGCGCGCCGGCCGCGCCGATGATCAGGGCGGCACGGAGCCCGAAGAAGCCGAAGGCCATCAGTCCCAGGACCACCCCGATGCCCACCACCGAGACGGCGTCAAAGACATAGCCGGTGGCCCCGTCCATGGGAAGCCAGCCAAACCGCACGGGAATGAAAACCGCCAGGGCCGCCAGGACGGAGACCGTGAAGGCCTTGTTTGTAACCTTCGTCCAGTAGAAGCTCGCCAGCACCGGGAAAACGAGGGCACCCCAGAGCGCACCGACAAAGACCAGCAGATCAAGGATGTTCATCCGTCCACTGGCGAAGTAGAGCCCGGCACCAGTTGCCACCACCATGGAGATCCGGCCGATCATGAGCATGGTCCGGGGATTGGCCTTGCCCTTCCGGGCAATGTTCTGGCCGTAGACATCGGCCATCATGATGGCCGAAAGTGCGGACAGATCCGAGTCGGCGGTGGAAGAAAGCGAACCGAGGATCATGATGAAGAAAACGCCGAGGAGAACCGGGCCAAGGTAGGTGGAGGCCATCTGCGGGATGAGGTTGTTCAGGTCGCCCTCCGCCGGGCTGAAACCCAGGTACAGTGCCATAACGCCGAGCATGCCGATGCCGATGACCGTGGCACCGTATCCAATGGTGGCGGTGACGAAGGTCTTCTTGATCAGGTCTTCCCGGACCGCGAACAGCCGCTGGGCAATGGTCTGGTTGCCGATGGCATAGGCAAGGACCGCGGCAATATAGGGTGCCCCCTGGTTCAGGAATGCCTCGGACGAGAAGAAGTTTGATTGCTCCGCCGTGAGGTTTGCTGCCCCGGCCTCAAACATTCCCGGTCCTCCGGCGGCAAAAAACACCACGGGAATAATGATGACGACGGCGCCGAGCATGGCCACCACCTGGGCAAAGTCGGTCAGGACAGAGGCCCTGAACCCGGACCACAGTGTATACAGCAGCACTCCGGCAGCCACGGCAACGATGCCCTGCTGAAAGCTGAAAGGGGACAGCAGTGCCACCAGCGCGCCGCCCGCGATGAAATTTGAGGTCAATGAAATGACGCTGCCCACCACATTGGATCCCGCGAGCATCAGCTGGCTCGATTTTCCGTGCCTGGCACGCATAACCTCCGCCAGGGTATGCGCTTTAGGGGCAACCTTGCGGATCCTCCGCCCGAACGGGTAGATAAACAGAATCATCAGGGCGCCCCACAGCCCGTAGTGGATTGGCCCGGAGATCCCATAGGTATAACCGGACGTTGCCGAGGCGTACATGGAGGACGCCCAGATCCAGGTGGCCGTCATGCTGGCAGCCGAAACACCGAATCCGATCTTATTTCCGGCAGTCATGTAACCGTCGGCATTTTCATTCTTTTTACCAATTAGCGCTGACATGAGGAATGTCCCGCCGTAGAACAGGATAAACAGCGCAACTACTGTCCATGCGCCCAGCTGATAAAACTCCACTCCGTCGTCAACCACATATTCCTCTCCTCCGCGGCCGGTCCGGCACCGCGGGTCACTCATGCGAAAAGGCCACGAACCGCATTCGGCGGACCTTGCGAAAGATGGCAGGTGCAGCGTGCGGAAACAGATAATTCCGCGAAAGAACCCCTACGGGCAGCCCTGCTCATCGGGGATACGGCGCTCGCAGCGCCGCCCAGCCTGCGGTGAGTTCACTCGAACCGCGGCCTGCAGCCTAAGCTGCGTCCAGGATGCACCCTGTGACGTCAGGGCACAGGTCTCCGGTCCGTGAATGCCATCCCCGGGCACCCTCGGACTTTTTACAACATAACATATTTCAATTGATCAATAAGCAATATGAATTGTTACAGTTAGGCTTCGAAGCGCCCGGCCGGATTTCGGAGGGCTTTGCCGGGTGCCGTTTTGTAAAAGCTGCTGAAATGAGCTATATCCGCGTCCGGGTGGTGCCGTGGCAGCGGAATAGCGGTCTCCAGCGGGGGCACTCTACGGAGTGATCAGACCGGTTCCGGTGCCAAGTTCGGCCATTTTTTCCAGGACTGCCGGGTCGGTGGTGTACTCCCCCAGCACATTCGGTTTGCCGGTGCCGTGGTAGTCGCTGGATCCGGTGACCAGGAGGGAATGCCGCCGCGCCAGGCCGCGCAGGAATTCACGGCCTGCTTCCGGATTGTCCCTGTGGTCGATTTCCAGTCCTGCCAGGCCGGCGTCGATCATCTCGCGGTACGTCTTTTCGTTGACCACCCGGCCGCGGGAGGAAGCCTCCGGGTGGGCAAAAACGGGTACCCCTCCTGCATCGCGGATCAGTTCCACGGCCGCTGCCGGGTCCGGGGCGTAGTGGGCCACGAAATACCGCGAACGCGCCGTCAGGATGCCGGCGAAAGCCGCCGATCTGGTGGGGACCACACCGGCTGCCACCAGCGCGTCGGCTATATGCGGGCGGCCAATGGTTGCGCCCGGGGCCACCTGCGCCTGGACGTCCTGCCAGCTGATCGGATAGTCCTCTGCCAGGCGTTCGACCATCCGTTCGGCCCGGGTGACACGTGCCGACCTGGACTTGGCGATCTCAGCCAGCAGCCCGGGGTGCTCGGGATCATGCAGGTAGGAAAGCACATGCACGCTGATACCGTCTGCCGTCCGGCAGGAAACCTCCATGCCCGGGACAAACACCAGGCCCAGTCCGCGCGCCGCTTCCGCCGCTTCGCCCCAGCCGGCCGTGGAATCGTGGTCCGTCAGCGCGACGGCGTCCAGGCCGGCGGCGCTGGCTGCAGCCATCACGGCACCGGGCGGCTCAGTTCCGTCCGAGACATTGGAATGGGTATGCAGGTCGATTCTCACCCCACCAATCTACGCGCTCCCCGGCCCCAGGTTCCGCAGGCCGGTCCCGCTCCGCGCCGGAGGTGTTTGGTCCAGGTTATGGGCGGTGAGACCATGTACAGGTGAGTACTGACGCCATTTCCCCAGACACTGCTGACTCCGGCCTCGAAGAACTGTCGGAGGGACAGCCGCTCGATGACCGCGTAAACAACCGCTCCCAGCGCCCCACATCTCAGGCTTTCAAGGACTTTATGTCCTCCGGCTGGGCCGCCGAAGCGCATGAACTGCCCCAGCAGTCGGAAGTGGCCCCGTATGCCGCCGCTCGGCGCCGGGCCCTGTCCGAGCGGTTCAAGGGACTGCGCCTGGTCATCCCCGCCGGTCCGCTGAAGGTCCGTTCCAATGACACCGACTACCGGTTCCGGCCCCACTCCGGCTTCGCCCACCTCACAGGGCTCGGCCTGGACCACGAGCCGGACGCCGTGCTGGTTATGGAGCCCGTGGAAGAAGGAACCGGCGACGACGGCGGCCACCACACGGCCACCCTGTACTTCCGGCCGCTCGCCGGAACCGACAGCGAGGAGTTCTACTCCAACGCACGCTACGGAGCATTCTGGATCGGCTCACGGCTTGGCTTGGCTGAAGTCAGCGCCCTCGTTGGCCTGCCCACCCGTGACCTGTCGGAAGCTGAAACCGCGATCACAGCGAACGTCGGCGATCCGCAGTTTGGCGGCACCCCGGTCCGTCTGCTGCGCAAGGTGGACGAGATGGTCGATGCCCTGGTCGACACCGTCCGCTACAACACTGCTCCCGACCCGGAGAACGTAGATCTCTCGGCACTGGATGCCCTGGACGACGAAGTCACCGAGGCGCTCTCCGAGCTCCGGCTGATCAAGGATGACTGGGAAATCGCCCAGATGCGCGAAGCCGTCGCCGCTACCGTGAACGGCTTCACGGAGGTTGTGAAGGCCCTTCCCCGCGCCATCGCCCACCCTCGGGGGGAGCGCGTTGTAGAAGGTGCATTTTTTGCCCGGGCACGCGAAGAGGGCAACGAGCTGGGCTACGACACCATCGCCGCGGCCGGCAACAATGCCACCGTCCTGCACTGGATCAGGAACAACGGCGCTGTGCAGGCAGGTGACCTGCTGCTGCTCGACGCCGGAGTCGAGGCCGAAAGCCTCTACACCGCAGACGTCACCCGCACCCTGCCGGTCAACGGCAAGTTCTCCGAGGTGCAGCGCCGGGTCTACCAGGCTGTGCTGGACGCGGCCGATGCCGGCTTCGCTGCGGCCAAGCCGGGAAACAAATTCCGTGACGTGCATGCTGCCGCAGTTCGTGTCCTTGCCGAACGCCTGCAGGATTGGGGACTGCTTCCGGTTCCGCTCGAGGAAGCGCTCTCCGATGAGGGCCAGCAGCACCGCCGCTGGATGCCGCACGGCACCAGCCACCACCTCGGCCTGGATGTCCATGACTGCGCCCAGGCACGCCGCGAGCTGTACCTGGACGGCGTCATTGAGGAAGGCATGGTCTTTACCATCGAACCCGGCCTGTACTTCAAGAAGGAAGACCTCACCATCCCCGAGGAATACCGCGGAATCGGCGTCCGGATCGAGGACGACGTACTGATCACCGCCGACGGCCCGGTAAACCTCAGCGACGCGCTGCCCCGCAACCCGGACGACGTCGAGGCCTGGATGGCCGGCATCTACGCCTAGCAGCTGCACGGGGCCGACACTGCCCGAGCCATAAAAATACCCGCCCGGATGATCCGGGCGGGTATTTTTATGGCCTGTGATTCTTGTGGGCCGCGAGTCTCATGGGCTGTAATACTCAAGGGCGGTGGCTTTTGCTGGCCCAACGCTGAGCGGCTGCGCCGGCCCCCGGAACCTGCTGGGATCAGCGGTTCCCGTCCTTCTGCTCCGGGGTTGATTCATTCTGAGCGGCATCGGTTGCCGGGGCTTCAGGCGCCGCACCTTCAGGTGCGGCAGCTTCAGATGCCGGGGAACCAGCGCCACTGTCATTCTGGGCGGCCGGGACAGCATCCGGGAGCCGGACACCGTAGCGGGGCCGGCCGTCGGGCAGATCGGGGAACTGGCCCCGGGGCGGTGCCTGCCCAGCCTGTGCCTGCTGCTGCTCCGCAGGCTGCCCCTGGGCTGCGGCAGCGTGAGCGCCCGCTCCGCCGGACACAGCTCCGCCGGACACAGCTTCGCCGGAAGTGCCGGCGCCGCGGGCACCGTAGGGATCTGCCCATGTGGACGGACGCTGAGGCGCCTGGCCCTGCTGCGGCCCCTGGTACGGCGGCTGTCCCTGCGGTCCCTGGTAGGGCGGCTGTCCCTGCGGCGGCTGGTAGGGAGGCTGTCCCTGCGAAGCTGCCGGATGCCCGCTCTGTCCCACCATGGGCAGCTGCTGCAGCAGCCTCCGGGCTTCATTGGCAGCCTCAGGGGCCACCACAACGTCGTAACTGGTGGCTATGACCTGGCTGGTGGAGGTGAAATCCCGGCGGCCGCGCTGGAAGGCGTACGCCAGCACTCCGAACAGCAGCCAGAAGACGGCGCCCAGCGCCATGGACGGTATCAGCGAGATATAGGAATCGCCGCCGCCAAAGAGCATCAAGGCAAGCCCCACGAAGAGACCGAACCAGGCACCGGTGGCGGCGCTGGACAACGCCACCCGCGGATAGGACAGTCTTCCGGTCACCCGCTCCACGGATTTCAGCTCGTTGCCGACAATGGAGACAAGCTGGACGGGGAACTTCGAATCCGCCAGGTAGTCCACCGCCTTCTGGGCATCCAGGTACGCGGTGTAACGGCCCACTAGTTCGCCGCGTGGCAGGTTGCGTCCCGGGTCCCGCTGCGTTGATCCACCAAATAGGTTCGACATTCCACCATTCTTTCGCAAGTGGGGCCGTTGTGGGGGAATGTATCGCTCGCAGTGAACGCCGGGCCCGGATGGCGGCGCCGTAATACGCCGATCCCGCCGCCGCCAAGTAGCCTAAGAAGGGTGAGCACAAATCCCACCCGAGTCTTCATTGCACGGCTGCTCGGCCTGGATGTCTTCGATCCGCTCGGGGACCGTCTGGGCCGCCTCCGCGATGCCGTAGTGCTGGACCGCGGCGCGGGCAGGCCGCCCCAGGCCGTGGGAATCGTCGTAGAGGTCCCGGGCAAAAAGCGGGTCTTCGTGCCGATCACGCGGATCACCTCCATGGACCCGAGCCAGATCATCTGCACCGGGCTGGTCAATCTGCGCCGTTTCCAGCAGCGCGGCGCGGAAATGCTGGTGGTCGCCGAGCTTTTCGACAGCAAGGTGATCCTGGCGGACAACGGCGGGGAAGCCACCGTCGAGGATATTGCCATTGAGCAGAACCGTGCCGGAGACTGGCACGTCTCCAGTCTCTTCGTCCGCCGCGGCGGGCAGGCTTCAGGGCTCCGCGGGCTGCGCCGGCGCGGCGAACTGCTGATCGTGGACTGGGCCGAGATTTACCACTGGGACATCTCCGGCCCGCAGGCCGCCACGCAGTTCGTTGCCCAGCATGATGACCTGAAGGCAGCCGACTTCGCCGAGGCCCTGCACGAAATGAGCGGCAAACGCCGCATCGAGGTCGCCAGTGAACTCCAGGATGAGCGCCTCGCCGACGTCCTGCAGGAACTCCCCGACGACGATCAGGTCCAGATCCTGCAGTCCCTTGACCTTGAGCGGGCCGCAGACGTCCTGGAGGAAATGGATCCGGATGATGCCGCCGATCTGCTCAACGAGCTGCCGGAAGAACAGAAGGAAGAGCTCCTGCAGCTGATGGAGCCCGAAGACGCCCGCGATGTCCGGCGCCTGATGGAGTATGAAGAGGATACTGCCGGCTCGGTGATGACGCCGGTGCCCGTGATCCTCCCGCCGGAAGCCACGGTGGCCGAAGCCCTGGCCCATGTCCGCAAGGAGGAGCTCACCCCAGCCCTCGCCTCCTCCATTTATGTCTGCCGGCCTCCGCTGGAAACTCCCACCGGACGGTATCTCGGCGTCGTGCACATCCAGAAGCTGCTGCGGGCCGCTCCCCCCGAGGCGCTGGGAAACATCCTGGACACTGACCTTGAACCGGTCCGCGACTACGCGGACATCAGCGAGATCTCCCGCATGCTCGCGACGTACAACCTGAACTCATTGCCGGTTGTGAACGACGGCGGCCGGCTCGTGGGAGCCGTAACGGTGGACGATGTGCTGGACCACCTCCTCCCGGATGACTGGCGCGCCTCCGATGACACCGGCCCCATTACGTGGCAGGGAAGGAAGAATGGCTGAGAAGAACCGCCCCCGCACCGACGGCCTGGATACCCCGCGCACCGCCCGCACCCGGTGGCTCCCGCGGTTGTCCCCAAACCCCGATGCCTTTGGCCACGCCACGGAGAATTTCGCCCGGTTCATGGGCACCCCGCAGTTCCTGCTGTACATGACCGTCTTCTGCCTTCTCTGGCTGGGCTGGAACACGTGGGGGCCGGTGTCCCTGCGCTTCGACAGCGTGGCGCTGGGCTTTACGCTGCTGACCCTGATGCTCTCCCTCCAGGCCTCCTACGCCGCTCCCCTGCTGCTGCTGGCCCAGAACCGGCAGGACGACCGGGACCGTGTCTCCATGCGCCAGGACCGCGAACGCGCTGAACGCAACCTGATGGACACGGAGTACCTCACCCGGGAAATCGCCGAGCTGCGGATCGCCCTGCGTGAAGTAGCCACACGGGATTATGTCCGCTCCGAGATCCGGAGCCTGCTCGAAGAGCTCCTGGAAGCAAATGACAACCGGGACGATTCCAGCCGCCGGAACCAGCGCCGCCGGGGCCAGGATGCCACCGCGGCGCTGCCCAAGATTACGCCCGGAGCAGGAGAAGACTAAGCAGTGCCTTTGAACGGATCAGGTAAGACCCTCCAGGAACAGGCCCGCGCCGCCCTTGGCCGGGTCATCGACCCGGAACTGCGGCGTCCCATTACCGAGCTGGGCATGCTTCGCAGCGTGGAAGTGGACGACGCCGGCGCCGCCCGCGTTTCGGTGCTCCTGACGATTGCGGGCTGCCCGCTGCGCGGAACCATCACCGGCGACGTGGAGCGTGAGCTCGCCGGGGTGCCCGGCATTTCGAGCGTGGACGTCGAGCTGGACGTCATGAGTCCCGAACAGCGCGAAGAGCTCAAGGCGATGCTCCGCGGGCCGGGCGGAGCCCGCGGGATTCCATTCAGCCGTCCGGATTCCCTGACCCGTGTCTATGCGGTCGCCAGCGGCAAGGGCGGGGTGGGCAAGTCCACCGTCACGGTCAACCTCGCCGCAGCCATGGCGGCCTCCGGGCTGCGGGTGGGTGTGGTCGACGCCGATGTCCACGGGTTCTCCGTCCCCGGCCTCCTGGGCATCACCGCGCCGCCAACCCGCGTCGACGAGATGATCCTGCCGCCGGTGGCCCACGGCATCAAGACGATTTCCATCGGCATGTTCCTCGACGGTAACCAGCCGGTGGCCTGGCGCGGGCCGATGCTGCACCGGGCACTGGAGCAGTTCCTCACCGACGTGTATTTCGGGGACTTGGACGTGCTGCTGCTGGACCTTCCTCCGGGCACAGGCGACATCGCTATCTCTGTGGGCCAGCTGCTGCCGTCGGCTGAGATTCTGGTGGTCACGACGCCGCAGGCGGCGGCGGCGGACGTTGCCGAGCGGGCGGGAACAGTTGCCGCCCAGACCGGTCAGAAAGTCGCCGGCGTCATCGAGAACATGTCCTGGCTGAGCCTGCCGAACGGGGAACGGATGGAGCTCTTCGGTTCAGGCGGCGGTGCGATCGTCTCCGAGCGGCTGGCCGGCGCACTCGGCTACGAAGTTCCGCTGCTCGGCAGCATCCCGCTCGACGTCCGCCTGCGCGAAGGCGGGGACGCGGGACTTCCGGTGGTGCTGACGGATTCCGCCGCTCAGGACGGGAGCGCCGGTGCTGAGCTGCGGCGAATCGCCCACACCCTGTCCCGCCGTCCGCGGGGACTCTCCGGGATGAGCCTGGGAGTCACCCCCCGCTCCTGATGGATGCCCTCCCTGTCGCAGACTACTGGAGACAAGGGACGTCGGTTTTGGCAGGCGCCACTCTGATGTCACCGCGCCGGACGGTTGGGATCCGCTGTCCGCGGGGCTACGTTGTTGCGGCGGCCGTTCCGGGGGCAGGTGCTGGTCCGGCCGGCGTACCGGCACTGCCCGGTGCGGGGCTAGGTGGCCTCCACGTCGAAGGGAGCGGTTTCCCCGGCCGCGAGCCGTTCGATGCGCTGCACGGGCGGCGGTGATGTCTGCGCTGCGGCAGCAGGGACGGCGGCGGCCGCCGGCGCTGCGGCTGCGGGCGCTGTGGCTGCGCTGCGGACGGGGTGCCCTGAGGTTCCCTGCCGCGGAGCCGGGCGGACAGCATCTTCGACGTCGTCGAGCAGGGCTTCCTTGATGATCCGCCGGGGGTCGTACTGCCGCGGGTCCAGCTTGCGCCAGTCCACTTCGTCAATTTCCGGGCCGACTTCTTCGCGCAGCTGCTCCCGGGCACCACTGGCCATGCGGCGAAGTTCGCGGACCAGGCGGGCCAGTTGGGAGGCGTATTCGGGCAGGCGCTCAGGGCCGAGAACGGCCACAGCAAGGATTGCCAGCACGATCAGCTCATAGCCATTTATTCCGAACACTTCTGAAGGTTACCTTTTCCCGCCCGGTTCAAGCGACTTCCAGTGTGGACTCAAAGTGAACGTCCGGCACCGGCCAGCAGCGATAGCCCCCGCATCACCCTGTCCACCGGCCCGGAGTCCCGGTCCTTGGAAGGTACCAGCAGGCGGGCAGACTCGGTCAGCGACAGTTCACTGACTGCACCGGCAACCATTTCGTTCGACGCAGATGACGCGAGTGTATAGGTGACATTGCCGGTGGACAGCACTGCCTGGCCGGGCTTCGCCGGATCCCGCCAGACCCGGGGCGAGGTAGCGGAGTTTCCGGTCTGGAGGGTGAAACCCTCTTCCGCTACCGGCCGTTCGCTGACTGCATGCAGGACGCTGGCGTTTGTGTCGCCCTCACCCGGACGCTGCTCATACAGCGTAATCTTCTCCCCATTGCGGGCGAGTACCAGCGCGACGGCGGGCTGTCCTGCCACGTGCGTGGCGGTGGCTTCTTCAAGGGTGAAGCCGAGTTCGGAAAGCTCCGGGCAGGACCAGCCGGATTCTCGGAGCTTCTGCAGCTGGTCGCTGGACAGCTTGCCGGTCTGGCTTTGGGTTACTTGGTTCCAGCCGGCCAGCAGGTGCGCCTGCTGCGGAGCAGAGAAGGGTTCGTCGGCCAAAGTACCCAGCACGTAGGCACCAGCCAGGACGAATCCGGAGACGAGGGTGAGGATGCTACCCACGGCGACGGCGTAGCGGGCGCGGGTCCGCGGCCGTTTCTCCTCCGGGGCGGCCGGCAGGGATGCTCCCCCGGCCACAATGCGCCGGGCCAGGTCCTCCCCCGGCAGCGGTATGCTCATGGACCGCAGCCGGATGCGCAGGCGCCGTTCCTCTTCCACGAGGGACCGGCAGGGTGCGCAGCGTTCCAGGTGAGCTTGGACTGCTGCCCTTTTGCGCTGCGGAAGTTCGTCGTCCAGGAACTCACGGATATGGCGTCGAGGATGGCGCATATTCTCTATCCGGCTCCAACCACGCGGGGAATTTTGAGGCTGACGGCCGGGGTCCGGCGCTGGGTTGGATCGCGGTGGGCCAGTTTTTCCTTCAGCATGGTGCGTCCGCGGTGAATCCGGGAGCGTACGGTGCCCAGCTTGACACCCAAGGCACGGGCGACCTCGTCATAGGACAGCCCTTCAAGGTCGCAGAGCACAACGGCTGCCCGGAAATCCGGAGGAAGTTCTTCCAGCGCCTGCTGGATATCGACGTCCAGGTTGTTGAATTCGAAACTCCGTTCCGGACCGGGACCCGGGCTCGGGAGGCGGCTCTCGGCTTCCTCGCTCATACCGTCGAACCGGATCCGGCTCCTGCGCCGGGCCTGGTCGAGGAAAAGGTTGGTGGTGATCCGGTGGAGCCAGCCGTCCAGGGTTCCAGGCTGGAAGTTGGCCAGTGATCGGAAGACACGGACGAAAACTTCCTGGGTAAGATCCTCGGCGTCGTGTTTGTTGCCGGTTAGGCGGTACGCCAGGCGGTAGACCTTCGCGGAGTGCGCCTGCACCACTTCTTCCCAGGTCGGACGCACCCAGTCGGCGCCTGCCGATGCGTCCGCTGAAACGTCAAGTGTCCCGGTCATGGTCTTCCTCCCTTCAAAGCGCAAGTCGGCTGCCTTGTTCCCGGTGAGGTAGGGGCAGTCTCTGATCGCCAGCTTCAGCATCAATATTCGCGCATGATTCTGGGAGTTCGCTGTTAGCATGCCGTGGTTCGGCAGACAAGTGGGCGTGCCTTTCGCTGCGACATCCAAATGACAAGATCCACGGCACGGCCACGCCAGCCCGGTTTGCTGGACCGCTGGCCTTAAGCTGGTAAAGCAGTCCGGCGCCGGCCCAGCCCAGCGGCTGCGCCCCCTGCTGCATCCCGGACTATTGCCTATTCCAATTCCTGCTTCTATTCCGATTTGTTCCTGGTTTCCCTGCCACCCCGACCGAAAGTGACGTACACCGATGAGCGCCGACAAGCAGACCAACTGGTCCTACACGGAGGCCCTGCCCTTCGAGGATGAAGTGCTGCTCCGCGCACGCGAGCGTTCCCACGAACTCGGTGTACATCCCGTGAGTACCGGAGTCGGCGCGGCGCTCACCGTCCTGGCTGCGTCCGCGAAGGCACAGACCGTTGTAGAGGTGGGGACGGGTGCCGGCGTTTCAGGAGTTTGCCTGCTGCGCGGACTCGGCCCGCAGTCCGTCCTGACGACCATTGACTCCGACGTCGACCACCTGCGCGCTGCCCGGCTGGCCTATTCGGAGGCCGGCATTCCGGGAAACCGGACCCGGACCATCTCCGGCCGCGCCGCCGAGGTGCTGCCGCGGCTCACCGACAACGCCTACGACCTGGTTTTTATCGACGCGGACAAAGCATCCTTCCCCGTGTACACCGAACAGGCCGTCCGGCTGCTGAAGCCCGGGGGGCTGCTGATCGTTAATGGTGCCCTCGACAACGGCCGGGTCGCCGATCCGGCGGCACGTGAACCGCTGACCAGCACGATGCGGCAGGTGGGCAAGGCCATCCGGGACAACGATTCGCTGGTCTCGGCGCTCCTGCCAACCGGGGACGGCCTGCTGCTGGCCGTCAAGGTACTGCCGGCGCGCCGGTAGCGTCCGGGCCGCAGTCTAGGAAGCGTCGATTCCGGCCAGCGTGCGGGCGGCGCGGGCGCGCAGGAAGGCGATCAGCAGCCGGGCGCCGAAACCGGTGGCGCCCTTGGCGTACTCGTGGCTGTCGCTGGCTGCTTCCATGGGCCCGGCGATATCCAGGTGGATCCAGGGTGTGCCGTCCACGAATTTCTCCAGGAACAGGGCCCCGAGAATAGCCCCTGCCCCCGCCTTGGCACCTACGGGTGCCACATGCGCCAGGTCAGCGGTGTCTGAGTCCAGCAGATAGTCATATTCCGGCACCAGCGGCAGCTGCCAGAGCGGCTCCCCCGAGCTGCTGGCGGCCGCCTCGAAGGCGGTCAGCAGGCTGGGATCGTTGCCAAAGAGGGCGGCATGGCGTTTGCCCAGTCCGAGCGCGGCCGCGCCCGTCAGAGTGGCAACATCAATCAGGGCACCGGGCTCCAGCCGGCCGGCTGCGTACGCGAGGGCGTCGGCAAGAACCATCCGCCCTTCGGCGTCGGTGTTGCCGATCTCCACGGTGGTGCCGTTCCAGGTCCTGACAATATCGCCGGGCCGGTAGGACGCGGCACCGATCGCGTTTTCTGCCAGGGCAAGCAGGGCCGTCACTTCGAACGGCAGCTTCAGCTCAGCGGCGGCCTGTACTGCGGCCAGGACTACGGCCGAGCCGGCCATGTCCATTTTCATGGCGGGCATGGAATCGCGCGGCTTGAGCGAGATGCCGCCTGAATCGAAGGTTATGCCCTTCCCCACCAGGACCACGCCGCCGGCTTCCGCTCCGGCAGCCCCCGTGGGCCGGTACGTAACGCGCACCAGCCGCGGGCCATTGGCGGAGCCGGAACCCACGGCGGTGAGCCCGCCGAAGCCTTCAGCTGCCAGCCGCTTGGGGTCCCACTCTTCGAATTCGAGCCCCGCGGCCTGGGCCACGGAGCGGCTTTGCGCGGCCATCCACGCCGGTGTTGCGGTGTCCGGCGGGGTGTTTGTCAGGTCCCGGGCCAGCCAGGCTGCGCGTGCACTGGTTTCAGCCAGGGCCAGCGCCTGCGGGTTCAAACCGGTGACCTCCATCCGCGCGGCCATGGGCTTGGCGGCGTCGGAGAGCCCGGTTTTCGGCGCACGGTAGCCACCAAGCAGGAACCCCTCGAGGAAGGCCTGCTGCGCCTGGGGCGTCAGCCCGTCCACCACACTGGTGCGTATTTTCTGTGCTCCGAACGTCGCGCGGGCCAACGCGGCGCCGGCGCGCCGAAGACTCTGGTGGGACTCATCGCCGACCCCCAGGTAGATCAGTTTCCCGGGCAGCCCCTCGGAACCGCGCGGCGGTTCAACCACAAGGTGCTCCCCTGCCCGGCCGCTGATCCCGGCAGCATCCGCCCGCGCCGCAACGTCAACGCCGTAGCGCACGGCGGCTTCAACGGCTCCGCTGCGGGGTTCGGGAACGGGTTTCGCACCCGCAGGTGCGCCTTCCTGGGAAGATTCCGCCGCCGGCCCCGGGGCGATTCCCACGGCCAGGACGTCCACGCCCTCGCCGGGTTTCGGTTCGAGGCCGGTATCCGCGCCAGGTTCATCTGGCCGCGGGTACGGCGGCAGCGGTGAAACAGCTGTCATGGACATCCTGCGGGGAGCCTGCAAGGAACCCGCAGGCTTGGAAACTTGCCTGGAAGGACGCATGCACCCAGCCTAGCCGGTGACGCCGAGGAGGCATTCCTTGAGTTTGCCGGCTTCCTCTGCGTTCAGTTCCACCACAAGGCGTCCGCCGCCGTCGATCGGCACCCTCAAGATCAGGCTGCGCCCTTCCTTGGTGACCTCCATAGGTCCATCACCCGTACGCGGTTTCATCGCAGCCATCTTGAAGTTCCCCTTTCAACAGTGCACTGCGGGGTTATTCCCCGAGTAGTCACCTGTACTGCTGCCGATCGGTTTCCGAGCCGTTGCTTAGGGCACCGAGCTGCATTTGGGGACCATTATTCCGCACAAGTAGTGAGCAGGCGAAATTTCGGTGTGTCTGGCGCCACAACGCGGCGGGCGCGGGGGCTGGCTGCTAGCAGCTGCCCCGGATGCTGCAGGCTGCCAGATGGTCGTTTACATATCCGGTGGCCTGCAGCATGGCGTACGCAGTGACCGGCCCAACGAAGCGGAAGCCCCGGTCCCTGAGCGCCCGGGACAGGCTGACGGAATCGGGGGTGGAGGCGGGAACGTCCGCGGTCGACCGGGGAGCCGGTCCGGGCGGCGGGCGGTGTTTCCCGAGCAGGATTTCCAGCGACTCACCCGCGGGGAGCGCGAGCAGGGCACGCGCGTTGTTGATCGTGGCCTGGATCTTGGCACGGTTGCGGACAATCCCGGGGTTTTCCATCAGGTCAGCTACCTCGGCGTCCCCGAACCCGGCCACAGTTTCCGGGTCGAAGCCGCGGAAGGCTTCACGGAAGGCCTCGCGCTTCCGCAGAATCGTGATCCAGCTCAGTCCAGATTGAAAGCCCTCCAGGCTAAGCCGCTCAAACAACGCCGCCTCGCCGGTCACCGGCCGGCCCCATTCCTCGTCGTGATAGGCGAGATAATCCGGGCTGCCAAGCGCCCAGGGGCAGCGCAGCAGTCCGTCCGGACCCGGCTGCGCTGTCATTCGGGCTGCTCCGGCCGGGCGTCGACGGGTGGGGCGGCTGGACCGGGTCCGCCCGGCCCACGCAGTTCGGCGAGCGCCGCGTCACGTTCCAGGAGGGCTGTGGCCAGCCGTTCAAGCACCACGTCCACCTCGTCCATCCGGTAACCGCGGAAGCCAACAGAGAACCGCAGGTCGGCGATGTCCGCTGCGACGGGCCGCTCCGGCAGGAGCACCGGAGGCAGCCGGGGATCGGGCTCGGCGAGCCCGGCAGCGGCCGGGAAGCGCCGCTCCCCGCCCCAGTCCTCCTGCTCCAGATCAGCAGCACGCCGCCATCTCCCCGGGCCAATCCGACCGGCCACCAGCAGGAAGACCGCGCCGACGACGGCGATGGCAAGGAAGGCGAGCAGGATCATCACCGCTCCATCGTCCCAGATTGTGCCGGCGGGCGATTAGAGCGAGACATGCCCGGCACTGTCGGCCACAACCAGGCGGACAGCCTCCGCGGGGTCATCGACCAGATGAAGCAGGTTCAGGTCCTTCTCCGAGATCATGCCTTCCGCCAGGAGGCTGCCGCGCACCCAGTTCAGGAGCGGCGCCCAGAAATCCGTACCAATCAGCACGATGGGGAACGAAGTCACCTTTTGGGTCTGGACCAGCGTCATCGCTTCAAACAGTTCATCCAGTGTGCCGAAGCCACCGGGGAGGACGATGAAGCCCTGCGCGTACTTGACGAACATGGTCTTGCGGACGAAGAAGTAGCGGAAGTTGATGCCCAGGTCCACCCAGTCGTTGAGCCCGGTTTCGAACGGAAGTTCGATACCAAGGCCCACGGAAACGCCGCTGGCCTCCACGGCGCCCTTGTTGGCGGCTTCCATGGATCCCGGACCGCCTCCTGTGATGACGGCCAGGCCGGCTTCGGACAGCAGACGGCCCACTTCTTCGGCCGTTTTGTACCACCGAGACCCTGGCAGGCTCCGCGCGGACCCGAAAACACTGACTGCTGGACCCAGCTCGGAGAGCGTTCCGAAACCCTCGACGAACTCGCTCTGGATGCGCAGGACCCGCCAGGGGTCGGTGTGCGTGAAGTGTGTTCCGTCCTGGGTATCCAGAAGGAACCGGTCCGACTGCGGTACGCGCGCCTGCCCCCGGCGAAGTTCCACGGGGCCGCGGCGCTTCGCCGATACCGGGTTGGTGAGGTCTTGCTCGTCGCTGATTGCCATGCTCCAAGGCTAGCGGCTCGGCGTGTCCCGGCTCTCACCCCTGCCCTAAGGCGGGCGTTCGGATCTGCCTGTTAGCAGGGTTGTTTGTGTTTCTCTTGAGTCACGATTTCTACCCCGGGGAGTGATGCGGCGCACAGCACCTTGATTTGTTCGCTATCTTCTACGTATGACCAGTGACACAACACCAGGGCAGCCTGTACCTGAAAAAGCCGCAGCACCCCTCGTCTCGCTGAAAAACGTCAACAAGCACTTCGGGGACCTCCACGTGCTGCGGGACATCAATCTTGATGTGGCCCGCGGCGAAGTGGTTGTGGTGATCGGCCCGTCCGGTTCGGGCAAGTCAACCCTCTGCCGGGCGATCAACCGCCTGGAAACCATCGACGACGGCGAGATCACCATTGACGGCAAGGTCCTGCCCGCCGAGGGCAAGGCTTTGGCGAAGCTGCGTGCCGACGTCGGCATGGTTTTCCAGTCGTTCAACCTGTTTGCCCACAAATCGATCCTGGACAATGTGGCGCTGGGCCCGATCAAGGTCAAGAAGACAAAGTCCGCTGAGGCCAAGGAAAAGGCCATGGCCCTGCTCAAGCGGGTCGGCGTCGACAATCAGGCGAACAAGCTTCCCGCCCAGCTCTCCGGCGGACAGCAGCAGCGGGTGGCGATCGCCCGTGCGCTGGCGATGAAGCCGAAGGTGATGCTGTTCGACGAACCCACCTCGGCGCTGGACCCGGAAATGATCAACGAGGTCCTGGACACGATGGTCGAGCTGGCCCATGAGGGGATGACCATGATCGTGGTGACCCACGAAATGGGCTTCGCCCGCAAGGCCGCGGACCGCGTGATCTTTATGGCCGACGGCCAGATCGTTGAACAGGCAACGCCCGAGGAATTCTTCACCAATCCGAAGAGCGACCGGGCCAAGGACTTCCTCGGCAAGATCCTGGCCCACTAAGACCCCCACCGCACTGCAGAAGTTTTTCACCAACCCTTTGAGGCAAGGCAGGATCCAGACGGATCCTGCCGCAATGCAAGGAGAAAAAATGCGCAAGACCCGCTACGCTGCTGCCGCGATGGCCGCAGCTGCTGCCCTGACTCTTTCCGCCTGCGGCGGGGATTCCGGTAACGAAAACGCCGACTCCGCCGGCGGGGAGACCATCCGCGTCGGCATCAAGTTCGACCAGCCCGGTCTCGGCTTTGACGAAGGCGGCAATTACGCCGGCTTCGACGTCGACGTCGCCAAGTATGTTGCCGGCGAGCTCGGTTTCAGCGAAGACCAGATCGAATGGATCGAGACGCCCTCCGCCCAGCGCGAGAACATGCTCGAAAATGATCAGGTCGACATGATCTTCGCGACCTACTCCATCACCGATACCCGCAAGGAAAAGGTCGGCTTCGCCGGCCCGTACTTCGTTGCCGGCCAGGACCTGCTGGTCCGCTCGGACAATAACGACATCAAGGGTCCCGAGGACCTGAACGGTAAGAACCTCTGCTCGGTCACCGGTTCCACCTCCGCGCAGAAGATCAAGGACACCCTGGCCTCCGAGGTGAACCTGATGGAACAGCCGAGCTACGCGGAATGTGTCACCGCCATGCAGGGCGGCGCCATCGACGCCGTCACCACTGACGACATCATCCTGGCCGGCCTGGCTTCCACCGAGGCAAACAAGGGCCAGTTCAAGGTAGTCGGCAACACCTTCTCCGAAGAGAAGTACGGCGTCGGCATCCAGAAGGACAGCGACAAGTGTGAAGACATCAACGCTGCCATCCAGAAGATGATCGACGACGGCGCCTGGGAAGAGGCCATCAAGGCGAACACCGAGGGTGCCGACTACACCTTCAACGCTTCCCTGAACCCGCCGACGCCGGACGCCTGCGCCTAACCTCACCAACCCCCGCCGGGTTTTCGGCGGCACAGCTCAGGGCAGGGCTGCGGCCCTGCCCTGAGCTCCGCACTTTTATTTTTATGGAAGAGGTGACATATGGAAGGTTTCCTTGATCTCTTCGGCGATTACGACGTCGTTGGGGCCTTCTGGGTCAACATCCAACTGACTTTCTGGGCTGGCCTCTGGTCCCTGGTGCTCGGCACCCTCCTGGCCGTTATGCGCATCTCCCCCATTGCCAGCCTGCGCTGGTTCGGCACGGCGTATGTGAACATCTTCAGGAATACGCCGCTGACCATCATCATGGTCTTCGGAGCGCTGGCCCTGTGGTCCCAGCTCCAGGTCAGCCTGTCCAGTGACTTCAACCTCAACTTCTTCCGGCTCGCCATACTTTCCCTGTCGATCTACCACGCAGCCTTCGTCTGCGAAGCGATCCGCAGCGGCGTTAATACCGTTCCGCTGGGACAGGCCGAGGCGGCCCGTTCCATTGGCCTCTCCTTCCTGCCCGCCGCATGGCTGATCATCCTGCCGCAGGCTTTCCGCGGTGCTATCGCACCGCTGGGCAACGTCCTGATCGCCTTGGCCAAAAACACCACGGTGGCTGCCACGGCGTCCGTGGCGGAAGCCTCCGGGCTGATGAAGACCATGATTGAGTTCCGCCCGGACCTGATGACGCAGATCTTCCTGACCTTCGCGCTGGGCTTCGTCCTCATCGTGATTCCGATCGGCCTGCTGACAACCTGGGCCTCGAAGAAACTGGCGGTGGCCCGATGAGCCAGAGTGTCCTTTTCGATGCACCCGGCCCCCGGGCCCGGCGCCGCATCATGATCGGCAACGTCCTGGGAGTCCTCCTTATCCTGGGCCTGATCGC
Organism: Arthrobacter sp. Helios; assembly: GCF_023167125.1. NCBI lineage: Bacteria > Bacillati > Actinomycetota > Actinomycetes > Micrococcales > Micrococcaceae > Arthrobacter > Arthrobacter sp. Helios. Next base: position 2,207,125 of record NZ_CP095402.1, read on the forward strand.
GCTGATCGTGAATGGACTGGCGGAGAAGGGCCAGTTCGATGCCGCCAAGTGGACTCCGTTCCTGGAGTGGCGCACCTGGGAGTTCTTTATGCTGCCAGGCCTGATGGCCACCCTGCGGGCAGCAGGGGTAGCGATCGTCACCTCAATCCTCTTCGGCCTCATCTTCGGGCTCGGCCGGCTGTCCTCGGTCAAGGCCATCAGCTGGACCTCCGGCGTGATCGTGGAGTTCTTCCGAGCCGTTCCGGTGCTGCTGATGATGATCTTCTTCTACCAGTTCCTTTCCAAGTCGACGCCGGTGCCATCGGCCGATGTGCCGTTTGTGGCCGTTGTGCTGGCACTGACGCTCTACAACGGATCGGTGATCGCCGAGCTGGTGCGTTCCGGCGTCTTCGGCCTACCCAAGGGACAGCGTGAAGCCGGCCTGGCGATCGGCCTGACCCGGAGCCAGTCGCTGCGGTCCATCGAGGTTCCGCAGGCGCTGGTGGCCATGCTCCCGGCACTGCTGAGCCAGTTCGTCGTGATCTTGAAGGACTCGGCCCTGGGCACCTTCATCGGCTATACCGACCTGCTGGCCTACGCCCGCAGGCTGGCGGCAGGCGAAGGTAACATCCTTCCGGCCCTGCTGGTCACGGCAGCTATCTTCATCGTCCTGAACATGCTGCTGACGTTCGCCGCTCAGCGCCTCTCCCGCCGCCTCGGCGCCCGCTCCGGGCAGCTGCTGCGGACCGAGGACGCGGTGGAACCTGAAGGGGCGCCCGCCCCGGCCCGGTAGACCAGGACAGCATCAAACAGTGAAGGTTCCCTTCCGGATCACCGGAAGGGAACCTTCACTGTTTTGGCGGATCGCACGGGGGTGGGTTCAGACTGGCGCCCTGGACCGGTCCGGAAGGCTAGGCCAGCCAGGCCCGCAGCGCCCGGAGGCACTCGCGGATGGCATCCGCCCGCACATGCTCGTCATCGGAGTGGGCCAGCAGCGCATCCCCCGGCCCGAAGTTCACGGCCGGAACGCCCAGGGCACTGAACCGGGCGACGTCGGTCCATCCGTACTTGGGCTTAGGCTCCGCTCCGACTGCTGCCACGAAGCTGGCGGCAGCCGGGCGGTCCAGCCCGGGCCGGGCACCGGAGGAGGCATCCGTAAGAACCAGGTCGAATCCGTGAAGCAGGTCCCGGACGTAAGCCTCCGCCTGGGCCAGGTCCTTGTCCGGAGCGAACCGGTAGTTAATTTCGACAGTGGCCGCGTCGGGGATGACGTTCCCGGCGGTGCCTCCGCTGATGCGGACCGCGTTCAGCGACTCGCGGTAATCCAGGCCTTCCACCCGGACGGTGGCCGGCTCATGGCTGCGCAGCCTGACCAGGATCTCCGCCGCCGCGTGAATAGCGTTCTCCCCCATCCAGGCACGGGCCGAGTGAGCCGCCTTGCCCGTGGTGCGGGCCTGGAACCGCATGGTCCCGTTGCAGCCGCCTTCCACGGTCCCGTCGGTGGGTTCAAGCAGGATCGCGAAGTCCGCCTTCAGCCACTCCGGGTAGCTCTTGGCGACCCGGCCCAGTCCGCTGAGCGAAGCATCAACTTCTTCATGGTCGTAAAAGATAAAGGTGACGTCCCGGGTGGGTTTGGTCAGCTGGGCTGCGAGAGCCAGCTGGACAGCCACGCCGCCCTTCATATCGGTGGCCCCGCGGCCGTACAGCACGTCACCTTCCCAGGTCGAGGGCACAGTGCCGCGGGCTCCCGGGACGGTCGGCAGCGGTACGGTATCCAGGTGGCCGGCCAGGATGACCCTTTCGGCCCGGCCCAGATTGGTGCGGGCCATGACGGTATCACCGTCACGCACCACCTCCAGATGGTCCAGGGCACGCAGCGAGGTTTCCACCGCGTCGGCGATGGCGGCCTCGTTTCCGGAGACACTTTCAATGTCCATCAGGGCGGCGGTGAGGGCAGCAACGTCGCCCTCCAGGTCCAGGCGGTTCACAGGTAATACAGTCACCGGACCAGACTACCGCTCGGTAGAGTGGAACCCATGACTTCCAGCACCCCATCAGCCCTGACCGCCCGCACCGCCTCCGGCCTTGGACTGGCTACCGTAGCCGCAGACGGCACTGTCCTTGACGTCTGGTACCCGCGGCCGCAGCTGACCCCCTTTGAAGCCGACAGCGCGCTGGCCACCGAACTGGCCAAGGCCGCCGGCACCATGACGGACGAGGTCCGCGGTACCCGCGGCGAGGTCGTGGAAACGCAGATCGACCTGGACGCCGCTCCGGAGTCCACCGCAGACGCCTACCTCCGCCTGCATGTCCTCTCCGCCCGGCTCGCTGCCCCCAACACCATCAACCTCGACGGCATCTTCGGGGTCCTGCCCAACATTGTCTGGACCAACTTCGGCCCCTGCCAGGTCGCCGGCTTTGACCAGGTCCGGGTCGGACTGCGTGCCCGCGGCGCGGTCACCGTGTATGGCGTGGACAAGTTCCCGCGCATGGTGGATTACGTCCTGCCCGCGGGAGTGCGCATTGCCGACGCCGACCGGGTCCGCCTCGGCGCGCACCTCGCCGAAGGCACCACCGTGATGCACGAGGGATTCGTCAACTTCAATGCCGGCACTCTGGGCACGTCCATGGTTGAGGGCCGCATCTCCGCAGGTGTGGTCGTCGGCGACGGCAGCGACGTCGGCGGCGGCGCTTCGATCATGGGTACCCTCTCCGGCGGCGGCAAGGAACGAATCACCGTCGGGGAACGGGTGCTCCTCGGGGCGAACTCCGGAGTCGGCATCAGCATCGGTGATGACAGCGTCGTCGAAGCCGGCCTTTACATCACCGCCGGAACCCGGGTCAGCGTGGTGGATCCGGAAACCGGGGAAGCCCGCACACTGAAGGCTGCGGAGCTCTCCGGCGTGCCCGGCCTGCTTTTCCGCCGCAACTCCGTGACCGGCGCCGTCGAGGTACTGCCCCGGCTGGCCCGGACCGTGGAACTGAACGCGGCTCTGCACGCCAACTAGGCGGCGCAACCGGGAGAACTGGCCGTGAATCCCCGCAGTCACCCGCTGCCCGCCCGCAGGCAGCGGGTGACTGTGCTCCTCGTGGCGGGTGCCGCAGCGGCGGCCGCCGCACTTTACCTCCTGATCCTCGCGGGCACCTCCGGGGAAGACCGCCCGCTGCGGGAAAGCTGCACGGCAACCGTGAATGAGAGCTCCTGGCAGCTCACCCCGGAACAGGCGGCCAACGCTGCAACCATCACGGCTGTCGCCGTTGCCCGCGGGCTGCCTCCGCGGGCGGCGTCGATTGCGCTGGCGACGGCGGTCCAGGAATCGGGACTGCGGAATATCGACTACGGGGACGACGCCGGCCCGGATTCCCGCGGTCTGTTCCAGCAGCGTCCCTCACAGGGATGGGGTACCCAGGAGCAGATCATGGATCCGGTGTATGCCGCCAACGCCTTTTACGACGCGCTGGTGCGGGTCGAGGGGTACCAGGAGCTGCCGATCACGGTCGCCGCCCAGACGGTCCAGCGCAGTGCCTACCCGGACGCCTACGCGGATCACGAACCCGAGGGGAGGGCGTTTGCCTCAGCCCTGACCGGCCAGTCACCTGCAGCTCTGACCTGTGTCCTGAACCCCGCCGAAACCGCGGGAAACCCGGAAGCCGTCCTCGCCGCAATGACCACCCTCTACGGCACGCAGCAGGCCGTTGTCCTGGGTGATGTGCTTCTGGTTGGTGCCTCCGGCGAGTACGGCTGGTCCCTTGCGCACTGGGCTGTAGCCAATGCCCGCGCACTGGGCATCAACGAGGTCTCCTACGATTCCAGGACCTGGAGCCGCGGGAGCGGCGAATGGACCGGCTCTGACGCCTCTGATTCCCAGGTTGCCATCCATGTTGCCCCCGTGGGGGCCGGATAACCCTTCATCGGCCGCCGGGTCCACCCAGTAGGCTGGAAGGATGCGAATACTAGTCACCGGAGGAACCGGCTACATCGGCTCCCACACCACACTGGAACTGCTGCAGGCTGGGCACGACGTCGTGGTGCTGGACAACCTGGCCAACTCCAGCACCGAATCCCTCAACCGGGTCCAGGAACTGTCCGGACGCACCGCGGAATTTGTGCAGGCCGATCTGCTGGACCCGCAGGCCCTCGAAGAGGTCTTCGCCGCGCACTCCCCCGAGGCGGTGATCCACTTCGCCGGTCTGAAGGCCGTCGGCGAGTCGGTAGCCAGGCCCCTGTACTACTACCGGAACAACGTCGCCGGCACCCTGAACCTGCTGGAGGTGATGGACCGGCATGATGTGCGCACCATCGTGTTCAGTTCCTCCGCCACCGTCTACGGCGCCTCCGAGGAAGTGCCGCTGGTGGAGAAGATGCCGATGGACGCCGTGAACCCCTACGGCCGGACCAAGGAACAAATCGAGGACATCCTGGCGGACCTTGGTGCCTCCGACGAACGCTGGAGCATCGCCCTGCTGCGCTACTTCAACCCGGTCGGCGCCCATGAATCAGGCCGCATCGGCGAGGACCCCACGGGTGTGCCGAACAATCTGCTTCCGTTCGTGGCGCAGGTTGCTGTCGGGCGCCGGGAAAAGGTCATGGTCTTCGGCAATGACTACCCCACACCGGACGGAACGGGTGTGCGCGATTACATCCACGTCATGGACCTCGCGGCAGGGCACCTGGCGGCGCTGGACTACATTGCGGCCCGCAAGGGCGTCAAACGGTGGAACCTGGGCACCGGCAACGGCTCCTCGGTCCTGGAGGTGCTTGCCGCATTCTCGAAGGCAGCCGGCAAGGACGTCCCGTACGAATTCGCCCCGCGCCGTCCCGGCGATGCAGCCGTCAGCTATGCTGATCCATCCGCCGCGCTCGCCGAGCTGGGCTGGTCCGCTGGACGGTCCCTTGACGATATGTGCCAGGACCACTGGAACTGGCAGAAGCAGAACCCGCAGGGTTACGCCACCGGTTCCTGATCCCAAGACGCTCCTGATCCGGAGACGCTCCAATACGCCAAAGGGCGGGCCGCTTCCTCAAGAGGAAACGGCCCGCCCTTTGGTTTTGGTTCTAGCGCTCCGGGTAGTTGCGTTCCGGCACACCCGTGTAGAGCTGGCGCGGGCGGCCAATCTTGGTCTGCGGATCCTGCATCATTTCGCGCCACTGGGCAATCCAGCCAGGCAGGCGGCCAATGGCGAAGAGCACCGTGAACATCTTCTCCGGGAAGCCCATCGCCTTGTAGATGAGGCCGGTGTAGAAGTCCACGTTCGGGTAGAGCTTGCGCTCGATGAAGTAGTCGTCCGCGAGGGCTTTCTCCTCCAGGCGCATGGCGATGTCCAGCAGTTCATCGTTGCCGCCGAGGTCCGCGAGGATCTCGTGTGCTGTGGCCTTGACGATCTTGGCGCGCGGATCGTAGTTCTTGTAGACGCGGTGCCCGAAGCCCATGAGCTTCACGCCGTCTTCCTTGTTCTTCACCTTCTCCATGAAGTCTTCCGGCTGCATGCCGGTGGACTGGATCTGGCGGAGCATGTTCAGCACGGCTTCGTTGGCACCGCCGTGCAGCGGTCCGAAGAGCGCGCTGATGCCGGCGGAGATGGAAGCGAACATGTTGGCGTTGGAGCTGCCGACCAGGCGGACAGTCGACGTCGAACAGTTCTGTTCGTGGTCTGCGTGCAGGATGAGCAGCAGGTCGAGTGCCTTGACGAGCTTCGGATCCACATCGTACGGCTCGGCCGGCAGGCCGAAGGAGAGCCGCATGAAGTTCTCCACCAGGTTCATGGAGTTGTCCGGGTACAGCATGGGCTGCCCGATGCTCTTCTTGTGCGCGTAGGCCGCAATCACCGGGAGCTTCGCCATCAGGCGGACGGTGGAGAGTTCCACCTGCTCATCGTCGAAGGGGTCCAGGGAGTCCTGGTAGAACGTGGACAGGGCGCTGACGGCGGAGGAAAGCACCGGCATCGGGTGCGCGTCGCGGGGGAAGCCGCCGAAGAAGCCCTTGAGGTCCTCATGCAGCAGCGTGTGCCTGCGGATTCGGTGGTCGAAGTTTTCCAGCTCTGTGGCAGTGGGAAGGTTGCCGTAGATCAGCAGGTATGAGGTCTCGAGGAAGCTCGAGTGCTTGGCCAGCTGTTCGATCGGGTACCCGCGGTAGCGCAGGATCCCTGCGTCACCGTCGATGTAGGTGATCGCCGAGGTGGTTGCCGCGGTATTCATAAAGCCGGGATCGAAGGTGACGGTTCCCGTCTGCTTCAGCAGCTTCGATACGTCGAAACCGTCGTTGCCTTCTTCCGCCGCGATGCGGGGCAGCTCCAGCTTGTCCCCCGGGTCGGTCCCATAGTGCAGCTCGGCACTCGGTCGCTCAGTCATTTTTCTCCTTCAGGAGTTGAAGAACCCACTGCTACGGGCCCTCGTCCTCGTGAGGGAAGCGCCCATAGTACACATTCGGTGCTTAAACTATTTCGCTCAAAACGCTACCGGCTGACCGGGCGATACCACTAATCGGTAATCATCTTGTTGTGCAAGCGCAACATGGCTGCGCCGTGTCACGGGCCAATCAGCCCGCAGCTTCGGTCAATCGCCGGGCAGCCGCCGCAATCCGTTCATCGCTGCCTGTCAGAGCCACGCGGATGAATCCTGCCCCCGCGTCACCGTAAATCACGCCCGGTCCGACGACGATTCCCTGGTCGGCGAAGCGTTCGACCGTTTGCCAGGTGTCTTCTCCGGCCGTGGCCCAGAGATAGAGGCCAGCTTCGGAATGCCGGATGTCCAGGCCGAAGGCTTCCAATGCGGGAACCAGGAGTTCCCGCCGGGCCCGGTACTTGTCCTTCTGCTCTGCAACGTGCGCGTCTTCGGACAGCGCCGCCTGCATGGCTGCCTGCACCGGAGCCGGAACAATCATGCCGGCGTGCTTTCGGCTGTTGACCAGGTTCGCGATGATCGCGGAGTCCCCGGCCACGAACGCTGCCCGGTAGCCGGCCACGTTGGACTGCTTGCTGAGCGAATAGACGGACAGCAGCGCTTCGTTGCTGCCGCCGCTCACACGGGGGTCCAGGACTGATGGAACCGGGGCTCCGCCCCGTGCGGTGTCCCATTCGCCCCAGCCGAGTTCGGCGTAGCACTCATCGGAGGCCACCACGGCGTCAAGTGTCCGGGCCTGCTCCACCAGCCGGGCCAGGGATTGCGTATTACGGACGATTCCGGTGGGGTTGCCGGGCGAATTCACCCAGACCAACCGGACCCTGGCACGGGTCTGATCATCCAGGTCGTCCAAGTCGTCTGCGGCCACCGCGGTGGCACCGGCGAGGACGGCACCCATGTCATAGGTGGGGTAGGCGACGGTCGGACGTACGACGACGTCTCCCGCCCCTAGCCCCAGCAGCAGCGGGAGCCAAGCCACCAGTTCCTTGGAACCGACGGTCGGCATAATGTCCTGCGGATCCAGGCCAGGTACGGCACGGCGGCGGGCGAACCACGCCGCGATGGCCTGGCGGAGTTCGAGCGTGCCGTGCGTCGTGGGATATCCGGGCGCATCGGCTGCTGCGGCCAGCGCCTCCTGAATGAAACCGGGGGTTGGGTCCACCGGCGTCCCGATGGACAGGTTCACGGCGCCGCCGGCATGGGCAGCGGCCTTCCGTGCGTACGGAGCCATGGCTTCCCAGGGGTACTCCGGGAGGTTCAGTCCGAAGCTCCGGGAGACGGTCCCGCTCATTCCTGGTTCTGCGGCGGGAGGGCGGCGATCAACGGGTGATCCTTGTGGGTATTGCCGAGCTTGGCAGCGCCGCCCGGAGAACCCAGGTCATCGAAGAACTCGACGTTCGCCTTGTAGTAGTCGGCCCATTCCTCAGGAGTGTCGTCCTCGTAGTAAATAGCCTCCACGGGGCACACCGGTTCGCAGGCACCGCAGTCGACGCACTCGTCGGGGTGGATGTAGAGGGAGCGTTCACCTTCGTAGATGCAGTCCACGGGGCATTCTTCGATGCATGCCTTGTCCTTAACATCCACGCATGGCTGCGCAATTACGTACGTCACGTCCCTTTGCCTTCCTTGGTGTGCGGATTTATCGCTGATCAGCGGTTGTCCACGAGGTGATGCTTCCACGTTAGTAGCCCACACCATTATCTCCCAGCCGGACGGCGCCCGCGTACTATGTAACGATGACTTCCCAGACGCCCGAATCCCGCCTCCGCGAGGCCGGGACCGGGCGCCGCGCCGTCGTCAGGTACCGGATCGAGGGTGGGTTGACCGATGCTCTGGGAACCATCATTGCCCTTGACTCTGCCGGCTGCACGATAGCGACCCGGACCGGCGAGGTGTTTATCCCCTGGGAACTGGTCACCGCCGGCAAGCCGGTACCGGAGGCTCCACCGCGGCGCCGGCCGCGCACCGGGCCCTGAACCCAGAAAAAACCGCAGGAGCTGCGGCGTATGCTGAGGTGATGCCGAGCGATGAGGTACTCCAAGCCCGTGGACGGGCACTAAGTTCTCCAGTGAGGGTGCGTATCCTGCGGCTTTGCCTGCACCGGGAGCGGACCAACAAGGAAATTGCCGAGGCGCTGGGCCTTAATCCGGCAACCGCCCTGCACCATGTCCGGACCCTGCTTGGCACCGGGTTCCTGTCCGCCGGAGAGCCCCGGACCGGCAACCGCGGCGCGAAGGAAATCCCGTACCGCGCCACTGGCCTCAGCTGGCAGACATCGGTGCCCGAAGGCACGAAAGCGGTGCTGGTGGAGACTTTCCTTCAGGAGATCGACGGCCTGTCTCCGGCGGATATAGATGTGGTGCGGATGGGTGTGTGCCTTAACGAGGAAAACCGCAGCTCCATGATGGCGAAGCTGCGGGCTGTCCTTGAGGAGTATGCCGTACGCGGTCCGGATCCTGACGGCACCCCAACGTCACTCCTGCTGGCCCATCACCTGGACCCTGCGGGGAATTAGGCTGACGGTTTCTACCGGCCGGATTCCGGGCCCTGAACGGCCCCAGGTCCGCCGGGACGATAGCCGGGATCCGTTCCGTAGCCCAGCGGCTGCGGAGCAGCCGCCGTGCGCTCGAACAACGTCTCACGGCGCAGCACGCCGGCAGTGACCAGGACCGCAGCCACAGTCGCTGCCGCCTGCCCGTAGATCCAGATCAGCCCGGCCGTGGTCACCGGCAGGTCGAGGTTGGAGACGGTTCCGGTAACGATCAGCGGACCGCCAAAAACGTCGAGGCTGAAGAAGCCGAGCAATACGTACGTCAACACCCCGGTCAGCGCGCTGACCAGGACGGAACGCGCCCACAGGCCGGCCAGGACGGAGATGGCGGCGCTGAAAACCAGCGCTCCCACAGCCCCCAGGGGCAGGGCTGTGTCCCCGGCAAAGACCGTCTGGGCGTGCAGCGACGTCCCCAGGACGGCCGCTGCCACGGCACCCAGAACCACGGCCACCGGGCCCCGCAGACGCGGGACCCGGTGACCGGAGGTACGTGCCATGGCGATGGTGCTAGGCCTTGGCGCGGGCGCGGTTGGCCTTGGCACGCTCGTTGGCGTCCAGGATGAGCTTGCGGATGCGGATCGACTCGGGGGTGACCTCAACGCATTCGTCCTCACGGGCGAATTCGAGGGATTCCTCCAGGGTCAGCTTCCGCGGCGGGGTCAGGTTCTCGAAGGTATCCGAGGAAGCTGCACGCATGTTGGTGAGCTTCTTTTCCTTGGTGATGTTCACGTCCATGTCATCGGCGCGCGAGTTCTCACCAACGATCATGCCTTCGTAAACCTCGGAGGTCGGCTCCACGAAGAAGGAGCCGCGTTCCTGCAGGTTGATCATGGCGAACGGGGTAACCACGCCGGCACGGTCAGCGATCATCGAACCGTTGGTGCGGTATTCGATCGGACCGGCCCACGGCTCGTAGCCCTCGGCGATGGAGGCGGAGATGCCGGCACCGCGGGTTTCGGTGAGGAACCGGGTGCGGAAGCCGATCAGGCCACGTGCCGGAACAATGAATTCCATGCGGACCCAGCCGGTGCCGTGGTTAGCCATGTTGACCATGCGGCCCTTGCGGGCAGCCAGCAGCTGCGTAACAGCGCCCAGGTATTCTTCGGGCACGTCGATGGTCATGTGTTCCATCGGCTCGTGGACCTTGCCGTCGACCATCTTGGTGACAACCTGCGGCTTGCCGACCGTCAGTTCGAAGCCTTCGCGGCGCATCTGCTCCACGAGGATGGCCAGGGCGAGCTCGCCGCGGCCCTGGACTTCCCAGGCGTCGGGACGCTCGGTCGGCAGGACGCGCAGTGAGACGTTACCGATCAGTTCCTTGTCGAGGCGGTCCTTGACCTGGCGTGCGGTGACCTTGGCGCCCTTGACCCGGCCGGCAAGCGGCGAGGTGTTGATACCGATGGTCATGGAGATCGCGGGATCGTCCACGGTGATCAGCGGCAGCGGCTTGGGGTTGTCGACGTCGGTGAGGGTTTCGCCGATGGTGATGTCTTCGATGCCGGCGACGGCAACGATCTCACCGGGACCGGCGGATTCGGCCGGAACGCGCTCCAGTGCCTTGGTGGCCAGGAGTTCGGTGATCTTGACCGTCTTCATGGTGCCGTCTGCACGGGCCCAGGCAACCTGCTGGCCCTTGCGCAGGGTGCCGTTGAAGATGCGCAGCAGCGCGAGGCGGCCCAGGAAGGGGGAAGCATCCAGGTTGGTGACGTGCGCCTGCAGGACACCTTCGGGATCGTAGGTCGGAGCCGGGATGTGGTCAATGATGGTCTGGAACAGCGGTTCCAGGTTGTCGTTGGCCGGAGCCTGGCCATCGGCCGGCTGCTCCAGGGAGGCAGCGCCAACGCGTGCGGCGGCGTAAACCACGGGAACGTTCAGCACCAGGTCGAGGTCCAGGTCGGGAACCTCATCGGCCAGGTCGGAGGCCAGGCCCAGGAGCAGGTCCATGGCTTCGCTGACGACTTCGTCGATGCGTGCGTCGGGGCGGTCAGTCTTGTTGACCAGCAGGATGACGGGAAGCTTCGCGGCCAGGGCCTTGCGCAGCACGAAACGGGTCTGCGGGAGCGGGCCTTCGGAGGCGTCCACGAGCAGCACAACGCCGTCGACCATGGACAGGCCGCGCTCGACCTCTCCACCAAAGTCGGCGTGGCCGGGGGTGTCAATCACGTTGATGGTGATGGTTTCGCCCTTGGCGGCGGGGCCGTTGTAGAACACGGTCGTGTTCTTGGCCAGGATGGTGATGCCCTTTTCACGTTCCAGGTCACCAGAATCCATCACGCGTTCTTCAACGTCTCCGTGGGATGCGAAGGAGTTCGTCTGCTTGAGCATGGCGTCGACGAGGGTCGTTTTGCCGTGGTCAACGTGGGCCACAATAGCAACGTTCCGGAGGTCGCTTCGCACAGCGCTGTTCACAGCCGTGTTGGTTTCTGACATGCGTGAAGACTCAATTCATAGGTAAGCGTTCGGGGATGGTTCACAGTGGTCCGGAGTCGATCCGGAGAATCCGGCAGTTCTGTACAAATGCTGCGTGGGAACACACGTGTAGGAATCGCCGAGAGGCCGCCGTCAGCGGGCACCATACTATTCTAGTCGTTTTGCCAAAGGTTCCCTAATGCGGACCTGCCGCACCCGGCGCAGCATGCAGGAAGGCCCCTCCCTGGACCATAGCCGGGAAAGGGGCCTTCCGCAGTTCGGATACGCCGAAAGACTAGGAAACGACGCCGGAGCCCGCGTTCAGCTTGGCCCGAAGTTCCCGCCGTTCGCGCTGCTTGTCCGGATCCGGGAGCGGCACTGCGGCGATCAGGCGCTGCGTGTACTCCTGCTGCGGGTTGCGCAGGATCTGGTCGCGGGTGCCCTGTTCCACGATCCGCCCGTGACGCATCACACAAATGTTGTCAGCCAGCACGTCCACGACCGCCAGGTCATGGGTGACGAAGAGGCACGCGAACCCAAGTTCCCGCTGCAGGTTCTGGAACAGTTCCAGCACCTTGGCCTGCACGGAAACGTCCAGGGCCGACGTCGGTTCGTCCGCCACCATCAGCTTCGGCTTCAGGGACAGGGCGCGGGCAATACCCACGCGCTGTTTCTGGCCGCCGGAAAGCTCGTGGGGGTACCGGTTTCGGTAGGCCCGGGGCAGTTCCACCTGGTCCAGCAGTTCTTCGATCCGCTGCTGCAGGGCGGCGCCCTTGGCCTCCCCCGCCAGGAACATCGGCTCGCCGATGCTCTCGCCGATGGGCAGCCGCGGGTTCAGCGACGAAGACGGATCCTGGAAGACCATCCCCACCTGGCGGCGGAGCTGGTGCATGGCCTTGGAGTTGGGCTTCAGCTCGGAGATGTCCGTGCCGACCACGCGGAGTTCGCCCTCGGCCACGGGCAGCAGCCCGACTGCCGCACGGCCGATGGTGGTCTTGCCGGAGCCGGATTCACCGACCAGGCCCATGACCTGTCCGGGGAAGATGGACAGGTTGGCGCCCTCAACGGCACGGAATGCAGCAACCCGGCCTTGCTTGGGGTATTCAATGGCAACGTTTTCCAGCACCAGGACGGGTTCTGCTGCGGGAGCCGGGGTCTTTGTGGCCGAAGCAGTTTCCAGGCCGGCGAGGACAATCTCCTCGCGGCGTGCCAGTTCCTCCTGGTCCACGGACTCCAGCTCAACGTTGGTTGCCGCTGCCAGCGCGGCGACCACGTCCACGTCCTCGCCGTCGGCACCCTGGCCCAGGTGGGGAACGGATTCCAGGAGCGCCCGGGTATAGGGGTGCTGCGGGTTGGCGAAGACTTCCTTCGCTGTCCCGGTTTCCACAATCACACCGTGGCGCATCACGGCAATCCGGTCCGCCAGGTCCGCGACCACGCCCATGTCATGGGTGATGAGGACGATGGCCGAGTTCAGCTTGTTGCGCAGGTTCCGCATCAGGTCGAGGATTTCCGCCTGGACGGTGACGTCCAGTGCAGTGGTCGGCTCGTCCGCGATCAGCAGCTTCGGGTCGCAGGAGAGCGACTGGGCGATCATGGCGCGCTGGCGCTGGCCGCCCGAAAGCTGGTGCGGGTAGGACTTGAACGCTTTCTCCGGGTCCGGGAGCTCCACCATGGCCAGCAGTTTCAGCGCGCGCTTCGCGGCCTCGTCCGGGGACATTTCGTTGTGCAGCCGCAGGGTCTCCACAATTTGGAAACCCACCGTGTAGACCGGGTTCAGCGCCGTCATCGGCTCCTGGAAAATAACCGCTACATCGTTGCCGCGGACCTGCCGCAGCTTGTGCGGGGACAGGCCCAGCAGGGACTTGCCGTCCAGCAGGACCTCACCGGTAACCCGGGAGTTCGTGGGCAGCAGGCCCAGCAGCGCCATGGAGCTGGCACTTTTCCCCGAGCCGGATTCGCCCACGATGGCCAGGACTTCTCCGGCGTTGACGTGGTAGTTCAGTCCGACGGCGGCCGGAACCCATTCCTTGTCCACCCCGAAGTCAACCGAGAGGTCGCGGACTTCCAGGACCGGGGGCCGGTCCTGACGGCTCGCGGTGTCCGAACTTCCGATAATGGTTTCAGTCATGGCCGTGGTTTCCTTCCGTCCAGGCTGCACGCCGGTCCCGGGTCATCGGGCCGATTACAGAGGTACCTGGAAATGCTGTAACGATGGGGGTATGTCGATCCCGCTGAACGATCCTGACGCCGCGCTTTTCCGTCCACGGACCACACTCTGGTTCACCGGGATTGCCGGGCTGCTGGCCCTGGCGGCCATGGTGTCCGCGGTCCTGAGCTCCGGATTCTCCGGGCTGCTGGCCACGGCTCCCCTGCTGCTCATTCCAGCGGTTGCCAGCTGGCTGTTCTGGTATCCAAGTGTGCGGGTGAATGCGAACGGCGTCGTCCTGCACAATCCGATCCGCACCATTGCCGTTCCCTGGGCCGGGCTGATCCATGTGGACACGCGCTTCGCACTCAAGCTCGTAACGCCGTCGGGCTCCTACACTGCCTGGGCTGCACCTGCGCCCGGCGTCTGGGGCACCCACGCGGGAAAACCCGAGCATGTGCGCAACCTGCCGGGCAGCACGTACGGGGCCGGCGGATCGGTACGGCCGGGCGACCTGAGCCACACCGACTCCGGGCAGGCGGCCCGGATGGTCCGCAGCCGCTGGGAAGCACTGGTTAACGCTGGTGCCATCGACCCGGACCAGACCGAAACCGCCCGCGCGGCGATCAGCGTGAACTGGCGTTGGCTGCTGGGTCTGCCCGCGCTGGCCGTAGTGCTCTTCGCCCTGGCGGGACTGGCCTAGGGCCAGCCCCGCGTCCGGCGTCTGCGGCGCCACTACTTGCCAGCCGCCGTCGTCTTCATCCGCTTGGCATTGAACTTCTTCTGGCGCGGGTCAAAAGCGTCCCGCAGCCCGTCGCCGATGAAGTTGATGCACAGGCAGATCGACACGATGAAGAGGCCGGGCCACCAGAAGAGCCAGGGGCGGGTCTGGAAGGCTTCCTGGTTCTGGCTGATCAGCAGGCCGAGGGAAACATCCGGGGGCTGGACACCGAAGCCGATGTAGCTCAGGGAGGTTTCGAGAAGAATCGCCGTGGACATCAGCAGAGTGGTGTTCACGATGATGACTCCGACCGCGTTCGGCAGGATGTGCTTGAAAATGATCCGGTTGTTGGATGCGCCGGCAATCCGGGCCGCGTCAACGAACTCCCGCTCCCGCAGGGAAAGGAACTCGCCGCGCACCAGCCGTGCCAGCGAGGTCCAGGTGACCAGGCCGAGGAAGATGCCGAGCAGCACGACGCCGATTCCTTCGCCGACCAGGCGGTCGGCGGTGCGTCCCAGCACAGCGGCGAGGACGATGATCGGGATGATGATGATGATGTCGGTGAGCCGCATCAGCACGGCTTCCACCCAGCCGCGGAAGTAACCGGAGACGGCTCCCACGATGGAACCGACGATGCAGGCGATGGCTCCGACCAGGAACATCACGATGATCGACTGCTGGGTGCCGCGCATGGTCATGGCGAACATGTCCCGGCCGATCCGGTCCTGGCCGAAGGGGTGGTCCCCCCAGTTGAAGATGTTCACGAAGGTTGGTGCACCGTCGTTGACCTGTGCGGAGAACTCCCGGTAGTCGTACTTCCACCAGCCCGGCAGCCCGGCAAACCCGATGGAGGTGAAAGCCAGGATGCAGATCAGTGCGAAGACCACCAGCGAAATGATGGCGGCGGTGTTGTCGAAGAAGCGTTTCCGGACGATCTGGCTTTGTGAAAGGCCCTTGGTTTTTTCTTTCGCCGCAGGCAGTTCAGGGTCGGTTCCGGGCGGGTTGGACGGGGTCTCGGCGGAATACGTAGTGCTCATGACTTCACCCTTACGCGCGGATCAAGGACGGTATAAACAAGGTCGGCCACCAGGTTGAAGACCAGGGCCAGGATGCCGGTCACCAGGAAGAATCCCATGATCGGGTTGGGATCCGTTCGGTGCAGCGCCTGGACGAACATCTGCCCCATACCGCTGAAGGCGAAGACCTGTTCCGTGATCACCGCCCCGCCGATCAGGGCCCCGATGTCGAAGGCCACGATGGTGGCCAGCGGGATCAGGGCGTTGCGGAAGGCGTGGCGCATGACCACTGTGCGTTCGGACAGTCCCTTGGCCCGGGCGGTGCGGATGTAGTCCATGTTCATGATTTCGAGCATGGAGGCCCGGGAGTAGCGGCTGTAACTGGCGAGGGAAGCCAGGAGCAGGGCGATGGTGGGCAGGAGCAGGTGGGTGAAGGTATCCAGGCCGCTGATCCAGAAGTCGCCTTCCAGGTTGGGGGTTGAAGCACCCACTGTCGCGATCGGCCTGCCGCGGATCCGCGAGTTGTCCATATAGGACGGCCAGGCATAGAAGAAACGGTCCAGGACAATCAGTCCGCCGACCAGCAGGCCGGTGAGTGCGGCTCCCCTCATGCTCTGCCCGCGGTCGTAGCCGCCCATGAAGTAGCCCACGGCACAGCCGACGGCGATGGTGGCCAGGGCCAGGAGCAGAACCATGGTCCAGGTCGCCTGATTCAGCAGCGGCTGCACGGCGTAGTAGGCCACGACGCCGATGCCAACGGTGATCAGCGCCGAGTACAGGGCCTTGCGGTTCTTCAGCCCCGCGCTGAGCAGGGTGACGCCGTAGGCGATGGCAACACCTGTCAGGGCAATCACCACCGGACCGAGGCTGGGGGCCGTGAACCAGCCGGTCAGGCCCAGCAGGTAGAGGATGGCGGCGGCCAGGGCGAATCCTGCGGCGAAGGCAATGCCTCGGCGCTGCCAGGAACCGCCGGCGAAAACAACCCAGATCAGGCCGCTGGCCAGTCCGACGCCGAGCACCACGGACATGGGTATGGTCGGGTCGGTCAGGAAGTCATTGAAGCCGATGGCCCCGTATTCCTTGAGGAGGACGGCGAGCCAGAAGATCGGCAGGGAGAAGAAGAGGAAGGCCATGAAGGTCACGCTGTAGTCCAGCGAGCTGTACTGCCGCAGCGCGGTGATGATGCCGAGCGAGATACCCACGATGATGGCCAGGATGGTGGCGGTGGTGACCAGGAGGATCGTGGCTCCCATGGCCCGGCCCAGGGCATCCGTGACGGCCTCGCCCTGGATGCTTTGGCCCAGGTCGCAGGTGGCGGCGAACGGGGCCAGGCATTTAACTGCCCCGCCCAGCCAGTGGAAATAGCGAAGCGGAGGGGGGACGTCCAGGTCCAGGAGCTCGATGCGGGAGCGGATGAGGTCATCCTTGTTTGGAGCTGGGCTGTCGCGCAGGTCTTCAAGCGGATCTCCGGACGCCGCTGTCAGGAGGTACACCAGGAACGATGCCCCGAAGAGAATTAGCACGGCGGTCAAAAGCCGCCGGACGATGTAGGTAACCATAGAGTGTCAGCCTCATTTGAACGGGTCCGGGGGTTCTCCCGGCACTCGCAGAAGTGTAGTGCAGGTCATAGTGGGTGGGAATTTGGTAAATCCCAATCACTCGCCGGACAGCGCCGGTGGAGCATGGAAAAGGTGCAAGGCGCCGGGGCCGTGAAGGCCCCCGGCGCCTTGCGGGTCACTGCTTGGCGGTTAGGCCGAAGCGGTTACTTTACTTCCCATTCCCAGAAGTTCCACCAGACACCGGTCTGGTTGGGCATGTAGGAATCAATGCCGCCGATGCTGTCGCTGTGCGCGTCCACGCCAGGCGACTGGAACAGCGGAATACCGTAGCTCGAGTCCCAGATCAGCTTGTCGATCTGGACCTGCAGGTCCTTCTGCTTGTCCTTGTCGATTTCCAGGATCAGTTCATCCATCAGGGCATCAGCTTCGGGGCTGGAGAAGCCGTTGTAGTTGGATGCTGCGCCGGTCTTGAAGATCTGCGGAACGCCGGCAACGCCGACGCCCGAGTTGATCCAGCCGAAGATGGAGGCATCGTAGGTGCCGCCGCCCAGGGCGGAGCCCCAGTCAGACTTGCCCAGGCCGCCGTCGACGACCTTGAAGCCGGCTTCGGAAGCCGACTGTGCGATCAGCGTGTAGGCGTCAACCCGGTTGGGGTTGTCCTTGTTGTACATGATGCGGATCTCCGGAGTAGCACCGGCGAGGAGCTCCTTGGCGCCTTCGATATCAACATCGGCGTACTCGGAGGAACCGTTGGCGGCCGCTGCGTCTTCGTAACCGGCCTGGTCAGCCAGGAAGATCTGGGAGTCCAGCGGTGCGGCATCCGGGTTCAGCTTCTTCGGGATGGCATCGATGATCGCCTGACGCGGAACGGTCTTCATGAAGGCCGTGCGGACATTCTCGTCTGCAAATACGCCCGTGTAGTTCAGGTCGAGGTGATCGTAGGAGATCTGGTTGCCGCTGTTGATGGTCACGCCGTCAATAGCTTCGAGCTGCTGAAGGGTGTCGGCGGAAGCCTGCGGAGCGATGATGTCCACTTCGCCGTTCTTCAGTGCCTGAACCTGTGCCGGGGCATCACCGATGTAGCGGACGGTGATTTCGTCGACCTTGGGCTCCGGGCCCCAGTTGTAGTCCTCGTTGCGGACCAGCGTCATGGAGTTCTCAGGATCGATGGCCGAAACGATGAACGGACCGTTCGAGAGGTACAGGGAAGCATCCGACGGCAGGGACTTCGTGTCGAAGCCGGTGTTCCAGAAGTCGGCAACGGCCTTCAGCTCTTCATTGGCGGCCGGAGCGGGGTTGGCAGGATCGCCAGCCGGGGTGTCCTGGATCAGCTTGATCAGCGCGTCGCCGTCGGCCAGGCCGGCCTTCTCGGCTACGACGTGGGCCGGGACATTAACGCCGCCGTCGGACAGTGCGCCGAAGGCGACTTCCCAGTCAGCGTAGGGCTCGGAGAATTCCAGCGTGATGGACCGTCCGTCGTCGCCCACCTCGGGCACGTCGGTCAGTGCCAGTCCGGAGGTATCGCCGGCGTAGTCGAAGTAGTTGGTGCCCGCGGCGACTTCGCCCGTTTCCGGATCGAGGGTCGCATCGTTGAAGTGACCGGAGTTGACTGCCCACATGAGCATCAGGTCATCGGCGTCGACGGGTTCGCCGTCGGACCAGTTAACGCCCTCGTTCACGGTGTACTTGACGGTCAGCGGATCGTCGGAGACCTTCTCATAGGTGCCGAAGTCTGTCAGCGGCTCCACCTTGAGGTCATCAGTGATGTAGTTGAAGCCGGAGTGCGTTGCGTACGCAATCTTGCTGTTGACGTCCACGTTGCCGTTCGCCGTCTGGCTGTTGAACGAGCTGAAGGCGTTAACCTCCACCACGCGGACTTCACCGCCGGTGCTCTCGCCCTCAGTGGACCCGTTATCGGTGGTCCCCTGGTTTGCAGCACAGGCGCTCAGTGCAAGTGCAGCTGCTGCCGCGACTCCCACTGCTTTGGAAATACGTCCGAAACGCATTCCGCCTCCTAATTCTTAGTGCGGGTTTCTCTCCGGCGGGATTACCGGAAGGACGGACAGCGCAGTTCCTGCGTGTCTCGTCGCATATGAGTAAGAGAGTAAGCCTCTGACCCCTACCCGGTCGTAACTTGGTTCACAGCGCGACACGGTTGTTACACGTTTGCAACCTCGAAAAAGCGATTACGGGATGTGCTCTGGCGCACAGTCTTCGGATGGTCTATTCTTGTCCACCGCCTTCCCGTGACCGCTGCCGCAGGGGCTGGACTGCGCCCTGCGGCTCGGACCCGGATCCCCGATAAACTTGCCTGCAGCAGCCATTTCAAAAACCAGAGGAATACGTGAAACTCACGATTATCGGCGGATCCAAGGGCACCGGAGCACAGCTGGCCCACCTGGCCCGGGACGCTGGCCATGAGGTCACAGTCCTCTCACGCACCGGAAGTGCGCCTGCCGGCCTGCGGGTTATCACAGGCGACGCCACGGATCCCGCAGCAGCTGCCGGTGCCGTGGCCGGAGCCGACGCCGTGGTGATCACGGTGGGCGGCGCCAAGGGAGTCCCCCAGCAGCGCGCTGCCGTCACCAGGACCGTCGTCGGCGCGATGCAGGAAACGGGCGTGCGGAGGCTGATTGTGCAGTCGTCGCTGGGCGCCGGAGATTCGGCGTCGCAACTCCCGGGTCCGCTGCGGCTGGTTGTGCGGACAGCTCTGGCCAAACCGCTGGCGGACCACAATGAGCAGGAACGCACGGTCCAGGCTTCCGGGCTGGACTGGACGATCGTCCGGCCGACCGGCCTCACGGACAAGGAACCGGCGGGCACCTGGCGCGCGCTGGAAACCAGCGGCGAAGGAAAGCTGGGCGGTTCGATCCCGCGCGGGGACCTTGCAGCGTGCATCCTCGGGCTGCTCACCGATGATGCCAGCGTTGGCAAAGCCTTCGGCTTGAGCGGCTAGGGCCCCCACGGGCGCCACCGTCCATCGCTAACCCCGTTTGATCGTCCGGCGGCTCGCGTCGAGCCGCCGGGTCCAGCCACGGCTGTCCAGGTATTCCAGCAGCGGAATGACCACCCGCCGGGTGGTGCCCAAAGCCTGACGCGCCTCGCTGGTGGTAAACGGCTGCGGCAAAGCAGAAAGCTCGCGCATGGCCAGGGCAGGCGCCCGCGGCAGCAGGACAATTCCGTCCCCCAGCCGCAGCACCCGCCCGCTGCGCTCCGCAGCAGCCAGTTCCCGGGCGCCCAGGCCCAGTATGTCCAGATCCCCTGCTTCCGGGGCCGCGAACGGATGGTCCTTCAGCCGGCTTTCCAGCTCGCATATGCCTTTCTCGGCCGCGCCTAGATCCCGGCGCTCTCCGGGAAGGTTGATATAGCCGGTGCTGTGTTCCAGGCCCGCGGCTTGGAGGATGGGGTCCAGCAGGGCACCGCCAGCCGGTCCGATCAGGTCCCGCGCCGCGCCGAGGGAAAGCCCCGCAGCCAGCGGATCCCGTTCCCTGAGCTGCTCGACGGCGGTGCGCAGCCGCAGCGTCCATACCTCGAAAGCCGGTTCGTGCACCCACCATTCACCGAAGGCCTTCACCCCGCCGGGCACCTGCCCCAGCCCGGTGACGCCCATTCTGCGCAGCTCATTGACCCGTACCGCTCCCCGGCGGGCCACTTCGGTCAGCGGGTCTCCCCCGGCTGACATTGCTGCCAGCGCGGTGGCCCTTCGCCCGCTGTCTCCGCGCCGGTTGAGCGCCGGTGGCTCGATATCGAGGACCTGCGCCCCGGCCAGCACCGATCTGCTGCCGCCCGCCCGCAGCACCAGCCGGTCACCCAGCTCGAGCGGGATCCGGCGGTCAAGCATCAGCCGGGCGTGGTCCCCGCCGAAGGGGCGCAGGCGCCCCGGCACCGCAGCGGTGCCGATGTGGACCATCAGCTGTTGGGGCGCATCCGTGAAAGAGGAGCCCATGGTCCGCCGGACGTCGACGGCGTTCACCAGCGGCCAGCTGTCCCCGGCGAGGAGGACGTCGCCGCGGTGGATGCCGTCTGCGGATACCCCGGACCTGATGTTGACCGCCACCCGGCTGGTGGGGCCGACGGACTCGACAGCCCGGTTGCAGCTGTGCAGCCCCCGCACCGACACCGGTGTAGTACCGTCCGCACCGGCGATCATCAAGTTCGCGCCCTGCAAGAGTGTGCCTGCCGTCAGGGTCCCGGTGACGACCGTTCCGGCTCCGTTGATGGTGAAGGACCTGTCGATCCACAGCCGGACCCGGGCATTCGGCTGCGGTGCAGGCAGGGACCCCACCAAGGTGTCCAACGCGCTGCGCAGTTCATCGAGTCCGGTGCCATCTACTGCCGAGACGGTGATGGCCGGCGCGTCGCGGAGCCCGGTGCCGGCCAGCTCGGACCGGACCCGCGCCAGTACCCCGGGGGCGCCGCCGGGAGCGCGGTCGCTGCGCGTCAGCACCACGATCCCGCGGCTGATCCCCAGGGCCGCAATGGCATCTCGATGATCGCTGGACTGGGCCTGCCAGCCTTCGTCAGCCGCCACGACAAAGCAGACCGCGGGTGCCGGTCCTACCCCGGCCAGCATGTTGCCGAGGAACCGTTCGTGACCTGGCACGTCGACAAACGCCACTTCGCGGCCCGAGGGCAGAGTTGTCCACGCAAATCCCAGATCGATCGTCAGTCCGCGGCGGCGTTCCTCAGCCCACCGGTCAGGTTCCATGCCGGTCAGTGCACGCACCAGCGTGCTCTTGCCATGATCAACGTGCCCGGCCGTGGCCACCACAAACACGGCTAGCTGCTTTCAGTTCCGGACGGATCACCGGTCCGTGCCAGGGCCGTGCGGACTGCCTGGACCAGCCGGTCGTCGTCGTCCTCCGGAATGCAGCGCAGATCCACCAGGCACGCTCCGCCGTGGACCCGCGGCAGCACTGCCGGAACCCCCGTGCGCAGCGCGTGGGCCACGTTCTCAGGGAGCTGCACGGCCCAGCCAGGCAGGGGCACGCCGGGCGCTCCCCCGCCGCCGACCCGCCCATCGTGCTCTACGACCGGGCACCCCACGGCCGCAGCCAGTGTTTCGGCACGCTCCCGGAGCTGTCCGGGGTCGGCGTGCAGGGCCGCAGCTACCGGCGGCTCTTCCCCGGACACTGTTGCTTCCAGTGCGGCGAGCGCCAGTTTGTCTGCCCGCAGCGCCCGGGCCAGCGGATGCCGCGCCAGCCTGGCAATCATGTCGGTGCGGCCGAACAGGAGTCCGGCCTGCGGGCCGCCCAGCAGTTTGTCGCCGCTGGCAATCACGACGTCGGCGCCTGCTTCCAGCGCGCCTGTCACATCCGGTTCCTCCGGAAGCAGGGGGTCCGGGGCCAGCAGGCCGCTGCCAAGATCCACCACCAGCGGGATGTCGTGCGCGTCGGCCAGCTTCCGGAGCTGCCCTATGTCGACGCTGCAGGTGAACCCGCTGATGCGGAAGTTGCTCGGATGGACCTTGAGCAGGCATCCGGTCTGCTCCCCCATGGCGGACTCGTAGTCGCTCAGGTGGGTCCGGTTGGTGGTGCCCACTTCCCGCAGGCGGGCACCGGTCGATTCGATCAGCTCAGGGAGCCTGAACCCGGCACCGATCTCCACCAGCTCACCGCGGCTGATCACCACTTCGCGGGTTCCGGCCAGGGCTGTGGTGGCCAGCAGCAGCGCAGCTGCACCGTTGTTGACCACCAGCGCGTCCCCGGCAGCAGGGCAGGCCTGCAGAAGGGCCTGGCGTGTTCCGGTTCCGCGCTGGGACCGCGATCCAGACGACAGATCCAATTCAACGTCGACATAACCGGCTGCCGTCAGCAGCGCCTCCCGGGCGGACCGCGAAAGTGCGGCGCGGCCCAGGTTTGTGTGGACGACGACGCCGGTGGCGTTGAGCACTGGCCGCAGCGACGTGGCGCCGCGGGCCGACACAGCGGCTAGTACTCCCGGTTCGACGTTTCCGGGTGCCAGCTCGCCCTTACGCGCCAGGTCCTGGAACCCGAGAACGACGGAGCGGATCACGTCCTCCCCCAGCCGTGTCCGGGCCCGCTGTACCTCCGGAAGAGCCAGCAACCGGTCGGTGCGCGGGATGCGCCTGCGGGGGTCGTCGTTGCCCACATCCCTCCTTCGGGGTCAGTTTCGACTGCGCAAAGTTGGCGGAGGCGGACGGGAATCGAACCCGCCAGACCGGGATGCCCGGTCTCACCGGTTTTGAAGACCGGGGGGCCCACCAGGACCCGGACACCTCCATGAGGATGCTAACACTGCACGCTTCTCCTAGACTGGCCGCCATGAACGGGAACATTGCCCCTGACCAGGAAGTCCTCCGACTCACCGGATATGCCCACGGCGGGGGGTGCGCCTGCAAGATTCCGCCGGGAGAGCTCGAGGACGTGGTCCGAGGCCTGGTCGGCCAGGCCCATCCCGATGTGCTGGTGGGACTAGACGGCGGTGATGACGCATCCGCTGTTCTGGTGGGCGCGGACCTCGCCGTGCTGTCGACAGCGGACTTCTTCACTCCGGTGGTGGATGATGCCTACGACTGGGGCCGGATAGCGGCCGCGAACGCGCTCTCGGACATCTATGCCATGGGCGGGCGTCCCATCAGCGCCATCAACCTTGTGGGCTGGCCCCGGGATGTGCTGCCCATGGAACTGCTGACCGAGGTGCTGCGCGGCGGGCTGGCGGTTGCCGCCGAAGCCGGCTGTCCGGTGACTGGCGGACATTCCATCGACGATCCGGAACCCAAGTACGGAATGGCTGTCACCGGCGTCGCGGACCCTGACAAGCTGCTGCGCAACGATGCTGCCCGCCCCGGGCTTCCGATCACGCTGACCAAACCCATCGGCCTCGGTTTACTGAACAACCGGCACAAACAGACCGGGGAGGTTTTTGCCGAAGCCATCGCGGTCATGGTGCAGCTGAACCGGGACGCTGCCGAGGCCGCAGTTCAGCGCGGTGTCCAGGCCGCAACGGACGTGACCGGATTCGGCCTGCTGGGGCACCTGTACAAAATGTGCCGGGCCTCCGGTGTAGGAGCGGTCATTGACCGGAGCGCGGTGCCCCTGGTCGCCGGCGCCCCCGAGGCTCTGCGGGACGGCTTCATCTCCGGCGGAACGCGCCGCAACCTGGACTGGGTCCGGCCCCATCTGCAGCCGGGGCCGGGCATCTCCGAGGAGGACCTCCTGGTGCTGGCCGACGCCCAGACCTCCGGCGGCCTGCTGGTGGTCGGTGAACTGCCCGGCTACCCCGTGGTGGGCTATACGACTGAAGGTCCGGGAATCGAAGTGCGCTGACGCCGGCCGGCTCAGCCGGCCGTAGTGATCGAATCATGGGTGATGCCCGCCCGGCGGCGCGCTGCCAGGCGGTTCTTCTGCGGTTCGATCGTGTAGCGGGGATCTTCCGCCGACGCGATGCCCGCGCGCAGGATCCCGAACCGGGTGAGCGCCGATGCGCCGAGCAGGGACACCCCCGCGGCCGCCGCGATGAACCGGTTCCGGCCGCCGAAGAGCGCGCCCAGTCCGCCGGCAACGGCCAGCCGCTCACTCCACCTGAGCATCTTCCCCGGCCCGCCGAGGTGAAGCGGCTCAGCAGCGATGGGGTCCATGTTCTTTTCCATGATCCGGACGGCGGTCAGCTCACCGGCGACGCCCAGCACGGCCAGCGCGCGGGCCGGTCCGGTCTCCCCGACCGGAGTGGTGATCATGGCCAGGCCGCCCGCGGCGAGGCTGGCAGAACTGACAAAAACGAACGGCAGATCCTCCCGTGCGGCGTTCCAGGTCGGATTCGCGGTATTTGAAAGCAGGACCGCGGTGTAGGCGGCCAGAGGTGTGGCAAAGACGGCTGCTTCAAGCCCCGCCGGTCCTTCCACGCCCCGGAGCAGCCGGCGCAGCGGTCCCAGCGGAAGCCGCGACCCGGTCATCCGGTCAATTTCGGACGCCCCGGAAACTCCGGCACCGATGCTGAAGGCCATAAGGATCCACGAGCCCACGCTCATCGGGGAGGTGGGCTTGAAAGTCCGGAGCATGTGGTGGAACCGCTCTGGCCGGCCCAGATCCGCCACCAAGGCGGCAGAGCCAACCCCCACCGCGGCGAGCGCGGCCAGCCTGCTGTTGCGGCACAGGGCCCGCTTGCCGGCCAGCTGCGCACCGGCTCCGAGCAGCGCGGAGCCGCCCGCCACACCGCCCAGGAAAAGGTAGGCAGCGATCGGGTTCCCCCACGGCGGTGCCTTGATCACCGGGCGGCCGTAATACGTGCTGAACTGCGCTTCCGGCACCATGGGGACTTCGCCGCGGCCTCCGCCGTCCTTCCCTCCGGCCCCGGCCCGGCGTCGTTTGCCACCCCGCCTGCGGCGGCGCGGCGGTTCCGGCGGACGGTAGTCGTCGAAGTCGGAGACCGTCATGCCCGGCCTCCTGCGAGGAACGCCGCGGCGGCTGCAGCGAGCATGCCGGCGGCGGCAAGTCCCGCCCGCTTGTACATCCGAGGCAGGTCCGCAGTGGGCACCCGGGGATCCGGCGGGAGCCCGTAGACCTCTGGCTCATCCAGGAGCAGGAAGACGGAACCGGTGCCGCCAACACCGTCCGAGTCATTGGCCCCGTACAGGCGTGCCTCGGTCAGCCCCTGCGCATGGAGTTCGGCCACCCGCTCCTTGGCCGCGGCGACCATGTGTTCGCGCTCGCCGTACTTTATCGACGTCGTGGGGCAGGTCTGGGCGCACGCCGGGGTCTGGTCTTCGACGATCCGGTCGTAGCACAGGGTGCATTTCTGGGCGACGCCGACGTTGTGCACGGGAGCCTGCTCCCCCGGGGTAAAGTCGCGGTCGTTCTTCGACTGGACGGTGCCGTTTTGGCGCCGCTCGATCACCCCGAAGGGGCACCCGGCCACGCAGGTTCCACAGCCGTTGCAGACGTCTTCCTGCACAACGACGGTCCCGTGTTCTGTCCGGAACAAGGCCCCCGTGGGGCAGACGTCGAGGCAGCCGGCGTTGGTGCAGTGCTTGCACACGTCGGAGGACATCAGCCAGCGGAAGTCAGGGGTATCCGGCGGGGTGGTGTCAGTGCCGGCCAGGTTTGCGGACTGGCTCTGTCCGGGCGCGCCGATTTTAGGCATCCCGAGATTGACCAGGGCACGGCCGGAGTCGCGGGCCCGGTCAATCTGCTCTCCGTCCTGCTCGACGAAGGCGACATGCCGCCAGGTATCCGCGCCCAGCGACCCGGTGTTGTCATAGGAAGACTCAAGCAGTTCGTAGTTTGAATCGGCGGGGTTGCGGTTCCATTCCTTGCACGCGACCTCGCAGGCCTTACATCCGATGCAGATGGAGGTGTCGGTGAAGAACCCCTTCCGGGGGTGCCCGGTATGCCGGAGGTGGTCCGGGGATTCGGTCAGCGGGTTCATTCGTTGTCCTCCTTCGTCTCCTGGCCCGTGGTGCGGCCGGGACCGGTGAGCTTCTGGTTGCCGGTGTCCGGGGTCGCCCCCGCACGGGACTGGTATTGCGCGATCAGCTCCAGGAGCGCCGCGCCCCGGGGCCGCCTTCCCGGGACGATCTCGCAGGACCCGGCCTTGGATTCCTGGATCTGCACGTTTGGATCGAGCGTCACGCCGAGCAGGTCATTGGCGCTGTCCCCGGACACCACGGCCTCCGATCCAACACCCCAGTGGTAGGGCAAGCCGATCTGGTGGAAGGTCCGTCCACCCACGATCAGCGGCTTCACCCGGTCGGTCACCAGCACCCTGGCCTCGATCGCTGAGCGGGGCGAGATGATGGTCGCCCACCCGTAGGGTTCCAGGCCCCGCTCCGCCGCCAGCTCCGGAGACACTTCGCAGAACATTTCCGGCTGGAGTTCCGAGAGATAGGGCAGCCATCGGCTCATGCCGCCTGCCGTGTGGTGCTCTGTCAGCCGGTAGGTGGTGAAGACGACGGGGTAGACCTCGGACCCGGGCATCCCGGCGCTGGGCGCGCTGAGGTTGTCCGCCCGCGGATAGGTCAGCCGGGCAGGGTTCTGCTGCTGCCGGTACAGCGGGTTCGCGACCGGGGATTCCTGGGGCTCGTAGTGGGTAGGCAGCGGCCCGTCGACCATGCCCTTCGGTGCGAACAGCCAGCCCTTGCCGTCCGACTGCATGATGAACGGATCGTCACCGGCCAGCGCTGCCGCTCCGCCGGCGTCGAGATCCGGGGCGGCACCCGGGGCCCGGTCCACGGGGAAATCCGGTACGTCCTGACCGGTCCACCGTTTCTGTTCCGGGTCCCACCAAACGTACTTCTTGCGTTCGCTCCACGGTTTGCCGTCGGGGTCGGCCGAGGCCCGGTTGTAGAGGATCCGGCGGTTGGCAGGCCAGGCCCAGCCCCATTCGGAGGCCGCCGGTCCCTGCTCCTGTCCCGGCAACCGGTCAGCGGCATGATTGATTCCGTCCGCATAAACACCGGTGTAGATCCAGCATCCACCGGATGTGGAGCCGTCGGCCCGCATCTGGGTGTAGGAGGACAGCGGGGTGCCGGCCTCGGGCCCGGTCAGGTGCATGCCGTTGATCTCCGCCAGCACCGCTTCCGGATCGGGTTCGCCGTGCTCGTTAACCGGGTAGTCCCAGGTCAGGTCCAGCAGCGGCCGGTCCCTCTCATCCGTTGAGCCGGCAAGCTTCGCGCGGATGCGCTTGCCCAGGTCGTAGAAGAAGTCCAGTTCACTCTGGCAGTCGCCCGGTGGCCGGACCGCCTGGTGCCGCCATTGGAGCATCCGCTGGGTCTGGGTGAAGGAGCCTGCCTTCTCCACGTGGGTTGCCGCCGGCATAAAGAAGACTTCGGTGGCGATGTCTTCCGTCTTGAGTTCGCCGGAGGCGATTTCCGGTCCGTCTTTCCACCATGTTGCCGATTCGATTAGGCTGAAGTCCCGCACCACCAGCCATTTCAGGTGGGACATGCCCAGCCGCTGCATCCGTCCATTGGCTGACCCGATCGCGGGGTTCTGGCCGAAGACGAAATAGCCGTCAACATCGCCGTCCAGCATGCTCATGACCGTGTTGTACGTTCCGTGTGGTCCGTTGATCCGGGGCAGGTACTGGTAGGCCCATTCGGAGTCCTCGGTGGCGGCATCTCCCCACCAGGCTTTGAGCAGGCTAACGGTGTACGTATCGGCGGCCGCCCAGTAGCCCTTCTGCTGCGGCGAGGCGATGCCCTCCAGATACTGTTCCAGTGTCTCCATCTCGGCCTTGGGCATCGGGAGGTAGCCCGGCAGCAGGTTGAACAGCGTGGGGATGTCGGTGGAACCCTGGATGCTGGCATGACCGCGCAGTGCCATGATCCCTCCGCCGGGACGTCCAACGTTGCCCAGCAGCAGCTGCAGGATGGCAGCGGTCCGGATGAACTGGGCGCCCAGCGTGTGCTGCGTCCACCCAACGGCATACGCGAAGCAGGTGGTCCGGTCCCTTCCCGAGTTCTCCGTGATGGCCTTGGCCAGATAGTCGAAGTCGGCGGGGGAAATCCCGCAGGCCTCCTGCACCATCTCCGGTGTGTAGCGTGCGTAATGCCGCTTCAGGATCTGGAAGACGCTGCGGGGGTGCTGCAGCGTGGTGTCCTGTTCAAAGTCGGGCCGGCCCATGGAGGGTCCGCCGCTGCCGTACTGGTCGCCCGTGGCCCGCTTCGATGTGTCGGCACCGTGCTCATGCCGCTGCGCTTCTTGGTCCGTTCCGGCCTTCCGCTGATAGGCCCAGGAAGACAGATCGTAGTGGCCGGTCTCCGGGTCGTAACCGGAGAACAGTCCGTCGAGGTCTTCGGTGTCGAGGAAATCTTCGCCAACCAGCGTCGAAGCATTGGTGTAAGCGAGCACGTATTCCTGAAACCAGAGCTCGTTGCTCAGCACATAGTTGATCAGGGCACCGAGGAGCACAACGTCCGAGCCGGCGCGGATGGGCAGGTGTTTATCCGCCACGGCGCTGGTCCGGGTAAACCGAGGGTCGACGTGGATGACCTTCGCGCCTCTGGCCTTGGCTTCCGTCACCCACTGGTATCCGACAGGGTGGCATTCGGCCATGTTGGATCCCTGGATGACGATGCAGTCGGCGTTAGCCATGTCCTGGAGCGATTGTGTGGCGCCTCCCCGCCCAAATGAGGTTCCCAAACTGGGAACCGTGGCGGAGTGTCAAATACGCGCCTGGTTCTCCAACTGGATCGCTCCCGCGGCAGTGAAGAGCTTCTTGATCAGATAGTTCTCTTCGTTGTCCAGCGTTGCCCCGCCCAGGCCGGCAATGCCCATGGTCCGCCGCAGCGGACGGCCCGCTTCATCGTCCTGCTGCCAGTTGTTCCGGCGGGCTTCGATGAACCGGTCAGCCAGCATGTCGATGGCGGTATCGAGCTCAAGTTCCTGCCAGTCCTTGGCATGGGGCGCACGGTAGAGGAGTTTGGTCTGTCTGCCGGGAGCATTGACCAGCTGTTCGCTGGCCGCACCCTTGGGGCAGAGCCGTCCCCGGGAAATCGGGGAATCCGGATCGCCTTCGATCTGGACAACTTTCTCGTCTTTCACGAAGACGCGCTGGCCGCAGCCTACGGCGCAGTAGGGGCAAACGCTCTGAACCACCCGGTCTGCAGTGGATGTCCGTGGCGTGGTCTCCCGGGTCTGGGCGGAGGTCACGGCTTCTCCGCGGCCGAGTGAATCACTCGACCGGAGCTGCCGAACCACCGGCCATTCAAGGAAGCTGAACCGCGACATACGGCCTACCATAGCGGATCGTGCCCCTCTTGGCTCAGTCCCGGCGGGTCCGGTAGCGCAGATAGGTGGTGCCGCCGGTAAAAGTCCGCTGGTCGGCGAGTTTCAGGTCCAGGTGGACGCCGTCGGGCAGGGCACGCAGGCCGCCGCCCACCAGCTTTGGAACCACGAAGAGCCGGAACTCGTCAACGAGGCCCGCACGGATCGCCTCCGCCGCCGTCGTCGGCCCGAAAATCTCGACCATTCCCTCCGCGTCCTCAACGATTCGCTGCAGCTCTGCCAGGCTCAGCTGCGGCACGGTACGGGCCCGGTCCGAAGCCAGCTCGTTTTCCGTCATCGTCGACGACACCACGACCTTGCTGATCCCCCGCCAGCGGCGGGCGAACTCCCGCATATCCGCAGGCGTGTCTTCAGTGTCCGGAAGCGTCTCCCAGTACTCCATCAACGCATAGGTTTTCCGGCCGAGCACTTCCGTCGATACCTCAGCCATCCGCTCGACGTGCGCTGCAAACATGTCATCGGCCGGGCCCGTCCATTGGAAGTCTCCGTCCTCATCGGCGACGTAGCCGTCCAGGGATACTGTCGCCGTAAACATCAGGGTTCCCATAGCGTTCCCATCTCCTCGCCAGTGCACCTGGCTGACCCTGTCAGCAGTCAGTTCCTCCTCAGGTCTTCCTGAGGTCCTCCGCGAGCATCACGATGATGCCGCTGGGCCCGCGGACATACGTCAGCCGATAGACGTTCCGATAAGTTGCCACCCCGCGCAGCGGAAGGCAACCGTGTTTGGCTGCAATTTCAAGGGCCTTGTCCAGATCATCGACGGAGAATGCGACGCGGTGCATGCCAATTTCATTGGGACGGGCGGGCGGAGTTTCGATCGCTTCCGGGTGGAGGTATTCGAAGAGCTCAAGCCGGCCGTGCCCGTCCGGAGTCTGGAGCATCGCGATGTTGGCGTGGTTGCCGTCCAGTCCGACGGCGGTGTCCGCCCACTCGCCGCTGACCGTGTCGCGGCCGAGAACCGTCAGCCCGAGGTCGGTGAAAAAGGCCACCGCTGCTTCGAGGCCGCGGACGGCGATACCGACGTTCTCCAGTCTGATGGCCATGCACGCCATGCTAGCGAGCCGGAAGCGCGGATATAAGCCAGGGCCAGGGGCTGGGGCAGCGACCAGACAGGCACAGGCTCGGGTCTGTGGCTGACCGGCCCGGGTACCGGCAGATAAATCCAGGAATGGGGCGCTTGCTGGGAGAATAGACGCTATGAAACCCGAGATCCTGCGTCTGACCGCCTTCGCTTCCACGCCCAACGGTGGCAACCCTGCCGGGGTGATGCTGGATGCATCGTCGCTGTCCACAGATCAGATGCAGCGGATCGCGGCGGAGGTCGGTTATGCGGAAAGTGCCTTCGTAACGCGTCCCGGCGCTGTCGGGGAACCGGGCCGGATCTCCGTCCGCTATTTCTCGCCCGTTGCGGAGGTGCCCTTCTGCGGCCATGCAACCGTAGCGACCGCCGTCGCGTTGGCCGAACTCGGCGTCGCGGACAACTTTGTCTTCGAGACCGCCGCAGGCGAAGTACCTATTACGACGTCCCCTTCGCCCGCCGGGATCACGGCTTCCTTCACCAGCGTGGAGCCGAAGGTCACGCACATGGACCCCGGGGTCCTGGACCGGCTGCTCGGCCTGCTGGATCTGTCACCGGCGGACCTGCACGAGGCCTACCCTGTGCGGCTGTCCTTTGCCGGCAACACCCATCCAGTTCTCGTGCTGGCAGAGACGGCGGTCTTTGACGGCTTCACATTCGGCCCGGCCGCCGTGCGCGGCCTGATGGATGAACAGGATTGGAAAGGTACCGTGACCGTTCTGCATGTTCATTCCCCCCATGAGTTTGAGGCGCGCAACCTCTTCCCGGTGGGTGCCATTACCGAGGACCCTGCCACCGGTTCCGCCGCGGCTTCCGTGGGGGCCTACCTGCGAGAGCTGGGTCTGGTAGAGGTTCCCGGTCGGGTGCTTATCCATCAGGGCCGGCATGTGGGCCGCCCCAGCCTCCTGACCGTGGATATCCCCGCCGCCGGTGGCATCCGGGTCTCGGGCACGGCCACCGAGATCGACCCGGCCCAGCCAGCCATGTAACTCGGGACTGGGCTAGGTGGACGCGCACCCGGTCAGGGCAGTGACCTGACAATCACCCGTTTCGCTGATCGGGACGGCGCCTGCGTTTCTGGCGCTGCCCGATCCCCAACTGTCCCGCGGACCGAGGGCTTGCGGACCCGCACGGGGGATGCTTGCATGACCGCATGCGAACCAGCCCCGCTGCTCCCCTGCTGCTCACCACCCTGTCGGCCTTTCAGGCTTCCCTTGCCGCCGGCCTCCCGTGGGGACGTGCCGCATTCGGCGGGCAGCGCCCGGGCAGGCTGCCGGTTCCGCTGCGGCTCACCAGTGCCGTGGCATCTGTGGTTTATGCCGCCGGCGCAGGCGCGCTCGTTTCTCCCCGCACGTCCCCCGGCGCGCGGCGGGTAATCCTCCGGGGATGCGTTGGGCTCGGCACCGTGGGAACTGTCATGAATGCGGTCTCCCGCTCACCCCTGGAGCGGCTGTGGAGCGTCTGGTCCCTGGCGCTGGCCGTGAGCAGCTGGCGGGAACTGCGACGGCGGCGTTAGCGAACCGGTAGTTTCCACAGCTGCGAGCCATTCCAGCGCTTCCGAGTCCTGAGTGAAGTATGAAACCGGGTAAGACGGCCGATGAATGGCCTGGAAAAATTGCCCGATTGTCTGTTCAACCGGTGAGGCTCCGACCAGCGCCATCCGGGTAGCGGAAAGGGCCTGGGCAAACTGTCTTAATACCGCGGAGCTGGCATAACGCATGCCGCGCATATCCACCAGCAACAGCGGGCTTGATTCGTCCCCGGTCAGCTTCTCTATGCGGGAGATGGTAGCCAGCGCCTCTGGGAGTTCCAATGTTGCATTCATTGGCCAGCGAACGTGGACGACGCCACAAGACAGGCGGGCGATCTCTGGCTGACAGGCCCCGCCCTGGGTAGAGGCTGGACATATGTCCTCGATGCCATTCGGTTCGTATGTTGGGATCACGTGCAGCCTTGAGACGTATTTGAACGCTGAATTGGGCCGGCGGCGGGGCAACACTCACCAGGCAGGAATTTGGGGGAATCCACCCGGAAAGCCCGCCGCCGGCCTGCATCAATTTTACGGACTCCTTAACCGGCCAAACAGATGCAGGACCACCAGTTCGTGCAGACTTGTGCGCCAAAATGACCATCGCGTGCACTACGAATGGCGTGGACCACAACCGGAATCAGCGAGGTTGGCGGATTCCTCAGAATCCGATTGATTTTCTGAGCGCCAGGATCGCCGAACGCAGTCGTTCCGGATCAGACCGTATTTCCGGCAGGGAAGCTCCCGTGGTCGTTTCGACAGCCCGCCGCATCGCTGCCACGCTGCTAAACCCGCTCGCTTCAGCTATCACCGTGAGTGGAGTCTTCCGCGGGTTCGGGGTGGTGAGGTGCTCAAGGGCATCCAACGCCCTGAGCGCACGAATGTAGCCATTTACCTGTAACTTGTGGTCTTCGAAAAGGTAGTAGAGAGCGCGGCGTGAAAGATGCGAGTACTCCGCGACCGCGTCCACATCCAGTGCTGGGTTCCGGGCGTTCTTCTGAATGAATTTCCTGATCGCCAGGATGCGGACCGTTCGAAGGTCGGCGGCGTCAGTATGTGTGTCGAACAGCGAGCCAACCAAGGCCGCCATGACTGATCGGACGACTGGAAGGAGGCGATCCACTTCCTGATCCATGTCCGGATGCTGCCAGCCCGACAGCACTGGAACTATCAGAGACCTCACCACGGGGTTAGAGCTGATATCTGTCAGCGCGTGTAATTGCTGCACGGACTTTTCGTCCAGTCCGAGCAGCCCGCGGTCTATGTTTATCTGCACTGTCCTGAGTCCGGCTGGTGCATGGAAACTACCGGAAGACGAGAGATCAATGAACCTCACCGCACCTGGCACAACGGTTTCGGACCCGCCCGGGAAGGTGAACCCCGCGCAGGCAGTTTTGAAATGCACCAAGCGGATCTCATCGGAAGGCGTATCCCCCTTCCAGTACCCGGCGGCTGGCTCATTAGTGAGTTCCACAAGACTGAACCCCGAGCCGGTCAGGCTTACCGCGGTCGGATTAAAGCTGCGGTGCACCACCTTTTCGGTTTTCTCCAGGCGCATGGGTAAATCGACGGCGGAGCCGTACCACGTGCGCCAGTGCTCGAATTTCTCGTCCGGGCTTAACCTGCCCGGAACACGATAGCGGGTGAGGCGTCCCCGCCGCGGCAATGAACTCCAGCCGGGAGCATCGTCACAGGCAGGAAGCATAAAGTTCACGGACCCTTCCGGTTGAACGAAACCCGAGCCTAAATAATGGCATCCCCGAAGGACGCCCCCGGGAACTGTTACCCCGTGCTTCCACAGCGTTCCAGACCGGGGTTCCGGGAACGTCTGGTCTCTACTCCTGCAAACCGGGCTGTACCCGGTTGATCCCCACCTGGATTTCCCGGATGGCAGCGCCCAGGATCCCGCTTGAGAGCAGTCCAGCACCGAGAGGTCCGTAGGCGTCGGCACCAAGCGGCGGAAGAATCCGAAGCACCGCCGGCTCTTCAGTGGTCAACTGCTCCAGCTGCCAGCGGATCTCTTCCTGCACCAATTCCGCCTGGCCGGGGTTGTCGAGAGAGACCGCCTTAGCTGCGTACGCCGCTGCGCCCAGCGCATGGGCGCCCATGTGAGAACCGCTGCAGCTTGGGCAACCGATCTGGCGGCCGCAGCACCAGCAGGGCACAGCGGACGGCCTACCGCGCGGCTATCCGCCGGTCCGGGTCACTGAGAGTCTGCAGGGAGGCCACGTTCAGACTCTGTCACACGGGAGGCACCGCCGGGAACCATATGGATACCCCGGAAGTACGTGCAAGCCCGCGGCACGCTTCCGCCTCTGTCCCCTCCGGCTTGTCACTGATGGATTACACCGGCAGCCGCTTTTTCGCGTTTCTGCGCTGGCTCCTGTTTCGGCCTCGCCCGCGACCGCCTTTTGCGACGGCGGCGGCGTGGACCGTTGAAGGGCGGACGGGGCTGACCAATCCGAGGTCCGGTCCAGTACCTCCCACCGATCAAAATGCCCGCCAGGACGCCGTAGGCCCACGCATGGGGAAGCGCTATCTGATCTGTTGCACCACCGGCGAAGATCAACACGAAGTAGATAACGGGCAGGCCCAGGATGAGGAGGCCGTTTCTGATTTCCAGCGACGGCGGGAAGCGGAATAGTGCCCAGCCCGCCATCAGCGCGGCGGCAAGGACCGCACCCGACGCCTGCGTCGGTGACAGGAGGAGAAGCTGCGCTATACCGATGCCGAGCAGTACCAGGGCGCAGAATCCGTTGATCACCGCCAGGCGCCACCCACCGGTGAAACTGCCGTCCGCCTCGGGGATGCGCTTACGCCTGTGCCTGAATGCTGAACCGGCGCGCGGACCCAGCCAGACGTAGCCGCCCGCAACCGCGCCGACCAGGAACCCGAGAAACCACGGTCCGGCGGAGGGGATATCAAGGGAACCTTCGACGGTGATCGAGATGAGCATGCAGTAGTTCACGATGAACGTCCAGGACATCACGTTGAAGGCACGCACTGACTGTGAGGAGACGCGATACACAAGAGCTGCGTAGACCGCTCCAACGGCCAGGAACACCGACGCCTTCGGCAGGTTATTGCCGGCCAATCCCGTGAACAGCGCCAGCGTCAGGACGATCATCCCGGCGTGCAGGTACCGAACGTTCATCTGATCGAGTTTCTTCAGCCATGCCCCCATGGGTCCAAGCGTAGGGCTATGAAGGCACGTTCACATTCAAGCCGCCGTACGAGTCAGCACCGGGACATACACGGGCCACGGAGTGTACTGGAACCACGCCGGCGGGCGCTACTGGACGATCCTCATCTCATGCGAGGTCTGGTTGAGCCGCCGTCCCCCGTCGGGAACTACGGTCACAATGTCCTCGATCCGTACCCCGAACCTGCCCGGCAGGTAGATTCCGGGCTCGACCGAAAAGCACATGCCGGGCTGGAGGATCTGGGTTTCGCCCTCGACCATGTAGGGCGGCTCGTGCGTCGTGAGTCCGATTCCGTGTCCTACGCGGTGAATGAAGTACTCGCCGTAGCCGGCGCCGGTGATCACTGCCCGGGACACCCGGTCGATCTCCTGGCACTCGACGCCTGGCTGCACGGCCTCGAACCCGGCCTGCTGAGCGTGCCGGACGACGTCGTGAACTTCGCGCTCCTCGGCGGTAGGTTCGCCGACGTGCACGGTCCGCGTGGTGTCGGATCCGTAGCCGTGCTTGAGGCCGCCGAAATCGAGCACCACCATGTCGCCGTCCTCGATGATCCGCGGGCCGACCTCATGGTGCGGGTTAGCACCGTTCGGGCCGGACCCGACCACGGTGAAGTCCACCTGCGAATGACCGAACCGGCGCAGCAGGTCAGCGAGATCAGCGCCGACCTCGGTCTCGCTGCGGCCGGCGAACCGCATGGTGACGATCTCCTCATATGCCTGGTCTGCGGCTGCTCCGGCCGCGGCCAGCCGCTCGATCTCGTCGTCGTCCTTGATTGCCCGAAGCATCGGCAGAGCGGTCGTCATAGAGGTGTAGGACGACTTCGGCAGTCGATCCTGCAGGCCGAGGAGGTGCATGGCCCAGGCCGAGTCGGAGATTGCGTATCGCCCGGTGCCGGCCATCAGCGCTGCGGATTCCGCGTACGGGTCGCTCCCGTCCGTCCAGTCGGTGATCCGCAGAATCGAGGCGCCGGGTGCTGCTTCCGCGTCCGGCCGTTCGAGCCTCGGAACGATCATGGCCGGTTCCGCGTCGACGGGGATCACGAGCATGGTGATGCGTTCGGTGATGGCCACGGGGGCATACCCGGTGAGGTACAGCAGGTCAGGTCCGGGTGTGACCAGGATGCCGTCAAGTCCCGCTTCCTGCGCGGCGTGGGCTGATCGCCGCAACCGCTCGGCGAAGTCATCGGTGGTAAACGGAGCCGGTTCGGAAGGGCCACGGGGATCACTCATGACCGCATTCTTGTGCGCGGTCCACCGCTGGGCAACCCATCGCCGTCTCTGCCGCCCCTTGAGCTCTGGAAACGCTGCGCGGGCTGACTGGGTGACTGGACTTCAGCGTTCTGCCTGTCTGGTGCCGATACCAGGATGGCTTAAAGCAGATAGCCGCCAGGAACCTGTGTTCCTGGCGGCTATCTGAAACGCCTCAAAGCGAAGAATCTAGACGTTAAACCTAAACTCCACCACGTCGCCGTCGGCCATCACGTAGTCCTTGCCTTCAATCCGGACCTTGCCGCGGGCCTTGGCCTCAGCCATGGAGCCGGCCTCGGCGAGGTCGTCGAAGGAGACAACCTCGGCCTTGATGAAGCCGCGCTGGAAGTCGGTGTGGATGACGCCGGCAGCCTGCGGGGCGGTGTCGCCCTTACGGATGGTCCAGGCGCGGGTCTCCTTGGGACCGGCGGTCAGGTAGGTCTGCAGGCCGAGGGTGTGGAAGCCAACGCGGGCGAGCTTGTCCAGGCCGGATTCCTCCTGGCCGCTCATTTCCAGCATTTCGCGGGCTTCTTCCTCGTCCAGCTCCACCAGGTCGGCTTCGAGCTTGGCATCGAGGAAGATGGCGTCCGCGGGGGCCACAAGGGCGCGCAGCTCCTCCTGGCGGGCGGGGTTGCCCAGCACGGCGTCGTCGACGTTGAAGACGTAGATGAAGGGCTTGGCGGTGAGCAGGCTCAGCTCGCGCAGGTGCTCCATGTCCAGTTTGTCGCTCTCCACGGAGGCGAAGATCGTGTCGCCGCGCTCCAGCACAGTCTGTGCGGCCTGCATGGCAGCCAGCTGCGCGGCGTCGCGCTTCTTGATCTTCACTTCCTTCTCCACGCGCGGGATGGCCTTCTCCAGGGTCTGGAGGTCCGCGAGGATCAGTTCGGTGTTGATGGTCTCCATGTCCGAGCTCGGATCAACCTTGCCGTCCACATGGACGACATCGGGATCATCGAAGACGCGGATAACCTGGGCGATGGCCTCGGCTTCGCGGATGTTGGCGAGGAACTGGTTGCCCAGGCCTTCACCCTCGGAGGCGCCCTTCACGATGCCGGCGATGTCCACGAAGGACACGGTGGCCGGCAGGATGCGGGCCGAGCCGAAGATCTCGGCAAGCTTGGCCAGCCGCGGATCGGGCAGGGAGACGACGCCGACATTCGGTTCGATCGTCGCGAACGGATAGTTCGCTGCCAGCACGTTATTCCGTGTCAGTGCGTTGAAAAGGGTCGATTTGCCGACGTTGGGCAGGCCGACGATGCCAATAGTAAGAGCCACGTTAGCCAATGTTACCGGGACGGCCCGCCAGAGCCGAACCGGAGCCCTGCGGGCGGGCCCTCCCCGGAAACTGGACGTTTCAGCGCTGCTGCGTGCCGTTTCGGCTGTCTCGGGGAGGGGCGGACCTCGTTAGGAGCCGGTGCGGCGTCCGCCCAGGCCGCGTGAGGTGTCCCCCATGGCCTTGAGCGTGGCGCGGATTTCCTTGGGCAGGGAGAAGATGATGTCCTCCTGCGCTGTCACCACTTCTTCGACGTCGCCGTAGCCGTAGTCCGCCAGGAGGTTCAGGACGTCCTGGACCAGGTTTTCCGGCACGGAAGCGCCGGAGGTCACACCGACTGTGGCAACGCCCTCAAACCAGCTCTCGTCAATCTCGTTGGCGAAGTCCACGCGGTGGGAGGCCTTGGCCCCGTACTCAAGCGCTACCTCGACCAGCCGCACCGAGTTGGAAGAGTTTGCCGAGCCGACCACGATCACCAGGTCGGCGTCGGGGGCGATCTTCTTGATCGCTGCCTGCCGGTTGGAGGTGGCGTAGCAGATGTCGTCGCTGGGCGGATCCTGCAGGGTGGGGAACCGCTGGCGCAGCAGATTCACCGTGTGCATGGCTTCGTCCACGCTCAGGGTGGTCTGGGACAGCCAGATGACCTTCTCCGGATCACGGACCACCACCTTGTCCACGTCTTCGGGACCGTTCACGATCTGCGTGTGTTCGGGGGCCTCGCCGTAGGTGCCTTCAACTTCCTCGTGGCCCTCGTGGCCGATCAGCAGGATGTCAAAGTCATCCCGGGCAAAACGCACTGCCTCTTTGTGGACCTTGGTCACCAGCGGGCAGGTGGCATCGATGGTCTGCAGATTCCGGTCCTTCGCGGACTGCACGACGGCGGGAGAGACGCCGTGTGCAGAGAAGATCAGCCGTGCGCCTTCCGGAACTTCGTCGGTTTCGTCGACGAAGATGGCACCCTTTTCCTCCAGCGTGTGGACCACGTGCAGGTTGTGGACGATCTGTTTGCGGACGTAGATGGGCGGCCCGTAGGCCTCCAGCGCCTTTTCGACGGCGATGACCGCGCGGTCCACGCCCGCACAGTAACCGCGCGGAGCGGCAAGAAGTACCCGGCGGGGGCCTTCGACGGGAGCTGCCGCGGCAACCTCTTCAGGGCTGCGGCGGCGGCGTGGCACGGTGGGCATCGGCACGGAAACGGCTGTGCTGGTCATACCACCATGCTAGCCGGTGCCGCCGACGGCCCGGCGCCGGGGCGGCCCCTACGCTGTCAGCGCACCCTCCGCCGGGCACCTGCTGCCAACCGGAAGACCAGCCCCAGGACAAAAACGGCGGCCGCCCCGAGCATCAGCGGGACGAGCCAGGATTGGAAGGCCGCGCTTGCTTCGGGGCCCAGGGCACTGATGAACGTGGAAGCCACCGGGTTGGAGGGTGAGAACCGGTCCAGAACGGCGGGGGCAGCTCCGGCGAGCAGCCACAGGATCACTCCAACGCCCAGTGCGCCGGCGCCGGTGAGTGCCAGCGTGGTGGAGCGGCGGCGGGCGGCCAGCAGTCCAAGCAGAGCGGCCAGGACCGCAGCGGCTGCAAACATCGGCCACGCGTCCGCAAAACCGGTGAGGCGCTCCAGCTGCCCGCTCACATCTGTATTAGAAAGGGCGACCGGCCGGGATTCTCCGTCCGGTGCGTCGGTTCCGATTTCCCCGGCGACGCCGGCGAGGACCAGGTTCAGCAGGGGCCCAATATCCAGGGTCGGGATGCCGGATTCAAACGTGGCCGAGTGCGACTGTTCCAGAGTTGCGGTCCAGGCCTGTGGATAGCCGGGATCCTGCTGGATTCCGGACACGGCCTGTTGAACAACGGGTTCGATGAACTGGGTGATGCTCTCCGGCAGACCGTCCGCCGCGGCTGCGGCCGCCTGCTGCGCGATGGCATCGGAAAGCTGCGCTTGGAAAGCCTGGTTCTCCCCCAGCGGCTGGGCGAGGCTGGCGAACCCTGCCGGGGACACCACATTCTGCGCCAGCCAGGCGCCGCAGGCGGCCGTCCCTGCCAAGAGCACGGCTGCCAGAACCAGGATCGCTGAACCAAAGCTTCGCATCTGTCTCCACTCGTAATACGCAGGCCGCCGGTTCGCTGCCCTGCTGGAATTCTGCCAAACACCGGCGCCGCATCCACCATCCGGG
This sequence comes from Arthrobacter sp. Helios, assembly GCF_023167125.1. Taxonomy (NCBI): domain Bacteria; kingdom Bacillati; phylum Actinomycetota; class Actinomycetes; order Micrococcales; family Micrococcaceae; genus Arthrobacter; species Arthrobacter sp. Helios. The sequence goes on from NZ_CP095402.1 coordinate 2,247,161, forward strand.
ATCGTTGGCCCGCCGTGTCCTAAGTACCTGATAGACATTAACCGTGGACCGGTACCTTCCCGGGCACGGGCCGGCAGCTAAACCTCCAGGAGTTCGAATGCAGGATGAAACAGGACCCCAGGGCCCTGGCGAGGCAGACGCCGGGACCGCCCTGGCCCCGACGGCGGCACTGACTTCGCCGGAAAACCCCTGGCCGCTGGCGCTGCTTTCGAAGAATCTGAAGGCCTACATCGACCGGGCTCCCGCGGCCTGGGTGGAGGGCCAGATCATTGAGCTGAACCGCCGGGCCAGCGCGTCATACATTACGCTCCGCGACGTCGATGCTGAGATCTCCCTGTCCCTGACGGTATGGGGCACCGTGATGAACCGTTTGGAGCTGCCGCTCGAGCGGGGTGCGCGCGTGGTGGCGCACATCAAACCGGACTTCTGGGTCAAGACCGGCCGACTGTCCATGCAGACCCGGGACATCCGTCCGGTGGGCCTCGGCGACCTGCTGGCCCGGATCGAGCGGCTGCGCCAGGCCCTGACAGCCGAGGGCCTGTTCAGTGCGGCCCGCAAGCGCCGCCTGCCCCTGCTTCCCGGCCGGATCGGCCTGATCACCGGCCGCAACTCCGACGCCATGAAGGACGTGATGCGCAACGCCGCCCTGCGCTGGCCCGCAGTGGAGTTCGAGGTGCGGGAAGTCGCAGTGCAGGGCGTGAATGCGGTAGCCGAGGTGACCCGCGCGCTGGCTGCCCTGGATGCCATGCCGGAAGTCGACGTGATCGTCATCGCCCGCGGCGGCGGCTCGCTGGAGGACCTGCTGCCCTTCAGCAATGAGGACCTGGTCCGCGCGGTGGCGGCCGCCCAAACCCCGGTGGTCAGTGCCATCGGCCACGAGGCCGACCGCCCGCTGCTCGACGAGGTGGCGGACCTGCGGGCCTCGACCCCCACCGACGCGGCCAAACGGATTGTGCCCGACGTCGGCGAGGAACTCGCGCGCATCGGCGCTGCACGCTCGCAGCTGCGCCGGATCATGGAGCTGACGCTGGGACGCGAAGCCGAGCGGATGCGGCACATCCGCAGCCGCCCGGTGCTCTCCACACCCGAAACCATGCTCGCTACCCGCGGCGACGACATCCACCGGCTCCGGGACCGGGCCTTCTCCGCCATGCGCGCCGAGGTCCGGCGCGACGCCGACCGGATCACCTATCTGCGGGCGCAGGTCCTTTCCCTCTCACCGCAGAAAACCCTGGACCGCGGTTACGCCGTCGTGCAGCTTACAGACGGTTCCGTGGTCCGCGACGCGGCGGGGGTTGACCCCGGGGCCGCGCTGCGCATCCGTGTCGCGGCAGGTGAACTCGGCGCCACGGCGACCGGTCCCCGGCCGCCGGCCTGAACGCTCCAGTCCTTCCCACCCAGCATCAAAGCAACCAGGAGAACAGCATGAATGAAGCAGCAGCGCTGCCGGCAGATGTCGAAGCCATGAGCTACGAGCAGGCCCGCGACGAGCTGGTGTCCGTGGTGACCCGGCTGGAGACCGGCGGTGCCAGCCTCGAGGAATCCCTGGCCCTGTGGGAGCGCGGCGAAGCGCTGGCTACCCGGTGCGAATCCTGGCTCGAGGGTGCCCGTGCGCGCCTGGAAGCGGCACGGGCAGCCCGCGGCGACGCGTCCGAGTGAACGCGGCTGGGTGAGGCTACGGCTTGTAGGTGCTGAGGAACTCGGCGAGCCGCGACACGGCGTCCTCAATGTCCTCCAGCGCGGGCAGCGTCACCATCCGGAAGTGGTCCGGCCGGATCCAGTTGAACGCTGTGCCGTGTGAGACCAGAATCTTCTGCTGCTTGAGCAGGTCCAGCGCGAACATCTCGTCCGATTCGATCGGATAAGCCTCGGGGTCCAGCTTCGGGAAGAGGTACAGCGCGCCTTCGGCGTTTTCGCAGCTGACACCGGGGATGTCGTTGAGCATCTTGTGGGCCAGGTCCCGCTGGGCCTTGAGCCGGCCGCCGGGCAGGATCAAATCGTTGATGCTCTGGTAGCCGCCCAGCGCTGTCTGGATGGCGTGCTGCGCCGGAACGTTGGCGCAGAGGCGCATGTTGGCCAGCAGGTTGATGCCCTCGATGTAGTCGGCGGCGTCCCGCTTCGGACCGGAGATGGTCATCCAGCCGCTGCGGAAACCGGCGATGCGGTAGGCCTTGGACAGGCCGCTGAACGTCAGGCAGAGCACGTCCTCCCCGGTGATCGCAGCAGCGTTGATGTGCACCGCGCCGTCGTAGAGGATCTTTTCGTAGATCTCGTCGGCAAAGATGATCAGGCCGTGCCTGCGCGCGAGGTCGACGATCTGGCGCAGGATGTACTCGGGGTAGACGGCACCGGTGGGGTTGTTCGGGTTGATCAGCACGATCCCCTTGGTCCGGTTGGTGATCCGGGCCTCCATGTCCTCGACATCCGGCCACCAGTGGTTGTCCTCATCGCAGAGGTAATGCACGGCGGTGCCGCCGGCCAGTGACACGGATGCTGTCCACAGCGGGTAGTCCGGAGTGGGGACCAGGATTTCGTCCCCGTTGTTCAGCAAGGCCTGGAGGGACAGGGTGATCAGTTCGCTGACCCCGTTGCCCAGGTAGACGTCGTCCACGTCGATGTTCTGGATACCGCGGCCCTGGTAGTACTGCACGACGGCGGTGCGGGCCGAGAAGATGCCCCGCGAATCGCTGTAGCCCTGTGCGTCAGGCAGATGGCGGATCATGTCCACCAGGATCGCCTCCGGCGCCTCGAAACCGAACGGCGCGGGATTGCCGATGTTCAGCTTGAGGATCCGCTGGCCGGCGGCTTCCATTCGCTGCGCATGTTCGAGCAGCGGTCCACGAATGTCATAGAGGACGTTGTGGAGCTTGTGGGACTGGGTGAATTCTGCCATTTACTCAGAATGCCATATGGGCCGCGGCACCCTGGCCGCGGCTTTCCCAAAATGACAGGCAGCGGCGCGCGTTTGACGGGTCAAACGGGCCGCTGCCGGTCATTTCATTAGGACCTATGCCAGGCCCTTCTCCTTCAGCCACGCTTCCGCTGCGGCCTTCGGATCCTGCTTCTGGTCCCCGGAGACGGCCTGGTTCAGGGCAATCAGGTCATCCGTGGTCAGGACGGCTGACACGCTGTTCAGGACGTCCTGCGCTTCCTGGTTCACGGCGTCGAGGTTGACCAGGGGCAGCACCTGCTGGGCGATGAAGTTGTTCTTCGGGTCCTCCAGGACCACCAGGCTGTTCTCCTCGATCGACGGCGTGGTGGTGTAGATGTCCGCCGCCTGGACCTTGTCCGTCAGCAGCGCCTGCAGTGTTGCCTCACCGCCGCCGTCGTTAATCGCTTCGAATCCGCCCGGTTCGCAGCCGTACTTCTCCGCCAGGCCCGGCAGGCCGTAGGCCCGTTCCTGGAACGTGGTGGGCGCGCCGATGGTGATCTCGCCGCAGACCTTGGCCAGGTCCTCCAGCGAGGTGAGGTCGAACTTCTCCGCGGTGGCCTGGGTGACCACCAGGGCGTCCTTGCTCTCAGCCGAGGCCGGTTCCAGGACGGCGATGTTGGCGTCCGGAGATTCCTCCTTGAGCGCGGCCGGCAGGGCATCCATAATCTCTTCGGCCGACTGAGCGGTGGCTTCCGTGTCGGCAAACAGCAGGAGGTTCCCGCTGTAGTCCGGAATGATCTGAACCGAGCCGTCTTCAAGGGCCTGGTAGTAGATCTCGCGGGAACCGATGCCCGGCTTGGTGCTGGCTTCGATGCCCTTGGCGTTCAGGGCTCCGGCATAGATTTCCGCGATAATCTGCGATTCGGGGAAGTCTGCGGATCCGACGACAAGAGTGGAGGTCTCCCCCGAAGCTGCCGGCGAGGTACTCGATTCCTCGCCCTGCGGGTCTGAATTCGCTCCGCAGGACGCCAGCAGCAGAGCGGCTGCCAGGCCTGCTGCTCCCGTCAGGACGGCCTTGGTGCGCGGACGGGTACGTGTGCTCATGATGATGCTCCTTCTTGGAGGACGGCGGGCTGGGCCTGCCGGCGGCTTGGGGCGGCCGGTTTCCGGATACTGCGGTTCCGCAGCCCCGGCGATAGTACAAGGCGCTGGACGGCCGCCAGCACCAAATCCACGGCGAGCGCCAGCAGCGCAATCAGCAGCGCACCGCCGAAAAGGCGTCCGTTGTCCCGCAGCTGGGTTCCTTCGATCAGGTACACGCCCAGTCCGCCGAGCGAAATGAACGCGACGACGGAGACGGTCGCCAGGACCTGCAGGACGGCTGCCCGGAAACCGCCGAAGGCGACCTTCAGGCCGTTGGGCAGCTCAACCCGGAAGAGGATCTGGAACTCGTTCATCCCCATCGCCCGTGCCGCGTCCACGATGGTTCGGTCCACGGAGGAAATCCCGGCGTAGACGCCTGCGAGCAGCGGAGGTATGGCCAGCAGCACCAGGGCCCAGATGGGAGGCATCAGTCCGATTCCGGCGAGCAGCACAAAGAGGAACACCAGGCCCAGGGTGGGCAGGGCCCGCAGGATGCCGGTGCCGGACACAACGGCCACGCGCCCCCGTCCGGTGTGTCCGATGTACAGGCCCAGCGGAACGGCGATCAGCGCGGCGATGCCGACGGCGAGTGCCGTGTAGCCCAGGTGCTCCACGATCCGTACGGGGATCCCCCGGGGACCTTCCCAGTTGGCGGGATAGGTGAGCCACTCAAACATCTGAACCAGGACGTTATCGCTGGAGTAGTTCATGACGCACCCGCCGTCCTGGCTTCAAGGGTGGACAGCGGCAGCCGGGGAGCGCTCCGCTTGGCGGCCCGGGTCCACGGGGTGAGGAGCCGCTGGCTCAGGACCAGCACCAGGTCCAGCACCAGCGCAAGCAGCAGGATCAGCACAATGCCGACAACGATCTCAGTGGGGAAGTTCCGGTAGAGACCGTCCATAAAGAGCCGGCCGAGGCTGTCGATGCCCAGCAGGGCGCCGACACTCACCAGGGACATGTTGGACACCGAAATCACCCGCAGCCCGGCGAACAGCACGGGCAGCGACAGGGGGAGGTCGACGGCGAGGAAGCGGCGCAGCGGCCGGTAGCCCATCGCTGCCGCAGCCTGGCGGACATCGTCATCCACCGAATTCAGGGCATCTACGGTGGACCTGACCAGCAGGGCGACGGCGTAGATGGTGAGCGCCACAATCACGTTGGTGATGTCCAGGACCTTGGTGCCCAGGACGACGGGCAGCAGGACGAACAGGGCCAGTGACGGAATGGTGTAGAGCACGGCGGACGTGCCGAGGATGAACCCTCCGAGCCCGCGGTGCAGCCGCGCGGCCTGGGCCAGCGGAATGGCGATCAGCACACCGAGCACCAGCGGAATCACGGCCTGGAACAGGTGCAGCGCGGTAAGGCGCCCGATCATTTCCGTGTTCTGCAGGAACCAGTCCATGTCAGACCGCCGAACCGTGCAGCGCCATGCCGCGGCGCAGCCGGGCCTTTTCGATCAGTTCAAGGATTTCCCCGGCCTGGACGATGCCTTCCACCCGGCCGTCAGGATCAACGACGACGCCCATTCCCGACGGAGACGACAGTGCCGCGTCCAGTGCGCTGCGCAGGCTCTCCCCGCGCCGGTGCAGAGAACCGCCCGGCACGACGTCGGCCGGGGCGGTAACGGCCGCACGCCCGGAGGCGGGCACCCAGCCCAGGGGCCGGCCGCCGTCGTCGACCGCCAGCGCCCACCCGCCGCGGACCGGAACGGCCGGGTCCGCGAGCTGGGCCGGATCCAGCGTCTGCACGGGATGAACGGTAATGGTGTCTCCGGGCTGGAAGCCCAGGTGCCGGAAACCGCGGTCCTTGCCCACAAAACCGGCAACGAAGTCATCGACGGGGGCGCGGAGAATACCCTCCGGGGAGTCGTACTGCGCCAGCCGCCCGCCGACGGCGAAGACCGCGACCTTGTCCCCGAGGATGGTTGCTTCATCGATGTCGTGGGTGACGAACACGATGGTCTTGGCCAGGTCACGCTGCAGGCGGAGCAGTTCCTGCTGCAGTTCTGCGCGGACCACGGGGTCCACGGCGCTGAACGGCTCATCCATCAGCAGCACCGGCGGATCCGCTGCCAGTGCGCGGGCGACACCGACCCGCTGCTGCTGGCCGCCGGACAGCTGGGCCGGATACCGTTTGCCCATCTCCGGGGCCAGGCCCACGACGTCGAGCAGCTCTGCGGCGCGGGCCCGGGCCTGCCGTTTGGAGACCCCGTTCAGCCGCGGAACCGTCGCAATGTTGTCGAGGACGGTCCGGTGCGGGAGCAGCCCGGAGGACTGCATCACGTATCCCATGGACCGGCGCAGATCGGAGGAGGGGATGCTGGCCGCGTCCCGTCCGTCCACCAGGATCGTTCCGGACGTCGGCTCAACCATGCGGTTGATCATGCGCAGCGAGGTGGTTTTCCCGCAGCCGGAGGGCCCGACGAAGACGGTAATGGCGCCCTTGTCGATGTCGAGGGAGAGGTTGTCCACGGCGGGCGAGTCAGCGTCCGGATAGGACTTGGTGACGCCGCTGAAACTGATCATGGGCTGCCCAGCACCCGGCTGGGGCGTAGGGGCATCCGGCAGGGACATGATGGCCTCCGTGGTTGGTTTCGGCTGGTGCACATACGGCGGGAAATCGGCAGTATGCTGACAAGCCGTGGAATTACGCTATGTGTAACCGCGCCCCTGAGTCCAGCGCTAAGGAGTGTTACGCCACGGGCGAAGCGGCGCCGTCCCCTGGTCGGGAGCGGTCCGGAGCAGCTCAAGGGCCGCGTCAACCAGTCCAACACGCTCCAGCCCGGCCACCTCGGCCAGCGGGAACCAGGCCGCTTCATCTGTGCTCCCGGACTGTTCACTGACCAGTGTTCCACCGGTAATGCTGGCCCGGTAGACGACCCGGAGGGCGTGGAGCATGCGGCCTTCCCCGTGCATCCTTTTCGCCGGCGGAATGAAGTGGCTGTCCACTCCCAGCAGGCCGTCCAGTTCCACCGTGTACCCGGTTTCCTCCAGCACCTCACGCACAGCGGCGGTGGGTGCGTCTTCCCCGAATTCGAGTCCGCCGCCCGGAAGGGTCCACGCGGAGTTACCGTGCTGGTGCCAGTGCGCCAGCAGGATCGCCTCGTCCTGGATAACGACGGCGTACGCGCCGACGCGGACGTCGAACGGCTCTTTGGCTCCGCTCATGCGGTTTCACCGCCGAGCAGGTAGCGGACGCCGAAAACCGGGTCCTGGGTGAGGAAGCGGATATCCGCGAGTCCCCGGGCGGAAAGCCCTGCCTCGAGGAGGTCCTGCAGCAGCGGCTGGTGGACGCCGATGCCGCCGCCGATCACTACGGGACCCCGGATATTCAGCTGGGCGGCAACGTCGCCGACCAGTCCGGCGAGGTCCCGCGCCGCGGTGGCGACGATGCTCCGGCTGGGGGCATGTCCTTCCTCCGCAGCCTCGAACACAACCCGCGCCATGGAAGCCCAGTAGCGCCGTCCGGTGTCAGCGTGGAAACGGGCGATGAGCAGCTCCGGAGACGGCACGCCGACGGCCAGCAGCAGCTCGGCTGCCAGGCGGTCGGGTTCCTGGCCAAGGTCGTGCAGGCGCAGGGTGTGGCGGACCGCCTCGCGGCCGATCCAGTAGGCGCTGCCTTCGTCGCCGAGGAGGTAGCCCCAGCCCCCGGACCGCGCCTGGGTACCGGAGGGGTCCATCCCCCAGGCGACGGAGCCGGTGCCCGCGATCAGGCCGATGCCGGCGGGAGCCTCGCCCGCGGCCAGGATGAGCCGGGTGTCATGTACTACGCTCACTTCGGCGTCCGGAACATGCTCTTGGATCAGGGCACGCAGCGCTGCGGCGTCGTCTTCCGTGTCCACTCCCCCGGAGCCCGCGACCACCCGGGACACGTCCCGCGTTCCCAGGGCCGCGAAAATCTCGGCCAGATGCTGCCGTGCCTGCTCGCGGGAAACGTTCTGAACGTTGGCGCTGCCGCTGACGGCCTCTGCCACGACCTCGCTGCCCTGCAGCCGGATGCCGTGTGTTTTTGTTCCGCCGATATCCAGGCCGACGGCGGTCTGTTCACCCCGTGGGCGTGGGTTGGAGCTCAGTTGCATGCCTTCAGCCTACGCAGCCTTGCCGTCCGGTCCGGATAGCCGACGGCCTTTTCCGCGGCGGATCGGCGGATCGGCGGCGGATACAGCCGTCTTTGGGCATCCGTCATACTCACAGACCCTTTCCGCCGGCGCCGACCTCCGCATCTGCCATCAGCGTTTCCGCGGCCTGCAGACGCGCCAGGGCGTTCCCGGTGCGGCTCAGGCTCCCCGCGCGGGCTCCCGGCACCAGGCTCAGGGCAACTCCGGCCGCCCGCGCGTCCAAGGCAGCCGGTGAGCTTCCGGCCGCGGAGGCAAAATCCTGGAATGCCGCATGGAACACCTGCAGCTGGCCGGGCAGCGCAGAGTCCGGGGAGAGTTCCGCCAGGACGGCCAGGTGGCCCAGGAAGCAGGCGAGATCATCAACGCGGTGTCCCGGACCCAGGCCGTCGACGTCGAGCAGGCCGGTAATGCGTCCGCCGGCTGCCAGGAGGTTCCCCTCATAAAAGTCCCCGTGCACGGGGACGATGGGTCCGGGCTCCAGGCCGCGGACATACTTCTCGATTGTCTGTGCCATGCCCATGATCCGGCCTGCTTCCTGCGGCAGGATGACGGCCGCTGCATGGCCGTAGGCGCGGGCGCGCTCGGCCCAGGCAGGGCGTGGGTCCAGGGCCAGGGCGTCGGCCGGGAGCAGGTCCAGGAGCCGGGTCAGGTCTTCCGGGACCAGCCCGTGTGTTCCGTCCCGCAGCCCGGGCAGCAGGGGCTCCCCGGTCAGGGCGGAGAGCACCACGGCGCTGTCCGCCCGGGGATCGGCGGGCTGACGGGTGCCGGTCACTGCGGCCGCGGGAACCGCCGTCCCGGCCAGCAGCCGGTGCCGGCGGCGCAGTTCCTCCGCGTGGCCCGGCAGCAGGATTTTGAGGTAGGCAGTGCTCTCCCCGGACACCGCCCGCACCACGGCCCGGCGCAGCGGCCGGTATGCGGAGAGGCTCAGGACCGTCTGGGCCCCAGGGTCTGGTTGGCCAAAGACATCCCGGGCAACGTCCCCCGGTGAAAGTGCCCAGGGCAGCGCGGGAAGCAGCGGATCATGAGGGTGCAGCCACACGCTCAGCCGGATCCCGGCCACCGACGTCTGCAGGGTGCCTTGATCCGTGGTGCCGAGGGCGGCGGTGGTGGCACCTGCATAGAGCCTCACGATGCGGCCCGACCGGTCGAGTGCCTGTACCCCGTACAAGCAGCTGACGCCGGCTCCGGGCCGGTGGAAGGTCCGCTCGTGCGTCCAAGAGTCCAGGATGAGGTGCCGCGGCGTCAGCAGCTGCGCCAGCGGTACAGCCATTTTCGTCCCCTCCAGCAGGGAACGGTGCGCGGCCCCGGCGGAGGGCCCCGGACGGGAGCGCTCGTCGCCGCCGCGTCCGCGCCGCGGGTACGGCGGCATTCGGCCCGGTTAGGCCCGGCGCCGCTGCAGGACGTCGTCCAGGTTCAAAATGCCGGTGGCTGGCCGGGGGTCGATGGGGGTGCTGCCGGCAGCGGGTGCTGCGACCGGGCGGATCGGCGTTTTCAACACGGGCTTGGGCGCTGCGGGAGCGGCCAGCGGCTTCGGTGCCGGACGCGGTGCCATGGGGGCATCCACATAAGTCGGTTTGGGAACGTCAACGGGCTCCCAGGACGATGCTTCGGCGCTCTTGGCCGCTTCGGCCAGGGCCGCTGCGCGGAGTTCTCCTGCGGTCAGGCGCGGCAGCGGCTTCGGGGCCGGCGCGGACGGCCGGACGGGCGGTACGGCTGCAGCAGCCGCGGCTCCGGACTCCGCGGCAACCGGAGGGGAAGCATCGAAAACGACGTCGGCCCGCGGGTTGGAGCGGATGGGCGCAGCCGCAGCAGGCTGCGCTGCACGGTCTGCCAGCGCCGCTGCACGGCGCGCTCGGCGCACCCGGCGGTCGCGGACGGCAAGATTGCGGAGTGCCGCGAAAACGGTGATCGTGCCGAGGGCAGCTGCTGCCGGCAGCCAACCGGACACCATCCCCAGGAGCGCTGCTGCGCCGCCTGCAAGAATTCCGGCAAGGAAGAACAGTCCCAGTCCGGCCAGCACCAGGCGGTCGTACCGGATGCGCAGCGGCGCAGAAGCTGCGGCGGGCCGGGCAGGCGTATCACCAGAACCGCGGTCTGCCCCCGGCTGGGGGCGCCCCGGCCCGTGCGGCGGCTGGACGCCGGTGCTGGTGTTGTACATGATGTTCCCCTGAGAACTTGGGTCCGGTTCGTTGGCGGCGCTGCTGACTGCACCGGAGGCCGTTCCTGTTCGCCCGGACGCGGACGCTGCAGGTGTCTGCCTTCCATGCAGGTACTGCGGGGCAACCCACAGCAGCCAGAGCCCGACGGCTGCCGCCAGGACCAGGGAGCTGTTAAGAGGGATGTCCACAACTATGACGGTATGAGAAAAGAAACCCACCACTCGGCATTGCCGGCGGTGTGTCGGCGGACTTCCACCGAATTCTCAGTTCCACCGGTAAAAGCCGAGGTCAGCGCGTAGAGAGCCACCGGGACAGCAACCCGTCCGGGACTTCCTCCGCCGTGAGCGCGAAGCTGAGATGATCGGCCCAGTTTCCGGCGATATGCAGGTACCGCCGGCGCAGGCCTTCTTCCCGGAAACCCAGCTTTTGCACTACCCGCAGACTGGGCCGGTTCTCCGGCCGGATGTTGATTTCCATCCGGTGCAGGCCCAAGGCCCGAAAACAGTGGTCGGTGGCCATGGCCACTGCCGTTGGGGCAATTCCGCGGCCGGCCCGGGCTTCATCCACCCAATAGCCCAGGGTCGCCATCCGCGCCGAGCCCCACACAATGCTGGAAACGGTCAGCTGGCCAATGATCGCCGGGGCCTGGCCCGCACCGCCCAGCCGCTCCGTGATGACAAATGGAAGCGCTGTGTCCTGCCGGGCCTGCTGGTTCAGGCTGCGGACCATCCCGGCATAGCTCGGCAGCTCTGTGCCGGGCAGCGGATTGGTCGCCTCCCACGGTCCGATCCAGGAACTGTTCCGGGATCGGACCGCGCTCCACTCCCCGCGGTCACGGTAGCGGATGGGGCGGAGGATGAGGTCGCCGCATTCGAGCGTCACCGGCCAGATTGCCGACCCCAGCACGGAGCTAGTTTTCGATGGAGCGGTTGAATTCCTTCAGCCAGGCACGCAGGTCCGGGCCGAGGTCTTCGCGTTCGGAAGCCAGGGTCACAACGGCCTTCAGGTAGCTGAGCTTGTCTCCGGTGTCGTAGCGGCGGCCGCGGAACACGACGCCGTAGACTCCGGCGCCCTCACCCTCAGCGGAAGCGAGTGTCTGCAGGGCATCGGTGAGCTGGATTTCTCCGCCCCGGCCCGGACCGGTCTCCTCCAGGACACCGAAGACTGCGGGGTGCAGGACGTACCGGCCGATGACGGCGAGATTGGACGGGGCCTCATCAACGTCCGGCTTTTCCACCAGCTTGTTGACGCGGACGAAGTCCTCGCCTTCGATCACCGAAATATCGGCGCATCCATAGGAGCTGATCTGGTCGGGCTCCACCTCGATCAGGGCGATGACCGAGCCGCCGGTCTTTGCCTGCACCTCAACCATGGTTTCGAGCAGCGGATCACGGGCATCGATGAGGTCGTCGCCGAGGAGCACGGCAAACGGTTCGTCGCCGATGTGCAGTTTCGCACGGAGGACGGCGTGTCCCAGGCCCTTGGGGTCGCCCTGGCGAAGGTAATGGATTTCACCCAGTTCGGACGACTCACGCACCAGTGCGAGCTTCTTTTCGTCGCCCTTTTCCTTCAGCGTTGCCTCGATGAAGGGGACCCGGTCAAAGTGGTCTTCGAGGGAGCGCTTGTTGCGTCCGGTAACCATCAGGATGTCTGGCATCCCGGCGTTCACGGCCTCTTCCACGACGTACTGGATAGCCGGCTTGTCGACGACTGGGAGCATTTCCTTCGGCATGGCCTTAGTGGCAGGAAGGAAGCGTGTGCCCAAACCGGCGGCAGGAATAACGGCTTTGGTAATCTTCGGTCGTGAGGTCATGACGGTAAGAATACCTATGGGAGCACTCGGCGCGCCAAATGCATCGCCGCTGTGGGCACAATAGGTGCATGCCAGCCGACAGCAAAGACAGCATCCGTTCCCGTTTCCGCAGTCAGCGGCGCGGGCTGGGCAGTGCCGCCGCAACCGCCGGGCAACTGGCAGCGGCCGCCGCTCCCCTGCTGCGGACCATTCCGGCCCGCTCTTTGGTGGCCTGCTACCTCTCCATGGGCAGTGAGCCTGATACCTCCCGGCTCCTGGCGGATCTGGATGCCGCCGGTCACACAGTGCTGGTACCTGTTTGTGAACCCGAGCGGCAGCTCTCCTGGCGGCGCTGGAGCCCCGGCGTGGAGCTGGCTGCCGGTCTGTTCCCGGGCATCCCCGAACCGGTGGGTCCCCGGCTGGATCTGGCGGAGGTGAAGGGACTCGACCTGCTTTTCATCCCCGCCCTCGCCGCCGACGCCGCCGGCACCCGCATGGGCAAAGGCGGCGGCTATTACGACCGGTTCCTGGCCAGGTTCCGGGCGGCGGGCGGTACGGGGCGCACCGTCGCCATCGTGTACGACCATGAGTTCCTGCCCGCCGGAGAGGTTCCCGCCGAGCCGCTCGACGCACCCGTGGACGGGATCCTGACACCATCCGGTTTCACGCCCGTGCCGCCGTCCGGGGTGTATACTTAGCACTCAAGGTCCCAGAGTGCCAATCCCAGAGCCCGCGGCTTCCCAGCCGGGATGCGCCGGCGCGGAAAGCACCGCTGCGGCCTTCTTTTCGGTCTTCAGGAGGAGTAAGAGTGCCCACGTATGCCTATGCCTGCAAGGATTGCGGCCACGCGTTCGATATCCAGCAGTCCTTCACTGATGACAGCCTCACCGTCTGCCCGGAGTGCGGCGGAAACCTGCGCAAGAAGTTCAACAGCGTAGGCGTGGTTTTCAAGGGATCCGGCTTCTACCGCACCGATTCCAGGGACGCGGCTTCCACCGTGCCGGCCACGCCGGCGAAGGACAGCCCGGCCAAGGCAGGAGCGCCGGAGAAGTCATCTGCTGCGCCGGCCCCGGCGGCCGCTGCATCGTCCTCCACTCCCGCCGCAGGCTAAAAGCCAAGCCAACGCTGCACAGCAGCGGCCACTAACCACAACGTACGGCGCCCACCGGTCCTCCACAGGACGGTGGGCGCCGTTCGTTGTCCCCAGGCCCGAAATCCGCCGGGGAACGCGGCCCCGGCGCGTTCTAGGCTGGCCCCATGTTCGGCAGACTCGTCAACTCAACCTCCCGCCGTGCCCGGGGCGGTCCCCCACGCCGTCAGCGGATTTCTCCTGCTGCGCGGGCCGGCCCGTACCCGCCGTACGGCGGAACTGGACCTGCCCTCCGCCGCCCGGGCCGGGAGCGGTCCGGGATAACCTCGCTTCGGGACCGTTTCCGGAGGTTCACGGTGCGCCACAGGCGGCTGCTGGCAGGGGTTCTCGCCGCCCTCGCCTGCGGCGTTGCTGTGGAGGCGTACCTCCCTCCGGACGCACGGACGGTCTCCGTAGTGACGGCCGGTGCCGACCTCCCGGCAGGGCATGTCCTGGGGCCCGGTGACCTGCGGGTGGTTTCCCTTCCGGCCGCCGCCGATCCTCCCGGGTCTTTCGCCCCGGGAGCAGCGGTCACCGGCAAACGGCTGGCCGTGCCCCTGCGCGCCGGGAGCGTCCTAACTGATTCGTTCCTGGTGGGACCCGGGCTGCTCGCGGGCTCGCCGGCCGGCACGTCCGCTGTGCCGCTGCGGGCCGCGGACCCGGCTGTGACAGGCCTGCTTTCTCCCGGTGTCCTGGTCGATGTGATGCTCGCACCCGGTGACAACTTCGACGGTGCCGCGGCTGCGTCACTCCTGGCCGCAGGTGTTCCGGTCCTGTGGATTGGAGGCGATGCGCCAGATGACGGGGGAAGCTGGCCCGGGTCCGCCGAAACTGATGCCGGGCTGGTCGTCGTCGCTGCCCGCGGGCAGGATGCCCCAGCCTTGGCCGGGGCCTCTGAGCGCGGAAACCTCTATCTGGTCCTCAGCGGTGGCTAGCTGCGGCCGGGACGGGAGTGCGGCGTGACGGGAGCGCGGCGTGACGGAGGCAGGCTTCTGGTTCAGCCCCAATGCGGAGGGCGCTGCTCGCGCAGCCACTGCGCACTGTCATCCGGCTGGTCACCCCAGGCGCGGGGATCATCTTCACGGGCCAGCCGTGGAAGGCCTGCGCCCGCGGACTGACCGGTGTTGCCGGGTGCCTCGGCCTGACGGCCTGACTGGCGGCCTGCCTGGCGGCCTGACTGGGCAGGGCCGGCGCCGGCGCCGGGCCCTTCCGGGGGTTTACCGGTACTCCGGGAGCCGGCCGGGGCCGACTGGATCAGTTCCGCAGCGCGCCGCAGGGTTGCCGGCGCTGCCGTGCTGCGGCGGGACCGGCGCTTCCCCGGGGCAGCTACCGCGCCGGCGACCTCGTCCCGGGCCGCGGGCCGGGCCGCGGGCCGGGCTTCGGGCCGGGCTTCCGGGCGGGCTTCCGCAGAGTCTTCCGGCTGCTGGTTCCGGGCTGGTTCCTGCAGGCTGCCAGACTTCTCCGGGTCTGTCCCCGGATCAGCGGCGCCGGGCGGATCAGTTTGCTGGTGTGTTTCCTGCTTCATTGCCTCTATCGCTTCCACCGGCCACAGCTGCGGCCGCTTTCGCGGCAGCGCTGATGGCTGGGTTTGATTCCCCGGCCGGAGCAGTTTCCCCGCCGGAGCCCGTTTCCTCAGCGGAACGCTGGCGGATACGGGTACTCCCGTGCGGTGTGACGATGCTCCGGCTCCCGGCGGCGCTGGCGTCCCGGACCGGCTCCGGCTGGGTTTCCGGCGTCCGGAGGCCAAGGTACCGGCCCACCAGGTCGGCGCAGGCTGAGGGATCGGTGAATACCTCAATGGTCCACAGCGGCATGTAGCGCCAGCCCAGGCGCTCCAGCAGCTGCGGACGAAGCCGGCTGCGTTCCCGGACGCTCATGCTCCGGTACCGTGCCGTGCCGTCGGACTCGATCGCCATCGGGACCGCAGTATCCGGCTCACCCTGCCGCTCCACTGTCGCAACGATGTCGATCACACCGTCGTAGTGGTCCCAGACGAGTGCACCGCGGGAGCGGAGCCGGCCGACGAGGTCCGCGACCAGCGGGTCATCGGACATGATCGAGCCGCCTGCGGGAACTGTTTCCGCCGGGGCTGCCGGCTTTCCGGAGAGCTCACGCACAATCAGCCGGTAGAAATCGAGAGCTCCGTGGCCCAGGCGTGATTCATCCAGGTCTGCGGGCTGGAAGCAGGTGAGGACATGCAGCCTCTGCCGGGCCCGGGTCATCGCATTCACAAACCGGCCGCGGCCTTCCGGTTCGGAAAGCAGCCCGAAGTTGTGCAGGGCCCGGCCGTGGGGCGTCCGGCCGAAGCCGAGGGAGAAGATCACGGCGTCCCGGACCAGACCCGATGCCCGGTCGGCAGGAACCACGCGGAAGGACTCGGTCCCAGGGGCGAAGAAGTCAGCAGCCCAGGGGAAGTTCGCCATCTGGACCCGGATCGCCTCGGCGACCCGGACGGCATGCCTGGAACTGGCAGTAATCACGGCCAGGGACTGGCTGGGCCGCCGCCTGACGTGCTCGAAAACCAGGTCCACCACACGGTTGACCTCGGCGGCAACGCTTTCAACGCCTTCGTGGTCGGCGCTGGGCATCCCCGTTCCGTCGGCGAGGTACTCCACGGTCAGGGGGCGTTCGCCGGTGGCCACTTCGTCGCCGCGGGGTACCCACGCGAGCCGCCCGTCGTAGAACTCGTCGCTCAGCTGCTTCAGCAGGTGCTTGTCGGTCCCCCGGTACACGGTGGACAGGGAGCGGCCGGGCAGGATCCGCTGGAGGGCGTCGAAGACGCTGGGCAGGTCCTCACCGGCCGGCTGTGCCTGCACGTCGATGGTAAAGGGACGCGGGCCGCCCAGGCAGCCGTCGCCAAAGGCGATGACCTGGCTGGCCCGTGCGATGGCAGGTACGGCAGCCTGCAGGCTGACGGATTCCGCGTCGAGGATGAGCAGGGCGTCAAACCGCCGGCTGCCGGGCAGCAGCATGGGCAGCAGCAGCGGGCTGGCAGCCCAGATGGGAAGCAGAGAGGTAACGAGGTCTTCGGACTGTGTGCCAAGCGATTCAACACTCAGCGGACCTGATTTGATGGTTTCCTTGAGCCGTCCGGCGGCGTGCGACTTGGACTTGATCCCGTCGTGCCAGCGCCGGGAGAGTGCCCAGCGCAGCCGCGAGGAGCCTGAGGCGATGTGCGCGTTATCGGCCAGCCGGTATTCCGCTTCCAGCCGGCGCAGGCTGTCACCGTCGGACATGGCGAGGTAGTCATCCCCGCTGATCATGGCTTCGAGGGCGGACTGCCACCAGGCCAGCTCCAGCTCGTAGCCCACCTGCCGCGGTGTGACTTCCCTGGCTTCGAGGTCGTCCAGCAGTTCGCCCAGGCCCTGGTCCCGCATCTCGTCCACGAGCAGGGTCCGCTCCGGCAGGGTCTCCAGGGTTTCCTTATCTCCGGCCAGGGCATGGAGCCTTTTTTCCAGCTCATCCAGTGACTGCGCCGAGAGTTCCGGTTTGTCCGGCGTCTGGGCCAGGATACCGGTCAGCGTTTCCAGCTGTTCCTTCACGGCCAGGAACGTGCGGTTCAGGTCCGCGAGTCCGGTCGGCACGGACGGGTGGCGCTGCGTGGTGGCATACCGCGACCAGGTCACCCGCTGCTGCTGGACCAGGACGAGGGAGGTATGGAGGTCCGAAATATGGACTCCGGGACGGATGTACTCCTTGGCGACCCGGCGCAGCCGGGAGCGGGTCATGGAACTCATGTCCACACCATGCTCCCTGCGCCAGGAGGAGGACGCGGTCGCGGAAATAAGGTCGGTCACCGGCCGGTCGAAAATGTCCGGGGTGAACTTGTCCAGGCTCTCGCGCACGGCGACCAGCAGTTCCAGCTGCTCGCCCCACTGTGCGAAGGTTTCGCCCAGGCTGATCTGGGAATGTTCCGCGACTTCCTGGACCCGTTCGCGCAGGCGGGGCAGTGCCTCGGCCAGTTCCTCGGAAAGCTTGTGCGCTGCTTCGGTTTCCTTGCGGTTGAGCAGCTTGGCGCCGAACCACGGGCTGGAAACGGCGGCGCGGGAAAAGCTGCCCAGCTCGGCGGCGCGGCGCAGGCGCCCGGTCAGCTCGGTGCGGTCAGTGATACTGTCCAGCACGCTGCGCTTGAGCCGCACGGTGGTGGCCGGGGCCGGGTTCATGGAGGTCAGCTCGGCCAGTGACTGCATCGCCTGATAGGGCGAGCAGCCCCAGCGCTGGCGGACGTTATGCAGGGACTTCACATGGTCCCTGAGCTGGTGCCGGCTTTCGGCCAGCACCTTGTGAAGGTTGCCCAGGTTGGGTTCCACGGCTTTTTCGTTGCGGACAATTGCCCTGACCAGCCGGTCGCGCAGCTGCTCCTCGTTCAGGCCGGTACTGGCCTGCAGGACCAGTGACCCCAGATTCAGCGCATCAAGTCCGGAGACGAATTCGTTCAGCGTGCTGCGGCGTTCGGCGACCACCAGCACGGACTTCCCGGCGTTCACCAGCGCTGCAGCCGCGTTGATCACGGTCTGTGTCTGCCCGGTGCCGGGCGGCGCGGAAACCACCAGGGATTCTCCTGCACCGATCAGGTCCAGGACGTCCTGCTGCTCGCGGTCGGCGTCGAGCACCAGCAGTTCATCGGCCGGGGAGCGTTCGTCGAGCGGAGGAAGCCCTGGGTCCCCGGGTTCGGAGGGCAGCGCCTGACCGTTGAGAGCGGATTCCATCAGGGCGCGGAGAACAGGGTGGCTGGGATCCAGCGCCGTATCCTCGGCAAGGTCAGGGAGGTCCGCGAAGGTCGATACGAGGATCCGATGTTCGATGTTCATCCCGCGCACACCCTCGGCGAGGGCACGCAGCCGGTCCAGGACCGGGTGCGGATCGAACCGGGCGGTGCCGTAGGCAAGCCGGGCCAGCACATCGGCGTCAACGTCCAGGCCCTGCTGGACCTGCAGGTGCCGGACCAGGGCCGGGTTCAGCTCGGCCTTGCCGGTGAGCTGGAGTTCGTAGTCGTCCTGGGAGGGGTGAACCGTGAGCGACACCGGTGTCAGCAGCACCGGTGCGGTCAGGGATTCCGGCCGCACGGCGTCATCGGATGCATACCGCCAGGAGGCAGTGCCCGCTGCGAGGTATCCGACGTCGAGCCCCCGGTCGGAGCCCAGTTCGTAGATTTTCGCCCGGAGCGCCCGGGCAGCCCGCATCGCCGTCCGGTAATGGTCGGCGTCGCGCAGCAGGGTGGAAAGCCGGGTGCGCCGGCCGGCGAGCAGCTGGGCCAGGCCGGAGGGGTGCGCGTGCGTCAGGTCGATGCTGTTTTCCGCCGAGACCGTGTAGTGCAGCAGCGTGTCCGACCCCGCATGCTGGCCGAGCCCGGCCAGCCACGGCAGCAGGAAGTCCGAGGCCTTTTCCCCGGGATTCTGCTCAGACACTGGTGTCCTCTTTCCTGCACTTCCGCGCGACGATCTTGACCAAACTGGCATACCTTCCAAGCTATCTCCTCTGACCTCGATAGCTCCGGATAGCAACGCGGGGGACGGCTTGTTCAGCCGTCCCCCGCGTTTATGATGCTACTCCCACTCGATGGTTCCCGGCGGCTTGCTCGTCACGTCGAGCACCACGCGGTTCACACCGTCCACCTCGTTGGTGATCCGGTTGGAAATCCGGGCCAGCAGGTCATAGGGCAGCCGCGACCAGTCCGCCGTCATAGCGTCTTCGCTGGACACCGGACGCAGGACGATGGGATGGCCGTAGGTGCGGCCGTCACCCTGGACTCCGACGCTGCGGACATCAGCCAGCAGCACTACCGGCATCTGCCAGACCTCGTCATCCAGGCCGGCAGCGGTGAGCTCGGCGCGGGCAATGGCGTCTGCACGGCGCAGCAGGTCCAGGCGTTCCTGGTTGACCTCGCCGATGATGCGGATACCGAGTCCGGGGCCGGGGAACGGCTGGCGGCCAACGATTTCGGCGGGCAGACCGAGCTCGCGGCCCACGGCACGGACCTCGTCCTTGAACAGCAGGCGCAGCGGCTCGACCAGTTCGAACTGCATGTCTTCCGGCAGGCCGCCCACGTTGTGGTGGCTCTTGATGTTCGCTGCACCTTCGCCGCCGCCGGATTCGACGACGTCGGGGTACAGGGTGCCCTGAACCAGGAAGCGGATCGGCTCTCCGGCGGCCTTGGCCTCGGCCATGATGGCACGCTCGGCTTCTTCGAAGGCGCGGATGAATTCGCGGCCAATGATCTTGCGCTTCGTTTCCGGATCGGTGACGCCGGCGAGGGCGCTCAGGAAACGCTCCTGTTCGTTGGCGACGTAGAGGTTGACGCCGGTGGCGGCGACGAAGTCGCGTTCCACCTGCTCTGCCTCACCTTCACGGAGCAGGCCGTGGTCCACGAACACACAGGTCAGCTGGTCGCCGACGGCGCGCTGGACCAGGGCAGCTGCCACGGCGGAGTCGACGCCGCCGGAAAGGCCGCAGATGACCCTGGAGGAGCCGATCTGTTCGCGGATCCGTTCGACCTGCTCTTCGACAATGTTGCCGGTGGTCCAGCTGCGGTCCAGGCGGGCGCCCTTGAACAGGAAGTTTTCCAGGACCTGCTGCCCGTGGGCGGAGTGCTTGACCTCGGGGTGCCACTGCACGCCGTAGAGCCGCTTCTCCTCGTTGGCGAAAGCAGCCACCGGCGCGCCGGCGGTGCTGGCCAGCACGTCGAAGCCCTCAGGAGCTTCCTGGACGCTGTCCCCGTGGCTCATCCAGGTGTTCTGGTGGTCCGGAGTGCCTTCAAGGATGGAGCGGGCACCGTTAACGGTCTTGGCGTCAGTCGAACCGTATTCGCGCAGGCCGGTCTCGGCGACCTTGCCGCCGAGTGCGGCGGCCATTGCCTGGAAGCCGTAGCAGATGCCGAAGACCGGAACCCCGGCTTCGAAGAGCGCGGGGTCGATTTTCGGTGCACCCTCGGCGTAGACGCTGGAGGGTCCGCCGGAAAGAATAATGGCTGCGGGGTTCTTGGCCAGCAGCGCTTCAGTGCTGTAGGTGTGCGGCACAACCTCGGAGTAAACATCGGCTTCGCGCACGCGCCGGGCAATCAGCTGGGCGTACTGGGCACCGTAGTCCACAACCAGGACGGGGCGCTCTTCTATGGGAGCAGTCGCGGGATTAGTCACGGTTTCAAGGATAGTCGCCTGAGTGCCGCCACCGCACATCGCGGGCGGGACCGGCCGCGGTGTGCGGCCGGTCCGGCTCTGCTGCTAGTAGCGCTTAGCCGCTTCGGGGTGGGCTTCCAGCTCGGCCAGCACCTGCTTGTGGGTCCGGCTCTCCACGATGAAGGAGAGGAACGGCACAACACCGCCCAGGGCAATCACAATAAATTTCGCGAACGGCCAGCGCATCATCTGCCAGATCCTGAAGTCCGCGAACAGGTAAACCACGTAGAGCCAGCCGTGGGCGATCAGCACCGCCGTGTACAGGTTCAGGCCGCCGAGCATCACCGGGGGGATGTCCAGTGCGTACTTCATGATCATTTCGGCGACCAGCAGCAGCAGGAACACACCCGTCACCCATGAAGAGATCTTGTAGAAGGTCAGAGCAGACCGGATCTGGGCGTGGGTTCCGCCGAACCGGCGCTTCTTTTTCCGGGGCCTCGGCTTCTTGGTGACTGCGGGATCGCTCACTTCTTTACCTCACTGCTAGTTGGTCCGGACGGCTGCTCTCCGCCGGACTGGTCGTCTTCAGGTGCATCGTCGTACTCGTCGTCTTCATAGTCGTCATCGTCCTCGAGACTGCGCTGGTAGGAGTCGGCGAGCAGGCGCCACCACAGGAACACAGCGAACCCGGCAAAAACGAACCATTCCACTGCGTAGAAGATGTTCAGCCAGTTGACCGTTTTTTCCTGCGGCTGCGGTCCTGTGATGACGGTTTCCAGCTCGCTGGCCGGGCCCTGCTGGCCGGCAGCCTGCGTCTCGTGTGCCGTGACGAACGCGGAATAGAGGGGTTCGTCCCAGATGTTCGCGAGCTCCGCACTGGAAAGTGCCCCCACTGTCCCGTCGGGCTGGGGGCCGGCGACCGGTGCCTCAGAGGGCAGGAGCCGCCCGGTGATTTCGACGCCGCCCTCCGGGGCGGTGCCTGCGTTGGACGGGTCGTCGGTCCAGCCGCGGACGACCGGGATCAGCGTATCCCCGGGTGCTCCGTCGACGGCGAAGGCCGTGACCACCCAGTAGCCTTCCTCGCCGTCCTGCAGGCGGTTCGGAACCAGGACCTGGTCTGCGGGCTGGAAGGAGCCGGTAAAAGTGACCATCTGATCGGCCTGGGTGGCGTAGAGCGGCTCCCCCGGGGTGAAGACCTCGGTAAGCGGGCGGACCTCCTCCGTGGTCGCTGCCGGCGGGGCGCCCTCATTCTCAGCGGAGGAAAACTGCCACTCGCTGAGGAGCACGAAGACGGTGGAAATGGCCAGAGCAAGGATCAGGCCGGCGATCCAGCGTAGTTGCAGGGCAGTCTTAAGCACGGCTTAACGGTACTTCGTACTTGTGTAGAAAACCGAATGCCCGGTCGCCGGGCGGTCAGTGGTCAAAGAACACCAGCGAGGAATTGATCAATTCCGCGATAACCTCCGGGTCCTGGGCCCGGCGCAGGGATTCGCGGAAAGCCGGCCGGAACAGTGACCGGGCGAGGGTGGCCAGGACCTCAAGATGCTCGGAATAGGAGGCCGCGGGCGTCGCAATCAGCAGCACCACGCTGGCCGGGCCGTCCAACGCCCCGAAATCCAGCCGGTGCCCGTATTTGCAGATACCCACGGCGATCGAGGTCTTGACCGCGTACTCGCTCCGGGCATGCGGCAGACCGATTCCGCCGGGAAGCCCGGTGGCCATCTGGTGTTCCCTGGCCGTGACGTCCTTCAGGAAGCCCTGCAGGTCGGTCAGCCGGCCCTGCTTGCACATCCGCTCGGCAAGCTGGGCGGCTGCATCGGTCCGGTCTTTGGCCTCCAGGTCCAGGATGACCATCTCCGGTTCTGTCAGGACCGCGTCATACTGATTCAGGCTCAGATCGCTCATGCTTGCGTGCCGTTCAGCGCGGGGGCGCGATGTCCTGGACGGCCAGCCTGGCAGCATCGGCGGAAACGTCGTCCGGCTGTTCCTGGCTCAGGCGCTCTGCCTCCACCCGGGCCAGGTAGTGCCGGACCTCACTTTCAACCCGCTGTTCGTCCCAGCCCAGCACCGGCGCCATCAGCTTGGCGACGACCGGAGCTGCGGAGACACCACGGTCCCAGGACTCGATGGAGATCCGGGTCCGGCGGGCCAGGACGTCCTCGATGTGGCGGGCACCTTCGTGCGTGGTGGCGTACACAACTTCGGCGCGCAGGTAGTCATCCGCGCCGGGCAGGGGCTCGCCGAGAGTCGGGTCCGCGGCAATCAGGTCCAGCACCTCGCCGGCCAGGGCGCCGTAGCGGTTGAGCAGGTGCTCCACCCGGACAACGTGGACGCCGTAGTCCTCCGCCGTGCGGTGGCGTTTGTTCCAGGCGGCCTTGTAGCCGACGGCGCCGAGCAGCGGAATGGTCTGGGTGCAGCTCTCGGGAACCTTTTCGTCCAAGGACCGTGCTGCCTCGTCCACGGCGTCCTTTGCCATCACCCGGTAGGTGGTCCACTTTCCGCCGGCGACGACCACCAGCCCCGGTACGGGGTGCGCCACGACGTGTTCGCGGGAGAGCTTGGCAGTGGAATCGTTCTCGCCCGCCAGCAGGGGCCGCAGCCCGGCATACACGCCTTCGACGTCCTCGCGGGTCAGGGGCCGTTTCAGGACCCGGTTGACGTGTTCGAGGAGGTAGTCAATGTCGGCCGAGGTTGCGGCCGGGTGCGCCTTGTCCAGGTTCCAATCGGTGTCAGTGGTGCCGACGATCCAGTGCCGTCCCCACGGGATCACGAAGAGCACGGACTTCTCGGTGCGGAGAATCATGCCCACGGTGGACTGGATCCGGTCCCGCGGCACCACCAAGTGGATGCCCTTCGAGGCCCGGACCTTCAGCTGGCCGCGGTCCGTGACCATGGCCTGGGTTTCATCGGTCCAGACGCCGGTGGCGTTGACCACCTGCTGGGCGAAGATGTCGAACTCTTCCCCGCTTTCCTGGTCCCGGACCCGGGCTCCGACCACACGCTCGCCCTCCCGGAGGAAGTCGACGACGGCGAGCCGGTTCGCGGCGGCAGCACCGTAGTGCACTGCGGTGCGGACCATGTTGGCCACGTAGCGTGCGTCGTCGACCTGCGCGTCGTAGTAGCGGATCGAGCCGATCATGGCGTCGTCCTTGAGGCTGGGAGCCGCCCGGAGGGTCGAACGCCGGCTGAGGTGCTTGTGCATGGGCACCCCGCGGGAATTGCCCGAGGTCAGTCCCATGGTGTCGTAGAGCAGGATTCCGGCGCCCACGTACGGCCGCTCGATGACCCGCTTGGTCAGCGGATACAGGAAGGGCACCGGCTTGACCAGGTGCGGGGCGATCCGTTGGATCAGCAGTCCGCGTTCCTTCAGGGCTTCCTGCACCAGCGCGAAATCAAGCATTTCCAGGTACCGCAGACCGCCGTGGATCAGCTTCGAGGACCGGGAGGAGGTTCCTGAGGCCCAGTCCCGGGCTTCCACCATGCCGACCTTCAGGCCGCGGGTCACGGCGTCGAGCGCCGCCCCGGCACCCACCACGCCGCCGCCGACGATCAGGATGTCCAGCTCACCGCCGGGTTGGGCGGTGGCACGCAGTTTCTCGAGGGCAGCTTCGCGGTATTCCGGACTTAGAGCGTCTGTAGCCATGGTCAAGATTCCTCTCTGAAGCGTGCCCCGGGGTACCGGGGAGGATGTGCTCAGGTGTTGTACAGGTAGGGCGAGACCAGCACATCGATGCGCTGGAAGGCCTTTAGATCAGAGTAGCCGGTTGTGGCCATTGCCCGCCTTAGTGCACCCATCAGATTCGATGTCCCGTTGGTATGGTGCGACGGACCCCACAGCACTTCCTGGAGCGGACCGACGGTGTCCAGGTGGACCCTGTCTCCGCGCGGCAGTTCGCTGTGGTGCGCTTCCTGGCCCCAGTGCCAGCCCCGTCCGGGGGCTTCTTCGGCCCGGGCCAGGGCGGAACCGAGCATCACGGCGTCGGCGCCCATGGCGATGGCCTTGATGATGTCGCCGCTGGTGCCCATGCCGCCGTCGGCAATCACGTGCACATAGCGGCCGCCGGACTCGTCCATGTAGTCCCGGCGCGCTTCGGCGATGTCGGAGATCGCGGTGGCCATCGGCGCGTGGATGCCCAGGGCACGCCGCGTCGTCGTCGTCGCTCCCCCGCCGAAACCAACCAGGACGCCGGCAGCGCCGGTGCGCATCAGGTGCAGCGCCGGGGTGTAGCCGGCAGCACCGCCCACGATGACGGGGACGTCGAGTTCGTAGATGAACTGCTTGAGGTTCAGCGGTTCAGCGTTTTTGGAGACGTGCTCGGCGGAGACGGTGGTTCCGCGGATCACGAAGATGTCCACGCCTGCGGCCAGGACGGTCTTGTAGAACTCCTGGGTACGCTGAGGCGTCAGTGACCCTGCCACGGTGACCCCGGCTTCGCGGACCTCGGCCAGGCGGGAAGTGATCAGTTCGGCACGGATGGGTGCCGCGTAGATTTCCTGCAGCCGGCGGGTGGCAGCCGGGTTGAAGTTCTCTTCGCTCAGGACCGCAATCTCATCCAGGACCGGCTGCGGATCCTCGTAACGGGTCCACAGGCCCTCGAGGTTCAGGACGCCGAGTCCGCCAAGCCGGCCAAGGGCAATGGCCGTTGCCGGGGACATCACCGAGTCCATGGGAGCGCCGATCACCGGCATCTCGAACTGGTATGCGTCTATCTGCCAGTTGACCGAGACGTCCTGCGGATCGCGGGTGCGCCGGGACGGCACAATCGCTACGTCATCCAGGGAGTAGGCTCTGCGCCCACGCTTGCCTCGGCCAATCTCTATCTCGTTAGTCACTGCTCTAGGTTATCCCAGACCAAAAAGGAAGCGGGCACCGTCCCTGTGGAACGGTGCCCGCTTCGTCATGGAGCAGGTGCCTAGCGGCGGCCGTAGTTCGGCGCCTCGGCGGTCATCATGATGTCGTGCGGATGGGATTCCTTCAGCCCGGCGGGGGTGATCCGGACGAACCGCCCCTTAGCCTTGAGCTCGGGAATAGTGTGCGCGCCGGTGTAGAACATGGTCTGGCGCAGGCCGCCGACCAGCTGGTGCGCGACGGCGGAGAGCGGGCCGCGGTACGGCACCTGGCCTTCGATGCCTTCCGGGATCAGCTTCTCGTCGCTGGGGACGTCTGCCTGGAAGTAGCGGTCCTTGGAGTAGGACGTGTTCTTGCCGCGGGTCTGCATGGCGCCGAGGGACCCCATGCCGCGGTAGGTCTTGAACTGCTTGCCGTTGACGAAGACAAGGTCGCCGGGGCTCTCGGCCGAGCCGGCCAGCAGACCGCCGAGCATCACGGTGTCAGCGCCGGCCACGATGGCCTTGCCGATGTCGCCGGAGTACTGCAGACCGCCGTCGGCGATCACCGGGACGCCTGCGGGAATGGCTGCCTTGGCGGCTTCGTAGATGGCAGTGATCTGCGGGACGCCAACACCGGCAACAACGCGGGTGGTGCAGATGGAGCCCGGGCCCACGCCCACCTTGATGGCGTCCGCACCGGCGTCGATCAGGGCCTGTGCGCCCTCACGGGTGGCGGCCTGCCCGCCGATGACGTCGACGTGCGCGGCAGCCGGGTCCTTCTTCAGCCGGGCAATCATCTCCAGGACGCCTGCACTGTGGCCGTTGGCGGTGTCCACAACCAGGATGTCGACGCCGGCCTCGACCAGCGTCATCGCCCGCTCGTAGCCGTCGCCAAAGAACCCGACGGCGGCACCGACACGGAGCCGGCCCTCGTCGTCCTTGGTGGCCAGCGGGTACTGCTCGGCCTTGTCAAAGTCCTTGACCGTGATCAGGCCCTGCAGTCGGCCGGCGTCGTCCACCAGCGGCAGTTTTTCAATCCGGTTCTTGCCGAGCAACTCGACGGTTTCCTCGGGCGTGATGCCCACGCGTCCGGTGATCAGCGGCATCCGGGTCATGACTTCCCCGACCGTGCGGGTGGCGTACTCGGAGCGCGGGATGAAGCGGGTGTCGCGGTTGGTCACGATGCCCAGGAGCTTGTTGTCCGGATCCACGACGGGCAGGCCGGAGACGCGGAAGTGTGCGCACAGGTCATCGAGTTCCGCCAGCGTTGCTTCCGGGTAGATCGTGACCGGGTTGGTGATCATGCCGGATTCGCTGCGCTTGACGCGGTCCACGTGCTCAGCCTGGTCGGTGATGGACAGGTTGCGGTGGATCACCCCGAGGCCACCGTGGCGCGCCATGGCGATGGCCATCCGGGATTCGGTCACGGTGTCCATTGCGGCGGACAGCAGCGGGGTCTGGACCGTGATCCGCTTGCTGAGGCGGGAGCTGGTGTCAGCTTCGGACGGGATCACGTCCGTGGGGCCGGGCAGCAGGAGGACATCGTCGTAGGTAAGACCGACGAAGCCGAACGGATCGTGTTCTGGGGACTGCTGGCTCAAGTTCGCGCCTCTTTCAGGACCGGAGAGTGTGGGGAGGGCCGGAGCATCACGGCCGCGTTACATTCAATCGTAGAACGAAACCGGCGGGGCACCCTATTCCCGGGGCTTCTCCCGCCCGGCACCGGCTAGGCCGACTCCGGGACCGTGGTCCCCTCCCAGCCGGTGGCTTCGAGGATGCGTTCGGCCAGCACATGGGACGTGGTCTCCATGTAGGTGCGGTTGAGGTGGTCATGGTCCTTATAGACGATCACATTCCCGATGATTCCCGGGCAGGTGCCGTCAATGCAGAGCAGATCGGACATATCCAGGACCTGGACGCCGGGAATCCGTTCCTCCAGCCCTTCCAGCGGCGAGACGTCCGCCAGGACGTCGCCTCGCGGCACCTGGCACGCGTCGGCCGCGAAACCGTTCTCTTCCAGGCACTTGAACATATCGAATTCGAACCGCGGGTTATCCCGCATGGCCAGCACGGAGATTCCTGCTTCAGCGAAGCCGCGCACACCCTCGTCGTAGCCTCCGGCCAGCATTTCATCAGGACGGGATTCCTTGGTGACCGAAGCCACGGTGAACACTGCGTCGGGCACCTTTTCCAGGACGTAGTCCCTGGCCGCCTGGTTGAACGCGTTGCATTCCGGTGAGCGTTCCGGATCCTCACCGCCGTAGCGGCAGCCCATTTTCAGGACAGTGACCACGTGCCAGTCATTGGCCAGCGCAATCGGCCGCAGAGCCGCGGACCACTGCATGGAGTGCGAGTCGCCCAGGACCACAATGGTCTTTTCGGCCCCCTCGGCGCTGCCGATCTGCTTGCAGGAGTCCGCCAGGACGGAGTCATCCGCGGGCGCGAAATCCGCTCCGCAGGACTCGTCCAGCTGCGCCCATTCCTGGTCCATGTCCGCCGGCGAAGGCTTCACCAGGGCGCTGGTGGAGGCGGCGAATTCGAAGGACGGATCCAGCGCCAGGGCGCCCGGGTTGTCCGCAATGCTCTGCAGCCGGACGGCTTCGGCGTCCGCGGTGACCTTGGCCTGCCAGCCCGCCAGCGGTGCCGCGACCACGGCAAACGACGCAGCGAGGACGACGGCGGAGCGCCAGGACGAGGCTTCGGGCCAGGACCAGCCGCGCAGCGGACCTTCGACCAGCTTGGTTGTCAGGACCGCCAGCACCAGGGAGACCGCGATGACCACCGCGCCGTCGATGATGCCGGCATTCTGCTGCCCGGAGGCGACGAGCCAGAAGACCAGGATGGGCCAGTGCCAGAGATAGAGGGCGTAGGAGTTGTCCCCCAGCTTCACCAGCGGTTTTGCCTTCAGCCAGCGGTCCGCACCCCGGCTGCTGCCGGTGTCTCCGGCGGTGATGATCATGGCTGCGGCAAGGGTGGGCCACAGCGCCAGGTAGCCCGGGAACTGCTGCTGGACCTGCAGGATGATGCCGCAGCTGAGCATGGCGGCCACACCCACCCAGCCCAGGACGATCCGCAGGCGGCGGTCCAGCTGCAGGTAAGGCAGGGCAAGCGCCAGCAGTGAGCCGAGCGCGAACTCCCAGAGCCTGGTCCGGGTATCGAAGTACGCGTAGGCCTGGTTGGTGCTGGTTTCCCAGATCGAGAACACCAGCGAGGCAGCGAAAATGGTGCCG
The DNA here is from genome assembly GCF_023167125.1 of Arthrobacter sp. Helios. Classification (NCBI taxonomy): domain Bacteria; kingdom Bacillati; phylum Actinomycetota; class Actinomycetes; order Micrococcales; family Micrococcaceae; genus Arthrobacter; species Arthrobacter sp. Helios. The sequence continues at coordinate 2,275,548 of NZ_CP095402.1, forward strand.
AAGGTCACGGCCAGCACTGACCGGTAGCTGCGCCGGAGCAGCTTGGCCGCCGGGAGGGCTGCGGCGAAGATCAGCGGCCAGAGGATAAAGACCTGGCCCTGAATGGACAGGGACCAGAAATGCTGGAGCGGGCTCGCGGCGCTGTGGTCCGCGGCCAGGTAGTCCACGGCGTTGTTGGCCAGGGTCCAGTTCTGGACATAGAAGAGCGAGGACCATGCCTGGCCGATGACGTCCTGCCACGCGCTGGCAGGCAGGAGGGAAGCGGCGGCCGTAAGGACGGCAAGCAGCACAACGACGACGGCGGGCAGCAGGCGCTTGAACAGGTGCAGCCAGTAGCGGCCCAGGGCCAGTGCGCGGCCGGTTTCGGCCTTGCGGACGAAGGAACCGGTGAGCAGGAAGGCCGAAATCAGCAGGAAGATGTCCACTCCCCCGGAAACCCGCCCAAGCCACACGTGGTAGAGGACCACCAGCACCACGGCGAGGGCTCGGAGGCCCTGGACTTCGGGGCGGTAGCGCCGTTCCGTGGGGGCTGATGCCGCCGGGGTGGCGGTGGTGCCGGACTTCGCTGCTGCTTCGGGGCGGGCGGCTTTGCGCGAAGCGGCAGCGTGCTGCTCAGGTGCTGACACTTGCGGGTGTCCTTTCGACATGGTAAATACCGCAAGAGTTTACCTGCCGTTCGCACAGAGCTGGAATCCACGCCGTGCCCAGCCACGGGACGCAGGACACAAACAGGCCCGGCCGAACGCAGAAATCCTGCGCCTGGCCGGGCCTTTTTGCTCAGCTGAAACTAGTGCTGGTGACCGTGGTCATCGCCCTCATCGGAGGGCTTTTCAACAACCAGCGCCTCGGTCGTGAGGACCAGGGCAGCGATCGAAGCAGCGTTGCGCAGCGCCGACCGGGTGACCTTGACCGGGTCGATGACGCCGGCTTCGATCAGGTTGACGTACTCGCCGGTGGCCGCGTTGAAGCCGTTGTTGACTTCGAGCTCACCTACCTTGGAAACAACAACCATGCCTTCGGCACCGGCGTTCTCGGCGATCCAGCGCAGCGGCTGCGCCAGGGCGCGGCGGACCAGGCCCACCGCGGTGGCGGCGTCGCCTTCGAGCTTGGTGACGTTGGCATCGGTGTCCAGGGCGCGGGCAGCGTGGACCAGCGCGGAACCGCCGCCGGCCACGATGCCTTCTTCCAAGGCGGCACGGGTCGAGGACACGGCGTCTTCGATCCGGTGCTTCTTTTCCTTCAGCTCAACTTCGGTTGCGGCGCCGACCTTGATGACGCCGATGCCGCCGGAGAGCTTAGCCAGGCGCTCCTGGAGCTTCTCGCGGTCCCAGTCGGAATCCGTGCGCTCGATTTCGGCACGGATCTGGGCCACGCGGTCCGCGACGTCAGCTTCGGAACCCGAGCCGTCGACGATGGTCGTGTGATCCTTGGTGACCGTGATGCGGCGGGCAGAGCCCAGCACCTCAAGGCCAACCTGGTCCAGCTTCAGGCCGAGGTCCGGAGACACGACCTGCGCGCCGGTGAGGGTCGCGATGTCCTGCATCATGGCCTTGCGGCGGTCGCCGAAGCCCGGAGCCTTAACAGCAACCACGTTCAGCGTGCCGCGGATCTTGTTGACCACCAGGGTGGACAGGGCTTCACCGTCAACATCTTCGGCAATGATGAACAGCGGCTTGGAAGCCTGCAGTGCCTTCTCCAGCAGGGGAAGGAACTCGGCGACCGAAGAGATCTTGCCGGAGTTGATCAGGATCAGCGCGTCTTCGAGGACGGCTTCCTGGCGTTCCGGGTCGGTCACGAAGTAGGGCGAGAGGTAGCCCTTGTCGAACTGCATGCCTTCGGTGATGACCAGTTCGGTGGACGTCGAAGAGGACTCTTCGATCGTGATGACGCCGTCCTTGCCGACCGTGTCGAAAGCCTTGGCCAGCAGTTCGCCGATTTCTTCGCTCTGCGCGGAGATGGCGGCGACGTGGGCAACCTGGTTGCCCTCGACTTCCTGGGCGTTTTCCAGCAGGCGCGCGGCGACGGCCTCGACGGCAGTTTCGATGCCGTGCTTGAGGGCGCCCGGCGCTGCGCCGGCTGCCACGTTGCGCAGGCCTTCCTTCACGAGGGCCTGGGCCAGGACGGTGGCGGTGGTGGTGCCGTCACCGGCGACGTCGTTGGTCTTGGTGGCGACTTCCTTGGCCAGCTGCGCGCCAAGGTTCTCATACGGGTCGTCCAGCTCAACTTCGCGGGCGATCGTGACGCCGTCGTTGGTGATGGTGGGTGCGCCCCATGTCTTGGCGAGCACAACGTTGCGGCCGCGCGGGCCGAGGGTGACCTTGACCGTGTTGGCGAGCTTGTCGACACCGGCTTCCAGTGAACGACGGGCGGAGTCGTTGAACTCCAACTGCTTTGCCATGTGTGTGTCCTTTCCGACAACTACATCTGCATCTACAAAAGAAAACCCCGGCCGAATCTGGCCGGGGTCTTCAAATAATTACTTGACGACGATGGCCAGCACGTCGCGTGCGGAGAGCACCAGGTATTCCTGGCCGCCCTGCTTGACCTCGGTTCCGCCGTACTTGGAGTAGATGACGACGTCGCCTTCGGCGACATCGATCGGCACACGGTTGCCGTTGTCGTCTACGCGGCCGGGGCCGACTGCTACGACTTCGCCTTCCTGCGGCTTTTCCTTTGCGGTGTCCGGGATGACCAGGCCGGAGGCCGTGGTCTGCTCAGCTTCGAGCGGGCGAACAACGATGCGATCCTCAAGGGGCTTAATAGAGACCGACACTCGGGCTCTCCTTTGCTTAGTTACTAACGGGTTTGTGGACCGTCGGTAGGCGCTTGCCGTCGTCGCGGGTGCCGGTGAACGCTTCCCTCAGGAGTTAGCACCCTCACATGGCGAGTGCTAGGTCCGACTTTATGCAACCGTTAGCACTCGGTCAAGGTGAGTGCCAACAATCCTTGAGGGAACCGTAAGTGCGTGCCTCGGGCGCCCCGGCGGCAGCCCGGCTTTCTGTTACCTGCACGCCGCCCTCAAGTTGCTTAGCCTTGCCTAACCGGATAGTTTTCAAGGGCGCGCAAAAATTAGCCAACGATTTTGTGTCCTAATGGCGGAGGCATCCGGCAGGCGGCGCATCCTTTGAGAAACAAACTGGAGCACCCACTCGTGAAGACGACCCTGAAGTCCCGGCTGCTTGCCGGAACCGCCCTCGTGTCCCTGCTTGCCGTGAGCGCGTGCGGCCAGGAAACCGAAGCTGCCGCCGAGCCGGCAGCTGCCGAGCCCACCACCGTCACCGTCGAGCACACGCAGGGAACCACCGAAGTTCCGGTCAACCCGGAGACGGTCTACACCTTCGATCTGGGCGCCCTGGACACCCTGGATGCCCTTGGCATCGAGGTGGACGGTGTCCCTGCCGCAAATTTCCCCGAAAGCTTGTCCAAGTACGGCTCGGATGACTACGCCAAGATCGGCAGCATGAAGGAGCCCGATTTCGAGGCCATCAGCGCCGGCGCCCCCGACCTGATCATCATGTCCGGCCGGGTATCCGATTCCTATGAGGAACTGAGCAAGATCGCTCCCACGATCAACGTCAGCACCGACGCTGCGGATCCGTGGAATTCCTTCATCTCGAACACCGAAATCATCGGTGAGATCTTCGGCAAGGAAGCCGAAGTTGAAGAGAAGCTTGCTGCCCTGGACGCCAAGGTCGAAGAAACCAAGGCCACCGCAGCAGACGCAGGCAACGGCCTGATCGTCCTGACCAGCGGCGGTGAAATGACTGCCTACGGCGCCGGCTCCCGTTTCGGCCTGATCCACGACGTCCTCGGTGTCGCCACCGCTGCGGACATCAAGTCCGAAGCCCAGCACGGCGAATCCGTGTCCTTCGAATACGTGGCCGAGGTCAACCCGGACCACCTGTTCGTCATCGACCGCGACGTCGCAGTGGGCAACGCCGGCGAAGTTGCCTCAGCAGTACTGGACAACGAACTGGTCAAGGGCACCAAGGCTGCCCAGAACGACAACATCACCATGCTCGATTCCTCCAGCTGGTACCTCGTGGGCTACGGCCTGAATAACGTTGACGCCATGGTCAGCGCTGTCCAGGACGGCATCGCCTAGACCGTCCACACCACCTGCTAGATCCTTGCCGGCCGGCCTTCCCCCAGCGGGAAGGCCGGCCGCTGAGGGAGACGGACACGCTATGACCACGATTACTCCCCCCGCAGCTCCGGCACCCGCCGGGGCCGCTGCCGTTTCCGGACGACGGCGGTTCCCGGGCCCCGCAGCCATGCTGATCCTGGGGGGAACCGCCGTCCTGGTGCTCGCCGTCGTCAGCATGTTTGTTGGCGTCAGCGACGTTTCGCTGGGCTCCCTGCTTGCCGGTGACGAACATGCCTGGGATATCTTCTGGATCAGCCGGGTCCCCCGGACGCTGAGCATCATCCTGGCCGGTATGGCACTGAGCGTGGCCGGGCTCATCATGCAGCTGATGGCACGCAACAAGTTCGTGGAACCCTCCACCGTGGGCACAGTGGAGTCCGCGTCCCTGGGCATCCTGGTGGTCACCGTTTTCCTGCCGGGTGCTTCCCTCTTCCTGAAAATGTCCACCGCGACAGTATTTGCCGTGGCCGGCACGGCACTCTTCCTGCTGGTCCTGCGCCGCATTCCGCTGCGAAACACCCTGATCGTCCCGCTCGTGGGAATCATGCTCGGCGGCGTGATTGCCGCCGTCACCACTTTTTTCGCCTACCGGTTCGATCTGCTGCAGACCCTGAACTCCTGGATGACCGGCGATTTCTCCGGGGTGCTGCGCGGACGCTACGAGCTGCTCTGGATCGTCGGCGCGCTGACGCTCATCGGCTACCTCGCAGCCGACCGGTTCACCGTTGCCGGTATGGGCCAGGATTTCACCACCAACCTGGGCCTGAACTACAACCGGGTCATGACCCTGGGCCTCATCATCGTTTCGCTGATCAGCGCCGTGGTTGTGGTGAGCGTCGGATCGGTTCCGTTCCTGGGGCTGATCGTTCCCAACCTGGTCTCCCTGCTGATCGGAGACAACGTCCGCCGTGCCATCCCCTGGGTCGCGATCTTCGGGGCAGGCTTCGTCCTCGCCTGCGACATCATCGGCCGGACCATCCGCTACCCCTATGAGATCCCGGTCGGAGTCATCGTGTCCGCCATCGGCAGCGCCCTGTTCCTCTACCTGCTCCTGAGAAAGCGCTCCGCCCGTGCCTAGCAGTCCCGTCAGTGCCCTCCCTTCCGCCCTCACTGCCCAGCGCCGCCGTCCGGTCCGTACTCTCTCCCCCCGCTTCTGGATCATCCTGCTGTCGGTGGCCGCAGCCGTCCTGGTCGCCGTTTTTATGACCATCGACCTGCGCGGGAACATCGGCTATGTGCTGCCCCGCCGCGCCATCAAGGTGGGATCGATGATCCTGGTGGCCTACGCCGTCGGTGTCTCCACCGTGCTGTTCCAGACCGTGACCGCCAACCGGATCCTGACGCCGTCGATCATGGGCTTTGACGCCCTCTATGTGCTCATCCAGACCGTCCTGGTCTTTACGTTCGGCGGCGGGCTGGTCCTGTCCATGTCGGAACCGCTGCGCTACGGCATGGAAGTCGCCCTGATGGTGGGTTTCTCCTTCCTGCTCTACCGCTGGCTCTTCACCGGGGGCGGGAAATCACTGCACCTGATGCTGCTGGTCGGCATTGTGCTGGGCACCCTGTTCCGCGGCGTCTCCTCGCTGCTGCAGCGGCTGATCGAGCCGAGCGAGTTCATCATTCTGCAGGACCTGTTCTTCGCCAGCTTCAACAACGTTGACGGCGCCCTGCTGGGCTACTCACTGATCGCCGCGGCAATCGTGAGCATTCCGGCTTGGCGGCTGCGCCACCAGCTGGATGTGCTGTCCCTGGGCCGGGAAACCTCCATCAACCTGGGGGTGGAGCACAAGCGGGTGGTGACCATCGTCCTCGTCATCTGTTCAGTGCTGGTAGCTGTCTCGACCGCCCTGGTGGGACCGGTGACCTTCTTCGGGCTGCTGGTGGCGTCCCTGGCCTACCAGCTCTGTTCCCACTTCAAGCACGCGGCGGTGGTCCCGATCGCCGTCCTGCTCGGCATCATCGCCCTGGTGGGCGGGCAGCTGGTCCTGGAACGCATCTTCGCGTTCGACACGGCCCTGAGCATTGTTATCGAATTCGTCGGCGGGATCGTCTTCCTGATCCTGCTCCTGAAAGGCTCCGTCAAATGATCCAGGTCACCGGCGTCACCAAGACGTACGCGAACACCGCCGTGGTGGATGAGGTGAGCTGCCACATCAAGGAGGGCGGCGTCACCTCAATCATCGGCCCCAACGGTGCCGGCAAGTCCACCCTGCTGTCCATGATTGCCCGGCTGCTTCCGGCCGATTCCGGCACGGTGACCGTGGACGGACTGGACGTTGTCCGCACCCCCGGCAAGGACCTGGCCCGGAAGATGGCGATCCTGCGGCAGGACAACCACCTGACCGTCCGCCTGACCGTCAGGGACCTCGTCGGCTTCGGCCGGTATCCGCACAATGGCGGACGCCCGACGGCGCAGTGCCGCGAGAAGATCGAACAGGCCATGGCGTTCCTGGACCTGACCGCCCTGGCGGACCGGTTTGTGGACGAGCTCTCCGGCGGCCAGCGGCAGCGGGCCTTCATCGCCATGGTGCTGGCGCAGGACACCGACTACCTGCTGCTTGATGAACCGCTGAACAACCTGGACATGAAGCACTCCGTGGAGATGATGCGGCTGCTCCGCCGGCTCACGGACGAACTCGGCAAGACCGTGGTCCTGGTCATCCACGACATCAATTTCGCGTCCTGCTACTCCGACGACATCATTGCGATGGCTGACGGCAAGCTGCTCCACCAGGGGCCGCCGTCGATGATCATGCAGCCGGAGGTCCTGAAGGACATCTACGAGATCGACATCCGGATCGAAGAGATCGAAGGCAACCGGATCGGCGTGTACTTCGCCTGACCCGCGGCTTGGTCCCGGGCCTGAGCCGGGTCAGGCGCCGGACTCCCGTGCCCGGGCGAGCCGGAGCACGGCCTCTTCCAGGACCTCGGGCGCGCAGCCAAAATTCAGCCGCACATGGCCATCACCGGCCGTGCCGAACTTGAGCCCCGGTTCCACCGCGACCCGGGCCTTGTCCAGGGCGACCGCGGCCGGGTCCTCGCCCCAGCCCAGGGCGCGCAGATCCAGCCAGGCCAAATAGCCGGCGTCGGGCATCCGGTACTTGACCCCGGGCAGTTCTGCGGACAGCAACTCGCCCAGGAGGCGGCGGTTGCCGTCCAGCATTTTCAGGACACCATCCAGCCACTCCTCCCCCTCAGCGAAAGCGGCGGCTGTGCCGTGCAGGCCGAGGATGCTGGTGCGGAAGCCGGTTCCAGCCGGCATGCCGTCCAGGAGCAGCTGTGTGGCGGGATCCGCCGCCACCACCACGGCGCACTTGGCGCCGGCGATGTTCCAGCCCTTGCTGGCCGCGGTCACGCAGACCCCGTGGGCACGGGCCTCTTCCGAGACCGCCAGGAACGGCGTGAAGTCAGCAGCCGAATAAACCAGTGGTGCGTGGATCTCGTCGCTGACCACGGTTACGCCGTAGCGGTGCGCCAGCCGGGCAACCTCGGCGAGCGCCTCGCGGGTGTGGACCAGGCCCAGCGGATTGTGCGGGTTGCACAGCAGCAGCGCCTGGGCGCCGCCGGCGAAGGCCGCCTCAAGTCCGGCCAGGTCCAGGGACCAACTGGCGCCGTCGTCCAGCAGCGGCACCTCCTTGACAGTCCCGCCCGCCTCGACGGGCAGCTGGAAGAACGGTGCGTAGACCGGCGGGGTGATCACCACCTGGGCGCCGGGGGAAATGGCCTGCCGCAGGGCTTCCACGATGCCGACGCTGACATCCGTGGTGGTCCGGATCCGCGCGGGGTCGACTTTCCAGCCCCAGCGCCGCTGTGCGAACCCGGCAAACGCCGGTGCCAGCGGACCCGGACCCGCAACGTACCCGACGTCGGAAGCTTCAATCCGCTCAATCATTGCCCGCGCAACCGCGGGAGCGAGCGGATAATCCATTTCCGCCACGAACAGCGGCAGGACATCCTGCGGGTGGGTACACCACTTGACGCTGGTGCGCCGGCGCAGTTCGTCGAGGGGATCTACGGCCATGTCAGTCATATCCTCAAATTTACAAGGAACCTGCGTGACTGCCGGACTCCGATGCCAGGCCGACGCCGGGGAGAACAGCTATCCCGGCGGAAGAACTAGGCTTGTAGGCATGCCCGACACTTCCCTTGCCCATGTCCTGACCCCCGAGGGCTGGGCCCTGCTGAACTCCCTTGGCCCGTACCTGGAGTCCGAGTCGCTGAAGCTGAACACCGATCTTCGCAAAGCCGGGCACTCCCCCGAACTCGTTGCCGCCGTCCTGACCCAGGCGAAGCTGCGGATGAAGGCCCGGGCGAAGTTCGGTCCGTTCGCCGAGCACATGCTCTTCACACCGGCAGGCCTGGAGCAGGCCACCCGGCTGAACGTCGCGGCCCTGCATGCCCAGCGGTTCCAGGAGGCCGGGCTGGTGAAGGTCGCGGACCTCGGCTGCGGCATCGGCGCGGATTCCCTGGCGCTGGCCACACTGGACCGGCAGGTCACCGCCGTCGAACTCGATGAGATCACCGCCGCCGTCGCCACCATCAACCTCATGCCCTGGCCCGAAGCCACCGTGGTCCAGGGAGATGCCGAGAGTTTTGACCTGACCGGGTTCGACGGCGTCTGGCTGGATCCGGCGCGGCGGACGACGTCGACGTCGGGCACCTCCCGCATCTTCGACCCGGAAGCATTTTCGCCGCCGCTGTCTTTCGTGGAGTCCCTTGCCGACGGCGGGATGCCCGTGGGAGTGAAGCTGGGGCCGGGAATTCCGCATGAGTCAGTCCCGGCGAACTGCGAGGCCCAGTGGGTCTCCGTCGCCGGCGACGTCACCGAGGCAACCCTCTGGTTCAACGCGCTGCGCCGCCCCGGGATCCGGCGGGCCGCCCTGGTGATCGGGCCGGCCGGAGCTGCTGAACTGACCTCGCATGAGGACTACGTCCCCGGTGCCCAGGACGTCCGCACGGGCCCGGCCGAGGGATACCTCTATGAGCCCGACGGCGCAGTCATCCGCGCGGGCCTGGTCGCCGACGTCGCACGCACCCTGGGCGGGCATCTGCTGGATCCGCAGATCGCCTACATTGCCGGACCGGAGCTGCTGCAGACCCCGTTTGCCCGCGCGTACCGGATCCTGGAGGTCCGGCCGTACAACGTCAAGGCGCTCAAGGCCTGGGTGCGGGCCAACGGCATCGGCGTGCTGGACATCAAGAAGCGCGGCATGTCTGTGACTCCGGAGGAACTGCGCAAGCAGCTGCTCACCGGCTCCGGCAAGGGCACGAACAAGGCCACCCTGGTGCTCACCCGGATCGGCGAGGACCGCGTCGCGATCGTCGTCGAACCGGTGGCCGCCGTCGAATAGGCGGCGGCGGCTGGCAGCAGCAGCGAACCGCTAGCTCCGTGAGAACTCGCTGGCTTCACGGACCTGTTCCGGCGTGGGCCGCACCCCGGTATACAGGACAAACTGCTCCTCGGCCTGGATCGCGATGACCTCGGCGCCCGTGATGACGTGTTTGCCCGCCGCGCGGGCAGCCTGGATCAGCGGGGTTTCCGACGGGAGCGCGACGACGTCGAACACCGTCCGCGCGGCGGCAACTGTTCCGCCGGAATAGGACTGGACATGCGCATCGGCTCCGGCCATACCGAGCGGGGTCACGTTGATCAGCAGATCCCCCGTCGCCGTTCCGGGTTCGGCCCGCCAGTCAAAATCGTAAAGATCCGCCAGCGCCCGGCCGGTCCCCTCGTTCCGGGCGATGATGCAGACATCGGAGAATCCGGCGTCGCGGAGGGCAGCAGCCACCGCTTTCGCCATTCCGCCGGAGCCGCGCAGCAGCACCGAGCTGGCCGGTGAGACCGCGTGGTCGGCCAGCAGCCGCGCGATGGCCAGGTAGTCGGTGTTGTAAGCGGTGAGGACGCCGTCGTCGTTCACGATGGTGTTCACGGAGTCGATGGCCGCGGCAGAGGCATCCATCCGGTCCACCAGCGCGATGACTTCTTCCTTGTACGGCATCGACACTGCCGCGCCGCGGATCGGCAGGCCGCGCACCCCGGCGATCGCCTGAGCCAGGTCCGTCGGCGCAAAAGCCTTGTAGATGTAGTTCAGGCCCAGCTGTTCATAAAGATAGTTGTGGAACCGGGTGCCGATATTGCTCGGCCGGGCGGCCAGTGAGACGCACAGGACCATGTCTTTGTTCAGGATGGGCATCTAATCATTATTGCCTGCGGCGGTTGGAGAAGGAGGTTTGGCAGCGGAACAAAGCAGGCTTTCCTGCGGGCTAGGATTGGATCGGCTCTTAGAACGCAACGGTGCGGACCGGAGACATCCATTCGAGACGCACAGCAGGAGACGTATTGGACATTGAGTTTGCAGCTTCACCGCAGTCGACCCTGGGGGTTGAGTGGGAACTGGCCCTGGTAGACCGGGAGTCCGGGGAGCTTCTCTCAGTAGCTGACCAGGTGCTGCGTGCGGTCAACGCCGCTGACCCGGAGCTCAGCGCGGACGAAGAACACCCGCACATCAAGCAGGAGCTGCTCGAAAACACGGTGGAACTGGTCACCGGTATCTGCACCACCGTGGCCGAGGCCAAAGCCGATCTGGCCCGCTCCATGGCCGCTGTCCGCCGGGTTACCGATGAGATGGGCGTTGAATTGTTCTGCGCCGGCACCCATCCGTTTGCCGTACCGCGTTCCCAGCCCGTGACGGACAAGGAACGCTACGCGAAACTGATCGACCGCACCCAGTGGTGGGGGCAGCAGATGCTCATCTACGGTGTGCACGTCCACGTTGGCCTGGATTCACGGGACAAAGTCCTGCCGGTGCTCGACGGCCTCGTGAACTACTTCCCGCATTTCCAGGCGCTCTCCGCCTCATCGCCGTTCTGGTCCGGGGATGACACCGGCTACGCCTCACAGCGGGCGCTGATGTTCCAGCAGCTGCCGACCGCAGGGCTTCCGTTCCAGTTCCGGTCCTGGGGCGAATACGAGTCCTATGTGCAGGACATGTTCACCACCGGCGTGATCGATTCGATCAGTGAAATACGCTGGGACATCCGGCCGGTGCCGGCATTGGGAACCATTGAGCTGCGGGTCTGCGACGGGCTGTCCACCTCCACCGACATCGGGGCCATCGCTGCCCTGACCCAGTGCCTGGTGGACGAGTTCTCCACCATCCTGGACAACGGCGGAACCATTCCCACCATGCCGCCGTGGCACGTACAGGAAAACAAGTGGCGGGCCGCCCGCTACGGGCTCGACGCGATCATCATCCTGGACGCCGCCGGCAACGAAAAGCTGGTCACCGAGCACCTGCTCGAAGACGTCCTGCCGCGACTGGCGCCGGTTGCGGAAAAGCTCGGCTGCACCGCGGAACTGGCAGACGTTGCCGGCATCATTGAACGCGGCGCCGGATACCAGCGCCAGCGCCGCGTCGCCGCGGAAAACAACGGCGACCTCCGCGCCGTCGTGCTGGACGGCGTCCACCAGCTCCGCGAAGGGCTCTAACCCCGCGTTTCTGCCTTGCCGCCAAGTCGGCCGGCACTGCCCGGGGAAGAAACCCCGAGACGGCGCTAGGCCGGCAGATGGATACTGGTGACCGGCTGCGACGGATCGGGCGTGAATGCCACGCCGGAGGGCTCGCCGCCGGCCATCACCACCTGCGCTCCGAGCGCGGCCACCATGGCCCCGTTGTCGGTGCACAGGCGGATCGGCGGTACCCGCAGGGTGATTCCGGCCGCCGCGCAGCGTTCTGCGGTCAGCTCCCGGAGCCGTGAGTTCGCTGCCACTCCCCCGCCAAGCAGCAGGTTGGTGATCCCGTGTTCGGTGCAGGCCAGAACGGCCTTTGCGGTGATCACGTCCACCACGGCCTCCTGGAAGGACGCCGCGATGTCCGCGACCGGCGGTTCCTGCCCGGCGGCTTCGTACTGCTCCACGCAGCGGGCGACAGCGGTCTTCAGCCCGGAGAAGGACCAGTCATAGCGGTGCGGGCCGGGGGCCTCGGCGCTGCCCATGTACTTGGGCTGGGTGAGCCCGCGCGGGAAGCGGATCGCCTTCGGATTCCCCTCCCGGGCCAGCCTGTCGATCGCCGGACCTCCGGGATAGCCCAGGCCCAGGATGCGGGCCACCTTGTCATACGCCTCGCCCGCGGCGTCGTCGATGGTGGAGCCCAGCAGTTCGACGTCGGAGGTCAGTGTCTTGACCCGCAGGATTTCGGTGTGGCCGCCGGAGACGAGCAGCGCGCCGAGGTTCTCCGGAAGGTCACCGCCGTCGAGCACCCCCACGCCCACATGGGCGACCAGGTGATTGATCGCGTACAGCGGCTTGCCGGTGGCAACGGCCAGGGCCTTCGCCGCGCACACTCCAACCATCAGGGCACCGGCGAGACCGGGCCCGGAGGTGACGGCGATGGCGTCGATGTCTTCGAGTGCCACACCGGCTTCGTCCAGGGCCTGCCGGAGCGTGGGGACGAAGGCATCCAGGTGGGCGCGGGACGCGATCTCCGGGATCACACCGCCAAACCGGACGTGCTCCTCCATGGAGGAGGAGACGGCGTTGGCCAGCAGGGTGTTTCCGCGGACAATTCCGACGCCGGTTTCGTCACAGGATGATTCGATGCCAAGCACCAGGGGTTCGGTGCGGTTCATTTACGCTTCCTTCGGAGTGGGGGCGGTGCGCTGCGGGCTGCCCTGCCAGGCCGAGAGGTCCAGGCGCATGATCAGGGCGTCCGCGCCGTCGCGGTAGTAGCGCGGCCGGAGGTGGATCTGTTCGAAACCGAACCAGCGGTAGAGGCGCTGGGCCCGGGGATTATCCGCGCGGACCTCGAGCAGGACGTCATCGGCGCCGCGCTCCTTGGCCTCGTCGATCAGCACGGCGAGCAGCCGGGAGCCAATGCCGGAGCCTTCCTGTGCCGCCGAGACGGCGATGGTCTGGACGTCGGCGATGGGCAGCACACACATCAGCCCGGCGTACCCCGCCACGCTGCCGTCCGGCTGCACAGCCACGTAATAGGAACGGGTGTCCGTCTGGCCGAGTTCGTCGTAGAACATCTGCGTGGGCCACGCGTCGACCGGGAACATGGCTTTTTCCAGGGCGTCCACGGCCGGAATGTCGGCCTCAGTCATCGGCCGGATGCTGACCGGCGGGGTCTTCTCCTGCTGGGTGCTCACAGGGCCCGCTTCCGGGGTCCGGGTACCTTGGCGTCGGATTCCCGCAGGTAGAGCGGTGCGCTGTCCAGCAGTTCCAGCCCGCGGACCAGGCGCACGACGGCGGTGCGTCCCAAGGCGTCAGCCGTCGGCTGGGCAGCGGCGAAGTCCTGCACGGGATGCAGGGTGTCCGGATACAGGCCGGCGCCGGCGCCGTACGCGGGCAGGTCCGGGACTTCGGCCGGCGAGGTGACGTGCGGTCCGTCCAGCAGTTCCGGGGTGCCGCCGGTGCTGCGGTAGTGCGCCCAGTAAACTTCCTTGCGCCGCGCGTCTGTGGCGACAACAAACTCGTCCACTCCGGCCCGCCAGGCGTCCAGGGCCGCGTCGAGGGCGATGGCGTCCAGGCTCATCACGCCGTGCAGCGGTTTGTTCCAGGCAAAAGCGAGGGTCCGGGCGGTGGCGATGCCGGAACGCAGCCCTGTGAACGGGCCGGGGCCGACACCGACCACCAGTGCATCGATCTGCGTTCCGCTAACTCCGGTCTGCTGCAGCAGGTCCTGGATCCCCGGGGCAAGAACCTCGGCGTGGGAACGGGTGTCTGCGGTGGCGAAGGACGCCAGCGTCTCCCCTTCACCGGTTAGCAGTGCCGCACTGGCAATGGCGGAGGTATCGATGGCAAGGATGAGCACGGTGCCCATTTTACGCGGTTCCTCCGTCCCCTCCCGTCACGGCTGCCGCCGGGGCCGGAAGCCGCCCGTTCAGCGCTGCTGACGGCGTCAGAAACCGTCCAGCTGAGGAGCGGATGCCCAGCGCGGTCCAAACCCGGCCATGCGGATGGTGCGCTCCTCGGCGTCGTCCTCCGCGGAGAAGTCCGTGACCAGACCGCCCTCAGGGTCCGCCTGCCCGCCGGTGGCCCGCAGGAGGGTCACTTCGAGGCGGCTCTCGGCCAGGTGTTCCACCATGCCGCGGCCCCACTCCACCACCGTTACCGCACTGTCCATGGTGTTTTCCAGGTCAATGTCGTCGATTTCCGCAGCTGATCCCAGCCGGTAGGCGTCAACGTGCACCAGGTCCGGCCCGCTGCCGAGGGCGGGATGGATGCGGACCAGGACGAAGGTCGGCGAAATGATGCCGGCCCGCACGCCGAGTCCTTCGCCGAGGCCCTGGGTGAACGTGGTTTTCCCGGCACCCAGTTCACCGGTGAGCAGCAGCAGGTCGCCCGGACGCAGGGCAGCTCCAAGCTGCCGGGCGAGGCTCTGGGTTGCTGCCGCAGAGGCGGTGTGAAGTTCCAGTTCCCATACCGGTGTCTCTTCCGGCGCAGCGCCCGTCATGGGTGGACGGACTCGGCAGCTGCTGAAGCCTCCCCCGGCGCCGCCGCAGCGTCGGTATCCACGTAGCTCCGGGTGACCCGTCCGCTGACCCGGGTAACAATCTCATAGTTGATGGAGCCGCTGGCCGCAGCCCATTCATCCACACTGGGAGCACCCTCGCCGCCGAAGAGCACGGCTTCCTTGCCCACGAAGGATTCCGGTGTGCCGGCGATTCCGGTCCGCCCGAGGTCGATGACCATCTGGTCCATCGCAATCCGGCCAACCACCGGGAAAACCTCGCCGTCCACCATAACCGGACCCCCGGTGGCAACCCGGGGAACCCCGTCGGCGTAGCCCATGGGCACCAGCGCCAGGGTGGTCGGGGCGGACGTCTGGTAGTGCAGCCCGTAGGAGACACCCTGGCCGGCTGGAACCGCCTTGCAGTTCGCGATGGTCGTCTTCAGGGTCATCGCGGGACGCAGTCCCAGTTCTTCGGACGTCTGTCCGGGGAAGGGGGAAAGCCCGTAGATCCCAAGTCCCACCCGCACCATGTCGAAGTGCGAGTCGGGGCGGGACAGCGCTGCCGGAGTGTTGGCGATGTGCCGGACCTCGTGGTCCACGCCCGCGTCTTCTGCCACGGCCACGGCCTCGCGGAACTTCTGCAGCTGCACGTCCGTTTCCCGGCGCTGCGGTTCGTCGGCAACGGCCAGGTGGGAGAAGATTCCCACAACCCGGATCAGCCCGTCCTCCTGGTAGGCCAGGGCCTGGCCCACGAAGGATTCCCAGAGGTCTTCCGGGCAGCCGTTGCGGCCCAGCCCGGTATCGATCTTCAGGTGCACCCTCGCCGGTACCTCAAGCTCCCGTGCGGCAGCCACCACCGCCTCAAGTTCCCAGCCTGAGACGCCGAGGTCGATATTCGCGGCGACAGCGGCGGGAAAGTCGCTCTCCGCGGTGTGCAGCCAGGCCATGAGGGGCGCGGAAATCCCGCCCGTGCGCAAGGCCAGCGCTTCCGAAATGTGGGCGGTCCCGAGCCAGGACGCACCCGCTTCCAGAACCGTTCGCGCCACTTCAAGGGCGCCGTGCCCGTAGGCATCGGCCTTGACGACTGCCATCATGCGGGCAGGTTTGACGACTTCAGCGAGATGGCGGACGTTGTGGCGGATGGCAGCGAGGTCGACGACGGCTCTACGCTCCGCCGGGGGAACAGCTTCGAGGTAATTCACGGGTCCATTCTTCCATTGTCGGCACCGGCGCGGGTCATCGCCCGCCCTGCGGAAGGTCCTTGTACATAATATGGAGTCCGGTCAGCCCGGCGGCAGGGTGCCGGAAGGCTCGCGGAGCGGTGGCCAGTATCCGGAATCCCAGCGACGTCCACAGTGCAACGGCACGGGTGTTTGTCTCCACCACGGCATTAAACTGCATGGCAAGATACCCCTCGGCTGCGGCCTCCGCCAGGATGTGTGCAGCCAGGGTCCGTGCGATGCCCTGCCCGGACGCCGCAGGGTCCGTCATGAAGGAGGCGTTGGCGACGTGGCTGCCACCGCCTCCCCGGTTCGGATGCAGCTGGGCGGTGCCGCGGACCTTCCCCTCAACTTCGGCGACGAAGACGCGGGCCGGAGCCGGTTCCAGCCACAACCGGCGGCCGGCACCGGCGTCCAGGTCCCGGTCCCAGCAATAGGTCTCTCCTGCCCGGACGATGGGTTCCATCAGTGCCCAGATCTGCGGCCAGTCCTTGCCCGTGGCTTCCCTGATGGCAATCGGCCTGCGGGGAGGCACGGGTTCGGACGGATGGTCAGCGGACGCAGCCGGCGGCATTCGAGGTCCTTTCGGGGTCATCGGTCATTCCCTTGGGAACTATGCGTCCAGTGCGGCGGCCCACAGGTTGATGTCCGCATCTTTGGCAAACGTGTCGATGTCCGCCAGCTCCCGGCTGGAGAAGTCCAGGTTTTGCACGGCGGCCAGGCTGTCTTCGAGCTGTCCCACGCTTGAAGCTCCGACAAGGGCGGAAGTCACGGCGCTGCCGCCGGCCTGCGGACGCAGCACCCAGGCGATGGCCATCTGGGCAAGGGTCTGGTTCCGTGCTTCGGCGATCCGGTTCAATCCACGCACCCGTTCCAGGTTTTCCTCGGAGAGCTGTGCCGGGTCCAGGGATTTGCCGGCCGCGGCCCGCGATCCCTCAGGGACGCCGCCCAGGTACTTGCTGGTCAGCAGGCCCTGTGCCAGCGGCGAGAAGGCTATCGCGCCGGCTCCGGCTTCCTCCAGCGCCTGGAACAGGTTCGGCTCCCCCTGTTCCACCCAGCGGTTGAGCATGGAGTAGGAAGGCTGGTGGATCAGCAGCGGAGTGCCCAGCTCAGCCAGGATGCGGGCAGCTTCCAGGGTCTTCTCCGGCGAGTAGGACGAGATGCCCGCGTACAGTGCACGGCCGGAACGGACAGCGGTGTCCAGGGCACCCATGGTCTCCTCCAGCGGGGTGTCGGGATCGGGGCGGTGGCTGTAGAAGATGTCGACGTAGTCCAGGCCCATCCGTTCCAGCGACTGATCCAGGCTGGAGAGCAGGTATTTGCGTGAACCCCAGTTGCCGTACGGGCCGGGCCACATGTCGTAACCGGCTTTGGTGGAGATCACCAGCTCGTCCCGGAATGGGCGGAAATCGTCGCGGAGATGGCGGCCGAAGTTCGTTTCCGCCGAACCGGCCGGGGGCCCGTAGTTATTGGCCAGGTCGAAATGGGTCACGCCCAGGTCGAAGGCGCGGCGGAGGATGGCGCGCTGCGCTCCGAAGTCCCGGTCATCGCCAAAGTTATGCCAAAGGCCCAGGGAAACCGCTGGCAGCAGCAGGCCGCTGTGGCCAACGCGGCGGTAGGGCATGGAATCGTAGCGGCCGTCGGCCGGAGTGTAGGTCATGGGACCCATCCTGCCACCGCTTCACGCCGGAATCGAGGACGCCGGACGGCACCGTGAGGCAGCCGTCTCCGCATCACGTGCCGGAAATGATCACCGCCCCATAGGCCGGCAGCTGAATGGCACCGTCGGAGAAAACCGACGGGCCGGTTTCCAGGAGCACCTGCGCCGGCTCCCGGACGGGCAGCGGCACCTCCCGCGGCGAGTCCGCGAAGCTCACGGCGACGACCACGTTGCCGCGGAGGACAGTGAGCCAGCGCGACACCTCATCAAAATTCACGAAGATCTTCCGGAAGTCTGGCTCACTGAGTTCAGGAACCGTCCGCCTCAGCCGGAGGAGATCCTTGTAAAGCTGGTGAAGCCGCGCATGCCCGCCGGCTTCGGCTTCCTCCCACGCGAGCTTGGAGTTCTGGAACGTCTGCGGGTCCTGCGGATCCGGAACCTGCGAAGGGTCCCAGCCCATCCGCGAGAATTCCCTCAGCCGGCCCTCCGCGGTTGCCCTGCCGAGATCCTCCTCCGGGTGGGAGGTGAAGAACTGCCAGGGCGTGGAAGCGCCGAACTCCTCGCCCATAAAAATCATGGGGGTGGCCGAGGACGCCAGATTCAGGACGGCTGCGAGCGCAAGCTGCTCGTAACCCAGGGTTTCCGTCAGCCGGTCCCCCGCTGCCCTGTTCCCCACCTGATCGTGGTTCTGGACTGCGACGACGAGCTGGCGGGCCGTGACAACGTCCTTGTCCAGGGGCCGGCCATGGCTGCGGAGTCTGAAGGACGAGTACGACCCGTCGTGGAAAAAGCCGTCCTGAAGGACCTTGGCCAAAGCGCCCAGGGTGTCGAAGTCTGCGTAGTAGCCGCCGGCTTCGCCGGTGAGGTTGCTGTGCGCCGCATGATGGAAGTCGTCGGACCACTGTCCGTCGAGGCCATAGCCGTTCAGCCGCTGCGGCGTGATGAGCCGCGGATTGTTCAGATCCGATTCCGCAACGAGGAACAGGGCACCGCCCAGATCCGCGGCCAGGTCCTTAACGTGGCCGGACATTTCTTCGAGGATGTGCAGTGCCCGTTCATCCCGGAGCGCGTGGACGGCGTCCAGCCGGAGACCGTCCACGTGGTAATCCCGAAACCACATTTCGACGTTGTCAAGGATGTACTGGCGCACGGGGTCTGACAACGGCCCGTCCAGGTTCACCGAATCGCCCCATGCATTGCCGCTGGCCTGCTGCAGGTACGGTCCGAACCTGGGGAGGTAATTGCCGCTGGGTCCCAGATGGTTGTAGACGACGTCCTGGATCACGCCCAGCCCGCGCTCGTGGGCTGCATCCACGAAGCGCTGATAGGCTCGGGGGCCGCCGTACCCTTCGTGGACCGCGTACCAGAGCACCCCGTCGTAGCCCCAGTTGTGCGTGCCGTTGAACGCGTTCACCGGCATCAGCTCGACGTACTGCACACCCAGGTCCGCCAGATAGTCCATTTTTCCGGCGGCCGCATCCAGTGTCCCCTCGGGAGTGAAGGTGCCAACGTGCAGCTCGTAGATGGCGCCGCCGTTCAGCCCGGGCGAGGTCCAGCCGGCGTCGTGCCAATCGTAGGCTCCGGGATCGAAGGTGCGGGAGAGTCCGTGGACGCCGGCCGGCTGCCGGCGGGAACGCGGGTCGGGAACCGGGACGGTGGCGTCGTCGATCAGGTAGCCGTAATCAATATCGCCGTCCAGCGCCGCATGCTGGACGTGCCACCACCCGCCCTGCCCGCGGCTCATCTGGAGTTCGCGGCCATCGGCCAGCAGCCTCATGGTGTCCGCGTTGGGTGCCCATACATCGAAATCGGTGCTCACAGTTCCTCCTCCAGTGCCAGAAGCGCCACCGGGTAGGTACCGAAGACGGTTCCGGCATCCGTCTCTCCCCCGCGGTATGTTGCTCCGGTGAGCCCGTCCCGGTAGGTGCCGGCGGGCAGCTGAACCGTTGTCCCGTCCCACCCTCCGGCCGCCTCCAGCCCCAGCGGCAGCCGGGTAACCAGGGTCAGGGCCCCGCCCCGGTCGAACCCGAACACGTGCTTCGCGGCGGGTCCCGCGACGCCCAGCGCCGAGTAGCCGGAAAACAGCTCCGGACGGCCCCGGCGCAGCCGCAGTGCCTCCCGGGTCAGATGGAGCTTGACGGCACCGGTCTCATCGACGGGCGGCACCGGGCCGTTTCCGCCTGGGCGGCCTAGGCCGGCTGCCAGGCGGGACCGCAGGGCGAAGTCGACCGGCCGGCGGTTATCCGGGTCAACGAGCGAGTGGTCCCACAGCTCGGTGCCCTGGTAGACGTCCGGCACACCGGGCATGGTCAGCTGGACCAGCTTGGCGCCGAGGGCGTTGGAGCGGCCCGCGGGCGTGATCCGTTCAGCGAAGGATGCCACCACCGAATGCGCCTCCGGGTGGTCGTAGGCGGCGTCCACCAGGGCATGGAGCTGCTTTTCGAAAGCTTCGTCCGGTGAGGTCCAGCTGGTGCCCTGGCCGGCTTCGCGGGCCGCCTTTTCGGCGTAGGCATGAGCCCGTTCCCTCTCCAGCGGCCAGGCCCCCACGAGGGCTTGCCACAGGAGGTCCGCCAGCGCCCGGTCGCCCAGGGGGACCAGCGCTTCGAGCCCGGTGACGGTCTCGGCCCACTCCTGGGGCAGTTCAGACAGGACGCTGATCCGCGCGCGGGTGTCTTCGCTTCTTTTGGTGTCGTGGGTGCTAAGCGCCGTCATCGAGGCTGGGAGCTCCTGCTGCCGCCGGAGCATCCGCAGGTGTAGGTCGTAGGGCTCAAGCGCGAAGATCGACGGATCCGCACCAACCTCGTTAAGCGAGGTCAGGCGGGTGTAGCGGTAGAAGGCTGTGTCTTCGACGCCCTTGGCCATTACCATTCCGGAAGTCTGCTGGAAACGGAGAGCCAGCTCGCCCAGGCCTGCCTCGCCCTGTGTCCCCGCGTCGCCGCCGGCCAGCAGCGGAAGCAGCTTATCCAGCGCTGCGTCCAGATCCGGGCGGCGGATCCGGGCGGCACGGCCGGCCTCTTCCAGATTCGCCACCCCGTCGGGCAGATAGCTGCGGTAGACCGGGAAGCAGGCCAGCAGTTCGGCAAAGGCATCGGCCGCCGTCGCACGGTCCACCCCTGCCTCCGCCGGGACCAGCCGCGCGAGCCGCAGCACCTCCGAGTGCAGCAGCCCGTCCGCGACCGCCCGTTTGGTGTCATGGATCAGGTGGCGGTACGGTTCAGCGTCCGCAGCTGCGCTGAGCGCCGGGGCCGCCGCGGGATCGACGAAGAGCCGGTCCACGTCAGCGAGCGCGTCGTAGCCTGTGGTCCCGGCGGCTGCCCAGTCAGCGGGGAGCGCCTCGTCGTGTTCCAGGATTTTCTCCACCAGCACATACGCACCATTGGTCAGCTGCTCCAGGGACCGCAGGTAGCCAGCCGGATCGGCCAGCCCGTCCGGGTGGTCGATCCGCAGTCCGTCAGCCAGCCCCTCCCGGAACCACCGTCGGATTTCGCCATGGGTTTCCTCAAACACCCATGGCACTTCCACCCGTACCCCGGCCAGCGTGGTGATGCCGAAGAAGCGGCGGTAATTCAGCTCGTCGTCTGCCCGGCGCCAGCTGATGAGTTCATAGTGCTGCCGCGCGTGCACGTCCTGCGGGGTGTCCCCGGGGCCGAAGGTGCCCTCTGCAAGGGGAAAAGCGTGGTCGTAGTAGCGCAGCTCCCCGCCAACAATGCGCAGCTTGGAGAGTTCGTCGTCGCCCTCCCCCAGCATCGGAAGCTTCAGCTTCCCACCGCCGGCTGCCCAGTCAATGTCAAAGGCCTCGGCATAGTGCGACGCCGGGCCCTCGCTGAGCACGGACCACCACCACCGGTTGGCGCGGGGAGTCGCCACGCCCATATGGTTCGGCACGATGTCCACCAGGACGCCCATCCCCGCGGCGTGGGCGGCGTCAGCCAGCGCCTTGAAACCGCTGGCTCCTCCCCTTGCTGGATCGATGGCAGAGGGGTCGGTTACGTCATAGCCGTGGGCCGAGCCCTCCTCCGCCGTCAGCAGGGGCGAAAGATAGATCCAATCCGTCCCCAGGTCACTGAGATACGGAACCAGCCCGGCGGCGTCGTACAGGGTGAACCCTGCATGGATCTGCAGCCGGTAGGTCGACCGCGGTGTCCTCATGCAATGGCCTCCCGCGACTTGGCTTCCGCGAGGGCCGCCAGCGACGCCGCTACGGAATGGTCATGGACTTCCTCTTCCTGCGTGCGCTGCCGCAGCACCACCATGGACTTTGCCGCCACCGAGATCTTGCCGTCGGGCGTGACCGGGTCGGAGTCCGCATACTCTCCCGCGGTGTCGATGATCTGTTCCCACAGATCGCCGTATTCCCTGGGCGGCACCGTGACGGTGACGGCGTCGTCGTCTGCGTTGAAGTACAGCAGGAAGTTCAGGTCGGTGATCCGCTGACCGCGGCGGTCATTGCCGCGGATACCCTGTCCGTTCAGGAACACCCCCAGTGAACGGCCCAGCTGGGTGTCCCAGTCATCGGGCTGCATGGGGCTGCCGTCCTCGTTCAGCCAGACAATGTCAGGCAGCTCGTCGTTCTCGCCCCTGGCTACCGGACGCCCGTCAAAGAACCTGCGGCGGCGGAAGGTGGGGTGCTCGGCGCGGAGCCTGCTCAGCGCGGAGGCAAATTCCAGCAGCGGGGTGTCCATCTGCTCCCAGTCAACCCAACTGATTTCCGAGTCCTGGGCGTAGGTGTTGTTGTTGCCGTTCTGGGTCCGCCCCAGCTCGTCGCCGTGGGCAAGCATGGGGACGCCTTGGGAGAGCAGCAGGGTGGCGAGGAAGTTGCGCTGCTGGCGGGCCCGCAGGGAAAGCACCTGCGGATCATCCGTGGGCCCCTCAACGCCGCAGTTCCAGGAGCGGTTGTGCGATTCGCCGTCGTTATTGTCTTCGCCGTTGGCCTCATTGTGCTTCTCGTTGTAGGAGACCAGGTCCTGCAGGGTGAAGCCGTCGTGGGCGGTGACGAAGTTGATGGAGGCCACCGGGCGGCGGCCGGAGGTCTCGTAGAGGTCCGCCGAGCCGGTGATCCGGGAGGCGAATTCGCCCAGTGTGGAGGGCTCTCCGCGCCAGAAGTCGCGCACCGTGTCCCGGTATTTCCCGTTCCATTCCGTCCACTGCGGCGGGAAGTTCCCCACCTGGTAGCCGCCGGGTCCGATGTCCCAGGGCTCGGCAATGAGTTTGACCTGCGACACCACCGGATCCTGCTGCACAAGTTCGAAGAAACTCGACAGGCGGTCGACGTCGTAGAATTCGCGGGCAAGTGCCGAGGCCAGGTCGAAGCGGAAGCCATCCACGTGCATCTCCGTGACCCAGTAACGGAGGGAGTCCATGATCAGCTGCAGGGAGTGCGGGTTCCGGACGTTCAGCGAGTTACCGGTGCCGGTGTAGTCCATGTAGTACCGCTTGTCGTCCTCCATGAGCCGGTAGTACGCCGCGTTGTCGATTCCGCGGAAGGACAGGGTGGGTCCAAGGTGGTTACCTTCAGCGGTGTGGTTGTAGACCACGTCCAGGATCACTTCGATGCCGGCCAGGTGCAGGGCTTTGACCATCGCCTTGAACTCCTGGACCTGCTGGCCGTCTTCGCCGTTCGCGCCGTAGGTGTTCTGCGGGGCGAAGAAGCCGATGGTGTTGTAGCCCCAGTAGTTAGAGAGGCCCTTGTCCTGCAGGGTCGAGTCGTTGACGAACTGGTGCACCGGCATCAGTTCCAGCGCGGTGACACCCAGTTTCTTCAGGTGCGCGATGACTGCCGGGTGGGCGATGCCGGCGTAGGTCCCGCGCTGCTCCTCCGGGATCTCGGGGTGGAGTTGGGTCAGCCCCTTGACGTGTGCCTCGTAAATCACGGACTGGTGGTATTCGGTGCGGGGACGGCGGTCACCGTCCCAATCGAAGAAGGGGTTGATCACCACGCCCTTCATCATGTGGGCCGCGGAGTCCTCGTCATTGCGCGAGTCCTCGTCTCCGAAGTTGTAGCCGAACAGGGACTGGTCCCAGTCGACCTGTCCGGAGACCGCCTTCGCATATGGGTCCAGCAGCAGCTTGTTCGGGTTGCAGCGGTTGCCCTGCCCCGGGTCGTTGGGGCCGTCTACCCGGTAGCCATACTTCTGGCCAGGGACCGCATGCGGCAGATAGCAGTGCCAGACGTACCCGTCTACCTCCGTCAGCGGGATGCGCGTTTCGGACCCGTCGTCATCGAACAGACAGAGCGTTACCGATTCCGCTGCCTCGCTGTAAAGGGCGAAGTTGGTGCCGTTGCCGTCATACGTGGCACCCAGCGGGTATGCATCTCCGGGCCAGACTTCCATTCAGATCTCCTGACTGCTGTGTGGGCGGCAGATAAATGCTATGCCTGCTTACTTTCTACAGTATGTCAGCCGCGTCTGCGCGGCAGCGGAAGCTCACGCCGCCAGCAGCGCGGCCAGGACCTGCCGGACGTTCGATGGGAGTCCGGAGACCTCGACCGGGCCGTCCTGCGCCGCCAGGGTGCCGGCCCGGCCGTGGATGCTCGCCGCCGCTGCGGCGAGCCGGGCATAGTGGCCGGGGCTGCCGGATCCCCGGCGGTCGGTGGCGAGCAGTGCTCCGAGAATGCCGGAAAGTGTGTCGCCGCTGCCGGCGGCGGCGAGCCACGGGGTTGCTTCCGCCTGGCTGTAGACCGGCCCGCCGGGAGCGGCCACGAGGGTCGCCCACCCTTTGAGCAGCACGGTGGCGCCGGTGAGGTCCGCGGCCTGGCGGACATGGGCCAAGGGGTCCGCCTCCACGGCCTCCCGGTCACCACGTACGCCCAGGCGGTCGAGCAGGGCGGTGAGCTCGCCGGCATGCGGCGTCAGGACTATCTGTGG
Organism: Arthrobacter sp. Helios; assembly: GCF_023167125.1. Lineage (NCBI taxonomy): Bacteria > Bacillati > Actinomycetota > Actinomycetes > Micrococcales > Micrococcaceae > Arthrobacter > Arthrobacter sp. Helios. The sequence goes on from NZ_CP095402.1 coordinate 2,299,898, forward strand.
TCCCAGGCCAGGTTCGACGGCGGAAAGGGCATCGGCGTCGATCACGGCCGGGAGCCCTGAAGCCATGGCTTCCACCGCCCTGCGGCGCTGCCCCTCATCCTCGCCCGCGCCGGGTCCCGCCACCCAGGCCTGGACGTGGGTCTGGGTCACGGAATCGTCAGAGCAGACCGCTTCGGGATGGGTCAGGTTGATCAGCCTCCGCACCGGCTCCGGTCCCAGGAAACGGACCATGCCCACCCCGGTGGCCAATGCCGCACCGGTGGCCAGGACAGCGGCACCCGGATAGGCCGTTGATCCGGCTGCTATTCCGAGCACGCCGCGGCTGTATTTGTGGTCTCCGGGTTCCGGGAGGGTGAGGAGATCCCTGATGTCCGCTGCCTCCAGCCGCTGGACCTCGGCGGTTCCCAGCTGCGGTGCAAGCCCGATGTCCACGCTTTCGATCTGCCCCGCGGCGCTGGCGCCGGGACCGGCCATCAGCCCGGTCTTCGGAGCTCCGAAGGTGACGGTCAGGTCGGCCCGAAGGTACGCCCCGCCCGCAGCACCGGTGTCGGCATTGATCCCGCTCGGAAGGTCGCAGGCAATGATGGCGGGAGCCTGGCCCCGGCGCAGGCGTGCCGGCTCCAGCACGGCCAGTTCGGCGGCCGGTGCCCGCAGCCCGCCTTTGCCGCCGGTCCCAAGAATCCCGTCGAGCACCAGGTCTGCGGTCATACAGAGCGCCAGGACAGCTCTGCTATTTTCACCGGTCAGGGACAGGACCCGCCCACCGCGGGCGCGGAAGGCAGCCAGCGCGGCCGGGTGGACTTCCGCTGCGGTGAGAACAGCGGTGGAGCTGCCCCCGCGGGACAGGAGGCGGGACGCAGCGTACAGCGCGTCCCCGCCGTTGTTGCCGGCACCAGCCAGGACCACGGTCTGCGAGCCGTAGATCCGGCCGCGCCTGCGGGACAGGAGCGCGGCGGCGGCCTGGTACAGCCCGTAGGCCGCTTTTTGCATCAGCTCTGCCCCGGCACCGGAGTCGAGGAGCGGTTGTTCTGCTGCCCGGACCGCGGTTCCGGAGTACGCACTGATCATGCGTACCAGACTAGCCCTCCGCCACCACCATGGCAGTGGCAACGCCGCCGTCGTGGCTGAGCGAAAGGTGCCAGGTGCGGACGCCCTTGGCTTCGGCAGCTGCCAGGACGGTCCCTTCGACCAGGATCCGCGGCGCGCCCGAGGAATCGAGCTCCACCTGGCAGTGCTGCCAGTTCATGCCGGCGGGGGCCCCAAGGGCCTTGGCCACCGCTTCCTTCGCGGCAAACCGTGCCGCCAGGGACCGCAGGTTCAATTCCCGTTCCGCCGGCACGAAGAGCCGCGCCCGGAGTCCGGGAGTGCGCTCAAGCTGGCGCCCGAAACGCTCTACGTCTACGACGTCCACGCCAATACCGACAATCATTGGTTCCCCCTCGGCAGGTTTTTTCCGGTCCGCTACTCGACTGTGACGGACTTGGCCAGGTTACGCGGCTGGTCGACGTCGAAGCCTTTGGCGGTGGCCAGGGCGCAGGCGAAGATCTGCAGCGGGACCGTGGTCAGCAGCGGGGCGAGCAGGGTAGGCGTCTCCGGAACGTAGAAGACGTGCTCGGCGTAGGCCTTGACGGCGTCGTCGCCCTCTTCAGCGATGACGATGGTCTTCGCGCCGCGGGCCCGGATTTCCTGGATATTGGAAACCACCTTGGCGTGCAGCGAATCCCGGCCGCGGGGCGAGGGCACAACCACGAACACCGGCTGCCCTTCTTCGATCAGCGCGATCGGTCCGTGCTTGAGTTCGCCGGCAGCAAAACCCTCGGCATGGATGTAGGCCAGTTCCTTCAGCTTCAGGGCGCCTTCCATGGCGACGGGGAAGCCCACATGGCGGCCCAGGAAGAGGACCGAAGAGGTGCCCGCCATCAGCTGTCCGAGTTCCTTGATGGAACCGGCGCTGTCCAGGACCTGCTGGATCTTGGCGGGAACCTTGGCCAGGTCAGCCAGGATGTCCTTGATTTCGCCCTGGAACTTGTTGCCGCGGACCTGCGCCAGGTAGAGGCCAAGCAGGTAGGTGGCAGTGATCTGGGCCAGGAAGGCCTTGGTGGATGCGACGGCGATTTCCGGCCCGGCGTGGGTGTACAGCACGGCATCGGCTTCACGCGGAATGGTGGAACCGTTGGTGTTGCAGATGGCCAGGATCTTGGCGCCCTGTTCCTTGGCGTACCGCACGGCCATCAGCGTGTCCATGGTCTCGCCGGACTGCGAGATCGCCACGATCAGGGTGTTGGAATCGACAATCGGATCCCGGTAGCGGAACTCATGGCTGAGCTCGACCTCCACGGGAATCCGGCACCAGTGCTCAATGGCGTACTTGGCCACCTGCCCGGCGTAGGCGGAGGTGCCGCAGGCCAGGACCATGATCTTGTTGATTGATTTCAGCGACTCGGGGCTGACCCGCAGTTCGTCCAGGGTGAGGCGCCCATCGGCGTCGAAGCGGCCCAGCAGGGTGTCCGCGACGGCCTGGGGCTGGTCGTTGATTTCCTTCTCCATGAAGGATCCGTAGCCGCCCTTTTCTGCGGCGGCAGCATCCCAGTTGACCTCAAACTCGGTGCCCTCGGCCGGACCTCCGTGGAAGTCGGTGATTTCGACGGATTCCGGCGTGATCGTGACGATCTGGTCCTGGCCCAGTTCCACGGCGCGGCGGGTGAAGTCGATGAAGCCGGAGACGTCCGAACCGAGGAAGTTCTCGCCCTCACCGAGTCCGACGACGAGCGGCGAGTTGCGGCGGGCGGCAACCACCGTGTCCGGGGAGTCGGCGTGCACGGCCAGCAGTGTGAAGGCACCTTCGAGGCGCTGGCAGGCGAGCTGCATACTGCGTGCCAGGTCCTGCCCGCCGGTGGAGGCGTAGATGCGGCCGAGCAGTGCTGCGGCAACTTCAGTATCGGTCTCCGACCGGAACTCGACGCCGGCGGCGAGGAGCTCTTCCTTCAGCTCGGCGAAGTTCTCGATGATGCCGTTGTGGATCACGGCGAGGCGGTCCCCGTCCGCCAGGTGCGGGTGGGCATTTCCGTCGGTCGGCCCGCCGTGCGTGGCCCAGCGGGTGTGGCCGATGCCTGTGGTGGCTTCCGGAAGCGGATCCGCTTCCAGCTCAGCAACCAGGTTCGCCAGCTTGCCCGACTTCTTGCGGGACTCCATGCCGGTCCCGGTCAGCACGGCAACGCCGGCGGAGTCGTAGCCGCGGTATTCCAGCCGGCGGAGACCCTCCATGACGACGTCGAGGGCGCTGTGCCCGATAGCTGCGGCAGAGCCCGGGCGGCCGGTATAACCTACGATTCCACACATGCTCCCAAGACTACCGGCAGCTGCAGGTGACGGTCTAAACGCCGGGCCCTTCCCGCCGCCGGGCACCGGAGGCTTGTTTGGATTGACCGCCGCGGCAGTGCACAATTCCTAGAGTGACCGAACCAACTCCGAAGTCCTCGCCGGGAAACGGCCATGAGACCAACGTCACTCCCTTCGTTGAACTGGACCGGCAGACCTGGTCACGCCTGTCCCACGAAATAGAGTCTCCGCTGAACCAGGATGACATTACGCGTCTGCGCGGGCTCGGCGACCAGCTGAACCTGGATGAGGTGCGGGAGGTCTACCTGCCGCTCTCCCGGCTCCTGAATCTTTACGTGGCAGCGGCAGGCAAACTGCACAATGCCACCACCACTTTCCTGGGTGAACAAACCACCCGGACACCCTTTGTCATCGGGGTCGCCGGTTCGGTGGCGGTGGGTAAATCCACCACGGCACGCGTGCTCCGGGAGATGCTGCGGCGCTGGCCGGACACCCCGAACGTCGAACTTATTACCACCGACGGTTTCCTGTACCCGAATGCGGAGCTCAAACGGCGCGGCCTCATGGAACGCAAGGGCTTCCCCGAAAGCTACGACCGCCGGCGGCTGCTGCGCTTCGTCAGCGCGGTAAAAAGCGGTGCCGAAGAGGTCCGTGCCCCGCGCTATTCACACCTCACCTATGACATTGTTCCGGATTCCGAGATTGTGGTCCGCCGCCCGGACGTCCTGATCGTCGAAGGGCTCAACGTCCTGGCTCCCGCCCGGACCCGCCCCGACGGACGTTCCGGCCTGGCCCTCAGCGATTTCTTTGACTTCTCCATCTATGTTGATGCGCGGACCGCGTACATCGAGGAGTGGTACGTCCAACGCTTCCAGTCACTGCGCAGCGGAGCTTTTGCCAACCCGGCGTCCTACTTCCACCGCTACGCCGGTCTTACCGACCAAAAAGCACGGGAAACGGCACTGGACATCTGGAAGCGCATCAACGAGCCCAACCTCGTGACAAACGTGCTGCCGACCCGCGGCCGCGCCCAGCTGGTGCTCACCAAGGACGCAGACCACTCCGTCCGCCGGATGCTGCTGCGCAAGACGTAGAGCTGTTCCTGCCGGACCGGTCCGGCTGCCGCCGATGCCACCGCGGCCGGGTGGGGCGAACCCGGTAGTCTGGGCCAATGCTTAATGGGTTCAAAAACTTCATCATGAAAGGCAACGTCCTGGACCTGGCCGTTGCCGTCATCATCGGAACCGCTTTTACCGCGGTCGTTAATGCGATGGTCTCTGCGGTGCTGATGCCGTTCATCTCAGCCCTGGCCGGATCACCGAACTTCGACAGTTTCGCCGTCCTGGAGCTGAACGGAAACATGGTGCAGTTCGGCGTGCTGCTGACCGCCGTCGTTAACTTCCTGCTGGTTGCTGCGACCGTGTACTTCGTGGTTGTGCTGCCGATGAACAAAATGATCGAACGGCGCAACCGCCGCCTTGGCATTGAACCAACAGCTGCCGTGGACCCGCAGATCGTGCTGCTGACCGAAATCCGGGACGCCCTGAAAACGCCTGCGGATGAGCCCAACCAGTTCCCGGGCAGCCCCCGCGCCTGATTCCGGCTGCTGCCGCGACTGATTCCGAGCTGCTCGGCCGGTCCGCTGTGCGAAGCGGGCCGGAACGCGTCAGGCCTCCGGCGTCGGGCCTCAGACGCCGGCGCCTTCAGAGGCCGCCAGTGAGAGGTTGGCTTCAACAGTTGCCGCCAGCTTTTCGGCCACGGTCCGTGCGGTTTCCATATCCGCCGCTTCGACCATGACCCGCACCAGCGGTTCGGTCCCCGACGGGCGCAGCAGGATGCGGCCCGTCTCGCCGAGCTTCTCCTGGGCGTCGATTACCGCCCGCCGCACGGCTTCATTGGTGGAAGCGGCGGACTTGTCAACGTTCTTGACGTTGATCAGCACCTGGGGCAGTTTTTCCATGATGCTGGCGAGCTGCTGGAGGCTGCGGCCGGTCTTGGCCACCTGGGCGGCCAGCTGGAGGCCCGTCAGGACGCCGTCACCGGTGGTTGCGTACTTGGAGAAAATCACGTGGCCGGACTGTTCTCCGCCGAGGCTGTAACCGCCTTCCCGCATGGCTTCCAGTACGTACCTGTCTCCTACTCCGGTTTCCCGGATACTGATTCCGGCTTCCCGCAGCGCAAGCTTCAAGCCGAGGTTGCTCATGACCGTGGCCACAAGGGCGTCGTCCTTCAGTTCCCCGGATGCCTTCATGGCGACGGCCATGATGGCCATGATCTGGTCGCCGTCGACGACGTTGCCTTCGGCGTCCACTGCCAGGCAGCGGTCGGCGTCGCCGTCGTGCGCGATACCGAGGTCCGCACCGTGCTGCAGGACGGCTTCCTGCAGCGGCCCGAGGTGGGTTGAGCCGTAACCGTCATTGATGTTGATGCCGTCCGGATCAGCGCCGATGACAACTACTTCGGCACCGGCGTCGGCGAAGACCTGCGGCGAGCATCCGCTCGCGGCTCCATGCGCGCAGTCCAGGACGACTTTCAGGCCGTCCAGGCGGTGCGGAAGGGTCTGCAGAAGGTGAACAATATAGCGGTCCTCAGCGTCGGCAAAGCGCTGGATCCGGCCCACGGCAGCACCGGTGGGCCGGGGGTTCGGCTCATCCATCTCTGCTTCGATCGCATCTTCCAGCGCATCGTCCAGCTTCTGTCCCCCGCGTGCCAGGAACTTGATGCCGTTATCCGGTGCGGCGTTGTGCGAGGCGGAAATCATCACGCCGAAGTCGGCGTCCAGGTCCGCCACCAGATAGGCCGCTGCGGGAGTCGGGAGGACGCCGGCATCGAAAACGTCAATGCCGGAGCTCGCCAGCCCAGCCTCAACCGCAGCGGAAATGAACTCACCGCTGATCCGCGGATCCCGTGCCACGACAGCTACCGGACGCTTGCCTGCGGGAACCTGCCGGTGCCCCAGGACGACGGCGGCAGCCTGTGCCAGCCCCAGTGCCACTTCGGCGGTGATCAGGCCATTGGCCAGCCCCCGGACGCCGTCGGTACCAAACAGTCGTGTCATGTTCAAAGAATCCTTAACAGCATGTAGTAACCAAGCATGCAGTTGCCCAGCGGGGCTCCCGCTTGCAGCCCCCGCGCCTATTCTGCCATCCCGGTAAGGCCAGCGCCCAAACGCTGCCCTGACCACGGAGCCCGATTGACCGGATCGTTCCGTGCAGGTCCTCAGCCATTCCGTCTGCCCCCTACGCGGCTGACCAGTGATTTAAGCAAAAAACCCCCGGCCGAAGCCGGGGGCATTTTGCAGGGGGATGAGCGTTTGGTAACACCCAACCCCTACGCGTCGAATTAGCGCTTGAGCTCCGGAGCGCTGAATCAGCGCTTGTGGAGCCAAGCGCCAAAAAGCGCCGCGGGCCCCTCCTTGCTGACGCGCCAGCGGCAGCAAGGAGGGCAGGCGCTTTTTAGCGCTTGGAGTACTGAGGTGCCTTGCGGGCCTTCTTGAGACCAGCCTTCTTACGCTCGATGACGCGGGCGTCACGGGTCAGGAAGCCGGCCTTCTTCAGCGCAGGGCGGTTGTTTTCGCGGTCGATCTCGTTCAGCGAGCGAGCGACACCCAGACGCAGTGCGCCTGCCTGGCCGGATGCGCCGCCGCCGTGGATACGGGCGATAACGTCGTAAGCACCGTCGAGGTCAAGAAGCTTGAACGGCTCGTTGACTTCCTGCTGGTGCAGCTTGTTCGGGAAGTAGTCGGCCAGTTCGCGGCCATTGACGATCCACTTGCCGGTGCCCGGGACAACCCGGACGCGTGCAATGGCTTCCTTGCGGCGGCCAACAGCGGAGCCGGCAACGGTCAGGGCCGGACGCTCCTTGACCTCCGCCTGGGCTGCGTCGGTGCTTTCCGAGGTGTAGCTGGTGAGCTCCTCGGTGTTGTCATTCAGCTCTTCAGTGTTCTGAGCCACGATTCTCCTTGAATTAATTTCTTAGTTGGCGGGCCAGAACTACTGGGCGACCTGGGTGATTTCGAAGGTCTTGGGCTGCTGGGCGGCGTGCGGGTGCTCAGCACCGGCGTATACCTTCAGCTTGCCCATCTGCTGTGCAGCGAGGGAGTTCTTGGGCAGCATGCCGCGGATGGCCTTCTCAACTGCGCGCACCGGGTTCTTTTCCAGCAGTTCGGCATAGTTGACGGAGGACAGACCGCCCGGGTAACCCGAGTGGCGGTAGGCACGCTTCTGTTCGAGCTTGGCGCCGGTCAGGGCAACCTTCTCAGCGTTGATGATGATGACGAAATCGCCCATGTCCATGTGGGGGGCAAAGGTCGGCTTGTGCTTTCCGCGCAGCAGTGTTGCGGTCTGGCTGGCAAGACGGCCTAGGACAACGTCGGTGGCGTCAATGACGTGCCACTGGCGGTTGATGTCGCCGGGCTTCGGGGTGTACGTACGCACGTTTTTGCCTTCGTTTCTTCTTCTTAGGTGGCGCGCCGCGTATGGATGCCATACGCCGCGCAGCTTCTCTATGCGTTACCGGACGGTCAGGTGAGGACTGATGTAACCAGTGGTCCTGAGTTCTCGGCTATCTCCCCGGGGCCAGGTGGCTCTGCAACTGAGCCGCTCCCGTGGGCATAGACCTATCGAGGTAGGACACGCACAACGACTATAAACAATAGCTTGCTTGCCGGGCCAGGTCAAAGTCCGGCGCACGCGACTGTCCTGACTATTCTATGCCCTCCTGGCCCGTGTCATTTCCGCCCGTGCCAGCAGCTGCTCCGCATCGGGGTACCGGACTTCTTCCAGGACCAGCGGATGCGGCGCGGCCAGGATGGATTTGGAGTCCCGGATGCGGGCAAACATCCGTTCCGCCAGCCACTGCGGCCGCCGCTCCCCCGCGCCAACCAGCAGTGCCCCGCCAATCAGGGAGCGAACCATGTTGTGGCAGAAGGCGTCAGCCTGCAGGTGCGCAGTCAGGACCCCGTCGGGACCGCGGACAAAGCTGAATTCCTGCAGCTCCCGGATGGTGGTGGCTCCCACCCGGGGTTTACAGAAGGACAGGAAATCCTGGATTCCCAGCACACCTGCGGCGGCCTCATTCATGGCCCGTTCGTCGACCGGAACCTTGTACCAGAGGCTGATGCTGCGCAGCAGCGGATCCCAGGTCTCGTCCCGGTCCGCGATGCGGTAGCTGTACCGGCGCCACAGGGCCGAGAACCTGGCGTCGAAGCCCTCAGGCGCCAAAGAGACGGCCCGGACCTCGATTGCGCCAGCCAGCGACTCCGCCGCCCGGCGGGAGGTTCCGGCTTCCTTCAGCGGCAGGGTCAGTTCCCGGTTGATGACGCCGCGCAGCCTGCGCTGCAGCGCCGTGGACGGATCCAGGTCCTTGCCCCGGGACAGCGCCTGCCATTCCGCTGCTGTGAGGTCGAAGTGGACCACCTGGCCACGCGCATGGACGCCGGCATCCGTCCGCCCGGCCACAGTTACCCGGACAGGCCGGCGGATCAGTACGGCCAGGGCGGCTTCAAGCGTCCCCTGGACAGTGCGGAACCCAGGCTGGGTGGCCCAGCCGGAGAACGGCGCGCCGTCGTAGGCCAGGTCCAGCCGGATACGAAGAGACCCGCCGTCCTGGTTCAGAACGGCGGGTCTCTCGATACTCATACCCTCAATATTAAGGGCACGGTGAATCAATCAGAGAATTACTTCTTCTCTTCGGTTGCCTCAGCAGCTTCATCTGCGGAATCAGCCGAGTCGGCGGACTCTGCAGAGTCAGCGGAATCAGCCGAGTCGGCGGATTCGCCGGACTCAGCCGAGTCAGCGGAATCGGCAGACTCAGCAGCAACCGGAGCCGGTGCGGCAGCCGCAGCAGCGGTGGAAGCCTCGGCAACCACGGACTGCTTGGCGGACAGCGGTTCCAGCACCAGTTCGATGACTGCCATGGGAGCGTTGTCGCCCTTGCGGTTGCCGATCTTGGTGATGCGGGTGTAGCCGCCGTCGCGCTGGGCAACGGCCGGTGCGATCTCGGTGAAGAGCTCGTGAACGAGGCCCTTGTCAGAGATCAGGGCCAGGACGCGGCGGCGGGAAGACAGGTCTCCGCGCTTTGCGAACGTGATCAGGCGTTCTGCGTAGGGACGCAGGCGCTTGGCCTTGGTCACCGTGGTGGTGATCTGCTTGTGCTCGAACAGCTGGGCGGCCAGGTTCGCCAGCATCAGGCGCTGGTGTGCCGGGCTGCCTCCGAGGCGCTTACCCTTGGTGGGTGTAGGCATTACTTTTTCTCCTCAAACGGTGCCGCACTGTGCTCAGGCACGGCGGCAAGATTTTGCGTAGTTAGAGCTCGTCGTCCGAGAATTCGGACTCGTCCTCTTCAATGGCTGCGGCGCGGGCTGCAAGGTCGAACCCGGGAGGGGAATCCTTCAGGGACAGACCCAGTTCAACCAGCTTCGCCTTCACCTCATCGATGGACTTCGCACCGAAGTTACGGATGTCCATCAGGTCAGCCTCGGAGCGGGCTACGAGTTCACCCACGCTGTGGATGCCTTCGCGCTTGAGGCAGTTGTAGGAGCGCACGGTCAGCTCAAGGTCCTCGATCGGCAGGGCCATGTCGGCTGCCAGTGCGGCATCCGTGGGGCTCGGGCCGATTTCGATGCCTTCAGCTGCGGTGTTCAGTTCACGGGCCAGGCCGAAGAGCTCAACCAGGGTGGTGCCGGCAGAGGCGACGGCGTCGCGCGGTGCAATGGCATCCTTGGTTTCGACGTCGACGATCAGGCGGTCGAAGTCGGTGCGCTGCTCGACACGGGTGGCCTCCACGCGGAAGGTCACCTTCAGGACCGGCGAGTAGATGGAGTCAACCGGAATACGGCCGATCTCCTGGTCGCCGGACTTGTTCTGGCTTGCGGAAACGTAGCCACGTCCACGCTCGATGGTCAGTTCGAGTTCGAACTTGCCCTTCGAGTTCAGGGTGGCGATGTGCAGATCCGGGTTGTGGAACTCCACGCCGGCCGGCGGAGCAATGTCCGCAGCGGTGACGACGCCGGGGCCCTGCTTGCGCAGGTAAGCCACGACGGGCTCGTCGTGCTCGGAGGACACCGAGAGGTTCTTGACGTTCAGGATGATCTCAGTGACATCCTCCTTAACGCCCGGAACGGTGGTGAACTCGTGCAGCACTCCGTCGATCCGGATGCTGGTTACGGCAGCACCGGGGATGGAGGAAAGCAGCGTACGGCGAAGCGAGTTGCCGAGGGTGTAGCCAAAGCCGGGTTCCAGCGGTTCGATGATGAACCGGGACCGGTTGTCGGCTACGACTTCTTCTGTGAGGGTGGGGCGCTGTGCAATGAGCACTTGCATTTCCTTTCAGCGAGCGTCCGCTATATGACGCAGCACAAATGGTGGAAACGACGACGACGGGGACACCCCGCGCGCGTCTTGGACGGCTAGCAGCCTCGCACCCGGGCCGGACCGCCCTTCGGGCCTGCCTGCACTAAGCAGAACAGACCCGACGGGCGGTGCCGGCACCGGCAACGAATGCGAATTAGACGCGGCGGCGCTTCGGGGGACGGCAGCCGTTGTGTGCGCTCGGAGTGACATCCTGGATGGTGCCAACTTCCAGGCCGGTGGCCTGCAGCGAACGGATGGCGGTCTCGCGTCCCGAACCCGGGCCCTTCACGAAGACGTCGACCTTGCGGACGCCGTGTTCCTGGGCGCGCTTGGCAGCAGCTTCGGCAGCCATCTGCGCAGCGAACGGGGTGGACTTGCGGGAGCCCTTGAAGCCAACCTCACCGGCGGAAGCCCATGAGATCACAGCACCGGAAGGGTCCGTGATGGACACGATGGTGTTGTTGAAAGTGCTCTTGATATGCGCCTGGCCGAGCGCAATATTCTTCTTATCCTTGCGACGCGGTTTGCGTACCGCTCCACGAGTCTTGGGGGGCATTACTTCTCCTACAAAGAGTTTGGAATAGGTGACCTGACGGTGCAGGTCATGGCCTGGACCGCGTTATTTAGCGGCCGGCCTTCTTCTTACCGGCAACTGTGCGCTTCGGGCCCTTGCGGGTACGAGCGTTGGTCTTGGTGCGCTGGCCGTGGACAGGCATGCCGCGGCGGTGGCGGATGCCCTGGTAGCTGCCGATCTCAACCTTGCGGCGGATATCTGCTGCTACCTCGCGGCGGAGGTCACCCTCAACCTTGAAGTTGCCCTCGATGTAGTCACGCAGCTGAACGAGCTCAGCATCGGTGAGGTCCTTGACGCGAGTGTCCGGGCTGATGCCGGTCTCTGCCAAGGTCAGCTCTGCACGGGTCTTGCCCACGCCGTAGATGTAGGTAAGCGCAATGACAACCCGCTTTTCGCGGGGAATGTCTACGCCGGCGAGACGTGCCATATTGGCGGTTCTCCTTTTGTATTACCGGAGGTCTGAGGCAGTACGTCCCCGTTTCCAGGTCCCCGGCCTCCGTGCCGGGGGTATGCGTCACGCGTATCAGACGCTGTACTGCCATATTCAATTACTACTACGCGTGGGCTTAGCGTGCCCGAAGGCCCCCTGCGGGTCCTTGGACGATAACCGCTAATTAGCCCTGGCGCTGCTTGTGGCGCGGGTTCTCGCAGATCACCATGACTCGGCCGTTACGGCGAATCACCTTGCACTTATCGCAGATCTGCTTGACGCTCGGCTGGACCTTCATGGTTTTCCTTTGCGTGGTTGCAGGGATGAACTCCGGGTCTCCTTCGGAAACACCGGAGCCTTGTTGTTACTTGTAGCGGTAGACGATACGGCCCCGGGTGAGGTCGTACGGGCTAAGTTCCACCACAACGCGGTCTCCGGGGAGGATGCGAATGTAGTGTTGACGCATCTTTCCCGAGATGTGTGCGAGCACAATGTGGCCGTTGGCCAGCTCAACGCGGAACATCGCATTGGGCAGGGCTTCGTTGACCGAGCCCTCAATCTCTATGACGCCGTCTTTCTTGGCCATATCCTCCGCTAACGTCTGTGCCGCCCTTGTTTGCACGGGCAGCGGTTTTGGTTTTTGGCGGTCCCGCTGTGCCCCGCCCGCCCGGAAAATACCGGATGGAAAAGGGCACGAATGTAGAGACAACCAACAGATAACTCTACGGTACGATGCCCGATAAGTTAAATCCCCGCAGCACTCCCGGCCCGGGCGGACTGCCGCATCCAGCCCTGGAGTTCAGCGGGACGGTCCGTGATAATCCCGTCCACGCCGGCCGCGGCTGCTGCTGCCCAATGGGACGGTTCGTTCAGCGTCCACGTGTAGACCCGCTGCCCGTTGGCATGCAGGGTTTCCACCAGGTCCGGAGCGGCCGCCAGGACAGCGCCATGCGGATTGCAGGCGGTGGCTTCGACCCCGGCCAGGAAGTCCAGCAGCTCGGATTCCTGTCCGGCCCCAGGAGCGGCGGCGATCAGCAGCCCCCGCTCCAGGTCCGGTGCCGCGGCGAAGAGGTTCCGCACGGTCTGGCGGGAGAATCCCTGGAGCAGGCAGCGGGCGCCCAGCCCGGCGGCCCGCAGCTGTTCCGCCACGGAGGCCAGCCCACCGGCGGTCCACTCCCCCTTGAACTCCAGCAGCCAGGCCACCTCCGGATGTTCTGCCGCGAAGGCAACCAGATCAAACAGATCCGGGATCCGCTGGCCGGAAAACTCCGGTGCAAACCAGGAACCGGCGTCGGCTTCCCGCAGCCGGGCGGCCGGTGTCCGCCCCACCAGCGCACCGCTGCCGGCGGTCCGGGAGAGGCTGGCGTCATGGATAAGCATGGCGGTGCCGTCGGAGCTGAGCTGCAGGTCGGTCTCGATCATCCCGGCCCCGGCCGCCGCCGCTGAGGCGAAGGCGGCCAGGGTGTTTTCGGGGGCCTGCGAGGAGTTGCCACGGTGGGCAATGTTCAGCATCTCCCCGGGGCCGGTCAGCGGGAGGTTCACAGGTACGGCTCGACGTTCTGTTCAAAGGACTTGCCGATGGCTTCCGCTGCTGCCGCGAAGGCCTCAGCCGCCGGAGTGTCCTGCAGCATGATCTTCTCCAGGGCGGTGGTCAGTGCCTGGTCGCCGGAGGGGACGAAGGAGCGTGCCCAGTCCTGCACCCGGGTGGTGGCCAGCTGGTCGACTGCCGTCCGGAACTGCGGGGCCTTCGCGTACACGGCCTTCATGGTTTCGCCGTCGGCTGCGGAGGTGCGCACCGGCATGTACCCGGTGTTCGCCGAGAAGTAGGCGGTCTGTTCCGGTTCGCCGATGAACTTCAGGAACATTGCTGCTGCCAGCTGCTGTTCCGGAGTCTTGTCCGCTGCGATGGCGATTCCGGTGCCGCCGGTCGGGCAGGCCGCACCTTCCGGGCCTTCGGGCAGGAACCCGGTGCCGACGTCGAACTTCGCGGCTTCCAGGATGCCGGTCAGTGATCCGGTGGAAGCAATGGTGCAGGTGCTGACCCCTGCCGTGAAGTCGGCAACGTAGTCAGCGGCGGACACGGTGAGGGTTTTGTCCTGGTTCATCATGCGGCGGAGGAATTCGCCGGCCTCAATCGTCTTCGGGTCGTCAAGCGTCAGCGTCCACTCGTCGGAGTAGGAGCCGCCCAGGCCCCACATGATGTTGCAGAACCACCAGGCCGACCAGGAGGTGCCCTTCCCCAGGGACATCGGCACTGCCCCGTTGTTGGCTGCGGCCAGGGCCGGTGCCCACTCGTTGTATTCGGTCCAGGTCTTCGGGGCGCGGTCCGGCAGGCCGGCGGCTTTGAAGAGGTCCCGGTTGTAGTAGAACAGCGGCGTGGACCGGGCGTAGGGGAAGGCCCAGTGATCCTCGCCGAACTGGTAGTCGTTGTACAGTCCGGTGTTGTAGTCCTTGGTGTCGATTTCCAGGTGTGCTGCGAGGCTGTCCACCGGGATGATCTGGCCGTTGATCATGTAGCGGAACCACCAGACGTCGCTGGCACCGACCAGGTCCGGAACGTTGTCCGTTCCGGCCGAGGACTGGAAGCGCTGGGCGACTTCGTCGTAGTTGGCGCCGGCGGTGACCAGCTCCACCTCAATACCCGATTCCTGGGTGAACCGCCGGATCATTTCCTCTTCAATCGGCTTGGAGGCTCCGGGGTGGTTGGACCACCAGGTGATCTTCTTCGCCGGGGTCACCGCGGACCAGTCAGTTCCGGCGGCCTTCACAGCTCCGCCTTCACCGGCGGTGGAGGGTCCGCCGCAGGCGGCCAGGGCGGCAGCACCTCCGAGGATTCCGGCAAGGGCAAGGATGTTGCGGCGGGAGAGTCCGGCGGCGGGAAGGGAGGCAGGGGCGAGTCGCTTGTTCATGGTTACCTTCTTGGTTTTTGGGTCTTGCGGACGGATTGGTGGGAAGGGCGGGTCGGGAGGAGGTTGGCGGCGGGGCCTTAGCCCGTGACGGCGCCGGCGGTCAGGCCGGAGACAATCCGGCGCTGGAGCACAAAGAAGAGGGCAAGCACCGGCACGGTGACCAGGACCGTGCCCGCCATCAGCACGCCCCAGTTGGTGACGCCGTCGTTGTTCTGCAGCAGGGTCAGGCCGACAGGGAGCGTCATCATCTCCGCCTTGTCCACGACCAGCAGCGGCCACAGGTATTCGTTCCATTCGTTGACCACCGAGACGAGGGCGACGGCGGCGATGGTCGGCGCGGACATTGGCACCACGAACTGGAAGAGCCTCCGCAGGTGCCCGGCGCCGTCGAGCCCTGCCGCCTCCAGCACTGAGGCGGGAAGGGAAAGGAAATGCTGGCGGAACAGGAAGGTGCCGAACGCGCTGGCCAGTCCCGGAAGGATCATGCCCTGGTAGGTGTTCAGCCATCCCAGCCCTGCGACCAGGGTGTAGTTGGGGATGATCACGATCTGCTGGGGAATCAGGAGCGCGAAGATCACCACTGCGAAGAACACCTTCTTGAGCGGAACGTCCAGGAACACCAGCGCATAAGCCGTCGTCAGGCCCAGGAAGATCTTGAGCGAGGCGCCGATGAACGTCACCAGGAGCGAGTTCGCGAAGAAGCTGCCGAACGGCACGCGTTCCAGGGCGGCGGCATAGTTGGAAAGGTCCCACGCGGCCGGGAACCACTGGATGGGAACGGTGTAGATTTCGTCGGGTTCCTTGAAGCTGGCCAGCAGCATCCAGGCCAGCGGCAGGACCATCACGGCGACGGCGGCCAGCAGGGTGCCGTATCCGGCAATCCGGGTGCGGCTCATGAGTAGTGCACCTTCTTCTCTACAAATTTGAGCTGGACCAGGGTGATGGCCAGCAGCACCACAAAGAGGATGGTGGCGATCGCCGAGGAGTACCCTGCCGTTCCGTTGCTGAACCCCTCCTGGTAGATCTGGTACATCATGGTGGTGGTGCCTTCCAGCGGTCCGCCCTTGGTCATCGCCTGGATGATGTCAAAGGACTGCAGCGAGCTGAGCAGGGTGGTCACCGAGAGGAAGAACGTTGTGGGCCCGAGCAGCGGAAGGACGATCCCGAAGAGCCTGCGAATCCGTCCTGCGCCGTCCAGGGAGGCTGCTTCCAGCAGGTCCTTCGGGATGGCCTGGAGCCCGGCCAGGTAGATGAGCGCCACATAACCGACGTTTTTCCAGAGGTAGACGATGATCACCATGGCGAGTGCGTAGTCCGGATCGTTGTACCAGTCCGGGGACTGCATACCGAGTGCTTTCAGCAGCGCCGAGGTGACGCCGAAGTTCGGGTCGAAGACAAACAGCCAGAGCAGTCCCACCGCGACGCCGGACAGCACGTACGGCGCAACGATGATCGTCCTGGCCGCTCCCCGGAGCTTGAGCCTGCCGTTGAGCAGCAGGGCCAGGAGCAGCCCAATGACCATGCCGCCGCCGACTGTTGCCAGGGTAAAGATGACCGTGACGCCCACGATCTGGGGTGTGGAGGATGCGGTGAGCCAGTCCGTGTAATTCCGCAGGCCCACGGGCCTGGCGATACTGGAGCCGATGTTCCACTGGAGGGTGGAAAAGTAGAGGGACTGCAGCAGCGGCTTGTAGGTAAAAACCAGCAGCAGCGCGATGTTGGGGCCGGCAAGCAGGAGGAACAGCAGCCAGTTGCTGCGCCGCCGGGAAGTCCGGGCAGCCGGCCGGCGGGTCCGGGGTGCCGGTGGCCCTCCCCCGGTGCTGGAGCTGCCGGGCGCTGAACGCTCCGGGTGCGCTGCCAGCGCCGGGGACAAAGTGGAAGATGACATGGGGCGAAGAACCTTCGTCGGCAGTTGGTGGATGCCTTCAGCGTAGGTTCGCCAGGGGCCCGCAAAACGGGAAAAAACCGCTTTGCGGAGAGTCTTCAGCGCGCGTTGCCCAGGCTTTCAGCGTCCGTTCAGCCGGCGTTCATTTAGTGACGGACCCTGGCTTCTTTCTGCGCTGCCGGTCCTGTCCGGACACCAGGGTGCGGTGCTTCTTCCGCCCCGCCTTGCTAGTGTTCAGCCGGTGGACTCCTCCTCCAGCGCTCCCATCCGGCCAGGCCGCAGGAACCTTCTTTCGGGGGTGCTCGTGGGCGTTGGGATCGCGGCATTCCTGGACGAAGTCGTGTTCCACCAGCTCCTGCAGTGGCACCATTTCTACGACAAGTCCACGACGGCCGCCGGGTTGTTCTCGGACGGACTGTTTCATGCCTTCGGCTGGTTTGCGGTGGTAGCGGGTTTGTTTCTGTTCGCCGATCTGCGCCGGCACCGCAGTCTTATTCCGGTCCGGTGGGCCGGTGCCGTGCTGGTGGGTACCGGCGGTTTCCAGCTCTACGACGGTCTGATCCAGCACAAAGTGCTCACGCTCCACCAAATCCGGTATGAGGTTCAGCTGCTGCCCTATGACCTCACCTGGAATCTGACCGCGGCGCTGATGCTGGCAGCCGGCACGTTTCTGCTTTTCCGCACCCGCTCGTCGGCACCCGCACGCCAGGGTGCCTGATGCTGCACGCCCACCAGACCGGCGCGATACCCGTTGATCTGCTGCTGCTGATTCCGGCTGCCGCCGCTGCAGCCACCTACTGGGCGGGCGCGTTTTCCCCCCGCTCAGGTGCCTGGCCGGTACGCCGCACAGCAGCCTTCACCGCAGGGATCGCCGCGTTGCTTGCGGCGGCGGCCGGCCCTCTCCCGGCCCTGACGCACGGAAACTTCACTGCCCTGGCACTGTCCCACGTCCTGGCTGGAATGCTGGGCCCTCTCCTGCTGGTGACTTCCCGACCGGTTACCCTCGCCCTGCGCACCATGGACCCCCTGCCGTCCCGCCGTCTGGTCAGAATGCTGCGTTCGGCCCCCGCCCGCTTCCTGGCCCACCCGGTCACGGCGGCTGTCCTGTCCATGGGCGGCATGGTGCTGATGTTTCGAACCCCGCTCTTCGACGCCATGCGGACCGGCCTCCCGGTTCATTGGCTGGTGACCTTCCATCTGGCGGCTGCCGGCTATTTGTGGACGGCGTCGCTCATCGGGCGGGATCCGAACCCGCACCGCGCCTCATTTCGGCTCCGCGGGGCTGTCCTGATCCTGACGGCTGCTGCCCACAACGTCCTGGCAAAGTCTCTGTATGCCAGCCCGCCCGCGGGTATCGCCGCGGATCAGGGACAGTCCGGGGCGATGGTCCTGTACTACGCCGGAGGTGCCGTGGAACTCACTGTTATCGTGTTGTTCTGGCTCCAGTGGTACAGGAAGCCGGCGCGGCTCCCAACAACGCAAAAGGTCCGCTCCACCAATCGGCGGAACGGACCTTTCCACGGGAATCCTGCTACGGAATCGGCACCGGGGTGACGCCCAGGGGCTCCAGGCGCGACGCACCACCGTCGGGGGCGGTCAGCACCCAGATACCCTTTTCGTGGATGGCCACGGAATGTTCCCACTGGCAGGAGCGGGCACCGTCGGTGGTGACGACTGTCCAGTCGTCTTCCAATGTCCGGGTCTCGATTCCGCCGCGTACCAGCATCGGTTCGATCGCCAGGCACATTCCGGGCTTGAGCTTCGGACCGCGGTGGCTGGTCCGGTAATTGAGGACATCCGGCGCCTGGTGCATTTCCGAGCCGATGCCGTGGCCTACATAGTCCTCGAGGATGCCCAGGGGCTTGCCCGGAACGCTGCTCACGTAGTCATCCACGGCTGCACCAATGTCACCCACGAACCGGCCCTTCGCCGCGGCTGCGATGCCGTGCCACATGGCGTTCTCGGTGACGTCGGAGAGGCGCTGGTCCTCGGGATCGGCCGTTCCGACGATGACGGTCCGGGCTGAGTCCGAATGCCATCCGTTGACTACCGCACCGCCGTCGATGGAGATGATGTCGCCGTCGCCCAGCACCCGGGAACCGGGAATGCCGTGGACGACTTCCTCATTGACCGAGGTGCAGATGGTCGCCGGGAAACCGTAGTACCCGAGGAAGTTTGACGTGGCACCGGCTTCAGCCAGGACCGCAGCAAAAACCTTGTCCAGATCAGCCGTGGTCACTCCCGGGCGGGCGGCTGCCACCGCTGCGTCCAGGGCTTTGATCAGCACCAGGCCGGCTTCCCGCATGGTGCGCATCTGTACGTTGGATTTGTACTGGATCCGTGGCTGGGCCAACGTCTCGCCTTCTATCTGTTAGCTGTGGTCCTTGAGCGCCTGCATCACGCGCTCGGTGACTTCGTCGATATCGCCCAGGCCGTTGACACGGGTGACGATGCCGCGGTCCTCGTAGCGTGCGACGACGTCGGCCGTCTGCTGCTTGTAGAGGTCGAGGCGGTGGCGGATGACTTCTTCGTTATCGTCCGTGCGGCCTTCGATTTCCGCCCGCTTCAGCAGGCGGGCCACGAGCTCCTCGTCATCGGCGGTCAGCAGCAGGACAGCATCGAGCTTCTGATTGCTGGAAGCCAGGATGTCGTCGAGCTCTTCCACCTGTGCCGTGGTCCGCGGGTAACCGTCGAGCAGGAAGCCTTCGGTGACGTCGTCTTCCTTGAGGCGCGACCGGACCATGTTGTTCGTGACCTCATCGGGAACAAAGTTGCCGGCGTCGATGTACTTCTTGGCCTCGACACCCAGCGGCGTCAGGTTCTTGACGTTGGAGCGGAAGATGTCACCAGTGGAGATGGCTGCGATACCGAGGCGGTCCGAGATCCGGGAAGCCTGTGTTCCCTTGCCGGCGCCGGGAGGCCCGATAATGAGCAGTCGTGTCATCGCAATAACCCTTCGTAGTGACGTTGCTGAAGCTGTGCGTCAATTTGTTTGACCGTCTCGAGGCCCACACCAACCATGATGAGGATCGAGGTTCCGCCGAACGGGAAGTTCTGGTTTGCCCCGACCAGCACCAGGGCAATCAGCGGAATAAGGGCAACAAGGCCCAAATAGAGGGCGCCGGGCAGGGTAATGCGGGAAAGCACGTACTGCAGGTATTCGGCGGTGGGGCGGCCGGCACGGATGCCGGGAATGAAACCGCCGTATTTCTTCATGTTCTCCGAGACTTCTTCAGGGTTGAACGTGATCGACACGTAGAAGTACGTGAAGAACACGATCATCAGGAAGTAGACGGCCATGTACAGCGGGTGGTCGCCCGATGTCAGGTAGTTATTGATCCAGACCACCCATTCCGGCGGAGCGGTGCCGTCGGACGGGGTGTTGAACTGGGCCAGCAGCGAAGGCAGGTACAGCATGGAGGACGCAAAGATCACCGGGATCACGCCGGCCATGTTGACCTTGATCGGGATGTAGGTGTTGGTGCCGCCTACGGTGCGCCGTCCAACCATGCGCTTGGCGTACTGGACGGGGATCCGGCGCTGGGACTGTTCAACGAAGATGACCAGGGCCACCGTGACGATGCCGATCACGATCACGCCCAGGAACACTGTCCAGCCCTGTGCCGAGAGGATGGCGCCCAGGGCGCTGGGGAAGCTCGCGACGATAGAGGTGAAGATGAGCAGGGACATGCCGTTGCCGACGCCCTTTTCCGTTACCAGCTCGCCCATCCACATGATCAGGCCGGTGCCGGCCGTCAGGGTGATGATGAGCAGGAGGATGGTAATGATGCTGTCATCGGGGATGATCGGCACGGAGCACATGTTGTTGAACAGCGCTCCGGAGCGGGCCAGCGACACAACAGTGGTCGCGTTCAGCAGGCCCAGCGCAATGGTGAGGTAGCGCGTGTACTGGGTCAGCGTGGACTGCCCCTGCTGGCCTTCTTCATGAAGGGCCTGGAAGTGCGGGATCACGACGCGGAGCAGCTGCACGATGATGCTCGCGGTGATGTACGGCATGATGCCGAGGGCGAAGACTGAGACCTGCAGCAGGGCACCGCCGCTGAAGAGGTTCACGAACTCATAGAGGCCACCTGAGGTGGCACCGAGAGCCAAGCACTGCTGCACATTGCCGTAGTCAACACCCGGGGCCGGGATAAACGCACCCATGCGGAAGATAGTGATGATTCCCAGCGTAAACAACAGCTTGCGTCGCAGGTCTGGCGTCCGGAAAGCCCGGCCAATAGCGCTAAGCAAGCGTCCTCCTGAAGTAATCCTGAAGTGGAATGAGTCCCGGCGGGACTGGTGACAGAAACTGAGTCTATCCGTTCAAACCCGCTGTTGTGTTAACTGCACCAACAGCTGTTACCGGGGATTGCCGACGTGTTAAAAACACTTAGCTCCCGGTGGGCCGCTCGCGCGGCTCACCGGGAGCTAAGTGGTCAGCAGATGGAATGCATAACCCGCCCCGGTGCCCGGAGGAACCGGACACCGGGAACGAAGATCATGCGGTCCGTCACGGTGCTTTAGAGCGCCGTAACCGATCCGCCTGCTGCTGCGATCTTTTCTGCAGCACTGGCGGAGAAGGCATCAGCCTTCACATCAACCTTGACGGTGATGTCGCCGGTGCCCAGGACCTTGACAGGCTGGTTCTTGCGCACGGCACCCTTGGCAACGAGGGCCTCAACGGTGACCTCGCCGCCTTCGGGGAACAGTTCGGAGATCTTGTCCAGGTTAACAACCTGGAATTCGACCTTGAACGGGTTCTTGAAGCCGCGCAGCTTCGGCAGGCGCATGTGCAGCGGAAGCTGCCCGCCTGCGAAACCGGCCTTGACCTGGTAGCGGGCAGCCGTACCCTTGGTACCGCGGCCAGCAGTCTTACCCTTGGAACCTTCACCACGGCCAACACGGGTTTTAGCCGTCTTGGCACCCGGTGCGGGACGCAGGTGGTGGACCTTCAGAGCATTGTTCTTTTCTTCGGCCATGTTACTTCGCCTCCTCAACCTTCACGAGGTGCGGAACCGTGTTGATCATGCCAACGGTCACGGCATCAGCGCTGCGTACGACCGTGTGGCCGATGCGCTTGAGACCGAGTGAACGCAGCGTGTCGCGCTGATTCTGCTTACCACCGATGGTGGACTTAATCTGGGTGATTTCCAGCTGCGCCGAGCTGACGGCAACGCGCTTCGGAGTACTCATCAGGCACCTGCCTTCTGCATGTTGCGGATCATCGCTGCCGGAGCAACTTCGTCCAGCGGCAGGCCGCGGCGGGCTGCCACTGCCTGGGGCTCTTCGAGGCGCTTCAGCGCGTCAACCGTGGCGTGCACGATGTTGATCGCGTTGGAGGAACCCAGCGACTTGGAGAGAACGTCGTGGATACCGGCGCACTCGAGGATGGCTCGGACCGGACCGCCGGCGATAACGCCGGTACCCGGGGAAGCCGGACGCAGCAGGACGACGCCTGCGGCTGCCTCGCCCTGCACCAGGTGCGGGACGGTGCCGGCAATGCGGGGAACGCGGAAGAAGGACTTCTTCGCTTCCTCGACTGCCTTGGCGATAGCCGAGGGAACTTCCTTTGCCTTGCCGTAGCCAACGCCGACCATGCCGTTGCCGTCACCGACAACAACCAGAGCGGTGAAGCTGAAGCGCCGACCACCCTTGACAACCTTGGCGACGCGGTTGATGGTCACGACGCGTTCAATGAACTTGTCCTTGTCATCATTACGTCCGCCGTCGCGTCCGCCGCGTCCGCCGCGGTCACGGCCTCCACGGTCGGAGCGCTGCTCGCCCCGGCGTCCGCCGCGGCGGTCGTCGGTGCCTGCGGCAGCGGTTTCCTTGGTCTCAGTTGCCTCAGCAGATGTAGCTTCAGTCACCTGATTTTCCTTTTCCTTGTTAACCTCGGTCACAGTGCCAGCCCACCTTCGCGTGCGCCGTCTGCAACAGCCGCAATGCGGCCGTGGTAGCGGTTGCCGCCGCGGTCAAACACAACGGCTTCGACGCCGGCAGCCTTGGAGCGTTCGGCAACGAGCTCGCCGACGCGCTTGGCCTTGGCAGTCTTGTCGGCCTCCATGGAGCGCAGATCTGCTTCCATGGTCGACGCGGAGGCCACGGTCACACCGAGGTTGTCATCGACAACCTGGACGAATACGTGGCGGGCAGAGCGGTTGACGACCAGGCGCGGACGGGCCGCGGTGCCGGCAATGCGCTTGCGGATCCGCAGCTGGCGGCGGCTCCGGGAAGCGGACTTGCTCTTGGAATTGCGCTTCTTATTAATGCTGATGGCCATGATTACTTACCAGCCTTTCCGACCTTGCGGCGGACAATCTCGCCGGCGTAACGAATGCCCTTGCCCTTGTAGGGGTCAGGCTTGCGCAGCTTGCGGATGTTGGCGGAAACCTCGCCCACCTGCTGCTTGTCAATGCCGGAAACAGTGAGCTTCGTGGGGCCCGTGACGGTGAGCGTGATGCCCTCCGGAGCCTTCACAGATACCGGGTGGCTGTAGCCCAGGGCGAACTCGAGGTCCGAGCCCTTGGCCTGCACACGGTAACCGGTGCCAACGATTTCCAGGTCCTTCTTGTAACCTTCGGTCACACCGGTGATCATGTTGCTGATCAGGGTGCGGGTCAGGCCGTGGAGGGAACGGGATTCGCGCTCGTCATTGGGGCGGGCGACGGTAATGGTGTTCTCGTCCAGGGAAACCGTGATCGGGCTGGGCACAACGTGGCTCAGCTCTCCCTTGGAACCCTTGACCGTAACGTTGTTGCCATCAACGGCAACGTCGACTCCGGCGGGGACAGAGATGGGCAGACGTCCAATACGTGACATTTTTCTTTCCCTTCCCTGCTACCAGACGTAGGCGAGGACTTCCCCACCCACACCCTTCTTGGCGGCCTGGCGGTCGGTCAGGAGACCTGACGACGTCGACAGGATGGCGATGCCCAGGCCACCGAGCACGCGCGGCAGGTTGGTGGACTTTGCGTATACACGCAGGCCGGGCTTGGAGATGCGGCGGATGCCGGCGATGGAGCGCTCACGGTTCGGACCGAACTTGAGGTCCAGGGTCAGCGTCTTGCCAACCTCAGCCTCTTCTTCCTTCCAGCCGGCGATGTAGCCTTCGGCCTTCAGGATGTCGGCAACGCGTGCCTTGAGCTTGCTGTAAGGCATGGACACGGAATCGTGGTATGCCGAGTTTGCATTGCGCAGACGCGTAAGCATGTCTGCGACAGGATCTGTCATTGTCATGTGGGCTCTAGCCCTCCCTCGTAACGGTTTCTGCTGCAGCACCGGCGTGACCGGTGACGCGCAGCAGACCTTTTACGTAGTAATTAATCTTCGGATTTGAACGGGAAGCCGAGCGCCTTGAGCAGCGCGCGTCCCTCGTCATCGGTCTTGGCGGTGGTGACCACGGTGATGTCCATGCCGCGTACGCGGTCGATCTTGTCCTGATCGATTTCGTGGAACATCGACTGTTCGGTCAGACCGAACGTGTAGTTGCCGTTGCCGTCGAACTGCTTGCCGCTCAGGCCGCGGAAGTCGCGGATACGCGGAAGCGCCAGGGTGACCAGGCGATCTACGAATTCCCACATGCGGTCGCCACGCAGTGTTGCGTGCGCACCGATCGGCATGCCTTCGCGCAGCTTGAACTGTGCGATCGACTTGCGTGCCTTCGTGATCTGCGGCTTCTGGCCGGTGATCGCGGTCAGGTCGCGCACGGCACCGTCAATGAGCTTGGAGTCCTTGGCGGCATCTCCAACACCCATGTTCACAACGACCTTGACGAGGCGCGGAACCTGGTTGACGTTTGCGTAGTTGAACTCGTCCTGCAGAGTCTGCTTGATCTCCGCTGCGTAGCGGGTCTTCAGACGGGGAACGATCTTGGTGACGGTCTCAGTCATTAGAGGTCCTTCCCAGAGCCCTTGGCGACGCGGATGCGCACAGTGCGGGTCCGGCCGTCCTTCGTGACGGTTTCGGTGCGGTAGCCAACGCGGGTGGGCTTCTTCGTTTCCGGGTCAACAACTGCAACGTTGGAAACGTGGATGGGGGCCTCAACGGTCTCAATGCCACCGGTCTTGGAGCCCTTGGAGGACTGGCCGACCTTGGTGTGCTTCTTGACGGTGTTGATGCCTTCAACCAGAACGCGGTTCGTGTCGGTGTAAACCTTCAGAACCTTGCCCTGCTTGCCGCGGTCTCCGCCGCGTTCTGCCTTTGCGCCGGTGATGACCTGAACCAGGTCACCCTTCTTGATCTTTGCCATGGTCTACAGCACCTCCGGAGCAAGCGAAATGATCTTCATGAACTTCTTGTCGCGAAGCTCGCGGCCGACCGGGCCGAAGATACGGGTACCGCGGGGGTCGCCGTCGTTCTTCAAGATCACTGCAGCGTTCTCATCGAACTTGATGTAGGAACCGTCCTGGCGGCGGCGTTCCTTCTTGGTGCGGACGATGACGGCCTTAACCACATCGCCCTTCTTGACGTTGCCGCCGGGAATTGCGTCCTTGACGGTGGCAACAATGGTGTCGCCAATGCCTGCGTAGCGACGGCCGGATCCACCGAGAACGCGGATGGTCAAGATTTCCTTGGCACCCGTGTTGTCGGCGACCTTCAGTCGCGACTCCTGCTGAATCACTTAGTACTCCTGTCGTCGCGCCGGTTCTCAGTTGTTGAGCCTTGCGGAACGGATATGGGTGGACCCCGTAATACTGGTACTCAGCACCGGCCCCTGACGGGCCGCTCTGCAGCGCAAGCCGCAGCACCATGCTGAACAAGATTATCGGGCTTTTGTCTTATTCGGCGGTGAGGAAGGGTGTCCGAAAGAGGACATGCTTCCGCACCGCACAGACAAGATTTCAAGTTTATCGCGAAAGGGCCCCGGAAACGAAATCGGATGATATCGCGGCCGGGGCCCTGACGCTTTGGACGGCGCCCGCGGGCCGGCAGGGCAGCTGATGCTGTTCCTGCCGGCACACTGACCGGCCTGTTATTGCTTTGCAGCTTGGAGGCTACTTGGCCTTTTCGATGATCTCGACCAGGCGCCACCGCTTGGTAGCGGACAGCGGCCGGGTTTCGGTGATCAGAACCAGGTCGCCAATGCCGGCCGAGTTCGACTCGTCGTGGGCCTTGCGCTTGGACGTGCGGCGAAGAACCTTGCCGTACAGCGCGTGCTTCACGCGGTCTTCGACCTCGACAACGATGGTCTTATCCATCTTGTCCGAGACCACGTAGCCGCGAGCGGTCTTCCGGTACCCGCGGGCATCGGCGCCGTTTGCGTCGTTTGTCACTGCTGCCTCATTCTTGTTTTCGCTCATTTGGCATCATCCTCGGCAACCTCGGCCGGAGCTTCGGACTCGGCAGCCTTCTTCTTGGACTTCTTCTTCTCGGGAGCGGCTTCCTCGACGGGAGCTACTGCCTCGGGACGAATTCCCAGTTCGCGCTCACGCAGCACCGTGTAGATGCGGGCGATGTCGCGCTTGACGGCGCGGAGCCGGCCGTTGTTTTCCAGCTGCCCGGTGGCGGACTGGAAACGGAGGTTGAACAGCTCCTCCTTAGCCTTACGAAGTTCTTCAACGAGACGCTCGTTGTCGAACCCGTCCAGCTGATCAGTTGCAAGTTCCTTTGAACCGATAGCCATTGCTATTCACCACCCTCGCGACGCACAATGCGTGCCTTCAACGGCAGCTTATGGATCGCCAGGCGCAGTGCCTCGCGAGCTACCTCTTCGGAAACACCGGAGAGTTCGAACAGAACCCGCCCCGGCTTGACGTTTGCAACCCACCACTCCGGAGAACCCTTACCGGAACCCATGCGGGTTTCAGCAGGCTTCTTCGTCAGCGGACGGTCCGGGTAAATGTTGATCCAGACCTTTCCGCCGCGCTTGATGTGGCGCGTCATGGCGATACGGGCAGCTTCAATCTGGCGGTTGGTTACGTATGCAGGCGTAAGTGCCTGGATACCCCACTCACCAAAGCTGACGGCGGTGCCACCGGTTGCAGCGCCGGAACGACCCGGGTGGTGCTGCTTGCGGTACTTGACTCGACGTGGGATAAGCATTTAAGCCTGTCCTCCTTCTGCTGCGGGGGCAGCTGCCTCAGCGGCCGGAGCCTCTGCAGCAGGCGCGGCGGCCTTGTCGCCGCGGTCGTTACGACGACGACGGTCGCCTCCACGGTCCCCACGATCGGCCGGGCCACGGCCCGGACGGTCGCTGGAACGTCCGCGGGACGGTGCAGCAGCCTGCTGTGCAGCCAGTTCCTTGGAAGTGACGTCGCCCTTGTAGATCCATACCTTCACGCCGATGCGGCCGAAGGTGGTCTTTGCTTCGAAGAAGCCGTAGTCGATGTTCGCGCGGAGGGTGTGCAGGGGCACACGGCCTTCGCGGTAGAACTCGGAACGGCTCATTTCAGCGCCACCCAGACGGCCGGAGCACTGGATACGGATACCCTTTGCACCTGCGCGCTGTGCGGACTGGATGGCCTTCTTCATCGCACGGCGGAAAGCCACGCGGGAAGAGAGCTGCTCAGCAACACCCTGGGCAACAAGCTGTGCTTCCATCTCGGGGTTCTTGACCTCGAGGATGTTCAGCTGAACCTGCTTGCCGGTGAGCTTCTCGAGCTCGCCGCGGATGCGGTCTGCTTCGGCGCCGCGGCGGCCGATGACGATGCCCGGACGTGCAGTGTGGATATCCACACGGACACGGTCGCGGGTGCGCTCGATCTCAACCTTGGCGATGCCGGCGCGGTCCATACCGGTGGACATCAGCTGACGGATCTTGATGTCCTCGCGGACGAAGTCCTTGTAACGCTGGCCCGGCTTGTTGCTGTCAGCAAACCAGTGCGAAACGTGGTCAGTGGTGATGCCGAGTCGGAACCCGTGCGGGTTTACCTTCTGTCCCACTTAACGGTCCTCCTCGTTCTTCGGGGTTGCGACAACCACGGTGACGTGGCTGGTCCGCTTGTTGATGCGGTAGGCGCGGCCCTGGGCACGCGGCTGGAACCGCTTCATGGTGGGTCCTTCATCAACAAATGCTTCGCTGATGTAGAGGTCACCTTCGTCGAAGGCCACGCCGTCACGGTCCGCGAGGACACGTGCGTTGGCCATAGCCGACTGAACTACCTTGAATACCGGCTCCGAAGCTGCCTGGGGGGCAAACTTCAGAATTGCCAGAGCCTCATTCGCTTGCTTGCCACGAACAAGGTTGACGACGCGCCGGGCCTTCATAGGCGTTACGCGGATATGACGCGCAATTGCCTTGGCTTCCATTGCTTTCCTTCTCTCGTCTTCTGCCGAAAGAGCAGCGCCTAGCGGCGCTTGCCCTTGCGGTCGTCCTTCACATGGCCGCGGAATGTCCGCGTCAGAGCGAATTCGCCGAGCTTGTGCCCGACCATCGACTCGGTGACAAACACCGGAATGTGCTTGCGTCCGTCGTGCACGGCGATCGTGTGTCCGAGCATGTCGGGGACGATCATCGAGCGGCGGGACCACGTCTTGATGACGTTCTTGGTGCCCTTTTCGTTTTCGGCCGCCACCTTAAGGAACAGGTGCTGGTCGACGAAGGGGCCTTTCTTCAGGCTGCGTGGCATGTTTCCAGGCTCCTATCGCTTGTTCTTGCCGGAACGACGGCGACGCACAATAAGCTTGTCGCTCTCTTTATTGGGGCGGCGGGTACGGCCTTCGCGCTTACCGTTCGGGTTGACCGGGTGGCGTCCACCTGAGGTCTTGCCTTCGCCACCACCATGCGGGTGGTCAACGGGGTTCATGGCGACACCGCGGACGGTCGGGCGAACGCCCTTCCAGCGCATGCGGCCGGCCTTGCCCCAGTTGATGTTGGACTGCTCGGCGTTGCCAACCTCGCCGACGGTTGCGCGGCAGCGCACGTCAACGTTGCGGATTTCGCCGGAGGGCAGCCGCAGCTGTGCGAAGCGGCCTTCCTTGGCAACAAGCTGAACGGACGCACCGGCGGAGCGGGCCATCTTGGCACCGCCGCCCGGACGCAGTTCAACGGCGTGGATGGTGGTACCCACGGGGATGTTGCGCAGCGGCAGGTTGTTGCCGGGCTTGATGTCAGCCCCGGCGCCGGCCTCGACGAAGTCGCCCTGCTTGAGCTTGTTCGGCGCAATGATGTAACGCTTGGTGCCATCAACATAGTGCAGGAGCGCGATGCGGGCGGTGCGGTTCGGATCGTATTCGATCTCTGCAACGCGGGCGTCGACGCCGTCCTTGTCATGCCGGCGGAAGTCGATCAGGCGGTACTGGCGCTTGTGTCCGCCACCCTTGTGCCTGGTCGTGATCTTACCGGTGTTGTTACGGCCGCCCTTTTTCGGGAGCGGGCGAACCAACGACTTTTCCGGCGTTGACCGCGTGATTTCGGTGAAGTCGGCTACGCTCGAGCCGCGGCGGCCCGGGGTAGTCGGCTTGTATTTACGGATTCCCATTATTTATTCCTCGTTAAAGTGGTCTCCGCTCTAGCTGAGCGGACCGCCGAAGATGTCGATTGTGCCGTCCTTCAGGGTGACAATCGCACGCTTGGTGCTCTTGCGCTGGCCCCATCCGAACTTGGTCCGCTTGCGCTTACCGGCACGGTTGATGGTGTTGATCGAGTCGACCTTGACGGAGAAAATCTTCTCCACGGCCAGCTTGATCTCGGTCTTGTTCGAGCGGGGGTCGACCAGGAAGGTGTACTTACCTTCGTCGATCAGGCCGTAGCTCTTTTCCGAGACGACGGGTGCAAGCACAACGTCGCGCGG
Source organism: Arthrobacter sp. Helios (assembly GCF_023167125.1). NCBI lineage: Bacteria > Bacillati > Actinomycetota > Actinomycetes > Micrococcales > Micrococcaceae > Arthrobacter > Arthrobacter sp. Helios. The sequence continues at coordinate 2,329,121 of NZ_CP095402.1, forward strand.
ATCCTTAGCGGTGGTCGCGCTCACTTGGCGTCCTCCTTGACAGTGTTCTTGCCAACGAACTCGTCGTAGGCAGCCTTGGTGAAGACCACGTCATCGGCAACGAGCACGTCGTAGGTGTTCAGCTGATCTACATAGATCACGTGAACAGCAGTGAGGTTGCGCACGGAAAGTGCAGCAACATCATTGGCGCGCTCGATAACAACGAGCATGTTCTTGCGGTCGGAAAGTGAACGCAGCGATTCGCGTGCGGCCTTGGTCGACGGCGTGTCGCCGGCTACCAGGGATTCCAGCACGTGGATGCGGCCGTTGCGTGCCCGGTCAGAGAGTGCTCCGCGCAGGGCGGCGGCAATCATCTTCTTGGGGGTGCGCTGGCTGTAATCGCGGGGCGTCGGTCCGTGGACAACGCCGCCACCGGTCATGTGAGGCGCACGGATCGAGCCCTGACGGGCGCGGCCGGTACCCTTCTGCTTGAACGGCTTGCGGCCTGCACCGCTAACCTCTGCGCGGGTCTTCGTCTTGTGCGTGCCCTGGCGTGCGGCGGCAAGCTGTGCCACAACAACCTGGTGCAGCAGCGGTACGTTCGTCTGAACGTCGAAGATCGCTGCGGGGAATTCAACAGTGGTTTCGTTAGCCATGAGACTAAGCTCCCTTCACGGCGGTGCGTACGAGGACGACCTGGCCGCGGGCGCCGGGAACGGCACCCTTGATCAGCAGCAGCGACTTCTCAACATCCACGGCGTGGATGGTGAGGTTCATCGTGGTGTGACGGACGGCGCCCATGCGGCCGGCCATCCGAAGACCCTTGAAGACGCGGCCGGGGGTGGATGCGCCACCAATCGAGCCGGGCTTGCGGTGGTTCTTGTGGGCACCGTGGGAGGCACCGACGCCGTGGAAGCCGTGACGCTTCATGACACCGGCGAAGCCCTTGCCCTTGGAGGTTCCGGTGACGTCGACCTTCTGGCCGGCTTCGAACATCTCAACAGAGAGTTCCTGGCCCAGCTCGTAGGTGTCGGCGTCAGCGGTCCGCAGTTCAACAACGTGACGGCGCGGCGTAACGCCGGCCTTCTCGAAGTGTCCTGCCAGCGGCTTGGTGACCTTGCGGGGATCGATCTGGCCGTAGCCGATCTGAACGGCGGTGTAGCCGTCCTTGGCCGCGTCGCGCAGCTGGGTGATGACGTTGGAATCAGCCTGGACCACGGTGACGGGGACGAGCTTGTTGTTCTCGTCCCAGACCTGGGTCATGCCCAGCTTGGTGCCCAGGAGGCCCTTAACCTGGCGGGTAAGTGAAGAAGACATAAGTATCTGCTCCCCCCTACAGCTTGATTTCGATGTTCACGTCTGCAGGCAGGTCAAGACGCATCAGCGAGTCAACGGCCTTAGGCGTGGGGTCAATGATGTCGATCAGACGCTTGTGCGTGCGCATTTCAAAGTGCTCGCGGCTGTCCTTGTACTTGTGCGGCGAACGGATAACGCAGTACACGTTCTTTTCCGTGGGCAGCGGCACGGGGCCTACTACCGTTGCGCCTGCACGCGTGACCGTCTCAACGATCTTCCGTGCTGATACGTCAATGACCTCATGGTCATACGACTTCAGCCGGATGCGGATTTTTTGTCCCGCCATGGCGTCGTGCCTCTTTCTTCGAGTATTGCTCTCTGTACAGTTTTTGCCCCTGGCGGCCATGGTGGCCCCGGCGCTCCTCCAACAAGCTGAATCCGGAAGCTCCGGGTTCCTCAACCTGCCGAGGCTCCGACCCCCGCGCTCGGGCGTGTCGCAGATTCGAAACTGGCAACACCCGTACAAGAATGGGGGCGGGTCATATATGGGCTTTTCCCCTGAAGGACCGGACCCTGCGCCAGGCATTATCCTGGCCGGGACGCAATCTCAACACGCACACAGTGCCGTTTACCACGGCCTGCTCAGCGCGTGCGGGCACAAAAGCGCTTGAACAACTTCTCTAGTTTGCCAGATCGGTGGGCAGAACGCGAATCAGCGCACAGCTTCCCAGTCTGACGACTAGCAGATGGCCGCGCCTGCCTGCGGGATACCCGTGTGCCTGGCGCGTCATTTTCTTCAGTCTAGCCCAGACGCCCGTCCGGCCCGAAAAACCGGTGCCCAGGAGGCACGAGTGTTCCGGTTCCTCCGGTCAGAGCCTTCCGGCCTGAGGCGGCTCCGCTCAGGGGCGGTCCTCCCGGTTAGCGCGCCGGATCCGCTTCGCCCGGTCGATCTCATGGGAAAAGTGCCGGCGGCTCCACATGAAGCCACCGACGATCGCGGCAGCAATGACCAGCAGGATAAGGATTTCCATGCATCGAGCCTAGCGGAGGACCTCCGCCGGTGTCAGGACCGGCTCTCTTCCTTTTCGCTGACCTCTTCCGGTTCGCTTCGAACCTTTGTCAGCCGCCAGACGGCGAGGGCAATCAACCCGGCGGCAAGCAGGGCCAGGAGTAGGAACGTGTAGCCGCGCAGATACCAGAGGACAGCAAATGCGACTCCCGCGGCACCCCAGATGGTGAAGAGCCTGCGGCTGGCGAGCAGGCCGAAGGCAAGCAGCCCGGCGTGCGCCACCAGCGCCCACAATTGCTCGGCCGTCCCTCCGGACCCAATGGTTGTCAGGCCGCTGCCGGAGAGAATCACCGCCGATGCCCCCAGCAGGAATGTGAAGCTGGATTCCCGTTTCCGCAGATACTGCCAGGCAGCCAGGCCCGCCAGGACGAGGGCCCAGTACTGAACGGACCAGAAGGCGTCGAGAGGATCTCCGGCGAGGTACCAGCCCATCCGCTGCACAGCGAGCGCCGCCGGGAGGACAGCCGCCTGCGCGGCCTGTTCCCGCAGCGTGTCCGGCGCTTCCCGGACAGCAAGCGCCAGTGCCGCCAGCAAGGTCAGCGAACCGGCCAGCGCTGAATGGTTCCACTCCCCCATGGCAGGAACTGATCCGGCAACAAGCGCGAAGGCAGCGGCTGAACCCATAATCCGGGAGCGCAGCTGCCTCCCTGCCACCCCGTCAGCCAGCGAAATGAACATCCGCAGTGCCTGGAGCAGGAGGGCAGCGGCCCAGGCCGGCCACAGATATCCGTACCCCTGAGGAAGGGGAACCCCCAGGACGGAGTTCTGGAATTCCCCGACGGCGGCCAGCGCTGCGATGCAGAGCAGCGGCGGCACACCCACCGCCAGCCATGGACGGGTCCGGGTGTAGGAAACCGTGAGGAAGACGGCAGCGAGTGCGGTCAGTGAGAGCGCGGTCAGCATCAGGCCGTACTCCTCCGTTGCCAGGAGCAGCACTGCAGCCGGGTAAGCCGCTGCAGCAGTGAGAAGGGCAGTGCGGACCGGCAGGGCAAGCGCGGGCCGTGCTTCACCTGCGAGAGCTGCTGCGGCCAGGGCGGTCAGCACCAGGCCGGCTGCCAGCGGGCCCAGGACCGGTCCGGGCAGTACGCCTTGCCCGCTGAACCGCGTCAGGCCAGTCAGGAGCAGGGGCAGCGCTCCGAGCGCGTAAATACCCGGGTAGAGGAACGCGGCTGCACGCCAGCGGGCAAATCCGGCGGCAGCGACGGCCAGGAGCAGCAGCAGCTGGGCCACCACGACATCCCGCTGCGCTCCCGTCCCGGCTGCCCATGCATAGCCGGTATATACAACCGGGGCGGAAGCCAGCAGGGCCATGGTCGTCCATTGGGCGGGGGCTGCGAAGCCGATGCCGCCCAGCCGGGGTTCCAGACCAGCACGCACGGCCTGGGCCGCGGCCAGGACCACCGCGGCGGCAGCGAACACCCCATGCATTCCGGCTCCGGCGTCAGCGGCAAGGAGGCCTGCCTGGACGGCGGCCAGGATCTGTACGCCCAGCAGATAGTGCCCTCGGTTGGGCTGGCTGCGGCGCGTCACGAGGTATCCGCCGTACGCCACCGCCAGCAGAAGCAGCAGCTCGTAGCTCCGCAGGCCCCAGACGCCGGCTCCGGCCAGGGCTGCTGCCGCAAAGCCGCCGGCAGCAAGTCCTTCCCACCTGCCCGGGCGCAGCATCAGCGCGGTGGCGGCGTTCGCGCCCAGCGCGGCCCAGATCAGCACCTGGGTCCAGCCGGTCTGCGGGTGCTCGAGGGACCGGACAGCAAGCTCCGCTGCCAGCACGGCCACGGCAGCGGAGACTGTCAGGACCGCAGCGTTGGGCAGCGGAGCTTTCCTCCGGATTCCCGCGGCGGCGGAGCACTGCGTGAACAGGGCGGTTGCGGCGGCCGTGAGGATGAGCGCAAGGAGTACTTCCGTTTCCGCCGGACCGGGCACCGCCGCGTAGGTAAGGGGAAGCAGTGCCAGCACCGCCAGCCCGCCCCACCGGGAAGGTTCCGCGAGGCCCAGTGGTTCCACCCGCCGGTGCAGCAGAGTCCGCAGGATCTGTGCCGCAGCGGAGGAGACTGCCAGCGCGATAAAGAACCCGTTAATATGCCCCACCAGGTCTGCAGCCACCAGGGCTGCGACGAGGCTGCCAAGCACCTGCGCCGCCGCCAGATAGGCTCCGCGGAACGCGTTGCCCCGGTCACGCAGGAGCACCACGCAGTACGCCAGGGCGGCGGCGAAGAGGAGCTGGTAGCCACGCAGTCCCAGCAGGCCTGCACCAAGCAGGGCCGCTGCCAGCAGCCCTGCCGGGGCCGCCAGCGCCAGCCTGGTGCCGCGGTGCAGAACGGCAGTCAAGAGGTTCGCGCTGAACGCCGCCCACAGTCCGGCCAGGGCCGGCGCGGGTGCGGGTGCGTCCGCCAGCCGGAGGCCCAGCGTGAGCAGCAGCGCCAGGGCCGCGGCTTCGGCCGTGTCCTCGAGAATGCTCCGTCCGGGCGCAGCGGCTCGATTGGGCACCAACGCGGAGACTGCCTGGGTGGTGACGGCACTGATTGCGGCAATGAGCAGCAGCACGGTTCCGGTACCTGCCTCGGCATCCGCACGCACTGCGTAGTACGCCAGCGGAAGCACGGCCAGAGCCACGAGGGTTCCCCAGTCCAGCACCCGGCCCAGCCCGACTGCGGCGAGCCTGCGGTGCAGCACGATGCGGAGAACGTGCTGCACCGCAAGCGAAAGTGCTATGGCGGTGAAGACTCCATGGATGCTGAGTCCCAGATCGGCGCCAACGAGGCCGGTGAGCAGCGTGAAGAGGGCCTGTGCTGCTGCCAGATAGACGCCGCGGGCCGGCTGCGGCGAGAACTTCAGCATCTGCAGGGCACAGTAGCCCAAAGCCGCGGCGGTCAGCAGTTCGTATCCGGTCAGCCCCATCATCCCGGCCCCGAGCACTGCGGCGGCAGCGAAGCCTGCAGGCGCCGCGGCGGCGGCTTCCGGCCGGCGCAGCAGCGAGGACAGGACGTTGACGCCCACCAGGACCCACAGGGCGGACAGCGCCAGGACGGATGCGGGCGCTTCCACAAAGCGCAGGGCGGACGCCAGCACTATGCCGATGCAGATGGAGGACGCGAGCTCGCCGTTCGGGAACTTCTCCGCTCGGCCCGCCGCCAGGCGCACCGCGGAGACGGCCTGGTTCGCCGCCACGGCCGCAATTCCTCCGGCCAGCGTCCAGGTCCAGGCGGCATCCGGAGCCTGGGATTCGAGGACAGTGTAAACAGCGAGCGGAACCAGCAGGATCCCTGCGCACCGCGCCGCCAGCACGAACGATCCACGTTCGTCTCCACTGGCGCGGCCGGCACGCAGCACGGTGTATCCGGTGAGCATTGCCAGCGCCAGCAGCAGCGGCCAGAGCGGCGCCTGCCCTGTCAACACGCGGGGAAGCACGCCAAGCAGCAGGGCAGCACCGGCAGCGGGCTCAGCGGCGCCCCGGAATTTCCAGGCCGCTGCACAGAGCGCGGCCAAGACCAGGACCACCGAACCGGCGTAGGCGAACAGGTTGCCGTTTCCGCCGCGGACGTCGAGGCCGAAGACCAGGGCTGCCAGCACCCCTGCCAGGAACTGCAGCCCCAGGACCGCGGCAGCATCGACGTGGAAATAACGGCCGGCCCGGGCGGGCGTGGTGTGCTGGCGTGCTGCTGCGGCATACCGCGGCTCATAGACAAAGAGGGCTGCGGCCTGCACCGCCAGCAGCGCCACGGCCGTCAAGAGAGTCAGCGGCACGGAACCGAGGAAGTAGTGGGCCGCGGACACCAGCCCGGCAGTCGCTGCGGCGCGGACCCCGTAGCTGTGCACCAGGGCCTGTTCTGCGGGTCCCTGCCACACCAGGACGGCGTAGTACCCGGCGATGGCCAGGAACAGGACGGACAGCGGACCCCATCCCAGTTCGGCGGCCGTGAGCAAAGCCGCAGCGGCGGTGGCCGGGACCAGGTAGCGGTGGGAGCGCACGAAGGCGTCGAGGTAGACGTTCCTGAGCCACCCCGGCCGGCGGACCGCGGCAAGGCTCACCAGGGTTGCGAGAAGAACGGTGAAGACGAAATACCAGACGATCCCGGAGCGGACCGCTGCGCCGGAGGCCAGCGCGGTGGAGAGCAGGAAGGTCAGGGCCAGGTAGGTCACGACCCGGCTGTCCAGCCGGGCAGCAGCGTAGGCAAAAGCCGCGGTGCCCACCAGAGACGTGGCCAGCCAGGCCAGGGCCGCATCGTGCAGGAGGAAGTTGTGCAGCGCCAGCCCTACAACCGGGATCAGGGCCAGGCCGGTGCCCGTAAAGGCAACGGCTGCCGGCCGCAGGCTCTTCCGGCGTGAGTGGATCACCAGCCCGGAGGAGTAGAACAGCGCCGTGAGAAGAACGATCCCGGCAAACCTGGCTTCTTCGGGGATGGAGATACCGATGAAGAGCGCAGCCGCAGCGACCAGCAGCAGGCTCGCCGAGTACAGGGTGATGTTGATATTGCGCAGGTCCCGGCGCCGCTTGTCCGCAGCCAGCTCGGACTCGGTCCGGGGCCGGGGCGGCGCCGGAGGCCGGGGGCTGCGGGGCTGCACCGGGAGGGAGGACGGCGGGGCAGATGCGTTCGGCGGAACCGGAATATTCCGCGGGGCGGGGACGGAAGACGGGGCGGAGACGGAAGATACGGGCGCCGGTGCGGCCGGACCGTCGAAGGCCGAAGGAGCCGCCGCGCGGGAGGCGAAACCTGCGGGAGCGGGGGCTGGTGCCCAGGTTGGCGGGGGCGGAGCAGGTTGCCGGCCTGCGCTGCCCGGGGACTGGGCACGCTGCTGGTGTGTGGCGCTCTGTTGGGGAATGGCACTCTGCTGGGGCTGGCTGCGGCCCTGCTGCCGGGTCCGGGTCTGAGGCTGCGGCTTGGCGAGCCCCTGGGACATCGTGTATCCGGCCCCGGCAGCAGTATCAGCCTGGACAGAGGCGGCATCCAACAGGCCCGCCTGATAACCCTCTTCGAAAATCTGTGCGGGATGCGGAAGGCCCCGGCCATAAGCGGTGCTGTTCCTGGCGGCTGCGTCTTTCCGGGTGGAGAACCGCCCCACCGTGAACCCGGCCGCCGCGACAGCCAAAACTAAGATGAATTCCCCCATGACCAGCCGTGTTCCCCTCTACCGTCGGTGCTGCTCCCCATCCTAGGCGGGCGGACACGGACCGGGGACTGCCAGTCCCACCCTGTGGACAACACCGCCGCGGACCCTGCCTGGAACAAATTGACGGACCCTCACCGGTGCTGGATGCGCAGCCTGTTCCGGGGGTCTTCCCGAACTGATAGCCTCGGCTCCGGGGTGGCCGCCTGGACGCGTACAGCAGCCGGTGGAAGGGCTATATCGCCATGCATCTTTCGGTCCTGGGAACACAGCAGCGCATCTGTGGGGAAGCACAGGTGCCCAACTCCAAATACCATGCCCACCGGGCGCTGATCCTGGCTTCCCTCGCACCCGGGACCAGCCGTATTACCGGGCTGACCGACGCGCGGCATGTTCATTACACGGTGGCAATGCTGCGCCGGCTCGGTACCCGGATAGACGTTGACGGCGGCACCTACGTGGTCCACGGCGGTCCGTACGTCCCCGCCGGAGAGAGCATCTCCGCCGGCAGCTCCGGCACCACCCTCTACTTCATGGCCGGCCTCGCGGCCCTGGGGTCGCGGGACGTTACGGTCACCGGTCAAAAGTACTTCCAGCGCAGGCCCATCGGCCCGCTCCTGGCGGCGCTGCGGCAAATGGGAGTCGACGTCGTCTCCCCCACTGACTGCCCGCCCCTGCGGGTCCGTGCCCATGCCCCGACCGGCGGAGAAGTCCACATCGCCGGAACGCTTTCCCAGTGGATTTCCGGTCTCCTGCTGCTCGCACCGTTCGCGTCGGCACCCACCACCGTGGTGGTGGACGGAACGCTGAACGAACGTACCTATCTGGAACTGACGGTCCAGATGATGCGCCGGTTCGGGCTGCAGGTCGAAGTCCAGCAGGACTGGCACCGGTTCGACATCCCGCCGGGGCAGCAGGCCGTGCCCACAGACCTGCGGATGCCCCCGGACATCGGGTCCGCGGCCTTCGGCCTGGCCGCGGCCGCGCTCCATCCAGCCGATCTGCTGCTGCACGGGCTGACCTCCGTCACCGCTGCGGGCGCCGATCACCCGGAGGCTGATTTCCTCGACATCGCAGCGGGCATGGGACTGCCGATGGCTTACGACGCCGGTTCGGACGCGGTGCGGGTCCGGCACGACGGCCTGCGACTGGGTCCGGCTGACATCGACTGCCGCCTCGTGCCGGATATGCTGCCGATCCTGTCGGTCATGGCCGCCTGCGCGGACGGCGAGAGCGTGTTCCGCAATGTGGAGCACGTGCGGCTGAAGGAATCGGACCGGGTCGCCGCGATGCTGCAGCTGAATTCCATGGGCGCGGACGTGCGGATCACCGGCAATGAGCTGCGTGTCCGGGGCCCGGCCCGCCTGGCCGGTGCGGATCTTTCCTCCTTCAACGACCACCGGGTGCTCATGTCCCTGGCCATCGCGGCATCGGCGGCGGAGGGCCGGTCAACCCTTACCTATCCGAACGCCTACCGCATCTCCTATCCCGAGTTCCTGGAAGCCATGAACTCCTTCGGGTTGTCCATGCAGGTCGAGGAGGGCCGGGTCCTTCGCCGGAAGAACCCGCGTTCCCGCCAAGGACCCCGTCCGGCGCAGCTCACGGTTCGCGGTATCGAGGAAAGTTCCACCGTGACCGGACCTGATTGGGTCCGCCGGTGGGCGAAGGAACGTCCGGCGGACACCGCCGTCGTGGACGGACGCCCGGCCGGCACCGGGCACCTGACCTGGGCCGGCCTGGATGCCGGAGCGGACCGGATCGCGGCGATGCTGCTTAGCCTGGGCGTCCGGCCCGGGGACCGGGTGGCGTTCCAGTTGCCGAACTGGAGCGAATTCGTCCTCCTCACGGTTGCAGTCCTTCGGATCGGGGCGGTGGCCGCACCCCTGATGCCGATCTTCCGCGAGCGGGAGGTCGCCTTTGCCCTGCACCGCTCGCGGGCCGCCGTCGTTGTTGTTCCCGAAGAGTTCCGCGGCAGGCACTACGCTGCCGAGCTCTCCGGGATCCTGGCCGCCGGCACAGGCGCCGATCCTGACTACGATCTGGCGGTCCGGCATGTGGTGGTCGTCGGCGGCGCTGCTCCGCCGCTGCCGGTCCGCGAGCGGGGCGTCGTCTGGCACGGGTGGGAACAGGAGCTGGCCGAGACGGAGGTGGACCGGGAGCTGATTGACGCTGCAGCCCCGGCTCCTGATGCGCCGGCGCAGCTGCTGTTCACCTCCGGGACCACCGGTGAGCCCAAGGGAGTGCTCCATCGGCACAGCACACTCAGCCGGGCTGCGGCTATGGAGGCACACCAGCTGGAGCTGGACAGCTCGGACGCCGTCTTCATTCCCTCTCCACTGGCGCATCAGACAGGTTTCCTCTACGGAATGTGGCTGTCCTTCGTGCTGGGAGCGCCGCAGATCCTGCAGGCGGTGTGGGAGCCCGAGCGGGCGCTGACCATGCTCCGGGGCTGGAAAGGCACCTTCGTCCAGGCCGCTACCCCCTTCCTCTCCGACCTGGTCAAGGCGGTCGAGGCCGGCGCCGCAGCTCCCCCGAGCCTGCGGATCTTCGTTAATACCGGTGCAGCCGTTCCGCGCCACCTGGCCGAACGTGCAACCCGTGTGCTGGACACCGCCGTCTGCGGAGCCTTCGGGACCACCGAAACCTGCCTGGGCTCGGTCTCCTCCCCCGGCGGCGAGCCGGCGCTGGTCTGGGGAACGGACGGACGTCTGCTCCCCGGTGTGCGGGCCCGGATCGTCAGTGACGAGGGGCAGCTGCTGCCGGCGGGCACCGAAGGCAACTTCGAGCTCCTGAGCCCCACCCTGTTCGAGGGTTATCTGGACCGCCCGGACCTGACCAAGGAAGCCTTCACAGAGGACGGCTGGTACCGCACCGGGGACCTGGCCACGCTCGACGACGCCGGGTACCTGCGCATCACCGGACGGGTGCGGGATGTCATCAACCGCGGGGGAGAGAAGATCCCGGTGGCGGAGATTGAACAGCTGCTCTACCGCCACCCGGGGGTGGAGGACGTAGCGCTGGCCGCGATGCCCGATCCGCGGCTGGGCGAACGGGCCTGCGCGTTTGTGGTCCCCGCCGGCGGGGCGGACCTGACGCTCGCGGACCTCACCGGATACCTGGACAGTTTCCAGGTATCGAAGCACTATTGGCCCGAGCATCTGGAAGTGGTTCAGGCCATTCCCCGCAACCCCGTCGGCAAAGTACAGAAATACCTGCTGCGTGAACGGGCGCGCGAACTCGCAGGTGACCAGGCGGGCGAGGATAGGAGCCAGGCGTGAAGACCAGCGGCATTACTGCGGATGGGCGGGGCAGCTCCGTTCCCGAACCCGAGTACCAAAGCCTGCTCAAAAGGGTTAAAGACTGGGTTGAGGGGCCTGGCGAAGCCTGGGCGGAGGAGATCGAGGCGGCGGGCAGCACACCGGACGCGCTGTGGAAACAGCTGCGGACCGAAGGTTTCCTGTCCCTGGCCGCACCGCGGGATCTGGGCGGGACCGGACTGAGCTTTGTGCAGTGGATGGGACTGATGGAGGTCTTCTCCCGCTCGCACGCTTCGATCCGCATGATCGTGCACGTACTGAACGGAACCTGGCGGGCCATGAACCCGTTCGCGGACGAACGGCAGCGCCGGGACGTCATCCGCCCGGCGGTGGCCGGGGATCTCACGGTCGCGTTCACCCTCACCGAGCCGGGCAACGGAACCGGTGTGGATATCACCTCCACTGTCCGACGCGACGGGGACACCTACTACCTCACGGGCCGCAAGCACCTCATCACCTTCGGAGTGCGCTGCGACTACTGGCTGCTGTTCGCCCGGCTGGCGGGCAGCACCGGCCGGGACGGAACCGTGGCCCTGCTGGTCGACCGCAATGTTCCGGGAGCACTGGTCGAAGATACCTCGGAGACCATGGGGGTGCGCGGCACCGACCATGCGTCGCTGACGTTCACGGACTCACCGGTTCCGGTGGCGAACCGGCTGGGCGCCGAGGGGGACGGTCTGCTGGTGGCGCTGGGCGGGTTCCTCACCCCCAGCCGGATTTCCGTGGCCATGAGCTGTGTGGGGCTGGCCCAGCGTGCTCAGCAGCTGGCAGTGGCCTATGCCCTGGAACGCACGACCTTCGGCAAACCGCTGGCTTCCCGGCAGGCCATCGCCTTTATGCTGGCTGAAAACGCAGCCGATATTGCCGCCGCCCGGGCCCTCACCCTGACGGCGGCGGCCGCCTGGCAGGCTTCCGAGCCGGAGGCAGCAGCGCTCTCCTCAATGGCGAAGCTGACCGCCGTCGACATGCTGACCCGGGTCACCGACAAAGCGCTGCAGGTGCACGGAGGCATCGGTTACTGGCGGACCCAGCCGATCGAACGGGTTTACCGCGATGCCCGGGCGCAGCGGTTCGAAGAAGGCACGAACGAGATCCAAAAGGCCGTGATCGCCAGGGATCTCCTGGGCCGCGCGGGCGGCCGGCGGTAAGCCGGTGCCTACGGACCCCCGCCCCGGAGCCCGGATGTTTCCAGCTGCCTTCGCGCCCGGTTCGATCGGCACGATGGACCTGCCGCACCGGATCCTCATGGGCTCCATGCACCTGAACTTCGAAGCCGATCCCCGTGCGCTGGGCGCGTTCTACGCCGAACGGGCGGCCGGGGGCGCAGCCCTGATCACCACCGGCGGCGCCGCGGTCAACCGGGAAGGCTCCGGCGGCAGGACCTATCTGGTGACAACCGGCGGTGCCTTCCAGGACGCTGCCGGTGCGGCGCTGGAGGCGGTGCACGACGCCGGCGGGCGGCTGGCGCTCCAGCTGTTCCACGCCGGGCGGTACGCCTTTGAAGACACCTTCGGCCTGCAGCCCCTGGCACCCTCCGCTGTCTGGTCCGACTACTCCCGAAGCATGCCTGCTGCCATGAACCAGGAGCAGATAGCGCAGACTCTGGCCGATTTTGCCAGCGCTGCCCGGCTGGCGCAGGCGCTTGGCTTCGACGCCGTGGAGATTATGGGTTCCGAGGGTTATCTGGTGAATCAGTTTGCGTCGGCAGCGACCAACCTCCGCGACGATGCCTGGGGCGGAGATCCGGTGCGGCGGCAGGCCTTTCCGCTGGCAGTACTCGCCGCCGTGCGGGACGCCGCCGGGCCGGGCTACCCGGTAGTCTTCCGGCTGTCCGGCGACGACCTGCTGCCGGGATCCAGTTCACCGGCGGAATACCGCCGCCTGGCTGCCGCCCTCGCAGCGGCGGGTGCGGACGCCCTGAACATCGGCATCGGCTGGCATGAGTCACGGGTTCCCACAGTCCAGGCCCTGGTGCCGCACGGTCACTGGCTGCCGGTTGCCGCCCGGATCAGGACCGCCCTGGCCCTGCAGGAGCGCCCGGTCCCGGTGATTGGTTCCAACCGCATCAACTCCCTGGCCCAGGCAGACGCCGCGCTGGCCGCTGGACAGGTGGATTTTGTGTCCATGGCCCGGCCCTTCCTGGCCGACCCGCGGATCGTGGCTAAAAGTGCCGCCGGTCGGCCGGAGCTGGTCAATACCTGCATTGCCTGCAACGAAGCCTGCATCGACCGGTCCTTTGGCACGGAACCGGTTTCCTGTCTGGTCAACCCGCGGGCCGGACGCGAATCGGCTTACCCCGTGGAGGTGCAGTTCCCCGTTGGGAGGTCCGCTCCGGGAGAGGAACCGATCCGCTCCCGGAGCGCCGGCCGGTTCCCGGATCACGCCCGGCTTCCTGCCCGCGCTGCCGTAGCGGTTGTGGGTGCGGGCCCGGCGGGGCTCCAGGCAGCCGCAACCCTCGCCGGGCACGGTGTTCAGGTGGTCCTGTTTGAGGCTGGGCCGGGTATCGGCGGACAGTTCCTGATGGCGGGAAAGGTGCCGGGGAAGGCGGACTTCCTCGAGACGGTCAGGTATTTCAGCCGGGAACTGCCCCGGCTCGGCGTCCGGATCCGCACTGGCGTGCAGGTCCAGGCGGCAGATCTGGCCGGGTTCAGCCATGTGGTGGACGCCACCGGGGTACTCCCCCGCTCCGTGCCCCTGCCCGGTCAGGGCCGGATTCCGGTCCTGGACTACCGGGAGGCGTTTGCCGATCCGGCAGCCCTACGTGCCGCACACCGCATCGCCGTCGTGGGCGCGGGAGGTATCGCTGTGGACCTGGCCCACCTGCTTATATCTCCGGACGCGGGCTGGCCGGAGACGGAAGAGCAGTCGGTTGAACGTTTTGCGCGGGAGCTGCCGGGTGCCACGGCCGCCGGCCGCGGATCAGCGCAGATCACCCTGCTGCGCCGAAGCGGACGCATCGGCGCGGGAATCGGGTCCTCCACCCGCTGGGCTGCGCTCCAGGCGCTGCGCAGCGCAGGTGTGCACATGCTGACTGGAATTTCCTACCGGCAAGTGAGCGACCGGGGACTGCTGGTGACCCGTCCGGACGGTGGGGACCTTCTGATCCCCGCCGACGCCGTCGTCGTCGCCGCCGGCCAGGTGGAGAACACCGAATTGGCCCGCGGGCTGGAGGCGGAAGGAATTCCGTTCACGGTCATTGGCGGGGCGGCCTCCGCCGCCGGCCTGAATGCCGTACGCGCTTTCGCAGACGGCCTGGAGTGCGGCACCGCGCTGGCCACCGCCCTGGGAACCCGGCCAGGACCGCCCCTCGCGGAACGCAAGAAGGCCCCGCTGCCGTAGCAGCGGGGCCTCCTCAATGCTGAACCGAACGGTCCGAGCGTCAGAACATCAAATTACTTGATGATCTTGGTGACGCGGCCGGATCCAACGGTGCGGCCGCCTTCGCGGATAGCGAAGCCGAGACCCTCTTCCATTGCGATCGGCTGGATCAGTTCAACGGTCATTTCGGTGTTGTCACCGGGCATAACCATTTCCGTACCCTCGGGCAGGGTGATAACACCCGTGACGTCGGTGGTGCGGAAGTAGAACTGCGGGCGGTAGTTCGAGTAGAACGGGTTGTGGCGGCCGCCTTCATCCTTGGACAGGATGTAGACGTTGGCCTCGAAGTCGGTGTGCGGGGTGATGGACCCCGGCTTGACGACAACCTGGCCACGCTCTACGTCTTCGCGCTTGATACCGCGGAGCAGCAGGCCACAGTTCTCGCCGGCCCATGCTTCGTCAAGCTGCTTGTGGAACATCTCGATACCGGTAACCGTGGTCTTCTGGACCGGACGGATGCCGACGATCTCGACCTCGGAGTTGATGGCGAGAGTACCGCGCTCGGCGCGGCCCGTCACAACGGTGCCACGGCCGGTGATGGTGAAGACGTCCTCGATAGGCATGAGGAACGGCTTGTCCTTGTCACGGACGGGGTCAGGAACGTTGTTGTCAACGGCTTCCATCAGCTCTTCGACGGAGGCAACCCACTTGGGGTCGCCTTCCAGTGCCTTCAGGCCGGAAACGCGCACGACGGGAGCGTTGTCGCCGTCGAACTCCTGGGAGCTCAGCAGTTCGCGAACTTCCATTTCCACAAGGTCGAGAAGTTCCTCGTCCTCAACCATGTCGGACTTGTTCAGTGCGACCAGCAGGTAGGGAACACCAACCTGGCGGGCGAGCAGAACGTGCTCGCGGGTCTGAGCCATCGGGCCGTCAGTAGCGGCAACCACGAGGATTGCGCCGTCCATCTGAGCTGCACCAGTGATCATGTTCTTGATGTAGTCAGCGTGGCCGGGGGCGTCAACGTGTGCGTAGTGACGCTTCTCGGTCTGGTACTCGATGTGCGAGATGTTGATGGTGATACCGCGCTGGCGCTCTTCGGGCGCGGAGTCGATAGCAGCGAAGTCGCGCTGCTCGTTCAGGTCAGGGTACTTGTCAGCAAGCACCTTTGAAATGGCAGCGGTCAACGTCGTCTTTCCATGGTCAACGTGACCAATGGTGCCGATGTTGACGTGCGGCTTAGTCCGCTCGAACTTTGCCTTCGCCACGGGTTCCTCCTAGAAAGGTTAGAAGACTGAATCACCAGCCGCGCTTCTCGCAACTGATCCGATACAAGTCTACTGGGGGGCTGTTATTTTGATGAAATTGCCTTGTGCTGCGGATCCTTGCAGGTTCCGCTCAGTCTGGCCGCGCACCCTGTGTCTTCGGGATTTTGGTCCGTGGAACAGGCTGCGCACGGCCGGTGTCCGAATTGCTCCGGACACCGGCCAGGGTCTTACTCGCCGCGCGTCTTCTGGATGATCTCGTCGGCTACTGCCTTCGGGACCTCTGCGTAGCTGTTGAACGACATCGAGTAAACGGCGCGTCCCTGGGTCTTGGACCGCAGGTCACCGATGTACCCAAACATGCCGGACAGCGGAACAAGGGCACGAATGACCTTTACGCCGCTGGCATCTTCCATCGACTGCATCTGCCCGCGGCGCGAGTTGATGTCACCGATGACCTCACCCATGTATTCCTCAGGGGTGCGGACTTCAACATCCATGATCGGTTCAAGCAGAACCGGGCTGGCCATCCGTGCGGCTTCCTTGAAAGCCTGGCGGCCGGCGATCTTGAACGCCATTTCCGAAGAGTCAACGTCGTGGTAAGCGCCGTCGATCAGCGTTGCCTTGATGCCGACAACCGGGTAGCCGGCAAGGATGCCGTCGGTGAGGGCGCTCTGGATACCCTGGTCGACGCTGGGGATGTATTCGCGCGGAACACGGCCACCAGTGACCTTGTTCTCGAACTCGTACATAGCGCCTTCGGCGGTATCCAGCGGTGCGATCGCGATCTGGATCTTTGCGAACTGACCCGAACCACCGGTCTGCTTCTTGTGCGTGTAATCGTAGCGCTCGACCGTTTTGCGGATCGTCTCGCGGTAAGCAACCTGGGGCTTGCCCACGTTGGCTTCGACGCGGAACTCGCGGCGCATGCGGTCCACCAAGATATCCAGGTGGAGCTCGCCCATGCCGGCGATGATGGTCTGGCCGGTGTCTTCGTCGAGGGAGACCTGGAAGGTCGGATCCTCTTCGGAGAGCTTCTGGATGGCCGTGGAGAGCTTCTCCTGGTCACCCTTGGTCTTCGGCTCGATGGCCACGGAAATCACGGGCTCCGGGAAGCTCATGGATTCCAGCACGATCGGGTTCTGAAGGTCGCACAGGGTGTCGCCCGTGGTGGTGTCCTTCAGGCCGATAGCAGCGTAGATGTGACCCGTCGTGATCTCGTCGACCGGGTTTTCCTTGTTGGCGTGCATCTGGAAGAGCTTCCCGATGCGCTCCTTCTTCTGCTTGGTCGAGTTCATGACCTGGGTGCCGGAAGCAGCGTGACCGGAGTACACGCGGATGTAGGTCAGACGGCCGAAGAACGGGTGCGTCACAACCTTGAACGCCAGCGCCGCGAACGGAGCATTGGCATCAGCGGCGCGCTCGAGGGTGACCTCTTCGTCGCGGATGTCGTGGCCCGTGATGTTCGGGACGTCGAGCGGGCTCGGCAGGTAGGCGACGACGGCGTCAAGCATCGGCTGTACGCCGCGGTTCTTGAACGCAGAGCCGCACAGCACCGGGTAGACCTCGGAGTTGACGGTCAGCTTACGGATGCCGGCCTTCAGTTCCTCAACGGTGAGTTCTTCACCTTCGAGGTACTTGTTCATCAGCTCGTCGCTGGCTTCAGCGACGGTCTCAACCAGCATTGCGCGGTACTCTTCGGCCTTTTCCTGCAGGTCTGCGGGGATCGGCTCAACTTCGTACTTGGCGCCCATGGTCACGTCACCCTTGGCGTCGCCGCGCCAGGTGAGTGCACGCATTTCGAGGAGGTCAACAACGCCCTCGAATTCGCTTTCGGAGCCGATCGGCAGCTGGAGGACCAGCGGCTTGGCGCCGAGGCGGTTGATGATGGTGTCGACGGTGAAGTAGAAGTCAGCGCCGAGCTTGTCCATCTTGTTGACGAAGCAGATACGCGGAACGTTGTACTTATCAGCCTGGCGCCAGACAGTCTCGGACTGCGGCTCCACGCCTTCCTTGCCGTCGAATACGGCTACGGCGCCGTCGAGCACGCGCAGGGACCGCTCAACCTCGACAGTGAAGTCAACGTGACCCGGCGTGTCGATGATGTTGATCTGGTTGTTGTCCCAGTAGCACGTGGTAGCTGCGGAGGTAATGGTGATACCCCGCTCCTGCTCCTGTGCCATCCAGTCCATGGTCGAGGCGCCGTCGTGCGTCTCACCAATCTTGTGGTTGACACCGGTGTAGAACAGGATGCGCTCGGTGGTGGTGGTCTTGCCGGCATCAATGTGGGCCATGATGCCAATGTTGCGGACCTTGTTGAGGTCGGTAAGCACGTCGAGTGCCACGGTTTCTCCCTAGTTTTGGTTCTGGGCCCCGCCGGTCATCTATTCGGCCTTCGGCCCCGAGGCCCGCCGAAGCGGGCCGCAGGGCCTGGGCTGAAGAGAATCTTGGAAAGGCTTATTACCAGCGGTAGTGGGCGAAGGCCTTGTTGGACTCGGCCATCTTGTGGGTGTCTTCGCGACGCTTGACAGCAGCACCAAGACCGTTCGAGGCATCCAGGATTTCGTTGCGGAGACGCTCGGTCATCGTCTTCTCGCGGCGGGCCTTGGAGTAGCCGACGAGCCAGCGCAGTGCCAGGGCGGTTGCGCGGCCGGGCTTGACCTCAACGGGAACCTGGTAGGTGGCACCGCCAACGCGGCGGGACTTGACCTCAAGGCTCGGCTTGATGTTGTCCATGGCCTTCTTCAGGGCTGCAACCGGATCCTGTCCGGTCTTCTCCTGCGCTCCGGCGAGGGCACCGTAAACGATGCGCTCGGCGGTGGACTTCTTGCCGTCGACGAGGACCTTGTTGATCAGCTGCGTGACCAGCGGGGAGCCGTAGACGGGATCAACTGCGAGCGGCCGCTTGGGGGCCGGACCCTTGCGGGGCATATTACTTCTTCTCCATCTTCGCGCCGTAGCGGCTGCGAGCCTGCTTGCGGTTCTTGACACCCTGGGTGTCAAGCGCGCCGCGAACGATCTTGTAACGGACACCGGGCAGGTCCTTCACACGGCCACCGCGGACCAGCACGATGGAGTGTTCCTGCAGGTTGTGACCCACACCGGGGATGTAGGCGGTAACTTCAACGCCGCCGTTGAGGCGGACGCGGGCTACCTTGCGCAGAGCCGAGTTCGGCTTCTTCGGGGTGGTGGTGTAAACACGGGTGCACACACCACGGCGCATCGGGCTGCCCTTAAGGGCGGGAGCCTTGGTCTTGGAGACCTTGGGTGAGCGGCCCTTCCGGACCAGCTGCTGAATCGTAGGCACTTATCAGTTCTCCGTTTATCTCGAGATAGATTCTCTGGTTGCAACGCCGGGCTGCCGGCTGTCTGCAGCCTCAGGCGACGCTTTTCAAAGTTTGTTGCCGCAGTGCCCCGAGACGTTCCGTTGAACCGAAAGCGACCGTAGGCGTGCAAAAGTGTGGCATTCGTTGCACAAGAACCCTGCAACCCGGAAACAGGCCCCCACCCGCACTTCGGATAAATCCGGAGAACATGCGAGCGGCCTTCATCCACTGCCACACAAACAATTGTAATAAGTCTAGCAGACTCCACCCACAGCCTGTGACCGGTACTGGCCGGGGTTGAATTCCGGCCTGCCGGCACGTGCGGTCGAAGCCTAGCTCCGCGCCGCCAGGGCCTGCGTGATTTTCCGTGAAGCCTCCTGCAGATGCGGCAGCACGGAGGCCGCCGCTTCCTCCAGTGTAGGACCATCCAGTCCGAGCGTTGCCTGCATCGAGGTATTCAGCGCAGCAACCACTTCACCGGACGGGCTGAAAATTGGGACCGCCACCGAGCGAAGGCCCCGTTCGAGCTCCTGGTCCACCACGGCCCAGCCCTGGTCGCGGACCCGCTGCACTTCTGCGCGCAGATCGGCTTCGGTAGTCAGTGTCCGCTCCGTGAGGGGTTTGAGTTCCACCTCTGCCAGATAGGCCGTGAGCCGGTCCTCCGGCAGGCCTGCCAGCAGGACCCGGCCCATGGACGTGGCGTAGGCGGGGAACCTGGTCCCAACAGTGATCCCGACAGTCATCAGCCGCCGGGTGTGGATCCTGGCCACGTAGACGATTTCGTTTCCATCGAGGATGGAAGCCGAGGTGGACTCATGGATGTCCCGGGACAGATCCTCGAGCAGCGGCTGGGCCAGCTGGGGCAGGGTCTGCCCGGCAAGGTAGGAATAACCGAGCTGGAGGACCAGGGCTGTCAGCTCGAAGCTGCGGCCATCGGTCCGGACATAACCAAGCTCGACCAGGGTCAGCAGGAATCGCCGGGCCGTGGCCCGGGTCAGTCCGGTGCGGCGGGAGACATCGCTGAGCGTCATCTGCACGTGTTCGGCATCGAAAGCCCGGATAACGGACAGTCCGCGGGCCAGCGACTGTACAAACTGGTCGCTGGCCGCGATGGTTTCGCTCATTTATCCCCCATTGAAGGTCCTAGGCTGCGTCCGCGGAAGGTGCGGTCAGCGGCACATCCATCTTGGCGGCAAGCTCCTCGAAGCTGATTCCGAAGGTCTCGCGGACATGGACGCCGTCCTCCTTCAGGAGGAACACCGCTTCATTAGTGTAGACGCGGGTGACACATCCCACTCCTGTCAGCGGGTAGGAGCACTCCGCGACGAGCTTGCTGACGCCTTCCCGGGTGAACAGGGACATCATGACGTAGACGTCCTTGGCTCCGGTGGCCAGGTCCATGGCACCGCCGACTGCTGGAATTGCGTCCGGTGCGCCGGTGTGCCAGTTCGCCAGGTCGCCCGTTGCCGAGACCTGGAAGGCGCCCAGTACACAAACGTCGAGGTGCCCGCCGCGCATAATTGCGAAGGAATCGGCGTGGTGGAAGTAGGAGGCGCCGGGCAGTTCGGTGACCGGAATCTTGCCGGCGTTGATCAGGTCGCCGTCAATTTCGTCGCCATGGGCTTCCGGGCCCATACCCAGCATGCCGTTCTCGGTATGCAGCGTGACGTGCTGCTCCGGGCGGAGATAGTTGGATACGAGGGTCGGCTGGCCGATGCCCAGGTTCACGAAGGAGCCGGGTGCAATGTCCCGGGCGACCAGTTCTGCCAGCTGGTCGCGGTCCAGTTTTTCGCTCACGATGGTGTTCACTGCCTTCTCACTCATGCTGCTGCCGGTGCTTTCTCGCTGGATACCTGGACCAGGGAGTTCACGTAGATCCCGGGGGTGACGATGATTTCCGGATCGAGGTCCCCGGTTTCGACGATTTCACGGACCTGGACAATGGCGTTCTTCGCGGCGGCTGCCATGATTGGGCCGAAGTTCCGTGCGGTCTTGCGGTAGATAAGGTTGCCGGTCCGGTCCGCCTTCAGCGCCTTCACCAGCGCGAAATCAGCGTGGATCGGCGTCTCGAAGACGTAGCCGCGGCCGTCGATCATACGGGTTTCCTTGCCCTCTGCCAGCGGTGTGCCGTAGGCGGTCGGCGTGAAGAAACCGCCGATTCCGGCACCGGCAGCCCGGATGCGCTCGGCGAGGTTGCCCTGCGGAACCAGCTCGAGTTCGATCTCCCCGGCGCGGAACTTGGCGTCGAAGATGTGGGAATCGGACTGGCGCGGGAAGGAGCAGATGATCTTGCTGACCCGGCCGGCACCGATGAGTGCAGCCAGTCCCTCCTCACCGTTGCCGGCGTTGTTGTTCACCACGGTCAGGTCCTTGGCGCCCTGGCGCAGCAGGGCCTCAATCAGCTCGACGGGCTGCCCGGCCTTGCCGAAGCCGCCGATCATCACGGTGGCCCCGTCATAGATTGGCGCGACTGCTTCGTCGGCGTCCTGCAGAATATTCAGCACGGTTCTCCCTGGAAAGTTAGGCTTTGGTGTTTTCAAGTACGACGGCGAGGCCCTGGCCGACGCCGATGCAGATGGCGGCGACGCCCCAGCGTTCACCGGAGGATTCCAGGCGGCGGGCCAGCGTGCCGAGGATCCGGGTTCCGGAGGCGCCCAGCGGGTGGCCGATCGAAACGGCGCCGCCCCAGGCGTTGACGATGTTGGGATCAATGTCCCAGGCATCCATGCAGGCCAGTGACTGCGCGGCGAAGGCTTCGTTAAGTTCGACGGCGGAAACGTCGCTCCAGGAGATGCCTGCCCGTTTCAGGGCGGTATTGGCTGCTTCAACCGGTGCGTAGCCGAAGTACTGCGGCTCGTTGGCGGCCGCTCCCCTGCCGGCGATGCGGGCCAGCGGATCAAGTCCGAGCATCTGTGCTGCGGCTTCGCTGCCCAGCCACGCGGCGGAGGCGCCGTCGTTCAGCGGGGAGGCGTTGCCGGCGGTGACCGTGCCGCCGGAGGGTTCTTCGGAGACGGGACGGAAGACCGTCTTCAGCGTGGCCAGTTTCTCCACGGTGGACCCGGCTCGGATGCTCTCGTCGCGGGAGAGGTCAACGCCGTCCACGGCGACGGTCAGGTTACCGTAGCGCCCTTCATCCCAGGCTTTGGCTGCCAGCTCGTGCGACCGCGCCGCGAAGGCATCCTGGCGTTCCCGGGTGATTCCGTACTTCTCCCGGAGCTGCTCGGTGGCCTCACCGAGGGACACTGTCCATTCCTTGGGCATGTTCCGGTTGACCAGGCGCCAGCCCAGCGTGGTGGAGGCCAGGGTCTGGTCTCCGGCCGGATAGGGCTTTTCGTTCTTCGGCAGAACCCAGGGCGCTCGGCTCATGGACTCGGCTCCGCCGACCAGCATCAGGTCAGCGTCACCGGAGTTGATCTGCCGGGAGGCGATCATTGCGGCGTCCAGGGAGGAGCCGCACAGGCGGTTGACCGTGGTGCCGGGGATGGAGACCGGCAGCCCGGCCAGCAGGGTGGCCATGCGGGCGACGTTGCGGTTTTCTTCGCCGGCGCCGTTGGCGTTTCCGAAGATCACCTCATCGATGCGCTCGGGGTCGAGTCCCGGTGCCCGCGAGACGGCGGCCTGGACCACCTGGGCAGCGAGATCGTCGGGGCGCACCGCTGCGAGGGCTCCGCCGAAGCGTCCGAACGGGGTCCGGACTGCGTCGTAAATGTAGGCCTGATTCACCATGGCTCCTTTGCTGGGTGCTGCATGCGGTATATCCGCGGACGAATCCGCGAACCTCCGTACTGCGTACTGCGTACAGCTTCCAAAAATGTTCGCGGACCGAACATGCGTACAAGATGCGAATTTATCTAAGAATGTCCGAAACCGCCAGCCCTTTCCGGACATGGCGGTTTAAGACGGACGGCGGAAGCCGCCCCGGATGGCCTTGGCTGCGTCAGGCTTCGGTGCTGCCGGCCTCGGCGCTCACTTCGGCGGCGTCCAGTTCGGCGAAAACACCCTGCGCTACCTTGAAGGCCGAGTTCGCGGAGGGAACGCTGCAGTAGATGGCCGACTGCAGGATGACTTCCTTGATCTCATCCCGGGTCAGGCCGTTGCGCAGCGCCGCGCGCACATGCATCGCGAGTTCCTCCAGATGGCCATGGGCGATCAGGGCGGTGAGCGTGATGGCACTGCGCATGGTCCGGTCCAGGCCCGGACGGGTCCAGATGGTGCCCCAGGCATAACGCGTGATCATGTCCTGGAAATCGGAGGTGAACTCGTCTTTTGCTGCGTTGGCCCGGTCCACGTGGGCATCTCCGAGCACCTGGCGGCGGACCGCCATACCTTCGTCGTAGATGTCCTGCTGGGTTTTGGCGCTGTTCTCGCTCACGGAATCGCTTTCTTGTTTTGTGCCGGATTTACTGGGCGGGGCCAAAAAAACTGCTGAGCAGCTTCGCGGTCTCCGCGGGTTGTTCGGCCGGCACCAGGTGCGCGGCATCGGGGACGACGGCGGACCGTCCGTTGGGAACGCCGGCTGCGATCAGCTCGGCGAAGGACGCGGGGGCGACGGCATCCTCCGCGCCGGCCACCGCCAGCACGGGAGCTGAGATTCCGCCCAGGCGCTCCCGGACATCGAATCCGGCCAGGGCCTGGCAGCAGTAGGCATAGGAGAAGCGGTCGGCGTCCTGCAGGGAATGCAGCAGGGCAGCCGAGGTGTCCTTGTTCCGCTCGATGAAGCCTTCGGCAAACCAGCGCTGCGCCGAACCGATCAGGACGGCCGGTGTGCCCTGGCCGCGCACTGTTTCCGCGCGCGCTTCCCAGCCCTCGGCGTCGCCGATCTTGGCACCCGAGCACAGGATCGCCAGCTTCCGGAAAGCCTCCGGGAAGTCGAGTCCCAGCTGCAGGCCGACTGCTCCGCCTAGGGAGACCCCGGCGTAGTAACGGTCCTGGGCGGCGGAGATGTCTCCGGCCGAGACCGCACTGTCCACGAGACCGCTGACTGCTGCGGCCAGTTCCGCCAGGCTGAAGCCTTCTGCTGCTGCCGGGCTGTTGCCGTGGCCGGGCAGGTCCCAGGCGATGACCGTGTACCCGTCGAGCAGCGCCGCGGTGCTGCTCCACAGTGCCGTGCCGGAGGTGCCGAGGGACGGACCGGCGATCAGGACGGGAGCGTCCGGGCCGGCATTGGAGAGTTGTGTTGCTTTAATCTGCGGGACGCTCACGCGTTCGTCCTTCCGGGGTAGGCCGAGACAATTCGGTCGATCAGGGCAGCTGATTGGCCCAGGTAGTTGGCAGGGTCCAGGAGTTCGGTGAGTTCCTGGTCCCCGAGCTGTCCGGCGGGAACGGTCCCGCGCAGCAGCTCGGCAAAGTCTTCACCGGCCAGGGAACGGCCCACCAGCTCCTGGACGCGTTTTTTGCCCTGCCCGGGCTCTCCGTCGTCCAGCAGCGGGGCAACGCGTGCCATGACTTTTTCGCTCACGACCAGTGGGCCGGCGAGCTGCAGGTTCCTGGCCACGGCACCGGTGTGGACTGTCAGTCCCTCGGTGAGTTCAGCCAGTTTCGCCACCGCTCCCCCGGCCAGCCGCAGCAGCTGGCGCAGGGGCTGCCACTCGACGTGCCAGGACCCGCCGGGCCGTTCGTCGTCCGCTGCTCCGGCTGCGGCCTGCAGCATCACGGTGTAGCCGGGTGCCGCCAGGGCGGCGCTGCGGATCAGGACGGAGAGCACCGGATTCTGCTTTTGCGGCATGGCCGAGGAACCGCCGCGGCCGGCTTCACGCGGTTCACTGACTTCGCCGATTTCCGGACGGCTCAGCAGCAGCACATCGTTGGAGATCTTTCCCGCCGCAGCGAGCAGGTCCGCCAGGGATGCGCCCAGGCGGGTGACCGGGAGCCGGTTGGTCTGCCACGGGGCCACGGGATCGGCGAGGCCCAGCCTGCCGGCCAGGTCCGCGGACAGGTCCAGGGGGCTGCGGTCCGCCGCATCGGCGGCGGCAGTGAGGGCCGCCATCGTGCCGGAGGCGCCGCCCCACTGCAGGGGCAGGGCCGCAGCAGTGGTGTCCAGCGCCGCGGTGGCCTGCCCGATCCCGTGGAGCCACTGCGCGGCCTTCAAGCCGAAGGTTGACGGCAGGGAATGCTGGGTCAGGGTGCGGGCCACGCTGACGGTTCCGGCGTGCCGGCGTGCCAGCGCCCCGAGGGCGGTTTCCACCCGGCGTGCGTCCGCCAGAATGGTCTCCAGTGTGCGGGAGGCCATCAGCATCAGGGCTGAGTCCAGGATGTCCTGGCTGGTGGCCGCCTTATGGATGGGACCGGCGGCATCCGGGGCCTCGGCGCGGACCAGCGCCCGCAGGTCGGCCAGGAGGGGAATAACTGGGTTTCCGCCGCCCTGCGCCCGCGCTGCCAGGTCCGCGATGTCATATCGCGAAGCCTGGCAGGCGGGAGCAACGGCGTCTGGAATCCCGGGGTTGATCAGGCCCGCGGAGGCGAGCACCCGCAGCCACTCGAGTTCGACGTCGAGCATGGCCTGCAGCAGTGCCTCGTCGGAGGTCAGCGCTGCGGCGCGGGTGCCGGCCCATGCCGGCGACAGTAGTCCGTAGTCGGCAGTTTCCGCGGAGCCCAAGGAATTACGCTCCCGGGTAGGCGAGGAAGACGGTCTCGTCTTCGCCCTGCAGCTTGATGTCCCAGCGCAGGCCGCCGTCAGCCTCGCGCGCGGCGATCAGGGTGCGGCGGCGGTCCTCCGGGAGGGAGGAGAGCAGCGGATCCTTGGCCAGAGCGGCTTCGTCGTCCGGCAGGTACATGCGGGTGTGCAGCTTGTTCAGCAGGCCGCGGGCGAAGATCACCACCGAGATGAACGGTGCTGAGCCTTCCTCGGTCGGGCCCGGATTCACCGTGGTGAAGGTGTAGTTGCCCACGTTGTCGACGGCGGCGCGGCCCCAGCCTGTGAAGGTGTAGCTGTCCCGGACCAGCGAACCGGTCTGCTGCGGAATGCTGCCGTCTTCATCTGCCTGCCAGATTTCCAGCAGCGCGTCGGGAATGACTTCGCCCGCACCGTCGCGGACCGTTCCCTGGACCCGGATGGCGCCCTTGGCACCGGGGTGGACCAGTTCGTTGTCCTTCGAAAAAGGCAGCGCATAGCCGTAGAACGGCCCGACCGTCTGGCCGGGGGTTGCGGTGAGTTTCTGCTCGCTCATTACTCTGCGTCCTCGTCTTCCATCCAGGTGCGGTTGCTGCCGGTCAGCACGATGTCCCAGTTGTAGCCGGTGCTCCATTCGTGCTGGGTGAGGTTGTGGTCGTATGTGGCCACAAGCCGGTCCCGGGCTTTCTGGTCGGTAATCGACTGGTAGATCGGGTCCAGGGAGAACAGCGGATCACCGGGGAAGTACATCTGGGTGATCATGCGCTGGGTGAAGTCGGTGCCGAACAGCGAGAAGTGGATATGCGCCGGGCGCCAGGCGTTGTAGTGGTTCTTCCACGGGTACGGTCCGGGCTTGATGGTGGTGAAGCTGTAGTTGCCGTCGTCATCCGTGATGCAGCGGCCCACGCCGGTGAAGTTGGGATCGATGGGTGCCGGGTGCTGGTCGCGCTTGTGGATGTAGCGGCCGGCGGAGTTGGCCTGCCAGATTTCCACCAGCTGGTTGCGTACCGGGCGGCCGTCGCCGTCGAGGATGCGGCCTGCGACGACGATCCGCTCGCCGAGGGGTTCCCCGTTGTGCTGGATGGTCAGGTCCGATTCGAGGGCGTGGACATCCTGGTGGCCGAAGGCCGGTGACCAGAGTTCGATCGTCTCGGGATCCGTGTGGTGCGGGTCCTTGGTGGGGTGGCGCAGGATGGAACTGCGGTACGGGCGGAAGTCCAGGCGGGGCTGGGTCTCTTCGGCGTCGCCGTCTTCCAGTCCCTTGCGGTAGGCAGCGTGGACATCCTGGATCTCCGCGGTGATCTCATCCTGCGAGCTCTGTGCCGAGTCCGGGCCCTCCACTGGCTGGTCCTGGGGGAACAGGCCGTTTTCCGTCTCCATGATTTTTCCTTTCAACAGGATGCGTACACGACGCGTCCTCGTCATCGTCCAAGCATCCCAGTGGCTTCTACCACATTACACGCTTGTTCACTTTGTGGACGTGCGTTCACAATACGAACGCAGGTGGTGCCTGGCGGTGTTACTTTTCCGGCCAGCCGGTGTAGGCCTCGGCCAGGTAGGACTGACCGTGGCGGGAGGAAACAACACCGTTAAGCTCTCCGAGGGCCCGCTTGCGCTCGAACGGACTGGCGTCCGTCCGGGTGTGCAGCATGGAGGTCATCCAGTAGGAGAAATTCTGCGCGCGCCAGACCCGTTGGAGCGCCTTGTCGCTGTAGCCGTCGAGCAGCTCCGGGGACTTCGTTGCGTAGAAGGAGTCGATGGCCTCGAAAAGCACCTTGACGTCGGCGAGGGCCAGGTTCAGGCCCTTGGCGCCGGTCGGCGGAACGGTGTGTCCGGCATCGCCGGCGAGGAACATGTTGCCGTAGCGCATCGGTTCACAGACATAGCTGCGGAACTTCAGGACCGTCTTCTCGAAGATCGGGCCGCGCTTGAGCTGGAATCCGTCCGGCCCGTCCACCCGGCGCTGAAGCTCTGCCCAGATCTGCTCATCGCTCCAGGCGCCGGCGTCCTCATTCGGATCACACTGGAAGTACATGCGCTGGACGTTGTCATTGCGCTGGCTGATCAGGGCGAAGCCGTAGTCGGAGTTGGCGTAGATCAGTTCCGGGGCGCTCGGCGGTGCTTCGGTCAGGATGCCGAACCAGGCGAACGGGTATTCGATGAAGTTATCTGTCCGCAGTTCCTTCGGGATGGAACGTTTGCAGATGCCCTGGGATCCGTCAGCGCCGACCAGGATGTCGCAGTGGAGTTCGAAGTCGGTACCTTCAGCGTCCGTGAAACGGATCTTGGGAACCGATGTTGTCTGGTCCAGCACCTCCGTGCCGGTGACGGCGTAGCGGACGTCGCCGTTGTCCCGCTCGCGGGCAGCCGCCAGGTCAACGAAGACCTCGTTCTGCGGGTAGAGCCAGACGGACTCCCCCACCAGCTCTTCGAAGTCGATGCGGTGGCTTACCCCGCCAAAGCGCAGGTCGATGCCGTCGTGCTTGTAACCCTCCGTGAGGACCCGGTCGCTGACACCACCCTCGGTGAGCATGCGCACGCTGCCGTGTTCCAGGATGCCGGCACGGTGGGTGGTGCGGATGGTTTCGTGGTCCCGCTTTTCCACGACGATGTTCTCAATCCCGGACTTTGCGAGCATATGCGAGAGCATCAGGCCAGCGGGACCACCTCCAACGATGCCGACTTGGGTCTTGATGACGGTACGCTCTGCAGCCAACGCTGAACTCCTTTGTGGACAAGCTAAAACTCCGGGAACGGATGCCCCTGACTCAAGTGTGAGGACACGCACATACGCACGGCGAGGCGGTTCTCATTCAATGAGAATTGGTAGCCCCGGATGTCGGAGCCTCTCAGATCGCTGTCTGCTCCGAAACGCCGGCCCGCGGGCCGGCGCCTGAGGTGTAGGTGCCCAGTCCGCGGGAGATGCCCCGGGCGGCAGTCATCAGTGCCGGCACGGTGGCTGCCGTGTTCTCCCGGCCGAGCGGCACCACCACCCCCAGCGCAGCCACCGCGGTGCCCAGCGGACCGAAAACCGGCACGGCGATGCCGGTGGTTTCCGGGTCGACGACGCCGGGCAGGGTGGCGCTGCCTTCCCGCCGGATACCCGCCCACTGCCGCCGGAGGGAATCCGGCGCGGGAAAGGGGGTGGGGTCGCCGCGGTGGCGGTCCAGGAACGCTTCCTGCACGTGCCGGGGTGAGTGGGCCATCATCACCATGCCCGAGGAGGAAATATGCAGCGGCAGCCTGCCGGCGACCTTGGCGAAGTTGGAGACCGAGCCGCGGCTGGAGAGCCGTTCGATGAAGAGCACCTCATCCTCCTGCAGTACGGAGAGCTGGGTGTGCTGGCGGATGACCGCCTGGATGTCCTCCATAAAGGGCATCGCAACCTGCCGCAGGTCAAGGGCGGCGGAGCTCCGGTTCGCCAGTTCCCAGAGCCTTAGGCCAAGGCGCAGTTCGCCCCTGTCCCCACGCTGCAGGACCTGCAGCGCCACCAGCTCACCAGCCAGCCGGTGGGTGGTGGACAGCGGAAGCCCGGCCCGCCGGGCCAGCGTGGCCGCCGGCATGGTGGGGTGTTCGGCGTCGAAAGCCGAGATCAGCCGCAGGATGCGCTCGGCCATGGAGTCGCCGGAGGGTGAATTGGCCATACCCATACTCTGGCACAACTGCTCCGGCGCAACGCCGGGCAGCGGCTGGCGCGGGCTTAAACGGGGAAGGACCCCGCCCAAAGGCGGGGTCCTTCCACTTGGCTTCGCTCCGGTTTAGCGGAACTCACTGCCCATGTCGTAGTCATCCAGCGGGATGGCGTGGAACTCAGGGCTCAGGCCGCCGTCAACTCCGGCGTAGTCGAAGTCGCTGAAGGCGCTCGGGCCGGTGAAGAGATTGGCCTTTGCTTCCTCCGTCGGTTCGACAGTGACCTCGGTGTAACGGGGCAGGCCCGTTCCGGCCGGGATCAGCTTACCGATGATGACGTTTTCCTTGAGGCCGAGCAGCGGATCGCTCTTGCCTTCCATGGCCGCCTGCGTCAGGACGCGGGTGGTTTCCTGGAAGGAAGCAGCGGACAGCCAGGACTCGGTCGCCAGGGATGCCTTGGTGATACCCATCAGCTCCGGACGCCCGGCAGCCGGACGGCGGCCCTCGGAGACCACGCGGCGGTTCTCACTCTCGAAGCGGCGGCGCTCGGCCAGCTCACCCGGGAGCAGGTCGGAATCGCCGGACTCGATCACGGTCACGCGGCGCAGCATCTGCCGGACGATGACTTCCACGTGCTTGTCGTGGATGCCTACGCCCTGGCTGCGGTACACGCGCTGGACTTCGTCCACCAGGAACTCCTGTGCCTTGCGCGGGCCGAGGATGCGGAGGATCTGCTTGGGATCCACTGCACCTGCAACCAGCTGCTGGCCAACCTCAACGTGGTCGCCGTCGGCAACCAGCAGGCGGGCACGGCGCAGAACCGGGTAGGCGATTTCCTCGGAGCCGTCATCGGGAGTGACAACCAGACGCATCTGGCGGTCGGTCTCTTCGATGGTGACCCGTCCGGCCGT
Organism: Arthrobacter sp. Helios; assembly: GCF_023167125.1. Taxonomy (NCBI): domain Bacteria; kingdom Bacillati; phylum Actinomycetota; class Actinomycetes; order Micrococcales; family Micrococcaceae; genus Arthrobacter; species Arthrobacter sp. Helios. Next base: position 2,358,945 of record NZ_CP095402.1, read on the forward strand.
CTCGGAGATCGGAGCAACACCCTTGGGGGTACGTGCTTCGAAGAGCTCCTGGATACGGGGCAGACCCTGGGTGATGTCTTCCGCGGAAGCAACACCACCGGTGTGGAAGGTACGCATGGTCAGCTGGGTACCGGGCTCACCGATGGACTGTGCGGCGATGATGCCGACTGCCTCGCCGATGTCCACGGTCTTGCCGGTGGCCAGCGAACGGCCGTAGCAAAGGGCACAGGTACCAACGGCGGACTCACAGGTCAGCACGGAGCGGACCTTGATGTCGGTGACACCGGCGTTGAACAGCTTCTCGATCAGCACATCGCCGACGTCGTCGCCGCCCTTGGCCAGGACGTTGCCTTCCGCATCGGAGACGTCGGTGGCCAGCGTACGGGCGTACGCCGAGTTCTCGACCTCTTCGTGCAGCTGCAGCTCACCGTTGTGATCCGGAACAGCGATCGTGACGTTCAGGCCACGCTCGGTGCCGCAGTCCTCTTCGCGGACAATAACGTCCTGCGAAACATCCACCAGACGACGGGTCAGGTAACCCGAGTTGGCGGTACGCAGGGCGGTGTCAGCCAGGCCCTTACGGGCACCGTGGGTGGCGATGAAGTATTCCAGCACCGACAGGCCCTCACGGTAGGAGGACTTAATCGGGCGCGGGATGATCTCGCCCTTCGGGTTGGCCACCAGGCCACGGATACCGGCGATCTGCCGGACCTGCAGCCAGTTGCCTCGTGCACCCGAGGAAACCATGCGGTTGATGTTGTTCTCGATCGGCATGTTGTCGCGCATAGCCTTGGCAACTTCGTTCGTTGCCTGGTTCCAGATGTCGATCAGTTCCTGACGGCGCTCGTCTTCAGCGATCAGGCCCTTGCCGTACTGGCTTTCAACCTTGGCTGCACGTGCTTCGTAAACCTCCATGATGGCAGGCTTGTCGATCGGAGCAGCGATGTCCGAGATGGCGACGGTAACGCCCGAGCGGGTGGCCCAGTAGAAACCGGAATCCTTCAGGTTATCCAGCGTTGCCGCGGTGACGACCTTCGGGTACCGCTCGGCAAGATCGTTGACGATCTTCGAAAGCTGGCCCTTGTCCGCAACCGACTCAACCCACGGGTAGTCCGCCGGCAGGGTCTGGTTGAAGAGAACCTGGCCAAGGGAGGTCGGGATGAGGGCAGGAGTGCCTTCTTCCCAGCCTTCCGGAGCCGGCTGGTCCTCGCTGGGGATGAAGCCCTCGACGCGGATCCGGACCGGTGCGTTCAGGTGCAGTTCGCCAAGGTCGTGTGCCATCACGGCTTCCGCCATCGAGGAGAACACTCGGCCTTCGCCGGCTGCGCCCTGACGCTTGGTGGTCAGGTGGTGCAGGCCGATGATCATATCCTGCGAAGGCAGGGTCACCGGACGGCCGTCGGACGGCTTCAGGATGTTGTTCGAGGACAGCATCAGGATGCGTGCTTCAGCCTGTGCTTCGGGGCTCAGCGGCAGGTGGACTGCCATCTGGTCGCCGTCGAAGTCAGCGTTGAAGGCGCCACAGACCAGCGGGTGCAGCTGCAGGGCCTTGCCCTCAACCAGCTGCGGCTCGAAGGCCTGGATACCGAGGCGGTGCAGGGTAGGTGCACGGTTGAGCAGCACCGGGTGTTCGGTGATGATCTCTTCAAGCACGTCCCAGACCTGCGGACGGAAACGCTCGACCATGCGCTTGGCGCTCTTGATGTTCTGGGCGTGGTTGAGGTCAACCAGGCGCTTCATCACGAACGGCTTGAAGAGCTCCAGTGCCATCTGCTTGGGCAGGCCACACTGGTGCAGCTTCAGCTGCGGACCAACCACAATCACGGAACGGCCGGAGTAGTCAACGCGCTTGCCGAGCAGGTTCTGGCGGAACCGGCCCTGCTTGCCCTTGAGCATGTCCGAGAGCGACTTCAGCGGGCGGTTGCCCGGTCCGGTGACCGGACGGCCGCGGCGGCCGTTATCGAACAGGGAGTCAACGGCTTCCTGGAGCATGCGCTTTTCGTTGTTCACGATGATCTCGGGAGCACCGAGGTCAAGCAGCCGCTTCAGGCGGTTGTTGCGGTTGATCACACGGCGGTACAGGTCGTTGAGGTCGGACGTCGCGAAACGGCCGCCGTCGAGCTGAACCATCGGGCGCAGTTCCGGCGGGATCACCGGTACGGCGTCGAGGACCATGCCCATCGGGCTGTTGGTCGTGGTCAGGAACGCGTTGACAACCTTCAGGCGCTTCAGGGCACGCGTCTTGCGCTGGCCCTTGCCGTTCTGGATGATCTCGCGAAGGTTCTCGGACTCTGCCTGCATGTCGAAGTCTTCAAGACGCTTCTTGATGGCTTCGGCACCCATGGAGCCTTCGAAGTACAGGCCGTAACGGTCGCGCAGTTCGCGGTAGAGGCCTTCGTCGCCCTCGAGGTCGCCGACCTTGAGGTTCTTGAAGCGCTCCCAGACCTGCTCGAGGCGTTCGATGTTGTTGTCGGCGTCGCGGCGGACCTTGGCCATCTGGCGGTCGGCGGAGTCGCGGGCCTTCTTCTTATCGGCAGCCTTGGCGCCTTCACCTTCGAGACGGGCGAGCTCGTTCTCAAGGTCCTTGGCGATCGCGGCGATGTCGGAGTCGCGCTGGTCGACGAGGTGCTTGCGCTCCAGGTCGTGCTCGGCCTGCAGGTTGGGCAGCTCGGTGTGGCGGTTCTCTTCATCCACCGAGGTGATCATGTAGGCAGCGAAGTAGATGACCTTCTCCAGGTCCTTCGGTGCCAGGTCCAGCAGGTAACCCAGGCGGGAGGGAACACCCTTGAAGTACCAGATGTGGGTAACCGGAGCAGCGAGCTCGATGTGGCCCATCCGCTCGCGGCGGACCTTGGCACGGGTTACTTCAACACCACAGCGTTCACAGATGATGCCCTTGAAGCGGACTCGCTTGTACTTACCGCAGTAGCATTCCCAGTCGCGGGACGGACCGAAGATCTTCTCGCAGAAAAGACCGTCCTTCTCCGGCTTCAGGGTTCGGTAGTTAATGGTTTCCGGCTTTTTGACCTCGCCGTAAGACCAGTTGCGGATTTCGTCCGCAGTGGCAAGGCCGATTCGCATGAGGCCGAACGTGGAATCGTTGGACATGGGTCCCTGTTCTCTCTTGTTCTCTAAATCTGAATGTCTCGGGTACGGGAAGAACTAAGGTGACTACCCCAACGGCGCCGGGTGGTCCGGGTTAGGCGGCTTTAATATTCCGAGCGAGCTCTGCGAGCTGCGGAATTTCGTTGCCGCCGTTCCGGGCCTCCCGGCGCCAGCCGGGATGGAAAACCTAAACCTCTTCGACTGAGCTCGGCTCTGCGCGGGACAGATCAATACCCAGCTCTTCCGCGGCCCGGAAGACTTCTTCATCCGAGTCACGCATTTCAATCGTGTTGCCTTCGGTGGAGAGTACTTCCACGTTCAGGCAGAGCGACTGCATTTCCTTGATGAGCACCTTGAACGATTCCGGAACGCCGGGCTCCGGGATGTTCTCACCCTTCACGATGGCTTCGTAGACCTTGACGCGGCCATGGATGTCATCGGACTTGATGGTGAGCAGTTCCTGCAGGGTGTACGCGGCACCGTAGGCTTCCAGGGCCCAGACTTCCATTTCACCGAAGCGCTGGCCGCCGAACTGTGCCTTACCACCCAGCGGCTGCTGGGTGATCATGGAGTACGGACCCGTGGAGCGTGCGTGGATCTTGTCGTCGACAAGGTGGTGCAGCTTCAGGATGTACATGTAGCCAACGGAGATCGGATCCGGGAACGGCTGGCCGGAGCGGCCGTCGAACAGACGGGCCTTACCGGAAGCACCGATCAGGCGGTCGCCGTCGCGGGTCACGTTCGTGGCATCCAGGAGGTTGGTGATTTCGTCCTCGCTGGCACCGTCGAACACCGGGGTGGCAACAGTGGTGGGAGCGGATTCACGCGGCAGTGCAGGCAGGTCCTTGACCCAGTCCGGCTCTCCCTCGATCTTCCAGCCCTGCTTGGCAGCCCAGCCCAGGTGGATTTCCAGGACCTGGCCAACGTTCATTCGGCCCGGAACACCCAGCGGGTTCAGGACGATGTCGACGGGGGTGCCGTCTTCCATGAACGGCATGTCCTCGATCGGCAGGATCTTGGAGATAACGCCCTTGTTGCCGTGGCGGCCGGCCAGCTTGTCGCCGTCGGTGATCTTGCGCTTGTGGGCAACGTAGACGCGCACCAGCTGGTTGACGCCCGGGGGCAGCTCGTCGTCGTTGTCACGGTCGAAGATACGCACGCCGATGACGGTTCCGGACTCGCCGTGGGGAACCTTCAGGGAGGTGTCGCGGACTTCGCGGCTCTTCTCACCGAAGATGGCGCGCAGCAGGCGCTCTTCGGGAGTGAGTTCCGTTTCGCCCTTCGGCGTCACGCGGCCAACCAGGATGTCTCCTGCTTCAACCTCGGCACCGATGTGGATGATGCCGCGCTCGTCGAGCTGCGAGAGCACTTCCTCGGACACATTCGGGATGTCACGGGTGATTTCCTCGGCACCGAGCTTGGTGTCGCGGGCATCAACTTCGTGCTCCTCGATGTGGATCGAGGTCAGGACATCGTCGGAGACCATGCGCTGGGAGAGGATGATCGCATCCTCGTAGTTGTGGCCTTCCCAGGACATGAATGCCACGAGCAGGTTCTTGCCCAGTGCCAGTTCGCCCTGGTCGGTGGAGGGGCCGTCGGCGATAACGTCGTTGACCTCAACCCGGGTGCCTTCGGAAACGATCACGCGCTGGTTGTAGGCGTTGCCCTGGTTCGAGCGCGCAAACTTCATGATCGGGTAGCTGGTCTCGGTGCCGTCGTCGTTCATGACGGTGACGAGGTCAGCGGACACCTCGGTGACGACGCCGGCCTTGAGCGCGGTGACGGAGTCGCCGGCGTCGATAGCTGCGTACTTCTCCATGCCGGTGCCCACCACGGGACGCTCGGAGCGGAGCAGGGGCACGGCCTGGCGCTGCATGTTCGCACCCATGAGGGCACGGTTGGCATCGTCATGCTCAAGGAACGGAATCAGGGCGGTTGCCACCGACACCATCTGGCGCGGGGAAACGTCCATGTACTCGACCTCGGTGGGCTCGACGAGCACGGGCTCGCCGGATCCGCCGCGGGCACGGACGAGGACCAGGTCCTCTTCGAAGTGGTTGTCGGCACGCAGCGGGGCGTTTGCCTGTGCGATCGTGCGCTCGACTTCGTCGTCTGCCGTCAGGTAGTCGACCTGGTCGGTCACGACGCCGTCCACAACCTTGCGGTACGGGGTTTCGATGAAACCGAAAGCGTTGATCCGGGCGTAGGATGCCAGCGAACCGATCAGGCCGATGTTCGGACCTTCAGGGGTTTCGATCGGGCACATACGGCCGTAGTGCGAGGGGTGGACGTCTCGGACTTCCATGCCTGCACGGTCACGGGACAGACCGCCCGGGCCCAGCGCGGACAGGCGGCGCTTGTGGGTCAGACCGGCCAGCGGGTTGTTCTGATCCATGAACTGCGAGAGCTGGGAGGTTCCGAAGAACTCCTTGATCGCAGCAACGACCGGACGGATGTTGATCAGGGTCTGAGGCGTGATGGCTTCGACGTCCTGGGTGGTCATCCGTTCACGGACCACACGCTCCATGCGGGACAGGCCGGTGCGGATCTGGTTCTCGATCAGCTCGCCCACGGCGCGGATACGGCGGTTGCCGAAGTGGTCAATGTCGTCGACCTCAACGCGGATGTCCACGTCTTCGCCGTTGCGCTTGCCCGGAACAGTCTTCTCGCCGGCGTGCAGCGCAACGAGGAACTTGATCATGGCGACAATGTCGTCGATGTTCAGGACCGAGGCATCAGAATCGGTGATGGCCTTCTCGACGCCGAGCTTGCGGTTGATCTTGTAACGGCCAACCTTGGCCAGATCGTAGCGCTTCGGGTTGAAGTACAGGTTCTCCAGCAGGGTCTTCGCTGCCTCGACCGTGGGCGGCTCTCCCGGACGGAGCTTGCGGTAGATGTCCAGCAGGGCATCTTCCTGGGTCTCCGTGGGATCCTTCTCCAGGGTGGCGCGGATCGAGTCGTACTCGCCGAAGGTTTCCAGGATCTGGCCCTCGGTCCAGCCCAGAGCCTTCAGCAGGATGGTGACGGACTGCTTGCGCTTGCGGTCCAGGCGGACGCCCACCTGGTCGCGCTTGTCGATTTCGAGTTCGAACCAGGCACCGCGGGAAGGGATGATCTTCGCGGTGTAGATGTCCTTGTCGCTGGTCTTGTCAGCGGTGCGCTCAAAGTAGGCGCCCGGGGACCGGACCAGCTGGGAGACGACAACGCGCTCGGTGCCGTTGATGACGAAGGTGCCCTTGTCGGTCATCAGCGGGAAGTCGCCCATGAACACGGTCTGCTGCTTGATCTCGCCCGTGTTGTTGTTCATGAACTCGGCCTTGACGTACAGCGGAGCCGAGTACGTTGCGTCCCGGTCCTTGCATTCGGCCATGGTGTACTTCGGGTCCGCGAATTCCGGCTCGGAGAAGCTCAGGGACATGGTGCCCTGGAAGTCCTCGATCGGGGAGATTTCTTCGAAGATGTCCGAGAGGCCGGAGGTTGTGGCGAAGCCTGCCTCGCCCGCTTCCTGCGCCTTCCTTACGCGTTCCTTCCAGCGCTCGTTGCCGACGAGCCAGTCAAAGCTGTCCGTCTGCAGGGCAAGAAGATTGGGAACATCCAGCGGTTCGTGAATCTTTGCGAATGAAATCCGGGACGCTGCGTTCTCCGGATTGGTAGCGGTTGCATTATTAGAGGTGCTCGAGGCGACCAAGAGGGATCCTTCCACAGACCTTCAGGCGTGTTTCACGCTCCCCCTCTGCACTGACGGACCTGGTCCGCGTGCGTCCTGACCGGGCGTAACGCACGTCGGAATGGTTCAAAACGGAGCATTTTCCATGCATTTGAACGATCCGGACGCCGCCTGGCCCGTGACACAGCCCACCGCTATATGAAGGCTGAAGGTTAAGAGAGGGAAGCAAATATCTACTATATGGCATTGGGGACACAGAAGTCTACCCGGTATTCGAAACCCCTGCCAGCTCAACCCTGGATCCAGCAGCTCTGAACCAAGAGGTTCCTGACTGCGGCTTCCTGTCCGGGGAGCTACGGGCGCGGTGCCAGCGTACCGATTTGTGGCTGGCTAGGAATAAGCGTACCCCAAGTCCGCCGGGTGTGCGCGATTTCCCTGTGCCGCGTCCCGAACCTGGCCCGCTGCCACTTCCACTGCCGGGTCCTCTCCCGCTTCCTTGGCCGGGCTGCCCTGGCCGCAAAGTGCGGGAGTGCGGTGCGGGAAAGGCCCGCCCGGGCGCACTTCCGGCGGTGTGTCCCGCACCACGTCCAAAAGGTAGCCTAGGGGCAGCTGTTTCCTTCAGGAACTGATTCCCTTCGACGAGAGTGGACTGGCCGCATGAGCACCCCAGCAACTGCAGAACCCGGATCAAACCGAGCCATGGACGTGGTGATCGTGGGTGGAGCCCGCACCCCGCAGGGCCGGCTGAACGGCCAGCTGGCTCCGTTTACCGCCGTCGAACTGGGCGCCTTCGCCATCGCCGGCGCACTGGAGCGTTCCGGCGTTGATCCGTCCCAGGTCGACACGCTGATCATGGGGCACGTGGTCCAGGCCGGGTGCGGGCAGAATCCCGCGCGGCAGGCGGCCATCAAGGCAGGCCTGGGCTGGGACGTGCCGACGGTGACCATCAACAAGGTCTGCCTCTCCGGGCTGGCCTCGATTACCGATGCAGCCCGCCTGATCCGCAGCGGGGAGGCCACGGTGGCCGTAGCCGGCGGGCAGGAATCGATGACCCGCGGCCCGCACGTGCTGCCCGGTTCACGGCAGGGCTGGAACTACGGCAGCATGTCGGTGCTGGATTCCGTGGCCCACGACGGCCTCACCGACGCTTTCGACAACGAATCGATGGGTGTCTCCACCGAACGGGGCAACTCCGCCCTGGGCATCGGGCGCACTGCCCAGGACGAGGTGGCAGCTGCCTCCCACCAGCGCGCCGCAGCGGCGGCAGCGGCGGGAATATTCGACGTCGAGATAACACCGGTCACCGTGCCGCAGCGCAAGGGTGAACCGGTGGTGCTGACGGCAGATGAAGGCATCCGTCCGGGCACCACAGTGGAAACCCTTGCCGGCCTGCGTCCGGCCTTCGCCGCGGACGGCACCATCACGGCAGGTAACTCCTCCCCGCTCTCCGACGGCGCTGCCGCCGTCGTGCTGACCTCGCGGGCCTTCGCCGAGGAGCAGGGCCTGGAGATCCTCGCCGTGGTGGGCATGCCCGGCCAGGTGGCCGGACCGGACAACAGCCTGCATTCCCAGCCGGCCAACGCTATATCCCAGGCGCTGAAGCGGGCCGGGTGGACTGCCGGTGACCTGGATTTCGTGGAGATCAACGAGGCCTTCGGATCCGTCGCCGTGCAGTCGCTGCAGGAGCTGGGCATGGACCTGGCCGACTGCAATATCCACGGCGGAGCGATTGCCCTCGGCCACCCGATCGGGGCGTCCGGGGCAAGGCTGGCGCTGCACGCCGCGCACGAACTCAACCGGCGCGGCTCGGGGCGTGCCGCCGTCGGGCTCTGTGGAGGCGGCGGTCAGGGCGAAGCCCTCCTGCTGTACCGCGCGTAGTGGAGGCCGAGCAGGTCCGGGGCCGGGAGCGGGTGCAGGCTGCCGCCCGGGAACTGGGGCTGGACGTAGAGATCATTGACCGCCCGGATGCGTCCTCCCTGGCCGAAGCGGCCGCCTTACTGGGGATCAGCCCCGGGGAGATTGTGAAGTCCTTAGTGGTCCGGCGGAAGGCCGGGGAGTACCTGTTTGTGCTGGTCCCCGGCGACGAGCAAATCTCCTGGCCCAAGCTGCGGGCGGCGGCCGGCGCCAACAAGCTCACCCTGCCGCCGGCCGGGGAGGCCTTCGAAGCCACGGGTTACGCCCGCGGCACGATTACGCCGCTGGGCAGCACCATCAGCTGGCCGGTCTTCGCCGCACCGGCCATCCGGGGCAAACGCGTTTCGATGGGTGCCGGCGAGCACGGGGCCAGCCTATTCGTGAACGGTGATGACCTGCTGGCTGCGTTGGACGCCCAGGTCATCGACATCACCGAACCGCTGTCCCTCCCCTAGTCTGCCCCTCCCCAAGTTCGAAGGCTGCCTCCCGGGGCAAAGCAAAAACCCCCGCTTCCTGTGCAGGAAGCGGGGGTTTTCGAAGCAATGCGGCTGGGCCGCAAGGCAATGCTACTTGAGGGTAACCGTTGCGCCGGCAGCCTCGAGGGCTTCCTTTGCCTTTTCGGCGGTTTCCTTGTTGGCACCTTCGAGGATGGCCTTCGGAGCACTGTCAACCAGGTCCTTGGCTTCCTTCAGCCCCAGGGAAGTCAGCGCGCGGACTTCCTTGATCACTGCAATCTTCTTTTCGCCAGCGGATTCGAGAACAACATCGAATTCGCTCTGCTCTTCGGCAGCTTCAGCAGCGCCGCCGCCAGCCGGACCGGCAACTGCAACAGCAGCAGCGGTGACGTCGAACGTCTCTTCGAAGAGCTTCACGAAGTCGGAGAGCTCGATGATGGACAGTTCCTTGAAAGCCTCAATGAGCTCTTCGTTGGTGAGCTTCGCCATGATGTGGCGTCCTTCCTATAGTTGGTGCTCGCAGGCACCGGAGATTGGATGAGAAGAGGTTCTACTCTTCGGTGGCTGCTTCTGCGGCGGGAGCTTCTTCTGCAGCGGCCGGGGCCTCTTCTGCAGCAGGAGCAGCGGGGGCGCCGCTCTCCTCTTCGAGCTTCACACGCAGCGCATCTGCCGTGCGGGCCAGCATGGACATCGGAGCCTTGAGGACACCGGCGACACGTGCAAGCTGGAACTCACGGGATTCAAGCGCAGCAAGGGCAGCAACACCGGCTGCGTCGAGGTTGTTGCCCTCGAAGACACCGGTCTTGATGATCAGCTGCGGGTTGGTCTTGGCAAAATCCGTCAGGCTCTTTGCAGCCGCAACTGCGTCACCCTTGATGAAGGCGATTGCAGTGGGGCCGGAGAGCTGGCCATCGAATGCATCGATGCCGGCTTCCTTGGCTGCAATGCCCGTCAGGGTGTTCTTCACGACCGAGTACTTGGTGTCCTGGCCGAGCGAACGGCGCAGCTCCTTGAGCTGTGCAACGGTGAGCCCGCGGTATTCGGTTAGGACAGCAGCGGTCGAATCCTTGAAATCGTTGGCGATCTCTTCGACTGCTGACACCTTTGTTGGCGTTGCCATAACCCTCCTTCCGGGGAAATAGTGCCGGTGGATCGGGTCCCGAACATAAAAAACGCCCCGGGCAGATGCACGGGGCTTTACTCAACAGACTGGGTCCGGAGTTCAGTTCGTTCACCTGCGCAGGCCGCCCTATAAAGGGACTTTCGGATGTTTCTCCAACCGGGTTCCACACGTGGAAGACTGATGGTTCAGCCAAACGGTGGGATTGAATGCACATCGACCGACGGTCTTTGGTAGTTCAAGCTTAGGGGAGAATCCCCGGGAGGCCAAATCGCCGGCGCAGCCATGGCCGCGCCGGCGATTCACGCCCCTACAGGTCCCGGGTCCCCGGGCGCAGCAGTTCCAGCGCCCAGGCGGCGGTCGCCGCCGCGGAGCCGCTCCAGACACCCAGCAGTCCCAGCATGTTCTGGCCCGCTGCCTGCATGCCCGGAAGGGCTTCGGCCACCGCGGCAAGCGTGGAGGTCCGCAGTTCCGTGTTGATATTGACCTTTCCGATCCCTGCACCGGGAGCGCGGCGCAGGTCCGCCTCGTCGAGGCCAGAGGCACCGTGCAGGACCAGCGGAACGGTTCCGGCCGCGGCCTTCACCGCACCGAGCCGGTTCCAGTCCAGGTGCGGCTCACCCTTGTAGTTGCCGTGGACGTTGCCGACGGCGACTGCCAGCAGCCCGGCGCCGGAGGCCGCAAGGAACCCGGCCACCAGTGCCGGGTCCGTCATTCCGGCAAAGCGGTCTGCTTCCGCGGCTGCCGAGGCGTCGTCCTCGTCACCGGGCAGGGCTCCAAGCTCAGCCTCCACTACGATGTCCAGCCCCGCCAGTGAGCGCACGACGCCGGCCACGAACGCCGCGTTCGCTGCGGGTTCCAGCGACGAACCGTCGGCGAGGACGCTGTCCGCACCCGCTGTGGCCGCGGCGAGGATGAGCTGCGGGTCGGCGGCGTGGTCCAGCTGGACCAGGACCGGCACGGACGCTGCGTCGGCCAGGCCTCGCAGGGCCGAAATGAGCCGCATCCCGCCAGGTCCCGCGGCGGTCTTGGGCGCCACCAGCAGGATGACCGGCTGTCCGGCCTCCTCTGCTGCGCCAACCACAGCAAGTGCCGTGGTGAAGTCGTAGCAGGTCAGTGCCGGCACGGCACCGCCGTCCGCCAATTCACCGGCAACGACGTCGTTCAGCCGGGCCCGCACGTCAGCCTGCCAGCGGGGACAGGATCAGCCACAGGAGGCTGGTCAGCGCGAAGCCGCAGAGGCCCAGGATGGTGGTGAGCACCGTCCAGGTCTTGAGCCCGTCCGCCACGGACAGGCCGAGGTAACGGGTCACGATCCAGAAACCTGAGTCGTTGACGTGGGAGAAACCGAACGCGCCGAATCCGATGGCAATGGTGATCAGGGCCATCTGCAGGGCGGAGTACTCCCCCGCGCCGACCGATGCGGCCAGCAGGCCGGCGGTGGTGACGATGGCGACCGTCGCCGAGCCCTGGGCAGCGCGCAGCACTGCGGCCAGGAGGTAACCCATCAGCAGGATCGGCAGGCCGGCGGAAGACAGCGTGTCCGCCAGTGCGGTACCGATGCCCGACTCGGTGAGGACTTTGCCGAACGCACCGCCGGCACCGGTCACCAGGATGACGATTGCCGCCGGTGCCAGGGCGGCGTCCATGACCTCGCCCGTTGTGGAGGCGCTCCAGCCGCGGCGGATGCCGAGGAAGATAAAGGCCAGGAACACGGTCACCAGGAGTGCGATGACGGGTGAGCCGATAAGGCCCAGGGCCGGCAGGGCAGCGGACCCCTCGGGAAGGACGACGGCGCTGACCGTTCCGAGCATGATCATCACGATCGGCAGGACGATCAGTGCGATGATCATGGCCGGGCTGGGCGGGGCCTGCACTTCGGTCTTCGTCTTGACGGCGGTGCCGCCGGCACCGGATTCCAGCTCCACTTCGGACTTGCCGCTGCCGAAGAGGCGGAACTGTTCTGCCGTGGCAGGCAGCATCGGGTAGTCACGGCGGTTCATCCACTTGGCAGTGAGGTAGGCCGGCACGCCCAGGACGGCGCAGATGGCCAGGGCAATGATCGTGATCCAGCCAATGTCCGAGCCGATGACCCCCGCGCCGCCGACAATTCCCGGGTGCGGCGGGACAACCACATGCACGGCAAGCATGATCGCTGCCACGGGCAGGCCCACCTTGAGCGGGCTAACACCGGCGGCTTTAGCGAAGCCGTAGATGATCGGCACCAGGATAATGAAGCCGACGTCGAAGAACACCGGGATGGCCAGCAGGAAGGCCGCGGCCGTCAGGGCTGCGGTAACCCGCTTCGGCCCGAGGATCCTGGTGAACTTGCCGGCCAGCGCCTCGGCGCCGCCGGAAAGCTCGATCATCTTGCCGAGCATGGCGCCCAGCCCCACCAGGATGGCGACGGATCCAAGGGTTCCGCCGAGGCCGGATTGGACTGAGGTGATGACTTCATCCAGCGGGATGCCGGCGGCGATCGCCACCAGGACGCTGACAGTCAGCAGGGCCAGGAAGGCCGGAATCTTGAACTTGATGACGGCGAGCAGCAGGACTGCAACGCCGGCCACCGCAATGATCAAGAGCGTCATAGCGCTCATCGGTGTCTCCTTTGACAGGTGCGGGTGATGTTTTTGAACTGTGGAAGGTGTGCCCGGTTACGGGGCGGGGCGGACCGGTGCAACGACCTTGATGACGGCGGAGTCATCCGCTGCGCCCAGGCCGGCTGCCTGGCCCAGCAGGTAGAGCTGTTCGGCGGCTGCGGCGACCGGAGTCGGCAGCGCAGTTTCGCGGGCAGCCTTGGTGACGATCCCCATGTCCTTGACGAAGATGTCGAGCCGGGAGAGCACCTCGGCGCCTTCTTCCTCGTAGGCCTGGAGCATGCGCGGCCCGCGGTTGCCGAGCATGAAGGACGCAGCGGCGCCGGCCTGCAGCGCATCCAGCGTTTTTTCACGGTCCAGTCCGAGGGCGTCGGCCAGGGCCATAGCCTCGGCAGCCGCGGCGATGTGGACACCGCAGAGCAGCTGGTTCACGGTCTTCAGGGCCTGGCCGTCACCGGGCTTGTTCCCGACGATGCTCAGGGTGGAGGCGAGCAGTTCCAGGACGGGCTTGGCTGCCGCCTGGGCTGCTTCGGTAGCACCAACCACGATCAGCAGGTCGCCTTCACCGGCACGCACCGGGCCGCCGGACAGCGGGGCGTCGACGAGTTCAACGTCCTGCTCCGCGAGGCGGGCGGCGACGTCGGTGACCGCGGCGACGCCGACGGTGCTGGTCATCACGACCACGGCGCCGGGCTTCAGCGCCGGGGCGATGCCGGTGTCGCCGAAGAGCACGTCGTTCAGCTGCGCGCCGTTGCGCACGGCCAGCAGGACGGCGTCGGCACCGGCGGCGGCGTCCGCACCGGAGCCGAAAGTCCTGATGCCGGCGGCCTCGGCCAGTTCCAGCCGTGCGGCGGCGATGTCGAACCCGTGCACCGTGAGTCCGGTGGCCAGCCGGGTTGCCATCGGCAGTCCCATGGCGCCAAGGCCCAGGACGGCGACGGTGTAGGCGGTGTTGGCGGTGTTGGCTTTGTTTTCGGTGTTGGTCTGCATGGGGGGGGTCCTTACTGTTCCGAGAGGATTTCGACGACGGCGGCGAGGGAGGAGTCATCGCCGACGTTGCCGGCGAAAACGATGTACGGAATGCCTGCGGCGGGGCCGTCCATCGGCTCCCAGAGGGAGACGATTCCGGGCAGCATCGGACCCCGGACGATGGCACGGCCGATCTGCAGGCCCTTGGACGCAACGTCGGAGGAGGTGATGCCGCCCTTGGCGATGACGAACCGGGGCGGGGCTGCGGCAAGGACACGCTGGACGACGTCGACGACTGCTGCGGAAACGCGGCGCGAGATGTCGAGGGATTCCTCCCCCGTCGAGGCTGTGACCAGCCGGCGGCTGGTGTGCAGGACGACGTCGCCGGCCTTCAGCCCGGCGGCCACCTGGCCGCTGACAGCAGCCAGGTGCTGTTCGCGGGCTTCCGGGTCAATGACGGAGGCAACGTCGATTTCCACGGTGAGCGAGGGCGGGCGGACGTCCTGCAGGTGGTTCAGCTGACGCGTGGTCACCCCGACGTGGGATCCAACCACGATCAGGCCGCCGCGGCTGCGGCCTGCCGGAACGTTCCCGTAGACCTCTTCCGCGGTCAGCGGGGCATGCTGTTCCTGGCCGATGGCGGCGCGCACGAAGGGCGGGCCGACCCGGTAGAGGAACGTCTTGCCGTCGGCTTCCGCACGCTGCAGGCCCAGGGCCAGCAGGCGCAGGTCGTCCTCGGAAACCGCATCGGCAACGACTGGAACCCCGTTGGCGGCACCGGCCAGGGCGGCCGCGACTTTCTCCGGCCCCCCGCGGAGGACGTCCAGGGTGAGCGTAATAACCTCGGCGGCGCTGATCCGACCGCCGGTTTTTTCTTCTACGTAGGCTGCCAGGTGGGAGCTGGCATAGCCGAAGGTCGCGTCGCGGGCGAACTCGGTCTCGGAGATGGGCTGCAGGCCGGCGCCGCTGCGCATGTAGTGGACAGCGCCGATAGTCACCCGGTTGGCATCGGGAAAGGCCGGGACCAGCACGACGGCGTCCGGGGCCCGCAGTCCTGAATCCACCATGGATTCAGCCAGGACGTCGGTCTCCAGCGGGAAGTGTCCGCGCAGGGTGGAGTCACTGCGGGAAACGAAGGCAAGGCGGGCGGCCAGCGCAGCTGCGGCGGCCTGGGCGTTCGCGACGACTTCGCGGTTGATGCGGGCCGCGTCGGCAGGGGCCAGACTGCGGGAATTCGTCAGGACGTAGACGGCAGCTGCACCGGTTGAAAGCGCCCAGGCGAAATCCGCTTCTGCCCAGGAGGTGAGGACCGGGAGTCCAGCCACGGACTGTGTCCCGGTGGGGTCGTCGTCAAGGACGATGAAGACGGCACCGGTGGCACCTTCGGCCACCTCCGCCGCGGAAACGGATACCGCTTCGGGGTAACCGGAGAGCAGGCTCCTCAGGTCTTCCATGAACACTCCTTTGTAATCAGATGTCTGACATCTTACACATGGAAACTGGAGGTCGAAGACTGGCAGGACAGCCGGCTGAAGCCCGCGGTCCTGGAAGGCACCGCGCCAAAACTGGCGGGGCAGGGCAGCGGATCCAGGCCGCAGCTCTCTGGCTAGGACGAACGCAGGACGTGCTCGATCAGGTCCGACTGGGTTTGGTCCATGTGGGCGTCCATGGCGAGCCGGGATTCTTCGGCGTCGCCGGCAGCAATGGCTTTGAGGACCGCGCGGTGCATGGCGATCGCGTGTTCCTGGATAACGGGAACTGCCGAGGTCTCCCTGCGCCCTGCGGACAGCAGCCGCCCCAGTGGCTCGTACATCGCGGGCACCAGAACATTCCCGGAGGCCCGCAGGATCACGTCGTGGAACGCGATGTCCTCACGGACGAACGCATCGACGTCACCCGCGTCCGCCGCCTCACACATGCCGGCCAGATGCCGCTCCAGCAGGTCCAGGTCCTCTGGCTCCCGGCGGAGCGCGGCCAGGGCAGCGGCGCCGGTTTCGATCATGCGCCGGACTTCCAGCAGTTGAAGGGAGACGTTGTTTTCGCCGACACCGTGGGCGGCGGCACGGACCGTGGCTTCCAGCGAGGTCCAGGCCCGGGGCGGGTTGACGTACGTACCCCGTCCGCGCTGGACGTTGACCACGTTTTTGGCCCGCAGCGATTTCAGGGCTTCACGGACGGTGAGCCGGCTGACGTTGGCGGCCTCGGCGATGTCAGCTTCCGAGGGCAGGGCCGATCCGATCTCGATATCCCCATCGATGATGCGGTCGAGCAGCTGGTCCGCGACGGTATCCACCAGCGTCTTGCGTTCCATGCTCCCCCTGAAGTGCAGTCATCCGTCCGGATGTCAGATAACCAATCCTACCCACCCGGACCCGTCATTCAGTGTGCCGCCCCCAGGTGCCGCTGCCACTGCCCGCCCCAGGCCGCGGCCCGGAATCCCAGGGCTTCGTTGATGCGGAGCATGTGCGTGTTCTCTTCAGCGTTCCAGGTGTAGACACGCCGCACCCGGGGCCGTTCCTGCTGCAGCCGCCGCAGGTTCGCCGTCTTGAGCAGCATGCCCAGGCTGTGCCCGCGGTGGGCCCGGAGAACCAGCGTGTCGTCCTGCATCGCGGCGAGGGGCTGTTCCTGCTGCACCCACAGGACGGTGTGGCCAGCCAGGGTATTGGTGGCGAGGTCCCGGACAGCGCAGCAAAGCAGATCCACACCGGCTGCGGCCTGGGCTGCCTCGCTCTCCCGTACCCGCTCCACGTCCCAGGCTTCCTCTTCCCAGTCCAGGTCGCCCATCGGTGCATCGGTGCTCATCCGCTGTTTCAGGTGCGCATAGTCGCCGACCAGGGCATCCGGACACCGTCCGGTCCAGGTTTCCAGCGCATAGCCGGTTCCGGCAGCCGCACTGGCCTGCGCATACAGTGCTGTAAAGTCCGCACCCTCTTCCAGCCGGAGCAGGCTGATCCGTTCCACCTGCTCCAAAACGAAACCGGCGGCCCGGGCAAAACGCGCCGATGCGTCCGCCGGGATCTCGCCCGTTCCGGTGGCCGGGCGAAGTACAGACCCGCCGGCCCCGGTCATGGTCAGCGGGTGCTCCGTTTCCGCGTCCAGCACCCTGCGGCCCAGGGCGGCGGCGTACTCCTCGGCGGCCAGGAGCAGGGCGCGCCCAAGACCGGCGTTCCGGGCGGCCGGATCCACCAGCACATCCACCCATACGGCGTGGGTGTTATCGGTCAGCGGAATAATGAGCAGCGCTGCTCCGGCCGGCTCCGGCCCGTCCGGCAGCAGGATCACCCTCCGGCCTGCTTTCCGGGGCTGCATCACGGCCAGCTGAGCCTCGGGCGACTCAGCAAAGTCCGAGTTGCCCCAGAACCGATGGTTCCGTTCGTTCACCAACCTGGCGACGGTGAGGAACCCTTCGGTGCCCTCCTCCCCCAGCCTTCGGGGGATCGGGTTTTCGCGGACGGGCTGAGCATGGAATTCCATGAATCAATCCTGCTGGTAGCGCTGCTCCCTGTCACCCGTGCCCGGTCACCTGGGCGGCGTGATCGGTGCGGCGGCCATCTGTGCGGCAGCGCGGCGGACGGATATTCCCTGCAGCTCTCCGGTGCGTCCGGTGGCACGGTGCAGATCCGTCCGGCACACGAAAAAGCGGCCGCAGCAAATGCTGCGGCCGCTTTTTAGCCAGGCACAGGGCCTGGGGAAAATGCTATGCGTCGGCGAGGACCTTGGTGACGTTCGGGTCCACGGCGATGCCGGGGCCGAAGGTCGTGGTCACGGTTGCCTTCTGGATGTAGCGGCCCTTGGCAGCCGACGGCTTCAGGCGAAGGACCTCTTCGAGGGCAGCGGCGTAGTTCTCGGCCAGCTTCTGCGCATCGAAGGACGTCTTGCCAATGATGAAGTGCAGGTTGGAGTGCTTGTCGACGCGGAAGTCGATCTTGCCACCCTTGATGTCGGACACTGCCTTGGCAACGTTCGGGGTAACCGTGCCGGTCTTCGGGTTCGGCATGAGGTTACGCGGGCCGAGCACGCGGCCCAGGCGGCCGACCTTGCCCATGAGGTCCGGCGTAGCCACGGCTGCGTCGAAGTCGGTCCAGCCTGCGGCGACCTTTTCGATCATGTCGTCGGAACCAACGAAGTCGGCGCCGGCAGCGATAGCTGCTTCAGCCTTCTCGCCGGTGGCGAAGACGAGGACGCGGGCGGTCTTGCCCGTGCCGTTGGGAAGGTTGACCGTGCCGCGGATCATCTGATCGGCCTTGCGGGGGTCGACGCCCAGGCGGAAGGCAACCTCAACGGTTGCGTCCGTCTTGGACGGGTTGGTTTCCTTCGCCAGTGCTACAGCTTCAACCGGCGCGTACAGCTTGTCCGCGTCGATCTTAGCTACAGCGGCTTCATATGCTTTGCTGCGCTTTGCCATCTGCTTTTTCTCCTTGTGCAGTTGTGGTCTGTCGGACCGCGCTCGGCCCTGCCACGTGCCGCCCGTCCCGTCAGGGGTGGTGCGGCGATGATGTTTTGGTTTTGCCCGGGCGGACCCGTGCGGGTGGTGCTTGATTAGCCTTCGACGGTGATGCCCATGGAACGGGCGGTGCCGGCGATGATCTTCGCTGCGGCCTGCACGTCATTGGCGTTCAGGTCGTCCATCTTCTGGGTGGCGATCTCTTCCACCTGTGCCTGGGTCAGCTTCGCAACCTTGACGGTGTGCGGGGTGCCCGAGCCCTTGGCGACGCCGGCTGCCTTCTTGATCAGCTCAGCTGCCGGAGGCGTCTTGGTGATGAAGGTGAAGGAGCGGTCTTCGTAGACCGTGATTTCAACCGGGATAACGTTGCCGCGCTGGGATTCCGTTGCAGCGTTGTACGCCTTGCAGAATTCCATGATGTTGACACCGTGCTGGCCAAGCGCAGGACCAATCGGAGGAGCCGGGTTGGCGGCACCTGCATTGATCTGCAGCTTGATAAGGCCGGTGACCTTTTTCTTGGGGGCCATGAAAGGGTCCTTCTCTAAATTATGTTCCCGAAGGACAGGAGCGTCCATCCGGGTGGTGGCCGCCATGGCGTGGCGGCCGTACGCTGCCGGCCAGGATAAAGCGGTCCTGGGGCAGCGAAGTTCTGGTTACTGGATCTTCGTGACCTGGCCGAAGCCCAGCGTTACCGGAGTCTCGCGCTCGAAGATGGTCACCAGGACCACGAGCTGCTGCGATTCAGGCTTGATCTCGGAAATCGTCGCGGGGAGGGTCTCGAACGGTCCCTCGTTGACGGTGACGGATTCGCCAACCTCGAAGTCCACGGCAATTTCGGACTGGGCTGCCTTCGCAGGAGCACCGCCGGCAGTCGTCGGGGATACCACGGTGTGCTCAAGCATGGAGAAAACTTCATCCAGGCTCAGCGGGACCGGGTTGTGTGCGTTGCCTACGAAGCCGGTGACACCGGGGGTGTGGCGGACAACGCCCCACGAAGCATCCGTCAGTTCCATGCGGACCAGGACGTAGCCCGGGATGCGCACACGGTTGACGATCTTGCGGGTGGTGTTCTTGATCTCGACGACTTCCTCCATCGGAACCTGGATTTCGAAGATGTTCTCTTCCATGTCCAGGGTCTGGATGCGGGTCTCGAGGTTCGCTTTTACGCGGTTCTCATAGCCGGCGTAGGAGTGAATGACGTACCAGTCACCCTCCTGGCGGCGCAGTTTTGCCTTGAAGGCAACAACAGGGTCTTCTTCGGGCTCGTCGGCAGGCGCGGCATCCGCGGCGTCGTCGGCTGAAGCCTCCTCGACAGGGGCTTCTTCCGCGTCTTCGGCCGATGCGTCACCGTCAGCCGCCGCGGCGTCTGCTTCGGTAACCTGCTCCTCGGCATCCAGATCAGCGGTTTCTTCATTGATCTGTGATTCGAGTTCTTGCTCGGACACGTAGATTCCTGCTTTCTTCTTCAGAGCCTTATTGGGTTTGTCACTAGCTCAGTTCTTCGGCATAACCACCGCAGCTGCGGACGAAACGCCGTCGGGGGCTAGCTTTCGCCGCTGCCCGAACCGAAGATCCACAGTGCGCCAGTACCAAAGACAAAGTCCAGAACCGACACGATGATCATCATGACGACCACGAAGGCCATAACCACGATGGTGTACCTCAGCAGCTCCTTGCGGGTGGGCGTCACCACCTTCTTCAGCTCAGCAATGACCTGACGGAGGAAGAGGGCGATACCGCCAAAGAAGCCGCGCTTCTTAGGCGACTTGCCTGAGGGGTGTCCCTTGGAGCTGCTGGCAGCTGTCTCGGTCACCTTTCGCCTCACTCATCTGTTCGGTTCACAGTCCCGCAGCGCGTGCCGGGGAACTGCTGCTTCATGAAGGACTGCGTTAGACGGCGAAACCGACGTCATGCGCAGGGCAGACAGGACTCGAACCTGCAACCTGCGGTTTTGGAGACCGCTGCGCTACCAATTGCGCCACTACCCTTTGGGAGAATCCCACTTTACCGGTTTCCCTGCCCTCGACCTAACCGGACGTGGGCATAAACCAGCATCGAGAGATCAACACCGAGGATCAAGTCTACGCAATCTTTTGCCCTGAGTCGAACCGGCCCGCCAAGTGCCGGCGCGGGACCAGCGGCGGCGGGCCTTTAACCCCGGGACGCACCGGGCCGTGCCAGTGTAAAAGACTGAAATGTGACCGCGTCGCGCCTAAGCTTGGCTTCCATAAAGGAACGGTAAACGTTGCCTTACTAAGAGCCCCGCATCGGGGCTGACAAAAGCAAACCGCACCAAACCAGACGGGAACGCCATGCCTTCCAACGGCCGAATCTCAGAACGCATCGCCTCCATTGCGGAATCCGCCACCCTTGCCGTCGACGCAAAGGCCAAAGCCCTGAAGGCCGCGGGCCGTCCGGTCATCGGTTTCGGCGCCGGCGAGCCTGACTTCCCGACGCCGGGCTACATTGTGGACGCGGCCGTGGCCGCCGCCAAGGACCCGCGGTTCCACCGCTACTCCCCCGCTGCCGGGCTGCCGGAATTGAAGAAGGCAATTGCGGAAAAGACCCTCCGGGACTCCGGCTACAGCGTCGATCCGGCGCAGGTGCTGGTGACGAACGGCGGCAAGCAGGCCGTCTATGAAGCGTTCGCCACCCTGCTGAACCCCGGGGATGAAGTCCTGGTGCCTTCCCCCTACTGGACCACCTATCCCGAGGCCATCCGGCTGGCGGGCGGAGTTCCCGTCGAGGTCTTCGCCGGCCCAGAGCAGGGCTACATGGTGACCGTCTCCCAGCTCGACGCCGCTTTGACCGACAAAACCAAGGTGCTGCTGTTCGTTTCCCCGTCCAACCCCACCGGAGCGGTCTATCCGGCGGAGGAGGTCGCTGAGATCGGCATGTGGGCAGCGGACCACGGCCTGTTCGTCGTGACCGATGAAATCTACGAACACCTGACCTACGACGACGTGCCCTTCACCTCGATTGCAACGCGCTGCCCGGAGCTGGGCGACAAGGTTGTCATCCTCAACGGTGTGGCCAAGACCTACGCCATGACCGGCTGGCGGGTGGGATGGATGATCGCCGCACCGGACGTCATCAAGGCAGCCACCAACCTGCAGTCCCACCTCTCCTCCAACGTCTCGAACATCTCGCAGATGGCAGCGCTGGCCGCTGTTTCCGGGCCGCTGACGGCCGTTGATGACATGAAACTGGCCTTCGACCGCCGCCGCAGGGCCATGGTCGAGGCACTGAACTCCATCGACGGCGTCAACTGCCCCATGCCCGAGGGTGCCTTCTATGCCTACGCCGACGTGCGCGGGCTGCTGGGGCGGGAATTCCCGGGTGCTGCCGGCCCCCTGCGTCCGCAGACGTCCGCGGAGCTGGCGGCGATGATCCTGGATACCGTGGAAGTCGCCGTCGTACCGGGTGAAGCCTTTGGCCCGTCCGGCTACCTGCGCCTGTCCTACGCCCTGGGCGACGAGGACCTCAAGACCGGCATGGACCGGCTCAAGGACTTCCTCGGCCAGGCCAAGAAGTGACCCGCGCCCGCTAGAGCAGCCTGCGGGCTGCAGCCCACCTGGTCAGTTCGTGCCGGGAGGAAAGCTGCAGCTTCCGCAGGACTGCGGAGACGTGGGTTTCCACCGTCTTGACGGAGATAAACAGTTCCTTGGCAACTTCCTTGTAGCTGTAGCCGCGGGCGATCAGCCGCATCACTTCGCGTTCGCGTGCCGAAAGCCGGTCCAGCTCGTCATCTACGCTGACGGCGGTGGACGCCCCGAACGCATCGAGCACGAATCCGGCGAGCCGGGGGGAAAACACCGCGTCGCCCCCGGCAACGCGGAGGACGGCGTCGGAAATCTCCGTGCCGGAAATGGTCTTGGTGACGTAACCGCGGGCGCCGGCCCGGATCACTGTCACAACGTCCTCCGCCGCATCGGAGACGCTCAGGGCCAGGAAACGGGTCGTAGCCAGCAGGTCTGCGCAGCCGGCAATCACCTCGGCTCCTCCGCCTCCGGATCCGCCGGGCAGATGCACGTCCAGCAGCACTACCTGCGGCCGGGACTGCCGGATCGCGGCGACGGCGGCCTCCACGGTTGCTGCCTCGGCAAGGACGTTGACCCGTCCGTCCAGGTCCGCTTTCAAACCTGACCGGAAAATGGCGTGGTCATCAACCACCACCACCGATACTGGCTGGGCTGCTTCAAGGGGCGGTGCTGCGCTGCTCACCTGTTCTCCGTTTCCCGTTCAGACTGTGCCGGTGCGTCCGCGCCGGCCAGGGGCAGTGCCAAATGTATCTCGGTGCCGGCGCTGCTGCTCTTCACCCTGGCTGTACCGCCGTGCCGCTGCATGCGGCCGACGATTGATTCCCGCAGCCCCAGCCGGTCCTCCGGAACGGCATCCGGGTCGAATCCGCTCCCGCGGTCCCGGACGAACACCTCTGCGGCGTCCGGCCGGCACTCCAGGTAAAGCGAAATCTGGCCGCCAGCATGCTGGGCGGCATTAAACAGCGCTGCCCTTGCCGCCTGCACCAGCGCCGAGCTCTGCACCGTCAGCTCAGCCGTGCCGACGGCGACGAAATCCACCGGGTGGCCGTACGCGTCTTCGACTTCCGCCGCAACGCCTTTCAGGGCGTCAGCCAGGGTTCCGGTGCCTTTCTCCGGATCGGCGTACAGCCATTGGCGCAGTTCACGCTCCTGGGCCCGGGCAAGCTTGATGACCTCGGACTCGGACCCGGCCCGGTTCTGGATCAATGCCAGGGTCTGCAGCACGGAATCATGCAGATGCGCTGCGATCTCGGCGCGCTCGGTCTGGCGGATGCGTCCAGCCCGCTCCGTCTGGAAAGCCCGCCAGTACTTCACGGCCCAGGGAGCCAGGACCAGTGCGATGCCCGCCAGGACAGCCAGGGAAGCCAGCACCGCCGGCACCAGGACGTCCCAGGTGATGGAGCCGGAGAGGATCAGCAGGAAGCCGGCGATCACGAGCAGCAGCCCGATAATCAGCCGGGTAAGGCCGGACTTGCGGTCCGCTCCGGCGCCAGCCACCAGGCCGGCCCGGCGGGAGGCATCCAGCTGGGACCAGGCCAGGACGGCTCCGGATGCGATCGCCGCAAACGGCAGGAGCATCCCAAGGTTGATTTCCGCGCCCAGCCGCTGGGCCACGACTGCGGCCGCCGCCAGCAGCAGCAGCAGGCCGATCAGGATTTCACGGGTGCCGATTGCGGTTTTCCCCGGCGCTGCCCGGTTGCCCTGCTCCTCTTGCAGGTAGCGGGCAAAGTTCTCCGCCACACTACGCGGATTCCGTTCACCCGACGCTGCTTCTTCCTCCGTAGTCGGCACCATGATCCAGAGCCAGGCGTACAGGATGACGCCGGCACCTGCCAGCAGCGACAGCACAGCCATCAACACGCGGACGGTACGCACCGGCATGCCCAGGTGCGCGGCCAGTCCCGAACAGACACCGGCCACCACCCGGTCCGGGGAGCGGAGCAGGGGAGGTCTCATGCCATAATCCAAACACGGCCGGACGGCAAAACCGCCACCCGCTGGAAAGCCTGCGCACGGTATCAGGGGCAGGTTCAGGGGTCCCTCAGGGGGATCCCCGATGCGCCGGGGCGTCCCGGACGGAAGACTGGAAGCATGAACTCGCATCCATCCGAGCCCGGAGACGGGCAGCCCGCCACAACGGGATCCACGCAGCATCTGCCACCACAGGAGCCCCAGGGCCAGGTTCCCTTCCGCCGCAGCTCCGGGGACAACTCATTCTTCACCTGGCTCCGCCAGCTGGGAATCCAGCGCTCACCACAGCGCTGGATCGGCGGCGTTGCCGGCGGAATCGCCCAGCGCACCGGCCTTGACCCGACACTGGTCCGCGGACTGGTTATCCTGCTCTCACTCTTCGGTGTGGGCGTTGTCTTTTACGGCGTGGCCTGGGCACTGCTGCCCGAGCCCGACGGCCGGATCCACCTCGAGGAGGCGATCCGCGGCACCTGGAGCTCCGGAATGACCGGTGCCCTGACGTTCACCATCCTCGGCTTCGGGGCCCCGGGAGTCTCCTTCTGGGCCGAGGACGGATGGCTTGGCGGAATCTTCTGGGGACTGTTTTGGATCGCCGCCATCATCCTGTGCATCTACTGGGTGACCACCCGCAGCCACGCAAAATCAGCCGGTCCGGCCGCGCATCAGCAGCCACACCAAGGGCCGCAGCCGGGAGCGTATCCGGCCGGCAACCGGCCCGGAGAAAACGGCCGTCCCGGAGAAAGTCCAGCCGGTTTCGACGGGAATGCCCCAGATACCCCGGGCCCGCGCACCAGCGCGTTTCCGGCCGCCGGGTATCCCGGCCCGGATGCCCCGACGATGCCGCTGCCAGCCCCGGGCGGTGCCCACGAGTACAGCCGAACCCCGGGAGCACCCGAGCGCGGATTCGGCGGAGCCTACGTACAGTTCCCGCCGCCCGCTCCGAAAGCCGTGAAACCTTCTACCTCCGCTCCCGCATCCTGGGCTGCGCTTATCTGTGGGACGGCCCTGCTTGCCGCAGGCGTCCTGCTCGCCCTGGATTACGCCGGGATCTACGATTTCCGCTCCCCTGCGGCCGTGGCACTGGCCGGAGCCGCAGTGGTGCTGGGCCTTGGCATCGTCGGCCTCGGTGCGGCGGGCCGGTCCTCAGGAATCGCGGGCGGCCTCGCCGTCGTGTCCCTGATCGCGGCAGTGCTGTTCGGCGGAAACTACGCCTACCGCAACGTGGCCGTCGCCAATGACGTCAACTGGAACGCCGGCCAGTCCGGCACGGCCCGGGAGGGCTACTCCATGGCGGCCGCCGGCGGGAACCTTGACCTCCGAGGTCTGGCCGACGACGTGAAAGACGGGGATGTCCGGGTGCCGGTGAGCATCGCAGCGGGAGACCTGGTGATCCTGGTTCCGGACGATGTCCGGGTTTCGATCGAGGCGGATATGGCCATGGGCAACATCGACCTGGACCGCAGCGGGACAATCACGTCAACCGGAGGTCTTTGGGCCGGCAGGCAGCTCCCGGACCTGAACCCGGATGCCACCGGCAACCGGATGATCATCCAGATCAAGGGTGTCGCCAGCAACGTCCTGGTGACCACAGATGAAAGCAGCCTCGACTGATGAGTGAATTCAGGAATGAACCCCGCAACCACGACGCCGCATCCTCCGGCACCTTTTCGGCATCGCCGTCAGACGAGGTCTACGTCCCCGAGCCGGAGACCGAACACCGCCCGCTGCGGGTGGGCACCATCGTCTGGGGCCTGGTTCTCGCAGCCCTGGGCGGACTGATCCTGGCCGTCCAGCTCACCGAAATCCGGCTCGATGCAGGCATGGTCCTGCTCGGCGTACTCATCGGAGCGGGTGCCGCGCTGGTGATCGGCGGGCTAATCTCCGTCCTGGGCCGGAGCCGGAACCCCTGACCGCGAGCCGCTGCCGGCGCGCGCCACCGCTGAACCGCCCCCGCTGTATGGAAAACACCACTGAATGGAAAGCAGGCAGAAAAACTCCATGGAAAAGTTCTACAACGCACTGCGCTCATCACCGATCAAACGTGCACGCGGCGGCTGGATCGCCGGGATCTGCGCCGGAATCGCCCAGAAGTTCGGCTGGGATGTGTCACTGGTCCGGATTGCCGTGCTGCTGAGCTTCCTGCTCCCGTTCATCGGCATCGGCACCTATCTGGTTGCCTGGCTGCTGTTGCCCACCACGGACGGAAAAATCGTCCTGGAACGGCTCATCGGCGGCTGAGGCGCTGCCGGGGCAGGGAAGATTCCGCTGCCCCGGCGCTCCGTGCCCGCCGCGGGTGCCAGCATGGCGCCCGCTCGTGACTAGAATCGTAGGAGGCCGCCGCTCACCTACCAGATCCAGGGGTCACGCTAATGAAGATCGGCATTCTCACCAGCGGGGGCGACTGCCCCGGGCTCAATGCGGTGATCCGCGGAGCGGTGCTCAACGGCATCAAGACGCATGACGTGGAGTTCGTAGGATTCCTTGACGGCTGGCGGGGTGTGGTTGACGGGGACATCATCGACCTGCCCCGTACCCGGGTCCGCGGTATTTCCAAGCAGGGCGGCACCATCCTTGGCACGTCCCGCACCAACCCGTTCGAAGGTCCGAACGGCGGGCCGGAGAAAATCAAGGCCACGCTGGACCGGCTGGGCATCGACGCCGTCATCGCCATCGGCGGCGAAGGCACCCTGGCAGCCGCGCAGCGGCTGACCGACGCGGGACTGCACATCGTGGGTGTGCCCAAGACGGTGGATAACGACCTCGACGCAACTGACTTCACCTTCGGATTCGATACTGCCGTGCAGATCGCCACCGAGGCCATCGACCGGCTCCGCACCACGGGCGAATCCCATCACCGGTGCATGGTGGCCGAAGTAATGGGCCGCCACGTCGGCTGGATCGCCCTCCACTCCGGCATGGCAGCCGGAGCCCACGCCATCCTCATCCCGGAAAAGCCAGTCAGCCTGGACCAGATCGCGCAGTGGGTCAATGAGGCCAGGGACCGTGGCCGCGCCCCCCTGGTGGTCGTCGCCGAAGGCTTCGTCACCACGGATATGGAAGCTCCGCATTCCGAACGCGGACTGGATGCCTTCGGACGGCCGCGGCTCGGCGGGATCGGTGAACTGCTCGCCCCGGAAATCGAGGCGCGGACCGGCATCGAAACGCGGGCCACTGTCCTGGGCCATATCCAGCGCGGCGGTGTTCCCACCGCGTTCGACCGGGTGCTTGCCACCCGGCTGGGAATGGCAGCCGTGGATTCCGTGGTGGAGGGCCTGTGGGGCACCATGGTCTCGCTTCATGGCACCGACATTGTCCGGGTCGGATTCGAAAAGGCGCTGGGCAACCTCAAGACCGTTCCGGAACGCCGCTACGAAGAGGCCGCCATTCTTTTCGGTTAGGCGGCCTAACAAATGGCCCCAGCGGCTTGCGCTGCCCTCCTCCACCCCGTGTAGGTTGAAGCTCATGCAGCTAGACACGAGCACGATTTCCATAATCCAGCTGGCCTGGTCCCGCAGGCTCGGTCTTGACGATGACGCGCTGGCAGCCGCGGACAGCGATGAGCGCATCTACGATGTCCACGAGGAAGCCAGCGAGGTCTCCTTCGTCAGGCTCTTCGGGCGCGAGGTCTTCTCGGGTCCCGCCTGGGCGGCTGCGCAGGTCAGGTCCAAAAGTGCCGCCGAACTCAGCAGCGGCGCGGCGCTGATGCGGCTCTCTGCGGACCACGGCGGCCGCGGGACTGGCACCGAGCATCTGTTCTACGCGGATTTCTATCCCGAGGTGCCCGCCAGCGAACTGGCCATTGCCGAAGACCGCCGTTACGCCGAAACCCTGGAACGCCTCTGCCCGCCGGACGACGTCCTGGAAGCAAAGCTCAGCGCCCGTGAGGCCCTGTTCCTGCTGATGGACGACGCCAACCCCGAAGTTCCGGCTCCCCTCGCGGGAGCGGGCTACAGCATCAAGGACGGCATCCTCGCGGATATGGGTGCCCTCACTGCCCCCGGCCACCGCATGCGCGGCCTGGGCAGCTACATCAGCGCCATAGCGGTGGAAGACGCCATGGCCGCGGGTTTGATTCCCCAGTGGCGGGCCCCGTTCAACAATGTCGGAGCCTCCCGCACCGCAGCCGGTGCGGGATTCGTTGCGGCGGGAATCCGGGCCTCCGTGGCCCTTCCGGCCTGAGCTGGGTCAGCGGCCTGAGCGGGCCCTGCCGGTTTGAGCTAAGTCAGCGGGGTAACCGGGCGCTAGGCCAGGATGTCCAGCAGCTCCGTGCGCTGAAAGTAAGCTGCGGCCGCCCGGGCTGAGGGATTTCCGGCGTCGGGGTCTGCTCCCGCTGCCGCCAGCACACGGACCACGTCCGCGTAGCCCTTGAACACCGCACCGGCCAGCGGTGACTGACCGCGGTCATTGAGGGTATTAACCTCCGCACCAAGCTCAATAAGCAGCGCCGTGGCTGCGGAATGGCCGTGATAGGCCGCGAGCATCAGCAGCGAATCCCCGGCAGCGTTGGTGAGCGTGGCGGGTACGCCGGCGCTGACA
Organism: Arthrobacter sp. Helios; assembly: GCF_023167125.1. Taxonomy (NCBI): domain Bacteria; kingdom Bacillati; phylum Actinomycetota; class Actinomycetes; order Micrococcales; family Micrococcaceae; genus Arthrobacter; species Arthrobacter sp. Helios. The sequence continues at coordinate 2,387,268 of NZ_CP095402.1, forward strand.
TAGGTCCGGAGCGTTTCCGTGTCACCGGCGCGGGCGGCGTCAAAGAGCCGTTCCGCCAGCGCCAGCGTCTCCTGGTCGGCTTCGGACTGTGCGTCCGGGGAAGCGTCGGGAAATTCAGTCATCAGTTATTCCTTTCCGTCCGCGGCGCCCGCAGGAAGCCGGTCTGCCGGCCCACTGCCTGCCCTGCGCCGGGGGACACAATCAGTTCCTGTGCCGCGGCGTACAGTTCACCGCCGTCGTCCACCACCAGGTCCGCGGAGGGGTCCACGGAGCGCTTGACCAGGGCCAGGGCCACCGCGCCCATCTCATAGTGCTGCGCTACGGAGGTCACGCGCCCCACCTCCCGTTCGCCAAACAGGATCCGGCTGCCGGCCTCCGGCAGGGTGTGCTGGGAGCCGTCCAGCTGCAGGAACACCAGCCGGCGGGGCGGGCGGCCCAGGTTATGGACCCGCGCGATTGTCTCCTGCCCCTTGTAGCAGCCCTTGTCCAGGTGCACGGCGGTACGGATCAGGTCCAGCTCATGCGGAATCGCTTTGTCGTCGGTTTCCGCGCCGAGCCGGGGCCGCCAGGCGGCAATGCGAAGGGCTTCGGCCGCCATGGACCCGGCGAGGGTCCGGCCGGAGTCCGCCACGGCCTGCTCAAGGCCGGAACGCGGAATGAGGTACTCGTGCCAGGGCCGTTCGAGTCCGGGGTGGTCTGCTGATTCAGCTTCCGTGTAGGCGTAGCCTCCGGGCGAGACCCTCGGCCACGGATCCGTCCACACCAAATAGTCTGTCCAGGCCGGAACCTGGGTCACCGAACCGGCGGCCGCCCACTCTTCGCTGACATCCTGGACTTCGACACGGAGGGTGAACTTCATGCTGTTCAGCCAGGCCGCCAGGGCGGGTGCATCGTTCCCCTCGACGATCAGCCACGTGCGTTCACCGTCGTCCAGGACCCGGGCGTCGTGCTCGATCCGGCCCTGCACGCTCAGGAGCAGCAGCTCGGTGCTTTCCCCCGGGGCCAGGGACAGGAGCTTCTGCGAAGACAGGGTATTCAGCCAGCTCAGCCGGTCGGGACCGGAGACGGTAACAACACCCCGGCTGGAGAGGTCGGTGACAGCTTCTCCCCTGGCCAGCGCCCGCTGCTCCCGCAGCGGGTCGCCGTAATGGGCAGCGGTACCGGAATCGAGGCCGCCGGCTTCAACGGCTCCGGCGCGGGCAAGCAAGGGGCTTTTGGGGCTCATGTTAAGTGCAACGTCCTTGGCGTGGAGGAGTATTCCGGCCGCGGCACTCCGCCCGTCCCGGGGCGGGCAACCGGGCCGGCTAAGACTGCTTTTTCAGGATGGCTGAAGCATGTGCTTCCAGGGCTTTGCCCTCGGCAGCTACATCCCACCGCCAGTACAGGTCACCGTTGACCAGGCCGTAAATGCGGGTCGCGGCGGTGTATTCCTTGGAGTTGACGCCGCGCATAACCAGGTCGGTGGTCAGCTGGATCTGCGGGCCCTTGATCTGCCCGTAGTACAGCTCGGCAATACCGCCGGGGTGCACGATGGTTGCCGTGATGTCGAAACCGCCGGCGTCGTTGCGCAGGGCTTCGACTTCATCGGCGCTGCGCAGGGCAGGCACAATGTCGGCGGGAATCAGGCCCGGCCCGCCGTCGGCGTCGTTCAGGGGACGGTCCAATGCCCAGAAACCGGTTTCCACGGCAAGCGGGCGCAGGACGGTACCTTCCTCGTCCGTCAACCAGCTTTCCGCCGTGTACTGCAGGTACGGCAGGCCGTTCTGCGTAAACGTGACCCGCTGCGTGAAGTGCTCGGAGCCGGCTTCACCTTCACCGAGCCGGCCGGAGCCTTCCCAGACTCCAAGGAGCCAGGACAGCGGAACCAGTCCGGGTGTCAGATCTGTGGGGATCTCCATTGGCATGGCAGGGGCCCTTCCCTTGGATTACGGGGTAATACGGGGTGGGAGGCTACTTCTGGCCTTTGTACAGGCGCGCCACTACGAGGCCTGCGAAGCCAGCCATTGCCAGGCCGGTGATACCCAGGAGGACGATGAAAAAGATTTCGAGAGCTACAAGCGACATGCCTACATCCTAACCCGCTCACCGGATGCTTTGTCTCCTGTGACGGCCGGGGACGGTACCTCCCGCCCCGCCTAGGGGATGAGCAGGCGGCCGACGAAGTAGACGGCCGTGCCAAGCGCGAGGACCGGGGCGAGTCCTGCCGAGAGGACGCCGAGCAGCCCGGGTGCCTCATCCCGGGTCAGTGCCAGCCGGCGGACAGCTGCGATCACTCCGGCACAGACGGCGCCGATGACTGCCCCGGCGGCAACCGGCAGCCCGGGAACCAGCGCTGCGGCCGCTCCGCCCGCAACTGCCCCGGCGACGACGGCGAAGGGCGCAGTGATGCGGTCCGGCAGCGGAATCAGGCAAACCAGGATGGCACTGAGAATGGCTGCGCCACTGGCGGTGATCAGTCCGTAGGATCCTTCCGGAGCAGGCAGCCGGTCCGCCGCCACCCAGCCGGAAGCCATCCCGGAGATCAGGGCGCCGCCAATAACTCCGATGGTCGATTCCAGCCGGTGGGCCTGGCCGGTGCCGCGCAGCAGCTGGATCAGGAAGACAGATCCGACTCCGACGGCGGTGAAAGCCGGCAGCCAGGTCAGCATGGAGGTGGCCGGGGCCAGGTAGGCGGCTGCGACACTGCCGGCGCCAACAATGGCCAGGACGCCACCCTGGGTCTTGCGGGCGGGCACGCCCAGCAGGTAGGGCCAGCCGAATCCCGCGAGCGCCGCGGCGGCTCCCGTAACTATGGCCGTCGCCTCGACTGAAAGGTACGAAGCCACCACGATGCCGATCAGGACAACTGCCGCCGGCACCGCAATGCTCCAAAGTTTCACCCTAGCCATACTGCCTTATTACGCGGCACGGATAAAAGCTACGGCCTGCGGGCGGATCGGTGGATATACTTTCACCACTCTTCGGCCGCTGAGGACCGGATGGATAACGTGCCCGACGATGTGCGCCCAACTTTCGGAGGACCTATGCCGCACATTCTGCTTCTCACCAACAGCTCCGGGGCGTCTGTTGAAATCCTGCCCGCGCTGGAATTGCTGAACCACAAGGTCCATGTGGTCCCCGCGGAACCGACCGCCCTGCTGGATATTGAACCCTGCGACGTTGTGCTGGTGGATGCCCGCAAAGACCTGATCGGCGCGCGTTCCCTCACCCAGCTGCTCAAGGCCACCGGACTGGATACCCCCCTGATCCTGGTCCTCACCGAGGGCGGCATGGCAGCGGTGGCCGCGAACTGGCTCGCGGACGACGTCGTCCTGGACAGTGCCGGGCCGGCGGAACTCGAAGCCCGCCTCCGGCTGGCCGTCTCCCGCACCCAGGCGGCGTCCGGGGCGGCCAGCACCGAAATCCATGCTTCGGGTGTGGTGATTGATGAGGCCAGCTACACGGCCCGGGTCAGCGGCACCGCACTGAACCTCACCTACAAGGAATTTGAACTCCTCAAGTACCTGGCCCAGCACCCCGGACGGGTCTTTACCCGGGACCAGCTGCTCCACGAGGTCTGGGGATACGACTACTACGGGGGCACACGAACGGTGGACGTCCATGTGAGGCGCCTCCGGGCGAAGCTGGGACCGGACCATGAGAACCTCATCGGGACCGTGCGCAACGTGGGATACCGCTTCACCCGCACCCGCACTCCGGAGGACCAGCCGGCCGCCGCGCGGCACGAGAGCTGACGCGTCTCCCCTCCCGCGCCCTTGGGCGGTTAGGCTTCTTCAATGAGCGAGAACCCCCTGACCAGATGGCCTATCCTCACTACCCGCGGTGCCCCGGACGAGGCGGCTCTCCGCGGAATCCGGGAATTGGCCGCAGCGGCCGCCGAAGCCGACGGGAATCCTCCCCTGTCGGAGCAGACCCTCGTTGACCTGCGCTCCCCGGACGCCGATCCGGACCTGCTGCGGGTGTACTCGACCCTGGCCCTGGATGAGCACTCCGATCCTTCCACCGCCCAGTACCTGGCCGGCGTCGCCGTGCTGAACTCCCCGCCGGGCGATCCGGAAGCCGGAGTGCTGGAACTGGTGGTCCATCCGAACTACCGGAACCAGGGTGTCGGCACCGCGCTGGCGCAGGCTGTGCAGGCGGATACCGGCAGGGGCGTCAAAGCCTGGTCACACGGGAACCATGAGGCCGCCGTCGAGCTGGCCGCCCGCTTCGGCTACCGCCCGGTCCGGGAACTGTGGCGGATGCGCCTCTCCCACGACGCCCTGGAAAAGGAGCTGCCGGCACCCGCACTGCCGGATGGCGTGGTGCTGCGGCCGTTCGAGCCCGGCCGCGATGAAACGGCGTGGCTGCAGGCCAACGCCGCCGCTTTCGCCCACCATCCTGAGCAGGGGGCGATGACCCGGGCCGACCTTGCGGCCCGCATGGCAGAGGACTGGTTCGATCCTGCGGGATTTCTGCTGGCAGTCCGCGAGTCCGACGGGGAGCTGCTCGGTTTCCACTGGACAAAGGTCCATCCCCGCAGCGGCAGCCACCCTGCCATGGGCGAGGTCTACGTGGTGGGCGTGACCCCTCAGGCACAGGGCAGCGGACTGGGCAAGGCCCTGACCCTGGCCGGAATCGAGCACCTTCGGCAGGCGGGCCTGCGCGCGGTGATGCTCTACGTTGACGCGGACAATGCTCCCGCCGTCGCACTGTACCGCCGGCTCGGTTTTGTCCGCTGGGACGTGGACGTCATGTACGCGGCCGAATAGCCGTCCGCGGCTTGTAGTGTTGAGAATGACGGCCGCCCAGGCACTCCGGTTCCCGGGAGCCGAAGCAGCCAGCCAGAACTGCCAGGGAGAAATACTATGGATTCCGAGACCGTAGCCAGCACGCGGTTGTCCTTCGGTTCTGCCGAAGCGATGCCCGCACCGCGGGCCACGCAGGACCGCATCGACATTCCGGATTTCGGTCCCGCCCTGCTGCCGAGCGGCGACATCACCCCGGACCGTTTCCTGGACCGGGAGATCAGCTGGCTGCATTTCAACGCCCGGGTGCTGGAACTGGCCGAGGATCCGGAGCTCTACCTGCTGGAACGCGTCAGTTTCCTCTCGATCTTCGCCTCCAACCTCGATGAGTTCTTTATGGTCCGGGTGGCCGGCCTGAAGCGCCGCATCGCCACCGGCCTGGCCGTTCCCTCCGCAGCGGGACTCAGCCCCATTGAACAGCTGGAGGAGATCACCCAGGCCGGCTACCGGCTGCAGCAGCGGCACGCAGAGGTTTTTGCGCGGCAGATCCGCCCGGCGCTGGCGGAGGAGAACATCCACCTGGTCAGCTGGAAGGAACTCGACGACGCTTCGAAGGCCCAGCTGCACCGGCAGTTCGCGGCGAAGGTCTTCCCGATCCTCACGCCCCTCGCCGTGGATCCGGCGCATCCTTTCCCGTACATCTCCGGCCTGTCGCTGAACCTTGCCGTAGTGGTCCGCAACCCGGTCAGCGGCAAGGACTTCTTCGCCCGGGTCAAGGTGCCGGACCAGCTGCCGCGGCTGATTTCCGTGGACGGTCCCCGTGCCGGAACCGTTGCGGGACGCACCGCCAGGTTCATCCCGCTGGAAGACATGATCGCCGAGCACCTGGACCAGCTTTTCCCCGGTATGGACGTGGTGGAGCATTACACCTTCCGCGTGACCCGCAACGAGGACCTCGAAGTTGAAGAGGACGACGCCGAGAACCTGCTCCAGGCGCTGGAGAAGGAACTGCTGCGCCGCCGGTTCGGGCCGCCGGTCCGGCTGGAAGTCACTCCGGACATCAACCCTGGCGTCCGGGAACTGCTGGTGCGCGAACTCGGTGTCGAAGAGGACGAGGTGTACACCCTGCCGGCACCGCTGGACCTGCGCGGCCTCAGCCCGATCAGCCGAATCGACCGGCCGGACCTCCACTACCCCAAGCAGGTTCCGCACACCTCGCTGCACCTGAAGGAATCCGAGACCTCCAAGCCCGCCGATGTCTTCGCCGCCATGCGGCGCCGCGACATCCTGCTGCACCACCCCTACGATTCCTTCTCCACCTCCGTCCAGGCGTTCCTGGAGCAGGCGGCTGCTGATCCCCGGGTGCAGGCGATTAAGCAGACCCTGTACCGGACCTCCGGTGACTCCCCCATTGTTGATGCACTGATCGACGCCGCGGAGTCCGGCAAGCAGGTCCTGGCACTGGTGGAAATCAAGGCCCGCTTCGACGAACAGGCGAACATCTCCTGGGCGCGGAAACTGGAGCAGGCCGGGGTGCACGTGGTGTACGGCATCGTCGGGCTCAAGACGCACTGCAAGCTCTCCCTGGTGGTCCGCCAGGAAGTGGACGGCCTGCGCCGCTACTGCCATATCGGTACCGGCAACTACCACCCCCGCACTGCCCGCTACTACGAGGACCTGGGCCTGCTCACCGCGAACGAAAAGGTGGGTGAAGACCTCACCAAGCTCTTCAACCAGCTCTCCGGCTACGCCCCCAAGTCCACGTTCAAACGCCTCCTGGTGGCCCCGCGGTCCGTCCGATCGGGACTGATCGACCGGATTGAACGGGAAATCGCCAATAAGAAGGCCGGCCTTCCCGGCCGGGTGATCATCAAGGTCAACTCCATGGTCGATGAGGCAATCATCGACTCCCTGTACCGCGCTTCCCAGGCCGGTGTCCAGGTTGACGTGATCGTCCGCGGTATCTGTTCGGTCCGCCCGGGGGTTCCGGGATTGAGCGAGAACATCACGGTCCGTTCCATCCTGGGCCGCTTCCTCGAACACTCCCGTGTGTTCGCCTTCGCCAACGGCGGGGACCCGGTGGTTTTCATCGGCTCCGCGGACATGATGCACCGGAACCTCGACCGCCGCGTCGAGGCGCTGGTGCAGCTGGGTTCACCGGACGACATCACCAACCTGATCGAGCTCATGGACCGTTATCTGGACCCCGGGACCGCCAGCTGGCACCTGGATGCGGACGGCATCTGGACCCGGCACCATAAGGACGCCAACGGGAACCTGTTGGAGGACGTGCAGTCCTGGCTGCTCGCTTCCCGCTCGCGCCAGCGCGCGCTGGTGCGCCGTTGATACAGGGTTCCACGGGCTCCGCGCCCGCATCGGATGGACCGGGACCGGCCGCCTCGGCGCTCTCCCTCCCGGAGGACGGCCGGGATGCCCCGGAGGAGACGGCTGCCCTGCTGCTGGGTGAGACGCCCTACGCCCTGGATCTGTCCGGCGAGCCGAAGGTCGTGGCCGCCGGAGCTATCTGCTGGCGGGTGCAGGCCGACCAGCTGGAGGTTTTGATGATCCACCGGCCGCGTTATGACGACTGGTCCTGGCCGAAGGGGAAGCTCGACGCCGGCGAAACAGTTCCTGAGTGCGCCGTGCGGGAGGTGCGGGAAGAAATCGGGCTCCACATCAGGCTGGGCATCCCGCTCCCCCAGACCCGGTATCCCGTGGCATCCGGCCTCAAAGCCGTGCACTACTGGGCCGCCCACGTTGAGTCGGCTAAACCGCGGCCCGACGGCAAGGAGGTCGACGGTGTACGCTGGTGCGCCCCCGAGGAAGCTGCCGGGCTGCTGACCAACCCCACCGACCGGCTGCCGCTGGAGGCCTTGGTGGCAGCGCACGAGGCCGGTGACCTGGCCACCTGGCCGCTGATCGTCGTCCGGCATGCGAAAGCCAAGCCCCGGTCCTCCTGGGCCCGGGCCGAGGGCGAACGTCCGCTCGCAGCCACCGGCCAGCGCCAGGCCAAGGCCGTGGCCCGCCTGCTGGTGGCCTGGAGCCCGGACCGGGTGGCCACAAGCCCCTGGCTCCGCTGCGTCCAGACCATGGGCCCCTACGTAAATGCGCGCAAACCGAAGTTTAAGACAGTGGACGCGCTGACCGAGCACAGCGCCAAACGCAAGCCCGGGAAGGCCCGCGCCGCCGTCGATAGTCTGTTTGAGAAAGCCAAGCCGGTGGCGCTGTGCACCCACCGGCCGGTCCTGCCCCTGGTCTTCGAGGTCCTGTCAGCGCACATGGCGGACGCCATGTCAGCCCAGCTTCCGGACAAGGATCCGTATCTGGTTCCAGGCGAGGCCGTGATCTGCCATGTCAGCCGGCGCAATCCGCGGCGGATCGTCTCACTGGAGCGGTACCGGCCCTTCGATGACTAGGGCTGCGGCGGCTGGGGAAAACCCACGGGAGTGCTTAGCCTAGCCTTGGCGAGCTAAGCCTATCCGTCCTTTTCTGCGCAGGTCAGCACGCATATTGTTAGCGTCATGAGCAAATTCACTGAACTCCTTGAAGCCCAGATCGGTAACGAATTCAATGCCTCGCAGCAGTACGTGGCCATGGCCGTGTACTTCGACGGCGAGGACCTCCCGCAGCTGGCCCGCCACTTCTACGCGCAGTCAGTGGAAGAGCGTAATCACGCGATGATGCTGGTCCAGTACATGCTGGACCGGGACCTGCCCGTCCGGATCCCCGGGATTGAGCCGGTCAAGAACGATTTCGCCGATGTGGTGGAGCCGATTTCCCTGGCCCTGGCCCAGGAAAAGCAGGTGACCTCCCAGATCGAGGCGCTGTTTGCGGCGGCCCGCGCGGAAGGTGACGCCCTCGGCGAGCAGTTTATGCTGTGGTTCCTCAAGGAGCAGGTGGAGGAAGTCGCCTCGATGAGCACGCTGCTTGCCGTGGCCCGCCGGGCGGACAACCTGTTCGACCTGGAGAACTTCATGGCCCGCGAGCGCGTGGGCGACGGCGGCGACGACGCAGGTGCCCCCGAGGCCGCCGGCGGCGCCCTCTAAGGGTTGCCCTCAAACCCTTGACCCCCGGAGTTATGTATCAAATACTCGGTACATTCGATTCATAGCTCCGGGGGATCCTTATGGCAGCGGTAGTCCTATCCACACTCGGCACCCTGCTGTTCTGGGCGGTTGTCCTCACCTTGATGGTGCTGTCCGTCCGGCCCAAGCCGGGAACGGACGCCCGGACCGTCACTGAGGCCGCGCAAAGGTATGCCCGCCGGATCGGGATCGTTGCCCTGGCAACGGCTATGTGGCTCCCCGGTGTCCTGCGGCCCGCGCTCGTGGAAGCGAGCGGGGACCTGTGGTGGAACGGCCACTTCAGCATCCCCGCCGCGCTCCTGCAGCTGGGGCCGCCCACAGTCTTCGCACTCGCAGTCCTCGCCGTCGGTGAACTGACCTGGCCGCGGCCGCGTGGCGCTGTCCGCACCGCCGTCCTCCGGCACCGCAGCCTAAGCACGCTCGTGCCAGGGTATATGGCCTGCGTTGCCCTGATCTTCCTGGTCCTGGATCTGCTGGTCCTCGGGACCGTGCTTCAACGCGATCCCTTCTCGCCACCAGCCATGGCACTGCTGTTCGGATGGCTGCCGTGGCTCCTGCTGACCGCCGGAGCCACGGCGGGAATCCTCAAACTCATCTCCGTGCGGCCCATGGTTCCAGGCACCACCGTGGAAGCGGACGCCGCACTGCGCCGGGCCTCGGCTCACCGGGTCCTGCGGGTAGCCGCCGCCCTCCTGATGTCGTTGAACACGTCCGGCGCCATCTTCCTCTCCAACTACCCCACACCGCCTGGGCTGAGCCAGACGGGGGATGTCCTGCGGATTATCAGTCTGCCCCTCTTCTACGCCGGCCTGTTTGCCCTGCTGAAGCGCGCACCGCGGGTGCCGCTGCCCGAGGCTCCGGAGGACGAGCCGCTGGGGCAGGCCGAAGCTCCCCCGCGGTCGCCGCTGGCGGTCAGGTCCCTTGCGGCGAGCCTGCGCCTCACCCTCGCCGGTCCCATCGCCGCCGCCGCAGCCGGATCGGTCATATTCGCCCTGACCTGGCAGGACCGGGCCGGTGCGCTGCTGGCCGTGGCAGGCGGCGCGGTGGTGTTCCTGGTTATGTCATTCGTCACGGATCGCTGGATTGCCCGGCACACGGTGCGCCTCTGCAGCGGGAACACCGGGAACACCGGGAGCATCGGCGAGCTGGACCCGGAGGACCTGAATTTCCTCCGACCGCCCCGCTGGCTGGGGTGGACCGCCACCGGTGCCGCCGCCGTCGTCCTGCTGATCCAGCTGGGCTCGGCGCTGATTGGGCCGTCGGTTGACCCGGCAGCCCGCGCCTATGCCGTGGCTGCTGCCGCAAGCGCTTACGGCCCGCAAGGGACGAATCCCCCGGGCCTAACCATTGACACCGTTGACATTGACCCGTTCTTTGACTGGCGCTTCGCCCTTTCCGCAGCCGTCCTGGTACTGCTGCTGCCCGTGTTGACGGATTTCCTCTCCCGCCGGGTCCTGGAGCGTCCCGCTTTCCCAGCCGCAGACCGCACCGTGGACCTGCGCCTGCGCCGCGTGGCGCTCTTCCGGATCGCCCGGACCACAGCGGCTGCCAGTGTTGCGGCCGTGGGGGTCTCCATCTTCAACCTCTCGCTGCACAGCGCCTGGGCACACAGCTCCTGGAACGGCATCGAACTCGAACCGCCGCTGACCTGGCTGGCACCGCTGGTCCAGCAGGCAGGCGCGGGGGCCTGGCTGTGGCTGCTGGCCGCGCTGGTCATTGCGCTGCGGCAGTTCGGCCCGTCCCACTTTCCGGACCTGCCGGGGTACGCCGACCGTGAGGACGTTCCTCCGGCCCCACAGCCATGAGTGCCCGCATCAGTGTGGATCTGGAGTCTCCGGTTCCTCCGTATGAGCAGATCCGCGGTCAGGTCAGCGCGCTGGCTGCTTCCGGCGTCCTCTCGCCCGGCGACCGGCTGCCCACCATCCGGATGCTGGCCGCGGACCTCGGCGTCGCCCCGGGCACCGTGGCCAGGGCCTACAAGGAGCTCGAAGCCGAAGGCACCGTCACCGCCATGCGCAGGCGCGGCACGGTCATCGCCCCGCGGCCGCTGGAAACACGGTCCGTGCAGGCCACGCCGCCGGAGCTCACCGCCGCCGTCGAGAACCTCCTCACACTCGCCCGCCGGCACGGCATCAGCGGCCCCGCGCTGCTTCAGCTGCTGGGGACGGCATTGCGCTCTGCGCCCGGGGACCATCAACGCACGCCCACTACACTGGAGCAGTGACCACCATTCCCACACCGTACGAAGACCTGCTCCGCGACGTCCTGGCGAACGGGACCCAAAAGTCCGACCGCACCGGCACCGGCACCCGCAGCGTTTTCGGCCGGCAGATGCGCTTCGACCTCAGCACGTCCTTTCCGCTGATCACCACCAAACGGGTGCACTTCAAGTCCGTGGCGCTGGAACTGCTGTGGTTCCTGCGCGGGGATTCGAATGTCCGCTGGCTGCAGGAACGCGGCGTCAGCATCTGGAACGAGTGGGCGGACGACGACGGCGAGCTGGGCCCGGTCTACGGTGTCCAGTGGCGCTCCTGGCCCACTCCGGACGGCGGGCAGATCGACCAGATCGAGAAGCTCATTGACGGGCTGAAGGCGAACCCCGATTCACGCCGGCACATCGTCACCGCCTGGAATCCGGCAGAAGTGGAGAACATGGCCCTGCCGCCGTGCCACGCGATGTTCCAGTTCTATGTCGCGGACGGAAAACTCTCCTGCCAGCTCTACCAGCGCTCCGCGGACACGTTCCTGGGCGTCCCCTTCAACATTGCTTCCTACGCCCTGCTGACCCTGATGGTGGCGCAGCAGGTGGGCCTGGAGCCCGGTGAGTTTGTCTGGACCGGCGGCGATGTCCACATCTACGACAACCACATGGACCAGGTCACCGAACAGCTGTCCCGCGAGCCGTTCCCGTATCCTCAGCTGCGGCTGCGGCGGAAGCCGGCCAGCATCTTCGACTATGAGCTTGAGGACTTCGAGGTCCTGGATTACCAGCACCACCCCGGTATCAAAGCACCTATCGCCGTGTGAAAGGGCATTCGCCTTGAATGAGAAGAACAAGTCCGCTGCTTCCACCCGCTACTACCCTGCCGGCGATCCGGGGAAGCCTGGACTGGAGCTCGATGAAGCCCTGGCTGCCCGCGGGTTCGGCACAACGGGCGTGCCGCTGGTCGGGATGATCTGGGCTCAGACGGGCGACGGCGTGATCGGCAAGGACGGCGGGATGCCCTGGCACCTGCCGGAGGACCTGGCCCATTTCAAGGCCAGCACCCAGGGACATCCGGTGATCATGGGCCGGCGCACCTGGGAATCCTTCCCGGAGGCTTACCGGCCGCTGCCCGGCCGCACCAACATCGTGATCTCCTCCCGCCCGGGACTGGCAGCCGAGCTCGGCCCCCAGGGCGCCGTCGTCGTCCCCTCCCTGGAAGCCGCCCTGGAAGCTGCTGAGGGCAGCGAAGGCAGCAGCCAGATCTGGATCGTGGGCGGGTCCCAGCTGTACGCCGCAGCTGAACCGCTGGCTGATGTTGCAATCGTCACGGTGATCAACACGGAGACCGAGGGGGACAGCTACGCTCCCCGGCTGGGACCGGACTGGACCTTTACCGCCGTCAGCCCTGCCCAGGACTGGTATACCTCCGCCAACGGGCTGCAGTACCGTATTGCCCTGTGGACCCGGAACCGCGGCGTAACCGATCAGGACAGCGGCCAGCCACTGGCCTAGACTGATTCCCATGACATCAGCAGCTACCTCTGTTCCCACCGCGGGCTTCGTCGGCTGGCGGGGCATGGTCGGTTCCGTCCTTATGCAGCGCATGCAGGATGAAGGCGATTTCGACCTGATCAACCCCGTCTTCTTCTCCACCTCGAACGCGGGCGGCCAGGCACCGGCCTTCGCCCAGGGTGCCGGCACCCTGGAAGACGCGTACGACATTGAGACTTTGGCCAAGCTGCCGATTATCGTCACCACCCAGGGCGGCGACTACACCGCCGAGGTCTACCCCAAGCTGCGCGACGCCGGCTGGGACGGCCTGTGGATCGATGCCGCCTCCACGCTGCGCATGGATGACAGTGCGATCATCGTGCTGGATCCGGTCAACCGCGACGTCATCGACGCCGGGCTGGCCCGGGGCGTAAAGAACTTCGTGGGCGGCAACTGCACCGTGTCCTGCATGCTCATGGGCCTGGGCGGGCTGTTCCGCAACGGGCTCGTTGAGTGGGGCACCTCCATGACCTACCAGGCAGCCTCCGGCGGCGGCGCCCGCCATATGCGTGAACTGCTGAACCAGTTCGGCACCCTGAACTCCGCCGTCGCGGCCAACCTGGCCGATCCGGCGTCGGCCATCCTGGAAATCGACCGCGCGGTCCTGGCCCAGCAGAAGGATCCGTCCATGGATGCTTCCCAGTTTGGGGTTCCGCTGGCCGGTTCCGTCATCCCCTGGATCGATGCTGACCTGGGCAACGGGCAGTCTAAGGAGGAGTGGAAGGGCGGAGCGGAGACCAACAAGATCCTCGGCCGCCACACCGCTGAAGCTGCCAGGATTCCGTTCGACGGTCTCTGCGTCCGCATCGGTGCCATGCGCTCCCACTCCCAGGCCCTGACCCTGAAGCTCACCGAAGACCTTTCCATCGGCGAGATTGAGCGGATCATCGACGCCGACAACGAGTGGGCGAAGGTGGTTCCTAACACCAAGGAAGCCACCATGGCGGAGCTGACCCCGGTAGCGGTCACCGGCACGCTGGACATTCCCGTGGGACGGATCCGCAAGCTGGAAATGGGTCCGCAGTACATCAGCGCCTTCACCGTCGGCGACCAGCTTCTCTGGGGCGCGGCCGAGCCGCTGCGCCGGATGCTGCGCATCGCGACCGGAAACCTGTAGCCTCACAAAACGCGGAAAGCGGCCGTTTGGAATTCCAAACGGCCGCTTTTTTGCTGTTCCGGGGAGCCGGGCGTCAGTCTGCGCCGACGGCGGCAGCTTCCTCCGGCACGGTGTGCGGATCCGGGTCGCCGCCCTCCTGGCGGAGCAGCAGCAGCCCCGCCGCTAAGGCACAGCAGATGGCACCCACCCAGAACGGGGCCCGCAGGCCCAGCCACCCGGCCACGTGACCCACCAGCACGGCGGAAACTGCTCCGCCGAACCAGCGCAGGAAGTTGTAGCCGGCGCTGTTGACGGCGCGCGGGGCCGTTCCCGAACTCATGGCGGTACCGGTGAAGAGGGTGTTCAGGATGCCGGAGAAGATACCGGACACGATGATCCCGATGACCACAACGGTCTTGTTGCCGACGGCCATGGCGAGCAGGACCAGGGCGTAAATCAGCACGGCGAGGACGGCTCCTCCGCGTTCGCCGAACCACCGGGCCACCTTGGGGGCAAGCACCACGCCGGAGACTGCCACGCACAGGCCCCAGCCGAAGAAGACGAAGCCCACGTAGAAGGCGCCTTCCTCCAGGACGAAGGGTGCCCAGGCGATGATGGCGAAGAACGCCGCCGTGTAGAAGGCCGATCCCAGGGAGGTCAGGAGCAGGTTGCGGTTGCGCAGGGCCAGGAGCGGGTCGATGAGCCGGATCCGCTGACGCTGGGCCTTTCCCTTGTCCTTGGCCAGCATGGTGGCGCAGAGGATGACGCCAACAGCCATCAGCACGGCGGTGCCGGCGAACGGACCGCGCCAGGAGATGGTGCCCAGTGCGGCGCCCAGGAGCGGCCCGACGGCGAGTCCGACGCCGAGGGCGGCCTCATACAGCAGGATGGCACCGGCCTGGCCGCCGGCCGCTGCGCCGACGATAACCGAGAGGGCCGTGGCGATGAAGAAGGCGTTACCCAGTCCCCAGAGGGCGCGGAGCCACACCAGTGACTCGATGCTGTTCACCAGGGCGCAGGCTCCGGCGGCCAGCACAATCAGCACCAGACCGGTGATGAGCGTCCGTTTGGCTCCGAACCGGTAGGACATCACCCCGGTCAGCAGCATGGCCACCACCTGGACACCCAGGTAGGAGCCGAAGAGCAGCGTGGTTTCTGTGGGCGACGCTCCCAGTTCCTCCGTGATGGTGTTGAGGATGGGATCAACCAGTCCGATGCCCATAAAAGCGATCACGGCGGCAAAGGCAGTAACCCAAACCGTTTTCGGCTGCCCCCGCAGCGCATCCGTAAGCCGCGGATGTGCCGGATGGGGTTCAGTGGCTGCGGCTTTGCTCATGTGTTTGTTTGCCTTTCCGGTTGCGTATTAGTTCTCTTCGTTCTCCGCAGGCACGGCTCCGGGCCCGTCCTCTGCGGGCCCCGGCCCCAGTGCCAGCAGGCGCCCAATGGCCGGAACCGCACCCTCCAGCAGCCTGCGGTCTGCCTCGGGCAGGCGCTCGAGCAGCAAGGCAAAGGCCTGGTTCCGCCGGGTCACCAGCTCCTGCACCTGTTTCCGGCCCTTCTCGGTCAGATCAATGACGACCGCCCTGCGGTCCCCAGGGTCCGCCCGGCGCTCGACCAGCTCCAGTTTGACCAGGCCGTTGACCACCGACGTGGCCGACGGGAGCTGAACGCCTTCCAGCGCTGCCAGCTCACCCATCCGCAGGGGGCCACGGTCCACCAGAGTGGTCATGGTGGAGGACTGCGACGCCGTCAGGTCCCACCCCGGAAGACGCCGGCGGCTCAGATGGTAGAGCCGGGGCAGCATCGGGCGCAGCTGCCGGGATAGTTCGAGGGATTCATCGAAGCTCATGGTTAGAAAGTCTAACTATTCAAGAGCCGAAGTTTAAATCAGTGCGGAGTCCATGCCCCCTGCGGCAGCAAAAAAGCGGCCGCCCGGAGATCCGGACGGCCGCTTACGGCAGGTGGTTTACAGGGAGCAGTTGATCAGCAGCGGCTCCGGCTGCAGCCGGATACCAAACGCCAGTTCGACGCCGTCGGCCACCGCACGGGCGATCGCCAGCAGGTCCTGTGCCGACGCATCGCCGCGGTTGGTCACGGCGAGGGTGTGCTTAGCGGACAGGGAAGCGCGGCCGCCGGCGATCCCACTCCCCGGGTTTCCGGGCAGTCCGAAGCCTTTGCCGAAGCCCGCATGCTCGATCAGCCAGGCGGCACTGAGTTTGACCATGCCCGGTTCGGCTACCGGGTAGCGCGGCGCCTCGGCGGGAAGCCTGTCCGCGTCTGGAGCCGGAAGGATGGGGTTGGTGAAGAAGGAACCGGTGCTGTGGGTATCGGGGTCAGCAGGGTTCAGGACCATGCCCTTGCCGGCTCGCAGCCTGAGCACTTCGCGGCGGACATCGGTGGCGTCGGCGCTGTCTCCAACTTCCACACCGAGCGCCCGGGCCAGCTCGGCGTAGCGGATCGGTGCACTGGCTGTGCCTTGGGTGAGGGAGAACTCCACGCTCAGCACAACATAGCGGGGAGAACCGTTGACGGTGGTGCGCTTCAGGAGGGAATCGCGGTAACCGAATTCCAGTTCCGCGGCGCCGAAGCGGCGCAGCTGCCGGGTTTCGCGGTCCCAGGTCTGCACGGAGACGATGCTGTGTGAAACGTCGGCTCCGTAGGCACCCACGTTCTGCACCGGCGTCGCTCCGGCCAGGCCCGGGATGCCGGAGAGGGCTTCCAGCCCGGAATACCCCTCGGCCACGGTGTGGGCGACGAGCTCATCCCAGGGTTGGCCGGCCTGGGCTTCGACGACTGCGGTGCCGCCCTTGCCGTTGCGGATGGTTACTCCGCGGTTCCCGACATGCACTACTGCACCGTCAAAGCCGGTGTCGGAAATCAGCAGGTTGGATCCTCCACCCACCAGCAGAAGCGGTTCGGACGCCTCGTCCGCCGCCCGGACCATGCCGATGAGCTCATCCGGCGTTTCGGCCAACAGGTAGCGCCGCGCGGGTCCGCCCACGCGGGATGTAGTCAGTGATGCCAGCTGCATCGAGGTCAGTGCGCTCACCAGATCCGGACGACCGCCTGCGCCTTAACCAAAACCTTCTGGCCGTTGAAGGTGACAGTCAGGTCCACCCGCGCGGTGGAGTTGTCGACGTCGAGCGCCCCGATGGTGCCGGTAACGTTCACAACCGCACCGGGAGCATCGTCGAGGTCCTCGACGAGCACCGGCCGGGTGAAGCGGGTCTGGTAGTCCAGCACGGCCCCGGGATCGCCGATCCAGTCGGTGACCAGCTGGACAGCAGCGCCCATGGTGAACATACCGTGCGCGATCACGCCGGGCAGTTCCACCGACCGGGCAAACCGTTCGTTCCAGTGGATCGGGTTGAAGTCGCCGGAGGCACCGGCGTAGCGGACCAGGTCCGCCCGGCTGATCTCCAGCGTGGTGCTGCCGATTTCCTGGCCGGCTGCCAATTCACTGAGTGCAATGGACATGGTTACTGGCCCTCTCCCCGGACGAGGATGGATGAAACAGTGGTGGCGACCCTTTCGCCTTCCAGCGTGGAGATTTCCGCACGGGTGCTGATCAGGGCGCCGTCGCCCATGGCACGCACGGAGTCGACGTGAAGTTCAGCCACCAGTTCGTCGCCGGCCACAATGGGCCGGTGGTGGGTGAACCGCTGGTCGGCATGGACCACGCGGGAGAAATCGATCCGGGCCTCGGGATCGTTGATCAGCTGGGCGTCGGCCTGCTGGGCCACGATGATCGCGAACGTCGGAGGGGCGACCAGGTCCGCATAACCGAGCTTCTCCGCGGCGGCGGTCTCGAAGTGCGCCGGATGGGTCGCTTTCACCGCACGGGCGAACTCGCGGATTTTCTCCCGCCCCACCTGGTAAGGCTCCCCCGCCGGGTAGCTGCGGCCCTGCAGGTCGGGGTTGATGCTCATTTGTTTCCCTTCATCCGGCGTTTGGCGTCGCGGGCACGCACCACCATACCGCTGAGGTGCGCGCTCATGCCCACCACGATCACCGGCAGCGCAAGGTACATAATGATCTGCTGGTTGGTCACCGCCCCGAGGAGGACCATCAGGATTCCGGCGCCCGTCACGGAGAGCGCAATGACGACCAGACGGCGGTACAGCGGAGATCCGGTTTCCCAAGGGGTGTTAAGCATGGTTTCAGAATACAGTCGGGGCCCCGGCGTTACCGAAACCGTGTGGCCGGCGCCGCACCGAAGCAGCCGGGCCGGTTTAGAAGAGCGATTCCTGCAGGGCAGGCAGCGCAGTGCGGAACCGGCCCAGTTCCAGCCGCTGCCCCTTGAGCTGGGTGAGGTCCGCCAGGAATCGGAGCTCCGCGCTGTCCGTCGACACCAGCGCGGTGCTGCCCAGCAGGCCGTGGATCAGCAGGCCGTGCTCACCGGAAGCCAGCGGCAGCGGATAGATTCCCGCGCCGCCGTGGCCCAGCACCGCATCAAAGGCTGCCGGGCGGGGCCAGGAATCCTTGACCACCTGGAAGCCTTCGGGGTCCAGAGTGAAGAGCAGCGCCCGGGCGGCATCCGCGTGGGCGGTGTTGATGTCCGTGATGGATTCTGCCGGAAGCGGAGCTGCCAGCGACGCACATTTTGCCCCGGACCGTACGGCCTGGGTGAGGCCGAGGCCGGAGGACACCGTGTCCTCCAGGATCCGCACCCGCAGCCCATCCGCGGCCCGGGCCACGTACTGAGCCACAACGGCGCCCTGCTCCGTCAGGCGCAGCACCCTCCGCTGGTCTGCTGCGGTTCCCACCTTGGTGGTGCCGTCAGCAAAGGTGGCGATATAAAGCCACTGCGGCCGGGAAAGATAGCTCCGCAGCCCGGCCGGCAGGGGCCCGCCGCGGTGGCTGTTGTGCACCAGCCGGCCCTCATCGCGGGCAAAGCAGCTCCCGCACTGGTAGCCGCGTTCAGCCGGGGCCTGTGCCGGGCAGGGAGGGGACCCGCGGCCGGTTTCCCGCACCAGGTCATAGCCCAGGCAGTACCGCGGTGACCCGGGCTGGATCCGGAAACGCAGTTCGGTGCCGGGGTCGAGCCGAAACAGATGCGTGCTGCCGCCGGGTGTCTGCAGCCTGAGCGCCGCACCTCCGTCATCCCAGGCCGTGCCGGCGCACAGGCAGCGAAGGTCACTCATCAAAGCGGACGGTCATTCGTGCACGGCCTCCGGGCGCGGAAAGGGGTGGGGCAACATTTCACGGTACCCCACCCGCTGCCGCCGGTTGCCGCAGGGATCAGCGGAACGCGGGAAGACCGGTGAGCCGCTGCCCCAGGATCAGGGTGTGCACTTCATCGGTCCCTTCGTAGGTGCGGACCGACTCCAGGTTGTTCGCGTGGCGCAGCGGCGAGTAGTCCAGGGTGATGCCGTTGCCGCCGAGGATCGTCCGGGCCTCCCGTGCGATGGCGATGGCCTCACGGACGTTGTTGAGCTTGCCGACGGAAATCTGGTGGTTCTGCAGGTTTCCGGCGTCCTTGAGCCGGCCCAGGTGCAGGGCGAGCAGGAATCCCTTGTTGATTTCCAGGGCCATGTCCACGAGTTTCTGCTGGGTGAGCTGGTAGCCCGCCAGGGGTTTGTCGAACTGCAGCCGGTCCTTGGAGTAGGCGAGGGCGGCCTCGAAGGAGTCCCGGGCCGCTCCCATGGCGCCCCAGATGATGCCGTAGCGGGCTTCGTTGAGGCAGGAGAACGGACCGCGCAGGCCCTGCGCGTCAGGGAGCAGCGCGTCGGCCGGGAGGCGCACGTCAGTGAGTTCGATCTCGCACTGGATGCTGGCCCGCATGGAGAGCTTCGGCTCGATCGGTGTGGCGGAGAACCCCCTGCTTCCGGTGGGAACCACAAAGCCGCGGATGCCGCCGTCGGTCTGCGCCCAGATCACGGCCACGTCAGCCACATTGGCCAGGCCGATCCAGCGCTTGGTTCCGTTCAGCACCCAGTCTTCACCGTCCCGCCGCGCGAAGGTCTTCATGGCGGACGGATCGGAACCGGCCGTGGGTTCGGTCAGGCCGAAACAGCCAATCAGCTCGCCCTTTGCCATGCCGGGCAGCCACTGGGACTTCTGCTCCTTGGAACCCCATTTGGCGATGGCACTCATGGCCAGGGACCCCTGCACCGAAACAAACGTCCGCAGCCCGGAATCGCCTGCCTCAAGTTCGGCACCGGCAATGCCGTACTCCACCGCTGTGCGCCCGGCGCAGCCGTAGCCCTGCAGGTGCATCCCCAGCAGGCCAAGCCTGCCCAGCTCCGGGACGATCTCCAGCGGGAAGTGCGCTGCCTCGAACCAGCCGGCAATATTCGGCCGGATCGCTTCGTCCACGAAGGTCCGCACCGTGGATCGCAGGGCCAGCTCCTCACCGCTGAGCAGGGAGTCGAAGTCAATCAGGTCAGCAGGTTCCAGGGTTTCCCCCGTGGCAGCAGATGCAGTTTGGGTCATGAGCCCACGCTACGGTCGCCGGCGACATGCGTCATTGAGCATTCCGGCCACGTTAGCCGCCGATGACGGATGATTTGTCCTATGGTTTCACTCACTGAGCTCAGCATGGCCCTCGGATCCAGCCTGGTGCCCGTGAGCCGCCGGACCCTCCCGTCCCGTCAGCTCACCGGCGTCCATGTGTCCGAGCTGGAGGATCCCACGCCGTATCTGGAGGGCGGGGAGCTCCTGCTGACCACGGGTATGCCGCTCGGCGGTTCCCCCTCCGCCGCAGCCGGCTATGTGGCCCGGCTCCGGGCGAAGGGTATCCACGCCCTGGGGATCGGACTCGGCCCCTGGCTGGAGCAGGTTCCCGCGCAGCTGGCCGAGGCCTGCGACGAGGCCGGGATCCATCTGTTGACGGTGCCCGACGGCGTGCCCTTCCAGCAGGTCTCCCGCGCTTTCTGGGGTCTGTCAGCCCGCAGCGGGCAGGCCGACCTGCTCGGCAGCCTCGGCACCCAGACCGCCCTCGCACAGGCGACGATGCGGCCGGACGGAACCTCCGCCGTCGTCCGCGGACTGGCGCAGGCACTGGGCGGCTGGGCCGCGTTCCTCCCGGCGGACCAGGGACCGGCCCGGTACTGGCCGGAAAGCACCGGACCCCTCCTCCCCCTGCTGCGGACCGAAACCGTCCGGCTGAACCGGGCCGGCACGCATTCTGCCGCCACCTTCGAAATCCACGGGCAGGCCGTTGTGGAGTATCCGATTCCGGTGAGCGGGCGCACCGGAAGGCTCCACGGCTTCCTCGCGGTTGGACCGGGGCGGAAGCTCACTGCGGCGGACCGCCAGGTCATTATGACCGTCTGCACGCTCCTGGCACTGAAGGCCAGGCAGCGGGAAGCCGCCTCCGGCACCACCTCGGCGCTGGCTTCAGCCGCGGCCAAGCTGCTGCTGCACGGGCACCCGGAAGCAGCCCGGCTCCTCACCGAGGAAGTTGGGCTGGCCGAGCTTCCGCAGCGGGTGCGGGTACTGGCGCTTCCGGCCGACGGCGCCGATGCCCCGGAGCTGGTTCGGCGTGCCCGGGCGCTGGTCCCCGAGGGCGGAGTGCAGCCGCTCCCCCGGGCTCTGGCGGCCTGCTCCCTCCGGTACGAACGCGAGGGGGTCCTCTACGTCCTGCTACCGCACGACGGGTTGCCTGCGGAAGCTGACGCGGGACCGGAAACCGCTGTCATCGCGGCAGAGACCGCGGTTCCCGGGCTGGGCGGCGTCGTCAGTGAACCGGTTTCCCTGGGTGAGGTGGCGGGCCTGGTTCCGGGGCTGCGCCGCGCGCTGGGTCAGGTTCCCCCGGGTGTGCTGGCCGGCACCGGCAATCCTCACCACGCCGCGGCGCAGGCCTGGGTGCAGAAACTGGCGCAGTATCCGCGGGCTGATCTGGTCGGCACCGTCGCCGAGTACCTCCGGCACCGGGGACACTGGGAAAACACCTCCCGTGCCCTGGGCGTGCACCGCAACTCGCTGCGGCACCGTATCGGGATCGCTGTTTCCCTGCTGGGTGTGGATCTGGATGATCCGGATGTCTCCGCGCCGCTGTGGCTGGAGCTGCGCCAGTACGAGCGGTAGCCAGCGGGCTGCTCCGGGACCGGCAGGCCTGCCCCGTCAATGCTGAGGCTATAGCTGCGCCGGCAGGCCTGCTTCCGCCTCCCCCGTGGTTTCCGTTATCGCTTCCGCAGTGCCTTCCGTCCTGTCCCGCAGCCAGGCGACCACTTCGCCGGTGTGCTGTCCGAGCCTCGGCGGAGCCTCGGACCGGGGTGCCAGAGGTGGATCCCAGAGCGCGGGATGCCGGATCTGCCGTCCGGCGGCCTGCCCGGAGGAATCCTGCACTTCCATGGTGGGCTGCAGGCCCAGCGACGCGGCGTATGCGATGCCCTCATCGATTCCGGCGACCCTCCCTGCGGGGACTCCGGCACCGGTCAGGCGCTGCTGCCAGACGGCGGCCGGTGCGGTTTCCAGCAGCTCCTCGATCAGGGGAATCAAAACGTCCCGGTGCTCCACCCGCGCGCTGTTCGTGGCGAACCGGGAATCGGTGGCCAGGTCAGGGGCGCCCAGCTGCTCCGCCAAGCGGGCAAACTGGGAGTCATTTCCGCAGGCGACGGCCAGCGGCCCGTCGGCGCAGCCCAGCAGCTGGTACGGCACGATCGAGGGGTGTGCGTTGCCCATCCTGGCCGGGACTGACCCGGAACCGAGATACGCCTGGGCCTGGTTCACCAGGGCGCCCTGCAGGCTGGAGAGCAGGTTCAGCTGGATGTGGCTGCCCCGGCCGGTGCTGCGGCGGGCCTGCAGCGCGGCAAGAACGGCAATGGCGGCGTCCTTCGCGGTCAGTACGTCCACCAGCGCCACTCCGGCCTTCATCGGCGGACCGTCAACCTCGCCGGTGATGCTCATCAGCCCGCCCAGGGCCTGGACCACAAAATCGTAGCCGGGAAGGTCCCGTCCACCTTCAGCGCCGAAACCCGAAATGGAGACGCAGATGAGGCCCGGGTTCTCTGCACTGAGTTCCGGGTACGCCAGGCCCAGCCGGGCAAGACCGCCCGGCTTGAAGTTCTCCACCAGCACGTCCGCGCGGAGGGCGAGTTCCCGCGCCAGCCGCCTGCCGCCGTCGTCGTTCAGGTCCAGGCACACGGACTCCTTGTTCCGGTTCACGGACTCGAAGTAGGTGGCGCCGGTTCCCGACCAGGGCGGTCCCCAGCTGCGCGTGTCATCGCCGGCACCGGGGCGTTCCACCTTGATCACCCGTGCACCCAGGTCGGCGAGCGTCATGCTGCACAGCGGCCCGGCCAGCACCCGGGAGAAATCGGCTACCAGGATTCCCTCGAGCGGACGCTGCCCGTCTGTCACCGCAGAGCTGCCGGCTGCGGATTCCTCCAGTGCTGGTTCTTCGCTGGGCACAGGGATGCTCCCCCTTCGCTAGGCCCGGGAGGCTGATTCCCCCGGATGCTTCCACCCTAGGCAGTGGGCCGGAAAAGCGCAGGGACTTCTCATCCAATGTGCTGGACAACCTGCACAGGACCCGGAGCAGGTTTAGACAGCGGTCCGCCCCGGCTGCCACGGGGTATCCCGGGCAGCCGGGGCGGATATGCGGGCAGGCCTAGGCGTGCTGGCCGGCGTGCTGGCCTTCGGAGATTTCCTCTACGACCTTGTCGTTGAAGGCCGGAAGATCATCCGGTGTGCGGCTGGTGACCAAGCCCTGGTCCACGACCACCTCTTCATCGGACCAGTTAGCACCTGCGTTGCGCAGGTCCGTGGCGAGAGTGTGGAAGGACGTCAGGTCCCGTCCCTTCACCACGCCGGCGTCGATCAGCAGCCAGGGGCCGTGGCAGATCGCCGCCACCGGTTTACCTGCTTCGAAGAAGTTACGGGTGAACCGTCGTGCGTCTTCGTTTACGCGCAGGTAGTCGGCGTTGATCACGCCGCCGGGGAGGACCAGTGCGTCGAAGTCCGCAGCGTTGGCCTTGGCAACATCCAGGTCAACGGTGAACGTATCTGCCTTGTCCACGCCGTTGAAGCCCTGGAGGGTGCCGCTGGCCGGCGAGACCAGCACCGGCTGGCCGCCGGCCTGCTTCACCGCGTCCCAGGGGCTTGTAAGTTCAATCTGCTCCACACCGTCCGTGAGCAGGAAAGCGACCTTCTTGCCGGAAATATCATGTACTGACATTTTGCCTCCGTTCGTGGGTCAGGCGGTCCGGCCTGGACCGCCGCTGCCTTCCACCCTAGGAACAAGAGCCAATACTAAGCAAGCTGACGAACTAATCTTTTTGCTACAGGCCCTCGGCGACGGCGGCGGCAGCCTTCAGCCAGGCCCGCTGGGTTGCCGGCCGCAGGGAGGCGTACCGAATCTGGCCCTTCACCAGCGCAGGGTCATAAGGAATGGTCACAGCGGCCCGGGCCAGTACCTTAAAGGCTTCGGCCACCCGGCGGGCCTGGGCTTCGGTGCCGTTGCGGTCAGCCTGGGAGACAATCACGACGGCGCCGCGCGCCAGCTCGGCGGAGCGCCCACCGCGTTCCTGAAGCGCCTCCAGCAGCAGGGCTCCAGCCTCCGCATGCTCTTCGACGGTGGTCGTCGCGATGACCAGCTGATCGGTGTGGTCAATCATCCGCAGCCAGCGTTCGGCACTTTCGTCATTGCCGGAGTCCACGATGTTCAGCCGGAAGTATTTCGAGGCCACTTCATGCAGGGCATCGAAGTCTGCCTGGGTGACCTTCTGCTCGGAGGCCAGGACATTCGGATTAGAGCGGAGGACGTCGTACTTGTCATCGGTCTGGTGGTGCACAAACCGGGCGAGCATCGCCGACTGCGCCACCGGTGAGAGCAGCAGCCCGGTCTCCGGGAGCAGGTCCATAACGGTGGAATCGTGCTGCGCCTGTTCCGTGCGCCAGCCGAGGGTTCCGCGGGTTTCGTTGTTGTCCCACGCCAAAACCGGCCCGCCGCCGTTGCGGGCAAACAACGCTGCCAGCATCACTGTGGTGGGGGTCTTGTTGGCTCCGCCCTTGCCGTTCACCACGGAAATGGTCCGCGGTCCCGGCCAGTGCTGGCTGACGGCACGGGTGTCCCGCCGTTCGGCGAGCTCCTTGGAGGACGGTGCGATGCGCAGTCCCATGGAGGCCAGGAAGCCGCGGAATCCGCGTGCTGCCGGAATCTTCGCGGTGCCGGTGTCCAGGAAGGTCGCCCGGCGGACGTCGTTAGGCTCCCCGCGGACGGCAAGGCGCGTGCGTTCGCGCAGGTCCGCGGGCATCTGGGCGGGGGCCGGGGGCAGCACCGCAACCTCGGCCGCGGGGCGCGCGGTGCCGTCTTCCACGGGTGCTTCAGCATCGCCGGAAGCTACAGGGGCATCGGAGGGAAGAGCACCGCCGGAAGGGGCGGCGTCATCGGCTGGCCCCGAACCGTCCACGAGGGGAAGTTCTTCGGAGTTTACCGGCGGTTCAGCCGGCGGCTGAGGAAGGGCGGCGGGGAAAACCGACGCCGGAAGATCGCTCAGCAGCGGAATCCGGGACATGCCGGCCGTCGCCGGCTCCGGGCCGTCCCAGGCATAGGTGGGCGCTTCCGTTGCGGGCACCTGTTCCAGTTCTCCGGCACCCCGGGCCGGTTCCGTTTCGTTCGGGAGCTCGTTTGACAGTTCCTCGCCGGAAGGCAGCCCACTGGCTGGCTGCAGCGACTCGGTTTTCTCCACGGCGTCGGTTTCTTCCACCGGGTCAGTTTCTTCCACAGGGGCGGCATGCTCGGTAGAGATGTTCGTATCGCTTTCAGTTGTCGATGCACCCGCGCCGGGCGCCCCCACGCCAGCACCGGCCAATTCTGCCTGGGTTTCGGACCCCGCGGCCTCGTGGTTTTCCGGGACAGCGGATCCGGCTTCCGTCCATTCGCGTAACTCATACGCAGGTTCGGTTTCCCCGCGTCCCTGGGCTGCACGGCTCCGGCGTCCGGTTGCGGCCGGCGCGGCCGCGTTTCCACCGTCATCCTGACCGTTGTCCTGGACGCTGGTATCCCAACCGCTGGTGTTCTGAACCGTCCCCCAAGGGCCCTCGACCGCAGCCTCCGCGGGCGCAGCAGCAGCCGCGTCTTCCCCGTCCGGTGCCTGGTCTTCGGTCTGTGCGGCTAACCGGGCTTCCGCGGCCCGGCGGCCCCGCCGGGTGGACAGGGGCTCCGGTTGTCCCGGAGCGGGCAGGTTTTCAGTCATCGGGTCTGCATCTTTCGTTCCGTGCTCGGTGCGATTGATCGGGACGGCGTGCTCTTCTCCCAAGCGATCCTACAAGCCCACGCCCTTCACCGACGGCCCGCAGGGCCGGGAGCGTGCTGCCCTAATGGGCGAAAACACTGTCCCGACAAACAAAATGACCCTCGGAGTAACCTCCGAGGGTCAATCTGTAGCGGTGGGGAGGCTCGATCTCCCGACCTCACGATTATGAGTCGTGCGCTCTAACCAACTGAGCTACACCGCCATAAATGAGTCAAGCCCGCGTGCTAAAGCCATTGCGAACAACAGGCTTAGAAACGCGGACCCTCCCATTGAGAGCCCCGACCGGGAATCGATCCCGGGACCTCCATCTTACCAAGATGGCGCTCTACCACTGAGCTATCGGGGCATCGCCCCCACCGGGGCAACGACATAAAACTCTACCAGCACTTTCTCCGCATCGCGAAATCGATTCGGGCCAAACCGGCCTTCTGTGACAGACAACACTGTTTCAGCAGGTCAGCGGCCGGTCGCGCCGCCCCAAGTGCCACCGTGGACTTACACTCTAGGACAGGAAACAACAGGGTTTCCAAACCGCGGTTTCCCCGCCGGCTGGGTCAGATATTTACAGGAGCGCGCGGATGCCAAGGCAGATGGAACCCGGAACAGTCGTGGGCGGCAGATACCGGCTGCAGGAGCGGATCGGTGCCGGTTCCATGGGATCGGTGCACCGCGCAGTTGATGAACTCCTGGGCCGCGACGTGGCAGTGAAGCTCATTGCCTCCCGTGCCCGCACGGATGAGGAACGCCGTCGTAATGAAGCCGAAGCGAAAGTTCTCTCCCAGCTCAACCACCACAGCCTGATTACTTTGTTCGATGCCGGCACCGAAGTCTCCCCTTCAAGCACCTCGATTGTGTGGCTGGCCATGGAACTGGTTCAGGGCTCCGACCTGAGCCGCCGGCTGGCGAAGGGCAGGCTGCCCGTGCGTCAGGTGGCGCACCTGGCGTACGACCTGGCGATCGGCCTGGATTACATGCACCGCGGCGGCATTGTGCACCGGGATATCAAGCCCGCGAACATCCTCCTCTTTGACTACCGGGAAGATGAAACCCGGCTGCGGGCCAAACTGACCGACTTCGGCGTAGCCCAGATGGCCGGAGACCCTAATCCGCAGAGTGAGGAATTCACCGGGACCGCCGGATTTATGAGTCCGGAGCAGGTCCGCTCCGAACCTGCTGGCCCGCACAGCGATGTCTATTCGCTGGGCCTGGTGCTGCTGCGCTGCCTGACCGGTGAACGTGCCTTCCCCGGCATGGCGGTGGAGAGTGCCCTGGCCCGGCTGTTCCGCGGCCCGGTGATTCCGGACTCGCTGGGGCCCCAGTGGGTTGCAATCCTCCGGGCTATGACGGCCCTTGACCCCGCCGACCGGCCCTCGGCCCATGAAGTGTCGGAGGCCATGCAGGACCTGGCTGCGGCAGGGCGCGGACGGCGCAGCACTGCGGCATCCGACGACCCCGAGCGCATCCGGGCCGCCGAGGAACTGGGAGCAGCGTCCGAAGCGGAGTCGGATCCGGCGCTGGACCGGATCACTGCCGTGGCTGCACGGATCCTGGGCGTCCCGGTAGCGGCTGTTTCCATTGTGGGCGCGGACCGGGTCTGGACAGCGTCGGGCAGCGGCACACGCCGTGGCTCAACGGCCTCAGGCGACTCATTGTGCCCACAGACCGTCCGGGAGGACACGCCGTTCATCGTTGATGACGTACAGCATGACCCGCGCACCGCCGCTAACCCCCTGGTGACCGGTTCCCCCGGTTTTGGCTTCTATGCCGGCGTACCGCTGCGCAACGCCGACGGCCTGGCTCTGGGCACCCTGTGCATCATGGACCGGAAGGCCCGCAGCCTCACCGGCGACCAGGAAGCCACCCTTCGCGACCTCGCTGCCTTGGCAGCGGATGTGCTGCAGCTGCGCCGGGACGCCCGGGGCAGAAACGAACCCCCGGGCTGCGACAAACCTCTGGACGGCGAACTGACTGTGGCAGACTGACTCGAAACCGCGCCGGCAACGGCAGCGTTCCAAGGGGGCGGCATGGAAGAAGGCAACAACCCGGTTGTTCCAGCAGCATGGGAGTTCCTAACCATGGCCATTGGAGCTGCCATCCTGGTGCTGGCCGTCGCCGCGATGATCTCCCTGGCCCGTGACAAGGCCCTTGCGCCGTCCGTGAAAATCCTGTGCCTCCTGGGAATCCTCGCGTTCCCGGTCCTGGGACCAACCGTATGGTTTGTGCATCTCCACCGCTCCCGGCGCAGCCACACCGGAGCAGCGATTGGACGCCTCAAGGGGCGTTAAACGCAGGAAGGGCGCCCCGGAGGACGCCCAACCTGTTAGTAACTCTTAGTCGCGGAAGCGCGGCTTGCGGGCACCGGCACCGGCACCTGCGGGCTTGCTGAAGCTGCGGTCGCCGTCGAACTTCTTCTTGTACGGGCGGTCGGAGCCACGGTCACCGAAGGACCGCTCGCCGTCGCGCTTCTTGAAGTCCTTCTTGTAACCGCGGTCAGCGCGGTCGCTCGAGCCGCCTTCACGGGCCGGACGGCGTCCGTTATCCAGTTCCAGGTGGATCAGCTCGCCGCCGATCCGGGTGCGGGACAGGGCGCGCAGCTGGTCCTTGGACAGATCTGCGGGCAGTTCCACCAGGGTGTGGTCGGCACGGATGTCGATGCCGCCGATCTGGGCGGAGGACAGGCCTCCCTCGTTGGCGATGGCGCCGACGATGGAGCCGGGCATCACGCGCTGGCGGCGGCCGACGGCGATGCGGTACGTTGCGTTGCCTTCGGTCAGGGCGCGCGTCGGGCCGCGGGAGCCGAAGCCGTCGTTGCGGCCTTCGGAACGCTCGCGCTGGCGGGCCGGAGCCTGCGGAATTTCTTCCATCAGCAGCGGGCGGCCGGCCTGGGCCATAACAACCAGGGCTGCGGCGACTTCCTCGGCGGGAACGTCGTTCTCGGCAATGTACTTGGTGACCAGTTCGCGGAAGACGGAGAGGTCTTCGGACTTCATGGTCTCCGTGATGCGGTCGGAGAACTTCGCCAGGCGCTTGGCGTTGACAACGTCAATGCCGGGCAGCTGCATGTGCTCAACGGGCTGGCGGGTAGCCTTCTCGATGGCGCGCAGCAGGTACTTCTCGCGCGGGGTCATGAACAGGATCGCGTCACCGCTGCGGCCTGCACGGCCGGTGCGGCCGATGCGGTGCACGTAGGACTCGGTGTCGTGCGGGATGTCGTAGTTGAAGACGTGGCTGATGCGCTCGACGTCCAAGCCGCGGGCGGCGACGTCGGTGGCGACCAGGATGTCGATCTTGCCGTCGCGCAGGGCCTCGACAGTGCGCTCACGCTGCTGCTGCGGGATGTCCCCGTTGATGGCGGCAGCCTTGTAGCCGCGGGACTTCAGCTTGTCGGCGAGGTCCTCGGTGGCCATCTTGGTGCGGACGAACGCGATAACGCCGTCGAAGTCCTCGGTCTCGAGGATGCGGGACATGGCATCGAGCTTGTGCGGGCCCATGACCTGCACGTAGCGCTGGCGGGTGTTGACGCCGGTGGTGGTCTTGGACTTGACCGTGATTTCGGCGGGGTTGTTCAGGTACTTCTTGGCGATCTTGCGGATCGCGCCCGGCATCGTGGCGGAGAAGAGGGCAACCTGCTTCTCATCCGGGGTGCTGGAGAGGATCTGCTCCACGTCTTCGGCGAAGCCCATGCGCAGCATTTCGTCGGCCTCGTCCAGGACCAGGTACTGCAGGTTGGACAGGTCCAGGGAACCCTTGGAGATGTGGTCGATCACGCGGCCCGGGGTTCCAACAACAACCTGGGCGCCACGGCGCAGGCCGTTCAGCTGGGGGCCGTAGGGGGATCCGCCGTAGACGGGAAGGACGGTGAAGTCATCCATGTGCGCGGCGTAGGAGGTGAAAGCCTCGGCTACCTGCAGGGCCAGCTCGCGGGTCGGGGCCAGGACCAGGATCTGGGTGTCCTTGGTGGGTCCGTTGACCTCGGCCAGTTCAGCCATGCGGGAGAGGGCGGGAACAGCGAACGCTGCGGTCTTGCCGGTACCGGTCTGGGCCAGGCCGACGACGTCGCGGCCTTCGAGCAGAACCGGGATGGTGGCTGCCTGGATGGGCGACGGCGTCTTGTAGCCGACGTCGGTCAGGGCAGCCAGAACGCGGGCGTCAAGGTTAAAATCGGTGAACAGAACCTCGTTGGCTTCTTCAGCTTCAACGGGCGCTTCTACAATGTCTTGGGCATTCTCAGGCACGGGAAATATATCCTCATCAGTGGGGCCGGGCAGCCGGTCTTTGCGGCTGCGAGTACATAAGTCCGGGCACTGTTGCAATCCCAGGCAGGACTCTCCGTCACAGCTGTGGGCCGGTGTCACTGGATTGCGACTTCAGCTCGGTGTGACGATTTCTTTGCCGGCGCTCCCAGGAGATGAATCTGCCCGCATTTTGAATGCGGGCCCCAACACAACGTATACCTGCAGGAACTTTGCCCGCAGGAAAATCAGGGAATACCGGAGTGGGGGACTCTTCAAGTGTACGGCATCCCGGCCGCCGGACCAGCCGCAGGCACCGTGAGGTCCGGCACAGGGCTTCGAATCGCGGCTCCGGCCGGGCTGCGGGCCAGGCTCCGGTTTTTCGTGCGGCTGTTATCCCGCGGCGGGGACGGCCGGTTTCCGCGCCAGGACCTTCCGGATTTCCGGCGACAGATAGTTCCCGGCCTCTCCGGCTGCCAGCAGCAGCTCCCGCTGCCCTGATGTGGGGCCGGTGAAGATGTCGGCGACGGTTACCCCATGTTCCGGCCGGTGGATGACCTCTATCGTGTCCCCTGCCTGGATGGTTCCGCGCTTGATGACCCGCAGGTAGGTTCCCAGCCTTCCGGCCGCGGCGAAGCGGGCCACCCACCGGGGCTGGCCCATGTACTGGGCGAAATTCCGGCACGGTGTCCGTGGGCAGGTGACCTCCAGGACCACGGTGCCGCCGATCTGCCAGCGCTCCCCCACCACTGCACGGGAAACGTCGATTCCGGCGACGCGCAGGTTCTCACCAAAGCGGCCCGGCGGAACGGCTTCCCCAAGCTCCGCTTCCCAATACGCGGCGTCTTCCTGCGAATAGGCGTAAATGGCTTTGGATTCCCCGCCGTGGTGCTTGCGGTCTGCCTGCAGATCACCGGTCAGTCCCAGCGCATAGACCTGCACCGGCCCCTCAACGGCGCGCTTGTCGATCGCGGTCACACCGGTCGCGTCAGAGGTGGGCAGCAGGGTGTGGAGCCGGCAGGCGGCCAGCAGGGTTCCGGTGCTCATGGGCACCAGTCTAGGACCGCGGCACCAGGTCGACGGCGGAGGCTTGCCCGGTGCGCCACCATCCCTTGGGCCGGCCCGGCCAGAGCAGGGCGAACCACCAGGCCAGCATCGCGGCCCCGCAGAACACTCCGGCGCTGGCAGCCATCAGCCACAGGACGGGTTCCTGGGCGTTCAGGTCTTGTGCGCCAAGGACCTGGGCCAGGGTTTTGGGTGAAAAGTAAAACACGGTCACGGAGGTGCAGAGCAGCACCCAGCCGGTGATCCGCAGACCCCGCCGGCCGGCGGGAAGGCTCAACAGTCCGGCGCCGATGAGCGGTAGGAACACCGCCACCCAGACCCAGTGGTGGGACCAGGAGACCGGTGAAATCAGCAGCATCAGCAGTGCCGCGGCGGCAAGCGCCAGCAGGTCGGATCCAGCAAGCACCGCCAGCCGGATGACGACGGCGGCGGCAGCGGCCGCTGCCAGGCTCAGCAGCAGCCAGTATGGCGTCACCTCGGCCTGCGGGCCGGTGAAGTGCAGCAGTGCCCCGCGGATGGAGAGGTTGTCCACGTAGGCTCCGCCGCCGACCCGCGAGGTGTCCGGGAGAAGTTCGCCCCAGTAGATTTTGGATTCCCTCGGCAGGATGAGGAAGCCGAGGCCGAAGGCGGCGAGGAAGCCAAAGGCCATGTTCCGTAGTCCGCGCCAGTCCCCGCGGACCAGGTAGTAGAAGGCGAACGCCAGCGGCGTCAGCTTGATTCCGGCGGCCACCCCGGTGAGGAGGCCGCGTGGCCAGCCTGGCCGGCGCTCCAGGAAGTCCAGCATCACCAGGGCAAACAGGAGTATGTTGATTTGCCCGAAAGCCAGGGTTTCCCGCCACGGGCCCAGTGCTGCCACCAGCCCGAAGGTCAGCACCGCTGCCGGACGCAGCCAGAAATCCCGCAGGACCGCCTTGGCACTGTGTTTGCCGCTGAAGTGGCTCACCAGCCACAACGCGGTCAGTGCGGTCAGGACAAGGGAGATCCCGAAGAAGATGTCTCCGCCGGCCTTCGGGCCGAAGGGCGCAAAAAACACGAACAGCAGGGCCGCGGCCGGCGGATAAGTGAACATCAGGGCCGGATTGGCACCGTTCGGAACGCTCACCGAATACAGCTCTCCGCTGGCATCAATGATGCTCTGTCCTCCGGTCACGTAGACCGTGAAGTCCAGTCCGTCGCGCGGAGCCAGATCCATCGCCAGGAAGAGAAGGCCTGCGGCAGCCGCGCCCGCGCCGAGCACAAGGGCAGCTGCAGCCACCCGCGAACGCAGTACCCTGGCCATTTAGCCGTCCCTCCTGCATCGCCGCCATTGGGCGGGCGAGCGAGGGTCACTCTACCGGCGCGGAAACCGCTGCGGCGCTGAACCGGCCGAAATTAACCAGGTAGTTCCCGTGATTCATCTGACGGCCGGCCAGTCTCCGCCGTCCCGGCCTGGTGCGGCGTGGAGATACGGTTAGAACTGCACAGGAATGAGCGGGCGGAACGTTGTGCCGAACAGCGGAGCCGACGCTATCTAAGGAGACCTACTTGAGCAGTTCCAATCTGCCTATGCCCGGCACCATGCGGCTTGCGTTCCTGGCATGGCTGGTAGCCGCCGTCGTCCTGCTCCTGGCCGGCGGCTCGTTTCTCTTTACGGCCCAGACCCAGCGGCAGGACAGCCAGGGCTTGCTGACGCTGGGTGTCCTCGGTGCCGCGCTGGGTTTGCTCACCGCGTTCTACGCCGTCCGGCTCCGGCATGGCAAGCGCAGCAGCCGGGAAACCCTGACTACCCTGGGGCTGATCGCCGGCGTTCCGCTGCTGTTCCGCGGCCCTTCCCTGATGGCCCTGGGCGCGCTGCTGCTGGCCTGCGCTGCCCTCCTCTGGCTGCCGCCGAGCAGCCGCTACTTTGCCGCCCGGGATCCGAAGGTCCGCAGGCGCAGGCTTCCCGGCCGCCGCTGACACGCCGTCATAAGCCCAGCCAGACACGCAAAAAGCCCGCCGGTCCGCGTTCGAACCGGCGGGCTTCTGCGTGCGTCCCGGCGCTGAGTCCTAGAGCTGCTTCAGCGCCTGGTCCAGGTCTGCGATGAGGTCCTCAAGGTCCTCGATCCCCACTGAAAGCCGCAGCAGGTTCTCCGGAACGGCCAGCTCGGTTCCCTTCACCGAGGCATGGGTCATTTCCGACGGATAGTTCATCAGCGATTCCACGCCGCCCAGGGATTCGGCCAGTGTGAAGACCTTCGTGGATTCAGCGACCTTGCGGGCGGCGGCTTCACCGCCCTTGAAGGACACCGAGACCATACCGCCGAAGTCCTTCATCTGTGCCTTGGCCAGTTCGTGTCCGGGATGGTCTTCCAGCCCCGGGTAGAGCACCGATTCTACGGCCGGCTGGTCCAGCAGCCACTTGGCCACGGCCATGGCGTTGGTGGAGTGGCGGTCCATGCGCACCCCGAGGGTCTTCAGCCCCCGGGTGGTCAGCCAGGCTTCCATCGGTGCCGAAACCGCACCGACAGCGAACTGGATGAAGCCGATCTTCTCCGCCGCGCCGTCGTCGTTCAGGATCACCGCACCGCCCACAGCGTCGGAGTGCCCGCCGATGTACTTGGTGGTGGAGTGCACCACGATGTCCGCGCCCAGTGCCAGCGGCTGCTGCAGGTAGGGCGAGGCAAAAGTGTTGTCGACTACGAGCAGGGCACCGGCGTCGTGCGCGGCCTGGGCGATGGCAGCGATGTCGGAGATCTTCATCATCGGGTTGGACGGCGTTTCGAGCCAGACCATTTTGGTGTTCCCGGCGACGATCGCTGCCTGCAGCGCGGCGGCGTCGGACATATCCACGGCCGCGTTGGTAATCCCCCAGGGCGAAAGGACCCGGTTGATCAGCCGGTAAGTGCCACCGTAGGCATCGTTGCCGAGGACAATGTGGTCCCCGGGAGCCAGGAGGGCACGGATCAGGGAATCCTCCGCAGCCAGGCCGGAGCTGAAGGAAAACGCGTGGCGTCCGCCTTCCAGCGCCGCCAGCTGTTCCTGCAGCGCGTCACGGGTCGGGTTGGTTCCCCGGCCGTATTCATAGCCGTTGCGCAGCCCGCCGATCCCATCCTGGGCGTAGGTGGTGCTCTGGTAAAGCGCCGGGATCACCGCTCCGGTGGTGGGGTCCGGGGACTGCCCGGCGTGGATCGCTCGCGTGTTGAAGCCTGTGCTCATGGTTTTCCTCCTGGTGCCGGTAGCGGCGGGATGGGTCGGCGGATGGCGCGGTTAGGCGCTGAGATAGGACAGCAGGTCGTGGCGGGTGAGGATTCCGACGGGAGCCCCGTCCTGGGTCACCATCAGCGCGTCGTTTTCCTGCAGCCGTTCCCTGGCAGCGGCAACGGATTCGCCGGCGCCGATCAGCGGCAGCTTCTCCCCCAGGTGTGCACTGACCGGGTCGGTGGGCTTGGCCTCCCCGCGGAACAGCTTCTCGGTCAGGGAACGCTCGTCCACGGAACCCGCAACTTCCCCCAGGACCACCGGTGGCTCCTGGGACAGCACCGGGAGATAGGAAACGCCGTACTCGTTGAGGATGCCGATGGCGTCCAGCACTGTCTCGCCCGGGTGGGTGTGGACCAGATCCGGAAGTGCCCCGGACTTGGTGGCCAGCACATCGCGGACGGAGGCTTCCTCTTCGTCCCCGGCGAGGAAGCCATAGGACTTCATCCAGCCGTCGTTGAAGATTTTGCCCATGTAACCGCGTCCGCTGTCCGGCAGCAGGACAACGACGACGTCTTCCGGCCCCAGGTCCTTGGCGGCCTGGAGCGCGGCGACCACCGCCATGCCGGAGGAGCCGCCCACCAGGAGGCCTTCCTCGCGGGCGAGCCGGCGGGTCATGGCGAAGGAAGCGGCGTCGTTGACGGCAATCACCTCGTCCGGAACGGACGGGTCGTAGTTGCCCGGCCACATGTCCTCCCCTACGCCTTCGACGAAGTAGGGGCGGCCGGTGCCGCCGGAGTACACCGAACCTTCGGGATCCGCGGCGATAACCCGCACCGGACCGGAGGGGCGGTCAGCCGAAATTTCCTTCAGGTAGCGGCCGGTGCCGGTGATGGTGCCGCCGGTGCCCGCGCCTGCCACGAAGTGGGTGACCTGCCCGTCAGTGTCCTTCCAGATTTCCGGGCCGGTGGATTCGAAGTGACTGGCCGGGGCAGCGGGGTTGGAGAACTGGTCCGGCTTGTAGGCACCCTCAATTTCGCGGACCAGGCGGTCAGAGACGCCGTAGTAGGAGTCGGGGCTGTCCGGGGCGACGGAAGTAGGCGTGACCACCACTTCGGCACCGTAGGCCCGCAGCACGTCGCGCTTCTCCACCCCCACCTTGTCCGGGGTCACGAAAATGCATTTGTAGCCCTTTTGCTGGGCCACCAGGGCCAGGCCGACGCCGGTGTTGCCGCTGGTCGGTTCGATCACGGTTCCGCCGGGCTTGAGTTTCCCCTCGGCTTCCGCGGTTTCGATCATCCGGACCGCGATCCGGTCCTTAATCGACCCCCCGGGGTTGAGGTACTCCAGCTTCACCAGCACCGTGGCTTCAATGCCTTCGGTGACGTGCTGCAGTTTTACCAGCGGAGTGTTGCCGATCAGGTCCAGGACAGTGTTGGCATACTTCATGGGCACCACGTTACTGGCTAAGTCTTTCCGGATCAGGTGGCGCTGAACACGGCGTAGCAAACCGGCCCGGCGCCCTGGGCTGCGGCTTCCGTTACATCAGCTGGGCTTCTCCTTGGCGGCGGCCGGTTTTGGGACAGAAGTGGTCTTGGTCCGTGCGAGCATGGTGGCATGTCCTCCGGCACCGCAGTTTCCTCCTCAGACCGTTGGGGCGCCGCCCCCTGCCGGTCCGGAGTGTCCAGCGCCGCGGTTGCCGGGTTCGAGTTCTCCCGGCCCCTGGATCTCGCCGGAACCCTGCGTGTTTTAGCCCATGGACGCGGGGACCCGACCGTCCGGATCTCCGGATCCGAGGCCTGGCTTGCCTTCCGTATGCCGTCCGGTCCCCTCACGCTGCGGCTGGTGCAGCAGGCGGGCCCCGTCCTGTCCGGAGGACGCGTGGCGGCACAGGCCTGGGGTCCCGGCGCCGCCGAGGCACTGGGCTCAGTACCCGCACTGCTGGGCGAATTCGATGACTGGCGTACCTTCGACGAGCCTGATTTCCTGGCCACCCTCCCGCACGGCCTGCAGGAAGCGCGGCGTCGGCATCCCGGTATCCGGCTGCCCAGTACCGGGCGGATCATCGACTCCCTGGTTCCTGTGGTGCTGGAGCAGAAGGTGACCGTCATGGAGGCCACCCATGCCTGGCGTTATTTAGTTCAGCGCTTTGGGGACCCTGCGCCGGGACCTGCGCCCGCCGGATTAATGGTTGCGCCGGACGCCGCGGGCTGGCGGAAAGTTCCGAGCTGGGACTGGCACCGTGCCGGCGTCGACACCCAGCGTTCGCGCACCGTGCTGCGTGCCTGTTCCGCGGCGTCGGGCCTGGAACGCCTGGCGCAGCAGGCGCTGGGGCCGGAGGTTTCGGCGAAGCTGCAGTCCCTGCCCGGGATCGGGCCCTGGACCGCGGCCGAGATTCTGCAGCGCACACACGGCTCCCCGGACGACGTCTCGGTCGGGGACTTCCACCTGGCCGCCTATGTTGGTGCCGCTCTAACCGGCCAGCGGACCGACGACGCCGGGATGCTGGCACTGCTCGAACCGTGGCGCGGGCACCGGCAGCGCGTGGTGCGGCTGATCGGGCTGACGGGATTCCGCAAACAGGCCTACGGTCCGCGGCTGGCCCCTCAGGACCACCGGCGGCACTGATCCACTGCCCCGCAGTAGCGACCCCGGGGCAGGCGCGGCCTGTACAGAATTGCTCTGTGCCCGATAGACGTGTGACCGATTGTTCTGTGCCCGATTAGCCTGGGCCCGGCTGGACACGGTTTTGCCGGGCCGCAGCTCAAGTGGATCCACTGAATTGACACGTCCAAGGGCATGGGTTTCACTATTACACACAATGGAATATTAATTCCGCTTTATGAAATTTATTGGGGAAGCCCCGTGGCAAGGGGTTTCCCGCGTACCCCCGGACCAACCCCAAAGGACCGTCAATGCTGCTCCACGACTTCAATGAGGCCAGCCGCGCGGAGGTCACCGCCGCACTCCTCCCCTGCCTTGACGTTCCGCGCTGGGCCGCCCAGATCGCTGACGCCCGTCCTTTCGCCTCCACCGGCGACCTGCTGCGTTTTGCCGGGGACGCTGCCGCTCCCCTCTCCTCCCGCGAGGTCGAGGCCGCCCTGGCCCGGCACCCCCGGATTGGTGAGCGCGCTGCGGGCGAGAACGCCGAAGCTCAATGGTCCCGGCAGGAACAAGCCGGGCTGGGCACTGCACCGGAGACGGTCATAGCCGCCCTGGCCGAGGGCAACCGCCGGTACGAAGAGAAATTTGGCCGGGTCTTCCTGATCCGCGCCGCCGGGCGCACCAAAGAAGAGGTCCTTGAGGCACTCCGGGAGCGGATCAACCTCTCCGCCGCCGAAGAGGAACACATTGTGCAGCAGCAGCTGCGCCAAATCGCAGTTCACCGGTTGGAAGGAATGATCTCCCAGTGACAACCTCACACATCACCACGCACGTCCTGGACACCGCCGCAGGAAAGCCCGCAGCAGGGATACCCGTCCGCCTAAGCTCCCTCGAAGACGGCATCTGGACCCAGCTGGCAACGTCCGAAACGGATGCCGATGGACGCGTCAAGACCCTTGGCCCCGCGGCGCTGCCCTCCGGGACCTACCGCCTGGAGTTCACCACCGCAGAGTACTTCGCGCGGCAGAATACGCCGGCGTTCTTCCCCGAAGTCCTGCTCACCTTCGATGTTGACGGCGGCGAAGCCCATTACCACGTCCCGCTGCTGCTGAGCCCGTACTCCTTCTCCAGCTACCGCGGCAGCTGACCCGGCCGTGCGGCAGCGGCCGGCATCGCGCTGCCGCACTGCACCCGTACCCGCTGTGGCAGCGCTGCCACAGCCTTCGACTCCTTCTACTCTCTTCAACGATGAAACGAGGCTGCAATGGCTGCAGGCGAAGACACGTCCCCCATCCTCAGCGGGCTGACAAGCCAGCTGCCGGACCGTGACCCGGAAGAAACTGCAGAATGGATTGAATCCCTGGATGAGCTAATCCGCTCGCAGGGTACGGAGCGGGCGCAGTTCATCATGCGTTCCCTGCTCCAGCGGGCAGGCTCCCGCTCCGTCGGCGTCCCCATGGTGACCACCACCGACTACGTCAACACCATCCCGGTGGACCAGGAACCCGAGTTCCCCGGCGATGAGGAAGTTGAACGCCGCTACCGTGCCTGGCTGCGCTGGAACGCTGCGATCATGGTCCACCGCGCCCAGCGCCCCGGCATCGGCGTCGGCGGCCACATCTCCACCTACGCCGGAGCCGCGACCCTGTACGAAGTGGGCATGAACCACTTCTTCCGCGGCAAGGACCACCCCGGCGGCGGCGACCAGGTCTACTTCCAGGGCCACGCCTCCCCCGGCGTCTACGCCCGGGCCTTCCTCGAAGGC
The DNA here is from genome assembly GCF_023167125.1 of Arthrobacter sp. Helios. NCBI lineage: Bacteria > Bacillati > Actinomycetota > Actinomycetes > Micrococcales > Micrococcaceae > Arthrobacter > Arthrobacter sp. Helios. Next base: position 2,425,958 of record NZ_CP095402.1, read on the forward strand.
CGGCTGTCCGAAGAGGACATGGACGGGTTCCGGCAGGAGAAGTCCCGCGAGGGACACGCCCTGTCCTCCTACCCGCACCCGCGGAACATGCCCGATTTCTGGGAATTCCCCACCGTGTCCATGGGCATCGGCCCGATGAACGCGATCTACCAGGCGCAGTCCAACCGCTACCTGCAGAACCGCGGGCTCAAGGACACCTCCGACCAGCATGTCTGGGCGTTCCTGGGCGACGGCGAAATGGACGAGCCGGAATCGCGCGGCCTGCTCCAGCTCGCGGCGAATGACAAGCTCGATAACCTCACGTTCGTGGTGAACTGCAACCTGCAGCGCCTGGACGGTCCGGTGCGCGGCAACGGCAAGATCATGCAGGAACTCGAAGCGTTCTTCCGCGGTGCCGGCTGGAATGTCATCAAGGTTGTCTGGGGCCGGGAGTGGGACTCCCTGCTGGAGAAGGACAACGACGGCGCGCTGGTGGACATCATGAACTCCACCCTCGACGGCGATTACCAGACGTACAAGGCCGAGTCCGGCGGGTTCGTGCGGGAGCACTTCTTCGGCAAGACCCCGCAGACCAAGGACATGGTCGCTGACCTCTCGGACCAGGACATCTGGAACCTCAAGCGCGGCGGGCACGATTACCGCAAGGTCTACGCCGCGTACAAGGCTGCCACCGAGTTCAAGGGCAAGCCCACGGTGATCCTGGCGCACACGGTCAAGGGCTACGGCCTGGGCACGCACTTCGAGGGCCGTAACGCGACGCACCAGATGAAGAAGCTGACCCTGGATGACCTCAAGGCCTTCCGGGACCACCTGCGGATCCCGATCAGCGATGAGCAGCTCGAAGCCGATCCGTACCAGCCCCCGTACTTCCACCCCGGTGCTGATTCCCCCGAGATCAAGTACCTGCTCGAGCGCCGCCGCGAGCTCGGCGGCAACGTTCCCGAACGCCGTGAGCAGCACGCCCCGGTGAAGCTGCCCCCGGCAGGCTCCTACGCAGTTGCCAAGAAGGGTTCCGGCAAGCAGTTCGCGGCCACCACCATGACCTTCGTCCGGCTGCTCAAGGACCTGATGCGGGACAAGGACTTCGGTGACCGGCTGGTCCCCATCGTCCCGGACGAATCACGCACCTTCGGCATGGACGCTTTCTTCCCCACCGCCAAGATCTACAACCCTGACGGCCAGAACTACCTCTCCGTGGACCGGGACCTGATGCTGGCGTACAAGGAATCCCCCGCCGGGAAGCTGCTCCACCCCGGCATCAACGAGGCCGGTGCAGTGGCAGCGTTTACCGCTGCCGGCACAGCGTACGCCACCCACGGCGAACCGCTGGTTCCGGTCTACGTGTTCTACTCGATGTTCGGTTTCCAGCGCACGGGAGACTCCTTCTGGGCAGCAGCTGACCAGCTGGCCAGGGGTTTTGTTATTGGTGCCACGGCCGGCCGCACCACCCTGACCGGTGAGGGCCTGCAGCACGCCGACGGCCACTCTCCGATCCTGGCCTCCACCAACCCCGCGGTGAAGACCTACGATCCAGCCTACGGATACGAGATCGGGCACATCATGCGCCACGGCCTCGAAGAGATGTATGGCGAAGGATCCGCTGACCGGAACCTCATGTACTACCTGACGGTCTATAACGAACCAATAATCCAACCGGCCGAACCGGAGGATCTGGATGTTCAGGGGCTGGTCCGCGGGATCTACCGGGTATCCGCATCGGCGGCAGAGGGGCCTAAGTGCCAGCTGCTGGCCTCCGGGGTATCCGTTCCCTGGGCCGTGGAAGCCCAGAAGCTGCTCGCCGAGGATTGGGGAGTTTCCGCCGATGTCTGGTCCGTGACCTCCTGGACCGAGCTGCGCCGTGACGGCCTGGCCGCCGAGGAAGAATCCTTCCTCAACCCGGATGCCGAGCCGCGCGTGCCGTTCGTGACCCAGCAGCTCGCCGGCGCTGAAGGGCCGGTTGTGGCCGTCACCGACTACATGAAGGCAGTTCCGGACCAGATCCGGCAGTTCCTGCCGAACGAATTCGCCTCACTGGGGGCGGACGGCTTCGGCTTCTCGGATACCCGTGCTGCGGCCCGCCGATACTTCAAGAACGACACCCACTCCGTGGTGGTCCGCACCCTGCAGCTGCTCGCCGCGCGCGGCTCGGTGGGTGCCGACATCCCTGCCTACGCCATGGACCGCTACAAACTCCTGGACGTTAATGCAGGAACCACCGGCGGGGCCGGGGGCGACGCGTAGGTCCGGCGGGCTCTGGCTCCAGAACTCTGGCTCCAGAGCTTGGATTGCAGGGACTTGCGTCCAGGGCTTGGATTGCAGGGACTTGGCTCCAGGGATTCCCAGACCGGGAATCCCTGGGCCGGCATTCCTGTTCCGGCACAGCTGCGCTGCGCTGCGCCGGAATGCTCGCCGGAATGTTTGCCGGAGGGGCGTTTACCTGACCGCCGGGGATTCCCTGGCTGCGCGCCTGCGGCCGAAGGGACGCCACTTCAGCCAGCGGAGGCGGTCCTTGGAACTCTTCCGCCTGGACGGCAGGAAAAAGTCCGGATCTGCGCCCCCGCCTGCCGGAAAATAGAACTCCTGTGCCGCCACGGACTTCAGTACCGGCGGCTTCACTGTCTTCTCTGCATCAGGGGACACCTTGACTCACTTCCTTCCATAAAGTGGAAAAAGATTCTTGTTATGTGAAAACAGTAACTGTCGGCACTTTCGCCGGTCAAGGGTTCCGCCGCCCTCACGGGGATTCCGGCGGGCGGATCAGAAAATCTGGCAGAAGGCATTTACGTTGCTGATTGCCTCGGGTACTGTGAAGGCTACTTCGTGACCCAGGTCACGTAACCTGGGAGCAGCAGGCAGGGTTGTAATGAGCTGACATCAACCGATGTCGGCTCATTTTTTATGAGCCGATCCACAACGAGTGTGCAGATGACCGCTTCACACCCAATTTCAATATGAAAACTTATTTCCATATAACGGAAGTTTGGAGAAGGCCATGAGCAGCAAGATCATCTTGGGAGACAACCAGTTCGGCAAGGCCGAAGTCCGGGTCGTAAAAATCTCGAGGGACACCGCCCGGCACGAAATCGAAGACCTCAATGTGACCTCCCAGCTGCGGGGTGATTTTTCCGCAGCCCATCTGGAGGGCGACAACGCACACGTCGTTCCCACCGACACACAGAAGAACACCATCTATGCCTTCGCACGGGAGGGCATCGGGGCCCCCGAGTCCCTTCTCCTGCGCCTGGGCGACCACTTCACCTCCAGCTTTGACTGGGTCACCGGCGGCCGGTGGGAAGCGGAAGCGTACAGCTGGGACCGGATCCAGGCCCACGGCACCGGACACGACCACTCCTTCGTGCGCAGCGGCCAGGAAATCCGCACCGCGGTCCTGGTCCGTGAGGGCGGGACCAGCCACCTCATCGCAGGACTGCGGGACCTCACCGTCCTGAAGTCGACCGAGTCAGGCTTCACCGGATATCCCAAGGACCGGTACACCACCCTGCAGGAGACCACAGACCGCATCCTGGCCACGGACATCGCCGCCCGCTGGCGGTTCAAGACGGGCACGGATTTCAGCAAGGTCGACTTCAACAAGAGCTACAACGACGTCCGGGCGCTGCTGCTGGAGGGTTTCACGGAGAAATACTCCCATGCCCTGCAGCAGACCCTGTTCGACATGGGAACCAAGGTCCTCGAGGCCCACAGCGACATCGACGAAGTCAAATTCTCCATGCCCAATAAGCACCACTTCCTGGTGGACCTCTCCCCGTTCGGCCTCGATAACCCCAACGAAGTCTTCTTCGCTGCGGACCGGCCGTACGGGCTCATCGAAGCCACCGTCAAACGCGAAGACGCGGCTGGCGCGGAAACCGCCTGGTCCGGCATCGCCGGATTCTGCTAGAAGCGCTGTTCCGCACCAGAGCGCACAACGCCCCAAGAGCAGTACAAGCAGTACAAGCAGTACAAGCAGTAACCATGCCTTAGAAGCAGTAACCATGCCTTCAAGGCACACTCACTCCGCATCCACATCCGGAAGGGTGCACCGCCGGCACCGGCGGTGCACCCTGCAGCCTCATTTTGTTAGCCAGACCACTTCAGAAAAGACGAAGACGTCTGCCATGAACCAAGGAAGTCTGCTATGACCATGAAAAACCGCCGGAATGGCGAAACCCTGCAGCGCCGCAGCCATCAGCACTCCAGCCGCCCGGAAGACGAACGGCTCCCGCTCGGAAGCACCTTCGCCTACGGCTTCCAGCACGTCCTGACCATGTACGGCGGAATCATTGCCGTTCCCCTCATCATCGGCCAGGCAGCTGGCCTCTCCTCCGCCGACATCGGCATCCTGATCGCCGCCGCACTGTTTATGGGCGGACTGGCCACCCTGCTGCAGACACTCGGCCTTCCCTTCTTCGGCTCGCAGCTGCCGCTGGTACAGGGGGTGTCCTTTGCCAGCGTCGCCACCATGGTCGCCATTGTGTCCGGTGGAGGCGGCCTTCCGGCAGTTTTCGGCGCCGTCATTGTCTCCGCCGCGATCGGCCTCCTCATCGCACCCGTGTTCTCCCGGATCGTCCGGTTCTTCCCACCGGTGGTCACCGGAACTGTCATCACCACCATCGGCCTGACCCTGATGCCCGTCGCCGCGAACTGGGCCATGGGCGGTAACCGGACGGCCGAAGACTACGGAAGCATGGCGAACATCGGGCTGGCTGGCGTCACCCTCGTGCTGGTCCTCCTGCTCAGCAAGGTCGGCAGCGCCACGATCTCCCGGCTGTCCATCCTGCTGGCGATGGTCATCGGCACGCTGGTCGCCGTCGCGGCCGGCGTCGCCGACTTCTCAAAGGTCGGCGAGGGCCCAATTGTCGCTTTCCCGACGCCGTTCCACCTCGGAGCGCCGACATTTGAAATTGCCGCCATTATCTCCATGCTGATCGTGGTCCTGGTGATCCTCACCGAAACCATGGCCGACATCCTGGCTGTCGGCGAGATCGTCGGCACCCGCACGGACTCCAAGCGGATCGCGGCCGGGCTGCGGGCCGACATGGCCTCCAGCCTGGTTGCCCCTGTCTTTGGCTCCTTTACCCAGAGCGCCTTTGCCCAGAATGTGGGACTGGTTGCCGTCACCAAGATCAAGAGCCGCTATGTGGTGGCCGCCGGCGGCGTCATTCTGGTCCTGCTGGGACTGCTGCCCATCATGGGGCGCCTGATCGCAGCCGTCCCCACCGCAGTGCTCGGCGGCGCCGGAATCGTCCTGTTCGGAACGGTGGCCGCCAGCGGTATCCGCACCCTGGCCAAGGTCGAATACAAGAACAACATGAACCTCATCATCGTGGCCACCTCCATCGGGTTCGGTATGCTCCCGATCGCGGCTCCGACCTTCTACGACGCTTTCCCTGCCTGGTTCGGCACGATCTTCCACTCCGGCATCAGCTCGTCTGCGCTCATGGCGATCGCACTGAACCTGCTCTTCAACCACCTCAAGGCCGGGAACTCGGAAAACTCGTCGGTCTTCGCCGCCGGAACCGGCCGGGTCATCCGCGAGGAGGACCTGCAGTGCCTGGCAGAAGGGGACCGTTATGAGAACGGACAGCTGATTGACTGCGACGGCAATGTTGTCCCCGTCGATCCGGAGGCACCCAAGCCGGCCGGGACCGCCGGCACGTAGGTCCACGTTCAGCGGATCTGCCCAGGGAACCAGTTGAGGCCCTGACCGTATCGATCAGGGCCTCAACGCCGGCGCACCGGCGCTCAGCGGCGGACGCTCAGTGCTGGTTCAGTTCCTCGGAAATGGCGAGGGCGGCTTCCCGCAGCAGCGGAACGGCCCGCTTGGCGAAGGCGTCATCAACGCGGGAGACCGGACCGGAAACGGAAATCGCGGCCGGAGTCGGGGCGCCGGGGATGGCCATCGCGAAACACCGGACGCCGATCTCCTGTTCCTCCTCATCCACGGAGTAACCGCGTCCGCGGATCAGATTCAGATCCGCCAGCAGCGACTCGATATCACCGATACTCTTCGGGGTCGGCGTGGGCAGGCCCTTGCGCGCAGCGATCCCGCGCACAGTATCGTCGTCGAGCTCCGCCAGGATGGCCTTGCCCATTCCGGTTGCGTGCATGTACCCGCGCCGGCCCACCTCGGTGAACATCCGCATGGAGTGCAGCGAGGGGACCTGGGCAACGTAGAGGACCATGTCGGAATCCAGGACCGCCATGTTGGCCGTCTCACCCAACTGGTCCACCAGGGACTTCAGCTGAGGGCGGGCCAGGGCGCCGAGCTGCTTGTTCGCTCCTTCGCCCAGCCGGATCAGGCGGGGACCGAGGGCATAGCGGCGGTTCGGCAGCTGCCGGATGTAGCCAAGTGTCACCAGGGTGCGCAGCAGCCGGTGGATCGTGGGGAGGGGTAAATCCGTGGAGGCCGAAAGTTCGCTGAGGGTTACGTCGCCCCCGGCATCGGTGATGAGCTCCAGCAGCTCAAATACGCGTTCAACAGACTGCACGCCGCCCGGGGCTTTTTCGCCCATAACGCAGGACTCCTACCAGTTAAGTGTTCCGAAGCTTATCCACATCGTGAAATTACTCTATCGATCTTCCCTGCCCAACGCAGGTTTCCCGTGAATTTGCTTCCCATGTGGGTTGTATTTCCACAGAGTAGATAATAATGTCCATAATACGAAATAACTCAGAGATCCCGAGCAGACCAAGCCCTCTTCGAGGGCCCACACATGGAGGAATCCCAATGGCAAATCCCGGCCCCGGCAACTCGATCACCCTGCGGGTGGAAGCACCCTCCGGTTTCACCGCCACCAGCGAACTGGCGGCTGCCGCCGCTGCCGCCGGTGCTGCCGTCACCGCCCTGGACGTCACCGAGTCCCGCCACGAAACCATCGTGGTCGACGTCACGTGCGATACCACCGGCGACGAGCATGCCCGCCAGGTGGAGGCCGCCCTGAACCAGCTGGACGGCGTCACCGTCCGCAATGTTTCTGACCGGACCTTCCTGATGCACCTCGGCGGCAAACTCCAGGTGACACCGAAGGTCACGCTCAACAACCGCGACGATCTTTCCCGCGCCTACACACCCGGCGTTGCCCGGGTCTGCCTGGCCATTGCGGAAAACCCCGAGGCCGCCCGCAACCTGACCATCAAGCGCAACACCATCGCCGTCGTCACCGATGGCTCCGCTGTGCTGGGCCTGGGCAACATCGGGCCGGCCGCGGCACTGCCTGTCATGGAAGGCAAGGCCGCCCTGTTTAAGCAGTTTGCCAACGTGGATGCCTGGCCGGTGTGCCTGGATACTCAGGACACCGAGGAGATCATCAGCATCGTCAAGGCCCTGGCACCCGTCTACGGCGGCGTGAACCTGGAGGACATCGCCGCGCCGCGCTGCTTCGAAATCGAAAACCGGCTCCGCGAGGAACTGGACATTCCGGTCTTCCACGATGACCAGCATGGAACCGCCATCGTCACCCTGGCCGCGCTGGTCAACGCCCTGCGCGTAGTGGGTAAACAGCTCTCCGAGGTCCGGATTGTTGTCTCCGGTGTCGGTGCTGCCGGCTCCGCCATCATTGCGCTGCTCAAGGCCCAGGGCGCGCAGCACATCATCGCCGCGGGCCGCTCCGGCGCCATTCACTCCGGCGCCCGGTACGACGACGAACACCGGGACTGGATCGCCAAAAACACCAATGAGGAAGGCTTCTCCGGCACACTGCATGAAGCCATGACCGGAGCCGACGTTTTTATCGGCGTGAGCGCACCCCACGTCATCGGTGAAGAGCAGGTCGCCGCGATGGCCGAGAACGCCATCGTCTTCGCGATGGCCAACCCCACCCCGGAAATCGACCCCGCGATCGCTGCCCGGCATGCCGCCGTCGTCGCCACCGGGCGCAGCGATTTCCCGAACCAGATCAACAACGTCCTGGCCTTCCCCGGATTCTTCCGCGGCCTCCTTGATGCCGGGGTCTCCGATATCACTCCGGAAATGCTGGTGGCCGCTGCCCAGGCAATCGCCGGCCGGGTGGCCGACGACGAGCTCAATGCCAGCTACATCATTCCGAGCGTTTTTGACCCGCAGGTCGCCGCGGACGTCGCCGCCGCCGTCGTGGGTGCCGCACAGTCCGCCCGCACCGCCGCTGCTGAACTGGTCGGCTGAGGCATGGCAAAGCACCTCGCTTCCCTGACTCCGCAGGACCTGGACCGGATCGATGCCTCCCTCCAGGGGACGGACCGGTTCCTGGAGCGGAACTACCCGGGCGACGACGGTACCCGCCAGCCGATCCACACTGTTTATGTACCCGCAGACCGGTTCACGCCGGCGCTCGCCGCTGACTGGGGGGCCCAGGCAACCGCCGCGGTTGACGGCCGCGGCGGCCTGGAGCGGCTCGGCGAACTGCTGGGCCTGGAACCGGAGCTTGGAACCGCCGTCGCCACCCGGGTGGCCCGGAAGCTGGCCGAGGAACCCATCGAGGACCTCCGGCTGGACTTCGAGGACGGCTACGGCGACCGGGGCGATGACGCCGAGGACGACGACGCCGTCGCGGCCGCCACTGCCGTGGCTGCTGCCGTGGAAGCCGGAACGGCACCGCCCTTCATCGGCATCCGCTTCAAGTGCTTCGAGGCACCTACCCGGGCCCGCGGGCTGCGGACGCTTGATCTGTTCGTTTCCACGCTGGCCCGGTCCGGTGAGCTCCCCGAAGGACTGATCCTCACCCTGCCCAAGGTCTCCACCGTTGACCAGGTCAAGGCCATGGACGACGCCGTGACCCGGCTGGAGGAGATCCACTCCCTGCCTGCGGGGCGGCTGAAGTTCGAGGTCCAGGTGGAAACACCCCAGCTGATCCTCGGCGCGGACGGCGCCTCGCCGGTTGCGCAGCTGCCGCACGCTGTCCCCGGCCGGATCAGCTCGCTGCACTACGGCACATACGACTACTCCGCGTCGCTGCAGGTCGCTGCGGAGTACCAGTCAATGGAACACCCCGTGGCGGACCTGGCCAAGGAGATCATGCAGCTGGCCGTGGCCGGTACGGGCATCCGCCTCTCCGACGGCTCCACCAACGTCATTCCCGTCGGTGACAATACGGAGAACGCCTGGAAACTGCACGGCAGGCTGGTGCGCCGGTCCCTGGAACGGGGTTACTACCAGGGCTGGGACCTGCATGCAGCCCAGCTGCCCAGCCGGTTTACCGCTACCTATGCTTTCTACCGCGAAGGCCTGCCCGCGGCCGCACTCCGGCTGCGCAACTACGTTGAGCAGACCGGCAGCGGCGTGATGGATGAACCAGCCACGGCACGCGCCCTGGCCGGGTTCATTCTGCGCGGTGTCCAGTGCGGGGCAGTAGGCCCCGAGGAAGTCCTGTCCCAGGCCGGCGTCGGGCTAAGCCGGCTCACCGCCCTTGCCCACCCGCAGCTGGCCGCCAACCCGCGGCTTGCCAGCCCGGCCGCCAATTAAGACCCGCGGCTTGCCAGCCCGGCCGCCAATTAAGAGGAGCACCTTGATGAGCAGTTACTTCTATCCGCAGGGCGGTCTTCCGCCCCAGACCCAGCTCCTTACCGACCGTGCCGTGGTCAAGGAGGCCTACACGGTCATTCCCAAGGGCGTGCTCCGCGACATCGTCACCTCCAATCTCCCGGGCTGGGAGAATACCCGGTCCTGGATCCTCGCCCGGCCCATCGCCGGTTTTGCCACCACCTTCAGCCAGCTCATCGTCGAGGTGGGCCCCGGCGGAGGGTCGGCCAAACCGGAGCCCGAGGCCGGCGTGGAGGGGGTCATTTTCCTCACCCAGGGCAGCCTGACGCTCGGACTCGACGGCGAGACGCACCAGCTCGAAGCCGGCGGCTACGCCTACCTTGCGGCCGGAGCGGACTGGAGCCTGCATAACTCCTCGGACGGAATCGCCAGCTTCCAGTGGATCCGCAAGGCGTATGAGCCGTTGGAGGGTTTCGCGGCGAAGTCCTTCGTGACCAGTGACCAGGAGGTGGAACCCACCCCCATGCCGGGCACGGACGGAGCCTGGGCCACCACCCGCTTCGCGGACCCCAATGATCTGGCGCATGACATGCACGTCAACATCGTCACCTTCCGGCCAGGTGCCTCCATACCGTTCGCCGAAACCCACGTGATGGAGCACGGGCTCTTCGTCCTGGAGGGGAAGGCGGTCTACCGCCTCAACGATGACTGGGTTGAGGTGGAGGCCGGCGACTTCATGTGGCTGCGCGCCTTCTGCCCGCAGGCCTGTTACGCGGGCGGACCGGGGAACTTCCGCTACCTGCTGTACAAGGACGTCAACCGGCAGATCCGGCTCACCTGACCTGTTTCTGCCGCCCTGCCCCAAACAGCCGCGCCCCGCCCTGCCATGGGCCGGGGCGCGGCTGGTTTAAGACCAGCGGCAGGGGTTGACTCCATCGGCACTCCACCCTAGGCTTTTCACATAGCAAGATATTGTTTCCACAATATGAAAAAACTATGAAATAGATGATTGGGGATTTCCCCCTCCGTCCTGAAGGAACCCAATGACGTATTCCGTGAACTGCTCAATCCTCCTGACCGAGCTGCCCCTGCTCGAGCGCCCCGCCGCAGCCAAGGCCGCTGGCTTCGACGCCGTCGAGTTCTGGTGGCCCTTCGATACCTCGGTGCCCTCCGATTCCCAGGTCACGGAGTTCGAGAACGCCATCACCGGGGCCGGCGTCCAGCTCACGGGCCTGAATTTCAACGCCGGAGACATGCCCGCCGGGGACCGCGGCCTGGTGTCCTGGAAGGGCCGCTGCTCCGAGTTCAAGGACAACATCGACGTTGTCGCCGGCATTGGGGAGCGGCTGGGCTGCCGGTCCTTCAACGCTCTCTACGGCAACCGCCAGGAGGAATTCACGCCGGAGGAACAGGACACCCTGGCCGTTAAGAACCTGGCCGCAGCCGCTCAGGGCGTTGCCCGCATTGGCGGCACCGTCCTGCTGGAACCGGTCAGCGGCGCTGCCCGCTATCCCCTCCTGACCGCGCAGGATGCCCTGGGGGTCATCGCCCGGGTCAAGGAAGAAACCGGCGCGGACAACATCAAACTCCTCGCCGACTTCTACCACCTCGCCGTCAACGGCGACGATGTAGCCGCCGTCATCGAAAACCACGCCAAGGACTTCGGCCACATCCAGATTGCCGACAGCCCGGGCCGCGGCGCCCCCGGAACCGGCGAGCTGCCCCTCGGCGAATGGATCGCCCGCAGCCGCGAACTCGGCTACACCGGCCCGATCGGCCTGGAGTACAAGGAACCGGTGCAGACCGCCTTCAGCTGGACCATCCGCCAGCCGGTCTCCAACTAACCCGTGCCTTCCAGGCACCCACATACCTCAGCAAAGGAATCCTCATGAGCAACGTTGCAGTCATCGGTCTCGGAATCATGGGCCTGCCCATGGCCATCAACCTGGTCAAGGCCGGCCACTCGGTCACCGGGTTCAACCGCAGCCAGGACAAGATCGACAAACTCGTCGCCGAAGGCGGCAACGGTGCCGGCAGCATTGCCGAGGCCGTTCAGGATGCCGACGTCGTCATCACCATGGTGCCGGACTCCCCCGACGTCGAAGGCGTAGTCTCCGGCCCCGACGGCGTTTTCGCCAACGCCCGGCCGGGCACCCTGTGGATCGATGCCAGCAGCATCCGCCCGGACGTTGCCAAGCAGCTCGCCGACGACGCCAAGGCCGCTGGAATCCGTGCCCTCGACGCACCGGTCTCCGGCGGAGAGCAGGGAGCAATCAATGCCGCCCTGTCCATCATGGTCGGCGGAGACGCTGCGGACTTCGAGGCCGCCCAGGACGTGCTGAACGCCGTCGGGAAGACCATTGTCCACGTTGGGCCGGCCGGTTCCGGCCAGACCGTAAAAGCTGCCAACCAGCTGATCGTCGCCGTCAACATCCAGGTCCTCGGAGAGGCCGTCGCCTTCCTCGAGGCCTACGGGGTGGACACTGACGCCGCGCTCAAGGTGCTCGGCGGCGGTCTTGCCGGTTCCAAGGTGCTGGACCAGAAGGGGCAGAAGATGCTGGACCGCAACTTCGAGCCCGGTTTCCGGCTTGCCCTGCACCACAAGGACCTGGGCATCGTGACCTCCGCCGCCCGCGAGGCAAACGTCGCCCTTCCGCTCGGCGCAATCGCAGCCCAGCTCGTCGCCGCCACGGTGAACCAGGGCGACGGCGGACTGGACCATTCCGGACTGTTCAAGCAGACCCTCCGGCTCAGCGGCCGCGAGTAAGCCCAAGGCCAACCGGCCCCCAGACGCAGCTGCCCCGGGCATCCCCGCCCGCACCCCAGCACCGAAGCAGACTTTCAAGGAGAACATCATGACTAAGATGCGCACCGTAGACGCGGCTGTCGCCATCCTGGCCAAGGAGGGTGCCACCGAGGCGTTCGGCCTGCCAGGGGCAGCTATCAACCCCTTCTACGCAGCCATGCGGGAACACGGCGGCATCCGCCACACCCTGGCCCGCCACGTTGAAGGGGCCTCCCACATGGCGGACGGCTACTCCCGCGCCCAGGACGGCAACATCGGCATCTGCATCGGCACCTCGGGTCCGGCAGGCACCGATATGATCACCGGCCTGTACGCTGCCTGGGCCGACTCCATCCCGATGCTCTGCATCACGGGCCAGGCGCCCGTGGCCAAGCTGCACAAGGAAGACTTCCAGGCCGTGGACATCGAGTCCATCGCGAAGCCCGTCACCAAGATGGCCATGACCATCCTGGAACCCGGTCAGGTTCCAGGCGCCTTCCAGAAGGCCTTCGCGCTGATGCGCTCCGGGCGTCCCGGACCGGTGCTGCTGGATCTGCCGTTCGACGTGCAGATGGCCGAGATCGAGTTCGACATTGATGCCTATGAGCCGCTGGCAGCTGAGAAGCCGAGGGCTTCGCGCACGCAGCTGGAGAAAGCCCTGAACCTGCTCACCGCGTCCGCGCGGCCGCTGATCGTGGCCGGGGGCGGCGTGATCAATGCCCGTGCCTCCGAACAGCTGGTGGAGCTGGCCGAACTGCTCAACATCCCGGTGATCCCGACGCTGATGGGCTGGGGCTCCATCCCCGATGACCATCCGCTGATGGCCGGCATGGTGGGACTGCAGACATCCCACCGGTACGGCAACGAGACCCTGCTGGCCTCGGACTTTGTGATTGGCATCGGCAACCGCTGGGCGAACCGCCACACCGGCGGCCTGGACACCTACACCGCCGGACGAACCTTCGTGCACGTTGATATCGAGCCAACCCAGATCGGCCGGGTTTTCTCCCCCGACCTGGGCATCACCTCGGATGCCGGGGCCGCGCTGGACGGGCTCCTGGAGCTGGCCAGGGAACGGCAGCGGGACGGACAGCTGCCGGACTACGCGGCCTGGGTGGCGGAGTGCGCCCAGCGGAAGAGCTCGCTGCAGCGCAAGACGCATTTCGAGAACACGCCCATTAAGCCCCAGCGTGTCTACCAGGAAATGAACCGGTCCTTCGGCCGGGACACCACCTACGTGACCACCATCGGCCTCTCCCAGATCGCCGGCGCCCAGATGCTGCATGTGTTCGGCCCCCGGCGCTGGATCAATGCCGGCCAGGCAGGACCGCTGGGCTGGACCGGACCTGCTGCGCTCGGCGTCGTCCGCGGCAAGCCCGATGAGACGGTGGTTGCACTTTCCGGTGACTACGACTTCCAGTTCATGATCGAGGAACTCGCGGTCGGCGCCCAGTTCAACCTCCCCTACATCCACGTGGTGGTGAACAACTCCTATCTCGGACTGATCCGGCAGGCCCAGCGTGGATTCAAGATGGAGCAGAACGTGTCCCTGGCCTTTGAGAACATCAACTCACCGGAGACGGACGGCTACGGAGTGGACCACCTGAAGGTCGCCGAAGGGCTCGGCTGCAAGGCCATCCGGGTGAAGAACCCGGACGATCTGCCTGCCGCCTTCGAGAAGGCCAAGGCGCTGATGGGCGAGTTCCGCGTCCCGGTGGTCGTCGAAGTAATCCTGGAGAAAATCACCAACATCTCCATGGGCACGGAAATCAACAACGTCACCGAGTTTGAGGATCTGGCCGAACGTTCACAGGATGCCCCGACCGCAATCCTGGCACTGCTGGACTAGCGCCTCGGTCCCGGGGCAGCCCTCGCCGCTGCCCCGGGACATCTGACTGATCGAAAGGAAGTACCGGCATGCGTGTGGTCATAGCACCGGACAAGTTCAAGGGGTCACTGACGGCCCCGGACGTTGTTGCTCACCTCACCGCCGGCCTCTGCGCGGTATCCCTGCCAGCCGGACAAACCCTGGAAGTGGACGGCATTCCGGTGGCCGACGGCGGTGAAGGCACTCTGGAGGCCGCCGTCGCCACGGGTTTCACCCGCCGCAGCGCCGTGGTCAGCGGTCCCACCGGGGAACCGCTGACCGCTGACTTCGCTGTCCGCGGCGGCGAGGCAGTCATCGAGATGGCCACCGCTTCCGGCCTCGCGGTGCTGCCCGGCGGTGTGAAGGACGCACTGCGGTCCAGCTCCCGGGGAACCGGCGAGCTGATTACCGCAGCACTGGACGCCGGCTGCACCCGCATCATCCTGGGCGTCGGGGGCAGCGCCGGGACTGACGGGGGCGCCGGCATCCTGCAGGGACTCGGTGTGCGCCTGCTGGACGCGGATGGCAACGACCTTGAGGGCGGCGGCGCAGCGCTGCTCCGGCTCGCCGGCATCGACTCTTCTGCCCTCGACCCGCGGCTGCGGGAAGCACGCTTTGTGCTGGCCAGCGACGTGGACAATCCGCTGCTCGGACCGGACGGTGCCGCAGCGGTCTTCGGACCGCAGAAGGGTGCCTCTGCCGGAGACGTCAAGCTGCTCGATGCAGCCCTGGCACACTTCGTGGAAGTCCTCGGGCAGCACTTCGGACCGCGCGCAGCGGCAGCCGCTAAGGCTCCGGGAGCAGGAGCAGCCGGCGGCGTCGGTTTCGCGGCGCTCGCGGTCCTTGCGGCGGACCGCCGGCCAGGGATCGACGTCGTCCTGGAATTCACCGGGCTTGCGGACCGGCTGGCCGGTGCGGACCTCGTTATTACCGGTGAAGGCAGCCTCGATGAGCAAAGCCTGCTCGGCAAAACCCCGTTGGGTGTTGCCCGGGCAGCTGCCGCGGCGGGTGTGCCTGCAATCGCCGTCTGCGGGCGCACGACCCTGCATGATGACCAGCTCCGCGCGGCGGGCTTCCAGCGCACCTATGCCCTGACGGCGCTGGAAGCCGACACGGACAAATCCATGGCCGGCGCTGGACCGCTCCTGGAACAGGTGGGCGCGGAGATCGCCGGACAGCTTGCCCGCGGACCGCTGCCCGAGCCGGTGGAAACCCGCTGACCACCCGGCCGCAGACCGAATCACCGACCCCTACCGAAGGATTCTCATGACTACGAAGCAGTCCCAGTCCCCGCTCCGTCTCCAGCCCGGCAGCGAAGCCCCCGGTTTCACCCTGTCTGATGCCGTTGGCCGGCAGGTCTCACTTGCCGATTACCGGGGCAGAAACGTCATTGTCTACTTCTATCCCAAGGCGGCGACGCCGGGCTGCACCACCGAAGCCTGCGATTTCCGCGACAGCCTCGCCTCGCTGCAGGGCGCGGGGTACGACGTTCTGGGTATCTCCCCCGACCCGCTCCAGGCCCTGGCTGAGTTCACGGAGGATCTGGGCCTCACCTTCCCGCTTCTTTCCGATGAAGACCACGCCGTTGCCCGCGCCTACGGCGCCTGGGGGCCTAAGGTCCTCAACGGGCAAACCGCGGAGGGCGTGCTGCGTTCCACCGTTGTTGTGGATTCCGATGGCAGGGTGGCACTCGCCCAGTACCAGGTGGACGCTGCAGGACACGTCGCCGCGCTGCGGAACGAGCTGGCGGCCCTGGGCATCTAGAGTTGTCTTTATGACTGCACCCGTTGACCTGACCGCTGTTTTCACTCCCAACCCCGGAGAGTTCTTCCGCGTAAAGCTGGCCTTGGAAATCGCGATTGAGCAGGTCCTGTCCGAACCCGGCTGCCTGCGCTATGAAATCACCGAAGAGTCGGAGGATCGGATTGTCCTGACCGAGCAGTGGGCGTCGGAGGACGATCTTGCCCGCCATGCCAAGGGCGCTGCCAAGCAGGATCTCGATGAATCCCTCAGCGCCCTGCTCGCAGAGCCGGTCGCTCTCCACCGCGGCTAATTTCCTCCTCCCCGGAAGGCAAGACACCCGCTTCCGGGGAGGAACCGCTACGAGCTAAGGTCCAGCCGGTGAAGGGACTCCGGTTCTGCACCAAAACGGCGCAGCACCGCGGCAACGGCTTCCTCGTGCTCGTTGTCCACCGCCGTGTACACCCGCAGCCGGTCTTCGAAGTCCAGCTTTCGGACGTCGGAGCGGAATACCTCGGTGCGGTCCCGGCCGGTGTACACCGTCGTCTCCGTCAGTTCGATTGACAGGGCGCCGGCAACCAGCAGGGCGTCACGCAGCCCGTCGATCCGGTCAGTGTTGACGATTGCACTGATCAGGTGCCGCGGTGCCCGGGGCTGCCCGGTCTGCTCCGGCACCGCTCCCATGCCCCGCCCGCTGGCCGTGGGCCGGGAAGCGATCCCGCCCAGCGAGTAAGCCGCCTGGCCCTGCTGCACCCGGTCCAGGGAATCCTGTTCCGGACCGGGTTCGCGCAGTCCGATGGTCCTGCTGATAACCGCTGCGATAACCCAGCTGAGCACGAAGGAAAACAGCACCACGCAGATGATTGCCACCACTTGGTGCCACAGAAGAAGCCCTCCCCCACCGGCAAACACACCGTCGTCGCTCACCGGATTTATCTCGCTGTCGGCGAAGAACCCCAGCAGCAACGAGCCGGTCACCCCGCCGATGAAGTGCACGGCAATCACGTCCAGTGCGTCGTCGTAGCGGAGGACATGCTTGAGCCGCACCGCGAAGCAGCAGACAACACCGGCGATCAGCCCGATGATGAGCGCGGATCCGGTGTTGACGAATCCGGCGCAGGGCGTGATGGTGGCAAGCCCGGCGACCGCACCGGAGACCCCGCCTACCAGGGTTGAGTGGCCGCTGGTTAAGCGTTCAACAAGCAGCCAGGTGAGCATCGCCGCTCCGCCGGCAACATGTGTATTCACCAGGGCCTGGGCGGCTATGGCGTCTGCCTGCAGCCCGTCACCGGCGTTGAACCCGAACCAGCCAAACCACAGGATTCCGGCGCCGACAAGCATCAGCGGGAGGTTGTTCGGCGAGGTTTTCACCTGCGGCCAGCCGCGGCGCCTGCCCACCACCAGCAGGACCGCGATGGCGGCCGCTCCAGCGGAAGCATGGACCACTATTCCGCCGGCCCAGTCCTGGGCTCCGAGCTGCGCGAGCCAGCCCTTCGGGTGCCAGAGCCAGCGGGCAACCTGTGGGTAGACGAGGATCGAGAACGCTGCCAGGAAGACCGTCCAGCCCGCGAACCGCAGCCGGCCCGCCGTCGCACCCGTCAGCAGCGCCGGCGTGATAATCGCGAACATCATCTGGTAGGCAACGAACGCGAGCGCCGGGATGGTGACTCCCGCGGCCACGGTGTGGAACTGGGGTGTGTCAACATTGATCAGCGCCCAGGCATCAAACTCGCCGAACACTGATGATCCCTTGTTGCTGAAGGCCAGAGTGTATCCAACCAGGATCCAGGTGATCGTGATGATGCCGAGCGGAATGATGTTCTGCATCATCATCGTCAGTACATTGCGCACCGGGACCATACCGCCGTAGAAAAGCGCCAGCCCGGGTGTCATAAACAGCACCAGACCGGCGCAGACGAGGACCCAGGCGGTATCCGCCCCGTTCACCGCGGCCCTCCCGGGCTGCGGCCGGCCGGACTCCACAGAGTGAAGTGCGCCGCTTCCGTCCCGGTCTTATACGCCGGGACCGCTGACTTATCTGTCTTTGGAAAGTTCTTTGGTGAGACGTTGCCGTCTGCCAGGGGTGCGCGCATCTTATCCCTGCTTCCAACTCGTGTACCGCATGAGTGGTGGGCCGCCGGGGTGCCCTGAGACTTGGCATCCCCGGCTCAACGAGTTTACGTGTGCGGCGACGGGCATTAGAAGGCAAAAGGACGCAACCGGGGCACCGAAGGCCGACACTGTTGAGTGCCGGCCTTCGGTGCCCCGAGTGGAACGGCGGTGCATGGCCGCCGCCGGCTGACCGTCCGGACCGGCCGTAAGGATTGGCCGTCCGGACCGGCGCCGAAGGTGCCGGGCGCTAGTTAGCGTTCGCCCCGGTCACCCCGTGCGGGTCAATCACGTACTTGCGGGCGGCGCCCGAGTCGAACTCGCGGTAGGCCTCCGGTGCTCCGTCCAGGTTGATGGCCGTGGCGTTGACGGCCTTGGCGATCTGGACCTTGTCATTGAGGATGGCCATCATCAGGTCCCGGTTGTACTTCATCACCGGGCACTGGCCGGTGGTGAAGGACAGGGACTTCGCCCAGCCGGTGCCCAGGCTCAGGGACAGGGACCCCACCTTGGCGGCTTCGTCGACTCCACCCGGATCTCCCGTAACGTAGAGGCCCGGGATGCCCAGGGCGCCGCCGGCCGCGGTGACGTCCATAAGCGAGTTGAGCACGGTCGCCGGCGCTTCCGTACCTGAGCCGTGCCCGTGGCCGCGGGCCTCGAAGCCCACGGCGTCCACACCGCAGTCCACCTCGGGAACACCGAGCAGCTGCTCAATCTGGTCCCTCGGATCGCCCTTGGAAATGTCCACCGTCTCGCAGCCGAAGCTGCGGGCCTGGGCCAGCCGGTCTTCATTGAGGTCCCCCACTATGACGACGGCGGCGCCGAGCAGCTGCGCGCTCGCGGCGGCCGCGAGGCCCACGGGACCCGCGCCGGCAATGTAGACCGTGGAACCGGTCCGCACGCCGGAGGTGATGGCACCGTGATACCCCGTCGGGAAAATGTCGGAGAGCATGGTCAGGTCCATGATCTTCTCCATCGCCTGGTCCTTGTCCGGGAACTTCAGCAGGTTCCAGTCCGCGTACGGCACCAGTGCGTACTCGGCCTGCCCGCCGACCCAACCGCCCATGTCCACGTACCCATAGGCACTGCCGGGCCGGTCCGGATTCACATTCAGGCAGACTCCGGTTTTGCGTTCCTTGCAGTTTTTACAGCGGCCGCACGAAATATTGAAAGGCACCGACACCAGGTCGCCAACCTTAATGAACTCGACGCCGGGGCCGGTCTCCACGACCTCTCCGGTGATCTCATGGCCCAGAATCAGGTTTGGCGGCGCAGTAGTGCGGCCACGGACCATGTGCTGGTCCGAACCGCAGATATTGGTGGTTACTACTTTCAGGATGGCCGCGTGGGGCAGTTTCCGGCCCACGTTGGCCGGGTTAACGCCCGGACCGTCCTTGAGTTCGAAAGTGGGATAGTCGATGTCCTGGACTTCCACGACACCGGGTTCGATATATGCAATTGCTCGATTGCCGCTCATGTATATTCCTCGCCTTGTTACCTGGGTCTTCATTGACTGGTACTCCCGGCAGGCAGCCCAAGGCTGCCTACTCCCCCCGGGAGCTCAGAGCCTACAACGGAAGCTCCAACACGGCTAGGAGTGAAAATTCCGGGCATCTCAGCCAACCGTGTGAGGGAGCATGGGTTCCCCCGCGTTTCTTTACGGCGGGTCAGCCAGGAGCCACGAGCCACGAGCCACGAGCCAGCCTGCACGGCGCAGGGTTCCCTACCGCTGTCCGGGTTCCGGCCCGACACGGGTTCCCACCGTTTGTTGTGTGGAGTGACTGGTGTGACCTCATCTGCCACAGGAGACTACATAGAGTGGGAACGCGTGTCGCCATGGGCCGCCGGATGTTCCAGACCAGGGCCGGAGAGGTCACGACGGGTCTTTTATGCTCTGGGGGACCACCAGCCCGCCGCCACCCACCGTCACCCCGCAGCTTAACCAACAACGGGGAGCCCCTCCGGTGTGGAGGAACTCCCCGTCGCTAAAAGCCGGGCGGAACGAGCGCGCTAGTTGGCCTGGCCGTCCTGGCCGGCAGCAGCCTGGCCCTTTTCCTGGGCGGCAATCTGCTCGTGGACGGCCTTCATGTCCAGGCCCTTCACCGCTTCAACCAGTTCGCTGAACTGGTTGGCGTTGAGGGCGCCAGGCTGGGAGAAGACCAGGACCTTTTCGCGGAAGGCCATCAGTGTAGGGATCGAGGTGATTCCTGCGGCAGCGGCGAGCCCCTGCTCGGCTTCGGTGTCCACCTTCGCAAAGGTGATGTCCTCGTGCTGCTGCGAGACGGCGTCGTAAACCGGTGCGAACTGCTTGCACGGGCCGCACCAATCAGCCCAGAAGTCAACGAACACAATGTCGTTGTCCTCAATGGTCTCAGGGAACGTTGCCTCGGTGATGTCAATAGTTGCCATAGCTTCAACGCTATCGGTCCCCCGCGGCGATGTCTGCAATTGTTCGCTCAGCGGTGAAGCGCCAGGCTAGCCGACGGACGAAAAACCCATCCTGGTCACTTTGGCGATGACAGGCAGGGCCTGGCGCAGCGTCTCCCGTTCCGTTTCCGCCAGCTGCGCCAGCAGGCTGGCCATCAGGGCAGCGCGACGGGCGGTTTCTCCCACGAGTTTGTGCTCGCCGTCGGGGGTTAGCGTCACCCGGACTCCCCTCGAATCGTCCGGATCCTGTGTGCGCCGGACCAGTCCGGCGTGTTCCAGCCGGATGATCTGCTCAGTGGCACTGGGCACCTTGACGCCGAGGTTGCGGGCAATGTCGCTGACCCGCATACCGTCCCCGGATACCATCCGCAGGGTGCCAAGCTGGTTGCTGGTGAGGCCGAACTCGGTGTCCATGTGGCGCACAAGGAATACTGCTTCACGCAGTGCCTCCCGGAATTCTTCGGCCAGGGGATCCAGTGCCGTGTCCTCGTTCATGGTTAAGAAGACTAGACTGCCTAGCCAATTGGGGCGCCGGGACGTGCCCGAACGGGTGACTTTTCCGGCCAACTTTTTGGCCTGGGCGGAATCAGCCCGCCCAAAGTTTCCGGACAGCGAAAAACCCGTCCCAGCCACTGGCTGGAACGGGTTTTTCTTCGGTGGCAGATGAGGGATTCGAACCCCCGTAGGCATTGCCAGCTGATTTACAGTCAGCCCCCTTTGGCCGCTCGGGTAATCTGCCGAAGGCCTTCTTGCGAAGACTTTGTCCGCGGTAACCGCGGGCAAGACAACTTTACAGAAAATTCTCCCCAGATACGAATCGGGCTCCGGAGTCACAGTCCGCGGGCGATCCGGGCACTGATCTGGGCGTAAAAACGCTCCGCCTGATCCGCCGTTACGCTCCCCCAGGAAACGGCGTTGGCGAGGTCCCGCCGCACTCCGGCCAGACGCTCCTCGCTGCTGGGAACCCGCACAGTGCTGATAGCTGCAGCCGTGTCCGTGGCAGCCGCTGTCCCGGCCTGGCTGCCTGCGGGGAATGAGAAGCTGCCGGTCTCCGGTTCACGTGCCTGGGCGGCTGAGGCGCCAATTCCCGTGACGGAAACCGCGGCGAGGACAGAGGACGCCGCGGCGGTGCGGAAGCGGACTCCGTTGAACCAGGATGAAGTTGCAGGAGCCGGCACAGGCTGGGTGGGATCGGTGTTCTCCTTGTTCATGCCTTCACCTTTTCCCGGCCGAATGTGAGAGCGGTGCATACCGGCTGGACGCGCGCTGTGAACACTGGACTGCCCGCGGGCGCAGCCCACCTATTAGGCTGGTGGGCAGGAACAACCGAACTACCAAGGAGCCACCATGGCCAGTGAGTCGACATTCGACGTCGTTAGCAAGATCGACAAGCAGGAAGTCGCCAACGCCCTGAACCAGGCACAGAAGGAAATCGCCCAGCGCTACGACTTCAAGGGTGTTGGCGCGGAGATCGATTTCAGCGGCGAGAAGATCCTGATGAAGGCCAACTCCGAAGACCGGGTCAAGGCAGTGCTGGACGTTTTCCAGTCCAAGCTGGTGAAGCGGGGCATCTCGCTGAAGTCCTTCGACGACGGCGAGCCTTACGCTTCCGGCAAGGAATACCGGATTGAGGGCACCATGAAGGAAGGGATCGCCCAGGACCAGGCCAAGAAGATCAACAAGCTGATCCGCGACGAGGGGCCCAAGGGCGTCAAGTCCCAGATCCAGGGCGACGAGCTGCGGGTCAGCTCCAAGTCCCGTGATGATCTGCAGGCCACGATGGCGCTGCTCAAGGGCGCGGACCTCGACGTCGACCTTCAGTTCATCAACTTCCGCTAGCCTTCCGCCCGCACGGGCGGCTTCACGCCGGAATAACGGCTGATTAACGACGGCGGCGGCGCCCCGGTGGTACAACCCTCGGGGCAGGCGCTGCCGTCGTCGTCTGCAGGGCTGGGCTACGGCGTCAGTTCGACGTCGTCCGCTGCGGGTCCGTCGGTGCCGGAATCCTGCAGGGCAGCGCCGCCGACCGCTTCACCCATCCAGGTCAGCAGTTCCCAGGAATGGCCGTGTGCTTCAGGGCGCCTCCGGGATTCCAGCACCACGATGCCCGTGTTGCTCAGGGCGTTGTGGATGATGAAGTCCGGCCCAACGTTGTGGGCCCGGGAGGTGGCCCAGGCCCGGATGATCGCCCCGTGGCTGAAAATCACAGGCACCTGGTGGCCGGCGCGGTGCAGTTCCGCGACCACCTCGTCGAACCGGCCCAGCGTTTCCGCGCCGTCCGGGCCGCCGGGCATGGACACGGAGAGGTCGCCGTTCACCCACGCGTACACGGTCTGCAGGTACGAGCGGATGGACTCCGGATCCCCCCGCATTTCCAGGTCTCCGGCGGAGATTTCCCGCAGTCCGTCCCGCACTTCGACCGGCTGGGCCAGCGCGTTTGCCAGCGGCTCGGCCGTGAGCTGCGTACGGATGAGGTTGGACGCGAAGACCGCGCTCACCTGCTCGTGTCCCAGTGCCTGCGGCAGAGACGCTGCCTGGGCCAGTCCCAGTTCGGTGAGCCCGGGCCCGGGCGCCTCCGTGTCCAGGAGCCGTTCAATGTTGGACGGCGTCTGGCCGTGCCGCACGAGGATCAAGCGCACCGATCCGCCTTCCTTTCCTGCTGGGCGCTGCCTGGTCCGGCAGCGCTGCTAGTGGGGTGCCTGGTTAGGAACCGAGCGGGCGGCCGGCCATGTTCTCCAGCCGGCGGATGCGGTCCGCCATCGGCGGGTGGGTGGCCAGCAGACCCTTGACGCCGTTGCGGAAGGGGTTGGCGATCATCAGGTGGGAGGCGTTGACCAGCTTCTGGTCGCTGTTGGGCAGCGGTGCCTGCTGGGTTCCGGACTCCAGCTTGCGCAGCGCGGAGGCGAGCGCCAGCGGGTCGTCAGTGAGCTTTGCGCCGTCTTCGTCGGCGTCGTACTCCCGGGTGCGGCCAATGGCCATCTGGACCAGGCTGGCGGCCAGCGGTGCGAGGATCGCCATCGCGATCATGGCCAGCGGGTTGGCGTTGCGGCGGTCGCCGCCGCCGAAGAAGAGCAGGAACTGGCCCAGGGAGGTGATCACACCGGCAATCGCGCCGGCAACCGAGGAAGTCAGGATGTCCCGGTTGTAGACGTGCATCAGCTCATGGCCCAGCACGCCGCGCAGTTCGCGCTCATTGAGCAGCTGCAGAATGCCCTGGGTGCAGCAGACCGCAGCATTTTTCGGGTTGCGTCCGGTGGCGAAGGCATTCGGGGCCATCGTGGGGGAAATGTACAGCCGCGGCATCGGCTGGTTGGCCTTCGCTGAAAGCTCGCGGACAATCCGGTACATTTCCGGTGCCTGCGCCTCGGTGACCGGAACGGCATGCATGGCCCGGATGGCCAGCTTGTCACTGTTCCAGTAGCTGTAGGCCGTGGTTGCGAGGCCGATCAGCAGGAATATCCAGATGAACGACGAGTTGCCCGTGCCGCTGGAAAGCAGGCCGCCGATGGCCAGCAGCACGGCGAAGAGCACCCCGAAAAGGGCCGCAGTCTTCAAACCGTTGAAATGTTGGTGCACGTGTATCCGATCCTTCCTGGGCGGAAGGCCCCGCCGCCCCTCAGGCCAGCCGGTCCAAGACCTTCCGCGTTACGTTTCAGTACGTTTCTGTAAGGCTTTAACGCTCAAGCGTGCCACACTGTTCCGCGCCAATGCAGGGATACTGTGCCTACGGCACCGGGTTGCGGGCGTCATAACGGGCGAACCCCGGCTGCACTTTGGCCAGGACGGCGACGGCGGCAACGCAGGCCAGTCCCCCGGCCACAGCTGCCCAGCCTTCGCCCAGGAAAGAAGCATCCAGACCGGACACCAGGTCCCCCAGCCGCGGACCGCCGGCGACGACCACCACGAAAACTCCCTGCAGCCGCCCCCGCATGGCATCCGGAGTAGCGGACTGCAGGATCGTTGACCGGAAGACACCGCTGATCGAGTCCGCCACACCGGCCACCCCCATGGCGAGCGCTGCCGGAAGCAGCCAGGGAGAGACGCCGCCGCCGTCGTGCTCTCCTGCCATCACCACCACGGCACCAAACGCTGCCACGGAAAGGCCCCAGGCAACCACCGACCACATCACTGCCAGCCCCTGCCGCCGCACCAGGCCCAGCGGACCGGAGAAGAGGCCGGCCAGAAGGGACCCGGCCGCCACCGCGGCAAGCAGGATGCCGACGGTTTCCGCTCCGCCGCCAAGCATCAGCGCCCCGATGGCCGGGAGCAGTGCCCGAGGCTGGGCCAGCACCATTGCGGCCAGGTCAACGATGAACGTCATGCGGATGTTGGGGCGGGTGCCCAGGAAGGCGAAACCAGCCAGGACCGATTTCAGGCCGGCTTTCTGGACTTCCCCTTCCGGCGGCATGGGCGGCAGCCGGTACAGCGCCCACATGGCGAAAGTGAAGGTGACGACGTCGATCGTGTAGGTCCAGCCGTAGCCCACCTGGCCCACCAGCACCCCGGCAAGGAGCGGCCCTGCCGTCATGGCGAGGCCAAAGGTGATCATGCTCAGGGCGTTTGCTGCCGGCAGCAGTTCGGGCCGGACCAACCGCGGAATGATGGCGCTGCGGGCGGGGTGATTCAGCCCCGCCGCACCGGAGTTGACCGCTATGAGCGCAAACAGCAGCCAGACGTTGCCCACCCCGAACCAGGCCTGTGCGGCGATGCCGATTGTGGTGACCCACAGGATCACTGCGGAGAAGAGCGCAACCTTGCGCCGGTCATAAGCATCCACCACGGATCCGCCATAGAGGCCGGCAAGGACCAGCGGCAGCAGCCCGACCACGCCGAGCATACCGACGTAGAGGCTGGACTGGGTCAGGTCATAGACTTCCAGGCTCACCGCAACCAGGGTGAGCTGGGTGCCGACTGCCGAGAGCGCCGTCCCCGTCCACAGCCGGCGGTATTCCGGACTTTCACGCAGCGGGGTCAGGTCAGCTAGCAGTCTTGGCACCAGAGCAGTCTAGGTGAGTTGCCGCACGGACCCCGCCTGGTTACGTCCGGCCGCACCCCCGTCCCAGATGCGGGGAGAGGGAAGGCCTCGGCTACGGGCCGGCGGTGCCGGCGGGGTCCGTGCTGCCGGCGGGGTCCGCACCGGTCTGCAGGCGCCGCAGCTCGGCAATCCGCAGCCGCAGGAAGATGATCAGCAGCACCAGTGCCCACACCACCAGGACAGCCAGCGCGGCCACCACCAATACGTACAGAATGAAAAAGAGCGCGCCGATCCCTGACATGGCCATCACGTGTTGTCCCCCGGTTGCCGTACCCAAATGTTGTCCCGATGCTACCGCAGGACGCGCGGTGCCGGTCCAAACTATTCCAGGCGGAATACAAAGCATGCTTACGGTAATCTGGTGGCCTGTTGTCGCATCCTAGGAGGCGCACCCATGCTGACCCGCAATGTAGCCGACGGTATCCATCTGGTGGAACATGCCTTCACAAACGTCTATCTCGTGGAGGACAACGGTTCGGTCATGATCGTAGACAGCGGGCTGCCGGCCGCCCACCACGCCATCTCCGGCGCCGTCCGGTCGCTGGGCTACGGACCGGGATCGGTCAGCGCCATTGTCCTGACGCACGGCCACTTCGACCACACCGGCACCGCCGCCAAGCTGCGGTCCGAGTTCCGGGCCCCCGTGCTGGCGCATCCGGCAGACCATTACATAGCAGCGCACCCCTACCGGTACGCTCACGAACGCAGTCGGTGGGCTTATCCGCTGCGCTTCCCCGGATCGCTTCGTTCACTCGGAGCCATGACCATGGCCGGAGCCCTGCTGGTCCGGGGTGTGGCGGACGTCCTGGAACTGGGCCCGGACAGCGGAACAGACCTCCCCGGCAGCCCGGAACTCCTGCACACCCCGGGGCACACCGCGGGGCACGTGGCCCTGCACTTTCCTGGCCGGGGTGCCTTGATTGCCGGTGACTCGATTGTGACGTTCAACCCGTATACCGGACACCGGGGTCCGCAGATCGTCTCCGGCGCAGCGACGGCAGACAGCTCCACCGCGCTCGCGTCGCTGCACGCCCTGGCAGCGACCGGCGCGGACGTTCTGCTGACCGGCCACGGCGAGCCTTGGACTGCAGGCGCGGAAGCCGCCGTCGGGCAGGCCCTGGCCCGCGGGGCTTCGTAGCCGGACGGCCAACGGGACCATCGGCGGCCCAGGAGGATCAGCTCCCAGTAGACAGCGGCTCGCGGCCCAGTTCCTCGGACACGATCCGGTGCAGCGCCGGGTCCCCCACCGGGCGGAAATGGCCCATGGCGTCCAGGACGATGTTGCGTGCCCCCTCAAGCCGGCTGCCGCCGGGTATGTGCGGATCGAAGGACGCATATATCGACGTGATGCGTGAGTTGGCCTGGAGATTCGCCTGCAGCCCGCGCAGGTGCCGGTCCCGCGGGGAGAAGGCGCGGATGGAGGGAACCAGGAACAACCGGGCGTAGGGGGACCCGGCAAACGGGGTATTGATGGCCACGAGGTGGCTGATCCGGTGGCCCTCGGGGCCCAGCATGAGCTGTTTCCCAATGAGTCCGCCCTTGCTGTGCGCAACGATGGCAGCGCGTTCAATGCCCAGCCGCCGCAGATAGGCCTCCACCCGCAGGGTCATTTCGTCCACGGTGCCCCGGTTGTAGCCGAGGGCCTGGACCGCGTGAACGGCATACCCCCGGCCGGCCAGATACTCGGCCAGCGGGCGCAGGAACTGCCAGTTCTCGTACACCCCGGGGATCAGGATCACCGGCTCACGCGGCTCAGCACCCTGGGACGGCCGCAGATAGACCGCCGGATTAGCGGGAGCCAGGAACCCCTGGATCTGCCAACGGGCAACGTAGGCGTAATCGGCGGCCCAGGCGGCAGCGAATCCCAGCCGCCGACGCAGCCGGGCACCCAGGCGGGATCCGTGCCCAGCCTGCCGGCTCACGCCCCTGCCTCCCCCATCCTGCGCACCCACGCAGCGGTTTCAACCGGACGGTTCCACATCAACACGTGCGGCGATTCCGGAATTTCACCAAGCAGGGTTCCGGGCCGGGCCTGCTCCAGCCGGGCCAGCCAGGAAGCCGGCACAATCGGGTCCTTGGCACCGCGGACCACTCCGACGGGCGGGGCGACCAGTGCCAGGCGTTCCTCCAGGCGGTGCTCCATCATCTGCCGCAGCGTCTCGAGGTACCACCGCGGCCCGGCGCGAAGGTAGTCGGTGAACACGATCCGGTTGACGTCGAGGCTCTCGTGCAGCGTGTCCTGGGCCAGGCGGAGGGCCTGCAGCACGGCGGCATGCTCAGCCCGATTGACGGTGGGCGCCAACAGCAGCACCGACGACACCAGGTCAGGAGCCTGGAGTGCGGCCTCCACCGTGACCTGGCAGCCCATGGAATGCCCCACCAGCTGGGCCCGGCTGATTCCGGCGGCCTGCAGCGCCTGGATGACGACGCCGCCATAGGCTGCCATGGACAGGGCCCGCGGCGGGCGCGGCAGGCCGCCGTGCCCAGGCAGCTCAACACAATGCACCCTGTTGTCTACGGACAGCTCCCGGGCCAGCCGCTCGAAGTAGCGTGCCGAAGCGCCGATACCGTGGATCAGGACTACATCCGGGCCCGCAGTGCCGGAGCTGCGCAGTCCGACGTCGCACTCCGCAATCTGCAGGCGCTGCACCTGGGTCTGCGCGTGTGTTTGTGACCCCGTTCCGGGCATTCTGACTCCTTCCGGACGGCAGCCCGTGCTGCCGGTACCACCACCCTAACGCCAGCTTAGGCTGCCCTTATTATGAACTAGTCAGAATAAGGGAGTATGCTCTAGGTCATGACTTCCCCAGCAGCCTCAGCGGCGGCCACTGACAAGTGGTCGGCCGAGTTGCGCGCACACGGACGCCGGGTGACCAAGCAGCGCCTGGCAGTGCTGGAGGCCGTCGACTCCGCTCCGCACGCCGGAGCGGATGACGTCGTGGCCACAGTCCGGGCCACCCTTCCGGACATTAGCCTGCAGTCCGTGTACGTAGTCCTGGCCGACCTGACCGAGACCGGGCTCCTCCGCCGGATCGAGCCGCCGCATTCGCCGGCGCGCTACGAAACCCGAGTGGATGACAACCACCACCACGCGATCTGCACCGGCTGCGGGCGGATCGAGGACGTGGACTGCGCCGTCGGGCATGCACCCTGCCTGACCCCGAGCGACACCCACGGCATGAGCATCCAGATCGCCGATGTCCTGTACCAGGGCCTCTGCGCAGACTGTGCAGCCAAGGCAGCGGACGCCGGCCCGGACAGCGCAGCAAAGACTTCCTGACCCATCGACTTACCAGTTCATCCACAAGAAAGAGAGAGAATGTCGAACTTCACCACTACCCAGACCGGCACTCCGGTTGCCAGTGACGCACACTCGCTGAGCACCGGTGCTGACGGCGCGGTTGTCCTCCACGACCGCTACCTGGTCGAGAAGCTGGCCCAGTTCAACCGGGAGCGGATCCCGGAGCGCATCGTGCACGCCAAGGGCGGCGGCGCGTTCGGCGAATTCACCGTCACCGAAGACGTGTCCAAGTACACCCGTGCGGCTGTTTTCCAGCCCGGCACCACCACCGAGACCGTGCAGCGGTTCTCCTCGGTTGCCGGCGAAATGGGCTCGCCCGACACCTGGCGCGACGTGCGTGGCTTCGCCATGCGTTTCTACACCTCCGAGGGCAACTACGACATCGTCGGCAACAACACCCCGGTGTTCTTCATCCGCGACGGCATCAAGTTCCCCGACTTCATCCACTCGCAGAAGCGCCTTCCGGGTTCCGGCCTGCGCGACGCCGACATGCAGTGGGACTTCTGGACCAACTCCCCCGAGTCCGCACACCAGGTGACCTACCTGATGGGCGACCGCGGCCTGCCGCGTTCCTGGCGTGAAATGCCCGGCTTCGGCTCGCACACCTACCAGTGGATCAACGCTGCCGGTGAGCGCTTCTGGGTGAAGTACCACTTCACCTCCAACCAGGGCAACCATGAGATCACGGGTGCCGAGGCTGAGAAGATCGCCGGCGCAGACGCTGATTACTACCGCCGCGATCTGTACGAGAACATTGCTGCCGGCAACTTCCCGTCCTGGGACCTGCACGTTCAGGTCATGCCGTACGAAGACGCCAAGACCTACCGGTTCAACCCGT
Source organism: Arthrobacter sp. Helios (assembly GCF_023167125.1). NCBI lineage: Bacteria > Bacillati > Actinomycetota > Actinomycetes > Micrococcales > Micrococcaceae > Arthrobacter > Arthrobacter sp. Helios. Next base: position 2,455,517 of record NZ_CP095402.1, read on the forward strand.
TCGACCTGACCAAGGTCTGGCCGCACGCGGATTACCCGCTGATCAAGGTCGGTACGCACACGCTGAACCGCAACCCGGAGAACTTCTTCGCGCAGATCGAGCAGGTTGCCCTGTCTCCCGCGAACCCGGTTCCCGGCATCGGCGCCAGCCCGGACAAGATGCTGATGGCCCGCATCTTCTCCTACCCGGATGCCCAGCGCTACCGCGTTGGCACCAACTACAACCAGCTGCCGGTCAACGCACCGAAGGCACCGGTTCACAACTACTCGCAGGATGGCTCCCAGCGCCACTTCTTCAACTCCCCGGAGACCCCGGTCTACGCCCCGAACACCCTGGGTGGCCCGGTTGCCGACCAGGGCCTCGCCGGCGAAGGCAGCTGGGAAGACGACGGCGCGCTGGTGCGTTCCGCCGCCACCCTGCACTCCGAGGACAGCGACTTCGGCCAGGCCGGAACGCTCTACCGCGAGGTCTTCGATGACGCCGCCAAGGAGCGTTTCCTGGAGACCATCACCGGTGCCGTTTCCGGTGTGCAGCGCCCGCACATCCGCGAAGCTGCCATCCAGTACTGGACGAATGTTGATCCGGACCTCGGCGCGAAGCTGCGTGCCAGCCTCGCCGCCGGTGAGACCACGGCCAACGAGCAGGCCGAGTACGTGGGCGTCGCGGAGTAATCTGCGCGCCTGACGCGCAAAGCGGCCGGACCCCGTCCTGGGGTCCGGCCGCTTTGTCGTTAACCGCGGGGCTGTCCGCTAGCGCGAGGGCCAGTACCAAATGAGCAGCATGGTCACCAGGAACCCGGTGAGGAAGTTCAGTTTCAGGAACCGCTTCCAGCCGGCGTTGGCCTGCTCCGAGCCTTCATCGGTGATCGAGAGGAAGGGCAGCAGGTTCAGCAGGTACGGCACTGCCAGCAGCGAGCCGAGCAGGGCCGGCCACGAGGCCAGGAGCATCAGCAGCCCGGCGGCCAGGTAGGCTGCGGCGGCGAACCAGACCACGGCCCGGGCTCCCAGGACGGTGGCAATCGAGGAGATCCCGCCTTCCCGGTCCGGCAGCACATCCTGGACTGCGCCAAAGGCCTGGCTGGCCATCCCCCACAGGAAAAACGCACCCAGCACAGCCCACAGCCCGGAGGTGAAGTCCGCACCGGCCAGCACCAGCGCATAGAGGGCCGGGGAGACGAAGTGCGTGCTGGAGGTGACGGAGTCCAGGAACGGCCGTTCCTTGAACCGGAGTCCGGGAGCGCTGTAGGCAACGACGGCGAACACGCTCACCGCCAGCACCAGCCAGGAGAGCGGGGAGCCCAGCAGCACCAGCACCACGAGGAACGGCACGTTGGACCCTATGGCGGCCAGCAGCGTGACCCGGTGGAAGCTGCGGTCCAGCAGCGCACCTTCCACCCCGCCCTTGCGCGGGTTCCGCAGGTCCGACTCGTAGTCGAAAACATCGTTGATGCCGTACATCGCCAGGTTGTACGGCACCAGGAAGTACAGTGTGCCGATGATCCAGGTCAGGTCGATCTGCCCGGCCGTCAGCAGGTAGGCCGCGGCGAACGGATAGGCGGTGTTCACCCAGGACAGCGGCCGGGAAGCGACCAGCAGCATCCGCAGAGTGGATCCGGGGGTCCTGACGGCGGGCACGCTCATGGGTTTTCCTCCCGAAGGGGTTTGCCGGAACCGAGCAGTTCCCACAGGGCCGGCAGCAGCAGGACGGCAGCCAGCGGATAGGCGAAGTCCTCCAGCGGCGCGAGCCCGAGGAAGGCCCCGGAGATCCGATCCGGATTGTAGCCAAAGAGACCGGCGGTGATCATCAGGTTATCGAAGACGGCGGTCAGGAGGAGCAGGACGGCGGCGGAGGCGCCCAGCGTGGCGAGGAAAGCCCGGTTGCTGCGGCTTCTCCTGCGCCGGCGGATCAGTGCGGCGGCGAGCACCAGTGCGGCAGGCACCAGGAAGCAGAGGTTCAGGAGCCAGTACGTCACCGCTGCACCCCGTCTGAGCTGCGCAGCTTCCCGCTGCGGGACCGGGCGGCCAGATGCAGGCCCAGGACCCGGATCAGGCCGTAGAGCACCATGGTCAGGTAACAGAGGAAAGCGAGGAAAAATGCTTCTTCGAGCGGGAGGTGCGGTGCCAGTTCCACGCCGAGCATGAACCGGGTCTCCCCCCGGTAGAAGATGTCCAGGCCGATTCCATAAAGGTCCCAGATCAGGAAAAACACCAGGCCCGTCCCGAGCACGACGGCGGCCCGCCAGGGAGCAGCGAAGAAGAACAGCCGGAAGCGATGGTCGAGCAGGACCATGCAGCCGATCGAGGCCAGCAGGCACAGCAGGTAGAGCGCACCCATCAGGCTGCGCCGTCCGCGGTGCGGGCCCCGGGAATACGGGCCCCGGGAACCGGCTCGGGCAGGGCTTCGGTGCCGGTCTCGCCGCGCAGCCGTTTCAGCACCAGTTCGGCACTGATCAGGCACATGGGCAGGCCGATGCCGGGGAGGGTGGACCCGCCCGCATAGAGCAGTCCGTCCACCTTCCGGCTGGCATTGGACCCGCGGAAGAAGGCGCTCTGCTTCAGCACGTGCGCGGGGCCCAGCAGGGTCCCCCGCCACGAGTTGAAGTCCGCGCTGAAGTCCCCCGGACCGACCGTGCGGCGCAGGGTAATGCGTTCAGCGAGGTCGGGGATGTCCGCCCAGACGGCGATCTGATCAATCACGGAGTCGGCCAGTGACTCCAGGCCCGGATCCCCGGTGCCGTTGATTCCGCCGGAGCCAAGCGCTGGGTCGGAGGGAACGGGTACCAGGACAAACAGGTTCTCGTGCCCGGCGGGGGCGGCACCGGCGTCAGTGGCGCTGGGTTTGCAGACATACAGCGAGGCCGGGTCCGGTACCTGGGTGTCCGTTCCGAATATCTTCTCGAAGTTCGCTTCCCAGTCCCGGGTGAAGAGCAGCGTGTGGTGCAGCAGCTGCGGCAGTTCCCCCTTCACTCCCAGGTGCAGCAGGATTCCCCCCGGTCCCGGTACCCGGCGCTCCCAGTACTTCTCCGGATAGGTCTGCAGTTCTGCCGGCAGCATCGCCGTCTCGGTGTGGTGCAGGTCGGCGGCGGAAACGACCAGGTCCGCCGCCAGCAGCACACTGGAACCGGCGGCATCGGTGTACTGGACTCCCGTAGCCCGGGGTTTCCCGGTGCCGGGAGTGGTGCGGATCGAGGTGGCGTTGGCGTTAAGCAGCACCTTAACGCCTTCTGCTTCCGCCAGGTCAGCCATCGCGGTGATGATCCGGGAGAAGCCGCCCTGCGGGTAAAGCACTCCGTCGGCGAGATCCAGGTGGCTCATGAGGTGGTACATGCTGGGCGTGATAAACGGCGAGGAACCCAGGAACACCGCCGGGTAACCGAGAACCTGCCGCAGCCGCGGGTCCGTGAAGCGTTTCGCCACGAAGCTGCTCAACGGCTGCAGCAGCAGCCGGGCCAGCCGCGGTCCGCGGGCCAGCACGTCGCGGCGGAGCAAAGGGGTGAAGGAAGCGAAGGTGCTGTAGAGGAATCGTTTTTTCGCCATGCCGTACACCTCCTCCGCCGAATCGAGGTATGCGGCCAGCTTGGCACCGGCGCCGGGTTCCAGAGATTCGAACAGGGCAATGTTCTTCTCCCGGGTGGCCTGGATGTCCACCGGGCTGCGCTCGTCTTCGAAGTAGACCCGGTACCCCGGATCCAGCTGCACCAGGTCCAGCTGCTCCGCGGCGCTGGTGCCCAGCAGCCGGAAGAAGTGGTCAAACACCTCGGGCATCAGGTACCAGGAGGGGCCGGTGTCGAACCGGAAGCCGTCTGCCTCCCAGCTCCCGGTCCGCCCGCCGATGCTCCCGTTCTTTTCAAGGACGGTCACGTCCAAGCCTTCGCGGGCCAGCAGCGCGGCGGTGGCGATGCCGGTGATGCCCGCACCGATCACGACGGCGGTGCGGGGCTGCGTTGTGCTGCTGCGCTTTGTCCCGTGGCCGGGACTCTTCCGGCTGGACCTGATGGTACGGATCATGGCGCCCTCTCGGCGTCGGGTGCGGACAGGGCCCGTGCGGTGCGGCGCACGCCGTGGGTGAGGACTGCTTCGGCTGCGAGCCGGACCTTAACCGGGTTCGGCACCCGGATCCTGGTGGTGCGCAGCGCCGAAGCAGGAGTGCGGCGCAGCCGGCGGGCCAGTTCGGCGAAGAGTTCCTGGGCCAGGGCCACGGCTGCGCGGCATTCCCGGGGAAGCCCGGCAATTGCCGCCCCGGAGACCAACAGGTCCGCTTCGATGTCGTCCAGGAGCCGGTGCTTGTCTGCCTCTGAGAATGCGTCCACCGTGACCCCTGGGAAATAGCTGCGGCCCAGGGCCTCGAAGTCCTCCGCCAGATCACGCAGGAAGTTCACCTTCTGGAACGCCGCCCCCAGCCGCTGGGCGCCTTCCCGGAGTCGCTTCTCCTCGTCTGCAGGCACCTCCCGGCCGTCCAGGAAACACTGCAGGCACATCAGCCCCACAACTTCGGCGGAACCGTACACATAATCGTCGAAGGATGCCTGGGTGTGCTCCACCCGGTCCAGGTCCGCGCGCATCGAGCGGAAGAACGGTTCGGTCAAGTCCGTGCCGATACCCGTCCGGCGGGCGGTCAGGGCAAACGCATGGACCACCAGGTTCACGCTGTAGCCGGTGCGCATGGCCGCTGCAGTTTCCGCTTCCAGACCGTCGAGCAGGCCCCGGATCTGGGCGGGAGGGATGTCAGCGGCAGATGCGACGCCGTCGACAATTTCGTCGGCAAGGCGGACCAGGGCATAGATCGTTTCGATCTGCCGCCGGGTCTGGGGCAGGAGCAGCCGCGACGCCAGCCCGAACGACGTCGAGTAGGCCTTGATCATCACTGCGGCGGTTTCCATGGCAGCCCGGTTGTAGAGGCGGAGTCCGGTTTCGTGCGCCATGCTCACCGGCCCCGGTTCACGGAGGAGGAGACGACGGCGTCGAGCATCGCTGCGAGCCCGGCCGGAACTTCCGCGCAGTCCAGGTGGCTGCGGGCACTGGCGGCGTAGTCCGCCGCGAGGTTCCGGGCGTAATCCCGGGCTCCGCAGTCCACCAGGATTTCCCTGGCCCGCTCGGCGTCGGCCACTCCCATGTCCGGCCGTCCAATGATGCCGGACAGCTCTGCCCAGCGGGGTGACTGGGCGGCATAGGCGATCAGCACCGTGCGCTTGCCTTCCCGCAGGTCCCCCATGCTGGACTTTCCGGTGGCGCTTTCATTGCCGAAGACGCCCAGCAGGTCATCCACCACCTGGTAGGCGATGCCGGTGTCCCGGCCGAACCGGCCCAGGGCAGCGACGGCGTCGGGCCCGGCTCCGGCCAGCACGGCTCCGGCCCGCAATGGTGCCTCGAAGGAGTACACAGCCGTCTTCAGCCGTTCCATGTCAAGGATGTCGCCAACCGGCGGAGCACCCGGCTGGAAGGAGAAATCGACGTCGATCAGCTCACCGGCCGCCGAGGCGAAGACCGCCTCGTCCAGGATGCCGGCCAGTGTGTCCCGGGTGAAGGGATCCGTGGTGACGGAGTCCAGCATGCGGAACGCTCCGCTGAGGGCCAGGTCTCCGGCAATGATTCCTACGGAGAGCCCCCGGTGCCGGGCCGCATCCGGCGCTTCCCCCGAGGCTTCGGCCCGCCGGCGGTACACCCCGGGAACGTTGTCCTGTCCGCGGCGGACGAAGTCGAGGTCAATCACGTCGTCGTGCACGATCAGCGCCGTGTGCAGCAGCTCGAAGGCCGCGCCAACCCGCGCCGCGGACACCAGGTCCCGTCCGCCGAGGTGGGTGTAGGCGGTCATCACGATCCGGGGGCGCAGCCGCTTGCCGCCTGCAGTGGATTTTTCGAGCGTCTCCCAAAGGCTAAGGTAGCTGGGACTGATACGCCCGGCGCGATCCTTGGCCGCGGCAAAGAACCCATCCAGGACATGTTCCACCTGCTGATGCGCAGTTACCTCGTCAAGCAAGTGTTCTGTGTCCATGCATAAAGTAAACACTCTGATCGTTAGGGGAAGAAATGCCGCAACGCCGGGAAGAGGTCATTCTCGTCGATAACGAGGGCCAAAAGGTAGGTACCGCAGACAAATATTTGGTGCATACAACGGAGACACCGCTCCACCTGGCCTTTTCCACGCATGTTTACTCCCCGGACGGCCGCATCCTCGTGACGCGCCGGGCGCTGGGGAAACTGACCTGGCCGGGAGTCTGGACCAATTCCTTCTGCGGCCACCCGGGCCCCGGCGAAAGCAACCAGGACGCCGTGGTGCGCCGCGCCCAGCGTGAGCTGGGCCTGCAGCTGCGGGACATCGCCGTCGCGGTGCCGGATTTCCGCTACCGCGCGGTGGACGCCTCCGGCATCGTCGAGAACGAGATCTGCCCCGTCTTCACCGCCGTGGCCGAAGCGGATCCGGTGCCGGCAGCCGATGAGGTCATGGACTGGACCTGGACTGATCCGGCGGAACTGGTGCAGGCGGTGCGCCTGACACCGTGGGCGTTCAGCCCCTGGCTGGTGCTGCAGCTTCCCCTGCTGTACCCCGGAGACGCCTGACCCAGCGCTCCCAAGGAGCTTCCTCGCGCCAGTGCACGGCCAGGGTATGGAACGCCCGGCGGAAACGCCGGCGCAGGTTCGCCCCGCCACTCACGGCCCGGGGAGCCATGCCCACCACCAGGGACCGGTCCCATCCGCACCGGTAGTCCAGGCCCACATGGGCACTGAGGCAGACGTCGTCGTGCTGTTCCGCATCATCGGTATGAACGCTGGCACGGACGGACGTCCAGACGGCGGCCCGGAGGGCCAGGTTCGATCCGAAGAGCGGACGGTGGGCCAGCGCCAGGCGCATCGCCTGGTAGTAGGAGCCCAGGTACAGCCAGGTGATCACCGGGCCGAGCCAGCCCGGAAACCCGTAGAACCTGCCCGGGCCGCTGAGCACGGAAAGCTCCGGTTCGTCCGCAAACCGTGCCTCGATGCGTTCCACCCAATCGGGCGGCAGGATGCAGTCAGCGTCACAGCGCGCAATAATCTCCGCCTTCGCCGCGTCGTAGCCCGCTGCTGCCGCCGCCGGGATGCCCGGGCGCAGTTCGCGGATCACGCGGGCACCGAAACGGGCTGCCACGTCGGCGCTGTTGTCGGTGCTGTTGTTGTCCACCACCACAATTTCTGCCGGCTGCCGTGACTGCGCCGCGAGGGAGGCGAGGCACCCTTCCAGCGCCGAGGCGTCGTTCAGGCAGGGAATAACAACGCTGACGCCGGGCTGCGGTGAGGAAGGCATGCACCAGATTTTACGGGGCATCCGCTGGCGGCAGCGCAACGGGCGGCCGCTGCGGCTAACGGATGCTGTGCCTGCCGGTACGGGCTCGGATACCGTAAATGCATGATCGATTCCCTCCTCCGGCGTCCAGCCGGCAGCGCGGAGCTGGTGTCGGACGCGGTCCGTGCCCTGGGCGCGGCCAGTCTGCTGGCCGCCCTGCTCTGGTACGGGCCGGTGGAAGCTGCACTGTTTGCCCTCGTGGCCCTGGGACTGCTGGTCTCCCGCGCGCTGCCAGCGGCGCCGCTGTTCTCCTCGCTGTATGGGCTGACCCTGCTGGTGGCAGCCTGGAGCAGCGTATTGGACCTCTACGCACGGATCAGCTGGTGGGACCTTGCCGTGCACTTCGCGGCGGCCGGTGCCCTCGCCGTGATGGCCTGGTACCTGCTGGCTGCCTTTGGTGCAGTCACTGCCCGGTCCAACGGCCGGCATCTGCCCTTCATAGTCACCGCCGTCGTCACCGCCCTGGGCCTGGCCCTCAGCGTGCTCTGGGAGTTCGCTGAATGGTGGGGCCATACCTTTGTGGACCAGACCATCAACGTCGGCTATCAGGACACCATGGGCGATCTTGCCGCCGGCGGCCTGGGGGCGCTGCTCTCCGGGTACCTGCTGGAGCGGACGCTCCGCCGGTCCCCGGAGGGGGCAGCGCCTGCGTCAGGTGCCGGTGCGCCGCTTCAGCGCCGCTTCCAGTGCTGAGACGAGGCGTTCCACGCGCGGAAGCAGCGGCGTCGGCGTCGGACTCTGCTCCGCCGCAGGCCGTAACCAGCAACAGGCTGGACGCGGCCAGGGTTGCAGCGAGCGCTCCGCGGCGGCGCACGGAAAAGGGCCAGCCGCAGCTGGAAAGCTGCGGCTGGCCCTGCCTAGGTGAGTGGCTACTTACTGGTGTAGCGGGCGTGTTCCTCGTGGGCCCGGGCAACCTCTGAACGGATGTCCTCGATGTCCTTGACCTTGTCCCGGTATTTCTTGTCCATCTGTTCGATCTCCCGCTCTTCCTCGCAGAGAGCCGTGTAGATCCGCTCCCGCTCTGCGTCGTCCGAGGTGTAAGAGAGATCCAGGTAGGCGTTGGCATGGCGGCGGGCATTGTTGACCGCGGTCTGGGCCTTGCCTGCCGGGCTCACCAGGGAAGCGATGATGGTGACCACCAGGATGCCGACGATGACGCTGAGGGAAAGCCCGGTGCTGATTTCCACAACCTGGACGTGCTCGCCGTCGTTGATGAACCACAGGGTGTTCTCATGCAGGGCATGGAGGACCAGCTTCACGCCGATGAACGCGAGGATCGCGGCCAGGCCGATGGACAGGTAGATCAGGCGGTCCAGCAGCCCGTCGATCAGGAAGTAGAGCTGGCGCAGCCCCATCAGGGAGAAGGCCGTGGCCGTGAAGACAATGAAGGTGCTCTGCGTCAGGCCGAAGATTGCCGGAATCGAATCCAGTGCGAAGAGGATGTCGGTTCCGCCGATGGCTATCATCACCAGCAGCATCGGGGTCAGGACCTTCTTGCCGTTCTCAATGGTGAACAGCTTGTCGCCGTCGTAGTGGTCCGTGGTGGGCAGCACACGCTTGGCGATCCGGATGATGAAGTTGTTGGCCTCGTCCTTCTCCCCCTCGGGCTTCAGCAGGTTCCCGGCGGTGATCAGCAGGATCAGGCCGAAGATGTAGAAGATCCAGGAGAAGGAGTTGATCAGGGCCGCGCCCAGGAAGATGAAGCCGGTCCGCGCGATCAGGGCGAAGACAATGCCGAAGAGCAGCACCTTCTGCTGGTCCTCACGCGGCACCCGGAAGCTCGCCATGATGATCAGGAAGACAAAGAGGTTGTCCACCGAGAGGGCTTTTTCCGTGATGTAGCCCGCGAAGTACTCGGTGCCGGCAACGGGCCCGCCAAAGACCAGGACCAGGATGCCGAAAATGATTGCCAGACCCACGTAGATGGCAGACCAGATGGCAGCCTCTTTGAGGGTGGGGATGTGCGCCTTGCGGATGTGGAAGAAATAGTCGAAGGCCAGGAGGCCGAGGATGACGATGATCGTCACTCCCCAGACCAAAGGGGAAACCGTCATGGAATCTCTGCTTTCGTAGGGTATGCCAAATGGGCGTAAGTCTCTCCGGCGGCCTCTGGCCACCCGCTGTCCCCGGCTGGGCATCGGTGCCCTACGTGTTGACGAACTACAGCGTGGAAGGATACTCCCCTACGAACGCACCACTCTACCCGATCCGCAAGCGCACCCGGGCCCTGCACGGCTTAGGCTCCGGATTCGTTTCCGCTGCCCGGCTCCAGCAGCGCCAGGTCCGCCGGGGTGTCGATGTCACGTCCATCCAGCTCGGAGCCGCAGTCCACCAGATCCACAAGACCGGGGTGCGCCGCCAGAAAGGCGCGCGCACCGGCGTCGCCCAGGGCGGTGGCTGCGGCAGCACGGGCGAGTTGCGGAGCAAACAGCACCGGGTGCCCGCGGCGCATTCCGCCGCCGGGCAGCCGGTAGCCGGCGCAGGAGACGCGCGCCGGCTGCGCATGTGCAAGCATTCGGGCAACAGTCGTGGAGGTGAGGCCGGGCTGATCGGCCAGCGCCACCAGGACGGGTTCCTGCGGTGCCAGGCGCAGCGCTTCCGCCACGCCGGCCCGGAAAGAGGAACCCATCCCGGTTTCCCACTCAGAATTGGTGAGCGGGAGGGTGCCGGAGAGGTCCGCAGCAGACTTCACCCGGCGGGATTCGGCGCCCAGGACAACGATGACGCGCGAACAGCCGCCCTCCCGCAGCGCGGCGGCGAGGTGTTCAATCAGGGGACGGCCCTTGTAGGGCAGCAGCGCTTTGGGGCCCAGGCCCAGCCTGGCCCCGGCTCCCGCTGCCAGGAGGACGGCATTTACCATGCAAGTGACAAAATCACACCGGTGCGTTAACCACAACCGCCGCACCAGGAGCGTCCGGGGCGGCGGTGGTTGCGGGCGGCAGCCGGGGGGGCCGGGCAGAGGACTCAGCCCTCGCAGTCCTTGCAGTATTTGGTGCCGTTTTTTTCCACGGCGAACTGGGACCGGTGGCGCACCAGGAAGCAGGAACCACAGGTGAATTCGTCGTCCTGGGCCGGGACCACCCGCACCAGCAGTTCTTCCCCGGAGAGGTCCGCACCCGGCAATTCGAATGCTTCGGCCGCTTCAGATTCGTCTACGTCCACAATCGCTGACTGTTTGTCAGTACGCCGGGCCTGGAGCTCCTCGATGGAAGCAGTTCCGGTGTCCTCTTCCGCTTTTCGCGGCGCGTCATAATCCGTAGCCATCTACAGGCTCACTCTCCAATGTTGATCGGCGGTTCGATCCAGCTCCCCGATGGTAACCGCTCTGCCCGCAAGCGCTGACCGGAAGGCGCAACATGTGCGCAATAATGGGCGAAATAGCCCCGGGCGTGCAGCTGCCCGCCGGACGGTTCCGGCGGGCAGCTGCACGTTCAGTCCAGGAGCCTCCAGTTCAGGAACCTCCAGCCCCGCGGGTTCCGCTTACGGACGGCCCTCAGGCTGCGGCCGCGCAGGATCCATGGTGGTTCCGCCGCCGGAGGTGTGCGAGTGGTCAGCAGGGTTGGCGGTTCCGGCAACCGAGGAGGCTCCACTGCTTCCGCTATTGCTGCCGCCGTCAGAGCCCATCTTGTCCTTGGCCTGCGAAGCAGCGTCCTTGGCCGAGGACGCGGCATCCTTGGCGGCTTCGGTGACCTTCTCCTGGAGTCCGGGGGCCTTCTGCTTGGCCCACTCGGTGCCCTGGTTCACCGTGTCCTGCACCTTGGGATCGTTCCAGAGCGACTTGATCTTCTCCCGGCCTGCCTTCGAGCCAACCAGGTATCCAACGCCGACACCTGCCAGAAAAGCCATCTTCTTAACCATGGTGTTCCTCAATCCCGCCCCGTTCGAGGCATCATGATGTACCGTCAGCCCCGCGGCCACTCGGCCGCAGGGGAATTAAACAGCAACCTTACTACTTGATGGCTATCCGGGCACATCCATCAGGCGGGAGCGGATCAGGAAGCGTTTTCCTTCCGGTGCCTCGAGGGAAAATCCGCTTCCCCGGCCGGTCACGACGTCGACCGTCAGGTGCGTGTGCTTCCAGTACGTGAACTGTTCTGCGGACATCCAGAAGCCGATCCCCTCACCATCCAGATCGAAGGTTCCCAGCAGCACATCCGCGTCCGAGGTCAGGAAGTCCCCGTCCGGATAGCACATGGGCGATGATCCGTCGCAGCATCCACCGGATTGGTGGAACATCAGCGGACCGTGCTGGGCACGAAGTACACGCAGCAGGTCGCGGGCCGCAGCCGTGAGCCCCACCCGGGAAGTTGCCTCCCCGGGCAGGGCCGGTGCGGCATCCAGGACCGAGAGCACTTCCTGGTGCGCGTCCATTAGTACTGCACCACTACGCGTCCATCTACCTTGCCGGCTTCGAGTTCCTCCAGCACGTCATTGATCTCATCGAGTCCGCGGGTGCTCACCTTCGGCTTGATGAGTCCGCGGTCGTAGAAGTCGATCGCCTCGATCATGTCCTGCCTGGTGCCCACGATCGAGCCCCGGATGGTCAACCCTTTCAGGACAATGTCGAAAATCGGTGCGGGAAAGTCCCCGGGTGGAAGGCCATTGAACACGATGGTTCCTCCCCGCCGGGCCATATCCATGGCCTGACCGAACGCCGAGTGGTGGACCGCGGTGACAAGGACGCCGTGGGCTCCCCCGATTTTCTCCTGGAGTGCCGCCCCGGGGTCTTCCTCGCGCGCGTTAACGGTCACCTCGGCGCCGAATTCGCGTGCCAGCGCCAGCTTGTCTTCGGCAATGTCGATTGCCGCGACCCGCATCCCCATAGCCCTGGCATACTGCACCGCGATGTGTCCCAGCCCGCCGATTCCGGAGATCGCCACCCACTGGCCCGGCCGTGTCTCGGTTTCCTTCAGGCCTTTGTACACGGTGACCCCGGCGCAGAGCACGGGGGCAATCGCCACCGGGTCGGCGCCTTCCGGGATGCGCGCGGCGAACCGTGCGTCAACCAGCATGTACTGGCCGAAGGACCCGTTGACCGTGTAGCCGCCGTTCTGCTGCTGCTCGCACAGGGTCTCCCACCCGGTGCGGCAGTACTCACAGACGCCGCAGGCGGACCAGAGCCAGGCGTTGCCCACCATATCGCCCACCTTGATGTCAGTGACCCCCTCCCCCACGGAGACCACTTCGCCCACCCCCTCATGGCCGGGGATGAACGGCGGTGACGGTTTGACCGGCCAATCGCCGTGGGCGGCGTGGAGGTCGGTGTGGCACACACCGGAGGTGACCAGCTTGGCCAGGACCTGCCCGGGGCCGGGGCTGGGGATTTCAACGTCCTGGACCTCAAGGGGATCACCGAGGCCGGTGACTACTGCTGCCTGCATGGATTCCATCTCGTTCTCTCTCTTTACGGGCTAACGGTGTGGACGTGCGCAGGCTTAGAAGAAGCCCTGCTTGGATTCTGCGTAGCTGACCAGGAGGTTCTTGGTCTGCTGGTAGTGGTCCAGCATCATGGAGTGGTTCTCCCGCCCGATGCCGGAGGACTTGTAGCCGCCGAACGCCGAGTGTGCCGGGTAGGCGTGGTAGTTGTTCACCCACACCCGGCCCGCCTGGATATCCCGTCCGGCACGGTAGGCGGTATTGCCGTCCCGGGACCAGACGCCGGCCCCAAGGCCGTAAAGGGTGTCGTTAGCTATCGTGAGGGCCTCGCCGTAATCGGAGAACCGTGTCACGGACACCACCGGGCCGAAGATCTCTTCCTGGAAGATGCGCATGTTGTTCGTGCCTTCGAAGACAGTCGGCTCAACGTAGTAGCCGCCGGCCAGGTCGCCCCCGAGGATGTTGCGCTGCCCGCCGGCCAGGACCTTCGCCCCTTCCTGCCCCGCGATGTCCATGTAGGAGAGGATCTTCTCCAGCTGATCGTTGGAGGCCTGGGCGCCAACCATGGTGTTGGTGTCCAGCGGATTGCCCTGGATCATCTGCCCGGTGCGGGCCAGGGCATCGGACATAAAGCTGTCGTAGATCGATTCCTGCACCAGGGCACGGGACGGACAGGTGCAGACTTCGCCCTGGTTCAGCGCGAACATGTTGAAGCCTTCAAGCGCCTTGTCGTAGAACGCGTCATCCCGCGCGGCGACGTCGGCGAAGAAGATATTCGGGCTTTTGCCGCCAAGTTCCAGCGTGACCGGGATGAGGTTCTGGCTGGCGTACTGCATGATCAGCCGGCCGGTGGTGGTCTCGCCGGTGAAAGCGATCTTGCGGATCCGCTTCGACGAGGCCAGCGGCTTGCCGGCTTCCACACCGAACCCGTTGACGACGTTCAGCACACCGGCGGGAAGCAGATCGGCAATCAGTTCCATCAGCACCAGGATCGAGGCAGGTGTCTGTTCTGCCGGCTTGAGCACGACGGCGTTGCCGGCCGCGAGCGCCGGTGCCAGCTTCCAGGTCGCCATGAGGATCGGGAAGTTCCAGGGGATGATCTGGCCCACCACGCCGAGGGGCTCATGGTAGTGGTAGGCGGTGGTGTTGTCGTCGAGCTGGGAGATGCTTCCTTCCTGCGCCCGGATGGCTCCGGCGAAGTAGCGGAAGTGGTCAACTGCCAGGGGCATATCCGCGGCCAGGGTTTCCCGCACCGGCTTGCCGTTGTCCCAGGTTTCGGCCACGGCCAGCATTTCCAGGTTGTCCTCGATGCGGTCTGCGATGCGGTTCAGGATATTCGCCCGCTCTGCCACGGAGGTTTTGCCCCACGACGGGGCTGCCTTGTGGGCGGCGTCGAGGGCCAGATCGATATCCTCCGAGGTGCCGCGTGCCACCTCGCAGAAGACCCTGCCGGTCACGGGTGAAACGTTTTCGAAGTAGCCGCCCTTAACCGGGGCCACCCATTCTCCGCCGATCCAGTTTTCGTAGCGGGGCTTGAATGAGACGAGGGCATCGCTCTGCCCGGGCTGCGCGTATACGGTCATGACTAACTCGCTCCTTATCTTCGACGACGCCGGTGTCGTTTCGGTCGGTGCAGTGAACCGTACGCCTGCCCACGTTGCATCTACGTAGCAGCCCGCACACCGTGCCGCAGCGGTGTGGCATGACGGAGCCGGCAGGATTATTGTTGCCAAAGGCAACATCTCCGAATAGTCCGGATCTGCTCTCCGGACCCACCCCACAAGGACGGCATATGGCTTCCGATTCCCGCGCCGGCCAGGACGCTCAGCTTCCCAGCCGCTATCTCCGCTACCGCTGGTGGGGCCTGCTGGCCATCAGCCTCGGGGTTGCGATGATCATCATGGACTCCACCATCGTCTCGGTAGCGGTGCCTTCGATCGTCGCCGACCTCGGCATCTCCAGCACCCAGATTCAGTGGGTGCAGGAGATCTATACCCTGCTCTTCGCCGCCCTGCTCCTGACCTGGGGCCGGATCGCGGACCGGGTGGGACGGCGGCGGGTGATGCTGATCGGCGTCGTACTGTTCGTGGCGGCCAGCGTGCTGTGTGCCCTGGCAGAATCCGGCGGCATGCTGATCTTTGGCCGGGCCGTCCAGGGTCTGGGCGGGTCCATGATCCTGCCGACAACACTGGCGCTGCTGAATGCGAACTTCCACGGCCGCGAGCGCGGAATTGCCTTCGCAGTCTGGGGATCGACCATCGGCGGCATGGCGGCTGTTGGCCCGCTGCTGGGCGGGTGGCTCACCGAAAACGCCAGCTGGCGCTGGGCGTTCGGCATCAACGTTCCGGTGGGGCTGCTGATCGTGGCGGGCCTGCTGCTCTTCGTCGCGGAGTCCTCGGAGACCGTGACCGGTGCCGCGCAGCGCCTGGACCTCGGCGGTGCGGCCCTGTCCATTCTTGGCTTCGGCGCGCTGGTCTTCGGCCTGATCGAAGGGCGCACCTACGGCTGGTGGAACGCCTCGGCAGAGGCCCCCTTCCAGGTTGGCAGCCTTTCCCCGGTCCCGCTGGCCTTCCTGGTCTCCGCTGTGGCACTGGTGTCCTTTGTGCTGCTGCAGCGCTCACGGACAGCCGCCGGCAAGGGCGTGATCCTGGACCTGTCCCTGTTCCGTATTCCGTCCTTCGCCAACGGCAACGTCACGGCCCTGATTGTCAGCTTCGGTGAATTCGGATTGATTCTCTCCCTGCCGCTGTGGTTCCAGAATGTGCTGGGCTTCAGCGCTTTTGAAGCCGGGCTGGCGCTGCTGCCGCTGGCGGCCGGATCTTTCCTCGCGAGCGGCGGAGTTGCCGCCCTGGCCAGGAAGTTCAGCCCCATCTTTGTGGTTCGGATGGGGCTCGGGCTGGAAATCATCAGTATCGCGGCTCTGGCCCTCCTGATCCGGCCGGACAGCACGGCCTGGCTGACTTCCCCGATCCTGCTGGTGTACGGCATGGGCGTGGGACTGGCCACTGCCCAGCTCACCTCAGTGGTCCTGGCAGATGTTCCCCTCGCGAAGAGCGGACAGGGCTCAGCTACCCAGAGCACTGCCCGCCAGACCGGATCCGCACTGGGCATCGCGGTGCTGGGGACCGCCTTCTTCACCACGCTTCGCACCGGGACCGAAAACGGGGTGGCCGATTCCCTTGCCGGCGCTCCGCAGCTGAGCGGCGCGCTGGAATCGGTCAATGCCACCTCCGGCGGCAGCATCCCGGCCCTGGCTGCCGATCCGCAGACCGCGTTCATCGCTGACGCTGCCCGGGAAGCGATGACCAGCGGGGCTGCCCTGGCCGGATGGATTGCGGCCGCTGCCCTGCTGATCGGTTTCCTGACCAGCCTGCGCATTAAACCGTCGGTCGGGCCGCAGGCCGACGAGCCCGCGGACACCCGGACCCCGGCGCCGAAGGCCTAAGCCAGGTCCTGCTCGATCCGCTGCAATCCCGCCACGATGCCCGCCCGGCGGGGTGAGCGGGCCGGCAGCAGCTGCAGGGCGAGGCGCCACGCCTCGCCGTCGTCCGCTGCTTCCGGCAGGCGAAGGTACTGGAGCAGCGTGTCACTGCCCGCATCTGCGAGCACGGCTTCCCGCAGCACCGAACTGAGGCTGCGCCGCAGCTCCGTGATCCCGGGCGCCTGGGAGTGCGGCAGGACTTCCCCGCGGTAAATGTTCAGGGCGAGCCGGTGGGCTCCCCGTTCCAGGCAGGAGCGGACCTGGCCGGCGTCGACCACCAGTTCCCGGGGCAGCCGGTACGGGCGGGACTGCGGCACCATATCGGCGCCGGCCGGAGTTTCCCGGGCCAGCAGCTTGCGCAGCCGCAGCATCTCGGCGCGGACTGTGCCCACGGAGGACTGTTCCGGATAGGCCAGGACTGCCAGTTCCTCAGCAGTCAATCCGCGCGGGTGCAGCGCCAGCAGCGCCATCAGTTCAGAGTGCCGCGGGCTCAGGTGCAGGCGGGTACCGCCTACGCACAGGACGGCGGAATCCGCGCCCAGGATCTGCAGGCTGTCCTGGTAGAGGCTGGGACGAGGGTTGGGTACCGGGCTCCGCGTCCGGCGGGGAGCCCGGAACTGGAGGCGTTCAACGTGCAGCTGGGCCTGGGCCGCCGCGACCGTTGCCTGTACCAATGCCAGCGTGTGCACGGCCACGGCCTCTTCCTTGCCCGTGATGTCCACAACGCCCAGGACGGCGCCTGAATCCGGGTCATGGACGGGTACGGCGGTGCAGGACCAGGGATGCACCTGGACACTGAAATGCTCCGCGCCGGCAATCTGCACGCTCCGCCCGGTCACCAAGGCCGTGCCCGGAGCGCTGGTGCCGATGGAGTTCTCTGACCAGTCCGCCCCCGGCAGGAACATCATGCCCTCTGCCCGGCGGCGCAGTTCCGGATCCCCGTCGACCCAAAGCAGCCGCCCCAGCTGGTCCCCGACAGCCACCAGGAGACCGCTTTCCCTTCCGGGCTCCACCAGCAGGCGCTGGATGACGGGCATGATCGAGGCCAGGGGGTGGGAGGCACGGTAGGCCTCGAGATCTTCGTCGCCAAACACCAGGGCGGGCTGGGCATCGTCGGGATTGGGATGGTGCTGCAGGGAACGCTGCCACGACTCTTTGACGCCGGGACGAAGGGTATCCAGGACTTCACCCTGCGCCCGCATGCTCTCATGCGCCCGCCACGCCTCCTGCTGGAGGAACTCCGCCGTCCGGGGCCCACGCTCCCGCACACCACTTCGACTGTGCTGCACCGTCCAACCTATCCGCGCTGATAAGGAGACCGCTTGCGCCGGAAACCCCCCGCGCACCCGCGGGCACGTTTCCGGTGTTCCGGGCAGCCTGAGGCTGCCCGTCCATGGTGACACGTGAAACCCTAAGGTTCCAGAGCAAATCGGGGGTTCCGTCCGGGGTTCCGTTCGTTGATCCGTTCGGTGAGTGGCAGCCCTGGCGGCCCGGCAGCTTGGAAGGCCACCGCAGTTGCACATCCGGATACTCAGCGGACGGCGCTGCCCGCAGCGTGGGATCCGCGGGCAGCTTTCCGGCCCGCGGAAACGGCAGAAGCCGGGACCGCGGATGCGGCCCCGGCTTCTGAAGCTGCGGGTGTTGCGGGTGCTACTGCACGCCCTGCCGGCTGGTCCGGATCATTTCCTCACGGTCCACAACCTTGACGCGTTCGCGGACCAGATCGCCAACACCGGGATCGCCGTGGACGTAGCTGGCGCCCAGCGACATCTCGTGGGCGTCGAGCTGCTTCCAGCCCTGCCAGGTGGTGTACTCAACGCCGCGCTCTTCGAGAAGGCTGATGATGGCGTCCGGTTCCGGCTCTTCGGCAGCGGGCAGCGTCCGGCGGTCTTCCAGCAGGAAGCCGATGGTCTCCAGCGCATCACCCTTGGTGTGGCCGATGAGGCCTACCGGGCCGCGCTTGATCCAGCCGGTCGCGTAGATGCCGGGAATAGGCTGGCCGTCGGTGTCCACCACGCGGCCGCCCTCATTCGGAATCACGCCGCGGCGGGAGTCGTAGCCCACCTCGGGCAGTTCGGAGCCGAAGTAGCCCACCGCCCGGTATACGGCCTGCACGGGGTAATCCACGAACTCTCCGGTGCCGCGGGCGTTGCCGGTGCCGTCGAGTTCGGTGCGTTCCATCTTGATTCCGGCGACCTTGCCCGGAGTGGCGGGATCGTCGTGGATCTCTACCGGGGAGTGCAGGAAATGCAGGTGCAGGCGGCGGGAGGCACCGGTGTCCTGCTCCTCAACGAGCCAGTTGGTCAGCGTGTTGACCATGGTCTTGGTCTGGTTGTTGGTGCGGATCTGCTCATCCGAGGCCTCATCGAACTCGAAGTCCTCCGGGTACAGCACAATGTCCACGTCGCGGGAGTGCGAGAGTTCCCGCAGTTCCAGCGGAGTGAACTTCACCTGGGCCGGTCCGCGGCGGCCAAAGATATGGACATCCGTTACCGGCGACTTCTTCAGCCCCTCGTAGACGTTCGCCGGAATCTCGGTGGTCAGCAGGTCATCAGCGTGCTTGGAGAGGATCCGTGCGACGTCGAGGGCCACGTTGCCGTTGCCGATGACAGCGATTTCCTTGGCGTCCAGGGGCCAGTCCCGCGGAACATCCGGATTGCCGTCATACCAGGAGACAAAATCGGCGCCGCCGTAGGAACCGTCCAGGTCAATCCCGGGAATGTCCAGCGGCGCATCCTTGAGCGCGCCGGTGGCGAAGATGACCGCGTCATAGAAGTGCCGGAAATCCTTGAGTGTGAGGTCGCGGCCGTAGTTCACGTTGCCCAGGAAGCGGATATCCCCGCGGTCCAGGACCTTCTCCAGCGCCTTGACGATGCCCTTGATGCGGGGATGGTCGGGAGCAACGCCGTAGCGGATCAGCCCGTAGGGGGTGGGGTACTGGTCGAAGAGGTCAATGCTGACGTCGAAGTCGCGGTCGGCTTTGGTCAGGATGTCTGCCGCGTAAACGCCGGCCGGACCAGCACCGATAATTGCTACTCGCATGGGACGCTGCGAGCTGTCCGGGGCTGTGTTAGACACGTAAAGTCCTTCTTCTCGGGAGATCTCTGAAAGTCAGGGAGCAAGTCACTGAACGTCACTGAACGCAAATGGCGCACATTTGTTTATTCTAATTGCCGCGTACCACGGCGTCTAAACGGCACCGGCGCCAACCGGCGAAAACGGACACGGAATATGCGCAGGGCGTAGTGCGTTGCACCGCACATGCCCAATGAGCAACCTCCCGGCAGTTCCCCTGCCTACGCCGCCTCAAATACCGCCGCCCGGAATGGGCAGGGACCGCCAGCGCAGGGCACCGCTGCCCCGGCATCGGATGCGGGTCCGCCCGGTACGGTGAACGGGCCCGAGCGGGACGGCAAAATCAGCGGGTCCGGTCTGCTCTTTGGCATTGGCGCCTACGGCATTTGGGGATTCCTGCCGCTGTACTTCCTGCTGCTGGAGCCTGCGGGGCCTGTGGAGATTGTCGCCGCGCGCGTTGTCTTCTCCCTGGTGTTCTGCGCCTTCCTCCTGACGGTGATGCGGTCCTGGCGCCGGGCCTTGACCTCGGTGCGGGATCTGCGGATGCTGGGCACCCTGTCCGTGGCTGCTGTGCTGATTGCCGTGAACTGGCTGGTCTTTTCCTGGGCCGTGCTTAACGGCCATGCAGTCGAGGCCGCCCTGGGCTACTTCATCAACCCGCTGGTTTCGGTCCTGCTGGGCGTTTTCCTGCTGAAGGAGCGGCTTCGGCCCCTGCAGTGGGCCGCCATCTCGGTGGGCTTTATCGCAGTCCTGGTTTTGGCATTCGCCTACGGCAATGTTCCCTGGGTCGCGCTGACCCTGGCGTTCAGTTTTGGTTTTTACGGCCTGGTCAAGAAGGGCGTCGGCGGGAAGGTTGACGCCGTTTCCAGCCTGTCCATCGAGACCGCCGTGCTGGCTCCGCTGGCCGGCGTGGTCCTGGTGGTGATGGCTGCCAACGGCACCGGCACGCTGCTCAGCTTCGGGCCGGCACATTTCTGGCTGCTGGCTGCGTCGGGCATTGCCACGGCCGTGCCCCTGATCTTCTTCGGCGCGGCGGCCAGCCGGCTGCCGCTGACCATGGTGGGGATGCTCCAGTACCTGGCGCCGGTCCTGCAGTTCATCATGGCCCTGGTCGTCTTCCAGGAGGCCATGCCTCCCGAGCGCTGGGCAGGATTTGGGCTCGTATGGCTGGCGCTGGCCATGCTCAGTATCGACATGATGGGTTCCCCGCGCCGGGCCCGGATCCGCCGGGCCGCGGCTGCCCGCACGGCATAGCGGGTGCTGCCGGCAGTGACCACGGGGCCGGAAGCGAGGAAAGCGCAGGACCGGCTGGTCCTGCGCTTTCCTGTCTGCCTGCTGGCTGCTAGGCCGTCTCGGACCGGCGGCCCCGCAGATACACCAGGGCTGCTGCCCCGGCGATGATCATGGCGGCACCCGTTCCAGCGAGCAGCGCCTGGCCGGCTGAGAACCCGGTCGAGGCCAGCTCCGCGGGTGCACCGGGCCCTGCAGCGGTGGCTACGCCGAGCACGTTGACCTCGGCCTGCACAGTGAAGGCCTGCCAGCCGGCCAGTGCGCCGTCCCGTTCGTACAGGGCTACCCGGTGGCCGCCGGCTTCCAGCCCGGCGGGGATGTCGATCCGCAGCAAGCCGTTCGCGTCAACGGTGAAGCTGCCGGCCTTCACGGGCGTGGAATGCAGGAAGACCTGGTATTCGTGTCCCGGCGTGAGCCCGGAAATAGTGAGGCTGCTGCCGCTGGTCCTGGTTTCGAAGCTGCCGCGCGCATCGGGGGTCAGCGCCGCAGGGTCGCTGGTCTGCAGCTCGACGCGTTCTCCAACCCCGGTGGCAGCTGCCGGGTTGTCTGCCGCCGGCTCAGCCGGGACGTCGGTTCCCTCAGGTTCGGAGGTTTCCAGGACCGGAGTTTCCAGCGGATCAGGCGTCTGCGACGGCTCTTCAGGGGAAGGCTCTGTGGATTCCACCGGAGCAGGGGGATCCGTCACCGGTGCCTGCGGGGTTTCGCTGGGTGCAGCCGGCAGAGTCGGCTCGGCCGGCGCTTCGGTCGGCGCCGGTGCCGGCTCCGGCACGGTTTCAGCGGGCGGGTTGCTCGGAGCAGGTTCCGGAGCGGGTTCCGGCGCGGGAGCCGACGGTTCAGTCGAAGGCTCCGGAGCCGGCGCCGTTTCCGCCGGAGGATCAGCCGGTGCAGGCTCTGCAGGCGGTGCAGGCTCCGCGGGCACCGTGGGCTCCGGTGCGGGAGCCGGGGTTTCAGCCGGCGGGGTTTCAGCAGGCGGGGCAGGTACGGCCGTGCCGGCGTACTGACCGAAGTTGACGGTGGCCAGGTACACGCCCTTGTTCGGCCCCTCCGTCAGCTGGACCACGCCGATTCCGATGTCCGTATCCGCAGCACCAAGCATGTTCCCCCGGTGCGGGGCGGAGTTAACCCACCATTGGAAGGCCTGGTCGACGCTCATGTTCCAGGCGATGTTCTCGGAGTACCCCAGCGCGCCCGCCGGGTACTGGGCAGCAAAATCCGGGTTGTGCAGGAAAGTGCCGGCGCCGTGGACGCTGGCGGTCTGCGCAGACCGCAGGGTCCAGTCCTGGGCGACGGCGGCGATGCCGCTGTTCCAGGCCAGCGGCTTGAGTGCATGCTGTGCCCGGTATTCGTTAATCAGTGAGTGGAGCCTGCCGGCCGCCACACCATCCAGTGAAGTGGCCGACGCCGCGGGCAGCGCCACGGCTGTCGCCCCCAGCGCCAGCATCAGGGCAGCGAACGCCCCTGCGAGTTTCCTCAGTCGCATTGTGTAAATCCTTATGCCTCGAGACCCGCGGCAGTCCACCGTGGAGGCCTATGCTGCGCGTCCATCCCCACCGGACGCGACACACCGCATGCGCGCGGTGCTTGACAAGCAATCTAACGCAGACCTCACAGATTCACAACAATCCCTCAATTACCACAAGTCACAGGAGCACCAGTGGTGACATCTTGGACGAGGCACATCTGGCACCAAGTCCCTCAGGCAACGCGCCTACCCCAGGAAGCCCGCGGCGTCGTACAGCATTTCTCCTCCGACGACGGTGCCCATTACCTCCGTTTCGCGGATGCGGGACGGATCAATGCCGAACAGGTCTTCAGAGAGCACCGTGAAATCGGCGAGCATCCCGCGCCGCAGGGTCCCCTTGTCCTGTTCCTGACCGACCGCGTAGGCGGAACCGAAGGTGTACGCACGGACCGCTTCGGCGACAGTGAGCCGCTCTTCCGCACCCAGGACCCGCCCGGAAGCCGTGCGCCGGTTGACCATGTCATGGATGGAGACCAGCGGATTTCCGTCTGAGACGGGTGAATCGGTGGATCCGGGCAGGACCATCCCCGCATTCAGCAGTGATTTCATGCGGTAGATCAACGGCGCCAGTGCCGGTTCGACGGCGTCCATCATGCCGTCACCGAAGTCGGAGATGAAGCTGCCCTGCGGAACTGCCGTGAGTTCCAGGGCTGCTGCCCGGGCCACCTGTGCGTCCGAAGCCAGTGCGAAATGCTCGATCCGGTGCCGCACTCCGGGCCGCGGCAGGATGCGGTGCGCTTCTTCGACCGCATCCATCACATGGTCGATGGCCGCGTCACCGATGGCATGCGTGGCCACAGTCCAGCCGGCGGTGTGCGCTCCGATGATCATGCTGCGGAGCTCCTCGGCGTTGTACTGCATCACCCCGTGGTTGTGCGGTTCGCCATGGTAGCAATGGTGCATCGCCGCGGACCGTCCGATAAAGGAGCCGTCGGAGACGATCTTGACCGGACCTACGCGCAGCCGGTCATCCCCCAGCCCGGTGCGGATCCCCAGATCGAGCCCGAACAGGTCCTGGCCCTTCATGCCTTCCACCGCGTGCAAGGTAGTGCAGTAAGGCATCAGGGTCACCCGGGTGCGAAGGGTCCCCTCCTCCACTGCCTGCTGGTAGGAGTGGAAGTCCAGGGGTGTGTTGCCGACCATGCGGTGGTCCCCGACGCCGGGTTCCGTCACGGAGGTGAGGCCGTACCGCAGCGCCTGACGGCCGGCCAGGCCGAGGTTCCGCTGCACCTCGCCCAGGTCCATGGGCCGGACCATATTGTAAATCAGCACCATGGCCCGTTCCTGGAGCAGCCCGGTGGCGCGGCCTTCGGCGTCGCGCTCCACGTGGCCGCCGGCAAAGTCCGGAACACCCAGGCGGCCCGGGTAGCCGGCCAGCTCAAAGGCGCGGGTACTGGCCGCACCCATGTGGCCGGAGACGTGTTCCAGGAACACCGGCCGCCCGCCGGCCGCCTGGTGCAGGGCCTCGGCGTCGGGATGGGACCCGAGGAAGTTCTGGTTGTAGCCTGATCCACGGACCCAGCCGTCTGCCGGCAGGGTCCGCGCGTGTTCCGCTACGGCCGCGTAGAGCTCCGCCAGGGTCCGCACTTTGCCGGGCCGCAGATCCAGCGCAGCGAGCCGGGCACCGGTCAGTGACAGATGGAAGTGCGCGTCGTGGAAGCCCGGAAACACCGCTGCACCGCGCAGGTCGATCACCTCCGCCGCACTGACGCCATCCAGGTCGGCGTCGAACCCGGCAATCCGTCCGCCGATAACGCCGACGCGGCTGGCAAGGGGATAGTCCGGGTCCAGGGTGTGGAACCGTCCGTTGGTAAAAATGGCATCAATGCGCATGGGTTTTCCTAGGTTTGACCCGGCGCCGGAACAGGTGGGGAACGGTTCCAGCGCCGGGAGACGTGTGGTGGGCGCCGGTCAGGCCGTTGCGTTTACCGGATCGTTGTGGACTGCATGCCGCCGGTTGGCAGCGCGGGAGAGCCCGACGACGCCGAGAATGGTGGCCAGCAGCATGGCGGTGTAGAACGCCGCCACACCCCAGGGACTGCCGTTTGAGCTGTTCAGGATCCACTGCGCCACCAGCGGAGTGGCGCCGCCGATCAGCGACGAGCACAGCTGGTAGGCCAGGGAGACTCCGGTGTACCGGATGTTGGCGGGGAAGGCTGAGGCCAGGGAGTTGGCCAGCAGCGCGTAGTAGGCGGTGCCGCCCAGGCAGGTGATGTACAGGGTGATGGCGATGGCGCCGGGGTTGGCGGAGCTGATCGCCTGGAAGAACGGAACCACCATAACGACCGCCAGTACCAGGCCCCAGACCATAACCTTCACGGCCCCGATCTTCTCCGCGATCCAGGCGGCAATCGGCTGCCAGATGAACTGGAGGATTGCCATTCCGAGCAGGACGTTCAGCATGGTCTGACGCTCGATGCCCAGGGTTCCCGTCGTCCAGGACAGCAGGAACGTGTTGGTGAAGTAGGCCAGGGAGATACCCATGATGGAGGCAGCGATGCCCAGGAAAACGATTGTGGGTGCGGTGCGGAAGACCTCGGCGATGGGAGCCTTGACGACGGTGTTGCTGGCCTTAGCGGCCTCGAAGTCCGCTGATTCTTCGACCTTGAGGCGGATGAGGAGGCCAATGACCACCAGCAGTGCGGAGACCAGGAACGGAATGCGCCAGCCCCAGGAGAGGAAGGCCTCGTCGGGCAGCAGACCCACCAGCATGAAGGCGACCGTGGCCAGGATTGATCCGGCGGGTGATCCCTGTTGGACCCAGGCCCCAGCCATGCCCTTCTTTTTCTCGCTGGCGTTCTCCGTGGCCAGCAGGACAGCCCCGCCCCATTCGCCGCCGACGGCGATTCCCTGCAGTGCGCGCAGGACGATCAGCAGGACCGGAGCCATTACGCCGATCTGGGCGTAGCCGGGCAGCAGGCCGATCAGGGTCGTGGCGCTGCCCATCATGATCAGGGTGATCACCAGGACATTTTTACGTCCGAGCTTGTCCCCGAAGTGGCCGAAGATCATGCCGCCGATGGGACGGGCCAGGAAGCCCACCCAGAAGGTTGCGAAGGACGCCATCAGGGCTGCTGCGGGCGATGCCCCGGGGTAGAAAACATGCCCGAACACCAGAGCGGCGGCGGTGCCGAAAATGTAGAAGTCGTACCACTCGATGGCCGTGCCGACGAAGGCACCCGTGGTGGAACGCTTCTGCCGGGCACCGGCGTCTTGCGTGGAGGAAGCTGTCAAAGTGGAGTCCTAGAGGTGTCTGGCCTGGATTCGGATCCGAGCGGATTGTGATGCAGAACCCACTTTGCGGCAGCGGCAAGATAACTGTCTAATGACTTTTTGGCACAGTGCCATAACCTATGGACATGATGGATCAGCGTGACCTGCAGTATTTTCTGGCCGTGGCCGGCCACGGCACCGTGAGCGCGGCCGCTGCGGCGATCTATGTTTCCCAGCCCGCTGTCTCCCGCCGGATTGCCGGACTGGAGCGGAAACTGGGGGTGCGGCTCTTCCGGCGGACAGCCTCGGGAATGAAGCTCACCCCGGCCGGGGAACGTGTGCGGGAGCTGGCCCAGGACCTGCAGAACCGGCAGGACCGGGCGGATGGTGTGCTGCGGGCCATGCGCCGGGGACATCAGTCCTTTACGGTGGCCTGCCCTGAGACAACAGGGAACTTCTTCATCGCGCCGTTCATTGCCGAGGGCGCACCGATCGCGGACATCCAGCCGGCCCATCCCGGTGAGGTGTATGCCCGGCTGTCCACCGGAGTGGACATGGCGGTCAACACCTCCGAGCCCCCGCCCCACCTGTGCGGACACCATCTGGCGTCGGCACCGGTGTTCGTGCACTTCCGCTCCGGTGACCGGCTGGCCGCTTCCGGCGGCGAAGCGGAGCTCGCCGATGTTGCCCGTGAGGCCGTGCTGCTGCCCGGCCATGGCAGTGCGATCGAGCGAACCGTCCGAAACACTGCCCTGGCCGGGGGAATCGATCTGGCCCTGGCCCGCACCACGAGCAACGGCACCATGGCCCAGGCCATGGCGGCCGCGGGCCACGGAAAGGCGGTCACCATTGAACCGGCAGGCTTTGGCTTGGAGAGCGCCTTCCTGGTCCACCGGGGCAGGCGCCTCAGCGTCGGCCTCTACGCCGGCTGGGAACCGGACCACTATGCTGCTGCGGAACTTGGCGGCCTGGCAGCTGCCCTCGGGGTCTGGATGCAGGCCCGGATTCCCCGCCTGACCACTGTGGGGCCACCGCACACCGCCTCCATCGTTCCGGAGGATCAGCTGCCGCCCTCCTGAGCGCTGCATCCGTCCGGGGGAAACGGGAAGCCCGCGGTACTCCCCAGCAGCTGGGGTGTCCGCGGGCTTCCCTGCAGGCGCAGGTTTGCCGTGCCGGGTTATCCGGTTAGACCGACGGCACGTCCTCCTTGCCGGGAGCTTCGTCCGGCGCACTGCCGGAGTGCCCGACCCGCAGCGTCTCGCCCCGGAAGAACCCGGGGTTGCGCCGGTACATCAGGAGCATCAGCACGGCGCCAAGGGCGATGACGCCCATGCCCAGCACGAAGACCAGGCCCACGCCGCCCACCGAGGAACCGGAACCGTAGGCCGGATCCATGGAGTCCAGTGCCGTCTTCAGGAACATCACCCACAGGATGATGCCGCCAAGGGCCGGGGCCAGGAACTTCACCAGGAAGTTGCGCATGCTGCTGAAGGCTTCGCGGCGGAAGTACCAGACGCAGGCCAGGGCGGTCAGCCCGTAGTAGAAGCAGATCATCAGGCCCAGTGCGGTAATGGTGTCCCACAGTGCGTTCTCCGAGAGCAGCCTGGTGATGACGTAGAACCCCGCGGCAGCCACAGCTGCCGCCACGGTGGCATAACCCGGAGACTTGTGCGCCGGGCTGATCCTGCTGAAGCTGCGCGGCAGTGCCCGGTAGTGTCCCATCGCCAGCAGCGTGCGCGCCGGTGAGACGAAGGTGGACTGCAGTGAGGCAGCTGAACTGCTGAGGATGGACAGGGACATCAGGATGGCGAACGGCCCCATCACAGGACCGGCCAGCACCGCGAAGATGCTCTCCTGGTTGTCCGGGTTGCCGGCGCCCAGCTCTCCGTCGCCGACGCCGGCGTAGGAGATCACGGCGAGGGCAATCATCATGTAGATCAGCACAATCACGAACACCGTGGCCGTAGCCGCGCGGCCCGGTGTCTTCTCCGGGTCCTTGGTCTCCTCGTTCATGGTGAGGGTGACGTCCCAGCCCCAGTACACAAAAATGGAGAGGGACACACCGGCGGCGAACGCCGAGAAGGATTCGACGGCGAACGGGTTGAACCATTCAGCGCTGATCTGGGTGGGGTCAAAGGCCGTCCCGTTGGCTACATGGACGAACGCAGCAACGGAGAACCAGGTGAGCACCACCAGCTGGAAGGCTACGAGGACGTACTGCACCGTTTTGGTGGTTTCAACGCCGCGGTAGGAAATCCAGCAGGCCACGGCAATGAACACGAGCGTCGTTGCTATGTTCAGGGGAAGGTTCAGGGTCAGGTCGGCCAGGGCGTCATTGCCCGTCACCTGCGCCAGCATGAGGTAGAAGAAGTCCACCGCGACGGCGGCGAGGTTCGAGAGCACGATGATGGTGGCGGCAATCAGCCCCCAGCCTCCCATCCAGCCGACCCAGGGCCCAAAAGCCCGGGTCGCCCAGGTGAACGACGTACCGGAGTCCGGCATCGCGGTGTTCAGTTCGCGGTACCCGATCGCCACCAGGATCATCGGGATGAAGCCGACCAGGAAGATCGCCGGCAGCTGCACCCCCACCTCGGAAACGGTGGGGCCCAGCCCCGAGGTGAGGGTGTACGCCGGGGCGATACAGGAGATGCCGATGACGACGGCGCCAATCAGGCCGACCTGCCCGCCCTTCAGTCCCTTGCTGGAGAGCCCGCTTCCTTCTGCGCCCGGGCGCACTGTTTTTGACTTGGCGCTCATTGCGGTTCTCCTGTCTGCGGTGCGGGTGCAGCCGCACTCGAGGTGCCCATGTAGCCGCGGGGAACCACGACCATCGGGACCGGAAGGCTGCGCAGTACCTTCGAGGCCGTGGTCCCCAGGAACAGCTGGTTGTGCAGGGCGAGGCGGCTGGAGCCGATGATGAAGATCTCCCCGTCCTCGAAGTCCAGGTTGTCGACTGCGTTTTCGATGGTGCGTCCCTGCGCGACCTCGCCGGTGACCTGGCACCGGCCGCGGGTGAGGGTTTCAGCCTTGGCGACGCGGTCGGCCACATGCTGCCGTGCTTCGTCCAGGGCAGCGCTCTGAGATGAAGCCAGCGCCACGAGCGAGAGCAGGCGCAGCGGCAGGCCGCGCTGGGCGGCAGACGCGGCGCCGACTTCCAGGACGTCCTCGGCCCCGCGCCGTTCACCGACAGCACAGGTGACCCGGGTAATCGGATCGGTCCGGCTGTAGCCGTACGGCGCCAGGGCCACGGGAACGTGGGCGGCGTGGAGCAGAGCGTTGGCCACGCTGCCCACCGTGTAGCGCTTGAACAGGCCGTTGCTTCCGGCGCCGACCACAATGAGCCCGGCACCGAACTCGGCTGCCGCGTCGATAAGTCCGCGCGCGTCGGAGTCGGCTGCCCGGATGTGGCCCCGCGCCTCGATGTCTTCCGGCACCATGGCCAGGGCCTCGTCCAGCCAGGCCCCGAGCTGCTCAGCCAGCAGCGTGGCGTAGGACCGTTCCGGGGGATAAACCGCCGTATAGGGCGACTGCTCGGGGTCGACCATTACCAGGTCCAGGGACGCCCCCTGGCTGCGCGCAAGCGCACAGGCCAGGTTCAGGGCATCCCGGCCCCGCTCCGTTGCGGCGTAGCCGACTACGTAGCGCACTGGATCTTAGCCTTGAGCCCGGGCGATGATCCGGGCCGCGGTCTGCGCGCCCATCCGGACAGCGCCGTCGACGTGCTGGTAGCCCTCGGCCGCCAGGTCGGAGCTGGACCAGTAGATGGGTCCGACCGGAACCAGCTGGTCCGGGCCGTAGCGGTGCAGGCCGCCCAGGTCGAAGCTGGCGGCGTAGGCGCCGCGGGTCCATTCCTCCGAGCCCCAGTCGGACTCGTAGTAGACCTCGGGGGTCAGCGCCTCGTCGCCCAGGTAGCCGGCGATGGACTGGAGGATGGCCTGCTTGCGCTCCTCGGCGCTGAGCTCGAACATTGCGTCGGCCTTTTCGTCGGAGACGAAGCCGACCAGGGTGCCGCGGGGGTCTTCGTGGTTGGTGTTGTCGTAGACCTCCTGGACCAGCTCGTGCGCGCCGAAGCAGGTGCCGGACAATCCGGCTTCGCGCCAGAACGGGGTGGAGTACACGGCGTGGACCTTGATGACCAGACCCAGGGACTGGTGCTGGTGCATCTGGTGCTGGCGGCGCGGCAGGGGCGGATCGAAGGAGACGCGGGAGTACAGGTTCGGCGGCACGGCCATGACTGCGTAGCGTGCGGTGACGCTGACGCCGTCGGCAATGGCCGTGACGGAGGTGCCTTCTGCGCCCTCGGACCAGCGCAGGGTACGGACCGGAGCATTCAGGACGACGTCGTCGCCGAGTTCGGCTGCCATACGCTCGGAAACCTGCTGCATACCGCCGGCAACGCGGCGGTCGAGGATGAAGTCTTCGTCCACGAGGTTGGAGAAGGAGCCGGCTGATGCCGACATCAGCAGCGCCTGCAGGGTTGAGAAAGAATGCGCCGGCTTGGTCAGCATGCCGCCGGCCACGAACAGGCCGATGTTGTTGCAGGCCTCTTCGTTGCTGGACTGGCTGCGCAGCCAGTGGTGGAAGGACACGGTGTCCAGCTCGCGGGCGTCCGGGTGCGTCCACGGGGCGGCCGGATCGGTCTTGGCCGTAAGTTCGTCCAGCAGGTTGATGAGACGTTCCATTTCCTTGGCCGTCTCTTCGGCGACCGGGAACATCTCCCCCGTGTAGCGGACGGCACGGTGGTCCGCGCCGATGTAGACGGACTCGCCGTCGCGGTAGCGCTGGAAGGTCTCCAGACCCAGTTCCTCCACCAGTTCGCTCAGGACTTCCTGGTCCGGGGAGATCCACTGTCCGCCGATTTCAAGGAAAGCACCGTCGATGGTGTCCGACCAGGTGCGGCCGCCCACCCGGTCCCGGGCTTCCAGCACGGTAACACTCAGGCCGGCGGCCTTCAGCTTCCGGGCGGTTGTCAGGCCGGACGGGCCTGCGCCGATGATAACTACGTCGCGTTCCAGGTTCTGCACAGTATTTCCTCTCTCCTGCGGCCGACCGCCGGCCGCACAAATGAACGCCCGTCACCATCCAGATAAATGAATAGCGTTCATTTTGTATCGACACTCTAGCCGACCCCCGGTGCCGTGGGGAGACTTTGTGCGAATATTAATTTTCGGGCGCCGAAGTGCCCGCCAGACCATCGGAGGAAATGGATGCCGGCAGCACGCACCAAGCGGACGGCAGGGCGTCCGCACCAGCGCGTCCTGACCCGGGAGAACATCACCGGGGCGGCCCTGGCCGTGATCGGCACCAGCGGCTACGGCGGCTTTACCATGTCCTCGCTGGCCGGAAAGCTCCAGGTTGCCCCCTCTGCCCTGTACAACCACGCGTCCTCGAAGCAGGAGGTCCTGCGCTGGATCCAGGACGATCTCATGGCCAAAGTGGACGTCACCGGGTTTACCTCCGGACCTTGGGATGCAGCCGTGCGGACCTGGGCCCGTTCCTACCGTGATGTTTTTGTCCGCCACACCCCGTTGATTCCCGTGATCGCAGTGCTCCAGGTCAGCGGTGCGCCCCGCACCCTGGCCATGTATGAGGCGGTAACGGCCGGATTCCTGCGGGCCGGGTGGGAGGAAGCACGCATCATCCCGGCAATTATCGCGCTGGAATCCTTCATTTTCGGATCAGCGTTCGACGCCGTCGCACCGGAGGATATCTTCGAAACCGGCCCGTTGACCGATGAAAGTCCCCGGTTCAGCTCCGCCGTGGCCGCTGCCGCTACGAGAGTTGGCGGCCAGGGAGCGGATGAGGCTTTTGAGGCCGGTCTGGAGGCCCTGGTCCACGGGTTCTCGATGCCCCGGCAGGAGCAGGTGCCCCGGCACGAAGAACACCACAGCTAACCCGGCTGCAGCTGGGGTCACGAAAAAGGGGCGGCGTCCGGATGAACCGGACACCGCCCCTTTTCAGGTCGTCTTGATGGTCGAGGGCGCTGACGCGCCCTCGGGCTTAGGCCTGGGCGCGGATAGCCGCTTCCAGGACGTCGAGGCCGTCGGAGAGCAGCTCATCGCTGATCACCAGCGGGGGCAGCAGACGGATGACGTTGCCGTAGGTACCGCAGGTCAGGATGATGACACCTTCCTGGAGGCAGGCTGCGGCAATGGCCTTGGCTGCTTCGGCGTTCGGCGTCTTGGTACCCGGCTTCACCAGTTCCAGGGCCAGCATGGCACCGCGGCCGCGGACCTCGCCGATCACGCCGGTTTCCTCGGCAACCTTGCTCATGCGCGGCACCGTGATCTCCTCGATGTGGCGGGCGCGGCCGGCCAGATCCTGGGTCTTCATGGTTTCGATGGCAGCGAGTGCGGAGGCACAGGCCACCGGGTTGCCGCCGTAGGTACCGCCCAGGCCGCCGGGGTGGACGGCGTCGAGCAGCTCGGCGCGGCCCGTGACTGCGGAGAGCGGCATACCGCCGGCAATGCCCTTGGCCATGGTCAGGATGTCCGGGACAACACCTTCATGGTCGACGGCGAACCACTCGCCGGTGCGGCAGAAACCGGACTGGACTTCGTCGGCAATGAAAACGATGCCGTTTTCCTTGGCCCACTCGGCCAGGCGGGGCAGGAAGCCCTCAGCCGGAACGATGAATCCGCCTTCGCCCTGGATCGGTTCGATGAGCAGAGCAGCCAGCTGGTCTGCGCCGATCTGCTTTTCGATGGCGAGGATGGCACGGTTTGCCGCTTCGACGCCGGTGATCTCCGGGTTTTCTTCGCGGAACGGGTAGCTCATCGGCATCCGGTAGATCTCGGAGGCGAACGGGCCGAAGCCGGTCTTGTACGGCATGGCCTTGGCAGTCAGGCCCATGGTGAGGTTGGTGCGGCCATGGTAAGCGTGGTCGAAGGCGACGACGGCCTGGCGGCCGGTGGCAGAGCGGGCGATCTTGACGGCGTTCTCCACGGCTTCGGCACCGGAGTTGAAGAGCACGGTGCGCTTCTCGTGGTCGCCCGGGGTCAGCTCGGCAAGCTTTTCGGCAACCTCCACGTAGCCTTCGTACGGGGTGACCATAAAGCAGGTGTGCGTGAACCGGGCCACCTGCTCCTGGGCAGCGGCAACCACGGCCGGGTCGGAGGCACCCACGCTGGTGACCGCGATGCCTGACCCCAGGTCAATGAAGGAGTTGCCGTCAACGTCCTGGATGATGCCGCCGTCGGCGTCCTGGACGTAAACCGGAACACTGGAAGCGACACCCTTGGCCACGACCGCCGCACGGCGTTCGCTCAGCGCAGCGGACTTCGGGCCGGGGAAAGCCCCGGTGATATTCCGCTTCTGCTCCAGCCGGTAAGTCGGTTCGATGGCTGATGTGCTCATGGTTCTGCCTTTCGGGAACAAGTGTGGGGCGGCGTCAGTCCGCAGTGATCCCCAACTTACGCGTCGGACCAACTCCTCGGGACGGCCACCCGCACAATGGCTGCTCTGTCTTGACGTGCAAACGCCCAATCCCGCCAGCATATAGTTGTTTGGTGCCTATCTCACTTTCCGATCTCCTTGCTGCCGAGGGCCTGGACCTGGCGGTGCGCGGTACCGCCGCAGTCAGTCCCGAGCCGGTGCAGTGGGTTGCCGTCACGGAACTCGAAGATCCCTCTCCTTTCCTGGGCGGCGGAGAGGTGGTCCTCACCACCGGCATGCGGCAGCGGACGGGCGCAGCGCAGCGCCGGTTCGTGGAAAGCGTGCACCGTGCCGGCGCCCTGGCCATCGGCTTCGGCACCGGGCTCAGCCTGGACCGGGTGCCGGGGCCCCTGGTGGAAGAAGCCAACCGGCTGGGACTCCCCGTCTTCGAAGTCCCCTACAACACCCCTTTCATGGCCGTGGGCAAGCTCGTGGCCGACGCGCTATCGGCCGACCATGTAGGCCAGCTCCATGACTTGCTCTCCGGCCACCAGATCCTGGCCAAGGCGCTGCTTTCCGGGCAGGGGCTGGAGGGGCTGCTCCGGGAACTGGCACAGATCCTCGGCACCGAGGTGGCCCTGCATCAGTACGGCGCGCTCATCTATTCCGCCGGTCAGGGTGCCGCCCAGGACGCAACCTGGCACACCACGCCCATCGCCACCGGGCTGCGCGACCGCTGCACCCTCGCCGTGGCCGAACCGTTCCGGGCTCCGGACCTCATAGCCTACGCACAGAGCCTGATCAGCGTGGAACTGAACAACCAGGCCAGGCGCCGGGTACGGGACCGGGCGGTCAACGGCCAGCTGCTGGCGGATATTGTTGCCGGCAAGCTCAGCGGTCCGGACGCAGTGCACCGGCTGCGCTCCTCCGGGGTGAGCACCGACCGGCGGCAGCTGACCCTCCTAGTGGAAGCAGCCGCCTCACAGGCCAGGTCCCTTCCGTCACTGCCACTGCCGGCGGGCTTCGATTCCGCGGTGACCGCGATCCTCGAAGACCGGCTCGTGATCCTGTTCCCGGACGGAAAACCGGCAGAGCTGGCCGGAGTGCTCAGCAGCTACCTCCGGGACGCCGGGCTGGCCGCCAAGGTTGGCGTTGGCGGGGCCTACGCCGATCCGGCAGGCCTGCGCTGGGGCTACTACGAGGCCAAGGAAGGCCTGCTCCGCGGAGCAGCGGTGAATCAGCCGGACCGGCTCAGCCTGGCGTCGCTGCTGATGGCCAGCCGCGACGTGCCGCTGGCCGACCTCGCGGCGGAAGCCCTGGATCCGCTGCTCGCCTTCGACACGGCGCACGACGCCGATCTGGTGGCCACCCTCGAAACGTACCTGGCTCTCAACGGATCGGTCGCCAAGGTGGCGCACACCCTCGGCCTGCACCGCAACACCGTGCGGTACCGGCTTTCACAGATCGCCGACCTCTCCGGGTACGACCCCTCACTCACAGCTGACCGGGTGCATCTGTACCTGGCCCTGAGCGTCCGCCGGCTGGCTGGCTAAGCGAACCGCTGCACCATGCCTGCCGGCAGCAGGGTCCGCAGTTTTGTGCCCGTTTGGGCCGGACTTTACTCTGTAGGAATGGACAAGCCCGCGCAGCCCGCCAGGACCCTTCACTGGGCGGGCGTCGACGACCCCGCACGCCTGGACTCCGCCGTCGTGTCCTTCCGTGCGGGGGAACTGGCTGCCAGCGGCACTTCCACCTGCGGTGAGTACACCGCAGCCTGGACCTTGAACACCTCGCCTGGCTGGGTGACCCGCCGCCTGCAGGTCCACGTCACAGGCGAGGGCTGGGCCAGGTCGCTGGACCTGACGCGGTCAGTGGACGGACGCTGGAATTCCCATGTGGAGACCAGCGGCGACGTTGACCTGCCCGAACCAGGCATCGAAGATCCGCTGGCACTGGATAACGCCCAGGACTGCGACCTCGGCCTGTGCCCGCTGACCAACACCATGCCCATCCTCCGGCTGGACCTGCTCAACAATGCCGCTCCGCCGGACGAAACCCGGCTGACCATGGCGTGGGTTGAGATGCCCAGCCTGCGGGTGCTGGCCAGTGAGCAGGTTTATTCACAGGTCTCCCCCTACCGCGGAGAACGCGGCAGCGCGATCGTCCTCTACTCCTCCGCCACCCGCGGTTTCACCGCGGAACTTACCGTCGACGCCGACGGCGCGGTCCTGGACTACCCTGGCCTCGCCCGGCGGACCAGCTAGGTCTGGATCAGGGCACTCCCACTCGCGGCTAGGATTGAAGTACGCCCGCCTGCAACTTTGGAGAACCCCCGCAATGAGTGAAATGTTCCTGGAAAAGTTCCGCGCCCTGGTCCCGAAGTACCTGGAGGACCAATGGCGCCCGGAGGACGGCATTCCCGCCGCGGAACTGGACGAGCTGCTCGAGGAACACGACTTTTCGATTCCGCTGGTGCTGCGGGAGTTCTATCTGGCGCTCGGCGGCTGCGAAGACCTCATGGAGGCTTTCCACTTCTTCTGGGACCCCGACGAGCTGGAGGTCGAGGACGGCTATCTGCTGTTCCTCGAGGACGAGGACGAGAAATTCACCTGGGGCTTCCGCGCCGACCAGCTGGATGTTCCCGATCCGATCGTCTGGCGCCGCAACAATGCCCGCGGCGACTGGCAGAGCGAAGAGGGCACCTTCAGCGAATACACCTTCGACATGTTCGAGTGGGTTTTCGAGGAAGACGAAGACTAGTACCTCGAGGCCCAGCCTGTTTTTCCGCGGGTGCTCTTCGGCACCCGCGGATCACCGGAAGCGCCTAAGCTTCGCGCTCCACCACGGCTTCGGCGAACGCGGCCAGGGATGCCTTGACCACGGAATCGGGCATTGGAGCCAGCGAAGCGACGGCGTCGGCAGCCCACTGGCGCGCCACTTCCCACGCCTGGGCTGTTGCCCGGTTCCCGCGGACAGCTTCCACCGCGGCGGCCAGCGCCTCATCCGAGGTGAGGTCACCATCGACCAGTTTCAGGACGGCAGCGGCGTCGGCATCCCCCTCAGCGGCGTTGCGGCGCAGGAGCAGGACCGGCAGGGTCGGGACTCCCTCACGCAGATCGGTTCCCGGTGTCTTGCCTGACTTGTCCTTCAGCCCGGCGACGTCAATGACGTCGTCCGCGAGCTGGAAGGCTACGCCCACTTTCTCGCCGTACTCCACCATGATGTCGACGGTCTGCGCGTCCGCGCCGCCGAACAGGGCGCCAAGCTGGCCGGAGGCTGCGATCAGCGAGCCGGTTTTTCCGGCGATAACGGACAGGTAGTGCTCAATGGGATCCTCGCCGTCGGCCGGTCCCACCGTTTCATGCAGCTGGCCCAGGACCAGACGCTCGAAGGTCCGGGCCTGGATGCCCAGAGCTTCGCCGCCCAGCACGGAGACCAGCGACGAGGCGCGGGCAAAGATCAGGTCGCCGGTCAGTACGGCAACGGAGTTTCCCCACACCTCATGGGCGGTGGGCGCTCCGCGGCGGACCGGGGCCGAGTCCATCACGTCATCGTGATAGAGGGTGGCCAGGTGGGTGAGTTCAACGACGACGGCGGCCGTGCGGACGTCCTCATTGCCCGGATCGGTGCCGAGCTGGGATGCCAGGAGGACCAGCAGCGGACGGACGCGCTTGCCGCCGGCTTCGAGCAGGTGCCGGGACGTGGCATCCGCGAAGGGATCGGCATTCGCGATGGCCTCGCGCAGCTGCGTTTCCACTTTGTCCAAACCGGCAACGATGGCTGGCCCCAGGACGGGGTCCTGGGCGAGGGGGGCGAATCCGGGAGGAAGCACCATCTCGGCGTTCCCGGCTGTGGCCGGGCTGGCATTGGTGGATTCAGTCACTGTTCAAGGCTAACTTCTCGTCGGGACAGGTTGGCGGGGTTAGGCATTGCTGGCACCTCCGGGGGCACCCTTGGCCCTGGCGGGCTGCGGAACGGTGTCCTGGTTGGAAGCGGCCGGAACGAGCATCTCCATCAATGCAATCACTCTATCCTCGATCCCTCTGGGGGACGCGTCCACAAGGTTGGCCAGCATGCGGACAACAAACTTCATGAGGACCGGAATCGGCATTCCGGTGCGCAGCGCGAGCTTCATCACCGCGGGTTTGCCGATCATGCCGGCGAAAATCCGGCCGATGGTGAAGTGGCTGCCCCACTCGGAGCGGACGCGGTCCGCGTAGCCGGCCAGAACGCCGTCGTACGCCGCCTGTGCCGCCAGCTGGCCGGGCGTGCCGGCCGCCTGCGTGGCGGAAACAATGTAATCCGCTGCGAACCGCGCAGATTCCATGGCGTAGGAAATGCCTTCACCGTTGAACGGGCTGACCATTCCTCCGGCATCGCCAAGCAGCAGCAGGCCGGGTGAATAGTGCGGGGTCCGGTTGAAGCCCATCGGAAGGGCCGCGCCGCGGATCTCCCCCACCTGGTTCTGAGGCGTGAAACCCCATTCTTCGGGCATGCCGGCGGTCCAGTCCCGCAGGACCTTGCGGTAGTCCAGCCGGCCAAACTCCTTGGAGGAGTTCAGGATGCCCAGCCCAACGTTGGAGGTCCCGTCGCCCACGCCGAAGACCCAGCCGTAGCCGGGCAGCGGATTGCCGGAGGCATCGGGGAGCTCCAGCCAGCCTTCCATCCAGTCGTCGTTGGTGCGCGGTGACGTGAAATAGGTGCGGACGGCCACGCCGAGCGGGCGGTCATCGCGCTTCTCCAGTCCCAGGCTCAGGGCAGTGCGGCTGGAGTTGCCGTCCGCCGCGAGGACAACGTCCGCAGTGAACTCGCGTGTTTGCCCCGTGCGCCGCCCGTTTTCGTCCAGGATGTTCGCGGTGACGCCGCGGACCCGCCCGGAATCGTCCCGCAGTGCCGCGGTCACACTGTGCCGTTCCAGGATGCGGGCACCGGCAGCCTGGGCATGCCGGGCCAGTTCCTCGTCGAAGCCCAGCCGGGTGCGGATCAGGCCGTAGGCAGGGAAATCGGACAGGTCCGGCCAGGGGATTTCGATCGTCCGTCCGGAAGCGATCAGGCGCAGGCCCTTGTTGCGGCGCCAGCCATCGGCTTCCTCATGCGGCAGGCCGAGGAGCTGGATTTCCCTTACGGCGCGGGGGGTCAGGCCGTCCCCGCAGACCTTTTCCCGCGGGAAAGACGTCTTTTCCAGCACGGTCACGTCGATCCCGGCCGAAGCCAGGTAGTAAGCGGCGGTGGAACCGGCGGGGCCGGCCCCGACAATCAGGACGTTCACTTATCCCGCAGAACCAGCGGTATCTGCCGGTTTGACCGCACGGTGGATGGCAACGATCCCGCCGGAGAGGTTCCGGTAGGCCACGTTCTGCCATCCGGCACCGGAGATCCAGGCAGCCAGCCCGTCCTGGTCCGGCCAGGCACGGATGGACTCAGCCAGGTACACATAGGCCGTGGGGTTGGAGGCAACCTTGCTGGCGATCGCCGGGAGGGCGCGCATGAGGTATTCGGTGTACATGGTCCGCCACACCGGCACCACCGGGGAGGAGAACTCTGCAATGACCAGGGTGCCTCCCGGTTTGGTGACGCGGTACATCTCTTCGAGCGCTTTCTGCGGCTCGTTAACGTTGCGCAGACCGAAAGAGATGGTCGCGGCATCGAAGGATTCGTCAGCGAACGGCAGGTTGGTGGCGTCCCCGGCAACAAAATCGATGTCCGGGCGGCGGCGCTTGCCGACCTTCAGCATGCCCAGGGAGAAGTCGCAGGCGACGACCGAGACACCCGCGTCCGCGTACGGCTCGCTGGATGTGCCGGTTCCCGCGGCCAGGTCCAGGACACGCTGTCCGGGACGGGCACCCACCGCATCCACTACCAGCCGGCGCCAGCGGCGCGTCTGCCCCATGGACAGCACGTCATTGACGATGTCGTATTTGGGGGCCACCTCATCAAACATGGCAGCGACTTCATCAGGGCGTTTTTCCAAAGTTGCGCGCTTCACCCGCCCATTGTCTCAAACAATAGTGAGGCCGCCGAACCGGCGGTCTACCCGTTTACCGTTCATCACACACCCGTGTGAGACCGGGCGCCATCTTGGTGCCCGGAATGCAGGCCGCACCCGCAGTCGGAGTAGGGTTGGAGGCACTATGACCACCCTGCGTTCCCTTACCGTTCCCTTGGGCGTGCCGTCAGCCGCCATCGGATTACTGGAGTACCTGGTCCGAGACGACCAGCTCTGCTGGATCCGCCGCGGCGAAGGCCTGGTGGGTTTTGGCGAAACCCTTCGCTACACCTCCTCCGGCCCCGGCCGGTTTGCTGCCGCCCGGAACTGGTGGGCAGATATATCCGCACAGGCCGTGATTGAGGACCAGGTCGCCGTACCAGGCTCCGGGCTGACCGCCTTCGGCTCCTTCGCTTTCTCCAAGCGCTCTCCCTTCCAGTCCCGTCTGGTGGTGCCGGAGATTGTGGTGGGCTCCCGCGGCGGGACCGCCTGGGTCACCCAGACCACTGCGGACCCGGACCTCGTCCTGGACGGCGAGAGTGTCTACACGGCGCTGGCAGGTTTCCTGGACGACATCTCAGGTGAGCAGCTGCCCGAAGCAGGGGACCGGATCCGGCCCGGAGTCCTCTCCGAGTCCGAGTGGAAGAACGCCGTTGCCCGGTCCGTAGCCCACATTGCCGCCGGGGACCTGAGCAAGATTGTGCTGGCCCGGGACATCGTCGCCTCCCTCTCCTCCCCCATTGCCACGGCGCAGGTACTGCGGGAACTGGCGCTGCGTTATGACAGCTGCTGGACCTACGCAGTGGACGGCCTGATTGGCTCCACTCCGGAAATGCTGATCAAGGTGGAAGACGGCAAGGCCCGTGCCCGGGTCCTTGCCGGGACCCTGGACCGCGCCACCGCACCGCTGGATGATCCCGGCTATGCCAAGCGGGTCCTGGCCGGCTCACAAAAGCAGCAGCACGAACACGCGATCGCCATTGATTCCCTGACCCGCCAGCTGGAGCCGTTCACCTCCTCCATGACCAGCCACAGCGAACCGTTCGTTCTGGAACTCCCGAACGTCTGGCACCTGGCCTCTGATGTCACGGCTGACCTGCGCACGGAGGACGGCGCCCTGCCCACTCCCCTGGACCTGGTCGAGGCAGTACACCCCACAGCCGCCGTCTGCGGTTTCCCCACCAGTGTTGCCGGGGAACTAATCAGCGAACTGGAGCACATGGACCGCGGCCCCTATGCGGGACCGGTGGGATGGCTCGACGCCGCAGGCAACGGCGAGTGGGGCATTGCGCTGCGCGGAGCCGTCATTGAAGAGCCCACAGCGGTGCGTCTCTATGCCGG
This sequence comes from Arthrobacter sp. Helios, assembly GCF_023167125.1. NCBI lineage: Bacteria > Bacillati > Actinomycetota > Actinomycetes > Micrococcales > Micrococcaceae > Arthrobacter > Arthrobacter sp. Helios. The sequence continues at coordinate 2,495,492 of NZ_CP095402.1, forward strand.
GTGCGGCATCGTTTCGGGGTCGAACCCCGCTGCTGAGCTCGAAGAAACGTGGAGCAAGTTCCGGCCGATGCTTGAGGCGCTCGGACTGGACCGGACCCGCGTGCTCTCGGGCCAGGCTTCCTGAAACTGCGGGGCACTGCAACGCGACGGTACAATCTAGGTAGTCGGAGCGCCGCCGCGGGCGCCCCGCCCTGCCCCCACCGGAGCCACAGCTCCGCAACGATTTAAGGTTCTAACTCCATGCACCACAAATCACGCAAGGCCGTTGCCGCCATCCTGGCCATCGGCGCCCTCAGCCTCTCGGCCTGCAGCTCAGGTTCGGATTCGGCCGACGATTCCGGACTTGGCCTGGTTGACGCAGGCACCCTGACGGTTTGCTCAAACCTTCCCTTCCAGCCCTTCGAATACATCGATGACAACGGCGAATACGCCGGCTTCGATATGGATCTCTCCCGTGAGATCGCTACCGGGATGGGCCTGGACTGGACGCTCCAGAACGTGGGCTTTGACGGCCTGCAGGGCGGTACCGTCCTGGCCGCCGGCCAGTGCGACCTCATCGCCGCCGCAGTGACCATTACCCCGGAGCGCGAAGACAAGCTGGCCTTCTCCGACCCGTACTACGACTCCCTGCAGTCGCTGCTGGTTCCCTCGGGTTCCTCCGTGGCGGCTCTGGAAGACCTCGACGGCAAGAAAGTCGGTGTCCAGCAGGGCACCACCGGCGAGATTTACGCCCGGGAGAACGCCCAGGGCGCCGAAGTCGTCTCCTTCCAGTCCGACGCCGAGCTGTTCCCGGCCCTGCAGGCCGGAAACATCGACGCCGTGCTGCAGGACCTGCCCGTTAACCTGGACCACACCGACGGCGGCAAGTTTGACATTGTTGCCACTTATGAGACCGATGAGGCCTACGGTTTCGCCATGAAGAAGCAGGGCAGCGAGGAGCTGGTTGCGGCTGTCAACGCCGAACTGGCCGAGCTCCGTGCGAATGGCAAGTACCAGGAAATCTACGACCGCTACTTCAGCGAGTAGGAACTACCGCGCCGCTGATGCCGCGGGTCCGGACCAGCCGGAGCCGCGGCGTCAGCGGCGCGCCGGAGCATGTGGCGCACGGCATTCGGGCAAAAACAGCATGCGTACAATCTAGACTGCTTGCCAATGCGGTCAGGGACCTTCGGGTCCCCGCCCGGCTCCGTCCAAGAGAAGGTAGTCACCAATGCTGTACAAAGCACGATCCTCCGTCCTGGCCGCTGCGGCGTTGTCCGCACTGGTGCTCTCCGCCTGCGGCGGAGGCAGCGATGATTCCGCATCGGATTCCGGGCTGAACCTCGTGTCAGAGGGAACGCTCACCGTATGCTCCGATATCCCGTACCCGCCCTTCGAGTACGAGGAGAACGGCGAGTACGTGGGCTTCGATATGGACCTCATCAAGGAAATCGCCTCCGGCATGGGCCTGGAAACGTCCATCCAGGATGTCGGTTTTGATGGACTGCAGGGCGGCACCGTCCTCGCGGCCGGCCAGTGCGACGTCGGTGCCAGCGCCATGACGATCACCGAGGAACGGCAGAAGAACCTGGCTTTCTCCGATCCTTACTATGACTCGCTGCAGTCCATCCTGGTGCCCGAGGGCTCGGACATTTCTTCCATCGAGGACCTGGCCGGGAAGAACGTCGGCGTCCAGCAGGGCACCACCGGCGAAGCCTATGCCCGTGAGAACGCGCCGGATGCCGAGATCATTTCCTACCCCAGTGACGCCGAACTGTTCCCGGCCCTGCAGTCCGGTCGGGTCGATGCGGTGCTCCAGGATCTTCCCGTGAACCTGGGCCACACCCAGGAGGGTGCCTTCACCATCGCCGCGAAGTTCGAAACGGACGAGTCCTATGGTTTCGCCATGAAGAAGCAGGGCAGCGAGGCACTCGTTACCGCCATCAACGAACAGCTCGATGCGCTGAGGGAAAACGGCAAGTACCAGGAAATCTACGACAAGTACTTCACCGAATAACAACGACTGACCCTGCCGTCCCGGGCACACCCCGCCCGGGACGGCGCCATCACTTCCGCGGAAGGCCCATACTTGAAACCGTCCACCCGCAGACGCCTCACCCGGGGCATTCTGTACGCCGTCTTTGTCCTGGCTGTTGTTGCCGTAGTCCTGCTCGCGGACTGGCAGGCGATCGGAGTCAATTTCTTCGACCCCGAGGTGGCCCGCGCGGCCTTCCCGACCATCATCACGGTCGCCGTCAAGAACACCATCATCTACACGGTGATCGCCTTCATCGGCGGAATGATCCTGGGCCTGATCCTGGCCCTGATGAAGCTCTCCCCCGTGGGCCCGTACCGGTGGGCTGCCACGGTCTACATCGAAATCTTCCGTGGCCTGCCGGCGCTGCTGGTCATCTTCGCGATGGCCTTTGCCGTGCCAATCGCCTTCAGCTGGCGGCCGCCGGGCGGCAACGCCGGCGCTGGCCTGATTGCGCTCATCATGGTGTCCGGTGCCTACATCGCCGAGACCATCCGTGCCGGTATCCAGGCTGTTCCCCCCGGCCAGACCGAAGCGGCCCGCTCCCTTGGCATGGGCCCTGCCTGGACCATGGTCTCGGTAACCCTGCCCCAGGCGTTCCGCATCATCACACCCCCGCTGACCAACGAACTGGTCATCCTGATCAAGGACACCTCGCTGCTGTTCATCGCCGGTATGGCCATGCAGGACCGGGAGCTCACCACCTTTGCCCGGGACTCCGTGTCACAGTCCGCCAACTCCACGCCGCTGGTCCTGGCTGCGGTGATGTACCTGATCATTACCCTGCCGCTGACACAGCTGGTCGCCAAACTCGAACGCCACAACCAGAGAGGCCGGTAATCCAGCGTGAGCACCGCAGTACCTACCCCAGCCGCAGGCCAGCCGGCCATTGAAGTCCGGAAGCTGCACAAGTCCTTCGGCGACAACGAGGTCCTCAAGGGCATCGATTTCCACGTTAACCAGGGCGAAGTTGTCTGCGTCATCGGCCCGTCCGGCAGCGGCAAGTCCACCCTGCTGCGCTGCGTGAACCGGCTGGAGGAACCAACCAGCGGCCTCATCCGGGTCGAAGGTGTGGACATCACCGACCCGGAGACAGACCTGGACGCCGTCCGTACCCGCATTGGCATGGTCTTCCAGCAGTTCAACCTCTTCCCGCACCTGAACGTGCTGCAGAACCTGACCCTGGCCCAGCGCCGGGCCAAGAAACGCGGCAAGGCCGAGGCCGAAGAGACCGCCATGAAGAACCTGGCCAAGGTGGGCCTGGCGGACCGCGCGAAGGCGTTCCCCGCGCAGCTCTCCGGCGGCCAGCAGCAGCGGGTGGCGATCGCCCGGGCCCTGTCCATGGATCCGGACATGATGCTCTTCGACGAACCCACCAGCGCCCTCGACCCCGAGCTGGTTGGCGATGTCCTCGAAGTGATGCGCCAGCTGGCGGAGGAGGGCATGACCATGATGGTTGTTACCCATGAGATGGGTTTTGCCCGCGAGGTCGGCGACCGGGTGGTCTTTATGGACGGCGGCGTGGTGGTGGAGCAGGGCGACCCCGTGGAGGTCCTGGGCAACCCCCAGCACGAGCGGACCCGTTCCTTCCTCTCCAAGGTCCTCTAGGGGCCCGTCCGCAGCCGGTTTGGGAAATCACTGCCGGTTTGGGAAATCACTGCCGCTCCGCGGCGGAGCGAAGTCCCAAACCGGCAGCAGAATGCCAAGACCACGCCTTCGCGCTAAGCCTCCCCGGCCAAGGACTCCTTCACGGCCGCCTGCACACGCCGGTGCAGGGCGCGCAGGCCGGTGCGCTGAACCGGCACCTCGATTACCGACCGGCCGCGGATCGGTGCGTCGAGTCCAGCCGAAAGCTCCTCTGCTGTCCGGGCGAACTGGTGGGGCACTCCGTAGCCGGCAGCCAGTCCGGCGATATCCGCCCGGTGCGGGGTGCCGAAGAAACGTTCGACGACGCCGCGGTACTCCTCGCGTTCGCCCAGCTCCCCGTGCTCGAGCAGGCTGAAGATTCCTCCGCCGGAGTCGTTGAGCACCACCAGCTGCAGGTCCGGTTCCGTCTCGCCGTCGCCCAGCAGCAGCCCGCCGGCGTCGTGCAGGAAAGTCAGGTCGCCCAGCAGCAGGCGGGTGGGGATCCCCTGGGCGAGCGCAATACCGGCTGCCGTGGAGATGGTGCCGTCAATCCCGGCCAGGCCGCGGTTCGCGTACACGTCCAGCGGGTGCCAGTGCGTGGACGCCACCAGGTCCACGTCGCGGATCGTGTTGGAGGACCCCAGCACCAGGTTGCCGTCGGACGCATCCCAAACCAGGCCGGCCACGTGCAGCCCGCTGAGCCCGGCCTCGGACGCAAGGAGTGACTGGATGGCGGCTTCGGCCACCGCGGACGCCCGCTGCCAGGAGTCCAGCCAGCCCGGCGCTCCGCTGCCGGCAAAGGCGAGCAGCGCACCCAGATCCGAGATGACCGTCTCCGGCCGTTTGCCCGGCTCAAACCAGTTCACCGGACGGGGCACATAAAGCGCTTTTCTGACCTCAGGCCGGGCCAGGAGAGCAGCTACCGGCCGGGACAGCGTGGGACGGCCGAAGACCACCACGCGTTCAATCTGCCCGCCAAGCTCCCCGAGCAGCAGCCGGTAGGCCGGAATGGCGTTGGGGCCGAACCGGGCATTCGACGAGGGTTCCGCGAACAGCGGCAGGCCGGCGCGCTGGGCGAACATGGCCGCCACTTCCCCGGCGCCGTCGCCGGCAACCACCACGGTGTGGTGCGCTCCGGCCAGCTCCGTCAGGGTTCCGGGTTCCCGTTCGGCCGGTTCGGGAAACAGTATCTCGCTGCCGGCAGCCGCGGCCGGGGCCAGGGCGTCAGCCGTGGTGGGGACCAGCGGGTCGCGGAAGTGCAGGTTGATGTGGACAGGTCCTGCGGGCGACGTCCCGCCGACCCGGCCGAAGGCCGCGGCGATTGCCCCCGCCGGGTCCTCCCCGGCCTCCACCGAGGCGTGGGCGGCCGGGAACCTGCCGAAGATGCCGTGCTGCATGGTGGTCTGGTTGGCGCCGCTGCCGTGGAGCTCGGAGGGCCGGTCCGCGGAAAGGACAACCAGCGGGATACCGGAGTGATGGGCTTCCATGACGGCCGGAAGCAGCTCCCCCACGGCGGTGCCGGAGGTTGTGACGACCGCGGCGGGCCGCTGCCCGCCGCGGGAAAGACCGAGCGCAGTGAAACCGGCGACCCGCTCGTCTATGCGGACATGAACCTGGACCAGTCCCTGCACCTGCGCCTCCGCGAGGGCATAAGCCAGCGGGGCGCTGCGCGAACCGGGGGCCAGCACCACGTCCCGGACGCCGGCCGCGGCGAGGGCTGATACAGCCGAACGCGCGGCCTGCAGCGAGCTAAGGCTGCCCGCCGCTTTTGCCTCGGGAGCGCTGGCGGAGGACAACTGGCGGGGGGACTTCGAAGATCCGGTCACCCCTCCATCCTAGGGTTCGGTTCCGGGACGGTGCCTTCCGCGGCTGCCGCCGGCTCTGCCCGAGTGCCAATCCGCAACCGCCGGGCGGCTACTCCGGCTGGCCGGCAGGTTCCAGCCGGCCATGGACCCGGTCCAGCCGGTCCAGCCACCACTGCCGGCGTTCCGGGGAGGCAGCAAAGCGTTCCAGCAGCTCTTCGGATACCGGCACGTCCCGCACCGCCAGCCCGCCGCCGTCGGGCAGCAGCGGATCCTCCGTGACATCCCCCGCCATCAGCGACAGTGTTCCCAGCCCGCAGGCGTAGGGCAGCCGGGGCAGGGAGGCTGCCAGCGCCACTCCGGCGCGGATCCCCACCGAGGTGTCCAGGGCGGAACTGACGACGGCGGGAAGCCCGGCAGCCGCCACGATCTCCAGGGCCCGGCGGACCCCGCCCAGCGGCGCCACCTTGACCACAATCAGGTCTGCGGCATCTTCGCGTGACACCCGCAGCGGATCGGTTTCCTTGCGCACACTTTCATCGGCGGCGATCAGCACCGGAATACCGCGGCGCTGCAGTTCCAGCCGCACTTCGCGCAGTCCGGCGATCTCCGGCACCGGCTGCTCGGCGTACTCCAGCCCGGCTTCGGCCAGGGATTCCAGGGCCCCGACGGCGGTGGGTACGTCCCAGCCGCCATTGGCATCCACCCGGATCCCGGCATCCGGCAGCAGCCGGCGGACCTCGGCGACCCGGGCCAGGTCTTCCGCCACGGAATGGCCGCGTTCGGCCACTTTCACCTTCACGGCGCTCACCGCTCCGAACCGGGCCAGGACACCTTCCACCTGCTCCACCGGAACGGCGGGCACGGTCCCGTTGACCGGCACCGAGTGCCGGAGCGGGGCCGGGTAGCCGTGCCAGGCCGCTTCCACGGCCGCGGCCAACCAGGGAGCAGCCTCGGCGTCGTCATACTCGGGAAACGGCGCGAACTCCCCCCAGCCCGCCGGACCACGCAGCAGCAGTGCCTCGCGGTGCAGGATCCCGCGGAACTTCACCCGCATGGGGAGCGAGACGACGTGGGCCTGGCCGCTGAGGGTACGAAGGCTGGGAAGAGTATTCAAATCCACCCAGCCAGCCTACCCGCGGGATTACGCCGGACGGCTGCGGGCCCCCACGGCAGCCGCAAAGACTGCTTTCCGCAGCTTCGCCGGCGGCTGCCGGACGTTATTGAGGAGCACCTGTGCGGTGCGGAGTCCGGCGCACAGGAAACCGTCATGGACCTGTGGCACGCTGGAGGGAATGGATACGCGCAATCTCCTGAGCAAACGGACGCCGGCCCGCCGCCGGGCCGGGCATAACCCTGCCCTGTTCCTCTTCGCCGCGCTGCTGGCCGCTGCGGGCGCTGCCCTGACCTATTTCGGGTTTGTGCGCACCACCACCGGGCAGCTGGCAGATGAATCGGCGTGGCGCGAAGCAGAGGTTGTGGCGCCGGCCACCCATGTCCCCGCGCTCACGATCCTGGACAACCTGCCGCTGCTTTCGGTGTTCATCGCCCTGGCCGTCATTGTGGCCGTCACGATCGCCCGGAAACGCCTCTCCCCCGCCATCATCGCCGTGACTGCCATGGTCGTTGCCAACCTGGCGACCCAGCTGCTGAAGAACCTGCTGCTGGACCGTCCGGACCGCGGCGTCATTACCCTGGATTTCAATTCGCTGCCTTCCGGGCACACCACCCTGGCGGCCTCCGCCATGGCCGCCATCTTCCTGGTCGCCTCCCCGCGCTGGCGGCCCGCTGCCGCTGCCCTGGGCGGCACATACGCAGTGCTCGCCGGATCCGCGACCTTCTTCAATCTGTGGCACCGCCCGGCCGACGTCGTCGCTGCGTTCTTTGTGGTTGCCACCTTCACGCTTCTCGGCGGTCTGGTAATGCTGCGGACCAATCCGGACTGGAACACCTGGCCTGCCGGCGGCCGGGCGGTCTCCGGACGGTTCTGGACCGGGCTGTGCATCATCATCGGCGCCCTGGCCCTGACCGCCGCTGCAGCCGTTTACGCTTACGCGCGCTGGGGAACCGGCATTTCGGCGGTGGATGGCAGCCCGCTCTACTTCTGGTCCGGCCTCGCCCTGATTGTCGGAGTCGGCTACAGCCTGGCCGCGCTGGGCTCGCTGCTGTTCAGCCAGCAGGCGGGCGACCGGTAGGCGCCGCGCCCAGCGGAGGCCGGCCCTTGGGCACCCAGCGCCACAGCACCAGCGCCCCTGCGAGTCCCAGCACCGCCGTGGCACCAATCCCCGCCGAGAGCGACAACACGGCGGTGACCCCGGCGAGGAGGCCGGGACCACCGAGGGTGCCGACGTCGGAGAGCAGCCGCCAGATGCCAAGGAACTGCGGGCGTCCGGGCTGCGGGGAAAAGTCCGCGCCAAGCGTCATCACGATCCCGGAGCCGATGCCGTTGCCGAAACCAATGAGCAGGGCGGCAGCCAGCAGGCCAAGCGCGCTGGAGGTCAGCGGCAGCAGGGCCAGTCCCAAAGCCATCAACAGCATGCAGGGCACCGCGACGGCGCGCCGGCCGCGCAGGTCCATGACCCGCCCGGCCGGATAGAAAATCAGCATGTCGATGCCCGCGGAGATGCCATAGATGAGCGCGGTCTGTGTGGGGTCGATGCCCAGGTGCTGCGCCCAGAGCGGGATCACGGCCTGCCGGGTGGCCCGGACGGCGGCAATCAGCAGCACACCGATTCCGACCGTGCGGAATATCCGCGAATGACTCTTCAGGACGGACCTGATGGTGGGCGGAGCAACTGCCTCCACGGCTTCCGCACGTTGTTCGTTCCGCCGGCGCCGGCCCGGCCGCGAAGCTCCGGCGGCCGTGGGTTCCGGCACGGTCAGGCTGAGCAGTCCCGCGGCCAGCGCGGCTGCTGCACCCACCCAGTATGCCCCCGGTGTGCCGGCAAAGTGCATGGCTGCCGCGGCTGCGAACGGGCCAAGGAACACGCCGATCCGGTTGGACCCGCCCAGTGTGGAGAGCGCCCGGGCCCGGTAATGCAGCGGCACCGCTTCGGTCACGTAGCTCTGCCGGGCCAGGCCGAAGACGGCACCGGCCATACCGACCATAAAAACGGCGGCGGCGAAAACCCACAGCACCGGGATGACCGCAGCCAGGACCATGGCGGCCGCGCACCAGGCGGCGGCCCCGACCAGCGCCCACTTCTCCCCAAACCGGGTGGTGATCAGCGTGGCGGGAACATTCGCGGCCAGCGACCCAATGCCGGTCAGGGTGACGACGAGCGCAGCCACGGCAACGGTGGCACCCAGGTCGCTGGCGGTGAGGGCCACAACGGGCAGGATCGCCCCGATTGCGGTCCCGTAGAGGACGGTTGGCCCGAAGGCCGGGACGGCAATGCCGCGCAGGCTGAACGTATCTATTGCTTCAGCCATTTCCACCGGGCGAGGGTCCGCAGCCGAGTGAGCAGTGCCCGTGACTGTTCCGGCCCGTAGGGCAGGATCGGCACGGCCTTGGTCACATCGGTCGAAGCCTGGTCCATGGCGCTGCGGGTCACCGCGACGGCGGTGCGCATCTTGTTCATCTGCGTGCTGACGAAGTCCATGGTCACCGGCTTGCCGTGCCCGGGGACCACGGTGGCGTAGAGGTCTTCCAGGGCGGTGATTTTGCCCAGGGTCCGGATCCAGTCTTTCGGGAAGGAGTCGCCGAAGTTCGGATCGGCTCCCTCTTCCACCAGGTCGCCGGCAAAAAGAACATCGCCGGCACCCACCAAAAGGTCGTGGTTGGTGTGGCCGCGGCCCAGGTGGAACAGGGTGACAGAGATTCCGCCGAGGTCCAGGTCCGCGGGTGTGCCGTGGACCAGCCGGTTCGGCACGGCAATGCCGGTGTGCCTGCCGCTGCCTGCGGCCATGGCCGGTTCGACGGCGGCTACCGCGGCACGTTGCTTTTCGCCCTCTTCGGCGATGACCGCGGCACAGTCGCTGGTCGCCCAGATGTCCTCCACGCCGTGGGCCAGCAGGTAGGCGTTGCCGAAGTAGTGGTCGAAGTGCGCGTGGGTGTTGACGGCGCTGACCGGCAGGTCGGTGAGCTGCCGGACACCATCGAGGAGGGTTTCAGCCTGGGCCGGGCCGGCGCCGGTGTCGATCAGCAGGGCACGGTCATCTCCGATGACCAGCCCGGTGTTCATTCCCCAGCCGGGGTTGGTCCGCACGTAAACGCGCGGCACAACCTCCATCCAGTCATTCGGAATCTGCTGGCCTGCCTGCGTCATGGTGTCCGTCCTTCGGGTCTGTCCGGAAACAAACCTACCGTGTATGGGACATCACAGGTCGGCCAGCACGCTCCCCGGGTTCTCTATTGCGTCGGCGACGTAACGCAGGAAACCTCCCGCGGTGCCGCCGTCGCAGACCCGGTGGTCGAAAACCAGGGTCAGTTCGGTCAGCTTGCGGACGGCCAATTCCCCGTCGACGACCCAGGGCTTATCGATGATGCGGCCAATGCCTAGGATCGCTGATTCCGGGTAGTTGATGATGGCCGCGCTGCCGTCCACACCGAAGACTCCGTAGTTGTTCAGGGTGAACGTCCCGGAGGTGAGCTCAGCCGGGGTGGCTGCCCCGGACCTCGCGGCGGCGGTGAGCCGGCGGATCTCCGCGTCGAGCTCCCGGGCATTCAGTGCCTCCGCATGGCGGATCGAGGGAACCATCAGTCCCCGCTCGGTCTGCGCCGCGAATCCGAGGTTCACGCCGTCGAACGCGAGCAGCTCCGCGTCCGCGCTGCCGCTGCGGACATAGCGGGTATTCAGCTCCGGGAAACGGCGCAGGCCGGCCAGGACGAACCGGGCCAGGAACGCCATCAGTCCCGGGGTATTGTCCGGGTCCCGGCGCTTCAGGCCAGCGCGCAGTTCCAGCAGCGCGGTGGCATCCACATCCACCCAGACGGTCGCTTCCGGGATTTCGCTGCGGCTGGCGCTGAGGTTGGCGGCAACAGTGCGCCGCAGGCCCTTGACCGGAGTGCGGCTGGTGATGCCCAGCCCCGAACGTGTGTCCAGACCGGAGGCAGCACTGCCGGCTGCAGGTGCCGGGGTCAGAGCAGGTGCCGGGGCCGGCACCTGTGCGTCAGCCGGCGCGGGTGTGCGCGGATGGGTGCCGGCAATGGCCTGCTCGACGTCGCGGCGCAGGATTAGTCCGTCCGCACCGCTGCCCGCCAGGGTGGTCAACGGCAGTCCCGCTTCGCGGGCCAGGCGCCGCACCAGAGGCGAAATGCAGCGCGGAGCCTCGAGTGTTGCCGTGGCGGCAGGAGCCGCAGCTGAAACCTCAGCCGCCGGAATAGCGGCCGGCGCGGCAGCCTGCGGAAGCGCTGATCCGCCGGCCCGGCCGGCGCGCGGCGGGCGGGTGCGGCGGTTGGCCCCATGGTTTCCCGGGGTCCCGTAACCGATCAGCACGTTGCCTGATCCGGCCCGTTCCTCCTGCCGGTAGGCTTCACCGGCAGCACCGGGTTCGCCGGCAGCTGGCGGGGCGGCGGGCGCCTCCGGCTCCGGGAGCCCGGCAGCCGCCGTCGTCCGCACGGAAATCAACGGCTTGCCGACGTCGATGCTCTCACCGGCAGCGCCGTGCAGCGTCTCCACCACTCCGGCATACGGCGAGGGGACCTCCACCAGGGATTTCGCGGTTTCCACCTCGGCCACAGGCTGGTCCACGGCGATCGTGTCCCCCTCGGCGACCAGCCAGTTCACCAGCTCGGCATCGGTCAGGCCTTCACCCAGGTCAGGGAGCAGGAAGGTACGCACGCTCACTTGTCCTCCCACTGCAGTTCGTCAACGGTGTCCAGGATCCGGTCCACGCCGGGCAGGAAGAAGTGCTCCAGCTTCGGTGCCGGATAGGGAATATCGAATCCGGTGACCCGCAGCACGGGTGCAGCGAGCGAGTGGAAGCAGCGTTCCTGAACCCGGGCCACCACTTCGGAGGCCACGGAGGCGAAACCCGGTGCTTCGGAAATGACCACGGCGCGGCCGGTCCTGCGCACGGAGGCGCAGACTGTTTCGTCATCGAACGGAACGATGCTGCGCAGATCGATCACTTCCAGGCTGCGGCCTTCCGCGGCGGCGGCCTCCGCAGCGGCCAGGGCCGTGGAGACGGACGGCCCGTAGGCGATCAGGGTGGCGTCCGTTCCCTGCCGGGCGACGGCGGCTGAACCGATCCCGGTTCCGGGCAGGGCGCCGCTGGCTGCATCGCGGGACGCGTCAACGGCGGCCCGCAGCTCGGCCAGGTCCACTTCCTCCTTGGTCCAGTACAGCTTCTTGGGTTCCAGGAAGACCACGGGGTCCGGATAGCGGATGGCTTCGCGCAGCAGGGTGTAAGCGTCGGCGACGGTGGCCGGGGCCAGCACGGTCAGGCCGGGGGTGTGCGCGTAGTAGGACTCCGAGGAATCGCAGTGGTGCTCCACACCCCCGATGCCGCCGGCGTACGGGATGCGGATGACCAGCGGCAGCTTGACCTTGCCGCGGGTGCGGTTGGACATCTTTGCCACGTGGCTGACCACCTGCTCGAAGGCCGGGTAGGCGAACGCGTCGAACTGCATCTCAACGACCGGACGCATCCCGTTCATCGCCATGCCCACGGCCATTCCCATGATGCCGGACTCAGCCAGCGGAGTGTCGAAGCAGCGGTCCTCGCCAAAGCGGGCCGTCAGGCCGTCGGTGATCCGGAAAACGCCGCCGAGCGGTCCGACGTCTTCGCCGAAGATAACGACGTTCGGGTCTGCTTCCAATTCATCGGCCAAGGCAGTGTTCAGGGCCTTGGCGAAAGTCAGGGACACCTTCGTGGGAACGGGTGCCGGTGCGTGGTCTGTGACTGTCATGGTGGTTCGTGTTCCTCTTAGGCCTGGGTCCGGGAGAGTTCGTCCTGCAGCAGTGCTGCCTGCTCGGCCAGCTGCGGGGTCCGGCGCTCATATACGTAGGTGAACAGGTCCATCGGCTCGGGAACCGTGTCGGTGTTCAGGCCGTCGCGGATGCGGGAAGCAACCACCTCGGCGTCCGCGGCCATGGCTTCCTCGGCGGCGTCGTCGAGCAGCCCCAGATCGCGCAGGTAGGTGCGCAGCCGCTTCAGCGGGTCTTTCGGCACCCACTCGGTGACGTCGGCTTCGGAGCGGTACCGGGTGGCGTCGTCGGCATTGGTGTGTGCCTGCATGCGGTAGGTGTGCGCCTCCACCAGGGCCGGGCCCCCGCCTTCGCGGGCCCGCTCGACGGCGGCACCCAGGACGGCCAGGAGGGCGGCGGCGTCGTTGCCGTCCACCCGCTCGCCGGGCATCCCGTAGCCGATGGCCTTGTGCGCCAGGGACGGGGCCACGCTCTGGTTTTTCAGCGGGACGGAGATCGCGTACTCGTTGTTCTGGACGAAGAACACCACGGGAACGTGGAACACTGCCGCGAAGTTCAGGGCCTCGTGGAAGTCGCCTTCGCTGGTGGCGCCGTCGCCGCACATGGCCAGGACCACGGTGTTCTCCCCGCGCAGCTTCGCGGCGTGGGCCACGCCGACGGCGTGCAGCAGCTGGGTGGCCAGCGGGGTGGCCTGCGGGGCGACGTGATGCTCATACGGGTCGTAGCCGGAGTGCCAGTCGCCCTTGAGCAGGGTCAGCACCTGCAGCGGATCAACGCCTCGGTGGACGACGGCGACTGTGTCGCGGTAGGTAGGGAACATCCAGTCGCCGTCTGCCAGGACGGCTGCAGCTGCGATCTGGCAGGCTTCCTGGCCGTGCGAGGACGGGTAGACCGCCAGGCGGCCCTGGCGGACCAGGGCGTTGGCCTGGTCGTTGATCCGCCGGCCGGCAACCAGGCCCTGGTAGGCGGCCCGGAGGCTCTCGCCGTCGGGAAGCGGGTACTTGTCGTTGTGCCGGTGGCTGCCGGCGGCATCGATCAGCTGGACCGGAGAGGCGGAGGGCAGCATGGTGTCGGTGCGGTCCTCGTTGCCCTCCGGACGCTGATTCTGAGCGGATCCGGGGTGTGTGTGGCCGGTGGGAATAGTCATGGAAGCCTCCGTCGGCTTACGGCGGATGCGGACAGGCCTCCCAGCGGCTCACTGCATATCAGCAATTTGATAGCGGCAATTTGCTCACTCAAGCCCAGCCACACGGATGGAATTTCTGTAAGCCCAGTATGGATAAGCTCGCGATTCGCATCCAGCCCTGCTGGAAATCCTAGATTTATCGCTAAGAAAACCGTACTGTGGTGGACAAGTTGCAAAAGTGAGCTGGATTACTTTGAAGGATGTAGACACAATGGCGGAGACCCAGGCCGCGGCTTTGGATGAGATCGACAAGTCCATCCTGGACGAGCTGACCCGCGACGGGCGCGCCTCCGTCAGTGCTGTGGCCGAGGCCGTCCACATCTCCCGCGCCCATGCCTATTCGCGGATTTCCAAGCTGACCAGTTCCGGCGTTCTGACCCGTTTCACGGCAGTGGTGGATCCGGTGAAGGCCGGGCTGCGGTCCAGCGCCTACGTCACGCTCAAGGTCCGGCAGCACTCCTGGCGTGAGCTGAAAGAGGCACTGCGCAAGATTCCCGAGGTGCACCACGTTGCCCTGGTGGGCGGCTCCTTCGACGTGATCCTGCTGGTCCGGGCGGAGGATAACCTGCACCTGCGGCAGGTCATTTTCGACCACCTGCAGTCCATGCCCGGAGTCCTGGACACCCAGACGTTCCTGGTCTTCGAAGACCTCGATATCCGCTGAACCGGGGGCCGCGGTGCGGGTTGTGACCGGACCAGCGGTTTAACCCAGCGGCCGCCGTGGTCCCCGGAAAATCCGGAAACCACGGCGGCCGCCCGCCCACCTGGCCGCAGCCAGCTGCGGCCAGAGTCAGGGAAACTAGTCTTCGTCGTGCCCCTGGTCCATGCTCATCTGGTTTTCGGCGGGCGGAGTCTCCCCCGGGGGCACGCCGCCGCCGGGTTCCAGCCCGGTGACGTTTCCTTCGGCCGGGTCAGGGTTGGCCCGGCTGCCCTTCTCGCTGCTGCCGGTGTGGTTGCCGGTGCCCTCATTAGTCCCCGGTCCCTTCTGCGCCGCAGCTGCCTCCGCGTCCTTGGGCTTGTCCGGATTCGCCGGATCGTTGTTCGGATCGTAGCTCTGTGTCATCGTCGCCTTTCGTTGGGCCCCGCCAGGGGACGGAAATCGATCAGCATGCTGATAAATCCAACCTAGCGGGGCCACGCTGCGGGAGCAATCTCCTATTCGAAGAGGCTCTCCCCCACGAAACCACCCTCCCGCGCGCCCGGCGGGACAGCGAACACCGCCGAACCAACCGGCGTCGTCCACTCATTCAGCAGATCCAGCTTGTCCAGGCGCTCCTGGATGGGCAGGAACTGGGCCGTGACGTCGGCCTGGTAGGAGACAAAGACCTGGCCGGCATCGGAGACGGCTCCCCCGGGCTCCGGCGCGGCGTCGTAATTGTACGAACGCCGCAGGATCCGCTGCCGCGGGTTATCCGGGCGGGCGCGGCGCATGTGTGCGTAGTCCGGAATCACGGTGAAGCCCAGGGCGGTGACGGCTTCAAAGTCCGGTTCATCGTGTTCGGCGGAACCGGTCAGCGGCGCGCCGTTGGCGAGTGTCCGCCCCACCGATTCCTCCCGGCCGCGCCGGTCGAGTTCATCCCAGGTGTCCAGGTTCATCGCGATCCGGCGCACGACGGCGGACGTACCGCCTTCCAGCCAGGCCGGAATGTCACTGTCGCCCCAGACCACGCGGTCGAACTCGGGGGTGCCCGGTACGGGATTCGCCGATCCGTCCACCTGTCCAAACAGGTTCCGCGCCGTGGTGCCGGCCTGTTCGCTGCCATAGGCGCGGCGGAAACCGGACTGGATCCAGTGCACAACGGCGAAGCTCCGGCTGTCCTTGAGCAGCATGCGCTGGGCATGGGCCAGGGTGAGCGGATCATCGGCGCAGAGCTGCAGCAGCAGGTCACCCCCGTTCCAGCGCTCCTGCAGTGCGTCGATGTCGAACGCCGGCAGCGGTGTCAGCCAGCCCGGCGCCAGGTGCGGGGCCACGGCGGCCACGAGGCGGGGCCCGAATCCGAACGTCACAGTGAGCCGTGCCGGCAGCAGGGCCAGTTCGGCTTCCGTGTCCGCCAGGGCGGCCTGTCCCTGGGTGAGGGCGGCGGCGTCGTCGCTCAGCAGCCGGAGCAGGGACCGGATCCGGTCCCTGCCCACGCCCCCGCGCAGGTCCAGTGCCACGAAGGACGCGTGGGCCTGCGGCGGGGTTTCAATGCCTGCCTGATGCTCACCGAAGAACGGGACGGTCTGCCCGCCATTCGCTCCAGCCTCGTCCAGCCCGGTCCGGACCAGCTCCGGGCCTGCCGATCCGCCCCGGCCGGCCGCGAGCTGCGCCCCGGCCGCAGCGACCGCACCCAAACCGGCCGCTGCTCCGCCGAACAGCAGGTGCCGGCGAGCAACACCCGGCTTACGGGGTGATGCTGTTTCCGGGCTCATCAGTGCTCCGCGGTGCCGTGGGACTCACCATCGCCGTGGGCGTGGTCTCCGTGGCTTTCACCTGCGGAGTCCTCCGACCCGTAGTTTTCATTCGCTCCGGCGAAGTCCTTGGCGACGGCCTCGAGTTCGAGGGTACTGCCGTCTGCCAGTTCCAGGGTGATCGGCAGGGTATCTCCGGCGAGGAGTCCATCTTCCAGTCCCATCAGCATCAGGTGGCTGGCACCGGGCTCCAGCAGGTATTCGCCGCCGGCCGGAACCGTGAACCCGCCTTCGATTTGCTGCATGGCCATGGCGCCGTCAGCTCCCATGGCTGTTTCGTGCAGTTCGACGGTTGCCGCTGCGGGCGAGCTCGCGGCCACGACGGTGAGGTCCTCCGCGCCGTCGTTCTTCAGGGTGCCGAAGACACCGGTCATTCCGCCGGCGTCACCGGCTTTGGCCCAGGCTCCGGACAGGGTCAGCTGTTGTGCCTGCTCCGCCGCTGAGGAGGAGGATGCGCCGGGGGCGGGGCTGTCCGTGGCACAGCCTGCGAGGCCGGCGGCGGACAGGGCCAGGACGGCTGCGGCGAGGGTAATTTTTTTCATGGGAAAGGTACTCCAAAGATAGGGGTGCCCCGGGCACACTCATGGTGCCGGGCAAAGGGTTCACGAAAGGACGGCACCGCGCCGGTGCCGCAAAGAGGTGCAGGCGCCGGGCCGTCAGGCCCGGCGCCTCACGGGTGGGCTAGGCGTTTCCGCCGCGGCGGCGCTTGTTCACGGCCACGACAATGACGTAGATGATTACTCCAACGAGGGCACCGCCCAGGGCGGTGAGGACCCAGCCCAGCGGGCCGAAGGTCACGGAGCTGGAGGTTTCTCCGGGGGCGATTGCGGTGGCAGATTCCTCCGGAGCGGATTCCGTGGCCGTGGGAGTGGCTGTCCCGGCTGCTGCCGGGTCTGTAGCGGCTGCACTGGAGACCGGCGCGCCCACGGTGAAGCTGAAGGCACCGGTAATCGGGTGGCCGTCGCTGGAGACGGCGCGCCAGGTGACCTGGTATTCGCCGTCCTCCAGGGCGGGGAGGGGCTGGGCCAGGGTTTCCCGGTTCAGGACCGGTTCGGACTCGATCAGGTTGGCGCCGGAGGCATCTGCGAGGACCACCTGGTTGCCCAGGTCCATCAGTTCGGCGCTGAACACCAGTTCAATTTCGGTGGGCGCTTCAGCCAGCACGGTGCCGTCCTCCGGGGTGGAGGAGACGAGTTCATCGTGGGCCAGGGCCGGCGGGGCGGCCACCAGGAACAGGGCAAGGGCGCCGAACAGGGCGGCGGCAAGAAGGACGGCACGCGCGCGGGCGTGCTGGAAGAGAGAGGTAGTCATTACTGCTTTCCGTTCCGCGGTGCGGGAACTGGGGTTTCGTGTGGATGCGCTCTCAGCGCTTAGGCGGACACGAAAGCAGCCGGGGGGCCACGGTGGCGGAAAGTCAGCAGGGGTATGCCCAGGTTGCGCAGGTTCCGGGGACGGTAGGCGAGCACCTGGGCAACCGGGCGGGCCAGGTGCTCCGGCTGGAACAGCGGAAGCAGGGCTCCGGGCCGCAGCCCCAGGGCTTCGATCAGTCTCCGGGCGGTTTTCTCACCGCACGCCAGCAGCCAAACGGTGGCAGCTGCCGCCAGGGCGTGGCTGGACCACATGATGAATCCCGCAGCGGCGGCAGCCTGGACCGGTTCAGCTGCGAGGGAGTGTTCGGCCACCGCTCCGAGGAAGCCGGCATGGCCGGCGTGGCCGGCCTGCGTTCCAACCGTTGCAGGCGCGGATCCAAGGCTGAAGAGCAGGTGGAACAATCCCTGGCTGAAGACCACTGCCGCGGAGAGGCGGAGCAGTGACAGTGAGCGTCCCGCAAGCAGGCAGCCGGCCATTCCGGACATCGCCAGGGAGAACAGGACAATAGCGGGTTCCGGGGCTGCCCCGCCGCCCAGCACATGCGACGCCGCTGCCACAGCCGTGGCCGCAAACGCTGCGGCCCAGCCACGCACCAAACGTGCGGCACGCACTGTCATTGGTCCTCCTCGGGCGCCGGTTGCCGGGCAGGGTGGTCCTCCGGTCCTGTCATTCTCCCGGAGATCGGCGGTGCTGTCGAATGGAACGGCACCGGATGACGGCCGGACGATTCCGGGCGGCTTGCCGCTCCTTTCGACCGGCCCGGCTTGGGTCAGCCTTTGAAGTGCGGCTTCCGCTTTTCCACGAAGGCGGCGAAGCCTTCCGCATAGTCCTCGGTGCCGCAGAGCACGCCCTGGGCCTTGTTCTCGTCCTCCACGGATTCCCACAGTCCCAGCCGCTGGTCGCGGATCTGGGCGACCAGCTCCTTCGACGCGCGGAACGCTTCGGTGGCGCCGGTGGCGACGCGGGCCACCGTGGCACGGGTGGCTTCCAGCAGGTCATCAGCGGGGAACACGCGGCTGAACAGTCCGGCGGCCACAGCCTCGGAACCGCTCATGAGGTCCGCAGTGTAGATCAGGTCCAGGGTGCGGTGCGCGCCGAGGCGCTCCGTGAAGAGCCAGTGTCCGCCCGAATCCAGGGTTGCGCCGAGGTTGGCAAACGGCGACCCGATTTTCGCATTGTCCGCCACATAGACCACGTCGGTGGCTACCAGCAGGCCCAGTCCGACGCCGAGGCAGGCGCCCTGGGCTGCCGCGAAGGTGGGTGCCGGGAAGGCGGCCATTTTCTTCAGCAGCGGAGTGACGAGGTCCCCCAGGTAGCCGTAGGCGTCGTCGTTGGACGGGTCGACGGCGGAGATGTCGCGTCCGGCGCAGAACGCCCGGCCCTCACCGCGCAGCAGCAGTGCCCGCACCCCGGCGGCCGCGGCGTCGTCGTAGGCCTTGGAGAGGTCAGCCAGTGCCTGTTCGTCCAGGGAATTGAGCTTCCTGGGTGCGTTCAGCACTACTTCAGCGATGCCGTCGCTGATGCTCAGCTCCACCATGGAGCTGGTGGGTGCGGGGGTCTGCTCGCTCATGTTCCTGGGCTCCTAGGCGTCGTAGTCGACGGTGACTTCGGGACTGGTGGGACGGCTCTGGCAGGTGAGGATGTAGCCCTTTTCAATCTCGTCCGGTTCCAGCGCGTAGTTCTCTTCCATCTCCACGGTGCCGGACACGACCTTGGCGCGGCAGGTGCCGCAGACGCCGCCGGCGCAGGCGAAGGGGACGTCCGGGCGTAATCGGAGAGCGGCGTTGAGGATGGACTCGCGGGCATGCGTGGGGCTGGCGACCTTGCCCTGCAGGCCGTCCAGCCGGAAGCTGATTTCGAAGTTGTCTGCGGAGGGGTCCACCTTCACCGGGCGGCCGATCTGGCCTTCGGGCCGGCCTGGCTGGCCGGTGGTGAAGAGTTCAAAGCGCACCTTTTCGGCTTCCACGCCGCGGTCGGCCAGGGTGTCCCGGCACATCTGCACGAGTTCAAAGGGACCGCACAGGAACCACTCGTCCACGTCGCGGGTCGGGAGGACCGACTCGATCAGGGCGCTGAGTTTCTCGGCGTCGATCCGGCCGGAGAGCAGCGGGGAAATGCGCTGCTCACGGGAGAGCACGTGGTGCAGGGCGAAGCGTGAGGGGTACTTGTCCTTCAGATCAGCGAGTTCCTCCAGGAACATCACGTCCATGGCGGCCTTGTTGGCGTACACCAGGTCGAAGCGGACGTTCTCCGACGCCGCGAGCACGGTGCGGGCGATTGAGATGACCGGGGTGATGCCGGAGCCCGCGGCGACGGCGACGAACACGTTCTCTTCGGTGACGTCGATGTCTTCGGGGAGGTTCAGGGCGTTCATCGGGTGCTTGGAGATGAACCCGCCGGTGGGGCTCATGACGTCCAGGACATCGCCTGCCTTGAGCGACTCATTGGCCCAGGTGGAGAACCTGCCGCCCAGATCGCGTTTGATGGCCACCCGGATCTCGCCCGGCGTCGGCTCGGCGCAGATGGAGTAGCTGCGGCGGATGTCCTGTCCCTCCAGGGTGGTGCGGAGGGCAACGTACTGTCCGGGCAGGTAATCGAAGGACCCGGCCAGGTCCGCGGGGACGGCGAATGTTACTTCGATGGCGTCTTCCGTGAGCCGGCGGACTTCGCTGACCGTCAGCGGGTGGAAGGCCGTGCGGCGGGAGGCCGGGGCCGCCCCGGCGGCCTCGGCGGCCTCGGTGGTGGAGGTTGTCATAGTTAGAGCACCTTGAAGTAGTCGAAGGGTTCCCGGCAGTCGCTGCAGACGTACAGCGCCTTGCAGGAGGTGGAGCCAAAGCGGGTCATTTCACGGGTATTGAGGGAGGAGCACTGCGGGCATTTGACGCTGAGTCCCAGCCGGACCGGCCCCGCGGCCGCGCGCCCGGTGGGCGGGGCGATGCCGTAGGCATTGAGCTTGGTCTTGCCGGACTCGCTCATCCAGTCGGTGGTCCAGGCCGGGGCGAGCACCAGGTCCACCTGGACACCGGCGTAGCCCTCAGCCGTGAGCGCGGCCGTGACGTCTTCCCGGATGGCGTCCATGGCCGGGCAGCCGGAATAGGTGGGCGTAATGACCACCCGGACCTGGTTGCCATTCATCAGTTCCACGGCCCGCAGCACCCCCAGATCCTCAATGGTGAGGACGGGGATTTCCGGGTCGCAGACCGTGGCAGCGATATCCCAGGCGGCAGCGGCTGCCGGATCCGCCGGGCGGAGCGCCGTGCTGGATTCCGGGTCCATGCCGGAATCCTTGGCGCTGCCCGCTGTGTGTCCGGCAGGTGCCCCTGCCGCGTTCCTGGCCGTGTCTGTCTCGTTCATGACTGCTACCAGGAGGCGCCGGGATGTTCGCGGGCCAGGACCTGCATTTCTGCCAGGAGGGGGCCGAGGTATTCGCTGTGCAGTCCCTGGCGCCCGCCGCCGGGAGCGGGCTGGACCTCGGGGACCTGGAGCTCTGCCTCGGCCAGCACTGCGCCGATCTTCGCATCGAAGGCCTCCCGCAGGCTGGAGGGCAGGACGGCGGTTCCGTCCAGGGAGCGGACCAGGTCATCGTCTTCAAACAGTTCACCGACGTACGGCCAGACCAGTTCCAGGGCGCGGATCATGCGGGTCCGGGACTCTTCGGTGCCCAGGCCCAGGCGGAGAACCCACTGGGCGCTGTGATCCCGGTGGTAATCCACTTCCTTGACGGCCTTGGCCGCGATGGCAGCGAGCGTCTCATCCTTGGAGGCGAGCAGCGCCGTGTAAAGCTCGAACTGGTAGAACGAAACCACCAGCTGCCGTGCGATGGTCCTGGCGAAGTCGCCGTTTTCCTGCTCCACGATGTGGGCCGAACGGTACTCGCCCTCACCGCGCCAGTAAGCCAGGTCATCTTCGGACTTGCCCCACGCGGTGCCCGCGTAGGTCAGGAAGGACCGGGCGTGGCCGATCAGGTCCAGGGCGATGTTGGAGAGGGCAATGTCCTCTTCCAGCTCGGGAGCACGGGAGATCCACCAGCCCAGGCGCTGGGCCAGGACCAGGGAGTCATCGCCCAGGCGGAGCGCGTATTCGGCAGTGTCAACGGGTGCCTTGGCATCCGATGCGGCGATATCCTCCGGGCGGAGGGCATTTCCCGGGGTGATGCGGGTGGCGCTGTCCGAGCTCACAGGTGCTTCACCCCTTCCGATTTACGGTAGTACGTGGCGTGCCGGTAGTCCTTGCCCTGGGGGGATTCAAAGAACTGGCCCTTGGCATCCGGATCGCTGGAGATGATGGCTTCAGCGGGGACAACCCAGAGCGAAACGCCTTCGTTGCGCCGGGTGTAGAGGTCACGGGCATTGCGGACGGCCATGTCGGCGTCCGGTGCGTGCAGCGAACCGGCGTGGACATGGGAAAGCCCGCGTGAGGAGCGGACAAAAACTTCCCAGAGCGGCCAGGCCGCGTTGACGCCTGTTCCGGGCTGTGCGGAAGAATCCGTGCCTACCGGCTTGGCGCCGTCGTCACCCGTTGTGGAACCGGAAACCATGCTTATGCCACCTCAGTCTTCCGTGCCTGTTTTGCGGCGTAGGCTGCCGCTGCTTCGCGCACCCAGGCGCCGTTCTCGTGTGCTTCGCGGCGCCGTGCCAGGCGCTGGGCGTTGCACGGCCCGCGGCCCGCGAGGACCTCCTTGAATTCGTGCCAGTCAAGGGGGCCGTATTCCCATTTGCCGGTTTCGTCGTTGAACCGGATCTGGTCATCGGGGAGGGTGAGGCCCAGGACCTTGACCTGTTCAACGATCATGCCGACAAAGCGCTGGCGCAGCTCATCATTGGAGAAGCGCTTGATGTTCCACTTCATGGACTGCTGGGAGTTCGGCGAGTTGTCATCCGGCGGGCCGAACATCATCAGGGACGGGGCGTACCAGCGGTTGATTGCGTCCTGCGCCATCTGCTTCTGCGCCTCGGTGCCGTTGGCCAGTTCGAGCAGGATTTCGAACCCCTGCCGCTGGTGGAAGGATTCCTCCTTGCAGACCCGCACCATGGCCCGGCCGTAGGGTCCGTACGAGGCGCGGCACAGCGGCACCTGGTTGCAGATGGCAGCGCCGTCAACCAGCCAGCCGATCGCACCCATGTCAGCCCAGCTGCGGGTCGGGTAATTGAAGATGCTGGAGTAGCGCGCTTTGCCCGCAATCAGATCTTCGGTCATCTTCTCGCGCGGGGTGCCCAGGGTCTCTGCAGCGGAGTACAGGTAGAGTCCGTGCCCGGCTTCGTCCTGCACCTTGGCCATAAGGATGGCCTTGCGCTTAAGCGACGGGGCCCGGGTAATCCAGTTGGCTTCCGGCTGCATTCCGACAATCTCGGAGTGCGCGTGCTGGGAGATCTGGCGGACCAGGGTTTTCCGGTAGCCCTCCGGCATCCAGTCCCGCGGTTCAATCCGTGAATCCTCAGCGATGATCGCGTCGAACGCAGCCTGCCCGGCCTGATCCTCGGCACTGTAGGCCGGGACGGCGTGCAGGTCGCGCTGTGCGTCGGTCTGCGTAGCCATATAAGTCACCTCATTGTTTTCCACGTGGCCGCGGTCCGGACCGCGGAAGTACCCCGGCCAATAATTACCGACCGTTCGTTCAGGATATGCGTGTGAGCGACGGCACGTCAAGACGGCACACCCACCCTGCCGGAACCGCAGCAGGAAAGGCGCCAGCGGCAGGCACGTCCATGGATGCCCCCGGCAACGGCTACCTTAGGAAGGTCACCAATAGAGGCGGGAGGAGCACCATGGCGTACAGCGGACAGTCGGAGCGCACCAGGCTCAAGGCCCGTCTCAAGGAACGTGCCGCTCCTGCCCTGACGGCCCATCTGCTGGTTCCTGCCCTCCTGGGCCTGCTGGGATTCTGCGCCGTTGCCGCCGCGGTGGCTTCCACCAACGGGGTCCTGGGCATTACCGTCACAGGATCCGCCGTCGTCGCCACCCTGCTGCTGGCCGCGGGAGCTGCACCCTATTACGTTCCGGTCCTGCTGGCAGGACAGTGGCAAAAGCCTTTGGGCGTCCTGGCCGCCGTAACAGTTTTCCACCTGCTGCTGTTCGCGACCGTCGGCCGGTCGGTCCTGCTGACGGTACAGGCAGTGCCGGTGGCACTGGCCGGAGGCGGCCTGCTGCTGGCAACCTCACTGTGGTCCCAGTTCCGCCATGGTCCCGCTCCGGAACCCGTCATTGGACCTGCACCGGAATCCGACTCCAGGCCCTTCACACACACCCTGGTGATGGTTGCCGTGAACTGGGTGTTCTTCGCGGCCGCGGGAATGTTCAGTGGCTGGTTCCTGCTCGGCCGCTGAGCCTTCGCCTGCGGCATAACCACCCCGGTCCGCCTTCCGCTGCGGGCAGGGCTGGATATATTCGGAGGATGACTACAACGCAGCCTCCCGTCGCCAAGAAGGTACCCACCGAGCGGATCCACCACGGCCATACGTTCATCGACGACTACGAATGGCTGCGGGAGAAGGAAAACCCCGAGGTAGTCGAGCACCTCAACGCCGAAAACGCGTATACCGCGGCAGTCACCAAGGACCAGGAAGAACTGCGCCGGCAGATCTTCGAGGAAATCAAGGCGCGGACCGTGGAAACCGATTTGTCCGTCCCTGCCCGCAAGCGCGGCTGGTGGTACTACACCCGCACCGAAGAGGGCCAGCAGTACGCGATCCACTGCCGGACCGCAGCACAGGACACCGGGGACCTGCACGCCGACTGGACGCCGCCCGTCGTCGAGCCCGGAGTGCCGGTGCCCGGCGAGCAGGTCCTGATCGACGGCAACGCCGAGGCCGAAGGCAAACCCTTTTTCTCCCTCGGCGGCCTGGCGGTGACGGAAGACGGTCATCTCCTCGCCTACTCCGAAGACAACGCCGGGGACGAGCGGTTCACGCTCCGCATCAAGGATCTGCGGACCGGCGAACTGCTGCCCGACGTCGTCAGCAACGTTTTCTATTCCCTGGCCTTCTCCCCCGACGGCACCCGGGTTTTCTACACCGTGGTGGATGACTCGTGGCGCCCTTACCAGGTCAAGGCCCACACCCTGGGCACCCCGGTGGAGGACGACGTCGTGATTTACCAGGAAGACGACGTCGCCATGTGGACCGGATTCGACCTCTCCGCCGACCGGAGGCAGTTGCTGATCGGCATCAGCACCTCTGAATACAGCGAGTACCGGGTGCTGGACTTCGACGATCCCACCGGCACCGTCCACACCCTCATCCCCCGCAGCGAAGGCATCCTCTACGAGGCAGAGCCGTTCACCCGGGACGGAGTGCGCCAGTACCTGATCACGCACAACCGGGACGCGCTGAACTCGATGGTCTCCCTGGTTGCCGGCACCGAGTTCGCCAAGCCGCTTGCCGAGCAGGACTGGCACACGGTTGTGGCGCACGACGACGCCGTCCGGGTCAACGGGGCATCGGTCACCCGCACGCACGTCCTCGTTTCGGTCCGCAAGGACACCACCGAGCGGGTGCAGATCCTGCCCATGGAAGGTCTCGGCACCCCTGCCCAGGCCAGCCCCACCGAGCCGGCCTTTGACGAAGAGCTGTACACCGCGGGCCTGACCAACGCGGAATACGACTCCCCGATCATCCGGCTGAGCTACACCTCCTACCTCACGCCGCCGCGGGTCTACGACTACGTCCTCGCCACCGGCGAACTGGAGCTGCGCAAGGAAACGCCGGTCCGCGGCGGCTATGACCGGGCGGACTACGTGGCGGAACGGGACTGGGCGACGGCGCCGGACGGCACCAGGATTCCACTCTCCGTGCTGCGCCGCGCGGAGATCGCCCGGGACGGCTCCAACCCGGCACTGGTCTATGCCTACGGCAGCTACGAAATCTCCATGGATCCGGCCTTTAACATTGCCCGGCTGTCGCTGCTGGACCGCGGAGTCATCTTCGTCGTCGCACATATCCGCGGCGGCGGTGAAATGGGCCGGGCCTGGTACGACCAGGGCAAGAAACTCCACAAGAAGAACAGCTTCACCGACTTCGTCGCGGCCACGCAACACGTTGCGGCCTCCGGCTGGGTTGACCCGGCCCGGATCGCGGCTATGGGCGGCTCCGCCGGCGGACTGCTGATGGGCGCCGTCGCGAATCTGGCCCCGGAGAAGTACAAGGCGATCGTGGCGCAGGTCCCGTTCGTGGACGCCCTGACCTCCATCCTTGATCCGGACCTGCCGCTTTCGGCACTGGAATGGGAGGAATGGGGCAACCCGATCACCGATCCGGAGGTGTACCGCTACATGAGCGAATACACCCCGTACGAGAACATCCGTGCCGAGGATTACCCGCGCATCGCGGCGGTCACCAGTTTCAACGACACCCGCGTGCTGTACGTCGAACCGGCCAAATGGGTCGCGAAACTCCGCGAAGTCACCACCGGATCCGAACCGATCGTGCTGAAGATCGAGATGGAGGGCGGCCACGGCGGAGCGTCCGGACGTTACGAGGCCTGGAAGGACCGGGCCTGGGACTACGCCTTTGTCCTGGATGCCCTGGGCGCGCGATCGCTCCTGCCGAGCGCCGGCTCACCGGTTCCGGCCGGAAAATAATCCGCCTCCGGACGGCGGCAGCGGGGACCGGCAACTCTCAGTCCGCGCTGCCCGCCTCCGGTGCGGGCGGCCGCCGCTGCGGGCGGGGCTGCCCCGGCGGGGTGGGACCCGGTTTCGGACTCCGGCGGGAACGGCCCGACCGCCGTCCCTGCCGCAGCAGGCCTACGGCAATCGGAATCACCGTCAGGATCACCACGCCGACGAAGATCAGGTCGAGATTGTCCCGCACAAAGGGCACCCGGTCCCCGAGCAGGAAGCCGAGCAGGGTAACGCTCAGGGCCCAGACGCCGGCGCCGATGGCGTTGTAGGCGATGAACGTCGCATAATGCATCCGCCCAACTCCGGCCACCACGGGGGTGAAGGTCCGGATGATCGGAATGAACCGGGCCAGGACCACCGCCTTGCCGCCGTGCCGGGCGAAGAATGATTCCGCGCGGGTGACATTTTCCTGCCGGAACAGACGCGAATCCGGCCGGTTGAAGACCACCGGCCCGGCCTTGCGTCCGATGAAATAGCCAAGCTGGTCACCGGCAAAGGCGCAGAGGGCGATCAACAGGATCAGCAGCCAGATGTTTATCTGGATCGCGCCGGTTGCCACCAGGAGCCCGGCAGTGAAAAGCAGGGAATCGCCCGGGAGGAAGAACCCCACCAGCAGTCCCGTTTCCACAAACACGATTCCGCAGACCAGCAGGACCACCCAGGGGCCGATTGCCGGGTCTGCGAGAAACACCTGCGGATCCAGCCATTCCGGCAGCAGCGAGGACATGGCTGGCTGCAGCGCACCCGGCGCCGCCTTGGCGAACATCACGTTCACAGGGTAAGCCATGCCCCATCAAGCCGTCTGGGAGCACCGCAGGCCATCGGATTTCCCGGGTCACACAGCCTGCTCAAACTGCGCCAAATTTGACAGTGACAGCGCTCACAGGATTACCTAATGAACATTCGGTAAAGAAAAGTGAGGGCCCCATGGCTGACTACGGTGTCACCGCCCCGGCACGCGAACTGCGTCCGGCCCACCCCATCCTCGAAAACGATGCCACGTCCGAGTGGCTGGGCATCGACGTCGTCCGGCTGGGCGACGGCGAGGCTGTCATCACCATGGAGCTGAGGCCGGAGATGCTCAACGGCTTCGCCATCGCCCACGGCGGTATGGTCTTCGCCTTTGCAGACACGGCCTTCGCGTTGGCCTGCAATCCTTCCACCGCGCAATCCACCGCTGAGATGGACACCATCACGGTGGCATCCGGCGCGGATATCAACTTCATTTCTTCGGCCCGGGCGGGCGAGAAGCTCCGGGCGGATGCCGTCCGCCGCGCAGGCGCCGGCCGAAGCGGTGTCTATGACATCGCCGTCACCGCTGAGGCCCCGGACGGCAGCAGCCGGGTCATCGCGGAATTCCGCGGCCGCTCGCGCACCATCCCGAATCCTGCCCGCCGGGCCTAGCCCGTCTCCGGACTGCCTGCCGGTGCTGGCGAGGCCAGGGCAGGCAGAAAGACCAGAACACTTCCCCTTCCGCCGCATAACCTGCAGAATCAGCCCCACCCCCTCCCCACGAAGGTTCCAGCGCATGAATACCGTTTCCACTGTCAAGGCCACCGCAGCCGACCCCGCCACCCTCGATCCCGAGGAGCTGATGAGCCGGGCGGAAATCGAAGCCCTCCAGCTGACCCGGCTGCAGGAAACGGTGCGCTATGCGTATGAACGGGTTCCGCTGTACACGAAGAAGTTCGACGACGCCGGGGTCCACCCGGACGATCTCAAGGAACTGGCGGACCTGGCCAAGTTCCCGTACACCACCAAGGAAGACCTGCGGCAGAGCTACCCCTTCGGTATGTTCGCCGTCCCCATGGAGCAGGTGGCCCGGATCCACGCGTCCTCCGGCACGACCGGGCGTCCGACGGTGGTTGGCTACACCAAGGGTGATCTGGACCGCTGGGGCACCCTGGTGGCCCGCTCCCTGCGCGCCTCCGGAGTCAAGTCCAGCTACAAAGTGCACAACGCCTACGGCTACGGACTGTTCACCGGCGGGCTGGGCGCACATTTCGGTGCCGAGAAGCTGGGCTGCACCGTGATTCCCATGTCCGGCGGCCAGACCGAGCGGCAGATCCAGATGATCCAGGACTTCGAGCCGGATACCATCCTCTGCACCCCGACCTACCTGCTGACCATTGCCGATGCCATGAAGAAGGCCGGCATCGATCCCCGGTCCACGTCGCTGAAGAACGCCGTGCTGGGTGCCGAACCCTGGACCGAGGAAATGCGCCACGAACTCGAAGTCCTGCTGGACATCGACGCTTGCGACATCTACGGCCTGTCCGAGGTTATGGGCCCGGGGGTGGCCGGCGAATGCGTCGAGACCAAGGACGGCGCACACATCTGGGAGGACCACTTCCGCCCTGAGATCATCGATCCGTTTGATGACACCCGGGTCCTGGCAGACGGGGAGCACGGCGAGCTGGTCTTCACCTCGCTTACCAAGGAAGCCCTGCCGATCATCCGCTACCGCACGCACGACCTCACCCGCCTGCTGCCGGGCACTGCCCGTCCGGGCATGCGGCGGATGGGCCGGATCACCGGACGCAACGATGACATGATCATCCTGCGCGGCGTGAACCTGTTCCCCAGCCAGATCGAGGAAATCGCCCTGCGCATTCCCGCTCTGAGCCCGCATTTCCAGCTGGAAATCACCCGCCCGGACCGTATGGACGAGCTCACGGTCAAGATCGAGCGCCGGGCGGAATCCGGTTCGGAGGACTGCGTCCGCGCCGCAGCCGAACTCAAGGCCCAGATTAAGATCCATGTTGGGTCCTCCTGCACCATCAATGTGGTGGAGCCGGGTTCACTGGCCAGGTCCAGCGGCAAGCTGCGCCGGATCTACGACCTACGCAAAAAGACGGAAACCCAGGCCTAGCCCCGCTTTCGGTTGGCCGGCCTGGTCCGGCCAACCGAACGTTCATGGGAAAATATCCAGATGCCTAAGACTCCGACTTCCCCTGCGTCCCCGCCCGCGTCCGCCAACGGCACCCGCCGGGGCCGGCCGGGCTATGACCAGCAGACCGTGCTGAACATCGCCGTCGACGTCTTTAACCGCCACGGCTACGAGGCAACTTCCATGGGCATCCTGGCGGAGAACCTCGGCATCACGAAGTCCGCCATCTACCACCATGTTCCCTCCAAGGGGGATCTGCTCCGCCTGGCCTTGGAGAACGCCTTGGGCGGGCTGGAGGGCGTCCTGGACGATCCCCGGGCCTCCACCGGGCCCGCCGATGCCCGGCTGGAATTTGTTCTGCGTGGAACCATCCGGGTCCTGACCGACCGCCTGCCGTTCGTGACCCTGCTGCTGCGCCTGCGCGGCAACACCGAGATTGAGCGGGATGCCCTGGCGCGGCGCCGCGAATTCGACCACCGGGTGGCCCAGCTGGTCGACGCCGCCCGTTCCGAGGGTTCGCTGCGCGGGGACATCGACCCGCGCACCACCACCCGGCTGCTCTTTGGCACCATCAACTCCATTGTTGAGTGGTACAAACCCGGAGGGCCCATCGGTGCGGACAAACTCGCCGATGACGTTATTTCCATGGTGTTCGACGGCCTCCACAAAAAGCCCTGAGTTCTCCCGCCTGCTGACGGGTTCCCCGCTGGACCTTTTAGTGTCCTGGACACAGTAAAGCCCGCCTGGATTTCCAGGCGGGTTTTACTGTGTCATTAGCGGACTAGGCGCGTTCCTTCTCCACCAGGGTCAGGACGTCGTAGGTCGCCACGATCTCGTCGTTCTGGTTGTGCAGGACGGCGTCCCACGCCACCTCGCCGTACTCGTCCGTCTCCCGCGGGGTGATGCGCTTGGCGGTGAGGGTGACCCGAATGGAATCGCCCGCGGCCACCGGAGTGATGAAACGCAGGTTCTCCAGGCCGTAGTTGGCCAGCACAGGTCCCGGAGCGGGTTCGACGAACAACCCGGCACCCCAGGACAGCAGCAGGTAGCCGTGCGCCACGATGCCCGGGAAAAACGGGTTCGCCTCGGCGGCTTCCTGGTTGGTGTGGGCGTAGAAGGTGTCACCGGTGCTGTTCGCGAAGGCGGTGATGTCCTCGAGCGTGACCTCGCGCAGTTCCGAGGCCATGGCGTCGCCGATCTTCAGCGCGGCCAGGTCCTTGCGGAACGGGTGGGTCGCGTCGAAGTTCCGGTCCGCTCCGGTGTGCCAGACGCCGGTGACGGCGGTCAGCATGTTCGGTGAACCCTGGATGGCGGTGCGCTGCATGTGGTGCTTGACGGCACGGATGCCGCCCAGTTCCTCGCCGCCGCCGGCACGCCCGGGGCCGCCGTGGACCAGGTGCGGTACGGGTGAGCCGTGGCCGGTCGAACTGCGGGCGTCCTCGCGGTTGAGCACGTGCACGCGGCCGTGGTGGCCGGCGATGCCGGTAACCAGTTCACGGACGGTCTGCGGGTCATTGCTGCAGACCGTGGCGACCAGCGAGCCGCCGCCACGCGCGGCGAGCCTGACGGCGTCCTGCGTGTCCTCGTAGCCGATCACCGAGGCGACGGGCCCGAAGGCCTCAACGGAGTGCAGCGCCTGTGCCTCGGGGTTTTCCCAAGTCAGAAGGACCGGGGCCATGAATGCACCGTTTTCGGCCACACCCCGGGAGCCGTCGGCGTGCACCGTCTCCGGGGCGTCGAGGCTGCCGTAGGCGATGGCGGCACCGGCGTCGAGCAGTGTCTGCACCGACTCCCGGACGCCGTCGCGCTGCTCGGTGGAGGCCAGGGCACCCATGGTGACTCCCTCGGCGCGCGGGTCGCCCAGGACAACGCGCTCGTCGATGCGTTTGGCGGCGGCAGCAACGACGTCGTTCACCAGAGCCTTCGGTACGATCGCGCGGCGGATGCTGGTGCACTTCTGCCCGGCCTTGACCGTCATTTCGGTGACGAGGGATTTCACGTAGGCATCGAATTCCGGAGTGCCGGGAACGGCGTCGGGGCCGAGGATCGAGGCGTTCAGGGAGTCTGTTTCGCTGGTGAAGCGGAGGCCGCCCTCGATGACGTTGGGGTGGTTCTTCAGTTTGCTGGCCGTCGACGCCGATCCGGTGAAGGAGACCATGTCCCGGTAGTCCAGGTGGTCCAGCAGGTCACGGGCGGACCCGGAGATCAGCTGCAGCGAACCGGCCGGCAGAATGCCGGATTCGATCATCATCCGCACAGCGGCTTCGGTGAGGTAGCCGGTGGGAGTGGCGGGCTTGACGATGGTCGGGACGCCGGCGAGGAAGGCCGGGGCGAACTTCTCCAGCATGCCCCAGACGGGGAAGTTGAAGGCGTTGATCTGTACGGCAACGCCGGGAATGGACGTGTAGATGTGCTCGCCGATGAAGGAGCCATCCTTGGACAGGACCTCGGCGGTGCCGTCGATGACCACGGTGGCGTTGGGCAGTTCACGGCGGCCCTTGGACCCGAAGGTGAACAGCACTCCGATGCCGCCGTCGATGTCCACCAGCGAGTCGATCTTGGTGGCACCGGAGCGTGCGGAGATTTCGTACAGTTCCGGGCGGCGGCCGTTCAGGTACTGCGCCAGTTCCTTCAGCTTCAGCGCCCGCTGGTGGAAGGTGAGGCCGGCCAGGCCGCGGTGGCCTGCGGTGCGCCCGTGCTCGACGGCGGCGGCGGTGTCCAGCCCGTCGGTGCTCACCAGGGCCAGGAGTTCGCCGGTGCTGGCATCCCGGACTTCGGCCGGGTTGGCGGCGGCGAGGCTGCCGCGTTCCGGGGTCCACCATTCGTCCTGGACGAAGCTGGGGACGACTTGCACGTCTATGGCGGTTGAGGTCATCTTTGACGGACCCTTTCGATTCTGGACGTTCGTTGTCCGGCCCGGGGGCGGATCAGCGCGTGGTGTTCCGGTGAAGTGCGCGGATAACTGACCGGACGGTCGGTAATCAATCCAGCCTACATGAGAGTGCGCTGGAGCACACCACCGCGGCCTGCCCTCAATCCGTTTTCTCCTGCCGGGTGGGGTTTCTTCGACTTCGTGTTCCGCGTGCCCCGCCCGGGCGCTAGCTTGGACCGCCTGTTCCCCTGACGAAGGAGTCCTGAGATGCGCCGGAACCGGATGAGCGGCTGGAGCCGGGCGGCATTGCTGCTGGCCGTGGGAAGCGGACTGGTTGCCGGAGGGACCGCTGCCCCGGCTTCGGCTGCAGGACCCGGCTCCGCCCAGGGCCAGAGGCACAACACCGCGCACACCACCGGGCAGCACGCCTGGCACAGCCGCGGGCACGGCGAGGGACCACACCAGCGGTGGCAGCACGGCCGGGACCACCAGCACCGGAGCTGGCACCACGGACGGGACCGCAGTTTCGACTACGCCGCGCTGGGCGACTCCTATGCCGCAGGCTATGGCGGCGGCGCGGTGCGCGATGCGTGCGGCCGGACGGCGGAGGGATATCCAGCACTGCTGGACGGGCTCGACGGCGTCGCCTTGGTGTCGAACCAGTCCTGTGCCGGTGCGACGGCACTCAGCACTCCCCCAGGGCCACCCGAGGGCCCGGTGGACCTGCCGGAACAGATCGAGGCGCTGGCGGCTGGCGGGCTGATCGGACGCGGAACCGATCTTCTCACGGTGACGATTGGCGGCAATGATGTCCGGTTTGGCGCGGTAGTCGCGGCCTGCGCCGGTCCGGAGCTGCCGGCCACCTGCGCCCCGGCACTTGAGGCCGCCCAGGCCTACGCCGAAACCACGCTCGCCGCCCAGCTGCGGGAATCACTGGGCCGCCTGCGTTCGCTGGCACCCCGGGCGGAGATCGTCCTGACCGGCTATCCGCACCTGTTCGAGGAAGGCACGCCCGGGCCGCTCAGCCCGCAGGCCCAGGCCCTCTTCAACGAAGGAACGGATAAGCTCAACGCGGTCCTGGCCGCGCAGCTGGGACGGGGCTCGACCTTTGTGGACGTGGTGGACGAGTTCTCCGGGCACGGAGTGGGATCGCCCGAACCGTGGATCATCTTCGATGGCGGGCCGTTTGACCTCCATCCGAACGCCACCGGCTACCGCGACGGCTATCTGGCCGCGTTCACAGCGGATGTGGAGCTGCCCTCACACGGCGGCTGCCGCGGCAGGAGCTGACGGCGGCCACGTCCTGACCGAGGGTTGCCCGGTCCCAAGCCTGCCTGGCCCCAAAGCACGACGGCGGCGCCCGCCACACGCGGGCACCGCCGTCGTCCTGGGTGCTCCAGAGCTACTTCATGTGCGGAACAACCACGGCGCGCCCGCTGAGCTCGCCTGCCTCCAGCTTCCGGTACGCCTCCAGCGCGTTGTCCATGCTGTAGAGCTCCACCTCGGGCTTGATCTGACCGGCGCGGTACATGGCCACCACTTCGTGCAGGTCCTCAATGGTGCCCCAGTAGGTGTTGGTCGTGGTGGACTCGTACGGGGTGGTGAAGAAGCTCCACTCATACGTCCCGCCGGCGATGCCAACCACAGTGAACCGGGACTGCGGTGCCATCGATGCGGCTGCAGTCTTGATGGTCGGACCCACCCCGACGAAGTCGAACGCAGCATCCACACCGCGTCCGCCGGTGATCTCCCGGATGCGTTCCACCTGGCCCTCGCCGCCGGGAACCACGATGGCGCCGGCAGCTTCGGCCTTCCGCATGGCCTCTTCCTTCATATCGGTGGCAATCACCGTGGCGCCGGTGAGTGCCTTGAGGATCTGCACCGCCATCTGTCCCAGCCCGCCAAGGCCGACGACCAGGGCGTATTTGCCGCCCCCGGCCAGGTTCGGCAGGGAGTTCTTGATGGCGTGGTACGGCGTCAGGGCCGCATCGGAAAGCGGTGCCGCGGCGACAGGATCGGCGTCGCCCAGCGGGACCAGGTTCCGGACCGGAACCACCAGGTATTCGGCCATACCGCCGTCGCGGCCCAGTCCCATGCCCAGGTAGGGCATCTCGGCGGCGTTCTCGCAGTAGGTGTCCTGCCCGCGGGAGCAGGCCTTGCAGTGCCCGCAGCCTACCGGCCCGTAGACCAGGTACGCGCCGCCGACCTCCACGCCGCTGACGCCTTCGCCAAGCTCTTCGATCCAGCCGGAGTTCTCATGGCCCAGGACGAAGGCGGGAGGGATCGAGCCCGGCGAGCCTTCGGCGAAGTCCTTATAGAGCGCGACGTCGGAATGGCAGGCACCGGCGCCCGCCACCTTCAGCAGGACCTCGCCAGGGCCCGGCTTCGGCTTTTCGACCTCCGTCAGGGACGGGAAGGTCTGCCACTTCTCAAATACAACTGCACGCATAATGCCTTCTTCTTTGAATCGGTGCGGCGGAGTTTACCCGCCTCCTCCACCATATATGCTTTTACATCTACTTGGCCCGGCGGGAGCGGGGGTTCCGCCACAGGGGCCGGGTGCGCTACTGTTTGCAGTACTTCACGAGATGCGGCCTCCGCGTTCGGCACCGCCGGGCAAGGAACAGCTCCGACTGGCCTCACACCAACCCCATTGTTCGGCGGGTGGTTCGGATGACGAAGCGGTCTGCGCTAACCGGTGCGGACAAGGACAACTCCCCGAAGGACAAACACTGTGACCTACTCCAGTGACTCCCCCATCAGCAGCATCGCTTCCTCGCGCCCGGCCCAGGTACTTCCGTCCCTGCCGGCCGCAGCACTGGCCGAATACGACGACTGGGTCGAGGTGGAAGTCCACGCCGACCCCGGACTCGACGTTATTGCCCTGGTCATTGACGGCACCCAGCAGCTGATGTGGCACCAGGACACGGCACGGGTGGCGCTGGCTCTGGTGTCCGCCGTCGACACCGCTCAGTGGTGCCCCCGGCACTCAACGCTGCTGGTCCCCGGCGGCTTCAACAGTCCCGCGGGCAGCTCTTTTTTCCACTTAGCCGCTACGGAACGGCTGGCCCTGTGCCGGGAGAACCCGGCTGAGGCCAGGCTCCCCCTTCCGCAGTAGCGGCTTCACCCCAGCAGCCGGGCCCGAAGCCGGTCCAGCGTCAGGCTGTCTGCTCCGGCCCGGAGCAGGAAATCCCGGGCGTCCAGGTTCTCCGCCACGGCCAGCAGCTCCTGCTGCGCGGCTGCGATCCGTTGCGCGAGTTCAGTGTCGTTCAAGGGGCGCTCCCGCGGCTGCGTCTGGCGCCGGTGCCATTCATTGATTCCGGCGGCTGCGGCCGCATAGTCCGCGGCGGCCGCTTCCGGTGCTGCGCCGGCGAGCTGCAGCAGGAGCAGGGCGACCAGGCCCGTGCGGTCCCGCCCGGCGGAACAGTGAATGACAACCCCGCCGGGCGGGGCATCCGCGATGGCCTGGGCGACCGCTGCGAATTTCTCCGGCCACCGGGCAAGGTTCGCAGGATAAAAGCGCGGGGAGTTCATGTACGGTCCGGTGAGTGCGGTGAACTCCGGATCGGCGGTTTCCTGGGTGGGCCGGTTCAGGACGGCGATTCCCTGGACGGCCGACGGCGGCAGCAGCGGGTCGGTGTCCCGCCTGCCGATTTCGGTTTCGTTCCGCAGGTCCACGACGGTGCGGACACCGGCGTCGTAGGCCTGTTGCCAGCCCCGCCCGGTGAGCCACTCGGAGCGCCCCATCCGGAAGAGCCTGCCCGGCAGGATACTGCGGCCGCCGGCCACGGGGATGCCCCCGAGGTCCCGGGCGTTGACGGCGCCCTCCCAGGCCACAGTCCGGTTGCTGGCAGCGTCCATGGCTCCAGCGTAGGCGCTGCCGGATTCACTGCCGAAACTGGTGCGGTTGAGGCAGCCAGGGGGGAGGGTCAGCTCCAGTCGAAAAAGCCCTTGCCGGTCTTGCGTCCGAGCTCGCCACGGGCCACCTTGTCCCGCAGGATCTGCGGCGGCTCGAAGCGCGGGCCGAGGGTGGAGGCCAGGTACTCGGCGATGCCGAGCCGGACGTCCAGGCCTACAATGTCCGTGGTCTTCAGCGGGCCGGTCGGGTGCTTGTAGCCCAGGACCATGGCGGCGTCGATATCCTCAGCGGACGCCACGCCCTCTTCGACCATCCGCATGGCTTCGAGGGCAATCGCCACGCCCAGCCGCGAGCTGGCGAAACCGGGAGCATCGTTGACGACGACCGGGGTTTTGCCGAGATCGGCAACCCAGGTGCGGGCTTCAGCGGCCAGCTCCTCGGAAGTCCGCTTGCCGAGCACCACCTCGATCAGGGTCGACGCCGGAACCGGATTGAAGAAGTGCAGGCCGCAGAACCTTTCGGGACGCTGCAGCTTTTCCGCCAGCTCGGAGACTGAGAGCGAGGACGTGTTGGACGCCAGCCAGGCATCGTGGTCCAGCTGTTCCTCGACCGCCACCAACGCCGTCGCCTTCAGGCTGAAGTCTTCCGGCACCGCTTCTACCACCAGGCCGGAGCCGGCGAAGTCTGAATAATCGGTGGACACACTTAGCCGCGCAGTCAGTGCCTGCAGCGGCTCAGACGTGGTGCCGCGCTCGACACTCTTGGCCAGGTTGCCGGCAACGCGCTCGTAGGCTGCCTGGGCGGCGGCGTCGTCACGTTCAACCACTACGACGGCGGCACCGGCTGCGCAGAACGCATGCGCAATGCCTGCGCCCATCCGGCCGCCGCCGAGGACACCGACTTTGGGAGGAACTGTCATTTCTTTTTCTTCCTTTCCAGGAATGCCTGCATACGGTCGAACTTCGCCTCGGACTCGAAGAGGATGCCCTGGGCGAGGGTGTCGATCACCGGGTGCGCCTCGGCCGGTGCGTGGAATACGGACTTGGTGATCCGCACGGCCAGGGGGTCCTGTTTAGCGATGCGGTCGGCCAGTGCGTTGGCAGCATCCAGCAGGTTCTCTGCGTCGTGGACTTCGGTGACCAGGCGGGCTGCCAGTGCTTCCTCGGCATTCAGGACCCGTCCTGCCAGCAGGATTTCCTTGGCCAGCGGTTCCCCCACCAGCTCCTTCAGCCGCCAGGTGGCGCCCGCTGCGGCCATGATACCGAGGGAGGTTTCCGGGTTGCCGATCTTAACGGATGGGGTGCTGATGCGGAAATCGGCGGCGAAGGCCAGTTCCGCTCCCCCGCCGAGCGCGTAGCCGTCCAGCGCCGCAATCACCGGCATCGGCAGCTTGGCGATCCGGGCGAAGATACTGGAGTTGATACCACGCAGGGCATCTTCGCGGCGGCGCTCACGCAGCTGGGCGATGTCCGCACCGGAGGCGAAAACACCGTTGGTGCCGGAGAGGATCAGGATCTTCGGATCGTGTTCCAGCGCGGCGCAGAGTTCGTGCAGTTCATCAACCATGGCCTGGTCGATCGCGTTGCGGACCTCGGGCCGGTTCAGGACGGCGGAAATCCGGTCCTCACCGACGGCGACCTGGAGCGTTGTGAAACCTGAGGCGATATCCGTGAAGTCAGCCACTACACGGCCTCGAGCAGCATAGCGGTTCCCTGGCCCACACCCACGCACATGGTGGCAATGCCGTGGGATGCGCCTTCGCGTTCCATCCGGCCCAGCAGGGTGATGGCGATGCGTGAGCCGGAGGAACCGAGCGGGTGCCCCAGGGCGATCGCGCCGCCGTCGTTGTTCACAATGCCTTCGTCCAGGCCCAGGCGGCGGATGCACGCCAGGGACTGGGTGGCAAAGGCTTCGTTGAGTTCGACGGCGCCGATCTGGTCCAGGCGGACGCCGCTGCGCTGCAGGACCTTCTGGGTGGCCGGAACCGGGCCGATGCCCATGATCTCCGGCGGCACTCCGGCGGAAGCGCCGTCGACAATCCGGGCGCGGGCGGTCAGGCCGAATTCCTTCAGCGCGCGTTCGGACGCGACGATGATCGCGGAGGCGCCGTCGTTCAGCGAGCTGGCGTTGCCGGCTGTAACGATCCCGCCCGGCTTCACCACGGGGCGAAGCTTGCCCAGGACCTCCATCGAGGTGCCTTCGCGGGGGCCTTCGTCGGTGTCCACCACGGTGTCGCCCTTGCGGCCCTTGATAGTGACCGGAACGATCTCGTCCTTGAAGCGGCCGGCGGCAATGGCGGCCAGCGCCTTTTCGTGCGAGCGGACGGCGAAAGCATCGGCGTCCTCGCGGGAAATGTTGTC
Organism: Arthrobacter sp. Helios; assembly: GCF_023167125.1. NCBI lineage: Bacteria > Bacillati > Actinomycetota > Actinomycetes > Micrococcales > Micrococcaceae > Arthrobacter > Arthrobacter sp. Helios. Next base: position 2,533,409 of record NZ_CP095402.1, read on the forward strand.
CGTGGACGCGAGTTCCTCGGCGGTTTCCGGCATGGAGTAGGTCATTTTGCCGTCCCGGGAAAGGTCGCCGGAAACGAAGCGTTCGTTGGCGAAGCGCCAGCCGATCGAGGTGTCAAAGGTGGCTCCGGGCTTGGCGAAGGCCTTGGTCGGCTTCTCTGTGACCCAGGGGGCGCGGCTCATCGACTCAGTACCACCGGCAATGACGATGTCCGCGGCACCTGCCTTGATCATGTGGGAGGCCATGATGATGGCGGAGAGGCCCGAGGCGCAGAGCCGGTTCACGGTAATGCCCGGAACGGTGTCCCCATAGCCTGCCAGCAGGGCGGCCATGCGTGCCACGTTGCGGTTCTCCTCGCCGGCACCGTTGGCGTTGCCGAGGATGACTTCGTCGACGACAGCGGGGTCCAGGCCTTCGCGGGCCACTAGTTCGCGCAGTGTCAGTGCAGCAAGGTCGTCGGGCCGGACGCTGGAGAGCGCGCCTCCGTAGCGGCCCACCGGGGTCCGTACTCCGCCTACGAGAAAAGCCTCAGCCATGTCACTCCCAAGTGTTGGATATCTGCCGCCGGGCTTCGCCGCCCAGCCAGCTGCCGGATTTACCGACCAATCGTTCACTTTAGCGTCCCACGTCACTTTGCGGCCGGTCAACCTGATGACATGCCCCGAAACGGAACCGTGAGCGCCGCCCCGGGGTTAGGCTTGCCGCATTCGCGCTCCGAAAGGAATCCCATGTCCTTCCAGGCTTACCTCGACGCCGTCGAAGCTAAAACCGGACTCACGCCGCGCCAGCTGATCCAACGTGCGGCAGCAAAGGGTTTCGACGATCCGGCGGTGAAGGCCGGGCCCATTCTCGAGTGGCTGAAGGACGAGTACGGCCTGGGGCGCGGTCATGGGATGGCCATGGTCCACGTCATCCAGAAGGGTCCGCGGATCGAAGCTAAGCACGTTGGCACCACGGGCTCCCACAGCGACGAATCTGCGCTCCTCTGGCTGGACGGCAAGGCCAGCAAACCCGCCTAGCTCCTGCCGTTGCGGTGCTGCACCTTGATCCGGCCGGCAACCCCTTCACGGACAGGAGCTGTCCGCATTACCTGCCGGAACCCGGACGGACTGCCCTACGGTGGCTGCATGGCTTACAACATCCAGATCTGCATCGACTGCGAAAACGCCCATGCCCAGGCCGACTGGTGGGCCGAGACCCTCGGCTGGCCGGTGGAGGAAACCAACCAGGAGTTCATCGACGAAATGCTCAGCAAAGGCTTCGCCTCACCGGATGACCTCATCGAGCACAACGGTGTCCGGATGTGGCGCGGCGGTTCCGCCGTCCTGCAGCCGGTTCCGCCGGGATCCCCGGTGCCTCCCCTGCGGATCCTTTTCCAACCGGTCCCGGAACCGAAAACCGTCAAGGACAGGGTCCACCTCGACATCCGGCTGGCTGGAGATAACAAAGATGCTGTCCGCGCGGACCTCGAGGCCCGGGGCGCGAAGTTCCTCTGGGAAGCCACCGAGGGCCCGCACGCCTGGTACACGATGGCGGATCCAGAGGGCAACGAGTTCTGCATCAGCTAAGCAGCCGCAGCACTCCCGCCGTGCCTCCCGCCGCCAGGAGAACCACAATCAGCGGCAACCGGAGCGCCGCAGCAGCCGCCCCGGCGAGTACGCCGGACGCCCTCGGCCAGTCGGCCAGCTGATCACCGTCGTAGAGGGTTGAGGTGGCGGCGACGGCGGCCAGCACCACGGCGATGGCTGCATCAACCGTCCGGTCCGCAGGTTCCGGAAAGCTGTCCTGCTGCCCCAGGGTCACCCCGGCCAACCGCACCAGGTAGGTCGCACCGGCCAGCACCGCGCAGGCCACCAGCAGCTCAGCGTCCACCATGCCACCCCCGAACGGGAAGCATCAGGGCGAGTGCTGCCAGTCCCAGCATGGGCGCCACTCCGCCGGGGACCAACGGCGCAGCCGCGACGGCGATCACCGCTCCGCCGGCCACGGTCAGTGCCGTCCGCCGGTCCCGCAGCTTCCCCAACAGCATGACCAGCAGGACGGTGGGGAAAACAGCATCCAGTCCAAGCGCGGCCGGGTCCGCGACCACATGCCCAAGAACCGTTCCCAGCCCGGCCCCCAGCGGCCAGGCACACAGGACCGCTCCACCCAACCCCCAGAAGGCCCTCCGCTGTGCTGCCGGACCGTCCGCCCGCGAGGCGTAGGCGACCGTCTCATCATTAACCAGGTGGGCACCCGCCAGGCGCGTCCATCCCTTCCCGAGGTACCGGGAGGCAGCAAACCCGTACACGCCGTTGCGCAGGTTGATCAGCAGTGCCCCTAAGGCAGCAACCAGGGGTGACGCCTCGGCGAGCAGGCCGCCCACGAACAGCAGTTCGGCGGAGGCAGCCAGGACGGTGACCGCAAGGGCAATGGTCAGCCAGGGAGGAAAGCCCGCCTGGACGGCGAGCGCCCCATAGGAGACGCCGACGAGCAGCACCGCCGCCGCGATCGAACCCATCTCCAGGGCGTTCCGTACCGAAGTGCCTGTCTTGAATGAACTCATGTTCGATATACTGAACGCACGTTCCGGGTTCGTCAACTCCTGCGCATAGTTTCGTATAGTGAACGAATGGCAGATCCAGAACTTCGACAGCGCATCGGTGAAGCAGTCCGCAGGGAGCGGCTCCGCCTGGGCTGGAGTGCAGCCGAGCTGGCCCGGCGGGCGGGTGTCTCGAAGGGGAACCTGTCCCAGCTCGAATCGGGAGCGGGCAACCCCACGGTTGAGACGCTCTGGGCCCTCAGCGATGCGCTCGGGCTTCCGTTCTCGGTGCTCGTGGACCCCGGCACGGCCGGGCCAACCCTGGTCAGGGCCCATGCAGGGCAGGAGGTTCCCGCTGCGGAGGCCAGCTACAACGCGTCGCTCCTCTCCGCCTGCCCGCCAGGGGCACGGCGGGACCTCTACCTGGTGAAGGCCGAGCCCGGCGAGGCACGGCGGTCCGCCCCCCACCAGCCAGGCACCATCGAGCACGTGGTCCTCATGACCGGATCCGCCGACGTCGGCCCCGAAACGGACGCCGTCCTGCTGGAGCCCGGGGACTATCTGGTGTACCGCGGTGATGCACCGCATGTCTTTGCCGCCAGGGAACCCGGAACAACGGCGATCATCGTGTCCGAACTGCGCTGAAGGTCTGCGCGCGCTACTGCTGCAGCAGTTCCACCGGTACGGAGTACGTAATCACCACGGCGAGCAGGTTCTTGGCGGCATGCACGGCGTAGGAGAGCATGAAGTTGTTCCCGGCCCAGACGTAGACGCCCACCAGCACCGCTCCCATCGCCAGGTACGGCACCAGCACGGGCAGGGAAAACTCGGCCTCCCCCACCACATGGATACCGGAGAACAGCAGGAGCGAGAGCAGGCAGCACACCCAGAGATTCCACCGCCGGGACAGCTTGCCAATCAGCAGGTGCCGGAAGATGTACTCCTCCACAAACGGTGCCAGCACCACAAACAACGGAACAACCAGCCACGGGGACACGGAGACCAGCAGGCTCTGGGCAGCTTCCTGGTTGACGGCGGTCTGCGGCGGACCGGTCAGCAGGACCAGGATCATTGTCGCCACCAGCATGGCGATCACGCTCAAGGGGATGACGCCCAGGGTCAGCCACGGCCGGGTTGCGAGGATCCGGGTCTCACGCACCACATAGCTGCGGGCGGCGGCAAAGGCCAGGACCGCACCCACCAGGTAGAACGTAAAGTTCACCGCATAGGAGGCCAGGACTGGATCCGGGATGACGGTGGTGACTGCGAGGGCCGCAGGCGTCACGGTCAACAGCAGCAGCGCCGCAACGTAGTAGCCCAGCGCTGCGCCGTCGGCCCGGGTGAACCGGTAGCTCAGCGGGGGTTCCTGCAGGACCGCCCGGCGTCGATCTGCGGGCCGGGCCGGGAAATCAGGGGTTGCCATCAATCCACAGTATCGGCCCGGCTCCCGGCAGGCATCACGCTGCCGGATCCGAGGTACCGTGCCTGGCGGAAATCACACCGTAAGTTCCGCCAGGATCTGCGGCATGGCCTCGAGCAGTTCACTGGCCAGGAAGCTGAGCGGACCCTTGGCGGAGGACAACCGGTCTCCGGCCGTGGCGTGCAGGTAGGTGCCCCAGCACGCGCCCTGATCCGGGGAGGCACCGCGGGCCAGGAAACCTGCCACCGCACCGGCAAGGACATCACCGCTGCCGGACGTCGCCAGGCCGGGGTTACCCGCGGGGACCTCCCAGGCCCGTCCGTCAGGCGCGGTGATTCTCCCTTGACTGGTGACCACAGCCCCGTACCCTGCCGCGATCTCAGCTGCGGCGGCCGCGGCGTCATCCACCTCCTCGCGGCCGAGCAGCAGGGCGGCCTCCGTGCGGTTAGGGGTCAGCACCAGCCGTCCGGAGAGCTGCCCGTGAATCCCGCCCAGCTCCCGGAACACCCCGAGCGCGTAGGCATCCAGCACCACGGCTGCCTCCCTTGGAATTCCAGGAACGATTGCCCGGAGCAGTTCAGCGGTGTCCTCGGCGTTGTCCAATCCGGGACCCACCACCACAACGTCGGCGGTGGCCAGGTCATCCGCCAGCACCGCCGGTGCCGCCGCGCCCTCGATCCTGCCTGCCTTTTCCGGGAGCCCGACGGCGCCGCACTCCGGAAGCGCAACGGCGCAGGCAACAGCCACCGGCTCGGCCACCGCGAGGGTCAAGCGGCCTGCCCCGGCGCGGAGCGCGGTGCGGCCGGACAGAAGCGCTGCTCCGGGCGTGCGGCGGGCACCGCCAATGACCAAAACGGTGCCGCGGTCGTCTTTGCCCTCTGCATCCCGGGGGACCTGCCACGTGCGCAGCAGCGCCGGGGTGATCAGCTCAGCGCGGGTGGACATCTTCATCTCCTGCGTGTTCGGTGACCGGTGCGCCTGCTCCGGCCAGGTGGTCGACGACGTTGAAGACGGCCGCCTCCCAGGTTCCGGTACCGGTTGGCCGGACCAGCCGGGTGAGCGATCCGTTCCGGACGCTGCTCGTGGCCGCGATATCCAGCAGCTCCGCTTCCAGCAGGCCCTCACAGACATAGCGCATCAGCAGGATCACGGCATCGTGGCAGATCACTGCCACCCGCCGTCCGTCCTCGGCGTCGTCCAGGTCCCGCAGCAGCGAGCGCAGCCGCAGCGCAACGTCCGCCCAGGACTCTCCGCCGGGCGGCCGGTAGGCAAATTTGCCCAGCCACTGCTTCCGCTGCGCTTCGACGGGATAGCGGGCGGCCACACCGGCGGATGTGAGCAGGTCAAGGATTCCGAGCTCCCGGTCGCGCAGGCGTTCATCGAGCCGGTACGGCGCCAGCCCGGCCAGATCCGCGGTCTGGCGAGCGCGGAGATAGGGCGAGCACCAGACGGATTCCGGCCGCTCCCCCGCAGGCAGGGCGGCCAGCCACACCCCCAGCGCCCGGGCCTGCTGCGTCCCCGCCTCGCTGAGCGGCACATCCGGGTCCCGCAGGCCGACGTCGATGATCTCCGCTCCGGTGAGCTGCGCATGAGTGGCAGCAACGTTGCCCGCGCTTTCACCGTGCCGGATGAGGATCAGCTCTGTTGCACCCATTCGACCGACTCTACCCCCGGCCCCGGCTGGGCCAAGGGCTAGGTCTCGGATCGGACCCGCTCATCGGTTTTTCCGCCGTTGCGGACCGTGAAAGTCAGCAGGAGGCCAAGGGCCGCGAAGACCGCCAGCAGGGTGAGGCCCACGAAGTAACTGGAACTCTCGGCATCGTAGGTTGCCCCCATGACCAGCGGTGGAAAGTAACCGCCCAGGCCACCCGCGGCGGCGATGATGCCGCCCACGGTCCCCACGTCCCGGACCGGAGCAGCGCGTCCCACCCAGGCGAACACCCCGCCGGTTCCGAGTCCGAGGAACAGGGCCATCAACAGGAAAGCCGTCCCGTAAACCCGTTCCTGGCTGGGCTGGAAGGCCACCACCATGGCCAGCACCACGGTTCCGGCGAAGGAGGTGAGCGTGACGATCTTCGGTCCCACCTTGTCAGCGATGGTGCCGCCAATCGGCCGGGCGATCACCGCGGCGACGGCGAATCCGGCGGTGCGGGTGCCGGCCGCCGTCGCATCATAGTCGTAGACGTTGCCCAGATACGTCGGCAAATAGTTGGAGAAGGCCACAAACGCACCGAACACGATACCGTAGAGGAAGCAGAGCTGCCAGGTCACCTTGAGGGTGAAGGCGTGCCGGATCTTCGGCAGCGTCGGTTCCGTCGGCCGGCTCCACGCCGGGGATTCGCGCAGCACCAGCCAGCTCACCACGGCCATGGCTGCCACGATGCAGGCGATGATGAGGTGGGTATTGAAGTACCCCACACCGCTGACCAGCCGCGGAGTGAAGAACGCGGATACCGCGGTGCCCACCATCCCGGCGCCGAAGACACCGGTGGCGAAGCCTTTGCGGGTGCGGTCATACCAGGCCGAGCAGAACGGAATACCGATGGCGAAGACCGTACCGGCGATACCCAGGAAGAAGGCGACGACGACGATGAGGGCGTAGCTGCCCGTCTCCCCGGCCACGGCGGTGAGCAGGACCAGCGGTGCCGTTGTCCCCAAGACGATGGTGAACATCCGCCGGCCGCCGTAGCGGTCCGTCCAGGCGCCAACCGGAATCCGGGCGATGGACCCGACGAGGATGGGCATCGCCACTAGGACGGACGCCTGGGTGGGGCTCAGGTCCATGGACTGCGTATAGCGGGCAGAGAGCGGACCGATGATGGTCCAGGCCCAGAATCCGATGGTCGAGGCCACCGTGGCGGTGATGAGGTTCCGGAGTTGCCCGGACTTCAGATCCGGTGCCGCGGAAGGAGCGGATGAGGCTGCCATGGCTTTCCTATCTGTGGTTCCTCATTGCCGGGGAATGCCCCTGCGGTCCCGGTCCGGGGTGCCCACCGGCGCCCACCCGGGGCGCGGCGGCTGGGCTCCGGGCACCGGCCGTTTTCCACGGGACCGGTACACAATGTAGGGCCGGAAGAGGTACTGCAGCGGTGCGGTAAAGGCGTGCACCAGCCGGGTGAAGGGCCAGATGGCAAACAGCGCCAGCCCCCAGAGCGTGTGGATCTTGAAGGACAGGCTCGCCGCGGTCATCGCAGTGATATCGGGCTGGAAAATGAAGATGGAGCGGAACCAGGGGGACACCGTCTCCCGGTAGGAGGTGACGTTCTGATCGAAGACCGAAATCATGGTGGTGGCAAGGCCTGCCAGCAGGGCACCCAGCAGCACCACGTACATGAATTTGTCGTTCTTGGTGGTGGCCATAAACACCGGGCCGGTGGTCCGCCGCCGGTAGATGAGCAGCACAATGCCCACCAGTGTGCCGATGCCCGCGACGATCCCGATGCTCAGGGCCATCGCGTGGTAGGCACTGTCCGAGATCCCCACCCCCTCGGTCCAGGACCGCGGGATGAGCAGCCCGACGACGTGCCCGACGATCACCGCCAGGATCCCGAAGTGGAACAGCGGAGAGGCAATCCGCAGGATGCGGGCCTCGTACAGCTGGGAGGAGCGGGTGGTCCAGCCGAACTGGTCGTAGCGGTACCGCCAAATGGACCCGAGGACCAGGATGGCGATCACGACATACGGCAGGACACCCCAGAGCATCACGTCCCCCAGGGTGACGTCCACATTTTCCGGCGGAGGTTTTTCCAGTGGAAAGTGAAGCCCGGCGGGTACGGAGCTCATGGTGTTTTCCTCTCCGTCAAGGGCAGCAGCCGCGAGCTGTAGGGCTCCAGCCCCACCGTCTCGGTAGGCGGTCCGTAACCGGCCGTGCGCATCACGGCCTGGGCGTCCTCGGGTGAGACGCCCGGCAGGGTGGAGCAGACCAGGGCCAGCACGTGCTGATAGGGCAGGTCCGCGTCCTTCAGTGCCAGGCGCAACAGCTCCAGCGACGGCCGGTAACGCTGCAGCAGCTCATAGCCGTCCTTGGCGGAGACTTTGGCGGCGAATTCCAGCACCAGCGGCAGGTAGTCGGGGAGCTCCGTCCCGTCGGGCAGTATCCCGTGCTCCCGGTAGATCTCCTTGAACGCGGCCAGTGCTTCACCCCGGCGGCGGGTGTCTCCGTCCGTCCAATACGTCAGGTGCAGGCTGTGCCGTTTCGACAGGTCGAACTCCTGGACGTACTCCGCCTGCACCTGGGGCAGCGGCCTCGCCGTGAACCAATCGAGGAACTCCTGCATGCCGGGACCGGCGGCTCCGACTTCGGCCAGGCTTTCCCGCAGGGTCGGCAGCGCCGCGACCAGGTCCTCGTCGGGGTACTCCAGCAGCAGTGCGGCCGCCTGCCGGATCACGGCGCTGCGCCGCGGGGACCGGTCAGCGTAGGCTTCCGGAGCCACGGTGCCCTTACCGGGCTTGCCGAGCAGCTTCTCCAGCAGGCTCATGTCCGCTCGCCTCCGCCGCCCTGGCCCGGCGGGAACAGCCCCTGCGTGGATCCCCTGCCGTCCCAGTTCAGCAGGTTCACCCGGCCGGTCATGTCCCGGTTCCCGGCCGGGTCATCACCGCGCTGGCGGGCTTCCAAGGCGTTGAAGTTCTCCACCGCCACCGGCATCGGGCGGCCGGAGGCTTCCCCGAACACTCCGGTCTGACCCATCCCCGGGCCGCCCTCTGTATCCAGGGAGCAGCCGATTTCCTCCAGGTTGTGGGCATCCTCAAGATGGGCATTGGGAATCACGTAGCGCTCCTCGTACTTCGCCACGGCCATCAGCCGGTACATCCGCACAATCTCCTCGCCCGTCATCCCCGCGCTCTGGGCGATCGTCTCGTCCGGCGGGTCGCCCAGGGTGATGTTGCGCATGTACGCGCGCATCGCGGCGAGCTTCCGCAGCACCGAGGTCACCAGGTCCGCGTCCCCCGCAGTGAACAGCTCGGCAAGGTATTCCACCGGGATCCGCAGCGAATCGATGGCGCCGAACAGGTTGCCGGCGTCCTCGCCGTCGTGCCCCGTTTCCTTCAGGACATCAACGATCGGGGAGAGCGGCGGGACGTACCAGACCATGGGCATGGTCCGGTATTCCGGGTGCAGCGGCAGCGCCACCCGCAGTTCCTTCGCCAGGGCGTACACCGGGGACCGGCGGGCGGCATCCAGCCAGTCCTCCGGAATCCCTTCGGCCCGGGCCGCGGCGATGACCTCCGGATCGTTCGGATCCATCATCAGGTCCAGCTGGGCCTCGTACAGGTCCTGCTCATTGGGGGTGGCCGCTGCAGCGGTGACCCTGTCGGCGTCGTACAGGAAGATGCCGATGTACCGCAGCCGGCCCACGCAGGTTTCCGCGCACACCGTAGGGATGCCCACCTCGATGCGGGGATAGCAGAACGTGCACTTCTCCGCCTTGCCGGAGCGGTGATTGAAGTAGATCTTCTTATACGGGCAGCCGGTGACGCACTGCCGCCAGCCGCGGCACCTGTCCTGGTCCACCAGCACAATGCCGTCTTCCTCGCGCTTGTAGATGGCCCCGGACGGGCAGGAGGCCATGCAGGACGGGTTAAGGCAGTGCTCGCAGATCCGCGGCAGGTAGAACATAAACGTCTGGTCGAATTCGAACTTGACCTTGTCCTCTGCATCCCGGCGCAGCTTCTCCACCACAGGGTCCCGCTGCGCGAGCTCCGGTGCCCCGCCAAGACTGTCATCCCAGTTCGCGGACCACTCGATCTTCATGTTGTCCCCGGTGATCAGGGACTTGGGGCGGGCGACCGGAAAATCCCTGCCCGCCGGCGCCTGGATCAGGTTCTCATAGTCGTAGGTCCAGGGTTCGTAGTAGTCGCTGAGTTCGGGCTGGACCGGGCTGGCGAAAAGTCCCATCAGCTTCGCCATCCGGCCGCCGGACTTCAGCTTCAGGTTTCCGCGGCTGTTCAGCTCCCAGCCGCCCTTCCACTTCTCCTGGTCCTCGTAACGCCGGGGATATCCCTGGCCCGGACGGGTTTCCACGTTGTTGAACCACACGTATTCGGTTCCGGCTCGGTTGGTCCACGCCTGCTTGCAGGTCACCGAACAGGTGTGGCAGCCGATGCATTTGTCCAGCGCCATCACCATCGCCACCTGGGCCATGATCCTCATCAGTAGCTCACCTCCTGCGAGCGCTTGCGGACCACCGAAACGATGTCCCGCTGGTTCCCGGTCGGGCCGAGGTAGTTGAAGGCCCAGGACAGCTGGGCGTATCCGCCGATCATATGGGTGGGTTTCACCAGGATCCGGGTGACCGAGTTATGGATGCCGCCGCGGCGGCCGGTGGCCTCCGATTTAGGCGTATCGATGATCCGTTCCTGGGCGTGGTGGACGTAGACGACGCCGGCGGGCATCCGGCTGCTGACGATCGCCCGGCCCACCAGCACCCCGTTGGTGTTCACGCATTCCACCCAGTCGTTGTCCGCCACCTCGATCAGTGCCGCGTCCTGCGGGCTCATCCACACGGCGGTTCCGCCGCGGGACAGCGAGAGCATAAACAGGTTGTCCTGGTATTCCGAGTGGATGGACCATTTGTTGTGCGGGGTCAGGTACCGCACCGCGACGGACAGCTCCCCCCGGGTGCCGAGCTGGGGTTCCCCGAACAGCCGGTGCATGTCCAGCGGCGGGCGGAAGATCGGCAGGGCCTCCCCCATGTCCCGCATCCAGTCATGATCCAGGAAGAAGTGCATCCGCCCGGTCAGGGTGTGGAAGGGCTTGAGCCGCTCGATGTTGATGGTGAAGGGTGCGTAGCGCCGGCCACCGGACTCGGAACCGGACCATTCCGGGGAAGTGATCACCGGCGTCGGCCGGTCCTGGGTGTCCCGGAAGGTAATCAGCTTCTCTTCCATGCCCTCGGCGAGGTCCGCCAGCCGCGTGCCGGTGCGTTTCTCCAGGGTCTTGAATCCCTGGACGGCCAGTTCTCCGTTGGTGGTCCCGGAGAACAGCAGGATCGCTTCGGCCATCCGGGCATCGGTGTCGATGGCCGGCCGCCCGCGTGCTGCTCCGGAGTCAAAGACGCCGTGTTTGGCCGCGAGCTGCCGGACCTGCTTCGTCACATCGAACTTGACGTATTTGGTGGTCAGTCCCAGCTTGTCGGCCAGCGGCCCCAAGGCCACGAACTTCTCGCCAATCGCGGTGTAGTCACGTTCCACGAAGGCGAAGGACGGCATGTTCTTCCCCGGTATCGCCGGGATGTCGGTGCCCTTCCAATCCGGGGCATGCCCGCCGGGCTGGGCGATTTCGCCGGGAGTATCGTGGGTCAGCGCGGTGGCCACTACGTCCGTGCGGACACCCAGGTGCTTTCCGGCCTGGCGGGAGAGCTCCTCGGCGAGCAGCCGGAACAGTTCAAAGTCCGACTTCGCTTCCCACGGCGGCGAGATCGCCGGGGTGAACGCATGAACGTAGGGGTGCATGTCGGTGGAGGAGAGATCGTATTTCTCGTACCAGGTGGCTGCCGGGAACACGACGTCGGAGAGCAGGGTGGAGCTGGTCATCCGGAAATCCACGGAGACCAGCAGGTCCAGCTTCCCCTGCGGTGCGTTCTCCCGCCACACCACGTCCTTGGGCCGGGATTCGCTGTGGTCTTCGCCCATCACGTTGTTCAAGGTGCCGAGCAGGTGCTTCTGGAAGTACTCCTCCCCCTTCGCGGAGGATCCCAGCAGGTTGGAGCGCCAGAGGACCAGTGTCCGCGGCCAGTTCTCCGGCGCATCCACGTCCTCCACCGCGAAACGCATGCTGCCTTCCTTGAGCCGGTCCGCCACCCAGCGCGCTTCGGTCCGTGCCTCGCTGCGGGCGACGCCGGCCGCGGCTTCATCGGCGACGTCAAGGGAGTTCTTGGCGTCGAACTGCGGGAAGAACGGCATCCAGCCCATCCGGGTGGACTTGGCGACCACGTCCGCGGAGTGCATCCCGCGCAGATGCCCCTCGGCCAGCGGCGATTGGATCGCATCGGTGGAATAACCGTCGGAGCGGTACTGGTCCGTGTGCATGTACCAAAACGCCGTGCCGATCATAAAGCGCGGCGGCCGGTTCCAGTCCCCGGCGGAGGCCATGGTGGCCCAGCCGGTGATCGGCCGGCATTTTTCCTGACCAACATAGTGCGCCCAGCCGCCGCCGTTGCGCCCCTCGCAGCCGGTGAGCATCAGCATGGCGAGGATCGACCGGTAGGTTACGTCCCCGTGGTACCACTGGCAGATCCCGGCGCCGAGGATGATCATCGAACGGCCCTTGGATTTTTCCGCGTTGGCCGCGAATTCCCGAGCGGTGCGGATCACCGCCGACGGCTTGATCGAGGTCAGTTCCTCCTGCCAGGCGGGGGTGTAGGCGGTGCCGGCGTCGTCGTAACCGGCGGCCCAGTCCCCCGGCAGCCCGTCCCGGCCCACCCCGTACTGGGCCAGCATCAGGTCGAAAACCGTGGTGACCCGTTTCCCGGCCACCTCCATGACGGGCACGCCGCGGTGCACCACGCTGCCGGTGCCGGAGGGATCCTCGAAGACCGGAAGGTCTACGGTTCCGGTCTGCCGGGTCCAGGAGGCGGCGTCGGCCAGGGACAGGGCCGGGCGCACACCCTGCAGGTCAAGGTTCCATTTGCCGGCGTCGTCGTCGTTGTAGCGGAAGCCCAGCGAGCCGTTGGGAACCACCGGCTGGCCGGTGTCCCGGTCCAGCAGCACCGTCTTGAACGCGGCGTCCGCTGCCTCCGTGGCCGGGTTCAGGTCCGCTGCATTGAGGAACTTGCCCGGGACCGTTGTCCCGCCCGGCCCGTCCACCAGGGTCACCAGGAACGGCAGGTCGGTGTACTGCACCACATAGTCCTCGAAGAACGGGACGCGCCGGTCCACAAAGTTCTCCTTGAGGATCACGTGGCCCATGGCCATGGCCAGCGCGGCATCGGAACCGGCCTGGGCAGGCAGCCACTCATCGGCAAACTTGGTGTTGTCCGCGTAGTCGGGGCTGACCGAGACCACCTTGGTTCCCCGGTAGCGGCCCTCCACCATCCAGTGCGCGTCCGGCGTGCGGGTCACCGGGATGTTCGATCCCCACATCATCAGGTAGGTGGCGTCCCACCAGTCCCCGGATTCCGGGACGTCCGTCTGGTCGCCGAACACCTGTGGGCTGGCCACCGGCAGGTCCGCATACCAGTCATAGAAACTGTTCATCACCCCGCCGACGAGGTTGATGAACCGGGCACCTGCCGCGTGGGACACCATGGACATTGCCGGGATGGGAGAGAAACCGGTGCAGTGGTCCGGGCCGTAGTTCTTGATCGTGGACACGTGCGCAGCAGCCGTCATCTCCAGGGCTTCCTGCCAGCTGGACCGGACCAGTCCGCCCTTGCCGCGTGCCTGCTGCCAGGTCCGCCGCTTCTCCGGGTCCGCGACCAGGGCTTCCCACGCCAGCACCGGATCGCCGCCCGCACCGCGTTTGGCTTCCCGGTAGAGATCCAGCAGCACCCCGCGGATATAGGGGTAGCGGACCCGGGTGGGCGAATACGTGTACCAGGAAAAGGCCGCCCCGCGCGGACAGCCGCGGGGTTCATACTCCGGGCGGTCCGGGCCGACCGTGGGATAGTCGGTTTCCTGCGCCTCCCAGGTGATGATCCCGTCCTTGACGTAGACCTTCCAGGAACAGGAGCCAGTGCAGTTCACCCCGTGGGTGGACCGCACCACCTTGTCGTGGCTCCACCGGTTCCGGTAGAACGCGTCCCCCTTGCGTCCGCCCTCGCGGAAAACCGCACGGCCGTCGGCCGTTTCGTCCCAGCGGGTAAAAAACCTGCCGAGTTTGAGCAATGCATCGGATGCGGGGCCGTCTGTCCCCGTAACGGAGCTGCTAGCCATCCTTACAAGCTACGCCGGGGCTCGAAATGCCAACAAGGCCCCGGTCCGGAATCCAGGTGCCGGGCCAGCCATTCAACTTCTGCCCCTCGGAGGGTCCGGAAACGGTCTTTCCCCGCCGCGATAAACTCGACACCGTGAGCACACAACTTCCCGCGCAGGTCTCTGACATCTTCGATCCCCGGCAATGGAGGGTGGTTGGCGGCTTCGACGATTTCTCTGACATGACCTACCACCGCCAGGTGGAGCGCGACGCCGACGGGACGGTTCTGCGGGACCTCCCCACGGTGCGGATCGCCTTCAACCGGCCGGAGGTGCGCAACGCGTTCCGGCCCGGCACCGTGGATGAGCTTTACCGGGCCATGGACCACGCCAGGATGACCCCGGATGTGGCCACCGTGCTGCTGACCGGCAACGGCCCCTCCCCCAAGGACGGCGGGCACTCCTTCTGCTCCGGCGGGGACCAGCGGATCCGCGGCCGTGACGGCTACAGGTATGTAATACAGGACACAGCTGGCGAGACCCAGGAAACCATCGATCCGGCCCGCGCCGGCCGGCTGCACATCCTCGAGGTGCAGCGGCTGATGCGCACCATGCCCAAGGTGGTCATCGCCGTCGTCAACGGCTGGGCCGCCGGCGGCGGGCACAGCCTGCACGTGGTCGCTGACCTCACCATCGCCTCCCGCCAGTTCGGAAAGTTCAAGCAGACGGACGCCACCGTGGGCAGCTTCGACGCAGGCTACGGCTCCGCGCTGCTGGCCCGGCAGATCGGGCAGAAGCGTGCCCGCGAGATCTTCTTCCTGGCCCGCGAGTATTCCGCGGAGGACATGGTCGCCATGGGTGCCGTCAACGAAGCCGTTGACCACGAGAACCTGGAGAAGGTGGCCCTGGAATACGCGGCGGACATCGCCCGGCAGTCTCCGCAGGCCATCCGGATGCTGAAGTTCGCGTTCAACCTGGCCGACGACGGCCTGGCCGGCCAGCAGGTCTTCGCCGGTGAAGCGACCCGGCTCGCCTATATGACCGATGAAGCGGTGGAGGGCAAGGAAGCGTTCCTGGCCAAACGGGATCCGGACTGGTCCAACTTCCCCTACTACTTCTAGGACGTTATGGAACTGCTCCCCGTCCACACGCCCGCCGGTTACAACGCCGGGGACCTGCTCGCCCCGCTGGCCGCTGCCCTGGCCGGTGAAGGTCCTGCCGTGGCTCCGCATGCCGACCCGGCCCAGGTTTTCCAGGGGGAACTGCCCAATGACGACATCGCCCTGGTGATCAGCACGTCCGGTTCCACCGGCACACCCAAGCAGACGATGCTCAGCATCGATGCCCTGGCTGCGTCGTCGATGGCCACCGCACTGTCCCTTAAGCAGGACGGGCAGTGGCTGCTGGCCCTGCCGGTGCATTACATCGCAGGGGTCCAGGTGCTGATCCGGTCCCTCTTTGCGGGAACCGAGCCCGTCCTGCTGGACACCGCGAAGCCGTTCGATCCGGCGGCCTTCACCACGGCAGCCCTGGACATGACGGACAAAACGCGGCTGACGTCGCTGGTGCCCACCCAACTGCACCGGCTGCTCACCGAACCAGCGCCGGATACCCTGCGCGTCCTGCGCCGGTTCAACGCGATCCTGCTCGGCGGCGCGGCCGCCGGTCCGGCGCTGCTGGCCGAAGCCCGCGGCCTGGGACTCAACGTGGTGACCACTTACGGCATGAGCGAGACGGCCGGAGGCTGCGTCTACGACGGCGTTCCGCTGCCGGGCGCGGAGGTCCAGGAATATCAGGGCCGGCTCTGGATCGCCGGGGACATGCTGGCCGACGGCTACCTGGGCGCGCCGGAGCTTACCGCTGAACGGTTCGCCTTCCACTCCGGCAAACGCTGGTTCCGCACCGATGACACCGGGTCTGTAGCCGCAGACGGAAAAGTGTCGGTTTCCGGACGGCTCGACGACGTGATTGTCACCGGCGGGGTCAAGGTTTCCGGCGCCGCGGTGGCTGCCGCTGCCGAGCAGCTGCCGGAGGTGCAGCAGGCCGTGGCCGTGGGCCTGCCCGACGCCGAATGGGGCTCCGTGGTGGGGCTCGCCGTCGTCGGTCCCGTCAATCAGGAACATCTGCGCGGGACAATCCGCGCGGCGCTGGGCGCGCCGGCGGTCCCCAAGACCATGGTGGTGCTGGAACGGATTCCGCTGCTGCCCAACGGGAAAACCGACCGGCTGGCGGTCCGCAGCCTGCTCACTGCCGCCCGTTCCTAGGAACAGCTGCCTCCCCCTGTTTTCGCCCTGCGCTCCGAGGTGCGGGAGAATAGGGCTGCCCGGCACTGCACCGCCGGGTATTCCGCACAAACCTGCCTGAGCAAGCAAAGAAGGAAGATACTGTGGCCACAGCGGCACAATGGTTCGAAGGAGCACGCCCCCGGACACTGCCGATGGCGGTGGCCCCCGTCATCATCGGTACGGCCGCGGCGTTCGATCTGGGATCCTTCCGCTGGGTCAATGCCCTGCTGGCCGCCGTCGTGGCGATCCTGCTGCAGGTCGGCGTGAACTACGCCAATGACTATTCCGACGGCGTGCGCGGCACCGATGACAACCGGGTCGGCCCGCTGCGGCTCACCGGATCCGGGGCCGCCGCGGCCAAGCAGGTGAAGTACGCGGCGTTCGCCTGCTTCGGCGCCGCCATGGCAGCGGGCCTGGCCCTGGTTATCCTGTCCCAGGCCTGGTTCCTGCTGCTGGTGGGCATCGGCTGCATCGCTGCGGCCTGGGGTTACACCGGCGGGCGCAACCCGTACGGCTACATGGGCCTGGGCGACGTGTTTGTGTTTGTGTTCTTTGGACTGGTCGCCACGTTGGGCACCACCTACACCCAGGCCGGCCAGATCAACGCCGCAGCACTGATCGGCGCTGTCTCCACCGGCCTGATCGCCACGGCCCTGCTGATGGCCAACAATGTCCGGGATATCCCGACAGACCGCGAATCCGGAAAACGGACCCTCGCAGTCCGGCTGGGAGACGACGCCGCCCGGATCACTTACGTCATGATGCTCGCCCTGGCGCTGCTGCTGCCCCTGCTGCTGGTGGGCGACTATCCGTGGGTGCTGCTGGTGCTGCTGCTGCTCCCGGCCTGCCTGATGCCCAGCTGGCTCATGCTCAAAGGCAAGAAGCGCCGCAGCCTCATCCCTGTCCTGAAGCAGACCGGCCTGATCAACCTCGGGTTCAGCGTGCTCTACGGTCTGGGACTGGTGCTGACGCAGCTGCTGGTGGGCTAGGAGTCCTCGGAGTTCCCGCTGCCTGGCCGCTGGCTGGCCTGGACCGGATAACACCAAGGACCACGCCCAGAAACAGAACCGCGGAGGCCAGCAGGAACACCAGCGCGATCAGCCAGGCGGCGTCCGTCCAGCCTGCATATCTCCCGTCGGCATGGCCCGGCGCCAGCCCGGCCAGGAGCCCCACGGCACACCAGGACAGCAGGTGGACACCGGCCGCCAGGAGGCCGAGGTGCCCGGCTTGTCTGCCTTGAACGGCCTGAACGGCCTGTTTGGCTTGTTTGGCATGCCGGGCCAGCCTCACCGTTCAGCCGCCCAACAGGTGGCGCTCGTGGGCAAAGGACACCAGCTGAATTCGGGTCCGCAGCTCCAGCTTGTCCAGGACGCTGCGCAGGTGCGTCTTGATGGTGGCTTCGGAAACGAACAGGCTCTGTGCCATTTCGCCGTTGCTGAGCCCCTTCGCGGCTAGGAGGAAGACGTCCCGCTCCCGCGCGGACAGCACCTCAAGGACAGACAGATCAGGCGGCGCCGCCGGAGCATTGCGTGCCGCATGGTCGAATAGCGAGTGGATGGAGCCCGGGGCGATCACGGAGTACCCCGAATGGACCGTCCGGATGGCGGCCAGGAGGAACTCCGGTTCCGCGCTCTTTAACAGGTAGCCGCTGGCCCCCGCCTGAACCGCCTGCACCACCGCCTGGTCCCGGTTGAACGTGGTCAGCGCGATGATCCTGGGGTGTTCGGTCCCGGCTGCATCCGCGTCCCCGATGATCCGGCGGGTGGCCGAAACACCGTCGAGGACAGGCATACGCAGGTCCATCAGCATCACGTCGGGCCGCTGCTCCGCGGCCAGGCCAACGGCCTGCTGCCCGTCACCGGCCTCCCAGCAGAACTCCATGTCCGTCTGGCTGTCAATCAGCATGCGGATTCCGGCCAGGAACAGCGGCTGGTCATCAACCAGTGCAACGGAGATGCGGTCGCCGGCCTCAGGCATTGTCAGTGTCCGTTCCGTCAGGGGTGGGTGCTGCTAGTGCCAGCGGCCGGTTTTCGCGGCCCGCTTCGGACTGTTCGACGCCGGAGCCGCCTTCTGCCCCGGCCCCGGACCCGTACGGGATAAAGACAGTTACGCGGAAGTGTTCGCCGTCGGGTCCTGCAGTGAGCCAGCCTCCTGCCAGATGCGCCCGTTCGCGCATCCCGGCCAGGCCACGGCCGGGCCGCTCGGATGCTTCGGCCGGCTCTGGCTTGTGGGCCAGTTCGGAAGCAGCGTGAAGCGTCAGCCCCGGCCCGCTCCAGTCAAGGTGCAGGCGGACCTCGGTATCCCGGCCGCCGTGTTTCAAGGCATTGGTGAGGCACTCCTGGACAATGCGGAAAACCGCCAGCTGCTGCCCGCTGGAGAGCTCCACCGGCTGGCCGGAGGAACTGTCACGGACCCGCAGGTTGCTCCGCATCCCATCAACCATGTCCGTGATGTCCTTCATCTGCGGCTGCGGCGCCGTCATTCCGTCCTCGCTGACCCCCTCGATCACCCGCTGCGCATCCAGGAGCGCGCTCCGGGCCGAACCGGCAATCGTTTCGAGCGCCTTCAGCACCGGCTGCGGCTGGTCCTTGACCAGGTACCGGGCGCCATCGGCCTGCGCGGCAATGACCGCCAGGGAATGGGCCAGGACATCGTGCAGGTCCCGGGAGATCCTGGTCCGTTCCTGCTCGACAATCAGGTCGACTTCAGTGTCCTCAAGCGTGCTCTGCGCCAGTTCGCGTGCGTGGAATAGGCTGCCTCGCTCCTGGTACAGGGAAAGCAGGAGCCCGACAGCAAAGAATCCCGCCGCTATCAGCAGCAGGAGCGCGAACAGCTGCGGCCCATACGTTCGGAACGTGTACCAGTCCCCGCTGAAGAGCGAAGGGAACCAACCCAGGCCGCTGCTGTAGCGCCAGGACAGCATCAAAACAGCCATCACGGCGGCGAACACCGTATTCGCTGCTGCGGCAACGATCCGGATCCGGGCCGTCCCGGTCCAGGCGATAAATCCCAGTGCCATGAAGGACCCCAGGTAGATGGCCCAGTTGTTTGAGTACATTGGCGCTACCATGCGCGTGAGCTGCCCGAACAGCAGCATGCCGGTCAGTGACAGCGACAGCACCGGCCAGCGGGCCGCGACCGCGATAGCCGCCGTCATCAGCAGGAGCGGCACGGTTCCGGGCCACTCCATCGCAAGGACACCGTACGGACCTCCCATCCGGCCTGCTTCCCCCACGCACCACAGGACGAAGAAAATCACGGCCGCCGCCGGGGCGCCCCAACGCCGGGTCAGACTCAAGACTGGTTCCATGCCTGTCACACTAGCCACGGCTGGAGGACTCAACGCGCTGGAACCGCCCACGGACGGCAATCTCCAACCAGCAGCCAGCAGAATTCATCCCGACAGCCAGCGGGCCGGCATTTATGGCCGTTTCCGCGGGGTGTCGACCTCTCCGGTTTCCTGCCCCGCGGCCAACGCCCGGTACGCATTGGCCAGAGCGCACGCACGGGCCCCAGTTTCGGCGTCAGGCATTGAGAGGACATAACGCTGCCCAAAGCCGGCTTCCAGAACCAGCGCCGGACCGCTGCCCATAATGAAGCCGATGCTGCCGGCATTAAGCCGGTAGCCCCAGCCGCCGAAGTCCATGGCTTTGACATCCTGGACGGATGCGGCGCGTACTTCCTTGTGCGTCAGCGGCATGAGTTTCCAGAAACCGCCGGCCAGGGCGCGGATACCTTCCGGATCGATAACAACACGGCCCTGGCAGAACACCCACAGCAGAGCTGCGCTGGGCACGCCGAGCAGAGCCAGCGCCGGGTGGAGGAAAACGAGGCTCAGCGCCACGGCTGCGCCGGTCCCCAGACTGGTCAGCCACTTCCACCTGCCCATCGAGACGGTGATCTCCATGGTCTCTCCGTTGGCTGCCAGCCCGCGGGCAGCTGTGGAGACGGCTGAGCTTTGATCCGCGGCCGCGCCAGCCAGGGCGGCTGTTGCGGGGCTTTGGGACCGGTCCACATCGCCTGGCCGGTACAGCCGAAAACCGGCGGCAGCGGTCAGCACCGCCAGGGCTGCTGCGGCCCACAGCACGGGGGCAGAGACGGCAGCCTGGGAGGGATCGGCCAAACCGATCTGTCCTGCCACCACCGCGATGAAGAGCCCAGTCATCAGGACACCGAATCCGAGCCCGAAGCCAACTCCGAGCCTGCCGATGAGCTGGGAATGACCACGTGTGAGGACCCCCATCGGGGCAAGCAGGGCACCGCTTCCACCGCCCACAAAAACAGCCATCGCGGCATGGCCCGCGAGGGACATATACCCGTCCACTCCGTCCCGGCCCCAGTGGCTGGCCAGCGGATCCGGGAGTTCTCCGGCGACGCTGAGCATCCAGGCCGCGGCAAGCAGGCTAAGGCCCAAGGGGAGGGTGATCAGTCCGGTCAGCCACCGCCGGTTGTAGGCCTGTTCGGCCTCTGGTGTGCGCACGGTTTCTTCGGTGCGCTCTTCGGTGCGGCTGGCCGGGCTGCGGATGTCGCTCATGGGTGCGAGCCTACCGGAGGCCCGGGACCGGGGCTTGGACTAGGCCGGGGGACGGCGGGCCGCGGCGGGGCGACGGCAGTGCGGGGCGACGGCGGGAGGCCGCGGGCGGGCTTGAGGATGCCGGTACCCGGGCGCCAGGAAACTCCGGAGCCCCGGCCGTCCGGGTTTAGCTTTCGCGGCTTTCGCGGGGCTTACGGTCGGCGTCGATCGCTACGTCGGGGTTCGCGTCGAGCACGGAGTCTTCAGCTTCGGCGTCGTCCAGCTCTGCGCGGTTGCGCGTCGGCGGCGTCTTTTCACTGAACCGGCTCTGCACGCTGCGGGCAGCGGCGTCGCGCATGTCCCGGAAGAACAGATAGGTGACGCACCAGGCCAGGATTGCCGCAACGAGGGCGGAGAGCACTATTCCAAGCTGCAGGAACAACCCGGCAACGAAGAAGACGACCACCAGACCAAGGCGGAGAGCGGTAAATTTCCAGAAAGCCACGGCCCCATTCTACGGGCACTGCCCGGGTCCTGTTCCCAGGTAATTCACCGCTCTCCGAGGTTCCCGGAATTCGTCCGGCCCGGCCGCAGCTGTCTCCACTACAATTGGGGGCATGCCCCGCCTCGTACTCCTCGGCGTCATCGTCGTCGCAGCCTTGATCATCTACTCGCTCATCGACTGCATCATGTCCAAAGCCCACGAAGTGCGCAGCATCTCAAAGACCGCCTGGCTCTTCACGATCGTGCTCCTGCCGGTCATTGGTGCCATCCTGTGGTTCCTGTTTGGGCGCCCGACCCATGGTCCGGAACCGAAGCCGCGGGCAGTGCGGCACCCCACCGCTCCCGATGACGACCCCGAGTTCCTCCGGAACCTGGAAATCCGCCGCCGGCAGAAGGCCAAGGAAGAGGAACTCAAGCGCCGCGAACAGGAGCTGGCGGACCGTGAGAAGCGCGCCAGCCAGAAGAACGACGACGAGAAGCCCAGCAGCAACTAGCCAGCTCCTCGAAGCATAGACCAAGTGCCCCGTTCCGGATCCGTCCGGGCCGGGGCATTTTGCTGTTGGCATGGCACAGCGGGGTGAGGGTCTCGCGGCCGAGCTCCGGTGTGCAGATACGGCGGGATTCAGCACGGTGGCCGTCGCCGGGTGCGCAGATAAAGCAGCCTAGACCGCGGCTAAGTCAGTCGGTTAGTGCAACGCGCCCGGTCCGCGGCAGCCGGATCACGCACAGGCCCGCGCACCCCACCCCCACGCCCACCCCGCCGCACACACACCCACGGCGCCCGGCCCGCCGCACCCGCGCCGCCCGCACCCACACACCAAAAGGCCCCGCCCCGGAACGAGTCCGGGACGGGGCCTGTGGCCAACCTGGCTATCGGGCTAGACGCCGGAGTAGCTGTGCAGGCCGGAGAAGTAGACGTTCACGATCGTGAAGTTGAAGACCACGCAGAGGTAACCGACGATCGACAGCCAGGCAGCACGGGTGCCGGTCCAGCCGCGGGTGGCGCGGGCGTGGAGGTAGCCGGCATAGACAACCCAGATCACGAAGGTCCAGACTTCCTTGGTGTCCCAGCCCCAGTAGCGTCCCCAGGCCTGTTCGGCCCAGACGGAACCAGCCATCAGGGTGAACGTCCAGAGGACGAACGCGACGGCGTTGATGCGGTAGGAGAAGGTCTCCAGCGACTGGGCGGAGGGGACGATCTTGAGGAAGCCCAGGCGTTCCCTGCCGCCGGCACGGGCCTTGGCCTCGCGGTCGGCCTGCAGCAGCTGCAGAACCGACATGGCGAAGGTCAGGGTGAACAGCGCGGAGGCAATCACGGCGACGGACACGTGGATGATCAGCCAGTAGCTCTGCAGTGCGGGGATGAGGTGGCCGACCGGTGTGGGGAAGCCGATGGTGGCTGCCATCATCATGATCAGGACCAGGCCGACGACGAACGTTCCCAGGAACCGCAGGTCGCGGCGGAGCAGGACGAGCAGGAAGACGATGGAAACAACCATCGCGCCCGTGGTGCAGAACTCGTACATGTTGCCCCAGGGCACCCGGTGCGCGGCCAGGCCCCGGGAGACGACGGCGGCGATGTGGATGAGCGCGCCCAGTACCGTCAGGGCGACGGCGACGCGGGCGGCGTTGCGCCGTTCCCCCGTGTAGCCCATGGCGTCATCGGCGGTGAGGGCGGCACTGCTGTCGTCCCACTGGCGGTTGGAGCCTTCCGGCCCGGTGGGAGCACCCGCCGGAACCATCGCCTTTTTGGCGGGAACAGCGGCCTGCACGGTGCCGGCCTTCTGGTCGATGGCCCGGAGCGTTTTGCTGCTCTTGGCCAGGTCCCAGGTGAAGGCCAGGAACGCCACCGTGTAGGTGAACGCGGCCAGCAGCATAAAGAGGTCGCTGTATTCCGCGAGCTGGTAGTCGATGGATGGCATTAGTCGTCCTTACCTGTTTCTTCCGTGCGTCCGGCGCTGCCGGCCACTGATGCGTCGGCCAGGGTTTCCGGGCCGTCCTCCTGCGGAGCGGTCCCGCCCGCCATCCACTTCTTTTCCAGCAAGCCGCGCAATGCTTCGGCTTCGGTTTCCAGGCGGGCATCCTCACCGCGGGCCAGCAAACCGTACTCGACCATTATGCGGCCATCGTCGTTCGTTCCCGTACGCACCCACACCCGGCGGCGGGCCAGGAACAGCGATGCGCTGAGCCCGGTGAGGCTAAGCACGGCGAAAATGAGCACCGCGAACTTGGCCGGATCGTAGTGGACGTCCAGTGCCGCGTAGCGCAGGAGCCCGTCGAAGCTGATGGACCCCTTTCCATCCGGGAGGTCCTGGACCTGGTTCATAGCCAGCACGATGCCGCCGGAGTCCAGGTCCCGGTTGTTCAGCGGCGTCAGCTCATCGGTATCCAAGACAAAAACGTTGCCGGGGACACCCTCGTCCAGGCCCAGATCCCCGTAGTAGGAGTTCAGGTTCAGCTGCGGGTTCACCGGATCGGGGTCTCCGGAGAAGGACACACCATTACCGTCGACCAAGGCCGTGGGCAGGAAGAATCCGACAAAACCAAGCTGGTCCGGCTGCGCGTCAGGCGCCTTGATCACCATCAGCGAGGTGTAGACGCCGTCCGTGGGGACACCAACAACCGGTCCCTGGAAAGCGACATTGCCCTCGCCGTCGCGCACCGTAACCACCGGAGCGTAGCCGTTGCCGACCAGGAACACCCGGGTTCCGCCGATGGTCAGCGGTTCGTTGACCTTGATGGTCTCCGTCCGCGGTTCGTCGTTCGGATCCTCCTTGACCGTCACGGAGGCAGTAAAGTCCAGCGGCTGCACATTGCCGGTGCTGCTCTGCCGGTCAAAGGTGACGTCAAAGTCGTCCAGGGTGACGGAGTAGGGAGCCAGCTGCGACTCGGTGAAGTTGGTGCCGGGGCTGAAGGTGTCGTAGCCAACCAAGGTGTTCACGAAAGTGTCACCTTCAACGACAATGCGCTGTCCGTTGTATCCGAACAGCCCGCCGACGGCGATCGAGGCCAGCACACCGATCAGGGACACGTGGAACACGAGGTTTCCGGTTTCCTTCGCGAAACCGCGCTCCGCGGCGACGGAGGGGCGGTCGGTGTCCAGATCGCGGGCCTCCACCCGGTAGCCCCGCTTCCGGAGTACCTGCGCGGCATCGCCGGCTGCTTCGGCTGCCGTCAGACCGGTGCCGGCAGGTACCGCCAGCGTGCCGTATTCCGGGAGGCGGGAGAGCTTCTTCGGGGTCCGCGGCGGCTTGGAGCGCAGTGCTTTCCAGTGGACCCTGGCCCGGGGAATAACGCAGCCGATCAGGGAGATGAACAGCAGCAGGTAGATCGCGGAGAACCAGGCGGAGGAGTACACGTCGAACAGCTGGAAGCGGTCCAGCCACGGACCACTGCCGGGGTTGTCCTCGAGGTACTGTGTGACGGCGCCCGGGTTGGCCGGCCGCTGCGGAAACAGCGAGCCGGGGACCGCGGCAACCGCGAGCAGCAGGAGCAGGAACAGGGCGGTGCGCATGCTGGTGAGCTGGGTCCAGGCCCAGCGCAGCGTGCCGGTAAGCCCTAGGGCAGGGAGCGCGACGTCGTCGCGCTTGCCGCTGCGTTTTTTCTTGCCGCCGGGCGCCTGTGCCTCCGCGGCGGCAGGCGTATCCGCGGCAGGGGTATCCGCGGGCGGGGTCTGCGTGGTTTCGCTGTCCGGTTCAGGTTTCAACTGGTTCTCATTGTTCTCTGGGGACGGGTTCCGGGGATCCGGCGGGCTGGGAGCATCGTTGTCTTCATCAAATCGGCAGGGTCACACTATCCACCCAGCCTTGGAGTTCGTTGATCCAGAGTGTCCACACACCGGTGGCCATCAGCAGGCCCAGGACGATCAGCATGCCGCCGCCGAAGCGCTGCATACCAACCCGGTGCCGGCGGAAGAAGGAGAGGGCGCCCATACCTCGGCGGAATCCCAGTGCGATGAACAGGAATGGCAGGCCAAGTCCCAGGCAGTAGACAAAGGTGAGCAGAGCTCCCTTGGCCGCAGAGGCATCGTCTCCGGAGAAGGAGAGCAGCTGCACCGCCGAAAGCGTTGGGCCCATGCAGGGCGCCCAGCCAAGTCCGAAGGTGATGCCCAGCAGCGGCGCCCCCCACAGCCCGGCGGGCGGCTTGGCTTCGATTTTGCGGTCCCGCTGGAACCAGGACAGCCCGCCCATGAAGATTACGCCCATCAGGATGATGAGCACCCCCAGCAGCTGCGGGATCCAGGACTGCTCCGCCCCGCGGAGCCACGCTCCAAGCTGTCCGATCCCTGCGCCGATGGCGACGAAAACCACGGAGAAGCCCAGGACAAACAACCCGATTCCCGTGAGCATCCGGCCACGGCGCTGGTTCTCCAGATCCACCCCGGACAGACCCGTGACGTATCCCAGATAGCCGGGCACCAGCGGGAGGATGCATGGTGAGAGGAAGGACACCAATCCGGCCAGGGCAGCAACGGGAATGGCCAGCAGCATCGATCCGTTCAGGATCGTTTCCGCGAAGACATTGGCCGCAGGCAGGGCTGCAGCGGGCAGAGCTGCGGACAGGAGGACGGGCGGCACGGCTGCTACGCGGCCAACGCGTCGCTGATCAGGGCCTTGAGCGTGCCCTTTTCGGCGAGGCCCAGGATTCTTGCCGCGACCCGGCCCTCGCGGTCCAGGACAAGTGTGGTCGGAACTGCCTGCGGCGGCACGAAACGGGTCATGGCCAGCAGCACCTCCCCGTTCCGGTCCTCGAAGCTGGGGTACGGGATGGCGAAGTTCCGCTCGAATGCTTCAGCTGTCCGGGCTTCGTCCCGGACGTTCACGCCGTAGAAGCGGGCTCCGTCCGCCGCGAAGGTTTCGTGGAGCTCCACCAGGTCCGGTGCTTCCTTGCGGCACGGAGCGCAGGCGGCATACCAGAAATTGAGCACGACGACGTCGCCGGCCCAGTCTGCGGCGCTGACTTTCGTCCCGTCAAAGAGAGTGCCGGTCAGCTGCACGGGCTCACCCCGGTCAGAGGCGGCGTATTCCGTGACCGAGCCGTCGCCGGCAATGTAGTTTTTGTTGTCGCCGGCTTTCGCCTGCTCAGCCAGCGGATCTTCCACCGTGCATCCTGCCAACGCAGCGGCCAGCGGCACGCCGAGGGCCAGCCCGGCACCAATCCGCAGGAAGGACCTGCGGTGCATGGCTCCAGCCTGGTTTTCGCTCTCAGATTTCTTCAAGGACTTCCAGCTTTCATCGCGGCAGGGGGGTGGCCACTTCTACAACGCGTAGTAATTGTATTATGCGCCAGGAATGTTCGCGGCGCCGGGCAGCAGGTCAGCGGAGGGCTCGGCATACCGGACGCCGGTAAGGGTTCCGCCGTCGAAATCCAGGGTGGTGACTGAGGTCAGCGTGCATTCCCGGTTGCGGGGGTCGTGCCAGAGGCGGCGCCCCTCGGCGGCCAGGCGGGTGACCCAGATCGGCAGCTGATGGCTGACCAGCACCGCTTCGGCACCGTCGCCGCCCAGCTCCAGGGCGCGGATCCGCGCGTCCTCCACGGCGGCCATCACCCGTTCCACCTGCGCGGCATACGGCTCGCCCCACGAAGGCTTCATCGGATTCCGCAGGAGCGGCCAGTATTTTGGATTCCGGAGCCGGCCTTTGACGCCGGAGAGGCCTTCGAAGCGGTTCTCAGCTTCCAGGATCCGTTCATCGGTGGAGATCTCCAGCCCGAGTGCCGACGCGATGGGCGCAGCCGTTTCCTGGGCACGGGTCAGGGGCGAGGCGACCAGGTGCACCAGCTTTGCGCCGCCGCTGCGTTGCTCCTGAAAATAGGACGCTACGCGGCGCGCCATCTCCTGGCCCAGGGCTGAAAGGTGGAATTCGGGCAGGCGGCCATACAGAACACCGTCCGGGTTGAAGACTTCGCCGTGGCGGACGAGGTGGATCGAGGCTCGGGACATGACTTCAAGTCTCGCAGAGACACCTGTGAAGATTAAATCTTCACAATCACTTGAACCTTTGAGCAATGTGTGTCAAGCTTGATGCAAATGCATCTACTGGTAGCGTTGCAACCGCAGCACTGCCGACTATCACAGGAGTAAAAACATGATCCCCACCGGTCTTAACGCAGGCACCTGGAACCTCGACTCTTCCCACAGCGAGGTCGGCTTCACCGTCCGCCACGCCGGCATCAGCAAGGTCCGCGGCAGCTTTGACAAGGTCACCGCCGTCCTGGAGGTCGGCCAGAGCCTGAGCGATTCGAAGCTCAGCGCCGTGATCGACGCTGCGTCCTTCAACTCCAACGACGCCAACCGCGACGCCCACATCAAGAGCGCTGACTTCTTCGACGTTGAGCAGTTCCCGGAACTGTCCTTCACCGCCACGGGTGTTGAAGGTTCGGGCGAAAACTACAAGGTCACGGGCGATCTCACCATCAAGGGCATCACCCACCAGGTCACCCTGGACGTTGAGTTCAACGGCGTTGCTGTTGACCCCTTCGGCGCCACCCGCGCCGGTTTCGCCGGGACCACCTCCATCAGCCGCAAGGAGTTCGGCCTGACCTGGAACGCAGCCCTCGAAACCGGCGGCGTACTGGTCGGCGACAAGGTCACCATCAACCTGGACGTAGCCTTCGTCGCTGCGTAAGCATTCCGCTTCCCACCCGCGAAAGGCCCGGAACGCCCTACGGCGTACCGGGCCTTTCGCATACCCGGTTCACCCGCGCGGGGTCCGGGAGCAGGTGTTCCAGGTCTCCCGTGCGGTGTGGAGGGCTAGACTGGAGCTGACTTCGCAGACGGGGGATCTGCCCACTGACCGGCACTGACCAGGCACCATCCTCCGGCAGACCATCCACACGGCAGGCGGCTGACATGAGCACTCCCAACACCCCCGAACCCCATGACCCCCAACGCACTGAAGGAACGCCCGCCGGCAGTCCTGGTTCCCAGGGTGTCAACGGCAGCGATCAGGGCCAGGGCAGCGGACCGGCTCCGCAGCGCCCCGAGCCGCGCTACGGACAGTACAGCCAGCCCGAACAGCCTCAGGTCCCTCCGCATGCCGGCCAGCCGGACCAGCCGGGGACACCAGCGCAGCCGGACCAGCAGGGCAGCTACGGACAGGGCCCAGCGGGCCAGCAGCCCGGCGCCTACGGCCAGAATCAGTACGGGCAGGGCCAGTACGGCCAGAACCAGTACGGGCAAGGCCAGCAGCCCGGCACATATAGCCAGGGCCAGTATGGGCAAGGGCAGTATGGCCAGACGCCGTACGGATACCAGGCCGCGCAGCCCTCGGGTTATGCCTACCCCGGCGGGCCGGCCAGCCAAGCCGGGCCTAAGGGGCCGGCCCCGCGTGAGGTGATGATCGGTTTCTGGCTCATCCTGGCCGCCGGCGTCCTGGCCTTCATCAACAACCTGATTACGTCGTTCAACCTTCCGGACCTGCTCACCCCCTCCCAGATCCAGGATCTTCGGCAGACAAACATCGATGTCCAGGATGTCAGTGGATTCCTGATTACCTTCTCGGTCGTCATCGCCCTGATTGGTTTGGGGCTGTACGTCCTGATCGCGCTGTTTGTCCGAAAGGGCCACAACTGGGCACGCATTGTCGGGACCGTCTTTGCTGCCTTCTCCATCTTCGGCCTGCTGGTTTCCCTCCCGGCCTACTTCATGTCGGCACTGGGGATCCTGTCCCTGCTGTCCACTTTGGTCGGAATCGCGGGCATCGTGATGCTCTACCTCAAGCCCAGCAATGCCTTTTTCCAGCGGCACCAGTACAACCCGTACCGCCCGTACTAAAGCAGGTTGCAACAATCTAGCCGAAGGCAGTGCGGGTTCACCGCCGAAGTGGTCACAGCAGGGAGCCGGGGACGTAGCGTTTAATGCTCCACGGGGGCCTGCGGGTTCTTCGTGGAGCACCACTTTCCGGTCTCCTGAAGGCGGCGACGACTATGACGACTCCCCCTGCAGCACCCGATTCTCCCGGCGCTGTCCCGAGTACCCAGGGAACGGGTTCCGCGCATCAGCGCAGCGCGGTCCGGCGAAACCGGCACAGCGCCGAAGCTTCAGCGGAACTGGACGCGCCGGACCACGCAGCACCCAATGCATCCCAGGGCCGCCAGTGGCGGCCCTGGCCAAGCATCGCGCTCAGGCAGGCAATCCACGGCAGATCCGCGTCCAGGCGGCGCGCCACCGCAGCCCACCGGTCCCGTGAGCTGGAGCTCGAGGTATCCGGGACGGCAGCTCAGTCCGCCGCCGGTTCCGGCGCTGACTTCACCGGGCCCGGCGCTGGGTCCACCGGGTCCACCCGGTCCGGCGCAGAGTCCGGCGCACCTGCTGCTGATCCGGGCCTGGACCTGACCACCGCCCGGCGGCCGCGGCGCCAGGCGGCGGAAGCCCAGCCAGCGGCTAAGCTGCCGCCCCGTCCGGAGCATCCGCCCGCTCCCGCGCCCGAACCTCCCCGGCGGCTCCCGGACCGCCGTCCGCGGCTCCGGGCCCCCTTTGCTGTCAACGTTGCTGCCGTCCTCATAGCAGCAGCCGGTGCCCTGCTCCTGGTTGTGGGATTCCGGGCCGCCCTGGACCCCGGCAGGCCCTTCCCTGACGTAGCCCTGCAGCTCCAGCAGCTCAAGGTCCCGCCTGAATCTGTGCTTGCCGTGGTGCGGGTCGCCGATGCCGCCGTCGCGGTCGTGACGTTTGGTCTCTACATTTTCCTGGCCACCCTCGTCCGCGAGGGCAGGAACTGGGCGAGGGTGTGCTGCTGCCTGCTGATCACGGCATCCCTCTTCTTTGGGATCAGGGACAACCTGTCACAGCATGTCGGCGCGGCCCTGCTTGCGGGTACCGGCCTGGCGCTTACTTTCCTGCCGCGCGCAGCTCGTTATTTCGCTCAGCGCCGGTCCGGTCCGCTGCAGCGGTAGGCAGCGGCAGCCTGCCGTGAGGATGCGGTGGTTCAGGGGTCAGGATTGAGCGGTACAGAGGTCAGCGGAGCAGTCGCGCCTGGGCGTCCGTAGCCAGGGCGGAAACCTGGGCCCGCTGTGCGTGGTAGGCCAGGATCTGCAGCTCCGTTGCCATGTCGACTTTTCGGATCTGCACTTCCGCGGGAGCCTGCAGGACCACGGGGGCGAAGCTCAGGATGCTCGTGATCCCGGCATCCACCAGCCGGTCGCACATCCCCTGAGCTGCTTCCGCAGGCACAGCCAGCACGGCCATGTTGGCCCGGGTTTTTTCCAGGATGCTTTCCATCGCCTCGACCGGACTGATCCTGAGCCAGCCGACCTCCTGGCCGACTGCCATCTGGTCCGCGTCGAACAGGGCCACCACTTCAAAGCCGCGGGAACCGAATCCGGGATATCCGGCAAGTGCACGGCCCAGGTGTCCGGCCCCCACAATTGCCACGCGCCAGTCCAGTGTCAGGCCCAGGGCCGCGGAAATCTGCCCGCTCAGGTAGGGAACGTCGTAGCCTACGCCGCGGGTGCCGTAGGAGCCGAGATACGAAAGGTCTTTCCGCAGTTTGGGGGAATTGACCCCGGCGGCCTCGGCCAGTTCCTCGGAGGAGACCCGTTCGATCCCTTCCGTCATCATGGTGCCCAGCACCCTGAGGTAGACGGTCAGCCGGGCAAGGGAAGCAGGTGGGATGTGCCGCCCGTGGCCAGATGCCGCCGGGCTGACCAGGTCTCGTTCATCCGGGATACTCACTTCTGCAACTCCGTCATGTCCTCAGCACCGGGTCGGTCCCTGCGGACCGCCGGCCCGGTAATTTCCCACTCTAGGACCGCTGCTGCTGCCTGACCAAGTGGGTTTTGCCATCCGTGTCCCCCATGCGGCTGCGTATTACGCGGCCAGCAGGCGCCGGAGCCGCGCCTCATCGATCTGCCAGAAATCACGCTGGACCCCGTCAATCATCAGCACCGGGATCTCCTCCGCGAAGCGGTCCAAAAGATCCGGGTCCTGCTCGATTGACCTTTCCTGCCAAGGAATCCCGAGGTCCTTCGAGACCCGGTCAACGATCTGCCTGGCATCTTCGCAGAGGTGGCAGCCGGGGCGGGTGAGCAGGAGGAGGTCGGGAACCGAGGGGCGGGAGCCGGGATCATTCATGACATCAAAGATA
The DNA here is from genome assembly GCF_023167125.1 of Arthrobacter sp. Helios. Lineage (NCBI taxonomy): Bacteria > Bacillati > Actinomycetota > Actinomycetes > Micrococcales > Micrococcaceae > Arthrobacter > Arthrobacter sp. Helios. Next base: position 2,564,584 of record NZ_CP095402.1, read on the forward strand.
GTCCCCTGCGCGGCACGTCGGCGCGGGCCTTGTGTTTTTCAGTAGACTCAATGCATGCCCCGATCCCGTGCCATCCGAGCCGCTGATTCACCGGCCGCGGCAGGTACCCCGGGAGAAGCAGCGTTTTTCGACGTCGACAACACACTGATGCGCGGCGCCAGCCTGTTCCATGTGGCGCGGAAAATGTACCAGCGCAGGGTCTTCACCCTCCGTGAAGCGGCGGGCTTCGCCGCTAAGCAGCTGCGGTTTATGCTCCAGGGCGAGAACCTGAAAGACGTCCACAGCGTGCGCGATGCCGCGCTGGCCTTCGCGACCGGGCTCGCCGCCGAGGACGTCCGGACGCTGGGCGAAGAAGTCTACGACGAGATGATCGTTTCCAAGATCTGGCCTGGGACCAGGGCGCTGACCGAGCAGCATATGAAGGCCGGGCGCCCGGTCTGGCTGGTGACCGGAACTCCCGTGGAGGTGGCGTCGGTGATCGCGAGCCGGCTGTCCCTGACCGGGGCCCTGGGCACGGTCAGCGAAGTAACCGATGGCCTCTACACCGGGCGCCTGGTTGGCGAGTTCCTGCACGGCCCGGCCAAGGCCGAGGGCGTCCGGGTCCTGGCCAAGCAGGAGGGGCTGGACCTCTCCCGCTGCTGGGCCTACAGCGACTCCTTCAACGACGTTCCGCTGCTGACCCTCGTTGGCCACCCCGTAGCCATCAATCCCGATGCCCGCCTGCGCCGGCACGCCCGGGAACACAACTGGCCGGTCTACGATTTCCGGTCGGGCCGCCGGGCCGCAACGTTCGGGCTCAAGACCGCATCCGTGGCCGGGGCTGCCTACGGACTGTGGCGGGGGTTCTCCTGGGTCCGCTCACGCTGACACCCTGCGCACAGCACCCGGGGCACCAGGATGAAGGTACAGCGCTGAAGCAACGGCGTTAAAAAGCTGAAGCCCGCCTAATCCTTATCGGACGGCGGGCTTCTGCGGCACGAAGAAGAATCTACTTCTTATTACGGCGCTGGTGGCGGGTCTTGCGAAGCAGCTTGCGGTGCTTCTTCTTGGCCATACGCTTGCGGCGCTTCTTAATAACTGAACCCACAGAGTCCTCACAAACTGAAATAGGAGCCATGCCGGTCCCGGGGGCCTGAGGCCTAATGGCCCGCGCAGCTTCGGTTCCGGCAGATACTAGCCATGATTGAAACGTTCCTTAACAGGGTACCGCCTTCACGCAGCCTTTCCGGACAGCGTCAGGGCGAACCCGCGGCCGGTTACGGCCGGCCGGCTCAGGCCGTACCGGACTGACGGTCGATCACGGCGTTACGCAGAACCTGCTGCACCGCAGATTCCGGAACGCGGTAAGACCGTCCGAAACGGACTGCCGGAAGTTCTCCGGAATGCACCAGCCGGTAAACGGTCATCTTGGATACACGCATGACATCCGCGACCTCTGACACCGTCAGAAACCGCACGTCCGAGAAATTGCTCTCGTCTGCCATTGATCTATTGTTCCTTCCGCAACCTGCGCCTGATACAACTACGGCACGGAACTCCGCGGCATGCGGTGTTCCTCAAATCCGTTCGTCCAACAGCCCGCGGCGTGTCGCCTTGATGACCATCTCGTGACCGTCTAGCACACCACTCTAGTGGCTAAAGTAACCATAGTGGAAGTTTTTCCCGGTTATTGGGCTCTTTATGAGCGACTGCGTCCCGGTTTGCTGCGGACCCGGCCGAGGCCTCGGGCCGCGTCAACACGCGCGGCGCGGCGGCGGCGGGCAGCAGCGGCCAGAACCGCCAGTATTCCGGCCGAAGTGTCCCAATCCATGCACGCATCCGTGATGCTCTGCCCGTAGGTGAGCGGACCGGGATTGGTGCTGTCGTGGGACTGCGCTCCGCCCACCAGGAAGCTCTCCAGCATCACGCCGGCGATGAGCTGCGCGGTCTCCGTTCCCGATTCGAGCTGGGCGGCCAGTTCCAGCGCCACCTGGGCCTGACGGCGGTGGTCCTTTCCGCTGTTGGCGTGGCTGGCGTCCACAATGAGCCGGGGGTTCAGGCCCTTGGCCGCCAGTGACTGGGAAGCGGCCGCAACGTGGCCGGCGTCGTAATTCGGTCCTGAACTGCCGCCGCGGAGAATCAGGTGCGTGTCCGGATTTCCCGAGGTTCCCACCATTGAGGCGCGGCCCTCGCCGTCGATACCCAGGAAAGACTGCGGCGCAGACGCGGCGGCGCAGGCGTCGAGGGCGATCTGCAGCGAGCCGTCCGTACCGTTCTTGAAGCCCACCGGCATGGACAGTCCGGAAACCAGCTGACGGTGGACCTGGCTTTCCGTGGTCCGGGCACCGATGGCCCCCCAGCTCACCAGGTCAGCGACGTACTGCGGGCTGATGGGTTCCAGGAATTCCGTGGCGACCGGCAAACCCAGTTCTCCGGCCGCAATCAGGAAACGCCGTGCAGCGAACAGGCCGCCGGCGATGTCGTGGCTGCCGTCAAGGTGCGGATCGTTGATCAGGCCCTTCCATCCCACGGTGGTCCGGGGCTTTTCGAAGTAGGCCCGCAGCACCACCAGCAGATCCTGGTTGTGTTCCTGTGCGGCCGCGGTAAGACGCCGGGCGTAGTCCAGCCCGGCCTCCGGATCATGGATCGAGCACGGCCCCACAATAACGAGCAGCCGGTCGTCGGCACCGTCGAGCACCGCCCGGATCGCGTCGCGGCCGCTGCTGACGGTGGAGGCAAGTTCCTCCGAGAGCGGCAGCTCGGCCATGAGGCCGGCAGGTGCAGGCAGCGGGCGGAATTCGCTGACGCGCAGGTCCGAAGTGGTTTTTGAGTGCTGCGTGGTGGTGAGGTTCATTGTCCCGTTATCCGTGTGTGAGCCGGCGGGAGCAGTCTTCAGAACCCCGCCGGATATGGCGAAGGGCAAGGGATGGATCCCCTGCCCTGTTGGCTCTGAAGGTTGGCGTCAGCGAATTATCGCGCGGGCTCCTCCAGAGCCAACGAAAAATACGCATACCAACGGTTAGTCATGTTTAGACCGTAGGCCCACGGCCGGCGCATGGCAAGTTGGGTGCTTTCCATTTCCTTTATGACGCCGCGGACGCTGTCCCCGGGCCTTGGCCGGCGACGCATAACGACGCACGGCGCTGCCCGGTGCATCAGGGTGCAATCTGCCTTGTCACAGGCCCGGGCGCGTCCGTAGGCTCGAAGCACAGAGCAGCATGCTTCGAAAGGCAGTGTTATTCCCTTGACTTCCAAACCCCCGGCCCTGACCCGCCGGTTCCCCCGCGTCCATGACCTTGCACCGTTGATGCAGTTCAAAAAACCGCAGGTGGGACCGGCGGCGAACCTGAAACGGGCCAGTACTGTTTGGGACCTGCGGGACCTGGCCAAGCGGCGCACCCCGAAGGCAGCCTTCGACTACACGGACGGCGCTGCCGAGGCGGAAATCACCCTCCGCAGGGCCCGGGAAGCCTTCGAGAACCTGGAGTTCCGCCCCGGGGTCCTGCGCAACGTCGCGTCCGTGGATCTCTCCACCAGCGTGCTGGGGCGGGAGTCTGCCCTGCCCTTCGGAATCGCACCCACGGGATTCACCCGGATGATGCAGTCCGAAGGTGAATATGCCGGGTCCCAGGCCGCGGAAGCCGCAGGGATCCCCTACACGCTCTCCACCATGGGAACCGCCTCCATCGAAGACGTGGCCGGCGCAGCGCCGAACGGGCGGAACTGGTTCCAGCTCTACCTGTGGACGGACCGGGACAAGTCCCTGGAACTGATCAACCGTGCCGCCGCCGCCGGGTTCGACACCCTGATGGTCACGGTGGACACCGCCGTCGCCGGTGAACGGCTGCGGGATGTCCGCAACGGCATGACAATTCCCCCGGCTCTGACGGTCCGGACAGTATTGGATGCCTCCTACCGGCCCGCATGGTGGTTCAACTTCCTCACGCACGAACCGTTGTCCTTCGCCACGCTCAACCGGTACTCCGGAACCGTGGCCGATCTGATCAATTCCATGTTCGATCCCACGCTGACCTTCGATGACCTCGACTGGCTGCGCCGGGTCTGGAAGGGGAACCTGGTGGTGAAGGGCATCCAGACCGTCGAGGACGCCCGCCGGGCAGTGGACCACGGCGCAGACGGAATCGTCCTGTCCAACCACGGCGGACGGCAGCTGGACCGGGCACCGATCCCGCTCCACCTGCTTCCAGCGGTGGCTGCCGAGCTCAAGGGAAAAACCAGCATCATCCTGGACACAGGCATTATGAGCGGCGGGGATATTGTGGCCGCTCTCGCACTGGGAGCGGACTTTACGCTGATTGGCCGGGCCTACCTGTACGGACTGATGGCCGGCGGCCGGGCGGGCGTGGACCGGACCATCCAGATCCTCTCCTCCCAGGCGGCGAGGACCATGGCACTGATGGGAGTGGACCGGGTGGCGGACCTGACCCCGGACCATGTCCGGCTCCTCTCCGCCTACTCCCCGGTGGCCGCTGCGGCCCAGCGTCCGGTCCTGAGTTAGGGCCGGACTCGCTGAGGGCTGAGCGCAGATAAGGAAAAGGCCCGGCACCGGCGCCCTGGAACGGGCTGCCGGGCCGGGCCTTGCCGGGCCAAATCCGGGGCTAGATAACGCCCAGGGCCAGCATGGCGTCGGCGACTTTCACAAAGCCGCCGATGTTGGCGCCCACGACGTAGTTGCCGGGCGCACCGTATTCATCCGCGGTTTCCGCGCAGCGGTCATGGATGTTCACCATGATCTCGCTCAGCCGCCGTTCGGTGTGTTCAAAGCTCCACGCGTCGCGGCTGGCGTTCTGCTGCATCTCGAGGGCCGAGGTAGCCACGCCTCCGGCGTTCGCGGCCTTGCCCGGGCCGAACAGGACGCCGGCTTCCTGGAAGATTTCAATCGCTTTCGGTGTGCAGGGCATGTTGGCGCCCTCAGCGACAGCGACGACGCCGGACTTCAGCAGTGAGGCGGCATCCGCCTCGCCGAGTTCGTTCTGTGTGGCGCAGGGCAGCGCCACGGTGGCTCCGGCGTCCCAGATGGAACCTCCGGCGACGTAGGAGGCGCCGTTGCCGCGGCGGGTTGCGTAGTCGGAGATGCGGCCGCGCTCGTGCTCCTTGATCTGGCGCAGGAGCGGCACATCGATTCCGGCCTCGTCTACGACATAACCCGAGGAGTCCGAGCACGCGATGACCTTGCCGCCCAGGTACTGGGCCTTGGCGATCGCGTTGATCGCCACGTTGCCGGAACCGGAAACGATCACCCGCTGTCCGTCCAGGCTCATACCCTTGGTTTTCAGCATTTCCTCGACGAACATCACCACGCCGTAGCCGGTGGCTTCGGGGCGGACCAGGGAGCCGCCCCAGCTGACGCCCTTGCCGGTCAGGACCCCGGACTCGTAGCGGTTAGTGATCCGCTTGTACTGGCCGAAGAGGTACCCGATTTCGCGGCCGCCCACCCCGATGTCACCGGCAGGGACGTCCGTGTATTCACCGATGTGCCGGTAGAGCTCGGTCATGAAGGACTGGCAGAAACGCATCACTTCTGCGTCGGACTTGCCCCGCGGATCGAAGTCGGAGCCGCCCTTGCCGCCGCCGATAGGCATACCGGTCAGGGCGTTCTTGAAGATCTGTTCAAACCCGAGGAACTTCACAATGCCCAGGTAGACGGACGGATGGAAGCGCAGGCCGCCCTTGTACGGGCCCAGTGCGGAGTTGAACTCGACGCGGAATCCGCGGTTGATGCGGACCTGGCCGGCGTCATCCACCCACGGCACCCGGAAGATGATCTGGCGCTCGGGTTCGCAGACCCGCTGCAGGATGGCTGCTTCGCCGAATTCGGGATGCTTGCGGAGGACCGGTCCGAGGGTGTCGAAGACTTCAACCACCGCTTGGTGGAATTCCGTTTCGCCGGGGTTGCGGCGGAATACTTCGTCGCGCACGCGTGTGAGTGTTGCGTCCATATATTGCTCCTTATAAATTCCCCGCTTGCTTACTACGCTAAACCGATTGGTGCCGGGGTGCGATTGAAGACCGGGGGCAGCACCGCTTACGGGCGGCGGCGGCGGAACTTGGGTAGTGAACCCAGCAGGTCAGCGGCGCGTTCCGCGGCACGGCCGACAGTGCGGCCGAGCTGCTGCTGGACGCTGGCGTCAGCGGCCGAAGGGGTTTCGGCAGCGCCGGACGGCAGCTGTGCCGCCACGGCAGCGGCAGCGTTTTGCCGTCCTGCTCCGGGCACAGGGCGCCCGGGGAAAAAGGATCGGCCGCCGCGGAAATCGGCTGTCTCCAGGCCGGCGGCGACGCCGGCCAGGCGCGGAGTGGTGGCCTGGACGGCGGTAAGTGATGGCAGATCGAATGCGCTTAGCCATAGTACTACCTCGCCGAGCGGCTCGGTCTTCAGGGCGTAGTACCGCCGCTGTCCTTCCGCCCGCATGGAAACCAGGCCCGCTTCGCGCAGGACCTTCAAATGCTTGGATACCGTGGGCTGGCTGACTTCCAGTTCCTCCACCAGTTCACCCACGGATTTGTCGCCGCTGCGCAGTGCACCCAGGATCTCGCGCCGGGTGCCTTCCGCGATGACGGCGAATACATCATCAATGACCATATCCATTACCTTAGCTGCATATATTCGGCTGTTTGCTCACGGGGTCCGTCAGTCGAACCAGGGGTCCAGGCCGTGCAGCGGGAAAACTTCCTTACGGGTAGCCATGACCGTCCGGTCAATCTCGTCGTTGGGGTCGTAGCCAACCTCCCAGGAGCGCCACCATACGTCCACGCCGTCGCCCATGACCGCTGGAGTGTCGATGCCGTGCCGCTCGCGGACATAGTCCCGCCAGCTGCGCGGCACCGGCGTCGTAACCGGCATGCGGGTGTTCGCCGCCACGGCGAGCAGGAGGCTCCAGGACCGCGGAACGACGCTGGCCACGTTGTACCCGCCGCCTCCGGTGGCGACCCACCTGCCTTCGCAGAACTGATCCGCCAGCCCGGAGATGCTGAGGGCAGCCTGCCGCTGTGTGTCCACGGACAGGCGGAGGTTGGAGAGTGGATCATCCCGGTGTCCGTCACAGCCGTGCTGGCTGATGATCACCTGTGGCGCGAACGCCCCGGTGAGCTGCGGGACGACGGCGTGGAAGGCCCGCAGCCAGCCGGCGTCGGAGGTGCGCGGCGGCAGCGCGACGTTCACGGCCGTTCCCGCGGCATCCGGTCCGCCGGATTCGTTCGCGAAACCGGTTCCGGGGAAAAGCGTCAGCCCTGTTTCGTGCAGCGAAATTGTCATGACCCGCGGATCGTTCCAGAAAATCGACTGGGTGCCGTCTCCGTGATGCGCGTCGACGTCGATGTACAGGACCCGGGAGTAGCCCGCTTCCAGGAACCGCGCGACGGCGGCAGCGGCGTCATTGTAGATGCAGAACCCTGAGGCCTTGCCGGCGGCGGCGTGGTGCATGCCGCCGCTGAAGTTCACGGCGTGCAGGGCCCGGCCGGACAGCACGGCCTCTGCGGCGGCGAGCGAACCGCCCACCAGCCGGGCACTGGCCTCGTGCATTCCTTCGAAGGCAGGGTCGTCTTCCGTCCCCAGTCCCAGGGCCTCGTTGGATCTGCCGGGATTGCGGCTGATTTCCCGCACCGCGGCGATGTAGCCGGGCTCATGCACGGTGGCGAGCTGGGAGTCCTCAGCGACGAACGGCTCCCCCACGCTCACCTGCGGGAGGTCGAAAATTCCCAGTTCCTTCGCCAGCCTGGCGGTGAGGTCCAGCCGGAGCGGACTCATGGGATGGCTGGCGCCAAAGTTATATGCCAGCAGTGACTCATTCCACACGATATGGGTGGGGATCGCGGGGAGGCTGAGCCCGGTACTCGTCATGGTCACAGGCTACGCGATCCGGCCTCCGCGCCCCGCACTGCTGCCGGCAAGGTTAAGTGGTTTACTACTCAGCAGGACCACAGCGCACAGAACTGGATTTTTCGACCCATGGCATCCCAACAGCAGCCTCCGCTGCAGACGCGCCAACGCCGCCCCCTTGGCTTCGTCGTAGCAGGCCGCGACTTCATTGACGCCGTTGCCAACAGCTCCCCCGCACGTCTGGCACTGATCGTGTTCAGCCTCGTGATCCTGCTGTTCTCGGCGCTGCTGTCGCTTCCCGCGGCTTCCGCTTCCGGCGAAGTGACCCCGCTGCATGACGCGATGTTCACGGCCGTTTCCGCCGTCTGCGTCACCGGCCTGACGGTGGTGTCCACCGCAGCATACTGGTCCGTGTTCGGGCAGGTCCTGATTCTGGTGGCCATCCAGATCGGCGGCCTCGGTATCCTCACCATGGCCTCGCTGCTGGCGCTGGCCGTGAACCGGCGCCTCGGTGTGCGCGGCAAACTCATTGCCCAGGAAGGAATGAACACCGGCCGGCTCGGTGAAGTGGGTTCGCTGCTGCGGATCGTGGTGAGCACCACCGTGCTGATCGAGCTGGTCCTCGCTGCGGTGCTGGCCCCGCGCTTTATGATGCTTGGTGAGTCCCCGGCCCAGGCCATCTGGCACGCGGTGTTCTACTCCATTTCCTCGTTCAACAATGCCGGTTTCACCCCGCACTCGGACGGGCTGGTTCCGTATGAAAACGATCTCTGGATCCTGGTCCCGCTCATGCTGGGCGTGTTCATCGGCTCCCTGGGTTTCCCGGTCATCATGGTCCTGCTCCAGACGAGGCTGCGTCCCCGTGGATGGAACCTGCACACCAAGCTGACGCTGGTGGTCTCCTTCATCCTGCTGGGCGCGGGAAGCCTGCTCTGGGCCGCCTTCGAGTGGTTCAACGTGCGGACCATTGCCGGCATGGATGTTGGCGAAAAGATCCTGCATTCCATTTTCGCGTCCGTAATGATGCGCTCGGGCGGGTTCAGCCTGGTTGACATGGCGGACCAGGACGCCAGCACCCTGGTGATCACGGACATGCTGATGTTCGCCGGCGGCGGTTCGGCGTCCACGGCCGGCGGCATCAAGGTCACCACCATCGCCGTGATTTTCCTGGCCATCATCGCGGAGGCGCGCGGTGACACGGATGTGCGGGCCTTCGCCCGGAACATCCCCGCCGGAGCCCTCCGGGTCGCGATTTCGGTGGTGATGCTCGGCGCAACCATGGTCGCCGTCTCCACCCTGGCACTGCTGGTCATCACGGACGAGACCCTGCAGCCGGTACTGTTCGAGGTGATCTCCGCATTCGCTACGGTGGGACTAAGCGTCGGGCTGAGCCCGGAGCTGCCGCCGGCAGGTAAGTACGTGCTGGCCGCAACCATGTTCGCCGGCCGCGTTGGAACCATCACGCTCGCGGCCGCCCTCGCCCTGCGGCAACGCAAACCGCTGTACCACTACCCCGAAGAAAGGCCCATCATTGGCTGAAAGACCGCCGCACAACGCTCCCGTCCTGGTGATCGGACTGGGCCGTTTCGGTTCCGCCACCGCCGAGCAGCTCGTGAAGCAGGGCCGGGAGGTCCTCGCCATCGAACGGGATCCGGACCTGGTGCAGAAAGCCGCCGGCAAGCTCACCCACGTGGTGCAGGCCGACGCCACCAACATTGACGCACTCAAGCAGCTCGGCGCGCAGGACTTTTCTGCCGCCGTCGTGGGCGTGGGCACCTCGATCGAATCCAGTGTGCTCATCACCGTCAACCTGGTGGATCTGGGCATCGAGCACCTCTGGGTCAAGGCGATTACGCCTGCCCACGGCAAGATCCTCACCCGGATCGGAGCCAACCACGTGATTTATCCCGAGGCCGACGCAGGGCAGCGCGCAGCGCACCTGGTCGGTGGCCGGATGCTGGACTTCATCGAGTTCGACGACGATTTCGCCATTGTGAAGATGTACCCGCCGAAGGAAACCCAGGGGTTCACTCTGCGCGAGTCCAACGTCCGGTCCAAGTACGGCGTGACGATCGTGGGCGTGAAGTCCCCGGGTGAGGACTTCACCTACGCGCAGGCCGACACCAAGGTTTCCAGCCGGGACGTGCTGATTGTCTCCGGCCATGTTGACCTGCTGGAGCGCTTCGCGGCCCGGCCCTAACCCCTCATCCGCGCTTAGGAAGCTGCGCTGAGCTCCGCGGTGATTTCCGCCGAACGGTCCGCGGCGGCAGCCATTCCCGCAGCAATGATTCCGGGCAGGTCCTGCTCGCCAAAGACGCGGATCGCCGCTTCCGTGGTGCCGTTGGGGCTGGTCACAGCCTTGCGCAGGGCGGCAGCTTCCGCGCCGGGCTCGGCCAGCATGGCACCGGCTCCCGCCACGGTCTCCGCCGCCAGGACCGCGGCGAGTTCCGGATCCAGTCCCAGGTCCGCTCCGGCCTTGGCCATCGCCTCCGCCAGGTAGAAGGCGTAGGCGGGACCGGAGCCGCTGACGGAACCGACGGCGTCCAGCTGGTTTTCGGGCACCTCGACGACACGGCCGGTGCTGGCGAGCAGGGAACGGACGACGCCCACCGATTCGGGGGTGGCCGCGGACCCGGGTGCCAGCGCGGTGACTCCGCGGCCCACCTTGGCCGGGGTATTGGGCATGGTGCGGATGACCTGTGTCCCGGCCGGGAGTGCGGCTTCCATGAGTTCCAGCGGCACTGCGGCGGCAACGCTGACGACGACGGCGCCCGGGACCAGGGAACCAGCCACCTCAGTGAGCATGGCGCGGACCCCCACGGGCTTCACTCCGATGATCACGATGTCCGCTTCCGCCGCCGCGGTGCGGTTGGCGCCGTCGTCCTCGGAACCGGCCAGGACGGTGATCCCGTGCCGCTGCCGCAGCTCCGAGGCACGGTCTGCACGGCGGACGGTGGCCGTAATGCGGTCCGCCGGGAAACCACCGGCGAGGATACCGCCAAGGATGGCTTCATTCATGGAACCGCAGCCGAGGAAGGAAAGTCGGGGGAGATTTTGCATGCCCCGATTCTTTCACGGGCCCGTGGAGGGGCCGTACGTTACTCCGCGGCCGGGAATGACCGGCAGGGAAAAGGCGCGCGCCGGCAACCAGTAACCTGCGCGCGTTTACTCGTCGAGCACCTGGTTGAGGTTTACGCGGGCGAACTCCAGGGTCTGCCGCAGCATCTCCTCCCGCTCCCCCGGTTCCTTTGCCCTGCGGGTACTGACTTCAATGGCCACTGTCCCGTTGTAGCCGGTCTCCGAGAGGTACTGCAGGGCCTCAGCACAGCGCTGCGTCCCCTCCCCCGGCAGCAGATGCTCATCCCTGCCGTTCGGGGTTCCGTCCGTCAGGTGCACATGGCTGAGCCGGCTGCCGAGTTTGCGGATCTCCTCATAGGAGTCCATCCCGGCGATCGCGGCATGGGAGAAGTCCCAGGTCACGTGGTCGTACGGTTCCGGCAGCGGATTCCAGTGCGGCAGGTAGGCCTTCGCCTCGCGGCCACGGACGCGCCACGGATACATGTTCTCCACGGCGATGGTGACGCCGTAGTCCTCCGCGATCCGCCGGACCCCTTCGGCGAAGTTCTCCGCGTAGCCGGTCTGCCAGCGGAACGGGGGATGCGCCACAACGATGTGCGCCCCCACTTCGGCAGCCATCGCAGCGGACAGCTCGATCTTGGTCCACGCCTTGCCCCAGACCTGCTGGGTCAGCAGCAGGGTGGGGGCGTGGATGGCCAGCACCGGCAGCTGGTACCGGTCGATCAGCCCCTTGACGGTATCCGGGTTCCGGCTGATCTGGCTGCCGGTCACCATCACTTCCACGCCGTCATAGCCCAGGTCGTGGGCCACGGCAAACGTGTCGTGCACGGACAGCGGGTAGACCGAGGAGCTGGACAGCGCCACCGGGATGGATGGCAGGTTGGCGGCCGGCTGGACCGGCTGGGGGGAGGTTAAGGTCATGGCATCGCACTTCCGCTCGGTTCACCGGCCGCAGCCAGGACCAGGGCCCCGGCGTGTTCTGGCAGGTAAGGTTCGGGCCCGGCCGGCAGGGGGCCCGGGGTGTCAAAGCGCAGCGTATCCAAACGCTGCAGGATCAGGCCCTCGCGCAGCGCCCAGGGGCAGATCTGCAGTGTCTTGAGGTCGAAGGCTTCCATCGCCGCCTCAGCAACCAGCGCGCCGGCCAGCAGCTGGGGTGCCCGGAGAGCGGAGACCCCGTCCAGGCGGGAGCGCTCGGCCACGCTCATACCGGACAGCCGCAGGGTCAGCTGGGAAAGATCCTTTCGGCGCAGCCTGCGCCGGACGTAGGAACCGGCTGCCGACGGCGCCGCGCCGGTCAGGCGGGCCAGGGACCGGAACGTCTTGGAGGTGCCGGTGGCCAGGTCCGGCGCTCCGTACGGCAGGAACTCCAACGCCGCGTCATGCACGGTGTTGCGGATATAGTCCCGCAGCGCGTCAATGCTTTCCGCTGCCGGAGGATCCCCCTCCAGCCAGTCCCGCGTGAGGCGTCCGGCGCCCAGCGGAACCGAGACGGCGACGTCGGGCAGTTCATCCTGGCCCTGTGCCATCTCGAACGATCCGCCGCCGATGTCCAGGTCCAGGAGGGTTCCCGCACCCCAGCCGTACCAGCGCCGCGCGGCGAGGTAGGTCATGGACGCTTCCTGCCGCCCGCTCAGTTCCTTGAGTGCGACGCCGGTGAGGAGTTCCACATGTTCCAGTACGGAAGGCCCGTTGGCGGCTTCCCGGATGGCCGAGGTGCAGAAGGCCAGCAGGTCCTGCGCCCGGTGGCGCTCGGCGAAGTCCCGGGCCTCCTCCACGAATTCGACCAGCAGGTCCCGGCCGTGGTCGGTGATGGCACCGTTCCCGTCCAGGTGGGCAACCAGCTGCAGCGGCCGTTTGTGGGAGGCGAAGGGCACCGGCCGGGCACCCGGATGCGCGTCCACCAGGAGCAGGTGGACGGTGTTGGAACCAATGTCCAGGACGCCTAGTCGCATAGTTCCATTATGGCTCTGCCGCGCCCGCGCGCCTGCTCCGGGCCCCGTGCAGGGACCCGGAGCAAACGCCCGGCAGCCGGCATCGGCCTACTTCTTCGCCGTAGCGCGCTTACGGACAGGCTTCTTGGCCGGCCCCTTCTCGCGCTTCTCGGCCAGCAGTTCCACGGCCTGTTCCCGCGTGAGTTCCTCGATCGCGGTGGAGCGAGGAACCGTGATGTTCGTGATGCCGTCGGTGATGTACGGGCCGAAGCGTCCGTCCTTCACCACAATGGGCTTCTCCGACACGGGGTCGGTGCCGAACTCCGCCAGCGGAGCAGCGGCCTGGCGTCCGCCGCGCTGCTTGGGCTGCGAGTAGATCTCCAGCGCCTGCTCCAGGGTGATCGTGAAGATCTCCTCCTCCGAGCCGATCGAGCGGGAGTCCGTGCCCTTTTTCAGGTACGGACCAAACCGGCCGTTCTGCACGGTGATCTCGTTGCCCTCAGCGTCGGTGCCCAGCACGCGCGGCAGGCGCATCAGCTTCAGGGCCTCCTCCAGGGTGACCGTCTCCACGCTCATGGACTTGAAGAGCGAACCGGTGCGCGGCTTGACTTTGACCGGCTTCTTCGGGGGCTTGGGCTTCCCGTTCTTGTAGTACTCCACCGGCTGGTTGGCCAGTTCCTCGGCCGTGGGCTCGGGGATCAGTTCGATGACGTAGGGACCGTAGCGGCCGTTGCGGGCCACGATGGTGCGCCCGGTTTCCGGGTCCTCGCCGAGCACACGTTCCTCGGGGCCGGCACTGTTCATGAGTTCGATCGCCTTTTCGGCGGTCAGCTCATCCGGTGCCAGGTCCTCGGGCACGTTGGCACGGTCCGGCTCGGTGCCTTCGGGAGCGTCCGCGGGCAGCGGGCGTTCCAAATACGGGCCGAACTTGCCCACGCGCAGCACAATGCCGTCGGCGATCTCAATCGAGTTCACCGCGCGGGCGTCGATCTCGCCCAGATCGTTAACGATGGTGTGGAGGCCGGTCTCGACGCGGTCGCCGTAGTAGAACCGGTTCAGCCATTCCACCCGGCCGGCTTCGCCGCGGGCGATCCGGTCCAGATCTTCTTCGAGTTCGGCCGTGAAGTCGTAGTCCACGTAGTCGGTGAAATGCTCTTCGAGCAGGCGCACCACGGAGAAGGCGATCCAGCTCGGGACCAGGGCCTGGCCGCGGCTGGTCACGTAACCGCGGTCCATGATGGTGGAGATGGTCGCCGCATAGGTGGACGGCCGGCCGATGCCGAGCTCTTCGAGCATCTTGACCAGCGAGGCTTCAGTGAAGCGCGGCGGCGGCGAGGTCTCGTGGCCGGCGGCAGCGAGTTCCGCTGCCTTCAGCGGATCGTCCTTCTTCAGGATCGGCAGGCGGCTGTCGCCGGCGCCTTCCTCGTCTTCCCGGGAAGCGTCATGGCCCTCTTCATACGCAGCCATGAAACCGCGGAAGGTGATAACCGTTCCGGAGGCCGAGAACTCGGCGTCGCGCCCGTCCGCGGACACGGCACCCAGCTTGACGGACGCCGTCGAGCCCTTGGCATCTGCCATCTGGGAGGCGACGGTGCGCTTCCAGATCAGTTCGTAGAGCTTGAACTCGTCGCCGCGCAGCGAGGACGCAACCTGTGCCGGGGTGCGGAAGGAGTCACCCGCGGGGCGGATGGCCTCGTGGGCTTCCTGCGCATTCTTGGATTTGCCCTTGTATACGCGGCGGGCCTCGGGCACGTATTCGGGCCCGTAAAGCTCCGAAGCCTGGCGGCGTGCAGCGTTGATGGCCTGGTCCGACAGCGAGGAGGAGTCGGTACGCATATAAGTGATGTAGCCGTTTTCATACAGCCGCTGCGCCACCTGCATGGTCACACGGGAGGAGAAACGCAGCTTGCGGCTGGCTTCCTGCTGCAGCGTGGAGGTGGTGAACGGCGCTGCCGGACGGCGGGTGTAGGGCTTGGTCTCCAGCGAACGGACTGAGAACGACGCCGATTCCAGGCCGGCGGCCAGCGATACGGCGGCTGCCTCGTCCAGGTGGGTGACGCTCTTGGACTTGAGCTCACCGCGGTCGGTGAAGTCCTTGCCGGTGGCGATCCGGGCGCCGTCGACCGAGGTCAGGCGGGCTTTGAAGGTCTCCGAGGAGGCGGTGGCGAAGGTGCCCAGCAGGTCCCAGTAGGACGCGGAGCGGAAGGCCATGCGTTCGCGTTCGCGTTCCACCACCAGACGGGTGGCAACGGACTGGACGCGGCCGGCGGACAGTCCCCGGGCGACCTTGCGCCAGAGCACCGGGGAGATCTCATAGCCGTACAGGCGGTCCAGGATGCGGCGGGTTTCCTGCGCGTCGACCATGGAGATGTCGATGTCCCGCATTTCCAGCAGCGCGCGCTGGATGGCTTCCTTGGTGATTTCGGGGAAGGTCAGGCGGTGGACGGGTACCTTCGGCTTCAGGACCTGAAGCAGGTGCCACGCGATGGCTTCGCCTTCGCGGTCACCGTCAGTTGCGAGGTAAAGTTCGTCGGCGTCTTTGAGCGCGGCCTTGAGCTCGGCGACCTTCTTCTTCTTGTCGGCGGAGACGACGTAATACGGCTCAAAGTCCTTCTCAACGTCGACGGCGAACTTGCCCAGCGAGCTCTTCTTCAGCTCCGCAGGAAGGTCCGAGGGCTGGGGAAGGTCGCGGATATGCCCCATGGAGGCGGTCACTTCGAACCCCTCGCCGAGGTACCCGGCGATGGTCTTGCCCTTGGCCGGGGACTCGACAATTACCAACTTCTTCTTTTTGCCGGCCGACTTGTCCGTTGCCTTAACTGGCACTGTTCTCCTACGTACGGGGTAGATCAAATGAAAATGAGGGAGGCGCGGAAAGGACCGCTGGCCTGCTCATCCTAAGACAGTATGGGGTTTTCCCAAGCACAAGGGTAACCTCAACCGGTCAGGCCCGCCGACGCACCCCCAATTCCGCGCGGTGCTGTTAGGGCTGTGCGGGCAGCAGGAAACCGTCGAGGATGAGATTGCGCACTTCTGTTTCGAGTCCTGCGGCAAATTCCGGATCGTCCCGGCCCAGCAGCGCGCCGAGGGCCGCAATGATCGCCCCGGCGGGCAGGTCGCCGTCGCAGGCAGAGACGAATCCGGTGAGCTCGGTGCTCATCAGGTTGGTCCGCCGCAGGCCGGCTCCCTGCCGCAGCAGGATGACGCCGGGGTGTTCGGCGCCGGGACGCTGGTGGCGTTCCTCCGTGACGTCCCCGGCAGCCACCAGGTGTTCCCCGGCAAGGTCAGGATGGGCTGCGGCCCAGTCGAAGAGGTCGACGGCGGCACCCAGGTGCGGGCCAATCGGCGACTCGAGCTGGTGGGTGATTTCCTCGAAACGGCGCAGCGGGGCTGCAGCCGGATCCTTCCGCTGGCGCATCCAGACCATTCCGAAGCCGACGGCGGTGGTGCCCCGGGAGGCAAAGTCCTCAAGGTAGGCGGCGTAGGAGGCGGCGTATTCGTTCTTGTCGCGGTTCTCCGCCGCATCCCGCAGCCACATTTCGGCATATTCCGCCGGGCTGAGGGTCTCCCGCTGGATAACCCACGCATCCATGGTGTCCGGAAGCCAGGAGCGCAGCCGGGCATTCCATCCGCTGTGGGTTTCGTTCGTTTCCTGATCCTGATCCTGCGCAGGCGCTGCGTCCTGGATTTCCCAGTTGCCGAGCATCTGGGCCGTGCCGCCGGGTGCCAGGACTGACTCCAGGTTCCGGAACAGTCCTTCGACAATGCCGTCGCCGGCCAGTCCACCGTCCCGGTAGGTGAAGCGTTCTTCGGCGGTTTCTTCGAATGGGCGCGGCGTAATCACGAACGGCGGGTTGGAGACCACCAGGTTAAACCGCTCCCCCGCCACCGGTTCCAGCATGCTGCCCAGCCGCAGGTCGATGCGGCGTTCCGGGAAGGCCGGATCGATGCCGAGCGCGCCGGCATTCAGGAGCAGATTAAAGCGGGTAAATCCCAGCGCCCGCTCGGAAATGTCAGTTGCGGTGACGTGGCCGGCGTGGCCCAGCAGGTGGAAGGCCTGGATGCCGCAGCCGGTTCCCAGGTCCAGGGCGCGCTCCACCGGTCGGCGGACGGTCAGCTGGGCCAGGGACAGGGACGCCTGCCCGATCCCCAGGACATGGTCATGCGGCAGGACCCCGGGCCGCTGGTGCGCGCCGAGATCGCTGGCCACCCAGAGCTGGACGCCGGCCGTGGGGCCGCCGTCGCCGTCCCCCGAATCAGCGCCTGCTGCAGCACCGTCGTCCGCCAGGGCGGTCCCGTCCGTTGTGGAGGCAGCGCCGTCGTTCACCGCGCCGTCAAAAGCGTAGGGCCGCAGGTCAACGGCGGCCCGCAGCAGTTCCGGAGCCTCCGGATCACCTTCGGCCAGCCCAAGCTCCAGCAGACCGGCGGCGCCGGTTCGGGGGAACGCGGCATCCAGCCGGGCCGGGGCCACAGATTCCCCGGCCAGCCACAGCAGCACAGCGGCAGCCACAGGTGCCGGGGTCCCGGCTTCGGCGGCAGCGCGGCACACCAGCAGCGCCGGAACCACCTGCTCCCGGCCCAGCGCGGCGCTGGCTTCCTCTCCCAGGAAGGCGGCGACTCCGTCCACCGTGTAACCGGCGTCCTGCAGGTCAGCGGCAAGGCCGGACAACAGCGGAAGGTTCGAGCTCTGCGGAGCACCCGGGATCCGGGAAAAATCAGTCACCGCTCCAGTCTAGGTTCCGCCGCGTGTCCTCCCGGCACGGAGTCAGGCCGCGCCGCCAGGCTGCCCGAACAGGTACGGCCCGCATGGATGTCCATGCGGGCCGTACCTGTCCTGCGGGCAGGAGGGTGGTCAGTGCTGCTTCGAGACCTTAATGAACGGTGCGAGCACCAGGCCGATGGTGGCCAGGATGGCGCCGATCAGGAAGGACACATGCGCTCCGGAGAACAGAGCCGTCGCCAGGTCCGACCCGGCCTCGAGCTTTCCGGCCGACAGCAGGGACATAACGGTCACGAAGATGGTCGTTCCGATGGCACCGCCCAGCTGCTGGCCGGTGTTGAAGATGGCGGATCCGTGGCCATAGAGGCGCGGTTCGAGGGAAGCCATGGCGGAAGCGAGCAGCCCGGTCATCAGCATGGCCAGGCCAATGCTGAAGACAACATGGCTGACCATGAACATCCACAGTTCGGTATCCGTATTTACCGTAACGAAAAGCCACTGGCCCAGCGCCAGCATGGCAGCACCGGGAATCAGGACTGGCCGGGGGCCGAAGCGGTCGTAGACCCGGCCGAAAATCGGAGCGACGACAGCCTGCACCAGGCCGCCGGGCAGAAGCATCAGTCCAATGCTCAGGGTGCTCAGGCCGTTGCCGGTCTGAAGAATGATCGGCAGCAGGACGACGGTTCCGAGCAGGGTGCCCATGGCAATCATGATCATCATCACGCTGAACGTGAACGTGCGGTTCTTGAACGGGGTGAGGTTCAGGAGCTCCCGGCCCGTGCGGGTCAGGCGGATCTGCCGCCGGACGAACAGGGCAAGTCCGGCCAGGCCAACCACGAAGGCGGCGATGGTCAGCAGCATATTCTCGCTTGCATGCTCCACGCTGGAAATACCGTAGACGAGGAAGCCGAAGGCAAACGCGGAGAGAATCACGGAGAGTACGTCCACCGGGATTTTGCGGGTGCTGGACGGGATCTTAATGAAGATGATGCCGACGATGAGGATGAGCACGGCAAGCGGGGCCATCATCACGAAGATGTAGTGCCAGCTGAAGGAGTTCACGATCGCGCCGGACACGGTCGGCCCGATGGCCGGCCCCACGGAGATCACGATCGAGTTCAGCCCCATGATGGCTCCACGTTTCCGCACGGGAACCAGTGTCAGCGTGGTGGTCATCAGCAGGGGCAGGACGATGGCGGTGCCGACGGCCTGGATAATCCGGGCGATCAGCAGGAAAACGAAGCTCGGCGCGAAAATCGCCATGAGGGTGCCCGCCAGGAAGCTGAGCAGCGCGAAGACGAACAGGCTGCGCGTGGTGAACCGCTGCAGCAGGAACCCTGTGGTGGGGATGACGATGGACATGGTCAGCAGGAAGCCGGTGGTCAGCCACTGGCCCGCAGCTGCTGAGACGTCCAGGTCCACCATGATTGAAGGCAGCGCGACGGTCAGGACAGTTTCGTTCAGGATCATCAGGAAGGCCGCCAGGGCCAGCGCCCCGATGATTCCCGTCAACTGCTTGTTGGATACCGCGGGGGGCGCGGCGGTGTGCGGCCGCTCTACTGCTGGGGCTGCGGGACTGTCGTGACTCAAATGCTTCCTCTTCCTGGGTATTTTGGAACTCGTAGATTGTGTCACACACTGACAGTATTTTTAACCAAACGTGGCATACTGTGACAGAAAACAAACGGGCTGAACGGAGCCCGGCACAGTCACACGAAGGCAGGGAGGAGCGCGGAATGGGAATACGGGACGACCGCAAGGCAGCTACCCGGGGCGAGATTCAGCGGGCGACGCTGGACCTGCTGGAAACCGCAGGATTCGAGGCCACCACGGTTGCCCGGATCGCTGAACGGGCCGGCATCTCAGAGCGCACCTTCTTCCGCTACTTCGATTCCAAGGAGTCTGCCGCGATGCCGGGTCAGGGCGAATTGGTCCAGGCACTGGTGACACACCCGCTCCATCCCGCCCTGACGTCCGCCCAGATTCTGCACGAGCTGATTGAGGTCTGCCGGAGGCACTTCGCCTACGAGGTCGAGCAGTATGAGTTCCTGCGGATCTCGCGCCTGATCCTGAGCGAGCCCGGGCTGCTGCAGGGAGTAGCCCGGCAGGAACTGCAGATGGTCACGGCCCTGAGCGATTCACTGGTCGAGCGGAAACTCCTGGACCAGATGCCTGCCCTGCTGGTGGCGGAGCTCATCGCCTGCACGTGGCGGGTGGCCTGGCAGTGCTTCGCCCAGGAGGAAAACTCCGCACACGGATGCGATCCGGCGGCCCTGTTCGAAAAAGCCGTCACCAACCTCGGTGAGATCGTCTCCCCTGCGGCCGGAGCCCAGGGCTAGGCAGCGCATCCTTCCGGACAGCGCAGCGTCGAGGGATCGGAAGCGCAGTCGGAGCAGTAGAGGGTGAGTTCACGGCAGGCCAGGTTGGAGCAGTTTTCGAACTTGCTCGTTGGGGCTTCACAGCGGACGCACCTGCCGATCACAGCGGCGTCGTCCGTGAATTCCATGTGCATCCGCTTGTCGAAGACGTAGAGCGAGCCCTCCCACAGGCCCTGATCGCCGTAGGTCTCGCCATACCGGACGATCCCGCCCTGCATCTGGTACACCTCCTGGAAACCACGGTCCACCATCAGCGCGGAGAGCACTTCGCAACGGACGCCGCCGGTGCAGTAGGTGACAACTGGCTTGTCCTTCAGGGCGTCGTACTTTCCGGATTCCAGCTCGGCGATGAAGTCGTGGGTGGTGGAGACGTCCGGGACCACGGCTCCCTTGAACCGGCCGATCTGCGCTTCGAACGCGTTGCGCCCGTCGAAAAAGACGATCTCCTCACCCTCGGATTTCTTCTTCTCCACGAGTTCATGCAGTTCTTCGGGGCGCAGGTGCGTTCCGCCGCCGACCACGCCGTTCGCATCTACCTTCAGCTCTCCGGGAGCGCCAAAGCTGACGATTTCCGGGCGGACCTTGACGCTCAGGCGCGGGAAATCCTCGGCGGACCCCTCCGAGTACTTGATGTCCATCTTCTTGAACGCGGGGTACTCCCGGGTGGCCTTGACATAGGCCTTAACCGCGCTGAGCTCACCGCCGACCGTTCCGTTGATGCCGTCCGGGGAGATGAGGATGCGTCCACGCAGGCCGAGCTTTTCACACAGGGCGCGCTGCCAGAGGCGGATCGCGTCCGGGTCGGCAAGCGGGGTAAAGGCGTAATAAAGAGCAATTCGGTTCAAAGCCACCCTTTAAGGGTAGACCGGCGGAGGAAATCCGATTTAGGGATCAGCCCTGCCGCCGGTCCGGCTCCCGGGCTAGTGTTCATTCATGAACGCGCTAACCGATGATCTCCTCGAAACCTGGGTTACCGGCTGGGCCCGCGCCCGCGGGTACCAGATGCGCCACGAGGGTCGGTTCCCGGCAGCCTTCCTGCACGACAAAACCAATGATTGGGAGTACTTCGCCCTTGAGCCCTCCCATGACGAGTTTGCCGCCCTGGCCACCTCGGCCCGGCAGGGTGCCAGCCGCCTGTTCACCATCGTCACTTCCCGGGTGGGTGAACTGCACGGGGCGGCGAACGTGTACGGACTCTCCGTTCGTTCCACGGACGAGGTCTTTATGGTCCTGGACATGGAGGGCCAGGACATCGAGGACCCCATCCCGCCGGACGGCTACGATTCCGAGACGACCAGGTCCGGGGCAGTGGGATCGGTGCTCGTCACGATGGACGGCGAACCGGCCGCCCGCGGGCATGTGGCCGTTGTTGACGGTTATGCCGTGTACGACAAGATCTCCACGGAACCGTCCTTCCGCCGCCGAGGTTTGGGCAGTTATGTCATGCGGGCGCTGACGGCGGTGGCCTTGGAACACGACGCCGAGACGGGTCTGCTGATTTCGCCCGAATCCGGGCTGGAACTGTACCGCTATCTGGGCTGGGAGTCGCTGGCCAGCGTGATGATCTTCGAACCGCGGCTCTGACGGATTTCGCCAGCCGCGGAGCCGGCGGGGTTTGAGTGCAGGCCGCAGGGCTGCCGGTGGGACAATGGCGGCGTGGCCTTACACGATTCCCTGATCCCGCTGCTCGGCGGCGGCGCAGACCCGGAGCAGCTGGTCCACATCCATTCCATTCCGGCCCGGCAGGCGGAGACGGTGCCGTGGCCTGGCTGGGTCCACCCTGATGTGCTGGCCGCGTATGAGCGCCTCGGCGTGCACGCACCGTGGCGGCATCAGGCCGAGGCCGCCGAGTCAGCCCGTGCAGGCCGGCACACGATCATTTCCACCGGAACGGCGTCGGGCAAGTCGCTGGCCTACCAGCTGCCGGTGCTGGACGAGATCCACCGCACCGCCCTGGACGACCGGATCAGCCTGGAACCCACCGGCTCGGTGGCCCTGTACCTCTCCCCCACCAAGGCGCTCGCCGCGGACCAGCTCTCCGCTCTGAAATCACTGCAGCTGCCAACGCTGCGGGCGGAAACCTACGACGGCGACACCGACCAAGGTGCCCGCCGCTGGATCCGTGACCACGCCAACCTGGTGCTGGCCAATCCGGACATGCTGCACTTCGGGGTACTGCCCAACCACGCATGGTGGGCCCGGTTCTTCCGCCGGCTGAAATTCGTCATCATCGATGAGGCACACAGCTACCGGGGTGTTTTTGGCTCCAATGTGGCCAACCTGATGCGCCGGCTGCGGCGGATCTGCGCCTACTACGGTGCAGACCCGGTTTTCATCGGCGCATCGGCCACCTCAGCTGACCCGGCGCAGTCCTTCGGCCGGCTGATCGGCGGGGACGTTCAGGCCTTTACCCGAGACTATTCCCCGCACGGCGCCACGACGGTTGCCCTCTGGGAGCCGCAGCTGACCGAGCTGAAGGGCGAGAACGGGGCCCGCGAGCGGCGCACGGTCATCGCCGAAACCTCGGATCTGCTGGCGAACCTCGTGGCTGCCCAGGTCCGCACCATCGCCTTCATCAAATCCCGGCGCGGTGCGGAGGCGATCGCCACCATCAGCCGGCGCCTGCTGGAGGAAGTCCATCCCTCGCTGCCGGGCCGGGTGGCGGCCTACCGTTCCGGGTACCTGCCGGAGGAGCGCCGGGAGCTGGAGAACCAGCTGCGCAGCGGGCAGCTGCTGGGGATTGCCAGCACCTCGGCGCTGGAGCTGGGGATCGATATTTCCGGGCTCGACGCCGTCCTCGTGGCAGGCTGGCCCGGAACCCGTGCGTCGCTGTTCCAGCAGATCGGCCGGGCCGGCCGCTCGGGGCAGGATGCCCTGGCGGCATTTGTGGCCAGCGACGATCCGCTGGATACCTATCTGGTGCATCACCCGGAGGCGATCTTCGATATTTCGGTGGAAGCGACGGTGTTCGACCCGTCGAATCCCTACGTGCTGGGTCCGCATCTGTGTGCGGCGGCAGCCGAGCTGCCGCTGACGCCGGACGAGCGGGAGCTGTTCGGCCCAACTGCTGCCGGGCTGCTGGAGCAGCTGGTGGCGCAGGGGTACCTGCGCCGCCGCCCGGCCGGCTGGTTCTGGACCCATGCCGAGAGCGCTGCGTCGATGGTGAACCTGCGGGCCAGCGGAGGCGGCCCGATCAACATCGTGGAATCGGCCACCGGAACCCTGCTGGGCACCATGGATGCCGCGCAGAGCCAGTACCAGGCACATACCGGGGCGGTATACGTCCATCAGGGCCAGAGTTTCGTGGTGGATGAACTGAACGAGGCCGACCACTGCGCCATGGTGACCCGCGGCAACCCCGAGTTCTACACCCAGGCCCGGGACATCACCCAGATTGAGGTGATGGAAACTGAACGCACCTCGCAGTGGGGTGAGGTGACGGTCTGCTTTGGCACGGTGAAGGTGACCACCCAGGTGGTGTCCTTCCAGCGCAAGGCCCTGGTCTCGAATGAGATCCTCGGCGAGGAACCCCTGGAGCTGGAAGCCAAGGAGCTTTTCACCAAGGCTGTGTGGTTCATCATCGACGAGGAGCTGCTCCTCGGGGCGGGGCTGGCGGCGGCGGATTTCCCGGGGTCGCTGCACGCCGCTGAGCACGCCTCGATCGGGATGCTGCCGCTGGTGGCGACCTCGGACCGCTGGGATATCGGCGGGGTGTCCACGGCCCTGCACGCTGACACCGGCAAGCCGACCATTTTTGTGTATGACGGCCATCCCGGCGGCGCCGGGTTCGCCGAACGCGCCTACGAGGCCGCGACCGTGTGGCTGACGGCCACCCGGGACGCCATCCGGGCCTGTGAGTGCGACGGCGGCTGCCCGTCCTGCGTGCAGTCGCCCAAGTGCGGCAATAAGAACAACCCGCTGGATAAAAAGGGCGCGGTCACCCTGATCGAGGTGCTGCTGGCCAATGCTCCGGATCCGGCTGCCGCTGAAGGGACCGTCTCTGCCGGGCCGGGACGCTAGCTCCTCCTGTTACCGGGCCCGGACGCCAATCAGGAGTGCTTCCCCCGGCTGGCGGGACACGGTGAGCTGGCTGAGGGAGGCCACCACGGCGTCGGCGTCGAGCTCCTCCGCACCGTAGGTTCCGGTGACACCCAGGGTCTGCGCGTTTGCCGACCGGCCGGCGCTCAGGCCGGCCGGAGCGTCTTCGACCACCAGGCACCGCCGGATGTCCGTTCCCAGCCGTTCGGCGGCCAGCAGGTATCCCTCGGGCGAGGGTTTCCCCGTGGTGACCTGGTCCGCGGTCACGATGTGCTGCGGCCAGTCCAGTCCTGCGGCTGCCATCCGGGCGCGGGCCAGCTCCCGGGTGCAGGAGGTCACGATGGTCCAGTTCTGCGGCGGAAGGGCGGCCAGGAGTTCCGGGGTGCCTTCCTTCTGCCGGATTCCGCGGGTGTCTTCAATTTCGAGCCGGGCGATCAGTGCGAGCGCTTCCGCCCGCCGGGGTGGGTCTACCAGTTCGTTGACCAGGGTCTGGGCCGTCAGGCCGTGGGCCGTATGCCGGTATCCGGCGATCCCCATCCGTTCACCCCACAGGGTCCAGGCACGTTCGGTGGCGACAGTGGAGTCAATAAGCGTTCCGTCGAGGTCAAAGAGGACGGCGTCGACGTCGAACATCTTCGCTGAATCGTCCAGGGCACGTGCAGCAGCATCAAAAGTCATGGATTCCTTCGGACCGTCACAGTCCATAAGCGGCGATGCGGGACGCCGTGAAGCGTCCCCGGACCTCGGCTGCCCAGGAGGCACCGGTGGGGGTATGAGTTTCTTCCGTGGAGCGGGACCAGGTGGGAGGCTCTGCCTCCCCGCTCAGGGCCCAGGCTGCCTGCCGGGCCGCACCCAGGGCCACATACTCCGCAGGGGCAGGAATGACGACCTCGGCGTTGAAGATCTCCGCTGCCGCCCGGCGGACGGAACGGGACAGCGATCCTCCTCCGATGAGCACAACCCGTTCGCAGGCAACTCCCTGCGCGCGCAGCCGGTCCAGGGCATCCGAAAGAGTGCAGAGCAGGCCCAGGACGGACGCCCGGGCCAGGTTTTCGGCTGTCAGGTTCGCCCGGGTCAGCCCCGTCATTGTTCCGGTGGCGTGCGGGAGGTCAGGAGTGCGTTCGCCGTCCAGATACGGAATGAGGGTGAGCCCGCCGGCATCCGGCGCGCCGGCTGAGGCCAGGTCATCGAACGCAGCGAGGTCAACGTTGAGCAGCCGGGCGCTGGCGGCCAGGGTGCGGGCAGCGTTGATCGTGGCCAGCAGCGGCAGGTTGTTGCCGGTGGCGTCCGCGAATCCTGCCACGGCGCCGCTGGGGTCCTGGATACGGGCGGCCGACGGCGCGAAGACAGTGCCGCTGGTCCCGATGCTGACCACCACTTCGCCCGGTGTCAGGCCCAGTCCCAGTGCCGCTCCGGCATTGTCACCGCAGCCGGCGGCCAGGAGCGCGCCCGAGGTGGTTTTACCCGCCGTCGCACTCGGAGCCAGTACCCGGGGCAGCAGCGGTGAGCGTCCGAAGGCCAGTTCCAGGATGTCTTTGCGGTAGCGGCCTTCGGGAACCGAATAATAGCCGGTGCCCGAAGCGTCGCTGCGGTCGGTGGTCGCCTCCTCCGGGCGGCCGGCGAGCCGCCAGGTCAGCCAGTCGTGCGGGAGCAGGACCTGATGCACGCGGTCGGCGAGGTCAGGATGGTTTTCGGCCAGCCAGGCGAGTTTGGTGACTGTGAAGGAGGGGACCGGAACGATGCCGATCTCCCGTGCCCACGCCTCCGCTCCCAAGGCTTCCCGGAGCTTTTTCGCCTGCGCCGAGGACCGGGTGTCGTTCCACAGCAGGGCATCGTGAACGGGCACACCGGTGGCGTCCAGGGCAACCATGCCGTGCTGCTGGGCACTGACCGAGACCGCGGCTACGTCCTCCAACCGGTCCTGCGACTGCAGGGCTTCCCACCAGGCTTCCGGGTCAATGCTCGTCCCGTCGGGGTGCGGGGCCGAGGTCTTGCTGAGGATCTCGCCTGTCTCGGCATCCACGTGCAGCACCTTGGTGCTTTGGGTTGATGAATCGATACCGGCGACGACGGTGCGGGTCATGGTTTCTCCAGCAGTCGGTTGGCAAGGGTGGAATCGGTGACAAGTGAGTCAATGAGCCCCGATTTGAGGGCGGCCCGGACGGCGTCGTGTTTCAGCGCTCCGCCGGCGACGCCGATCACCTCCGGGATCTGCCGCAGCTCTGCGTCGTTAATGGCCACGCAGCGGGACTGGATATCGTCGACGATTTTTCCCTCGCGGTCGATCAGGATTGAACCGATATCGGCCTGGACGCCGCTGGCCAGGAGAGCTGCGTGGTCTTCGGCGGTCAGCGCCGGGTTGTCGAAGAACTGCGAATCGGCGGGTGCCCAGCTGCCGATCGCCACCAGCGCCAGCGTGACTTTGGAATACTGCTCCATGGTCTGCTGGACATCGTGCTGGCGGCGGATGGCTGCCGCTGCCTCCGGGTCGGAAGCGACAATGGGCGCGTACAGGGTCCAGCCGCGTGACCGGGAAGCTTCGGCCACCCGCCGGATGACTTCCACCCCGGTGGCCTGGATCGGCCCGGCTACTCCGGCCAGCTGGACCACTTCACAGCCGGGCAGCGTGCCCAGGGAATCGGCGAGCCGGCCCAGGGTGCGGCCGGCAGTCATGCCGATGACGTCATCCGGCGCGGCCAGCTCGGCGAGCAGCTCCGCGCCGACTCTGCCCAGTTCCTCCTGGACGGCTTCGGACGCATCCGTGGGGGTACGGACCACAACGGCCCGCGTGAGGCCGAACCGCCGCTGCAGTTCCAGGGAGCACTCCACGTCCACGGGGCCGGGGACCGAAATATCGAAGGTTACGATCCCGGACTTCACGGCGTCGTCGAGCAGCCGGCCCACCTTGAAGCGGCTCAGGCCAAGTTCCTCTGCAATTTCGACGCGGGTTTTGCCGGCTATGTAGTGTTCGCGGGCAATGTGAGCCAGCCGAACCAGCTCGTCGGGGCCAATCGGTGCCAAATACGTCTCCTTGCAGGGGGCGGGCTTCCACCATAGCGTACCTGTGCTCACATGAGCACACCAATTGCACAAGTGAGAAAATGTGGTGCATACTTGTGGCTGTCGTCACGGCGCATCTCTGCTCAGCGGGAAGCCCGTTGAAGCAACCCATGAGAAGGAAACCCATGCGCGAACCACTTCCAACGCAGATGCGTGCCAGCGTGCTGCGCCGCGCCGGCGAAATCGTCGTCGAGCCGCGTCCCGTCCCGTCGCCCGCCGCCGACGAGGTCCTCGTCCGTGTTGGTGCGGTGGGGATCTGCGGCTCCGACGTGCACTACTTCAAGGAAGGCCGGATCGGCGATTTCGTCGTCGAGTCCCCGCTGATCCTGGGGCACGAAGCCGGCGGAACCATCGTGGCCGTTGGCTCGGACGTTGCCGAGTCCAGGCTCGGTGAACGGGTATCGATCGAACCCCAGCGTCCCTCACCGACCAGCCGGCAGACCCTTGCCGGCGCCTACAACCTCTGCCCGCACATGGAGTTCTACGCCACCCCGCCAATCGACGGTGCGTTTGCCGAGTACGTCACCATCCAGTCCCACTTCGCCTTCCGGATCCCGGACTCCGTCTCCGATGACGCCGCGGCCCTGATGGAACCGCTGTCCGTGGGCATTGCCGCCGCCCGCAAGGCCGGCATCACGGCCGGGACCCGGGTACTGGTCACCGGCGCCGGGCCGATCGGCATCATCGCCCTGCAGGTCGCCCGGGCCTTCGGAGCGACTGAAGTCATCGTCAGCGATGTGGACCCCGACCGCCGCGCCCAGGCCCTGAAGTTCGGTGCGGACCGGGTACTGGACGCCATTGCGGACGACGCCGAGCTCCGCACCCTGGGCGTGGACGCCCTGCTCGAATGCTCCGGCGCCACCCCTGCGGTCCTCGCTGGCCTGGAGGCCCTCGCCCCGGCCGGCACCGCGGTGCTGGTCGGCATGGGTGCGGACGAGATTGCCTTCCCGGTCCCGCTGATCCAGAACCGCGAACTCGTGGTCACCGGAATTTTCCGCTACGCCAATACCTGGCCCACCGCCATCGACCTGGTCAGCACCGGCCGGGTGGACCTGGATTCCCTGGTCACCGGATCCTATGGTCTCGATGACGTCGAAGAAGCCCTGCGGATTTCGACGGCTTCCACCAGCCTGAAGACCATGATCCGGCCGGGAAGCGCCTCATGACTGCCGGTACAGGAGCCCTGGAATGCGTTGACGTCAGGAAGGGATTCGCAGGCGTTCCGGTGCTGAAGGGCATCACCCTCACCCTCGAGCCCGGCACGGTGACCGCCCTCGCAGGGGAAAACGGTGCGGGCAAATCCACGCTGATGAAGATCGCCTCCGGCCAGTACCGGGCGGACAGCGGAAGCGTCAGCGTGGCCGGAGAGCACCTGCCCGTTGGGAACCCGCAGGCAGCCAACCAGCTCGGGGTCGCCATCGTCCCCCAGGAGCTCGCCTCGATCCCGGACATGAGCGTGTACGAGAACCTGTTCATCGGACGGGAACTGCGCCGTGCCGGATTCCTGCGCCGCCGGGCCATGAAGGCTGAAGCCCGTTCCATGCTGGCCAAGTTCGGGCTGGACATCTCCCCGGAGATCCAGATGGGCTCGCTGCCCGTCGGCGTCCGCCAGATCATCGAAATTGCCAAGGCAACCACCCGCGGGGCGAAGGTCCTGCTCCTCGATGAGCCCACCAGCGCCATCGCGGAAAAGGAAGTGGCCCGCCTGGCGGCAGTGGTCCGCCAGCTCCGTGCGGACGGGGTGGCGCTGCTCTTCACCACCCACAAGATGGAAGAGATCCGGGCCATGTCGGACCGGGTGATCGTGCTCCGGGACGGAAACCTCGTTGCGGACAGCCCCATCGGGGACGTCACCGACGACGATATTGTGCGCGCGATGATCGGCCGCGATCTGGAAGACCTGTTTCCCGAGATCCACCCCCACGGCTCCGAGGTCCTGCTCGAAGCCACCGGCCTGCGGGTGGGCGACCGGGACCCGGTGAACCTCTCGGTGCGCCGCGGAGAGATCCTCGGACTGGCGGGACTGGTCGGTGCCGGACGCACCGAGCTGCTCGAAACGATCTTCGGTATGCGTGCCCGCACCTCCGGAACCGTCACCGTCTCAGGTACCAAGGTCCGGGCGGGTAACCCGGCCGCCTCCATCGTTGCCGGCATGGCCCTGGTACCCGAGGACCGCAAGGGCGCCGGCGCGGTCATGGGAATGTCCATTCTGGACAACACCACCCTTCCGCGGATCTCGGCCTTTTCCACCGCGGGCTGGCTGCACCGGAAGTCACGGCACCAAACCGCCGTCGAAGTCATGGACTCCCTGCGGCTGCGCCGCCGCACCCTGCACCAGCCGGTGGAGACGCTTTCCGGCGGCAACCAGCAAAAGGTGGTGCTGGGGCGCTGGCTGACCGGGAACGTTGATGTGCTGCTGCTCGATGAGCCGACCCGGGGCGTGGACGTTGGAGCCCGCAACGAGATCTACCGGATCATCACCGACCTCGCGCAGTCCGGCATGGCCGTGGTGATGGCCTCCTCAGACATGCCCGAAATCCTCTCCCTGACCCACCGGACCCTGGTGATGCGCGACGGCGGTTTTGCTGCCGAACTCTCCCGGGAGGAACTCTCCCATCCCGAGGTCCAAGACCGCATATTCAGACTCGCCTCCGGGCAGGAAGCCCACTCCGAGAAGGACCACAGCAAATGACGACGACTAAACCGGCTTCCCCCAGCGGGCAGGCAGAAACGGCTAGGCCTGCTTCCCTGGGACCCGCGCGCTTCAGCGGGCCCTGGATCAAACAGCTGCTCATCGACCACGCCATGGTTGTGGTGATGGTGCTGGTGATCTGCTTCTTCCTGTACCGCAGCGCGCGTTTCGGCACACCGGAGAACCTTGCGACCATCCTTATCGCTGCGGCGCCGTTCGCGCTGATCGCGTTGGGGCAGACCCTGGTGATCCTGACCGGCGGCATCGACCTCTCCGTCGGCAGTGTTATCGCGGCCAGTGCCATGGCCGGGGCGCTTACCGCCAAATCGAACCCCGACCAGGTGTGGCTGGCCCTCCTGGTCGCCGTCGCCGTCGGCCTGCTGGCGGGCGTGATCAACGGCCTGGTGGTCGCGTATATGAAGGTCCCACCCTTTATTGCCACGCTGGGCATGATGACGCTGGCCTCCGGTATTGCCTATGTGATCGGCAACGGAGCGCCCATTAACGGCCTGCCCAACAGCTTCGGCAGCTTTGCGAACACGGAGATCCTCGGCGTCAAGATCCCGGTGATCCTCATGATCGTCAGCATCATCGGCCTTGGCGTGATCATGAAGCGTACGTCCTACGGCATGCGGGTCTACGCCGTGGGCGGCAACCGTCTCGCTGCCGAAATTGCCGGCGTCAACAGCTCCCGGATCCTGCTCAGCGTTTATGCCATCAGCGGGGTGCTCGCCGGGCTCTCGGGAATCATGATCGCTTCCCGGGTGATCTCCGGCGCTCCGAACCTGGGCTCCGGTTACGAACTCGACGCGATTGCCGCCGTCGTCATTGGCGGAGCCTCGCTGATGGGCGGCCGCGGAAGCATCTGGGGTACAGCGCTTGGTCTGCTGCTCATCCAGACCCTCAACAACGGGTTCGATCTGCTGGTTGTCCCTGCCTACTGGCAGGACGTTATGAAGGGCATCCTCATTGTCGCGGCTGTAGCCGTTGATGTCTGGGCGTCCAAACACCGCAAATAGCGGCCCCTCTTCTTTCATCCCCCACCTATTCATCAGCTCAACCCACTATCAGGAGTGTCAACGATGATCCGTCCTCTGCAAAAACTCGCCACCAGCATCGCTGCTGTGGGAGTTTTCTCGCTCGTCCTTACCGGCTGCGGTGCCGGTGACCCGAACGCCGCGTCCGGTGCCACCGATGCCGGCGGCGAGCAGCTCACCATCGGTGTGAGCGTTTACGACATGTCCTCCTTCGTCACCCAGGGCAAGGAAGGCATCGACGCATACGCTGCGGCCAATAACGTGAAGATCCTCTGGAACTCCGCCAACCTGGACGTCAACACCCAGGCCAACCAGGTGGACCAGTTCGTGAACCAGGGCGTTGACGCGATCCTCGTGAACCCGGTCCAGGCGGGCTCGCTGCAGCCCCAGGTCGCCGCGGCCAAGGCCGCGGGGATTCCCTTCGTGGACGTCAACGCGTCCCTGAAGAACGATGATCTTGACGGTTCGGTGCAGCCTGACGACGTCGCAGCCGGCGCGCAGGAAGCCCAGATGATGATGGACAAGCTGGGCGGCAAGGGCAACGTGGTGATCCTGCAGGGTCCGCTGGGCGGCTCCGGCGAGATCGACCGCGGCGCAGGAATCGACTCTGTCCTGGCGCAGTACCCGGATGTGAAGGTGCTGGCGAAGGACACGGCCAACTGGAAGCGTGACGAGGCCGTCAACAAGATGAACAACTGGATCTCCGCCTTCGGCGCCGACATTGACGGCGTTATTTCCCAGAACGATGACATGGGTCTCGGCGCCCTTCAGGCGTTGAAGGAAGCCGGGATCACGGATGTCCCGATCGTCGGTATCGACGGCATCGAGGACGGCCTGAACGCGGTCAAGAACGGCGACTTCATCGGGACCTCGCTGCAGCACGGCACGGTTGAAATGGCGGCCGGCCTGGCCGTGGCCATCAAGCTCGCCAAGGGCGAAGACGTTGACGCCAAGCCTGTCTACATGATGCCGGCCATCACCACGGAGAACGTCGAGGACGCCATGAAGAACGTGGTGACCGAACGTGACGCGTTCCTGGACCGCCTGCCCGCTCTTATCGACGAGAACCTCGCGTCCGGCAACGTGGCCTACGAAGGTCTGCCCGGCCAGGAGCAGTAACCGCTGAATCCTCCCTAGAGCTGTTGGCGGCTGCCGGATCACTCCGGCAGCCGCCATTTTGCTGTTCACGGCGGTTCCCCGGCGGCCGTTGCGGTCCGGGGTACCGTGCTGCCCGGGCGGTCATTGCGATCCGGGCAGCCACTGCGATCCGGGCGGTCCCGCCCCGGCGCGGGCCGAAGGTGCCCAAGGCAGCAGCCTTCCGGCAGATGAGGCGACGTCCACAGTGATGGAAAGGGCTCCCACATCCGGGGCGCAGGAGCCAAGTTCTGCTCCATTCCGGGCGGCGACCTCTGCTGCGACCGTGCAAGGGTCCCCCACCCGAAGAGCCCGGATAGTGTCTGCACCGGCGAGCGCCGCCAGATCGGCCGCTGCACCAGCACGTGCTGCCCCGATCGTGGCTTGGGCCAGAACCAGCAAGGCCAGGAGCAGGGTGATCACCGCCAGGCAGAGACCCAGGCTCAAAACCGTTCCGGCTCCTGCGTCCCCCCGCAGCTGGTCTGGGTTCCTCCGGTTGCGGGTCTGCTGGAACGTACCCGCTGCTGTGAGGCCCTGCCTTTCCCGGGTACCGCCTTGGGATTCCACCGTGTCCTGCCTTTCTGTGTGCCGGAGAATCCCGCGGACGAGGCTCCGACTTCAAGTTCCGGATGCAGCTCCGCGCCCGCCGGGTGCGCCGGTTCGGCCGGTTGCACCGTCCCCGCCGGTTCCGCTCCCCACAGCGTGCTTGGAATCCCGCGAAGAACAGCATCCGTGACTCGGCAGCAGTCGACTGCTTCCTCAGGACGGTCAGGGCAGCTGTTCCGGGAGCGCAACGGCCTGAGCCGAGAGCGTGATCGGAAGGTGTTCGAGCAAGGGGGCGTTGAGGGTGGACTGTACGGAGACCGTGACCCACTCGCCCTCCGTCCTCAGCTCGAATCCGGCGCGTGATCCCGCAAGCCGGGCAACAGTCTCCCCGGCTGCGGAAGCTTCGCCGCGCATGACCTGCCGGGCCGCTGCGCTGGCCGCTTCCTCAAGCCGGAGCTGGGTGACTCCCGCTGCTGCTCCGGTCAATAGCCCAGCTAACAGGACCACCAGAGCTGGCAAGGCCACGGCCACCTCGGCTGTGACGGCTCCCTGCTCTCCCGAAGGCCGGCTGGGGCTGCATCCACGGCTGGGCCACTTCAAATTCTTCCGGGGCCGCCTTCCACAGCTGCAGAACCGCGGAATCACCCGAAACTCAGGGCTCCCCGGATAAGTGCCAGCAGAAGCTCCCGGACATCGCCGCTGCTCAATACGGCAACCAGCAGCGCGGCGAAGGCCACGGCAGCCAGCGTTGCGATCGCGTACTCGGCCGTCGCCATACCCGCCTCGCGGTCCTGTGGGACGGCGGTTACCGGCCGCCGGGGACGCAGTGGAATAACCGGAGCGAGGGCAGACTCATCGGCAGGACCCAGGTCGCCCGTGGAACCGGCGCGGTCCCTGGCGCTCGCACGTACAGGGTGTTTAGCGGGTGCCCGGCCAGGGTGTTTGGCGGGGGCGGGAGCGATAGTCCGGGCAGGGGTAGCGGTGCCTGCAGCCGCCCGGGCTCCGGTCCCCGCCCTGGTTGTCTGCCGCCCATCCGAACAGGTGCAGCCGGACTGGGTGCAGCAGGGTTCCTCCGCCAAGCCGGTGACGGCCGGCGCAGGGGGTGTTGTGTGCAGCGATGGGGATTCAAACGGCAGGGACAACATGGAGGGCTCCTTTGTTCGTTTCTTGTCCTGTGCCGGAAGAGTCTGGGAGATCTCCGGCGTGGGATCGATTCTGGTCCCTCCCCTTGCCACCGGCTCAGGCAAAAACGGCATTCTGGATAACGGCCCGGTCCCAGTCGGTTGTGGAGGACAGGCGATCCGCAGCGTTGCCGGGAAACAGTGCAGCCCGGGTGGGCGCGTCCGCTGCCGCAGCGGAGCTCACCACCAGACTCGAACAGCATGCTCCGGCCCACGCACGGACGCGGGGCCGGAGCAGTGACCCGTTTGATCAGCAGCAAACCGGGGTTCAGACAGACCGGGTGCAGGGCTCGGAAGTCCCGGTGTCAGCTAGGGACGGCCATTGCCGTTCCCGTGGCCGTTCCCGTTCCCGTGGCCGTTCCCGTTCCCGTGGCCGTTCCCGTTCCCGTGGCCGTTCCCGTTGCCGTTGCCGTTCCCGTTGCCGTTGCTGTTGCCGTTGCTGCTCCCGCAATTGAAGCTGTCGGCGCTTTCCGGATCGCCCTTCTTGTACTGTGCGGTGAACGGGTACACACAGAGCGGCCGGGAGCGGTCCGCCGACCAGCTGGCAGGGATCTCCGGGTTGACGCCGCCGGGGTTGCCTGCGCCGCGGGCCGTGGCATCCATACGGTCGGGGGCGTCTCCGCCTTCAACCCAGTTGACCAACGCCCCGAGTCCGTCGAACTGGTCCGTGGCTGGGCCGCCCCGGACATGACCCATGCCCGGTACCTCGAAGTAGCGGACGAATTCGTCGGCTTTTTTCTTGTAGCGGCTGTCAACGGACCGGTACCAGGCCGCTGTGTCATCGGAGGAGAAGACTCCGTCCGCAGCGCCGTGGACCACGATCATCTTGGCTCCGCGGCCGCGGAGCGTATCAAGCTGCGTTGGGTTCGGCGGCGTCATAAAGGACATCGCGCTCTCGGTATACACCTCGTCTGCCGCGAAGATCTGCGGAGCCTGCGTGTCGACGTCGTAATTCAGCGCGTAGCCCAGGGTGTCCTCCAGCATGCTGGCATTCTCCGGCGGGGCCGAGAAAATAAAGCCCACCGAGACCGGGTCCCGGTTGGCGTCTATCGAACTCGTGAACTTCCAGCTGGCCCAACCCGGCGAAACGATTCCCGGGTCCAGCGGAAACGAACTGTACAGTTCCTCTCGGGCACTGTTGCGGGCGCCGGCGAACACCGCCGCGATGACCTTCTTCTGCGCGGTGGTGAGGCATGTTCCATCCCGTACCGGAGCGCAGGTGGGCACGTCCCGGGTGATGGAGAAAACGTCCTGGCAAGCGTCGATGTTCTGCACCATCCCATCCTTGAGCCGGTCCAGCCCGTCGCACCTGGCCAGAATTGCGTTGGCGACGAGCTGACGCTCCGCGGCCGGGAACGCGGTTTCAAGGTCGGCAGGTCCGGTCACCGGCAGGGCAGCGGCCACGCTTGCCCATTGCTGTGCACCCCACAGCTGAGCCACCGCTGCCTGCGGAAGATTGAAGCCGGGAGCGACGGCCAGGAATCCGTCGTACTCCTGCGCGTAGCGGGTGGAGGCAACCATTGCGTGGCGTCCGCCGTTCGAGCCGCCCGCGATGTAAGACCGGTCGGGTCCGCGGCCGTACGCTGCCGCAATCAGTTCCTTCGCCATCGGGGTCAGTGTTCCCACCGCCTGGTAGCCATAATCCAGACGCGCCTGAGGGTCGAGTCCAAACAACGGGTTCTGCGCTCCGCTGTGGCCCGCGTCCGAGCTCAGCACCGCGAACCCCATTTGCAGGCCGTTCTCCAGCTGGCCGCCCGTAATCGCACCGACGGCCGGGGCTATCCGTCCGTCGGTTCCGCCATTGGCCTGGTAGAGGTAGCGGCCGCTCCAGTCCGCCGGCAGGCGCATCTCGAACCCGATCGCGTACTTCTGCCCGTCGACAGGGCTGATGCGTTCGTTCATCTGCCCTGGACCAAACAATGCTCACCCACAGGGGTACCGGCGTTGGTCAGTTCGGCGGCGGGAACTATTTCCGCCCGTGCAATGGTGGTTGTCCCGTAGTCAAAGGACACCAGGCCGGCGCATTCTTCCAAGGTCCCCGGCTGCGCTGCTGACAGCTGCGGGATCTTTTTTGACGTCTCGGGCTGCGCCGCAGAAGCGGATACCAGCCCTGTTGTCAGCGTCAGAGCGGCGAGCGCCGCAGCGTAAACAAGGCGGCGCGGGTGTCTGCCGCCGTCGGGAGCCTGCGAAGCCCCGCTGAACCTGGTGATCATGTCCATCCCTCCATTGGGTTTCGATGAGCAGCTTCATCCGCCACGGACACACCGGGCCAAGCCGCCCGGTGCCTCATTGCGCCGGTCGATGCCATCCTTGCCCAACGTAGGAGGCATTGTTGACATTGGCAATAGTCCACTACCTCAAAAGTTGTGAACGGGTCCTATCTGTTCAGCGGCCGCAGGAGAATGGCCCCGCGTCCCCCGCAGGGCCCAGGCCCGTCAGAAGGAGGGAAGCAGCGCGAGCAGCAGCGGAACCACCGTCAGGCAGATAAATGCCGGAAGCGCACATAGGCCAAGGGGCAGCACCAGATGGATGCCCAGTTCTGCTGCGCGGCGCTCAGCTTCCCTTGCCCGGCTGCGCCGGATCTGATCGGCTTGGGCATGCAGCACGGCGGCTGAGGGTGCACCGCTTGAGGCCGCGAAAGCCAGGGCCCGGCGGAGCACATCCGCAGCTGCATGCAGCTGTGGTGTCTCGCCGCCCGGCGCGGCGGGACTGCTGGCGAGAGCCAGCACCCAGGCCTCCTGCCAGTCCGAGCCAAGCTCCAGGGCAATGACCACACCGGCCAGTCTCCGGGCCAGCTGCGGATCGGCTGATTCACTGAGGATACGCAGGGCGGTGGGCAGCGGCCGTCCGGATACCAGGATGGCCGCAACCAGGTCGAGCATCAGGGCGGGATCGCTGATCCCTCCGCCCTCACCGCCGGTGACCCCGACCGGGGCAGCGGCTTCCACCTTGCCGCGGTCGGGGCTGCTGGGCTGCAGTGCCGGTTCCAGGCGTGGCCGGTACATGGCCCAGACGGCTGCACCCAGCAGCAGAGCCACCGCCGCCCCGGTCATGTTCCTGGTCTCACGCCGGTTCCGGTCCGGCCGCCCGGCGGACCAGAAGCCTGGTCCAGATCCGCGCGGCAAGGGCCAGGCCTGCGCCCGCCGCCGCCGCTCCCCACCCGACAGGTGTCTGGGCGAGCACGGTCAGGGGATCCGCGCCAAGCACATAGCCCATTCCCAAACCGGCGGCCGGCAGCCAGGTTAGGACCCGGATGGTCGCTTTCGGCCCGGACAGCGCCGTTGCCCTCGCCGCCCGGGCATCCAAGACGGATTCCAGACCATGGGCGTACCGCTCCAGGATCCCGGCGAGCGGGGCACCACTGCGTTCGGAGGAATGCATGCAGGCGGCGAGGTCGTGCCACACCATGGCTTCAATGCTCCGGGCCGAGCGGGCTGCTGCCCGCAGCATGGGCACCGGGCTGAGACCAAGCGCAGCCGCGCGTGCGGCAGACTCGAGGACCGCTGCTTCCTTTCCCCCGTCCAGAGTCCCCCGGCCCACCGGGCCCGCGCTTTCCCGGCTCAACCGGGCTGCGTCTGCCCACAGCTCGCCCGGGGCCCGGCCGGCTTTCAGCAGACCGGCCAGCTGATGCACCAGCAGCGGGAGCCGGTGCAGCTCCTCCTCCCGGCTCCCCGCCTTCAGCCGTGCGGCCTGCACCTGCCCCATCCGTGGGGAACCGCCAAATGACGCCTCCGGCCCCGGCGGACCAGACTGGGAACCCGCCCCGCGGCCAGGGAGTGGTTGCAGGATCCTTAGCTGGTTCCGGCATCCGCCGAGAAGTACCAGCCAGGCGGCTGCGAGCAGCAGGGCTACCAGTCCCCCAGCCATCACGCCGGGTCCTGCCGGCAGCCCGGGGCAAGCCGGACCGGCCTGCCGTGCGTCATATGCTTCCTCCCCCGGCTCCGAGCCGCTCCTGCAGCTGTTCCCAGCCAGGGTGCCGGCTCATTCCCCGCGGCCCGCGGGTCAGCGCCGTCACTGCGGACAGTTCCCCGCCGTTCGAGGACAGGACGGCTATCTCCGCCACCCTGCGCCCGGCCGGGGAACGTTCCAGGTGCACGACGGCGTCAAGCGCTCCCGCCGCCTGCAGAGCCAAGGCCCGGCCGCTCATTCCCGCCAGGGCTCCCAGGGCTGCCAACCGCGCGGGAACGGTGGACGCGGAATTCGCGTGGATGGTTCCGCCTGCCCCGTCATGCCCGGTGTTCATCGCAGCAAGCAGTTCGCGCACTTCCGCACCCCGGCATTCCCCCACCACCAGCCGGTCCGGCCGCATGCGCATGGCCTGGCGCACCAGGTCTGCCAGATCCACAGATCCGGCCCGCTCGATGTTGCTGTGCCGGGTCTGCAGGCCGACAACGTGGGGGTGCACGGGATCCAGTTCAGCGGCGTCTTCAATCAGGACCAGGCGTTCGGCCGGACCGCACAAGGAGAGAAGGGCGGAAAGGAGAGTCGTCTTGCCCGTGCCGGTGGCTCCGCTGATGAGGAAGTTCAGCCGTCCGGTGACCATTTTCCGAAGCACTTCTGCGAGGCCTTCCGTCAGCATGCCGCCGGCTTCGAGCTCTTCGAGCCGAAAGCTGCGCGGGGACCGCAGACGGATGGACAGCAGCGTCGCCCCGGTGGAAACCGGTGGAAGGACCGCATGCACGCGGTACCCGTTCAGCTGTACATCTGCGCAGGGACAGGAATCATCCAGCCGCCGCCCTCCGGCAGCGATCAGCCTGGTCGCCAAAGCCTGCACCTCCGAATCAGTGCTGAACCGGACATTGCTCCGTTCGAGGCCCTGCCCGCTGTCGGTCCATACCTGGTTGGGCCCGTTGACCAGGATGTCGGTTACCCCGGGCTGCAGAAGGGGCTGCAACGGGCCGAGTCCCTGCAGGTCGGCACGAACCCGGTCCACGGCCAGCCTGCCGCCTTCAGAGCCGAGCAGGCGGCCGCTGGAGAAAACGGCATCCGCGAGCGTGGCTCCGGTGACCGGAACTCCACCTGACAGGACTCCCGCCCGGATCTCCTCAATCAGGTCCCGTCCTTCGGGATCAGGGCTGTAGGTTCCGGCCGCACTGTAGGTTCCGGCCGTGCCGTGCCGGGCCTGTCTGCGGCTGCCGGGCTCTTTCACGGCATCCCCGGCAGCACGGGATCGATTTCCCGGAGGATCCGGACCAATGCGGAACGCAGCCTGCGCCGCCGCAGCTCCAGGAGCCTTCCGTTGTCAGAAGCCGGGCTGAGCGCACGCACCCACGGCACGTAACCGGCCAGCCGCAGGCCAACAACCTCCGAGACGCGGACTTCGTCCAGTCCCTCCCCCAGCGGACCCCGGACAACGGC
This sequence comes from Arthrobacter sp. Helios, assembly GCF_023167125.1. Classification (NCBI taxonomy): domain Bacteria; kingdom Bacillati; phylum Actinomycetota; class Actinomycetes; order Micrococcales; family Micrococcaceae; genus Arthrobacter; species Arthrobacter sp. Helios. The sequence continues at coordinate 2,603,553 of NZ_CP095402.1, forward strand.
GAACGTTTCCGGGGGATCGGCACGGAGCGAGGCCCACCAGGACCGGGCGGCCAGCAGCAGCTGCGCACGGCCAGCCAGGACAGCGAGCACCACATCGCACTGGGCCAGCGCCGGCGACCGGGCAGCTGGACAGGACCCGAGGTCAAGGAACGTCAGATCAAATCCAGCCCGCGCGGCCTGCAGCACAGAGGGGAGCACCTCGCGGTCAAGATCTGACGGCGGAGGCTCCCCCGCCGGGTGTGTCAGCAGGGAGAATCCGCCCGCTGCCGGCAGGGCGGAAACCAGCTGTGCGGGATTCACCGTGCCCCTGACTTCGGCAAGATCCTTCCAGCGCAGACCCGTGGACGCACCCGCGCCCAGCCGGTGTTCCAAGCCGGCACCGGATGGATCCGCGTCCGCCAGCAGGACACTGCTCCCCCGGGCTGCCGCTTCCTGTGCAAGCAGGCAGGCCAAAGTCGATCCGCCCGATCCGCCGAAGGTGCCCGCCACACCGATAACAGAGCCGGTGGGCCCGTTCCTGCGGGCCAGGTACTCTGCCAGCCAGGTTCCGCCATCCGGAAGGACGACGACCCGGTCCACGGCGCAGCGTGCCGCGTGGATCCAGGGACGGTCGGACTCGAATCCGATACAGATGGTTTCGATGCCCCGCAGCGGCGCCAGCGAATGCCCGTCGCGGACCAGTCCATCCGCGGCGATAAGCACGGTCCCGCACGAATGCCGCAGGGCACCGGCAAGGTCCTCCGCCAGAATCAGCTCCACGCCCGCCGCGACCGCTATCCGGGCGGCCTCATCCTGCAGCCGCTGTTCACCCGGCTTGACCAGTACGACGGCGGCTGTCCCCGGTTCGTCCCGCCCCCGGGGCACCTGTCCGGGAGAAGTGCCTCGCCGCTGCCGTTCCGGGAGCCAAAGCATGGTGTCAGTCATGGGTTGAATCTGCCCGGTCCGGGACAATCCGCCAGCTGCGAGAGCAGGATCTGTGCAGCCGGACGCGCGTTCAGCCGTTCGAGGCGCCCTTGTGGAGGAACAGTGCCGCGCCCCGCGTTCCCCCGCCCCGGCCCCCGCACCGGATTCTCCCCACCCGGGCCCGCCCACCGCCTAATGCGGACCATTCCTGTCCGCAGCCTTCGGCCACGGGCCCGGCCGTGTCCAGGGCCGCCCGCCGGACGGGCGAGAATAAGGAGGTGTACATCCTCCTCGCGCCGGCAGCAGACCCGGCAGCAGCAGCCCCGGGTTCCTGGGTCATGCAGCCGACGGACGCCAGCGGCACACCATCAGCACCCGCCGCCGTCGTCCCGGGCTCCGGCCTGGCGCAGGCGGTAGCCACCGCGGAGGGGCAACCGGTCCGCTGGGTCTGGCACCGCACCCGGGAAACCTATGGCTCCCTGCTGCAGGCGGGTATCAGCGTGGAGCGCAGCCATGATCTCAGCCTGGTGCGGGAAATCCTGCGCAACTCGGAGTTCGCTGCGGCCACGCCCTATATTGAGCGGCTCCGGGCCGAGGCCAGCGCGCCGGAAGCCGATCCCGCTCCGCGGCAGCTCCTGCCGCTGCAGCCGTCCCCGGACCAGGGATCACTGTTCGAAGGCATCGATGGATTCGATGCAGGCCCAGGTCCAGAGCGCGCCGTCCCGGTGGAAGATCTCGGGGCCGAGCTGCGGGACCAGCTCGCCGCCGTCGCCGGTTCCCCGGAACGCCGCCGCCTGAGCCTGCTGCTCGCCGCTGAGTCCGCCGGCGGGCTGGTCGCCGCCGAGATGGAGCACGCCGGCATTCCCTGGCGCCGCGATCTGCATGAGGCCATGCTCCAGGCGGAGCTGGGCCCCCGCCCTCCGGAAGGCCAGCGCCCGGCAAAGCTGGATGCCCTGGCCGCTGAACTGCGCGAAAAACTCGGTAATCCCACCTTCAATCCCGATTCGCCTCAGGAACTGCTCCGTGCCCTGCACCGGGCCGGCATCGAGGTCCGCACTACCCGGATCTGGGAACTGCAGGAGCACCACCATCCCGCGATCGAACCGCTGCTGCGCTACAAAAAGCTCTCCCGGCTGCTCTCAGCCAACGGGTGGTCCTGGCTGGATGAGTGGGTGGACGGCGGACGGTTCCGTACCGAATATGTGGTGGGCGGAGTGGTGTCCGGCCGCTGGTCCTCCCGTGGCGGTGGCGCGCTGCAAATCCCCAAGAACGTCCGCGACGCGGTCCGCGCGGATCCCGGGTACAAGCTCCTGGTCGCCGACGCAGCCCAGCTGGAGCCGCGGGTGCTGGCCGCTCTGGGCCAGGACAGCACGCTGGCCGCCGCGGCCCGCGGCAAGGACCTTTATCAGGGCATCGCTGACCAGGGTTTCAACGGGGATCGTTCGCTGGCGAAGATCGCGATGCTCGGCGCGATGTACGGTGCCACCAGTGGAGAGGCCGGCCGGTTGATGCCGGTGCTGACCAGGACGTATCCGCGGGCGATCGATGTCGTTGAACGCGCAGCACGCACGGGCGAGGCCGGGAAGACCGTCTCCACCCACCTCGGGCGGAGCACGCCGCCGGAGTCCGAAGCCTGGTTCCGTTCCCAGCAGTCCGCGTCCGCGGAGGAGCAGCGCCGGGCAGATAACCTGGCCCGGTCTCGGGGCCGGTTTACCCGGAACTTTGTGGTTCAGGGAACCGCGGCGGAGTGGGCCACCTGCTGGCTGGCGGGGATACGACGCCGGCTGCGGGCGGCGTCACGCACGTCGCCTGCGGGGCAGCTGGTGTTTTTCCTGCACGACGAAGTGATGCTGCACGTTCCCGGGGAACGCGCCCAAGAGGCGGCCGTGATTGTGGAAGCTGCTGCGGCGGAGGCCACGGAGCTGCTCTTCGGGAAGATACCGCTCGAATTCCCGGTGGTCGCCACCGTGGTCGATTCCTACGCCGAGGCGAAGTAGCTAGAAATCAGGCACCATTTCCTGCGAGCTGTCCCAGGGAAGGGTCCAGCCCAGCTGGTTGAACAGGTTGTCGAGGATCAAGGCCGTAAACCCCCAGACCACCACGCCGTTCACCAGGAACGCCGGCCCGCGGTGCTCCTGCCCGCCGCGGGCCACCACAGTGGTGCGCCGGTTTGCCGGGTTCAGCAGGTCCGCCACCGGAACCCGGAAGACGGAGGCCGATTCAGCTTCGTCCACCACGTCCACCGGGGTGGGGCGGTCCCACCAGCCCAGAACCGGTGTGACCAGGAAATTGCTCACCGGCAGGCCCACCTGCGGCAGCGTGCCCAACACCCGCACGCCGGCAGGGTCCAGGCCGGTCTCCTCGTTGGCTTCCCGCAGCGCAGCGGCAACCGGATCGGCGTCGGCTTCGTCCACGCCGCCGCCGGGGAAGGCAACCTGCCCGGGATGCGCGTTGAGCGTAGCGGCCCGCTCCACGAACAGCACGTCGAGGTCATCGGGCACGGCGTCAGCGTGGAACCCTGCGGGATCCTCGTCCAGCACGCCGAACAGGATCAGGACCGCAGCCGGCCGGGCCTGGGCAGGATCGACGGCGCGGGTTAGGAAACGCAGGTCCGCGCTGAGGCTGGCCCGTCCCGCCGTGACCAGCGCGCCGAAGGCTTCCAGCTGTGCCTGGGCACTCATGCTTCGAGGCCGTAGCCGGCAGCACGCAGCTCGGCCCGGGTCTCCGAGGCCAGCATTCGTGCCAGAAGTTCCTCGCGCCCCGGAGCCAGCTCATACTTGAGCAGTTTGCGTGCCTTCTCCGGATCGGTTTCGCCTTCGCCGAAGGACGGGCACAGCTGGGCGACGGCGCAGACTCCGCAGGCCGGTTTTTTGGCGTGGCATACCCGGCGGCCGTGGAAAACAACCCGGTTGGACAGCGGTGTCCAGTCCTTGGGCTCAAAGAGCTGAGCAACGTCCTCCTCAACCTTCACCGGGTCCTTGGACGTGGTCCAGCCAAACCGCTTGGAAAGCCGGAGGAAGTGGGTGTCCACGGTGATGCCGGGAACTCCGAAGGCGTTACCCAGCACCACGTTCGCCGTCTTGCGCCCCACGCCGGCCAGCTTGACCAGGTCCTCGAGCTTGTCCGGCACCTCGCCGTCGTAGTCATCGACAATCTGGGTTGCCAGCTTCTTGATGGCCGCGGACTTGGCGCGGAAGAATCCCGTGGGCCGGATCAGTTCCTGCAGTTCGGACTCGTCGGCTTCCGCCAGGGCCTGCGGGTTGGGATACCGGGCGAAGAGGACCGGGGTGACTGCGTTGACCCTTACGTCGGTGGTCTGCGCCGAGAGCACGGTGGCGATGAGGAGTTCAAACGCGTTCGTGAAGTCCAGTTCGGCGACCGCATAGGGGTAGAGCTCCCCCAGCAGCCGGTTGATCTTCCGGGCCCGGCGCTTCAGGGCCAGCAGGGAGGCATCGTTGCCGGTTGCCATGGGATTCGTGTCCTTCACAGTCAGCGATGCCCCGGTGCGCCCTCGCAGCGGAGGGCGCACCGGGGCATCGGCAAGGGTTTAGTGCCCGGAGTTGTCGTCGCTGACGCGCTCGATGTTGGTGAGGTCCCGCAGCACGCCGATGCGGCCTGTGCGCTTGTCCTGGACCAGGAATTCGTGGCCGCGGTCTTCCAGTCCCAGCTCCCAGTCGCCCGGGTAGAACATAAACAGCGGCAGGCCGGTGCGCTCGTCAACAATCTGGCGCGGGGTGCCGACTGCGAACCAGAAGGCCTCCACCACGTTTTCATTCTCTTCGCGGGTGGCGGAGATGGACTCCTGGGCCTGCGTGGCCGGCTGGCTGGAGGACGCCGCGCCGGACGCGACGGCAGGGTTTACCGTGGTGGCCGGCAGGGACTCCCCGGCCGGTGCCTGGGATTCGGCGGCGGGCCTGTGCTGGGCCGCGTCCGACGGCGATGCCGCGGAGGCCTGGGCACCTGCACCTGCAGGGGTACCCGCCGCAGAGGCAGTGCCCGCAGCAGCGCCGGCCAGGCCTGCGGCGCCGGTTCCAGCGGTGTGCTGCTGGTCAGCGCCGGTCTGGGCGGGCCGCCCGGTGTCAGCGCGGTTTTCTCCGTGCCCGGCGTTGAAGGCGGGACGGCTCTGGTCTCGCGCTTCGGGCGCGGCAGCGGCTTGGCCGGAACCTGCCTGGCCGGCACCTGTCTGGGCAGCCCCTGTGTGGGCAGCTCCGGCCGGGTTGCGGCCAAACGTGCCGGCGGCAGCCGGGGCGGCGGGCGCTCCCGCGGCGGGACCCTCAGGCTTGGGAGCCGGAACAGGCTTAGGCGCGCGGTGCAGCGGAGCGGCGTCCCGAGCCACCGGGTGGGCCGGAATTTCCGTGCGGCCCTGGAAGTCTTCCGAGAAGGGAGGAATGTGCGGAGCGAAGGTTGTTGCCGCCACCAGCACTATTGAACCGATCAGCCCGATCAGTGAGCCAATGCTGAAGACGTAGACCAGCTGCAGGAAGAAGAAGATTACGGCCAGCACGGCTATCACGGAGGCGAACTGGTCCACCGACAGCGAGCCGACCCGCAGCTTCATGTCCGGGGCCAGGCGCCGGGCGATAAACAGGCCCGCGGCAAGCAGGGGCATGATGATGCCGATGCCAACGTAGAAGAGGCTGAAGGCGGTCCACAGGTTCAGTCCGCTGCCAATGGTGAAGGGCAGTACGCTGCCCACCAGCATCACCAGGACGGCGGAACCCACCACGATGTCACGCAGCCCGAACGGACCGGCGACAGCCTGCTGCCGGGTTCCCTCCGCCGAGGCCTGCCGCGGCGCTGGCGCGTTCACGTTTGTGCTGGCCTCGTTCTCGACATGGGGATGGTTCATTCTGGTCTCCGTTCCGACAGCAGCCAACCGGAAGGCGGGTGCGCCGACCGTGCAGGACACCGCATGCGCAGGGCCACAAGCGGATTGCTTTCAGTGACAGCCTAGTCAACGGCGGCAGGACAGACTACCCGGATCACGTCTCCGGCAGCCTGCGGACCCTACCGTTTACCGCATAATTACCGCGCTTCACGGCGGCCGGTGTGAGCGGTGCCACAACATTGTTCCAGCCGCGTTAGGGTTAGGAGAACATCCGAATAACCCCCGCCGGCCGGGCGCCAGCCCGGCTTCAGGCCGGGTTCGAGCCAACCGAAAGGGTCCGCGATGTCTGATCAGCTTCCGGTCAAACAGCATGGTGACGCACTGGAGAACCTGTACCATGAGCACCGCAGTTTTCCGCCGAGCGCAGAATTTTCCGCAGCCGCAGTGGCACAGCCTGAACTGTACGAGGAGGCTGCCGCCGAAGGTCCGGAGTTCTGGGCCAAGCAGGCGCGTCAGCTGCTGACCTGGGACGAAGATTTCACCCAGACCCTGGACTGGACCGGCGCCCCGTTCGCGAAGTGGTTTGTGGGCGGCAAGCTCAACGCTGCCTACAACGCCCTGGACCGCCATGTCGAGGAAGGCCGGGGCGACCGCGTCGCCATCTACTTTGAGGGTGAACCCGGAGACACCCGCACCTACACCTATGCGGAACTCACCGAGGAGGTCAAGAAGGCCGCCAATGCCTTCGAATCCCTCGGCGTAAGCAAGGGCGACCGGGTAGCCGTCTACCTGCCGATGATCCCCGAAGCGGTCATCACCATGCTGGCCTGCGCCCGGATTGGCGCCGTCCACTCGGTGGTCTTCGGCGGCTTCTCCGCCGACGCACTGCGCAGCCGGATCGACGACGCCGAAGCCAAGCTGGTCGTCACAGCTGACGGCTCCTACCGGCGCGGCAAGCCGAGCCAGCTCAAGCCTGCGGTGGATGAGTCGCTGCGGAAGGACGGCCACACGGTTGGCCACGTCGTCGTCGTCAAGCGCAACGGCCAGCCGGTGGAATGGACCGAGGGCCGCGATGTGTGGTGGGACGACGTCGTCTCCTCCGCGAGCGCCGAGCACACCGCTGTGCCGCACGATTCCGAGCACCCGCTGTTCATCCTGTACACCTCGGGCACCACCGGAAAACCCAAGGGCATCCTGCACACCACCGGCGGCTACCTGACGCAGACCGCGTTCACCCACCGGGCAACCTTCGACCTCAAGCCCGAGACCGATGTCTACTGGTGCACCGCGGACATCGGCTGGGTCACCGGCCACAGCTATGTCACGTACGCCCCGCTGATCAACGGCGCCACCCAGCTGATGTACGAGGGCACCCCGGACAGCCCGCATCAGGGCCGCTGGTGGGAACTCGTGGAGAAGTACAAGGTCAGCATCCTCTACACGGCTCCGACTGCGATCCGCACGTGCATGAAGTGGGGACGGGATATCCCGGGCAAGTTCAACCTGGATTCCATCCGCGTGCTCGGCAGCGTGGGCGAGCCCATCAACCCGGAAGCCTGGATGTGGTACCGCACGGTGATCGGCGGCAACGGCGGGAAGAAGGAAACCCCGGCTCCGATCGTCGACACCTGGTGGCAGACCGAAACTGGCGCCCACATGATCACCCCGCTGCCCGGCATCACGGCCACCAAGCCCGGCTCCGCGCAGGTGCCGGTCCCGGGGATCACCGTGGACGTGGTGGATGAGATGGGCGAATCGGTTCCGGACGGCTCCGGCGGTTTCCTGGTGATCCGCGAGCCGTGGCCTGCCATGCTGCGCGGCATCTGGGGAGACCCGGAGCGGTTCAAGGAGACCTACTGGTCCCGTTTCGACAACATGTACTTCGCCGGTGACGGCGCCAAGAAGGACGAGGACGGCGATATCTGGCTGCTCGGCCGGGTGGATGACGTGATGAATGTGTCCGGTCACCGGCTCTCCACCACCGAGATCGAGTCCGCCCTGGTCAGCCATCCGTCTGTGGCGGAGGCTGCCGTGGTCGGCGCTACCGACGAAACCACCGGCGAGGCCGTGGTCGCGTTCGTCATCCTGCGCGGCAGTGCCAAGGACGACGACGATATCGTCGCCACCCTGCGCAACCACGTGGGCAAGGAGATCGGCCCGATCGCCAAGCCTCGGCACATCCTGGTGGTCCCCGAACTGCCGAAGACCCGCTCCGGCAAGATCATGCGGCGCCTGCTCAAGGATGTGGCCGAGGGCCGCGAGCCCGGCGATTCGAGCACACTGGCGGACAACACCGTGATGTCCCAGATCGCGGAGTCACTGCGGAAGTAGCCGGCGCCGCCAGCCGCCCTGTACTAAACGAGAGGTGCCCCTTCCCAACCGGGAAGGGGCACCTTCGTTTAATGCGTGGAAGACGTGGTCAGCCGACGACGGCGTCCACCTCCACCTCAATGTTGCCGCGGGTCGCATTGGAGTACGGGCACACCTGGTGGGCTTCTTCAACGAGTTTGTCCGCCATGGCCTGGTCCACACCGGACATCTCCGCATGCAGGGCAACGGCGAGCTGGAAGCCACCCTCCGCGGTGGGATTGATGCTCACCTCCGAGGTGACGGCGCTGTCGCTGATCGTCACCTTGGCCCGGCGGGCGACCAGCTTCAGTGCGGAGTGGAAGCAGGCAGCATAACCAACGGCGAAAAGCTGCTCCGGGTTGGTGGCGCCCCCGGTCCCGCCCATTTCCTTCGGCACGGCCAGCTCCACGTCGAGCAGCCCGTCGCTGCTGCGGGCCGCGCCGTCCCGGCCTTCGCCGGTGGCTGTGGCAACTGCTGTGTAAAGGGCACTCATGGAAACTCCTTGGGGTAGGAAGTGGTTGCAGCGAGGGCGGGACTACCCGCCGTTCACCAAGTAGACTAACTAGTACGTCTACTTAAAGCCAATGATCACAGGAGGCCCCATCCATGGCACCCGACAATCCCGCCAAGAGCCGGCCCGTCCGGGAGCGCCTCCTGGACACCGCCGGCACGCTCTTCTACCGCGAGGGCATCCGGGCAGTGAGCGCGGACAAGATCATCGCTGCGGCGGGCACCACCAAGGTGACCTTCTACCGGCACTTCCCCACGAAGGACGATCTGGTGGCTGCGTACCTGGATGAGCAGTCCCGGCGGATCCGTGAGGCCGCTGGCCGGCTTCCGGACGATCCCTGCGAGGCCCTCACCGGCCTCGCAGCCGCCATGGGCGAGGAAGCCTGCCGTCCGGGTTTCCGCGGCTGTCCCTTTATCAACGCTGCGGCTGAATACCCGGATCCGGGCCATCCGGTGCGTGCCGCCGTCGACCGGCACCGCATCTGGTTCCACACCCTGGTGGCAGGGCTGGTGGCCCGCCTGGGCGCTGCGGATCCGGAAGCCGCCGCCAGCCAGCTGGTTATGCTGCGCGACGGCGCCATGGTGCACGGATACGTCTCAGAACCGGGCGGTGCGGGTGCTGCCATGCTGCAGGCCGGCCGGGCAGTCCTGCGGCTGCACACGCCGGAGTCCGTCACTGCCTAGACGCCTGACCCGAAGGCATCCCCACAGGCCGGAGTGTGGAACGGGGACGAAATCAAGCTGGCGCGAAGAATCGTGACGTTGGGCTCATCAAGTGGCGAAACCCCTCCGCAGCTAGCACAATCAGCAGTTGTGTCTACAACCTCCACAGCAGTGAACCCCGCCCAGCGTGCGCGGATGGCCCGCAGGGTTGCCGGTGCCTCCTTTGTTGGAACCGCGTTGGAATCCTATGACTTCTATGTCTTCGGCACCGCCGCCGCGCTGATCCTGAACCGGGTGTTCTTCCCGGCCGTGGACCCGCTGACCGGAACACTCCTGGCCTTTCTGTCCCTCGGCATGGGGTTCATCGCCCGGCCGCTGGGGGCCGTGCTCTTCGGACACATCGGTGACCGGATCGGACGGAAGAAGTCGCTGATCTACACCATCGTCCTGATGGGTGTGGCCACCGGGGTGATCGGCCTGCTCCCGGATTACAGCACCATCGACGTCTGGGCACCGGTCCTGCTGGTGACCCTGCGCCTGCTCCAGGGCCTGGCCGTGGGCGGTGAATGGGGCGGCGCCGTCCTGATCGCCAGCGAACACGCCGAACCCAGGAAACGCGCCCTCTTCGCCGCGATCCCCCAGATCGGTTCCCCGGTCGGCACGATCATGGTCACCGCAACGTTCCTGATCCTCACCCAGGTCTCCCCCGAAGCCATGGAAGCCGGCGTCTGGCGCATCCCGTTCCTGCTGGCCTTCCCGTTTATGGCCGTGGCGCTCTACCTCCGCCTGGCCATCGATGAAACTCCGGTCTTCAAGGACGTCGCCGAGCACCATCAGGTGGCCCGGGTCCCGGTCCTCGAGGTGCTCCGCACCCAGCGCGCCGCCGTCGTCATCGCCATGGCCGCCGCACTGCTGGGCATCGGATCCTACTTCCTGATGACCACCTACACCCAGGCCTACGGTGTGTCTGAACTGGGGCTGTCCGAGTCCACCGTCCTGAACGCAGCGCTCGTAGGCTCGATCCTGCAGCTGGCCACTATTCCGGCCTTCGGCTACCTGGCCACCAAAATCGGTTCGGCGAAGGTGGTGGCCGCAGGCGCAGCCTGCACCCTGCTGATTTCCTTCCCGCTGTACTACCTGATCAGCATCGCCAACCAGCCGGTGTACATCCTCACCATCCTGATCGGCGGCATCTTCCCGACGGCGGCCTGGGCAGCACTGGGCGGGCTGATGGCGGATCTGTTCCCGGCACGCACGGGTTTCACCGCCATGTCCCTGGCGTACAGCTTCGCAGGAATCGCGGCCGGGTTCACCCCGGCGGTCACGCAGCTCTTCTCCAATGCCACCGGGGCGGCCTGGTGGCATCCCGGCGCGGTGCTGGCGCTGATGTCCCTGATCACCATCGGCGGCGCACTGGCAGCGGGCCGGATGACCCGGGCCCGGGCGCTGGCCGAAGCCGGAACTCCGGTTGCGGCATAGTTGATCCCATGACTACCGAACGCACCCGCAACCTCCTGGTCCTGAACGGCCCGAACCTGAACCTGCTGGGCACCCGCGAACCTGCCGTCTACGGCACCGGCACCCTGGACGACGTCGAAGCCGCGGCCGTCGCCGCCGCCCAGGCGCACGGCTGGACCGTGGACTGCATCCAGTCCAACCACGAGGGCGACCTGCTCGATGCGATCCACGGTGCGCCGGGACTCGCGGACGCCATCGTCATCAACCCCGCCGCCTACAGCCATACGTCAGTGGCGCTGCGGGATGCGCTGTCCGGCGTGGGGCTGCCCGTCGTGGAGGTGCATTTGAGCAACATCCACCAGCGGGAAGAGTTCCGCCACCACTCGTTTGTCTCCGCGGTGGCAGAGGTCGTGATCTGCGGTGCTGGAATTGCCGGCTACCGGATGGCCGTGGAGTACCTCGCTGAGTCGCTGGACGCCAAGGCAGAGCAGTAACAAACCTGCGGCAGCGGCCCGCGGCTACTCGCTGATGCACTCGCCGGGAGACACCGGGCTCACGTAGTCCGGCGCCGCTTCGGCGATCGGCCCCAGCTCGGCCAGGGACAGCGCGTAGCCGATCGGCTGCTCGCTGGTGGTCTTGGCGAAGATCACGCCGGCAACCCGCCCGTCGATGTCCAGCAGCGGTCCGCCGGAGTTGCCCTGCTGCACGTTTGCCGCCAGGGTGTACACCTCCAGGATCTCCGGTGAGGTGCCGTAAATGCTGCGGACCGAGACGTCGCCCAGGTTCTGGACCATGGCCGGCTGCAGCCTGAACGGGCCGCCGGCCGGATACCCCGCGAAGGCAGCCGTGGTTCCGGTGGGAAGTTCCTCTCCGAGCCGGAGTGGATCTGCGCCGAGGTTCTCCACCGCAATCACCGCCAGGTCCCGCGCCGGGTCGAAGTGCACCACCTTGCCCGGGCGTACGCCGCCGCCGGGCACCTGGACCACGGGTTCGCTGACCCCGGCGACCACATGCGCGTTGGTGACCACCCGGTCCTCGGCGATAACGAATCCGGAACCTGTCTGATTCTGCCCGCACTGGAACGCCGTGCCGGTGATTTTCAGGACGGAGCCGGAGGCGGCAGTCAGTGCCTCGGAGCTGATGCCTTCGGCCGGGATCTCCGCTGCCTGCGGGGCAGCGCCGTCGAAAATCCGGGGCAGGCCTTCCGCAAGCGTGAAGGAACGGATCTGAGCGGCCCAGGTCTTGACCGGAGTCGGCGTCACCGCCTCAATCGCGGTCAGGACACGGGAGGACGCGATCTGCTGCGACAGGAACGGCATGCCCAGCGTGCCGATGCTGAACGCCAGCATGGACATCACCAGCGCCGCCACCAGGACGTTCAGCGCCCCGCCCAGGATCCGGTCCAGGGCGCGCAGCGGCGCAAAGTTGAACCAGCGCCGGACTCCTGCGCCCAGTGCCGCGCCGGCCGCATGACCCACCAAGACCAGCACGACGGCGGTTGCTATCACCGCTGCCAGCCGCCAGCCTTCGTCCGGTACCCAGCCGGAGACGAGCGGAATGGCAAAGAAGGCAGCCGCGGCACCGGCAACGAAGCCTACGATGCCGCCAAGAGTTACGGCCAGTCCGTTGCGCAGGCCGGAGACAAGGTAGAAAACCAGGGCAAGCAGCAGGATGATGTCCAGAACGGTGAGTCCGAGCACAAAGAGCTCCAATAGGATGTAATTACGCGTGCGGCTGCCAGGCTGAGCCCCTTGATCCACGAGTCTAGCGGGCAGTGCCGACGATTCCACGGCGGTGTTGCCCGGGCCACAACGCCGTTGGGCTTTTTATCATCCGAGGGCGAACAACGCTATTACGGGTGTCACATGGACGTTCAGTGCGGCAAGATAGTACAAGCGACAACTATTTACAGGAGATTTCATGGATATCGAGGTATTGCGCCGTGCGCCTTTGTTCGCCTCACTGGGAGACGACGTCTTCGCCGCTCTGACCGACGAGCTCACCGAGGTCGATCTTTCGCGCGGAGCCTCTGTCTTCCGCGAGGGCGACCAGGGTGACCAGCTGTATTTCATCGTGTCCGGAAAGATCAAGCTGGGGCGTTCAGCCCCGGACGGCCGCGAGAACCTGCTGGCTATTCTCGGCCCGGGCGAGCTGTTTGGCGAGATGGCCCTGTTTGACCCCAGCCCCCGGACCGCCACGGCCACCGCTGTGTCGGAGACCCGCCTGGCCGGGCTGCGGCACGAGAACCTGCGTGCCCTGATCGAGACCCGCCCCGAGGTTTCCGTCCAGCTGCTGCAGGCCCTGGCCCGCCGGCTGCGGCGCACCAACGAGTCCCTGGCTGACCTGGTCTTCTCGGACGTTCCGGGCCGCGTTGCCAAGGCCCTGCTGGACCTTGCCGACCGCTTCGGACGCCCGGCGACCGACGGCATCCTGGTGGCCCACGAGCTGACCCAGGAAGAGCTGGCGCAGCTGGTTGGCGCTTCACGGGAGACCGTGAACAAGGCCCTGGCGGAGTTCGTCCAGCGCGGCTGGCTGCGGCTCGAAGCCCGCGCCGTCGTCATCCTGGATGTACAGCGGCTGCGCCAGCGCTCCCGCTAAGCCCCGTACCGCAGACCAGAACGGCACCGCTTCCCCGGAGGGAAACGGTGCCGTTTTGCTGTCCGGATGATCAGCGTCCGCGCTGGCCGGAGCCTTCGGCCGTATCGGTGCCGGTGACCTGCAGGACGTACTTTCCGTCTGCTTCGACCAGTTCCGGCTGGTACACAGCGGTGGGCCGGCGGTGCGCCAGGTAGGCGATGCAGCCGCGGGCTTTCGCCAGCTTCTCGATCATCAGCAGCACCGCCGGAACGGTGAGCTGTTCCAGCGTCAAACCGACGGTATCCGGCTGGCCGACCTCGTCGCCGAGCCCGGTGGTGTTCTGCCGCTCGGCTTCACGGGCCGCAATGCACCACTGGCCCCACACACCCTTGCCCTCGAGCAGGGAGGTTTCCTGTCCGATGGGCTGGACGGCGGCGAAGTAGCGGGTGTCAAAGCGGCGAAGCGCAAAGTCCGCTGTCCGCCAGTTGGAAAGCGCCCGCAGCAGGTCGGTGCGCAGTCCCAGCCCGCGGCGGGCAAGGAGCTCCGGGAAGGACTTCTCCCCGGCGGCAATGCCCACGCGTGCCGCCATCCAGTCCGGTCCGCGGTTGCTCTCCAGCAGCGTGGACGAATCCGGTCCGGCCAGCAGCACCCCGGTCTCTTCGAACAGCTCGCGGATCGCCGCCACCACATGCCGCCTGGCCTGCTGCGGATCATCCATGCCCAGGGCTTTGGCCCAGTCCGAGGGTGACGGACCGTACCAGGCCACGGGATCGTCGTCGGCGGGTTCCAGGCTGCCGCCGGGGAAGGCTATCTTCCCCAGCGGTGACTCGCCGCCGCGGTACCGCAGGAACGTTTCCGCGCCCTCGCGGGAGTCGCGCAGCAGCAGTACCGACGACGCCGGCCGCGGTTTGCGCGGAGCGGTTTCGCCGCGTTCGAACCAGCTTTCAGCTGCTGCCTCCTGCCACGGAGGCAACTGGAAGTAGCGGGTGGGAAAACTAGGCAAATTCAGCGATCACTTCCACTTCCACCGGTGCATCCAGCGGAAGTACGGCAACGCCGACGGCGGAACGGGCATGGCTGCCAGCCTCGCCGAAGACCTGGGCGAACAGTTCGGAGGCACCGTTAATGACGCCGGGCTGTCCGGTGAAGGACGGGTCCGATGCCACGAAGCCAACAACCTTGACGATCCGGGTCACCCGGTCAAGGTCGCCGATTTGTGCCTTGATCGCGGCAAGGGCGTTCACGGCGCAGCGGGCTGCATACGCTTTCGCGTCCTCGGCGGAGACTTCCGCGCCGACCTTGCCGGATGCGGGCAGCGCACCGTCAATAAACGGCAGCTGGCCCGAGGTGTAGACATGGTTTCCAGTCACAACCGCCGGAACGTAGGCAGCGACAGGTGCCGCCACGCCGGGGAGTGTCAGGCCCAGTTCAGCCAGGCGGCGCTCGACGGCGGAAACAGCCTCCGGTCCGGCGCTCATCAGGCTTTCTCCCGCTTCATGTAGGCCACGGCACCGGTGCCGTTGGGGGCCGGGGTGATCTGCACGAGCTCCCAGCCTTCTTCGCCGTGCATGTTCAGGACCGCGCCCGGAGTATGGAGGGGCAGCGGTGTGATGAAGTATTCCCATTTGCTCATGATCCAAAGACTAGCGTGTGCTTGTAGACTGATCGGCATGGCAGCTCGCAAATCTCCTTTTTTTGACACGGCTACCACGCTGGGCAAAATTGTCGCTTTCTTTGGTGTGAGCACGCTGTGCGGTGTTCTCGCCGCCGGACTGCTGGTTCCCGCAGCTGCTGCTGCCGGCACGGCTGCCTCCGGTTCGCTGCAGTTCTTCGACCAGCTGCCGTCTGAGCTGCAGCGCGGTGCCCTGGCACAGCCCTCCAAGATCTATGCCAATGACGGTTCGCTGATCGCGACGCTTTATGAGGAGAACCGGCAGCCGGTCACCCTCGATGAGGTGTCGCCCCACATGGTGGACGCGATGCTCGCGATTGAAGATGACCGGTACTACGAGCACGGCGGCGTGGACCTGCAGGGCATCTTCAGCGCCGTCATCTCCAACGTCACCTCCGACCGGACCCGCGGTGCCTCGACGATCACCCAGCAGTACGTGAACAACGTGATCATCGATACCAACATGCAGGAGGGCGGCGAAGTCGTCTTCAGCGGGCAGAAGACTGTCGGCGACAAGCTGCGCGAAATCAAGCTGGCCATCGCCGTCGAAAAGGAACTGAGCAAGGACGAGATCCTTGAGGGCTACTTCAACATCGTCCCGTTCAGCGGAACCACGTTCGGCGTCCAGGCGGCGTCGAAGTACTTCTTCAACGTGGATGCCAAGGACCTGAGCATCGCCCAGTCCGCACTGCTGGCCGGCGTCGTGAACGGCCCCACGTACTACAGTCCGGAGCTGAATCCGGAGCGTTCGCTGGAGCGCCGGAACCTGGTGCTGAACGCCATGCTGGATAAGGGCCGCATCACGCAGGAGGAGCACGACGCCGCGGTTGCCACCGGACTGGAACTGAACCTGACTCCGGTCCTCAACGGCTGTGTCGGCGCCGAGCAAGCACCCTACTTCTGTGACTACGTCAAGCAGCTGGTGCTCAACGACGAGCGCTACGGTGCCACCTACGACGACCGGAACAAGCTGCTGTACCGCGGCGGCCTGAGCATCAACACCACGCTGGACCCGGTCCTGCAGAACGCGGCACAGACCGCGATCAACGAGACCGCTAACCCGGACACCACCGACGCGGAGATCGGCCACTCCATGGTCAGCGTCGAGCCGGGCACCGGCGCCATCAAGGTGATGGCACAGAACACGCGGTTCACGCCTGAGCTGGCCGACGGAAACTCCGTGCAGAACTTCAACGTGGACGCGTACCAGGACGGCGATCCAAACAAGTACCTCAACGGCCTGGGCGGGTTCCAGCCCGGCTCAACCTACAAACCGTTCACCGTCGCCGCGTGGCTCGATGCCGGCAAGACGCTGAACACCACGCTCAACGGCAGCAAGCGCACCTACCCCGCCGGGACCCGCTGGAATGCCAGCTGCTACGGCGGTGCCTATGTCAGCACTGAGCCCTGGACACCGATCAACTACGGCGACACCAACTACAAAAACACCACGGTGATCGACGGCCTGGCCAACTCCTTTAACACGATCACGCTGGCCGAGGCGCGGGAACTGGATCTCTGCAAGTTCCAGGAGATCGCCTTTGCCGCCGGTGTGCACAACGGCAAGGGCGCCTCCGGCGAACGGGAAATGCTCTCGGTTGATCCGCCGTCCACCTTCGGTGGCGGCGGCGACGCTTCGCCGCTGTCCATGGCCACCGGTTTCGCGACTTTCGCGGCCGAGGGCCTGAAGTGCGAGCCGCGGGCCCTGGTCTCCGTGAAGACCCCGGAAGGAACCGACCTTCCGGTGCCGGAACAGGACTGCGAACAGGTGATGAAGAAGGAGGTTGCGCAGGGTGTCAACATGGCAACCCAACGCGTGATGACCAACGGCTCCGGCATCAACCTGCAGGTCGGCGTGCCGACGGCGGGAAAGACCGGCACCAACGACTTCCGGTCCCAGACCTGGTTCATGGGGTACAGCACCGGGCTGTCCACCGCCACCTGGATCGGCAACTGGAAAGCCAACAACACCACCATGTCGGACAAGCTGATCGGCGGACGGATCTATCCTGAGGTCGACGGTTCACTGATCGCCGGTCCGTCCTGGAAGAACTTCATCCAGCGCGTGGCCGGACAGTACGAAGCCAATCCGTTCACCAACCCGCCGGCCAGCATCATCGGCCAGACGCCGGCACCGCCGCGTTCTACCCCCGCGCCCAGCAATTCCGGCACGGGCAACAACAACGGCGGCAATAACGGCAACTCGGGCAACAACAACAATCCGGGAAACAACGGCAACGACCAGGACAACGACTAACCTTGACGACCCGGAACGCCTTCCCGGCGCTTAAGACCGCGGCCTGGGCCGCCGGCAGCGTGGCCGCTGCCGGCGCCGGGGCTTTCGCCTACGGTTCGCTCATTGAACGGAACCTCTTCGGCATCCGCACCGAAACTGTCGCTGTGCTTCCGCCGGGCAGCAAACCCCTGCGGGTCCTGCATCTTTCCGACATCCACTACGTGCCGGGGCAGGCCCGCAAGACCCGCTGGCTGCGCTCGCTCGCGGACCTTGAGCCGGATCTGGTGGTTAACACCGGGGACAATCTCAGCCACCTGGAGGCGATTCCGCCGCTGCTGGAGTCGCTGAAGCCGCTGATGCGGTTTCCAGGCGTGTTCGTTCCGGGCTCCAACGACTACTACGCCCCGGTGCTGAAGAACCCGTTCACGTACTTCACCTCGCCGTCCAAGCTGCGCAAAGAACCCCGGAAGCTCCCCTACGGGCAGATGTTTTCCGCCTTCGGCAACGCAGGATGGATAGACCTGACCAACCGGAACCAGTCCATGGTCCTGGGCGGACTCCGGCTGGATTTCTCCGGCGTCGACGATCCCCATCTGAAGCGCGACCGCTACGCTGGCTTCCCGGCCGGGAGCGCGTCCTCAGACAACGCCCGGCACCTGCGGATCGGCGTCGCCCATGCCCCGTACCAGCGCGTGCTGGATTACTTCACCGACGGGGGCGCCAAACTCATTCTCGCCGGCCACACCCACGGCGGGCAGGTCTGCATCCCGGGCTACGGTGCGCTGGTCAGCAACTGCGACCTGCCGACCTGGCGGGCCAAGGGCCTCACTGATTGGGAGCACAACGGGCGGAGCGTTCCGTTGAACGTTTCCGCAGGCATCGGCACCTCCCGGTTCGCGCCGGTTCGTTTCGCATGCCGGCCCGAGGCCGTGCTCCTCACGCTCACTCCCCCCGCCGGATAACAGCCGCGGCGGGCCGGGGTGCTGCCCCGGAATCCGCGACCGTTTCTGCCTGACGCCGTTCTGCCCCGCGGGTCCCGTGGCCTACGATTGAGCGGTAACGCGGTCCGCACCCACCGTGCGGCCAGCCCGGCACGAAGAGGATCCATGCCCCCGCAGACAACTTTGTGGCAGTCCCTGGGGCGTCTGTACCCGCACATCAAACCGATTCTTCCGCGCCTGTTCCTTGGTTTCCTCTGTGCCGTGGGCGCCAGCATCGTCGCTCTGGCCATCCCGCAGGTGCTGCGGATCCTGGTGAATTCCTATCTGCAGCCCGGGGCCCAGTCTTCCGCACTGTGGTGGGCCACCGGCATCGTGCTGCTGCTCGGCATCCTGGAAGCAGCATTTATGGCCCTGCGGCGGCAATTCGCCATTGCCCCGGCCACCACCGTCGAGACGGGCCTGCGCACCTCGTTCTACCGGCACCTGCAGGACCTCTCGGTCGCGTTCCACGACCGCTGGGGCTCGGGCCAGCTGCTTTCCCGGGCGATGAGCGACTTGAACCTGATCCGCCGCTGGATGGCGTTCGGCGCGATGATGCTGATCGTCACCGCCCTGACCGTGGTCATCGGAATCACCATCATGTTCTTCACCAGTTGGCAGCTGGCGCTGGTGTTCCTCCTGGCTGCCGTCCCGATCATCGTCTACGGCTTCCGGTTCCGGCGCTTTTACGGCAGGGTCTCCCGGCAGAGCCAGGACCAGGCCGGAGACCTGGCTACCACCGTGGAGGAATCGGTCCACGGCATCCGCGTGCTCAAGGCCTTCGGCCGCAGTACGGAAGCGCTGGACGCGTTCGAGGAACAGGCCCAGGGCCTGCGCCAGACCGAGGTCTTCAAGGCGAACTCCCTGGCGAAGTTTTCCCTGGTGGTCACCCTGCTGCCGGAAGCCGCATTGGCCGTGTCCCTGGTCTGGGGCATCCTGCTGGTCAACGCCGGGGAGCTAAGCATCGGCGCCCTGGTCGCGTTCTTCGCCACCGCCGCCGTCGTCGCCGGTCCGGTCGAATCCATGGGGCCACTGCTTTCCATGACCCTTACCGCGAAAACCGCGATCGACCGGCACTTCGAGGTCATGGACGCCCAGCGCACCATCGCTGATCCGGCGCAGCCCCGCCGGCCGCAGCAGGTACACGGCCATCTGGCGTTCGAGGATGTCCATTTCGCCTACCCGGATGCGGACGGAGATCGGCCGGATGTGCTCGACGGTGTCACCCTGGACCTGCGCGCCGGCGAAACCATGGCGCTGGTTGGGATCACCGGCAGCGGCAAGTCCACCCTGCTGCAGCTGGTGCCCCGGCTGTACGACGTGACCGGCGGGAATACCCGGATCGACGGCATCGACCTCCGCGACTACGCTTTGGAAGAGCTGCGCTCCATTGTGGCCGTCGCGTTCGAGGACACCACCCTGTTTTCCAGCTCGGTCCGGGACAACGTCCTGCTCGGTGCAGATCCCGGTACTGATGCTGAGGCGGAGCTCCTGCTGCGCGAAGCCCTCGACGTGGCGCAGGCCCAGTTCGTCTATTCGCTTCCTGACGGTACTGACACGCTGATCGGCGAGGAAGGCCTCAGCCTCTCCGGCGGTCAGCGCCAGCGGATCGCCCTGGCCCGGGCCATCGCCGCGCGGCCCAGCGTCCTGATCATGGACGATCCGCTTTCCGCGCTTGACGTACGCACCGAGGAACTGGTGGAACACCGGCTGCGCGAAGTCCTGGCGGAGACCACCACGCTGGTGGTGGCGCACCGGCCCTCAACGGTGAGCCTCGCCGACCGGGTGGCACTGCTGGAAAGCGGACGGATCACGGCCGTGGGAAGCCACGCCGAACTGCTGGCGGCAAACGAGCATTACCGGCATGTCATCGCCAGCCTGCCCGCCACCCCGCAGGACCTGGACAGCCAGCTGGAATCCGGTGACGAAGACGAGGTGGTCCTGTGAGCCGGTTCAGCATCCGCCGCGGCGGCGCTCCCCTGCCCGGGGAGAACGGCAGCCCGGCGGCAGCCACCGGAACCGCGGGCGAGGACAACCTCAACCTGGACCGGGCGGAGAACCAAGCCGTCCGCCGTCGTTCACTGGCCCTGCTCCGTTCCCTGCTGCGCCCCAACCGCGGCCGCTTTATCCTCACCATCGTCCTGGTGGTCATTTCCCAGGCCGCCCGCGTGGCCGGCCCGGCGATCATCGCCTACGGCATCGACCATGCCCTCCCGGTCCTGCGCAGCGGGAGCTCGGTTCCGCTGCTGCTCTCCGGCGGCGCGTACCTGCTCGCGGCGGTGCTGGCCGCCGCCCTGACCGCGGGCTACGTCCGGTCGACGGCGCAGCTAAGCCAGGCGATGCTGCTGGATCTGCGCCTGCGGGTCTTCCGGCACACCCAGCGGCTCAGTCTGGAATTCCACGAAAGGTACACCTCCGGGCGGATCATTTCGCGGCAGACCTCTGACCTGGAGGCACTGCGGGAACTGCTTGATTCCGGAATCAGCTCACTGGCGTCCGGGGCGATGTACATGCTCTTCGTGGCAATCAGTATCTTCGCCCTGGACTGGCGCACCGGGGTCCTGCTTTGTGTCGCCTTTGTACCGATGTACCTGCTCACACGCTGGTACCAGAAGCGCTCCCAGATCGCCTACCGCGCTTCCCGGGTCACCTCTGCCCGGCTGATCGTGCACTTCATCGAAACCATGACCGGCATCCGGGCCGTGAAGGCCTTCCGCCGCGAGAAGGTCAACGCAGAGAAAAATGACGAGCTGGCCGAGGATTACCGCCGGGCCACGCTGCGCTCCATCAACCTCAACGGCGTTTTCCAGCCTGGACTGATCCTGATCGGCAACGCCACGGTGGCTCTGGTACTGCTGGTGGGCGGTTACCGGGTGCTCGACGGCGGCATGGAAGTCGGCGCGCTGCTGGCACTGCTGCTGTACACCAAGCGCTTCTTCCAGCCGGTGGACCAGATGGCCATGTTCTACAACTCCTTCCAGTCAGCCTCCGCCGCCCTGGAGAAGGTGTCCGGTCTGCTGGAGGAAGTACCCACCGTGCGTCCGCCGAAACACCCGGTGGAGCTGAAGGAGGCCGAAGGCGATGTGAGGTTCGACGGCGTGGAGTTCCGTTACGGCGACGGCCCGGTGGTCCTGCCGCGGATGGACCTGCACATTCCTGCCGGGCAGACGGTGGCCCTGGTGGGCCAGACCGGCGCCGGCAAGTCGACCCTGGCCAAGCTGATCGCCCGCTTCTATGACCCGTCCTCCGGTGCCGTGCTGCTGGACGGGGTGGACCTGCGGGACCTGACCCAGCGGGACCTGCGCCGCGCCGTCGTGATGGTGACCCAGGAGGCGTTCCTGTTCAGCGGCTCGGTGGCAGAGAATATTGCCCTGGGCAAACCCGGGGCCTCGCAGGAGGAAATTGAGGCGGCGGCCCGGGCGGTCGGAGCCCACGAGTTCATCGGATTGCTTCCCGAGGGGTACCAGACCGATGTGAACAAGCGCGGCGGCCGGGTCTCCGCCGGGCAGCGCCAGCTGATCAGCTTTGCCCGCGCGTTCCTGGCCGACCCGGCGGTGCTGATCCTGGATGAGGCAACCTCGTCGCTGGACATCCCCAGCGAACGGCTGGTGCAGCAGGGCCTGAAAACCCTCCTGGGCAACCGGACCGCGCTGATCATCGCGCACCGGCTTTCCACGGTGGAGATCGCCGACCGCGTGCTGGTGATGGCGGACGGCGAGGTCGTTGAGGACGGCACCCCGAAGGATCTGACCAGCGGTACCGGACGGTTCGCAGCATTGAACGCTGCCTGGCAGGATTCGCTCGTCTAGTGTGTTTCGCCTCCCCAGGAGCTGAATTTCGCGCTCCCGCAGGTTGTCGAGTACACTTGTAAAGTTGCTTGGCCGGGAGGGAAACCTTCCACCGGCAGTGGTTACGGGGTGTGGCGCAGCTTGGTAGCGCGCGTCGTTCGGGACGACGAGGTCGCAGGTTCAAATCCTGTCACCCCGACCAAAACAATGAAGGACCCGCTGTTTTCAGCGGGTCCTTTTTTGTTGCCTTCTGCTAGGTCACCCTCGAGGGCAAACCCACCGGCAAAGAATGCGGAATACGGCTCCGTTCCGGCCACTGATCCTGATGCCCTTGCATCATCCTGTCCCGGCGGTAAGCTCAGGTTCACTTTCTGCCTAGCCGCCCAGGAGCCCCCAATGGCTGTTCGTGTTGACCTCAACATCTCCCTCGACGGATACGCCACCACCACAGACCAGACCCCGGAGAATCCATTCGGGCAGGATTGGGGCCGGCTCGTTGGCCCGTATGCCGCGACCCGGACCTTCCGGGAGCGGGTACTGCTTGAGACCAGCGGTGAAGGGACCACAGGCGTGGACGACAAGTACGCCCAGGCCTACTTTGATCAGATCGGGTCGGAAATTATGGGAGCTGGCATGTTTGGCCTGCACAACTTCCCTGACGATCCGGATTGGCAGGGCTGGTGGGGCGACGAGCCGCCGTTCCGGGTCCCGGTCTACGTTCTGACCCATACGCCGCGCCCGCCGGTCGAAATGGCTAACGGAACCAGATTCGAGTTCCTCACCGCCTCCCCCGAGGAAGCCCTGGAACTGGCCACGGAAACTGCCGGGGGCAAGGACATCCGGGTCGGCGGTGGCCCGACGGTGGTTAAGTCGTTCCTGGAAGCCGGGCTGGTCGACCAGCTGCACGTAGGCATCGCCCCTATCCTGCTGGGGCGCGGCATCAACCTGTGGGAAGGTCTCCGCGGCCTCGAAGACGCCTACGACGTCAGTGCGGAAACAGCGGAGAGCGGCACGATCCACCTGACGTTCAGGGGGTGAGGCATACGGCCGAGACGCAAAACGGCCCCGGGAAATCCCGGGGCCGTGGGCAGGAAAGCTAGACGAACGTCTTTCCGGTCAACCGCTCGTACGCGTCGATGTAGCGGGCGCGGGTGCGCTCGACGACGTCGGCCGGCAGCGCGGGAGGCTGGGTGTCCGAGGCCTTGTCCCAGCCGGATTCCGGTGACGTGAGCCAGTCCCGGACGTACTGCTTGTCGAAGGACGGCTGCGCCTGGCCCGGCTCGTACAGGGAGGCGTCCCAGAACCGCGAGGAATCCGGGGTCAGCACCTCATCGCCCAGAGTGACCAGGCCGGTGGCCGGATCCAGGCCGAACTCCACCTTGGTGTCCGCCAGGATGATCCCCCGCTCCCGGGCAATCGCCTCGGCGGTGGTGTAGATCTCCAGCGTCAGGTCGCGGATCTTCGCGGCGGTCTCGGCACCCACGGCGGTGACGACGGCGTCGTAATTAATGTTCTCGTCATGCTCGCCCACCTCAGCCTTGGCTGACGGCGTGAAAATCGCCGGCTCCAGCCGCGAGCCGTCGACCAGGCCGGCCGGCAGCGGCACGTCGCAAACGGTCTGCGAGTTCTTGTACTCGAGAAGCCCGGAACCGGTGAGGTAGCCGCGGGCGATGGCCTCCACCGGGTACATCTCCAGCTTCCTGCAGATCATGGCGCGCCCGGCGACTTCGGCCGGAACACCTTCGTCCGCGGAAATCACGTGGTTGGGAATGCTCTTCAGCTGGTCGAACCACCATAGGCTGAGCTGGGTCAGGATCCGGCCCTTGTCCGGGATGGTGCTGGAAAGCACGTGGTCGTAGGCGCTGATCCGGTCGCTGGCGACCACCAGCACCCGGTCATCCGGAGCGTCCGTGCCGGCCGGAACGTACAGGTCGCGGACCTTCCCGGAGTAGATGTGCTGCCAGCCCTGCAGCTGCGGTGCCTCGCTCATGAAAGTTCCTTCTCGTTGTCGACGCCCGCGCTGCCGGCCGGCACCACGATTTCGCCGCGGGAGGCCTTGAGCGCAATGTCGGTCCGGTGCTGCGAGCCCTCCAGGCCGATCTCGGCGACGCCGGCATACGCGAGGTCCCGTGCCTGCACCAGGTCCTGGCCCAGGGCCACGACGGCGAGCACCCGGCCTCCGGCGCTGACGATCTCCGCGTCATCGATCCGGGTTCCGGCGTGCAGCACGTGCACACCCTCGATCGCTTCCGCTTCCACCAGACCCAGGATCGGGTCTCCGGTGCGCGGTGTGTCGGGGTAGTTTTCAGATGCGACGACGACGGCGACGGCGGTGCGCGCGTCCCACTTCAGCTGCTCCATGGCATCCAGCTCGCCCTTGGCGGCAGCCAGCAGCAGCCCGCCGAGCGGAGTCTTCAGCCGGGCCAGAACGGCCTGGGTTTCCGGATCGCCGAAGCGCGCGTTGAATTCGATGACGCGCATCCCGCGGGAGGTGAGCGCCAGCCCGCAGTACAGCACACCGACAAACGGTGTGCCGCGGGCAGCCATTTCATCCACGGTTGGCTGGGCGACGCGGGCAATAACGTCGTCGACCAGGTTTGCCGGCGCCCACTCGAGCGGCGAGTAGGCACCCATGCCGCCGGTATTGGGGCCTTCATCGTTGTCGAAGATGCGCTTGAAGTCCTGTGCGGGGGCGAGCGGCACCACATGCCGCCCGTCGGAGAGGACAAAGAGGGAGACTTCGGGGCCGTCGAGGTATTCCTCGATCACCACGGTGCCGCCGGCGTCGAAGCAGGCTTCGGCGTGGGCCAGGGCTTCATCCCGGTCGGACGTAACGACGACGCCCTTCCCAGCCGCAAGCCCGTCGTCCTTGACCACGTACGGCGCACCGAAGGTGTCCAGCGCGTCCGCGGCTTCCTCAGCCGTGGCGGCCACCCGGGCCATCGCGGTGGGGACATTGGCAGCGGCCATGATCTGCTTGGCGAACGCTTTCGATGCTTCGAGCTGAGCCGCCTCGCGGGACGGGCCGAAGACCGGGATACCGGCTTCGGCCAGCCCGTCGGATACGCCGGCGGCGAGCGGAGCCTCAGGCCCGACAATCACGAGGTCTGAACCGAGGCTGCGGGCCAGTTCGGTCACGGCCGCGGGATCGCTGGCGTTGACGGGATGGACTGGCACAATCTGGGCGATTCCGGCGTTTCCGGGAGCCGCATGGACTTCCGAAACGTAGGGGTCGGCCAGCAATGCCCGGACAATGGCGTGTTCGCGGCCACCGGGGCCAACAACGAGAACCTTCACAATCATTCAGGGTACTGGCAGGGACGCGCGGCCTGAAAGCCAGGGCATCAGCATGACGGCGGCCGCCGGTACCGGTTTCACCCGGAGGCGTTGCCCGTGCCGTGGGCGGAGCGGATAGTAAAGAGCGGCGGGCTCTTTGGGTCCGCCGGTGCGGGCAATGCGGCAGGCGGGCTCGATGGCTGTGCCGGGGCGGTCATCGCGCCCCTGCCTCGCCGCGTACCGGCTCACATTTTTCCGGACTCTGCGTCGGCCCGCTCCCCCCACACCGGCAACAACCTTCCGCGGATACCCGCGCGCGTCCCGGGCTGCGCGCCGGTCTTTCGTAGACTGGCAGTATGCCTGCCACTTTTACTGCCGCTGATGCCGTCGAACTCGCCGTTGTGGAACGCAACGGTTTCATCGAGTCACGGCATGTGGGGTCCGCCGTCGTCCTCTCGGCTGACGGGTCGGTGGTCACCTCCCTCGGCGACATCACAACGCCGGTCTTCCCCCGTTCCTCCCTCAAGCCCTTCCAGGCGGTCGCCGCGATGCAGGCCGGCGTTCCCCTGCGCGGACCGCAGGTGGCTCTCGCCGCGGCCAGCCATACGGGCGCGAAGGAACATACCGACGTCGTCCGCGGCATGCTGGAGGCCGCAGGCCTGACCGAAGAGCACCTGCAGTGCCCGGCGGACTGGCCGCAGAACGAGGAAGCGCGGACAGCGCTGATCCGCTCCGGCGCCGGGAAACAGAAAATTGCGTTCAACTGTTCCGGCAAGCATGCAGCCTTCCTCTGGGCCTGCACCGAAAACGGCTGGGACACCGCAACCTACCTGGATCCGCAGCACCCGATGCAGCAGGGTGTCGCCCGCGTTGTCGAAGAATACTGCGGGGAAATGCCTGCCCACTGGGCCGTGGATGGCTGCGGAGCTCCGCTGGCAGCGGTTTCCCTGACCGGTCTGGCCCGGGGCATCGGCCGGCTGGCCCAGGCCCCGTCCGGCAAACACGGTGACGCGCGGGCCGCCACCGTGGCCACCGCCATGCTCGACTACCCCTGGGCCGTGCACGGTGCCGGCAAGGAAAACACCATTGTGATGGAGGACCTCGGTGTCATCGCCAAGAGCGGTGCCGAGGGCGTCCTGGTCCTGGGTACCAGCACCGGTGTTGCCGTTGCCCTGAAGATGCTCGACGGCAACGGACGGGCCGCAACCCTGGTGGGACTGACCCTGCTTGCGGCCAGCGGAGCGATCGACCCGGAAGCCGTTTTCAAGGTCCTCGCCAAGGTTGTCCCGCCGGTCCTCGGCGGCGGCAACCCGGTCGGGAGTCTCCGGCTGGCCGCCCCCGTCACCGCACTGCTGGACTGAGGCATGGCACGGCGCAGGATTTCCGCCGCCGACGGCCGGGCAGCACTTTCCGCTGCGGCTGCGGCTGCAAGTGGAACAGACCGGACGACGACGGCGACAGCCGTGCGCTTTGCGCTCGAGGAGCTGGCGGAGCGGGTACCGGGCAACAGCGTGGAAGTGCGGGTGCCGCCGTTCGGCGTTACCCAATGCATCCCGGGGCCGCGGCATACACGCGGTACACCGCCCAATGTGGTGGAGACAGACGCGGCCACCTGGCTTGCCCTGGTGACCGGTTCGCTGTCCTGGACCGGCGCCGTCGCCGCCGGGAAAGTCTCTGCCTCGGGGCTTCGCGCAGACCTGTCCGAGTGCCTTCCGCTGTTCCCGGAGCTTGGGACCGGCGTCGGACAGTAGCCTCTACTGCCGGTAGAATTCCCGTATGACTTCCGAGCAGCACAGCCCTGAGCGGCGCGAGATCACCATTCGCCGCGCTCCCCGCTTCGTTCCCTTTATGGTGCTGGGCGCGGTTGCCGCCTTTGTTGTGGCCGTGGTGATGGCCTACACCGGGCCGGAGAACCCGCAGTACACCCGTGAGTCAGTTCTGGGCTTCTTTTTCGTGATCCTCGCGCTTCCCGGCGTGGGACTGGGCTCGATCGCTGCGCTCGTCCTGGACCGGATCAGTGTCCGCCGTGCCAAGCACGCCATCGTCGAAGCAGCTGAT
This sequence comes from Arthrobacter sp. Helios, assembly GCF_023167125.1. NCBI lineage: Bacteria > Bacillati > Actinomycetota > Actinomycetes > Micrococcales > Micrococcaceae > Arthrobacter > Arthrobacter sp. Helios. Next base: position 2,630,851 of record NZ_CP095402.1, read on the forward strand.
GACGAGCCCGGTAACACCGGCGGATCCCCCGCCGCGTAACGCTCTGCCCCAGAACCGGCTGCACGCGGCGGTCATGAGAGAATAATTCCTATGGCACGCGGTGACGGAAAGCTTTCCCACGATCTCATGCCCGGCGAGAAAGGACCGCAGGATGCCTGCGGCGTTTTCGGTGTCTGGGCCCCCGGCGAAGAGGTAGCGAAGCTTACCTACTACGGTTTGTATGCGCTGCAGCACCGCGGACAGGAGTCCGCGGGAATCGCAACCAGCGACGGCAAACGAATCAGCGTTTACAAGGACATGGGCCTGGTCTCCCAGGTTTTCGACGAGACCACCCTCAACACCCTGCTGGGGCACATCGCCATCGGCCACTGCCGCTACTCCACAACCGGCGGTTCCCACTGGGCCAATGCGCAGCCGACCCTCGGTGCGACAGCCTCCGGCACAGTAGCACTGGCCCACAACGGCAATCTCACCAACTCCGCAGAACTCTATGAACTGATCCTGGAACGCCAGGGCCGCCCCCGCGCGGGCGAAATCGCGCAGGGCAACACCTCTGACACGGCTCTGGTCACCGCGCTGCTCAACGGCACGGACGGCCGCACCCTGGAAGCAACAGCGCTCGAGCTGCTGCCCAAACTGCGCGGCGCGTTCTCCTTCGTCTTTATGGACGAAGGCACCCTGTACGCCGCGCGTGACACCTACGGCGTCCGCCCTCTGGTCCTTGGGCGGCTGAACCGCGGCTGGGTTGTCGCTTCCGAAGGATCTGCCCTGGCCACTGTCGGTGCTACCTTCATCCGCGAAATCAAGCCCGGCGAGTTCATCGCGATCGATGAAAACGGAGTCCGTTCGCAGATGTTCGGAGAACCGACCCCTGCCGGCTGCGTATTCGAATACGTTTACCTGGCCCGCCCGGATGCAACCATCAACGGGCGCTCGGTCTACGAATCCCGCGTGGAAATGGGCCGCCAGCTGGCCCGCGAAAACTCCGTGGACGCCGACATCGTGATTCCGGTTCCGGAATCGGGCACACCGGCCGCCGTGGGCTACGCCGAGCAGTCCGGTATTCCCTTCGCGCACGGTTTCGTCAAGAACTCCTACGTGGGCCGCACCTTCATCCAGCCCAGCCAGACCCTGCGTCAGCTGGGCATCAAGCTGAAGCTCAACGCCCTGGAATCCGTGATCCGCGGCAAGCGCGTAGTGGTGGTGGATGACTCGATCGTCCGCGGCAACACGCAGCGCGCCATTGTGCGGATGCTGCGCGAGGTCGGCGCGAAGGAAGTCCACGTCAAGATCTCCTCACCGCCCGTTCAGTGGCCCTGCTTCTATGGCATCGACTTCGCCTCCCGCGCCGAGCTGATCGCCAACGGCGCCGAGGTCGAAGAAATCTGCACCTCCATCGGGGCGGACACCCTGGCCTATATCTCTGACGACGGCATGATCGGGGCAACCCAGCAGCCGCGGGAGAAACTCTGCACCGCCTGCTTCACCGGCGAGTACCCCATCGAACTTCCCTCCGCTGACCGCCTGGGCAAGAACCTGCTGGAGAACTCCGCGGACGCGGACGGCTCCAATGGCTGCGATCCCGGCCCGGACAGCGAATTCGAGAACCTCCTGACACCGACAGACAAGAAAGAACCAGTATGAGCGCGAGCGAAAACGCCATCACCTACGCCTCCGCAGGTGTGGACGTCGAAGCCGGCGACAAAGCCGTTGAACTGATGAAGGCGGCCGTCAAGGCCACCCACAATGACAGCGTCATCGGCGGGGTCGGCGGATTCGCCGGACTCTACGACGTCTCCCGGCTCCTGACCTACAGGAAGCCGCTGCTGGCAACCTCCACAGACGGCGTCGGCACCAAGGTGGCCATCGCCCAGGCCCTCGATATCCACCACACCATCGGTTTCGACCTGGTTGGCATGGTTGTGGATGACATCGTGGTGGTTGGAGCCGAACCGCTGTTTATGACCGACTACATTGCGTGCGGCAAGGTGGTCCCGGAACGCATCGCGGACATCGTCCGCGGCATCGCCGCAGCCTGCGAAGTTGCCGGGACTGCCCTGGTGGGCGGAGAGACCGCCGAGCATCCCGGCCTGCTGGGCATTGACGAGTACGACGTCGCCGGTGCCGCCACCGGCGTTGTGGAAGCTGCGGACCTGCTCGGCCCGGAGCGGGTGCGCAACGGTGACGTGGTTATTGGCATGGCGTCCTCCGGTATCCATTCCAACGGTTACTCCCTGGTCCGCCGCGTGATCAACCACGCCGGCTGGCAGCTCGAACGCCAGATCCCGGAACTGGGACGCACCCTCGGCGAAGAACTGCTCGAGCCCACCCGTGTCTATGCCGCGGATTGCTTGGACCTGGCACGCTTCGCTCCGGCAGGTGTCCACGGCTTCAGCCACGTCACCGGCGGCGGGCTGGCCGCGAACCTGGCCCGGGTGCTGCCCAAGGGCATGGAAGCCACCATTGACCGCTCCACCTGGGAGCTTCCCCCGGTCTTCAAGCTCATTGGCGAACTCGGCAACGTTCCGCTTCCGGATCTGGAGCGGACACTGAACCTGGGCGTTGGCATGGTCGCGATTGTCGACGCCGCCGGAGCCGACGCTGCCTTGGCCCGCCTGGCCGAGCGCGGTGTTCCGGCCTGGACCATGGGAACTGTGGGAACAGCAGGGGAACCCGACACCGCTAACCCGGACTACGTCCAGGGCGCCAAGGGTGTCGACGGCGGCGCCGTCCGCCTGGTTGGCAGCTACGCCTAAGCGGTCACCAGCCTTCAACGCAAAAGAGGGTGGACACTCCATGAGTGTCCACCCTCTTTTTTGCCGATGATCTTGTTGCTGGGGATCTTGTTGCTGGTGATCTTTTTGATCGATTGCCGGCGTGACCTTGTGGGTGTCCAGCTCCGTGGTGCGCTGCTAAAACCCGCTTAAACGCCCTTCAGCGGATCCACCGACCGGTGATCCGCTGAAGGAGGGCAATTGGCTTGCCGGAAAACGAGGGATGTGCTGCATCTAGCCGATGCGGCGGGAACCCTCGTCCTCGTCGTCTTCATCGCCAAATTGATCTGCGTACTTATCCTCGTACGCCGAGTAGTCCGGCTCGGCCGGTTCCTCGGGATATCGACTCGATGGACGGCTCGTTGGACCAGACAGCTCTCGCTGCAGGGCCGAGTAGTCCGTGGCAGGAGTGAAGTACTTCATCTCGCGTGCCTGCTTGGTTGCTTTTGCCTTTTGACGGCCGCGCCCCATGGCGTGACCCCCTTTTTGCGTCGATCCGGAGGTGGTCGCTCGGGCAGGAGAGCGAGGCCCCGGAATTTGGTCAATTTGTCGTATCTACAGGTTACATGTTTTCCCGCGTCGTTGTGCCCCTGCATGACCTCACGCGCACTCAACTTCCAAGTTTACTCCTGGTCCGTGACCGGTGCGTACTGCGCTGTCACCTGCAAATTCGCTAAAGTCAGGGAGGAACAGACGTTGCGGGACATCAGCGTGGCCACGAACAGGGAGGACAGACGTTCACCATGAGCGATCAGAAGCGGACGCCACGGGCAGGTTCATCCCTGCCCGGGAAGTCCCTGCGGCCTTCCCCGCCTGCGAAGGGCAGCGCCGTCCCCAAAGGTTCCGGGGCAACTCCTCCCGCTGCGAAGGCAGCACCGCCTCTCCGGAACAACCCTGCCACAAGGAGCATTCCCGTTATCAAGCCGCAGCAGTCAGCAACCAGTGGGCGCCCCGGACCGGGTGCTTCCCCCGAAGACAAGGCCGAGCAGCCCGGCACACCCGGGAAAGCAGGTAAACCGGGGAAAACAGGCAGGCGCACCCCTGGTGCCAAGCGGCCGGCCTCTGCGAAGAAAGGCACCGTTGCCAAGGGACTGCTCGGCTCCAAGGGCGGGACCAAACGGCCACCGCTGCGCAGCGGTCCCGGCGCTAAGGACGCCTCCGGGCCAGCAGACGAACCCACGACACCCAAATCAACAGGCCCGGAGCCAGCGGCCCCCGAGCCCACAGATTCCGAGCCAACAGGTTCTGAGCCAGCGGACCACGAACCACAGCCGGAAACCGCAGACCTGGAATCCGGGCCCGCCGGGGAACCGGCGGCACCCCCCGCCTCGGAGCCAGACGCCGTCCTGACCGACTTGGTCTCCCACACCGAAGCACCGGCCTGGCTTTCCGGCGGCGGGACCCGTGACGCCGAGGCATGGGCCGAAGTGTTTGAGTCCGAGGTCCAGCAGGCTGCTCCGCTGGAACCCGTTGTCATTCCCGTCGAAGACGTGCATCTCGCAGAACCGTCACTGGATACCCCTTCCATCAGCGCTGAGGCAGCCGAGGCCGCTTCGCTTCCTGAGGCCGCAGCCGAGGTGCGGGCGGTTTCGGAAGAGGCAGCTGAAGCCGGCAAGCAGGCCGGCATTACCGAGCCCGCCCCCGAAGGCACCGAAATCGCCGTTGACGCCGGGGAGGGCCTCACTGAGCTGGAACCCGCTGCCGGAGAGGCAGGGGCTCCCCCTGAGGCTGACGGCAGCGAAGACGGGAAGGAAGCCGCTGAGGCTGCCCCCGATGCCGCCGAGCCGGCTGACCAGGCTGACCAGGGTGCCGCCCCCGCCCCGCCGGAGGACCCGGCTGCCCATCCCGCTGAGGACGACTCTGATTCCGGCTCCGGTTTAGGCACAGCCGAACCTGCAAAGGCTGAAGGGGCGGCTGGGGCTGCAAAGGCTGCGGGATCGGGAGAATCGGCGGAGACTTCGGATTCAGCCAAGGACAGGGATTCTGCGCAGGATACGGATTCCGGGGATAAGCCGGACTCGATCGGGGAAAGTCCTGCCGGCACGGCGGACGAAGATCCGGCGGACACCGGTGAAGGCACCGAGGACACTTCGCCTTCTCGGGACATCACTACCAACGCGGACGATGCTGATGCTTCGGACGACGCTGCCGCAGCGGACGCCGGGGCCACCAAGGACACCGCTCTCCCCCAGCATGCCGGGGAGGAGGAAGATACGGCGCAGACTGCCAGCACCGCCGGCACAACCGGCCGCACCGGTGCGCAGCCCGTTATCGCCACAGCCGTGGTCAGCGGCGACAGCACCGATGTTGCCGCGCCCGTTACCGATTCCTTTGCATCCCTCTCGCTGACCAAAAATGTCCCGGCCGAGGATTCAGCAGACACCGGAGTCACCCACGTAGTTCATCCTTCCGGTTCCTCAGCCGTACCTGCCGATTCGCGGCGGGCGCGGCGCACCAGGGAAGCCGAAGAAGCCGCCGCCAAGACCGGCGGCAGCAGCAGGACCACCCGCATGCTGGTCCTCATCGGATCGATCCTGATCATTGTCCTGCTCGGCATCTGGCTGGCCACGGTCGTGGCTGACAGCAACCGGGAGGAGGGCGTCCTGGAGGATTCGGTCGCTCCCATCGATCTGGAGGCAGGCGCCTGCATCCAGGATTTCCAGAGCGTTAACGCAGAGGTCACGGTAGTCACCTGCGAGACCCCGCACAATGCCCAGCTGGTCGCCAGCGAGTCCTACCTCAACTCGGATTCCTTCCCTGGCACGGATGCGCTGACTGCCAAGGCCGAGCAGGTCTGTTCTTCCGCGATGTACACGGATTCCGCCTCCCAGTACTCAGACCTGGAATTGAACCGGGCCATCCCCACCCAGAGTTCCTGGGACGCAGGCGACCGCCGGGTGGACTGCTTTGTGGTTGCTCCGGGCGAAGATCTGACAGAATCCCTCATCGTCCAGCCCTAGGACCATCGTCCAGGCCCCGAACGAGGCCAGACGAATATCAAGGCGAGACAAACAAAACCGGAAGGCCGCAGCTGGCGGCCTTCCGGTTTTCGTCTGCGCAGGAGCTACCCGACGGGCGCCACTGCTTCCACGCTGAGGCCCTGTGCCCCGAGTTCATCTCCGATGCCTTCGGGACGATCCACCAGGACGGTGTCGCCGTCGGAAATCCGGCCCGCCAGGATGCCCTTGGCGAGTTTGTCGCCGATTTCGCGCTGCACCAGCCGGCGCAGTGGCCGGGCGCCGTAGGCCGGATCGTATCCGGTCAGCGCCAGCCACTCGCGTGCTGCGTCGGTGACCTTCAGGGTCAGGCGGCGGTCCTTCAGCCGGGCGGCGAGCCCGCGGACCTGGATGTCCACGATCTGGGACAGCTCTTCCAGGCTCAGCGGGTCGAAGAGGATGATGTCATCCAGCCGGTTCAGGAACTCCGGCTTGAAGTTGGCGTTGACCATGGACATCACTGATTCACGTTTCTGGTCCTCGTTCAGCCCCGGGTCCACCAGGAACTGGGACCCGAGGTTGGAGGTCAGGATCAGGATCACGTTGCGGAAGTCCACGGTACGGCCCTGCCCGTCCGTCAGCCGGCCGTCGTCGAGAACCTGCAGCAGGATGTCGAAGACGTCAGGGTGGGCCTTCTCCACCTCGTCCAGCAGGATGACGGAGTAGGGGCGTCGGCGGACTGCCTCGGTGAGCTGCCCGCCTTCCTCATATCCGACGTATCCGGGAGGAGCCCCAACCAGGCGGGACACGGTGTGCTTTTCGGCATACTCGCTCATGTCCATACGGACTATGGCGCGTTCGTCGTCGAAAATGAACTCCGCAAGGGCCTTGGCCAGTTCGGTCTTGCCGACGCCGGTGGGGCCCAGGAACAGGAAGGAACCGGTAGGCCGGTCCGGATCGCTGACCCCGGCGCGGGAACGACGGACGGCGTCCGCCACGGCGGAGACGGCGGTGCTCTGGCCGATCAGCCGGGACCCGATGACTGATTCCATCTCCAGCAGCTTCTGGGACTCGCCCTGGAGCATGCGGCCGGCAGGGATCCCGGTCCAGGCGGAGACCACTTCGGCGATGTCGTCGGCAGTGACTTCCTCGGAGACCATCAGTTCCCTGGCCTCCTCACCGAACTGGTCCTGCTCGGCTTCCTGCGCCGCGTCGAGTTCCTTCTGCATGGCCGGGATCTCACCGTACAGGATCCTGGATGCCTCGGCCAGATCGCCGTCGCGCTGGGCTTTTTCAGCCAGCGAACGCAGTTCGTCGATGCGGGCCTTGATGTCGCCAACGCGGTTGAGGCCGGCCTTCTCCGCCTCCCAGCGGGCATTGAGGGCGGCGAGCTGTTCCTTCTTGTTCGCCAAGTCCGCACGGAGCACTTCGAGGCGTTCCAGCGAGGCCTCATCCGTTTCCCCGGAGATAGCCAGTTCCTCCATGGTGAGCCGGTCCACGGCGCGGCGCAGCTCATCGATTTCCTCCGGAGCAGAGTCGATCTCCATCCGCAGCCGCGACGCGGCCTCATCGACGAGGTCAATGGCCTTGTCCGGAAGCTGGCGGCCGGTGATGTACCGGTTGGAGAGGTTAGCCGCCGCAACCAGCGCCGAGTCTGCGATCGCTACCTTGTGGTGCGCTTCGTAGCGTTCCTTCAGGCCGCGGAGGATGCCGATGGTGTCCGCAACGCTGGGCTCCCCCACGAAGACCTGCTGGAAACGGCGCTCCAGCGCAGCGTCCTTCTCCACATTTTCACGGTATTCGTTCAGCGTAGTGGCGCCGATCAGGCGCAGTTCGCCGCGGGCCAGCATCGGCTTGAGCATGTTGCCGGCGTCCATGGATCCTTCAGCCGCCCCTGCGCCCACAACGGTGTGCATCTCATCGATGAAGGTGACGATCTGCCCTTCGGCGCTGGCGATCTCCTCCAGCACGGCCTTGAACCGTTCTTCGAATTCGCCGCGGTACTTAGCACCCGCCACCATGGATCCGAGGTCCAGCGAGAGCAGTGTCTTGCCGCTGAGACTCTCCGGCACATCCCCCGCCACGATCCGCTGCGCCAGGCCTTCGACGACGGCGGTCTTACCGACCCCGGGTTCACCGATCAGCACCGGGTTATTCTTCGTTCGGCGGCTCAGCACCTGGATGACCCGGCGGATTTCAGCATCGCGGCCGATGACGGGGTCCAGTTTTCCTGACCTCGCCAGTTCAGTGAGGTCGGTGCTGTACTTTTCCAGTGCCTGGAAGGTGTTCTCCGGATCGGCATTCGTCACTTTTCGATCTCCTCGGACGGTGGGAAGGGCAGCGGCCAGCACATCGTGGCCGGCGTTGTTGTCACGCAGCGCTTTGCCTGCAGGCCCGCTGTCGACTGACAGCGCCAGAAGCAGATGCTCGGTGGAAACGTAGGCATCACCGAGTTGGGCAGCCTCCTGCTGCGCTGCGTTGATGACCTGCAGAAGGGGGCGCGAGAACTGGGGTTGCTGGACGGATGAGCCGGAACTGGAGGGCAGGTCATGGATCGCGTTGCTCGCCGCGACGCTGACAGCGTCTGGATTGGCACCCGCAGCCTTAAGCAGCGCCACGGCCACCCCCTGGCGCTGGTCCATCAGCGCCTTCAGCAAATGGGCAGGCTCAATCTGGGGATTGCCGGCAGTAGTCGCATTCATGGCGGCGGACTGAAGCGCCTCTTGGCTCTTATTCGTGAACTTCGTATCCACAGCGGGCTCCTTCTCAGGCTCGGAGAACAACCAAACAAGCTCTCGGTGGACTGCCCAATTGGAGAACCCTGACGGTCCTGCCATCTGGCTTCATCCGACCATGCTCAACAAGATTGAGTGTAGTCCACTCAAGGTTGGACGTAAAGTTATCCACAGGCAGTTTCGTGCGCCTGGACCAGGTTTACTCGGGTCCGGGCAACGGACTGTGATCCCGCTCGAATTCCTCCCTCACCCGCACCCATTCGTCGTTCCGGGCGTGATAGAGCTCTTTGTCTGCGCCCTCCATGGTTCGCCAGTCCCGGTCTATCGGACGCACGTCCCGGTTATCAAGGTGTGCAGTGAGGTTATCGAGGAAGAACTCCCAGCCCGGTCCTGCCGCCCACTCATTGACGTCCGGGGTCATAACGGCAAATCTCTTGCGCACGGAAGCGTAGAGCAGTTCCACCCGCGTGGCCCCGTCCTCGTCGGCCAGATGGATTTCCAGTTCACCGTCGTTCCCATGCGGCGGGATCCAGGAAAGCGTCAGCAGCCGCGGTGGATCACACCGCAGGATGGTCCCCTGGGAGAAGCCAGGCACCTCGTAGTCGCCCCCACGTCGAAAGTCGCCCTGCGGCTCCACGAAGTAGGTTCCAATACTGGAGGGGTCGGTCAGTGCATTCCACACCGCTCCGATGGGCTGTGGAAGAACCCGTCCGATCACCAGCATGCGGGCGTGACCCGCCTGTATCTGGCGGAGCCCGAAGGACCGCTCTGTTTCGGAAAGATCTACATCCAGTTCGGACATTCACCCGCTCCTTCAGTTTGCCGGCGTTGCGGTCCTGAGGAGTCGTACCGGATCAATGCGGTCCGGCCGGGCACCCCGGAACCGGTTTGTGATACGGGACACAGCCCGCCTTCTTGGAGGTTAGCAAAGAAAGCCGCCCCGGGACAGGGCTTGAAGCCTGGCCAGAGCTCCGCCCACGCAGGCCCCGCCGCCCCCGCAAACTGTGACCCAGCTCTCAGGAATCCGCTCCCCCAAAGCCGCTTTGATAGCCTGACCGCTCCGAGACTAAGGAACCTTACTTTTTTCTGCCCACCGTGAAAAGGACCCGATGACTAGCCCGGATACGGAAACGCCACCCGAGACAGCCGCGAAAACCCGCGTCAACAAGACGGTATTTATTGGCTCCGCCATTGGCATCATCGCCATCGCATTGTGGGCCATGATCTCCACCGAATCAGCGGAGGCTGTGATCGGGACGATGGTGGGCTGGGTGTCCACGAACATGGGCTGGTACTACTTCCTGGTGGTGACCATGGTTGTCATCTTCGTCCTGGTTATCGCCCTGTCCGGGGTCGGCAGGACAAAACTCGGCCCTGACCACTCGAAGCCTCAGTTCGGACTGTTCACTTGGGCCGCAATGCTCTTCGCAGCCGGGATTGGCATCGACCTGATGTTCTTCTCGGTCTCCGAACCCGTCACGCAGTTCCTCGCTCCGCCCCAGGGCGACGGTTCCACTGCCGAGGCAGCCCGGCAGGCTCTCGTGTGGACTCTCTTCCACTACGGCATCACGGGCTGGGCGCTTTACGCCCTCATGGGACTGGCACTGGGTTACTTCGCCTACCGGCACAACCTGCCACTGAGCATCCGCTCCGCGCTGTATCCGATCTTTGGCAAGAAAATCGATGGCCCGCTGGGGCACGGTGTGGACATTGCAGCCCTGCTTGGCACCATCTTCGGCATCGCCACTTCCCTGGGCATCGGCGTCGTGCAGCTGAACTACGGGCTGAACTTCATGTTCGACGTCCCGGAAAACGTCAGCGTGCAGATCGCACTGATCGCCCTGTCAGTGGCAATGGCCACCGTCTCGGTGGTCTCCGGGGTGGAGAAGGGGATCCGCCGCCTCTCCGAACTCAACGTGATCCTGGCCGTCGGCCTGATGCTGTTCGTCCTCATCGCCGGCAAAACCAGCTTCCTGTTCGACGGAATCGTGCAGAACACCGGCGACGTCCTCAGCCGCTTCCCCGGCATGACACTGGACACCATGGCTTACGACCGGCCGGACGGGTGGCTGTCCAGCTGGACCCTGTTCTTCTGGGCATGGTGGATCGCCTGGGCACCGTTCGTCGGACTGTTCCTCGCCCGCATTTCACGCGGACGGACCATCCGCCAGTTTGTCCTGGGCACCATGGTTGTTCCCTTCGCCTTTATCCTGCTTTGGATCTCCATCTTCGGAAACAGTGCCCTGGACCTGGTTATGGGTGGAAACGCAGCGTTTGGCGAGGTGGCGATGAACCAGCCGGAACGTGCGTTCTATGGCTTGCTGGAGCAATACCCGTGGGCCCCGGCCACTGCAGCCATCGCCACCTTCACCGGGCTGCTGTTCTACGTCACCTCGGCTGATTCCGGAGCTCTGGTGATGGCGAACTTCACCTCCCACCTCAAGGACGCCGATTCCGACGCCCCGAAGTGGATGCGCGTTTTCTGGGCCGTTGTCACCGGGCTGCTCACTCTGGCGATGCTGATGGTGGGCGGTGTTTCCACACTGCAGAATGCCACGATCATCATGGGCCTGCCGCTGTCCATCCTGCTGCTGTTCATCATGCTCGGCGTCTACAAAGCGCTGCGGGTGGAGAACTCGCTGGCCGCCAGCTTCCGGGCTTCACTGCCCGGGATGATCGCCGGCCGCGGCGGGGACAGCAGGGGTGGGCGTTCCTGGCGCCAGCGGCTGACCCGGGCCATGACCTACCCCGGGCCCAAGCAGGCAGCGCGTTTCGTGGAAAGCGTCGCGTACCCCGCGCTGCAGGAGGTCCACGACGAACTCGAGTCCAAGGGTGCGGAAGTTTCCCTGTCCCTTGCCGACTGCGGTTCGAACGACATCCGTTCGGCTGACCTCGCCGTCGGACTGGGCGATGAGCGCCCCTTCAAATACCAGGTCTACCCCGTCCAGTACGAGACGCCGTCCTACGCACTGCGCAGCGCGTCCACGGACACCAAATACTTCCGCATGGAGGTCTTCTCCCTGGAAGGCAGCCACGGCTACGACGTCATGGGCTACACGAAGGAGCAGCTGATCACCGACGTCCTGGACCATTACGAACGGCACCTTGAATTCCTGCACCTCAACCGCGAGGTGCCCGGCAATACCGCAATCACCGAAGACCCGGTCGTCAAAGACAACTGGGATGCCGACTTTGTCGGCGAGGAGGAAAAAGTATGAGCACCGCCACTGCAACCCTTTTCATCGATGGCGAGTGGGTCCCCGCATCCGACGGAGGCACCCGTGACATCCACAACCCCGCCGACGGCGAACACGTAGCCACGGTTTCCGAGGCCACCCGCGCTGACACCGAGAAAGCGATCGCCGCCGCCCGCGCTGCCTTTGACCGCGGCGATTGGGCTGCCGTCCCCGCCCCGGAACGAGGCGACTTCCTGCTCCGTGTGGCGGCCGAACTGCGCGCCCGGAAGGATGAGTTCGCCCGGGCGGAGACCCTCGACACGGGCAAGCGGCTGGTCGAGAGCCAACTCGACATGGACGATATCGCTGCCTGCTTCACCTACTTTGGAAAGACCGCCGGCCAAAACGCCGGCCGGATCGTCGATGCAGGGGACCCCAGTGTGGTGTCCCGGATCGAGTACGAACCCGTGGGCGTGTGCGGGATGATCGCCCCGTGGAACTACCCCCTGCTGCAGTCCGCTTGGAAGATCGCGCCGGCCCTGGCCGCCGGCTGCACGTTCATCCTGAAACCCTCCGAACTCACCCCGTCCACGTCCATCCTCATGATGCAGGTCCTGGAAGACCTTGGCCTGCCCCGCGGAACGGCGAACCTGGTGCTTGGAGCCGGGGCCGTGGCCGGAGCTCCGCTGGCGGAATCCCCCGAGGTCGACCTTGTGTCCTTTACCGGCGGCCTGGCGACCGGCAAGGTCATTGCCGCTGCGGCAGCCGGCACGGTGAAGAAGGTGGCCCTGGAACTCGGCGGGAAGAACCCCAACATCGTCTTTGCCGACGCGGATTTCGACGCCGCCGTGGACAACGCGCTCAATGCCGCCTTCGTCCACTCCGGACAGGTCTGCTCCGCCGGAGCCCGGCTCATAGTCGAAGAACCAATTGCCGAACGGTTCGTGAATGAACTGGTCCGCCGGGCTGAACAGATCCGCATGGGCGGCCCGTTCGATGAGTCGGCCGAGACCGGTCCCCTCATTTCCGCGGCCCACCGGGACAAGGTCACCGCCTACGTCAAAAAGGCCGTCGACGAAGGTGCCCGCGTCCGCTGCGGCGGAACCTGGGGCACCGGCGACCTGGAAAAGGGCTTCTACTACGCCCCGACCGTGCTGGATAACGTTCAGCGGGGCAGCTCGGCCCTGGTGGACGAGGCCTTCGGCCCCGTGGTCACCGTCGAAACGTTCAACGGCGAAGACGAAGCCGTTGAGCTGGGCAACGACACCGACTACGGCCTGGCCGGAGCGGTCTGGTCACAGGACGCCGGGAAGACCCAGCGGGTGGCCCGCAGGCTGCGCCACGGCACCATCTGGATCAATGATTTCCACCCCTACCTGCCGCAGGCCGAATGGGGCGGCTTCGGAGCCTCCGGCGTCGGCCGCGAACTCGGCCCCACCGGGTTGGGCGAATACCAGGAAGCGAAGCACATTTACCAGAACATCAGCCCCCAGGTTACCGGCTGGTTCGCCGACCACGGAAAGGCCAACTAACTCCATGACTCATCTGCAGAAAACGGAATTCGACTACATCGTGATCGGTGGCGGCTCGGCCGGAGCCGCCGTCGCCGCACGGCTCAGCGAGGATCCCGCCGTCGAAGTGGCCCTCGTGGAAGCAGGGTCCGATGACCGCGGCCTGGAGGAAATCCTGCAGCTGGACCGCTGGATGGAACTGCTCGAATCCGGCTACGACTGGGACTACCCGATCGAACCGCAGGAAAACGGCAACTCGTTTATGCGCCACTCCCGCGCCAAGGTCATGGGCGGCTGCTCCAGCCATAACTCCTGCATCGCCTTCTGGGCGCCCCGCGAGGACATCGACGAGTGGGAGACGAAGTTCGGCGCTGAAGGCTGGAACTCCGAGATGGCCTTCCGGCTGTACAAGCAGCTGGAATCCAACGAGGACGCCGGCCCGGATGCACCCCACCACGGTGCGGACGGCCCGGTGAAACTGATGAATGTGCCGCCCAGCGATCCGTGCGGCGTCGCCCTCCTGGACGCCTGTGAACAGGCCGGGATCCCGCGGACGAAGTTCAACACCGGGCAGACCGTCACCAACGGCGCCAACTTCTTCCAGATCAACCGGCATCCGGACGGCACCCGCTCCTCGTCCTCCGTTTCCTACATCCATCCGATTATGGAACGGAAGAACTTCACGCTGCTGACCGGGCTGCGCGCCCGGGAACTGACATTCGACGACGCCAACCACTGCACCGGCGTCGACGTGGTGGACGGGCAATTCGCCCGTACCCACACGCTGCGCGCCCGGACCGAGGTCATCCTCTCCGCCGGTGCGATCGACTCCCCCAAGCTGCTGATGCTCTCCGGCATCGGCCCACGGGAGCACCTGGCCGAACACGGCATCGAGGTGCGTGCGGACTCTCCCGGCGTGGGTTCGAACCTGCAGGACCATCCCGAGGGCGTTATCCAGTGGGAGGCGAAGCAGCCCATGACCGAAACCTCCACCCAGTGGTGGGAAATCGGCATCTTCACCCCCACCGAAGACGGGCTCGACCGCCCGGACCTGATGTTCCATTACGGTTCCGTGCCGTTCGACATGCATACCCTGCGCCAGGGGTTCCCCACCACGGAGAACGGTTTCTGCCTCACCCCGAACGTAACGCACGCGCGCTCCCGTGGCACGGTGCGGCTGCGCAGCCGGGATTTCCGGGACAAGCCGATGGTGGATCCGCGCTACTTTACCGACCCGCACGACATGCGCGTGATGGTCTACGGCATCAGGAAGGCCCGCGAAATCGTCTCCCAGCCGGCCATGGCCGAGTGGGCCGGCCGGGAACTGTACCCGGGGCCGGACGTGCAGACGGACGAGGAGATCACCGAGTACATCCGTAAAACGCACAACACCGTGTACCACCCGGCCGGTTCGGTCCGAATGGGCGCGTACGACGACGGGATGTCACCTTTGGATCCGCAGCTGCGGGTCAAGGGGGTCACCGGTCTGCGGGTGGCTGATGCCTCAGTAATGCCGGAACTAACCACGGTCAACCCGAACATCACCACCATGATGATCGGTGAGCGCTGTGCCGAACTGGTGCGGGAAGCCCGGAAGGCAGCCGGTGCGGGCGCCGCTGCTGCAGTGGCCAGCGTGTAGCTTCTGCCGCCGGAGCGGACACGGGTGCAACAGCGCCCGTGTCCGCTTTTCATTTCCGCTCCCGGTACTCTGTGCGGATGGGGAAACATCGCTTGCTCGCATCTGTCCTGACCGTGTCCATCCTGGGGCTCTCCTTGGCAGCCTGCTCGGCGGAGGACCGCCCACAGCCCGAAGAGGCAGCCAAGTCACTTGCTGAAGGACTCTCGAAGCTGGATGTTTCCGGCACGTCGTTCCTGGACTCCACCGTGGAGGAAGCAAACCTCAGGCTGGCGGAATGGACCTCCGGCATGACACCGCTGAAACCAACCGTCAGCGTCGCCTCAGTGGAAGAGATCTCTGACGACGAAGCCACCGCCACGCTCAGCTACGTGTGGGACGTGAGCGCCTCCGATGAGGACTTCAGCTATGACACCTCCGTTGACCTGCGGCGGGACGAGGAGGGATCCTGGCAGGTCAGCTTCGCCCCCACCGCGGTGCATCCCCAGCTGGCTTCCACCGACCGTCTGGTCCGTGAGATCGCTCCAGTGCCGCGTGGCGAAATCCACGGCGCAGATGGTCAGGTCCTGGTGACCCAGCGTCCGGTCTGGCGCGTCGGCATCGACAAGTCCTGGATCACTGAAGCCGAGTTTGCGTCCTCTGCTGCCGCCCTGGCCATGTTTCTGGAACTGGACCCGGCTGCCTATACCGCTCAGGTCCTGGCCTCCGGACCCCAGGCATTCGTGGAGGCCATCACGCTCCGGCAGGACAGCACTCCTGCGCAATTCGAGAGTGAGGTAGCGGCGATCCCCGGTGCCGCGGCAATCCCGGGCACCCTCGCGCTGGCGCCCACCCGCACCTTCGCCCGGGCGTTGCTCGGATCGGTGGGCGAGGCAACGGCGGAACTGATCGAAAAATCCGACGGCGAACTCTCCGCGGGAGACCAGACCGGGCTCTCCGGCCTGCAGCAGCAGTACGACTCCCAGCTCAGGGGCATTGACGGCGTCCAAATCCGTACAGTCACTGCCGAGAACGTCTCCTCAGCACCGCTCTTCACCTCTGCTGGCGTGGCTGCCGATCCGCTGCAGACCACGCTGGACACCCGGCTGCAGACCCTGGCTGAGTCCGTCCTGGAAGATGAGCCTTCTGCCTCAGCACTGGTGGCTATCCAGCCCTCCACCGGCAACATCCTGGCCGTGGCCAACGGTCCCGGCAGCGAAGGAGCCCAGACGGCCCTGCTCGGGCAGTACGCCCCTGGCTCCACCTTCAAGCTGGCCACAACCCTGGCGATGCTCCGCTCCGGGGCCACCCCTGATTCCGTGGTCTCCTGTCCCGAAGAGCTCAACGCAGACGGCCGGATGTTCAACAACGCCAGCACCTACCCTGCACGGTTCCTCGGGGACATCCCGCTGCGCCAGGCGTTCGCGCAGTCCTGCAACACCGCCTTCATCAACGCCCGCGGAACGGTGGCCCAGCAGGATCTCGCCGCCGCAGCGCAGGCGCTGGGCTTGGGAGTGGACGCCGCCATCGGCACCCCAGCGTACTTCGGATCCGTGCCGGAGACAGCGGAGGGAACCCTGCACGCCGCCTCGATGATCGGGCAGGGCGAAGTCCTGGTCTCCCCGCTGGCACTGGCCATCGCCGGAGCCTCCGTCGCCAAGGGCGAACGGGTCTCCCCGCTCCTGGTCAAAGCGCCTGACGCCGCGGCCGCTGGTGAAACGGCCTCTGCTTCGGCCTCCCCTTCCGGCGCTACCGGTTCCCCCTCCGTGACGACCGCCGAAGCGGCCACCCTCCGGGAAATGATGCGGGCGGTCGTGACCGACGGCGGTGTGCAGCTGCTCCAGGCTGTTCCCGGCGAACCTGTGCTGGCCAAGACCGGCACTGCTGAATTCGGCAACGAAACCCCGCCGCGCACCCACGCCTGGGTCGTCGCGGTCCAGGGCGATCTCGCCGTCGCACTGTTCATTGAGGAGGGCGAACTGGGCTCAACGTCCGGCGGACCGGTCATGAAGGCGTTCCTGGACGGCCTGGCCGGCTGAGCCTGTTCCAAAGAAATGCAGGGACGGCCGCCGCACTTTGAGCGGCGGCCGTGTCCAGATCCCGGTCCCCGCCGATAGCCTGACCGGATGGTGAAACCCCGCCTGCTCGCATCCGCTCTAACCCTTTCCGTCGTGGCACTGTCCCTGGCTGCCTGTTCGCCGGAGGAGGGACCGGGACCCGAAACCGCCGCGGAGACCCTCGCCACCGGGCTCTCCGCGCTGGACGTAACGGGCAGCTCGTTCTCCGACTCCTCCGTCGAAGCCGTCAACGGTATGCTCGGGCATCTTGTCTCCGGCATGGCCCCGCTGAAACCGACAGTGACCGTCACGGACATAGAAGAGACTTCCGGTTCGCAGGCAACTGCCACGCTCAACTACGTCTGGGATGTCAATGCTGCTGCGGAAGACTACAGCTACGACACTTCGGTAACCCTGGAACGGGACGAAGCGGATGCCTGGCAGGTCCGGTTCACGTCCACCACTGTGCACCCGGAGCTTGACCCCGGGGAGCGGCTGGTGCGCACGACCGCACCCGTGCACCGTGGGGACATTCTTGGTGCCGGCGGAGCCGTCTTGATGGCGGACCGGGCGGTCTGGCGCGTCGGCATCGACAAGGCCGTGTTGACCGAGAAGGAGTACGCCTCGTCCGCCTTCTATCTGTCCCAGTTCCTGAACATGGACATCGATGCTTTCACGGCACAGGTCCAGGCGGCCGGCCCCAAGGATTTCGTGGACGCCGTTACCGTGCGGCAGGACAGCGTTCCGGCGAACTTCGAGTCGGAGATCGCCACCGTTCCAGGCGCCGCAGCACTGTCGGAAGTCCGGTCGCTGACTCAGCCGGGCTCCTTCACCGGGGCGCTGTTGGGATCCGTCGGAGAAGCCACACCGGAACTGATCGAAAAGTCCGGCGGCGCGCTGGCCCCCGGTGACCAGGCCGGGCTTTCCGGACTGCAGCTGGAATACGACTCGCAGCTCAGGGGCGCCGACGCCGTCACGGTCCATATTGCCGGGACAGACAATGTGGCGTCGGCGCCGCTGTTTGAGACCGACGGCGAACCCGGAAAGCCGCTCCAGACGACCCTGGCTGCCGGCATCCAGGCCCAGGCCGAGTCAGTTCTGAAGGATGAACCGTCCGCCGCGGCCCTGGTGGCGATCCAGCCCTCCACCGGCAATCTCCTGGCCGTGGCCAACGGCCCGGGAAGCCGCGGTGCGCAGACGGCGCTGCTTGGCCAGTACGCTCCGGGGGCCGCGTTCCAGCTCGTCACCGCCCTGGCACTGCTGCGGACCGGATCCACACCGGAGACCACGGTTTCCTGCCCGGCGGATGTGAACGTGGATGGCCGGAGCTTCACCAACCCCGGCACATATCCCAGCGGATACCTGGGCGGAATCACCCTCGCCGAAGCCTTCGCTCAATCCTGCAGCACCGCGTTCGTCAACGCCCGGGACTCGGTTCCCCAGTCCGGGCTCGCCTCCGCCGCTGCCAGCCTGGGAGTGGGCGTGGATGCAGCCATCGGCACTCCCGCCTACTTTGGTTCAGTGCCGGCGGCAGCTGACGGGCCGCTGCATGCTGCCTCGATGATCGGGCAGGGCGAGGTCCTGATGTCGCCGCTCGCGCTGGCCATTGCCGGCGCCTCCGCGGCCAAGGGCGAACGGGTGCAGCCCGCGCTTGTCTCTCCGTCCGGGGACGGCGGGGCGGAAAACACGGCCGGTCCGGCCCCGCAGTCACCGGAGCCGGTGACCGGCGATGAGGCGGGGACGCTGCGGGAACTGATGCGGGGCGTCGTCACCGACGGCACCGGCGAACTGCTCCAGGACGTGCCCGGGGGGCCGGTGCTGGCCAAAAACGGCACCGCCGACTCCGTCAGCGAAGCTCCGCCGGGCACCCATGCCTGGGTGGTCGCCATCCATGGTGATCTCGCCGTCGCACTGTTCATTGAGAACGCGGAGCAGGGAACACCCGCAGAGGCAGTGATGCACGCTTTCCTTGACGGTCTAGCCGGCTGATCGGCTGGACCTGTTCCCGCAGGTGGTTTAGGTTACCGGCCGTACCGGCCCTTGCCGGGTGACCCTGAATAGGTCGCATAGGGAGTCGGCGAATTGTAGGGAACCAGGCCGGGACCGGAGGTCGGCACAATCCGCTTGCCCAGCGGGACCAGGGAAATCGGGATCATTTTCAGGTTCGCGATGCCCAGCGGGATGCCAATGATGCTGACGAACATGGGAATGGCCGTCAGCACATGCCCGATGGCGATCCATACGCCGGCAAGCACCAGCCAGATCACATTGCCCAGGGTGGCCAGCACCCCGGTACCCCGGCCGCTGTCGATAACGGTGCGGCCGAAGGGCCACAGCGCATAAGACGCGATCCTAAAGGAGGCGATGCCGAACGGGATGGTCACGATCAGCAGGCAGCAGACGATTCCGGCGAGGACGTAGCCCAGGGCCAGCCAAATACCGCCGAACAGGAGCCAGATAACGTTCAGGATTGCCTTCATGAGCCCATTGTTCTCCAGATGCGGTGCAGAGTCACGGTTTGCCCGCCGGTGGTGGTCCGTCCGGCAGCTGCCCGGAGGCTCCAGGTGCCTGATCCGGCCGGGAGGACCGGACGGCTAACCGGCGGAGCACTGGGTCCAGCGCATAAACGACGACGGTGACCACCAGGGTTCCCAGGGCCAGCCCGGACAGGACGTCGTGCACATAGTGGACGCCGCCCGCCACCCGGGATCCGGCAAGCAGCACGGCTGCCGGCACAACCAGCCACGCGGTGCGGCCAAGTGCGAGCACGCATGCGGCGGCGAAGGCAGCCGCCAGCACCGAGTGGTTCGACGGCCAGGACCAGTCGCCATCAACAGGACAGGCAAGAACGGTCTCAACCACCAGGGCCCGGCAGGGACGCTGCTCCGCCACGATGAGCTTGATGCCCTCGCTGAGCAGATACGCCCCGATCACTCCCACTCCCGCCGAGGCCAGACGCAGGAAGACCAGGCGGTCGCGCAGCAGCGACCAGGCTGCAATGCCACCGGCCGCGGCCACCAGGAGCCATAACCCGGATTCGGCGACGAGGCCGACGGCTGGAGCAGCGGCGGATTCTGCCGCAGACCCTGCGGCAGCGAGGTACAGGGCATCCCGGACCGGGTAGGCCGCAGCGGCTAGAAGCAGGAGGATCCCGGTGGTCAGGAGGCCGGCCGGCACCGGGCGGCGCGGAAGGGTTCGGGCGGAAGGAACTAACAGACTCATGGTCTTCTACGTTACGGGCCACCCGCAGAGGGCCGCCTCGCCCTCAGGTCCCGGGCTGCCTGGATTGTCTGGACCCCCGGTACCAGTTGCGCTGCGGCCCCGTCCCCCCAGGGGTTGAGGGGCCGGCTGAGGGAGCAGCACCTGGACGCCTGGGCCTGGCCCGCTGCCTGCACCGAAATCCGCGGCCCTGGGCCTGGGCCTGCTGCCTGTGCCTAATCCCGCTGCCTGTGCCTAGACTGAGGGCATGCCGCGAACCAAAGATGATGCAGGAGTACCCGTTGAGCTAACTTCCAGCGAGTGCTGGGAGTACGCCCGCCAGGCTTCGGTCGGGCGGCTTGCCGTGCTGGTGGAGGGAGCGCCGGACATCTTCCCCATCAACTTCGCTGTGGACCACGGCACTGTCGTTTTCCGCAGCGCGGCGGGCACCAAGCTGGCCGCAGCCCTCACGGACACCCCGGTCGCGTTCGAGGTCGACGGTTACGACGACGGCCTGGGCTATGCCTGGAGCGTCGTGCTCAAGGGAACGGCCTCCCAGCTCGCGTCCATCGAGGACGTCCTGGATTCCGAGACGCTGGAACTCTTCCCCTGGCAGAGCGGGGAGAAGAACCACTTCGTGCGCATTGAGCCCACCGAGACCACCGGCAGGCGTTTCCGGATCACCGCTACCGCCCGCCGCCATGTCCTCTCGACCCGGCCCCGCCAGGCTTTCACGGAATAGGCGTGGAAACTTCGATCCTGAGCTTCGCTGCCCTGCCCTCCCACACCTGGGGGAATAACGCCGGTCGGGTGAAGGACATCGCGTCCGGCCCTGCCGGCCCGTCCGGAACTCCCGGCTGGCGCTTAGCCGCCGCGACCATCGAAAAATCCGCTCCGTTCACCAGGTTTGAGGGAATGGACCGCATCACGCTTCCGGTGGAGGGCGAGCTGCTCCTCCTGAACGTGGACGGAACCGAGCACGCCATGGAACGCCTCCGGCCGATCCGCTACTCCGGAGACGCGCCCGCAGCCGCTTCCCTGCCCACCGGCGAAGTGACCGTGCTTAATACCTTCGTGGACCGCACCCGTTTCGGTGCCGCCGTGATGGTGGTGGAGCTGTCGAAGAAGAATGCTCCGTCGCTCGGGCCCGGCCAGTTCCTGGTCCTGCTGCAGGGATCCGCCAAAGCCATGCTCGAGGCGGGCAGCCAGGAGCTTGATCCGCTGGACACGGTGCCGGGGAGCGCGGACCGGCCGCAGGTCCTGGGGCGCGGTTTCGCCGCCGTCGTCTCCTTCTACGAACTGGACTGACCGCTCTCCCGCCGCCGTGTCCGCCGCGGGCCCTTCTTTCCGGAATTGCCGTTGCCTACCATCGACGCATGAGCACTTCGCTGAATGAACTCCCCCGGATTTCTGCGCCCGCGGTGCGGGCCCTGGGCGGCGCGGGGATCACCTCGCTGCGCCAGCTGGCGGGCATTCCCCGGGAAGACCTGGCGCAGCTGCACGGTATGGGACCCAAAGCCCTGAACATTATTGATGCCGCGCTGGGTGAGCACGGGCTCAGCCTCGGCTAATGCCGAAGGCCCAGACATACCGAAGGCCCCGCATTTACATGCGGGGCCTTCGGTATTTCAGCTGTTTCAGCCGATGGAGCTGTCAGCGCTTAGCGGCTGCGGCGTTCGTTCGACGCCGGAGCTGTGGCACGGCGGGGGCCGGCTGCCCGTGCCGGGCGGCCGCTGCCGCCGGCAGCGGGAGCTGCTGACCGGGTGCCGCCGGAGCGGTGCGTTCCGGTTGCTGCCACGTCGCCGGCACGCTGGCCGGTGGCGGGGCGGCGGTTGCGGCCCTGGGAGGTGGCTGCAGCTGCTGAGCCGCGGCGTCCTTCGGGGCTGCGCTGGGCGCGGGGGGCCTCACCTGCGGGAGCGCGCTCGGCGGACACACGGCCGCGGCCGCCTGATCCTCCGCGTCCACCGGCACGGGTGCCGGTTGCGGTACCGGAACGGGCCGCACGCTTGCGCTGTGCATTGGCACCGGTGGACCGGCCGCCACCCTGCTGCGGGGACTTGGCTGCCAGCTGGGCTGCACGGACGTGAGGCTCGACGACGGCGGCGCGTTCCCCAATGAGCTTGGCGATCGACGGTGAATTGTGGGAGACCTTCTCGATCGAGACGTCGACGCCGGCAGCCTTCATCAGCTTGGACACCTCGCCCTTCTGCTCGGGCAGGGTCACGGTGACGACGGTGCCGTCGGAACCGGCGCGGGCGGTGCGGCCGGAGCGGTGCAGGTACGCCTTGTGCTCCGTGGGCGGATCGATGTGGACAACCAGCTCGACGTCGTTCACGTGGACGCCGCGGGCAGCGACGTCGGTCGCAACCAGGACGCGGACGTCGCCGGAAGCGAACTCTGCCAGGTTCCGGTCACGGGCGTTCTGCGAGAGGTTGCCGTGCAGGTCAACGGCGGGGATGCCGCTGTCGCTGAGGAACTTGGCCATCTTCCGGGCGTGGTGCTTGGTGCGCATGAACATAATGCGGCGGCCCTGGCCGGAAGCCAGTTCCTTGACCAGGAGCTTCTTGGCGGTCTGGTCCTGGACCAGCAGCACGTGGTGCTCCATGGTGGTCACCGCAGCCTGCGGATCGTCCACCGAGTGGGTCAGCGGGTTGGTGAGGTAGCGGCGGACCAGCTTGTCCACGCCGTTGTCCAGGGTCGCGGAGAACAGCAGGCGCTGGCCCTTTTCCGGGGTGCGGTCCAGCAGGCGCTGCACCACCGGAAGGAAGCCGAGGTCGGCCATGTGGTCGGCCTCGTCCAGCACCGTGATTTCCACGGACTCGAGGCTGATGAGCTTCTGCTTCATCAGGTCCTCGAGGCGGCCGGGGCAGGCAATGACAATGTCGACGCCGGCGCCCAGCGCCTTTTCCTGGCGTTGCTGGGACACACCGCCGTAGATGACGGTGGTGTTCAGGCCCAGCTCGGCGGCGAGGGGCTCAATAACGTTGTTGATCTGCGTGGCAAGTTCACGCGTCGGCGCAAGAACCAGGCCGAGCGGGCGGTTGGGCCGGCGGCGGTAGGCCGCTTCGCCTTCACTCAGGCGGGCGACCAGCGGCAGGGAAAACGCGAGCGTCTTGCCGGAGCCGGTGCGGCCGCGGCCCAGGACGTCGCGGCCCTTGAGCGTATCGGGCAGCGTTTGGACCTGAATGGGGAACGGCTCAGCGATTCCCTGTGCGGAGAGGTTTGAGACAAGTGCCTTGGGCACGCCAAGGGCAGCAAAAGTAGTCATTAAAAGACAGGCAACTTTCGGTAAGAGGCCCCCTATGCCGTGTAGCGCAGAGGGTTCGCCGAAGAAAAGTCAGACAGTGTCCACCGCCCCGGATTCGCACCGGGCGGGACAAAAGAAAGCGTTCATCGACGCAGGTTGCGCTGCTTACACACGCGGCTTTTAGGCGCGGCAGTCGCAACAACTTCCCCCAGTTTACCGGATGGAGCGCTGTTACCTAATCGGGGGCCTCCGGCCCGCACCGGCCTGAACCGCCGGACCGTTAGCATTAACAGTGATGACTACTGAACCAGCCCTGCCTGTTACCGACGCAGCCGACGACGTTCAAGACGCCGAAACGATGCACTTCCGTGCCCCCGTTTCCTTCGTCCGCCGGGGCTCGCGGCTCCAGGGACGCCGCCAGCAGGCCTGGGATGAGCTCTCCGACGTTTTCGTGATCGACGTTCCCCGTGTGCAGGCCGACACCTCGGTGGATCCGGAGTACGTGTTCGACGCCGAGGCAGCCTTTGGGCGCAAGGCGCCCCTCGTCGTCGAAATCGGTTCCGGACTTGGTGAAGCTGTTACCCATGCCGCCGAGCAGAACCCGGAGAAGAACTTCCTGGCCGTGGAGGTCTACCTGCCCGGCCTGGCACAGACCCTGCAGCGCATCGGCCAGAAGAACCTGACCAACGTGCGGGTGGTCCAGGCCAACGCTCCGGAGGTCCTCTCCACCATGCTGCCCGCCGGGTCGGTGGACGAGCTGTGGGTCTTCTTTCCGGATCCCTGGCACAAGACCCGCCACCACAAGCGGCGCATGGTCAAGGACTCCTTCGCGGAGCTCGCTGCCCGCGCGCTGGTCCCGGGCGGCCTGTGGCGGCTCGCCACCGACTGGTCCGACTACGCGGTCCAGATGCGGGAGGTCCTCGACGCTTCCCCTCACTTCGAAAACCTGCACCCCGGCGAGCGTGCCGGTGTGGACGGCCCGCTGAGCCAGGTGTACGCCCGCGGCCTGGAGGGGAAGGACGCAACTGACGACGTCGATACCCGCGGCGGCTGGGCACCGCGGTTCGAGGGCCGCACTCTGACCAGCTTCGAAAACAAGGCGCACCAGGCCAACCGGCTGATCTTCGACCTCACCTACCGCAAGGCCTGAGCTTCCATGACTGAACCAAACGACGCACGCGTTGGTCTCTACATCGACTTCGATAACATCGTCATCTCCCGCTATCAGCAGCTGCACGGCCGGAATGCCTTCCAGCGGGACGGGATCCGGGACTTCGACCGGTCAAGCCGTGACGCCGACCCGGAAATCAGCACCAAACTGACGGCAGCGACCGTTGATTTCAACGCCATCATCGATTTCGCCGCGTCCTTCGGAACGCTGGTCGTCAACCGCGCCTACGCGGACTGGTCGGTGCCGGTCAACGCCAGCTACCAGCGGCAGCTGATGTCCCGGGCGGTGGACCTCACCCAGCTGTTCACCACCACCACACGCGGAACCAAGAACGGCGCGGACATCCGGCTGGCCGTCGACGTCGTCGAAGACCTCTTCCGCCTTCCCGACCTCACGCACGTCATCATTGTCGCCGGGGATTCGGACTACATCGCGCTGGCGCAGAAGTCCAAGCGCCTGGGCCGCTTCGTGGTGGGCATCGGTGTTGCCGGTTCGACCAGCACCTCCCTCGCGGCGGCATGCGACGAGTTTGAGGACTACGACTCGCTGCCCGGCGTCGACCGGTCTACCGCAGCTTCCGCGGCGGAGCGGCCTTCCCCGGACCGGAAATCCCCCGCGCCGGCTGAGGCCCCGTCCGGCCAGGCTCCGGACAAGCCCCGGAAGCTCACCACCATCCCCATGTTCTCCCACACCGAAGACGCCCAGCTCGACGAGCTGGACCCCGCCGAGGACATTGATCCGCTGACCCTCGCCACCGAGCTGCTGGTGCGCGCCCTGCAGATCGGCCATGCGAAGGGCGACGCCGACGAGTGGCTGAACACGGGCACGATCAAGAACCAGATGCGCCGGATGGACCCTTCGTTCAACGAGAAGCCGCTCGGTTTCCGGTCCTTCACTGATTTCCTTTCCTCGCATGCCGATCTGGTCGAGCTCAAGGAGGACGGCCCGCACCGGCTGATCCGCCTCCGCCCGGAGGCGGACACCGCGCGCTGATTGCGGGGCGGTGCTGCGCGCCGGGTAGCGCCGCGTGGTATTGCGGAGCGCCTCGCTGCAGACCGTGCGGAGCGCGGACCGTGCACTCCGCCGCGACCACCGGAAGAAACATTCCCTAAACCTCTTCCCACAAAGCACTTTGTGCTGCAAACTGCTTTGTATGAACCACAGCACCCGTCCGGACCGGGTATCCGGCCCCCTGCGCACCCCAGAGACGAAGCCGCCGCAGGGGCAACGCCCGCAGATCCTCTCCCGAACGCAGCATCGCCTGGGCCGGTGAACCCATCCCCGGAATCTGCTGCAGGGGACGACCGGGCACTGAACCTGCACGAGGCGCTGGCGGTGGTGCAGGATGCGGAGCGCTCAGCCCGGCGGACCCTCTCCGGAAACACCGCGCTTGTCTACCTTCTGTGGGGCCTCACCTGGGCCATCGGTTATGGCTCGCTCTGGGGCAGCCAAACGGGATTGCTGCCCCTGGAGCCCGGAACCGCCTTGATCATCCTCGCTGCTGCCCTGGCCGCAGCGACGATATCCACCGTCGTGATCTTCGCACGGGGATCCCGGGGCATCCGCGGGCAATCAGCTTTCCAAGGCGGAATGTACGGAGCAGCCTGGGCGCTCGGCTTCACCGTGATGGGAGCACTCAGCGGAGCCCTTGGCAGGATTATCGAAGACTTCTGGCTGCGCGGCATGCTCGTCAACTCGATTGCGGTCCTTATTGTCGGCCTGCTCTACATCACGGGCGGCACCACCTTCAACGACAAGCAGCAGTCCTACCTGGGTGTCTGGCTCCTGGTGGTAACCATCGCCGGACTGGTCTCCGGCCCTGGTCTTTTCCTCGCGGTCTTCCTCTTCCTGGGCTCCCCCGGCCTGCTGCTGGGAGCCCTGGTGGAGTACCTGCGCACCCGCCGGCGCCGGACGGCAGCAGCCGATGCCTGAACTCGACCCCGTAATCCATGCCGAATCCCGGCTGCGCACTCTGACTACGCTCAATGAGGTCGGTGAGAACAACCGGATCGCTTTCACCAAATTGCAGAAGCTGCTCGAAATGACTGCGGGCAACCTTTCCACCCACCTCCGGAAGCTGGAGACGGCCGGCTACGTGGAAGTCACCAAGACCATTGAAGGCCGCACGCCCGCCACCTACGTCGGCATCACTCCCGAAGGCAAAGCGGCTTACGCACGCTACCGCCGCAACCTGCAGGACCTGCTTTCAGGCCTTTCCTAACCTGCCGGCCACCGGCATCAGCGCAAGGAGAATCTAGACATGAGCATCCCCAGCCCCCGCGGGGGCCCGACGACGGCGGCCGGCACCTTGGCTGCCGCCCGCTCCGTGAGCAAAAGCTACGGCGGCACCAAAGCACTGGACGCAGTGAGTTTTGCCGTCGGTGCAGGCGAAACCGTGGGGCTCCTCGGACCCAACGGAGCCGGAAAGTCCACGCTGCTGAACCTGTTGAGCGGACTGCGGCAGCCCGACACAGGAACGGTCGAACTCTTCGGCCAGAATCCCCGGAATCCGCTGTCCCGGCGGGAGCTGGGAACCACACCGCAGGCGACTTCCGTTCCGGCAACCCTGCGGGTGCGGGAAACCGTGGATTTCGTGGCCTCCCACTACGCCGATCCGATCCCGACAGCTGAGCTGCTGGACGGCTTCGGCCTGGGGCCTGCCGCCGGCAAGCAGTGCGGCGGACTCTCCGGAGGGCAGCAGCGGCGCCTGCTCGTGGCGCTGGCGCTTGTCGGGCGTCCCCGGCTGGTGATCCTGGACGAACCCACCACCGGCCTGGACGTCGAAGCGCGGGAGAACCTCTGGGAACGCCTGGCAGATTACCGGGCAGGCGGCGGAACGCTCCTCATCACCAGCCATTACCTGGAAGAGATCCAGACCCTGTCCAGCCGCGTTGTTGTCATCAACGAAGGCTCCGTGGTGGCGGACGGCAACGTCGACGAGATCCGCGGACGGGTCAGCGTATCCAGGGTTTCCTTCCACACCGAACTGCCGGCGTCGTCCTTCGAGACGATGGCCGGCACCGTTTCGGTGTCCGTCTCTGCCTCCGGCACCACCACCATCCTCACGCACGACGCCGATGAAACGGTACGGCTGCTCGTCCGCGGCAACGTGGGGTTCAGCGGCCTGGAAGTGCACGCCGCGAGCCTCGAGGAGGCCTTTCTTTCCCTCACCCACGCCGGAGAGTCCGCTCCTGCCCCTGAACGGAGAGCAGTCCGATGAGCACCACCGCCCCTTTGACACGTCCCCCGGAAGCAAAATCCCAGCTGCATCTGATCCGCACCCACACCCGCGCCCAGGTCCTGGAGCAGCTGCGGATTCCAGTTGCCGTCCTGTCCTCCACCATCTTTCCGACCCTGGCGCTGGTGTTTTTCGTGCTCCCGCAGACCGCGGTGACGTCCAATCCGCTGGCCTCACTGACGGCAATCGCACAGCTCGCGGTATTCGGAGTGATGAGCGCCTTCCTGTTCAACTACGGGATTGGCGTAGCGGAAGAGCGGGCCAATCCGTGGAGCAGCTATGTGCGGACCCTGCCCGCAGGCGCCGTGCCGGCCACCGTGGCCCGGGCCCTGACCGCCATGATGTTCGCTTTCTTCGCACTGGTTCCGGTCCTGGTGGTGGGCGCCCTGACCACTGCCGGCATGGACCTGTACCTGGATGGAACCCTGCCGTGGTGGCGGGTGCCGCTGGCGGTGGCCGTCTGGCTGCTGTGCGGACTCCCATTCCTCTGCCTCGGGCTGCTGATCGGCTATCTGTGCACGTCCAAGGTGGCAATTGCGGTAACCCAGGTGGTCTTCTTTCCGCTGGCCTTCGCGGGCGGGATGATGCTGCCGCCGGAAATCTTCTCTCCCGGTCTGGACCTCTTTTCCCGGTTCCTGCCCTCACGGGCGGCCCGCGACCTCTCCGTTTCAGCGCTCTCCGGTGAACCATTTGAAGCCACGGCGGTCATCTGCTTCCTGGCGTGGACTGCGGTGCTCGCTGCGGGGGCTATCTGGGCCAACCGCCGGGACCAGGGACGCCGCTTCCGCTAGGACCGGCGGGAGAAGCTACCGGGAGCCGAAGAACTCGCCGCGGTCCGCTGTGTAGCCCAGCTCGGTTTCCGCCGGGCTGCCCTTGCCCGCGGGCAGGGCCATCACCCGGCGGTTGAGCGCGGCCAGCGCGGCCAGGCCGAGCGGCCGGCCGCTGGACCTCGAGGCCGGCGGACGCTGCCCGCGGGATAGGGTGACGACGTCGCCGGCTAGCCCGGCAGCGAACACCCGGCCCATGTCGGCGCTGCGCTGCTGGACCTGGTCCAGTTCAGCGGAGAGTTCGTTAACCCGCGCCCGGAGCCCGGAGACCTGCTTCTGCAGCTCCATAATCCGCTTGATGCCCTCCAGGGACACGCCCTCCTGGGAGAGGCGCTGCACCTCCCGCAGCATCTCAATGTCCCGCTGCGAGTACCGGCGCGAACGCCCGGGAGCACGGCTCGGGCTGACGATGCCAAGGCGGTCATACTGCCGCAGGGTCTGCGGATGCATGTCCGCGAGTTCAGCGGCAACGGAGATCACGAAGATGGGTGCATTAACGTCGATGCCCACTTTCCTCACTCTCCCTCGCTACTTGCTGGCTTGCGTGTTTGTCATACTAGCCCGGTCCGCTCCGTTGCCGGCCAGGCTACAGCCGCGCCTTGGCGGCCAGCCCGGCCCGCGGGTCTTCGCCCTTGGTCGCATCGGCGAAGGCCTCGACTGCGGCTTTCGCGTCCTTGCTCAGATGGGACGGAACGGCGACGTCGACTGTCACCAGCAGGTCGCCGTTGCCCTTTGAGGTATGGACACCGCGTCCCTTCACCCGCAGGGTGCGGCCGGACGGAGTGCCGGCAGGAACCTTGAGCTTGACCCGGTCCGCTGTCAGGGTCGGGACCTCGATCGTCGCGCCGAGAGCTGCCTCGGGGAAGGTGATCGGCACATGGATGCGGATGTTGTTCCCGTCCCGCACAAAGAAGTCGTGCGGGGTAACGTGCACCGTGACCATCAGGTCTCCGTTGCCCGCGGCCCCGGGCATGCCCTTGCCGCGGACCCGGATCCGCTGGCCGTCCTTCACACCGGCGGGTACCCGTACCTCGACGACTTCGCCGCTGGGTTCGCGCAGCCCGATCACGGTTCCGTTGATCGACCCGGCGAAGGAGATGGTGGTGCTGGCCGTGCGGTCCGCACCCTTCTGCGGGGGCGCGGAAGTGAATCCTCCGCCGCCAAAACCGCCGCCGCCAAACAGGTCGGCGAATTCCGGGGGAATGTTGCTGCCGCCGGCGTTGAAGGAACTCCCCCGCCGGCTGCGTCCGGCGGACTGATTAAACAGGCCGCCGAAGATGTCTTCGAAACCTGCACCTGCTCCACCGGCGGGGCCGGCGCCGCCGGCCGTGAACCTGGCTCCGCTGCCCATCGCCCGGATGGCGTCATACTGCTGGCGCTCCTCGGCATCGGAAAGCACCGAGTACGCCTCGGAAACGTCCTTGAACATCTTCTCCGCGGACGGATCATCCTGGTTCTGGTCCGGGTGGTACTTGCGCGCCAGCTTCCGGTACGACTTCTTGATGTCGGCTTCGGAAGCGTCCTTGGGAACACCCAGAATCTTGTAGAAATCCTTGTCGACCCAATCCTGACTAGCCAATTGGTGTCCCCTTCCTTATGTCTTGCCTACAACGCTGGACCCGGCTCTCCACCGGAGATGCCCGGGACCGCTGTGGGGCGGTCCCGGGCATCAACTGCTACTGCTCCGGAACGGAGACGATCACCTGTGCCGCACGCAGCACCCTGTCATTCGCCTTGTACCCGGTGCGCAGAATCTGCGTGACGGTGTCGGACTGGACGTCCGGGCTCTGCTGCTGGATCAACGCTTCGTGGACGTTCGGGTCGAACGCCACGCCGGTCTCGTCGATCCGGCTCATGCCGTAACCCTTGAGCGTGTTTTCCAGCTTCACCGCGATCGAGGCGAAAGGACCCTCTGCGAGGTCCCCGTGCTGGCGGGCAGCCTCAATGTCGTCCAGAACGGGCAGCAGGGAATTCAGCATTCCCACCACTGCCATTTCCCGGGCGACATCGCGGTCCCGTTCCACCCGCTTGCGGTAGTTGACGTACTCAGCCTGCAGCCGGAGCAGGTCGTTGCGAAGTTCGAACGCTTCGGCCGACCCGGCGTCGTCTTTCGCACCGCTGCCGGCGCTGTTCAAGATCTCCTCGGCCTGGGACAGTGCGTCGCCGTCGGCCGGAGGGGCGCCCTCCGCAGCGGGCTGTGCGTCCGCTGCGGAGGAGCCTGCCTGCTGCGACTGCGGATCCTCGTTCTCCTCCGGCTGTCCGGCGGGGTTCTGGTTTCCGTTGCCATTAGCAGCCATGATTACTTCTTTTCTTCATCATCGACGACTTCGGCATCCACGATGTCTTCATCGTCCGCGCCGGAGCCCGATGCGCTGCCCTCGCCCGGTGCCGAGCCGGCGGCACCGGCGTCACCTGCTGCCTGGGCCTGCGAGTAGATGGCCTCGCCAAGCTTCGTCTGGGAACCCTGCAGCTTCTCGAACGCGGTCTTCACCTCGTCGTCGTTTTCGGTGCCCTCGAGCGCCTTCTTCAACGCGTCGACGTCGCCCTTGACCTCGGACTTGACGTCCTCGGGGAGCTTGTCGTCGTTGTCGGTGAGGAGCTTGTCCACGGAGTAGGCCAGCTGCTCTGCAGAGTTGCGGACGTCGGCGGCCTCGCGGCGCTTCTTGTCCTCCGCGGCGTGCTCTTCGGCTTCACGGACCATGCGGTCGATGTCCTCCTTGGACAGCGAGGAACCGCCCGTGATGGTCATCGACTGCTCGGCGCCGGTGCCCTTGTCCTTGGCGGAAACGTGGACGATGCCGTTGGCGTCGATGTCGAAAGTGACCTCGACCTGCGGCACACCACGCGGAGCCGGTGCGATACCGGTCAGCTCGAAGGTTCCCAGCGGCTTGTTGTCCCGGGTGAACTCACGCTCGCCCTGGAAGACCTGGATAGCCACGGACGGCTGGTTGTCATCCGCGGTGGTGAAGGTTTCGCTGCGCTTGGTGGGGATGGCCGTGTTGCGCTCGATCAGCTTGGTCATCACACCGCCCTTGGTTTCAATGCCCAGGGAAAGCGGGGTGACGTCGATCAGCAGCACGTCCTTGCGTTCGCCCTTGAGCACCCCTGCCTGCAGCGCTGCGCCGACGGCAACAACTTCGTCCGGGTTCACGCCCTTGTTCGGTTCCTGGCCGCCGGCCAGTTCCTTGACCAGCTCAGAGACGGCAGGCATACGGGTCGAGCCGCCGACCAGGATGATGTGGTCGATGTCCGAGACCTTGATGCCGGCTTCGGCAATGACGTCCTTGAACGGCTTCTTGGTGCGGTCCAGCAGGTCCTTGGTCAGGTCCTGGAACTTGGCGCGGGAGAGGTGCTCGTCCAGGTGGACCGGGCCGTCCGGGGTCACCGAGAGGTACTGCAGGGAGATGTTGGTGGAGGTCGCTGAGGAGAGTTCCTTCTTGGCCTGCTCCGCGGCTTCCTTCAGGCGCTGCAGCGCGATCTTGTCCTTGGAGAGGTCTGCACCCTTGGCCTTGGCCTGGGCCAGCAGGTAGTCAACGATCCGCTGGTCCCAGTCGTCGCCGCCGAGCCGGTTGTCACCGGCGGTGGCGCGGACCTGGATGGTGGAGAAATCGTCTTCGTCCTTGCCGACTTCCAGCAGCGAGACGTCGAAGGTGCCGCCGCCGAGGTCGAAGACCAGGATGAGTTCGTCTTCCTTGCCCTTGTCCAGGCCGTAGGCCAGTGCGGCCGCGGTCGGCTCGTTGACAATGCGGAGAACGTTCAGGCCGGCAATCTCGCCGGCTTCCTTGGTGGCCTGGCGCTCGGCGTCGTTGAAGTAGGCCGGAACGGTCACGACAGCGTCGGTAACCTTCTCCCCCAGGTAGGACTCGGCGTCGGCCTTCAGCTTCTGCAGGATACGGGCGGAGATTTCCTGGGCGGTGTATTTCTTGCCGTCAATGTCCACGCTCCAGTCGGTGCCCATGTGGCGCTTGACCGAGGCGATGGTGCGGTCGATGTTGTTGACGGCCTGGCGCTTGGCAATCTCGCCGACCAGGACCTCGCCGGACTTGGCGAAGGCAACAACGGACGGGGTGGTCCGGCCGCCTTCGGCGTTGGCGATGACGGTGGGTTCACCACCTTCAAGGACGGAGACAACGGAGTTCGTGGTTCCGAGGTCGATACCTACTGCACGTGACATATTTGCTTCCTCTTTCCTTGGAAATCGATGGCCCGCTGCGGCTGCCCTCTTTGGAGACCCTGCCGCTTCGGCCACCCGTAGCGCATATTGAGCGTTCTGCACTCAACTTTACCGGGTGCGGTTTTTTTGTCAACCAGAGTTGAGTGACTTCGGCTCAACTCTGTTCACGCTCGGTCCCCGCGTGTTTCGTGTCAGCTGCAGGCACTCCTTCTATGAAGGCACCGGCAGCTGGCACAGCACAAGGCCCCGCGGAATCCTGTGGATGGCGGCACCCGATCCTCCGGGCAGCCGCCCGTGACACACCGCGGCTCAGAACCGGTTTCGTCCCCTCCGCCCGCGTATCGTCCTGCTATGCCCCAGGACACGTACTCACACGGCCACCACAGCAGCGTGGTCAGTTCCCACGCCACCCGGACGGCGATGGATTCAGCCGCGTACCTCATGCCGCAGCTGCGTCCCGGCCTGCACATTCTCGACGTCGGCTGCGGCCCCGGCAGCATCACCGTGGACCTCGCTGATCTGGTGGCACCGGGACGGGTCACCGGACTCGACCGTTCCGAGGACGTCCTGGTCCAGGCCCGGAAACTCGCGGCCGAGCGCGGAGCAGGGAACGTGGAGTTCATCTCCGGGAATGTCTACGACCTTGATTTTCCGGATGACACGTTCGACGTCGTCCACGCCCACCAGGTGCTCCAGCACCTCACCGATCCGGTGGCGGCACTGCACGAAATGCGCCGGGTCACCCGCCCGGGCGGAATCGTGGCCGTGCGCGATGCCGATTACCACGGTATGAGCTGGTACCCGGAGGTTCCGGAGCTGGCGGAGTGGATGGACACCTACCAGCAGATCGCCCGCGGCAACCACGCCGAGCCCGATGCCGGACGCCGGCTCATCAGCTGGGCGCTGGACGCCGGGTTCAGCGGCCTCGTTCCCTCCTCCACCAGCTGGGTTTATGCCACCGAGGACCGCCGGCAGTGGCTCGCCGGCGCGTGGTCCCAGCGGATCCTCCACTCTGCTTTCGCCGAGCAGGCCCTCGAGCGGGGCCTGGCCTCGCAGGAGAAGCTGGAAAGGATGGCCGGGGGCTGGACACGCTGGTCCGCTGCACCGGACGGATGGTTCCTGATGCCCAGCGGGGAACTCATCGCCCGTCCCTGAGGGCAGCCGCTGGGTACGCTTAACCGATGTACCGCATCATTACGGTCTGCACCGGAAACATCTGCCGTTCGCCCATGGCCCAGTTCTGCCTCACCCGCGCTTTCAGCGACGCCCAGCTGGCGGACCGGGTAGCGGTGGACTCAGCCGGCGTCACCGGATGGGAAGCCGGCCGGCCGATGGACCCCCGCACGGCAGCCGAGCTGCTCCAGCACGGCTTCCCCGAACAACCCCTGGACAGCTTCCGGGCCCGGGCCTTTGAAACCGGGTGGTACCGCGGCCGGGACCTGATCCTGGCTCTGGACTACGGGCATCTGACCCATCTGCAGGCCGAAGCTCCGGTGTCCGAACACGGGAGAATCCGGATGCTGCGCAGCTTCGATCCGGCCGCCGCAGCGCTGCCCCTGGACCAGCAGGGCATCGACGATCCCTGGTACGGAGACATGACCGATTTTGATTCGTCCTACGCACTGATCCAGGCCGCAGTTCCCGGGGTGGTGGACTTTGTCCGCAGCGCCCTGGCGGAGCGGTCCTGATGTCCCCTGCGCCAAAACGCCCGCTGCTGATTGCGGTTGACGGTTTTTCCGGAGCAGGAAAAACCAGCCTCGCGCTGGAACTGGCAGCCGAGCTGCGGGCCCACCGCTCGGTGGCCCTGTTCCACCTGGAAGACGTCTATCCGGGCTGGGACGGATTGGAAACCGGCATGGATTACTACCGCCGCCGCATCCTGGAGCCGCTGGCCCAGGGCCGCAGCGCGCACTGGCAGTCCTGGGACTGGGTGGCGGGCCGGTACGGCACGCAGCACGCCACGGAGCCCGCTGACATTGTAATTTTCGAAGGAGTCGGTGCTGGGCATCAGGCCGCCCGGCACCTCCTGGACGCGGTCCTCTGGATCGAATCCCCGGAATCCGTCCGCCGGGAACGTGCCTTGGCCCGGGATGGGGAGACTTATGCTCCGCATTGGAACCGCTGGGCAGCGCAGGAAGCGGCCTGGGCAGCGGTGGACCCGGTGGCCGCCGCTGCTGACATTCTGGTCCGCAACGAGCCGGCCGCTGTTCCTTCCGCCCCGGACGACGGCGGTGCCGGCTCTTCCCCGGCGCCGCGGCAGCAGGCGGCGCTCAAGCAGGTTCCGCTCCCCCGTGTCGTCCTGCGGGCGCTGGCTTCGCTGCAGCTGCCCTCCCCCGGGCTGGGCCTGCCCCGTCCGGACCTGCAGGTTCAGGTGCAGACGGTCGACGCCGCTCCGGACCCGTTGACGCTGTTCGCTGAACTGTTCGGCAGCTCGCCGAACGCCGTCTGGCTGGACAGTTCCGACGCCGGTTCCGCCGGTTCCGGCGGCAGCCCCGCCGGGCGCAGCCGGTTCAGCATCATGGCGGACGACGGCGGTCTCCACGGCCGGTACGCCGAGCACACAGCGGGGCTGACCATGATCACGCACGGACCGGTGACCACCGTGGTTCCGGGCCCGTTCTTCCGCTGGCTGGACCGGGAATGGGGCACCGCGCAGGTCCCGGCCCCCGGCGGACTGGCCTGTCCGTTCGCCCTGGGCTGGCTGGGCTGCCTCGGCTATGAACTCAAGCGTGAAACCGGCGGCGCGGACATCGCCGGGCCGGGACCGGACGCCGCGCTGATTTTCGCGGGCCGTGCGCTCGTGCTGGATCATGCCGCCGGCAGGGTCCACCTGCTGACCCTGCGGGACCCCTTCTTCGAGGTAGATATGTCCGGCAGCGTTCCCGGGCCCGTCCCCGGGGACACGGACAGGAGTGCCGGGCAGCCGGATCTGGACGGTGACTGGCCCGCCCGCGCGTCCGCCGCCGTCGCCGCTGCCCGGTCCGCCGATCCGGCCGCCGGCACCGGCTTCCTTCCCGCGCAGACCGGCGGGTTCCGGCCTGTCAGCGCACCATCCTTCACCTTTCGCGACAGCCGGGAGGATTACCTGGCCAAGGTGCGCCGGTCGCAGCAGGAGATCGCCGAGGGCAACACCTATGAGGTCTGCCTGACAACGTCGCTGCATGCTGTCCTGCCCGAGCCGCTGGCACCGGCTGCCCTCCTGGACCTGTATGCCTCGCTTCGCCGGCGCAGCCCCGCACCATTCGCTTCTCTGCTCCGCCTGGGCCCGCTTGTGCTGGCGGGTACCTCACCCGAGCGGTTCCTCCGCATCGGCGCGGACGGGCACCTGCGCGCCGAGCCGATCAAGGGCACCCGTCCGCGCGGGCCGGACCCTGCAGCGGATGCGGCCCTGCGCACGGAGCTGCTTGAGAGCGAAAAGGACCGTGCGGAGAACATCATGATCGTGGACCTGATGCGCAATGACCTCTCCCGGCTGGCTGTCGCCGGTTCCGTGACCGTTCCGCGGCTGTGCGTCGTGGAGTCCTATGCCACGGTGCATCAGCTGGTCAGCACCGTTGATGCGCAGCTCGTTCCGGATGCCAGCCGCGCCGAGGCCGTCGCCGCAGCGTTTCCGGCCGGCTCCATGACCGGAGCGCCGAAGACCAGCACCATGGCGATCCTGGATGAGCTGGAAGCCGCCCCGCGCGGAGCGTATTCGGGCGCCGTCGGCTACTTTTCGCTGACGGGCGCCGCTGACCTCTCCGTGGTGATCCGCACGCTGGTGCTCCGCAGCGCCCCGAACGGCGGCCTGGACCTCAGCCTGGGCGTCGGCGGCGCAGTCACCGCCGGGTCCGACCCGGACGCCGAATGGGAGGAAGTGCGCACCAAGGCCCGCGGCGTCCTGGGCGCGCTCGGCTCAGAGGTGCCGGCAGGCTGAACCCGCTACTGCAGGGTGGCGGTCAGCCGGGCGACGTTGTCCACGTACCGCTGCCACACCGGCCGGTTCCGCCACTCCTCCAGGACCAGTTCCTTGGACAGGTTCCGGTAGGTGTCCTCGATCTTGCGCATCTTTTCAACGATGTTCCCGCCGTACATCATCATCGACACTTCAAGGTTCAGCGAAAAGGACCGCATATCCATGTTGGAGGACCCCAGGACGGCTACCTCGTTGTCCACGGTGAAGTGCTTGGCGTGCAGCACCAGCGGCGCGGGATACAGCCAGATCCGGATTCCAGACTCCAGCAGGGCCTCATAGTAGGAGCGCTGGGCATGGTCCACGAGGAACTGGTCCCCGCGCTCTGAGACGAACAGCTCCACCTGCACGCCGCGCTGCGCCGCCGTCGTAATCGCGTACAGCAGCGAATCGTCCGGAACAAAGTACGGGCTGGTGATGGAGATCCGCTCCGAGGCGGAGTAGATCAGCGAGGTGAAGAGCCGCAGGTTGTTTTCCGTCGTGAAACCCGGGCCGCTGGGGACCACCTGGCAGGTGATGTCCCCGGGCTCGTAGGTCCACTCGTAGAGGCTGAGTTCGCGCTCCAGGTTCTCATCGGTTTCCATGTTCCAGTCGGTGGCGAAAACAACGTTGATTTCGTCCACCACCGGGCCCTCGAGCCGGCACATCAGTTCCACCCATTTGCGGCCGAGCCTGTGGTTGCCGGGTTTGCGGTAGCCCGGTTCCACCAGGTTCTGCGACCCGGTAAAGCCCAGGACCCCGTCGACTACCAGGATCTTGCGGTGGTTGCGCAGGTCGGGACGGCGCCAGTGCCCGCGCAGGGGCTGGATGGGCAGCATGGGATGCCACTGGATAGCGCTGGACTTCAGTTCCTTCAGCAGCTGGCGGTACCCCTTCACCCGCAGGGTTCCAATGTGGTCGAACAGCAGCCGGACGGTGACACCGCGCCCGGCAGCGTCCTTGAGGGCAGTGAAGAAATCCTTGGTCACGGCGTCGTAGCTCATGATGTAGAACTCGACGTGGACGTAACTCTCCGCGGCACGGACTGCCTCGGTCATCTCCCGGATGGACTGCTCATAGTCCCGCTGCAGCTCCACCTTGTTGCCGTCCAGGCTGGGCAGCGAGCCCAGCCGCCGGTTCAGCTCGACGGCGGACATCACCCATTCCGGGCCCAGGTAGGAGCTGGACTGCGCTTCGAGTTCGCGGGTGTTGTCGCGGACCCTGCGGTTGATGAGGGTCTGGCGCTCAACGCGCTGCTCGGAGAGGCGGTGGTTGCCGAACAGGAGGAACAGGATGATTCCGGGCACCGGCAGGAAGAAGATGCACAACAGCCAGGCCATCGCCGTCGTGGGCCGGCGGTTGCCGGGAACCACACCCAGCGCGATGATCCGGATCGCGAAGTCCAGGATCGTCAAAACCGTCGCAAGCCAGTACGGAGCCGTAACCGTCCACCACACGCTTCTTTTCCCTCCAACAGGCCAACGTCCCCCTAGCCTAGTCGGCTTGGGACCGTGGTTGCGGCCCCGGGGCACACTACGCTTGGACGCATGAGTGTTTTGGTTTTCCTGGATTCTGATTTCCCCGCCGGCCGCGTGGCCGATGCCTCCGTTCCGCAGCTGCTGGCGACCGACCTCGGCGCGACGCGCGGAGACGGGGTTTTCGAATCCATGCTGGCGGTGGACGGGCACCCGCGGAAGCTCGCCTCCCATCTGTCCCGGATGGCGGGTTCGGCTGCAGCCCTGGAACTGGAGTTCCCTCCGGCGGAAAAGTGGGAACCGGCAATCCGCACCGCCCTGGCCGAATTCGCCCGTATTTACGGGGATCAGCAGGCTGTTGTGAAGCTTCTCCTCACCCGTGGCCCCGAAGGCGCGGACCACCCGACCGCCTGGATCCAGGCCTCCCCCATCCCGGCATCGGCCGCTGAACAGCGGCAGTCCGGACTCGATGTGCTGCTGCTGGAACGCGGGTATGACAGCACCGTGGCGGAGCGGGCACCGTGGCTGCTCCTCGGTTCCAAAACGCTGTCCTACGCCGTGAACATGGCCGCGATCCGCTACGCGCGGGAGCACGGCGCCGATGATGTGATTTTCACCTCGTCGGACGGGCTGGTCCTGGAAGGCCCCACTTCCACCGTTGTCCTGGCCGTCGTCAAGGACGGGATAAGGACCCTCCTGACGCCGGAGCTGGAAAGCGGAATCCTGCCCGGCACCACCCAGGCCGCCCTGTTCGACGCCGCGGAAAAGTCCGGCTGGCAACTCGGCTACGGTCCGCTGGAACCGGACCGGCTTTCGCAGGCCGACGGCGTGTGGCTGGTTTCCAGCATCCGGCTGCTCGCCCCGGTGAAGTCGATCAACGGTGAAGCCATCCCGGTGTCTGCTGAGCTGACCGACGAGCTGGCAGCCCTGGTGGACACCGTCCTGTAACCGGAGGCTGCTCCGGTATGGTTCCGCCGGGTTCCGCCGGGTTCCGGCGGGCTCCGGCGGGCTCCGGCGGGCTCCGCCGGAACTAGGACAGGATGAAGTTGTACGTTCCCGCGGCCACGGCTGCGGCGACAGCGGAGGCAGCCAGCCCCACGCCGTACAACAGCACCCACACATCGATGCGGCTGAAGGTGGAAGTCCTGGCCCAGGTCCGCGGGCCTCCGCCGAATCCGCGGGCCTCCATCGCCACGGCCAGCCGGGTGGCCCGGCGGATCGCCTGGACCAGCAGCGCCAGCCCCTGGCCCAGCAGGTTCCGGAACCGGCCCAGCGGACCGCCTGCAGTGTCCGCTCCGCGGGCATGGCGGGCCAGTCCCAGCGTCCGCCATTCCTCCACCAGCAGTCCCACCAGCCGCATCGCGGCCAGCGCTCCGAGCACAAACCGGGCCGGAAGATGCAGCCGCTGGGCCAGGGCGTCCGCAAGGTCCGTGGGATCGGTGGAGACCAGGAGGAAAATCCCGGGCAGGGCTATCGCGAGACCGCGCAGGCCGATGGCAATACCGGCGGAGACGGAATCGGTGGTGAAGAGCAGCGGCCCTGCGTCGAGCACCACGCTGCCGGTCTTTTCCGCCAGCAGCGCGGTTCCGTAGGCGCCAATGGCCGCGGCGGCGATCAGGGGCCAGATCCGTTTCAGCAGCGTCCAGGGATGGATACGGAGCAGCGGAAGCAGCAGCAGTTCCCCGGCCAGGACCACGGTGGCACTCACCCAGTCAACGGTGAGCAGCACCGCTGCCGTCACCGCCACCGCGGCACCAAGGGTGGACAGCGGGTTCGCAGCGGACAGCGCCGTTGGACGTGTGCCGGTCAAGGCTGCCCCGGTGCGCACGGTGACGGCGCTCATGCCGCACCTCCCTGCGCCCGGCCGTGGACCGGCAGCAGTTCCTCCACCCGGCCCCCGGCGACCCGGAGCGTCCGGCCGCCAAGGGCAGCGGTGAAATCGCTGTCGTGGGTCACCGAAACCACGGTGCAGCCGTGCGCGTCGCGCTGCTCGGCCAGCAGTGAGACGAGTTCCCGCCAGGTGTTGGCGTCCTGCCCGAAGGTGGGTTCGTCCAGGAGCAGGATGTCAGGGGCGGTCGCGAGCATCGTCGCGACCGACAGCCGGCGTTTCTCCCCGCCGGAGAGGGTGAACGGATTCACCGGGAGGAGGGACTGCAGCAGGAGCCGCTCCGCCAGCCGCCCGACAACCGCCTCCACTTCGGCCTCGCTGCGTCCGGCCCGCCGCGGCCCGAAGGCCAGCTCGTCGTGGACCGATCCGGTGAGGAACTGGTGCTCCGGTTCCTGGAACACCGTTCCCATCCGGGTGACCAACTGGGCGGACTTCCACTTGTACGGGATACCTCCGGCTTCCCGGGCCAGCGGAGGCGCGGCAGTGAGTTCCCCGCCGCGCGGACGCAGGAGCCCACCCAGGGTGAGCGCCAGCGTGGATTTGCCAGCCCCGTTGGGGCCGGTAATGCCCAGGGCGGTTCCGGCCTGCAGCGTGAGGTCCACGCCTGCCAGCACCGGCTGCCCCTTGGCGGTGCGGGCCACGTCCAGGCCCCGTGCCACAAGCAGGTCAGTTCCCGCCGGTTGATCTACGGGAACCGGTGGGAAAGGACCCCGGGTAGCGGGGGCGTTCGGGAAACGGGAGCCGGCCCCTTCGCCCGTTCCAGCCCCCGTTCCTGCGCCGCCCGGGCCTGCCCCCGGCAGCCAGACACCCGCCTCCGCCAGCCGGCTGCGGGCAGCGGCCCCGGAAAGCACCTCCTGCGGAGCGCCGTCGGCGAGGACCCCGCCACCGGCGTCGAGCACAATCACCCGGTCCACCAACTCTGCCCACGCCGCGACCCGGTGCTCCACCACAATCAGCGTGGCTCCGGTGCGGTCCAGGACCCGGGCGACGGCGTCCCGGATTTCCAGCACACCGCCGGGATCCAGGTTGGCGGTCGGTTCATCCAGCAGCAGCAGGCCGGGCTGCATGGCCAGGATGGAGGCCAGGGCCAGGCGCTGCTTCTGCCCTCCGGAGAGCGCCGCCGTGGAGTGGTTCAGCGGAACGGCCAGCCCCACGTCGTCGAGCGCTGCGTGCACCCGCTCCCAGATTTCGCCGCGGGCAATGCCAAGGTTCTCCGCCCCAAACGCGACTTCGTCCCCGACCCGCGAGAGCACAATCTGGGTGTCCGGATCCTGCAGCAGCAGTCCGGCGCGGCCCCGCGCTGCCTGCGGGTGGACGCCGTCGAGCGTCAGTGAACCCGTCTCGGTTCCGCCCGTGTCCTCGCCGAGGACCCCGGCGAGGGCGTGGAGCAGGGTTGACTTGCCGGCGCCCGACGCGCCGAGGAGCAGGACCCGCTCACCGGGACGGATCTCAAAATCCGCCCCGGCCACAGCGGGCCTTTTGCGCCCGGCGTGCCGCCAGCCCCAGTTCCGGGCGCTGACCGCCACGGGAGAAGTACGTTGCTGCATGGTTTTATGCGTCCGCCGTGCGGCCTGCCGCGAAGGAGGACAGCACCCCGGTGCGGGCCAGGGCCCGGACCGCGAGCCAGGACAGCAGGCCCGCCAGCACCAGGCCGGAAACCGCTGCGAAACCGGTGTAGAGCGCCTGCCATTGGAAGGCCCATTCCGGCTTGTACAGGATCGATTCGCTGACACCCAGGAAGATGCCGGATCCAAGCCCCGCCAGGAGCGCTACGGGCAGCGTGAACTTCCGGTAGAGGAAAAGCAGGAAAACCAGCTCCGCGCCGAGGCCCTGGATGGCGCCGGAGAGCAGGACGGAGAGGCCGAACTGGGTACCCAGAACGCCCGAGACGGCGGCGGCCAGGACTTCGCAGTAGATGGCGGCGCCGGGCTTGCGGATGATCAGCCCGCCCAGGACGCCCGCGATCAGCCAGCCGCCGGTGTAGAGGCCGCCGATCGGCGGGAAGGCCAGAACCAGGGCTTCGACTCCGCCATA
Organism: Arthrobacter sp. Helios; assembly: GCF_023167125.1. Classification (NCBI taxonomy): domain Bacteria; kingdom Bacillati; phylum Actinomycetota; class Actinomycetes; order Micrococcales; family Micrococcaceae; genus Arthrobacter; species Arthrobacter sp. Helios. Next base: position 2,672,838 of record NZ_CP095402.1, read on the forward strand.
GGCCAGTGACCAGGCCCAGAAAACGACGCCGACGGCCACCGCGAGCACCGAAGCGACCACGATGTCCACCACGCGCCAGGAATAACGGCCGCGCGCAGGTGCCCGTTGAAGAGTGTGTTCCATAAAAGTGTCCTCCTGTATTCAGGAGGGGAGGGAAACCCCCGCAGTCTGCGGCGGCGCACCCCTGAGATCTCGACTCCCTTCGCCGGTACTAACCGGAGCAGGTTCGAGGGTCTGCGGCTTGGTCCGCACTCTCAGCGCCCGAATTCCCCGGCCCGGTTTACCCGGTTCGGCGGAAAGCGGCGCTCCCCTGTCGTATGTATGCGAGGTCCACTGTACACGCAGTCCGCCCGGGTTTCGGGTTGTTTTGGGTTGGCTGCGGGTAGCGTAGGAATCGATAGCACCGAACAACGCCAAGGAGCGCATATGAACCTGATCCTGAAACTGCTGGGAACCGGCGTGAGCATCGGCGCCGGCCTGGCCTCCGCCAAGATCCTGGACTTCATCTGGACCAAGGCCACAGGCAACGAACCACCCAAGGACAAGGACGGTGCACTCGATGCGAGCCTGCGCTCCGCCGTCATCTTCGCCCTGGTTTCCGGAGCCGTCAGCCAGGCGATCCGGGTCCTGACCAACCGCGGCACCCAGAAGGCAATTGCCCGCTACAACCGGACCCCCGAGGTCGTCTAAGCAGCTGGGACAACGTTTCCCGGCGGCACTGTTTTCCGGCGGCACTGAGCTGCCGGGAGATGGAGCTGCCGGGAAACGGGGCTGGCGGGAACGGCTCCCGCATCAGCTCCCATGAACAACCTTGGCGGCAGCGCTAGCCTTCGCGGCTGCGGCCGGGCGGCCGGGTACGGCCCTCGGTTTCGGCGCGGGAACGTTCCATCGCTTCCTCGTCGAGGTCGCCCGTGTAATAGGTGCCGTCAGGTTCCTGCCCGGGATCGTCGTCCACCTTGGGATCTGTGGAATCCCCCTCGTCCTCCTCAGCGGCCTCAAACATCAGCCGCTGGGCACGTTCCACCACGTCATCGAGCTCATCGATGGTGAGCAGCTCGGGGCGCAGGTGCTTGGTCCGGTAGCCGGCACGGCCCACCATATGTGCCGAGACCGGGGCGGTAAGCAGCTGGAAGATCCAGCAGACCGCCAGGACCGGCAGGAGCACCCAGCTGCGGAACTCCACGGCCATGGCCATCAGGAACAGCAGCAGGCCCAGAACCTGGGGTTTGGACGCCGCGTGCATCCGGCTCATGAGGTCCGGGAAGCGCATCAGGCCGATTGCGGCGGCCAGGGACATGAGGGCTCCGCCGAGCAGCAGGATCGCGACAATCACGTCGATCACGGTTTCACTCACGGCTACCTCCTGTCCGTCACGAAGCGGGCTACGGTTACCGAGCCGATGAAGCCGATCAGGGAGATCGCAATCAGAAGGGCCAGGTAGTCCAGGTTGCGGTAAATGACCATCTCAATCACCAGGGCGCCGCCCAGGATCGCCAGCAGCACATCCGCTGCCAGCACGCGGTCCAGGATGGAGGGTCCGCGGACAATCCGGAAAATGGCGCCGGCGGCAGCGGTGGCGAGCATGATGGCCGCAATAACGATCACGACTGTCATCGGCTGACCTCCCCGTTCCGCAGTTCCTTGAGGTCTTTTTGCTCGGCACGCACCAGCGCGAGGTCCTCCTTGGTTCCCATGGCCCGGATCAGCCAGGACTCAGTCGCCCGGACGTCGTCGCGGACCTTTTCTGCGGCCTCCTGCGTGTCCACGCCCAGGCAGTGCAGGTAGAGCGTGGAGGTGGAACGGTCCACTTCCACCACCAGGGAACCGGGGATGAGGGACAGCGAGTGGCCCGTGGCTGTCACCAGCAGGTCCGAATGGCTGCGCAGCTTGACGGCCACCACGGCGTTCCTGATGTTGGGTCCGTGGGCTATGGCCAGCCACAGCACCTGGAACGAGGCAACCACCAGCTTGTAGAGGAACCGGACGCCGAAGCCGAGTGCATAAATGATGTTGAACCGTCCGCTGAGGTCAACCGGCGGCAGGTAGAAGATATTGGTGACCACGAACGCGATGATCGCTCCGAAGACCAGATTGCCCAGGCTGAAGTCCTGCCACAGGGCCCCCCAGAGCAGGACCAGCCAAATGATCAGCGGCAGTTCCTTCAGCAGCGGAATCCGCGGGTGCTTGCGCATGCGGGGTTTTTTGGTCATTCGACGTTCCCTTCACCGAAGACGGCTTCGATGTACGGAGTCCGGTCCAGCAGATCCTGGGCTGCCCTGTCGCTGAGCGAGAAGAGCGGCCCCGCGAGCACCGTCAGCGCCACACCCAGGGCCACCAGCCCCACCGTCGGATAGACCATGGAACGCGGCAGCAGGTTGACCGTGGAACGGCCGGCAAAGCGCCCGCTCTGGTGTTCACGGACATTGCCGGAGTCCCGGACCGCGCTGCCGTCGGTGGTGGTGGCCAGCAGGATCGGGTCCGGGTGGACTGCGTCTTCCGGCGTGCGCCAGAAAGCGCGGTTCCAGACTCGGGCCATCACCAGCAGGGTCAGGAGCGAGGTGAGCACGCTGGCCGCGACCAGGACATAGGCCAGCGGGCTTCCGAGCTCGACGCCGGCCTGCATCAGCCCCAGTTTGCCCAGGAAGCCGGAGAAGGGCGGGATCCCGGCAAGGTTGATGGCCGGGATGAAGTAGAGCACCGCCAGCAGCGGGGACAGTTTCGCCAATCCGCCGAGCCGGTCCATGTTGGCGGTGCCGCCCCGGCGTTCGATCAGGCCGGTCACCAGGAAGAGGCTGGTCTGGACCGTAATGTGGTGCACCACGTAGAAGACCGCGGCACCGATTCCGACCACCGAGGCGACGGCCAGGCCAAACACCATGTAGCCGATGTGGCTGACCAGGGTGAAGGAGAGCATTCGTTTGATGTCGGTCTGTGCCAGCGCACCCAGGATGCCCACCAGCATGGTCAGTCCGGCCACGATCATCAGCAGCGTATTGATCCGGTCCCCCGGGAACAGCAGCGTCTCGGTACGAACCATGGCGTACACACCGACCTTGGTCAGCAGTCCCGCGAACACCGCGGTGACCGGTGCCGGCGCAGTCGGATAGGAGTCGGGGAGCCAGAAGGACAGCGGGAACACGGCAGCCTTGATGCCAAAGGCCACCAGCAGCATCAGGTGCAGCATCATCTGCGTGCCGGGGTCCAGCTCCCCCAGTTTCGTGGCCAGGTCCGCCATGTTCACCGTGCCGGTGGCTGCGTAGATCATGGCGATCGCGATCAGGAACAGCAGGGACGAAATGACGCTGACGACGACGTAGGTCACGCCGGCACGGATGCGCGGGGTCGTGCCGCCGAGGGTCATCAGCACATAGCTGGCGGTGAGCAGGATTTCGAAGCCGACGTACAGATTGAACAGGTCCCCGGCCAGGAATGCGTTGGACACACCGGCCACGAGGATCAGGTACGTCGGGTGGAAGATCGAGATGGGCCCGTCTTCATCACCGTCGGCCATGCCCTGGCCGGCGGCGTAGATCAGCACCGAGAGGCTGATGGCTGTGGAAACCACCAGCATCAGGGCGGAGAACTGGTCCACCACCATGGTGATCCCGAAGGGCGGCAGCCAGCCGCCGATGTTCACGGCCTGCGCGCCGGTCTCCCAGACGGCCGCCAGCAGATAGCACTCGAGGAGCAGGGTCAGGGCCAGCACACTGATGCTGACGATCCGCTGCGACCGCTGATGCCGGATCAGGACGAAAGCCAGGGCCGCGCCAAAGAAGGGAAGGACGACGGCGAGCGGGGCAAAACTGGAAGCGTTCATCGTTTTGCCTCTCCTGTCGTTTCGGTGCCTGGTCCGCGCTGTGAACCGGGAGCTTCTTCGGCTTCCTCAGCCGGGGTGAACTCTGTCGTGTCCTCGGGAACATCGGCGTCGTCTTCGGCGTCGTAGCTGCTCTGGCTGGCCACACGGCGGTCTTCGATGTCGTCCTGCACCTCGTCCTGGCGTCCGAGGACCCAGGAACGGTAAATAATTCCAAGCATAAAAGCGGTCACGGAGAAGGAAATGACGATGGAGGTGAGGATGAACGCCTGCGGCAGCGGATCGTTGTAATCCTCAGGCGGAATGTCCGCGCCGAAGAGCGGGGCCAGTCCCGCGTACCCACCGGTGGTTAGCAGCAGGATGTTCGTGGCGTTGGTCATCATGGTCAGCCCGAGCACCACCCGGGTCAGGCTGCGTTCGAGCAGCAGGTAGATTCCGGCGGCGAACAGTGCCCCCATAATCAGCAGCAGCGTGATGTTGACGCTCATCGGGACACTCCTTCCGCATCCAGCCGTTCCGGTTCAGGTTCGATCAGGTCCTCGTCATCGGAGGGGCCGCCTTCGCTGCGTTCATCGATCTCCGAGCCGAGGCTGCGGAGCACATCGAGGACCAGTCCGACGACGACCAGGTAAACGCCGATATCGAAAATCGTGGAGGTGACGAACTTGATGTCGCCGAAGACCGGCCAGGTAAAACTGAGGATGGCGGTCTGCAGGATCTGGCCGCCGAAGAACAGCGGCGCCGCAGCTGAGAGCGCGGCGAGGCCCAGCCCGCCGCCCAGCAGCATTCCCGCACTGACCGGGGTCGCTTCAGCCAGCTCGAACCGGCCGCCGGCCAGGTAGCGGATGGTCAGCGCCAGGCCTGCCATCAGGCCGCCGGCGAATCCGCCGCCCGGGGCATTGTGCCCGGCAATCAGGAGGTAGATGGAGAAGATGATCACCGAGTGGAAGAGCAGTCGGGTGATCACTTCGAAAATGATCGACCGCCGTTCGGGTGCCAGCGTCCGCCCCGCGACCAGCCAGGCTTCGCGTCCCACCGTGGAGAACTTGCGGGCCAGGGCCAGGGTGGCGGCTTCCCGGTCGGAGGAGCCGAAGTGTTCACGCCCGCGGTCCACCGAACCGGTGGCAATCTCATCGGCACGGCGCCGCTTGTCGCCGCGGCCGCGGATGAAGATCAGGGAGGCAACGCCGGTGGCGGCCATGGTCAGCACGGAGATTTCGCCAAAGGTGTCCCAGGCGCGGATGTCCACCAGGGTGACGTTGACGATGTTGAGCCCGCCGCCGCCCTCATAAGCCAGTTCGGGATAGGCAAGGGAGATCGGTTCGGCCACCCGGGAGGCCATCGCTGACATCGCGAACAGCACCATGGCTGCGCCGAAGCTGATTCCCAGCAGGGCCCGCAGCATCCGTTGGCCGGTGGGCTCGCGTTTCCACAGCCGGGCCGGAAGGGAGCGCAGCGCCAGCACGAAGGCGACCAGGACGATCGTCTCCACCAGCATCTGTGTCAGGGCCAGGTCCGGTGCACCCTGCAGGGCAAAGATCAGGGCAATGCCGTAGCCGCTGACGCTGACCATAAGCACGGCGAGGAAGCGTTTGTTCGCCCGGGCAGCGCCGAGGGCGCCGATCACCACGGCGGCGCCGATCACGGCCTGCACCGGGGAATCGAACCAGTGGAAGTTCTCCGGCATCTGGGCGCCGCGGAAGATCACGGCGGCGAGCGGGCTGATAATCGCCATGCTCAGGATCACGAAGAGGTAGAAGGTCAGCGAACCACGCTGGGTGCGGCCGGTGACCCAGACGGCGGCGTCATCAAGCAGGCCGATGAGGCCGCGGTAGGAGCGTTCTGCATCCAGCGGGCTGGCGGTGAGCGTCTGGAGCCGTTCCACCCGTTCGCGCTGCCAGAACAGCAGCAGTCCGGCGGCGATGGTGACGGCGGTCAGCCCAAGGGCCAGGGTAAGTCCGTGCCACAGGGCCAGGTGCGTCGCCTCGCCGTCGAGCGGGTAAAGATCCGCATAGGGCGTGATGACCGTGTCCAGCGGCCGCGGCCACAGGCCGAAGAAAATGGTCACAACAGCGAGGATCGCGGGCGGAGCCAGGAACGGCCACGGGACCTGCTTGAATGCGGTGGGCTCGCAGGACTTCTTCGTGGCGAACCCGCCCCAGAGGAACCGGCAGCTGTACGCGAAGGTCAGGACGGCTCCGGCTACGACGCCAATGAGCAGGATCCAGCCCGTGAGATTGTTCTGCTGCTCGGCGTAGTGGACGTAGGTCTCGTAGACCGATTCCTTCGCCACGAAACCGATCAGCGGCGGCAGTCCCGCCATCGAGGCGGCACCGACCGCGGCCACGATGGCCAGGAGCGGAGCGGAGCGACCCACCCCGGAGAGTTTGCGGATGTCACGGGTGCCGGCCTGGTGGTCAATGATGCCAACGACCAGGAACAGGGTGGCTTTGAAGAACCCGTGCGCGAGCAGCAGCCCGATCCCGGCAACCGCGGCCTCCCGGTTGCCCAGCCCCACCACGAGGGTGAGGAAGCCGAGCTGGCTCACCGTTCCATATGCCAGCATCAGCTTAAGGTCGTGCTGGCGCAGCGCCCGCCAGCCTCCGAGCAGCAGCGTAGCCAGGCCGAGCACCGAGATGACGGCGCTCCAGTAGGCAGTCTCGGAGAATCCCGGCGCCAGGCGTGCCACCAGGTAAATACCGGCTTTCACCATCGCCGCCGCATGCAGGTAGGCACTGACGGGAGTGGGCGCGGCCATCGCGGCGGGCAGCCAGAAGTGGAACGGCAGCAGCGCGGATTTGGAGACCGCGCCGACCAGCATCAGCACGATCGCGATGTCAACGATCACGCCGCTGGCAACGAGCTCCGGCGCCATCGCCATGATTTCGGAAATCCGGTAGGTGCCTGCGACCGATCCGAGCATGATCATTCCAACCAGCATCGCCAGTCCGCCGAAGGTGGTGACGATCAATGCCTGGAGCGCTGCGCGGCGGGCTGAAAGCCGGTGTGCCGCATAGCCGATCAGCAGGTAGGAAAGGATGGTGGTCAGTTCCCAGAAGATGAACAGCAGGATCAGGTCATCTGCCGTAACGAGGCCGAACATCGCTGCGGCGAAGGCCAGCAGCTGTGAACCGAACGCGCCCATCTTCGGATCTTCCGGGCGGAAATAGCGGGCGCAGTAGAACAGGACCAGCGAGCCGACTCCGAGGATCAGGATGGACAGGTCCGCAGACAATGCGTCCATGCGGAAGGCCAGCTCTACCCGGAGGTCCGGAATCCAGGGGATGACTACGGACGGCGGCGCGTTCGGAGCGCCGGAAGAAAGTGACTGGTCTGCCCCGGTATACGCGGGGAAGGTGGACATGAGCCAGATAAACGCCGCTGCCGGAACTGCAGCCAGGATGTAGAAGGCTGAACGACCAAACCAGCGGAAGAATAACGGCGCTGCTAATGCCACCGTGAACAAGACGGTGAGCACAACTAGCACGTTAGATCTCCCGGGTTCTCAAAGGGTTTACAGGTCAGAACACAGCTTTAGTTATCAACGTTGCGGGCAAGGGACTGTATTTATTCTACCCTTGGCATACGCCCGGGCACATTCGCGGGGTGTCGCCCTGCCATGGAATATTCCCGTGCCTCTCCGCGTTAATAAGGCCGTTGCGGGCTAGCATCTGGATCATGGCATCAATGACGCATACAACGCCCGGACCTGCAGGAATACCGGCTGCCGTCCGGCGGCGGGAGATCTGGGCGTGGGCTTCGTGGGATTGGGGGTCGGCGGCCTTCAACGCCGTGATGACCACCTTCGTCTTCACTGTCTATCTGACCTCCGCCCCGTTTGGCGGTGAGGCCCGGGCCTCGGCAGTGCTGGGCACCGCCCTGGCCATCGCCGGCATCCTCGTGGCCTTGCTGGCACCGGTGACGGGGCAGCGTTCAGACGCCGGGGGCCGGCGGAAACTGTGGCTTGCGGTCAACACCCTTGCCGTCTGCGCCGCTACGGGCCTGTGTTTTTTTGTCTATCCCAGTCCGGATTTCCTGCTGCTGGGTGTCGCGCTGATCGCCCTGGCCAATGTGTTCTTCGAATTCGCCAACGTGAACTACTACGCGATGCTCAAGCAGGTCTCCACACCGGGCACCGTCGGCAAGGTCAGCGGGTTCGGCTGGGCGATGGGCTATGTCGGAGGTATTGCCGCGCTGGCCCTGGTCCTCATCGGCTTCATCAACCCGGACGTCGGCTGGTTCGGTGTCACGTCCGAGAATGGCCAGAACATCCGCGCGGTGGCCGTGTTTTCCGCGGTCTGGTTCCTGGTCTTCTCACTGCCCATCTTCTTCACCGTGCCGGAGGTTCCGCGGACCAGGGCGGCCCAGCTGGGCTTTTTTGCGTCCTACGGCCTGCTGTTCCGGCGGATTAAGGCGATCTACAAAACCAGCCCGCACACCATCTGGTTCCTCATGGCCAGCGCCGTGTTCCGTGACGGACTTGCTGCCGTCTTTACCTTCGGCGGCGTGATCGCCGCAGGAACGTTCGGCTGGGATCTCCCGCAGGTCATCATGTTCGCCATCTTCGGCAACGTCGTCGCAGCGGCCGGCGCCTTCGCCGGCGGTTTCCTCGACGACCGCATCGGCCCCAAACCCGTCATCGTGGGATCCCTGACCGGCCTGCTGGTGGCCGGTTCGGCCATCGCGGCGCTTGGCCCGGAGGAGGCGGACCTCTTCGGCCTCACCTGGAGCGGTGACACGACCTTCTGGATCTTCGGTCTGGCACTGTGCCTGTTCGTGGGGCCGGCCCAGTCCGCATCACGTGCTTTCCTGACCCGCCTTTCCCCGGAGGGTGAAGAAGGGGAGCTGTTCGGCCTGTACGCCACCACCGGACGGGCCGTGAGCTTCCTGGCGCCGTCGCTGTTCGCCATCTTCATCACGATCTTCGGCGCGCAGCGCTACGGGATCATCGGCATTCTGCTGGTCCTGGCCCTGGGCCTGCTCGCCCTGCTGCCGGTCCGGGCTCCGGACCGGACGCCCCGGGCAGTGGTGCCCGAGGTCTAGCTCCTGCGCGGAGGTCCCGGGCTGCTCGGCCCGGGCAACCGGCTGGCGCGCGGCGCCGTCGAAGTCCTCCAGCGCGGCTTCAGCTGCCGCCGGGTTGGGAAAGCCGCCAGCCCGGCTGCGGCCGTCCCGCCGCGCTCCCTAGATGCTGGTGCGGTGGAAGTTCAGGTGGCTGCGCGACGCCGTCGGGCCCCGCTGGCCCTGGTACCGGTTGCCATAGACACCGGTTCCGTAGGCGTATTCGGCGGGTGAGCTGAGCTTGAAGAAGCACAGCTGGCCGATCTTCGAGCCGGGCCAGAGTTTGATCGGCAGGGTCGCCATGTTGGAGAGCTCCAGGGTCACGTGCCCGGAGAACCCGGGGTCGATGAACCCCGCAGTGGAGTGGGTCAGCAGGCCGAGGCGGCCCAGGGAAGACTTGCCCTCCAGCCGGGCAGCGACGTCGTCGGGCAGGGTGACGCTTTCATACGTGGACCCCAGCACGAATTCCCCCGGGTGCAGGATGAACGGCTCATCCGGCGCCACTTCCACCAGACGGGTGAGGTCCGGCTGGTCCAGGGAGGGGTCGATGTGCGCGTACTTGTGGTTATCGAAGAGCCGGAAATACCGGTCGATCCGGACGTCGACGCTGGAGGGCTGGACCATCGCGGGGTCGTAAGGATCCAGGACGATGCGCCCGTCAGAAATTTCGGCTCGAATGTCGCGGTCAGATATCAGCACCTTCTAAAAATAGCGCATCCTCATCCCTGGCCGATTTCCGTGCGGACTGCGTAAAGCTCCGGGAAAAACGTCAGGTCAAGGGCGCTGCGCAGGAAGCCGGCACCGGAGGAGCCCCCGGTGCCGCGCTTCATGCCGATGGTCCGCTGCACGGTGAGCAGGTGCCGGAAGCGCCAGAGCTGGAAATTGTCCTCCAGGTCCACCAGCTCCTCGCAGGCCTCGTAGACGTCCCAGTTGGCTGCGGGCTGTTCATACACTTCACGGAAAACGTGCATCAGGGTTTCGTCATAGACGTGGGCCTGGCTGACGTCGCGGTCCAGCAGCTCCGGCCCGACGGCGTAGCCCCTGCGGTGCAGTGCCCGGATAAACTCGTCGTAGATGCTGCTCTGCTCCAGCAGTTCGGCCAGCAGCTCCTGCGCCAGCGGGTCGGCGGCGAAGACGTCCAGCATGGCAGCGTTCTTATTGCCCAGCAGGAACTCAACCCCGCGGTACTGATAAGACTGGAATCCGGAGGATGCCCCGAGATCACCGCGGAACTCCGCATACTCCGACGGCGTCAGCGTGGCCAGCACGGACCACTGCTCCGTCAGCGAGCGCTGGATGTGCTTGATCCTGGCGATGCCTTTCATCGCTGCCCGCAGGTCATCCGCCATCAGCCGCACCCGGACCCCGCGCAGCTCATGCAGCACCAGTTTCAGCCACAGCTCGGAGGTCTGGTGCTGGATGATGAACAGCATTTCGTCGTGGTGGACGGGGCTGCTGACCGGGTGCTGGGCGGAGAGGAGCTCGTCGAGTCCCAGATAGGATCCGTAACTCATCTTCGCGCTGAAGTCCCGCTCAATTCCCGGCTCCAGGTGCCGGGTATTTTTGTCTACGCTCATCGCTGCTCCGTCTGCGTTGTCGGCCTTGTCAGCGTTTCCCTGGTGGGGTGCCGGGACGCGCTGCCCGGTTTCGCTGACCCTACGGTAACGCCAGCCCCGATGGAGCGCTTCTGTGCCTCGGCGCGGCTGTGGAAGACTGGCGTAAACGCACCCCACCCTCCCAAGGAGTCCCCATGGAGAACGAGCCCGGCAGCACCCCCGGAGCAGGCGAGACCGAAGGAAGCCCGGCGAACTCCCCCGCTCCGGCTACCGCCCTTGAAGAAGCCATCCAAGCAGGCCAGGCCGGTGAGATCAGCAACCAGGACGTGATTGCGGCGATCTGGAACGCGGATCTTCTCAGCGTCGGCCGCCTGACGGAGGAGGATGATCCGGCCAGTTTCCAGGCACTCGTCCTGAAGTCCCCCGAAGGCGCAGCCCCGGTTGCGGCAACGTTCACGGAAGCCCAGCGCATTCCGCAGCGCATCCGCGACACGGCCCCGATCATGGTGAAGGCATCAGGGGAAGCAACCCTGCGCAGCATCGCACCCGGGTACGGGTTGGCGATCAACCCCGGCAATTCGCTGGGCCTGGAGCTGGGACCGGAAGGCGTGGCCGCCGTCGTCGCCGCTTTTGACAATGCCGCTGGAAGCACCGGACCCGAAACCGCTGCCGACTAGCCTCCCGTGCAGCACCCGCCCAGGCGGGCAGCAGTCTTACAGCATTATTGTTTTGGTTGCCTTATGGATAACAGGACCCGGTTTTGCCGGGTCCTGCCTTGCCGTGGGGGTGGCGCCGTCTAGTCTGGGGAACCTCACTACAGATGGAGGGCTGTAACGTGACCTGCTCAGCGAAATCCCCGACGTCCTGCTCCATAGTCCCGCCCTATCTGCTGGCCCGGATAGCCGAACACCCGGACCGCCTCGCTGCGGCGGCGGACGCGGCCAAGCGGACGCTGCTGGAACAACCTGCCGTAGTTGAATCCCGGATGCAGCGCCGCACCGCGCCGGTCCCTGGATCGGGAACCGCGCTCACGCCAAAGCTGCGCCGCACCGTCTTCGATGCCGGGCAGAAGCAGGAGCTGCCCGGCATTCCGGTCCGGACGGAAGGCGCGCCGCCCACGTCTGATCCGGCCGTGGACGAGGCCTACGACGGATTGGGTGCAACCTACAACCTGTTCAGCGACGCGTACGGCCGCTCCTCGGTCGACGGCGCCGGCCGCCCGCTCCACGCCACCGTCCACTACGGACGCGACTATGACAACGCGTTCTGGGACGGCAATCAGATGGTGCTTGGCGACGGAGACGGCGAAGTTTTTGAGCGCTTCAGCAAGTCCCTGACCGTCATCGGCCATGAGCTGGCCCACGGCGTTATCCAGTACACCGCCCGGCTGGTCTACCGGGGCCAGGCCGGCGCGCTGAACGAGTCGGTCTCCGACGTGTTCGGTGCGCTGGTGGAACAGAAATTCCTCGGCCAGTCCGCCGGGGAAGCATCCTGGCTCATCGGCGAGGGCCTGTTCACACCCGCGGTCAGCGGCCGGGGGCTCCGGTCCATGTCCGCTCCGGGCACTGCCTATAACGACGACGTGCTGGGCAAGGATCCACAGCCCGCGGACATGTCGGGCTACGTGGAAACCAGCGCCGACAACGGCGGGGTGCACCTCAACTCCGGGATCCCCAACCGGGCGTTCTACCTGGCTGCCTCCCGGCTAGGCGGTTACGCCTGGGAACGCGCCGGGCAGATCTGGTACGACACCATCACCGAACCGAACTTTCCCGCAGACTGCACCTTCAGTCTCTTCGCGGCGGCGACAGTCACGGCGGCGGAAAAACGCTACGGTGCCGGAGGCGCAGAAAGTTCTGCTGTGCAGGCAGCGTGGAAAGAGGTTAACGTCGTGGTATGAGACTGGTTGTGGTGCGCAGCGGCGGGATCGCAGGCATGACGCGCACGTGGAGCAGTGAGGTGAGTTCCCAGGAGGCCGAAGAACGCTGGCTTCCCCTGCTTCAGGACCCGCCGTCCGCCGACACCCAAAAAAACGTGCCCGACCGGTTTACCTACGAAATCAGCGTGGGAAAAGCCGCAGTCACCATCCCCGAGGAATCCCTGCAGGGACGCTGGCGGGAGCTGGTGGACCGCGCCCGCAAGGGAAACGGGGAAGCCCGGGCACCCGAGTAGGGAAACGGCCCGCGGCACCGCGTTGTGCTGGTGGTGCTGAAGGCATGTAAAGTGGTTTCCTGTGCCGGTGCTTCACCGGCCTTGCGGGCGTAGCTCAATGGTAGAGCGCTAGCTTCCCAAGCTCGATACGCGGGTTCGATTCCCGTCGCCCGCTCCAATTTCCCCTTCTTCTGGCTTCACCAGACCTCCCGCGGCGCAACTGCGGCGCCGGTGGACCCCGGCACCGAACCGCTGTTCCGGCCGCTCCGCCGGCATTCGTTCAGGCGTACACTTGTACAGCCATGAACCGCAAAATGTTTAAGTCCAAGATCCACCGTGCCACCGTCACGCATTCCAATCTCCACTACGTGGGCTCCGTGACCGTGGACCTGGACCTCCTCGATACCGCCGACATCCTTCCCGGAGAACTGGTCGCGATCGTCGACGTGGATAACGGTTCCCGGCTGGAGACCTACACCATCGCGGGAGAGCGCGGGAGCGGCGTGATCGGCATCAACGGTGCCGCTGCCCACCTGGTGAACATCGGCGATACCGTCATCCTGATTACCTACGCCGACATGAGCACCGAAGAAGCACGGGCCTTCATCCCCACCGTGGTGCATGTCGATGCGGAGAACCGCATCCTCGCCATGGGCACGGACCCCGCGGAAGCCCTCACTCCCGGGACCGAGCGCCCACCGCTGGCCACGCCTGCCGGCTGAGGACCACCTTGCATACCCCGGTTCTGCCCCGGGGATATACCGCTGACTGCGGCTGCCACCTGTGGTTACACGTGTTTCCCATGTGAACTGTGGCGCAATAGGGCGTAAAGGCATAGGGTCGGTCGAAAGGTTGCTGAGGATTGCAGCCTTTCGCGGAAAATCACTCAGTCCGTGCCTACGACGAGGTGGAGGCATACACCAATGCCAAAAGACGCTACACATCACGGCAGACCCTGGATGAGGAAGTCTGCAGCCGCGGGGTTCGCCCTCGCAGTAGGTGCCACCCTGCTGGCCGGCTGCAGTTCCGATGCGGGCTCCGCACCTACCCTGACCTGGTACATCAACCCCGACGACGGCGGCCAGGCCGAACTCGCCAAGCGGTGCACGGACCAGTCCGGTGGCGCCTACACCATCGAAACGTCGCTGCTCCCGAACGACGCTGCGTCACAGCGTGAACAGCTCGCCCGGCGCCTGGCCGCCGGCGACACGACCATGGACATCATGAGCCTGGACCCGCCGAATGTCCCGGAGTACGCCGAGCCCGGCTACCTGGCGCCCATTCCGGAAGATGTCCTCGAACGCACCACGCAGAACGTGGTGGAAGGCGCCCTGACGGGAGCCACTTGGAAGGGCGAAGTGGTGGCGGTCCCGTTCTGGGCCAACACACAGATCCTCTGGTACCGGAAGTCAGTGGCTGAAGCCGCCGGTCTGGACATGACCCAGCCTGTCACCTGGGACCAGCTCATCAACGCCGTCCGGGAACAGGGCAAGTACCTCAGCGTGCAGGGCGCCCGGGCCGAGTCGATGACCGTCTGGGTCAACGCACTGATCGAATCGGCCGGCGGACAGATCGTGGAGAACCCTGATGCTCCCGCCGACGAAATCGAGCTGGGAATTGATTCCGAAGCCGGGAACAAAGCCGCCGAGATTGTCTCCACTATCGGCAAGGACGGGCTGGGCGGACCCGGCTTGCCCACGCAGACGGAAAACTTCTCCATGATCCAGTTCCAGGGCGAGAAGGGCGCGTTTATGGTGAACTACCCCTTTGTCTGGCCCGCAACCAATGCGGCTGTCACGGAGGGCACACTGCCGCAGTCGCTCGTGGACGACATTGGCTGGGCCCTCTATCCACAGGTCAACGAGGGCGAGGAGACCGCTCCCCCGCTGGGTGGAATCGACCTCGCCGTCGGGTCCAAGAGCAAGCACCCGGATCTCGCCTACGAGGCCATCGAGTGCATCGTCAGTCCGGAAAATCAGGCCTACTACTTCCAGACCAACGGCAACCCGCCGTCGAATACCGAGGCGTACAACGATCCCACGGCACTGGAGACCTTCCCGATGGCCGGCACCATCCAGGAATCCCTCCAGCTAGCCAAGCCCCGTCCCCAGACGCCGTACTACAACGAAATCTCCACCGGCATCCAGCAGACCTGGACGCCGCCGTCGGACGTCAACCCGGACACAACCCCCGCCACTAGCCAGGAGTTCATTCTTGCGGTCCTGAAGGGAGAGAGGCTGCTATGAGTACGTCCGTCGAGACACGTGCCGCCGCCGAGGGCGGCAGCCCGAAACCGCCCCGGCAAAAACTCAGCGACCGCGCACGCAGCGAACGCCGGCTCGGGTTCTGGCTGGCCGGCCCCGCCTTCATCATCATGCTGGCGGTCACTGCCTACCCGATTCTCCTGGCCTTCTACGACTCCCTATTCAAATACCGGCTCACTGCACCGGATGACCGCACATTCGTGTTCTTCGGCAACTACATCACCGTCCTGACGGATTCCGTGTGGTGGCGGGACCTGGGCGTTACGCTGCTGATCACCGTGGTCACCGTGGTCATTGAGCTTGTCCTTGGCTTCATCCTGGCCATGATCATGAACAGTGCGCTGAAGTCCATCCGCGGCTGGCTCCGCACTGCCATCCTGGTGCCCTACGGCATCATCACCGTGGTCTCGGCGTTCGCCTGGTTCTACGCTTTTGACATCAACTCCGGCTACGTCAACCACTGGTTCGACTGGGTGCCGGGAATCAGCCCCGATCTGAACTGGTTCGCCGATTTCGGCACGGCCATCACCGTGATCATGGCTTCGGAAATCTGGAAGACCACCCCGTTCATCTCCTTGCTGCTGCTGGCGGGCCTGGCACAGGTTCCGGGCGAACTGACTGAAGCCGCAGAGGTCGACGGCGCCACCTGGTGGCAGCGCTTCTCCCGGGTGATCGTGCCGAACATGAAAGCCGCCATCATGGTTGCCGTGCTGTTCCGGGCGCTGGACGCGTTCCGCATCTTCGACAACGTCTACATCATGACCAAGGGCGCTTACGGTACGGAAACACTCTCCCTGCTGGCCTACCGCACATCGATTACCCGGTTGGAGATCGGTATGGGGTCCGCCATCTCCGTCCTGCTCTTCCTGTGCGTGATCATCATCTGTTTCATTGCGATCAAACTCTTCAAGGTGGACCTGACCGGCGCACGAGGGGGCAATTAAATGAAGTCGTCACCGATCCGCAGACGCCTCACCTGGACGATCATCTCCATCCTGGTCGTTATCTACGCGCTCTTTCCGGTCGCCTCCATCTTCGCGACCTCGTTCAAGCTCCCCAGCGACCTAACCTCCGGCACCTTCCTGCCCAGCACCTGGTCCACCGTGAACTACGAACAGATCCTGGTCGGCGACGCCCAGGAACTCTTCCTTTCGGCGTTGCGGAACTCCATCGGAATCGCCCTGATCGCCACCGTGATCGCCGTCGTGCTGGCCACGCTGTGCGCCTACGCGATTGCCCGGCTGGACTTCCCCGGCAAGCGGCTGGTGCTGACGACAGCGCTGGGTGTCTCGATCTTCCCGGTCATCTCCATCGTGACCCCGTTGTTCAACCTCTGGCGGAACATCGGCCTCTACGACACCTGGCTGGGCCTGATCATTCCCTATCTGTCCCTCACACTGCCGATCTCCATCTGGACGCTGGCCGCGTTCTTCCGGCAGATCCCCTGGGAACTGGAACAGGCCGCCCAGGTGGACGGAGCGACCACCTGGCAGGCCTTTCGGAAGGCGATCATTCCGCTCGCCGCCCCCGGAGTCTTTACGACGGCGATCATCGCCTTCTTCATCGCGTGGAACGACTTCGTCTACGGCATATCACTGACATCAACCTCTGCGGCACGCCCGGTTCCGGCAGCGCTGGCATTCTTCACCGGCGCGTCCCAGTTCGAGCAGCCCACGGGAGCAATTTCCGCAGCGGCGATCATTGTGACCATCCCGGTCGTTGTACTGGTGCTGCTGTTCCAGCGGCAGATTGTTTCCGGACTAACCCAGGGCGCCGTCAAGGGCTAGCCCCGGACGCACGGTAAAAGAAAAGGAGCCATGAGCATGGCATCGATTACCCTCAAGAACCTCGTCAAGAAGTACGGCGACGGCTTCCCTGCCGTCAATGACGTCAGCCTGGACATTGCCGACGGCGAGTTCATCATCCTCGTCGGGCCGTCGGGCTGCGGCAAGTCGACCCTGCTGCGGATGATCGTGGGTCTGGAGGACATCACCTCCGGCGACCTCCTGATCAACGGGGAACGGGTGAATGACAAGGCGCCCCGCGACCGCAATCTCGCCATGGTGTTCCAGAACTATGCCCTGTACCCGCACCTGACCGTGTACGAGAACATCGCTTTCCCCCTGCGGTTGAACAAGGGCAAATACTCAGACGAGCAGGTGAAAAAGCTCGTCCGCGAGGCCGCGGACACCCTGGAACTGACAGAGCACCTGGACCGGAAACCCGGCAACCTCTCCGGCGGCCAGCGCCAGCGGGTGGCGATGGGCCGGGCAATCGTCCGCCAGGCCGACGCGTTCCTGTTCGACGAGCCTCTCTCCAACCTGGACGCCAAGCTCCGCGGGCAGATGCGGTCGGAAATCTCGCAGATGCAGCGCCGGCTCGGGGTCACCAGCGTCTACGTCACGCACGACCAGACCGAGGCCATGACGCTCGGGGACCGCGTTGCCGTGCTGAAGAAGGGCATCCTCCAGCAGGTCGCCTCGCCGCGCGAACTCTACGAACAGCCCGTCAACCTCTTCGTGGCCGGCTTCATCGGATCCCCGTCGATGAACTTCCTTCCGGCGACGTTCAAGGACGGAAACATCCTTGAGACGGCCGTCGGAGACATCCGGATCCCCGAGGAAAAGGCAGCCAAGGCCGCAGGGAAGCAGGTTGTCCTGGTGGGTATCCGCCCCGAGTTCTTCGAGGATGCCTCCTTGGTCGAAGAACACAAGAAGCAGCACGGTTCAACGTTCAAGGCCCACATCACACACACCGAGTGGCTCGGCAATGAACAGTACGGCTACATCCACTTCGATCCGACCCCCGAGGTGCGGGAGCTTCTGGACAACCTGGCACGGGACATGGACGCTGAGGAGCTGCGGCCCCAGGTCGTGGTGACGCTCGACGCCGCCAGCCGGGTGCGCGGCGGACGCGAAGCCGAGCTGTGGCTCGATACCCGCAAGATCCATCTCTTCGACCCGGAGAGCGGGGAGAACCTGACCAGGGACCCGGAAGCCGGTGCCGAGCTGACCGAGGAAGCCAATGCCCGCCGGGCCGAGGAAATCGCGATGGCCAAGGAAGAGCTCCAGCAGGCTGCAGCCACCCCGGCCGAGTCCTAGACAACAGCAAAGGCAGTCCAGCGCCCGGCCAGCCGCAGCTCCGCGGCAGGCCGGGTCTGCCCTCTGCGCGCCGTACAGGTAACGTAAGAGCGTGCAGGGAACATCACCGGTAATTAAGGCAGTGGCCATCTGGCTCACCGCCCTCATGCTCACCATCGCGGCCGCCGTCGTCGTGATCTGGCTCGTTAACGCCAAGGCGTACGGCCCTGGCAAGCAGGTGGAGAACTATCTCCAGGCCCTGCAGGACGGCAACGGCGCCCAGGCCCTTGGGCTGCTGAACGCCGAAGTGCCTGAGGCCAATGCCGTCCTGCTGGACGGCGATGCGCTGCGGAACTCAACGGCGGGGCTCGAGGTGCTGGATATCGCGGAAGTCGAGACAGCCGTCGATGACCGGACGGATGTAGTGGTCAGCTACCGGCTGGACGATACCGAGGAGAAATCCACGTTCCAGCTGGAGAAGACCGGTACCCGCTGGATGTTCTTCGACCAGTGGTCCTTCCGGCCAACCACGCTCCCCGGGGTCCGGGTCAGCGCGGCGAACCAGAACGAGGCCGAGCTGAACGGTGCCCGGGTCGCCTTGCCCGAGGGCAGCAACACCTTCGCAGCGTTCTACCCATCCCGGGTCGCCGCGTCCTTCACCAGCGGCTATTTCGAAGCTCCGGAGCAGACCGGGGTACTGGCTGCCCCGTCAGGGTCGCTGGACCTGACGCTCCGCAGCCAGGCAACCCCGGAGCTGGTTGAAGCCGTTGACGCGCGGGTGCACGAGTTCCTGGACAGCTGTGCCGGCGAGCAGAACCGGCTGGCCCCTGCCGGGTGCCCGTTCTACCACCTGACCAATAACCGGGTGGAGCCGCCCATCACCTGGGAAATCACGAAGTACCCCACCGTGGAGATTTCTCCCGCCGACGGCCACTGGGTGCTGGCTCCGCTGCAGGGCACGGCGCGGGTCACCGCAACCCAGACGGACCTGTTCTCCGGCGCCCAGAGCCCGCTGGTGGAGGAGAAGGAGTTCTCCTTTGGAGCCCGGCTGTCAGTCAATGGCCAGGACATCAGCCTCACGGCCGTTATCGAATAGCTTTCCCACAACGCCGAAAGCGCCGCTTCCAGGACCTGGATTCCAGGGATCGTGGAGGCGGCGCTTTCTGCTGTTCCGGGTGGGCAGGCCCGGGTTTAGTCCAGGCCGCGCAGGTCCAAGGTGAGTTCTGTTTCCCCGCCCGGCTGCACGATCACGGGAATTCCCCAGTCCTGCTGGTAGAGGTGGCAAGCGGCGTGGTCCGGGATCTCACCGCCGGGTTCACCGTCACAGGCCGCGGCGCGGGCCGTGATGTGCAGGACGCCTTCGCTGACGGTGTCGGAGAGCACCAGTTCACGGACCAGGCCGATGGCGGTACCGCCGCCCGAAACCAGCAGTTCCTCCGGCGAAGCGGAGATTTTCAGCTGCGTCGGGTCCCCCCAGCGGTCATCCAGCTTCTGGCCCTTGGGGGCGGAGAAGCGGACGGTCAAGCCCAGCGGTCCTGCCTCAATAGCCGTCTTGGGGCGCTTCGTCTGCCGGGCGCCTTCGTCCACGGACTGGGCTTCCTTCGGGACCGGCAGGCGAACCAGCTGGTGCTTGTTGGCTTCCACCACCACCAGAAGCGGTTCCTCCGCCGTGGTGTCCAGCAGGACCCCGGAGGGCTCTGCCAGGCCTCGGGCCAGAGTGGAGACGGTGCGGGTGGCCGGGTCGTAGCGGCGGACCGCACCGTTGTAGGTGTCCGCGACAGCCACCGAGCCGTCCGGCAGTACCGCAACGCCCAGCGGGTGCTGCAGCCGGGCCTCGGCGGCGTCGCCATCGCGGAAGCCGAAGTCGAACAGCCCCGCACCGATCGCGGTTTCCACGGTCACGGCAGCCCGGTCACCCGAAGTGTCGAACGTGAGTTTGCGCAGGGCGGAGGTTTCCGAGTCCGCCACCCAGATGGCGCCGTCGGCGTCCTGGGCCAGGCCGGAAGACTGTGCGAACCATGCGGCGTCGCCGTCCCCGTCAAGGAGTCCTTCCAGGCCGGTGCCGGCGAGGATGCTCAGGGCACCGGTGGCAGGGTCGAAGCCGAAGATCTGGTGGGTGCCGGCCATCGCGACGACGGCCTTGCCCAGAGCCGTGGACCAGAGGACGTCCCACGGCGAGGACAGCGAGGTGCCCAGCGGGTCGGTGCCCAGTTCGGTGGGCTGTTCCGCGGGCTGGTTCTCTGCGTCCAGCAAACGCTGAACCCCGTTGCCCGCCACCGTGGTGACGGCACCGGTAGCCAGGTTCACGCCCCGGAGCCGGTGGTTCACGGTGTCCGCCACGATCACGTCGTAGTCCAGGGTTTCCGCGACGGCAGCAGGCAGCACGGCCAGGCCCTGCGGTTCGTTGAACCGTGCGGTCCCGGCGTCGCCGTCCCGCCATCCTTTGGTGCCTTCGCCGATGACGCGGCGGACGGTTCTAAGGTCTGCTTCGAGTTCCACCAGCCGGTGGTGTCCGGTGTCCGTCACGAGGAAGGTGCCCTCCGGAAGGGCTACTGCCTTGCCGGGGAACCGCAGGTCGCCAGAAGTTGCTTCGGCCGGAACGTACGGGCCGTCGCCGCGGTGCAGGGTTCCTTTCGCCTCGTGTTCGGCAATGAGCTCGGCCACCAGCGACTCCAGGCCGGCTGCGTGGCCTTCTCCGGAGAGATGAGCCACGATGTAGCCTTCCGGGTCAATGACCACAAGGGTCGGCCAGGCACGGGCAGTGTAGGCCTGCCAGGTGGCAAGTTCCGGGTCATCCAGCACCGGGTGCTGGATTTCGTAGCGTTCGACGGCGGCGGCCAGGGCAACCGGGTCGGCTTCATGCTCGAATTTGGGTGAGTGGACGCCCACCGTCACCAGGACGTCGGAGTACTTCGCTTCCAGCGGCCGCAGCTCGTCCAGCACATGCAGGCAGTTGATGCAGCAGAACGTCCAGAAATCCAGGATGACGATCTTCCCGCGGAGGTCTTCCAGCCCCAGTTGTTTCCCGCCTGTGTTGAGCCAGTTGCGGCCCTCAAGCTCGGAAGCCCGGACGCGGTATCCGGCTCGCACCGTTTCAGTCATCGATGTTCTCCTTGGTCTGTCCTTGCATCGCGTTCGGCCAGCTGGGCGAACATATTGTTGTAAGCCGTCAGGTCCGCGTCATTATTCCGTTCCGCGGCCCGGTCCTTGCGTTTGGTTTCACGTGCATCCGAACGTGACCACCCAATGGCGACGCCGATCGCGACCAGGACGGTCGGGATTTCCCCGACGCCCCACATGATGGCGCCGCCCAGCTGCTGGTCGGCCAGGGCGCTCAGGCCCCAGTCGCGGCCCATGTTTCCGAAGTAGGACGCCTGGATCAGCGAGGTCTGTCCCATGACAGCTACGCCGAAGAAGGCGTGGAACGCCATGGTGGCCAGCAGGATCAGCAGCCGGAGCGGGTAGGGCGCGCGGGTGGGCAGCGGATCGATCCCGATCATCGTCAGGACAAAGATGTACCCCGCCAGCAGGAAGTGCAGCACCATCAGCTCGTGGCCCACGTGCTGGCGCAGCGCAAAGCCGAAGGCCTCCGAGTAGTAGAAGATCACGATCGACCCGGCGAAGTTCACGGCGGCGAAAATCGGATGCGTAATGATCTTGGACCAGCGCGAGTGCACTCCGATCAGGATCCATTCGCGCAGGCCCCGGCTGCCGTCCGTGCGGGGAGTCAGCGCCTTCAGCGCCAGGGCGACGGGTCCGCCGAGCACCAGGAAGAGCGGGATGACCATGGAGAGGGACATGTGCCCGAGCATGTGGGTGCTGAACAGCACCATGCCGTAGACCGTCGGAGCTCCGGAGGTGACATAGGTCAAGGCGATGAGGCCAACGAACCAGGAGAGGACCCGGGCGATCGGCCACTTGTCTCCGCGCCGGTAGAGCTTGATCACTCCGAGGACGTACGCCACGGCCAGGGTGACGGCGATGGCGATCCAAAGCCAGTCGGGGCGCCATTCCGTGAGGTAGCGTTCCGGCGTCAGCTCAGGGGGCAGATCGTAGCCGGTGAGGATGCGGGCAGGAGTGGCGTTGGGCGGAAGCTCTTCCGGCCGCGGCGGCGCCGTGCGGGCCAGGGCCGCCGCCACACCGGAGATGGCTGCCATAATCAGCAGTTCCACTCCGACGAACTGCCACAGCACCCGGCGGGCGCTCAGGCTGCCGGCGGTGTCCGCGGGAACGCCCTTGTTCGCACCGGCCCCCGTCGCCTGGACTGGAAGGCGCGGAATAATCCACCGGCGGTGCAGGAAACCAATAATGCCGAGGACGACGGTGGCAGCGACTTTGAAAATCACCAGTCCGCCCCAGCGGGAGTCGAGCTGTTCCAGGGAGGTGATGCGCAGGGATGCGTTGACGATTCCCGACACTGACACCAGGACAAAGCCAAACAGCGCCAGTGCGGAGAAGCGGCGGAGAACGGCGCCGGTCATGTCTCCCAGATGCTTGGCAATCACGGCCAGGACGATGATCCCGCCGATCCACAGGCAGACGCCGAGCAGATGCAGCCCGATCGAGTTAACCGCGGCACTGTGATCGTCCCCGCCGGCGGCGTGTCCCACCAGGGCCATGGGAAGCAGGCCGCCAACCGCCAGCACAGCAGTGAGCGCCAGCCCGGTAAGGGACCGGACGCCGAAGGTGAGGGTCGTGACCACGGCCGCAATGATGCTCACGGCGAGCCACGCGCGGCCGGTGGAGAAATCGGTAAGGAAGGACGCTAGCCCTTCGGTGTAGGACGGGTCCGGGCTTAGCGGCAGCCCGGAGACATCCGAATAGGTGAACAGCAGCACACCGATGGCGGAGATGGTCCAGACGGCGGCGGCACCGGCGGCCAGGGCCATGGTCTGGGTGAAGGCTGGGTGTTCCGGCCGGGCTTCCCGTTCTCCCCTGCCCCGGCGCGGGCCGGCATGTTTAGGCAGGATGACGACGGCGAACACCAGGGCGCCGATCACTGTCGCGACTGCGCCGTTCTGGATGGCCTTGGCTACCGGAAGTCCCCAGCGCGTAAGCGCTCCGGGGTCCGAAAGCTGGGCGGCGGCCGCAGCGCCGGTGAAGAGGAGTGCTGTGACCAGAGCCAGGACCATTACGCCTATCCCTGCGGCCAGCCAGCCGTTTCGAGCGGGGTTGCCGGGCACGGATTCGGAACCGGTGGGACGGCCCGGCAGCGTGTTCTGGGTCTTGGCAGTGTTTGGCACGCTATCTATTCTCTACCCCTTGTAAAAATTGGGCCAATCACCGGCCATATACAGGCCGGCGGTGGTTCAGCCCGCCCGTAGACATCGGTAAAAAACAGGACGGGACCGGCACCTTCCGGCACCGGCCCCGTCCCAGGACTGCGGGGTCTTACTTCTTGGAGACAGCAGCCTTCAGCTTCGAGCCTGCGGTCAGCTTGACGCTGTGGCCGGCCGGAATCTGGATGGTTTCGCCGGTCTGCGGGTTGCGGCCCTGGCGAGCGGCGCGGTCGGTGCGCTCAACAGCAAGCCAGCCCGGGATGGTGATCTTTTCGCCGTTGGCAACGGAGGTTGCGAAGATGTCGAAGACGGCATCGAGCACGCCGTTAACGGCGGTCTGGCTGTTGCCGGACTTTTCTGCGACTGCGGCAACAAGTTCACTGCGGTTCATAGCCAATTTATGTCCTCCTGGACTCTGGTGTTTAGCGCGAGCGGTTCACGGATGCGTAACCGCCTCTGTTCGAAAACTTACCAGCTTGGCGGCCCAAATCGCGCTGAAAACCGCGGGTTTTCGGGGTTTTTTCGGGTTTTTTCCCAAATTTGGGCGGGTTGTACATACCGAGGGCCGCAGGGTACGCAAAAAGGGCGGCAACCTCAAAGGTTGCCGCCCTTTTCAGGCGTGGAAAGCGGTGCTTACCAGCTGGACTTCTTGATGCCGGGCAGTTCGCCGGCGTGTGCCATGTCGCGGAAACGCACACGGGAGATACCGAACTTCTGGAGGGTACCCCGGGGGCGGCCGTCGATCTGGTCACGGTTGCGCAGGCGCACCGGTGAAGCGTTGCGGGGCAGCTTCTGCAGGCCGAGGCGTGCAGCTTCCCGTGCTTCGTCGGTTGCGTTCGGGTCAACCAGGGTCTTCTTCAGTTCGAGGCGCTTCGCAGCGTAGCGCTCAACGACAACCTTGCGCTGCTCGTTGCGGGCAATCTTGGACTTCTTTGCCATTCTTAGCGCTCCTCACGGAATTCGACGTGCTGGCGGATCTTCGGGTCGTACTTCTTCAGGACCATACGGTCCGGGTCGTTACGACGGTTCTTGCGGGTCACGTACGTGTACCCGGTGCCGGCGGTCGACTTAAGCTTGATGATCGGACGTACGTCCTTGTCCTTTGCCACTAGAGCTTCACACCCTTCGCAAGGAGGTCGGTGACGACAGCGTCAATGCCGCGGACGTCGATCGTCTTGATGCCGCGTGCAGAAACCTGCAGCGTCACGTTACGGCGCAGGGACGGAACCCAGTAGCGCTTCTTCTGAATATTCGGGTCGAACCGGCGCTTGTTGCGTCGGTGCGAGTGCGAAATGCTGTGACCAAAGCCGGGAATAGCTCCGGTTACCTGGCAGTAAGCTGCCATGATCTCTCCTCCAGTTGTAGTAAATATGACGGTCCTCAAAAAACAAGCACCAAGGCGATGCCGCCATGGCACCTGCAATAAAGAGCGTCCCGCCACCAGTTTTGACACCGTTATTACTGCGACTTTCCGGAGGTTGACCTGGCGGGGTGAGATCCAGCCGAAGTGCCTCGCCGCGGGGAAGACGGTGAAGTTCAGGTAGTCACGGCAAACTGCTGTGACAGCCTTCAATTCTAGGTTTACACGGGCGGCCACGCAAATGTTCTGCTCCGCACCGGTGAGGAGCGAACCAGATCATAGGCGTGACTTAACGCCTTCCTATCCTAGACGCCCGGCGCGTTTGAGCCAAACCGGGGCGGACGGCGCCGGTTAGGCTGACGGCTTCTCCAGCGCGCCTGTGGCGGTCACCACAGCTATTCCCGTTTCAGGGTCTTCAGCGGCTCCGTCCAGGTCCGTTGCCCCGCCGATCACGGCACCGGAATCCACCACCATGTTCCTCAGCCGTGCGCCG
This sequence comes from Arthrobacter sp. Helios, assembly GCF_023167125.1. Classification (NCBI taxonomy): domain Bacteria; kingdom Bacillati; phylum Actinomycetota; class Actinomycetes; order Micrococcales; family Micrococcaceae; genus Arthrobacter; species Arthrobacter sp. Helios. The sequence goes on from NZ_CP095402.1 coordinate 2,697,893, forward strand.
CTGCTGACCCGCACGCCGTCGAGCAGGACGCAGCCGTGCACTTCCGCTCCGGGCTCGATGTCGCAGTCCGGTCCCACCACGCTGCGGGAGACGGCGCCGTCGATCCTGGATCCGGGCGCCAGCAGGCTCGTCTCCACCCGGGCTGCTGCCCCGATGAAGGCCGGCAGCCGGCGGGGAGTTGCCGAAAGAATGGGCCAGGCCGGGTCATCGAACACCATTCCGTGCCCGTCCAGCAGGTCCATGTGCGCCTGGTGGTAGCTCTCCGGCGTCCCCATGTCCCGCCAGTAGCCTTCGAGCCGATGCTCAACGACCTTTTCCCTCTCCACAAAATACGGCAGCAGCTGGTCGCCGTAATCCTCCAGCTGGCCGTCGCGCTCCACGAGCTCATCCAGGCTCGTCAGCAGGGCTCCCGCGTCGTAAAGGAAAATCTCCGCCGTGATGAGGTCCGTCCGGGGTTTCTCCGGCTTGTATTCAAAGCCCGTGACAACGCCGCCGCTGGTTTCGACCACGCCGTGGTCCGAAGGATTGTTGCTGATCCGGTAGGTCACCACGGTCAGGGCAGCTGCGGCCTCGAGATGGGTGGCGATGACATCGCGGTAGTCCAGCCGGTAGAGGTGGTCTGCGCTGAGCACGAGGACCAGGTCCGGATCGTATTCGCGGATGTAGTCCGCCTGCCGGTACAGGGCATCGGCGTTGCCTTGGGCGAACCCCCCGCCTTCGGAGTCCTGGTAGGGCGGCAGCACCCGCAGCCCTCCGTTCGTCCGGTCCAGGTCCCACGGACGCCCACTGACCAGATGGTCATTCAGGGACTTCGGTTCATACTGCTCGACGATCCAGACGTCGCTGAGCCCGGAGTTGTGGAGATTGGAGAGCGGCACATCGATCAGCCGGTAGGACCCGCCCACGGGCATGGCCGGTTTCGCCCGGGTATCGGTCAGGCTTCCCAGCCTGCCTCCGGCTCCTCCGGCGAGAATGATGGTCAGTACCTTCGGCTGGCGCATTCAGGGTCCTTCGGTTGGGGTGCACGGGCGGGCCGAGGCCGGATCAAGCAGGGTCAGGATCTTGCCGCCGATCCGCGCGAGGTCTGCCACATCATCCTCGTCCAGGGCGTCAAAGACGGCGTTGCGGACGGACTCCACGTGCCCCGGCGCCAGTTCCACGAGAGCGGCCATCCCCTCCTCGGTGATCGCCGCCGTCGTCACCCGGGCGTCCTTCGGAGACGGGAACCGGCGCATCCAGCCCCGCTGCTCAAGCTTCTTCACCACATGGGACAAACGGGACAGGGAGGCGTTGGACCGGAGGGCGAGCTCGCTCATCGCCAGCTGCTTCTCCGGGGATTCCGAGGTCATGGCCAGCACGTGGTAGTCGAAGAGCGTGATCCGGGCCCGCTTGAACAGGTCGGCGTCCAAGGTTCCGGGCAGCCGGGTAGCCACGGCATAGAGGGCCAGCCATGCCTGCCGCTCCTCCGGAGTGAGCCAGCGGGCGGGAGCGGACTGCGGTTCGGTCATGGGCGCAATTCTCTCACGGCACTTGAGCCTTCAACGGAATACCCCCGACACACGGCTGGCACCTTCCCCTGGCGGGGAGGGTGCCAGCTGTGTTGTCCCGGGCAGGACACGCCGGCCCGGCGGCGGGGCCTGCACCGGCTGCGGTCCGGGTTGCCCTAGCGGACGGCTTCCGGCTCGCCCTGCGCGGCCTCCGGAGCAGTTCCGGGGGTTCCGGCTGTCTCGAAGGGGAGGGAGTCGACGTCGAGCAGCGGGTTCTCGTCCTGGGTTGCGACGAGCTCGCGGGCTTCTTCCTCGGTGGCCACGCTCGGCATGGAGCCGGGCATGGGGCGGTTGGCTGATTCCTTCATGATTCCGATGGCGACCGCACCGATGAGGGACGTGGCCATCAGGTAGTAGGCGGGCATCATGTCATCACCGGTGAGGGTGATCAGGCCCTGCATGATCAGCGGAGCGGTGCCGCCGAAGATAGCCACGGCGAAGTTATAGGCAATGCCCATCGCCCCGTAGCGGCTGGCCGTGGGGAAGAGCGCCGGCAGCGACGAGGCCAGGTTGGCCACGTAGAAGGTGACCGGGATGGCCAGCAGTGCCAGGCCCAGCAGCGTGGACCAGATGGGCCCCATTCCGATGAGCAGGAAGGACGGGATGGCCAGGACGACAGTGGAGCCGGCACCCATCCACAGGACCGGACGGCGTCCGATCCGGTCCGAAAGCAGGCCGGTCAGCGGGATGCACAGCGCCATGATGACGAGCACCGGGATAGTCAGCAGTGTGCCGTGGAGCGGATCGTACCCCTTCGAGTCGGTGAGGTAGGACGGCATGTAGGAGGTCAGCGCATAGCCCACGGTGTTGGCGGCAGCCACCAGGACCACGGCCAGCACAATCGGGCGCCAGTAAACGCGGAAGATCCCGAAGGTGCCCTGCGCGACGGCGTCCTTGTCTTCTGCACCGGTGCTGCCCGAAGCAGCAGCAGAGGCAGCGGTCTCCTCCTGCGCGTCGAGCGTCGCCTGGAAGGCCGGGGATTCCTCGATCTTCAGCCGGAAGTAAATGGCGATGGCACCCAGCGGGCCCGCGATCAGGAACGGAATGCGCCAGCCCCAGTCCAGCATGGTTTCTTCGCTGAGCGTCATTTGCAGGATGGAGACGGTCAGGGCACCGAGGGCAAATCCCATGTAGCTGCCAAGGTCCAGGATGCTGGCCAGGAAGCCGCGGCGCTTGTCCGGCGCATACTCGGAGACGAAGGTGGTGGCACCGGCGTACTCGCCGCCGGTGGAGAAGCCCTGAATGAGCTTCATGAGGATGAGCAGCACGGGGGCTGCCATGCCGATCTGCGCGTAGCCGGGCAGGAGCCCGATGATGAAGGTCGAAGCCGCCATCATAATCAGGGTGGCGGCCAGGGTCTTCTGGCGTCCAATGCGGTCGCCGATCCGCCCGAAAATCATTCCGCCGAGCGGGCGGGCGATGAACGTGACTGCAAAGACACCCAGGCTGAAGAGCAGCTGCGACGCAGGATCTGCGTCCGAAAGGAACACTGCGCCCATGGTGACGGCCAGGTAGCCGTAGACGCCGATATCGAACCATTCCATGGTGTTGCCGACGACGGTTCCACCGACGGCTTTCTTCATCATCGAATGGTCAACAACGTTGACGTCATCCACCTCGAGGCGGCGCTTGCGCAACGGATTGCGCTTGGGCTTGCGCGGTGACCGGGGTGCCGGTGCGCCGGGCGGTGCTGCGCTGTAATCAGGTGCTTCTTGCTGCATTTTGGCCTTTTCTCTAGAGGTCATCTGCTCAGGACAAAGCATCCATCGCCCAGGAACGGGCCGGGGAGACCATCTATTTTAGAAAATTTCGGCTCAAATACCGAATCCTAAGCGTGCTTATGACGCTTAATGTGAATTGCGTCGTGTTGTCATTCGCTGTAAATCAAGAGAAATGTGACTTAGTTGTGAATTAAGCCACACAGGCGCCGGAACGTGGTTTTTGGGGGTGCTGGAGCCGCTCAATCCTCCGGTTGGAGCCGGACCGGGGACGGGTACCGGGCACTGAGATTGTCTCCCGAGGAGACCCCTCTGAGCCGGCGCCCGACCCACGGGCCGAGGTACTCGCGCGCCCACCGCGCATCCTGCTTCAACCGCTGGATCCGGTCCCGGGCGGGCAGGGTGTCGAGTTCCGGAACATCCAGCGCATCGGTGGCGCGGAGCACCTCCAGGACTTTCTTGGCGGTGAGGATGTGGCCGGCGGGAGACATGTGCAGCCGGTCGACGTCCCAGTACCGCTCATCCTGGAGGACCTTCATCCGCCAATAGTCGACCAGCACCGCGCCTTGTGCATCCGCTGCCTCCCGCACCAGCTCGTTATAGAGGGCGGTACGGCCACGGGTCCTGCCGAAAATCGGAGACTGCCCGGAGTCGAATCCGGTGAACACCAGCACGGCAGCGCCTGCGGACCGCAGCCGGGCAATAGCGCCCTCGTAAGCCTGGACAATCGCATCGATGTCCACTTTTGGCCGCAGGATGTCATTTCCACCGGCGTAGATGCTCACCAGCGTAGGTTCCAGGGCCAGGGCAGGCTCGATCTGCTCATCAATGACCTGGCGCAGCTTCTTCCCCCGGATAGCCAGGTTGGCGTACTCCCAGGAGGAGTCCGCCAGGCTCAGCTGCTCCGCCACCCGGTCCGCCCACCCCCGGACACCGTTGGGCCGGGACGGATCCCAGTCCCCCACGCCTTCGGTAAATGAATCGCCAAGTGCTACATATCGCTGCGTCACAGTCACCTCCACAGCCTACAAGTTGCCTGAGCAAACCAAGACGCCGGCTGCCGGCGGCAGTCTAGACTCAGAGCCGGAACACTCCCATCCAGCGAAGGGCACCATGTCCAGCCAGCCACAGGCTCAGGGCCTCCCAGCAGACGCCGCTCCGGCTCCCCGCCGCGCCGCCGTCGTTATCAATCCCACCAAGAAAACAGACACGGATATCCGTGCGTTGGTGGAAGGTGTCTGCCGCGAAGAGGGCTGGGCGGAACCTCTGTGGCTGGAAACCGAAAAGGAAGATCCCGGCCACGGAATGGCGCGGCAGGCACTCAAGGAGGGGGTCAACGTCGTTATTGCCGCCGGAGGTGACGGCACTGTCCGGTGTGTGGCCGCCGAACTCGCCGGCACGGACACCCCGCTGGGGCTGCTCCCCCTCGGCACCGGCAACCTGCTGGCGCGCAACCTGGACGTCCCGGTCGATGACCCGGCCGGCGCGATCCGCACCGCGCTCACGGGCACCGAGCGCCGGATAGACGTGGTCCACGTCAAGGTGGACGAGGCCGTGGACAGCGATATCTTCCTGGTCATGGCGGGGCTGGGCTACGACGCCGTGATGATGGGCGACACCAACACCGCGCTCAAGGACCGGGTCGGGTGGCTGGCCTACGTGGATGCAGGCATCCGGAACCTCCCCGGGAAACCCGTCAAGACCATGATTTCGATCGACGGCGGCACCCCCTTCCAGCGCCGCCTGCGCAGCGTTATGGGTGGAAACTGCGGCAAGATCATCGGCGGGCTGGAAGTCTTCCCGGGCGCGAAAATCGACGACGGGCTGCTGGACATCATGACAATGGCCCCCAAAGGGGGCCTGGGCTGGCTGTCGGTTGCCGCCGGGCTGCTGCGCCGTGGCAAGGGCCGCGGCACCGCTGTGGAATACTTCCAGTGCCGGAGCGCCGAAATCTGGGCGGACGTGCCGCAGGAATTCGAGATGGACGGCGACCATTTGGGCACAGCGTCCCACATCTCCATGCGCGTGGACCCGCAGGCGCTGCGGATCCGGATGCCTTACGGCAAAAAGGATCCCGCTATCCTGACGAACCCGGAGCCGTAGCCGCGGCGCCGGGCGCGCGGCGGACCGCGCACCCGGCCAGCCGGGTTCAGCTGGTGGTTCGACAGGTGAAGGCTAGAGCCATTCCATCGGATCCACGTACTCGCCGTTGATCAGCACTTCAAAGTGCAGGTGCGGTCCGGTCGAGTTGCCGGTGCTGCCCACAGCGCCGATCACCTGGCCGCCGTCGACCCACTGGCCCGGCTCCACCCAGATGTCGTTGAGGTGGTTGTAGGTGGATTTGGTGCCATTGCCGTGGTCAACGACGATGCGCAGTCCGCCGCCGCCGTTGGTATGCCAGCCTGCCTCGGTGACGGTGCCACCCAGGGTGGACTTCACATGGGTGCCGGTGGCCCCGCGGAAGTCCGTCCCGGTGTGCCATTCCAGGCCGCTGCCGGTCATCGGGTTGATCCGCCAGCCGAACGGCGAGGTGACATAAACGTTGTCCACGGGGGTCACCGGCCCCGCCTCCACGGCGGGCGCGGTGGAACCGACGCCGTCTACGGCCGCCGCGTCGGCGGGCGCTTCTGCGGCAGGGGGCTCTGCAGCCGCAGTTTCCACCACTGGATCTTCCTGCCCCGGGGATGCTGCGAAGGGCTGGGCATCCAGCAGCTGGCGGTCGGCCAGGGTCCGGGGTGCCGCTTCCGCGACGCCAAAAACCATCCCGGACAGCACCAGGGAGGCCCCGGCACCGAGCGCAGCTGTTTTGCGGGCAGGTGTACCCAGCGTTGCGGCCCGGCTCCGGAGTTCCTCCAGCCGCCGGGAGAATTCGGTGCTGCGGCTGTCCCATCGGGGACCGGAATGCTTCCCCCGAGTCCGGTCCTGTGCATCAAAAGTCTGGTGTCCGGCCGTGTTTCCGGCCTTGTTCTTGGTGTTCTTGGTTTGCTCAGTTTGCTCATCTGCCCGATACCGGGCCGCGGTGTCAGTCATGTACCGGCGGACAGAGTCAGCGAGGTTCCTGACGGTCTCGTTGACGTTTACGGTCATTCATCACTCCACTGAATAGACAAAAGTTCGGTCGGTACTGCTTTGCCTCTGGAGGGTGCGCGGAATCAGATAATTCCTAGTGATACTTCAAGGCTAGGCGACGCCGTGTTGACAGTGGAGTGGTTTGTGTGGAAGGAAACAGGGTCGGGTGGGTGGGGACACAGAGGGTCGGGTGGGTGGGAACACAGAGGGTCGGGTGGGTGGGAACACAGAGCGTCGGGTGGGTGGGAACACAGAGCGTCGGGTGGGTGGGAACACACCGCTCTCCCCCCGCCCGCGTGCCGGGGAGTGCCTCCTACTACGCCCCCAGATGTTCCAGGACGATGCTGCTGAATTGTTCGTGGTGCTGGAACACTCCACCGTGACCGGAATTCGGGTAGATCGTGAGTCTGCTGTTGGGGATGCGGCGGTGAAGGCCGGCGGACAGGTCCGAGGGCACCATCCGGTCGTTGTCGCCGTTCGCAACCAACGTGGGTGCGGTGATGAGCGAGAGATTTTGGGGCTCTGCCCGGCCCCATGCCTGGATGGCTTTCAGTTGTGTTCGGAAGGCACGGACCGTGATGGGAGTATCGCGGTCCATGATCCGTTCGCGGAGACGTCCCAGGTAGGCCTTGGCCGCGGTCTTGCCTTCAGCGCCGCGGTTGAAGAACAGGAACTCCTTGGCGTCGGTCCGGGCCAGTGCACCGCGGACCATGTCCCAGTACACATAGGCCGGGCCTGTGGTCCTGTTAATGCCGTGGCCACCAGCGGGGCCGGTTCCGGCCAGCACCAGACGCCGCACCAGGTCTGGCCGATCCAACGCAATCTGCTGTGCGATGAAGCCGCCCATGGAAAATCCTGCGATATCCACGCTCGTGAAACCCATCGCCTCCATGAACCCGACCGCGGCGTCTGCCATAGCCTTGATCGTCCCGCGGACGCTTCCAGTAGAGGCTCCAACGCCGGGCAGATCCACGGCAACGACATGGTGTTTCCGGGCCAGAGCATCGATGACCCGTGGATCCCATTCGTCCAAGGTTGCCCCCAAATGGGCCAGCATCAGCACAGGCGGGCCACCGGGTGATCCCAATTCGCGGTAAGCCAGTATCTCCCCTCCCGCCTCAACGCGCAGGGTCGGCGCTTCGCTCCAGGTCGAGGCCACTGGCTGGCTGCGGGTACTAGGCATCATGGTTTCCGCCCGCCGTGACATCGCTGGGGTTCACACTGACCAGTACCTTGCCACGTGCACCGTGTGACAGGAGCGATTCGAAAGCCTGCGGGGTTTGGTCGAAAGGCAGAACCCGGTCCACGACCGGCCGGATAACGCCGCTGTCGACAAGCTCGGCGATCTTGCGCAGGTGCTCACCGTTGGGCCGGATGAACAGGAAACGGTAGGTGACGCCGAGCCGGCGGGCCCGCCGGCGGGTGGCGGCACTCAAACCCCGGATTGCCAGCTTCACCAGCGGGTTGGCTCCGGCCTGGGTTGCGAAAGCGGGATCCGGAGGCCCGGTAATGCCGATGACGGTACCTCCAGGGCGGAGGACGCCGAGCGACCGCTTCAAGGTTTCGCCGCCCTGCGTATCCAGCACGAGGTCAATGTTCGACAGCTTCTCAGTGAAGTCTTCGGTGCGGTAGTCGATGACGATGTCTGCACCAAGTTCCCGCACGAACTCTGCGTTGGCGCTGTTGACGGTAGTGGCAACAACAGCTCCCAGATGCTTTGCCAGCTGGATCGCCACCGATCCGACTCCGCCGGAGCCTCCGTGGATAAGAACGTTCTGCCCAGACTGCAGCTTGCCCATCTCTACCAGGCCTTGCCAAGCCGTCAGAGCGACCACCGGCAGTGCTGCTGCTTCCACCACGTCCGTGGATTGCGGAATCAGGGCCAGATCGTCCTCCTGTACGGCGACGAATTCTGCAAAGGCTCCCATGCGGGCCTGATCCGGATAGGCGAATACCTGCATGCCGGGTGTGAATTTGGAGGCTTTCGAGCCAAGAGCCACAACTTCCCCGGCAAACTCGCTGCCTAGGACCATGGGCAGCTTGAACGGGAAGATCTGTCTAAATTCACCAGAGCGGAGCCGCTCATCACCGTGATTAATGCCCGCGGCGCGCATCCGCACCAGTACCTCGTGGTCCCCCAGCACCGGTTCAGGCATGCTCACCTGGGTAATGGGTGCTCCGTATTTCTGGAGGACAAACGCCTTCATTCCTGCTCCTGTCATTCCGCGGACCTGGATGATTCTGATCGGCGGCTACCTTGGTGGTTGCATTGTGTTACCGGTTTGACCGTATAAAATCCAGTAACGAAGTGCAACCACTTAGAAGGGGGCCACATGATCACGTCGCCTCGGTCCGACTGCCCGGTCAACCGTGCCCTTGAGATGATCGGTGACCAATGGAGCCTGGTGATCCTGCGGGATATCGCGGCCTACGATCGGCGAAGCTTCCGTGAGCTGTGCACCGCGAATGAAGAAGGGATCAGCGCCCCGGTATTATCGAGGCGGCTTGCCGACCTGACGAGGGCCGGTTTCCTTACTAAGGCCGATACCTCACCCGGGAAGCAGGGCCAGTACTCGTTGACCGAGTTGGGCCTGCAGACGATCCCGCTGATGGTGGAGTTGGCGCGGCTCGGGGTTCTCCTGGACCCCGCGACAGCCCGGAATGCACCGGAGTTTGTGCACCCGTCGGGTGCCGGCGGCCTGGAGTCGGAAATCGGAGAGCTTCGCCGGCGGCATCTGGGCGGCTAAAGGGAACCGGACGGTGGCCTGCCCAGGCACACGTCAGGAAGGGCTGGTGAGGAAATAGCCGTCAGGACAGTTCTGCGCGGCCGTGGCGCCAATAACCCATAAAGGCGACCTGCTTGCGGTCAATCCCGGCGTCACGGACCAGGTAGCGCCTCAGCCCGCGGACCACTGCGGCTTCGCCGGCAATCCACGCGTAGAACGGCAGGGCGCCGGCCGGGGTGTTCGGGCTCGGTGAGTTCTCCACGACTTCCGGGGTGAGGCGGGCCGGGGTTTCCCACAGAATCGCCGAATCGATGTCCACGTCCTCCGGCTCCTGGCCGCGGCCGGGGGCAACCGTCGCCGGCGGTACACCGTCAGCGGTGCCCAGGCTCGCGTAGCCCGGCACGGCAACGGCTTCCCGGACAGCGGCCTCCAGGAGCTCTCCGTGGGGGCGGCTTCCGCGCGGCAGCCAGGTGACGGTGACGCTGGAGGCGGTGCTGATCGGCTGGGCATCTGCCTCGTCCGGGATTTCCAGCAGCGCATGGCCGGTGATGCCTGCCGGCAGGTTTTCCAGAATGGACGCGACCGCAGGTACGGCGGTTTCGTCGCCTGCCAGAAGCACATGCTGAGCCAGCCCGGGCCGCCACTCGATGCCGCCGTAGGATTCCGCGGTGACGCAGTGCACCGCGTTCGGGCCGATGACGGTGACCCTGTCCCCCGGCTGCGCCTCGGCAGCCCACTGGGATGCAGGTCCGCCCACACCGTCGGCATCGAAGTGCAGAACAAAGTCGACGTCGATTTCCGGTTGCGGGGCAGTGCAGCGGGAAGCTCGGACGGTGTAGGTCCGCATGGAGCCGCGCTGCTGCGCATCCATGGCGAGCCAGTTCTGGTACCAGCCGGCGTCGTCGCAGTTAAGCTCGGGAAGCGTCTGCCGCGTGCCGTCTTCGGCGGCCGGCGGGATGACGACCTTGATTCGCAGGTCATCAGCCGGTCCCTGCACGCCGAAGCTGCGCAGGCACTCCCCTCCGAATGTGATCCGCTGGAAGTTGGCGCTGAGCCGGCGGACGGAACGGACTTCGACGTCGAAGGCAGTTACCGCGGCGTTGGCACCCTGGCGGCGGGGTTTTACTGCGGCCGCTGACGTGCGGGTACGTGTGCCGGTCATGAAGCTGCCTCCAAAGGATTGCGGTTTTCCGTGCGGGTGTCGTGCGGGTTGGGCAGGTAGCCGGTGGCTTGCGGCACCGGTTCGCGGTGCCTGCGGGAGTGGTGCCGGCCAACCGGAACCACCATGGGTGTCCCGGAGACCGGATCCGGGATCACCGAGGCGTCCAGGCCAAAAACGTCGCGGACCAGTGCCGTGGTGACAATCGTTGCGGGATCCCCCTGCGCGGCGATCGCGCCGGCCTTCATCGCGATCAGGTGGTCGGCGTAGCGGGCTGCCAGATTCAGGTCATGCAGCACGATCACCACGGTGGTTCCGGAGCGCCGGTTGAGGTCGGTCAGCAGGTCAAGGACCTCCACCTGGTGGGTGACATCCAGGAAGGTGGTGGGCTCATCCAGCAGCAGGATGTCCGTTTCCTGGGCCAGGGCCATGGCGATCCAGACCCGCTGGCGCTGCCCGCCGGAGAGCTCGTCGACGTCGCGTCCCGCAAGCTCCAGCGTGCCGGTGGCTTCCAACGCGGCTGCCACGGCTTCATCATCGCGGCTGTTCCACTGCCGGAACCACCCCTGGTGCGGGTAGCGTCCACGGCCCACCAGATCCGCGACCGTAATACCGTCCGGCGCGTTGGGAGTCTGCGGGAGCAGTCCGAGCGTACGGGCCACCTCGCGGCTGGGCAGCGCGTTGATGTCCCGGCCGTTTAGCTGCACGACGCCGGCGGCCGGCTTGAGCAGGCGAGCCAAGCCGCGGAGCAGGGTGGATTTACCGCAGGCATTGGCGCCGACGATGACGGTGATCCGCCCGGGAGGCAGCTCGACGCTGAGCCCGTCGACCACCTTGCGGTCTTCATAGGACAGGACCAGGTCCTGTGCTCCCAGTTTGTTCTGCATGCTTTAGCCTCCTCGGCCAACACGGTTGGAGCTGACCAGCAGCCACAGCAGGAAAGGTGCGCCCAGCGCACCGGTGACGACCCCCACCGGCAGGGAGGTGCCGGGCACCAGGTTGTGGCCTACGAAGTCGGCCGCGAGCAGGATCACGGCGCCGGTCAGGCCGGCGGCGGGCAGCGAAGCCCGCCCGCCCAGCAGCCGGCGGGAAATCGGCCCGGCGAGGAAGGCTACGAAGGCCACCGGTCCGGCAGCGGCGGTAGCCACCGCAGCGAGGCCGACGCCGGTGAAGAGCAGCCCGGCGCGGGTAGCCTCCACGGGCAGCCCGAGCCCGGCGGCGAAGTCGTCCCCCAGCTCGAGGACCCGGAGCCGGCGGCCCAGCAGCACCGCAGTGGGCAGCAGGACCACCAGCGCCGCGGCCACAATCCCGGCGCGTTCCCAGGAGGCGGAGTTCAGGGAACCGGTGAGCCAGACCAGCGAATCGGCGGCTGTCCGCACATCGGTGCGGGTGAGCAGGAAATTGACCACGGCCTGCAGTACGGCGGCGAACCCGACGCCGATCAGGACCAGCCGGGCTCCGGCCGCACCGCCCCTGCGGCTGAGCAGGAAGAGGGCGACGGCGACGGCGGTGGCTCCCAGCAGCGCCGCGGCGGAGACCGCTCCCCCGGTGGCACCGAAGACCACCATGGCGGCCACGGCTGCGGCGCTCGCACCATAGCTGATGCCGATGATGTCCGGGCTGGCCAGCGGGTTCCGCAGCATGGTCTGGAAAAGATGCCCCGAGACACCGAACGCGACACCGATCAGGACGGCCGTCACGGCGCGCGGCAGCTTGCTCTCCATCACGATGAAGCTGGCGCCGGGGATCTTTTCCCCGCCCAGGATCCGGAGAAAGTCGGGGACGGTGACGGTGTAGTTCCCCAGCAGGACGTAGACGAAAAAGAGGACCACGACGGCGGCGGCCAGGGAGGCCAGCACCGCCCTGCGGCGGCGGCCGCTGCGGCGCCTGACATCACGGATGAGGGCGGCTGAGCCGGCGGTACGGTCCTGGCGCAGCACGGGGGCGGCGCTCACAGTTCTGCCAGCTTCCGCCGGCGGATGATGGCTATGAAGACGGGCGCGCCGATCACGGCGGTCATGATGCCGACCGGCACCTCGCCCGGGGGCAGGATCAGCCGGCCGACGACGTCGGACACCAGCAGCAGCACGGGTGCGAGCACGGCGGAAAGCACCAGGATCCAGCGGTAGTCGGGGCCGGTCAGCCCGCGCACCAGGTGCGGGATGACCAGGCCGAGGAACGCGATGGGCCCTGCGGCAGCCGTTGCGGCACCGCAGAGCAGCACCACGCCGACCGCCATGATGCCGCGGGAGAGGTTGACGTTCTGCCCCAGTCCGCGGGCGACGTCGTCGCCGAGGCTCAGGCCGTTCAGCAGCCGGCCCGAAGCCAGGAGGATCGCTGCGCCCACGGCGAGGAAGGGGATCAGGGGAAGGAGGACGTCCCAGCCGCGGCCGGAGACGGTGCCGACCTGCCAGAAGCGGAAGGTATCCAGCGTCTGCCGGCTGCTGACCAGGATGGCGGAGAGCAGCGAGGTCAGCCCGGCGGTCAGTCCGGCACCGGCCAGCGCCAGCTTGACCGGGGTGGCGCCCTCCCTGCCCAGGGAAGCCACGGAATAGACAATCACTGCGGCCACCGCGGTGCCGGCCAGGGCAAACCAGACGTAGCCGGTGAAGGAGGTGATACCGAAGACGTAGATGGCGGTGACGACGGCGAAGGCCGCTCCCGCGTTGAGTCCCATGATCCCCGGGTCTGCCAGCGGGTTGCGGGTCATGCCCTGCAGGGCGGTTCCTGCCAACCCCAGGGCTGCGCCGATAAGCAGGGCCGCGACGGTCCGCGGAACCCGGCTCAGCACCACCGCGTGGTCGCCGTTGGCGGGGTCCGGGCTGGTGAGTGCCTGCAGCACAGTTTCCAGGGACAGCGGCCGGGCTCCGAGCGCTACGGAGGCGAAGGTTGCCAAGGCCAGGGCCAGCAATCCGGCGGTCAGCAGCCAGACCGGCGGCAGTTTGCGCGAACGCTTGCGGGGAGGCGCGTGGACGCCGGAAACAGGGGTGCGGTTAACGGCCGTTGAGGTCACGGCAGCACCTCCTGAGGGCAGCGGAATTGAACTTAAGTAAGGCTAACCTACGGCGAGTCAAATTAAGAAACAGTTCCATGCCGTATTAGACTGTCCCGCCTTCAGACGTCCACCTTCGGTGTTGCGGGACCGCCGGTCCGGCGTTGGTGCTGGCTGGGACTGCCGGACCGGCTGGCTGAAGCCTAGGCTCCGTGCCCCGGGGTGACTTCCTCGCCCGGGCGGACCGGGCCGGGAGGGGTCCCGTCGCCGAAGGGACGTCCGCCGAGGGCTTCCCGGCCGTGCGGGGTCAGCCACCCGGAGGTGTCCGGTCCGTCGGGGACGATCTGTGTGGGGTTCAGGTCCTCGTGCACGATGTAGTAGTGCTGCTTGATCTGCACAAAGTCCACGGTGTCCCCGAAACCGGGTGTCTGGAAGAGGTCCCGGGCGTACCCCCAGAGGGCGGGCATCTCGGTGAGCTTGTTCCGGTTGCACTTGAAGTGGCCGTGGTAGACGGCGTCGAAGCGGACCAGGGTGGTGAACAGCCGGACGTCGGCTTCGGTGATGGTGTCACCGATCAGGTAGCGCTGTTTGGAGAGCCGGTCCTCCAGCCAGTCCATGGCCGTCCAGAGCCGTTCGTACGCGGCGTCGTAGGCTTCCTGCGATCCGGCGAAGCCGCAGCGGTAGACGCCGTTGTTCACTTCGGTGAAAATGCGTTTGTTGACCTCGCGCATCTCCTCCAGGTGCTCAGCCGGGAGCAGGTTGGGGGCGCCCTCGCGGTGGAATTCGGTCCACTCGGTGGAGAAATCCTCCGTGATCTGCGGGAAGTTGTTCGTCACCACGGCACCGGAGGGGATATCCACGACCGCCGGGACGGTGATCCCCCGTGTGTAGCCGGGCACGCGGCGGAAGAATGCTTCCTGCAGGCGTTCGATGCCGAGCACCGGGTCCTTTCCGTCCGGGTCAAGGTCAAAGGTCCAGCTGCGCGAATCGTGGGTGGGGCCGGGCATTCCAAGGGAGATGGCATCCTCGAGACCCAGCAGGCGCCGGACGATGATGGTGCGGTTGGCCCAGGGGCAGGCGCGGGCGGCGATCAGCCGGTACCGGCCCGGCTCCACCGGGTAGCCGTCACGTGCGTCGCGGGTGATGCGCGTTTCAATGTAGTTGGTGTCCCGGGTGTATTCCTGCCCGCCGGATACGTAGGAGCCGCGGGTGCTGTAGTCCCCGCTGGCTGCACCGGTGTCCGTTTCCTGCTTTGATGTGCCTGTCATATCCGCTCCATCCATCAGCCGAATTGTTCCGTCTCCTTCCACGGTAACGCCCTTGCCCGGGGGTGCTGCTCCCGCTGTAGAGTCGTGGACCAGCAGCGCCGCCTGCGAGGCGCTGGTTTTTCTCGTTACTGAAGGGACATTGTGATGCGTGTAGCCGTCCTCGGAGCCACAGGAAATGTGGGGACCGCCGTCCTGCGCCGGCTCCAGGCCGCCCGGGCCGAACGCCCGGACGGACTGGAGATCATCGGCGTCGCCCGCCGGATTCCGGCCCAGCCAACCGGTCCCTACGAAGGTGTCCAGTGGCACAGCATCGATGTCGCGTCCAAGACCGGCCGGGACGAGCTGGCGGAGGTGCTCGACGGCGTTGATGCGGTGGTCCACCTGGTCTGGGCTATCCAGCCAAACCGCGACGAGGCCGAACTGCACCGGATCAACGTGCACGGCACCGAGAACATGCTCTCTGCTGCCGCCGAGGCCGGTGTGCGCCAGGTGGTGTGCGCATCCTCGGTGGGCGCCTACTCCCCCGCCCCCAAGGACTCCCTGACGGACGAATCCTGGCCGGCGCGCGGCATCGCCACGTCCCACTACAGCCGGCACAAGGGCGAGCAGGAAGAATTGCTGGACGACTTCGAACGGCGTTACCCGGAGATTCCCGTGGCCAGGCTGCGTCCGGGCCTGATTTTCCAGTCCGACGCCGGCAGCGAGATCGGGCGGTACTTCCTGGGTCCACTGGTGCCCAGGTTCATCCTGAACCGGCTGAGCCTGCCGCTGATTCCGCTGCCCGCCGAGTTTTCGTTCCAGGTGGTCCACGCCGATGACATGGCCGACGCCTACTGGCGGGTGATAGACCAGCGGGCCGAGGGCGCCTACAACATTGCCGCTGATCCGGTGATCACCCCCGAACTGCTGGCCGGATTGCTGGGTGCCCGCAGAATCCTGAACGTTCCCGTTGGCCTGATCCGGGCCGTCGTAGCGCTCACCTGGGCGGCACGGCTCCAGGCGACGGATCCGGGCTGGATTGATATGGCCGCCGGAGCTCCGCTCATGGACACCTCGCGTGCCCGGG
Organism: Arthrobacter sp. Helios; assembly: GCF_023167125.1. Taxonomy (NCBI): domain Bacteria; kingdom Bacillati; phylum Actinomycetota; class Actinomycetes; order Micrococcales; family Micrococcaceae; genus Arthrobacter; species Arthrobacter sp. Helios. The sequence goes on from NZ_CP095402.1 coordinate 2,713,438, forward strand.
AGGTGCTGGGCTGGGAGCCTCAGCGGTCTTCACTCCGCGCCTTCCAGGACGTCCTCGACGGGCTCAGCGAGCAGGCGGGGCTGCCGTCGTCGCCACTGCTGGGGCCCGGCCGCTAGTAGCGTGGACTTGATGGCCTCACTCTCCCCCTCCCAATTGTCCCCTCCGCCCCCGGCGCAGCCCACTGTCCGCTCCAGCGTTGCCCATGCGGGCCGCGGAGCCCTCATCGGCCTGGTGGAACTCGTACCCGGTGTTTCCGGCGGCACCGTGGCACTCGTCCTCGGCGTCTTCGACCGGCTGATCGCGTCGGCGAACCACTTCATCAGCGGTGTTGCGCATCTTGCCGTTCGACGGGATCGGGCCGCTGCCGTCCGCAAACTGGCACCCGTCGAGTGGAACCTGGTGCTTCCGCTGGCCGCCGGCATGTTCCTCGCCCTGCTCGTTTTGTCCGGACCGCTGCATTCCTTTGTCGAGAACCAGGCCACCATTGCCAGTGCACTGTTTTTCGGCATGGTGTCGGCGAGCCTGCTTGTCCCCCTCAGCATGGCCCGGGAAGCAGGCCCAACGACGCCGTCCGGCCGGTTCCTCGGCCCGGTGGCAGTGCTGCTGATTGCCGCGGCGGCATTTGCGCTGCTGGGGATTCCGGCCCTGCAGATTGAGGATCCGCCGTGGTGGGTCCTGGTCCTCAGCGGCGCCGTGGCCGTGTGCGCGCTGGCGCTGCCCGGCCTTTCAGGATCTTTCCTGCTGCTGACCTTTGGTATGTATGAACCCACCCTCGCGGCGGTCAGTAACCGGGACGTTGGCTATCTGGCACTCTTCGTCACGGGAGCCATTATCGGCCTGGCTTCCATTGTCCGTTTGCTGGGATATCTCCTCCGCGTCCGGCGGCGGGCCGTCCTGCTGGCAGCGACCGGGTTGATCCTGGGCTCCCTCCGCGCGCTGTGGCCTTGGCAGGAGAACAGCTCCCTGCTCCCTCCGGACGATGCCTGGATGTGGCCCCTGGCCGCGTGTCTGGCAGGGGCCGGTGTGGTGCTGCTCCTGTGGTTCCGCCAGCCTCGAGGCACGGCAGCCGCACCCACCCCCTAGCCCGGCTGGACCAGCCGGACGAAGCTTAAAGCCAGCGGCCCGGTCACGCATCTGCGTGGCCGGGCCGCTGGCTGATCTCTTACAAGTCGTCGTCGTAGTCCTTACCGGCGTGCTGCTGGCGCAAGGCCCGCCCCTGCTCCACATCCTTAGCTTCCTGTTCCGCCCGCTTGTCCATCTGTGTGGTGTCCCGCGGCGGAAGCTGGATCGAGTGCTCGGCCTGGATGCCGGCCTGCAGTTCGCGGCCGCGTTCCACCTCGGCGTCGAACTCAGCGCCGAACAGCAGCGAGATGTTGACCAGCCAGATCCACAGCAGCAGCACGATCACGCCGCCGATGGCGCCGTAGGTGGCGTTGTAGCTGCCGAAGTTGCCGACGTAGAAGGCGAACCCTGCAGTCGAAATTGCCATCACGATCAGGGCCAGGAAGGCACCCATGCTCATCCAACGGAATTTGGGCTGCTTCACGTTGGGGGTGGCGTAGTACAGGACGGCGATCAGGATGACGGCGAAGATCAGCATGACCGGCCACTTGGCGATGTTCCAGACCATCAGGGCCTCACCGCCCATGCCGATCCAGTTGCCGATGCTCTCCGCAATCGGTCCGCTGATCACCAGCATGATCAGCAGGCAGGCGACCAGCAGGATCATGATCAGGGTGACCAGCAGCTGGAGCGGACGCAGCTTCCAGATGGGCCGGCCTTCCTCCACTTCGTAGATCCGGTTCATGGCCCGGCCAAAGGCACCGGTGTAACCGGATGCTGACCACAGGGCACCGGCGAGGCCCACAAAGAGTGCCCAACCGGCAGCGGTTGAGGAGGTGAGCTGGTCGATCGGGCCTTGGAGAACCGTGACGGCTTCAGCAGGTGCGAAGGACCGGACGTATTCCATCAGCGCGTCGGTGGTGCTCTCCGCCTGGCCCACCAGGCCGAGGATCGAGACCAGCGCCAGCAGTGCCGGGAACAGCGCCAGCACGGTGTAGTACGTCAGCGAGGCAGCCAGATCGGTGCACTGATCCTTGGAGAACTCGCGGATGGTCTTGCGGAAAATGTACATCCAGCTGGGTTTGGTGACTTCCGTCGGGGAATCCGGCTTGGCAGCCGTTCCGAGCGAAGCGCCATCCTTCTGGGCACTGTCCTGCTGAGCCATTGGGCCCTCCTGGCTGTTTGAATCCGGGGTACCCATCGTATTGCTAAGCAGGCTTAGGTCCAAGCAGGCCCGCCGTGGTCACCAGCCTTTGTAATAGTCCTCCAGTGCCGCTTCCTCGTCCGGCGTGAGGGCGCCCTCGTGGTCCATGTCCGGGGAGTCCTCGATCGCCTTCCGAGAGTAGTTCACGTACAGGTCGTCGTCCTCGCGGCGGGCGCCGGCCAGCGGAACAAAGTACTGACGGCCTTCAAAAAGGCCCAGCGCCACCGTGATCCAGGCGGGTTCGCCGGTGGCCCGGTCCAAATGGACGTTGCCCACCAGCCCCAGCCGCTCACCGTCCTTGGCCCAGACTGTGCAGCCCTGCAATTCGTGGATCACGTACTGGTCAACCATGGCTCGGGTTTCCTATCCGTTTGTTTTCCGCAGTCCACCGCATGCTGCGCCGTGGGTATCATTCCAGCCCTCCCCACCCCCGGCTTGTCAACACCTAGCGGTCGACCCGCTCATCCCGGTCCTCCCAGACATCCGCTCCGGGGCCGGCGAAACTGCGGTTGCGCTCCACCGCGTCAATGCTTCCGGTGAACAGCTGGGACGTACGGGTGTCCTCCGGATCACCGCCGTGCAGGTGCGGGACTTCCGTGCGGCGCCGCGGAGTTTTAACGAGGGGGGCGCGCAGCTGTTCGATGCGCTGCCGCGGCAGGGCGGCGGGGTGGTTCTCCTGCAGGAAGGAGACCATCGATTCCCGCACCAGGCAGCGCAGGTCGAAAAGGGTTCCGCTGTCCGGTGCGGAGACCAGGACACGGATCCGGATCAGGCCCTGGATGGCGTCGGTTACCTGCAGGACGCTGGTCCGGCCGTCCCAGAGATCCGTATCGGCAAGGATCCGCTTCAGTTCAACCCGCAGTTCAGCAACCGGTGCCTCCCAGTCCAGGTCGAGTTCCACGGTGCCCAGGATGTCGGAGTGCTTCCTGGTCCAGTTCTCGAACGGCGTTGACGTGAAGTAGGTCGAGGGCAGGATCATCCGCCGGTCATCCCAGATGTGGACCACCACGTAGGTCATGGTGATTTCCTCGATTTTGCCCCATTGGCCTTCGACCACCACTACGTCGTCCACACGGATCGCATCGGTGAAGGCCAGCTGTAGGCCCGCGAAAACGTTGCCCAAGGTGCTCTGGACGGCCAGGCCGGCGACGATGGAAAGCAGGCCGGCCGAGGCAAGGAGACCGGCGCCCAGGGCCCTGACTTCGTCGATGGTCAGCAGCACGCACGCCACGGCCACTGTGACGATCAGGGCCACGGCGACGCGGCGGCCCAGGATGATCTGTGTCTTGAGCCGGCGCAGCCGCCGGTTGTCCTTGGTATCGGTGTCGTACTTCGTCAGCACCACGGCCTCGACGATCAGCAGGCCGACGACGGCGAGCCAGCCGATCGCTGCGATCAAGCCGATCACCAGGACGTAGTCAACCGCCCCAAACCAGGCCTCGGAGCGGGCAGTGGTACCGAGCGCGATTCGGGTTCCGATCAGGGCCAGGACCAGGCGCAGCGGGTTCCGGCCCAGCGCCGTCACCTCCCGGATCCGCGGCACCTTCCGGAAGATGCGTGTGACGGATCCGCGGACAATCCGCGCTGCGATGAGGGCTGCCGCGACGGCCGCCGCAACAGCAATCAGGGGTTTGAGCGGGTCGATGGCATCGAGGAATTCCTGCATCCTGCTGATGATTGCAAACCCACCGGGGGGCCTGTCCAATTATGTGATTTGCGTCCGTTATGCGGGGCAGACACGGAGAATGCCCCTTCAGCCGAAGCTGAAGGGGCATTCTGAGGGGTTTTGCCGGGACTACTTCACCTGTGCTGCGGCTTCACCGAGCAGCGGGACAAAGTTGTCCAGCGCGTACGGGATGCTCAGGACGTTCGCGGCAGAGATGGACAGTGTCAGCGTGTTGTCCGAATCGGCCACGAGTCCACCGTTCTTGACGGCCGGGATCTGGCTCAGCAGCGGATCGGCAACGATCGCTTCCTTGGCGGCGTCGTCGGCTACCCAGCTGACGAACAGGTCCGCCTCAAGCTCGTTGGCACGTTCCGGCGACCAGGTCAGGTAGAACGCGTCAGACGGTGCGTTCTCGTCAACGATCGGCGCCTGGACCATCCCCAGTTCCTTCAGGAACTTGGGACGGTTGTCTCCCGAAGTGTAGATCGAGATGTGGTCGGCGCCGGCAGCTGTGTCGAGGTTGCCGTAGATGAAGCTGGTTCCGGCCAGTTCGGGGTACTCGGCAGCCTTGTCGGCAATAGCCTTCTCGGTGTCTTCCACCAGCTGGGCCGCTTCGCCGCTCTTGCCCAGGGCTTCACCGATCATGGTGGCGGAGTCCTGCCAGGACGTGTAGTACGGGACGTCGGGGTAGGCAACCACGGGCGCGATCGAGCTGAGCTTGTCGTAGTCCTCCTGCGTGATGCCGGAGTACGCAGCCAGGATCACGTCCGGATCGGTCGCTGCGATTTCGTCGAAGTTAATGCCGTCGGTTTCCGGGTACTGGACCGGGGCGTTCTCCGAGCCGATGGGTGCACCGAGTTCTTCGAGTGCCTCGTCGATCCACGGCGTCGTGCCGTTTTCGTTGCCGCCCCACTCGTAGAGGGGCATGCCCACCGGTACAACGCCCAGGGCCAGCGCGGTGTCCGTGTTGACCCAGGAGACCGTCGCGACACGCTCGGGGACGGCGTCGATGGTGGTCTCACCGAAGGCGTGTTCGATGGTGACCGGGAACTGGTCGCTGGAGGCGGCGGTACTGCCGGAGCCCGAGTCCGACGACGTCGAACCGGTGGAGCAGGCGGACAGGGACAGCACGGCGACGGCAGCGACGGCCGCAAGACTGCGCATGCGGGACAGGGCCATGGGGGCTCCTAGATTTTTACTTTGTGGACGGGGATGCCGGATTTTGTCCGGCAAGGTAAGGCTAACCTACCGATCGGCGAAATACGCAACGCGCATGTGCCCTAATGGGCGTCCTGGTGGCCGGTCAGGGACGGGACCGGGCAAGACGCCGCAGGTCGGCGCCGGGATCGGCGAGCTGCTCTGCCGGGACCGGTTTTTTGAGCGCGATTAGCCGGCGGGCAGCGCGCAGGGTGTTGCCGGCGTCTACTCCGGCCGCGCCGGCCAGAGTACCGTCCGGAGCGGTCCGGAACACCACGTAGCCCGGCCCGGGCACGCCGCGCTCCACAGACTTTCCGTCAGCCGCCATGTTTCCCACGGCTTCAGCATGAACGCCGTGCCGGTCCGTCCAGAACCACGGCACAGCCTCCGGCTCAGGTTCCCCGCCGAGGATCCCCGCCGCGGCGGCCCGGCCCGAACGCACGGCCGAATCCCAGTGTTCAGGGCGGCGTTCAAGGACGCCGCCGGTTTGCCGGCGCACGGAGTCGCCGGCCGCGAAGACGCGCGGATGGCTGGTGCGTCCGGAAGCGTCCACCAGCACGCCGTCGTCCACTGCAATCCCGGCTGACTGGGCAAGGAAGGTGTTGGGCACCATACCAACCGCTGCCAGCACGGCGTCCGGGTCAATCAGTGAGCCGTCGTCCAGAAGGACCGAGTTCCCTCCCGGCCCCTGGAGTACATCCACCGGCAGTCCGGTGATGGTCTTGATACCTGCTTCGGCGTGCATCGAGTGCAGGTATGCGGCCAGCTCCACCCCCACCGCGGGAACCAGCGGCACGGGTACGGGATCTATGAGCACGACGGCGGTTCCCAGTGCTGCGGCGGTCGAGGCCACTTCGGCGCCAATCAAACCGGCTCCAATGATGGCCAGCCGCTTGCCCGGACCCAGCACCGGACGCAGGGCATCGGCGTCCGCTTTGCTGCGGAGCGTGTGGACGAAGGCGGTTCCGGGAAAACTGAGCGCGCGGGCAGCGCCCCCGGTGGCGAGCAGCAGGATATCGGCCTGAAGTTCCCCACCGCCGGCGAGGGTGGCCGTTCCGGCGTCAGGGTCCAGGGAAACAGCTGCATCGGCCACGAGTTCCACGGCGTTTTCGCTGAACCACCCCGGGGCGGCGAGCGCGAGACCGGACTCCTCCAGCGTTCCTGCCAGATAGGCCTTGCTCAGCGGCGGCCGGTCGTGTGGTTGCCCGCTCGGATCCACGAGCTGGATGCCGCCGGTAAATCCGCGCCGCCGCAGCTCGGCTGCGGCACTGAACCCGGCCGGACCGGCACCGATAATGGCGACGGAACCCGGCCCGGGTGCGGCATCCGGGCCGGGTGCGGTGTCAGCCATGGTTAGGAAGCGGTGGGGGCAACGCCCGGGTAGAGGATGATGTCACCGTCAATGACCTCCACGCGGTGGGCGACGGCGTCAACCGTGGCGGGAAGGCACATCGCGGCTCCGGTCTTGAGGCAGAAGCGGGCGGAGTGGACGGGGCATTCAACTTCACCGTCTTCGATCCAGCCCTCAGCCAGGGAAGCCTCTTCATGCGTGCAGGTGTCATTCAGGGCGTAAAAGTTGCCGTCATCGCTGTGGAAAACAGCAATATCGTCTCCTGTTCCAGCGGTCTGCGAATCTACGGTGACAGCCTCACCCTCGTCGATCTCATCTGCTGCGGCTACGCGGATACCTTCAGTCATGCTTCCACGTTACCGCGCGGCGGGGGCGGGCTGCCGGTTGCCTCGACCGGGCTTCAGGCACCGGCCGAGCGGGCGGTGCCGTATTGGCGGGTGCTTTCCAGCTCAGTGATGAGTGAGATCAATTCACGGCGGAGGGCCGGGCGCAGTTCCGCGGTGAGATTCTGGCCTTCCAGGCGGATCGCATCATCCAGGGCTGTCCGCCCATGGTCAGAAATGCCTACGGCACGGCGGGGGGCGCCCCCGGCATCGTCGCCGAGTTCGTTAACCAGGCCCTGCGCCTGCATGCTGACCAGCGTGGTCCCGAGCGTCTGCGCGGTAACCCGCAGCCGGCGGGCGAGTTCCGCCCGGCGCATCGGACCGGCGTCGCGCAGAACCTTCAAGGCCGTTACCCGCTCCTGGGTCAATCCCATCGCGCGGAGCCGGTTGTCCATTTCACGGCGAAGCATCCGCGCAGCGGTGGACAGCAGTCGGATGGCCTCCCAATCAGCATCATTTTGCATTCCCTGGGTCCCCCTGAAATAGCTGTGACTGGTGTTCCAAATCCTCAGTGTACTTACTATCCAAACCTCAGGGCAGGGGTCGCTGTCAAGCTCACTCCGCTTTTGCGGCCGCAAAAAGGCCAATCCGAGGTCCAGCCCTGCGGGATCACCCAGAGTTGCCGCCGGGTTGCCCGTTACCCCTTTACCGGCCAGTAGTAACGCGTAGCATGGTCGGCACAGCGAGCCGGGGCTGCATGGGGAGCGGCCCTGATCAATCAGGCCATAGGGGAAAACATGAGTTCCACTAATCTGCAGGATGCCCGGAACACCGGCGGGGACGATTCAGCCCGGAGGCTCCGCGAACGCAAGGTCAGCGAGAAGGACGCCCGCGACGTCGCCGAAGCATCGCGGATCACTGATGAACAGCGGCCGAGTTTCGCCAAGGGGATTTATCTGGGCGACTTCGATCTCTCCCTGATCCGCCCGCACCCGTCCCTCCCTCAGGTGGAGATCGAACGTTCTGAGAAGTTCCTGGCCGACCTCACCAGCTTCTGCGCCACCCTGGACGGCCAGCTCATCGAACGCACCGGCGTCATCCCGGATGAGTACCTCAGGGGGCTGGCGGAGCTGGGTGTCTTCGGCATCAAGATCCCCCGGACATACGGTGGGCTGGGGCTGTCCCTGCTTTACTACGGGCGTGCCCTGATGATCCTGGGCACCGTTCATCCCAGCTTGGGAGCCCTGGTGTCCGCTGATTTGTCCATCGGTGTGCCGGAGCCGGTGAAGGTGTTCGGCACCGAGGAACAGCGCCAGGAGTATCTGCCCCGCTGTGCCGCGGGTGCCATCACCGCGTTCCTGCTCACCGAACCGGATGTCGGTTCCGACCCCGCCCGGATGCGCACCACCGCGGTGCCGTCGGAGGACGGCAGTGAATATGTGCTCGACGGCGTGAAGCTCTGGACCACCAACGGCGTGATCGCCGAACTCGTCGTCGTGATGGCCGCAGTCCCGCCGCACGACGGCCAGAAGGGCGGGATCAGTGCCTTCATCGTGGAGATGGACGCGCCCGGCATCACCGTGGAGAACCGCAACAATTTTATGGGTCTGCGCGGCATCGAGAACGGTGTGACCCGGCTCCGCGGTGTCCGGGTTCCGGCCCGGAACATGGTGGGCCGCGAAGGCCAGGGCCTGAAGATCGCGCTGACCACGCTGAACACCGGCCGGCTGTCCATTCCTGCAATGTGCGCTGCGGGCGGGAAATGGTCACTGAAGATCGCCCGCGGCTGGTCCGGGGCACGTGAGCAGTGGGGCCGGCCGATCGGCCGCCACGAAGCGGTGGGTAAGAAGCTCGCCTTTATTGCGGCCACCACGTTCGCCCTGGAATCGGTTTTTGAGCTTTCCGCGGAGATGGCCGACGCCGGCACCAAGGACATCCGGATCGAGGCAGCGCTGGCCAAGCTCTGGGCCAGCGAGATGGCCTACAACATTGCCGATGAGCTGGTGCAGGTGCGCGGCGGGCGCGGCTTCGAAACCGCCGCTTCCCTGGCTGCCCGCGGCGAGCGCGCGGTGGCGGCGGAGCAGCAGCTCCGCGATCTGCGGATCAACCGGGTCTTCGAGGGTTCCACGGAGATCATGCACCTGCTGATTGCCCGCGAGGCAGTTGACGCGCATCTGCGGGCGGCCGGCGACCTTGCTGTTGCGGACGCCCCGCTGGGCAACAAGGTGAAGGCTGGGGCCAAGGCCAGCGGGTTCTACGGCAAGTGGCTGCCCACCCTCGCCGTCGGACGGGGCAACGTGCCGACGTCGTACGCCGAATTCGGACCGCTGGCCCGGCACCTGCGCTATGCGGAGCGCGCCTCCCGGAAGCTGGCACGCTCCACCTTCTACGGCATGGCCCGCTGGCAGGCCGCATTGGAACACCATCAGGCGTTCCTCGGCCGGATCGTGGATATCGGTGCGGAATTGTTCGCGATGTCCGCGGTCTGCATGAAGGCGGAGACGATCCGGCTTCAGGACCCCGCGGAAGGTGCCACCGCCTACGAACTTGCGGATGCCTTCTGCGCCCAGTCCCGGGTCCGGGTGGACGCATTGTTCACCGAGCTGTGGAACAACTCCGACCCGGAGGACCGCAAGCTCTCCAAAAAGGTGCTCGACGGGCGTTACACCTGGCTCGAAGACGGCATCCTGGACCAGTCCGAGGGCACCGGCCCGTGGATCTCCGCCTGGGCTACCGACGGCACACCGAAGGAGAACCTGCATCGGAAGTACCGGTAGTCCGGAGTGGTTGGTTGCGGGCGGGGGCCGTGGCTGGCGGGCGCGGGCTGAAGGATTGACCGGGTGCCGGGCCCGGAATGGGTCCCGGCTGGTGAAGCAGCTGGGTGCAGATGACCTTCCGCGACACGCGTTCCCACTCTTTGTGAACTCCTGTGGCTGAGGAGACCACACCAGCCACAGGAGGCTCCTTACAGTGGGAACCCGCGTCGGTGGAGGCGGACAGCTAACGCAGCTTCAGCCGTCGTTACCCCTGCGACTGGCGGGACAACAGCCACGCCAGCAACGACCGCTGGGAAACTGCGCGGGCAGAGCCAAGAACCCTGAGCCCCCGGCCCAGGCTGGCTTGCACCAGCCTGGGCCGGTGGGTCAGCGGTTGCTGGCCCGCGGAGCGCCGATTCCGGGATCGATCTGGAACGGCCCGGAGCTGGAGGGCCGCACGTCGAAGTCGAAGATCGACGTCGGGATGTACACCGTGGAACAGGAGTTCGGAATGTCCACAACCCCGGACAGCCGGCCCTCAATGGGGGCGGCACCGAGCAGCAGATAGGCCTGCTCCGGGCTGTAGCCGAACTTTGTCAGGTAGTCGATCGCATGCAGGCAGGCCCGCTGGTAGGACAGGTGCGAGTCGAGGTAGCGCTGCTCGCCGCCGAGTGTCACCGACGTGCCGGAGAACGCAATCCACTCGCTGAACTGCGGATCGACGTTGCCCGGCATGAAGATCGCGTTCTCATGAACACCGTAGGTATCCATTCCGCCCTTGATGATGTCCACCCGCAGGTCGATGAAACCACCCATCTCAATGGCGCCGCAGAAGGTGATTTCGCCGTCGCCCTGGGAGAAGTGCAGATCGCCCACGGAGAGGTTGGCCCCGTCCACAAACACCGGATAGAAGATCCGCGAGCCCTTGGAAAGGTTCTTGATGTCCTGGTTGCCGCCGTTTTCTCGGGGCGGCGCCGTCCGCGCAGCTTCATTGCCGACCCGTTCCCAGTCTTCCCGCGGAAGCCCGCCGAGGACAGCATGCGCACCTTCCGGCGGCAGCGCCAGCGGCGGGACCCGGTGCGGGTCGGTGGCGATCAGGTCGCCTTCACGCTTGTTCCACTTGGCGAGCAGGGCGGCCGACGGAGCGGTCCCCATCAGCCCGGGATGGATCAGTCCGTTGAAGGAGACGCCGGGAACGTGGCGGGAGGTCGCCGTCTGGCCGTTGAAATCCCAGATGGCCTTGTAGGCGTCGGGAAACTGCTCGGTCAGGAACCCGCCGCCGTTCTCCGTGGCGAAGATGCCGGTGTAGCCCCAGCCCTGGCCTGCGAGCGGACCGGAGTCCTCCTGCGGGATCGGCCCGACGTCGAGGATGTCCACCACCAGCAGGTCGCCGGGTTTTGCGCCTTCCACGCCGAACGGTCCGCTGAGCTTGTGCACGGTCAGCAGCGGAGCATTGAGGATGTCCTCCGCTGAGTCATCATTTACGATCGCGCCGTCGAACCATTCCCGGCAGTCCACCCGGAAGGACTCCCCCGGTTTTACGACGGCTACGGGAGGAATTTCCGGATGCCACCGGTTATGGCCAATTTTTTCCTGGTCCTCGAACTTCTTCGAGGAATCGAGGGGAAAGACGACTTGAGGCATAACTTCTCCTTTGAAATTGTGGCGCTTAGTCGGGTCTTGGGAGCTTTTGGTGGAGGGGATTCATTGTGATTCCGCCGCCCCGGGAAACACGTTTCGCGCCACCCGGGGATGAGACGATTGCCGGCTCGGAGGCGGAACGGGCCGTGCTTTCGATGAGTTTGTACGCGTTGGAGGAGGAACGGGAAAGATGCGGGGCGGTGAATTTGCGGAACGCCTGGGTGCCGCATTCCGGGCAGGTCATCGACTCACGGATCTGGCCCATGGCGGACTGGACCTCGAAGTCCCGGCAGTCCGGGCAGCGGTAGACGTACAGCGGCATGGTTTTCCTTTGCTAAGTGACGGCGGGAGTGGCACCGGATCCCGGCTCCCGGCGGGCCTGGTCTTTCCCTGGGTCAGCCATCCGCGCGCGGCCGAGGTAGAAGGACACGGCCAGGACGGCGGCGCCTGCCACTGCCATGGCCGCAGCTGTTGCGCCATTGGAGACATAACTGCCGGTCAGCAGCAGGAACGCCGGCAGGGTGGCGGTGAGCTGGCCCCCAAGCGCCGCGAACCACCCCGTGGTTCGGGTCAGCGAGTCCCGGGCCAGACCCAGCACCAGGAAGAACAGCAGCCAGAGGACCGCCCATAGATACCAGATCACCCCAAACACCGGGTCCAGGACCATGGTGAACTGCAGTGTTCCAATAACGACGGCGCAGACGGCTACGAACAGGGAGAACCACCCCAGCCCCTCGGGGCCCACACCGGTGACCTGCACCAGCCCAACATAGAGGTAGGTAAAACCGAAGAGATACAGCCCGGCGGCTGCGAAGGTCACGGCCGGGTCTCCGGCCGCCTGGATGAGGATGATAGTGGGAAAAATAACCTGCATTCCACCCACAAAAAAGTTAAGCATTGCTGCCGATTTTCCCGGGATCTTCCCTAGGAGCAGGAGTCCGTTTATCAGCAGGACAGCACCAACATAAAGCAAACCAACACTGGCCATATTTGCTCCATTGCAAATAGAAATCCATCGGTGGGTTCTGCGGCCGCAGCAGTTCCGGTAGGAAAGTATGGGGGCCATTACCTAGGTAAGACGTCAGCTTATGGAGCTTTCCGGTACTCGTCAATCACATTGCACACCCTTCGCCAAAGAAAACGAGCTGCCCCAGCAGCATGCCTTGACGCGGACCCGTCCCCTCGCACAGACTCGGCCCGTCCGGACACACCCCAGCGACGGAGATTCCCGCGGACGAAAGGACCCCAGATGAGCTCAGCACCCGGTCAGCATTCCGGCAGCGTACGGCGGCTGGAAGGTAAAACAGCACTCGTTACCGGGGCCAGCCGCGGGATTGGCCTGGCGGTTGCCCGCCGGTTCGTGGCTGAGGGAGCCCGGGTGCTGATCACGGCCCGGAACAAGGGACCGCTTGAAGAGGCAGCCGCCGGCTTTCCGCCCGGGACAGCCATCGCGGTTGCCGGGAATTCCACCGACCCCGCTCATCACCGCGAGGCGCTGGACGCCGTAACCGCGGAGTTCGGCCCGTTGGATGTGCTGGTCAACAACGCCGGCACCAACCCCGTCTACGGATCGCTGCTCGACCTGGATCTGGATGCCGCCCGGAAGATCATGGACGTAAATGTCCTGGGTTCCCTGGCGTGGGTCCAGGCCGCCTGCCGGCATCCGAAAGCCGACTTCAGACGCGGCGGAGGGTCGGTGATCAACATGTCCTCCGTCAGCGCGCAAACCCCGGCCAAAGGCATCGCGTTCTACGGCATCAGCAAGGCCGCCCTGGAACAGCTCACCCGCTCCCTCGCCGTCGAACTGGCGCCGGATCTCCGGGTGAACGCACTGGCTCCGGCCGTGGTCAGGACGGCCTTCTCCCGCGCGCTGTACGAGGGCCGGGAAGAGAAGGTGGCCGGCGCTTATCCGCTGGGCAGACTCGGCAGTCCCGGCGATGTGGCGGCGGGCGCGGCTTTCCTGGCCTCCAACGACGCCGCCTGGATCACCGGGCAGGTCCTGACGCTCGACGGCGGTCTCCTGCTCGCGGGCGGGTCAGCCTAACCCGGCCGGTGCGGTGCTGCCTTCTGCCGAACCTCCGTTCCGGATGCTGCGGATCCAGGGATCCACCGGCACTACGCCAACGGATCGGCCGGCCGGGTCGAGGATGCGCCCGTAGATTTTCGCCATCCTGGTGATGACCCTTCGATCAAGCACCTCGGCGGAGGGATGGTCCTGGGACAGTTCGCCGAGGACGCGCTCAGCGTCGGCAAGATCATGCAGCCCGACAACCAGGATGATGTTGGCTGTACCGATGACTGACGCGCAAAACCGGGTCTCCCGCCGTCGACCCAGCAGGCGTGCCGTGCCTTCCGCCTCGAGCGGAGGCGCCTTCATCAGGACCAGCATTCCCAGGGGCAGGTCGAAGGCCGGCCGGGCGACGTCGCACCGGAAAACGACCTGGTTTTGTGCTTCGAGCTCCGCCAGCCGCCGGCGCACCGAGCCTGGGGAACGCCCGAGGTTCCGGCCCAGCTCCGCGGGCGACCGCCTGCCGTCCCTTCCCAGTTGGAGAAACAGCTGCCGATCGCTGATTGAAAGAGGGGAGATTGATTCCGGGCGCTTCGAATGGTGTTCTTCCTGCAGCTGTTTCTCATTGGAGGCAGACAAAATGCCCTGGCGCCAATCCACTCCCCCGGTCATCTGCCGGAAGAGGCTGATCCGCATCTGGACGGCATCCAGCAGTTCCGGAAGCCCCCCATGGACACAGCGCAGGACTTCCTCCAGGACTGTGGCGATCGTGATGCAAAACAGGTTGTAGTCGCCGGTGGTCTGCCCGACGGTGATGACGTCAGGGTGCCGGCCCAGGGACGCCAGCAGCCGGTCCAGGTACTTCGCGTCGCAGCGCACTTCGATGAAGGCTCCCTGAGACGTCGAGGGATGCAGGGCAACACTGGTCCAGGCGAGCCCGCGGTCCTCCAGGCTTTTCCAGCGGCGCGCAACGGTCACTTCGGATACGTCCAACGCGCGGGCCACCATCGCCCAGCTGGCCCTGGGCGCGATCTGCAGGGCATCCACAATCTCCAGATCCGTTGCATGGACTTCGAGCGCCGCCATCTTCACCTACCCTCTTTCTGGAAGCATATTCCAACAGTTTGAGTCTGTACTAGGAAGATTCCTTCATTTTGACTGCCTGATACTTCTGGATCCTAGACTGTGCAGCACCTTACACAGGAGGCAATATGCCAGTCACACACCAGGGACGCCTCAACGGCAGCCAGCCCGCCATCACAGAGGAATCCGTTTACCGCAAGATCAACAGGCGCCTGTTGCCGCTGCTTTTGCTCTGTTACACCTTCGCGTACCTGGACCGCGTGAACATTGGTTTCGCGAAGCTCCACATGCAGGAGGACATTCCGGCGCTAACCGAAGTGGTTTTCGGTATCGGTGCAGGTTTGTTCTTCCTGGCCTATGCCTGCCTGGAAATCCCCAGCAATATGCTGATGCACAAGGTTGGTGCGCGGCGGACGATCACGCGCATCATGGTGCTGTGGGGCATCACCTCAGCGTCCATGATGTTCGTCCGGGATGAGACGAGCTTCTACATCCTGCGGATTCTGCTGGGTATCTTCGAGGCCGGCTTCGCGCCCGGCATCATCCTCTACCTGACCTATTGGTTCCCCGCCCGGCGGATGGCTGCTGTTATGGGCATCTATATGCTGGCCGGGCCCATCGGCTCCATTCTCGGCTCCGGTGTCTCGGCCGCCATTATCGCTGCCATGGACAACATCGGTGGATTGGCCGGCTGGCAGTGGATGTTCCTCATCCAGGGCCTGCCCTGTGTGCTGCTGGGATACCTCTTCTGGAAGACGGTGGCGGACCGTCCGGAACAGGCGGGATGGCTGAACGACGCAGAGAAAGCAGTCGTTGCGAAAGCCATCGGCCAGACAAAAGCCGGACAAGGCACCCACCGGTTCATCGACGCCCTGAAAGAGCCAAGCGTCTATGTCATGGCGGTGGCCTACTTCGGCATCATGTGCGGGATCTATGCCGTCAGTTTCTGGCTGCCCACTATCTTGAAGGACAACGGCGTCCAGGGTACGTTCTCCATCGGCCTGCTGACAGCGGTGCCGTATGCGCTGACCATACCCACCATGATCCTTCTCTCCCGGAGCTCCGACCGCCTTCAGGAGCGCAAATGGCATGCGGTTATTCCTGCCCTCATTGCGGCCGCCGGGCTGACGGTAGCCGCTTTTACCGCCACGAACTTCCTGGTCTCCTTCATTGCCCTGTGCATCGCAGTCTGCGCTGTCTGGGCCGCGTACACAGTCTTCTGGGCCGTCCCCAGCCAGCACTTTGGAGGTACGGCCGCTGCAGGCGGCATCGCGTTCATCAACACGATTGGAATTCTGGGCGGATTCGTTGCCCCTACCCTCATGGGGTTTGTGCGGGAAGCCACCGGGAGCACCCAGGGCGGCCTGCTGACCATGGTCGGCCTCCTGGTCCTGTCAGCCTTCACCCTGCTGCTTTTGCCCGCAGCGCTCCGCCGCAGAAAGCTTGAGGTCAGCCTGTGACGCGCGTATTGATCGCAGGGTTCCTGCACGAGACCAACACCTTTGCTCCAACTCCGGCGCGCTGGGAGAACTTCCAGAACGGCGAGGGGTTTCCCCGGATGCACCTCGGCGATGAGGTACTGACGCTCGCCTCCGTCAACATACCGCTCGGCGGGTTTGTCCTGGCTGCGGATCCGGCCTGGGAAATGCTGCCGGTGGTCTGGTGTGCGGCTTCCCCCTCGGGCCCGGTCGAGTCCTCCGCCTTTGAACGCATCATCCGCATGATCGAGGACGCGTGCACCGAGGAAACCCCCGATGCCGTCTACCTTGACCTGCACGGGGCAATGGTCTCGGAGGACTATCCGGACGGCGACGGCGAAATCCTTCGCAGGGTGCGGAATGTGGTTGGTGCCGAAACGCCCATCGTCGTGAGCTTGGACCTCCATGCCAATGTGAGTGACCTGATGCTGGAAACAGCCGATGCCATGGTGGCCTACCGGACCTACCCCCACGTCGACATGGCTGATACCGGCAGATCAGCGGCGGCACTGCTGCACCGCATCCTCTCCGGTGAGCGGATGACGGTGAGCGCGCAGCGCATCGGTTTCCTCATCCCAACAATTTCGGGAAGCACCCTTGAGGGACCTGCGCGGACGGCGTACGGGCTGCTGGACTCCGCGGACCAGGATGCCGTCGTGTCCATTGCCATGGCTTTTCCTGCCGCCGACGTCGAAGAGTGCCAGCCCTGCGTCTTTGGGTACGGCGTGGACGAAGCACAGCTCGCCCACGCCGTTGATGGCATTGCCGCGGCCATCCATGACCTTGAACCCGAGTTCCGTTTGACGGCACTCCCGGCTGACCAGGCGCTGGACGAGGCGGTGCAGGCCATCGCCGAGGGGCAGGTGCCTGTTGTTATCGCAGATACGCAGGATAATCCCGGGGCCGGCGGAGACGCGACGACCACCGGGCTGCTGCGGGAACTCGTCCAGCGGAACATAGCCTCCAGCGCCTTGGCGGCAATGTGGTCTCCGGAGATCGTCCAAACGGCGGTCGCGGCCGGGCGGGGAGAAACCGTGACCGTCACGTTTGCCGGGTCGGAAACGGACGGCGACGGCCCGTTCAGCGGGACATTCCAGGTCGAGGAGATCACCGATGGAAAAGTCCACTTTGACGGCCCCATGATGCACGGCAACGAGCTGTCCGTGGGGCCTTCAGTTCTTCTGCGGTGCGGCAATGTGCGGGTTGTCGTCAACAGCCACAAGGCCCAGATCATGGACCGCAACCAGTTCCGTGCAGCCGGGGTGGTCCCCGAAGGGCAGCAGGTCCTCGTGGTGAAGAGTTCCGTCCACTTCCGTGCCGACTACGCCGGATTGGCAGGCCGGATCATCGTTGCGCTGGCCCCCGGCCCGTTCCCGGCAGACCCCGCCGTGCTGCCGTGGCGCAATCTGCGGCCGGGCATTCGCTTGGGCGCCCTGGGTCCGGCCTTCACCCCGGCAGCTGCCGGCCCCGGCGGCGGGCCGGAACCCAGGTCTGTGTGATGTGCTTGGGATAGCTTGCCGTCAACCCGATCAAGCCGCTCGAGCCACAGATCCTGGAGAAACAATCACCGTGAACCGGCTGCCCGCCTTCGAACAACTCCTGAATGATCCCCTGGTGGCTGCCCTGGCCCGGGGCGAAGAAACCGCATGGTTCCGCGACCGGCCGGTACCGGTGGCCGAGGGAATCGAGCGTTCCGGAATCTCCCCTGCCATTGTCTCGGACGCCCGGGCACGCTTCCGGCGCTTCGCGCCCTGGTTTGCGGAACGGTTTCCGGATACCCGTCCTGCGTACGGCATTATCGAGTCGCCTTTGCTCGGGGCGCCCGCCATGCAGCGGGACCTTGGCGCATTACTCGGGAGGGAACTTCCGGGACGGCTCTGGATCAAGCGTGACGACGTCCTTCCGGTGAGCGGCTCAATCAAGGCCCGTGGGGGCATCCATGAAGTGCTTCAGCTCGCTGAACAGCTCCTGGCCGACACCATTGACTTGGACCGATACGGATACGCCCAGGTGTTCGCCTCACCGGGTGCCCGGAAAATTCTGGGGTCACGCGGGATAACCGTTGCCTCCACGGGCAATCTGGGACTGTCCATCGGGATTGTCGCCTCGGAGCTGGGGTTCCGCACGACAGTGCATATGTCCGTGGACGCCCGCGCATGGAAGAAAGAACTCCTCCGGAGCCGAGGAGTGGAGGTCATCGAGCACAACGCCGATTTCTCTGCCGCCCTGCGGGCGGCACGCGGGACCGCACTGAGCACACCGGACACCCACTTTATCGACGACGAGGACTCCCTGGGGCTGTTCGCAGGTTATGCCGTGGCCGGGGCCCGGCTCGCGGGCCAGCTGGCCGCCCTGGAGGTGCCCGTTGACGCGGACAACCCCCTGTTCGTGCATTTGCCGTGCGGCGTCGGAGGTGGCCCGGGCGGGGTAACCTTCGGACTCAAGCTGGCCTTCGGAGATGCCGTCCACTGCGTCTTTGCCGAACCCACGCGGTCGCCGGCAATGTCGTTGGGAGTCCGGTCCGGGCTGCACGACCAAATCTGTGTGGCGGACATTGGGCTCGACGGCCGCACCGCGGCAGACGGGCTCGCCGTCGGCCGGCCGTCACGGCTGGTGGGACAGCGCATGCAGGACCTCGTGGACGGGTACGTGACGGTCAGCGATGAACGGATGAAATCGCTCGTCGGCCTGCTGCAGGACGCCGAGGGCATCGCAGTGGAGCCATCGGCCGCAGCGGGATTCACCAACCCCTGGCGGATCCTGTCCGACGACGCCTACCTCACAGCGTTCGGCTTCGACGAGGCCCGGCTGGCCGCCGCGAACCACATCGTGTGGTCAACGGGAGGAGGAATGGTTCCTGCTCCTGAAATGGACCGTTATGTGGAGGAGGGCCGGAGCCTCCTCCGCGGCGCCGGCTGGGTGCCGGCGGCGGAGTGACGGCTGCCGGCTGAACCCGCCGAACCCTGCTGAACCCGCCGGACTCCGCCGGCCCCCGGGAGCCGGATTCTGCCGCCTGAATTAGGGAACGACGACGGCCCGGCCGACCAGCTCGTTGTTCTTCAGCTTTTCGTAGGCTTCCGGAGCCTTCTCCAGGGAAAAGGTTTCGGTGTGCACGTTGATGGCTCCGTCCCGGGCCAGCTCCAGCACTTCGAACAGCTCGGTGCGCGATCCCCAGTAGGGGGCGCGGATGGTGGTTTCCCAGGACGACGTCGCGGCGAGTCCCACCGGGAGCGTGCCGGAGCCGACACCCACCAGCACCTGGTCGCCCTGGGACCGGACCATCGCCTGGCCCAGGTCCAGGGTGGACTGGACTGTCACGAAGTCGAAGACGGCGTCGACACCCAGGCCATTGGTGAGGTCCTTGATCATGTCCACGGCTCCGGCTTCGGAGGGGAAGGAATACTGGGCGCCGACGGAAGCCGCGAGGTCCAGCTTCGCCTTGTCCACATCCAGCGCGACGACGGTGGCTGGGGTCAGCGCACGCAGGATCTGGATGGCTATGTGGCCGAGCCCTCCGACGCCGATTACAACGGCAGTCGAACCGGAGTGCAGTTTCTCCAGGGATCCCTTGATCGCGTGGTACGGGGTCAGCCCAGCGTCGGTCAGCGAGACATTCTGCACCGGGTCCAGATCGCCGAGCGGCACGAGGTGACGGGCGCTGTCCACAATGAGGTACTCCGCCATGGCTCCCGGCGCACCAAGACCGGGAGGTGCGATGCCGTACTGGACCGCATTGCGGCAGTAGTTCTCCCGCCCGGACGAACACTCGTAACAAAGGCCGCAGCCCCAGGGACCGTACACGGCCATGGACTGCCCCTCGTCGATGTGCTTCACTCCGGCGCCGATCTTGTCCACCACCCCGGCTGCTTCATGGCCAAGAGTCAGCGGCAGGCCGTAACTGTACTGGTCCTTGGGCAGCGACATGATGAATTCGTCCGAATGGCACACACCTGCGGCGGTGACTTTCAGCCGGATCTGCCCTGGCCCCGGCTCGGGGGTTTCGATCTCGACGACTTCGGGGGCGGCACCCAGGCTGCGGTACTGAAGAGCCTTCATGGCATGCTCCTGTCTCCGCACCGGCAGATCCCGCCAGCACGGGTGGATGGATTTGCCCCTTAAGCGTGGCACCGATCAGTCAAATGCACAGCCCCGGCAGGCGGTCCAGCCCTTCCAAAGCGGCTGGCTGGATCCGCCGGCGGCCGTTCAGCTGAACACTCGATCAGCTGAACAGTGAATCAACTAAACAGTGCGGCGGCTTTGGTCAGCGTCTGGAAAACCCCGTAGGCCAGCGGGATTCCCACCAGCAGCCAGCTGATGACGAGTTTCATGTTGCTCATCGGTGCCCTCCATCGAGGTTGAGATCCAGCCTGGTGCCGTCGCCGGCGGCTGTCGGGTTTACGGTCCGGGCCGGGGGCTTGGCGGGTTCGTGGAACTTATCGGCCACCGGCTGGACCAGCAGGTTGGCAATGAACCCTACGATCAGCAGCCCCACCATGGTCAGCAGGGCCGGCTGGTAGGCCTGCGCGGTGAGTTCCCCGGGCGTGCCCTGCGCGTCCAGGAACGAGTTCACGATCAGCGGTCCGGCAATACCGGCCGCGGACCAGGCGGTGAGCAGCCGGCCGTGGATGGCGCCAACCTGGAACGTTCCGAAGAGGTCCCGCAGGTAGGCGGGCACGGTGGCGAATCCGCCGCCGTAGAAGGAAAGGATCACGAAGGCCAGCAGCACATAGAGGATGGTCGAGGAGGACCCGAACATCGCCAGCAGCACGTAGCAGGCCGCCCCGACTCCGAGATAGACCATGTAGATCCGCTTCCGTCCGATCGCATCGGAGGTGGCGGACCAGACGAACCGCCCGCCCATGTTGCCGATCGAAAGCAGGCCAACGAACCCTCCGGCGACGGCGGCAGTAACCAGGGAAGCGCCGTCGGGCTGGCGGAAGAAGTCCTGGATCATGGGCGCTGCCTGTTCCAGGATGCCGATACCGGCGGTGACGTTGCAGAACAGGACGATCCACACCAGCCAGAACTGGCGGCTCTTGATCGCGTTCGCGGCGGAGACGTTCGCCGTGGTGACCAGCGGTTTTTTAGCCACGCTTGCGGGGTCGAATCCGTCCGGCTTCCATCCTTCAGCCGGCACCCGGATGGTCCATGCCCCGTAGAGCATATACAGCAGGTAGACGACTCCGAAGGTGATGAACAGCTTGCCCACAGCGTCGCCGCTGGCAACCCAGCCCTCGGTTCCCGACTCCGGATCGTAGAACGCCAGCAATGCGGAGGAAAGCGGGCTGGCGATCAGCGCACCGCCTCCGAAGCCCATGATGGCCATGCCGGTGGCGAGTCCGGGGCGGTCCGGAAACCATTTGATGAGGGTGGAGACGGGGGAAATGTAACCGATCCCCAGGCCGATGCCGCCGAGGAATCCGTAGCCGAGGTAAACCAGCCAGAGCTGGCCGGTGAAGATGCCGAGCGCACCCACCATAAAGCCGCCTGACCAGAACAGGGCGGAGACGAACATCGCTTTGCGGGGACCGTTGCGGTCCACCCAGGTGCCCATGACCGCCGCTGAGAGACCGAGCATCACGATCGCCACGGAGAAGATCACGCCGATTTGGGTCAGGCTCGCATCGAAATACTCAACCAGCGCGGTCTTGTACACGCTGGTGGCGTAGGCCTGGCCGATGCAGAGGTGGACGGCGAGTGCCGCCGGAGGGATGAGCCACCGGTTGAAACCCGGCGGGGCAATGGTGCGTTCACGGTCCAGCCAGCTCATCCGAACTCCAATGTTCTTCCAGCGGTTTTGGGTGCCGGCGCCGCCAGGGCGGCGCCGGCATGCGCCCCAGCATGGTCCATTTCGTTTCTTCGTGCGCCCCGACACGCCGCTGGGGCCCCTGAGCACACCCCAAACCCGTCTGCAACCTACCCGCCGGTAACAAATTTCCCGAAACCCTTGCTTTGTTACCGATGAGTAAGTTAGATGTAACCGACATCACATTCCTACCGGCCGGTAACCCCCCGTGTATGACACCGCATGACACAGGGAAACCCGCCCGGCGCACCACCCTTATGCGGGGCTCACAGGCGATACACCCGCAGTCCGTGCGGTCGAAGCAGGCCGCTGTTTGAACCAGAAAAGGGATATTCAATGACGAGTTCCACGTCCGGCCGGCCCACTAACCGGCCGCACCTCATTCTGACCGGCCTCCTGGCCCTGTTCCTGGTCCTCCTGCTGGCCTTCTTTGTGCTCTTTACGAGCCAGGTCGCCAGCGGTGCAACGCAGCTTTCCGACGGCGCGAAACGCGCCTCCACCGGCGCCTCCGATCTGAACGACGGCGCCGTGAAAGCAAAGGAGGGGGCGGATAAGGTTGCGGCCGGCAGTGCGAAGGTCGACGACGGCGCCCAGACCCTGGCCCAGGGCATCGGGACCGCCAAAACCGGAGCGGACTCCCTCAACGAAGGCGCCGCGACGCTGAACGACGGCGCCGCAGCGGCATCCGCCGGCGCCAGCAAACTCGCCAACGGCGCGACGAACGCCTACACCGGCGCATCGACCCTGGCCAACGGAGCATTCAGCGCTTCGGAAGGTGCCAACAAGCTGGCCTCCGGCGCAACCGCCGCCCGCGAAGGTTCCGGCACGCTGTCCGCCGGTGCATCCGAGCTGCACACCAAGATGGAACCGCTGGTTGGCGGATCGAAGGAACTGGCTGCAGGGGCAGATGCTGCTGTTGCCGGGATCGGGCAGCTTGCGCCCGGGGCGGAGAGCCTCAGCGCCGGCGTCGAGCGGGTCTACGCCGCCATCAACCTCCAGCCGGATGCTGAGGGGCTCACCCCCTACCAAAAGATTGAGGCTGACCTGGTCCCTTACTCCACGACGGGAACGTCGACGGGTGCTCAGGAGCTGCGCGCTGCAGGGGCGGCGCTCGCCCCGCTCGAGGCACTCGGCGTCGTGCCTAAGGGCAGCGGCGCCAAGCTGGCTGTTGCCGCCGACAAGCTCGAAGGCCTCGAACGCCTGGTTGTCGGCATCGACCTCGGGCTCAAGGGCAACCCCGGAGCACCTGCACACACCACCGTCTTCGGGACAGTCGTCAACCAGGGCGGGCTGGTCCACGGTGCAGACGCCGTTGCCGGCGGTCTTGCCCAGCTGAACACCAAAGCCCCCGCCCTCGCAGAGGGAGCACATGCAGCAGCCAACGGCGTCGAGCAGCTTTACGCCGGTGCCGGGCAGCTGTCCGCCGGAGCGCAGACTCTCAACCAGGGGCTGACCACTCTCGAGGACGGCGCCTACACGCTGGCCGAGGGCAACGCCAAACTCGCCAATGGTGCGGGAACCCTGACTGCCGGCCTGGGCACGCTCGAAACCGGTGCTTACACACTGGCCGACGGCAATACAAAGCTCGCCGACGGCACGGGCCGCCTGCTCTCCGGCTCGGATTCGCTGAACGAAGGCATGGGCAAGCTCGACGCCGGTGCGCAGACCCTCAGCGACGGAACCACCACGCTGAAGACAGGCGCTTCCGACCTGGCCGAGGGCAACGGAAAGCTCGCTGACGGCACGGCCACTCTGGCCGGAGGCAACGGCGAAATCTCCGCTGGTGCGGACACCATGATGGAACGCACCTCCGCCATGACCCCGGGACAGCTTCTGACGTCCCCGGCGATCCTGGCGGTCCTGATTCCGGTGGCTCTGCTGCTGATCCCGCTGGCCCTGCTGATCTCGGCCCGCAGCCGCCGCTCTCAGCACTAGGAGCGGCGCGCGGATCAGCGCACCACCGACGGTGGAAGGCCGGATGCCAGTTACCCATGTTGGGAACGGCATCCGGCCTTTCTTTCGTCCGCAATCATCCGGACGTAAAGTTCATGTCATGCATGACCACCCCACAGCATCTCAGCCACCGGACCAGTTCTGGGACGGTTTCTACCGCGAGCGCAGCCAGGTCTGGAGCGGCAATCCCAATGCCTTGCTGGTCCGCGAAGTCACCGGCCTGGCGCCCGGCACAGCCCTTGACCTTGGCTGCGGCGAAGGTGCCGACGCCGTCTGGCTGGCACGGCAGGGATGGCAGGTCACGGGAATCGATATTTCCGCCGTCGCCCTGGAGCGGGCAGCCGCCCATGCCCTGGACGCCGGCGTTGAGGGCCTGGTGACGTGGGTGCAGGCCGATCTTGCCGAATGGGCACGCACCGGTCCCGGCACCAACCCGGGATATGACCTGGTCTGCGCACAGTTCCTGCACTCCCCCACCGATCTTCCCCGGGATGCCATCCTGCACCGGGCCATGGCCGCTGTTGCCCCGCGCGGGCGGCTGCTCGTCGTCGGGCACCAGGATTTCCCGCCCTGGTCCAGCCACCCGGCACCGGTTCCCCCGCTGCCCACCGCCGGCGAACTTGCCGACGAGTTGAAACTCGAAGCACTCGGCTGGATGGTGGAGACAGCCGCAGCGGTGCCGCGGACCGTCGAAGGCCCGGAGGGTCAGCGCGCGGTCCTCAACGACAACGTGCTGCGGGCCCGCCGCGGAGTTTAGGCTTCCGTTGCTGTGCGGGGCGCTACATCTCGTCGGCGCTGAACGGCCGCGGCAGCAGGGAGAGGGACACGGTTCCGGACTTGGTCACATGTGAGCCCGTCACCATAAACGACGACGGCGCCGCATCTTCCGCGAACAGCCGTTTTCCTTCCCCGACAACAATGGGGAAGATCAGGAGCCGGTATTCGTCCACCAGGCCGGCATCGTGCAGGGCCCGGGCCAGCTGGTGGCTGCCATGCACCTGGAGTTCACCCTGCGGCCGGTCCTTGAGCTGCTCGACGGCGGCCAGTACGTCGCCCGAAATGACTGACGTGTTGTGCCAGGTGGGGTTGGTCAGTGTGTTGGAGACCAGGTATTTGGGCAGCTGGTTCAGCGACCTGGCCACAACGTCCGAGCTGTCCGGCACCGGCTCCCAGTACGGCTGCATCATCTGGTAAGTCGACCGGCCCAGGAGAAGCGCATCGGCCTGCCTGAACCAGCCGGCGACGACCTCTTCCATCCCGTCGTCCGCCAGCGGGACCAGCCAGCCGCCGCGGGCGAACCCGTTGGACGGGTCCTCATCCGCACCGCCGGGCCCCTGCATCAC
This sequence comes from Arthrobacter sp. Helios, assembly GCF_023167125.1. NCBI lineage: Bacteria > Bacillati > Actinomycetota > Actinomycetes > Micrococcales > Micrococcaceae > Arthrobacter > Arthrobacter sp. Helios. The sequence goes on from NZ_CP095402.1 coordinate 2,738,309, forward strand.
GCCGTCCAGGCTGAGGAAGGTGTTGACGGTCAGCCGCATAGCGGACCTCCGCAGTCTCGCCGGTCTGGTGCCGCGTTCCGCGGCGTTCATCCAGACTGGTTCAGTGCCGGAACCCCGTCAAGAGCGGGCGCCCCCGGGGGACGGTGCGGAGCTACGCTGCCCAGGCGTGGGGTGCCGGGCGCCGGGCTCCGGGCAGGGCGACGTTCCCGCGCCACTGCGCAATCCATTCCGGAAGAACCATGTCCACCGGCGGGCGCTGCCCTGCGGCCTCGAAGATCTCCTCGTTGGTGACCGGTCCCTGCTTTGACACCATCCGGGTGGCGATGAAGGCGCTGGCGTAAATCTCGCCGTCGGCCACCATCCGCTGCTCGAAGTAGATGGCCCGTTCATCGAAGCCGATGATCCGGGTCTCAATGGTGTACCGCTGCCAGGGTGCGAGCGATTTCCGGAAGCTGATGGTCTCGTTGCTGACCACCGGGCTCCATCCGTTGTGCCGCATTTTCGCCCAGAAACCGCTGCGGATCATCAGGTCAAACCGGCCCAGGTCCATCAGCGAGAGGTACATGCCGTTGTTGACATGGTTGGCGATATCGAGGTCCGTCGGCAGGACCCGCATCGGCAGGGAGGAGGTATCGAAAATGTTGAGTTTCGGCCTGCGCCGGCGGGCAGTCAGCAACAGCAGCAGGGTGCGGAAGATCAGGTGCATGGCGCCCATATTACCCATCAGTAACTTATCTGTCCGCAAGGCGCCCACCGGATTTTTCGCATCGGACCGGATTCTTCCTGTCCATTACCCGTTACACGGATGGGTAGACGGTGTTAGGACGGTCGCCATGAGTGATCAATTGAGGGTGGGCGACCGGGTGCGGTGGAACTCGCGTACTGGTGCGGTGACGGGAGAAATCACAGAAGTCCACACCGCGGACTTCGAGTTCATGGGCAGACGCCGCCTGTGCTCCGAGGCCGAGCCGCAGTACAAGGTCCGCAGCGACGCGACCCAGCTGCACGCCGTGCACCGGGCTGAAGCCCTGCACCGGGCTTCCTAAGGGCGGGTTTAGCGTCCCGGGTGATCTGCAGCCGATGGGCATCCTTCCGAACACGGCGACGGCGGCTCCCCCGTGAGGAAACCGCCGTCGTTGTCCCGCTGCCTGGTGCTAAGCCCGCACCTTGGCGCGCAGCTTGGCGAGAAGGTGCTCCTCGGCGTCGGGGCCCGCCTTAATTCCGCCGGGAACCCGGAGGAAGAAGATCAGGCCGATGACCCACCAGGCACCGAACAGCAGCCAGGGCTGAATCCCCAGGGCCGCCGGCATACCCGGCATGTAGAGGCTGAACAGTGCGGCACCGAAGATCGTGGCCGCGATGCCGATGGCGATGCCGCCCTTGCCCTTGCCTCCGACGCGCAGGGGACGGTCCATCTCCGGTTCCCGGCGGCGCAGGATCAGGAAGGAAATGGCCACCAGCGTGTAGGCGAGCACGATGCTCGGTGCGCCGGAGTCGACCAGCCAGCCGAGCATCTCCGCTCCGCCGAACGGGGCCAGGAAGCTCAGTGCACCGATGAACAGGAGTGCGTTGTGCGGCGTACCGTACTTCGGGTGCAGGCGGCCGAACCACGCGGGGAGCATGCCGGAACGGGCCAGCGAGTACATCAGGCGTGACGCCCCCATCAGCAGCGAGTTCCAGGAGGTCAGGATGCCCGCAATACCGCCGGCGATGAGGATTTTGGCCATCAAATCCGAGTTGAACATGGCGCCGACGGCGTCCGCAGTGGCAATGTCGGTGCCGACGAGGGCTGCTGCCGGCATGGCCGAGGAGGTGGTCAGAACCACCATGATGTACCAAATGGTTGCCATGACCACGGCAACCACAACCAGCTTGCCGATCTGCTTCGCCGGGATGTTGACTTCCTCGGCGGACTGCGGAATGACGTCAAACCCGATGAACAGGAACGGCACCACAACCAGCACTGCGAAGAAGCCGTTCATGCCGCCGTGGAACCACGGCTCCATGTTCGAGGTGCTGCCGCCGGTGAACGCTCCGGCGATCATCACCAGTCCGATGGCCAGCAGGAAAATCACCACGAAGGTCTGCACAACGCCGGCTTCCTTGACGCCGCGGATGTTAATCGCGGTAATCACGACGGCGGCGACGGCTCCGACGAGGGCCCACGTGAGGTGGACCTCGAAGCCGGCAACGGTCCAGAGCGGTATGTGGCTCAGGTCCGGGAAGATGTACTGCACGGTTTTGGGCAAAGCAACGGCTTCGAACGCCACGATGGTCACGTAGCCGCCGATGATCGCCCAGGAGCCGATGAAAGACGGACGCGGCCCCATGGCCCGCATGATGTAGTTGTGCTCGCCGCCGGCCTTGGGCATGGCGGCACACAGTTCGGCGTAGGTCAGTCCGACGATTGCCATGATGACGCCGCCGGTAACGATGGCAAGCACTGCGCCCATGGTGCCGGCTGAGGACAGCCAGTCGCCGGTGAGGACAACCCAGCCAAAGCCGATCATGGCGCCGAAACCGAGGGCCAGGACGTCGATGCGTCCGAGGACCTTTTTGAGCGAGGGTTCGGTTTCTGTCTGAACTGCGGACACGCCGACACCCCCTTTCTGTCTAATCTGCCCGAAAGGGCTGCCCGGATACGGACATGTTTGGGCCCCGCACAGGCTTGTGAATCCGCACACGGGGAAGATAGCCCGTTTACGCTACACGCCGCAGGCCGCCGCAGCCTAGTTGGGCCGGCATGTGGTCAGGCCACGTTACGGCGTTGGGGCAAGTGACCGGGTGCGGGTTAGCTTCAGGGATCCTGCTGGGCCAACAGGTCTACTCAACGACGCTGATCTCCAGGCGCACCTCGTCCGGAAGCCGGATACCGGTGCCGATGAGGATCCGGCTGGACAGCCAAGCCCAGGCACCGCCCTCGGGCGCTTCGATGCGGGGCGTGCAGCGGAAGTAGATCCGCTCCGGATCCACCGGCTCGCCGCGCAGCAGCGCAGCGATGTCCGCCTCGCTGCCCGAGCGAAGGCCGAAGTTGTTCACGTAGAGCCGCTCGCCGTCGTCAGTTTCGATCGCATATTTAGCCTCCAGCTCCGTGAGGGTGGCAGTGCGCAGGAGCTGGAAGTCGGCACCTGCCGGCAGCACAGTTCCGCGCAGTCCGGGACCTTCGACCTTGCCGCCCAGGATCGGAATGATCCGGCGGACACCGGCGGAGGTGCGGCCGATTTCGATCGGCTCGCCCACCTGGACGGAGATGGTGGCCAGGAACGTCAGCGAAGGCGCGGAGAAGGTCATAGAGACGACAGTAGCGGCCCTCCTGCTCCACGGCGACGCAGTCCCGGACGGCGGCTAAGGAGAAACGGCCGGGCTACGTCAGCCGGTTGAACGCCAGCTGGGCCAGCGCCGCAGCCTGGTCCGCCAGCACCGAATCGTCGAAGAGCACCCGCGGAGAGTGGTTCCACGCAGCGGTGGCCGGATCCATATCCGGCGGGGTGGCCCCCAGGAACAGGAACGCGCCGGGGATCTTCTGCAGCACCAGGGAGAAGTCCTCCGATCCCATCAGCGGGTCCCGCGACTGGATAACGCGGTCCTCGCCGAAGAGCTCGCGTAGTTCGCGCATGGCTTCGAAGGTCCGCGACGGATCGTTCTCCGTCATCGGATAGAGGATCTCAAAGCTGACCTCGGCGGTGCAGCCGTGTGCCGCGGCGATTCCGTCGGCGAGCGCCTTCGTCTCCACGATCAGCCGGTCGACTGATTCGGCTGACAGGGTGCGGACGCTGGCCCCGAGCCGGGCGGAATCCGGAATGACGTTGATCGCACGGCCCGCCTCAAGCTGCGTGACGGTCAGGACGATCGGATCAAACACCGAGAACTTCCGGGTGGCCATCACCTGCAGCGCCGCAGCGATCTCCACCAGCGCCGGAACCGGGTCCAGCGCATTGTGCGGCTGGGACCCATGCCCGCCGGAGCCGTGGACGGTGATGCGAAGTTCGTTGGCGCCGGCCATCAGCGTGCCGGGTTTGGTGCGGAAGACACCGAGCGGACCCGGGCGCACATGGATGCCGTACGCAGCCACCGGCCGTTCTCCCGCCGCTTCCAGCACGCCTTCGTTGATCATCAGGCCGGCACCGCCGTCGCCCTCTTCCCCCGGCTGGAACATAAAAACGACGCTGCCGGAAATGTCCCGCTGCTGTGCTGCGAGGAGGCGGGCCGCGCCAACCAGGCCCGCTACGTGCATGTCATGGCCGCAGGCGTGCATCGCGCCGTTTGTCGAGGCATATTCCAGGTCCGTGAGTTCCTCAACGGGCAATGCATCCATGTCTCCGCGCAGCAGCACCGCCGGACCGTCCTCGCCCCCGCGCAGCACGGCGGTTACCGAGCTGAGGGAGCTGCCGGTGGTGATTTCCAGGCCCAGCCCGTCCAGGGCATCCAGGATGCGTTCCTGGGTTTTGGGCAGATGCAGCCCGACTTCCGGTTCACGGTGCAGCGCACGGCGCAGCGCTACCAGCCCCGGCAGCAAAGCCTGTCCTTCGGAAGCAAACATGTCCATCCTCACGGTCATTCGAGCAGCATTCGGCACATGATGCCCCGGTGGAAGTAAACCACCCCGGCGCTCCGAAGGGCACCGGGCGCGGCGGGGGCTGACCGGGGTGTACCCATTCCGTAACCTAAGCAACACGGAAGGCCAGGGTTCCCTCAAGCCCCGGTATCTCCCCCGCAGGGTCTCAGTCGGACGGCGGATCCGCAGCGCGGACGCCGGCCATAAACTTGGGGCCATGATCGATTCCCCCGTGGCCGGCCCAGCGGCCGAACGAACCGCCGGCCCGCAGACACCGCGGATCCGCCGGAATCTGGCCGCGAGGCTCAGCAGCCTGCGCGGAACCCTGCCGTGGCACGCCGAGGACGAGTGGGAACGACCCGGCCCGGGGCCGGAAGGCCTGCGCAGAGACGTCATTGGCGTGGCGATCGCACTGCTGCTCAGTGCACTGATGCTCGAACTTATTCGCGGGTTCGCGTTCGGCAGCGAGGAAACCGGAAATCTGTGGCAGCAGCATCTGGCCCAGGCCCTGATGTTCCTGCCCATTGTCCTGCGGCGCCGCTATCCCGTAGCTGTGATGGTCCTCAGTTCCTCTACCTTCCTGGTGGTGGGACTGACCATCCCGGCGATCTTCGGGCAGCTGGGATTCCAGGCCGCTTACTTCGCCACCCTCTACAGTGCCGTGGCCTGGGCGAAGAACCGCCGCGTCCTGTGGCTGGGTGTCACCGTGGTGGTCGCCGCGATGTTCCTGTGGATCATCCTCAATCTGGCGCTTTCGAGCGGCTACGACGAAATGACGGCGGCATTCGGCCTCGAAAACGGCGAAGCCCCGGGGCTCCTGCCGCCCATGACGTCCTATGCGCTGTATTCCTTCATGGTTAACGCCGCCTATTTCGGCGGGGCCATCATGTTCGGCATGAATTCCTGGCGCAGCGCCCACCAACGGGAGCAGCTGGCCGAACAGGCAGCGCAGCTGGAAACCCAGAGCGCGGACTTGGCGCGCAAGGCCGTGGTGGAGGAACGCCTGCGCATCGCCCGGGAACTGCACGACGTCGTCGCACACCATATTGCCGTGATCGGCGTGCAGGCCGGTGCTGCCCGCCGGGTCATGGAGAAGAAGCCTGCCGCCGCTGCCGGGGCACTCCAGACCATTGAAGCTTCCTCCCGCGACGCTGTCGCTGAAATGCGTTCCCTGCTGGGAGTCCTGCGGTCGACGGACACCGAAAACCCGGAGCCGGATGCTGACGCCCAGCGCCGTCCCGAACCGGGTCTAGAGGACCTTCCCGCGCTCGTCGAGGAATACCGCAGCAACGGATTGGCCGTTACCTTCAACCAGGTGGAGGACCGCCCGGGAGCACTTGCCGAACTCTCCGCCCCGCTGGCCCTGTCCGTCTACCGGACGGTGCAGGAATCGCTGGCCAACGTCCGCCGGCACTCAACCGCCGGTTCCGCCGTCGTCGCCCTGCGTACGGGGGAGACCGGCGGGCAGCGCTGGGTGGAAGTGGAAACGGTCGACGGCGGCCACCCCCGCCCCGGCACCGCCGGCACCGGCTACGGGCTCCGGGGGGTCCGCGAGCGGGCTGCCCTGCACGGCGGCACCACGGAAATCGGCCCGCGCGACGGCGGCGGATGGCGGGTTCGGGTCCGCGTCCCACTGCGTTAGACCGGTTACCTTCCCGGCACGCCCTGCCGCTAGGTTTAAGTGGGGGTGGCACCGGGCTGCCAAAAACTGAAGGACTCAAATGCAACCGATCCGTCTGCTGCTGGCCGATGACCAGGCGCTGGTACGCGCAGGATTCGCCATGATGCTCTCCGTCGAAGAGGACATTGAGGTGGTGGGGCAGGTGACCAACGGCCAGGAAGCCGTGGACTTCGCCGCCGCGAACCCGGTGGACGTGATCCTGATGGATGTCCAGATGCCGGTGCTGGACGGGATCCGGGCCACCGAACAGATTGTGGATGCCGGCTGGGCGAAAGTCATCATTCTGACCACCTTCGAACGCGACGACTACCTGTTCGACGCCATCCGCGCCGGAGCCAGCGGTTTCCTGCTGAAGAACGCCGATCCGGACGACCTGGTCAGTGCGGTGCATGCCGTCGCCGGCGGCCACGCCCTGCTGGCACCCGAAGTGACCGTGCGGGTGATCGAACGCTTCGCCCGCCAGCTGGACGCCGAGAAGGCCTCCGCGGGTGCCCCGGCCCCGGCCGGGCCACAGCCCGATCCGGCGCAGCAGAAGCTCCTGCACTCCCTGACCACCCGCGAGCGCGAAGTCCTGGAGCTCGTGGCCACCGGCCTGAGCAACGCGGAAATCGCGGCGCGGATGTTCGTCGCCGAGGCGACCGTCAAAACCCATGTGTCCAACCTGCTGGCCAAGGTCCAGGTGCGGGACAGGGTCCAGGCTGTGGTGTTCGCCTACGAATCCGGACTCATTCTTCCGGGTGAGGGCGGCCGCGAAGCCTAACCGGCGGGATTCACCCGGACGGCCGATCCGCTGATCCAGGCTTGTTCCTAAGGTTGAGGCAGTAGTACGTCCACAACCTCCCGGAATCCCCGGGGAAGGAGCAGTCCCCCATGCTGCAGGTCCAAAACCTCACCCGCCGGTTCGGTGAGAAAACCGCCGTCGATGCGGTGAGCTTCGATGTTCCATCCGGCCAGATGACCGGGTTTGTCGGCGCCAACGGTGCCGGCAAAACCACCACCATGCGCATGATCATGGGGGTGCTCACGGCCAGTTCCGGTGAGGTCCTGCTGGACGGCGCCCCGCTCACCGCCGATGCCCGCTCCAGCTTCGGCTACATGCCCGAAGAACGCGGTCTCTACCCCAAGCAGCCGATCCTGGACCAGCTGGTCTACCTGGGCCAGCTGCACCGGATGAGCCAGTCCGCGGCCCGCAAGGGAGCCCTGGACCTGCTGGACCGCTTCGGCCTGGCCGGGCGCACCAAAGACAAGCTGGAATCCCTCTCCCTGGGCAACCAGCAGCGGGTCCAGATCGCGGCAGCACTGCTGCACCGTCCCAGCGTGCTGATCCTGGACGAGCCCTTCTCCGGCCTGGATCCGGTGGCCGTGGATTCCATGGTGGAACTGCTGCGCGAACGCACCGCGGCCGGGGTGCCGGTGCTCTTCTCCAGCCACCAGCTGGACCTGGTCGACCGGCTCTGCGACAACATGGTGGTCCTGCAGCAGGGCCGCGTCATTGCCTCCGGCACCGGTGACGACCTGCGGGCCAAGGCCGTGAACCGGCACCGCATCACGGTGTCCCCGGACGCCGGCTGGGTCCGCGACGAGCCCGGGGTGCTCGTCCTCGACGTCGCCGGCCCCACTGCGATCCTGCAGTTCGACGACGCCGCCGCCAGCCAGCGGCTTCTGGCAACGGCACTCACCCGCGGCTCTGTGGAGGAGTTCGCGCCGATCCGGCCGTCCCTGAGCGAAATCTACCGTGAGGTCACCGCAGCATGAGCACCAGCACAGCCCGCCCCACCCCGCCGTGGGCCATCGTTACCCTGCGCGAAGTCATGGTTAAAGCCCGCGACCGCAGCTACCTCATCTCCACCCTCGTCACCCTGGTGCTGATTGTCGGCGTGGTGGTTTTCAACGCCTACATGAGCACCCGGGCAGATGAATACACCGTGGCCGTTTCGGACACCGCAGGCACCGCCGTCGTCGATATTGCCCACGCCACCGGGCAGGCCGACGGCGGGAACTCCACCTTTGAGGCGGTGAACGCCGGGTCCGCCGACGAAGCCCTGGAACTGGTCCGTTCGGATGATGCGGACGCAGCCCTCACCCAGGACGCCGACGGGACATGGACCCTGACCGGCAACGAAGAGCTGTCCGGCGGCCTGCAGCAGGGCCTGGCAGAGGCCTTGCGTGCCTACGCCCTGGAGGTCAACGCCGCCGATGCGGGAACCACGCCGGAAGCGCTGCTGGAAGGCAGTGAGTTCGGCACAGCGCTGCTGGATGGCAATGCCGAGAACCAGTTCATGGCCCAGTTCGCCGGGTTCGTGTTTGCCTTCCTCTTCTACATGGCGGCAATTGTGTTCGGCATGGCGATCGCCACCTCCGTGCTCGAGGAGAAACAGAACCGGGTGGTGGAGATCCTGGCTACCGCCATTCCGATCCGGCAGCTGCTCTACGGAAAGGTCGCCGGCAACACGATCCTGGCGATGGTCCAGCTGGCCCTCTACGCCAGTGCCGCCCTGCTGGCACTCACCTTCACCGGCACTGCGGACAGCGTTGGAACGCTGATTCCGGCGTCGGGCTGGTTCCTGGTGTTCTTCCTGGCCGGCTTCCTCATCCTGGCTTCGGCCTGGGCCATGATCGGCTCCATGGCTTCCCGCACCGAGGACCTGAACAACAGCTCCGGTCCGGTGCTGACGGTGATCATCGTGGCCCTGTTCGGCGGCCTGTTCGCCAAGGGCCAGCTGCTGGTGATCGCGTCCTTCGTCCCGGTGGTTTCCTCCGTGGCGATGCCGGTGCGGATGCTCAACGGCGAGGTTCCGCTGTGGGAAACGTTCGTTTCCCTGGCGCTCGCCCTGGCCGCCGCGTACGCCCTGCTGCGCTTCGGTGAGAAGATCTACCGCCGGGCCGTGATGCAGAGCGGCGGCGCGCTGACCCTTCGCAAGGCGATGAAGCTGGAGCAGTAACCCCTTCTGGCAGGTCAAAAAAATACAGCCGGTGCCGGTTCGAATTCCGAACCGGCACCGGCTGCATTTATGCCTGGGCTGCGGCGAAGTCCCGGCCCGGGGTCCCGCTCCGCCAGATGATAGCCGCACCCGACGCGATGACCAGGCCGATGCCTGCGGCCGCGGTCAGGCTCAGCGGCTGGCCCAGCGCCAGGGCGCCGACGACGGCTGCTGCCGCCGGATCAATGGCGAACAGCGTCCCAACAATCCGCGGGGAGGTGAGTTTGGTGGCCAGGAAGTCCAAGGTGTAGGCGAGGGCGACTCCCAGCAGGGCAGAGACCAGCACCGTCGTCCAGTCTGAGGCGCCCAGCCGCGGCGCCGCCGTGCCGGCAAACGGCAAGAGCAGGACGGCTGCAACGGCGACCGAGAGGGCCAGGCCCTGAATGCCCGGGCTGTCCTCGCCCACCCGCCCTGCCATCAGCGTGTACGTGCCGAACGCGGCCGCGGCGCCCAGGCCGAACAGGACTCCAGCCGCGTCGAATCCGGAATGGACCCCCGCGGCGGCAGCCACCCCCACCAGCGTCAGGACGGGCAGAAACCGTTCAATACGCCCCTTGGCTCCGAGGCCGGCGACCGCGAGCGGGCCAAGGAATTCAAGGGTGACCGCCAGGCCAAGCGGAATCCGCTCAATAGCGCTGTACAGCAGCACATTCATGGCGGCCATCGCCGCTCCGTACAACACAATGCCCACCCAGGCCCGTGAGCTCAGCTCCCGGATTCCGGGACGGGCAATGCAGAGCAGCACGACGGCGGCAAGGAACATCCGCAGGCCGCTGGTGCCGAGCGAGCCGGCGACGGGGAAAACACTGCTCGCCAGCACGGACGATACCTGGATGCTGATGGAGCCGATCAGGACAAATACTGCGCCCAGCAGGGCGCGCAGACGGGGAGAGGAATTCTGGAACATGAGAGACCATTTCTGGGCAGACCGAAGGACCGGTCGTTGACGGGGACGTCAGACGACAGGCAGCCGCTCAGGAAATGAAAAGGGGGAGAATCCGCGGTGCCCGTCAGGGGCGGGCGGACGGTCCTCTGCGGGCACTGCAGCCCAGGTTGCTCATCGGGTCCATACGGGAAGCATATTTACGGAGCCGGAGGGGCTGCAAATGTGTCTTTGCAGACGAAAGTGAACGGCAGACTGCCGGTTTGGGATATTGCTGGCGCCGCGGACCGGAGCGATGTCCCAAACCGGCAGCAGGGCCCCCAAGTCTCGTTGGAGTTCACTCGCTACTGATGGCTAAGACCCTCCGCCGTCTGTAGCATCCAGTTCCGGATGCCGGCCGGGTCCGCGGGAGAAGTTACGAGAGGGCACAGAATGCGGGCAATCGTCCAGGAACGTTACGGTTCCGCTGAGGTTCTGCACCTGGGGAATGTCCCCGTCCCCGAACCCAAGGAGAATGAAGTTCTGGTCCAGGTCGGGGCGGCCGGCGTGGACCGGGGAGTCTGGCACATCATGACCGGGCTGCCCTACCTGGGCCGGCTGGCGTTCGGTCTCCGGAAGCCGAGAAACCCCGTTCCCGGCATGGATCTGGCCGGAACGGTCTCAGCAGTGGGCTCCTCGGTGACACGTTTCGCCGTGGGCGACCAGGTGTACGGCAGCGGCCGAAGCACCTATGCCGAATATGCCGTGGCCCCGGAGGCACGGCTGGCGGCCAAACCGGAAAGACTGAGTTTTGCCCAGGCCGCCGCGGTTCCTGTCTCAGCCGTCACGGCGCTGCAGGGACTGGGCAAAACCGGGCGCGTTCAACCGGGACAGAGGGTGCTGGTCATCGGCGCCGCAGGCGGAGTCGGGAGTTACGCCGTCCAGCTGGCCAAAGCCTTCGGCGCCGAAGTCACCGGGGTGTGCAGCACGGGCAAGATGGATTTTGTCCGCTCGCTGGGAGCGGACGAGGTCATCGACTACACCGTTCAGGACTACGCGGACGGCCGGTCCCATTGGAACCTCATCCTGGATATTGCCGGCAACCCGTCGATTGCCCGCCTGCGCGGTGCCCTCACGCCCAAGGGAACAGCCGTGATCACCGGAGGCGAAGCGGGCGGGAACCTCACGGGCGGCATGAACCGGCAGCTGGGGGCCCTGGCGCTCTCCCCCTTCGTCCCGCAGCGGCTGACGATGTTCATCGGCGCGGTCCGCACGGCGGAGCTCGAGGACCTGACCCGGCTCATTGAAGCCGGTAGCATCATGCCGCCTTTGGAACGGACCTTTCCGCTGGATCAGGCAGCGGAGGCCCTCCGCCGGCTGGCCGCCGGGAAGGTCCGCGGCAAGCTCGCCATCACGGTCTGACCGCCCCCTTCCCCCCGGCCGAGGAAGGCTGCCCGGCCGAGGAATGGCGCCGGGCCCTTACGGCTTCACTGGCTTTCTACGGCTTCGCCGGCGGTTCGCCCGTTCCACCTGTTCCACCGGCCGGAGGCTCACCGGCCGGAGGCTCACCGCCAGGCTCGCCGCCCGCGTCCGGCCCGCCGCCGCCCGGACCCCCACCGGAGCCGCCGTCCGGAGCGCTGCCTCCGGTCGGCTCGGTCCGGGTATCAACGCCTGCGGTCAGGGACACGGAGTATCCCTTCGCCACGCTGCCGGTGACGGAGGCAAGCTGGCTGGCGCCGCCGTCGTCACCGAAGACGTTGTCGCTGTCCAGCGTGATCTGAGCGAGGTTCCGGACTGACGCCTCGTAGCCGGCGGTGGCATACACCGTGTCGCACACGTCCTGCGGCAGGGCGACCTGGGAGGTGGCAACCGCGTTTGTGGAGTCCGTGATGGAGGCCTCGTCCGGGTAGACCTCAAAGTGGATGTGCGGCCAGCGCCCGCTGTAGCAGGCCGGGAAGATGCTGGTGAAGCGGACCTTGCCGTCTGCATCGGCGATCTGGACGCCCCGCAGGTAGTTCTGGTCCTCGACCCCCTCGGAATACATCGAGTAGAGGCCCTCGCGGGTGCAGTGCCAGACGTAGACTGCGACGCCGGCGAAAGGCGCCCCGCCGTTGGCCAGATCGGTGATGGTCAGCTCCAGGTCCATGGGGATGCCCTCCGCCGTGCCTTCGGACTCACCGAAACTCGACCGGATGTCACTGCGGACGATTCCGCTTTCTTCCAGGACGTCCGGCCCGTTGGACCCGTCGCCGGGATACGGTCCGGCTGTTTCATCGGGGATCTCGCCATCACTGGTTCCGGTTCCCGGCTCGGATGCACCGCAGGCGGCCAGGCCCAGGGTGACGGCGCCGATTCCGAACGCCTTCAGCACACCGCGGCGCTGCAGCAGGGTCCCGACGTCGAACCCCAGCCCCTGGTCCTCAAGGTCTTCGTCCGGACGGGGCAGCGCACGGCCCTGATAAACGTGGGTCTGTTCGGTAGTCGGACTCTGTTCAGCTTCGCGGTGACGCATGTTTTCTCCTTGGCTTGGCAGCGTTTCGCCAAGTCGAGGGTAGGCCCGCTTTCTATGCCGAAGCTGTGCCAACCGTGGAGGTTTGCCCGTCCGGCAGGCGCCTGGGGGCGGCTACGGATAGAGCGAATCAACCAGCGCCAGTCCGCGCTTGGCCCAGGCGATTTCCTGCTCCGCCCGGGCAGTGAGGCCCTCATAGGTGAACCGTTTGAAGGCGGCAACGCGCTGATGGTCCGTGGACGGGACGGTGGACAGGCGCCGGTTGAGCATGTCCGAGGTGCCGCCGTCGATCTCCTCGATCTTTTGCTGCCACTGCAGCAGCCGGGCACCGTAATGCTCAATGTGGGCGTGGAGCTGGCTCCGGGCGGCGTCCGGGTCGGCCCATTCAAGGTACGCCGCTTTCAGGTGCATGGGATCCCGCTCGCGGGGATAGTCCAGCTGGGTGTTGACCCAGGTGCGGAAGGCTTCGCGGCCGGAATCCGTGACGTGGTACTGGCGTTTGCGTCCCTTGGTTCCCCACGGGACTTCCTCACCTTCGAGCAGGCCGTCCCGTTCCATCCGCCGCAGCTCCGGGTAAATCTGGGAGTCCGGGGCGTGCCAGACGTAGCCCACGGAGGACTCGAACTGCTTGTACAGGTCGTACCCGGTCATGGGTTCGACGTTCAGCAGTGCCAGCAGCGCGTAACGAAGGCTCACTGTGGCCTTTCTGGAGAAGCGGACCCTTGCCTAACCACTATAGGCATAGGTAATGTGCCTTACGTCACTAACTATCTATGGAGATAGTTAGTTTGGAGCGGCACCGAGGATGATGCCGCGAGGAAGGAAAGCCATGACCGCCGTCTCCACCACCAGTTCCACCACCAATAAGGTGCTGGGCTATCCGCTCAATGCCTGGTACGTGGCAGCCTGGGACCACGAGGTGACCCGCAAGCCGATGGCCCGGCGCATCGCCGACCGCCCACTGGCGCTCTACCGGACGGAGGACGGCAAGGCCGTAGCCCTCGCGGATGCCTGCTGGCACCGCCTGGCGCCGCTGTCCATGGGTAAAACCATGGGCCGGGACGGCATTCAGTGCCCGTACCACGGGATCGTCTACAACTCCGCGGGACGCTGCGTTTCGATGCCCGCCCAGGAAACAATCAACCCCAGCGCCACGGTACCGTCCTTCCCTGTCGTTGAGCGCTACCGCTATGTGTGGGTCTGGCTCGGCGACCCCACGCTCGCCGATCCGGACCTTGTCCCGGACATGCACCAGCTGTCCTCGCCCGAGTGGGCCGGCGACGGGCAGACCATCTTCGCCCCGTGCAACTACCAGCTGGTGCTCGATAACCTGATGGACCTCACCCATGAGGAGTTCGTCCATTCCTCCTCGATCGGCCAGGAGGAACTCAGCGAATCCGAATTTGTCGTTTCACATGACGATGACACGGTGACGGTCTCGCGCTGGATCCTGAACATCGATCCGCCGCCCTTCTGGCTGAAGAACATGCGGGACAAGTTCCCCGATTTCGAGGGCAAGGTGGACCGCTGGCAGATCATCACCTTCCGCGCGCCGTCGACCATCAATATTGACGTCGGTGTCGCCAAAGCCGGCACCGGCGCTCCGGAGGGTGACCGCAGCCAGGGAGTGAACGGCTTCGTGATGAACACCATTTCTCCGGAAACCGCCAAGACCTGCCACTATTTCTGGGCCTTTATGCGCAATTACCGGCTGGACAGCCAGCTCATCACCACCCAGCTGCGGGACGGCGTCCACGGGGTCTTCGGCGAGGATGAGGAGATGCTCTCCGCCCAGCAGGCCGCGATCGACGCCAACCCGGACTACGAGTTCTACAACCTGAACATCGATGCCGGCGGCATGTGGGTCCGGCGGCTGATCGAGCGCCGCCTGGCCGCCGAGGGCCGCCTGCCTTCAGCGGACACCCCCGCTCCGGCGGAACGCTAAGGCCATGGCAGCTACGAACACCGAGGTTTGGCAGCGCGCCGTCGTTACCGAAACCCGTGACGCAGCGGACGGGATCCGCCGCGTGGTCCTTGCCCCGTCCCTGCCCCGCCGGGCGGAGCCGGGTTCCCATATTGACCTGATGGTCACCATCGACGGAGAGCGCCAGCGGCGCTCCTATTCGGTGGTGGAGTCCGGCGACGACGGCGCGTCCCTGGCCATCTCTGTCTTCCGCACCCCCACCTCCCGGGGAGGTTCCGTGTTTATGCACGGGCTCGTCCCGGGAGATGAACTTGAAATCACCCAGCCGCTGCAGAATTTTCCGCTGCGGGTCGGGGCGCCAAGCTATCTCCTGCTGGCCGGCGGCGTCGGCATCACGGCCATCCTGAACATGGCTCGGACCCTGAGAAACGTGAAGGCGGACTACCGCCTGGTCTACGCCGGACGCCAACGCAGTGCCATGGCCTACCTCGCGGAACTGCAGGCCGAGCACGGCGACGCGCTGCAGGTCCATGTCGACTCCGAGGGCACAGCACTCTCCGTGCCGGACCTGGTTGGGGGTATCGGGGACGGCACGGAACTCTACATGTGCGGGCCCATCCGGCTGATGGACGCGGTGCGCCGCAGCTGGCGGGAACGGGAACTGGATCCCTCCAGCCTCCGGTACGAAACCTTCGGCAACTCGGGCTGGTACGACCCCGAAGAATTCATTGTCCGGGTGCCGCGGCTGGGCCTGGAAACCCGGGTGGGGCAGGGCCGGTCCATGCTGGAGGCTCTCGAGGAAGCCGGCGCGGACATGATGTTCGACTGCCGGAAAGGCGAGTGCGGGCTGTGCGAGGTCCGGATCCTGGGTCTCGACGGCGCAGTGGACCACCGGGACGTTTTCTACAGCGAACGCCAGCAGCGGGCCCGGGAGAAGATGTGCTGCTGCGTCTCCCGCGCAGTGACAGCGCCGACGGGGAAGCACGGGGATGCAGACCCGCGCCGGGGCCCCGCCGTCGTTACCATCGACCTCTCCTGAGCAGCTGTGAGAACCCTTACGATGTTCGCAATAATGGTTAGCCGAAGCGGCACGAAATCTCGCTGTCGTATAGATTGAAATGAGCATTCCGCATAACGGAATGGTCGGTGAGTCACCGAATTACCTTGAGGGGACCCCGCCCTCAACTGAGAGGCTGCATATATGAGCGTCAGTGAAGACCGAACGGATATCCTCAGCGGGCTGACAAGCCAGCTGCCGGACCGTGACCCGGAAGAAACTGCAGAATGGATTGAATCCCTGGATGAGCTGATCCGCTCGCAGGGTACGGAGCGGGCGCAGTTCATCATGCGTTCCCTGCTCCAGCGGGCAGGCTCCCGCTCCGTCGGCGTCCCCATGGTGACCACCACCGACTACGTCAACACCATCCCGGTGGACCAGGAACCCGAGTTCCCCGGCGATGAGGAAGTTGAACGCCGCTACCGTGCCTGGCTGCGCTGGAACGCTGCGATCATGGTCCACCGCGCCCAGCGCCCCGGCATCGGCGTCGGCGGCCACATCTCCACCTACGCCGGAGCCGCGACCCTGTACGAAGTGGGCATGAACCACTTCTTCCGCGGCAAGGACCACCCCGGCGGCGGCGACCAGGTCTACTTCCAGGGCCACGCCTCCCCCGGCGTCTACGCCCGGGCCTTCCTCGAAGGCCGGCTGTCCGAAGAGGACATGGACGGGTTCCGGCAGGAGAAGTCCCGCGAGGGACACGCCCTGTCCTCCTACCCGCACCCGCGGAACATGCCCGATTTCTGGGAATTCCCCACCGTGTCCATGGGCATCGGCCCGATGAACGCGATCTACCAGGCGCAGTCCAACCGCTACCTGCAGAACCGCGGGCTCAAGGACACCTCCGACCAGCATGTCTGGGCGTTCCTGGGCGACGGCGAAATGGACGAGCCGGAATCGCGCGGCCTGCTCCAGCTCGCGGCGAATGACAAGCTCGATAACCTCACGTTCGTGGTGAACTGCAACCTGCAGCGCCTGGACGGTCCGGTGCGCGGCAACGGCAAGATCATGCAGGAACTCGAAGCGTTCTTCCGCGGTGCCGGCTGGAATGTCATCAAGGTTGTCTGGGGCCGGGAGTGGGACTCCCTGCTGGAGAAGGACAACGACGGCGCGCTGGTGGACATCATGAACTCCACCCTCGACGGCGATTACCAGACGTACAAGGCCGAGTCCGGCGGGTTCGTGCGGGAGCACTTCTTCGGCAAGACCCCGCAGACCAAGGACATGGTCGCTGACCTCTCGGACCAGGACATCTGGAACCTCAAGCGCGGCGGGCACGATTACCGCAAGGTCTACGCCGCGTACAAGGCTGCCACCGAGTTCAAGGGCAAGCCCACGGTGATCCTGGCGCACACGGTCAAGGGCTACGGCCTGGGCACGCATTTCGAGGGCCGTAACGCGACGCACCAGATGAAGAAGCTGACCCTGGATGACCTCAAGGCCTTCCGGGACCACCTGCGGATCCCGATCAGCGATGAGCAGCTCGAAGCCGATCCGTACCAGCCCCCGTACTTCCACCCCGGTGCTGATTCCCCCGAGATCAAGTACCTGCTCGAGCGCCGCCGCGAGCTCGGCGGCAACGTCCCCGAACGCCGTGAGCAGCACGCCCCGGTGAAGCTGCCGGATGCCTCCGCCTACGAGGTAGCCAACCGCGGCTCCGGCAAGCAGATGGCGGCCACCACCATGGCCTTCGTCCGGCTGCTCAAGGACCTGATGCGGGACAAGGAATTCGGCAAGCGCATTGTGCCGATCATTCCCGATGAGGCCCGGACCTTCGGCATGGACTCCTTCTTCCCCACCGCGAAGATCTACAACCCCAAGGGACAGAACTACCTCTCCGTGGACCGGGACCTCGTCCTGGCCTACAAGGAGTCCCCGCAGGGCCAGATTGTGCACGTGGGCATCAACGAAGCCGGTTCCATCGCGGCGTTCACCGCTGCCGGCAGTGCGTACGCCACCCACGGTGAACCGCTTATTCCGGTCTACGTGTTCTACTCGATGTTCGGCTTCCAGCGCACCGGCGACGCCATCTGGGCAGCAGCTGACCAGATGGCCCGCGGCTTCCTGATCTCCGCGACCGCAGGCCGCACTACCCTGACCGGTGAGGGCCTGCAGCACGCCGACGGCCACTCTCCGATCCTGGCCTCCACCAACCCCGCGGTGAAGACCTACGATCCGGCCTACGGCTACGAGATCGGGCACATCATGCGCCACGGCCTCGAAGAGATGTATGGACCGGATTCCAAGGATCCGAACCTGATTTACAACATCATGGTCTACAACGAGCCGATCCTTCAGCCCAAGGCACCGGAGAACCTGGACGTGGAAGGTGTCATCAAGGGCATCTACCGGGTTTCAGCTTCCGAGGCGCAGGGCCCCAAGGCCCAGCTTCTGGCCTCCGGTGTGGCTGTTCCCTGGGCCGTGGAAGCCCAGAAGCTGCTCGCCGAGGACTGGGGAGTTTCCGCCGATGTCTGGTCCGTGACCTCCTGGAACGAGCTGCGCCGGGACGGCCTGGCCGCCGAGGAAGAAGCCTTCCTCAACCCGGATGCCGAGCCGCGCGTGCCGTTCGTGACCCAGCAGCTCGCCGGCGCTGAAGGGCCGATCGTGGCATCGACCGATTACATGAAGGCTGTTCCGGACCAGATCCGGCAGTTCGTGCCGAACGAGTTTGCGACCCTGGGTGCCGATGACTTCGGTTTTGCCGACACCCGTGCCGCGGCCCGCCGGTACTTCAAGATCGACAGCCACTCCATGGTGGTCCGCACCCTGCAGCTGCTCGCAGCCCGCGGCGATGTGGATGCCGAGGCTCCCCGCCTGGCCATGAAGAAGTACGATCTGCTGAACGTCAATGCAGGCACCAGCGGCAACACCGGCGGCGACGCCTAGCATTACCTGTAAACGAGAGAAGGGCCGGACACCGCGAGGCGTCCGGCCCTTCTGCCGTAGGTGCCCTGCTGTGAAAATCTCAGCGGGCCGCAGCCAGGTCCTCGGAAATGGTCCGCGCTGCAGCTTTGAGCAGCGGCACCGCCCGCCGCCCGAAGGCGTCGTCCACGCGGGAGATGGGTCCGGAGACGGAGACGGCCGTCGGAGTAGGCGCACCGGGAACGGCCACGGCGAAGCAGCGGACGCCCAGTTCCTGCTCCTCTTCATCGATCGAGAAGCCGCGGCTGCGGATGGCGGCCAGGTCCGCGAGGAGCTCCTCAATGGTGCCCAGGCTCGCCGGTGTAGCCGGGGGAAGCCCCGAGCGGGCAGCGATTCCGCGGACCTGATCGTCCGGCAGCTGGGCCAGGATGGCCTTTCCGACGCCGGTGGCATGGCTGTGCGCCCGGCGTCCGACTTCCGTGAAAGTGCGCATGGAATGCCTGGACGGCGCCTGGGCAATGTAGAGGACCCGGTCTGAATCCAGGACCGCCATGTTTGCGGTCTCGCCGAGCTCATCCACCAACTGTTTAAGGACCGGTGTCGCCAGGGCACCGAGCTGCTTGCTTGCTCCCTCGCCGAGCCGGATCAGGCGTGGTCCCAGGGCGTAGCGGCGGTTGGGCAGCTGCCGGGCATACCCCAGTCCCACCAGCGTGCGCAGCAGCCGGTGGATGGTGGGAAGCGGCAGTTCGGCACTTCCCGCCAGTTCACTGAGCGTCGCCGATCCCCCGGCGTCGGTAATGAGTTCCAACAACTCGAAAACACGCTCGACGGATTGGACGCCGCTTCCGGCAGTTCGCTCGGCCATCAATTGGCCCTCCCGCAGTAGTTCAACAGTGGAATATCGCTGGAATATCGCATCGCGGAAGCCTGCTTCCGGTATCCACACCGTAGCGCCACCCGGGATCGGATGGCCAGCCTTTTAGGACTGAATCGGAGAATTGGGCTCAACCCTTGCCATTCCACATTGCAAACAATAATATCCATAATACGGAATACAAGCGGTGCCGGATGTGATACCGGAAGTGATACTGCCAGGAAATCATCTGGCGGCGGGAAGGGAACGATATGAAGGTTGAGCATACCCGCATCTCCCCCGCTGCCGATTCCGCCACGCACATCGGCGCAGCCCTGGAGGCTACCGCCAATCAGGAGGAACCGGCAGCATGAGCCAGCCCAAAACAGGAACCCGGTCAGCTTTCCAAGCTGAGGACTACACCCGGATCGCCGAGTCGCTGCGGTCCACGGATGAGCTGCTGGCTGCCGGTTACCCCGGGGACGACGGATCCCGCCAGCCGGTACACACGGTCTACGTCCCCGCGGACACGTTCACGCCGGATCTGGGCGCCGAATGGGGCCGGCTGGCACTGGCAGCGGCAGCAGCCCAGGGCGGGCTGGAGCACCTGGCCGAACGCCTTGGCCTGGATAACCCGGCGACCCTCGCCGCGCTGGTGGCAGCCAAACTTTCCGCAGAACCGATCGAAGACCTGCGCCTCGATTTCGAGGACGGTTACGGCGCCCGTCCGGACGCCGAAGAGGACGCTCACGCCATCGCAGCCGGCCGGAACATCGCCCAGGCTATCGCAGCCGGAACCACTCCCCCTTTTATCGGAATCCGGTTCAAATCCCTCGAAGCAGCCACGCGGGACCGCGGGCTGCGGACCCTGGACCTCTTTCTTTCCTCCCTGTTGGAAGGCGCCGCTGCCGGTTCCAGCCCGCACGCTTCCGCCCTGCCGGGCCCGGTCCTGCCGGACGGCTTGATCCTCACTCTGCCTAAGGTCAGCACCGTGGCGCAGGTCGAGGCCATGGCGTATGCCTGCGGCCGGTTGGAGGAAGCCCACGGACTGCCGGGCGGACGCCTGCGCTTTGAGGTCCAGATGGAAACCCCGCAGCTGATCCTGGGCGCGGACGGCACGGTTCCGGTGGCCCAGCTGCTTCATGCCGGCGGCGGCCGCGTCAGCGCCCTGCACTATGGCACGTATGACTACAGTGCGGCCCTCGGCATCGCCGCTGCGCACCAGTCCATGGAGCACCCAGCGGCGGACTATGCCAAGGCCGTAATGCTGGTGGCCGCTGCGGGCACCGGTGTACGTCTCTCCGATGGTTCCACGAACGTCCTTCCGATCGGTGACCCGGAAAACATCCACCGCGCCTGGGCGCTGCACGCGAGGCTGGTTGCCCGGTCCTTGGCGTCCGGCTACTACCAGGGCTGGGACCTGCACGCTGCGCAGCTGCCCACCCGGTTCCTGGCCACCTACGGCTTCTACCGAAGCGGCTTCGATGCGGCCGCCCTGCGCTTAAAGAACTATGTGCACAAGCTCGAGAGCACCATCCTCGATGAGCCCGCGACCGCCCGGGCCCTGGCCCGGTTCATCCACCGCGGGCTAGCCTGCGGCGCCCTCACCGAAGCCGAAGTCACGGATGCCGCCGGAGTCACCCCAGAGGAGCTGGCCCGGCTTGCCCACCCCCAGGCCCCCAACAGAAGCGGAAGCAATCAGTGAACCCCAGGTACTACTCGCCCGAAGCGGGGCTGCCGCCCCAGACCGCCCTGCTCTCAGACCGCGCAGTGGTGACCGAGGCGTACACCGTGATTCCCCGCGGTGTGCTGCGGGACATCGTCACGAGCGTCCTGCCGGACTGGAGCGGCACCCGCGCCTGGATCCTGAACCGGCCGGTCGCCGGAGGAGCCACAACATTCGCGCAGTACCTGATGGAGGTGGCTCCCGGCGGCGGATCCCGGAATCCGGAACCGCAGTCCACGGTGGAGTCCTTCGTGTTTGTGCTCGACGGCGGTTCCCTGGCCGTGACCATCGACGGCGAACGGCATGAGCTCGCTCCCGGGGGCTTCGCCTATCTGCCTCCGGCTATTGTCTGGGAAGCCGCCAACAACGGCACCGAGCCTGCCCGCTTCCAGTGGATCCGGAAGGCCTACGAACCGTTGGCCGGGCACCTGCCGAAGGTCGTCGTCGGCCATGAAAGTGACATTGAGCCGGCGGGCATGGCCGGTACGGACAACAAGTGGCGGACCACCCGGATGCTGCCTGTGGACGATCTGGCCTATGACATGCACATCAATGTGGTCACGTTCGAGCCCGGAGCCTCCATTCCCTTCGCCGAAACGCATGTGATGGAACACGGCCTGTACGTCCTGGAGGGGAAGGCCGTCTACCGCCTGAACGAGGACTGGGTGGAGGTCCAGGAGGGGGACTACATGTCCCTGCGGGCCTTCTGTCCGCAGGCCTGTTATGCCGGAGGTCCGTCCAACTTCAGATACCTGCTGTACAAGGACGTCAACCGCCAGATCCTGCTGTGACCAGCCAGCCTGCAGCTCCGGCGGCTTCCCCTGTTCCAGCGGAAGACGGCTGGAGCGTGAACTGCTCGATCCTGCTGACTGATCTGCCTCTGCTGGAGCGGCCTGCCGCCGCGGCGGAAGCCGGTTTTGGGGCGGTGGAGTTCTGGTGGCCGTTCGATTCGGCGGTACCGGATGATGTGGCAGTGGATGCCTTCCTGCGGTCCATCTCAGATGCCGGGGTGAAGCTGACCGCGCTTAATTTCTATGCCGGAGACATGTCCGCGGGCGAGCGCGGGGTGCTGTCTTCGCCGTCGCGCACCAAGGAATTCCGGGCCAGTCTGGATACCGCCGTGGGCATCGCGCGTCTGACCGGCTGCACTGGATTCAACGCGCTCTACGGGATCCGCCAGACCGGCATTTCCGAGGCTGAACAGGATTCCACGGCCGTGGAAAACCTGATGATAGCGGCCGACGCCGTTGCCCACCTGGGCGGAACGGTGCTGGTGGAACCGCTCAGCGGGATTCCGGACTATCCGCTGCGGACAGCGGCGGACGCCTTCGCCGTCGTCGACCGGGTGCGGGAGGGTGGTATGCCGAACATCGCGCTCCTAGCCGACTTCTATCATCTGGCGGTCAACGGTGAGGACGTTCCGGCGCTGATCGCCGAACATGCCACCGCCTTCGGCCATATCCAGGTTGCCGATGCCCCGGGACGCGGCGTGCCCGGAACCGGCGGACTGCCGATCGCCCGCTGGATCCTTGCCGCCCGGATGGCCGGCTATACCGGCCACATCGGACTCGAATACCAAAGTCCCAGTGCGGAGGCCTTTGCCTGGCTGCAGCTGCCTGCCTCCGACTGGACCGATTTAAAGGAGCACATCGCATGACTGATTCCGATTTTGACCTGGTTCTGCGTGGGAATCGGGTTTACGCCGGCGCCGGAACGGGAGCCTGGGAAGTGGGGGTCCGCGGCGGCAGTGTTGCCGCCGTCGTGCCCCTGGGCACCGGCCTGACCGGGGACCGCGTAGTTGAACTCGCCGACGACGAGGCACTGATCCCGGGTCTGGTGGACTCGCACGTCCACGTCAACGAGCCCGGCCGCACAGAGTGGGAGGGTTTCGCCTCAGCCACCCGTGCGGCTGCTGCCGGCGGCGTCACGACGATTATCGATATGCCCCTGAACTCGATCCCGCCGACTGTGTCCGTGGAGGCCCTCGAGGTTAAGCAGCAAGCTGCTGCGGGCCAGGCGTTTGTGGACGTCGGGTTCTGGGGTGGAGCGGTGCCCGGCAACACCGGAGACCTTCGCCCGCTGCATGAGGCCGGAGTTTTTGGCTTCAAGTGCTTTCTGCTGCATTCGGGGGTTGATGAGTTTCCTCAGCTGGAGCCGGAGGAGATGGAAAAGGACCTGGCCGAGCTGGCCTCCTTTGATTCGCTGCTGATTGTTCATGCCGAGGATTCGCAGGTGATTGCTGACGCACCGGAGCCCACGGGTCCGGAATACGCCGGCTTCCTGGCATCGCGGCCGCGATCAGCGGAGAACAAAGCCATTGCCCAGGTGATTGATGCTGCCCGGCGGACCCGGGGGCGGGCACACATCCTGCACCTCTCCTCTGCCGATGCGCTGCCGCTGATTTCTGCTGCCAAACGGGAAGGGATCCGGCTGACGGTGGAGACCTGCCCGCACTATCTGACACTGCTGGCGGAGGAAATCCCCGACGGAGCGACGGCGTTCAAGTGCTGCCCGCCGATCCGGGAAGCCTCCAACCGCGAGCTTCTCTGGCAGGGACTGCAGGACGGGACGATCGACTTCATCGTTTCGGACCACTCCCCCAGCACCCTGGACCTGAAGGACCTGGAAAACGGCGACTTCGGCGTCGCCTGGGGCGGGGTCTCTTCCCTGCAGCTGGGACTGTCCCTGATCTGGACCGAGGCCCGCCGCCGGGGGATCCCCCTGGAAACGGTGCTGGACTGGATGTCCCGCCGGCCTGCCGAACTGGCCGGGCTGGGGCAGAAGGGCCGGCTGGAGGTGGGTGCGGACGCTGACTTCTCCGTGTTCGCTCCCGAGGACACGTTTGTGGTCGAAACAGCCAAGCTGCACCACAAAAACCCCATCACTCCGTACGCGGGCAAGGAACTGACCGGATCCGTCCGGCGGACCTTCCTGCGGGGCGCTGAAGTGGCTGGGGTCGAGCCGACCGGCAGGCTGCTGCGGCAGGGGTGACCGGTTCGGGGTGGGGGCTGGACTAATCAACTCAACGCCGGGTGCGCAGCAGCCGGCGCCGCGGCCCAGCGGCGTCGTCGTCCTCGAGCACGCTGTCTTCGTCGACGTCGTCCCGCAGGGAAATCCGCCGGACGCCTGGCAGTTCGCTGAGCTGAGTCAACAGCTCGCGCAGCGGAGGTTTGCCGCGAAAGCGCATCTCGACGGCGACCTGCGCGGCTTCATCGTCGTCGGCACCGATCTGCCGCGTATCCAAAATGGAGGAGTCGAACCCCATCCCCGTGGCTGTGGCAAGGATGTCCCGGAGCACACCCCTGCCGTCCTGGTACCGGATGCGGACGGTCCGCTTGCCGTCCGGCGTGGGCAGCAGCCGGGTCAGCGGCGCCAGAACACCGACGGCAACGAAGTGCAGCATGGTCGCTACGATCGCCAGCGGAACCATGCCTGCCCCGCAGGCCATCCCAATGGCTGCGGACATCCAAACAGTTGCCGCTGTGGTCAGGCCGCGGACGACGTCGCGGTTCACGAAGATCACCCCGGCCCCCAGGAAGCCGATACCGGAAACGATCTGGGCCGCGATCCGGGAGGGATCAAGGGTCACATCATCCCCCAGCACGGTGGAGAAACCGAAGGCGGAAACCAGGGTAAAGATGGCCGACCCCGTGCCAACGAGCGCGTGGGTGCGCAGACCGGCGCTCTTTTGCCGAATCTGCCGCTCCAGTCCGATCAGGCAGGAAAGCCCGAAGGCGCAGGATGCGAGCACTACTTCGGTAAGGAACGTGTCCGTGAAGAATTCCATGTCGCTTCCAATCCCTGTCAGGATGCAGGCTGATTCCACGAGCTGAGCAGAGCGGGCAGCTCGCGGACAGAAGGCAGGACGGCAGTTGCCGCACCGCTATCCGCTGCGTCTGGGCCGCTGATTCCGGTCTGCACCAGGACCGTGCGGATACCCGCAACCCGGCCCAGTTCGATGTCGGTTTCCAGCCGGTCGCCGATCAACAGGACGTCACCGGCGCTCAGGCCCAGCCGCTCCAGTGCCGCGTCGGCCATGATCCGGGAGGGCTTTCCGATGATGGTGTCGACCTGTCTGCCAGCGGTTGCCTCCAAGGCGGCGGTAATTCCGCCGCAGTCCGGAATCAGGCCGCCGTTTTCGACCGGACAGGTGGTGTCCGGATTCGTGGCCGCGAAGACCGCGCCGCGCCGCAGCGCCTGAAAAGCGGTATTCCACTTCCGGTAGCTGAAGGTCCGGTCAAAAGCTGCCAGTACGACGCCGGCTTCCCCGGACGCCGTGACCCGGACACCGGCTGTTTCCAGCTCCCGAATCAGCGATTCTTCCCCAACCACAAAGACTGATTCGCCCGGATGGGTTCGCAGCAGCCACTGGGCAGCCACTCCACCGCTGGTCAGCACTTCCGATGCGTCCACGGGAATCCCCATCCCGGTGAGGCGGCGGGCATAGTCATGGGCTGTGGACGTGGGATTGTTCGAGGCGAAGAGGCACCGGATCCCCGCCGTCCGGAGGGACTCTACTGTCTCGCGCGCGCCGGGGATGGGTTCCCCACCACGGTAGATGGTCCCGTCCAGGTCAAAAATCACCCCGCGGACCGGACCGGAGCCGGCGCCTTCGGCCCCCGGTTCCACCGGAACCTGGAAGTCAACTGCGGCGGCTCCGTTCGTCACCGGATCCCCGCCCGCATGAAGCTCTGGACGAACTGCCGCTGGAAGATCAGGAAGGCGATCAGCAGCGGGGCGACCACCAGGATGGTGGCCGCAGACAGGAGGGTCCAGTCGATACCGGATTCCGTGCCGTTGTAGACCATGAGGCCGACGGTCAGCGGCCGGGCCTCGACACTGTTGGTGATGATGAGAGGCCACAGGAAGTTGTTCCAGTGGGTGCTGACGGACACCAGGCCCCAAGCCACCAGGGTGGGCTTGGCCAGCGGGACGTAGACTTTCCAGAGCCTGCCCCAGCGGGAGCAGCCTTCAATCTCGGCGGCCTCATCCAGCTCGATGGGAATGCTCTTGAATGTCTGCCGCAGCAGGAAGATCCCAAAACCGCTGGCAATATAGGGAAGCCCGATGCCGGTGATGCTGTCCACCAGGCCCAGCTGGGCCATCGTGGAGTAGTTTTCCGAGATGAGGATGTCCGGCGTGATCATCAGCTGCACCAGGACCAGTGCGAAGGCAATGTTCTTGCCCCGGAACTCAAAGCGGGCAAAAGCGTAGGCCGCCAGCACCCCGAGCAGGATCTGCCCGGCCAGGATCCCACAGACCAGCAGGATGGTGTTGAGGTAGTACCGGTCGAAAGGCGCACCGTTCCAGACCGTCACGAAGTTCTCAAACGTCAGCGGCGCGGTGAGGTCGAAGCTCGTGGCGCTGTCCCGGGCGTGGACCGATGCCCACAGCGCGTACACCAGGGGCAGCAGCCATAAGACCCCCAGCAGCCAAGCGCCAGCGGTTTCCAGCGTGCGGCTCATCGAGAACGGACGACGGCGGGGTGCCGGCGGGACTGCCGTGGACCCGGCGGCTGGAGCAGTAGATCCGGCTGCCGGGAGGGTGGGACCGGCCGCGGGGGCGGTGGAATGGCTCACTGGTAATGCACCCGCTTTCCGAGGAAGGTGAACTGCAGGACGGCGAAGGCACCTAGGATCAGCACCAGCGCCACAGTCAGGGCCCCTGCATACGGCATGTCGAAGAAGCTGAAGGCCGTGTCGTAGATGTAGTAGAGCAGGAGGTTGGAGGAGTTATTCGGTCCGCCGCCGGTCATGATGAACAGGTGGTCGATGATCTTGAAGGCGTCGGTGACCGCTACGACGAACACGAACAGCGTGGTCGGCATCAGCAGTGGGAACGTGACCCGGCGGAAGTGGTACCAGCGGGAGGCTCCCTCAAGGCTTGAGGCCTCTTCCAGCTCGGGTGCCATGTTCTGCAGTCCGGCCAAATAGAAGATCATGAAGAAGCCCGCTTGCTTCCAGATCATCATCACGACCAGCGCCCACATCACGGTGTCCGGATTGCCCAGCCAGTTCTCCGCCGGGAGCCCGAAGAACTCGGCCAGCTTAGTCACCGGGCCGAGTCCGGGCGAGTAGAAGAACAGCCAGATGCTGGCCACTGCCACCATGGGCAAAATGGTCGGGGTGAAATAAGCCAGCCGGACAAAACCCTTGCCCTTGAGTTTGCCGTTCACCCAGACCGCCATGAGGATGGCGAGGGCCATGCTGGTGGGCACCACTCCGAGGGCGAAGAGCAGGTTGTTCTTGACCACCTGCCAGAACACGTCGTCGGCGATGAGCCGCTCGTAGTTGGCGAGGCTGATGTCGCCGCGCCGATCTTCGAAGCTGCGCAGGACGGCCCGGATGATCGGATAGTGGGTGAACGCCACGAGCACGATGAATGCCGGTGCCAGCATTGCCCAGGCAAAAGCCTGGTCCCCCAGCGGCTTGCGGGCCCGGGGCCGACGGCGGGGGGCGCCGTCGGCCTCTTTGGCGGCCTCTTCCAGGACCTGGGTCATTGGTTAGTCCCGGTAGGTTTCCAGGACGCCGTCAATCTGCTTCTGCAGCCCGCGCATTCCGGCTTCCGGTTCCTGCTGTCCGGTCAGCACGGAGGCGATGGCGTCATTGACCATCTGCACGACCCTGCCGTTCTCATGCGTGGATAGTTCGATCACCGCGTTGTCCAGCTGTTCGCGGGCCACCTCAGCCTGCGGGAACTCGGCGGTGTAGTCCTTCATCTCCGGGGTCTCCCAGGCTTCGGCCCCGGTGGCGACGTACCCGGTTTCGATGCTCCACTTGGAGGTGCGCTCGGGCTGGGTGAGGCAGTCCGCGATCGTGAGAGCTGCTTCGCGCTGGGCGTCGTCAGCCTGTTCGAAGACATACAGGTTGCCGCCGCCGGTGGGGGAACCGGGCTGTTCGTGGGCCGGGAGCTGGCTGACGCCGAACTCGAAGCCGGCGTTGGTGCGCACGTTCGTGAGATTGCCCGTCGTCGTCCACATCATCGCGGTGCGGCCCTGCAGGAAGTCCTCCGGGGTCGAGGCCCATTCGGTGGTTCCCGACGGCATCAGCCCTTCGTCGGCGAGCTGCTTCCAGTACTCCATCGCCTCAATGGCGGCGGGGTCGTCGAAGCGGGTCTGGGCGCCGGAGCCATCAGTGATTTCGGTGCCTGCCTGCACCGCCAGGGCTTGGAACATCCAGTAACCGAACTGGGTGGAGGGGATTTCGATGCCGTACTCGGCCGCGCCGGAATCCTTGATGGTCTTGGCCGCCGCGGTGAGTTCTTCCCAGGTGGCCGGCGGGGCCTCGGGATCCAGCCCGGCCTGCGCGAAGAGGTCCTTGTTGTGGTACTGGACAATCGTCGAGCGCTGGAATGGAATGCTCCAGAGGGTGCCCTCGGCATCCTTGCCGCTCTTCAGGAACGGTTCGTAGAACCGGTCTTCGGCCCAGCCGAGGTCATCCGAGATGTCGTTCAGGGGGACGATGAGGTTCTGGTCCTGAAGGGTAAACAGCTCCGTGGTGAGCAGCACCGCCAGGTCCGGACCGTCCCCGGAACGTGCCGCCGTCTGCGCCTTGGTCATGGTGTCGGCGTAGCTGCCGGCATAAACCGCTTCCACAGCGATGCCGGGGTTGGCATCTTCGCATTCGCCGATCAGGCCGTCCACAACTGAGGTCAGCGGGCCGCCGACCGCAACCGGGTAGTACATGGTGATGGCGACATCGCCGTCGGCATTGGTGCTGCCGCTGCCCGCGCCGCAGGCGGTGAGCATCAGGGAGCCGACTGCCAGCACGGACAGGGCTTTGGCTGCGGAAGTGAACGTACGGCGGGTGGGACGCGGCATCTCAGGATGGGTGGACATAATCGGGCCTCTCTGCTCGATTAGACGGAAAGGAAAGGTGGGGCCGGCGGAAGGCCGGCGGCCGAAGGGGTCAGGCGGAGGCAGGCTGCGGAACTGCCGCTACCCGCTGGCGTGATTCGGCGTCGAAGAACCGCAGGCTCTCCGGATCGGTTTTCAGCAGCACCTGCTCGCCTTCGCTGGCGCGGACGATGCCGGGGAGCCTGGCGATCAGTGAATGTCCGGCCGCCAGGCCCACCGTGAGCAGGGTTTCCGCACCCAGCATTTCCGTGGCCTTGACCGTCCCGGAGATGGTCGCATCCCCGGACTCGTGCGTGATAGCCAGGTTTTCCGGGCGGATGCCCAGCAGCAAGTCATGTCCTGCGCCTGCCGGCAGGGCGGTCCGCCAGGGAACGCCGTCGCCGGGCAGGAGGATCTGGCCCG
Organism: Arthrobacter sp. Helios; assembly: GCF_023167125.1. Taxonomy (NCBI): domain Bacteria; kingdom Bacillati; phylum Actinomycetota; class Actinomycetes; order Micrococcales; family Micrococcaceae; genus Arthrobacter; species Arthrobacter sp. Helios. The sequence continues at coordinate 2,767,576 of NZ_CP095402.1, forward strand.
CGGTTCCCCGCGTGACCGGAAGGAGGTTCATGGGCGGAGAGCCGATGAAGGCAGCGACGTCCGCGTCGACGGGATTCACGTACAGTTCCTCCGGGGACGCGGCCTGCGCCACGTGGCCGTCCCGCATGGTCACCACGTGATCGGCCATGGTCATGGCCTCCACCTGGTCGTGCGTTACATAGAGCACCGTGAGTCCGAGTTCCTTTTGCAGGCTGCGGAGTTCAATCCGCATCTGCTGGCGCAGTTTGGCGTCAAGGTTGGAGAGCGGCTCGTCCATCAGGACAACCTTGGCGTCACTGACCAGGGCCCGGGCAAGTGCCGCGCGCTGGCGCTGGCCGCCGGAGAGCTGGCTGGGCCGGCGGTCCAGGTACGGCACGAGGCCGACCTTTTCTGCAGCTTCCGTGGCCCGCTTTTCCCGTTCTGCCTTGGGCACCTTCCGGACCCGGAGGCCGAAGACGATGTTCTCCAGCACCGACAGATGCGGGTACAGCGCGTAGTTCTGGAAGACCATGGCGATGTGCCGCTTGGCGGCCGGTACATCGTTGACCCTGCGGCCATCGATCAGGACCTCACCTGCGGTTGCCTGTTCCAGGCCGGCGATGATGCGAAGTGAAGTCGACTTTCCACATCCGGACGGACCGAGCAGGACCACGAACTGCCCGGACGGTGCGACGATGTCCACCCCGTGCAATACGCGGGTAGTGCCGCCTTTGCCGTCCGTGAATGTCTTCTCCACGCCGCGGAGCTCAACATCGGACATTTATCCCCCACTCCGTCGTAGACAGGATCTAGCTCACATTTGGTAGTTGGGGAAAGCTAACTAAATCGTTTAAGGTTTGTCAACAGTTGGTTCTAGACTGAGACGGCCGGGAGGTTTCAGCCGGTGGACGGCCCTGCACTTCCGGGGGCCGCGCAGACACTGCAGGCAGCGAGGGGAATCGCATGAAAGGCCGTCCAAGCATCCGTGACGTCGCCCGGGAGGCCGGTGTCTCAGCGACCCTGGCCAGCTTCGCGCTTAACGACCGTGCGGGCGTCTCCGCGGCGACCCGGGAACGAATCCTCGAGGCGGCCGACCGCCTGGGGTACAGGGCCGACCCTTTCGCCCGGGCACTGCGCACGGGAACGGCCAATGCCTACGGCCTGATGATCCGGAATATGGCGAATCCGTTCTTCCTTGACGTGCTGCGCGGAGCGCAGGACGCCGCGACTGAGCAGGGCGCCACCATCCTGGCCGTGGACTCGGAGTACTCTCCGGAGCGCGAACGCGAGCACGTCGATCTACTGCTGGGACAGCGGGTGCGGGGCCTTGCCATCGCCCCCGTAGGACCTGGCGAGGCCGTGAGCCAGTGGCTCAGCGGAGCACCGGGACGCGCGACCGTGGTGATTAACGCCGTCCGGCCCCCGGATCTGCCGGTCACCTGCGTTTCCCCGGACAACAAGGCGGCCGTCCGCCTGGCCGTCGACCACTTGGCTGACCTCGGGCACCGCAGAATCAGCTTCCTGACCGCACCCGCGGGGCTGATGGCGGACAATGACCGGCTGGTGGCGTTTGAGCAGCGCTGCAGCGAACTGGGGATCGAACCGGACCCCATCCATACCCGCCTCAGCTTGGAGCACGTGCATTCCGCGGTATCGGAGCGGCTGGCCAAGGCCTCCAGGCCCACTGCCGTGATAACGAACTCCGATTTCACTGCCCACGCCGTGTACCGGGCCGCCCGGGAAGCGGGTATCGCCGTCGGGGAGGAATTGTCCGTCGTCGGGCACGATGACCTGCCGACCTCCGAACTGCTGGCTCCAGGCCTGACCACCATCCGGCTCGACCGGCTGGCCATTGGCCGCGCCATCTTCGCCCGGCTCGCGGACACTGAACTGGTGACCGACCATGTGGAGCCGGTGGAGCTCATCCGCCGGAGCTCCACCGGACCCGCACCCCGGTAGCTCAGCGGCGGCCGACCCGGGGATCCGACAGCAGCAGTTCCACGTTCCGGTCCGCCGGCTCCCCGTGCGCGTTGAAGCCGCCCACACCCATGGGATCGTTCGCAGCCAGTTCGCGGTGCCACGCAGCCAGGTCCTGGGTGCCGGCTGTCCCGTCCGGCCGGACCGGTGCCTCATGGTCCAGCGCCGTGGAGAGGATCGACAGCGTGCCGTCGTTATTGTCCACGATCTCCAGGAGCCGGACCTGGCAGGGCCAGTCCATCACCGAGGATGTGCTGATCTCCCAGAACCCGCCACTGCGGGACACCAGCGGGCGGACGGAGTTGCGGTGGATGTGCCCGCTGACCCAGGCGATCACATTCGGGAACCGGTGCAGAACGGCTGCCACCTCCTCGCCGAGTGCCCGGCCTCCGGCGTCTGCCGTGCCGGCCGGCACGGCGCGGTCATTCGTCATGCTGGTGCGGGGGTGGTGGGACGTGACAATGACCAGCCGCTCGTCGCCCCCGCCCGCTGCCTCCCGCCCGTCGGCGTCGGTGAAGCGCACATGCACCTCGGCAAGGCTCTTCTCCAGCCAGGCCAGCTGGCGGCGGTCGATGCTGCCCTCAAAGATGCCGGCGGGATTCGTGGTGTCCAGGACGATCACCCGGATTCCCGGCAGCCCGTCATAGGCGTAGTAGGCCGTTCCGTCCAGGAGGTTCCGCTCCGCCAGGCCGTGGCCGGAAGGACGGGCCGCGGGCTGGAAATGCGCTTCGATGAACTCTTCGCGGGTAACCGGCCTGCGCCCTTCGTCCGGAGTGACCTGGTGCGAGGGGCCGGACAGGGTCTGCATCGGGTGCTCCGTGAAGTCCGCTACCGGACCCGGGGGAAGGGCATGCACCTTTCGGTGCCCGGTCATCACGGCACCGAGCTGCGGCGTCAACGGTGCCCGCCCCTGCACCAGGCCGTCGTGGTTGCCGTAACAGGTAAGCCAGGGGACATCCAGGCCCGCGGCCATGAACGGTTCCAGCCCTGCCTTCAGCAGGCCGGGAACGTGCGGAAAGCCGTGCGCGCGGCCCCAGAGGTTTTCTGGGTCTTCCGGCGCCCACGCCCAGGGGAACCGGCCGTCCTGGACTCCTTCAAAGTCAGGTCCTCCCGAATCCATGCAGACCTCGCCGCCGTCGAGCAGGCTGAGGAAGGACTGCACCTCGTTCCACTGCATGTTGTCCACGTTGTCGCCGGTGGTGATCGCCAGCTGGAGCGGGGCGCCGGTGTCAGGGCTCTTCGCCACCTTGTTGAGCGCACGAACCAGCGCGTCCGTGGCGTGCGCGGCCAGCAGTTCCTGCGGGCGCATCATGGGCAGCAGCAGCGCCGTATCCGGGCGCCGCCCAAGCTGGTGCATGGCTTCCAACCGGGCGGGGGACTGGACGTCGGTGAGCTGGATGTCGGTGAGGTGAGCCAGATAGGCAATGCTCCGGCGCTCGCCGCTGCGGGATGCTTCGGCGGCCGGCGCATCCGGGGCCAGCTCAGACCGGGTCTGGTGCACTTCTCCCGGTCCGGCTTCGAGGGCGTAATACGGCTGTTCAGAGCCCTGGCGTACGGCCTCACCCCTGCGGATCGTCTGTTGCACCGTAGTGGGGGCAGCGGGCTCATGCACGATTCTGGTCTCCTTCTGGTTCAGCTGCCCGGCATCCTTGCCGGGCAGCTTACGGGTGCGGCGAACCGCCACAAGCTGAGCCGAGCGTACCTAAAACGATTAAGGCAGGCAATGGCGACGCCGGAGGGGAGCTCTTGACGGTCTTACTAAAACGATTCAGACTGTGTGGATTCAAGGGCTTTTCCAAGGGCGTGGGGGTGCAGTGACGCACCACCCGGCAAAGGAGCACCAATGAGGAACATCAGGAAACCAGCCACAGGTATTGCAGCTGCCTTCGGCATCTGTCTAACCGCCGCCCTCGCCGTGGGAGCCGCGGCCCCCGTCTACGGGGCTGAGAAAGCCGGGCCTCCCGGAAAGCAGGACCATCCCGCTATCGTCGGCCACCGCGGGAGCGCCGGCCTCTCCCCGGAAAACACCGTCGCGGGATTTGAGCAGGCCCGGAACCATGGAGCCGATCTGTTCGAGGTCGATGTGCAGCTGAGCAGCGACGGCGAGATCTTCCTCTTCCATGACGCCACCGGCACCCGCACCAGCAATGTGGCGGATGTCTTCCCCGAACGCGCCGGTGATCCGATTACGTCTTTCTCTGCGGCAGAACTCGACCAGCTCGACGCCGGTTCGTACTTCGGCGGCAGTTTTGCGGGTGAGCCGATTCCGGATCTTCGGGATGCCGCGCTGGTGACCAACCCGCGGACAGGAATCAACATCGAACTAAAGTCACCGGAGAACTCGCCAGGTGTCGAAGCGAAGCTGGCTGAGGCGCTGGGCGAAAAGCGGTACTGGCAGCGGCTGATTGCCCGAAACCAGATTGTGGTTAGTTCGTTCGATGAAACTTCGCTGCGGACCTTCCATGACCTGATGCCGCAGATTCCCGTCCTGCTGATTGGTGCGGTTCCCGACGACGCCGGGCTGGCTGCTCTGGCTGGGTGGGCAGACGGCCTGGTGACCAACTACCGTGTCCTGGACCCTGCCGACGTCGCCCGGGTACAGGCAGCGGGCCTGACCCTGGATGTCTACACAGTCAACAGCCTGGATGCCATGCTGCAGATGACCGCGCTGGGAGTCGACTCGATCATCACGGACTTCCCCGGCGTTCTCTCCGCCCTCCAGGCGGGGCGGAATCCGCTGCCCGATGCCAACGGCATCGAGGTTTCCACGGTGGTCGCCGATCCTCCGGGCAACGACGTCCAGCCGGAGAACGGCGAGTATGTTGTGCTGACCAACACCAGCAGCGTACCGGTGGACGTGAGCGGCTACGTGCTTCAGGACGCCGTCATCAACCGCCTCGCCGTGGGCAGCGGCTATGTGCTGAACCCGGGAGATGAGCTGCGGGTATACACCGGGCCGGGCACCAACACAGCGGGGCGGTACTACAACAACCGAACAACTGCCGTTCTGAACAACACCGGCGACAGTCTGGCCATCTTCACGCCCGGCGGCGCTTTCGTGGATCTCTACGCCTACTAGGTCAGCGGGAATCGGAGCGCCCGGCATTCGGTCCGGGCGCTCCGTCAGTTTGACGATCGAGACCGGGTCCGCAGCGGAAGCCGCCGCAGCTCGACGTCGACGTTTTGTCCCGAAATCTCCGCGGTCATGTAGGTACAGAACGGCTGGCGGCGGCGGTCCGTGGGTGAGCCCGGATTCAGCAGCCGCAGCCCGCCGGAGGAAGTACTGTCCCAGGGGATGTGGCTGTGGCCAAAGACCAGCAGATCGGTCTCCGGAAAGGCTTGTTCCATCCGGGCTTCCCGGCCTTTGGCCGCGCCGGTTTCATGCACGACGGCGAGACGCACCTGCTCGACCGTGGCCCGCGCAATCTCCGGCAGCCTGGCCCGCAGCGCCGGTCCGTCGTTGTTGCCCCAGCAGGCCAGCAGCGATTCGGAGCGCGCCTGCAGTTCATCGAGCAGTCCTTCGCTGACCCAGTCGCCGGCATGGACCACCAGGTCGGCGGCCTCGACGGCGTCCCAGACTTCCTGCGGCAGGGCCTTCGCCCGCAGCGGCAGATGGGTATCAGCCAGCAGCACCAGGCGCGTCGTCATCGGGGTCCCTTCATCCGGTTCCTACTTATTCTGGTGCGTCCCTCTGCACCCTCTCCCCCGAGGCTAGCCCGTGCCGCAGCTCCCGTGCGGTACGCCAAGCCTCCGCAGACCTCGGCGGGATACGGTATTTCAGGAAGCAACGCCGATTCAGAGCGCACAGGGAGAACCTCATGACCACCACCTGGACGGCCCGTCCCGAGATCCCAGCCGACACCGCTGCCGTCCGCACCGTCAACGAAGCAGCTTTCCCCACCTCGGCGGAAGCCGACCTGGTCGACGCCCTGCGCGCCGATCCCAATGCGTGGATCGACGGGCTCTCCTACGTAGCAGCTGCGCCGGACGGGACCGTGGTTGCCCACGCGCTGCTCACCCGCTGCCGGGTCGGCGGCAAACCCGCGCTTGCGCTGGCCCCCTGTGCGGTCCTCCCGGATTACCAGCAGCAGGGGGCCGGAGGCGCCGCAATCCGGGGAGCGCTGGATGCCGCCCGGGAACTGGGCGAGAACCTGGTGGTGGTCCTCGGTCATGCCGGGTATTACCCGCGGTTCGGGTTTACGCCGGCGTCCCGGCTGGGCATCGAAGCCCCGTTCGGGGTCCCGGACGAGGCCCTGATGGCCCTGCAGCTAAACCCCGGCGGGCCGCTCCCCTCCGGAGTGATCGAGTACCCGGCAGCCTTCGGGGTCTAGGTGCCGCAGTGAGTATGCAGCCTCGATGATGCTCTCGCTCATCCGTCCCGCCTCAGAGTCCCACCCGGACCGGAGCGGACGATCCGTCGGCGTAGGTCACCATCAATTCGACGCCTTCACCATCATGGTCAGTGTCGTAGTCCTGCAGCTCATCTCCGGGGAACCAGAGCACAAACTGCCCCTTGGAGACGCTCCCGATGACTTCTCCCTCGGCCTGGCTCAGGTAGGAAACGCCGACGACGTCGGAGCCTGCAGCACCGGCCACCATGGAGAGGCTGCCCGCAGGGGTCGTCCCCGTTCCCATCCCCATTGCCAGCAGACCGCGTGGATCCAAGGCAGCAGCTCCTAATGCTCTTCCGGAATATCCGAAAGCGCCGCCATAGAGCCACCCGTCAGTGACGCACATGGCCGAGAATCCGTCGTCGCCAGTCAGCATCACTGTGGTCCAGTCGCCGCGCCGCTCGGCAATGGCCACTTCAGGCTTTGCGGCTCCGGACGTCTCTCCGTGCCCCTCCCAGGACCGGCAGTCATCCCCGGCCTTCGCGCTGGCGGCCGGGGAGAGGGTCGTCGGAACAGCGGTCCAGGTGGCGTACGCCGGGTCGCCGCCGCTGAGAGCGGGAAGCGCGATCAGGCCTGCGGTGACTGCCGCAGCCGCACCGGCCAGTACACCGAGGCGGACTTTCCGGTGTACCTTCCGCGGGGGCAGTGGGTGGACGTTCTGCGCGTCCCCCGGTGCCGGAGCAGCAGCTGAGCCAGCCAGCAACGCCTGGCCAGCCGATCCAGCCGGATCAGCCGGATTAGCCGGATTAGCCGCAAGAATGCGCTCGAGGTCGGTGCGGGCCCGCGGGGAATCGCCGGAGGCAGCTGCGTCCGCCGGATCAAGGGTCCGCAGCAGCATGTCGGTCTGTTCGTCTCGAATCATGATGTTTGTGTCCTTCCAGAAACGGGCTGCGGCGCACCTGACGACGCCGGGAGGTGGTCGAGCAGGAGCCTCAGTGCCCGGCGGGCGCGGGTGAGCCGGATTCGGTAGGCGACCGGGGAAATCCCAAGAATGGCTGCGGCCTGCGGGCCGGTGAGGACTTCGAAAACGGTTAGGCCCAGTGCCTCCTGGTGCACTTCGGACAGGCGGCGCCAGGCCCGCGTCAGATCGATCCGGTTCGTCGCCAGATCGATGTCCACGCTGGAGGCAGGCACATCAAAAGCGTCGACGAGGCGCAGGCCGAGCGCTTCCCGGCGCTGCTCCCCGCGCCGGGTGTTCAGCAGGATGTTGCGGCTGATGCCGAAGATCCATGCCCGTGCGTCTCCTGCGGCAGAGGGAAGGTCATCCAGCCGGCGCCACACAACAAGGAAGGTGTCGGCAGCAATGTCCTCCGCCCGGTCGGGAGAGGTACGGCGCTGCACAAACCGGATCAGATCCGGATACACCGACGCGTACAGCGCCCTGAAGGTCTGCTCCCGGTCGGGAGGGCCTGAAAAGTAGGTCATACCCTGTACCTGTCCGGAAGCGGGTGCAGTGTTTCACGGCAGCACCAAGAATTGTCCGGCCCCCAGGAAAAGCAGCCGGAAACCGGATGGTCAGCCCTGCAGTGCAGCCAGCTCCCCGCGCAGCCGGGCCACGTGGCCGGAGGGACTCACACCGTATTCGGCCGTGAGAACCTTCCCATCCCGGTCCACGGTCACGGTGGAGCGGAGGATGCCCATGGACTTGTTGCCGCCGAAGTTCCGCTCCCCATAGGCACCATATGCCTGGACCACGGCAAGGTCCGGATCCGAAAGCAGCGGGAAAGTCAGCGCCTGATCCCGGATGAACTCCTGGATCGCCTCGGGACCGTCAGGCGAGATGCCGACGACGTCGTACCCGTCCTGCTGCAGCGCAGCCAGGTTGTCGCGGAAGTCGCAGGCCTCGGTGGTGCAGCCGGGCGTTCCGGCCTGCGGATAGAAGTAGACCACTACCCGGCGGCCGGCATAGTCCGAGAGGGACACCTGCTTGCCGCTGGCATCGGGAAGGGAGAAGGCGGGGGCGGTGTCGCCCGGGGAAAGCTGGGTCATGGCTGTCCTCAGAATGGATGGGTGTGGCGTCTGCTGCTGCCAGTCTAGGTACATCTCCAGACTGGGCGGCAGCAGACGCCGATCCCGAAACCCTATTCGTCGTCGAAGGTATGCGCGAGCACCCAGGACGGGAAGGAGCTGATCTTCGCGTCAATGACCAGCGGAGTGCTGCGGTCCCCGTCGAGCCAGCCCTGCACACCGGCCAGGTCAGCCTCGTTCCGGACCGTGACTCCGGTGCAGCCGAAACCGCGGGCGATGGCTGCGATGTCGGTGTCCGGGAACTCCACGATGTCCAGCTGGTCGGTCTCGTGCACAAAGTGGTGTACCTCGGCTCCGTACGCGTTGTCGTTGTAGACCACCACGATCATCGGCAGCTTCAGCCGGACTGCGGTGTCCAGCTCGGCTAGGCTCATCATAAAACCGCCGTCGCCCACCCCTGCGATGGCAATCCGGTCCGGATTGGCAATTCCGGCGCCAATCGCGGAGGACAGCGCCAGCCCGATCGACTGGAAGGCCAGCGGCAGGCAGTAGGCGCGGGCGTCCGGAACCTGGAAGAACATGGCCGGGTAGCCGTTGAAGTTACCGCCGTCGGTCACCACCACGCGTTCCATCGGCACCAGGTCATTCAGCGCGATGGTCAGGGTGCGCGGATCGATCGTGTCCGCGGAGTCGATCGGGCCGAAGTCCACGTTGACCCATTCGCTGCCGGACTTGATCTGCTCCAGCACCGCGTCGCTGCGGTATCCGGCCGAAGCCGCACCCCGCGAAGCCAGCTCGCCGGTCACGGCCTGCGCCACCAGCGCAGAGTCGCCCAGGACACCGAACTCGACGGGACGGTGGAAGCCGATCGCCTCCGGACTCAGGTCCACCTGCACTACCCGGCTGCCGGCCAGCAGCGAGCCGCTGCGCGAGGTCCAGCGGTTGAGGCTGGCACCAAAAGCCACCACGACGTCGGCGCCCTGGATCAGTTCGGCGGTCACCGGTGTGGAGAAGCCGCCCATCACGTCCAGATACCAGGCGTTGCCCGCGAAAATGCCGCGCCCGACGGCGGAAGTCGTCAGCAGCGCGCCGGTCTGCTCTGCCAGTGCCTCGATTTCGGCGCGGGCGGCCAGGGCTCCGCGGCCGGCCACCAGCACGGGACGCTCGGCCGAAGCGAGCAGGTCCGCCAGCTGCTGAACGCTTTCGGGTGAGGGGCCGGGAACCAGGGTGGGTGCGACCGCCGGGACGTCCGCCAGGGAGAACTCGAGTTCCTCCTCCTGCACGTCCAGGGCAATGCTCAGCAGGACGGTGCGCCGTTCGTCGCGGGCCAGCCGGAAGGCGCGGACGACGTCGGCGACGGCGGTTTCGGCTGAGTGGACGCGCTCGGCGACTGCACCGACGGACTCGGCCGCGGCGTCCTGGTCGATCCAGAAGTTCGAGGTCTTCTGGGTGGGCGGTGTGTCGCCGGAGAGCACGATCACCGGGGTGCGGCTCTTGGCAGCTTCACCGATGCCGGTCATGGCGTTGGTCAGGCCGCAGCCCTGGTGCACGCTGACCACGGAGACTTCTCCCGTGGCACGTGAGTATGCATCCGCCATACAGGCCGCCCCCATCTCATGCCGGGTGGCGGTGAAGCTGGCGCCGCCGTTGACCAGGGCGTTGGTGAAGTGGAAGTTTCCGCTGCCGGTCACTCCGAATACCTGCCGCACGCCCAGTTCTGCCAGGGTTCGTCCTACTGCTTCAGCTACCTTCATGGGTTTTCCTTCATTCGCTCTGTGTCCTGCGTCTCACTAGCGAGTGTAGGAGGGTGCTGAACATAAAACGACTGAATTTTATGACTAGATACTATAGATAGTGTCTATAGTTTGCCGAGCGGCTCCGTAATCAGGGCGTTCCGGAGCATCGACCCGAACCAGTCCAGGGCCGGCGTGCGGCGTCCCTGCTGCGGCAGGTGCAGCCGCACCTCGATGGGTTCGACGTCGAAGGGAAGGTCAACCAGCTGCAGCGGCCAGCTGCCGATCCAGCCTGCAGCCATGCTTTCCGGCACGATCGCCATCAGCCCGGATTCAGAGATGATCTGCGGCAGCACGGAAAAGTGCCGGACCCGGACCCGGGTGCGCCGCGTGATGCCCAGCTCTTCCATCCGTTCCTCGGCGGCCTGGTGTCCTGTGCTGCGGGCCACCTCCACATGGCCGGCAGCCAGGAACTCCTCCATGGACAGCGTGCCGGTACCAGCCAGCGGAAAGTCCCGGTGCAGCAGGCCAACGTAGCGTTCGCGCTTCAGCAGCAGGCTCTCGAATCCGCCGGCCAGCGGCCAGGACGCGATCGCGGCATCCACTGTGCCGCGTTCCAGCCATTCAGCCACCTCGGCAATGTCCATCGGAACGACGTCGAGGTCCACTCCCGGCGCTGCCTCCGCCAGGTGCCGGAGCACCTCGGGCAGGAAGCCCAGCTCCCCCAGGTCGGAGAGGCAGAGCCGGAACCGGCGGGTGGACGTGGCCGGGTCGAAGCTGCGGGAGCGTTCGGTCAGCGATTCGAGGCGCCCCAGCGCCTCCCGGCAGTCGGGGAAGATCTCATCGGCCAGCGCCGTGGGCCGCATCCGCCCGCCGGACCGGACGAATAGTTCGTCCGCAAACTCCGCGCGCAGCCGTGCCAGGGAATGGCTGACCGAAGGCTGCGTGACGAACAGGGCACGCGCCGTCGATGTCAGGCTGCCCGTCTCATATACGGAGACGAAGGTGCGCAGCAGGTTCAGGTCCATCCGCTCATCTTTGCATCTGCGGGGCTGGCACCGGGCCAGGCCGCCGGCCGGGGGGCCGGGCCCGGCCGGATCAGGCGGTGTAGTCCCGGCGCAGGTCCTTCTTGCGGATCTTGCCGCTGGCCGTGCGGGGCAGGTCCTCCACCACCACTACCGACTTCGGAATCTTGTAGCGTGCCAGGCGCCCGTCGAGGTGCGCGTGCACCTCCGCCGGGTCAAGGGTGAAGCCCCCGCGCAGGGTGATGACCGCCTTGGGAACCTCGCCCCATTTCTCGTCGGGCACCCCGATCACCGCGACACCGCTGACGGCGTCGAGTTCACTGATAATCTGCTCCACTTCGGCGGGGTAGATGTTCTCGCCGCCGGAAATGATCATGTCCTTCAACCGGTCGGAAATGAACAGGAAACCCTCGCCGTCGAAATAGCCCATGTCCCCGGACCGGAACCAGGTCCCGTCGGTAAAGGAGGATTCGGTGGCGTCCGGCCGGTTCCAATAGGACTTGATGACGTTGGGTCCGCTGATCTGAACCTCGCCCACTTCTCCCGGAGCGGCGGGTGACCCGTCCGGGTTCGCCACGCGGACGGAGGTGAAGAAGTGCGGAAGTCCGGCCGAACCGGCCTTCTCCCGGGACCACTTGGGCGGCAGCGCAGTGGCGCCGGGCGCGGTTTCGGTCATGCCGTAGCCGTTGGAGAAGCCGAGGCCGCGTTCCTCGTACGCATCAATGACCCGCAGCGGAACGGCCGAGCCGCCGCAGGTGAGCTTGCGCAGCGAACTGATGTCCCGCTTGGCCCAGTCGGGGTGCTCGCAGAGCAGCTGGTAGGTGGTGGGGACCCCGCTGATAAACGTTGCCTGGTACTTTTCGATCAGTTCCAGCGTCCGTCCCGGTTCAAAACGGGTTTCCAGGATGACGGCGGCGCCCTTGAGCAGGTTGGGCAGCACTCCCATATCCAGGGAGGCCACGTGGAACAACGGGGAGATCATCAGGGCGACGTCATCTCCCGCGACGTCGTAGTCCACCAGCACGTTGAAACAGTTCCAGGCCAGGTTGGCGTGGGTGAGCAGCGCGCCCTTGGGCCGCCCGGTGGTGCCGGAGGTGTACAGGATGATCGCCCCGTCCTCCATCGTGACCGCTGCGTCCGGAAAGCCACCGGAGCCCGCTGCAAGGAAGGCCTCGTACGGCTGAACCGGCAAGGCGCCGGCGTTGGCAGGAGCAGCTGCGGTTCCATCGTCAACCAGCAGGCGGAGTTCGACGGCGGTCCCCTGCGAACCTCGGACAGCCAGTTCATCCAGGACCAGGGTGTTCACCAGGATGAGGCTGCCCGAATCCTGCAGGGCAAACTGGATTTCCGGCGGGGCCAGCCGGGTGTTGAGCGGAACAAAAACTGCGCCGAGCGATCCGGCGGCGAAGAAGGTCTCCAGGAAGGCGGGGTGGTTATCCCCGAGGAAGGCCACCCGTGTACCGTGCTCCACCCCGTTGGCGCGCAGCACGGCCGCCAGCCGGTTGATCCGCTCGTCGAGTTCGGCATAGCTGATCCGTTCGTCCCGGAAGATCAGTGCGGTCTTCGAACCGGATTTGACGCGCTGACGGTGGATCCATGAACCCAGGCCCTGGTTCTGCATTTCTTCAGACATCCTTCTTTGTCATACCTAAAGTCATTGCTGGGCCGGTGGCCCGCCTGCCTGCATACGGAAGGGCCGGCGGGCCACCGGAGGTGTTACCGGGGGTGCTGCTACTGGACCGTCATGGCAGCCAGGTCGGGAGCCTTCTCCACGAACTTGTACTTGAGCATCAGCTCGCCGAGGCTGGTGAGCTGCTCGGTGCGCAGTTCGGCGTCGTACTGCTCCATCTTGAGCTTCGCCGCGACCTCGGCCGGCATCGTCATGAAGTCCGGCAGGGTTGCCTTGACGTCGTCGATGTTTGCTTCGGCCTCCACGAGGAGCTCTTCCATGGCGTCCTTGAACTTCTGGACGGTTTCCGGGTTCTGCTCGGCGTAGTTGCCGGAGGTGAAGGAGACCATGGTGGGCATGCCCGGGATGACTTCCTGGTTGGAATAGCCCACCAGAACGTTGTCCGGGTTGGCGAGGGCCTTGCTGAGGAAGGGCTCCGGAATCCAGACGGCATCCGTGTTGCCCAGCTCCAGCTGTGCCTCCATGTCCGGGAACGGCATCTCGGAGAAGTTGATCGCACTGGGATCCGCTCCGGCGATGGATGCTGCTTCCATGATGGTCAGGTCGCCCTGGGTGTTGATGGCGTTGACGCTGGCCGTCTTGCCTTCCAGATCCGCAAAGCTGGTGATGCCGGAGTCCGCGCGGGCGACCACACCGTTGATATCCTCGCCGTCCGCGTAGGAGTTGGAATAACCCGTGACAATCTTCATGTCCAGGCCCTTATCCTTGGCCACCATCACGGTCAGCGGGTTGCCCACGGCGAAGTTCATGTCTCCGGTGGAAACGGCCGGAAGCATGGCGGCGCCGCCCTGCCCGGTCTGGAGTTCGACGTCGAGTCCGTGCTTCTCGAAGATGCCTTCCTCAATGCCGTAGTGCATGGCTGCGGAGGGAGCGATCGCCAGAACGCCGACCACGATCTTCTCGAGCTCGCCGCTGGATGCAGATTCCGATGGCGATGCAGCGGGAGAGCTTGAAGCGCTGCCGGACAGGCTGCCGCCGCCACAGCCGGCCAGCGCCAGTGACGCCACAGCGCCGAGTGCGAAGGCCTTGGCGACCTTGCTGGTAATGAAGTGCCTCATGACTTTCCTCTTCCTTGAGGGGAGAAATGGATACTGCAGGTGTGGTGCTGGTACTGCTTTACCGCCCGGTCCCCGGTCCGCGGAGGGGGCCGGGGCCAGGAGCCTTGATACGCCGGAGACTAGGCGTAGAACCTGGCGAGGAACTCGGCGATCACGGCGGGCCGCTCTTCACCTTCGATTTCGATTTTGTTGGAGGTCTTGATCTGCACCCCGCCCTTGACCTCAGTGACCTCGGCGATCACCGAGTGCAGGCGGACCTTGGCACCAACCTTGACGGGGTTGGTGAAACGCACCCGGTCCAGGCCGTAGTTGACCTTTGTCTTGACGCCTTCCACGTCGAAGAGTGAGCTCCAGAGGGGAATGATCAGGGACAGGGTCAGGAACCCGTGCGCGATCGGCGCGCCGAACGGCCCGTCCTTGGCCTTCTCGGGATCGGTGTGGATCCACTGGTGGTCATCGGTGGCATCCGCGAAGGTATTGATCTGGTCCTGGGTGATTTCGATGTAGTCGGTGTAGCCCAGGTCCTTGCCAACAAGTCCGGCGAGTTCTTCAAAAGTGACAACGGTAGCGCTCATGTGGTTTTCCTGTGTTCTCTCAGTTTTCAGCTATTACTTTGATTCCGCGGTCTGGGGCTGGAGTTCGGCCGGCAGCGGCGGGAACTTCTCCCCCACACCCTGCAGGTTCCCCGCGAACGGGAACGCCGCCGCAAGATCCGCATACGACCAGCCACCGTCCCGGTACTCAGAAGCCACAGCCTCCGGATGGGACCACAGCTGCAGCCGGTCCCCGCCCACCCCAATGGCCTGTCCGGTGATCCCGGCAGCGTCCTCCGACGCCAGGAACGCGATCAAACCGGCCACGTCCTCCGCCGTACCGAAACCCAGCTCCTTGCGGAAGAAGTCCGGCATCACCTCACCACGCTCCTCAGCCTCCACAGCGGCAGCGAAGTACGGGACAGTCTTCGTCATTGCGGTCGCGGCCACGGGAATGACGGCGTTCGCCGTGACGCCGGCCTTCTTCATCTCCAGTGCCCAGGTCCGGACCATGCCCACGATCCCGGCCTTCGCCGCGGCGTAGTTGGTCTGTCCGAAGTTTCCGCGCTGACCGGTCGGGGAACCGATCGTGATGATCCGGCCCGCCACGTTGTTTTCCTTGAAGTACGCGTACGCCTCCCGGACGCAGGTGAAGGTGCCGCGCAGGTGCACGTTGATGACCAGGTCAAAGTCCTCGTCCGTCATCTTCAGCAGGCTCTTATCCCGCAGCACCCCGGCGTTGGTCACCAGGATGTCCAGGCCGCCGAAGTTCTCAACCGCAGCAGCCACCAGGGTCTTCGCCGTTTCCGTGGAACCCACCGGAGCGACCACCGCAACCGCGCGGCCGCCGTCGGCCTGGATCACGGCAACCGCTTCCTCAGCGACAGCCTGATCGACGTCGTTCACCACCACCGCCGCGCCCTGCCGGGCCAGTTCCCGGGCGTAGGCCAGGCCCAGCCCCCGCCCGCTGCCGGTAACAATCGCGGTTTTGCCGTCCAGCGCCATACGTAACTCCTCATTCGTGTGTCATGCCTCACACCATGACATCCGAGATAGTTGAGAAAGTCAACAGTTGTAATTACGCGTACTCTTAGTCCATGACCGAGACCGGCAGCAACACCTCACGCAACGGCGCGGCAGGTACCGCGCAACAGGCGGGACCTCAGGCGGGTATCGAGCGGCTCTACGATTCAGAGCTCGCCGGTGAAACCGAGTTCCTCGCCGCCCGGGCCCGCTCAGTTGGCTCACGCCGCGCCAACGAAGACCTGGCAGCCCTCGACCTTAAAGTGCGCTCCTACTCAGTGCTGTCCCTGGCCTGCAGCGGATTGAACCCGTCCCAGCGGGAACTCGCGGAATTCCTGTCCCTGGATCCAAGCCAGATCGTGGCACTGGTGGATCAGCTGGAGAAGCGGGGCGCCGTGAAGCGGTTGGCTGACCCGCGCGACCGCCGCTCCAACATCATTACTCCGACGGCGGCGGGCAAGCGGCTCTATGCGGAGGCGGCCGCCGTGGTCGCAGCCGCGAGCGACACGTCATTGGGGGCTCTCTCACCGGCCGAGCGGGATCAGCTGAGGGCTCTCCTGCGCCGTGTTGCCTTTGCCGACCAGACCGCCGATTAGGCACGTCCCGGGCACCTGACTAGCGCAGTGATTCGTTCATGATGCGCGCCAGTGATTGGAACCGCTCATTCGTGGCAAGGTCCTCCACCAGGATCGGGGTTCCGTCCGGACCGGCCAGCGGGATCCGCCAGTTCGGGTACTCCGTGGAGGTGCCGGGCTGATTCTGGGTGCGCCGCTCTCCCACCGCGTCCACCAGTCCGACGCCAATCAGCACAGACGGGGTCCGGGAAATATAACGGTGCAGAGCCTCAACGGTTTCTGCTTCGGAGGCCTGTCCTGCGGCCAGCAGACCCTGGCTGCGGACCAGCTCCAGGATGGCGGCCCTGGCAGCCTCATCAAGTTCCCGCTCTTCCTCCACAGGCCGGTTCAGCAGACCCAGCGAGCCGCGCAGCGTCACGTGCTCCCCGGCGAGATACCCCGCTGCCGGGGGAAGGTCGTGCGTGCCGATCGTGGTGAGGGCGCCGGGGCGGTATTCCTCCGGCGGCCGCGGCCCCTGGCCTGTGTTCTCGAACCACAGGATGGCCGTGCCGAGGATGCCGCGTTCGGCCAGGTAGTCCTGTACCCAGGGCTCAAAGACCCCCAGGTCTTCGCCGACGACTACGGCGCCCGCCCGCTGGGCTTCCAACGCCAGGATTCCCACCAGCGCCTCATGGTCGTAGTACACGTAGGCACCCTTGTCCGGTGCTTCACCGCGGGGTATCCACCAGAGTCGGAACAAGCCGAGAATGTGATCTACGCGCACACCGCCCGCATGCCGAAGGATGGTCCGCAGCATGTCACGGTAAGCGCCGTACCCGGTCTCCGCCAAATGGTCCGGATCCCAGGGCGGCTGGCTCCAGTCCTGGCCACGCTGGTTGAACATGTCCGGTGGCGCGCCGACCGAAACTTCGGAAACCAGGACGTCCCTCAGCGTCCAGGCGTCTGCTCCGCCGGGATGGACGCCGACGGCGAGGTCGTGCACGATTCCGATGCCCATTCCCGCCTTCCGTGCTGCGCGCTGTGCTGTTTCGAGCTGTTCATCGCAGATCCATTGCAGCCATTTGTAGAAGCTGATTTCTCCGGCCAGCTCCACGGCCTTGCTCCGGGCAAAATCGCTGTCCAGGCCCTCTGCCCACTGCGGTGCATCCGCCGGCAGGCTGACGGCCAGGGCCGACCAGAGGGCGAAACTCTCCAGCCCCTCGCCTTCTCCTTCGACAAAGGCTTGGTACTGCTGTTCCCGGGAGGGGCTGCGCGGCACCTGGAAAACGGGCCGCAGGGCCTGAAGCTTGGCCGCGAAGGCAGTGTTCCGGTCCAGCAGGCCGGCGTCCCGGTTTACCGTCTGCTGCCCGGCGGCCAGGTTTTCGACCCGGGCCCGCTGTTCCGGCGGGAGGTAGCCGTATTCGGGGATGGCTTCCACGCGGATGTACAGGGGGTTGAAGAAGCGGCGGGTTGCGGGCAGATACGGCGAATCCTCCACTGGAGGGGCTGATTCGGCAGCATGGAGGGGGTTGATGAGCATAAAATCTGATCCGGCTTCACCGCAGACCGCGGAGAGGTCCGCAAGGTCGGTCAGGTCCCCGATTCCCCAGGACCGTGCCGAGCGCGTGGAATACAGCTGGGCCATCATTCCCCAGGTACGGGCGCGGCCTAGCTTGCCAACCGGGTCCAGCCGGTCCGGAGTTACCGCCAGCACGGCCTGTGCCCGGATCCCGCTGTCCCCGGCGCCACCGGCCTCGACGTGCAGCTGGTGCCAGCCCAGGGGCAGGTCAGGAGGCAGGACCAGCTGGCTGCGCTGGTGATCCACACCGTCGACGACGGCGGACTCCTCCAGCTGGGGGACCCAGGGCACATCGATGGTTCCACCCCGCTCCAGCTCAACCCAGGCGTGGGCGGACATCCCGGCGGGAAAGCGCACGGGTACCGAGGCGGAGGGGAAGCCTTCCCGGGCGACGACGGTCGGCGGCAGGACCCGGCGCCAGGGCTCCGTCAGCGCCTGCTCCAGCGATGCTTCCAGTTCAGAGCGGCTGCCGGCCGGGGCGCCCCGTGAAGCGAGGATGATCCGCAGGGTTTCATCGGAGACCTGCTGCGGGCTCCCATCCCATCCGGTGAAAGTGGTTGCGATGTGTTTGGCTGCCGCGAGCCGTTCCAGGAGCTCCCGTTCGCTGGCGGTAGCGGCACTGTCCCCTGTCATGGAGTCTCCAAAGTCATGGAAGCCAATCTAGGCGGTTCGGACGCCGCAGGACAGGGCCACTGGATTGACCGGGTCCCGGGAGGGTGGCCACCGGGCAGGCTTCAGGGCCGTTTTTCCACCAGCCGCCAGACATCCTGGTAATCGTTGTGATCTGCGTACGGGGCGGCCAGAGCGGCAAGGGCGAGGGTGGTCCACTCGAGTTCATCCGCGTAGCTGCGCGGGTCGCTCTCAGTGTCCTGCAGCATCCGGGACAGCGCATTGCGGCGGGCACCGCCGATGATGTCGATCAGCATGAGTTTGGCTTCGCATTCCCGCAAAAGCCGCTCTTCATACCAGCGGTCCGAGAGCGAAATTTCGGACCCGCCCAGAAGCTTGCGGGACTCCGCGGCGTCTTCATGAAAGCGCGTCAGCAGGAAATCCACGATATCCATGCCCAGACTTTACGCTCCCGACCGAGCCGGCGTCAGGGGATGATACAGCTTTGGGAATATTTTCGCCCAGTTCGCTGGTTGACATAACTAGGCCCCCTCACGATCCAGGAGTAAGAGTTTGCCCTCAGCCAGCACGTCCCCCGTTTCCTCCAATCCGTCCGCCCGCCGCATCCGTAATATCCGTTCCGTTCACCGTGGCGACCACGTTGAAGCCCGCAGCGGCGGTCACGTCTACTATCGGGGAGAAGTTCGGGATACCGCACCAGGGCTGGCGACGCTGTGGCTCCGCGACGAGGAGACCGGCGCCCACACCGCGGTGAGCACAGAGGACTTCACGATCTGGCGGTCTGAAGCCTAGGTCCGGCCACCAGCCGGGCAACTCACCAGTCGATCAACGCTCCGGCGCTGATGTTGATGGTTGCCGCCGTGACGCTGGCGGCCAGATCCGACGCGGCGAAGACTGCCGCGTTGCCAACATCCTCCAGCGTGGCAGCACGCTTCAGCATGGTGGCCGCCTGGATCGCTCCGGCGATTTCCTCGCGGCCGTCCATGTCCGGCGGCAGCGACTCGGGTATCCCTCCGCTGCGCAGCGTCACCACCCGGATTCCGTACGGACCAAGTTCCACCGCCAGCTGCCGGCGCATCGCCTCGATGGCTTCGAACGCGGTGATCAGCCCGCCCAGATACTGTCCCGGTTCCTGGGTTCCGGATCCGCCGAAAGCCAGGATCACCCCGGATTTCTGTTCCATCATGTGCCGGGCAGCTGCCTGCGCGGTAATGAAAGTGGTCTGCACCGCCGTCGACACCGGACGGAGATAGTCCTCCAGGTACATGGCGGACATCGGCAGGCCCTGGACATCGCCGTGCTGGATGACGTTCAGGGAGATGTCCAGACTGCCGGCCGAAGCTGCGACGTGGTCCGCATGCTCGTTGACGGCCTGCTGGTTCAGCGCGTCCAGCAGCGCTGTTTCCGCCAGGCCGCCCGCCGTCCGGATCTGCTCCGCCACAGCCTGCAGCGGTTCAGGATGCCGTCCGGCCAGGAAAACCCTGGCACCTTCCCGGGCGAAGGCCCGGGCAGCGGCCCCGCCAATGGCCCCGCCGCCTCCGTAAATGACTGCGTTCCTGCCGTTCAGCAGCATGCCTGTGCCCTTCTGCCGGAGTATGGGGCACCATCATGGCACCGGCCCGGTCAGAGGGCCAGCGTCCAGGCGACGTCCGCTGCTGCCACGTCCTGGAGGCTGGCCGGATTCCAGCGGGGTGCATCCCGGTCCAGGAGGCGGGCGCGGACCCCTTCGCGGAAGTCCGGGCGGGCGATCATCCGCTCAGCCATGACCAGATCCCGGGCCAGCACCCTGTCCAGTGATGGTTCTGCTGCGGCGGCCCGGAGCGAGGACAGGGCCACCGCCAGGGAAAACGGTGCCATCTCCCGGATGCTTCGGGCTGCCTCCGCAGTCTCGGGGGCGGCGTGGGAATCCAGCCGGGCAAGGATCTCCTGAACATCGGGACCGGCGTAGCATTCGTCGATCCACTCCCGCCGGCGGGCGAGCGGAGCCTGTGGTGGTTCGACGGCGAACGCCGCGGTCACCTCTGCGGGGTCAGCCGTTTCCAGCGCCGCACACAGCGCAGGAAGGGCGGCGGAGGGAACGTAGTAATCAGCGAATCCGCACAGCACGGCGTCGGCGCCGGTCATGGTGCCCGCTGTCAACGCCAGATGGGTGCCCAGCTCACCCGGTGCGTTGGCCAGCAGCAGGGACCCGGCGCAGTCTGGGCTGAAGCCGATGCGCACCTCCGGCATGGCCGCCTGGGTCCGCTCGGTCGCGATCCGGATGCTGGCATGGCCTGACACGCCAACTCCGCCTCCCATCACCACCCCGTCCATCAGGGCAACGTAGGGCTTCGGAAAACTGGCCACCCGGGCGTTGAGGGCATACTCGGCGGTCCAGAACTCCATCGCCTCAGCATCCGTCCCCGCGGCGATCGCCCGGATGTCTCCGCCGGCGCACAGCCCGCGGTTCCCGGCACCGAGGAGCAGGACTGAGCCAACGGCGTCGTCCACTGCCCAGTCCTGGAGCACCCGGTCCATGGACCGGACCATATCCAGGGTCATGGCGTTGAGCGCCTGCGGCCGGTTCAGCCGGATCACACCGAGGTTCCCGGCAGTCCAGGCCTGGAGTGCGTCGGTGGCGTGGATGGAACTGCGGGTGAGGGTGCCGGAGGCGGGAGATTCCATGCCGCCAGCATTTCAAGAATTCGGCGCAGCGCCAATCCGGCGGCGCAGGCAGGGCGGCACCTCCCGAAATGCCGGCGGGCGGGGCGGGTTCGGAAGCAGCCGGGTGGGAACGGAAAGCACCCAGCCGGAGATTTATCGGCAGACCGGCTGCAGACGGCGGGGTCTGCAGCCGGTCCGGTGTGGAGCGGGTGTGGCCAGGGCAGCCGGTTACCAGCGCACCTTGCGTTCGCGTGGGCCCTGCCTGCCGTTGGCGTGGTTCGGTTTGGCCCCCTTGCCCAGGCTCTGCCAGCCGGGGAGGTTCGCTTCGGCCGGCTGAGCGGCGGCCAGGCGCCGCAGCCCGTCTTCGCTCAGGCGGCGGGCAGCAGCCGGAGAGACGTTAATCAGCAGGTCCGGGGCGGTTGCGTCGGTGACCGGGACGGCCTCAGCAGCTGCCGGCGGCTGGCCTGCCGCAGTGGATGGGTGTTTTTTGGCGGATTTCGTCATGGGAGTGCTCCAGTTTCTACTCTGGGCTGCTGATGCCAGATCATTGCCCTTCCGGGCTGCCCGCGCAGGTTCGCGCTCAGGCGTTTCGAGCTTGCAGACGGAAGGACTCGGAGGCCTTGGCCTCAACAAGCGGTTTGATGTGGTCTGCGTAGAGCGGGGCGCCTTCAGCGCGCGCACCGCTACTCGAAAATGAGTGTTCCCATGCCGAGGACCCTAACATCCCGGTCTGCTGTCCGCTAGGCCCCTGCATGAACCTGGCCCAGTGCTGACCGGGCTACTGAGCGAACCTGCTGCCCCCTCCCCGCATCATCTCAATCCCTGCGGCAACTCAGCGGAAGCCGCCGTCGCTGCTCAGCACCTGGCCAACCATCCAGCGTCCCTCATCGCTGACCAGCCAGGCGATGAGCCGGGCCGGATCCTCAGGTTCGCCGTAGCGCCCGGCGGGAAAGCGGGAAAGTACCTCCTCGAGGATTTCCGGGGACCGGTCGGCGGTTGCGGGATCCAGATAACCGGTATTGACCGGTCCCGGATTGACGGTGTTGAGGAGGATCCCCCGGCGGGCCAGGCCGGCGGAAACGGACGGAGTGATCCCGGCCAGGGCAGCCTTGGACGTTGCGTAGGCAATCTCGTCCTCCATGACTCCGCCGTCCACCTGTCCGGAGGTTATCCAGATGACCCGGCCGCCGGCCCGCCCGTCATGCTGGGCGGCAAAAGCACGGGTGGCCAGCAGTGTGGACCGAGTATTCACCGCCCAGTGTGCATCCAGTTTTTCTGCGGTCAGGTCCCTCAACGGTCCGTCACCGCCGCTGCGGGCATGATTGCAGATCAGAATGTCCAGATGTCCCAGCGCAGACCCTGCCTGGTCGATCAGTTGTTCGGCCGCACCAGCATCCGCCAGGTTGATGCTCACATCAGCCAGCCGGGCGCCGCCGGCAAGCTGCGCGCGCACTCCCCTGACGACGCCGTCGATCGAATCCGCGCCCCAGGGCTGATCCCGGTCATGCGGGACGTAGTGGGCCAGGAAGAGGCTGGCACCCATTTGTGCCAGCCGGGAGGCGACGGCGTAGCCGATTCCCTGTTCTCTGCTGACACCTGTGATCAAGGCTGTCCGTCCGGCGAGCGGGAGGTGGGAGACCATCTGTTCCTTCGAAGGTGCGGGACATGGAATGCCGCCAGCCTAGCTTCATCCCAGTGGGACGTCCGCCAGGGGGCTTGGTGTCCCAAACCTGTGGGCCGTGATGCTGATGGCCTGTTCATGCAGGAACGGGAGCAGTTCCACCCGCCCGGCTTCAGTCACCGGCTGGTCATGGACGGCGACGTCGGGGCGTCCACCGGTGGCAGCCGCGGCAGCCCGGCGGTCCCCGCCGATCAGCCGGATCCGGGAGGGCAGATTGGTTCCAGCTCCTAGCCTGGCGAGCCAGCCGGCGTCGTCCTCGATACTGAGGACCAGCCCGTGACCGGCCAGCAGGGCCGTGATTCCTGACGGCAGGGCCGCGGGCAGGGAGACCCGTACCGGAGCGCCGGCCCGCAGGGCGGCGGCCAGCACGCGCAGCAGGAGCGCCTGAGGCTGACCTTCGGCGAGGCGCACTTCCCCGGGCACCGGGAGATAGCGGAACAGGTTCCGTTCTGCCAGCAGGCCGGAGACATCCCGGACCTGTCCGAACTCAGCGGCCCATTCGGCGGCGTCGCTGCCTGCCGATCGGGTGAGGTAGGCCAGGTCGCGGGCGGAAAGGCACCCCGAAGCTTCGACTTCAGCCAGCAGTGCCGCAGCAGCGCCGTCCACTGGTGCGGACACGGCGGCGGGGCTGGAAGTCCAATTGCCCAGGCCCAGCAGGTAGTTCGGCCCGCCCGCTTTCGTGCCGGTTCCAACCGACGATTTCTTCCAGCCGCCAAACGGCTGCCGGCGCACGACAGCACCGGTGATACCGCGGTTGACGTAGAGGTTTCCAGCCTGCACGGCACCGGTCCAATACGTGATTTCCTCCGGGTCCAGGGAGTGCAGCCCGGCAGTGAGCCCGTAGTCGACCTGGTTCTGCAGCCGGACGGCTTCCTCCAGGGTCTGCGCCCGCATCACTCCCAGCACGGGCCCGAAGTATTCAGTCAGATGGAACTCGGAGCCCGGCTGGACCCCGGCCCGGATCCCTGGTGTCCACAGCCTGCCCTCACCGTCGAGCTTCTGCGGCTGCAGCACCCAGGCTTCCCCGTCCCCGAGCTGTGTGAGGCCGCGCAGCAGCTTGCCCGCTGCCGGTTCCACCACGGGACCCATCTGCGTTTCCGGATCCTCCGGCCTGCCCACCTCCAGTGACTGCACGGCGTCCAGCAGCTGGTTGTGGAAGCGGTGGGATTGCGCCGCCGATCCCACCAGGATGACCAGGGAGGCCGCCGAGCACTTCTGCCCGGCGTGGCCAAACGCCGAGGCCGCCACGTCCCGCGCCGCGAGATCGAAGTCGGCGCTGGGCGTCACCACGATGGCGTTTTTTCCCGAGGTCTCCGCCAGCAGCGGCAGGTCCGGGCGGAAAGAGCGGAAGAGTTCAGCTGTTTCGTAACCGCCGGTGAGGATCACCCGGTCCACGGCGGGGTGCGAAATCAGCTGCTGCCCGAGCTCCGATTCCCCCAGCTGCACGAACTGCAGGACACCGCGCGGCACACCGGCGTTCCAGAGGGCCGCGGCCAGCACGGCCCCGCACCGGCTGGCCGGCCCGGCGGGTTTGAGCACGACGGCGGACCCGGCGGCCAGTGCGGCGAGCGTCGACCCGGCGGGGATGGCCACCGGAAAATTCCAGGGCGGAGTCACAACTGTCAGCCGGACCGGGTGGAACTCCGCTCCGTCCAGGTGGTCCAATTCCGCGGCACGGTCGGCGTAGTAGCGGGCGAAGTCCACCGCTTCGGAGACCTCCGGATCCCCCTGATCCAGGGTCTTGCCTGCCTCGGCGGCCATCACTTCCAGCAGCTGTGCGCGGAGCGTTTCCAGGCTGTTGGCAGCACGGCGCAGGATTCCGGCGCGGCCGGCGCCGGAAAGGGCGGCCCACCCAGCCTGCGCCCGGACAGCCTCGGCCATTACGTCCTCGAGCTCTTCGCTGGAATTGATCCAGGCAGCTTCGACGTCCAGCAGCCCAAGCTCCGAACCGGGAACCCGTGCCAGAATCTCCCGGCCCCAGCCCCGGTTGGCCGGCAGCGAAGGGTCAGTGTCCTGGGTGTTGGCGAATTCCGTCCCGGCCGGTTCCGGCGGTGCCGTGCGGTCCTGCCTGCGGCGGGGTTCGGGGACGCCGGGGTCCATTGCCTCCAGGGAAGCGGTGAACCGCCGGCGCTCACGTTCAAACAGGGCTTCATTGGTGCTGAGGTCAAAAACGGCGGACATAAAGTTCTCGCTGCTGGCTCCCTCCTCCAGCCGCCGCACCAGATAGGCGATCGCGACGTCGAACTCCTCCGGGTGGACCACGGGGGTATAAAGCAGCAGCTGCCCGACGTCCTGCTTGACCACCTGCGCCTGGGCTGTGGCCATCCCCAGCAGCATTTCGACGTCGACCGCATCCCGGACACCGCGCCGCCCGGCGAGCAGCCACGCATAAGCGATGTCGAAGAGGTTGTGGCCGGCGACCCCGAGGCGGATGTTTGCGGTCCGGTCCGGCTGCAGGGCATAGTCAAGGACCCGCTTGTAGTTGGTGTCCGTCTCCTGCTTGGTCCCCCATGTGGCCAGCGGCCAGCCGTGGAGCGAGGCCTCCACCTGTTCCATGGGAAGGTTCGCACCCTTGACCAGCCGCACCTTGATGCCTGCTCCTCCGCTGGCGCGCCGCCCGGCCGCGAAGGACTGCAGCCGCTGCATGGCGGCCAGCGCGTCCGGCAGGTAGGCCTGCAGCACCAGGCCGGCCTCCAGCCGGTGAAACTCCGGCTTCGAGAGGAGCTCCATGAAAACTCTCAGCGTCAGGTCGAGGTCCTTGTACTCCTCCATGTCCAGGTTGATGAACTTGTGCCGGGGCCCCTGGGCGGCAAGCCGGTACAGCGGAGTGAGGGTTTCGACGATGCCGGCCACCGCCTCCTCAAACGCCCAGGGCGCGTGCGGGGCAACCGTGGAGGAGACCTTGACCGAGACATAGTCGACGTCGTCCCTGGCCAGCAGACGGCGGGTGCCCTCGAGCCGGCGGGCCGCCTCCCGCTGCCCCAGTACCGCTTCGCCCAGCAGGTTCATGTTGAGGCTGACGCCGTCCCGGCGGATCCGGCGGATGGCCCGGCCCAGGCGGGCGTCGGTCGCGTCAATGATCAGGTGCCCGACCATGCGCCGCAGTACCCGGCGTGCTGCCGGAACCACCACACCGGGCAGGAACGGTCCCACCACTCCCCCGGCCCGGACCGCTGCCCGCATGTACCAGGGCAGGAATCCGGGGACTTTGGGGGCCAGCTCCGCGAGATTCCGGGCGGCTACGGAGAGGTCTTCGGGCCGGATGACGCCGTCAACAAAACCCACCGTGAATTCGAGTCCGCTGGGGTCCTTCAGGATCCCAGCCAGCTGGGCGGCGGAGGCGTCCACGGCAATGCTGGATGCCTCCGCCAGCCAGCGCCGGACCAGTTGGACGGACTCCTCGGCCAGCTCCGCCGCTGCGGGCGGCGGACCGTCCCCGGCGGGATCAGACGAGGTGCCGCCGGGATCTGACGAGGTGAGGTGGGTCATGCCTCCAGTATCGAAGCCTGAGCGCCGTTCGGGAAGGGCTTACGGTCCGGACCTGCGGTTATACCCTGGCGGTGGGCCCTTAGCCTAGGCCTGGGGTGAAGCCGGCGGGTAGGGTGCGTACTGCTGCTGGGCCCCGGCGTCGAAGCGCGCTCCTTCGGGCTTGCTGGGCATGAGGCCGAACACCGGAAACGCCAGCCAACCCACAAGTGGGACAAACGCGAGCAGGGCGAGCCAGCCACTAAATCCGCCGTCGTGCAGGCGCCGAACAAACAGTGCCAGCGCCGGGAGAAACGCACCCAGAATGTACACCAGAAGCAACAGCGTCGTTACGATGCCGAGCCCGGTGGGGTCTCCGCTGGAATCCACGTTCATTGCGGTGAGAACTGACAGGACCAGCACGACCGCATTCTGGAACAGGAACACCCACCAGTACTCGCTGCGGCTCGCGCGGCCGGAGAACGTGGCGTACTTCTTGAAAAAGCGTTTGACGGCCTCGCCGAAGCTGGCACCGTAGAACGGCTGCGAGAGCGGTACGGGTCCGGACTGTGTGGGTGAGTACGGGTTCTGGGCATACTGCTGAGACATAATTTCCCCCTGAAGAATCCTAAAAACAAAGTGCACTTAGTGATTGAGTGCCGAACGGATACTAACCCAAACCGGACTCCCCGTCGACAAACAGCAGGCCCGACGCCGGCCCTGGTTAGCTTTCGGACAGCCGAACCCCGCCGGCCCGTGAAGGCGGCGGGGTTCAGGCGCTCGTGCCGGGGCGAAACCGGCCGAAGGCCGGGGGCGGGAGCCCGGATTCAAGAGTCAGGAGTCAGGAGACTAAAGCTCAGCGGGAGCTTCCCGTACCGTCTTCCGGCTTCTTCTCCGTGCCCGCGGAGGTGTTCCGCGGCGCGGCCTCGTCCACTTCGGTATCGATCTTCTCCTTCCGGATATCCCCGGAGACGGTTTCCGAGCCGGTCACCGTTTCTGTTTCCAGCCGGACCCGCTCCACCGGCTCGGTGTGCTTCCGGACCACCGGCTCCTCGCTGTGCAGCGTGACCTCGTATTCATCCTCACGCAGCTCCGGTCCCCGCATCGCAGCGTCACGGTTCGCATCCGTGACCGGCTCACGCTCAATCCGGACCTCTTCGTGACTGACCGGCACCTCGGTGGTCACCGTTTCCGTCACGGTGTATTTGCGCAGCCGGGCCTTGCCCGTCTCACGTGCTTCGGTGCCAACATCGAGGCGTTCCTCCGAGCGGGTCATCGCGTCGTCGATGTTCGATCCAGACGCTGCGGACCTGCCGGTGCCTGAGGCAGCGCCGCCGGCCAGACCAGCTGCGGCGTCCCGGTCCGTGTCCGAGACGGTGTCTGTTTCGGTGACGGTTTCGGATTCGGATTCGATGAGCGTGTCTGTGCCGGCGTCGGAATCCACCATCCCCGAAGTGCCGTCGTCATACGTAAAGCCGTAATACCGGTAGAGGGTGACCTCCTCCTCTGCACTGATGGAGCCGTCGCTCTCAATCTGCGGAGCGTTCTTGACCTCCTCCTTGGAGTAGGGCACCAGCACATCGATGCCCTCCACGGTGGCTTCGCTGAGGGGGACAAAGGTCTCATTGGTTCCAAACAGCCCGGTATTCACCGTGACCCAGGCCGGCTCGTTGGTCTGGTCGTCGAGATAGAAGGTCCCTACTGATCCGATTTTGTCGCCGTTCGGTCCCAGGACGTTTCCCGAGGCGGACATGAGTCCTTCGACTTGCTGATTGCTGATCATCGTGTGTGTTCTCCTTCGGCAGCGAATCTCCGCCAGGGGTTCCCGGCGTGTCAGTTCCGATCAGTCAGAGCCAGCGGCTGCTCCTGCCGCGTCCGCCCGCAGCGGCAGGATGACCGGTGCACGGTGCCGTTCCGTGGCTCCAGAAGGCCTTTTGCGGGCCGGGCCTGTATTACCAAGCCTACTTATTATTCCACTGTCTCCACCCAGGTCCGTCAATAGGAACCGCGGCCTGCGTTGAGACAGATGCCGCGCCGCGCACGGGGATACCCTGCCGGTCCCCCGCCCATTAGGCTGTGGCATTGGACCGGCAGGGACGGAACAGGCAGTGGATGGGAGCGGACGATGACGGACAGGACGTACCCGGCCGGTGTGCCGAGCTGGATCGACACCGAGCAGCCCGACGTCGACGCAGCGGCCGACTTTTACGGCGGATTGTTTGGCTGGACCTTCGAGGACGCCATGCCCCCGGACGCCCCCGGCCGCTATTTGATCGCCAGGTTGGACGGGGCTGACGTCGGCGGGCTGGCCGACGGAGGGCTGGCCGGCAGCGGACAGCCCGCAGCATGGAACACCTATGTTGCCGTGGACGACGCCGATGCGGCCGCCCGGGCGCTGACTGCTGCCGGTGCCAGTGTGCGGTCCGCACCGGCCGATGCGGGGGAAGGCGGCCGCGCGGCGGTGCTGGCCGACCCGGAAGGCGCCGGGTTCCGCATCTGGCAGGCCCGCCGGCGGCTGGGGTCCCAGGTGGCTAATCTTCCGGGGACGTGGAACTTCAGCGATCTCCACACCTCAGACATCGGCGCGGCCAAGGCGTTCTACAGCGGGGTGTTCGGCTGGCAGGTTGACGATCTCGGGTTCGGGTGGCTGGTCCGCCGGCCCGGCTACGGTGACCACCTTGAGGCGACGGTTGATCCCCGTATCAGGGAGCGGCAGGCATCGGTCTCCACCCCGTCCGGTTTCGAGGATGCGATCGCGTGGTTCGCTCCCACGGCGCCCGGCGAGCAGCCGCACTGGCACGTCTCTTTTGCTGTGGCCGACCGCGACCAGTCGGTGGCTGATGCCGAACGGCTCGGAGCCAGTGTCCTGGGCCAAAGCGATGATGTTTGGTCACGCACGGCACTGATCCGCGACCCGCAGGGCGCGGACTTCACCATCAGCCAGTTCACCCCGCCGTCGGGGTGAGCCGGCGCCCGTCGAGAGGTGGTGCCGGCTGCTAGATCGAGTCCTTCAGTGCCTCGCGCACCTGGCGGCGCAGCACCTTGCCCAGCATGGACTTCGGCAGTTCCTCGATCGCCACAATACGGCGCGGAACCTTGTACGGGGTCAGGCGTTCACGGCAGTAGGCGCGCAGCGCCGCTTCGTCCAGTTCCGTGTCCGGCTGAAGTACGACGGCGGCAACCACCTGCTCGCTGCCGCCCTCGCCGGGCAGCCCGATCACGGCGACGTCGGCGACGTCCTGGCTGCTGCGGAGGACTTCCTCGACTTCGCTGGGTGAGACGTTGAACCCGCCGGTGATGATCAGTTCCTTGCGCCGGTCCACCACCTTCACGAATCCGTCTTCGTCCACAGTGACGATGTCACCGGTGCGCAGCCAGCCGTCCTGGGTCAGGATTTCCCCGGTTTCCTCCGGGTTGTTCCAATAGCCGGCGAACACCTGCGGTCCGCTGATCAGCAGCTCGCCGGGTTCACCCTGCGGCACCCCGCGGGAAACATCCTCCGGGTCCACAACCCGCATCCGGGTGCTGGGAAACGGTATGCCGATGGTGCCGTTACGGCGGGTCTCGGCGAAGGGGTTGCCCAGGGCCACGGGCGAGGATTCGGTGAGGCCGTATCCCTCCACCAGCAGGCCGCCGGATACTTCCTCCCACAATTCCACGGTCCGGGACGGCAGGGTCATGGCTCCGGAAATGGCGTACCGGATGGTGGAGATGTCGATTCCGCGTTTCTTGGATTCGATCGCCACCTTCTCATAGATCGGAGGAACGGCGCAGAACACGGTCGGCCTGGACTTTTTGGCAGCGGCCAGCACCAGGTCGACGTCGAACTTGGGGAAAAGCACCAGGCGGGAACCGGTGAGCATGGCGAAGGTCAGGTACAGCGTCAGGCCGAAGGCGTGGAACATCGGCAGCACGCCGTAGATGACTTCCTTGCCTTCCTGGGCTCCGTGCATCCAGGCCTGCCCCTGCAGGGCATTGGAACGCAGGTTGTAGTGCGTGAGCATCACGCCCTTGGGCATCCCCGTGGTCCCGGAGGTGTACTGCAGTGCCGCGAGATCCGTCACCGCCGGCTTCGGGTGCAGCGGATCGATCGGCGGGCTGGCGAGCAGCTTTTCCCACGGAATGGTGTTTTCCGTCTTGGTGGTCAGGCCGGCGCGGGTACGCCGGAGGGAAGGAACCGGCAGCCGCAGCCCGATCTGTTTCAGCCGGGGCATCGCCTTGGTGATGTCCACCGCGATGATGTTGGGAACGGCGACGTCGTCCGGGAAATCCTGCACCTTGGCCACGGCCTTGTCCCAGACAATCGCAACCTGCGCCCCGTGGTTCTCGAACTGGTGGCGCAGTTCCCGCTCGGTGTAGAGCGGGTTATGCCCGACGACGACTCCGCCCAGCCGCAGTACGGCATAGAACGCGATGAGGTACTGCGGGCAGTTGGGCAGGATGACCGCCACGCGGTGGCCCTGCCGGACACCGAGCCGGCGCAGCCCCTCGGCGGCCCGGTTGATCTGATCTCCCAGCTGGGCGTACGTGGTCTCCGCACCGAAGAATTCCAGCGCAACGTTGGGTCCGAACCGCTTTGCCGCGTCTTCCACCATGGCGGTGAGGGATTCGGTGGGCAGCTCAATTTCTGCCGGAACTCCGGGCTGGTAGTGCTTGACCCACAGCGGTTCCTGGGCGGCAGTCATAAAAATACGGCTCCTTAGATCGGTACCTTTGACTATATTCGGCCGACGCAGCTAGGAGAGCACCTTCCCGCCATTGAGGCCGCCTGAGAAAGCCGGTGCTTCAACCCGTCCGCGGATGAAAAAGAGGAAGATAATCCCGAGAATAATGACTGGGATGTTGCCCATGGAGGCGACCCCCGCCATCGCGGTGTCAGCTGGGTGGGCGGTTTGCAGGAAGAGGCTCGCGTCTGTGCTGGCGTGCAGCAGGATGGGCCAGACCAGGTTCCCGGTGACCCGCAGCGTCAGGTACATGCAGATCCCGAACGCAAACGTATAGACAAGCTGGAAGGCCGTCGCGAAAAGCGACTGACCCGTCAGCAGGTTTCCAGCGTGCATCGCGGCGAACAATGCGGCAGAGCCAACCGCGACGATGATCTCCCGGTGGCCCGCCCTGCGGAGCAGGTTCACCACCAGGCCTCGGGTCAGCACCTCTTCGGCGAAGCCGATAAACAGGCCGGTCAACAGCCAAGCGGCTGCAACATCGAAACCGGCCGTACCGTAGTCGACCGTTGCCAGGCGCAGGATATTGAAGACCAGAACGACGGCGACGGCGGCCCACATCCAGCCCCTCCCACGGATCGGCTGACGCCGGAACAACTCCCGCAGCCATCCCACGGATAGAGCGAACGCCACCAGGATCAGGCCGCCCAGGAGGATCGGCAAGCCAATTATCACCAGAATATAGAGGGCGCTGTCCGGGCCGCCCACTGAGTCGGCGAACGGCAGGAAGAGCAGCGAGCCGGCCTGGTAGAGGACGAAGTAGGCGGCTGTCAGCAGTAAGGCCCGCCACCAGCCGCCGTGTTCCCAAAAGCGCTGCCAGGGTGAAGGTGTTTGCTGACTGACCATGTCCGGTCCTCCCCATTCGGCCGAGCGGGTCGCGGCCCCGGCTCTAATCTATTGCACCCGGGTGGCACCTGTTCCGCATGTTTTCCCGCGCGGCGTCATGAGATTTTCCTGCCGGCGGGCCAATCCGCTCCGCTGCTCCGCGGCTGCCAGGGCCCAGGACGGCTGCAGGGCGTCTGCCCCCCCCTGGCGTTCTAGTGCTGCCGTCTGGCCAGACTGCCCAGATAGGCGGCGAGGGCCCGCGGGGCCGATGCTGGAGCCACGGCCTCGACGGCGGCGTTGTAGTTGGTATTCGTGTTGACGTCATAGGTGAGCAGCCGGCCGTCCTCTGACTCGATGAACTCGATGCCGCAGACCTCCAGTTTCATCCGGCGGGCGAAGTCCCGGTACGCACCGATGATGGGATGCTCAAAACCCTCCCGCAGGCTGAACAGCTGGGTGTCCGCTTCCGGGGCGATCGTGGCCCCCGGCGGCAGGACGGGTTTACCGGTGGCGGGATCGATGGCGCACGCGTCCGCCGGGCACAGCTGGAATCCGCCCCGGGCGGTGTCGGCGCGGATGGCATAGATAAACTCCCCGCCCACAAGTTCCACCCGGGTTATCGATGGTTCGGCGGCCAGGATGTACTCCTGGACCAGGGTGATGCCGTCCTGCGGTTCCTCGAATTCCTCCGAAGCCACGTAGTCCGCCAGCTCACCGTGGGATTCGAATTTCCGGACTCCCAGCCCCTTGCCGCCCTGGTTGTGCTTCAGGATAAACGGCACCGGGAACTCCTTGGCGGCGGCCAGGATCTGGGTGCGTCCGACGGCGGCCACGGTCCGCGGCGTCTGGATTCCGGCGGCACGCAGGGCGGTCAGCTGGTCCACCTTGCTCATTTCCAGTTCCAGCACCCGCCGCCCGTTGACCGTCCGCCGGCCGTGCGCTTCCAGCCAGGCCAGGACAGCGCGGGCATAGTCCTTGGACAGGGCGTTTCCGCGGGTATGCGAGGAAGCGCTGATCCGGGACCAGAAGATACCTTCCGGCGGAGCCTCGTCCAGGTCCAGCACCCCGTCAGTCAGCAGCCATTCGTGCACCTCAATCCCCTCTGCTTCGAAGGCGCGGGCAAAAGGCGGGAACCATTCAGGGTTTTCATGCAGGGCGTAGACGGGCAGTGCCATGGCGGACCTTTCGAGCAAACCGGGGCGGGCAGGAGTTAGAGGGAGTTGGCAGCCTACTGGATGAAGATCCCGTTGCCCGGACCGAGGGGCAGGTTAAAGACGTAAAAGACGGTCAGGACGGCCACCCAGGCCAGCCAGAACACCACGGTGAACGGGAGCATGCGGGAGATCACCGTGCCCAGCCCGGCGGAAGGTTCGTAGCGGCGCAGCATGGTCAGCAGCACAATCATGTACGGGTTCAGCGGAGTGAGCACCTGGGTCGCTGAGTCCCCGACCCGGAAGGCTGCCTGCACAAAGGCCGGTTCGTAGCCGAGCAGGGCGAACATCGGCACGAACACCGCGGCCATCAGCGTCCACATGGCCGAACCGGAAATGATGAAGAGGTTCAGCAGCGAGGCCAGCGCGATAAAGGCCAGGATGGCCGGGTAACCCGTCAGCCCAATCGATTCCAGGCCGGAGGCTCCGGCCACCGCAATCCAGTTTCCGATCCCGGACCAATTGAACAGGGCGATGAACTGGCCCAGCACGAAGGCCAGGACCAGGAAGCCGCTCATCTCCTTGATGGACAGGCCCATCACCCGCGGAATGTCGCTGGCCGAAGGCATGGTCCCCGTGATCCGCCCGTAGACGAGGCCCGGGATCACAAACAGCACAAAAACGATAAACACGATTGAGGAGAGCAGCGGTGACGCGGGCAGGAAACCGCCGTCCGCATTGCGCCACGGCGAATCCGGCAGCAGCGAGCCCACGGCAATCACCAGCGCAACGACCGCGCCGATGACCAGGGCCCAGCGCAGGCCCCGGCGTTCCAGCGGGCTCAGGTGGGGATCCAGCACCGCTTGTCCGCCCGCGCCTGCCCCGGCAGCCTGGCTGGACGTGCTGTCGCCGTCGTCCGTTTCTTCGGATTCCATGCGCGCGATGCCCTGCTTCACCAGGCGCGGTTCCAGGACCTTGTCGATGAGGAAACCTGCCACCAGAATCAGCACCGCGGAGGAGACCACATTGAAGAAGTAGTTTGACAGCGGATTCACCGGCGCCCCGGGATTTGGCAGGGTCCCGGTGACCGCCGTCGTAATCCCGGCAAAGAGGGCGTCCAGGGAGGTGACGAGCATGGAGGTGGAGAATCCGGCGCCGGCAGCCGCGAACCCGCCCAGCAGACCGGCCACCGGATGCCGCCCGGCAGCCTTGAACACCAGCGCGGCGAGCGGGGGAATCACCACGAACGCTGCGTCTGCCATGATGGACCCCGCCACACCCACCAGCCCGACGGCGTAGGGCAGGGCCCAGCGGGGAGCAGCGCCGAAGGCTCGGCGGATCAGCGCGGCAAGCAGCCCGGATTTCTCCGCTACTCCGACCGCCAGCAGGATGGGCAGCACTGTGGCCAGCGGGGGAAAGCCCAGGTAATTGGCCCCCAGCGTGGTGGTCAGCCAGGTCATGCCCTCGGCCGTGAAGAGGCCCTTAATGGCTGTGGCCTCGTCGCTCCCCGGCACCGTAACCGTGACATTCGCCCACGCCATCAGGGTGGAGGCGACGGCCACCGCGGCGAAGAGGAGCAGGAACAGGATAAAAGGATCCGGCAGGCGGTTTCCGACCCGTTCGACGCCGGCGAGCAGCCTGTCGGTCAGAGAGGCGCGGGAAGTCGTGACAGGGGCAGCGTTCATCGATGCATCCTTCGAAGTGGGGGAAGGTCAGTCGGTCAGGCGAAGTAGCCGGGGACGTCCACCGGGCCGCCGGCGGCTGCAAATTCCTCAGCGGCAGCGGCCTGGAGGTCCGGATCGCAGAGGTAGTCCAGCGCCGTCAGTGCCAGGCCGGCTGCACCGTCCACGGCGGCAGTGCCCGCCGCCGGCGAGCCGGCGGCCTCGGCGAACTCGCGGGTGTGCAGGGCAATGTCCGGGCTGGAGATGCCAATCAGCGGGTGGATGCCGGGCACCCGGTAGCTGACGTTCCCGAAGTCGGTGGAGGCGGCAAGGGTTTCGGACACCACGCCGCCGGGGAGTGGTTGGCGTCCGCGCCGCCGTTCGGCAGCAAGCCAGCGGCCGGTGAGCGCCCGGTTGGTGCGCACCGGGAGCGACGGCGGATGCTCGTCCCAGTCCAGCTCCACCCCGGTACCGGTCATCAGCGCGGCACCGCGGGCCACATCCGCCAGCCGGTGGCTGAGTTCACGGAGCGTTTCGGGGTATTTGGACCGGGCGTAGAACTTCATCTCGGCGCGTTCCGGAATGATGCTCGGGCGGGCCCCGCCGTCGGTAATCACCGCGTGCACCCGGTCGGAGGGCGGCAGCTGCTGGCGCAGCAGCCCGACCCCCTGGTAGGCGAGGGTGGCGGCGTCGAGCGCGTTGCGGCCCATAAACGGCTGCGCCGAGGCATGGGCAGCGACGCCGGTGAATCTCACGGTGAGCAGCCGGCGGCCCAGCCATACCTGATCCACCACGTCCTGGCCATAGGGGTGCAGCATCACCGCCGCGTCCACTCCGTCCAGCGCCCCGTTGCGGGCCATGACTTCCTTGCCGGAGTAACCTTCCTCCGCGGGGGTTCCCAGCAGCACGGCAGTCCCTGGGAAGGCCTCCGGATTATCCTGCAGCGTGCGGGCCAGGGCGAGGAATGCGCCGACGCCGGCTGCAGCGATCACGTTGTGTCCGCAGGCGTGGCCGATCCCCGGCAGGGCATCGTACTCGGCCATGACCGCGATGACCGGGGAACCGCTGCCCGCCTCGGCGCGCACCGCCGTCTCCAGGCCGTGGACCCCCACCCGGGCGGTGACGCCGTGGCGTTCCAGCAGGTCCGCGATGCGCTGGGCACTCCGGTGCTCCTGATAGGCGGTCTCGGGGTCCCGGTGAAGTTCCGAGGCGAGGCCGCGCAGCTCCGGCGCCAAGGCATCCACCTGGGCTTCCACCGCCTCGGCGAGCGCTTCAGGAGCCCCGGCAAACGGCGACTCCTCATGCTGCGCTGTATCCCGGCGGCTCCGGGTTTCAGCCTCTAGATGGTCCAGGTACGTAGTGCTGGGCTGGGTGGTCTGGGTCATGCAGGCCACCCTATGGCCCCTGCGGGGCGCATTGTTAGGAGACCTAAAGAATGGTCCGCCGGGGGTTTCGGATTGCGTTGCCCTGCTCTACCCTTAGCGGCTCAACGGCCGCGGGCAGCAACCCGGGCGACCAGCGTCTGCGGCCCCAGGCGGCCGATCGCAGCCAGGACCTTATACCGCTTCGACGGAACAGAGACACCTTTTCCCGCAAAGGCATCCGCGAGTCCTTCGCTGACCACGCGCTCCGCGTCGAGCCACATCCAGCCCGGAAACGGGGTCTTGTCCATCTGCATCCGTTCATGGAATTCGGTGTGCACAAAGCCCGGGCAGAGCGCCGTCACCGCGATGCCTCGGGAGGAATAGTGCAGGTTCGCCCACCGGCTGAAGCTGATCACCCAGGCCTTGGCTGCGCTGTAGGTGCCGCGGGGAATGAAACCGGCGACCGAGGCGACGTTGATGATCCGGCCCCCGCCCCGGGCCAGCATGGAGTTCACAGCCGCGTGGCTCAGCAGCATCGGCGCGCTCACCAGCACATTCAGCAGGTCCAGTTCAGCCGCAGCAGGGTTGACGTGGAAATCACCCTTCAGCCCGTACCCGGCGTTGTTCACCAGGATGCCGACGTCGGGCTCTGCCACCCGGGCAGCCACGGCATCCACTCCTTCGGGTGTGGCGAGGTCTGCCGGCAGCACCGTCGCCTTCACCTGGTAGCGGGCCGCCAGTTCAGCAGCTTTGGCCTCAAGCCGTTCCCGGTTCCTGGCAGTGAGGACCACGTTGTGACCGCGTTCTGCCAGTTGCCGGGCGAATTCTGCGCCCAGCCCCGAGGTTGCGCCGGTAATTACTGCGGTATCAGTCATGGAGACAGCCTGCTACGGCGCAAACCGGTTTGCAACGCACCGCCTCCTTGCCGCCGGCCGTTGCTCCGCCGGCGGGCTCCGGCCTACCGTGGGAAGACCCCGTCCGCCGTGCGCGCCCGGGAGTGCCGTCACCCGCAGGAGCGCCCATGGGCCAGACCTCCGGCCATCCGTATCCCTATGCCGACCGCGCTGATGCCGGCCGGGTCCTGGCCGGTGCGCTCGCTGGCTACCGCGGGCGGAACGGGCTGCTGGTCCTGGGCCTGCCCCGCGGCGGCGTCCCGGTGGCGGCCGAAGTTGCCGCCGCCCTGGAGGCCGCCCTGGACGTGGTCCTGGTCCGCAAGATCGGCCATCCCCGCCAGCCCGAGCTCGCCGCAGGCGCGGTCGCCGAAGCCGCCGGTGAGCGCACCGCGGTCTGGAATGACGACGTCGTGCGGTACTGGCTGGCGGCCTCGCCGGCTGCGGGACAGGCTGAACTGGACGCAGTCCTTGCTGCCGAGAGCGCGGAGCTGCAGCGCCGGGCCGGACGCTACCGCCCGGGCCGGCCGATCCAGGGGATCCAGGGGAACCCGGTCATTGTGGTGGACGACGGTCTGGCCACCGGAGCCACCATGCGCGCCGCACTGGCCGTGGTCCGGAGCCTGGAGCCGCAGTGGCTGGTGGCGGCCGCCCCCATGAGCTGCGCCCCGGTGGGCGGTATCGCGGCCCTGGCGGACGACGTCGTGATCCCCTGGGCGGACAGCACACTGTCCTCGGTGGGTCAGGCCTACCGGAGCTTCGGGCAGACCGGCGACGAGGAGGTCCGCGCCCTGCTGCGGGTGGAATGACTGCCGCGGCCCGCGGCGGAACCGCCGGAAGCAGCGAATCACCGTCCGCCTGCGGCCCGGCAGCGGCGGGTGCTGGGCTTCCGGTGCCGCCAGGAGGATAATCCGAAGGGCTTGGGGGAGATTTCCGACTGCTCGGGAGGCGCGACATGTCCACTACTCACGGCACCTTTTACGGCTGGGGAGGCCTCAGCCTCGATACCAGTGAACTGTCATCCCGGACGATTTCAGCCGTCCGGACCGGATTCGGCATCTCCGGGGCGGTGGCGCTGATCCTGGGCGTGCTGATGCTGTTCTGGCCAGAAGCCACGCTGTCCGTCATCGCCTTCTTCTTTGGCCTGTACTTCCTGATTTCCGGCGCGGTCCGGGTTGTCAGCGGGATAGCGTCCCCCACGTCCGCGGGCCTGCGGGTGCTGAACATCGTTGTTGGTCTGCTGCTCTTCATCCTGGGCATCGCAGCCATCCGAAACCCCGTCCCCTCACTTGCTGTGCTGGGCATGGTGGTGGGAATCGCCTGGATAATCGAAGGCATCATGGCGCTCACCGAGACCGAAACGGGCGGCTCACGCTGGTACGCGATCACCTTCGGCGTGCTGAGCATCATCGCGGGGATTGTTGTGCTCTTCCTGCCGGTTGAGTCGCTCGCCGCACTGGTGATCTTTGGCGGCATTTTCCTGGTGGTCCTGGGGATCGTGCAGATTGTCCGGGCCATCACGTTCGGCCGCGGAACCGTGCGCACCGCGTAGTTCCTGTTCTCCGTGCGCCGCCAGGAGTTCGCGGCAGCGCTGTGCCACCGGCGGGCGGATCTGGCGAATCCGGCTGACGCGCGCTGCAGGGCCTGCTGACACAGGTTCCCACTGTTCGTTACTGGAGTGTCTGGCGGGGTCACACCAGCCACACCCTTAACCACTTCTGGGAGTCTGCGCGGCTGCAATGTCACTGCAGCCCTCGCCAATACCCCACGGGAGCTGCTCGGCGGCACGCGTTCCCACCGTATGTAATCTCCCGTGGCTGGTGTGATCACACCAGCCACACCCGTTTACAAAGAGTGGGAACCAGTGTCGGCGGGCGGAGCGGGCGGCTTCGAGTCCGGCAAGCCAGGCCGCCGCACTCCGCGGAATACTCCGGGGAAGCGCGAACATGTGGTCAACCCGGTTTCGCTTACAGCATCCGTCCAGCAGGTTCCCAGCAGCTGTTAACACAGCGATAACATGCAGGCGCTGCCGGCTGTAACACACCGCGGCCTAATCTGTGAGAGCGGTACAGCTCCGGTGGAGAAACCCCTCCGGTGCCGCCGCACCCGATCCTCCTGCACGGGACTTCCCTGCAGGCACAGCGCTGCTGCAGACGCACTGTTCCGGCCTCCGGATTCACACCTGGACGCTCTTCGGCCGTTCCGCGATTTTCCCCAGTTGTTTTCCGAAGGGTTCCGACTTTCCGACGGCTTTCCGACTTTCCGACGGGTTTCCGGCTCCAGGCTGGCCCGGCGCCAGACTGATCCGGCTCACGGGTTCCCGGCTACAAGCTGGCCCGGCGCCAGGGTTTTCCGTTTCCAGGCTGGTCCCGCACGCGCCCCAGGTTCACGGCCGGCCCTTCCTGCCCCGTTTCTTCTTACTCCGCCCGCATACTCCGCCCACACACTCCCCAGCACCCGACCGGCGCTCCGCCGGCCCGACCGGATTGGAGTTCGCTCATGGACTCAGGAAATACTGCCTGGCTGCTCGCCAGTTCAGCCCTGGTCTGCCTCATGATCCCCGGCATCGCCTTCTTTTACGGCGGCATGGTCGGATCACGGCGGATCCTCAACATGATGATGATGTGCTTCGGCAGCGCCAGCCTCGTGGCCGTGCTCTGGGTACTGTTCGGGTACTCCGCCGCGTTCGGCAACTCCCTCGGTTCCCTGGGGCTGCTCGGAAACCCGCTCGAGTTCTTCGGCTTGGAACAGCTGCTCACGGATGACCCGTCGGCCACGCTTCCGGTTGCCCTTTTTGCTGCCTTCCAACTGATGTTCGCCTGCGTCACCACGGCCCTGGTGGCCGGAGCGGCTGCCGGACGGATGAAGTTCGGCGCCTGGATGGTCTTCGCCGGTCTCTGGGCCGCACTGGTCTATTTCCCGGTGGCGCACTGGGTCTTCGCCTTCGACAACGAAGACGGCACGGTCACCGGCGGCTGGATCGCAAACACCCTTGGCGCGATCGACTTCGCCGGCGGAACCGCCGTCCACATGAACGCCGGCGTCGCTGCCCTGGCCCTGGCTCTGGTCCTTGGCCGCAGCCGGGGCTGGCCGCAGGTCCTCAGCCGCCCGCATAACCGCCCGCTGGTGATCCTGGGCGCCAGCCTGCTGTGGGTGGGCTGGTACGGGTTCAACGCCGGTTCGGCCCTGAGCGCCGGGCACACCGCGTCCGTCGTTTTCCTGAACACGGCCGTCGCTGCAGCAGCCGGCCTGCTGGGCTGGGCGCTGATGGAGCGGCTGCGGCTGGGGCGCTCCTCCACGCTCGGGGCGGCTTCCGGCCTGATCGCGGGACTGGTGGCAATCACCCCGGCCTGCGGCGCGGTCAGCCCGCTGGGAGCTGTGGCGATCGGCGCGATTGCCGGGCTGGTCTGTTCCCTGGCGATTGAGTGGAAGTTCCGCCTCGGGTATGACGATTCGCTCGACGTCGTGGGTGTCCATCTGGTCGGCGGTGTGATCGGCACGCTGCTCATCGGGTTCTTCGCCACGGACGCCGCGCCTAGCGGCGTCAGCGGAGTGTTCTACGGCGGCGGATGGAGCCAGCTCGGCATTCAGACCGTGGCCACCATCGCGGTGCTCGCGTATTCCTTCATCCTCACCTGGGCCATTGCCAAAGTTCTTGACCTGGTGATGGGACTGCGGGTCCCCGAGGAACATGAAGTGCAGGGAATCGACCTTGCCGCGCATTCGGAATCGGCATACTTCAACGACGACGAACCCGCGGAACTCGGTGCCCCGATGCGGCAGTAGCTGCTGTCCGCATCGGACGTCGGCGGTGCCCCTCCCGGGAACGGGCGGGGCACCGCATTTCCTGGTCTTTCCCCTTGTCCCTCGAGCTGGCTGATTTGTCCCGTCAGCTGGCTGATGCCTTGGTTCGCAAAAATGTTGTACAAACCACTCGAACACGGAAGTGTGGATCCCACACCACAGTGGGACACGATGGGACGAGACGGGACAAGATAAGGCAATGGCTACGATCGATCTGAACGCCGACGTCGGCGAGTCGTTCGGCCGCTGGTCGCTCGGTGATGACACCGCGATGATCTCCGCGGTGACCAGCGTGAATGTGGCCTGCGGATTTCATGCGGGCGACGCCGGCACCATGTACGCCGCGTGCCTCGCCGCAGCAGCCGCAGGCACCGCCGTCGGCGCCCATCCGGGATACCGGGACCTCTCCGGTTTTGGCCGCCGCGCCCTGGACATGGAACCGGAGGTGCTTACCTGCGAAGTCATTTACCAGATCGGTGCCCTGCAGTCCCTGGCCCTGGCCGCCGGCACCCGGGTCAGCTACGTCAAGCCGCACGGGGCGCTGTACAACACGATCGCCCACGATCCGCAGCAGGCCCGTGCAGTTGTCGACGCCGTTTGGGCAGTGAGCCCGGACCTGCCCCTGGTTGTGCTGCCGGGATCGGTGGTGGAGAAGCTCGCGCGCGCGGCAGGGCTGCGGACCATCGCCGAAGCCTTTGCGGACCGCGCCTACAACCCGGACGGCAGCCTGCTTTCCCGGGCCCGGCCAGGCGCGGTGCTGGAGGACCTCGGCGAAATCACCGACCACGTGCTGCGCCTGGCCCTGGACGGCAAGATCCAGGCCGTGGACGGCACGGTGATCGACGTCGCCGCGGAGAGCATCTGCGTTCATGGGGACACCCCGGGCGCCGTGGTGATGGGCCGGGCAGTCCGGGCAGCCCTGGAAGCAAACGGCGTCACCGTTGCCAGCTTCATCTAGCGCCGGCTCCCCGGTCCAGGCGGCCGCTTCCGGTGCAGCCGCCGCTCCCCGGCGGAGGGCATCCTCCCCCGCCCCCGTCCTGCCCCCGCATATCCGGCGGGCAGGAAGCCGGGCACTCCTGGTCGAAACCGCCGGCACCGCGGCCGCCTCCGCGCTGCACGCACAGCTGCTAGCGGCGCCCCTGCCCGGCCAGGTCGAGGTGGTTCCCGCGGCCCGCACTGTTCTGCTCCGTCTGGCGACACCGGCGCACGCGCGGCAGGCAGCGGATCTGCTCGCCGCCCCCGACCCTGCAGCGCCCGGCACCGGCAGTTCCTCCACCAGTCCAATGGGCCCGTTGGTGGAACTGGACACGGTGTACGACGGCGAGGACCTCGCCGAGGTTGCCCGGCTGACCGGGCTGGGTTCCGCCGGGGCCGTGGCCGCGGTGCACAGCGGCACGGAGTGGACGGCTGCGTTCTGCGGCTTCGCGCCCGGGTTCGCGTACCTGACCGGCGGCGACCCAAGGCTGGAGGTACCCCGGCGGGCCGAGCCGCGGACCCGGGTTCCGGCGGGGGCCGTCGCGCTCGCCGGCCCGTTCTCAGCGGTGTACCCGGGGCCTTCACCGGGAGGCTGGCAGCTGATTGGTTGGACTCCGGCGCCGCTTTGGGACCTTGACCGGGAAACGCCCGCGCTCATCGTCCCCGGGACCCGTGTCCGCTTCCGTCCGATCCGCGGGCGCCTCGAGCTCCGGCAGGGGGCCGGGGGCCGCGGGGAGGGCGGACACACAGCGGCCAGCACGGAACCGGCACTGCCAGGCCCCGCCCTTCCACTGCCGCCCGCAGCTGCGCCCGCCGCCGTCGTCCGGGACCCAGGCATCGTCGTCCTGCACCCCGGCCCCCAGGCGACAGTGCAGGACCGCGGGCGTGCCGGTTACAGCAGCCTCGGCGTCGGGGCTTCCGGCGCGGCCGACCGTTCCGCCCTGGCGCGTGCCAACCGCCTGGTGGGCAGCCGCCCGGACGCCGCCGCGCTTGAGGTCCTCTTTGGCGGGCTGGTGCTGCGGGCGGAACGGGACCTGGTGCTGGCCGTTACGGGTGCGGATGCGCCGCTGTCCGTGCTCACCGCCGACGGAGCGGAACGGCCCGCCCTGCCGGATGTTCCGTTCCTGCTGCGCACCGGTGAGGTTCTCACCTTGGGTCTGCCAGAGGCAGGGCTGCGCAGTTATGTGGCCTTCCGCGGCGGGCTCGAGGTGCCCGCAGTGCTGGGCAGCCGCGCAACGGATACGCTGGCGAAACTCGGGCCGGAGCCGCTGGCGCCCGGCACCCGGCTCTCGGTGGGCGCCAATCCAAGCACCGCCGTCGGGCTCCATGAAGTACCGCCGCCGCTCCCGGGGCCGGCCGCGGAGCTGAGATACCTCCCCGGGCCGCGGCAGGACTGGTTCAGTGCAGCCGGTGTGGAGGCGTTCGCGGCGCGGGCGTGGACGGTTGGGAACGAATCGAACCGGGTTGGTATCCGCTTCAGCGGTGAACCGGTACCCGGCCGGCGTCCAGGTGAGTTGGAGAGCGAAGCGGTGCTGCCCGGTTCCATCCAGGTGCCGGCGTCCGGGCTGCCGATCCTATTCCTCGCCGATGCTCCCGTCACGGGCGGGTATCCGGTGATCGGCGTGGTGGTGGAAGCCGATCTGGACCTTGCGGCCCAACTGCGGCCGGGAACTACGGTGCGTTTTGTTCAGGTCCCGGAACTGGCGGAACCGGATCCCGGGGAGGGCTAGAGACCGCGGTTCAGCCCTTCCTCCTGGCGGAGATAGGTTTCCAGCAGGTCCCGGGCGTGCTGGGTGTCCGGTCCTTCCTTGACCAGCGCTTCCAGCATGGTCCTCCCTTTCTCTTCCCCGGCTGGGAAGGGCGGAAGCAGCGGAATGTCCGGATCGGCGAGGACCTCGATGAGCACCGGCCGGTCAGCGTCCAGGGCTGCATTCCAGGCAGCGCCGATCTTGGCCGGATCGTCGACCAGGATTCCCTGCAGACCCAGCAGTTCGGCGTAGCGCGCGAAGGAGAAGTCCGGCAGCGCCTGGCTCTGGTCGAAGCGCGGGTCGCCCTCCATCTCCCGCTGTTCCCAGGTCACCTCGGCCAGCTCATTGTTGTGCAGCACCAGCACCACGAACCGGGGGTCCACCCAGCGCGGCCACAGCCGGCTGACTGTGATCAGTTCCGAGAGCCCGGCCATCTGCATCGCGCCGTCGCCGGTCAGCGCCACCACCGGCCGCTTTGGATCGGCAAGTTTCGCAGCCAGCCCATAGGGAATCGAGCAGCCCATGCTGGCCAGGGTGCTGGAGAGGTGGGCCGGCACCCCCTCCGGGAGGCGCAGCTGGCGGGCGTACCAGTAGACGATGCTGCCGACGTCGACCGCTACCTGGGCGTTGGACGGCAGCCGGTCGCTGAGTTCACGCACCGCAAGCTCCGGGTTCACCCGCCGGGCGGGGGTTCCCGCGCGTTCAGCGGCCAGGCGGTGCCAGCGCTGCACGGCGTCTTCCACACTGGTCCGCCAGCCGGAATCCGGTTTGGGCTCCAGGAGCGGGAGGAGCGCCTCGAGGCTGGCGGCGGCATCGCCGGTGACGGCGACCTCCACCGGGTACCGGTTTCCGATGGCCGCGGCATCGATATCGATCTGCACGGCCCGGGCAGCACCGGGCGGTGGATAGAACTCCGTCCACGGGTCATTCGAACCGATGATCACCAGGGTGTCGCACTCCCCCAGCACGAAGCCGCTGGCGCTGGTGCCGAGATGGCCCATCACGCCGGCGGCGAGCGGGTGCGACTCATCCACATGGGGCTTGCCCAGCAAGGAGGTGGTGATACCCGCTCCGATTTTCTCCGCCAGCTCCCGGACCTGGCCGCGGGCTCCCTGAGCACCCTGACCAACCAGGAGCGCCACCTTGCCGCCGTCGTTGATCAGTGCCGCCGCCGCTTCCAGGTCGGCACGTGCGGGGACCAGCTGCGGCGGGCTCCACAC
Source organism: Arthrobacter sp. Helios (assembly GCF_023167125.1). Classification (NCBI taxonomy): domain Bacteria; kingdom Bacillati; phylum Actinomycetota; class Actinomycetes; order Micrococcales; family Micrococcaceae; genus Arthrobacter; species Arthrobacter sp. Helios. The sequence goes on from NZ_CP095402.1 coordinate 2,811,867, forward strand.
CGGGGAGCTGACCACGATGCCGTGCTCCTGCTCCAGTTCAGGTGCCGGGGCCTGCTGGATATCGTGCGGAATGATCACGACGGCGGGCGCCCGGTCAGTGAGCGCGGCCTTGAACGCACGGTCCAGCACCAGCGGCAGCTGCTCTGCACTGTTAACCTGCTGCCGGAAGGAGGAGGCGACGTCCCGGGTGAGGTTCAACAGATCGATTTCCTGCATGTAGGCCGAGCCCAGCACAGTGCGGGACTGCTGGCCGATGATGGCGACCACGGGGACGCTGTCCAATTTCGCGTCGTACAGGCCGTTGAGCAGGTGCACGGCACCGGGTCCCTGGGTGGAGAGCATCACCCCGACTTCTCCGGTGAATTTGGCATGGCCCACGGCCATAAACGCGGCGTTTTCCTCATGCCGGGCCTGCACAAAGCGCGGAGTGCCGGAGCGGCGGAGGGCGCCGAGGACGGTATTGATGCCGTCGCCGCTGTAACCAAATATCCGCTGGACCCCCCAGGCCTGGAGCCGTTCGACAATCAGGTCAGCAACGAGCCGTTCGGCCATGGGAGCCTCCTCTAATCAGCATGCTTATGGTTCCCCCACTATTGCACGCTGCCGAAGCGGGCGGAATTCCCCCGCACGGTCACAAAAGCACGTCACATGCAGTGGCGTAGACCACAGTCGCGTAGCCTGTGGATACTGCCCGGTCCCGTGACAATGATGCCCGCCTGGAGGTGCCGCCGTGCCGATGCCCAGCCCCATGACGGATTCCGGATTTCCCGGCGCCGCCCGCCCGGACACCGGCCGGACCAGCCGCTTTTCCACCGCTCAGGCACCGCTGGATGCACGGCTGGACCTCTGGGAGGAATACAACGAACTGGCACTGTTCGGGCTGCGCTGCAGCACCCTTTCGGAGCGCAGCCTGCTGGCCACCCAGACCAACCTGGAACTGCCCCGTATCCGGCTGACGCACATCAGCGGTAATGACCACGTGATCGAACGCGCACCGGAGAATATCCGCCGAAACCCTGTCGACGCCGTGATGCTCTGCCTGCTGTTGGAGGGAAAGGCATTTTTCTACCACGACGCCGGCTGCGAGACCCTGGCGGCGGGGGAAGCCGTGGTCTACGACGCGAACCGTCCCTTTATGTACGGATTTTCCACGGACATGCGGCAGGTGATCGTCGAGGTGCCGAGGGATGTGCTGCGCGAACGTTCCGTCCGGGAGGAGTATTTCCGGCCCCGGGTCCTCCGCATCAGTGGATCGCCGGCTGCCACCCATGCAAAGACCACGGCGAACGCCGCGTTGGCGGCTTTCCGGGATCCAGTCGCAGATACCGATGAGCTGGAGCAGAGCGTGCTGGAAATGTTCTCGATCATTACCGGCGAACCGGGAGCTTCCCCTTCCCTCGCCTACCTCGCCGCTGCGCGTGACCACATCCGCGCACATCTGGGCCGTCCGGATCTGTCTCTCGCCCGGGTTGCCCGCGCAGTTGGTATCAGTGAACGGCACCTGACCCGGGTCTTCGCGGAGGCCGGTACCAGCCCGGCCAAGTACGTGCTGGAAAACCGGCTGGCCCGCGCCCAGGAACTGCTGGGCGACCCTGCCCACGCTGCCACGCCGATCGCGGAGGTAGCCGCCTCGGTGGGCTTCGTTTCCGCCGCACACTTCTCGCGGTCCTTCCGGCAGCATTTCGGCTGCACTCCCCGGGATGCCCGCGGAGCCCTGACTGGCCTTTAGGCCAGGGGTGCGCCGACTGGAGTCTCGGGTCCCGCTAACACAGCCCGGCGAAACGTTGCCGGATCCGGACATCGCCTTGCCTGATCAGGACAGCCGCTACAGCAGGAGCAGACACCCCGGAGACAGTGGGAGCTACATCACATCCAGTGTCATTCCGAAAGGCTCCGGACCCATGAAAACCACTCCCCGCTACCTGCTTGGGCTGCTCGCTGTCCCGGCGCTGGCACTCTCACTCGCCGCCTGCGGAGGTTCCGGCGAGACTGATGCCGCGCCGGCCGCCGCCGAAACGGGTTCCACGTCCGTTGATACCGCGGCCCTCGAGGCTATGCTCACCGACTTCCAGAAACCCCTCAAAGAAGAGGTCCCCACGGAGTCACCGGCCATCGCCGAAGGTAAGAGCGTCGTCGTCATCCCCTGCACCTACGCTTCTGAAGCCTGTGCCCGCGGCGCCGACGCAGCCATGGAAGCCGCCGCGTCCCTCGGCTGGGAAACCCGCATGATCGATCCGGGCGGAAACCCGGAAAAGGCCCGCCAGGCCATCGACCAGGCCATCCAGCTCGATGCCGACGGCATCATCTTCACCGCGGCCGTCGCCGACCAGATCGATGCTTCGCTGCAGCAGGCCCGCGACGCCGGCATCTTCCTGGTCAACAGCATGTCCCCCGCCGATGACCGCTTCGATGTGGAGGTCGTGCCGGACGAGGATGTCTCCGGCAAGATGATGGCCGCCGCCATCGCGCAGGACAGCGGCGGAACGGCGAAGATCCTGGTCACCACGGACCCGGCCTTCCCCTCCATTACGGCCCGCACCGAGGCGTTCACCAAGTGGCTGCCCGAACTCTGCTCCGAGTGCGAGATCGTCGAAACCCTTGAAACGCAGATGTCCCAGCTGCAGTCCGGACTGCCGCCGCAGATCCAGGCAACACTGACCGCTAACCCGGACATCAACTACATCTGGACGCATACCGGTGCCGCCGTGGTTTCCAGCCAGGCCACCGTGGCGCGCAGCGCCAACGGCGACACGATCAAGATGGTGTCCTACGACGGCAACTCCGCCAACCTGGACCTGATCAAGGACGGCAAGAGCCAGTTCGCCGACGTCATCAAGCCGATGGAGCACACCGGCTACCTGTCAGTCCACGAAATGAACAAGCTCTTTGCCAACGGTGCCAGTGGGCACCAGGTGATCGAGATGCCGAAGCGCATGGTGCTGGAAGAGACCCTGCCCGAGCTGCCGTGGACGGGCGACTCCGATTGGAAGTCAGCCTTCACGGCTCTGTGGGAGAACGCGGGCTAGACCCACGGAACCCACGCGGCCGGCCCGGTCTCCGGGCCGGCCGCACCCCTGGTTTTACCGGCATTCCCGCATTCCCACCTTCAGGAGCATCCCCATGGAGCACACCGCCGCCCTGAGCATCCGCGGCATCAGTAAGACCTTCACCGGACAACGGGCCCTGGACGAGGTCAGCCTCGATATCCAGGCCGGCGCCGTGACGGCTCTGCTGGGCATGAACGGTTCCGGAAAGTCGACACTGATCAAGATCCTCGCCGGGGTCTACGCACCGGATCCGGGCGGCACACTGTCCGTCGGGGGCCAGGAGCTTGCCCTGCCGCTCACTCCCGCGGCCGCGCACACAGCCGGCCTGCGGTTCCTGCACCAGGACCTGGGCCTTGTGGACGCGCTGACGATCGCGGATAACTTCGCCCTCTCCGACGGGTTCTTCGCCCGCAGCAGCTTCTCCCCGGTCCGGCTCCGCAAAGAGCACGCCAACGTCGCAGCCACCTTGGAACTGCTGGGAATCAATGAACATCCCGGCAGCCTGGTCGGGGACCTCTCCCCCTCCACCCGCACCATGGTGGGCATTGCCCGTGCCTTTCAGCACCGTTCCGGCAGCGGAGGCGGCGCAGGCAGCCCCAGCGACAGCACCCCGGCCGACGTTGACGCCCTCCGCCGCAATATCCTCATCCTGGACGAGCCCACCGCTTCGCTGCCCGCCCATGAAGCTGACCGGGTACTGGCCCTGATCGACATGCTGCGCAGCCACGGCGGGACCGCGGTCTACGTCAGCCACCGGATCGAAGAGGTGCGGCGCATCGCGGACAACGTGGCTGTGCTGCGCGACGGCCGGCTCGTCGCGGACGAACCGCTGGGAGAGCGCGACGCCGCCGCAGTGGTCTCGCTGGTCATTGGCCGGGAGCTGGAAGCACCAGCCATCCGTCCCGCCGAGGAGCGGGAAGGGGCGGTGCTGCTGGAGGTCCGCGGCCTCTGCGGCCCCCGCCTGGACGGCATCGACCTGGCAGTCCGCGCCGGCGAGATCGTCGGCATCACCGGACTGCTCGGCTGCGGCCGCAGCGAGCTGGTCCGGCTCATCGCCGGCGCCCAGCTGCCAGCCGCCGGAGACATGGTCCTGGCCGGCAAGCCGTACACCCCGGGATCGGCCGCGGACGCCATTACCGCCGGAGTAGCCTGCGTTCCGCAGAACCGCCGGCGCGACGGCGTCGTCCTGGATCTGGGGGTCGGCGAGAACCTGACCCTCGGGCGCCTGGGCCGTTACACCCGGGGGCCGGTGCTGAACCGGGCGGCGGAGAAGGCAGCCGCCGAGGATCTTTCCCGCCGCTACCTGGTCAAGGCCGCGTCACTGGCCGCTCCGGTCCGCAGCCTCTCCGGCGGCAACCAGCAGAAGGTGGTGGTGGCCCGTGCTGCGAGCGGCTCCCCGCTGATGCTGCTGCTGGACGAGCCGTCCCAGGGTGTGGACGCGCTGGCCAGGCAGGAAATCAGCCGGCTGCTCAAGGAACTCGCCGACGACGGAGTGGCCATCCTGGTTGCCAGCACCGACTACGACGACTTTGTTGGGCTGGCCGACCGGGTCCTGGTCCTGGACCGCGGCCGGATCGCCACGGAACTCTCCGGCCCGGAGATCACCGAAGACGGCATCGCCCTGGCCTGCCAGACCGGCGCCCCCGCCTAGCCCCAGCCCGCGCCCCACCACTCCACATCCCACCTAGGAGCCCCTACAGTGAACCTCCGCTTCAACCCCGGCGCCCTGATGAAGAACTACGGAATCGTGGTCTTCCTGGTCCTGATGATCACCGTCTTCTCGCTGCTTATGCCAGACACTTTCGCGACCTCAGGCAACTTCCGTCAAATCCTTGCCGACCAGGCGGTGCCTGGCATCCTGGCCCTGGCAGTGCTCCTGCCACTGGCCGCCGGCGAATTCGACCTGTCCGTCGGCGCGAACCTCGGCATCTGCACCATCACCGGAATCGTCCTGGCCGGAGCCGGCCTGCCGCTGCCGCTGGTCCTGCTGGCCACACTCGCCCTCGGGATGCTGATCGGCGCGGTCAACGCGTTTATGACCATCGTCGTCGGGGTCAACGCCTTCATCGCAACCCTGGGCATGGCCACCATCCTGGCCGGTTTCAACCTGCTGCTCACCAACTCCACCCTGATCACCCACTCCTCCGACGGGTTCTCCGCCCTGACCGGCATCCGCCTGCCCGGCGGCCTGCAGGTTGTGGTGTTCTACTTCCTCGCCGCGGCGCTGGCCCTCTGGTTCATTCTGGAACGCACTCCGTTTGGGCGGTACCTGCGGGCTACCGGCATGGGCCGCGACGCCGCCGAGCTCTCAGGCGTCCGGACCAAGCGCTATCTGGCAGCCGCCTTCATTGGAGCCGGACTGCTCGGCGGACTGGCCGGCACGCTGCAGGCCTCACGCGCGGGCAATGCGACGCCGGACCTGGGTCCGGAATTCCTGCTGCCGGCCTACGCCGCCGCGTTCCTGGGCGCCACGGCCATCCGGGCCGGCTACTTCAACGTCTGGGGCACCGTGACAGGTGTATACCTGCTTGCGGTCGGTGCCAACGGACTGGTAATTCTGGGCGCCAAGACCTGGGTTACCAATGTCTTCAATGGCGTGGCCCTCCTGATTGCGGTCTCCGCTGCGACCCTGGTCCAACGCCGCAAAAAGCGGGTGACGCGTCCGGCAGCCACGACGACGACGGCGGACCCGGCGGGAACTCCGCCTGGTCCCGGCGCCGCAGGCCGCGGCCAGGACGCTTCCACCCCTGCCTGACCCGCCACCCGCCACCCGCCACCGACTCAAACTTTATTTTCCACCGCATCTGCATTTAGGAGCAGCCATGACCCTCCTCGCCACTTCCGCCTGGCACGGCAAGATCCACACCGATTCCTGGACGGCCGGGTCCGCCGGTGTCCTGGACGTCGTTGAGCCCGCTACCGGGCGCGTCCTGGGTTCCGTCGGCGCGGCGGACCGTTCTGATGCCCTCGCGGCAGCCACCCGGGCCGCTGCCGCCCAGCGCACCTGGGCCCAGGCCAGGCCGGAGGAGCGTGCCGCCGTCCTGCGCCGGGCCGGGTCACTGTTCGAGGACCACGCCAAGGAGATCCAGGGCTGGATTATCCGGGAAACCGGAGCGGTCGAGGGGAAGGCGGAGCTGGAAACCCATATCGCCGCCAACGAGTGCTTTGATGCCTCCGCCCTGCCGGCGCACCCGGCCGGAGACGTGCTGACCAGCAATGAGGACCGCTGGTCCTTCGCCCGGCGCCGGCCCGTTGGCGTTGTGTCCGTGATTTCCCCGTTTAACTTCCCGCTGATCCTCTCCATCCGGTCCGTGGCCCCGGCGCTTGCCCTCGGCAACGCCGTACTGCTGAAGCCCGACCCCCGCACCAGCATCTCCGGCGGCGTGGCCATCATGCGTATCTTCGAACTGGCTGGCCTCCCCGCCGGTCTGCTGCAGCTGCTCCCCGGCGGGGCCGACGTCGGGCAGGCACTGGTGGAGGCTCCGGAGGTCCGCGTCATCTCCTTCACCGGTTCGACGGCGGCTGGCCGCAAAGTCGGTGAAACGGCAGGCCGCCTGCTCAAGCGCGCCCACCTGGAGCTCGGCGGCAACAACGCCCTGGTGGTGCTGCCCGGGGCGGACCTGGACCTGGCCGCATCAGCCGGTGCCTTCGGCTCCTTCATGCACCAGGGCCAGATCTGCATGTCCACCGGACGCCATCTGGTTCATGAGTCCCTGCTTGAGGACTACGTAGCCAAGCTTTCCGCCAAGGCGAGGGCCCTGCCGGTCGGGGACCCGTGCACCAGCCGGGTGGCCATGGGGCCGATCATCGACGAACGCCAGCGCGACAACATCGACCGGCTGGTGCGGGCAGCCAAGGACGCCGGCGCGCAGATCACCGCCGGCGGAACCTACGAAGGCCTTTTCTACCGCCCCACGGTCATCACCGGGCTCACCCCGGACAACCCCGCCTGGACCGAGGAGATCTTCGGGCCGGTGGCGCCTGTGCTGGGCTTCTCCAGCATCGACGAGGCGGTGGAGCTGGTGAATGCCTCCGAGTACGGGCTTTCCGTCGGTGTGCTGGGAGAGGTGGGGATGGCGATGGATGTGGCCGACCGGGTGGCCTCGGGCAAAGTGCACATCAACGAGCAGACGGTTTCGGACGAGGCCAATTCCCCGTTCGGCGGGATGGGCGCCTCCGGCACCGGATCGCGGTTCGGCGGGGCATCCGCGAACATCGACGCCTTCACGGAGACGCAGTGGCTGACCATGCGCTCCGAAATCGCACCGTACCCCTTCTAGGACCTAGTCCCTGAGCGGGAGACTGCTGCCCGGTTCCGGCCCCAACGGCTGCAACCGGGCAGCAGCTGGCTGAGGACGGTTCTCAGCGCGGTTTAACCGGATGCCCGCTGATGATGGAGACCCGGTTGAAGGCGTTCATCGTCACGACGGCCCAGCTGAGGACGGAAAAATGCTCCGCGCTGAGCAGCGCCTGGTATTCCGCAAAGATGTCCTCGCGGTGCTCGCCGTCGGGCAGCAGCGTCAGGGCTTCCGCCAGCCCCAGGGCCGCCCGCTCGGTGTCGGTGAAAAGCCTGGTGTCCCGCCAGGCGGGCAGCACCGATAGGCGCTGCGGCGTCTCACCTTCCTCCAGGGCCTGCCGGGTGTGCAGGTCCAGGCAGTAGGCGCAGCCGTTAAGCTGCGAGACCCGCAGGTTGACCAGTTCCATCACTTTACGGTCCAGCCCGGCGTCCAGCGCCGCGGCCCGTACCGCCGCCGCGGTGGCGGCCAATGCCTGGTAGACCGGCCGGTTCTGCTTGTCGATAAAAACCCGGTCGCTGCTCATGCCTGCTCCACCTGTTCCTCCACCGAAGGCTCAGTTTCCGGCCAGTCCACAAAACCCTCGTATTCCGGGTGCCGTTTCAGCCAGCCCGCGATATAGGGGCAGTGCGGCACCAGCCGCAGGCCCGCGTCGCGGACGTGCTCGACGGCGTAGCGGGCCAGCCGTCCGGCAACCCCCTGGCCGGCATAGGCATCGGCTACCTCCGTGTGCACGAGGATGCGGCGGCCGGGCCGGTTGCGGTAGGCGGCGAATCCGGCGACCGTCCCGCCGTCGTCGAGCACTTCGTAGCGCAGCTGCGCCGGATTGTCCTGGATCTGCATTCCTTCTGGGCCTTTCGGATTAGCGGCGCGGCCGGAGCCGGGCGTTGGGCAGGGCCGGTGCCGGGAGCGGGGGCAGCGGATCATGGGGGACGGCGGCGAACCGGCTGCCGGGCTCGGCGCCCGGGTGGGTTTCCGCGCCGATGTGCTGCTGCCACTCGCGGCGGTACTGGACGATTTCCTCATGGCTGCGGCCAATGAAGTTCCACCACATCACGATGGTCTCTCCCAGGGGTTCGCCCCCGATGAGCACCACCCGGGCCGGCGCGCCCGCCGGCGCGCTGATCCGCAGGGTCCCGGCCCCGGGAGCCAGATAGGCCAGCTCCGACGGGGCGACGGCGGCCCCTTGGAATTCCAGTGCCCCCGAGTCGGCGAGCAGACCGTATTCAAACCGCGGATCGGCGTCGAGCTCCACCGTGGCACCGGCTTCCAGCAGCAGTTCGGCGCCGAGGATCGGAGAATGGGTCTCCACCGGGGATTCCGAGCCGGCCAGGCTGCCGAGGAAAACGCGCAGTTCCCAGCCCGGACCCCGGACGGCATCCGGAACATAGTGGTCGAAGCGCGGCTCCGTGCCGCGCGCTGCCTCAGGCAGCGCAAGCCAGAGCTGGACGCCGTGAAGGATGCTGACCTCCGCCGGCGAAACCTCGGAATGTGCAATGCCGCGGCCGGCGGTCATGAGGTTCAGTTCCCCGGGCCGCACCATGGCATGGGCCCCGGTGCTGTCGCGGTGTTCAATTTCACCGGTGAAAAGCCAACTGACGGTCTGCAGCCCGGTATGCGGATGCGGCGGGACCACCATACCGCCGGTCCGGGCGACGATGTCTGGCCCGTAGTGGTCCACGAAGCACCAGGCACCGATCAGGCTGCGGCTGCGCTGCGGCAGGGTGCGGCGGACGGGCATGGCACGGGGGCCGCCCAGCGGGACGTCGCGGGGAACGTGGATTTCGACGGCGGAATCGGCGGGTGCGGAGGCGCACTCAACTTCCACCGGAGCCGTTTCGACGTTGCTCATATCTCTACCAACCCTTTCCCTGCTTCAGCTGTTCCTCCACATTACATGCTTATGCATCTAATTGGTGAGGTGCAGCCACATGCACGGGCCCCGGGCTCTGGAACCGCCCGCCGCGGGCGGATTACACGGCGGCGGGAAGCCTGCTCTCCCGGAAGTCGGCCAGGTCCAGGAAAACACTCCGGTTCATTTCAAACGATTCGGCAGCATGAGCCAGGATCCGGTCCTTCTGCGGACGCGAGAAATCAGTGGTGTCCAGCCGTAAACGGTACTGATCCTTGTAGACTTTCGGCTTTTCAATGAGCGGGAAGGCGTAGAAGTTGAGTCCGGCATCCGGGGTGCCGTAGTGCCGCTGCACAAGCCGCTGGATGATCTGACCACCTGAGAGGTCCCCCAGGTACCGGACGTAGTGGTGGGCCAGCAGGAATTCCGCGGCATCCTCTGACTGCCCGCTGAGCCTGTCGGCGTATGCCTTGGCCGCGGGCACGATGTGAATGCGGCCATCAGCGAGCTGCTCTTCCCAATCCGGCCCAAAGTGGAAGTCCATATCCCGTTCCAGGGCCGGAACCCGCTCCAGGCGGGCGTCAACAAAGGGTCCCAGCTGGGGGTGGCCGGCAAACCGGGCCAGCGCGGATTCCAGTGCCCGGTAGATGACCAGACTCTGGGCCAGCAGGTTGCCAACCTCACCCTGATCCATGTTTCCGGCCATCAGCTCCTTCACGAAGCTGGCCTCTTCTGCCTGGGTGTGGGCGAGGGCCGTATGGCTCTTAAGTTCTTCGGACAACAGGACCATGGTTCTCCCCGGGACGGCTGGGCCGGCGCCGAGCGCCGGTCCCAAAGTTAGGTTAGTGATACCTAACTTTGCGGTCCGCTGGCGGGAAGCGTCAAGCAGACCTCGGAATGCGTCGCTTCGTTGCACGGCTGGGGCCGCGTGCGGCCAGCGGCGGCGGCCACACGCGGCCAGCCGAGCGAGTCGCGCCGCAGCGTCCCGGGATCGCCGAATTGGGCCCTCCGGCTGCAAGGAAAGGCCGTCATCTAACCCCGGAACACCGCCGGCGGTTACTCTCGATGCATGGCAAAAGTCATCTATTACGTCGCTTCATCACTGGATGGCTTCATCGCCACTGAGGACAACAACCTGGATTGGCTCCTGACTTTCGGCTTCGAGCCCTTCCAAGAGCACTACGACAGGTTTGTGTCCGGAGTCGGGGCCATCATCATGGGTGCGGAAACCTATGCGTGGCTCCGGTCCGAACAGCCGGACACCTGGGATTACGGCGCCCTGCCCTGCCTGGTGCTGACGCACCGGGACCTTGAACCGCCGCCCGGCAGCGGCGTCCGCTTCGTCCGCGGGGAGGTGCAGGGCATCCTGGACCAGGCTGCCGCACTGGCCCAGGACCGGAACATCTGGGTGGTAGGCGGCGGCAACACCGCCGCCCAGTTTGCTGAGGCCGGCCTGCTGGATGAATTGTGGATCACCTACATGCCGGTGGCTCTGGGCTCCGGACGCCGGCTGCTGCCAGTCACTGCCCCCACCGCCACCATGAGCCTGATCGGCACCACACAGTTCAACGGCGGCGCCGCCGAGCTGCGTTTTGCTGCCCGCTGAACACGGGGAGTGAAGCCCTGGACGGATGGCGGATCCGGTTGTTGCGTGCCGCGCGGATTCGGGTCCCGGATCGACCCCGGAGGTGGCGGTAGAGTTCACACCAGCACCATCTACCACGCACCCGAACAAAGGCCCGCCGTCCCATGACGACAGACGTTCTGTCCCGCAACAATGTCCGGATCCTAGGCAATGAAGCGGGGCCTGTGGTGATCTTCGGCCACGGTTTCGGCTGCGACCAGGAGATGTGGCGCCGGGTCATTCCTTACTTCACCGGCCAGTACCGGGTCGTCACCTTCGACCATGTGGGCTCCGGCGGCTCCGACCTCACCGCCTATGATTCCGCCAAATACTCGTCGCTGGACGGGTACGTCAGCGACCTGCTGGACATCTGCGCCGAGCTGGACCTCCGGGATGCCACCTTCGTGGGCCACAGCGTCAGCGCCATGATGGCCGTGGCCGCCGCGGCTGCCGCTCCGCAGTATTTCTCGGATCTGGTGCTCCTGGCGTCATCCCCCAGCTATATGGACCGCCCGGAAGACGGCTACACCGGTGGCTTTTCCGAAGCCGACATCGACGAACTCCTCGCATCCCTCGACACGAATTACATCGTATGGGCTGCCGCCATGGCCCCCATGATCATGGGCAACCCGGAAAAGCCCGAACTCCACAATGAGCTCGAAGGCAGCTTCTGCCGGCTGGATCCGGCAATCGCCCGGGACTTTGCCCGAGTCTCGTTCCTGTCCGACGTCCGTCCCCTTCTCTCGAAGGTGGAAGTTCCCACCCTGATCCTGCAGTGTTCTTCCGATCTGCTGGCCCCGCCGCATATCGGCGTCTACACCCAGGAGCGCATTCCTGCCAGCACCTTGATGACCCTCAAAGCCACGGGCCATCTCCCGCACGTCAGCGCACCGGAGGAAACAGCGGACGCCATCCTCACCTACCTCGCACGGATACCAGCGGCGTGAAGGAACCATCCCGGGGAGTGGAGCTGACCCAGGCCGCACTCGAACTGGATTACCGGGACCTGTTCCACGGGTCGCCGTCGGGATATATCGTCACACTCGAAGACGGCACCATCGCCGAAGCGAACGAGACTTTCGCGGCGTGGATCGGCCGGCCGCGGGAGGAACTGATCGGCGCAAGCCTGCTGTCCCTGCTCCCGGTGGGCGACCGCATTGTCTACTCAACCCATGCGCTCCCCCAGCTCGGCGTCGGCCGGTCCTTTGCTGAACTTGCAGTCGATTTCCTCGGCCCGGATGGGACCCGCCTCCCGGCCCTGCTTTCCGCCACCCGGCAGCAGGCCGAGGGGAGCCGGCCGGCACTGGACCGGGTGGTGGTGTTCAACGCCCACGAACGCCGGCTCTACGAGCGGGAGCTTGTGGGTGCCCTGCGCGCTGCCGAACGAGCCGAAGCAGCAAGAGCCAGCGCAGAAGCGGACGTCCTTGAGAAGCAGGCGGCACTGCAGGAGAAAGACAGGATCCTGCAGGAAAGCCTGGCGGAAAGCAGGCGCAAGGAATCGCTGCTCCAAACCGTTCTGGACACGGTGGAGGTCGGTGTTTCCGTGGTTGATGAGGAAGGCAACGTCGTTCTCACCAACTCGCGTCAGCGGTTCATCCAACGCCGTGCCCTGCCGGCAGGGAGCACGCAGGCCAACGAATGTGAACTCTTGATCTTCGGTCCGGATCGTGTGACGTCCCTGCCTCCGGAGCTGCGTCCGGTGCGCCGCACCGTGCAGGGCCAGTCCTTTTCCGATCAGCTCGTCTGGTTTGGAAGCGGCGACCAGCAGCGGGCCTTCAGCGTCACCGCCCGGTCCGTGCAGCGGCAGGGCGGTTTCCAGGGCTCCGTGATCGCCTTCAGCGATGTCACCGGGCTGGTAAACGCTGTCGCCGCCAAAGAGGACTTCGTCGCCAATGTGTCGCACGAACTCCGCACCCCGCTGACCTCGATCATGGGCTATCTGGATCTGGCGCTGGAGGACGAAGAGGACGTTCCGGCCCACGTGGCCACCTCATTGAAGGTGGCGCTGCGCAACTCCGAGAAGCTGCTCGAACTGGTCTCGGACCTGCTCTCCGCCGCGGCCGGCCCCAGCAGCATCAAACAGCAATCCTCGGATCTTGCCGATCTGCTCCGCAGCTCCATGACCTCAGCGGCTCCCCGCGCAGAAATCAGCAGGGTCAAACTGATCTCCGATTTCCCCGCGCAGCTGCCGGCCTTCCTTGACCCCCAGCGCATTGGGCAGGTGATCGACAACCTGCTGTCCAACGCAGTGAAATACTCACCCGACGGCGGGCGGGTCACGGTCAGCGCGTGGTCAACCGGAGACAGCCTGCACTTCCAGGTCGCCGATACCGGCATTGGTATGACAGCCGCCGAGCAGACCGAGGTTTTCACCAAGTTCTTCCGCTCCGGTACCAGCCGCAAGGCAGCGATTCCCGGCGTCGGTTTGGGGCTTGTTATCAGCAAGAACATCGTCGAGGCCCATCAGGGAACGATTACGGTCACAAGCGAGGTAGGCCGCGGAACCGTGTTCACGGTTCGTTTGCCGGCAGCGGGCTGATCCCGGCTGTCGCGGCCGCCACGAGGAAGGCACCTGATTTTGTCCGCTCCAGGCGTATGTGAAAGCATCCAAGATGAACCCCGTTTTGTGGTTCCACGGTGTGCAGCATGGGCTGCGGCCGGTCACGGCGCAGCCCATTGCGGCTAGTCCTGGGAAAAGAACTGGTAGCAGAATGAACGGCATTTCGACTTCCCGGAAAGTCCTCCGGAGACTGGGGTCGTTTCCCTGGTAGGCACGGTCGCTTTCCTCGTAGACATCGGGCTGTTCAACCTCCTGGCCGCCGCTGTCCTGGATAACAGCCCGATCACCGCGAAGGTTGTCTCGGTAGCCGTGGCCACGACGATTTCCTGGCTGGGCAGCCGCTACCTGACCTTCCGGCGCACCCGCGGCCGCAGCGTCAGGGCCGAGACCATCCTGTTCGCCCTCACGAACCTCGTCGGCCTGGCGATCGCCGCCGGCTGCCTGTATGTCTCCCACTACCTCCTCGGCTTCGACAGCCAATTCGCGGACAATGTTTCCGGCAACGTCATCGGAGTGCTGCTGGGCAACGTCTTCCGGTACTTTGCCTACCGCTACATCGTGTTCACCGAGCCCAAGGGAACTCCCTCCGGCCAGCGCCAGCGCCAGGACGCCTAGCTCCTTCCGCGGAGAGGGAGCGGGCCCGTCACATTGCCGGCGGTTCCGGGTCCGCGGGCGGGAGCAAAGGAGCTGACGGTGCTTCCGGAGCGGATGGTGCCCGGCCGGGCTCGGAACTCAGCTCCGCCACTTCGTAACGGGCCAGCCCTGCGGTTTCCCCGCCGTCGGCCACAAATTCGGCGCCCGTGGAAAAGCTGGATTCGTCGCTGGCCAGGAACAGGACCAGGTTCGCTATCTCCTCGGGTTCACCCATCCGGTGCAGCGCCACGTGCTCCTGCCCGCCGTCCAGACCTGCGGTCATAGGGGTCCGGACGGCGCCCGGGTGCACCGAATTGACCCGGATGCCGGCCGGGCCAAGGTCAATCGCAACGGACTTCGTCAGTCCACGGACGCCGTACTTCGCTGCCGTATAGCCGGGAAGGTTCTGGTAGCCCTGCAGACCGGCGGTGGAGGAAATATTGATGATGGAGGCACCAGGCGACCGCTTCATCGGTTCGACAGCTGCCTTGATACCCAGGAAAACCCCGGTGAGATTGACGGCAATGATGGTGTTCCACTGCTCCAGCGTGTAATCCTCGATGCTGCCGAAATCCGCGATCCCGGCGTTGTTCACCAGAACATCCACGCCGCCGAACCGTTCCTCTGCCTGGCGGACGGCGTCGGCCCAGCCCTGGGGACTTGTGACATCCAGGTGCACGTAGGCAGCATTGGCACCGATGGCCTCAGCCAGGGCGCGGCCGTCGCCGTCGAGCAGGTCCCCGATGACCACCTGCGCCCCTTCCGCTGCGAGGCGCCGCGCCACGGCGGCACCGATCCCGCGCGCCCCGCCGCTGACAATGGCAGTTTTTCCGCTGACCCGTCCCATCGGACCTCCTTATAAGCCGGCCGCAGGGTGCGGAGTGCTCCTGATCAACAGCCGTCCCTGCACATCCAACTACCCAGCGGTGAGGAAGTCACGGTTTCCCACCTAGAGGTGCCGCAGATACCTCTCCGGTGAGCCCAGGAACGACCGCCAGCTGCTCACCAGGTCGAGGTCCTCCCACGCCCGGCGCCGCAGCCCCCAGGGTCCCAGCTCCAGGATCTCCGCACCGGGCAGCGCGGCGAGCAGGGGCGAGTGGGTGGACAGGATGACCTGCGATCTGCCGTCGGCCAGCAGGCCCTTCAACACTGAGACCAGGCTGAGGCACCCGGAGAAGGACAGCGCTGACTCAGGTTCGTCCAGCACCCACAGCCCGCGGCCCCGAAACCGGTCTGCCGCCAGCGCCAGGAACGACTCTCCGTGAGACATCTCGTGGAAGCGGATGTCCGGCGGGCCCCACCTCGGATTCTCTTCCAGATAGGTGAAGAAGCCGTGCATCGTCTCGGCCCGCAGGAAATACCCTCGGCGGGTGGCCCCCGCGTTCCTGACCACCCGCAGGTGGTCGGCCAGAACGGACTCTGAGGACCGGGTTGTGTGCCGCGCCCCGGTGGATCCGCCCTCGGCGGACAATCCGTAGGCCAGAGCCGCCGCTTCCACGAGTGTCGACTTCCCGGAACCGTTTTCACCCACGAGGATGGTCGCCGGCCCGAGGTCGAGCCCCCGGTCCAGAACCTGCGCAACCGCCGGCAGAACAGCTGGCCAGAGACCGCGCTCCAGCTTATGGGCGGGGTCCTCCTCCAGGCGGCGGATCGGATATCTGTGCAGTGCCATGCGCCCCATTGTTGCAGTCTGCCCAGCAGCGGCAGCCCCAAAGGAAAGGCCTCCGGCCCGGCCGCGGGTGTGAACCCGGGCCGGCCCGGAGGCCCTCGCCGATCTGATTTGAGCTGAGAAGTGCTGAGCCTCCGTGAGTGCTGTGGTTAGACGGCGTCCTGCTTGACCGCTTCGGGAGCCTTGCCGTAACGCTCGGTTTCGATGTCCTCCAGGCTCTTGCCGCTGGTGTTCGGGGCCCAGAGGACACCGATGAGCATGGCGGCGACGAGAGCGCCGATCATGATCATGCCAACGAATGGAACACCGCGTTCGGCCAGCAAAGTGGGGAACCAGTAGCTGAGCAGACCCACGACTATGCGGGCCACGAAGAACAACACGCCCTGGGCGCTGGCCCGGAGACGGGTCGGGAACATCTCGGCGGCCCACAGGGCATAGAAGGCCTGGGCTCCGATGCCGGCTGAGATGCCCCAGAGTGCGGCAAACACGATCAGCACCGGCATGGTGACGTGCGCGAAGACCAGCAGCAGCCAGGCAACAATACCCAGCACCGCCCCAATGCCGTAAAGCAGCCGGCGGTCCACCCGGTCCCCGTACTTCATAAAGCCGAAGTAGGTGGCCGCCACGGTCAGGGTCCACAGAAGCACCTGCAGCAGGTTCTGCTGGATGGCGGATTCGACGCCGGCGGACTCGTACACGCGCGGCATAAAGATGCCCATTTGGCCGGCCACCAGGTTCCAGAGCGCGTAGACACCGGTCAGGAACAGCAGAGCCTTGAGGTTGGTGGCGCTGGTCAGCAGTTCACGGTAGTTGCGGCGCTTGATGCCGCTGGCCTCAGCCGTTTGGCGCTCTGCATCGGACTTCTTCCAGGTGGCCGATTCCGACAGGCCGCGGCGGATCCACCAGGTGACAAAGGCGACGACGAACAGGTGCGCGAAGATGATCCGGCTGCCGGTCAGGCCCAGCGGGACCAGGATCGTGGCGAACAGGAACACCAGCGCCGGGCCCAGAGACCAGGCGAGCTGGGCAGTGCCAACATGCTTGGCCCGGTGTTCGGCGGGGGCTTCCTCCGCGATGTAGGTCCAGGCGACCGGCACGCCGGCGCCGACGGCGATACCGGTCAGGATCACACCGACGATGAGCATCCAGGGTGCCACAGCGAAGATGACCAGCAGGGTGCCGAGCATGTACAGGATCAGGTCATAGGTGTAGATGAACTTGCGTCCGTACCGGTCGCCCAGCGGGCCGCCGATGAGGGCGCCGATGGCTGCACCGAATGCGTTGGCGCTCAGCGCAGCGACCAGCCCGACGACGAGGTTGGTGAACCCGAAGTACTCCTGCCAGAGGGTCAGGCTGGTGGCCAGGGCAATGATCGAGCCGGCCTCGATGTAGTTGGACATGGACACGGCGATGGTGGCTTTCCATCCGCCGAGCTTGGTGGTGCTCATGGCGAGCCTTTCTGCAACGGTGAAGAAGGTGCTGTGAAGCGGGCACGGCTGTGCCCCGGAGAAACGGGTTCAGGAGAGGTGGAAGTACTGCGTCAGCGTCCGAGGTGAGGTGCCTTCGACGAAGTACTGCGCCATCTCCGTCTGCCATCGGGTATTGACCGGATGTGCATCCATCAGCTGCTGGGTGGCCGTGGCGTTCTCCGCCTCGAAATAGCCCACAACCAGGCCGTCTTCCGGGCGGAGGAACAGCGAGTAGTTCCGCCAGCCCGTTTCCCGCAGGGCGTCCAGCATTTCCGGCCAGACCCGCTGGTGGACCTCGACGTACTCGGCCAGCCGCTCCGGACGGATGTGCAGCAGAAAGCATCCGCGGGTGCGGGTGGTCTCATCAGGAAGCCGGACCAGCTCCTGCAGCTCAGCCGTGGATGGGGAAGAGCCCATGCATCACTCCTTCGTAATGTGGCGGGTCCGGGAGGACCTTCGCACCTGTGGCGGCAGCAGATCGCCACCCCTGAGGATGGACCCGCCAGGTAAACCTGTGAGGGCGGTCTCACATGCTGCCGGACTCATAGTACCCAAAATTTGAGACGTTTCAACACGGCTTTGCTGCCTGGTTGTGCGCTGGCAACTGCGAATAGGTTTGACCTTCTCCATCCTGGCGGCTTAGTTTAGTGAAACGATTCAATGCGGTGCCGGTGCTTTTCCATACGGCCCGCCGGCTATCCACAGAGAAGTGACGCACATGCCTGTATTCGACGACATCGCCCCTCAGCTGGCCGCCCAGGCCATCGAACTTCCGTCTTGGGCCTTCGGTAACTCCGGAACCCGCTTCAAGGTCTTCTCCACACCGGGAACGCCGCGCACGGTTCAGGAAAAGATTGCCGACGCCGCCCAGGTCCACCGCTTCACCGGACTGGCTCCCGCCGTCGCGCTCCACATCCCCTGGGACAAGGTGGAGGACTACGCCGCCCTCTCCCGCTACGCTGCAGATCTGGGTGTATCCCTGGGCACCATCAACTCCAACACGTTCCAGGACGAGGAATACAAGTTCGGTTCCTTGACCCATGCAGATCCCGGAGTGCGCCGGAAGGCAGTCGACCATCACCTGGAGTGCCTGGAGATCATGAATTCCACCGGGTCCCGGGACCTGAAGATCTGGCTCGCGGACGGCACCAACTACGCGGGGCAGCAGGACATGCGCGGCCGCCAGGACCGGCTCGCCGGGTCGCTGGCGGAGATCTACGCCCAGCTGGGCGAAGACCAGCGGCTGGTGCTTGAGTACAAGTTCTTTGAGCCGGCTTTCTATCACACGGATGTGCCCGACTGGGGCACGGCGTACACCCAGGTCGCCGCGCTCGGCGACAAGGCCAAGGTCTGCCTCGATACCGGACACCACGCGCCGGGGACCAACATCGAGTTCATCGTGATGCAGCTGCTGCGCCTGGGGAAGCTCGGCTCCTTTGATTTCAACTCGCGCAACTACGCCGACGACGACCTGATCGTCGGCGCCGCAGACCCCTTCCAGCTTTTCCGCATCATGGTCGAGGTGGTCCGCGGCGGTGGGCTGGATCCCGAAACCGGTGTGGCCTTCATGCTCGACCAGTGCCACAACATCGAAGAGAAGATTCCCGGCCAGATCCGCTCGGTCCTGAACGTTCAGGAAATGACGGCCCGCGCCCTGCTGATCGACGGCGAAGCGCTGGCATCCGCCCAGGCCGGCGGCGACGTGCTCGGCGCCCATCAGATCCTGATGGACGCGTTCTACACCGATGTCCGCCCGCAGCTGGCGGCCTGGCGCGAGTCCCGCGGGCTGCCGGGTGATCCGATGGCTGCCTTCGCGGCATCCGGATACCTGCAGCGCATCGCCGAAGAGCGGGTCGGCGGCACCCAGGCTTCCTGGGGTTCCTGAGCCTTCCCCGCGCCCGCCCCTGACCGACAGATTCCGTCCACTCCACGAGGAGACCTTCGCATGAACGCCCACGCCAGCAACCCGACGACCGGTCCGCAGACCACCGTCGCCGACCTCATCGCCCGCTCCAACCAGCTCGGTTCCGACCCGAAGAACACTAACTATGCCGGCGGCAACACCTCGGCTAAGGGCACCGCGGCGGACCCGGTGACCGGTGAAGACGTGGAGCTGTTGTGGGTCAAGGGCTCCGGCGGGGACCTCGGCACCCTCACCGAGAAGGGTCTCGCCGTGCTGCGCATGGACCGGGTGCGGGCGCTGAAGGGCGTCTACCGCGGTGTGGAGCACGAGGACGAGATGGTCGCAGCCTTTGACTACTGCCTGCACGGCAAGGGCGGCGCTGCGCCGTCGATCGACACCGCCATGCACGGTCTGGTTGACGCCGCCCACGTCGACCACCTGCACCCGGATTCCGGCATCGCCGTCGCGACGGCGGCAGACGGCCAGGAACTCACCGCGAAGATCTTCGGCGACAAGGTGGTGTGGGTGCCCTGGCGCCGTCCAGGCTTCCAGCTGGGCCTGGACATCGCCGCGATCAAGGAGTCCAACCCCGCTGCCATCGGTACCATCCTGGGCGGGCACGGCATCACTGCCTGGGGCGGGACCAGCGACGAAGCCGAGGCGAACTCCCGGTGGATCATCGAGACAGCCGAGAATTACATCGCCGAGCATTCCAAGGCGGAACCTTTCGGCCCGGTGCTGCCCGGATATGAGGCCCTGCCGGAGGCCGAGCGGCAGGCCAAAGCCGCCGCCCTCGCCCCGGCAATCCGCGGGCTGGCCTCGCATGACCGCCCCCAGGTCGGCCATTTCATGGACGATCCGCGGGTCCTGGAGTTCCTCGCCGCCGCCGAGCACCCCCGGCTGGCCGCCCTGGGCACCTCCTGCCCGGATCATTTCCTGCGCACCAAGATCAAACCGCTGGTCCTGGATTTGCCGGCTGACGCACCGGTCCAGGACTGCATCGCCCGGCTGAAGGAGCTGCACGAGGCCTACCGCGCCGATTACCAGGCCTATTACGAGAGGCACGCCGACGACGCGTCCCCGGCCATGCGGGGTGCGGATCCAGCAATTGTGCTGGTGCCCGGCGTGGGCATGTTCTCCTGGGGCAGGGACAAGCAGACCGCACGGGTAGCCGGTGAGTTCTACCTCAACGCCATCAACGTGATGCGCGGCGCCGAAGGCATCTCCGCCTACGCTCCGATTGATGAGTCGGAAAAGTTCCGGATCGAATACTGGGCGCTGGAAGAAGCCAAGCTGGCCCGCATGCCCAAGCCGCGCAGCCATGCCACCCGCATCGCGCTGGTGACGGGCGCGGCGTCGGGCATCGGCAAGGCCATCGCCACCCGGCTGGCCGCGCAGGGCGCCTGCGTGGTCATCGCGGACCTGAACCTGGAGGCCGCCGAGCAGGTAGCCGCAGAGCTGGGCGGACCCGACGTGGCTATTGGTGTCCGCGCCGATGTGACCGACGCCGGGCAGGTCGCCGCCGCGGTCGACGCCACGGTACTGGCCTTCGGCGGTATTGACCTCGTGGTGAACAACGCCGGTCTGTCCATCTCCAAGCCGCTGCTGGAAACCACGGAGAAGGACTGGGACCTGCAGCACGATGTGATGGCCAAGGGCTCCTTCCTGGTTTCCCAGGCTGCGGCGAAGGCCATGATCGCCCAGGAGATGGGCGGGGACATCCTCTACATCTCCTCGAAGAACTCCGTCTTCGCCGGCCCGAACAACATCGCCTACTCCGCCGTCAAGGCCGATCAGGCCCACCAGGTGCGCCTGCTTGCCGCTGAGCTGGGCGAGCACGGCATCAAGGTCAACGGCATCAACCCCGACGGCGTGGTCCGCGGCTCCGGTATCTTCGCCGGCGGCTGGGGAGCCAAGCGCGCCGCCGTGTACGGCGTGCCCGAGGAGGAGCTGGGCCAGTTCTACGCCCAGCGCACCCTGCTCAAGCGCGAGGTGCTGCCGGAGAACGTTGCCAGCGCAGCCGCAGTGCTGACCAGCTCCGACCTCTCCCACACCACCGGCCTGCACATCCCGGTCGACGCCGGCGTCGCTGCGGCGTTCCTGCGCTAGACGGCCCGGGGACAGCGAAAGGACACAAACGTGGCGACAGCGACAGCGGCAGCGGTGGCGGCCGTCGATCTTGGGGCGACCAGCGGCCGCGTCATCCTCGGCGGTATATCCGACGGCCGGATCCGGATGCGGCATGTGGCCCGCTTCCCCAACCAGCCGGTCCGGCTGCACGAGGGAGACGGGCCCGGCCTGCACTGGAACATCACCGAGCTCTACCGGTCCCTGTCCGCCGGGCTCGCCCAGGCGTTTCGGGAGGAACCCGGCGTCTGCTCCATCGGCGTCGACTCCTGGGCGGTGGACTACGGGCTGCTGCGCGGCGGAAAGCTGCTTGGCCTGCCCTACCATTACCGGGACGAACGCACAGCGGCCGGGGTGCAGGCAGTGCACGCGGCCGTACCCCCGGAGGAGCTCTACTCCCGCAGCGGGCTGCAGCATCTCCCGTTCAACACCGTGTTCCAGCTAGCCGTGGACAGGCAGCGCGGTGATCTGGCAATGGCGGAGCGGGCGCTGCTGGTCCCTGACCTGATCGCCTACTGGCTCACCGGCCGGCAGGTGACCGAGGAGACCAACGCAGCGACCACAGGACTGCTGGACGCCCGCACCCGGCAGTGGGACACCGAGCTGATGGCCCGGCTCGGCCTGGCTAACGGCCTCTTCGCCCCGCTGGTGGCTCCCGGCGCCCGGATCGGCGGCCTGCTGCCCGCGGTGGCGGCCGAGCTGGGTGCCCCGGCCGGAGTGCCGGTTACTGCCGTTGGCTCGCACGACACTGCCTCCGCCGTCGTCGCGGTGCCTTTCGCCGATGAGGACGCCGCGTTCATTTCCTCCGGCACCTGGTCCCTGGTCGGCGTGGAGCTGCCCACCCCGGTGCTCACCGCCGAAAGCCACGCCGCCAACTTCACCAACGAGGGCGGTGTGGATGGCCGGATCCGCTACCTGAAGAACGTTTCCGGGCTGTGGCTGCTCTCTGAATCCATCCGCACCTGGGACGGGCCGGGCGCCACCGATGCCCAGCACACCAGCAACCTGGCCGAGCTGATCAGCCAGGCGGCGGCCGTCACCGCCCCGGTGCCGGTGTTCGATGTGCAGGACGAGCGCTTCACGACGCCCGGTGACATGCCGGCCCGGATCACCGCATGGTGTGAGGAGCGCGGACTGCGTGCACCCCGCGGCCGGGCCGAAATGGTCCGCTCCATTCTGGAGTCGCTGGCGGCCGCCTACGCGGACGTCATCGAGCAGATCGAGCGGCTCACCGGGCGCAGCATCCGCACCGTGCACGTGGTGGGCGGCGGATCGCAGAACACGCTGCTTTGCCAGCTCACCGCCAACCGGACCGGACGCACGGTCTTCACCGGGCCGGTGGAGGCCACTGCGATCGGCAACGTGCTGGTCCAGGCCCGGGCCGCCGGCTTGGTCTCCGGCGGGCTGGAGGAGCTGCGCCGCCTGGTTGCCCGCACCTTCGAACCGGTCCGCTACGAGCCGCGGGCCGCCGCACGCCTGTCATAACCTGCGGCGCGCCGGTCTTCCAAAGGACATGCTGCTTACAATGAGACCCTGTCCCGCGGGCCCCGCCCGCAGATGACGGCGCCAGGAGAAGCGGACCTCGTCCGGACGGAAGTGAAGAGAGCATGGCCAGATTCCCGGTGAGCATCAAGGACGTGGCACGGGAGGCCCAGGTATCGATTGGCACCGTCTCCAACGTGATCAACCGGCCCGAGGTGGTCTCAGCGGACCGCCGAAGCCGGGTGCTGAAGGCCATCGACGAACTGGGATACGTCCGCAACGACGTGGCACGGCAGCTGAAGGCCGGACGCTCCAGGACCCTCGGGCTGGTGGTGCAGGACACCGGCAACCCTTTCTACAACGAAATCGCCCGGGGCGCCGAAGCCGCTGCGGATGACCTCGGCCAGGCAGTGATCGTCGGCAATTCGGGGCTCTCCCGGAGCCGGGAAGAGGTCTACCTGGACCTGTTCGAGGAACAGCGGGTGCGCGGGGTGCTCATCACGCCCCAGTCCGATGACCGGCGGCGGATCGACCGGCTGCGCTCACGCGGCACCCCGGTGGTGCTGGTGGATGAGCAGGCTCCCGCCTCCCAGTACTGTTCCCTGGCCGTGGACGACGTCGAAGGCGGCCGGATGGCCGTCGCGCACCTGCTGGCCGGCGGAGCCCGGAAAATCACCTTCGTGGGCGGTCCGGCGTCCCTGCACCAGGTGGTCGACCGGCAGGCAGGTGCCCGGGCCGCCGTCGACGCCGTGCCCGGTGCGTCGCTGGACGTCGCCGGCACCACGGCCCTGACGGTGCTGGAGGGCCGGCGCGTGGGCGAGGAACTGCTCCGCCGGCCGGCCGCCGAACGCCCCGGAGGCGTGTTCGCGGCCAATGACCTGCTGGCGATCGGGCTGCTGCAGGCATTCGTCTTCGACCACCGGATCCGGGTTCCCCAGGACATCTCCCTGATCGGCTACGACGACATCGATTTTGCGCCCTCCGCCATTGTTCCGCTGTCCTCCATCCGCCAGCCGGCGCGGCTCATCGGGCGTACTGCGGTGGAGCTGCTGGAGGATGAGCTGGCCGAGGACCATCACCACCGTCACGTCACCTTCCAGCCGGAGCTGGTGGTGCGGGACTCGACGGACGTTTCCTAGGCTGCGAAGGGGCGAAGCATGCAGATCCTCGACCGCACCCTGGACCAGCTCATCGCCGAGGCCCGGACGCTCGCTGCCGGTCCCCGCCGCATCCTCGGCATCACCGGGCCGCCCGGCGCAGGAAAATCCACGCTCGCCGCTGCCCTGGCCGCGGCGCTGGGACCGGACCTCGCCGTCGTTGTGTCCATGGATGGCTTCCACCTGGCAAACCGGGTGCTGGAGAACCTGGGCCGGAGGGACCGCAAGGGGGCCATCGACACGTTCGACGACGACGGGTTCGCTGCCCTGCTCCGTCGGCTGAAGCGGCAGGACTCCGCCGGACGGATCATCTACGCGCCTGACTTCGACCGCGCCCTCGAGGAGCCGATCGGCTCCGCGGTGCCGGTGAAGCCCTCCGTTGCGCTGATCATCACGGAGGGAAACTATCTGCTGCAGGACAGCGGTGCCTGGCCGGAGGTGCGGGAGCAGCTCGACGCCGTCTGGTACCTCTCGCTGGCAGAACCAACCCGGGTTGCCCGGCTGGCCGCACGGCACGCAGCCTTTGGGAAATCCCCAGCGGAAGCCCGGCGCTGGGCAGAGGGAAGCGACCAGTTGAACGCGGACCTGATCGCCGCGCGCGCCCACACGGCGGACGCCGTGGTGAACCTGGTTCCGTAGCCGGCAGCCCGGCCGCGGTTCCGGCCGTCAGACCACTGCGGGCTGGTACGACGGCGGCGCCGGGCTTTCGCCCAGCCCTGACCAGGCGTCCGCCAGCACTTCCACGGCCCGGGTGGTTTCGGGCGCTCCGTAGCTGATCGGCAGCCGGAGGAACCGTTCAAACACACCGTCGCTGCCAAAAACCGGGCCGGCAGCCAGCAGGAGTCCGCGGGAGCGGGCCGCCAGGGTCAGCTGCGAACTGACCGGGCGGCCGATGTTCACCCAGGTGCTCAGCCCGCCGGAAATCCGGGGCACATCCCATTCCGGCAGCGCGGCCGCCAACAGGGATTCGAGCCGGTCCCGGCCGGCCCGCAGCAGCTCGCGCCGCCCAGCCAGGATCTCCGTATACCGGGCCAGGACCTGGACCGCCACCAGCTGCTCCAGCACCGGTGTGCCCAGATCGTTGGCAAACCGGGCCTGCACCAGCCGGGTGATGAGGTCCGGTTCGGCCCTGATCCAACCGATCCGCAGCCCGCCCCATACGGTTTTACCCAGGGACCCCACCAGCACGGCCGGGCCGTGGACCGCCAGCGGCGGCACTGGTCCCGGGGAATCAATGTCCAGCTCGGCCATCGTTTCATCCGCCACGACCACCGTTCCGGCCTGCGCGGCGAGCTCCAGCAGCATGTGACGCACCGCCGGCTGCATCACCGCGCCGGTGGGATTGTGGAAGTCCGGCATCACATAGGCCATGGCCGGCCGTGACCGCCGGAAAGCCTGTTCCAGACCTTCGGTGTCCCAGCCATCGCGCGGTGTGACGGCCACCGGAACGATCCGTCCGCCAGCTGCGCGGATGGCTTCCGCGCCGTGCGGATAGGTCGGGGATTCCAGCAGCGCGGTGTCACCGCGTTCGAGCAGCACCCGCGACAGCAGCGCCACCGCATGCTGCGCGCCGATGGTCACCATGACCTGCCCGGGGTCAGTGGGCAGGCCGCGGAAGGCATAGCGTTCTGCGATGGCTTCGCGGAGGGCGGGCAGGCCCACGGGATCGTAGCCGGGCTCCGTGAGCAGCCCGGGGAGCTGGCCCAGGGCCGCCGCCGCGGCGTCGGCCAGCTGGGGTGCGGCCGGCAGGGCGGCTTTGCTGAGGTCCAGGGTATCGGGGCCGGCCAACGGAGTGGAGGCCGCGGGCACCCCCGGAATCCGCACCACACTGCCGGATCCCCGCAGGCTTTCCAGGTAACCGGTATCCCGCAGCCTGGCGTAGGCGGCGCTGACCGTTGTGCGGGAAAGCTGAAGGCGGCCGGAGAGCTCGCGTTCGGCCGGAAGCCTGGCACCGACTGGCAGCCGGCCGTCCAGGACGAGCAGCCGGATACGCTCCGCCAGATCCGAATACGCCGGACCACTGGCGCGCCAGGCGCCGAGCATACCCGCCAACCGATTTGCTCCCAGGATCAACATCAGGCCAGCCTATGCCAATTGGCATCTTGATATAAGACCAATTCAACGATTGGCTTGAGGCTATGACGTGGATTTTTGCCCGCCGGGTGGCGCAGTTGCTGATTGGCCTTTTTCTGTACGGTTTTGCCATCGGCATGATGGTCCGTGCGGGAATCGGCGTCTCCCCGTGGGATGTCCTGGGTCAGGGCACCAGCCTCCAGTCCGGAATCCCCTTCGGCTGGGTGACCAATCTGATTGGACTGGCCGTCCTGCTGCTGTGGATTCCGATCCGGCAAAAGCCCGGGGTGGGAACGGTGCTGAACGTCCTGCTCATCGGGCCCAGCGCGGAAGTGGGCCTCGCGGTGGTGCCGGCCCCGTCAGAGTTTTGGGCCCAGGCCCTCCTGTTCGCCGGCGGCCTCGTTCTGCTGGCCGTGGCGACCGGGCTCTACATCGGCGCCCGGATGGGCCCAGGTCCGCGGGACGGGCTGATGACCGGACTGCATGCACGGTTCGGCTGGCCGCTGTGGGCGGTGCGCAGCGGGATCGAGATCGCTGTCCTGGCCACCGGGTGGGCACTCGGCGGACCGGTGGGCCTGGGCACCGTGGCCTTTGCCCTGCTGATTGGCCCGCTGGTCAGCCGGACACTTCCGTTCTTTCACATTCCGGAGGTGCCCGCCAGGGCGCCGGAGCCCCGCCCGGTCGCCGGCGGCTAAGGCCGGCCCCGCTAGCCGGCCCTCCAACCGGCCCCGCCGGCCGGGTTGGCCCCCGGGCTAGCCCAGGGGGTGCGGGATCGCCACCGCCAGGGGCAGCCGGCCGCAGGCGTGCACCGCGGCCCGGTGCCCGGCATATTCAGCTCCCCGCAGTTCCATCTGCAGGGGATCCTGCGCCTGCCGCCAGTCCCCGACCAGCAGGCGGCCGGCTGCCAGCTGCGGGTCTGCTGAGACCACCACCCGCCCCACCCGGTTCACCAGTGACGCCTCTCCGTGCAGCTGCCGCAGGCCCGGAAGCAGGACCTCTTCGAGGGATTCCACGAAAACGTCCGCGCCGACGACGCCAACCACCGTCCCTGCCACGCTGACCGGAGAGGTCAGGGTCACGGTGTATTCATCGGTGCAGATGAAGTCCACATAGGGTCCGGTGATGTGGCTGGCACCGGTTTCCACGGGAACGGTGAACCACTCGCGGCGCGAATAGGCCTCCCCCATCGATTCGATCGAGGTCAGCATCTGCACCTCCTTGCTGCGCCCCTGCCACCAGGCCATGTGCCAGGCTGCGTCCCCGACGGCGCCATGCGCGGCAACGAATCCCCCGCCGGCCAGCGGGTGTCGGGTACTGCCCAGGAGAACGGCGGCCAGGGGTTCGACGACGGCGTCCACGTCCCGCCGCGACGGTGGCGCCGCGGGGTCGGCAAACAGGGCCTCGATCCGTGGCTTCCAGGTTTCAAGGAGTTCCAGGACCTCCTCGAAGAAGCTGCCGAGGGCAGCGGCGGGAGCGGCTGCCAGGGATATGGGGGATTCACTGCGGGAAATGCTCATGCTTTCCTCCAGGCGGGTGCGGGGGGTGATTTCTCTGCCGTAGTGAGGTCGGCGGAGGTGGAAAGGCGGGTGTGTTCATCAATGAGCCAGGCCACGGAGGCCTGGACGTATTCGCGGACCAGTGCACGGGACGCGGAAGCATCCGCCTCCGCCACGGCGGCACAGATCCGGCGGCACAGACTCACCATGGCGGCATCATAGGCTGCGTCGGCATGGGCCAGCCCGAGCAGTGAACCGTAGTCCGTGTGCAGCCGGACATATTCCCTGGTCAGCCGCGCGGACTGGCTCAGCGCAGCGAGCTCCAGCAGGAAGTCTCCCACGGCTCGGTTGCCGCGGCCGGGCGCTTCGAGCAGGTGCGCGAGGGCCTCAACATCTTCCGTGTCCGCTGCGTCGGCCGCCAGCTCCGCGGCGGTGGCGGCAATTGCGGCGTAGTGAATCGCCAGGTCCCGCAGCTCCACCCGGCTCATGGCGGCGAGCCGGCGGCGGACCAGCTCCATCCGGTCGCCGGAGGGCAGCGTAACAAAGGTGCCGCCGTCGCGTCCCCGGCGGGTTTCCACCAGGCCGCGCGTCCGGAGTCCGGCCAGTGCTTCACGCGCCGTTACGGTGGCCACGCCCATCGATGCGGCCATCTCCATCTCGGTGGGGAGCCTGTCTCCGTCCAGCAGCGCACCCGCCGAAATCCCCTGAATGATGCGCTCTTCGACGCGGCTGGCCTTCCCGGCGTCGCCGAGCGGCGCGAAGACGGCGGTGAGGAGGCGTTTCTGCGGAGCGGTGTTCTGGGGCATGTTCACGATCTTTCCAGCTTGGCGGAGTGCCGGGCGCCAAAAGCCCCGGCCGCGCATCCGTAACAAGAAATTTACCTGAAGTGACGGAAATTACATATAACATCTGGTTTCATAGCTTTACTACTTGTTGCGCTTCCGCGCTTCCTGCTGAAGTGAAAGGACTTTCCGTGCCAGCCAGCACAGCACCCATCTCCCCCACCGTCGAGGACCAGGTGTCCTCAGGCACCGCGATCAGCCTGTCCCGGGTGACCAAGAGCTTCGGCGATTTCTCCGCGGTCAAGGACCTGGACCTGGACATCCGCTCGGGTGAGTTCTTCTCCCTGCTGGGGCCCTCCGGCTCCGGCAAGACCACCGTGCTGCGCATGGTGGCCGGCTTTGAACCGGTGACCAGCGGCCATATCTACCTCCACGGCTCCGATGTCACCGGCAAGGCTCCGTTCGAGCGGAACGTGAACACCGTGTTCCAGGACTACGCGCTGTTTCCACACCTGACCGTTGCCCAGAACGTCGGCTATGGACTGAAGCTGCGCAAGACTCCGCGGGCGGAACGTGTGCGCCGCGTGGCCGAGGCACTGGAGATGGTCCGCCTGCCGCAGGTCGCGGACCGGTTGCCTTCCCAACTGTCCGGCGGCCAGCGCCAGCGCATCGCCCTGGCCCGGGCCTTGATACTGCGCCCGCAGGTCCTGCTGCTGGATGAGCCGCTCGGGGCACTGGACAAGCAGCTGCGTGAGCAGATGCAGATCGAGCTCAAGCAGATCCAGCGCGAAGTTGGCATCACCTTCGTCTTCGTAACCCACGACCAGGAAGAGGCACTAACCCTCTCAGACCGCGTCGCCGTGTTTAACGACGGCGGCATCGAGCAGGTCGGCAGCCCGGAAGACCTGTACGAGCGTCCGGCCACCCGGTTCGTGGCGACCTTCCTGGGCAGCACCAACCTGGTCGAGGGCACCCTCGCCAAGCGGCTCACAGGCAGCGATGCACTGGTGAGCATCCGCCCGGAACGGATCCACATCGCCGCTCCGGGAAGCCTGGCTCCGGACGGCTTCTCCACCGTCTCCGCCCGGATCGAGGAGATCGTCTACACCGGCCCCACCACCCGGTACGTGGCCACCACGGAAACCGGGGACCGGCTGATCGTCCAGGAGCAGAACGATTCCCGGGCCACCGCCTGCGGCCGCGGCGACGCCGTCGAACTCCAGTGGCCTTCCCGCTTTAACTTCGCCGTCAGTTAGTACAACCGTCAGTTAGTCATACCGCCCACTGGCTTCACCGCCACCTCAGACCCAGCCAGCCACCACCGGCTTCCAGCACCACGTTTCACCCGCACCCACTATGAAAGGTTCTCCCATGAAGATCACCAAGGCACTGCCGTTGGCAGCCCTCGCCTCACTCACGCTGGTTTTGGCCGGCTGCGGCGGCGGCGCCGCCTCCGATTCGTCCTCGACCGGCATCCAGGTTCCGGACCTGCCCATGGCCAGCGAGGTCGGCGAAGGCGAAGGACAGGTCAACATCATCGCCTGGGCCGGTTTCGTGGAGGACGGTTCCACCAATCCCGACGCCGACTGGGTCAGCGCCTTCGAAGCAGAGACAAAATGCCAGGTGAACCGCAAGGTCGGTGCCACCTCCGATGAGATGGTCCAGCTCATGCGCAGCGGCGAATACGACCTGGTCTCCGCCTCCGGCGACGCATCGCTCCGCCTGATTGCCGGCGGCGATGTGGCCCCGATCAACACGGAACTCATTCCGAACTTCGGCAACATCGTCGAAGGACTCAAGGGCCAGGTCTATGACACGCTGAACGGCCAGAGCTACGGTGTACCGATCGGCCGCGGCGCCAACGTGCTGATGTACAACACCGAGCACGTTGCGCAGGCCCCGGATTCCTGGGCCCCGCTGTGGGAAGAGGACAGTGAGTACGCCGGAAAGACCATGGCCTACGATTCCCCGATCTACATTGCCGACGCCGCCGTGTACCTGATGGCCACGCAGCCGGACCTGGGCATCACTAACCCGTACGCGCTGGACGCCGACCAGCTCGCGGCCGCCGTCGACCTGCTCAAGACCCAGAACGGCATGGTGGGCGAGTACTGGAACGACGCACTCAAGGCCGTCAGCTCCATCTCCTCCGGCACCGCCCACATGGGTACCGGCTGGCAGGTCATCGTGAACCTGGCGCAGGGCGACGGCGCCACCGTCGAGTCCGTGCTGCCGAAGGAAGGCGCCACCGGCTGGTCCGACACCTGGATGATCGCTGCTGAGGCCAAGAACCCGAACTGCGCCTACAAGTGGATGGACTACGCCTCCTCGGCCGAGGTGAACGCCCAGATTTCGCAGAACTTCGGCATGGCTCCCGCCAACGCCCTCGCCTGTGAAGGATCCGAAGCCAACGCGGCTCACTGCGAGACCTTCTTCGCCACGGACGAGGAGTACTACAAGCAGGTTTGGATGTGGACCACCCCGGTGGAGCAGTGTGTTGACGGCCGTACGGACGTCACCTGCACCAACTACCAGGACTGGACCAAGGCCTGGACCGAGATCAAGGGCTAGCACCACCGAAGCCCTGCGTACCGGTGGGCGGCGGCCCGAACAGCCGCCGCCCGCCGGCCAGACCCCTCACAGCCGCGCACGCGGCCCTACGTCCCACAGATCCGGCCACAGAGGAGAATCGGCGGAGCATCCGCCGGAAAGCGCCATGGCAGTAACCGAACGAACCCCACCCCCATCCGCTCCCGACGCGCCCCCGGCGCCGCCCCGGAACAGCCTGGGCGACCGTGTTTCCCGCCTGCTTTACGCCCGGCCCAGGGCCCGGCTGGCCGGGCTGCTCCTACTGCCGCTGACCTGGCTGGGTGTGCTCTACATCGGGTCACTGATCCTGCTGTTCATCACCGCTTTCTGGACGACGGACAGCTTCACGTCAAAGGTCATTCCGGCGTTCACGCTGGAGAACTTCGCTGAAATCCTCACCGTCCCCGCCTACCAGCAGACCGCCCTGCGGACCATCGGGATAGCCCTGGCCGTGACCGTGCTCTGCGCCGCGCTCGCGCTGCCGCTGGGCCTCTACATGGCGAAGGTCGCTTCCCCGCGGATGCGCGCGGTTTTCGCCATCGGCATCACCCTGCCGCTGTGGGCCGGGTACCTGGTCAAGGTCTTCTCCTGGCGGATCACGTTCTCCTCCGGCGGACCGCTGGACTGGCTGCTGGCCCCGCTGGGCATGTCCGGCCCGGGCTACGGCACCGCCGCGCTGATCATCACCCTGGCCTATCTCTGGTTCCCGTACATGGCCGTGCCGGTCTACAACGCGTTCCGGCAGATCCCGGACAGTCTCTTCGACGCCTCCGCTGACCTCGGGGCCAAGGCCTGGTCCACGGTCTGGACCGTGGCAGTGCCGCTGCTGAAACCGGCCTTTGTGGCGGGGTCCATCTTCACGTTCTCGCTGAGCCTGGGCGACTACATCGCCGCCCAGTTCGTCGGCGGCAAGACCCAGGTGATCGGCACCGTAATCGCCTCCAACATCAACCTCAACCCGCCGCTCGCCGCAGCCTTCGGCACCGTGCCGATCATCGTCGTCGTGCTTTACCTGTTCCTGGCCCGCAAGTCCGGCGCCCTGAAGCAACTGTAGGAGACTGCCATGAGGCTTTCCGCTTCCGCCAAGATCACCCTCCGCGTTTTCGCCGGACTGGTGATGGCCGCGATCTACCTGCCGCTGCTGCTGGTCATCGCCAACTCGTTCAACGCAACCACCTCCGGGGCGTTTCCGATTAAGGAGTTCACCACCCGCTGGTGGGTCGCCGCCTGGCATAACGACGGCGTCCGCGAGGCACTGTGGACCTCGCTGAAGGTCGCGTCCGTCGCCACGGTGATCGCCCTGCTGCTGGGCACCATGGTCGCGTTCGCCCTGTCCCGGTACGACTTCTTCGGCAAAAACACGATCAACCTGCTGGTGGTGCTGCCCATCGCACTGCCCGGCATCGTCACCGGCGTCGCCCTGAACAACACGTTCAAGACCGTGCTGGAACCGCTCGGCATCGGGCTGGGGCTGTTCTCGGTGATCGTGGGCCATGCGACATTCTGCATCGTGATGGTGTTCAACAACGTGCAGGCCCGGTTGGGCCGGATGAACCGCGGCCTGGAGGAAGCGGCCATGGACATGGGTGCCAACGTCGTCAAGACCTTTTTCGGCGTCACGTTCCCGGGCTTCCGCTCGGCGTTCGTGGCCGGCGGGCTGCTCGCCTTCGCGCTCAGCTTCGACGAAGTGGTGGTCACCACCTTCACCGCTCCCCCGGGCACCGAAACCCTGCCGATCTGGATCTTCAACAACATGGCCCGGCCCAACCAGGCCCCGGTGGTCAACGTAATTGCCGCGGTGCTGATCCTGCTCTCAATGATCCCGGTTTATCTGTCCCAGCGCCTCAACGGCGACGACAAGAAGTAGCCGCTAGCGGGTGGCGGCGCACTCCGGCAGGAGCCCCGTCATCCGCTCGTCGCTGAGCCGGGACAGTGCGGTGAGCAGGTTGGTGATCCGGTCCCGTTCGGCCCGGGTGAAGCGGCTGGAGTCCAGGATGTCGCTGACCCACAGTCCGTCCATGGCCAGCCGGATAACGACGCCGATGATGCCGGCCGGGTCCCGCGGGCCCAGGTTCGCCTCGTCCAGCCGGCGGTTGAGGTACAGCAGGGATTCCGCCAGGTTGGGACGCCCGACGGCGGTGGCCAGCAGGGCTGCCTGATCCATCGAGCTGTTGGCCCGGACATCAGAAAAAGCCTTGATGTAGGCCCGCTCCTGGGCGCCAACCGGATCCGGGTCCGCATCGGCCAGGTCCCCCAGCCGGTGGACCAGCCCCACGATCATTTCCTCGACGTCCTGCTCAATCTCGGTAATGGACGCTCCAGCGGCAAACATGGGTTCTCTTTTCTTTGGCTGCTGCATCGGCACCGGGCAGTCCGTCTGCCACGGTGAACCGGCTAGTCTAGCCCGTTCCACGGGGTTTCTCAGCTTCGCTGCTGTTCCGGAGTAGGGTGTGCGCATGTCTATCCAGGTCCGCCCCGCCACCGACTTCGACGACACGGCTGCCGTCCTGGGTCCCAGGTCTCCGGACGCCAACGTCTGCTGGTGCCTGAGTTACCGCCTGACGGCGTCCAAGGAAAACCAGGCGCTGGTGCGGACGGCGCGGGGCGAACGGGTCCGGGAGCTGGTCCGGGAAGATCCGCCGCCGGGAGTCCTGGCGTACGACGGCGGCGAGCCGGTGGGCTGGGCTGCCATCCATCCGCGGTCGGATACCTCCTTTGCCAAGAGCCGGAAGATACCGCACGTCGACGACGCCGCGGTGTGGTCCCTGTGGTGCATCCGAGTCCGTCCCGGACACCGGGGCCAGGGTATTTCCCATGCCCTTGTGGCCGGAGCCGTGGACTTTGCCCGGGCCGCCGGGGCGCCAGCCGTGGAAGCCTACCCGGTGGATAACCGCGGCGCGAAAGTCGATCTCACTATGGCCTACGTGGGCACCCGCAGCCTCTTCGAAGCGGCCGGGTTCACCAAGGCTGCGCAGACAACGTCCGTGCTGAACGGGTTCCCCCGCGTCCTGATGCGGCTGGATCTAACTATCTGACCTGCGGTACCTGATCCGCAGCCGGAACAGCACATACAATCAGGCCGGCAGCCCCCGGGACGAGGGTCTGGGCGCTGACCCAGCCCTAGCCGGACCGGCGGTCAACGCGTTGGGGCAGAGGAAAGGCCGGCAGGAACTGCATGGGGGGACAGTTCCTGCCGGCCGGATTTTGAGCGCTTCCCGGCGCCGGTTCAGCTGGTTTTAGTCAGCGGCAACGATCCGCTTGTCCTGCACCCGGAGGCGTTCGCCCAGGAAACCGCCCACCGCGGTGATCAGTGCAATGAGCACGAGGATCAGCGCCGCGCCCCAGGACTGGTTGCCGGAGAAGCCAAGCATGGCGGTTGCCAGCAGCGGCATAAACCCGCTGGTAGCGCCGGCAATGTTGTAGCCCAGGGCCACACCGGAGTACCGCAGTTTCGGCGGGAACAGTTCAGTCAGCAGCGCTCCGTTGACCGCGTACGCCACTGCGATCAGGATAATGCCCAGCGTGATCGCCAGCGTGATCATCAGGGGGGACTTGGTGTCCACCATCGCGAAGATCGGGAACGAGGCCGCGGCGGTGAGGATGCCGCCCCACATGGTGACCTTGCCCGGACCGATCTTCTCGGCCAGCCGGCCCATTGCAACGGTTACGAAGATCTGGGCAACGGCCGCAATCAGCGTGGCGTTGACCATCACCTGGCGGTCAACGCCCAGGGTGTTGGAACCGTAGCTGACGATGAAGGTGGTGATCATGTAGAAGCCGCCCACACCGAGCAGTGCAGCCATCACAGCCACGACCAGGCGGCCGCCGGCGTTGCGGAACACATCCAGGGCCGGAACCTTGGCCGTTTCTTCCTGCGCCAGCAGATCCTTGAAGATCGGGGATTCCTCAACCCTCACGCGGATCCAAAGGGCAACCAGCAGCAGCGGGAAGGCCATCAGGAAGGGAATGCGCCAGCCCCAGGCATCAAAGGTCTCGGAGGGGAACAGGAGCACCAGCGAGAACGCTCCGGCTGAAAGCAGGGTGCCAACGGGGGAACCAACCTGGACCAGTGCAGCGAAGCGTCCGCGCTTCTCCACCGGCGCGTGTTCGATCGCCATGGTCACGGCGCCGCCCCATTCGCCGCCGACGGCGAGGCCCTGCACCAGGCGCAGGACGGCCAGGAGAATCGGAGCGGCAAGACCGATGGTGCCGAAGTCCGGCAGGAAGCCGATGAGGCCGGTGGCGATGCCGATCATAACGATGGTTGCCAGCAGTGCGGGCCGGCGGCCATAGCGGTCACCGATGTAGCCGAAGAGGACCGCGCCGATGGGCCGGGCAGCGAAACCAACACCGAAGGTGGCGAAGGAGGCCAGCAGCGCAGCCGTGGGGTCCATGGTGGTGAAGAAGAGCCGGTTGAAAACCAGCGCCGCAGCAGTGCCAAAGAGGTAGTAGTCGTACCATTCCAGGGCGGTGCCGACGAAGGACGCCCGGGCAATGGTGCCCGCGTCCTTTCCGGAGATGGTCACGGGCGCGCCGCGTTCCCCCGGTTTAGTGTTGGTTTCAGTCACGAGTGGTGCCTTTCAAGGTGGCCGCTGCCGCAGTCAAGGAATGGAAATGGCTGCTGGGCCGGCTGTGGGAGGTCTCTTCCTGAGCGTAGTCAGGCGGCATTTCCACAAACAATGACAAATTTCACCCACCTTTCACCCAAAGTTTGGGCATTTAAACAGTGCGGGGAAATTCCGGGAGGGAGCTGAGCGCTATCAGGGCCTTCGCCGCCTGACCCGGGACCGCCAGGTCCAGGCCAATGACCTGCTGAAGTGAATGCAGCCGGTTCACCACGGTATTGCGGTGGCAGTACAGTTCCTCGGCAGTCTCCTTGATGGAACCGGTCCGGGCATAGCTTTCCGCCACCTGCAGCAGGCGCTGGCGTTCATGTTCGGTGCAGCGGGCCATCGCCTCATGCACCGCGGCGCAGAACCCGGGAAGGGTCTGTTCCAGGAGGTCAGCGGCGATGCGCATCCAGGCCTCATCCATGGTCTGCAGGCCGGAAGCACCGCTCCGCGCCAGCACGAGGGCCGAGGCCGCGGCTCCGGGAACCGCCGCCAGCCCGGCGACGTCCTGCACATAGCCGGCAGGGAACGGCGGCGGTTCGTCAAGCCAGGCATGGCCCCGGCGCTGGACCCTGAACACATAGAGAACGCCCGCACGGTCATAGGAGTGGCACCGACGGTCATTCAGGAACGCCCGCTGGGCCGCCGGAACGGCGTCCCCAATCACGGCTATCACTTCGAAGACGTCGAGGGCTTTGACTCCCACGCCGGCGCAGATGTCCTCGATATCCTTGCCGGATTTCGGTTCCCCGGTGAACAGGCGGGAGATCAGCCGCTGGCGGTAAAGCTGTTTGTCCCGTGCCAGGAGGGCCTCGGCCTCAACAAAGGACTGCTGAATGCTGGAGACGTACCCTTCCACCACATCCATCACCCGGTCCATGTTGGAGACCAGCACCGTCACACCGTCCCCGTCTGCCACGCGTTCCAGGCCTTTCCACAGCACGCGGAAATCGTTGCGGACCGCCTCGAGGAAGGAGTGCAGGGGCACTCCCTGGGCTGCCCGCCGGGCGGCAACCTCACGCGGCAGGTTCCGCAGGTCGGGCGGGAGCTCAAGCCCGGCCATTTGATACAGGAACATGTCCATGGTGTCCACGGCGGTTTGGTAGACATCCTCCGGCGGAACCCGGGCGTCGTCGTAGGAGACTGCCTCGAACCGGCTGAGGAAATCGCTCACCAGGGTATCCCGCTGGACCCAGAGCCGCTGGATGAGGTCCTCCCACTGCTGGCCGCCGGAAGGCTCGCGCGGGAGGCTGCGGGTGGACGGAACGAAGACCGTTCCGGGAGTTTCAGTCATGCGGTCACTTTATGAAAATGCATAATCCAATCGCTAATTTTGGCGGCTAATGTCCATTGAGTGAGACATTTAGCCATAGTTGAATGGGTTTGGCTCGAACTGCACTGCCTCTTTAGCCGCTCCCTCTCCGGGGGCGGCATCAACTGCTAGGAATTCATGCTCGCCGACCTGATGATCACCAATGCCCGCGTCCTGACGCAGGATCCGCACCGGCCCACAGCACACACCCTGGTGATTCACGGCGGCCGGGTCCTCGCCGTCGATCCCGATCTGGAGATCCCGGCCCGGGCGGTCCTGGATGCCGGCGGCCTGACGGTGGTGCCCGGGTTCAATGACGTGCACAGCCACAGCGTGTGGTTCGGCTTGGGCCTGATGGAAACCGCGCTGGGAGCCGTCCGGTCCCTCGAGGAGGTGTACGCCGCCGTCGGCCTGGCAGCCGCAGACCTGGAGCCCGATCAGTGGGTCATCGCCTCCGGCTTCAGCCCCCTCCTGCTCGGCGGCGCCCAGCCGGACAGGGACCGGCTGGATGAGGCCTCCGGCGGCCGTCCGGTCTGGATCAAGCACTCCTCCGGCCACGCCTGCACGCTCAACGGTGCGGCCCTGGCACTGGTTTCCCGGTCCGCGGACCTGGACGCGGCGGTCGACGGCGGTGTGGTGGCCAGGGACCCGGCGGGCCGGCCCACCGGGCTGCTGGAGGAAAACGCCATGCGCCTGGTCCAGGACCTGATGCTCCCCTACCCGCTCGAGACCATCGAGCGTGCCCTCGAGCTGGCCACCAGCCACTACCTCACCGAAGGTATTACCAGCGTGACCGACGCCGGAATCGCCGGCGGCTGGATCGGCCATTCACCCCGCGAATTCGCCGCTTATCAGTCGGCCCGGGAGAAGGGTCTGCTCAAGGTCCGGATGCAGCCCATGCTGGTCCTGGACGCCCTGCGCCAGCTCACCGGCCACGCCGACGATCCCGACGGCCTGGGCCTGGACACCGGGATCCGCTCCGGACTCGGCGACGAATGGCTGCGTCTTGGACCGGTCAAAATTTTCAGCGACGGTTCCCTGCTGGGCAGCACCGCCTACATGTCCGAGGACTACGTCGGCTGCACGCACAACCACGGCTACCTGCAGATGGACGCGGCGCAGCTGCGGAGTTCGGCGCTGGCCGCCTACCGGGCCGGCTGGCCGATCGCCATGCATGCGATCGGGGACGCCGCAGTGGACCACGCGATTTCAATCATCACCGAGGCACAGGAGACCTACGGCGCCAACTGCTTCCCCAACCGGATTGAGCACGGCGGTGTGGTCCGGCCGGAGCAGCTGGACCGCATTGCCGAAGCCGGGATCGTGCTGGTCCCGCAGCCGCACTTCATCACCGAGTTCGGCGACGGTATGGCGGAGCTGCTCGGATCGGAGCGCACCGAGTGGTCCTATCCGGCCGCCAGCATCCTCAACCGCGGAGCCGTGCTCCCCGGCAGCTCGGACCGGCCGGTTTCCAACGGGCGCCCGCTGGACGTGATGCAGTCCTTCGTCGAACGGCTCACCCCCTCGGGAACTGTCTACGGCCCGGGCGAGCGGCTAACCGCCGCCCAGGCGCTCGCCGCCTACACCACCGGATCCGCCGCAGCCACCGGAACAGACACGGAAAAGGGGCGGCTCTCCCCCGGGATGCTCGCAGACCTGGTGTTCCTGGACCAGGATCCCACCGCCGTCGAACCCGGCCGCATCAGCACAACCGTGGTGCTGGGCACCATGGTGGGCGGAGAGCTACGCTACCGGCATCCAGATTTCCACCCCACTCACAGCGCGAAGGAAACCCCATGAGTACCTCGAACACCGGCTTCCTCGCCGATTTCACCGTGATGTCCGGCTTTGGAGCAACGCCGGGCGGCGGAGTGGACCGCCAGGCCGGCACCCCGGAGGACCACGCCACACGCTCCTGGTTCAGTACCTGGCTCGCCGGGCACGGACTGCGCGAAGCCGTGGACGCGGCCGGCAACCAGTTTGGCCTGGCTGAACTGGTGCCCGGCGCGCCGTGGGTCCTGCTCGGATCCCATCTGGACTCCCAGCCGCTGGCCGGCCGGTACGACGGTGCGTACGGAGTGCTGGCTGCCGCCCACGCCGTCGTGCGGGCCGCGGCCGCCGCTGAGGCCGGCGAGTTCACGCCGGTGTTCAACCTCGCCGTCGTGAACTGGTTCAACGAGGAAGGGAGCCGGTTCACGCCCAGCATGATGGGCAGCGGTGTCTTCACCGGCAAGCTCCCGCTGGAAACCGCGCTGGCCACGCAGGACCAGGCCGGAGCCACAGTGGCTGAAGCCCTGGCAGCCGGCTCTCCGGCGTCGGACTCCGCACCCTGGCTTGGCAGCATTGCCCGCTACGCGGAGATCCACATTGAGCAGGGAAAAATCCTGGAGGAGCAGAACATCCAGGTGGGAATCGTGGACCGCACCTGGGCCGCGGCCAAGTACCTGGTGACCGTGGACGGGGACCAGTCCCACACCGGCTCCACCCGGATGCCGGACCGCCGCGACGCACTGTACGGTGCGGCGCTGGTGATCGCGGCCGCCCGGGAACTGACTGAGGAGTTTGAGCCCGGCCAGCTGCACAGCTCCGTTTCGCAGCTGCAGGTCCTGCCGAACTCGCCGGTGACCATCGCGCGCCAGACGGTCATGAACCTGGACCTGCGCTCCCCCGACGAATCCGTGCTGGCACGCGCCATGGACCTGCTGGGCAAGCGGATCGCCGAGGCGGAGGTGCGCTCGCGGACCGAGGTGTCCTTGGCCCTGACCCACCAGTGGGGGCTGAACCCCTACTCACCGGCCGGCGTGCGGCTGGGCCGCGCCGCGGCCGAGGCCCTGGGCTTCAGCCACATGGACATCATGACCGTGGCCGGGCACGACTCCACCAACCTCAAGGACCACGTGCCCACCGTGATGCTCTTTGTTCCCAGCGTGGACGGCATCTCGCACAATGAAGCGGAGTTCACCCGGGACGAGGACGCCGTGCGCGGCGTCGAGCTCCTCACCGAGGTCACCCGCCGGCTGGTGCGCGGTGACGCTGTGGAGGACTAGCCCTCACCTGCCGCCGCCCGGGGTTGCCGGCGTAGACTCCCACGCACTGCCTGTGAGAGGAGCCAGCCATGAGCGATCCGCACGAGCCCGCGTGGTGGACCAGCGCCGTCGTCTACCAGATCTATCCGCGCAGTTTCGCGGATGGCTCCGGCGACGGCGTTGGCGACCTCAAAGGCATCCTCGCGCACCTGGATTATCTGCAGGAGCTGGGCGTGGACGTCATCTGGCTCTCCCCGGTCCATGAGTCACCGCAGCGGGACAACGGCTACGACATTTCCAACTACCGGCGGATCGACAGGCTGTTTGGCACCGAAGCGGACTTCGACGAGCTGCTGGGCCAGATGCACGTCCGGGGCCTGAAGCTGGTGATGGATCTGGTGGTGAACCACACCTCCAGCGAGCACCCGGTTTTCGCGCAGGCCCGGCAGTCCCGAGACAACCCCTACCGGGACTACTTCTGGTGGCGGGACGCGCGGCCCGGCTTCGAGCCGGGTGAGCCCGGCGCCGAACCGAACAACTGGGGATCACATTTCGGTGGCCCGGCCTGGACCTTCGAACCGGAAACCGGGCAGTACTACCTGCACCTGTTCACCCCGCACCAGCCGGACCTGAACTGGGAGAACCCGCACGTCCGGCACGAGGTTTATGAAACCATGCGCTGGTGGCTGGACCGCGGGGTCGACGGATTCCGGATGGATGTCATCAACTTCATTTCCAAAGACCTCGCCCTGCCGGACGGCCTGGTGGAACCGGGCAGCATCTGGGGCGACGGGGCACCGTACTTCACCAACGGCCCGCGGATCCACGAGTTCCTGCAGGAAATGCGGCGGGAGGTCTTCAGCGGGCGCGACGGCGATTTCCTCACCGTCGGCGAAACCCCCGGAGCCACCGTGGACCAGGCCCTGCTGTACACCGACCCCTACCGGGCCGAGCTGGACATGGTCTTCCAGTTCGAACACGTAAACCTAGACCAGATCGGCGGCCGGAAATGGAACTACCGCCCGCTCAGCCTGCCGGATCTGAAGACCTCTTGGAACCGCTGGCAGCGCGGCCTGGCCGACCGTGGCTGGAACAGCCTGTATCTGAGCAACCATGACCAGCCACGGCATCTCTCCCGGTTCGGAGACGACGGCGCGTTCCGCTACGAATCCGCCACCCTGTGGGCAACGCTGCTGCACCTGCAGCGGGGCACACCCTACGTGTACCAGGGCGAAGAAATCGGCATGACCAACGCCGGCTTCACCTCGATCAGCCAGTACCAGGATGTGGAATCGCTGAACTTCTACGCCGAGGCCACTTCCCAGGGCATCCAGCCCGAAGAAGCGCTGGAGGCCCTGCGGGCGATGAGCCGGGACAACGCACGCACACCCATGCAGTGGACCGCCGGCCCGAATGCCGGTTTCACGGCGGGCGAGCCCTGGCTCCAGGTCAACCCGAATTATCGGCAGATCAACTCGGAGGCAGACCGTGCGGCGGAGAAATCGGTCTTCCGGTACTACCAGGACCTGATCCGGCTGCGGCATACCCAGGACGTAGTGGTGCTGGGCGGCTTCCAGCTGGAGGACCCCGATCATCCGCACCTGTTTGCTTTCCGCCGCATGCTGGGAGACACCGAGTGGCTGGTGCTGGCCAACGTTTTCCACCGCGACCTGGAGCTGCCCCCGGATCTTTCGGTCGCCGGGGAACTGGTTCTGGGCAACTACGCAGGCCCAGGAGGAGCCAGTGTCCTCCGGCCCTGGGAAGCCAGGGTCCTGGATGTTTCTGTAGTCGGCGGCCTACACCGCTAAGAGTCCGTGCGCGCTGCGCCGTGAATTGAACGAGCCAACTCCAGACGCTGTACAAGCTAAACCGTTGACAAACTCAATAATGCCTGATGCACTGTGATCTGCGCCATACCTTCTAGAGGTAAGGTCTGGAGTAATAGGCCACACATATTCGCTCGTTCGATCAAATAAGTGTTGCGTAGTGAGGAAGTGGGCGGCGCCAGCGGAGCCCCCACCCAGTAACCAGAGGCAATCAGAGGAGTCAGAGTCGACTATGGACAAGAGCTTCAGAACCATCACGGCCCTTGCGGCTGCAGGCCTCCTGCTCACCGCTTGCGGTGCCAGCCCGAACGCGCGCTCAGCGGCCAATGATTCCAGTGGCACTTCTAGCAATTCCCCCCAGGCGCTGGTGTTCGCCGTCGTCCCCACCGACGACAGCAAGGAGCTTGAAAACAGCTTCAAGCCCATCGTCGCGGCGATCGAGAAGGAAACCGGCCTGCCCACCAGCATTGAGGCGGTTAGCAGCAACGCAGGTGTCATCGAAGCCCAGGTGGCAAAGCGCGTTGATATCGCCACATATGGCGCTTTTTCGTACTACCTTGCCCAGAATGTCGCTGACGTGACTCCCGTGGCCGTGGACCAGCGGACTCCGTCGCCCGGCTCGGGTGCCGTTCAGTCGCTGGGCGTAGTGGCTGCCGGATCAGGAATCAAAACGCTGGAAGACGTATCGGGGAAGGACGTTTGTTTCACTGATCCAGCGTCCAGCACGGGCTACCTGTCTGCTGCCGCTGGACTGATGGCGATCGGACTGGACCCAAAGAGCGATATCAACCCGATTTTTGCGGGTTCCCACGATGTCGCAGTGACACAAATGCTTGCCGGCGACTGCGATATCGCCTTTGTGGCGGGCACCTTCGTAACGGACATTCTCCCGGCGCGCGGCGTCATCAAGGAAGGCGATGTGGACACTGTATGGACGTCCCCGGACATTCCCGGTACTCCAATGGTCATCGGCAACTGGCTGCCGGACGAGTTGCGCACCAAGATTGCGGAGGCCGTCCTCAAATACAACGCGGTCACGGCCGCCGAAGCAGGCCTGTGCCCGGCGGCCCAACGTGAGGCCCACCCATCGTGGGGTGCAGACTACGCGGGGAAGATGGCATGCGAGTGGGGCGGTACCGGTGCCTTCGCTTTTGAGCCGGCTTCTGACGAGAACTTCGCCTCCATTCGCGAGATCTGCGAAACAACGCAGGCCGAAGTCTGCCGCAACGACTAGCTGGCGAGGAGTTAGTAATGACCGCACCCCAGCGCATGCAGGATTCAGGACACGAAAACGTGGATGTTCATCCTCCCGCCGGTGATCAGGCCCTTCCCAGCCTCGTTCTCCGGAACCTCGGCATCAGTTTTGGCCAAAAAAATGTCCTCCGGGACGTGAACTTGGAGGTGCGGCCGGGACAGTTCGTCGCACTCGTCGGCCCTTCCGGGGCCGGGAAGTCGACGCTGCTGCGTCTAATCAATGGAAGTTACCGTCCCACCAGCGGGACGGTGACGGTCCTCGGCACCAACCCGGCAGCTTGTGGGCGCAGCGATCTGCGAAGGCTACGGACCCGCATCGGTTTCGTCTTCCAGCAATTCGGACTGGTAGGGCGGCTCAGCGCCATGGAAAACGTCCTGATGGGATCCTTGGGTGCACTTCGGATGCCGCGCTATGGAATATCCACGTATCCCAAAGCGCTCCGGGAGCAGGCAGTGACGAACCTGGAGCGTGTTGGACTCATCGATCAGCGGTTCCAACGATGTGACACTCTCTCCGGCGGACAGCAGCAACGCGTAGCAATCGCCCGGACTCTGATGCAGGATGCCCAGATCGTGCTGGCCGACGAGCCCGTGGCGTCACTGGATCCAAGCGCCAGCCTCTCGGTACTCAACACGCTGAAGAAGGTCAGTGCGGAGGATGGATTTACCGTGGTCTGTTCCCTTCATCAGGTTGATCTGGCTCTGCAGGTATCCGACCGGATCGTGGCCGTCCGCGACGGTGCCCTGATCCTGGACACACCCACTCAGCGGACCTCGGAGGCAGCTGTCCGTTCGATTTATGAAAATGCCAAGGGCTCCCACGCATGAAGGGAGCCTTGGAAAAAGCAGCTGAAGACACCTCTGCCCAGACCGGGCGAAACCGGCAAAAGGGCGCACCTTCTTCCCACACAGCACCTGCCACAGGGACCACGTGGGCGCAGGGACGTCCACGCGTTTCGGCGGCGGCGCTTGGAATTCCGCTTGCCTACGCAGTTGTCACGATGTTCGGAATCTGGTGGATCGATATCCGTCCCGCCGCAGTTGCAGCCGGCCTGGGCGACATCGCCAGGCTGCTGGAGCGGATGGTTCCACCCACCACAGGCCCGGTCCCGGCGCTGCTCACCCTAACCCTGGAAACTCTTTGGATCGCGGTGGCGGGGACGGGATTGGCGACGCTTGCTTCCGTATTTCTAGCTGCGGCTGCGTCTCGACACTTCACGGGCCCCCGAGCCGTCCAATGGCTGGCCCATAGCGTCATCATCGTGACCCGGTCCGTTCCGACACTCATCTTTGCCATCCTGTTTGTCCGCATTTTTGGCCTTGGCCCCCTGGCCGGTGCGCTTGCCATCGCCTTCCACTCCATCGGGATGATCGGGAAGATGATGGCCGATGTCTTTGAGGAACAGGCTCCCGGCCCGCGGGAAGCGGTCGCGTCTGCGGGCGCCAACCGGATGCAGAACTTTGTTTCAACTACGCTGACACGCGCACTGCC
The DNA here is from genome assembly GCF_023167125.1 of Arthrobacter sp. Helios. NCBI lineage: Bacteria > Bacillati > Actinomycetota > Actinomycetes > Micrococcales > Micrococcaceae > Arthrobacter > Arthrobacter sp. Helios. Next base: position 2,856,145 of record NZ_CP095402.1, read on the forward strand.
TGCGATCACATCGCTGGTGATCTATCGTCTGGACATCAATGTCCGTGCCTCAGCCGTGCTTGGACTGGTAGGGGCCGGCGGTATCGGAGTTGCGCTGCAGACGGCCATAGGCTCACTCAATTATCGTCGGGCTGCCGGCATCATCCTGGTGATAGTCGTGCTCCTTCTTGTTCTGGAGCTCATCGCCTACCTCATGCAGAGAGCCGTCTCAGAGCACGCGGATGAACATACCCAATCCCAGCTTTTTGCCGCTGGCCCCGGGTTGGCCACACCGATATGGAACCGGCGGCGGGCCCTGCGCGCCAGCGGAACTGCGGCAGCAGCGTGCCTGTTCCTGTTCTCACTCAGCCAGCTCTCCATTAACCCGTCCCGTCTGGGTCAGGCATGGAGCAACACGACGGCCCTGCTCTCCGGTTTCATTCCTCCGATCTTCACTCAGGACATCCTGCTCGGGATCTTCGAGAGCGTCGTCATGGCTTTCACCGCCACGTTCTTCGGCGTGGTTTTCGGGCTGGTCATCGCGGTCCTGTCGACACGCCATTTGGTTCGTTTCGCCCCGCTGTCACTGGCTCTGCGGGGACTTATCGTTTTTGTTCGCGGCATCCCTGACATCGTTTACGCCCTGATCTTCGTGGCGGCGCTCGGCCTGGGACCTTTCGCAGGTTTCCTCGCGTTGTCCATCTCCTGCACGGCCCTAGCCTCAAAGTTCTTCACGGACTCCCTACAGAATGTGGATCCTGCTCCTTTGCGGGCTCTCGAGGCCACTGGGGCCGGCCGGATCCAGGTATTTGTCAGCGGCGTCTGGCCGCAGTTCGTGCCCAGCTTCATCGGCAACAGCCTCTTCACCTCTGATCTGGCTCTCCGCGAATCCGCAGTACTGGGAATCGTCGGTGCCGGAGGCATCGGCTTCCTGCTGGACGAATCGGTGGCAACGCTTCACTACCAGCAGACCGCCGGAATCCTCATTGGTTTGATCGTTGTGGTGGTGGCTCTCGAATCGGTGGCCCGCTGGGCCCGCAGAAAGGTAATCTGACATGGGCCATTGCCCTTACGGCGCCTCCGCTAATGAGCGCCCTCGCGACGACGGCAACACTGTCGCTGAAACACGGACCTCGGAGTGGTCCCCCGCCTTGGAGGAGAGCTTTGGCAGCGCCCACCGCGACTATGCGGAGCTCCGTCGAAACAACCCCTTCCCGTGGAGCGAGGACTTCGGCGGCTTCTGGTCCGCCACGACCTACGAGGACATAGTCCGTATTACCCAGGACGACGCTCTGTTCATCACCTCGGTGCAGAACGTCGTACCGCATGTGCCGCGCTCATCACGGCGTCCTCCGCTGCACTTCGATCCGCCGGAGCACACGGCCTACCGCCTGGCAATTGACCCGGTGCTGCGTCGATCCGTTGTTCGTGGGCATGAAGAGTTCTTCCGTTCCAGTGCCGAAGAACTCGTAACAGCCTTGCTGAGGAAATCCAACGCGGATGGAGTCCGAGACTTTGCCGCACCGTTCGTTATGGACTGCTTCGCAGCCTTCCTGAGCGTTCCTCCGGCTCTGACCCGACGTATCCGTGAGATAGGTGTGCGATATTCGTTCGCTATCCAGGACATGGACGAAGACATCATCAGCGAATGCAGCACCGAGCTGTATCGGATCGCTGAGCAGGTGTACCGCGACCGGTTGGAGGCCGGGGCAGGCCCGTCCCGGGACCTCGTTGCCAGCCTGCATGAGGCTGCGGCCAACCCCGACAACCACATCACCGAACAAACGGCTATTGCAACCATTCGCCAAATGATCGTCGCCGGAATGGGTGCCCCGCAGGCAGTGCTGGGCAGCTGCCTGGTACATCTGGCCCAAGACCAGGCCCTCCAACAGCATCTGCGCGAGCATCCGGAAGACCTGCCCGCAGCAATCGAGGAGTTTCTGCGCCTGCACGCCCCGTACAGGGTCTTCTCCCGCACCCCCCGCGAAGACACCGAGGTGCATGGGAGGATCGTTCGCGTGGGTGAGCCTATTGCCCTCATATTTCCGGCTGGAAACCGTGATGCGGCGGTGTTCCCGAACCCTGATGATTTTATTCTCCGGCGCCCCAATAACTCGCACCTTGCTTTTGGGCGCGGGGCCCACAAATGCCCGGCCGCCACAATGGGACGAATGGAGCTTCTGATCGGGCTGCAGGTGATCCTGGAGCAGACAGTATCTTTTGAACTGTCCGGCGACGTTGAGATGATGAACTGGCTTGAGTACGGGCCCCGCTCGGTGCCACTGCGGCTGATCGCCAAGGAGGACCCACCGCCCCGGGCGTCGTGAGGCCCGGGATGGTGGTCCAATGGCAGAATCGACGCATGCCCGCACCCACCGCCACCCTGCCGAGATTTCAGAATGGGGCCCGCCCGCAGCAGTTGCTGACAGTCTTGTTGGGCGACTATTGGCATACACGCGCAGAACCTGTTCCGTCGGCGGCGCTCGTGGACCTGCTCCAGGTCTTCGACGTGACAGCCAGTGGAGCCCGTGCCGCGGTCCAGCGGCTCGCTCAACGTGGTTTTCTGGTCGGTTCGAAGACCGGACGGCAGACCGCTTACGCGGTCTCGCCCATGAGTCACGAGCGGATCGATTCCCATGTACGGGCACTCTTCATGAGCCACCTGCCGCAGGACTGGGACGGAGCATGGACCCTTGTGGGCTACTCGCTGCCGGACGATGCACAAGGAACAAGGCGGCTGCTGCGGGATCATCTACGCCAACTTCGCTTCGGCAACCTGTATGACGCACTGTGGGTCCGCCCCGGCTACCACCTGGATTCGCTCAATGACCTGAGATCCTCCTTCGAGGGACAGATGAATCCCAGCCAGCTAACGGTTTTCACTGGCGCCAGCCTGCCTGACCATTCTCCGTTGGACTCCGTCCAGTCAGCCTTCGGTCTACCGGGATTGGCCGAAGCCTATTCAGAGTTCATCGCATGCTGGGCACCCGTTGCATCGAAGATCTGCGATGGATCGGATCCATCACGTGTGGATCCATTCCTCGCCGGGTCGCGTCCGGGTGAAGCAGCCCTCAGGCTGCGCACGTCGGTCATGGCTGACTGGCGCACCCTGCGCAGGCAAGATCCTCAGCTGCCCCACGAACTTCTCGGCGAAAACTATCCGATGCACGGTGCGGTGTCTGTCTGTGCCACCCTCTACGACCAGCTGGGGCCACCCGCCGAGGCTGAGTTTCGCAGAATTCTGCACCGTCACGACGAGAGATTGGCCGAGCTGGTCACCCACCACACTTTCGCAGCGTCAGCTTCACTCTTGTCCACGGAATGACACGCTCTGCACTGGCGGGGCCGAGCTGGCTAGGCTCAAACCAGCGAGTCCTGCAGGGACAGGAATCAAAGCAGTGAAAGGACAGACCATGCCCAACTCCACCGCCCCCACGATTACGCTCCGCAACGGACTTGAGCTGCCGGCCATCGGGTTGGGCACGTGGCCCATGAATGATGCCCAAACGGCCGGGGCCGTCACAGCCGCCGTCGACGCCGGTTACCGGCTCTTTGATACTGCGGAGAATTACGGCAACGAAGCAGGGGTCGGCGAAGGGCTGCGGCGCAGCGGCATTGCCCGCTCCGAAGTGGTCATCACCACCAAGTTCAACAAGCGCTGGCACAGCCGCGAAGGTGTACGCCAGGCATTCTCTGCGTCTGCGGCGAAGCTCGGCACCGAGTACATCGACCTGCTGCTGGTGCACTGGCCGAACCCGGACCAGGACCGGTTCGTCGAGGCGGTGCAGGGCATCGCTGATCTGCTGGCCGAAGGCCTGGTGCGCGGCATCGGGGTTTCCAACTTCAAGCCTGCCCATCTGGAACGCCTCGCCGAGGCCGGACTCATTCCGGACCTGAACCAGATCCAGGTGGACCCCCGGCACATCCGCGAAGCCTCGCGCCAGGCCAACACCCGGCTGGGGATCATCACCGAGTCCTGGAGCCCGCTCGGCCGGGACGGCGGCCTGCTGCAGGACCGCGTGGTCACCGCTTTGGCGGAAAAGTATGGGCGGACCCCGGGCCAGATCGTGCTGCGCTGGCACGTGCAGCAGGGCCTGGTGCCGATCCCCAAGGCCTCCTCCCGGGCACACCTGGAGGAAAACCTGGCCGTCTTCGACTTCTCCCTGGAGGCCAGCGAGGTCGCGGGCCTTACCGCCCTGGATACCGGGGACGCCGGCATCCTGGATTCGGACTCCTTCGGGCACTAGATCTTGGCCGGAAACATCTGCGGCGGGGTTTCCCTGCCGGATCGTCCCTGTTAGCGTCGGGAAATGTCTCCGAGCCCTGTGCGAAGTGCCCTCACCGAACCCGCCCCCAAATCCTCCCGCCGGCGGCGGGCTGCCGCCGTCGCCCTGGGCCTGTTCCTGGTCTTTGCCGGGACCAGCCATCTCAGCTTCGCCCGCGGCGAGTTCCGGGCGCAGGTGCCGGGCTGGGTCCCGCTGGATGAGGACACCGTGGTGCTGCTTTCGGGTATTGCCGAAATCGGGCTGGGCGCTGCGCTGGCCGCGCTGCCCAGCCGGAGGGTTCCGGCAGGTCTGGCTGCCGCCGCGTTTTTCATCGCCATCTTCCCGGGCAACATTTCGCAGTACGTCACCGGCACAGATGCTTTTGGACTGGACTCGGACCAGGCACGGCTGATCCGGCTGTTCTTTCAACCACTGCTGGTGATCTGGGCACTCTGGTCCACCGGCGCGTGGCGGGCGCTGCGGGCTGCGTTCCGCGCGCGGAGCAGCACCCGGTAACTGACGACGGCGGCACCGGCACCTCCACATGGAAGGTCCGGCACCGCCGTCGTTAGCGGACCTATACCCGCGAGAACAGCCGCTCGGACGCCAGCCGTGCACCCTGGCCCAGGGACTCGAGCTTGGCGGCGGCGATCTGCGGATGCAGGCGCCCGCCGAGCCCGCAGTCGGTCCCGGCGATCACGTTCTCCGGGCCCACCAGGGACGCGAACCGTTCGATGCGCTGCGCCACCAGTTCCGGGTGCTCCACCACGTTCGTGGCATGGGACACGACCCCGGGAATCAGCAGCTTGCCGTCCGGAAGTGCGGTGTCCTGCCAGACCGTCCACTCATGCTCATGCCGGACGTTGCCGGCTTCGAAGGAGTACGCACCGGCATTGATGGACAGCACCAGGTCCACGATGTGGCGGAATTCGATGTCCGTGGTGTGCGGACCGTGCCAGGAACCCCAACAGACGTGGAACCGCACCTGGTCCTCCGGCAGCCCGCGCAGGGCATAATTCAGTGCCTCGACGCGGATCTGCGTGAATCTCCGGTAGTCCTCCACGCTGGGTTCCGGGTTGATCTGGTCCCAGTTCTCCGCGATGGACGGGTCGTCAATCTGCACCACCAGCCCGGCCCCGACAATCGCCTGGTATTCCTCCCGCAGCACGTCCGCCCATGCGTAGATGAACTCTTCCTCCGTGGCGTAGTACTCGTTGCCGATCCGGCTGGCTGATCCAGGGGAAAGCGCGGTCAGGAAACCGGTGGAGGCTCCCGCAGCGTCGAGGCCGGCCTTGAGGTTCGCGATATCGGAGGCAATGGCCTCCTGCCCCGTGTAGCTGAGCGGTCCGGTCGCCGACGGGAACGCCGTCGCGTTCTTACCGATCTGGATGCCGCTGGACGGGTCCTGGTACGCCTGCGCGAACTCCGTCCAGTCCCTCCGGTCCGCGAAGGACGTCAGCCGGACGTTCCCCGGTTCGCTGCGGACCGGCTCGGCCAGGATGGGGTTGAATTCGGTCAGCTCCAAGCCGGCTGTGCGCTGGAAACTGTAGGTCCACCAGGCACCGTAATCGACGTCGTAGGACATGGCCTTGCCGTATTCCCCGTCGCCGGGAATCGTGATTCCCGCGTCGGTCTGGCGCTGGACCAGGTTAACGACGGCGTCGGTAAGCAAGCCTTCGAACTCCGGTGTGCGTTCCAGGGTGAAACCGTCCCCACTGAACCGGCGGGCCGCGTTGGCCGCGATAAGCTCCGGTGTGCGCGGCAGGGACCCCGCCTGCGTGGCCTGGATCTGGTCATGGTTGTGCTTGAGCGTCATTGGCTCTTTCCTTTCCATCGTTCCTGCCATTAGCACCTTTCCGGACAGGAAATGTCCGGGGGAAGCTGCAGCGTCACGGAGGCAGGTCTCTCGGCTGCTCTTGATGGTGTGGTTTAGGGCTCTAATCCACCGGCAGCGCGGGTGCGCCCCTTCCACGGCCGCAATGGCCGAGCACCAAGCGGAAGGGCTGGTAACAGCATGCATGCTGAGCAGCGATTTGGCGAACGCCACACGGGCACGTGTGCAACACCACCGCGAACAATCCCGTATTTGTGATCCGGGTTATGCAAGGGCCCTCCTGCGGTCCGTAGCATTTTTAAGGAGGGATAGCGGCAGGCCACCTGGGCCGGCTGCAAGACCCCCAAAACCCACGGCCATAGAAAGGAGGACCATGTTCCAGTCACGGTCCACTCACGGAACCACCAACCGGACGACCGCCCTCCTCACCGGAATCGCCGTCGCTTCAGCCCTCGTGGCAGGCGGTGTCACCGCTGTTGAGATGAACTTCGAATCCGCTCCGACCGTCGCCGCGGCCGAATCGGCCGCCACGGCCTAGGGCCGGACCCACACCAGCCGCAGCCGGTTCGGCAAGGTTTCCGGGGGACCTTGCCGGCGGCGGCGGGCAGGTAGACCATCGAGTTATGGCACTGCAGTTAAGCCCGGCATGGTGGCAGCTGATGCCACAGATGAGATTTGAACCCACCCCCCGGCGGGTCCGCGCACAGCTGGGCACCGATACGGTGCTCGACACCACGGACGCCATGCTGGTCTATGAACCGCGGCGGATCACCCCGGTCTTCGCGGTCCCCGCAGAGGACCTGGCCGCTGAACTGGTTCCAGCGGCCCCTGCCGATGGACCGGCACCCGCGCCCGTTATGGACCCGCACTTTCCCTTCTCTGTGCACACTGCGGACGGCAGCGCCTTTGACGTAGTGGCTTCCCGCAGGTCTCTGCCGGGGGCTGCCTTCCGGCCGGAGGATCCGGACCTCGGCGGGCGTGTCCTGCTGGATTTCGCTGCTTTTGACCGCTGGCTGGAAGAGGACCAGGAGATCAAGGGGCATCCCCGGGATCCGTTCCACCGGGTAGATGCCCGTGAGTCCTCCCGGAGTTCCCGTGTTCAGCTGGACGGAATGGTGCTGGCAGAAACCACGCATCCCCTGTTCGTTTACGAGACCATGGTGCCGGTGCGCACCTATTATCCGCGCGAAGACGTGGACTGGTCCCTCCTGGAATCCTCTGCCCACCAGAGTGTCTGCCCGTATAAGGGCTCCGCGGCCTACTGGTCGGTGACCGGGCGGCCGGAGGGCAGGAATCTCGCCTGGTCCTACGAAACCGTGCTGCCGGACTCGGCGCAGCTGAAGGACCGTGTGTCCTTCTACGACGAGCGCACCGAGGTGTACGTGGACGGTGAGCTGCGGGAAATCGCCTCGCTCTTCCGTTTCTAGTCCGCTTCCGGTTCGGGGACTTCCCGCTGACCCGCCACAGGGCTGCAGGCAATTTAGCCTGCGGCCCTTCTTGCTGCCCGGCGGCGGTGGAAGAATCAGGGCAAGACGGCGGACACGGCACGATGTGCAGGAGCTGACGAACATGGCTGCAACCCAGCGGACCCCTGGAGCCGGGCCAAACTACGGCAATGTCCCCGTCATCGCCTCCGGCATCATCGCCGGATTTGTGGCGGTGACGACGGCGGTGGTCTCCACGGGCGGTGCCACGAACGAGTTCCGCTGGGAGCTGGGTCTGGCTGCCGGCTGCATCGCCTTCATTGTCTGCCTGCTGACGTTCCTGCTCATGATCATCGCCGCCAAGCCCAACCCGGAATCCCTGGGACGGGGTTCCGGGGTGAACCGCAGGTTCGGAGCGGTTCCCGGGGCCGAGGACAAGGATCCGGAAGGTCCGGGCGGAAACGCTCCGCGCTAGCCGGCAGCCCGGATCGGGCAGGGCCGCAGCGCCGCCAGCCCCTCACACCAGGCAAAACCGGGAACCGGCACCGCCGGTTCCCGGTTCCTGTCTGCTGCCTAGTTCCGGCTGCCCCTGCGCCGGTTTGCTGCGGCCACGCTTATCCCGCCGGCCGCAAGCAGGACCGCACCGAGGGCCAGGAACTCCCCCGCGCCCTCAAGGCCCGTGGACGGCAACCTCTTTTTACCCGGATGGTAAGGGTTCGGAGTGGGGCCGGGGCCGGGGCCCACGGACGAGGTGTAGGTATTCACCACCCTCAGTTCGGACGTTTGCGCGGCGGCAATGACCGCCGGATCGGGAATGCTGGTGCTCACGTCCAGACCGGTGACGGCGCCGGAGTCCGTCTCCGTGACAGCGCATTCCGTCCCCGGCGGCAGGTCCCCGTACGTTTCCGAGACCTCACCTGTGGTCCCCGCGCTGACTGTGAAGGAGTTCTCCAGGACCGGCTCCCCCTCCAGCGTGCAACGGACCTCAAGGGTTACCTCACCCTGCTCTCCCGCGGCGGCGCCGGCGATCTCCTTGGTGACCACCAGTGCTCCCCGGTCGAAGGAGTAGGTGTTGGTTACGGTGGCCCCCGCCTCGCCGCCGGCCGGTACGGTGAAGGGTGCGGGAAGGTCAGTGCTGACCACAATGCCTGGGATGCTGCCGTCCACAAGCTCCGATACCGAGCAGGTTGCTCCTGCCGGAACGTTCAGGTATCTGCCAAACACATCCGAGGTGACCTGCGCGGGAGCCTGGAAGGTCTCCTGGAACACGGGGGCGCCGCCGAGCGTGCAGGTGACTTCAACTTCCACCGCGTCCTGGCTGCCTGCGGCCGGTCCGGCGAAGGACTTCGTCACCGTGATTATTCCGGGTTTCTCCGTGTAAGTATCAGTCACGGTGGCAGTACTGCTCCCACCCGCCGGGATGGTCACTGTGTCAGGAAGATCGACGCTCACCGCGACCTGGCTGGTCTCGCCGGTTGCGGATTCGGTGACGGCGCAGGCACTTCCCGCCGGAATCCCGGAGAACGTCTGCGTGGTTGTTTCCGTGGTCCCGGCAGGAATGGTGACGGCCTGGCTGAACGTAGTCTCGTCGTCGAGCCGGCAGAGAATGTCCACTTCAACTTCCCCCTGCTGACCTGCCGCCGCCCCCGCGATTTCCTTGCTCACCGCCAGGGATCCCGGGTTCAGGGTGTAGGTGTCAGTGAACGTCACTTCCGCCCCGTCACCGGCCGGGATCGTGACCGTGCCGGTGGCTGGAACTAAAACGGTGACGACGCCGACGGCTGTGCTGGCACCGTTGGCAGTTTCGGTGACTGCGCAGCCGGCTCCTGCCGCAAGACCCGTATATTCCGTCGGATCTGTTTCCGTGGCACCGGCCGGGATGGTGATCGTCTCGTTAAGGACGGTGGTTCCGCCCGCGGTGCAGACGACCTGGAGCGTGACCGCTCCCTGCTGTCCGGCGGCTGCTCCATCGATGAGCTTGCGGACGGCAAGGACGCCGGGTTTGAACGTGTAGGTGTTGGTGACGGCCGCCTCGATGCTGTCGGCGGCAGGCACCGTCACCGTGCCGGTACCTGTGGTTTCAACCGCGACGGACGCCGTCTCCCCTGTAGTGGGTTCGGTGACCGTGCAGCTGGCGCCGGCAGGCAGGTTGCCGTATTCGGTGGGCTCCACGTCGGTGGCATTGGCCGGGATGGTGATGGTCTCGTTGAGCACGGTGTCACCCCCGGAGGTGCAGACTACGGAGATCACGATTTCGCCCTGCGCTCCCGCAGCTTCCCCCGCGATGGACTTCCGGACCACCAAAGTGCCGGGCACAAAGGTGTACGTGTCCGTCACGGTGGCGGCCGCCGTCGTGTCCGCGGTTATGGTGACCGGGTCCGGGAGGCCGGTGGTCACCGCCACGGTGGTGCTGGATCCGTTCGTCGGTTCAGTGATGGTGCAGGTGGAACCGGCTGGGATCTCGTTGAAAGTTTCGCTCAGGGACCCGGTGGCCGCGGCGTCGATGTTGAAGGTGAACTGGTACCCGGTGCCGCAGTCGATGCTGATCTCCACGGCCCCCTGGCTGCCGGCGGCTTCCCCGGCGATTGTTTTGGTAACCGTGAGGGAACCGACTTCGAAAAAGGACGCTGCCGCGTTGGCGTTGGACGTCAAGTTGCGGGTAGCAGCGAGGATCAGCTTTTGGGCAGTGCTGGTTCCCGGCGTGGCCCCGTCATAGAGGTACACGTTGCCGGTGGGTACTGAAACGACTGCCTGGGCCAGGATGTTGGCTGGGCCGGTTGCTCCGCTGTTGCTGCGGACCCACACCTGCGTTCCGGAAGGCACCGGGTTGGTCAGCGGGACTGTTCCACCGGCGTCGGCGAAGAGGGTGAAGCCGTCGTCGACGCTGACGGTAATCCCGGTGCCGGCTTCTGACTCGACGGTGTAGGGACCGGCCACGCCGTTCACAGAGGCCTCCGCTGTGGCCGGGGTGATGGAGATATCCGGTGTAGCTGGTTCCGGTTGCGGGCCGGCGGTAATGGTCGCATTCACAATGGCGGAAACGGTCGAATAAAGGGGGTGGCCCGGGTTGACGACATAGCCGTCGGTGAAGAACCAGATGGCGGCCTGCACCGCAGCCGCCCGCTGGTTGTTGTTGAGTCCGGCAGGAAGGTTGGTGGAGGGGTAGTAGGTGTTCAGGATCCGTTCGACGTATCCAATATTGGGAACGTTCGCCTCGTTCCAGGTGCCGTTCTCGTATCCGATCCCAACCCGTGTCGAGGTCCGGAGGTCAATGCAGTACATCTGGGCTGTTGTGGTGCCGCTGACGTCCTGGGTGTTGATGACTCCGGCAAAGTCGACGTTCTCCGTCTGGTAGCCGGCGGGAATCGACGTTGGATATGAGGTAACCGGCCATGCGGACCCCTGCGGAGGCAATGCGCCGTTCACGGCCTGCCCCGCGCCCAGCGAGGTAATCACGATGTCCGTGGCGTCGGAGACACCCACGGGATTATTGCGCACGCCCAGATCCGGCAACGCACCGGCCGGACCGGAAAGCGGCAGCAGGAGGAGCAGGGACAGCGCGAGCGCAATCAGGCTTCTTACCAGCCGCAGCCTGGCCCGATGCTGCGGAGTCTTCTGAATTCCACTCATTTTCTGGCTCCCTTACGCAGGTTGGCAGCGGTTACGCCGAGGCCGCCGGAAAGCAGCAGCCCGGTGCCGAGGAGGAGTAAACCGCCGGCGCCTTCTACTCCGGTGTTTGGCAGCTGCCGTTCCCCGTAGTCGAAATGCGTCCGCTTGACCTTTGTGAACTCATACGTATTGGTCAGGGCCGTCTCCACTGCTGCGCCCGCCGGGATGGTCACGCTTCCACCTCCGGTGACCCAGGCCAGGATGCTGGCGGTGGAACCGTCCGCTGTTTCGGTGATGCTGCAGTTTGAACCGGCCGGAAGCTCGGGGAATTCGGTGACCACAGAGCCGGCAGCACCGGCAGGAATCAGGATGGTCTCCTCCAGAACGGCGTTGCCGTCGGAGGTGCAGACGACGGCGATCCGGATCTCCCCCTGCGCACCGGCTGCTGTCCCGGTAATGGACTTGCTGACCAGCAGCGTCCCCGGTGCGAAGTCATAGCTGTCCGTGACCGCGGCTGCCGCGGTGGCGTCTGCTGTAATGGCCACGGGCTCAGGCAGTCCGGCCGTCACCAGAACGCTCTGCGTGGCGCCGTTCACGGGTTCGGTGATGGTGCACGTGGACCCTGCACGGATACCGGTAAATGTCTCAGTGACACTGCCGGTGGTCCCGGCGGGGACAGTGAAGTCGAACTGGACCCCGGGGCCGCAGTCGATATTGATCAGCACGTCGCCTTGGCTCCCGGCAGCCGGTCCACCGATCGACTTCGTGACGGCCAATGCCCCCACTGCGTAGAAGGACACCGTGGCGTCCGCGTTGGCGGTCAGCTCCCGGGTGGCCGCCAGGATGAGTTTCTGGGCGGCGGTCGTTTCGGGGGTGGCGCCGTCGTACAGGTACACGTTGCCGGTCTGCACGGTGACCACTGCGCGTGCGGAAACACCTCCCGGACCGGTTCCGCCCGAATCACTGCGCACCCAGAACTGGCTGCCGCTGGCAACCGGATTGACCACGGGTACGGTTCCCGCCGCGTCCGAGTACACCGTGTACCCGGCATCCGCGGTGAGAGTGATCTCGGCGGCATCCTCGGCAGTCGCTGTAAAGGGACCGGCCGCCCCGCCGATCGGCGCTTCAGCGAGCGCCGGTGTAATGGAGATATCCGGCACAGCGGGTTCGGTCAGGGCCCCTGCCGCGATCGTGTCATTGACGATCGCCGTCACGGCAGCGGCCAACGGGTCGGCCGGGTTGATGACATAGCCGTCCGTGAAGAACCAGATGGCGGTCTGGACCGCTGCTGCCTTCTGGTCATCCGTCAGCCCCGTGGGAAGGTCGGTCTGCGGGTAGTACGTGTTCAGGAGACGGTTCACGTAGCCGATATTGGGTACGTTGCCCTCATCCCACGTGCCGTTCACATATCCCAGGCCGACCCGGGTCTCTGTCCGCAGGTCTATGCAGTACATCTGCGCCGTATTGGTTCCGAGGATGTCCGTGGTGTTGATGATCCCCGCGAAGGACACGTTGTCAGTCACATAACCCGGCGGAATGGTGGTGGGATAACTGTCGATCAGCCAGGTCTGGCCGGCTGGAGGCAATGCTCCCTGCACTGCCTGCCCTTCACCCGTGGATGTGATCACGATGTCCGTGTTTGCGGAGTACTGCGGGTCATCAACCGGGGCCTCGCTCCCGAGCTCGGCGTGGGCGGGGCCGGCCAGCGGGAGTCCCAGCAGCAGCAGGGCAACCAGGATTCCCAGCAGGGTTGCTGCCCGCAGCCCCTTCCTGTGCTGGGGCGAACATACGGGTACAGCATGAGACACGTGGAAGCTCATAGGGAATCCCTCAAACAGTAGGTGCGGTCCAAAGCTTTCCGGCAGTGACCCCCGGATGAGTAGGAACGGTATGCACCACGAAAGAGGCCCGCCAGAGCGGAGCTGCTAATCAAAGACTATGAGGCGAAAAAAGTCTGGCCGCGGAATCCGGCCGGCAGGCTAACCGCGGATGATCCGCCGTTCGCGGGCGACCGAAATAGCCGCGGTGCGGTTATCCACGCCCAGCTTTTCGTAGATGTGCACCAGGTGGGTCTTGACCGTGGCTTCGCTGATGAACATCGTCCGGGAGATGGACCGGTTGGACATCCCGGTGGCCAGCAGTTCCAGCAGCTCAATTTCGCGGCTGCTAAGTGTTGGTTCGGGGTTGCGCAGCCTGCCCATCAGGCGGGCGGCGACCTCCGGGGCCAGTGCGGTCTGTCCGGCGGCAGCCGATCGGACGGCGTTCCGGATCTGCTCCGGCGGCGCGTCCTTGAGCATGTAACCGCTGGCCCCGGCTTCCACTGCGGCGAGGATGTCTGCGTCGGTGTCATAGGTGGTCAGCACCAGCACGGGAAGCTCCGGATCCGTTTCCTTGATCCGCCGGGTCGCAGTGACCCCGTCCATGCCCGGCCCCATCTGCAGGTCCATCAGCACCAGGTCCACGGGCTGGCCAAGGGCCTTCTCCTTCTCCAGCATCCGGAGAGCTTCATCTCCGTCGCCAGCCTCCGCCGCAACGGACACACCCTCGAAACCCGAGAGCATCGCCCGGAGCCCGGACCGCACCACCGGATGGTCATCGACCAGCAGCACCCGCAGTTCACTCATGGTTCCGTCCCCCTGCCGTGGATCCTGTGTCCGGCAACGCGGTGCGCACCGGTTCGTTGCCCCCGCCGGGCGATTCAGTGCCGGTGCCGCCGGCCGCTTCGTTGCCGGTCCCGGTGCCGGTGTGCAGCGGGAGCCGGATGCCCAGGACCGTTCCTTCGCCGGGAGCCGACTCCAGGTCCATGCTCCCGCCGAGCGCAGTGACCCGGTCCCGGATGGAGATCAGTCCGTACCCAGTTCCATCCGGCCGAGGCTGGTCCCGCGCCGGAAGGCCTGCGGGATCAAAGCCGCGGCCGTTGTCGAAAATATCCAGTGTCACGTCCTGCCCCACGAAGGCCAGGGTAACCACCGCGGCGGAGGCCCCCGCATGCCGCAGGACATTCGCCAGCGCTGACTGCACCGCCCGGAGGATCGCCACCTCATAGGGGGCGGGCAGCTGCACCGGGTTTCCCTCCAGCCTGAACCGGCATTCCAGCGCCTGTCCCTGCGCGGCCGCCTGGTCCTGTACCGCCGCGCAGGCGCGCAGCAGGCGGTCCGGAAGTGACCCGGCGTCGTTCTGCGGAGTCCGCAGGTCCCGGACAAAACGCCGGGCTTCCGCAAGGTTTTCCGCGGCAGTGGATTCAACCGTCCGCAGCCGCTCCCGCACGGAGTCCAGTTCCCCGGCGCCCAGGGAATCCTGCGCGGACCGGCTGACCAGCACAATGCTGGCCAGCCCCTGGGCCAGGGTGTCGTGGATTTCCCGCGCCAGCCGTTCCCGTTCGGCCAGGACGCCCTGCTCCCGCTGGCTGCGCGCCAGTTCCGTCCGCGTGCGGTGCAGTTCGTCCAGTGCCCGGCGCTGGTTGGTCACTTCGGTATAGAGGGCCTGATAGGCCATGCCCATGATGACGGCGAATCCGGCGCCGATCGCCGGCCCCAGCAGCATGGCCGCGTGGAAAGTGCCGGCGTGCGCCCACTGGGCGGCGACCACCGCCGCCGTCGTTGCACTCACGGCGAGGACGGCGGACCGGACGGACAATAGCCGCAGCTCCAGGAAGAACAGGGGGAAGGCCAGCCAGGAGAAGTCCGGGCTCAGCACCATCAGCACGCCCCACAACCCGGTGACTACGGCCAGCCAGGCCAGACCGTGCCGTTCGGGATCGAACCTGCCTGATCTCCGGGTGCCTTCGGAGGCCCGTTTCTCCGCGACGGTGCCGGTGATGTAGACGGCGGCGAGGACCGCTGACAGGAACAGCGCCGCGTAGGTGGTCCAGGACACGGGCGCCATCAGCAGCAGCCGCACCACCGCAACGCCGAGCAGCAGCGCGAATCCCACATGGAGGGCAAGGCGCAGGACCTGCAGGATGCGTTCGCCGGCCTGCGACCGGCCGGACTCGGCGGACATATCCGCCAGCCTAGCCATCCTGCACAGGCGCCGCATCAACCGTTTGGTTGACCGGTGCTTCAACCAAACGGTTCCGTGGAACCGCCCGCCCAGCCGATGCCGGAGCGCCCGGCGGACAGGAGAGTGGATAAGGAGGGAATAGCCAAGTTGCACCCCCGACGAAGAACAACGGAACAACGAAGGA
This sequence comes from Arthrobacter sp. Helios, assembly GCF_023167125.1. Lineage (NCBI taxonomy): Bacteria > Bacillati > Actinomycetota > Actinomycetes > Micrococcales > Micrococcaceae > Arthrobacter > Arthrobacter sp. Helios. The sequence continues at coordinate 2,871,442 of NZ_CP095402.1, forward strand.
AATACCCATGTATCTGGCCCTGCGAGAGATCCGCTTTGCGAAAGGCCGCTTCGCCCTGATGGGCACGGTCGTCGCCCTCATCAGCTTCCTGCTGGTTATGCTGTCCGGCCTCACCGCCGGCCTGGCCGACCAGTCCACGTCCAGCATCAAGGAGCTGCACGCCGATGAGGTGGTGTTCGGCGCCCCCGCCGGCACCGAGCCCAAGGCGTCCTTCACTGAATCCCAGGTCAGTCCCGAGCAGCTGCAGGAATGGCAGCAGGCTCCCGGCGTGAGCGGTGCTGAAGCACTGGGTATCGCCCAGGGCCGGATCCAGTCCGGCGGAACAGCTTCCGCGGCGCTGTTCGGTGCGAACCCGGGCGGCGGCCTGGCGCCGGAGGGCGTCGCTGCCGGAAAGATCGTGGTGAGCCAGCAGCTCGCCGATGACCTCAGCCTGGAGCCCGGAACCACGGCCACCGTCAACGGTCAGTCCCTGACCGTCGCGGGGGTTATCGAAGACCAGTGGTACAGCCACACTCCGGTGGCCTGGACCGCGATTGAGGATTGGAAGGACTTCGCCCACGTCGAGCCCGATGTTGCCGGCACTGTCCTGACCGTGAACTACGACGGCGGAAGCCGGGACAGCGACGCGCTTGACGCTGCTAACGCGGCCGCAGGAACCACCAGCCTGACCCGCTCCTCGAGCCTGTCGGCACTGCCGGCCTACTCCTCGGAGAACGGATCCCTGCTGATGATGCAGGCCTTCCTGTACGGCATCTCTGCGCTGGTGATCGTGGCGTTCCTGACTGTCTGGACGCTGCAGCGGACCCGTGACATTGCCGTGCTGCGTGCCCTGGGCGGGACCAAGTCCTACGTCCTGCGCGACGCACTGGTGCAGGCCGCCTTCATTCTGGCCGGCGGGACCGTAGCCGGCGGGCTGCTGGGTGCCGGAGCCGGCGCACTGGCCGCCCAGGTGGCGCCCTTCGCCGCGACTGCCGCTACGACGGTACTGCCGGTGGCCGGTGTCTTCCTCCTCGGGCTTGCGGGTGCGGCCATTGCCGTGCGCCGTGTAACCCGGGTGGACCCGCTGCTCGCCCTGGGCGGGAACTAGCCCGGCAGTCCCAGGCCACACCCCACACGATTCAAGCGACTGACAGGATCACCATGAACACCCAAACCACTCCCCTGCTCCTCAAGAACGTCACCCTGGAATACCCCGACGGCCAGGACAACACGATTAAGGCCCTGGACGACGTCAGCCTGACAGCGGAGCGCGGCACGGTCACCGGCCTGGCCGGTCCCTCCGGCTCCGGCAAGTCCAGTCTGCTGGCCGTGGCCGCAACGCTGATCGAAGCCACCTCAGGAACGGTGCTGGTCAACGGGTCCGACGTCGCCGGCCTGGCGGACGCCGAGCGGTCCAGGCTGCGTCGGGAAGAGATTGGCATCGTCTTCCAGCAGCCGAACCTCCTTCCGGCGCTGACCGCGCAGGAACAGCTGGTGGCAGTGGCGCACCTCCGTGGGGAACACACCCGGCCGGCAGAGGAACGGGCCGCGGAACTGCTCGACGTCGTCGGGCTGTCAGGTCAGCTGGGAAAGCGTCCGCACCAGCTTTCCGGCGGCCAGCGGCAGCGCGTGAACATTGCCAGGGCCCTGATGGGGCACCCGTCCCTGCTGCTGGTGGATGAGCCCACCGCGGCTCTGGATCATGAGCGCTCCGCCTCGATCATGAAACTGCTGCGGCAGGTCACGCTGGAGTTCAACCTGGCCACCGTGCTGGTGACCCACGACGTCGAATTCCTGCCGCTGATGGATTCGGTGGCCCGGATGCGGGATGGGAAACTGACGCTGCCTGCCGCCGTGGCCTAACCGGCCGGGCTGACGAATAGTTCGCAGATGGTGTTGTAGTACCAGTCGGTCTGTCCGGCGTGGTCCAAACCGATCCGCCGGCAGACCTGCTGGGAAGCGGTGTTTTCCGGATTCGTCACGGCCACAACCCGCTCCATCCCGGAAGCCAGTGCCATCTTCAGGACAGCGGCCGCGGCCTCCGTGGCATAGCCGTGGCCCCAGAAATCCGGATGGAGGTGCCAGCCAATCTCGGTGTCGCCGGAGGGCAGCAGCGGCAGCTCGCCGGAGGCAGGGATGGATTTGAGCAGAAGGGTGCCGACCAGCTGGCTGTCTGTCTGATGCTCACCGGCCGTCCGCTCAACCGCCCAGATGCCATGCACGGGATCGTCGAGGTTTTTCCACCGTTCCACCATGGCCAGGGCCTCGGCCAGGTCCGGCAGAACCCGCGGCACCTTCCCGAGATAACGCTGCACCTCCCAGCGGGAATACATGTCATACACGAAGTCCGCATCCCCGGAAGCCCAGGGACGCAGACGGAGACGTTCCGTGGACAGGGTCTGCATCTGGACAGTCTAAACCCCGGCTGTCCGGGGACTCGGCAGGGCTTCCTGGCACCGGTTGCCGCGCTTGCCAGGCGGGAATGCTGGCGGGCACCCTGCCGTTGAATACATGTAGGCCGCGGCCGGCGATCCCGGCCGCGGGACAGGACAGGAAGGTGCACATGCTGACGCTCAACCAGAACGTGATCGACTTCGTCCGGCGCCACGGGCGCGTCCAGCCGCAGGAAATTGCGGAGGAGTTCGATCTCGGCGGTGTGCAGACCCTGAGGGTGCTCACTGACCTGGAGGAGATGGGGGTGCTCCGGCTGATCGAAGGCGGGGACGGTGTCTACGCTGTTCCGAACGGCGGCCAGTCGCTCTGCGATCCGTTCACCGGCACCTGCAGCATCTAATCAGCCCACCGACTTGGAGACGTGCGCCAGCCAGCGGGCCACTGTCTCCAGTTCCTGGGCGCTGAACCCATCCGTCACCAGGGTATTGAGGTCGGTGACGGCTGTCCGGACGTCCTCCATCGCCGCCGCACCCCCAGGTGCAAGAGAAATCCGGATAGTACGCCGGTCCTCCTGATCGGAGACGCGGGTGATGAGTCCGGCCTTCTCCATCCGGGCCAAAAGTCCGCTGGTCCCGGCAGCCGAGCCGTGCAGGGCTTCAGCCACCTCCCCGGTGGCCGCGGCCGGATGGGCTGCCACATGGAAAAGGACTCCGGCTGCTGCGGCGCTGATCCCCCGGGTGCTCCCCCGACGGCTGATCCAGCGGCCCAGGCGGCGCTCTGTTTCAAGGAGGAGGAACACCAAGCGGGGAGGTTTTTCCTGGTTCGGTCTCACTTTCCGGCAACCCCTGCCGTCTTTCCGGCAACCCCTGCCGTGGCCGCGAGCCACGCGGCGGCATCCGGCCAGAGCGACGCACCGGGCCCCCGCCGGAAATATCCCATGTGCCCGATTGCAGTGACGCCGGCATCTGACGGGGCGTAGGTCCGGGTCTGCACCCGGGCGTTCACCAGCTGGCGGGCAATCACTCCGATTTGCTCCGGGGTCGCCCACGGATCGTCGTCCAAACCGACGCACAGGACATTGGTACGCACGCGCGCCGTCCGCTCCCTGGCATGCATGGTCGGATCATCAAAGAAGTAACCCGGAGTCCGGGACCATTTGCTCCATTCGAGCATGGCGGCGGCCGGCATGTCCTCCCCCAGCCCTAGCTTCCGGCCGGGCACATACCCCAGCATGCGGGCCGCGCCCGGGCCCAGGACCCGCAGGATGAGTTCCACCCGGGCGCGTTCTGCCCGGTTCGGGATCATCGCCGTCACCCCGGCATGGGATGCGACGGTCATAAAGCCGCGGAGCCCCTCGGTCCCGTTGTTCAAGGCCAGGGCATGCCCGCCCAAGCTGTGCCCGACGGCGACGTGCGGCACGTCCGTGAAACGTTCCCGCATCCACGCCGCAGCGGCCGGGACGTCGTCGTCCATCCAGTCGCGCATGCGGAGCCTGCGGTTATCCCTGGCGGTGCCGGAGGCTCCGGTGCCCCGGTAATCGTAGGACAGGACAGCGAACCCGGCTGCCGCCAGATACTCGGCAAAACCGCTGTACAGCCGCTCCGGAACAGCCGTGGCCGGATGGATGGTGACTGCCGCGCGGGGCAGCCGCGGGCCGGGCTTGCCTGGGCCGGAGTTGTCCGGGCCGGGCTGGGCTCGGCCAGGCTGTGTTGGGCCGGAGTTGTCTGGGCCGGAGTTGTCCGGGCCGGGCGTGCGCAGTGTCCCGCTGATGGTCCCCGCCCGCACCCCAATGCGCACCCGCTCCGACCGAACTGCTGGGACGACCGCTGGGACTGCGTCAATATTTCGCATGCGAACCATCTTGGACCGAACCTGCCGCCAGCACAATAGGCTGAGCCGCGGCCACGCTCCGGTTTGTGTCATTCGCTCCGGTTTGTGTCATTCGCTCCGGTCTGCGGCGGCAGCGAAGTCCCAAACCGGATGATTTCGCCCCAAACCGGAGCGTTTGGCGGACGCCGGCGTTCCCGGGCTGGCCCCGGGGGTGCGAATTCGCCCCACCGGAACGATTAGCCCACAGTAACGTTGCGTAATTCGCCGGAGCTTAGGTTAGGCTAACCAGTGCTGCGGCGCAGATGCCGCCAGCGCTAACCACTTACCGCCGTCCGCGTCCGTGGCGGCGTGCACTTTAGGAGCACGTCTTGCGTCTTCCCCTGCCTAAAAAGGCCTTGGCACTCACCGCCACCGCGATCATGGCCCTCACTCTCGGAGCCTGCAGCAACGGTTCCGCCGAGGCTGAATCCACCGAGAGCGCAGCCGCCACCGCACAATGGCCCCGCACCATCGTGCACGAGGCAGGCGAGACCGTCATCGACGCCAAGCCGGAGAACATTGTCTCCACCTCGCTTTCGGTCACCGGCACCCTGCTGGCCATTGATGCCCCCGTGACTTCCACCTCCGTCAGCACGGCCCGCAGCGGCACCGCGGACGAGAACGGTTTCTTCACCCAGTGGGCTGACGTGGCCGTGGAACGCGGCGTCGAGCCCCTCTACACGATCGGCGAGCTGGACCTCGAGGCCGTCATCGCCGAGGACCCGGACCTGATTGTTGTCTCCACCTCCGGCGCCGACTCGGTACTGGACCAGTACGATGCGCTGAGCGAGATCGCCCCGACCATCGTGGTCAACTACGGCGACCAGACCTGGCAGGACCTGGCTGAGGAGCTTGGCGAAGCCACCGGGCTCGAGGAGAAGGCTGCTTCCGTCGTCGAAGAGTTCGACGCTTCCGTCGCCGAGACCGCCGAAGCCATGGCCATCGAACCGGGCACCACCGCCTCGATCGTCAGCTTCAATGCCGGCGATGTCTCTCCGGTCGGCAAAAGCACCGGACCGCACTCCCAGCTGGTGACCGCCCTGGGCTTCACCGTCGTGGACCCGGACGAGCAGTTCGACACCTCCACCCAGAAACGCGAAGACTTCGCCTTCACTTCCTACGAGGGCCTGTCCGCCTCCGTGACCGGTGACTACACCTTCCTGATCAGCTCCACCGAAGCCACCGTGGAGGCCTTCACCGGCGACCCGACCCTGGCCAACCTGCCCTCCGTGCAGGCCGGACAGGTCTACTCGATGGGCCCGGAGTCTTTCCGCCTCGACTACTTCAGCGCCAGTGACATCATCGACTGGTTCAACACGTCCTTCGCTGCCAAGTAGCCGGCACCAGCGGCCACCAACGCAGAACAAGAGAAACGCACCACGTGTTCCAAACACCGCGCAAGCAGCACCGGCAGGCAAGTGCCTGGGCCCTCGGCCTGGCCCTGCTGGTGCTGCTGGCGTTTGCCAGCTTCGCCTCCGGCTCGCGGACTATCCCCCTGGCCGATACCTGGGCGGCTCTGACCGCCTTTGACCCCTCCCAGGACACCCACCTGCTGGTCCGGGAACTGCGCCTGCCGCGCACCTTCCTGGCCATTACGGTCGGCGCCGCCCTGGGACTGGCCGGAGCCCTGATGCAGGCACTGACCCGCAACCCGTTGGCCGAACCGGGCCTGCTGGGCGTTAACGCCGGCGCTGCCTTCGCCGTCGCCATCGGCCTGGGCTTCTTCAACATGAGATCCCCGTACCAGTACATGTGGCTGGGTTTTGTGGGCGCGGCCGCCACCTCCGTGCTGGTCTACCTCCTGGGACGGGCGCACGACGCCGGCACCAACCCGGTGCGCCTGGTCCTGGCCGGCGCCGGGCTCTCCGTGATGCTGATCGCGGGCACCAAGATCATCCTGATCGGCGGGCCGGACGAAACCATCACCGCCTACGCGGCCTGGGCCTCCGGATCCCTCCAGGGCCGCGGCTATGATGTGCTCCCCTGGGTCCTCGGCGCGTGCCTGCTCGCCGTGCTGACGGCACTGCCCCTCTCCCGGAGCCTGGACTCCATGTCACTCGGGGCTGACCTTGGCCGGACCCTGGGCGTGCGGATCCGCACCACCTGGATCCTTGGTGCCCTCGCCATCCTCGTCCTGGCCGGTGCCGCCACCGCCGCAGCCGGTCCCATCGCCTTTCTCGGCCTCGCCGCGCCGCACATCGCCCGGATGATCACCGGTCCAACCCATCGCCGGCTGCTGCCGCTGTCCATGCTCCTCGGTGCACTGCTGCTCCTCTTCGCTGATGTTGCAGGCCGGGTTATTGCCGCGCCCGCCGAAATCGGCGCCGGCGTGATGAGCGCACTGGTTGGCGCTCCCTTCTTCATCGCCCTGGCCCGGCGGCGGAAGCTGGCCAAACTGTGAGCGCCCTCAAAACCGGAACGGCCCGCACCCGCACACTGGCTCTGGGCCCGGTGCGGCTGCGCTACCGCCGCCGGACCCTGGTGACCGGCGCCATCCTGGCAGCCGCCGCCGTCGTGCTTGGCATTGCCGGTATGCAGACCGGCACGATCGCGCTGGCCTTCGGCGATGTGCTGGGTGCCGTCTTCGGCCAGGGGGAGAGCAAAACCCTGAAGGTCGTGCAGAAAATCCGGCTGCCGCGCACCGTCACTGCCCTGGGCGTTGGTGCCTGCCTCGGCGCGGCCGGAGCCACCTTCCAGTCGATTTCCCGCAACGCCCTGGGCTCGCCGGACATTATCGGCTTCACCACCGGTGCCGCCACCGGTGCGGTGGCGCAGATCGTGCTGTTCGACGCCGGCCCCGGCGCCACCGCCCTCGCGGCGATCGCGGGCGGGCTGCTGGCAGCCGGCGTTGTTTACCTGCTTTCACTCAGCGGCGGGGTGACCGGCGGCTACCGGCTGGTGCTGATCGGCATCGGGGTCGGCGCCATGCTCGCCGCCGTGAACACCATCCTGCTGGCCAAGGGAGATTCCGATCTGGCCGCGGAGGCGCACCTCTGGCTCTCCGGTTCCCTGGCCGCACGGAACTGGGGCCATGCCGTTCCGGTGCTGATCGCCGTCGCGCTCCTACTGCCGGTGCTGCTGGGACTGTCCCGGAACCTGAACCAGATGGAAATGGGCGACGACGCCGCCCGCGCCCTGGGCATCCGGACCGAACGCACCCGGATCATCGCCATGGCCGCCGCAGTTGGGCTCACGGCCGTGGCAACGGCGGCCGCCGGCCCGATCGTTTTCGTCGCCCTCGCCGCACCCCAGCTCGCCTCCCGGCTGACCCGCTCCCCCGGCGTCCACATCGGCACCGGTGCCCTGATGGGAGCTGTGCTGGTGGCGGGTTCGGACCTGCTCTCGCAGCGGCTGCCCATCCAGGCGGCCATTCCGATCGGCCTGATGACCGGTCTGGTCGGCGGCGTGTACCTGCTTTGGCTCCTGACCCGCAGCAAGCAGGTCTAACCGGTGCCCCCTATCCCCATGCCCACCAAGGAGAACCCCATGGAAGATGTCCTCTCCGGCCGCGGCCTGACCATCGGCTACGACGGCCGTACGGTCTCCGAGCACCTGGACGTGCGGATCCCGCCCGGTTCCTTCACCGCCATCATCGGCCCGAATGCCTGTGGCAAGTCCACACTGCTGCGGGCCCTCTCGCGGCTGATGAAGCCCGCGGCGGGGGAAGTCTTCCTGCAGGGCAAGGACATCGATTCCTACCCCACCCGCGAGGTGGCGCGGCAGCTGGCGCTGCTGCCCCAGACATCGACGGCGCCGGACGGCATCACCGTGGCGGATCTGGTGGCCCGCGGCCGGTTCCCGCACCAGTCACTGCTGCGGCAGTGGTCGGAAGCGGACCAGCAGGCCGTCGACGCCGCACTGGCTGCCACCGGAGTGCAGGACCTTGCCGACCGCACCGTGGGAGAACTCTCCGGCGGGCAGCGGCAGCGGGTCTGGCTGGCCCTGGTCCTGGCCCAGGACACCCCGGTGCTGCTGCTGGATGAGCCCACCACGTTCCTGGACATCGCGCACCAGCTGGAGGTGCTGCGGCTGTGCCGGGGCCTGCACCGCACCGGCAACTACACACTGGTGACCGTGCTGCATGAACTGGGCATGGCCTTCCGCTTCGCCGACCATGTGATCGCGATGAAGGACGGCCGGATCGTGGCCCAGGGCACGCCCGCGGAGATCGCCACCCCGGAACTGATGAAGGAAATCTACGGGATCGAGGCACTCGTCATCCCCGATCCCGCAACCGGGGGCCCGCTGGTGGTTCCCCTGGAACCGGAGGACCTTGGAAGCGGCGGAACGGTCCCCTCCGGAGGTCACCTGCACGGCCTTCCCGGCACCGGAACTCCCCGGTCCGGCATTACCCCTCAGCCCGGCCTTACCCCTCAGCCCGGCATTCCGGCACCGCTTACCGAAGGAGCACCTGCATGAGCGGCCACATCCTCACCGTCGAACGCGTCGAAGACGTGACCCCGCTAATGCGGCGGGTCCACTTCGGCGGCCCCGGGGTCGCCGGATACGTGAACGCGGGCGCCCACATCCCCAACGTCAAGCTCTTTTTCCCGGCACCGGGCGAGCCCCTGGACCTGCCCTACCGCGGTGAGCGCGGCTGGGAGTGGAAGCCAGGCCAGCGGGAACGGGTGCGCACCTACACTGTCCGCACCCTGGCGGCGGACGCTTCCACGCTGAGCGTGGACTTTGTGCGGCACGCCGGGACATCCGTTGCGGCGGCCTGGGCGGAGACCGCCGTCCCGGGCAGCCAAATCGCGGCCCTGGCCGGCGGCGGGGTGGTGGTGGGCGACGCAGCCTGGGTACTGCTGGCCGGTGATGAGACGGCCCTGCCGGCCATTGGCGGCACGATTGAACGCTTTGGCCCGCAGCAGCGCGGACTGGTCCTGATCGAGGTCGATGGACCGGCTGAAGAGCAGGAGCTCAATGCCCCGGCAGGCGTGGAAATCCGCTGGCTGCACCGCCACGGCGCGCAGCCGGGCTCCACCACGCTCCTGCAGGAGGCGCTGGCTGCTGTCGAGTTCCCCGCCGCTGAGCTGGCCGTCGGTGAAGTGCAGATCTGGGTGTCTGCGGAATCCGCCGTCGTCCGCTTCGCCCGGGCCCGGCTCAAGTCGCTCGGCTTCCCCCGGAAGCAGCAGCTGATCATCGGGTACTGGAACCGCGGCAGCGACGAAGTCAGCTACGGACGCGCCACGGACCACGACAGGGTCGAGGGCGAACTGGAGACGATTCTTCCCGGGCAGGAAGAGGACCACCGCCATCACCAGCAGGCGCACGCACATGGGCACTGACATCCTGGCCGCCACGGCAGCGGGGAACTTCCCGCCGCCGCGCGAGCCCGTTCCGCAGCCGGCTGTGCCGGTCAGGGCGGTGGCGGGACACTTCCGCGCGCACTGGGACACCCTCTCCGCCCCCGAACGGGAGCAGCTCCTCGCAGGCTGGGATTCCCGGGAACTCCCCTTGGTCGAAGCGGACCCGGAGGGTGATCCGGCGATCCGCGCGGTCACCTTCCTGTACCGCGATCCGGGGGCCACGGCGGTGATCCTCTCGGCGAATGCCATGGTGCATCCGGATACCGCGGCGTCCTGTGAGTTCGAAGCGCTGCCGGCCGGAGTGTGGGCCCTGACCTGGCGCATGCCCGCCGACTGGGAAACCAGTTACCGGATCACGGTGCACACCGGAGCGCTGCCCGCGCCCTGGCAGTCCGCGGTTGACCGGCGGTCCGTGCGTCTGGCGGCCGACGCCGGCGGTCCGGATCCGCGGAATCCCGCCCTGGGCACGGGGATGTCCGGAGCACCGACGTCGGTGCTGCGGCTGCCGGCCGCTCCCTCCGCCGGGTGGCTCGCCGCGCCCACACCGGCTGCGGAAGCCGGAGCCAGCATTATGGGTGAGCCTGCCCGTGCCGGCAGCGTTCAGGCTGCCAAAGGCTTCGGTTTTCCGCCGGCCGGCAGCCCGCTGGCCCGGCCCGTTCCCGGACCGCGGCATGTCCTGGGCGACTTCGTGCGGGGGCTGGAACTGCGGCGGGTCCGGGACCGGGAGTCGGGCCAGCTGCGAAACGTCTGGCTGTACCGGCCCCGTGTCTCCGTCAGCCGCCCCACGCCGCTGGTCCTGCTGCACGACGGCCAGGTCTGGGCGAAGTACCATAACCTGCCCGCCACCCTGGACCGGGCCATTGCCGGCGGTGTCCTCCCTCCCCTGCACGTGGCCATGATTGATTCGGTGGATGTCTCTACGCGTTCCCGCGAATTGTCCGGCCCGACGGGGAGCGTCGACTTCGTGGCCCGGGACCTGCTGCCGGAACTCCGCCGGGCCCTTCCGGTCATACCGGATCCGCTGCAGACAGTGGTTTCCGGCGCCAGCTACGGCGGACTCGCCGCGCTCTGGCAGCTGGCAAGATACCCACGGGCTGCCGGCACGGCCCTGGCACAGTCACCCTCGCTCTGGCGCTATGACCTGACCGAGCCCCTGCTGGCGGTTCAGGAACCGCTCCGGATCCGGTTCCAGGCAGGCCGCTACGAACCGAGCATCCATGAACCGGCCGGGCAGCTCAACACCGCATTGGCCGGCAACGGCGTCGATACAGCCTTCCACTCCATCAGCGGCGGCCATGACTGGGCCTGGTGGCATCCCTGGCTGATCCGCGGGCTGTCGGACCTGTTCAGCGGGCAGTGACGATGCTGACAAAGCCGCAGGCTGAACCTGCTGCCTAGCCGGAACTGTCCTCCGGATACTCGGCTCCGACGTCGCGGGGATAGTCTTCCTCGCCGTCGGGGCCGCCGCTGTCCCTGGCCTGGTCCAGCCGGTCTGCCTCTGACCCGCCGGGAAGCAGCGGATCTCCGTGCGGCTGGACGGGCTCTTCGGCGCCGTCGTCCTCCACGGTGTCCGGATCAACCGGAATCTGCTGCTCCAGCGTGTCTTCCTCATTGCCTCCGGGAATTGCCGGGCCTTCATGTGTGGGCATGCGCGGTCTCCTTTTGCTGCAATTAGCCAGGCAGGCCGTTCAGCCAGCGGAACTGGCTGCGGGCGGACCCCGGCCGCTGGACTACCCACCCTAGATCATAAGTTTGCTGAGGAACCCTGCGCGGCGAATCCGATTTAGTAGACGGCCTAGTAATCCGCTGGGCTAAACTTATCCGCATGCCTGAAACCGTCAACCCCACAGGCGCCGGATATTGGTACCGGCAATCGCCTGAGACCGTCGGCGGTGTCGACGTCCTCAACTCGCTGCGTGCGTACCGGGCCGCCGAGGCGGCCATGCGCCGGCGTACCCGGGACTCCATGGGGATGAATGAAACCGATCTGCTGGCGATCCGCTATGTGATGCGGGCCCGGCAGGCCGGGCAGTCCATCGGGCCCAAGGACCTGTCCCGCGTCCTGAATATCTCCACGGCGTCCACCACCGCACTGATCGACCGCCTGCAGAAGGGCGGTTACCTGCTCCGCCGCCCGCATCCAACGGACCGGCGGGCATTGGAGATCGTTGCCACAGAAAGCGCGGACCGGGAGGTCCGCGAAACACTGGGAACCATGCACCGGAAAATGCTGGACACCGCGGAAGCACTGACTTCCGAGGAGGCGGAGACCATTACCCGCTTCCTGCAGGAGATGACCCGGGCGCTTGAGGCCGACCGGTAAGATCAGCATTAGCTGAACACTCCAGACAATGTCTGGTAACTACATAGCCTGCCTGGATGGTTTTCCAGGAGCGTACCGAAGGATGAAGACAATGACAGCAGCAGGTTCCATGCAGGACCCCACTCTTCCCACTCCAGCCGAAGATTCGCTGTCCACCCTGGCTCTTGCCGCATCCCAGCTGGAAGCACAGCAGTGGGCCGTAGACCGTGCCGAGCAGGTTCTGACCGACCTCGTGCAGACAGCTGTCAGCGACGGTTTGGAGACCGGAAGCATCGCAGCAGTCGCCGGACTGACCCCCGAGGAGATCGAACGGATCTCCGCTGAAGGCACCGCCGGCTAAACGCTGGCTAACCGCCGCGCTTCCCGGAGCACGTGGGCACGTCATATAAGACGGTCTTGCCATTTCGGCTCCATCCCGCGCTAACGTGATGCAGAGCATATTCGTGGCTGCAAGGGAGAAGCGTGGCGGTATCGGGCCGGATCAGGACCAACCAGCCGGTTCGGGCAGGGCTTGCCCTTACCGGCGTCCTGCTGATCGGGATCAATCTCCGCGTAGCCTTCGTGTCTGTGGGCCCGCTCCTCGCGGACATCGGACGCGAACTGGAATTCACCAGCGCGCAGGCGGGCTTCCTAACGGGGCTCCCCCTGATCGCTTTCGCTCTCTTCTCCCCGCTGGCACCGGCGTTCGCCGCGCGCGTCGGGCTGGACCGTGCCCTGTGGCTCTCCCTGGCACTGCTGGCGTCCGGAACCGCTTTCCGCTCGGCCCCGCTTCCGGCAGCCCTGTGGATCGGAACCATTCTGATCGGCGTTGCCATCGCTTTCCTCAACGTCCTGCTGCCATCTCTGATCAAGCGGGACTTCCCGGACCGGGTCAGCCAGCTGACCGGCATCTACATCGCCGCGCACAGCGCTGTCGCCGCCCTCGGTGCCGCCGTCGTTGTTCCGATTTCCCTGGCCCAAGGCACCGGCTGGCGGCTCGCCCTCGGCATCTGGGGCGGGCTGGCACTTATCGCCATGGCTGTCCTGCTCCCGACGTTGAAGGGCAGCAATGCGCAGGCCGACGGCACTGAACGCGCGCCGAAGATCCGCTACCGCTCTCCCTGGACCACCCTGCTGGGCTGGCAGGTCACGCTCTTTATGGGCCTGCAGTCCCTGGCGTTCTACATCCTGATGACCTGGCTGCCGAGCATCGAACACGAGCAGGGCATCTCCGAAACCACCGCAGGACTCCACGTCTCCGTGTTCCTGCTGGTGGGGATGGTGGCCAGCCTGCTGACCGGCGGGCTGCTGCACCGCTTCCGCGACCAGCGCCCGGTCGCGGTCTTCGGCAGCCTCCTGGCAACGGCCGGATTCCTCGGACTGCTGCTGGCACCTGGGGTGCCGCTGCTCTGGGTGGTGGTGAGCGCGGCTGGCGCCGGCAGCCTGATTGTCACAGCCTTGTCCTTGTTCAGCCTGCGCACCACAAACCATGTCCAGGCGGCCTCGCTCTCCGGCATGGCGCAGTCAGTGGGTTACGGCATCGGGGCGGCCGGCCCGGTGGTGTTCGGCTTCCTCTACGATCTCAGCGGGAACTGGACCGTGCCCCTGGCAGCCAGCGCCGGCGCCATGGCGCTGTGCTGCGGCATGGCCCTGCTGGCGGGACGCAACCGGTTCCTTCCGGAAGGTCCCCGCGAGGCCAGCGCCTAGCTCCGCTCGTACCGCCACTGGCTTCCGCGCATGGTCAGCCGGTGCCGGGCCCCGGGCCGTCCCGCTGCGGCGGCCTCCGGATACTCCGCGTCGCCGTGCCAGGTGATCACGGCGTCCGGCTCGTAACCATCCAGGAGGCGGCTGCTGAATGTCTCCACCGGACCCGCAGCTGCTCGCGACAGGGCGGACGCGGTGTTCGATTCATGCTGCAGCGCTGTCAGCGTGACGAACGTCGGAGCCACCAGCAGCATCCGGCCTTCGCGGTGCCGGGCCAGGGCCGCGGCGGGAGTGAGCCAGGCGGAATCGATGAGTTCCCCCGGGTTGAGCCGGACCTCGCCGCCGGGATACTCCGCCAGGAAGAACCAGGTTTTCAGCCGCTTGGGTGCCTGCAGCGGCGGGATCCAGCAGGAGAGATCGGTAAGGGAGTCAGGTGGCAGGAGCAGTCCAGTCTCCTCAGCCGTCTCACGTGCCCCGGCAACGCGGGCAGCTGCGAGGTCCCGGACCGGGCTTGGTTTCCCCTCGGCGCCGTCGGGCGCAGCGTATCCAGCCGCCTCGTAGTCCTCCGGGTCCACCCGGCCGCCCGGGAAAACCCAGGCTCCCGCGAAAGTACCGGTGTGCCGCGGGCGTTCCAGCAGCAAGACCTCCAGCCCTGCCGTGCCGTCGCGCAGCAGCACCACCGTGGCCGCGCTACCTACCAGCGTCATCGTGACCCTGCCCGTCCCTCGAAGTAATCGGCCCGCAAAACGATCCCGGCCTGCCAACTGCCTGTCCCGCCAATCCCCTCCAAGGATCGTATCGGACGCGTCACGGGCCCCGGACCCCAGACAGAGATGCCCAGGCAGAGATGTCCAGGCAGACTTGCCCGCCTGCCCGTCATGAACTTGGATTGACAACGGACAGCGGCCCGTAGCGGCGGCGGGAGCGAGGGAAGACCGGCCATGGACAAATACGACGTCAAAAAGACTCTCCGGAAGCTGTATTCCGCCGGACCGGACTTCACGCTGGTGGAGGTGCCCGGCCAGAACTTCATTGCCGTGGACGGCCAGGGCAACCCCAATACTTCTCCGGACTACGCCGCAGCAGTGGAAGCACTCTATTCCGTGGCCTACACCCTGAAGTTCTCCGCCAAGCGGACGCTGGGACACGATGCCGTCGTCGGCCCGCTGGAGGGGCTGTGGCGGGCAGGGAATCCGGCCGATTTCGTGCAGGGAAACAAGGACTCCTGGGAATGGACCATGCTGATCAGCCAGCCGGAGTGGATCACCCCGGACCTGCTCGCTGCAGCGGCGGCGGAGGTGTTGGCGAAGAAGGGTCTGGAGTCGGTGGATCGGGTCCGCTGGCTTAGCCTGGCGGAGGGGCTTTCCGTCCAGATCCTGCATACCGGTCCCTACGATGACGAAGCGCCGGTCCTGGCCCGGCTGCACAACGACTACATGCCCGGCAACAGCCTGGAATTCAACGGTGACCACCACGAGATTTATCTGAGTGATCCGCGCCGGACGGCACCGGAGAAGTTGAAGACCATCCTGCGCCAGCCGGTCCGGCGCCGCTGACCGGACGGCATGCGGGCGGCGGCCCGGGTGGGCGGCTAGGCCCGGACCCGGACCTAGTTCGTGGCCGGGGGCGGATCCCGTTCGCAGCCATGGGCGTGGTTCGTGGCCGGGGGCGGTCTGAACCCCTGACGGCACCGGATCGGGTGTGGGACTGGTCCCCGGCCGGGACACTCGGCCGGGCGCGACACGCGTTCCCACTCCAAGTTCACTCCTGAGGCTGATGTGACCTCACCAGTCACGGCAGGTTACATAGCGTGGGAATCCGTGCCGCCTTGGTCCCGGAACCGGACAGATCCCACGCAGCCTCCCACCCCTCGTTACCTCTGTGGCAGATGGGTTCCCCCAAGACAACTTCTGCACCACACTGTGGGAAACTGGGCGGCTGGGAAAAATTCCCCCAACCCGTTGCAATGTTGTGTTTGACACACCATAGTGTGAGTCATGGATGATGAACTGCTCAGCGGACACCTGCAGGAGCTGAGGCGCGGAACCGTGGTTCTGGCCTGCCTTTCCATCCTCAAACGGCGCGGCTACGGCTACGGTCTGCTGGAGGCGCTGGACAAGGCCGGATTCGGCGTCGAGGCCAACACGCTCTACCCGCTGCTGCGCCGGCTGGAAAAACAAGGACTGCTGACCAGCTCCTGGAACACCGAGGAAACCCGGCCGCGGAAGTTCTACACCACGTCCGAACAGGGCAGGAAACTGCTCGATGCGCTGCTGCGCGATTGGGAAGACCTGCATGGCTCCATCCGCCAGCTCAACGAAGGAAGACAATCATGAGTACCCTCACCGACCGCTATGTCTTCGCAGCACTGAGGTCGATCCCCGAAGCACAGCGGGGAGACATCGAGCGGGAGCTGCGTGGTTCCATTACCGACGACGTCGAGGCCCGGGTGGAGGGTGGGCAGCCTGCGGCCGAGGCTGAGGCCGAAGTGCTCACCGAGCTCGGTGATCCGGCCCGGCTCGCCGCGCGCTACACCGGCAGGCCCCTTTACCTCATTGGCCCGGACCTGTTCCTGGACTGGTGGCGGCTGTTGAAAACGCTGCTGCTGATCGTGGTGCCGCTCGCTTTTGTGGGCAGCGTCGTGGTCCGGATGGCGATAGACCCCGGGGAACCGGCCGGTGCCTTCGGCGCCGCGATCGGCACCGCCGTCAACGCTCTGGTGCACCTGGGCTTCTGGGTGACCCTGGCGTTCGGGATCATCCAGTACAACGGAACCCGGCGGAAGGACCTCGGGCTGGGAGCCTGGACCCCCGCCATGCTCCCCGCACTGCCGCGGAAGGCCCAGGTCTCCCTGGGCGACACCATTGCCAGCGTGGTGCTTATCGCCTTCTTCATCGGGCTGCTGCTCTGGCAGCGGATCGGGTCGCTGATGTACCTGGACGGCGAACCGGTGCTGGTGCTGCAGGAGAGTCTCTGGAGCTTCTGGCTTCCCTACGTGATTGCGCTGCTGGTCATCGAAGCCGGGTTCGCCGTCGTGCTGTACCTGGCCGGCCGCTGGACCTACACCTTCGCGGCGGTGAATACGGTGCTGGCGCTGCTGTTTATGGTGCCGGTGCTCTGGCTGCTGGCCACGGACCAGGTCTTTGACTGGACGTTCCTGGCGAATGTGGACTGGGCTGCGGACGCCTCCAGCTGGATCGCGGGGATTACCGCGGCAGCGGTTCTGGTTATCGGGCTCTGGGACATCGGTGACGGGTTCCTGAAGGCCTGGAAGGCCAGCCGGCCGGTTCCGGTGCAGCAGGCACTGCGGTAGACACAAGGCGCCAACGACGACGGCGGCACCGGCCGGGACAAGTATCCCCGCCGGCGCCGCCGTCGTTTTTCGGAAGGAGTTTTAGGTGGTCCGCTGCCGCTGCAGCCAGGGCTGCAGGAGTCCCGTTACCCAGGGCAGCACCCAGTACGCCATGATCGGGGTGAGGATCGCCGTGGTGATCAGCACGCGCAGCGGCATCAGCAGCGAGTCCCACCATCCGGGAAGCAGCATGCCTACCAAAGCGGTGAACGCCAGGTTGACCGGGAAGAACCCGAGCCAGATGGCGATCGCCTGCTTCCAGCGCGGCGGCTTGATGGGTGCCTCCAGATCGGTGGTGGACGACGGCGCGTCGAACCAGCCCTCGATTCCGGTGCGGCGGGTGACGGTGCGGTCTTCAACCAGGTCCCGTCCCTGTGCCAGCCAGTCCTGGCGGTGCCGGGAATGCTCCCACGCATCCAGGGACGGCTCATCCGCGAAGCGGTACAGCATGTGCCATTCATCGGAGGTGGCGGAGGCGCGGACCCATCCCGAGCCGAGGAAACCGGGCCAGGTGTTGGCGAGGTTGACGCCCTCCTGGACCCAGTGCGTGGCCTCGGACACGCGGCGGGGATCGACCCGCCGGGTGATGGAGACCGTCACCGCTTCCGGCCCCCGGGCCGGAAGGGTGTCAGTGTGCGAAGTTGTCATGCCTTCCAGTATCCGGATCCCGGGCCGGTGCTCCGAATCCGCTGGTCAGCGGCCCGTGCGCACCTCCCACCCGCTGTTAGCCGGAAGCCAGGTCCAGCCCGGCCCGGCGGTACTGCACCGGCGGGCGGCCATAAGCAGCCTTAAAAACGCGGGCAAAATGCCGGGCATCGGCGAAGCCCCAGCGCTGTGCGACGGCGGCCACCGGGTCCTCGGCGCGCAGCGGATCGGCGAGGTCACGGCGGGCCATCTCCAGCCGGCGTTCACGGATCCAGGTGGACACTGTGGTGCCCTGCTCCCGGAACAGCAGGTGCAGCTGCCGGGTGGAGATGAAGTTCCCCGCTGCGATGGCGCCGGGGCTGAGCCCAGGGTCACCCAGACGGTCCATGATCCAGTTCCGCACGGCCATTGCCTGTTCCAGGCGCGACGACGACACCGGGTGAAAACCCATCGCATCGGCAAACGCGGCGGTCACCAGGTCCACCATGGATCCCGCCAGGCCGAGTCCGAGTTTTCCGTCCAGCGCCGGCAGGTTCCGGGCAACCCCGGTCAGGAAGGCCGAGACGATCGCGCCGGTTCCGGCGGCACCCGAGATGGCCTGCCCCGCTATCCCGGCGAGCGCCTGCGGCGGCAGGCTGATCAGCTGCTGCGGGAACATCACGACCAGAGACGAGGAGTGCCCGTCGAACCGGCGGGTGTAGGGCAGGGTGGAGTCGTAGACGGTGAAGTCCCCGGGCTGCAGCAGCGCGTGGCTGCCACCCTGTTCAATGCTGCTGCTCCCCTCCAGCTGCAGCGAAATGGTGAAGAACGGGTCCGCCCCGGCGGACACACCGGCATTGGCCAGCCGGTCGGTGCGGTCCGCGTGGTGCGGACCGGCGGTGACGGTAAACAGCCGGATGCCGTTGACCGCCACCGCTTCAATGGTGGCGCCGAAGGAGGGGTGGTCGCTGCGGATATCCAGCGGCAGCAGCAGATCATCCACCAGGGCACGCCAGCGGGGCAGGTCCGGGGCTGTGTGCACGGTGTAGCTGCGCGACTCCATTGTTGCCGTTCCTCCCTTTCCCGCTGCTCCGGCGCCCCGCAAACCGGTGCTAGAGGTTGAACTTGCCGATCATGTTCACGTCCTCGTTGCCGAACAGATCCGGGACGGTCCAGCCGTTCTCGTCATACTCTCCCATGAACTCATCGGCGAACGCGGTGAACTGGTCCGTGAGGCCGTAACCCTTGGTGACGTTGAGGATTTCCAGCCGGACACCCTCATGGTTGCCCTGGTAGTTGCGCTCGTAGAGTTCGTGGCGGGAACCGAACTCGGAGTTGGTCGCGTCCCACAGGGCCTTGAGCGTCTTGACCCGCTGCAGCGAATCGATGCCGTTGGAGCCGCGCACATACTTGTCCAGGTAGCCGCGGATGTCCTCGTTGCCGAAGTCCGAGACATGCGAGTTCAGGTAGATCAGCGCGGCACCCAGATCCTTCTGCACGATTTCGCGGATCTTCGGATACTGCGTGGTGGAGAACCAGGAGTACGCCATCGAGGCGATCCGGTCCGGCTGCACGTACCCCTCGCGCCCGCCCTTCCACGGTTCGGGGTTGCGGGCCATCGCCTCGGACAGGGACCAGAACAGGTGCCGGATCGCCATCACCTCGCCCACCCGGGTCTGCACACCGCGGAAGTCGGCGGTGCCGGTCAGCTCCAGGGACTTCACCAGCAGCCCGGTGAGGAAGTCCAGCTTCACGGCCAGCCGGGTGCAGCCGTGCAGCAGCAGCCGGGACTTGAACCCCGAACGCACGGAGTACTGCGAGACCTTCTCCACGTCACCGTAAATAAACACGTTCTCCCACGGCACCAGGACGTCGTCGAGGATCAGGATCGCGTCGTTTTCATCCAGCCGGGAGGAGAGCGGGTAATCGAACGGGCTGCCCATCACGTCCGCGGTCATGGCGTAGGAGGCGCGGGAGATCAGCTTCAGCCCCGGGGCATCCATCGGCAGCGTGGCGACGATCGCGAACCGCTTATCCTTGATCGGCATGCCGTAGTGGGCAATGAAGTTCATGTTGGTGATCGCCGAGCCGGTGGCAACCACCTTGGCACCGGAGAGGATCACCCCGGCGTCGGTCTCCTTCTTCACGTGCACAAACACATCCCCCACCTCGTCGGCGGGTTTGTGCCGGTCGATCGGCGGATTCACGATCGCGTGGTTCCAGTACAGGACCTTTTCCTGCGCCTCCTTGTACCAGCGCTGGGCGTTGGCCTCGTACGGGTTGTAAAACTCGTCGTTGGCGCCGAGGCTGGCCAGGAAGGAGGCCTTGTAATCCGGTGAGCGGCCCATCCAGCCGTAGGACATTTTGGCCCAGGCGGCGATCGCGTCGCGGCCCTTGAGCAGGTCCTCAGCGGACTTCGGTGCCTTGAACCAGGCGTGGGTGTAACCGCCGTTGCCGGTGTCCGTGGGGACGGTCAGCACGTCCTTGGTCTTGGGGTCATGCAGCGCGTCGTACTGCCGGGCGATCATCCGGGCGGAGTTGCGGAACGCCGGGTGGGTGGTGACGTCCTTGACCCGCTCGCCGTAAATGTAGACCTCGCGGTCGTCCCGGATGGAGTCCAGGTACTCCGCGCCGTTCATCGGGCGGGCGGCGGGTTCACCGGCAGGGGGTACGACGCCGGGAGCTGCCTGGGCGTTCGCGGCCGGTTCGGCGGCGGGTTCGGTGGTGGTCATGCTGGATGCTCCTTTGCACAGGTGGGGAGTCAGGGGGGTGGGGCGGGCGTTCGCTTAGGCGAGGCCGCGCCAGCCGCCGCGGTAGAAGACCAGCGGCTCGGCGTCGTCGCCGGCCACATGGCCGAAGGCCGCGACCTTGCCGAGAATCAGGACGTGGTCGCCGCCGTCGTACTGCTGCCAGGGTTCGCAGCTGAACCAGGCCATCGAGCCGGCGATCCGCGGGGAGGTGTGCTCCCGGTTCCAATCGATCTCCAGGCCGTCCTGCGGCTTGCCGGCGAACTGCAGGGCGTGGGAAAGCTGGTCCTTGCCGAGCACGTTGATGCTGAAGGGCTTATCCGCCAGCAGGGCGGCAGCCTTCGCCGTCTTCATCAGGGAGACCAGCACCAGCGGCGGGTCGAGGGAGACGGAAGTGAAGGAATTGACGGTGGCGCCAAGCACCTCGCCGTTGTGTTCGTAGCTGACGATCGTCACGCCGGTGGTGAAGTTGCCAAAGGTGTTGCGCAGCTTCACCGGATCAATCCGGTCTGCGGGACCGGCCTGGTGAATCGGTCCGGCCACGGGGGTTTCCAGCAGTTCAGCAGTCATCCGGGAACTCCTTAGGGGTGCGGGGATTCTTGTGTTCCACACCACATTAGGAACGGCGGCCGGGTCCTGGTGGGCCGGGAGCGCAGGGGATGTGCGCCACAGCGCAGGCGTCAGGCGTAGAGCTCAGCGGCGAGGTCGAGCATGGCGCTGACGCTCTGCGACGGGCGGACGGCAGCCGGCCAGACGATGGAAACCGGCACCGAACGCACGGCCGGGCGGATTCGGCGCACCACCACGGGCCGGCCCTCGTAGGACTGGCCGCCGGCCGGCTGCTGGACCAGGATCGCGTAGCCCATGCCCCGGCCCACCAGGGAACGGGTCACCTCATAATCAGTCGTCCGGAACCGGATGTTAGGCCGCAGCCCGGCGCCGTCGAACATGGTCATGGTGTTTTCACGGCTGGGATCCACGTCCAGCAGGATCATCGGTTCCGCGGCGACGTCGGCCAGGGCAAGGTCCTCGCGGCCAGCCAGCGGATGCTCGGCGGACAGCACAATCGACGGCTTGGTGTCGTAGAGCTTCTGCCGGTTCAGCCCGGCGGGGAGGGACAGGTCATAGGCGATGGCGACGTCGAGCCGGCCGGTGGCCAGCCGGCGCTGCACCTCGGTCTGCGGGCCGTCGAAGAAATCGAGCTCCACCAGGGGGTGGCGCCGGCCGTAGTGGTCAATCAGCCTCGCCAGCACGGTCGGCGCCAGCGTGAGATAGCAGCCGACCGTCAGCGAACCGCGGAGGTCCGCGCCGGAATTACCGGCATGCAGCTCCAGGTCAGTGGCCTCCACCAGCAGGGATTTGGCGCGGGTCAGCACGTATTGGCCGGCAGCGGTGAGGGTGACGCCGTGGGCCTTGCGCCGGATCGTCAGCTGGGCGTCGAAGACCCGCTCCAGGTTGTTGACCGCGCCGGACACCGCGGACTGGGAGACGTGCAGGGACGCAGCCGCCGCGGCGATGCTGCCCTGCTCGGCCACGGCCACGAAGGCCTCCAGCTGCCGCAGCGTGTACCGGGCCATGCATAACCTCGCTAAAACCGTGGATGGTGGACTCTTTCTTGTACTTTACCGGGGATATGATCCACACCACACTTGGTCTCAGACGTGTCGACGCCACCCACCCACCAGGAGAGAAAAGATGACCTTCCCGGGAACAACGGAAACCGCCGGCTGCCCCTTTACCGGAGCAGGCCAAGAGGCCGGAACCGCTGCCGAAACCCTGCCGGCTCCCCCGCTTCCCGTTCCGGCAGCGGACGAGGCCCCGTCCCGCGAGGCCCCGTCCCGCGAGGCCCCGGTTGCAGACTGGGTGACCATCCCGGACCTGTACCGGGATCCGTTCCCGATCTACCGCCGGATGCGCGAAGAGGCTTCCGTGCACTGGGTCCCTGCCGTCAACCGCTACATGGTGACCAGCTACGCGGCGTGCCACACCATCGAACAGGACGCAGAGACCTTCTCCGCCAACGAGACGGGTTCGCTGATGAAGCGCGCCATGGGCCACTCGATGCTGCGCAAGGACGATCCGGAGCACAAGCGGGACCGGGACTCCTACGGCAGCACGCTCCGGCCGGGAACGATCAAGAACCACTGGAACGCGGTCTTCGAGGCCAACAATGAGAAGTACCTCAGCGAGCTGGAACAGAAGGGCCCGGGTGCCGACTTTGTCTGGGACTACGCGGCACCGTACGCAGCCGAGAACCTCCGCCTGATCTGCGGCTTCCACAACGCCACCCAGGCGGATATGCAGCGCTGGAGCCAGACCATGATCGACGGCACCGGCAACTACGCCGACGACGCCGGGGTCTGGGCGAAGAGCGCGCAGTCCTCAGCCGAGGTGGATACCGCCATCGACGAGATGCTGCCGTACCTGAAGGACAATCCGGACCATTCGCTGCTCTCCGGACTGGCGTCCCTGCCGATCCCGTTGGAAGCAATCCGCGCCAACCTGAAAATGACCATCGGCGGCGGCCTGAACGAACCACGCGACGTCCTCGCCACCACCGTCTGGGCCCTGCTCAACAACCCCGGCCAGCTGGCCTCGATCAACGGGGATCCGAAACGCTACGCCACGGCCTTCGAGGAATCCGTCCGCTGGGTGGCACCCATCGGCATGTACCCCCGCGAGGTCACCCGGGACACGGTCCTGGAAGGGGTGCGCCTGCCTAAGGGTGCGCGGATCGGCGTGGTGCTGGGTGCAGCCAACCGCGACCCCAAGGTCTTCGAGGATCCGGAGACCTTCAACATCGACCGGCCGAAGAAGCCGCACCTGGGTTTCGGCGGCGGCGCGCATTTCTGTGCCGGCACCTGGGTCGCCCGGGCGCAGGTGGCCCAAGTCGCCATGCCCGCCCTCTTCGACCGCTTGCCCGGCCTGCGGCTGGACCCGGACAACGCTTCCATCGACGCCGGCTGGGTCTTCCGCGGCCTGGTCAAGATGCCCGTCCTCTGGGGCTAGAACCCCTGACTTTGCCCTGTCTTTGCTAGGAGAACCATGAACACCATTACCTTTATCCAGCCCTCCGGCACCCCTGCCGTTGTGACGGTTGAGCCCGGCACCTCCCTGATGCGCGCTGCCGTGACCAACGGAGTTGACGGCATTGTCGGTGAGTGCGGCGGCCAGGCCATGTGCGCCACCTGCCATGTCTATGTCCGCCCGGAGTTCGCAGCGGCGCTTCCCGCGGTCAGCGACGACGAGGAGGAAATGCTGGACTGCACCACTGCCGAGCGTACGGACCGCTCACGTCTCGGCTGCCAGGTCCAGGCCTGTGCCGAACTCGACGGAATCATTGTCGACGTGCCAACGGATCAGGTGTAGCGCGTGTCCGTCGTCATTATTGGCGGAGGGCAGGCCGGACTGCAGGTAGCGGACAGCCTGCGCGGCGGCGGTTACACCGGCGCCGTCACGATTGTGGCGGACGAGGCAGGCCTGCCCTACCAGCGTCCACCGCTGTCCAAGGACTACCTGGCACCCGGCGCGGATCCCGCCCCGCTGCCGCTGCGCGCGGCGTCCTTCTTCACCGGCAAGGACATCCAGCTGCGTGCCGGCACCGCAGCCGTTGCGGTGGACCGCGCCGCAAAGGAAGTCACCCTGCAGGACGGCAGCACCCTGCCCTACGCGCACCTGGTCTTCGCCACCGGGGCCGCGAACCGTGCCCTCACCTGCGCCGGTGCGGACCTGCCCGGTGTCCACGGACTCAAAACCCTGGGCGACGCCGAAACGCTGCACACTGCCCTGTCAGGCGCCCGCGACGTTGTGGTGGTCGGGGCAGGATTCATTGGCCTGGAGTTTGCGGCCGCCGCCCGGGCCCGCGGCTGCAGCGTCACCGTGCTGGAATTCGCACCGCGCCCGATGGGACGGGCACTGAGCCCCGCGATGAGCGACTGGTTTGCCGCCGCACACGCGGAACTCGGGGTTCGGCTGCAGCTGGGCGAAGGCATCAGCCACTTTGAGGCCGGCGACGGCGGCCGGGTGGGTGCAGCCGTCTCGACCACCGGCGCGCGCTACCCGGCGGACCTCGTGGTGGTGGGCATCGGCGTCGTACCCAATGACTCGCTGGCAGCGGCTGCGGGGCTGGAAACCGGCAACGGAATCGTGGTGGATGAGGCGCTGCGGACCTCCGACCCGTCCATCCTCGCCGTGGGAGACTGCGCCAGCTTTCCCTCCATCCATGCCGGTGGCCTGAGCCGGCTGGAGTCCGTGCAGAACGCCACCGACCAGGGACGGCACGCCGCGCAAACCATCCTCGGCCCGCCCTCGGCCTACACCGAGCTGCCCTGGTTCTGGAGCACGCAGGGAAGCCTGCGGCTGCAGATCGCCGGCCTGTCCGCCCCCGGGGACAGCACCGTCCTCAACGGAGACCCGGCGACCGGCAAATTCTCCATCCTGTGCTTCCGGGACGGGCGGCTCGCCGCCGTCGAATCCGTCAATTCGCCCGGGGATCATCTGGGCGCCCGCAAGCTCCTGGCCGCCGGCCGCGGTCCCTCCCCCGAGGAAGCGGCAGCACCCGGCTTCAGCCTCAAGGCCTACGCCCGGCAGGCCGCGCCCAGCTTCGTCTAGACGTTCTGCTTCCCTTTCCAATCCGAGCACCACTTCACCATCCTGGAGACCCCATGAGCACACCACGGTCCGACGCCGGTTCCCGGAGGACGCAGCGCCGCGTTGCCTTCGCCACGATCGTCGGCACAACCATCGAGTGGTACGACTTCTTCATCTACGCCACGGCCGCCGGCCTGGTTTTCGCCCAGGTGTTCTTCGCACCGGCCGGTGAGTCGATCGGCCTGCTCCTCGCCTTCGCTTCGGTGGGCATCAGCTTCCTGTTCCGGCCGCTGGGTGCTTTCCTCGCCGGGCACTTCGGCGACAAGATCGGCCGGCGCCCCATGCTGGTCCTGACACTCATCCTGATGGGCATCTCCACAACCTTGATCGGCGTCCTGCCCACCTACGAAACGGCGGGCCTGCTGGCACCGGTGGTGCTGCTGCTGCTGCGGATCCTGCAGGGCATTTCCGCCGGCGGCGAGTGGGGCGGCGCCGTCCTGATGGCGGTGGAGCACGCTCCGCCCAGCCGCCGCGGACGGGCCGGCTCCTTCCCCCAGCTGGGCGTTCCCCTGGGCATGCTGCTCGCCTCCGGTGTGACCGCTGTGATGACCGGTTGGATTTCCCCGGGCGAGGCATTTATCGAGTGGGGCTGGCGGGTGCCGTTCCTGCTCAGCATTGTGCTGATCGCGGTGGGCTACCTGGTGCGCCGGGCGGTGGAAGAATCCCCGATCTTCACGGAGATCGCCGAAAAGAAGCAGCAGACCAAGGTGCCGGTCGCCGAACTGTTCCGCAAGCACTGGCTCCTGGTGATCCTGGCTGCCCTGGTCTTCGCCGGCAACAACGCCGCCGGCTACATGGCGACCGGCGGGTTCATCCCCAGCTACGCCACCGGCGAGAAGGTGGGCCTGGACCGCACCGATGTCCTGCTGGCCATCACCTTCGCCGCCGCGATGTGGTTTATTTTCACGCTGCTCTCCGGATTCGTTGCTGACACCATCGGCCGGAAACGGACCTACCTGATCGGTTTCGGCGTCCAGGCGCTGATGGTCTTCCCGCTGTTCTGGCTGATCGACACCGGGTCGCTGCCGATGCTCTACCTGGCACTGGGGCTCTTCGCCATCGGGCTGGGCATGAGCTATGGACCGCAGGCCGCCTGGTACAGCGAGATCTTCCCGACGTCCGTCCGGTTCTCCGGGGTCTCGATTTCCTACGCGCTCGGAGCAATCCTGGGCGGGGCGTTTGCACCGACCATTGCGCAGGCCCTGATCAATTCCACCGGCACCAGTGCGTCCGTGTCCCTGTACCTGCTGGGCATGACGGTTGTGTCCATCGCCGCCGTGCTGGTGCTGCGGGACCGGCCGGGAATCGACCTGTCCATCAACAACCAGGCGGAGCAGGAAGTCGGCGCCACCATCTTCGACAAGCGGCGAGCTCCGGCGTTCGAGAAGGTGAACGGGTAGGTAACCGGGGGCGGCCGAGGGGGCCGAGCCGCCCCGGGGCGCCGGGCGACCGGGGCAGCCGAGCCGCTCCGGGGCCCGGGGCCCGGACGGGGCCTTAGCCGAGCAGGGAGGCGCCCTGTTCTGCCAGCAGCACCAGGGACAGGCAGACCATGATGATGCCGCTGGCCAGGGTGACGGCGCGGGCTCCGGCGGGCCGGGAACGCAGCAGCCGCCGGGCAGCCAGTGCCACGCCGGTGTAAAGCACCGCCGACACCGCGAAGTGGGACAAGCCAAGGACCAGGGTCTGCACCGGGACCGCCAGTGCGGCATCGACAAACTGCGGAATCAGGGCCAGGTACAGCAGCAGGGCCTTGGGATTCGTGGCGCTGGTGCCGAGTCCTTTCAGGAAGTCCTGCCGTGCTGTGGATCGGACCGGAACCAGGGTGGCGACGGCGGCGGCCCCCGCTGTGGAGGACCCGGGCACACCTGCCTCTAGCCCACCCGGCGCCACTGCCGCCGTCGTCGTTGTTTCCGCCGTGAACCCGGCCGAGCGCCAGGTCCGCATGGTGGAGATCCCCAGCCACAGCAGGTACGCCGCACCGAGGAGCGTGATCCCGGCCAGCAGCTGCGGAGTGGCGGCAATCAGTGCGGCCAGCCCGGCGACGATCAGCGCCGTGTGGAAGAGGTAACCGGCGGACAGCCCCGCGATCGCCGGGGCAATCCGGTTGCCGCGCAGGCCGGCGGAGATGCTGTACGCCCAGTCAGCGCCGGGGGTCATGGCCAGGGTGATAGAAACGGCCGCGAAGCCCGCGAGCAGCTGAAAATCCATCCCTTAAGCCTAGGGATCCGACGGCGATAAGTGCTTACCGGTTTATGCCTGTCAGAGGTGTTTAGCAGTATGATTCTTGCGTGATTGATGATATTGACCGGGAAATTTTGCGTCTGCTGCAAATCGACGGGCGGATGACTGCCACTGCACTGGCCAGCGAGGTAGGCCTCACCGTGGCGCCGTGCCACCGCCGGATCAAGGAGCTGGAGCGCAGCGGCGTGCTCACCGGGTACCGGGCCGTGGTGGATCCTGCCGCCGTCGGGCTCACCTTCCAGGCCCTGGTGTTCGTCACCCTGCGTGACCGGCAGCAGATGCTCACCTTCGAGGACGAGGTGGGGCGGATCGAGCAGATCGTCAAAGCCGACCGGCTGTTCGGCGAACCGGATTTCCTGCTCAAGGTCATCGCCGCGGATCTGGCGGCCTACCAGCAGTTCTACGACGAGGTGCTGGTGGGGCTTCCCGGCGTCGAAAAGCTGACCAGCACCATCGTGATGAAGACGGTGAAGGAGGAGGGGGCCCTCCCCCTGTGACCGCGGCCGGTTCCCCGGCGTAGATTGGACCCCATGCCAGTGCAGCAGGAGGAACTTGCCGTCAACGTCGGGGACGGGTCGATCACCGCCGCGTTCGCGCGGCCCGGCGACGCGTGGGCGTCCATGGTGGTCGCCCACGGTGCCGGGGCGGGGATGGAGCATCCCTTCCTTACCGGGTTCACCGGCGCAATGAACGACGGCGGCGTGGCCACCTGGCGCTTCAACTTCCCCTACCGGGAAGCCGGAAAGAAGTTTCCCGACCGTGCCCCTGCGGCGGTTGCCGCCTGGCGTGCGGTGATGTTCGCCGCGGAGGACAACGCCGGCGGGGTGCCGGTCTGGGCAGCGGGCAAGTCCTTCGGCGGGCGGATGGCGTCCATGGCTGTCGCCGAGGGAATGGCCGCGGCCGGACTGGTCTACCTGGGGTACCCGCTGCACCCGCCGGGCAAGCCGGAGAACCTGCGGGATGAGCATCTGTACGGGCTGACCCTGCCGATGCTGTTCCTGCAGGGCACCCGGGACCCGTTCGCACTGCCCGGCGAGCTGGAGCCGATCGCTGAGCGGATCGGGCCGAATGCCGTGGTGGAGCGGATCGAGGGCGCCAACCACATGTTCGAGGTGCGCGGTCAGAAGCGTTCCCAGTCGGACATCGGGGCGTCGCTGGCGGGTCCGGTGCTGGAGTTTATGCGGGCACACGCGTCTGCTCGGTAGGCCGTCGTCAGTACGCCGTGCCGACTTCCGCACCCCGATGCCTATGAACCCCGGCTCGTGGAGGCGCCTCCGGTGTACCGCGCAGATTCCCACACTTCGTGACGAAAGTGCATTCCTGGGACCACACCTGCCCCATCCGTAACGAGGGCAGGGAAATCCCGCAGGCTCAGCGTCCATTCGGGCGAAATCCCTCCTTTTTGGGGCAGATCGACCCTTTTGGGTTAAATCAGCAGTGGCGCGCCGGAGGCAAATCCCAAAGCGGCCGGAAAATCCCAAACCGGAGGGAAACGGCGTCACAAACCGTCGGGGCTTTCCCAAACTGGAGGGAAATGCGCGACAAACCGGAGGGCTTTCCCAAACCGGAGGGAAACAGTGCCACAATCCGTCCGGGGTTTCCCAAACCGGAGGGGAACGCCCAACAAACCGGCACGCGAGCACCGATGCCAATCAGTCCTGGCCAGTGAGGGCACTCCCCCTCAGTCACTGCCCCTCAGGCCCACCCCCCCAGTTGTAGCGCGCAGAAGCGCATGCCGCCGGCAATGAACGGCGAGCCACCCCAGCCCTCAGCCATCAGCGGCCTGCGTGGCTTTCTGCTTTCGTGCGCGCCTGGCACCTGACGCTTCCACAGCCTGGACCCGCCTCCCACCCAGAGCGGTCTCCAGAAACCCGCGCAGGGCTTGCGAGGAACTGTTTGCCGGACTCCACACGGCCTTGAATTCCCGTTCCAGCGGCTGCCCGTCCACCGGAACCTCCACCAGCCGGTTACTGCGGAGTGCGCCCTCGACGGCGAGCGCGCTGAGGACCGCGGGGCCGAGGCCAGTGACCACGCCCTGGCAGATCGCCGCGTTGCTGTTGAACTCCATCAACGGTTCAGCCCGCTGGGGACCGATGAGCTGGTCGAGGAAGGCGCGGGTTCCGGATCCCTCCTCCCGTTCGAGCAGGGCGGTTCCGGCCAGCTCGTCGAGGCCCAGCGGCCGGGCCCGCGAGGCCCAGGGATGCCCGCTGCCGCACACCACCGTCATGCGGTCCGTCCAGACAGTTACCGATTGCAGCTGGGCCGGAATTTCGGGAGTCTCCACAAATCCCAGGGAAACCTCCTCGGCGGCAACCGCATCCAGCACCTGGGCCGAATTCATCACCCGCAGCTTTGTCTCGACGGAGGGCATCCGGGCACGGAATTCACCGATCCATCCGGGCAGCAGGTGCTCGGCGATGGTCATGCTGGCGCCGACAGCAAGTTTTACCTGACCCTCATCCGCCAGGGCCGCAGCTCCCGCGGCAAGCCGTTCCACGCCGTCGAGCACGTCGCGGGCCCACTCCGCCGTCAGGGCACCTTCCCGGGTCAGCGTCGAGCCCCGCGTCGACCGGGTCACCAAGGGGTAGCCAAGCCGGCGTTCCAGGGTCTTGAGGGACCGGGTTGCGTTGGACTGGGCCATGCCGGCGGCCCGGGCCGCAGCGCTGAGACTCCCCTGTTCCCCGATTCCCACGAGCAGCCGCAGGGCCGGGAGCTGCAGCCAGTTTTCAACGGGTGGTCGCGGCGTAGGCATATCAGAATCATATGACTGCGCGGCCGAGAATGGGCCTACTGGCCGCCGGCTAAAGCTGAGACGTTTATAGACATGGACACTAAGCAACACCAAGCACCACCGCCCGAGCGGGACGCCAGCCTGCAAAGCAGTACGTCAGCATCCAACGCCAAGCGGCAGAGCCAGTGGATTTCCTATCTGCCCGGACTCTCCGTGACGCTGGCCGGAGCCGCCGCGGCCTGGCTGATCTCGCAGCTGATCCCCGGAATCAGCCCGCTCCTGATCGCCATTCTGGTGGGAGCGCTGTGGCGGAACCTCATCCGGGTTCCACGCACGCTCTCGCCGGGAATCACCTTCTCCTCCAAGAAGCTGCTTCGTGCCGGCATCATCCTGCTCGGACTCCAGCTCTCCCTTTCCTCAATCCTCGGATTGGGCCCCGGCGTACTGCTCGTCGTCGCCGCCTCCGTCGGCATCACCTTCGGCGTGACGCTGTGGGCCGGCCGCCTGATGGGAATCAGCCTGACCCAGCGGCTGCTCATCGCGTCCGGTGTCTCCATCTGCGGTGCCGCCGCCGTCGCCGCAGCGGAAAACGCGACCGACGCCAAGGAGGAGGAAACCGCGACGGCGATTGGGCTGGTGGTCCTGTTCGGCACCCTGATGATCCCGGCAGTCCCCTTCCTGGGCAGCCTGCTGGGACTGGACGCGGAGTCGACCGGCATGTGGATCGGCGCTTCAACGCACGAAGTGGCCCAGGTGGTGGCTGCTGGAAGCGCCGTCGGCGGCGGGGCCCTGGCGGTGGCAGTGACGGTGAAACTCGCCCGAGTGCTCACCCTGGCTCCGATAATCGCCGGCATCTCGCTGTACATGCGGAAAACCGGTGCGGTCTCGGGCGGCAAGCGGCCGCCTATTGTGCCGTTCTTCATCGTCGGTTTCCTGGCGGCGGTGCTGCTGCGGAGCTCCGGCTTCCTTCCGGACCCGGTCCTGGCTGCCGGGCAGGTCCTGCAGACGATCCTGCTGGCAGCTGCCATGTTCGCGCTGGGCCTTGGCCTGGACCTGAAGGGACTGATCCGGGTCGGCGGCCGGCCGGTCCTGCTGGGACTGGGCGCCACCGTGCTGATCCTCGGCGTCGCGCTGGCCGGGACGCTGCTCTTCCCACCGCTCTGAGACGGCCCACCGCTGAGTCTCTCCCCACCGCTCTGAGACGGCCCACCGCTGAGTCTCTCCCCCACCGCTCTGAGTCTTCCCTTCACCTTGGCCGCAGCGCCGCGGGATGACCGCCGGCTGAACGCCCGGTTAAGCAGGAACGAATTCCGTTGGGGCGCGCGTCTCGAATTTTGACGGAAGAGTGACCCGCTGCCACGATCAAAGAGGACCGCAGATCCCCTGCGGCGGCTCGACCAGGAGGACCTTTGACACCCGCTCCCGCACTGCAGGCAGTTTTCTGGGACATGGACGGCACACTCGTGGACACCGAACCGTACTGGTTCGCTGCCGAGAAGGAGCTGATGGCCCGGTTTGGAGTCAGCTGGAGCGATGAGCAGGCGATGGAACTGGTGGGCAATGCGCTGCCGGACTCGGCCAGGAAGCTGCAGGCTGCCGGTGCCGATCTCGGCGTGCGGGAAATCCTCGACACGATGCTGGCCAGCGTGGTCCGCAGCGTGCAGCAGGAAATCCCCTGGCGTCCGGGAGCACGGGAGCTGCTCGCGGAACTCAACGCAGCGGGCGTGCCGAACGCGATGGTGACCATGAGCGAAAGCACCCTGGCACAGGTAATCGCGGATCAGCTTCCGGAGGGAACCTTCCGCTTCCTGGTCACCGGGGAGATGGTGACGCTGGGGAAGCCGGATCCGGAGCCGTACCTGCTCGCGGCCAAGCTCATGGGCGAAGAACTGGGTACAGCCGTGGACCTGGACCGCGCAGTGGCTGTGGAGGATTCGCTGCCCGGCGTTGCATCAGCGAAGGCCTCCGGCGCCGTGACGGTTGCCGTGCCGAACGCCGTCGACGTGCCCGGCCAGCCCGGGATCACCCGCTGGGAAACCCTCGCCGGCCGGACTGTGGCAGATCTTGAAGCCCTGGTGGCGGAGCGGGCTGCCCTGCGGGTTTAGGCCTTCGGCCCGGCGCGTCAGGCGGGAACCCGCGGCACCGCGGATTCCTTGAGCGTCCGGGCCAGGTCCGCGGCGTCGTCCGGTGCGATCTCCAGCCCGTGGGTTAAGGCGTTCCGCACCGCCATGAAATCCCGTGGGGTGTTGATGCAGTCAGCGGCGAGGATCCGCCCCCCGCGGTAGTAAAGGACGGAGAACTTCCCGCTCTCCGGATCGCCCCGCAGCACGGTGCTGTCGTGTCCGGCTGAGAGCCCGGCGATCTGCAATTTCAGGTCCCCCTGATCCGACCAGAACCACGGCACCGTGCGGTACTCCGCTTCCATCCCCAGCAGGGACCGGGCAGCGGTTTTCGCCTGTTCGACGGCGTTCTGAACACTTTCCAGCCGCAGGGTCCCGTTGCCGTAGTCCGCAGTGGACGGATTCGGCATGTTCGCGCAGTCTCCGGCTGCCACTGTGACGCCGTCCGAGGCCACCGCACGCGAATCCACCACAACTCCGTTGCTAACCTGAAGGCCCAGGCGTTCGGCCAGTTCGGTGCGCGGCAGCACGCCGACCCCAATAACGACGACGTCGGCAGGGACGGTGGTGCCGTCGGCAAGTTCCACCCCGGTGACGTGGCCGTTTTCGCCGGTGATGCGGACGATGCCCGCGTTCAGGAGGACTGTTGTGCCGCGGCGGCGGTGCGCACGAAGGTAGAAGTCGCTGGTCATTTCGGCCACGGCGCGGCCCACCAGCCGGGGCGCTGCCTCGATGATGGTGACCTGCTTGCCGGCCGCCCGGGCGGCGGTGGCCACCTCCAGGCCAATGAATCCCCCGCCGATCACCGCGACGCTGCGGGCCCTGCCGAGGAAGCGGTGAAGGGATGCTGCCTGGTCGGCGCCGCGCAGATAGCACACCCCCTGCAGCTCCGTCCCGGGAAGGTCAAGCTTCCGCGGAGCCGCCCCTGTGGTCAGTGCCAGCCGCGCGAAGCGGAACACCCGCCCGCCCGCACCGGCGGCAGTGCCGCCGTCGTTGTCCCGGGAGATATCTGTGATCTGTTCCCCGGTGACCAGCTCAATCCCCTGCTGGACAAACCACTCCGGGGTGCGGAAAGTCAGTGAAGCGGCGGTTGCTTCCCCTTTGAGGAAGGCTTTGGACAGCGCCGGCCGCTGGTACGGCAGATGGGTTTCTTCACCGACCAGCGTGATGGGAGCGGTATCGCCGAGCTCCCGCAGAGTGCTGGCCAGCTGCACTCCGGCCTGGCAGTTTCCGATGATCAGCGTGGCGCCGTCAGCGCCGGCCGTTCCCATCACCTAGACCTGCGTTTCCGGGATGCGGACCCTGATGTCCGCGGACACCGGGAGCTGGCAGGAGAGCCGGCTCCCGGCTTCGCGTTCGGCGGCCGCGCAGTCCAGCATCTCATCCTCCACAGCGAGCATCTCCGGCAGCGCCGCCCTGTCGCGCGGATCCACGTAGACGTGGCAGGTGGCGCACATGGCGCTGCCGCCGCATTCGGCCACGATCCCGGGAACACCGGAGGAGACTGCCGTGCGCATCACGCTGGCCCCCGTTTCGGCGTCGACAATCATTTCGGTGCCATCAGGCTGGACGTAGGTTACTTTGGGCATCTTCAGCTCCGGTAGTTCAGTCGGACAGTAATTCAGGCGGACGGGGTGAAGCGCAGCGGCAGGGCATCCAGCCCACGCAGCGTGTTGTTGAGCTGTTGCACCGGCTCGCCGATGAGCTCGATTTTCTGCACCCGGCGGGCCAGCGCTGAGAGGATGCACTCCCCCTCCAGCCGGGCCAGCATCTGGCCCAGGCAGGCGTGGACACCGAACCCGAAGCCGACATGGCCTCCGTTTTTGCGCGTGATATCGAAAACTTCCGGGTTCTCCCACCGGCGGGGGTCCCGATTGGCAGCAGCAAGGAACATCAGGATTTTGGATCCTTCCGGAATCCTGGTGCCGGACAGTTCCGTGTCGCGTGACGTCGTCCGGAAGAAGGTCTGGACCGGTGATTCGTACCGGATCGTCTCTTCGAAAGCGGCGCGGGCCAGCGTCGGGTCCTGGTGCAGCAGCCGGTACTGCTCCGGGTTCCGGGCCAGGCACAGCAGAGCGTTGCCGATCCCGTGCACGGTGGTGTCTACGCCGGCAGACAGGAAGGAGCGCAGCAGCCGGGCAGAGTCCTCGGCTTCGTAGCCCGCTTCCGCGGCGGCGGCGTGGATCCGGTTGCCCAGACCGTCGCCGCTGAGCGCCCCTGGCTGGCACTGTTCCATGACCCAGCCTGCGGCCTTCGAACCTTTTTCCATGGCCTTTTCGAAATGCCCGTTCCGGGGCCCGAACGTGTTAAAGACCATGGATCCGTAGGGCAGGAGGTTCTCGCGCCCGTCCTTGGGCAGGCCGATGAAGTCCGGGAAAACCTCCAGCGGGTACGCTTCGGCCAGGTCCTTGACGCCGTCGATGACGCCGCGCGCCGCCACCTGGTCCGCCAGGTGATCGGCCCGTTCCTGGAAGCCGGCTTTGAGCTCACGCAGGAATTTGGGGTTGAGGATGCTGGTCACAACGTGCCGCGCCCGGGTGTGCTCGGGGGGATCTGCCTCCAGCAGCAGGCTCGGGGCCCGCCAGGGTTTGTCCTTGCGGAAATCCGAGATTCCGACGCCGGCCGAGGAGATGAAGGTTTCGTGGTCCGCGAACACCTGGGCGACCTCGTCGTGGCGGGCCACCGCCCAGACCTGATAGCGGTCCAGCCAGGCCACCGGTCCGGCTTCGCGCAGCTGGGCATGGGCGTTGTACGGGTCCGATAGAAAGTCATCAGCGAACGGGTCCAGGTCAAGGACCGGGATGTCCTGGTGGCTGAATTCTGTGGTGGCAGTCATGGTTCTCCTCCTAGTCCGCGAGCAGCGGGCGGACGTCCAGTGCGGCGTCGATAATCTTGTATTTGTGCATCAGGTCTGCCGTTTTCTGCAGCTGATCACCGTCAAGCTGGCCCTGGAACCGGGGCATTTCGATTTGTTCCACGACTTCCGCGGAAACCTTGGTGAAGGTGGGAACCAGCTCGGCCAGCCGTGCCCGGTTGTCCTGCAGCTCCTCCGCTGATGCCGCAATGGCTTTCCGGAACCCTTCCACCGCCTCCGGATTTTCCTGCAGGAATTTCTCCGTGGTGATCCAGCCGGCCACCGGCATTCCTTCGACCGGGCCCGTGAACAGATTGGAAATCTTGACGAACCCGGCTGCTGCCGCGCTGGCCTGGAACGGCTCTACCTGCCAGATGGCGTCTACGGCCCCGCGCTCCAGGGCGGCCTGCATATCCGGGTAGGGCATTTCGATGAGGTCCACGGCCGCGGTGTCCAACCCGGCGTCCTCGAGCAGTGAGTAAATGGCGACGGTGCCGATGTTCTGGAGATTGTTCACTGCGAAGGTCTTGCCGGCCAGGTCCTCGACCCTGGTGATGCCGGAGTCCTTGGCAACGTAGATCCCGTGGTCTGCGGCTCCGACGTCGTTCCCGGAGATGAAGCGCACCGGCAGGCCCTGCTGGACGGCCAGCAGCGCCGAGGTGTAGTTGGCATAGGTCAGGTCGACGTTACCGGAGATCAAAGCGGGGATCG
The DNA here is from genome assembly GCF_023167125.1 of Arthrobacter sp. Helios. Lineage (NCBI taxonomy): Bacteria > Bacillati > Actinomycetota > Actinomycetes > Micrococcales > Micrococcaceae > Arthrobacter > Arthrobacter sp. Helios. The sequence continues at coordinate 2,907,029 of NZ_CP095402.1, forward strand.
CGGCGGCCCCGCCCTGGGTCTGGACCAGTTCCACTTCCAGCCCTTCCGCAGCGAACAGGCCGTTCTCCTCGGCATTGACCGCGGTCGCAGTATGCACCAGGGGGAAGTAGCCGATCTGCACGGCTTCCTCCGCCGCGGCTTCCCCGGGCGACCCGCAGGCGGCCAGCCCCAGTGCGGCGGCAGAAAGTGCCGCGATGGTGAAATAACGCCGGACGGTTCCGCGTCGAATCATGGTTTTCCTTCCAAAGGGCGCCTCATTGCGCCGGATACAAAGCTCTGCCGGGAAGCGGATTTTTGGATAACCAATCCCGTCACCCGAGTATGAGTTGTGTCACAATTCAGGCTCCAGCTACTTTCCGTTGAAAGGAAAACATGGCCAATGCATCGGCGGGGAGATCTGCCCTCAGCCGGATAATGCAGATCCTGGGCACCTTTGACGTGGACTCCGCATTCCTTACCGTGTCCCAGCTCTCGCAGCGAAGTGGACTGTCATTGGCAACGACGCACCGGGTGGTCACCGAGCTCGAGCAGTTTGGCCTGCTGGAACGGGAACGTGACAAGACCTACCGGATCGGTGTGCGGCTGTGGGAAATCGCCTGCCGGACCCCCGGCGCCCTGGGTATCCGGGAAATCGCCATGCCCTATCTGCAGGAAATCCATTTCGCCGTGCGGCAGCACGCCCAGCTGGGCATCCTGCAGGGCCATGAAGTGCTGTTCCTGGAGCGGCTGTCCACCCGGAACGCCGTCGTTAATGTGACGCTCATCGGTGGCCGCCTGCCCCTGCATGCCTCCTCCAGCGGGCTGGTGCTGCTGGCGCATGCCCCGGGCAGTTTCCAGGCTGAGGTGCTGGCGTCCGGGTTGGTGAAATACACCGAGGACACGGTCCAGAGCCCGGCGCACCTCCGGCGGCTGCTGGCCCAGATCCGCGAACAGGGCCACGCTGTGGGCAACGGTTTTATCCATCCTGATGCGCGGGGAATCGCCGTCCCGGTCTACGGATTGAAGGAAACGGTTGTTGCCGCCATCAGCGTGGTGGTCCCCAATGACGCTGCACCTGCGCTGCCGACTGTGCGGCTGCTCAAGGACGCTGCCCGCCAGGTGTCGACGGCGCTGCAGGCCGCCTATCTGCCGCTGGGTGATCCCGGGTCCCCGGTGGGCGGCAAATACCGCACGCTGGTGCACTCCTCCAGGCATTCCATGGAGTTCCTGGGGCAGCACCGGAAGGACCACCCGCAGTAGGGCCCGGTGTGGGTCATTACCAGGAACGACTACGTGGAGATGATAGGCAGGACTATGCAGGAATTCTTGAACCAGGCCACCTGGACGCATCCGCCCGTCAGGAGCGAACTCGACGGCGGTAGCCTCCTTGTTGAAGCAGCCCAGGGCAGTGACTACTGGGAAAAGACGTACTACGGTTTCCAGCGGGATTCAGGCCATGCCCTCCTGGTTCCTGTCGCTGGGGACGGCGCCCTGGAGGTTACGTTCAAATCCTCCTTTGACGGCCCCTATGACCAAGCTGGTCTCATGATCCGGACCGATGAGTCCCATTGGATAAAGGCCGGCGTCGAATTCACCGATGATGAACCTCACGTAGGCGCTGTGGTGACGCGGGAATACTCGGACTGGTCCCAAAGCGCCGTGCCGGAATGGGCTCACACTGACGTCACCATCCGTGCCAGCTGGACTGGGAACTCGGTCGTCCTCAGGGCACGCGGTGAGAAGGAACCCTGGCGGACCATCCGGGTAGCGCACCTGGAAATCACCGACTCCACCAAAGCCGGCCTCTATCTGGCGGCACCGGAGCGGGCGGGACTCACCGTTTCCTTTTCGCGGGTCTCTTTCGGTCCCGTCGATGATGACCTTCATACCCAGCCCTCAGCGCTCCATTAGAAAGGTCAACGCCCCGATTCTCAGTACGGCGTGTGCTGGTGCAGGGCGAGCTCTACGAAAATGTGAATGTCAGACTGCAGAGATAGACTTCCAAAAAGCTTGTAGAAAATGGGGGAAACATGGATTTCGCAGAACGCTTGCTCGCGCTAGCCGCAAAGGTGCGGCAACAACGGGAGTCAATTGAGACTGAAGAGGCGACGAAGAACGCTTTCATCATGCCGTTCATCTCCACGATTCTTGGCTATGACGTCTTCAATCCCCTAGAGGTTGTACCCGAGTTCACTGCCGACGTTGGCGTAAAAAAGGGCGAAAAAGTTGACTACGCCATTGTGCACAACGGCGAAGTTCAGATCCTGATCGAATGCAAGAAATCGAAAGAACCAGTCAAGATAGAGCATGCTTCCCAGCTCTACCGCTACTTCGCGGTAACCAACGCGCGAATCGCTATCCTGACCAACGGTGAGCACTACCAGTTCTTCACTGATCTCGATGCCCCCAACCGGATGGACGCGAAGCCTTTCCTCGTACTGGATCTCACCGACATCGATGAGACCCTAATCCCGGAATTGCAGAAACTCTCCAAGGACGTCTTCGATCTTGACTCGGTCATCAACGCAGCTGGCGAGTTGAAGTACATCGGGCAGATTAAGCGCATCATCGCCGCGCAGTTCAAGGAACCGGATGACGATTGGGTCAAGTACTTCACGTCGCGCGTATATGAGGGAGCGGTTACGCAAAAAGTTCGGGAGCAGTTCACTCCCTTGGTCAACAAAGCAGCAAAGCAGTTCCTAAACGATCAAGTAAATGGCCGGCTGAAGACGGCTTTGGGGACCGAGACACTGCAGACTGCTAATGCAGAACAGTCTGCCGCAGCGCTGACGAGCGAACCCGAGGTTGAAAAGGACCTCGCGGACAACGACGGAATCGAGACGACGCTTGAGGAGCTCGAAGGGTTCCAAATAGTGCGCGCGATTGTCTGTAGCGAAGTAAGTCCCTCTCGTGTTACTCAGCGAGATGCCAAGACATACTTCGCAGTCCTACTTGATGACAATAACCGGAAGCCTATAGCCCGGCTTCACTTCAATCGAAGCCAGAAGTACGTGGGTATCTTCGACGAGGAGAAGGTTGAAACCCGGATGCCGATCAACTCGCTGGACGAGATCTACAACCATGCCGAAGCGCTTCGAAAGAGCGTCCACAGCTACCTCTGACACGATGTGAGGTGGACGGCGGCCAGGAGCCGCCGTCCACCTCCTGCCCGGGTTTCAATGCCAGCACTCTTAGCTCCCTTTCAGTACGGCGTGTGCTGGTGCAGGGCGAGCTTCCACTCGCCGTCTTCCATAACGTAGACGCTGCTCAGCAGCGCGGTATACGGAGTTCCGTCGCGGTCGGCCCGCACCTTGTAGGTGAGGAAACCGACGTCGGGCCCCAGATACGTTTCCAACGGTTCGATAATCTCGAAACTGGTCCACGGAGGACCGTCCATTGAGGCGATGATCTGGTTACGGTCGGTGATCCGCAGGCCGTTGGTCAGCATGATTACGGGCTCCCGCGCGAGCACCCGGGAGTAGAACGCGGTGGCCTCCTCCGGCCCGATGGAGAGCGCATGCCAGCCCTCGGTTTCCAGCACTACAAGTTCGTTTGCCATGGTCCGGGAGTCTAGACCCGGGACTGTGCCCGCAACAGGGGTTCCGGTATCCGGAGCCGGGCCGGAATATCCGCCCTGTCCCGGGCGCTGTGGCAGATATGAAGAAAATTGGCTTCCTTTCCTTCGGCCATTACCGCGATGTTCCGGGTTCGCTGACGCCGACAGCCCGGGACGCACTCCTGCAGACGATTGACCTGGCGGTCGCCGCCGAGGAACTCGGAGCCGACGGCGCCTTCGTCCGGGTGCACCACTTCGCGCCGCAGCAGGCCTCTCCGTTCCCGCTGCTGGCAGCGATGGCAGCACGCACCAGCCGGATCGAGCTGGGCACCGGAGTGATCGATATGCGGTACGAAAATCCGCTCTACATGGCAGAGGAAGCAGCCGGTGCGGACCTGATCAGCGGCGGCCGGCTGCAGCTCGGCATCAGCCGGGGATCCCCCGAGCCGGCCCTGCGCGGCGCCGAGTCCTTTGGCTACCTCCCGACGGAAGGAGAGTCCGACGCCGATCTGGCCCGCCGCCACACCGCCGTCTTCCGGGCCGCGATCGCCGGGCACGGCATCGCCCCGGCTAACCCGGAGATGACCGGCTCCCGCGGTCTCCTCGCGATTGAACCGCAGTCCCCCGGCCTCAGCCAGCGGATCTGGTGGGGCTCCGGAACGCGGGCGACGGCGAAATGGACCGGAGAGCAGGGCATGAACCTGATGAGCTCCACCCTGCTGACTGAGGACACCGGCGTTCCGTTTGATGAGCTGCAGGCCGAGCAGATCCAGGTTTACCGCCAGGCCTGGGCCGACGCCGGCCATCCCGGCACGCCGCGGGTTTCGGTGAGCCGCAGCATCATTCCGCTGGTCTCCGAGGCCGACCGCCGCTACTTCGGGCTGCGTGCACAGGCCGAGGGCCACGACCAGGTAGGCCGGCTCGACGGCGGCCTGGCCCGGTTCGGGCGCAGCTACGTCGGCGAGCCGGACGTGATCGCGAAGGAACTGGCAGCCGACGCTGCGGTCCGGGAAGCAGACACCGTCCTCGTGACCGTGCCCAACCAGCTTGGCGTGGATTACAATGCCGCGCTGCTGGAGAACATCGTGAAGCTGGTGGCCCCCGACGCCGGCTGGCGGTAGCCGCCGCGGCGCAGGCCCTCAGCCGTTTGGCTCGATCGGCTTGAGCAGCGGTGCCAACGGCGCCGGGGCCAACGGCGCCGGTGCCAACGGCCCCGGTGCCGGTGCCGGCCTAGCGCCGCGGGACCTCTCATTGAACACCCTTTGGCTCAGCGGACTCCCGGATACGTGACCTCATGCCCGGCGCCGACAACCGCTCCCTGGCTCAGTTCCGCCGGCTTGACCTGGTGCCTGCCGAGTATGTGGAGGACCTCCCCGCCGCGGGCCAGGAGGTGGTCCGCTATGATCCGCCGATGGCACCGCCACCAGACAGCCTCGGAGCACATGAGCGCTGTCCGGGATGCTGCTTCTTGGACGGCAGCCAGCGCCTCATGGAATGCCACGGAGAGTGCGTGATCCGCGTAGTTGTGGAAGCTCCGGTTCTCCCACCAGGCGTTCACCTCGAATGGCACGTCCTTACTGACCGGCCGGCGCCCGGTGAGACCTTCCAGTCGGATCAGTGTGATGCCGTTCTCCGCCAGGGACGCTTCGAGAGCGTCGTTGTTGAACTGCGGGTACTTGGTGGAGCCCGGAAGCTTGCGGACGTCGACAACCTGCTCGATATCGCTCTCCCGCAGAAGCTCCAAGAACTCATCCAGCGGCCGGTTGGAATGGCCGATGGTGAAGACCGGCAGTGTTCCCACGGCGCTCACTCCTCCAGGAGGCGGAGTGCACTGCCCTTGTGAGCGGCAATATGGTCTGTCGTGTCGCTCTGGATCTCGTACTGCGGATCCTCCCGGGACGCCCGGTGGGTATGGCCTTTGTAATCGAAGTCAGCCGTGTGCACCTTCACGATCCGGCCCGAGACCCGGCCCGCCTCCGAGTTCCACGAAACGTGGTCGCCTACGGAGAAGCGTTCAGCCATTACTGCTCCCTTGGTAATCCTGATTGAAAGCTCCCGCCTGGGTGCGCAGCTCTGGCGACCTCCCCCGGAGGAGAACCCACCAGAGCTGCACACCCAGCGGAGATCGCCCCTCGGAGGGGCTGCTTCCGTGCGCCCTTTCGCTACTTCCGCCGCCCGAAAGCCAGCGAAGCAACAGCCGTTACCGCCGTCACCGTGTACACCGCGGGCCAGGCACCCAGCTTCTTGGCCAGCGGATGGGAGAGACCGAAAGCGGCGACGTAGGTGGTGGTCAGTGCGACGGCGGTTCCGGTGCCGGCGTCGCGCTTCCACAGCGCAAACGCTGCCGCACCCGCAGCGGCCAGGACAGCGCCGCCAAGCTGCCGGTTGCCGGTGTCACGGGCGGTCTTGTAGCCGCCGATCAGGCCGGCGGAAGTGATGAGCGGGGTCAGCAGGGATGCCACGGTTTCTCCTTCAGATTGGACTGCTTCCAGCCTAACCCCGGCGCCGGACCGGCTCTGGCTGCCCGAGGGTGTCCTGCCCGCCGGCGTCCGCCCCGCCGCCCGGGCGGGTCCGGGGACTACCCGCCCAGCCGCCCCAGCCGGTACTCCAGCTTCGCCCGGCGCGTGCCGTCGTCGTCCATCAGCTGCGTACGTTCCACATAGTCCATCCCGAACCGGTGCAGCAGGACGTCGTCCGCGGCACGGACGTGGCCGGGACGGAAGCGGTACTCGATCCGCCGGGACACAATGGCCCAATCAGCGGTCTTGAACAGGGCGTGGGCCTGCGGCACGGAAACCACGCCGTTGGCGCGGAGCACTTCCACCAGCCACTCGTACTGGTCCGCTCGGCTGCGCGGATTCTGCGGCAGAACATGTTCCAGGATGCCGCGGACCGCATCGGCGGTGAGTATCAGCGAGGGTGCGGCGACGGCGTGTAGGGCCTCCCGCTCGTCCCGGGCCTTCTGCGCCGTGACCAGTTCGTTGATGGTTTCGAACTCGCGGTCGGCAAGTTCGATCAGGCCCGAGGCCAACGTGAAGGCCCGGTTGACCTCCGGAGGTACCTCGCCGCCGCCCTTGTAACGGATATCGTGCTCAAACTCAGCCCACGCGTGCTGCAGGATGGTGCGCAGCTGCACCTCGAACCGCTGGCCGCAGAAGGCTTCGCAGCCGGGCGGTGGATTTCGGTCCGGGACGGCAAGCACCAGATGCTGGCCGGAGTAGCCGAATTCGCCGCGGGAACGCTGCTCACCTGCCTTATCCACGTGGCCCAGCTGGTCGAATGCCCCGCTGAGGGCGCCAATGGCGCTGCTGATATCCGAATCCAGGAAGACGATGATCCGCAGGCCGATGACGTCGTCGATGTCCCGCATACCCCTGGGATACTTCGGCGTGCCGTCGGGCAGCATCCGGGACAGCTTCTCGCTGAGCGAGCCCGCGCCCTTCACCCTGTGCTGAATATGGTGGTAGTTCAGTCCGTCATCCCCCAGCCGGGCCACGACGGCCGCCTGAATCGCCTCCTCGGCAGCCTCAAACTGCGGACGGTCGGCCCGGAAGGCCTGGGCCCACAGATTCACCTGATCGCTGTGAACCGACGGTAATTCCACGTTCGCTCCTTGCCGGCACCGGCGCCGTCGGCAGCGGCGGGATCCGTTAGCGCGACGACGTCGAACCCTTCCCCAGTCTTCGGCCGGGGAAGGCCAAAAACAATCGGACACCGGAATAAAGCAATCATGCACAGTAATCCGTGAGGTTGCCGCCGGTCCGGGGGGGACTTCTCCGCAGGGCGTTGAATCTGCTCCGGGACAGGCAAAGACTGGTTTCAGTGTCCGTTTCCCAGTCCCCCGTTCCTCCCGGCCCGGGCGGAACAGCAGGTGCTTCCAAGGCGGTGGATCATGTCCGAAAACCCAACCCTCTCCGATTCCGCTTCGTCTGCGGTGCCCTGGCCTCAGCCGGAGGCAAGCCTGTATCCGGCGCTGGTGGCTGCTGTTTCCGGAACGGTGACCCTGCCCGGGGACGAAGCCTATGAGGCTTCCCGCCGCGTCTGGAACGGCATGATCGATGTGCTGCCCGCCGCGGTAGTGCGGGCGGCCAGCCCGGACGACGTCGCCCCGGTGCTCGCCTTCGCGCAGGCCACCGGCCTGCCGCTGGCGGTCCGCGGCGGCGGCCACAACGTGGCCGGCAACGGCACGGTCGACGGCGGAATAGTGCTCGACGTCGGCGGGCTGCGCACGGTGGAAGTCGATCCGATTGCCCGGACGGTCACGGTAGGCGGCGGCGCCACCCTGGCGGACGTTGACACCGCCACCGTGCCGTTCGGCATGGCCGTCCCGCTCGGCGTTGTGTCAAAGACGGGGGTGGCCGGCCTGACCCTAGGCGGCGGCGTCGGCTGGATGACCCGTTCCCACGGGCTCAGCGTGGACAACCTGCTCGGAGCGGACGTGGTGCTGGCGGACGGCACAATGGTGCATGCGTCTGCGGAGGAGGAACCCGAGCTGTTCTGGGGCCTGCGCGGGGGCGGCGGAAACTTCGGCGTCGTGACGTCCTTTACCTTCCAGGCCTGGCCCGTGCCGGACACCGTGTACAGCGGAAACCTGGTTTACCACGCCGACCGCTTCCCGGACGCGCTGCGGGCCTTCGACGCCTGGACCGGGGACCTGCCAGATGAGCTCACCAGCATCGCCTCCTTCCTGGTGCCGCCCCCGGATTGGGACATGGGCGACGATCCCATCCTGGCGGTGGGCTTCGCCTGGGCGGGCGAAGACCATCAAGCCGCGGACGACGCCGTCCGCCGCCTGCGCAAGCTCGCTCCCCCGGATGCCGAAATGGTGGATCCGGTGCTGTGGACCGATTGGCAGTCCTCGGTGGACCCCCTGTTTCCAGACGGGTCACGCGCCTACTGGAAGAACACGTCCTTCGACGCACTGGATGCAGACGTCATCGAGGTCCTTACCCGGCGGGGGCGGGAACAGGCGTGGCGGGGCACCGGCTTCGACATCCACCACATGGGCGGCGCCTTCGCCCGGGTACCGGAGGACGCGACGTCGTTCCCGGTCCGCGGCGCCGGCTACTGGCTGAACGTCTACGGGTTCTGGAACGATCAGGCGGACGACGAGCATCACACAGCGTTCGTGCGCGGACTCGCCGCCGACATGGAGCCGCACGCCAGCGGTGGACAGTACGTGAACTTCATGGGCGCTGAAGATCCTGTGCAGGCGGCTCCGAGCGTCTACTCCGGGGAGAAACTGGCCCGGCTGGCTGCCCTGAAGCAGGCCGTGGACCCCGGGAACCTGTTCCGGCGGAACCACAACATCGCGCCGGCAGGCACTTCGGGGCCGGCTCAGCGCCAGTAGTGGTTAGCTGCGGCGATGGTCGCGAATTCGAGCGCCACCACCTGAGAGGACGCGATCAGCTCGTCGGGATCCGTGGCGTAAACCTGCCGTCCGGTCTTGAGCACTTCATCGTCCGGCTGGATCGCGTAGATGCTGTGCAGGGCCATATCCATGGCCAGCCTGCGGCCGGCTTCCGGTGATTCCGTGATGAGGGAGTTGCCCGGGATCAGTTCCATGATGCACCTGGTTTCAAAGTCGGTCCGCCGTGTGCCCCCTGTTCCACCATCCCAGCCCCGGCCGGCTTTGGGAACCGGCCGGGTCCGGCGTCCCGCTGCGCGGCCTAGGCTTCGGGGGTGCTTCCGCCGGCGGTCCGGTAACTCCACAGCTCAGCGCTGACGCCAACCGGCTTCTGGCGCGCCTCATCCGCACCTTCGCCCTGGCCGTGGCCATGTCCGAAGTTCTTGGAGGCAACCCAGTCCTGGAAGGACTTCTCATCCCGCCACCGGGTAATAACCAGCCAGGTGCTGCGCTCGTCGGTCGGCTGGAGCAGCTCGAAGCCTTCGAACCCCTCCTGGTTGTCGACGGCGCCGGCGCGGGCAGCGAAGCGGTGTGCCAACTCGTCTCCGGAGTCGGCAGGGACAGTGATTGCGTTGATCTTGATGATGCTCATAGCCCATTATGCTCACACGGCCATAACCCTGCTCACAGCTAAGCTCGGGGAATGAGAACGGATTTCGAACCGGCTGCCATGGGTGGGCGTGCCTTCTACCGCCTGCTGACTTCCGTGGTGGTGCCGCGGCCCATCGCCTGGGTTTCCACCGTCTCCGCCGATGGTGTGGACAATCTGGCCCCGCATTCCTTCTTCACCGTGGCCTCGGTGAACCCGCCGATGGTGTCCTTCACCTCGGTGGGTGAAAAGGACTCGCTGCGTAACATCCGCCAGACCGAGGAGTTCGTCATCAGCCTGGCGCCGGAGGAACTCTTCGAAGCGGTGAACGCCACCGGCACCGGCTTCTCCGCCGGAGTGAGCGAGTTCGACGCGGCCGGCATCGCCCGGGAACCGAGTGCCGCGGTCCGCCCGCCCCGCGTAGCCGGTTCCCCCGTGGCGCTGGAATGCCGGCTGCATGAGATCCACCCGGTGGGCGACTGTTTTGTGGTCTACGGCGAGATCATCCATGCGGCTGTCCGCAACGAGGTGCTCGACGCCGATGCGCACCCGCGGATCGAGAAGCTCCGCCCGCTCTCCCGGCTGGGCCTGAATGAATGGGGAACCATCGGCGAGGTCCGGACGATCACCCGGATACCCGCCGACCAGTGGCCCGGGCACTACCAGAAGGGCTGAATCCCGGGCGGGAACGGGCTCCTCTAAGACACTCCTGCCGGGATGGCAACCGGTGCCCGGCATCTCAATCGGGCATCAATCCTGGTTAGTTTTCGCTGCGGCTGATCTTTGCACCGGGTTGATCAGTAGACTTACATGCTGCAGAACACCCGCAACGAAGCATTCATCGGAGCAGTCTGAGCGCTTCACAGCGCAGGAGGAGAAATTGGGAATGTCCGCCACACCAGGCGCCAGTACCAGCGAAGACCCGGAGAACGACCCACCGGAAACGGCGGACAACGCCGAGGTGGACCGGGAGCCTCCCGCACCCCCGACGCGGCCCGTCAAGCGCGTCGACAGATGGGTATTCTGGCCTGCGGCCGCCATTATTGTGGCTTTCGCGTTCTTTGCGATTGTGTTTCCCGCCACGGCGACGGAGATGTTCACTTCCATCCAAACCAACGTCATCCGGTGGTTCGGCTGGTACTACGTCGCGGCCGTCGCCGTTTTCGTCGCTTTCGCCCTGTGGATCGGACTGAGCCGCTACGGCGACATCAAACTCGGTAAGGACGACGACGAACCCGAGTTCTCCGTCATGTCCTGGTTTGCGCTGCTGTTTGCCGCAGGAATGGGCATCGGGCTGGTCTTCTTCGGTGTGGCTGAGCCCCTGAGCCATTACGCGTCCCCGCCGCCAGGCGTTGCGGGCACCCCAATCCAGCTCGCCCAGCGCGCCTTGACGCAGACCTACCTCCACTGGGGGCTGCATGCCTGGGCTATCTACGTTGTTGTGGGCGTCTCCATCGCCTACGCCGTACACCGCAAAGGCCGGCCCATTTCCATCCGCTGGACCTTGGAACCACTGCTGGGTACCCGGCGTGTGGCCGGCGGCTGGGGCAACGTGGTGGACATCGTCGCACTGGTGGGAACGCTTTTTGGTGTTGCTACTTCCCTGGGCCTGGGCGTCCTGCAGATCTCGGCCGGGCTCGAAGAGGCCAACATCCTGCAGGCCACCAAGATGACGCAGATAGGCCTCATCCTCTGCATCATCACCCTCACCATTGTCTCCCTGGTCTCCGGTGTGGGGAAAGGTATGAAGTGGCTCTCCAACGCCAACCTGATCCTCGCCGGTGCGCTCCTGCTCTTCGTGCTCTTCACCGGCCCCACTCTGTTCCTGCTGCGGGAGTTCGTGCAGTCCATCGGCAACTACCTGCAGAACGTCGTGGGGCTGACGTTCAATACCCTGGCCTTCTCCGGTGCCGAAGGTGAGGCCTGGCAGGCAGCCTGGACCACCTTCTACTGGGGCTGGTGGATTTCCTGGGCACCGTTCGTCGGCATCTTCATCGCCCGCATTTCCAAGGGCCGCACCGTCCGCCAGTTCGTCGCCGGTGTCCTTCTGGTCCCCAGCATCGTCGGTTTCCTCTGGTTCACCGTCCTGGGCGGGACCGCCATCTACCGGGAACTCTTCGGGGGCGGCGGCCTCATTGCCCCGGATGGAACGGTGGACACCGAGGGTGCGCTCTTCGGCATGCTGGACGGCCTGCCGGGAGGGACCGCGCTCACCATCGGCGCCATTCTCCTGATCGGGATCTTCTTCATTACCTCCGCCGACTCCGGCGCCCTGGTGATGGGGATGCTCTCCACCGGCGGCGAGGTGGAGCCGAAGAACTGGATCCGCATCTTCTGGGCGCTCTCCGCGGCTGCTGTAGCCATCGCGCTGCTGCTGGCCAACGGCCTCGAAGCCATCCAGACCGCAGCGATCCTCACCGCGGTACCGTTCAGCGTGGTCATCCTGATGATGTGTGCTGCCACGGCGAAGGCTTTCCACCAGGAACATGCCGCGCTCATGCGGGCGCAGCGCAAACTGGCCCGTGATGAGCTGATGGCACACGTCACGGACCAGGTGCAGGAGCATTACGAAGAGCACGTAGCCGACCACGTCGATGCCGCTGTCAAGAGACAGTTCAGGCGCCGGGTCCTGCCCGTTCGGAAGGACCGCGGCAGCGGTTCCTAGAGCAGGTGGCCCACCGCGGCGGTGTGCCCCCCCCCCCCCGATCAGCCCCTGCGGCCGCCGCCGGTTCCAACCGGTGGCGGCTGCCGGGCTGATCTACAGGGTGTAGGCGTATCTACAGGGTGTAGGCGTACTGCTCAATGAAGCGGGGCTTTGTGCCCAGCTCCAGGGCGGCATCGTTGGCCCAGGAGGGGTTGCGCAGCAGCGGACGCCCGAGGAACACCGCGTCGGCCTTGCCGGAGGTTACAAGCTCCTCGGCCAGCTGTGCGGAATCGACCCGGCCCACCGCCGCCGTCAGCACACCGGTTTCCGACCGCACCACGGCGGCGTTGCGGGTCTGGTAGTCCTGATCCCGCGGGATCGGGACGACGTCCAGGCCGCCGGAGGAAGCATCGATGAGGTCCACTCCGTGCTCAGCGGCCCACTTGGCCAGCTGCACTGTCTGCGAAAGCGTCCACGATTCACGGGTATCCCCGGGATTCTCTTCCACCCAGTCGGTGGTTGAAACCCGCATAAACACGGGTTTGTTAGCCGGCCAGACGTCGCGGACGGCATCGATGGTTTCAAGCACAATCCGGGCCCGGTTCTCCAGTGTCCCGCCATAACCGTCGGTCCGCCGGTTGGCGACCGGAGACAGGAATGAGTGCAGCAGGTAGCCGTGGGCAGCGTGGATTTCAACGACGTCGAACCCGGCAGTATCCGCGCGGCGGGCCGCATCAGCGAACGCAGCCACCACACCGGCGATTTCCTCACGGGTCAGTTCGTGAGGCACGGCCAAACCGGGGAAGGCAAGCGCGCTGGGACCCACCGGCTGCCAGCCATGGTTTTCACCGCCGTCGGCCTGGCTGTCTTCAGCGATGAGCTCCCCACCTTTCCAAGGCCGGTCAACCGAAGCCTTCCGGCCGGCATGCGCGAGCTGAATGCCGGGAACAGCACCGTTATCGCGGATGCCGCGGGTAAGCCGGGCGAAGCCGGCTGCCTGATCGTCGTTCCACAGCCCGAGGTCGTACGGCGAGATCCGGCCTTCGGGAACCACGCCTGTGGCCTCTACCAACACCAGTCCTACGCCCCCTGCGGCGCGTGTGGTGTAGTGCGCGTAGTGGAAGTCATTGGGCCGGCCGGCCAGCTCCGGCTGGGGCGCGGCGGTGTACGTGCACATCGGCGACATCCAGACACGGTTGGGGATTTCCACATCACGGATCTGGATCGGATCGAACACGTTCGTCACAGCTAAAGTCTCCATTCGTGTTGCCTAGTACGCTGTACGTCGTACAACGACCGCAATCGTACAACACGGTATGATGCTGGTTGTACTTCGTGATGAGACGCATCACCGCATCCAGTGGAGGAATACGTGGCACGCGAGCTGACCCACCCGGACATCACCAAGGTGTCCCTGGACGCCGTCCTGGCCGCCCTCGCCGACCCGATCCGGCGGGAAATCATCGCTCAGCTTTCCACCGGGCACAATGATCAGGCCTGCATTGCCTTCGACCTCCCTGTCTCCAAGTCAACCTCCACCCATCACTTCCGGGTGCTGCGCGAAGCTGGCCTGATCACCCAGCGCTACGAGGGCACCGCCATCCTCAACACCCTGCGCTGCGAGGACATGGAGACCCGGTTTCCGGGCCTGCTCGACGCAGTCATCGAGGCGGAATGCCGCACGCGCGGCCAAGCCCCCAGATCCCCGGCAGAACCCGCTCCAGAGCATCAGTAAGACCCGGATCCATCCTGGTCTCCCTTGCAGCACGGCGGCTGCACCGCTCAACGCCGCGGCACCGGATCGGGGATTTTGCTACCGTTGAGAGCAGGGCCCGCATCTTCCGGCCCCCGGACGACGGTTCAGTACCCGGCACGCGACAAGACTGGCCAAAGGATCTAGAAATGTCATGGGCCATTCTCATCGCTTCCGGGATGCTTGAAGCTGTCTGGGCAACAGCACTCGGTAAGTCGAACAACTTCCGTAAACCCCTCCCAAGCATCGTGTTCGTGCTGGCGCTGACCGCCAGCATGGCCGGACTCGCCTGGGCGATGCTGAGCATTCCGGTTGGCACTGCCTACGCCGTCTGGGTGGGTATCGGCGCCGTCCTCACCGCGGCCTACGCCATGGCCTTCGGCGGCGAAAAGGCCACCGTCGCGAAGGTGGTGCTGCTGATGGGAATCATCGGCTGCGTTGTCGGCCTGAAGGTGGTGGCATAACCCATGGCCTGGATCATCCTCATTCTCAGTGCCGTCCTCGAAGCTGTCTGGGCCACCGCACTGGAGGCCTCAAACGGGTTCACCGTGCTGCTTCCCTCGGTCATCTTCGCCGCCGCTGCCGCACTGTCCATGGCAGGGCTTGGTTACGCCATGAAGTTCATCCCCATCAGCACTGCCTACGCCGTCTGGACCGGGCTCGGTGCCGTCCTTACCGTGGCCTGGGCCATGGCCACCGGCAGCGAGGAACCAGGGGTACTCAAGGTCCTGTTCCTGGCCGGGATCATCGGCTGCGTGATCGGGCTGAAGCTCGTGGACAAGGCTGCGTCTGCTCCGGAGAAACAGGAAATCCCCTAGCCGGAGGTTGCCCGGATTCCCGTCTGTGCCGCCGCTAAACCGGCTGCCGGGGTTACAAAGCCGCACGTCACGGTTGATACTGCACAGACGCACCCCCATCCGGTCAAGGAGCCGATATGTCCGTGGCAGATAAGGATCACTCAGTCTTCCGGCGTAAGCCGATCGAGGAAACCGAGGCTGAAGCCGGCGAAGGAACCAAGCTCTTCAAGAGCCTGGGCCTGTGGCAGCTGACCGCCATCGGCGTCGGCGGCATCATCGGTATCGGCATCTTCACGCTCGCCGGACTCGTGGCCAACGGCGGGCCGGATGCGGAAGGGGTGGGGCCGGCCGTTGTGATCTCCTTCCTCACCGCCGGGCTCGCGAGTGCCGCGGCCGCACTGTCCTATGCGGAGTTCGCCGGAATGGTGCCGCGTGCCGGGTCGGCCTACACCTACGGGTATGTCGCGCTCGGCGAGATCATCGGCTGGTTCATCGGCTGGGATCTGCTGCTGGAGTACACGGCGATCGTCGCCGTCGTCGCCATCGGCATTTCCGGGTACTTCACCGAGTTCATGTCCGGAATCGGTGTCGACGTTCCGGTCTGGATGCAGGGCACCGGAGACGTCATCGAAGGCGGCCTGGTCAACCTGCCCGCCGTCGTCGTCTGCCTCTTCATTACCTTCATCCTCAGCCGGGGCACCCGGACTTTCGGCCGGTTCGAACTGGTGGCGGTGGCCCTGAAGGTGCTGCTGATCCTGTTCATCATCGGGCTCGGCGTGTTCTTCGTGAACACCGACAACTACACCCCGTTCCTGCCCAACGGCTTCGGCGTGGTCTTCACCGGCGCCGCCACGGTGTTCTTCGCCGTTTTTGGCTACGACGCCATGAGCACCGCCGCCGAGGAAGCAACCGACGGCAAGAAGCACATGCCCAAGGCCATCCTGCTCTCCCTCGGTGTGGCAATGCTGCTCTACGTGCTGGCCACCTTGGTGCTCACCGGCATGCAGAACTACTCGGAGATCAGCCCGACGGCGGGATTCGCCTCAGCGTTCCAGAGCGTGGGTCTGCCGATTATCGCCACGGTGATTTCCGCGTTCGCCGTTATATCGATCCTGACCGTGATGCTCACCTTCCTGCTCGGGGTCACCCGGGTCTGGTTCTCGATGAGCCGCGACGGGCTGCTCCCGCGCTGGTTCGCCGGCACCGACTCACGCGGCACGCCGCAGCGGGTGACCTGGATCGCCGGCGGCGCGTCCGCCCTGCTGGCCGGGTTCTTCCCCATCCGGGCGGTCGCGGACCTGACGAACATTGGCATCCTCGCAGCCTTCGTGGTGGTGTGCGTGGCAGTGATCGTTCTGCGGCGCACCCAGCCGGACGCGCCGCGGGAATTCCGGCTTCCGCTGATGCCGTGGGTCCCGGCGTTCGGCGTCCTGGCCTCCGGGTTCCTGATGCTGCAGCTGCACTGGGAGACCTGGGTCCGGTTCGGCGTCTGGCTGCTGGTCGGCATGGCCCTGTACTGGTTCTACGGGCGCCGGCACTCGCTGCTGAATCCGGACAGCCCCCGGCACCGGACGCCGGGGCCGGCTGCTCCGGCTCCGGACACCGCCGGATAGACCGGGCTACTGCCGCGGGCTGGACGCACCCCGGTCCGGAACCGTGCCCGCAGGCAGCCGGACGGTGAAGACCGTGCGGCCCGGTTCGCTGTCCAGGCTGATGCTTCCATGGTGTGCGCTGACGATTGCAGCCACGATCGCCAGCCCCAGGCCGGAGGATGCTGCCCGCCCGCTGCGGGCTGCATCCGCACGGGTGAAGCGGGAGAAAATGTGCTCCTGGAAGGCTTTCGGAATGCCGGGGCCGTTGTCCGCCACAGTGATCACCGCCCCTCCCCCAGCGTCCGGGGCCAGCCTGGTGCTGATCGTGGTCCCGGGGTCGGTGTGCCGGCTGCCGTTGGTCAGCAGGTTGATCAGGACCTGCCGCAGCTGGCCGGGGTCCCCCTGCACAATCACGGGCTCTTCCGGCAGGGAAATGGTCCAGTTGTGGTCCTGCGCCGCCACCCGGGCGTCGCTGACCGATTCAATCACCAGCTGGGTCAGGTCCACTTCCTCACGGACCTCCCCGCGGCCTTCATCCAGGCGGGCGAGCAGCAGCAGGTCCTCCACCAGCCCCGTCATCCGGCGGGATTCAGCTTCCACCCGCCCCAGCGACTGCTGGCCGTTGGCGCTGAGATCCTCCGTCAGGCGGACCATTTCGGTGTAGCCGCGGATGGAGGTCAGCGGCGTCCGCAGCTCATGGCTGGCGTCGGCGACGAACTGCCGGACCTGCGTTTCACTGCGCTGGCGCACCGCCAGCGCGTGGGAGACGTTGTCCAGCATCCGGTTAACGGCCAGTCCCACACTGCCAACCTCGGTGGCCGGATGCGTCAGTTCTTCCGGCACCCGCTCCGGCAGGTCGACGTCGCCCGATTCCAGCGGCATGGTGGCCACCTGGGTGGCGAGGGCGGACACCTTCTCCAGGGGACGCAGCGCGCGCCGGATAATCAGATAACTGAGCACCCCGGTGACGGCCAGGCCCACGGCCGACACCCCGGCAATGGTCAGGCCCAGCGAGAAGAGCGTGTTGTTCTTTTCCGCGACCGGAAGCCCGGAGACGACCACGGTTCCAACCGTTCCCGGCTGGGGCTGCGCCACGAGCCGGTACTCGCCCACCGAAAGCGTCCGGGTGACCGGCTCGCGGACCGGGGGCACTGCCGCGATGATCTCCAGGTCGGATTCCGGCAGCGGAGCCCGGGCGCCGTCCGGCTGCACAACCGCGGCACCAACCACGGCACCGTCCGTGACCCGGGCGCCCAGCATCCCAATCCGTCCCTGGCCCGGGGCATCGAGTGGATCCCGGTCCGGATCGGGGAACCTGCCGTGCGGGAACTGGAAACCGGCGGCCCGGTCAGAAGCCCCGATCAGTGTCTGGTCCAGCTGCCGGGTCAGGTAGACATTCATCACCGCGTGGCTGAAGAAGCCGATGGTCAGGCAGGTGAGAAGCAGAAGGGCCAGTGTTGCGGCGAGGAGCTTGCTGCGCAGCCGCCAGCCTTCCAGCCACCGCGCCCAGCGCGGCTGCCCCGGCTGGGACCCGGGTGCGCTGTGCGCTCCGGCGGCGGACCGCGCCGCCCCCGGTCCCTGTCTCCCGGAACTGCCCAGACCGCTCATGTGGCCGGTTTTAGCACGTATCCGGCCCCGCGGACGGTATGGATCATCGGCGGACGGTCGACGTCGATCTTCTTGCGGAGGTAGGAGATGTACAGTTCCACGATGTTCGCCTGCCCGCCGAAGTCGTAATCCCAGACCCGGTCCAGGATCTGCGTCTTGCTGACCACGCGGCGCGGGTTCTCCATCAGGAAGCGGAGCAGTTCAAACTGGGTGGCCGTCAGCTGGATCTCGTCCCCGCCCCGGGTGACTTCCCGGGTATCCAGGTTGAGCACCAGGTCCCCCACCACCAGTTCGGAGGTATCCGCCGAAGCAGCTCCGGAACGCTGGACCAGCCGGTGCAGGCGCAGCAGCACCTCCTGCAGGCTGAACGGTTTGGTCACGTAGTCGTCTCCGCCGGCGGCCAGGCCCGTGATCCTGTCCTCCACGGCGTCCTTGGCCGTCAGGAAGAGGGCCGGAACGTCCGGGTCGAAGCTGCGGATCTTGCCGAGCGCCTCAACGCCGTCGAACTCGGGAAGCATCACGTCCAGGACGAGGACGTCAGGACGGAACTCGCGCGCCTTCGCGACGGCGGATCGCCCGTCTCCGACGGTGGCGACCTCCCAGCCGGTCATCCGCAGGCCCATGCTGATCAGGTCGGCGAGGTTGGGTTCGTCGTCGACCACCAGGGCCCGGATGGGAGTGCCATCCGGGTGCATGAGCTTGGGCAGATTGGCTGCGAAGTTGTTCGGGGCCTCGGTCATGTAAGCCTTTCCATCGGGTCCGCGGAAACCTGCTTTGGGGGACAGCTTAGCCACCCGGCTGCGGCGGGCCGGGCGCAGCTGCGCCCGTGGCGCCGTTTCGATCATCCCCCGGCCGGCTTTCGGCATCCTTGTTCATTCCTGTGCGGGAACTGTGAGCCGGTGTTCCGCCCGCGTTGGGCGCGTCCAGCCGGCGGTACCCCAGGCCGGTGGCGACGCACAGCAGGTAGGCGCCGCCGATGAACAGCCAGCCGTCCAGGAATCCGCCGGAGAACTCCAGCAGCAGGCCCATGGCCAGGGGCCCCAGCGCAAAGCCTGCATACATGCCCAGCGAGACCGCACCGGAGGCGGCTCCGACGCGCTGCTTGGGCACTTCGCGGAGGACTCCGGCCATCACCACCACGTTAACGCCAAGGACAGAGGCACCGTGGAACAGCACCCCGGCCCAGAGCAGCGCCGGCGCGCCTGTCTCTCCGGCTGCGAGGAGCAGGCCCGCGCCGCAGATTGCCCCGGCGGCCAGGACCAGCAGCAGGGTGGAGGCGCGGACGCCCTCGGCCATCCGCCGGCCCCACAGCACCCGGGAGGCCACCCCCACGATGCCCGCCACAGCCGCGGTGGCGCCGCCCATCAGCAGGGAGAAACCGAGCTCCCGCTGGGCGAAGAGCGGCAGGTAGACGTTGGTGGCCTGCATACCCGCCCCGGAGAACAGGGCGAAGGCGGCGAGCAGCCAGACCGGCACCGGGAACCGGCGGTCCGCCGGTTCCCGGCTGGCCTTGTCCTGGGCCGGCCGGCGCGGCTCTTTGGACAGCCGGTTCCAGGAGTAGAGCAGGAGCAGGCCCAGGACCGCGGCAGCTCCGACGGCGGCACCGCGCCAGCCGGCGAACAGTGCGGCAGCCGGGAAGAACAGGCTGGAAAAAAGCTGGCTGGCCTGCACGCCGGACTGCTTAATGCCCATCCAGCCGGGGCGCTTGGCGGGTTCCACCGAGTGGATGATGATCCGGTTGGTGGTGGGGTTGGAAATGGCCTGCGCCGGTCCGGAGAACAGGACGGCGGCCAGCAGCCAGAGGTAGTTTCCCGAAACAGCCATAAAGATCAGGGCCAGTGCGGTGCCGCCGAAGATGATCAGCAGCTGGGAGCGGGCGCTGATGCGGTCACTGAGCCGTCCCAGGGACATGGAGGACAGTGCCGCGCTGCAGAAGCAGGTGGCCGCCAGCAGCCCGAACTGGGCCTCGCTGATCCCCAGGTCAGCCATGATCAGGGTGCTCGTGGCTGACAGTCCGTAGTTCATGACCGGGCCGGCGCCCATGGCACAAACCAGGACAAAAAGCAGGCCGGGGCCGGGGGTGGAGCGCAAGATTTTCCCTTCCTGGAACGACACACACCATTGTGGCCTGTGTATGCCAGTGTTACGGACCAAAAAGGACTAATATCAGCCTTAGGGTCCACCATCACCGGACCCGCTTAGCTGGGGGAGTTCCAATTGGGCAGTGAGTCTCAGGCGCGCGTGCCTTCACCACGCCGCCGCTCCGTAATGCTCTACCGCCGTGCCCGTACGGCCCTGATTCTGGTTGGGGTGTTCTGGCTGTGGCTGCTGTTCGGCAGCGCAGCGTTCGTTGCATCCCTCTTCGACAGCCCGTTCTATGCGATGCTCGCGCTGTATGCGTTGGGTACCGTCACGTTGATTTCCCTGCTGATCGCTCCGGTGGCGCTGGCCTACCTGCTCATGAACCGCCAGCCGGCGCTCACGGCACCGGCCGCAGCAGACCGGCCGGTCCGGGTGATCCGTCCGGACCAGCCTGCCCAGCCGCCCAGATCTGCCGAGGCGGCGCGTTTCCCCCGCTCGGATCTGGCTCCGGTGATCCGGATGATTCCGCGCAAGGTCAAGGACGGCGGGACTGCCCTGGGCTCCCGTGCGGCCGCAAAATGGCGGGATCTGGCCTCCTAGATACGGCTGCACTGTTCTGAGGCGGGTCCCGCCGGACCCGCGTCCTTCCCCGGCAGACGCCGACCGCCTGACACGCCGACCGCCTGACACGGACCCTGGCGGCCGGGATGATGCCGGCCGGAAGCAATGTCAGTGCCGGCAGCGACAGTGGAGTGCATGAGAGCATCCACGCACCCCGCCCCGCACCCCCAGACAGCTGTCTCCGGTCCACGCGTTGCCCACGCCACCTACCGGCGCGAACCCTATATCCGCTGCCGTATGGACGGCTTGGCGGTGGACGGCAAGGCCGCTGCCTGGACCCGCACCCATGTGCTTGTGCATTGGATCGACGACGACGCCCGGGCCCACAACCGCTGGGTCCCTGCTGCCGCCGTCGTGCGTATTCCCCGGGACGATTCTGCCTGGCGCGATCCGTACGACGATTTTGCCTTCTACTACGACACTTCACCCCAACCGGCGGCTCCGGCGCGCTAGGCCATTGACAGCCGGACCGGCACAGGGCTCAGTGGACTCAGCGGGCTCGCTGCGGAGTGCACCGGCATTCCAGGGGCGGAAGGGGCAGGTGCCTGGGTATGGATTTCCACAAACTCATCGAATCAGCCGGGGCGCTGGTGGACCTGGCGGGTGTCGCGGCGATCGTTGCCGGCGCGGTGGTGGCAACCATCATCGCCGGCACGGGCCTGCTCCAGCGCCGGTCCAGCGTGTATGAGGTCTACCGGCAGCAGCTGGGGCGGGCGATCCTGCTGGGATTGGAGCTGCTGGTAGCCGCGGACATCATCCGCACGGTGGCTGTTACCCCCACCTTCGAGTCCCTGGGGGTGCTGGCGGTGATTGTGCTGATCCGCACGTTCCTGAGCTATTCGCTGCAGCTGGAGGTCACCGGGAAACTGCCCTGGCAGAGCGGGCCGGCCGCTCCGCTCAAGGTACCGGCAGTACCGGGGCGGAAGCCTGATCCTGCCGGGTAGCCGCAGTATCGCGGAAGGCCCGCACCAGGACCACCACCGAGATAAACAAGGTGGCGATGCCGAACGGATTGGCCAGGGCCGCCGAGTACCCCAGGACCTCCTCGCCGGCCAACCCGGACAGTATCGACCCGCTGCCGGGTGTGCCGAAATCCGGAACGAAGAAGCCGAAGGCAGCCGCCAGGAGGTAGTTGCCCAGCAGCAGGAGCGAGGTTTTGAGCGGGGCGCCGAAAGGGCGCCGGGCCTTGGCGTTAACGGTGATTTTCACGGCCGCGGTGAGCATCAGGACGGCGAGGACCGGACCGGCGGTCAGGGCGAAGATCGGGACGAGCTGACCCTCCACACCGAACAGGATGCGCCCGGCAGTAATCCACAGCGGCATAACGATGGCCATGGGGATGCTGATGGCAGCCATCACAAGAGTGAAGCTGCGCGAAAACGCAGAGGGTGCAGGAGCGGGCATTCTTCAACTCTAGCCGGGCCCGGACTGGCCTCTCATGTGCAGGGATGATCCCCGGCGGCACCGAACTCATCTTCAAGGATGATGTGCAGCGCGGCATGGGAAACCTACGCTGGGAACCGTGCCGGCCGAACAGCGGTTTGGATCTTCCGGTTCTCTCCAGAGTCCCTCTCACCAGCCTTCCGTCGAAAGCGCCCGGTTCAATCATGCCCGTTGAGTTCCTGATGTGGATTCCAGCAGCCGCCCTGCTGCTGCTCCTCGTCCTCACTTTGACGGCCGGGGCGCTGTTCAGCCTCTACCGCACAGACTGGGCAGCCGGCGGAGTGCGGGCACTCTGGTGCGCTGCGATCCTTCTGCTGCCGGTGGGCGGCGCCCTGGCCTGGCTGGCTGTGCTGCAGCGCCGCACCCGCTGCGAACCGGCGGTCGAGAGCGGCAGCTCAGAGGCCGCTGGATAGCCCTTCCACGTTTCTTCGACGGCGGTTCCTCGCCTGAAAAAGTGACGGCAGCAACCAACCACTAAGATGTTTCACACTCCTGCGTGAAACTCTTAGGCACGCCGAACTCACGGTGCTACGTTAGCCATATGCTCCACAAAGCAGCACCCTCCGACACCACTTCCCGGCCCGCCCGGGGTGCGGCAAAGACCCGCCTGCCCTGGCTGCTCGGACCGGCGCTCGTGGCTGGTGTGGCGTATCTGGATCCAGGCAACGTGGCCAGCAACATGACCGCCGGAGCCCGGTTCGGCTATCTGCTGGTGTGGGTCGTCGTCGCCGGCAACACCATGGCCTGGCTGGTGCAGTACCTCTCCGCCAAACTGGGGCTCGCCACCGGGCGGAGCCTGCCGGAACTGGTGGGCCAGCGGGTCAAATCCCGGGCCGGCCGCCGGCTGTACTGGCTGCAGGCCGAACTGGTGGCCATGGCCACCGATGTCGCGGAGGTGATCGGCGGCGCCGTCGCCCTCTGGCTGCTCTTTGACCTGCCGCTGCTGGCAGGCGGAATCATCACCGGCACCGTGTCGATGGCCGTCCTGGCGCTGCAGGGCAGCGGGCGGCACCGCGGCTTTGAATACGTGATCGTTTCGATGATGGCCATCATTGTCATCGGCTTCACAGCCGGTGTGTTTATCGCCCCACCGGATGCCGGAGCAGTCGCAGCGGGGCTGGTGCCCCGGTTTGAGGGCGCCGAGTCCGTCCTGCTGGCCGCCTCCATCCTCGGTGCGACCGTTATGCCGCACGCCATCTATGCGCACTCGGCACTGACCCGAGACCGGTTTCCCGAGCGGACGCAGCAGATGACCACGTCGACGCTGATCCGGGCCACCCGCTGGGACGTCACGATTGCCCTGGCCGTTGCCGGCACAGTGAACCTCGCCATCCTGCTGCTGGCTGCCACCTCACTGCAGGGCGTGGACGGTACGGACACGCTCGACGGCGCGCACGCGGCGATCGACGGCGCCCTCGGTGGCGGAATCGCGTTCCTCTTCGCGCTCGGGCTGCTGGCCTCCGGGCTGGCGTCCACCTCGGTCGGGGCCTACGCCGGCGCCGAAATCATGCAGGGCCTGCTCAAGGTCCGAATCCCGATGCTGCTCCGCCGGCTGGTCACTCTGCTGCCGGCGCTGGGCATTCTCGCAGCGGGCATTGATCCCACCTGGGCCCTGGTACTGAGCCAGGTGGTGCTCTCCTTCGGCATTCCGTTCGCCCTGGTGCCGCTGCTGTGGCTGACCTCCAGCGCAGACCTGATGGGGATCCACCGGAACCGCTGGTGGACCACTGCCCTGGGCGCCGTCGTCGCGCTCCTGCTCATCACACTGAACATTGCCCTGCTCGTCCTGACCTTCACCGGCGCGGCCTAGACCCGCACTTCAGCCGTCCAGCGCTCCCTCTACCAGTGCGGTGGCAATGGCATCGGCGTCCTGGACCGCGGCCAGATAGCGTTCCGCGTCCAGGGCTGCGGAACAGCCGGTGCCGGCGGCGGTGATGGCCTGGCGGTAGCGGTGGTCCACGGCGTCGCCGCAGGCAAAGACGCCGTCCACGTTCGTCTGGGTGGTGGGTGCGGCCACGCGGATGTAGCCGGCGTCGTCCAGGTCGATCTGCCCGTGCAGCAGTTCCGTACGCGGGACGTGTCCAATTGCCACGAAGACTCCCCCGACGGCCAGCTCACGGGTTTCGCCCGTGACGGTGTCCGCCAGGGTCAGCCCGGTGACCTTGTCCCCGCCCTGGATCGCGGTGACCTCGCTGTTCCAGGCAAAGCTGATCTTTTCGTGGCATTTGGCCCGCTGGGCCATGATCCGGGAGGCCCTGAGCTCACTGCGGCGGACCACCACCGTCACGTTCCTGGCGAAGCGGGTCAGGAAGAGTGCCTCCTCCATGGCCGAGTCTCCCCCGCCCACCACCGCCACATCCTGGTTTCGGAAGAAGAAGCCGTCGCAGGTGGCGCACCAGGAAATTCCCCGGCCGTTCAGCTTCTTTTCCTCCGCCAGCCCCAGCTCCTTGTAGGCGGAGCCGGTGGCGAGGATAACGGTGCGGGCCTTCCATGTAGTTCCGCCGCCGGTAACCACCCGCTTGGTGTGGCCGGAGAGGTCCACCGAGACGACGTCGTCGTACTCCACCACCGCACCGAACTTTTCTGCCTGCCGTTTGAGCGCCTCCATGAGGTCCGGCCCTTGGATCCCGTCAGGGAATCCGGGGAAGTTCTCCACCTCGGTGGTGTTCATCAGTGCGCCGCCGGCGGTCACGGAACCGGCCAGGACCCGGGGTGCCAGGCCGGCGCGGGCGGCGTAGACGGCAGCGGTGTAGCCCGCGGGACCGGAGCCGATAATCAGGACGGAATCGGTTGTCATGGCTGCTCCTTGAGGATGGCCAGGTGTAGGGCCGGTTCCTCCAGTGTGGAACCGCCGGCCCCGCACTGCCAGAGGCCCGCGGGAACCTTAGGCCTGCACGTGGATGCGGCGGCGGATCCGCACCGTTGCCAGCAGGGTGAAGATAACGGCCATCGCCGCGAGGCTGAACAGCACATACCCGGTGCCCACCTGCCAGTCCCCAACCTGGGCGGTTATGCCGAAGATCTCCTGCAGTTCCGCCGTGGCGGCCGGCTGGTCCCCGGTCATGGCGGGCAGCGTGTCAGCGGTCATTTCCTGCCGGAGCAGCATGGAGGACTGCATAAACGGCAGCGCGCTGACGAAGGTGCGCACACCCTCCGGGAAGTTGCCTACGGGGATGTAGGAGCCGGCCAGGAACCCCAGGACGGTGCCCACGATCGTGGACAGCGCTGAGTAGGCTCCCGCCGTCCGGATGAAGGAGACAACGAACGCGCTCAACGCCGCGAAGGCGACGCAGGAAAGCACCAGGTACCCGGACATCCGCAGCAGCTGCCCGGCCCCCAGGGTCACGCCGCTGACCGTGTAGAGGTAGACCAGGCTCACGATCAGCACCAGGGCGGTCATGATCAGCGAAATCAGGGTGGCGGAGAGCAGGTAGCCGAGGATCAGCTTGCCGCGCTGGATGGGCGAGACCAGGAAGTCGCGGAACCGACCCGACCCGGAATCCTCCACGAACACGTTCATGGCACCCAGCGCCGTCGTAATGGAGGTGATGCCCAGGATCCCGGCGAACATCCAGCTGTCCACGTAGGCCTTGATCTCCCCGCTGGTGGCCTGCGGAAAGGACTGGCCGAGCCCTTCGGTCTGCAGGTTGCCCAGGAACAGGGTGTAGAGCAGGAACACAACCAGCGCGGAGACCAGGGAGAAGAACACGCCCAGGCGGTCGCGGAAGAAGAGCCGGAGATTCCGGGCGGTGAGGTCCATGATGGCGTTCATTCCTGGGCTCCTTCCAGGGCCGGGGTCCGGCCGGTGAGGGCCAGGAAAACGTCGTCCATGGTGCCGTGCCTGAACTCGAAGTCCCGGACGGCGGCGCCGTGCCGGGCCAGGATCAGGCGGGCAGTTTCCGCCGTCTCCACGCCCAGGCGCACGACGGCGCCGTCCACGGATTTGATCCTGCCGCCCAGTTCCGCGGCCAGGGCTTCCAGACCGGGCAGATCGGCTGTGGAGATGGTGAGGATGCTGGAGCTGTGCCGGGCCCGGAGTTCGGCGGGAGTGCCGTCGGCGATGATGCGCCCCGCGTCGATGATGCAGACCCGGTCTGCTTCCTCGGTTTCCTCCATGTAGTGCGTGGTGAGGAAAACGGTGAGTCCGTGGCGGTCGCGCAGTTCGTGGATGGTGGACCAGACAATCGCGCGGCTGGCCGGGTCCAGGCCGGCCGTCGGTTCGTCCAGGAAGATGATCGGCGGTGCGTGCAGCAGGGCACGGGCAATATCCACGCGGCGCCGCTGGCCGCCGGAATAGGTTCCGTAGCGGCGGTCCAGGAACTCCCCCAGGCCAATCAGCGCGGACAGTTCGTTGATCCGGTCTTCGTTGGCGGCCCGGTCGGAGGAGTAGAAGCGGGCCCGCACGCGCAGGTTTTCCCGGCCCGTCAGCAGCGGGTCCAGGATCGATTCCTGGAAAACGACGCCGATGTTCCGGCGCACGCCTTCCCCGGCCGTCCGCACGTTGTGCCCGGCTACCTCGGCTGTGCCCGCTTCAAACGGGTTGACAGTGGTCAGGCAGCCGATGGTGGTCGATTTGCCCGCTCCGTTGGTGCCCAGGAACGCAAAAACGCTGCCCGGTTCCACTTCGAAGGAAATGTCGTCCACGGCTGTGGTGGAGCCGTATCTTTTGGTCAATCCCCGGACGGAGATGGCCGGCGGGTATACAGTCAATGCGCTCTTCCCGGTCAGTGGCCTGCCGGTCCCCCGGGAGGCACGGAGAGCGGATGAGCTGCCCCGATAGGGACAATCTAGCCGAGCCTGGACAACCGAAAGGCCCCTCCCGTCATTTATGTCGGGAGGGGCCTTTCACCTGGCCAAGGGCCAGGTGTGAACTGGGCGCGTTTGCTACCCCGCCCCAGGTGCCGGTGCAGCTTCGGGCTCGCTCGGCGTCGTTGAGGGGGTTGCGGACGGGGTGGGCACCTGTGTGGGCGTCGGCTCCTGCGTGGGAGCCGTCGGAGTCGGGTTGACCGTGGGCCGGGGCGTTGCCGTGGCCGACGGCGTCGCGTCCTTTTCCTCGTCCTTCTCATCGTCTGATTCCGACGGGCTGGGGCTCGGGCTCGGATTGGTCAGCAGGTTGCTCGGCGGGTTCGCGAACGGTTCCCCCGAGTGCAGGTCTCCGACCTGCTGCATGAATTTGGCCCAGGACGGAGCGGCGATCAGCGAACCGTCAATTTCGGGATAGAGCCGGCCGCCGATCTCCAGTCCGGACAGCGAGGCGGTGCCGGCCTTCCAGTTGCCGATCCAGCTGGCCGTGGCCATCCCGGAGTTGTAGCCGATGAACCAGGTCTGTGACCGGCTGTCATTGGTACCGGTTTTGCCGGCCATGGGCTGGTTGCCGTAGTTCAGCAGCGAACCGGACCCGGATTTCATCACTTCCTGCGTCGCATAGTTCACGGCGCGGGCGGTTTCCTTGCTGATGACCTGCTCGCACTCGGGCTCGGGGACCTCGTACGTGTCGCCGTTGGCGGCCGTGACCGAGACAAGGGCGCGCGGTTCGCACACGTTGCCTTCGGCAGCGAATCCTGCGAAGGCCTGTGCCATGGCCATCGGAGAGACATCTTCCACACCGCCAAGCAGGGCCGACGGGTTGACGGTCAGCGCTTCCTCTTGACCGGAGGCGCTCTTGCCGTTGTGGATGCCCATGGATTCGGCGATGTTCATGATCCGGCACAGGTCCAGCTGCTTGGCAGAGGACATGGTGATGGTGTTCAGCGACTGGGCGAGGCCGCGCAGCACGGTGGCGTCACCGTAGTTGGTATCGCCGTAGTTCTGCGGGGTGTACCCCTCCGAGCCCACCACGAAGTTGCCGCCGTCCAGGCAGCTGGCTGTCCAGCGGTCGCCGGCCGGATAGGTCTTCTTCCGGCCGTCCAGCTGGGTGTTCAGCGACTTTCCTGCGTCGGCCCAGGCCGCCACCGTGAAGGGTTTAAACGTCGAGCCGGGCTGGAATCCGCCCACCCCGCCGAGGCTCTTGTCCGGATCACCGTCCTGGTACTGGTCCACGTTGAAGTTCAGCACGGAGTCACCGGGGTTCTCCCCCGGGTTGTACCGGGTGTTCTGTGCCATGGAGAGGATGTTTCCGGTGCCCGGTTCCAGGCTGATCATCGAATGGCCAACCTGTCCGTCAGTGGTGTCCGGGTTGGCGGTCTCGTTGACGGCGTCCTGCGCCGCCTGCTGGACCTGCGGATCCAGGGTGGTTTTGATGGTCAGGCCGGACCGGTAGAGCACGGATCTGCGCTCGTCGTCCGTGTTTCCGAACTCTTCGCTGTTCAGGACCAGGTTCTCCACGTACGCGCAGAAGTAGGGAGCCTGCTCGGCGCCAACGCAGCCGTTCAGGGTGGGGGTGATGTTCAGGTCCAGGCCGGTGGCAACAGCGGCGTCGTACTGGGTCTGGTCGATCTTGCCGTGCTCCAGCATGGTGCCGAGCACCAGGTTCCGCCGTTCCAGTGCCGCATCCGGATTCGACTGCGGATCGTACATAGTCGGCCCGTTCACCAGGCCCGCGAGGAGTGCGCTCTCCTGGATGTTCAGGTCCTTGGCGTCTTTGTTGAAAAGGTACTTCGACGCCGCCTGGACACCGTAGGTGTTGCCGGTGAACTGCACGATGTTGAAGTAACCCTCGAGGATGTCGTCCTTGGACATCTCATTTTCCACGGCGATGGCCAGCCGGATCTCCCGGATCTTGTCCGAAATACCTTTGCTGCCGCTGTAGGTGGCTTCCTCGCCGCGTTCGTTGGCGGAGTTGATCAGTACGTTGGTGACAAGCTGCTGCGTGATGGTGGAGGCACCGCGGTTGGTTCCGCTGGAAATGTTGCTGGCCAGGGCGCCCATGATGCCCTCGACGTCGACGCCGCCGTGTTCGTAGAACCGGTAGTCCTCGATGGCCAGAAGCGCGTCCACCATATGCGGAGAGACTTGATCGAAGGTGATCGGCTGGCGGTTCTCTTCGTAGAGGGTCGCGATCAGTGAATCATCGGAAGCCAGGATCCGGGTGGGCGTCGCCAGGGTGGCCCGCTCCAGTTCTGCCGGCAGTCCATCGAAGAACTTGATGGAGGCCGAGGCCGCCGAACCTGTCCCCGCGGCCATGGGAACGAACAGCCCGGCAACGAGCACGCCGCAGAGCACACTGACTCCCAGGAAGGAAAGCAGTCGTCCGAAGGTGGTTGCCGTGGTGAACACGGAAGATTTACGTGCAGCCATGATAAGGGAGCATAACCCAGGAACCTTTGATTTTTAGATTGATTGGCGGCCCAATACTGTGCATTACCGTTGCCCCCAAGCGGGCATAGAGGATAATTCGCCGGCAGCGAAAGTGACCGGTTTCATGCTCCGGTCCTGGCGCCCGGGGTTTTTGCTGTGTCCCAACTAATCTTCCGGACCCCATCCCCCGCGGGGGTCTGCCGCTGCTAGACTCCTGCACACTTCCTTGTGACGCCCGGGAGCGGCGGCGGACAGCAGCGAACCCCCTACCGGTTCTGCTGCCGGACCTGCTGACTTGGACACCGGCGTCCAGTGAAGCCCGGAGCTACACCGGACGAGGAGAATCATGGCTCGATTACTCCAGGATCTGCGCCGCCTGCGAAAGACAGTCGACGGCCGGCTCAAAACGCCGCCGCCACCGCACGGCAACCATGAAGAAATCCATGCCCGCCTGGTGACCGCGATGAACTCCGCGAAGGCCGCGGGGCGGACGCTGGACGAACAGGAACGGGTGGCGGTGGAGGCCTCCGCTCATTTCGCGTCAGTTGCCGAGGCCTACCGGCTGCGCAGGGAAGCCGTGGAATCGGTGATGGCCGGGCCCACCAACGCCTCGCAGGCCGCACTGACCCTGGCCGCCACGGCCCGGCGGATGCACAGCCTGGCGATGGACCGGGAGTCCACGGCCGACACCCATCTCACCGATATCCGTTCCCGGCTCGAACGGGTGGAGCAGCTGATCTCCGATCTGGTGAAGGCTCAGGCACAGCTGCGGCTGGCGGTCACCGTGGAACAGAGCCGGACCCGGCTGGACGGACTGGGAGGTTCTGCAACCCCTGGCCTGCACAGCTCCGGGAACTCATTTGACGAAGAACTGCGTGAGGCCACCCGGCTGGCGCGGGAAGCAGAAGCCCTGGCAGAGCTGAAAGGCGGATGGGAATGAGTGAAGAATCGAGCGTGCGTGTTGGAGTGCCATTCACCCCGCCGCGTTCTTATTCGGAAAAGGCCGTCAGCCGGCTCATTTTCACCGCTGCGGCCTTCGTGATCTTCGGCGGGTTCAACGTCATCGCCGTGCTGCTGGCCATTCTGCTGGTGGTTTACCCCCTCCTGATCGCCAGGGAGAGACTCGTCCTGCGCCCGCGCCGGGAGGAAACGGAAACCGCCGCACTGAACGACGCCGTCGCCCAGTTCTTCCCCGGCGCACCGCTGGTGCGGCGCGAGCAGTGGCGGGCGCTGATGACCGCGCGGAAGAGGAAAACGTTCCGTTTCCCGGACGACGTCGGCGGCGAGCTGCGGATGGTTCGCACCGGCCGGGCGGCGCTGGCAGGTCATGCTGCCCTTGCCGGGCAGCCGGTGCGCACGCGCAGCCCCAAGCGGACGGAGATAGAGGTGACCTGCCGGTATGGGGACATCGGACTGACGGATTTCGACACCATCATGACTGCCTCGGGACGTGACCCCAACATCGCCCGGGCCATCGCGGAGGTCCGCCGGGGCTACCGGCACGGGCGGGAGTCTGCGTAACCGGCTCATCGGGGCGGGCGGACACCCATATATTGGGGCCATGACACTGAAACTCGGATTCATCGGCATCGTCACCCAGGACATGGCGGCCTCCCTGGCCTTCTACCGCGCTCTCGGCGTGGACATCGCTGCTGGTCAGGACGAGGCTCCGCATGTCGACGCCCAGCTCAGCGACGGCACAGCCCTCGCTTGGGACACTGTCGAGACGATCCGCGGCTTCGACCCCGCCTACACACTTCCCGCCGGAGGGCGCCGGATCGCGCTGGCCTTCGACAAAGGGACTCCGTCCGGCGTCGATCAGGCCTACGCCGAGCTGACCGCTGCCGGCTATGCCGGTCACGTTGCGCCGTGGGACGCGCACTGGGGCCAGCGCTATGCGACGATCCTGGACCCCGACGGCAACTCCATCGACCTTTTCGCTGCGCTCGACGCCGGCTGAGCCGCAGGATGAGCCGGGCCTGTCCGTTAGGCCGGCCCGCCTGAACCGCAGGATAAGCCGCGCCTGTCCGTTAGGCCGGCCCGTCTGAGCCGCAGGATAAGCCGCGCCTGTCCGTTAGGCCGGCCCGTCTGAGCCGCAGGATGAGCCGGGCCTGTCCGTTAGGCCGGCCCGCCTGAGCCGCAGGATAAGCCGCGCCTGTCCGTTAGGCCGGCCCGTCCCCCTCTGAACGCTCCGGGACGACAGACGCTGAAACTCCGCGGGATTCCCCCTTGGGCGACACGGGTTCCCACTCTTTGTAACCTCGTGCGGCCAATGTGGTCACACCAGCCACAGAAGCTAACAAACAGTGGGAACGCGTGTTCGCCGAGTCCAGACCCCGCGCCGGGTCCGAGACCTGCGGGGCTGGGTGGAACACTGAGGCTGGAGGGACCGGGCTGACGATCGACCCTGGGGAGGACTGCAATTAAGGGACCGGGGCTGACCAGCCCCGGATGGCCGAGGCTGGAGGGGCCGGGGGGGGAAGGCGGCTTTAATAATCCATGCGAGCCCTGCGAGCAGGGATTTTCGTTGCCGCCGTCCCGGACCCTCCGGCCCCGGGACCCCGCGGAAACCCGGACACCCGGACACCCGGACACCCGAGAACCCAGACAAAGAAAAACACCCCGGTCCGAAGACCGGGGTGTTTTGGCGACCTGTGGAGCTTAGGGGAATCGAACCCCTGACCTTTTCATTGCGAACGAAACGCTCTACCAACTGAGCTAAAGCCCCGTGCCCGGCACCGAAGCGCCGGATATACATCGGATAACAGCCTTGTCAGGCTACGCCGATTCTATGCACTCGCCTAGGTTGGGGGCAAAATCTGCCGGTGTGGTTGAGGCCCGCCCAACGGCTTAGCTAGGCTCGGAGGAGCGCGCGGCCGGGTGCAGCGGGGGCGCGGATACCCGCCAGGCACTGCCGCCCGGAACCGACTAAGGAGCACACCGTGAGCCAGATCCGAGAGATGCTGACCTCCCATCCCGCAGGCAACTCCAACGTAGACATGGATGCCCTGGCCGCCTGCATCGAGGCCTGTTTCGACTGCGTGCAGACCTGCACGGCCTGCGCTGATGCCTGTCTTAGCGAGGACATGCTCGGGGACATGGTCAGCTGCATCCGCACCGATCTGGACTGCGCCGAGGTCTGCGCGGCCACCGGAAAGGTCCTGGCCCGGGCGGGCAAGGACTATGCCTCAACCGTTGAGCTCATCCGGGCGTGCGCTGCCGCCTGCCGCCGCAGCGCCGAAGAATGCGAACAGCATGCGTCCGCCCACGACCACTGCCGAATCTGCGCCCAGGCCTGCCACCGCTGCGCGGCCGCCTGCGATGCGCTGCTGCTGACGATTTCCGCTTAGGGTTTCCACTAAATGGCCAAGGAATACCGTGATGTAGTGCTCCTGCATGCTTCCAACGAACCCGGCGACGTGCAGCGTGCCCTGGCGGCGGCGGCCACGCTGGGTGCCGGTCAGCCGCAGACCGGGATTCGGGTGATCGTGAACGGTGCCGCGCTGGACGGTCTCACAGGCAGTGACCCGGTGGTCCTGCCGGCGAACACCGAAGTTGAAGCCTGCCTGGTTGGGATGGGTAAACGCGGCATCACCGTGGACCAGCTCCGGCCTGCCGTGCTGACGGTTCCTGCCGCGGTGGTTGCGCTGGCGCAGGCCCAGTTCGCCGGCGCAGCCTACATCCGTATCTAAGGACGGCGGCGCGGGCTGGCCCGCGTCCCCTGGCGCCGCCCATTGCCGCGTATTCCCGCAGCCTATTTTCGACGGCGCAGGCCCCGCACCAGAATCCAGACGATCGGTGTCATCACCGCAATCAGGGTGACGGGGTTCGGCCGGAACACCGCAGGGCCTCCCTCGCGGCCCGCGTAAACACCCAGTGGAACCACCAGTCCCCCGGCTCCTCCGCCGCCGTCGCCGTCGGCATCTCCGCCGCCGCCGAAACCGGCCTGCACCAGCGCCACCGGCACCAGGGTTTCAGCGCCGACCCGCACTGGCCCGCCGTAGGCCTTGCTGACGGCGGTGGTCCGGAAGGTTTCGGCGAGATCCGCAAGTATATTCATGACCCCATACTTCCGCCCGAGAGCATGCCGCGGATGTAGGCTGCCTGTCCGGCGTGTTCGAGGCAGTCGGCCAGGGAGCTGATCAGCCGGACACCCAAAGTCACGGGCGGATCCCAAGAAGTGTCCACCACCTGGTCCAGGTCCGAGGGGGTCAGCCCCGAGACAAAGGCGATGGTCCGCGCGTTCACGGCGTCGTAATATCCCTGCAGCACCTCCGCGGACTGCACCTGGACCTTAGCCACTTCCTCGGAGGTGTGTCCGTAACCGGTGTCCTCCACCATCAGGGGCAGCCCCACCCGGTTTGCCCATCCCTCCGCCGTCCAGGCCTGCTGGTGTCCGGCCATGGGCGCGATTTGGGCATCCTCGACCCGCGCCAGGTGCCAGATCAGCCACGCAATCGAGTTTCCCTTCGGGTACGGCCGGTGGTTCAGCTGTTCCACGGGCAGGCCATGAAGGACCCGCCGAATGGTCCCGGGCAGGCGCCCGTACGCGTCAATGAGCAGGTCGCTCGGTTCCATGGCACTCCACTTCGGATCACTGGACGACGACGGCGGCCGCCGGATGGATTCTTACCCTGCGGACATCGTTCCACCGCAGGGGGAAGAAAAACACCACGCACCCGTTCCAAGCGGCAGAAGCGGTCCTAGACTTTTCCGATGGAGTGGATTGACGAACGTCCCGCCTGGCTTCCTCCCATCCCTCCCCCGCACCGTGGACGGATGCGGATCGTGGCGGGGATTCTGCTGATCATCGGTGTGATGACCACTGTCCTGATTACCGCTTTCCTCGGTGGAATCATCTCCATGTACCTTTTCTGGCCGCTTGCCGGCGGGATGCTTCTCCTCATCTCCGGGCTCCTGAGCCGCCGCCGGCTGCCCTAGCACTGCCCGGTCCAGCGTCATGGCCCCAACTGTTCACGGCTGCCCCAACTTGTACATGACAAAGTTCGGCATGCCGAACTTGTTTAATCTGCTCGCCGAACTTAGGGTTCTGCACATGCCCTTTCCT
Organism: Arthrobacter sp. Helios; assembly: GCF_023167125.1. Classification (NCBI taxonomy): domain Bacteria; kingdom Bacillati; phylum Actinomycetota; class Actinomycetes; order Micrococcales; family Micrococcaceae; genus Arthrobacter; species Arthrobacter sp. Helios. Next base: position 2,941,404 of record NZ_CP095402.1, read on the forward strand.
TCCCTGCCCCGCCGGCTGGCAGCGCTGCCCGCCGCTGCTTTGCTGCTCACCCTCTCCGCCTGTGCCGGTGCCTCCGGCTCTCCCGCCTACTCGGAAAACCAGCGGGATAAACCCGTTGTCCTGACCACCTTCACCGTGCTGGCGGACATGGCCCGCAATGTCGCGGGCGACCACCTCCAGGTCGAATCGATTACCAAGGCCGGCGCGGAGATCCACGGCTACGAGCCCACCCCTGGCGATATCCGCCGCGCCGCGGGGGCGGACCTCATTCTGGACAACGGCATGAACCTCGAGGCCTGGTTCGAGCAGTTCACCGCCGATCTGGATGTCCCGCGGATCACCGTCAGCGACGGCGTGGAGCCCATCAGCATCACCGAAGATGCCTACGCAGGACTGCCCAATCCGCACGCCTGGATGTCTCCCCTGAACGCCATGGTCTACGTCGACAACATGGCCGATGCCTTCGCCGGACTCGACCCCGACAACGCCGAAGCATTCCGGGCCAACGCCGAGACCTACAAGGCCGAGCTGCAGGACATCCAGGACCAGCTGCTCGCGGACCTCGGGGCGCTGCCGGCGAACCAGCGGGCTCTGGTCACCTGCGAAGGAGCCTTCTCCTACCTCGCCCGCGACGCCGGCCTGACCGAACGCTACATCTGGGCCGTCAACGCCGAACAGCAGGCCACCCCGCAGCAGATCACCGCTGTGATCGGGTTCATCAAGGAAAACAATGTCCCGGCCGCGTTCTGCGAATCCACTGTCTCGGACGCCCCGATGCAGCAGGTCCTGAAGGCAACTGATGCGGAGTTCGGCGGCACCCTCTACGTCGACTCGCTCTCCGAGGCCGGCGGCCCGGTTCCCACCTACCTGGACCTGATCCGGCACGACACCCGCACCATTGTCGGCGCCCTCACCGGGAGCGCTTCATGACTTCGGCGGCCACTCCAGCGGCACCGGCCCTGGAACTGGCGGCGGTGACGGTCCGGTACGACGACGTCACGGCACTCGACGGCGTCAGCCTCGCCGTCGATCCGGGCCGGGTCTGCGGCCTGGTGGGGATGAATGGTTCCGGCAAGTCCACGCTCTTCAAAGTGCTGATGGGCCTGCTCAAGCCTGCTGCGGGAGACGTCCGGATCGCCGGGATGCCGCCCGCGAAGGCCCGGAAAGCCGGCTTGGTCGCCTACGTCCCGCAGAGCGAAGATGTGGACTGGAGCTTCCCGCTCTCCGTCCGGGACGTGGTGATGACCGGCCGCTACGGACACATGGGCCCCAGCCGCCGCCCGCGTGCCGCGGACCGGGATGCCGTCAACGACGCCCTGGCGCGGGTGGAGCTGCAGGACCTCGCGGACCGGCAGATCGGCCGGCTCTCCGGCGGGCAGAAAAAGCGGACGTTCGTGGCCCGCGGAATTGCCCAGGGTGCCTCGGTGCTGCTGCTGGACGAGCCGTTCGCCGGCGTCGACAAACGCTCCGAGGCCACCATCACCACCCTGCTGCGCCAGCTCGCTGCCGAAGGCCGCACCATCCTGGTCTCCACCCACGACCTGCACGCCTTGCCCCGGCTGGCTGATGAAGCAGTGCTGCTGATGCGCCGGGTCCTGGCCCAGGGGACCCCGGAAGAGGTGCTGCAGCCGGAGCAGCTGGCCCGGGCGTTCGGGCTCAATGTGCTGGCGGACGCCGGCACGGAAGCCGCGGCCGCCACCGCCGCCGCGGACGGGAGCCGGTCATGATCGATCTGCTGCTGGAACCGCTGGCCTACGACTTTATGGTCCGCGCGCTGGCCACGGCTGTGATCGCCGCCGTCGTCTGCGGAGTGCTCTCCTGCTGGCTGGTGCTGATCGGGTGGTCGCTGATGGGCGACGCCGTGTCCCATGCCGTGCTGCCCGGGGTGGTGCTGGCCTACATTGCCGGAGTGCCGTTCGCCGTCGGCGCCGTGGTTTTCGGGTTCCTGGCCGTGGGGCTGATCGGCCTGGTCCGGGACACCTCCCGGGTCAAGGAGGACGCCGCGATCGGCATCGTGTTCACCACGCTTTTCGCCGCCGGCCTGGTGCTGATCTCGGTGACGCCCAGCCAGACGGACCTGAATCACATCATCTTCGGCAACCTTCTCGGCGTCAGCTCGGGCGACCTGCTGCAGATCGGCATCCTCGCCGCCCTGACCCTGGCCGTGCTGCTGTTCAAACGCCGCGACTTCACCCTGTACGCCTTCGACCCCACCCATGCCCACGCCGTCGGCCTGAATCCGCGGCTGCTGGGCGCGGCGCTGCTGGGGCTGCTGGCGCTGACCGCCGTCGTCGCGCTCCAGGCCGTGGGTGTGGTCCTGGTGGTGGCGATGCTGATCATCCCCGGCTCCACCGCGTATCTGCTGACCGATCGGTTCCCGCGGATGCTGGTGATCGCCCCGGTGATGGCAGCGGCGTGCGCCGTGGCGGGGATCTACGCCAGCTACTACCTGGACACCGCGACCGGGGCCATGGTGGTGCTGGCCCAGGGCTGCGCGTTCACCCTCGCCTACCTGTTCAGCCCGCGCCAGGGTGTGCTGGGCCGCGCACTGGCGGCCCGCCGCAGAAGCAGGACAGCTGCCCGGCAGGCGACTGAGCCTATGATTGGCGCATGACTTCTGCGTCCACGGGTGCCGGTTCCCAGTCCCAAACCCTCTCCCGCGGCCTGCAGGCGCTGGAACTGCTGGCGGACTCGGAGGCACCTCTGAGCATCGCTGAACTCTCCGCCGGGCTGGGCGTCCATCGGTCCATCGCGTACCGGATCCTGCGGACCTTGGAGGCGCACTCCCTGGTGATGCGCGACGACGCCGGCCGGGTCTCCGCCGCGCCGGGACTGGCCGCGCTGGCGCGGGGAGTCTCCCGCGACCTCCAGTCCGCGGCGCTGCCGGAGCTGACCATTGTGGCGAACGAGCTGTCCATGACGGCGTTCATCGCCGTGTGGGACCAGCACGACTGCGTCACCCTGGTGACCGTGGAGCCCCGGCACAGCCGGGCCGCGCTGATCCAGCGGCCGGGAACCCGGCATTCGTTCACGGCCGGCGCGCCGGGCATCGCCATCCAGTCAGCGGTGACCGAGGAGCATTGGAACCGGCTCGCACCGGGACAGCCCTACCGGCCCGAAGCCCGGCTTGCCCGCGAGCGCGGCTACGCCACCAGCTACAGCGAGGTAATTGACGGTGTCGGCGCCGTCGCCGCGCCGATCCAGGTGCCCGGCCAGCTGCCGGCGTCGCTCTCCGTGGTCTATTTCGGCTCCGGAAAGGACGAGGCAGGCATCGGCGCCCGGCTGGTGGAGAGTGTCCGGCTGATCGAAGCGCAGCTGCGCTGAGTCCGGAACCGGGACGTGCCGGGTTAGGCAAGCATTCTCTTGCTGGAAATGCCGCGCACGGAGGCATACAACAAAGGCATGGACTTCAACCGTCTGTCTGTTAGCCGGGCCGCTCTCAGCCGGGCGCTCCGGCGTTATCCGATAGTCGCCGTTACCGTGGTGGTGATAGCTGCCGTCCTGCTCCTCCTCGGGTCCGGAGCGGATACCACCGCGCAGTGGCTCGCGAGCCTGTTTACCCTCGGCGTGGTGGGGCTCACCGGTGTGGGCATGGTCCGGGATATTCTGCGCGGCCACTGGGGGCTGGACATCCTGGCCGTTGTCGCCATGCTCGCCACCGTCGCCGTCGGTGAGTACATTGCGGCGCTGATCATTGTGCTGATGCTGTCCGGCGGCGAGGCACTGGAGGACTATGCGGCCGGGCGGGCCAAGGGCGAGCTGAATGCCCTGCTGGACCGGGCACCGCAGGTTGCGCACCGGCTGCCCTCCGGAGCGGACACGGGAGAACAGGATCCCCACTCATCGAACTACGCGCCGGGGCCGGCGGAAGATATTCCGGCTACCGAGGTAGCTGCCGGTGATGTCCTGCTGGTCAAGCCTGCTGAAGTGGTTCCGGTGGACGGCGTCATGCTTTCCGATGCTGGTTCCTTCGACGAGTCCTCGCTGACCGGTGAGTCCCTGCCCGTCGCCCGGAGCAGCGGCGAGGCAGTAATGAGCGGGTCCGTGAACGGCACCCGCGCCGTCCGGATCCGGGCCACGGCGACGACGGCGGACAGCCAGTACCAGCGCATCGTCGCCCTGGTGCGGGAAGCGTCGGAGTCCAAGGCTCCGGTGGTGCGGCTGGCCGACCGGTATGCCGTGCCGTTCACTGCGGTATCCCTGCTGATCGCCGGGATTGCGTGGGCGGTGTCCGGTGATCCGGTCCGGTTCGCGGAGGTCCTGGTGCTGGCAACCCCGTGCCCGCTGCTGATCGCCGCGCCGGTGGCCTTTATGGGCGGGATGAGCCGGGCTGCGGGCAGCGGCATCATTGTCAAAGGCGGAGCCGTGCTGGAACAGCTGGGCCGGGCGAAAAGCGCCGCTTTCGACAAAACCGGCACCCTGACCTACGGCAGGCCAGAACTGGTGTCGGTGAACCCGGAGCCCGGCTTCGATGCCAACGAGCTCCTCACCCTGGCAGCCTCCGCCGAACAGTACTCCTCCCATGTCCTGGCTGCGTCTGTGCTGGCAGCGGCTGAGGAACGCGGACTGCGCACTGCGCCCGCAGACACCGCCCAGGAAGTGGCAACCAACGGCGTTGAAGCCCTGATCAGCGGGCGCCTGGTCCGTGTTGGGAAGCGCCGTTTCGTGGCGGAAGCCGACCCCCGGACCCGCCGGGTGGAGCTTGCCCCCGGTCAGATGGGCGTTTACCTCAGCGTGGATGGGCGCTTCGCTGGTTCCCTCGTGATGAGCGATACGGCCCGGTCCAATGCAGCACAGACCCTGGACCGGCTGCGCGGCTTCGGCATCACGGACACAGTCATGCTCACCGGAGACGGTTCGGCTACCGCGAATTCCATGGCGGCCGCAGTGGGGATCACAGATGTGCGCGCCAACCTTCTCCCGCAGGACAAGGTCGCCGCAGTCGCGGCGCTGCCGCAGCGCCCGGTGATCATGGTGGGCGACGGCGTCAACGACGCCCCGGTGCTCGCCGCTGCGGGAGTGGGAATCGCCATGGGTGCGCGTGGTTCCACAGCGGCGAGCGAGTCCGCCGACGTCGTGATTGTCGCTGACGACATTTCCAAGGTCGCCACGGCCGTGGACATTGGCCGCCGGACCCTGCAGGTTGCGCTGGGCAGTATCTGGATCGGAATTGCCCTGAGCGTTGCACTGATGCTTGTTGCTGCTTTCGGGTTCATTCCCGCCGTCGCCGGAGCCCTGACCCAGGAGCTCGTGGACTTGGTGGCGATACTCAACGCACTGCGCGCATTGCATGGCCGGAAGCTGTTCCGGCGGGCACCGAAAGGGACTACTGTACAAACGGCTGCAGTCCCGGGTTCCGTCTAAACCGGAACCTCCCCGACCGGCAGGAGGGTCTCGCGTGAGTATTCAGGAGGAACAGGTCCACCGCTATATGGACGGTTTCCGCCGCAGCGACCACCAGGCGATTCTCGCCTGCCTTACTGACGACGTCGTCTGGCGCATCCACGGTGCGCGCACCACGCGGGGCAAGGCGGAGTTCGATGCGGAGATCGGCGCCCCCGGATTCGAGGGCAGCCCGGACCTCAGTGTTGAGCGCATGATCAGCTCAGGAGACACAACGGTGATCACCGGTTCGGGCCACAGCAGCCACCCGAATGTGGGGCCGGTCCATTTCAACTACTGCGATGTCCTGACCTTCCGGGACGGCCTGATCAGCGAGGTTGACTCCTACATGGTGGCGGTTCCCTGACCACCAGCCGGTTCCCGCACGCGCCCGGCGGCGATTAGTGCATCGGCCGTCCGCTAGATTGAAGGCATGACTGCTGTGGGGGCTGTGCTCGAAATTTCGGATCTTAGCGTGGGCTACGGCGGCGCCCCCGTCTGCGGGTCCATCACCGCGGCAGCGGATGCCGGCGAGGTCCTGGGCGTGGTGGGTTTCAACGGTGCGGGCAAATCCACTGCGGCGCGCACGATCGCCGGGAAACAGCCCATGCTCGACGGCGAGGTCCGGGTTCATGGACTCCCGGTCAACGAAGACGGTATTCCGTTCCGCCGGCAGGTCGCGGCGCTCTTCGATGAAGATGCGTTCTTCCCCTCGCTCTCCCTGCGGGAACACCTTCAATTGGTGGCACGCGGGCACTCCGTTCCGGATCCCGATGCGGCGGTCGAGGCGGAACTGGACTTCTTCGCCCTGCAGGACCGGGCTGATGCCGTTCCCGCCGCAGTGTCCTCCGGGCAGCGGCGCCGGCTGCTGCTGGCTTCCGCCCTCATCCGTCCATCGTCCCTGCTGATCCTGGACGAACCGGAACAGCGCCTGGATCCGGTAATGCGCGAGCGCCTGGGCAAACGGATCAGGGCCTATGCCGCCGAAGGCGGCACGGTCCTGCTGGTCACGCACGATCCGGCCTTGCTCCTGGCCACGGCCGACCGCTGCCTGCTCATTGACGACGACGTGCGGGAGATTGCCACGGAGCACGCCGCCGCGGAAATCGCCGGACGCTGACCGTGGCAGCCGAAGCCGCGGTCGGGACCACCGCCTCCGATTTCAACCCTGTCAGGTTTACCCGGCAGGTTTCACGGAGCAACACCCGCGGGACCCGGTTCCGCGATGTGTTTGTCGACGCCTATTCCGCCCTGCTGGCCGTGGGAACGGTCGGTGCACTGGCAGCGGGACTGGTGTTGGCGCTGCGCGATCAGGTCGCCCAGGCCTGGGACGCGGACTCGGCCGGCCGGACCCTGGTGGCCTCGCCGCCGTTCTCCCTGCCCGACGGTGCCGCCTCCACCGTCCTGCTATTCGCGGTGCTGGCAGCGGTGATGGTGCTGGCCCGAAAGTTCGGCCCGGCGGCGGTCACCGATGCGGAGGGCTACTGGTGGCTGAACCTGCCGCTGAACCGGCGGCCGCTCCTCACCGGACGGCTGGCCCGCCGGCTGGTTGTGGTGTGGGCGGGAGCTTCCGTACTGTACCTTCCGGTCGGCTTCATCACTGACCTGTCCGCGGCTGTGCCCGGGCAGTTCCTTGGCGCCGGAGTGTTTGGACTGGCTGCGGTCTGCGCGGTGCTGGTAGCTGCCCTGCGGCAGGCCGGTGCGGGGCCCCTGGTCATGCACAGGGCCCGGACCGGTTTGGTTCACCGGACAGCCACGGGACCCCTGCCGGGCCTGGTACTTCTGGCTGCACTGAGTGCCGTGCCGCGGCAGGCAGCGGCAGGCGTCCTGGGGCCCGCCGTCGTCACCCTGGCAGCCGCCGTCGCGCTCTGGCTGGTCGTCCTGCCCCGGCTGGGGCTGATTCCGGCCCGGGACCTTCTCCGCGGCGGCGCGGTTTCCGGCCATGCAGGTGCGGCCGTGTACCTGATGGACCCCAACGAGGTGGGTCGGGCGCTGTCCTCCGATGCCGGCGCCCCTGCCTCCTCCCGGGCCGCCGCCCGCTGGTATGCGAAAGGCGGACGGACGCCGTTTGGCGCTCTGCTGCGTGCCGACACCGCAGCCTTCCTGCGCACTCCGGGCTGGCGGGCCAGGCCTGCGCTGGTCCTCCTGCTCTGCATGGCACTGCTCCTGACCGGCGGAAGCCAGCCGGCCCTGATCCAGCTGGTCATGATAGCGGCCGCCGTGTGTGCCGCCGTTCCTGCGGCGGGAGTGCTGGCGAGGAGGACCGCCATTGCTCCCGGGCTGGACATGCTGCTGCCGCTCTCGCCCGCCGCCGTCCGGCTGAGCAGGATGGTGATGCCCGCCGCCGTTCTGTCCTGGTGGACTGCACTGTTCGCGGGAGCGCTGGTGCTACTTGGGATTGGCAGTATCGGGCTTGTTCTCCTCGGCGCCCTGGCGGGGGTGGGTTTTGGAGCTTCGGCGGTCCGGGCAGCGTACCGGACCGAGCCCGACTGGACCGCTCCGCCCACAGACACCGTGTTCGGTCCCGTGCCGTCGGCCCAGGCCGGGACCATGATCCGCGGGCTGGACACCACATTGCTGGCACTGGTTCCGCTGCTGCTCGGCCTGTTCCTGGGGTACGTTCCGGGCGTGCTGCTGCTGGCCCAGGCGGGCTTTTCGGCGGTCTGCGTCCTTGTGGTGATGTACTCCAACCCCAAATAGGCGGGTCTTGGAGCCGGCAAACGCCTGCCGGGTGCAAGCCGCCGCGTTCAGCTGCGGCCGGTCCGTCAGCCCATGCGCTGGCTTTCTGCCAGCCGGTGCTGGACGTTCCGCGAAGCGTCGTAGAGCTCGCGGTACAGGCTGTAGAGGGCGTCATAGCGTTCGCGCAGGGACGGATCGGGGCGGATGACCTCGCTGGGCGGGTTCCAGTCCGAGATCCGGACGGAATCTTTCGCCGTGTTCTGTGCGGCCAGGAAGGCCGCGCCGTAACTCGCGCCGATCGTCCGGGCGGGGATCACCTGTTCGCGTCCGGTCACATCGGACACGATCTGGGTCCAAAGTCCGCCCTGCGTTCCGCCGCCCACCGCCACGATCCGGGTGATGTCGCCGCCGGCGGCTTCCATCGCCTCGATGTTGTGGCGCACGCCCATCGCCGTCGCTTCCAGTGCCGCCCGGTACAGGTCTCCGCGGGTCGTGGACAGGGTGAGCCCGGCGATAACACCGCGGGCGTCCGGATCCGCGATCGGCGTCCTTTCACCCGCGAAGTACGGGAGCATCAGGATGCCGTGCGCGCCGGGACCGGATTCCTGGGCCTCGGAGAGCAGCTGCGGATACTCCGGGGAGCCGAAGATTTCCCGCAGCCAGCCGGTGATAGCCCCTGAGGTGGCCATCCCGCCGGCCAGGCACCGGGTGCCTTCGTAGGCACCGACGGTCCCCCAGAGTTCGGGAACGTCGATCCGTTCCGTGACCGTGTGCACCAGGAACATGGTGGTTCCGTACATCAGCATCAGGTCCCCGGGCCCGGTGGCGCCGACGCTCACTGCCTCGGTCCAGGCGTCGATCGTCCCGATGCACACCGGAACGCCGGCCGGAAGGCCCGTCACCCGGGAGGCTGCCGCCGTCACCTGTCCGACGACGTCGCCGGGCCAGAGCAGCGGCGGCAGGTTCAGGTCCGGTGCGATCCGCTCGGTCCAGGGTTTGTACCAAACGAGGGCGTCCGAATCGTAGAGCGGGGTGCACTGGCTGGCGGAGTGGTGGTCAAGCCCGTACTCCCCGGTCAGGTGGTAGGCCAGCCACGACGCCGGCATGTACAGCCGCCGGGCAGCGGCGAAGACCTCCGGTTCGTGGGCGGCCAGCCACTCCAGCTTCGGGCCCACCGCCTGGGTGGAGAGCGTTGACCCGCAGCGGCCCAGGATTTCCGCATCGCCGCCAAGCTCCGCGGTGAGTGCGGTGATCTCCGCCGTGGCCCGGGTGTCCACCCCGTACAGGATGGCCGGACGCAGCGGCGTCGAGTGCTCGTCGGTGACGAGGACGCAGGGACCCATTCCGCTGACCCCTACACCGACGATTGTCACGGCATCTGTCACCAGCGCAGCGGTGATGCTGCGGAACTCCTCCCACCACACTGCTGCATCCATCTCGACCCAGCCGGGGTGCGGCCGGTCGACCCGGTGTTCCCTGGTCTCGGAGGCCAGGACGTTGCCTTCGAGATCCACCAGGACACCCTTGCTGCTGCTGGTTCCGATGTCGACGCCGAGCACAGCTTTGCGGGGGAAGGAGCCGAACACGTTACAGCGCCACTTCGCCGCACAGGTGCACGTGCACGCCCAGCTCGTGGAACAGGGCAGCCTTGGCGGCCAGTCCCTTGTCCGCGGTCTCCGCGTCCGGGGCGTAGACCACCTGGACGTGGTTGGCCTTGTGCCGGGCCATCAGCTGGTCGCGGGATACTCCGTGCAGCACGGCGTGCATGATCGGCCACTGTTTGTCCGTGGCGTTGAGCCGGCGCTGGGTTTCTTCCTCTGGCAGGGCAACCACGTGGCCCCGGCCGAGGTCCACGTGCAGTTCGTCGTCCATGATGAAGACGCGTGACCAGACGATCTCGCCGGGCTTGGACGTGCCGGAGAGCGTGGACCCGCCGCGGGGGAAGAACACCGCGGGCTGGCGGTGGCCGAACGATTTGTCGTAGCCGCCGTTGTGGGATGCCGGGACCGCGCCGGAGATCTCGAAAACCCAGACGAACTCGCCGTCGTACTCTTCGCCCCAGCGGATGTCGTGGAGGGTGTTCGCCGGGTCCAGGCCCATGGCGGTCCAGATCCGGTTGGTGACCAGGGCGTCAACTGCCACGCCCTCGTCAACCTCGTTGAAGTGCGGGAGAGCAGCATCCCGGTACAGCTCACGGGAACCGTCGCGGGAGAGGACCGGCGGCCGGGAGACGTTATTAAGCAGGCCTTCCACCAGGTCGGAGGCCGGGGCCATGTCCTTGAGTCCCTGCTGGTACTGGATGCCGATGGCGTCGGCGCCGAAGTCGTCGGCGATGCGGACGGCGGCCACGTACATTTTGAGCTGTTCGTGCACCTGATCCTCAGTGAGGTCCTCGGCGTCGTCGGGCCCAAAGTGGAAGGTGAAGCCGGCGTCGTCGAGCCACTGCCGGACTTCCTTCGCTTCCCCATCCGTCACCTGGCGCATTTCGGCGAGCAGCGCCGACTGGGAGAGCCGTTCCTTGTAGATGCCGAGCGGGTTCAGCAGCTCGTCATCGATGATGGCGTTGTACATACCCATGCAGCCTTCATCGAACACGCCGATGATCGCTTTTTCGTCCCGGAGCTGCCGGGCCAGCGCGGCACCCAGCCGGGTTTCCTCCGAATCCGGCAGGGCGGGCAGGTCGCGGACATGGCTGAGGTCGTGGTTGATGGTGCCGGTGCGGAGCCATTCCTCCACCTTGCCGATGGCCCAGTCGTCACTGAAGTCCTTGCTCCACAGCGAGGAGTACGGCACACCGGCTTTGGTGAGGGAGCCCGTGAGGTTCAGCAGGCCCACCAGTCCGGGGAAGTCCCCGGCCCAGTTGGCGACCACCAGGATAGGGCCGCGGTGCGAGCGCAGGCCGGCGAGGACATGGTGGCTGTACTGCCAGACGGCGTCGACCACCACCAGCGGCGCCTCTGCGGGGATGTTGCGGAAAACGTCCATGCCGGCGCGCTGGCTGTCGATGAATCCGTGGCCGGTCTCCGGATTAGTTCCGTGGGCGCGCTCGACGGTGAATCCAAAGCGCCCGACGGCGGCGGCGAAGTCCGCCTCGAGCTGCTGCTGGGTGCCCCAGCCGGCGAGGTTCGCGCTCAGCCGCAGGTCGCCGCTGGCGACGGTATAAACGGTCTTTTCCTTCAGGGCAGGCAGATGCTGGTCAGCTGGGAAAGTGTACGTGCTCATTGCTTCTCCTTGTGATCGGAATCGAGTCGATCAGGTGATGGTGCGAAGTAAAAAGGTCTAGGCGTGGCTGGCGGCGGCGGCGGACAGCTCTGTGGCCAGGGCTCCGTCGATCGCGGCCATCGGCATGCGGCTGCGCCAGCTGCCGGGAACGTTCACCGCGACGGCGGCCTTCAATCGGATGATGGAGGGACCGGCGAGGGAGACCAGGTTCTCCACGGTGTCCTGGAGTGCCTTCGTTTCCTCTGCTCCGGAGGCGTCGACGGCGCGCGCCAGCGCGGCGAAGGTCGCTGGGAAGGCAGCCGAGACGCCGGAAACAACGCCGCTGCCGCCGCTGGCCATCACAAACGGCAGGGTGGCGTCATTGCCGGAGTAGAGCTCCTGACCGGGCACCAGGCACTTGGCGTAGGCCTCAAGTTCCTCGCTGGCGGCACCGGAGAGCTTCACTCCGCGGACACCGGGCAGCTGCATGATCCGCTCGAAGACCGCCACGCCGACAGTGATCCCGGTCCGTTCCGGGAACAGGTACACATAGTGGTCGACGCCGGGAAGCGCGGCGGTCACGGCCTGGTAGAACCCGTAAACGGCGTCGTCGTCGGCGGGCAGGTAGTACGGATTCAGGGTCGCCATCCGGCTGATGCCCAGGCGCTGGGCCGCATGGCCGAGCCGGATGACCTGCTGGGGGCTGGCGTGCCCGATGTGGGCAATGACCCGGTCCGCACCGAAGGCCACGATGGCCCGGCGGAACGTTTCGAGCCGCTCGTCGTCGTCCAGCGCCGGGAATTCCCCGGTGGTCCCGGCGACGAGGACACCGTGGACGTGCGGCTCAACGCGGGCCAGCAGCGCCTCGTACGCGGACCAGTCCACAGCCCCGTCGTCAGTGAAGGGAAGCGGGAGGGCGCTGATGATCTGTGCGGTCATGGGGTCGAGCCTTTCGGTGGTGCGGAGATCGGTGCAGATGGTGCGGTGTCAATAAAGTGCGGGTTCATAAAAGTGCCGCTGCGCGGGCCGCAGCGAGCCGGAGGGCGGCAAGGGGGAGAGCGGCGCTGACGATCCCCCGCCGCTGCCAGGTGTAGGTAACAATCAGCTGGTCACCGTGCAGGGTGGCCGACGGATAGGAGTATTCGCCGCGCCCGTCGGTGACCACCCCGGTGTCCCGGGGCTCGAATCCGGCAGCCTGGGTTCGGACGCCCGTGCCTGAACCGGAGACCGCGGGGAAAATGCCCTCCAGCGGAGTGCGTCCGTCCTCCAGAACCACGGCCGGCGGGCCCCACCGGGTTCCGTCCGTGGAGAAGGAGACCGCCAGCGGGCAGCGCGGACCCCAGCTCTCGGCCACCGGGTTGTGGACGCAGGCCAGGAGGTCCTCTGCGATGGCAGCGACGGTCAGGCCGCTGTTGTTGTTCGGGAGGTTCGTCGGCTGCGCCGGGGAGAAGGTCCTGCCGCCGTCGGTGGATTCCGCGGCATAGGCAAATCCTTCGCTGGAGCGCATCAGCGCACCGACGGTGTCTCCCTTCGTCCACAGCGAGGGCTGGATCACGCCGGCGCCGGACAGCCGGGCCCGGTCAACGGGGATGGGGGCCTTGACCCAGGTGGCGCCGCCGTCATCCGAGCGGTCGGCGAAGCAGTCCCAGACGGCGCCGCCCGGCAGCCAGCGCTCCTCGGAGCCCGGTGCCAGCCAGCCGCCGTCGGGCAGCAGGACCGGCGGGTTCTTCACCGGTCCGCGCCCGCCGCTGTCCCCGGGAACCAGCTCCCGGGCGCCGCTCCAGGTGCGCCCGGCGTCCCGGCTTACCCGGAACCAGGTCTGCCAGGCCGAGATCGCGGGGCCGCGTTTGTAGAAGAGCCAGACGCTGCCGTCCGGGCTTGCTGCCAGGACCGGATTCCAGTGCGCTTCGGTACCTTCCCCCGCCACCGGCCGGGGCTCCTGCCAGCGGCCGGTATGGTCAGCCGCGGCGAGCCAGATCCGGTTGTCCGGGGTGCCTTCGGCCGTGCCGGCGAACCAGGCACAGAGCAGCCGGCCGTCCACGGACAGAACGGAGGAGGCATGGCACTGCTGCGCCGGGGTGTCCGACGGCGGGAGCACCCAGCGGCGGTCGACGCCGGTGGTGATTCCCGGGTGCCCCACTGCCGCCGTCATTTACTGCCGCTTCGATCCGCCTCGGCGTCCTGCGCGGTGCCGGTGCCGGTCCCGGAACCGGCGTCGTACCCGGCTTCGCGTGCCGTGCGGTCAACCAGCTGATCCTCGAGCGATCCCGAGGCCTTCCCGGAGCGGGCCGCCCGGGCCTTTCCGATAATCGGAATGGCGATGGACACCGCGGCGAGGATCAGCAGGGTGAGGGAAATCGGGTGCGTGAAGAAGACGGTCGGGCCGTCGATCAGCAGGGACCGGCGGAGGTTGGATTCCGCCAGCGGTCCCAGCAGCAGGCCCAAAACCACCGGGCCGGCCGGGAACCCGGTGCGCTTCATGATCAGGCCGATGACGCCGGAGACGAGCATCACGATGACGGTGTACACGTTGTTGGTCACCGTGTACGTGCCGACCAGGCAGAAAATGAGGATCGCGGACCAGACGTAGTGGTTGGGCAGGTCCATTAGCCGGACCATGCCGCGCATCCGGACCAGGCTCACACCGAAGGAGACGATCGTCGCCAGGATCATGATGGCTGCGATGGAGACCACCAGGTCCGGCCGGTTGGTGAAGAGCTGGGGGCCGGGCTGCAGTCCCCAGATCACCATGGAGCCGATCATCACCGCCATCACCGAGTCGCCCGGAATACCCAGGGCCATGGTGGTGGTCAGCGATCCGCCGAGCGTGGCGCTCGAGGCGCTGTCCGCGGCGGAGATACCCTCGATGGACCCCTTGCCGAATTTTTCCTTTTCCTTCGACATACCGCGGGCCCGGTCCCAGCCGATGAGGCCGGCGATGTCGCCGCCGGCAGCGGGAACGACGCCGACGAAGGCGCCGATGCCGGTGCCCAGGGCGGTGGGCTTAGCCACCTGCCGGTACTCCGCCTTGGTGGGCCAGACCCGGCCCAGCGAGGAAATCGGCTTGACCTTCGTTTCGCGGTAGGTGAGGAGCTGGTCGAACAGTTCAGCAATGCCGAACAGGCCAATGATCACGGCAATGAAGTCGAGTCCGCCGGTCAGGTCGTTCAGGCCGAAGGTGAACCGCTGATCGCCCGTGATGGGGTCCCGGCCGATCGTTGCGATGGTGAGCCCGATCAGTCCGGCGAGAACACCCTTGACCAGCGACTTGGAGGAAATGGAAATCATGATGGTCAGACCGAATACCACCAGCGCGAACATCTCGGGCGGACCGAATTTCAGTGCCAGCTGCGCCACCGGCTGCGCGGCCAGGATGAAAAGGACCATGGAGGCCAGGATGCCGACGGTGGAGACCATGGAGGACATCACCAGCGCCAGCCCGGCTTTGCCCTGTTTGGCCATGGGATAACCGTCGAAGGTGGTGGCGATGGCTGCCGGGGTGCCCGGTGTGTTCACCAGGATCGAGGGGATGCGGTCCCCGTAGTTGGCGCCGACGTAAATGCTGAGCAGGACGGCGAGGCCCTGTACCGGTTCCAGGGTGAGGGTGAATCCGGAGGCCAGGGCGACGGCCATGGAACCGGTGATGCCGGGAAAAACACCAACCATGGTGCCGATGGCCAGGCCGACCAGCAGGCAGATCAGGGTGGTCGGATCCAGCACCGCTTCCATGCCGATTGAGAACGTGTTCATAGAGGCACCTTGAGCAGGAGGTGGAAGAGGACGTAGATACCCGCGGTGGCGAGGATGGGGTACACGGCGAGCGCCCGGACAGTCCGGCCGCCGGCAATGGCGGTGACCGCCGAGATGAGCAGCGGCGCGACGTAGATGAAGCCGACAATGGGCCAGAGCACGATGAACGCGACGGTGGCGGCGAGCGTCACCAGGAGCCGTACCCATCCGGTGCGGGTGGCGCCGTCCAGGTCGCTCCGGTCGGCGGTACGCCCAAACAGGGCCATCACCAGCAGGAGGGCGGAGAAGCCGAAGCCGGCTGCACCGAGCAGCTCCGGCCAGGTGCGGGGGCCGACGCCTGGCGTTTCGATGCGCACGTCGATGTTCTTCGCCAGGAGGTACACCGCGGCGGTGACGGCGGCAACCACCAGGGCAGCGCCGATTTCCAGCGGGCGGGAGTTGCGGGCCGGTTCGCCGGCGTCAGCGGGCTGGGCGGAGACCTCCGGGTGCGGAGCCTGAACCGCAGGCTCCGCACCCGGATCGCTCCGCCTCTGGGGGGAGGCGGATTTCATGGTTACTTCGCCAGGAGCTTTCCGAAGCGCTCGTACTCGGAGTTGATGAAGTCGGTGAATTCCTTCGGGGACTTGTAGACCGGCAGGGCGCCGCCCTTGGAGATGGTCTCCACGAAGGTCTCCGACTGCGCCGAGGTTTCGATCGCCTTGGTCAGGGCTTCGCGGACCTCGTCGGGCAGGCCGGCGGGTGCGTAGACGCCGCCCCAGCCGCCGAACTGGAGGTCGTAGCCCAGCTCTGATGCGGTCGGGACGTCCGGGAGCATCGGGTGGCGCTCGTTGTGCAGGACGGCCAGCGCCTGCACCTGGCCGGCGTCGTGGGCTGCGGATGTCTCCGAGGTGCCGCCGACGGCGCCGTCAACCTGGTTGCCAATGACAGCTGCGACTGCGGGAGCGCCGCCGTCGAACGGCACCGGCACTACCTGCGTACCGGCGGCGTCTGCCATACCCAGTTCTGCGGCTTCCCAGATCGAGCCGGGGCCGGAGTTTGCCATGTTGAGGGGCTTCTCCTTGCCGGCCTCGATCAGGTCCTCCAGGGTTTCGTAGGGGCTGTCCGCGGGTACGGAAACCACGCCGGGAGAGAGCATGATCTGGCCCAGGAAGTCGTAGTTCGCCGGGTCGATGTCGAAGCCCTGGTGGCCCAGCATCGAGATTTCCACGGGCACGAAGCCGATCGTGTAGCCGTCCGTATCGGAGTCGGCAATGTACTGCATGGCGGTCGAGCCGGAGGCGCCGGGACGGTTCTCAACCACAACCGAAACACCCAGTTCCTTCTCCAGCTCAGCGGCGAGTGCACGCGAGGTGAGGTCCGAGCCGCCGCCGGCAGCTGCCTGCACAATGAAGGTGATGTCCTTCTCGGGGAACCCTGCTGCGTCGTCGCTGGCGCTGCTGCTGCTGCCGCAGGCGGTGAGGCCGATGGCTGAAGCGGCGAGAACGCCGATGATGAGGTGCGAACGTGATTTTTCCATTATCAACTTCCTTGTTGGTGGATGCGGGGAGGTGCTGCGTAGGGCTTTTAGTCGTTCCCGAGCCTGCTGAACGCGTTAGAGAGCCTGGTCCGTGAACCCTGCAGGTGTTCACGGAGCATCTCTTCGGCACGGTCCAGGTCCCCGGCCATCACGGTGGTGAACAGGTCAACGTGGTCCTGGCACGTGGGGCCGAGGTCCCGGTCTTCGGCGTTGGTCAGCTCGAGCATGACGGCGAAGGTCGGTTCGTACTGCTGCCAGATGCTCTCCAGCCTTTTGCTCCCGGCGACGCCGTAGAAGGCGGAGTGGAAGGCGAGGTCCGCCCGAGCGAAGGCCAGCGGGTCTCCCGCGGCGGCGCGTTCTTTCATGGCAGAGAGGTGCTTGACCACGGAGGCCCAGATCTCGCCGTCGGGCACCTTGGCTGCCAGTCGGAGCGCCTGGATCTCGAGGAGCTCGCGGATCATGTACAGCTCGTCGACGTCGGTGGACGTGAGGCCGATCGCGAAGACTCCCCTGCGCCTGCTCTCGACGAGGCCTTCTGCTTCCAGCTGCCGCAGGGCGTCCCGGATCGGCCCGCGGCTGACGTCGAACATCTCCGACAGCTGGGACTCGACCAGGTGGGTGCCCCGCGCTATCTCGCCGGCGATGACGGCGTGGCGGAGCCGGGACAGGACCAGCTCGCCCAGCGCCTGCATGGGAGGCAGCGGGAGGTTTTTCGGAAGCAGTGCGTTAGCCATGGGACCCTTCTTTTCGCTAACCGATTACGGTTAACCGTTGACCAAGTAACCCACATCACATCGGGAGCTGTCAACGGTTTTGCCGGAGCCCCAGCGAAAAGCGCGGTTTATGACGGCAGGTTGAGCTCTTTCCCCGCGCTGGCTGCTGCACTATTTCCTTAGTGGCTTCTTTTTCGAAAAACTCCCTGGAAGTTAGTGACACATGCCTGCACTGATAGAACCCGCCGGATTGCCCCGCCCGAACGTTTCTCCTGCCCTGGCCGCGGAATGGGCGGCAGAGTACTTTGCCGTGGATGCCACGGCGGTGAAAGAGCTGGGCAGCCAGCAGGACCGGAACTTCCTGCTCACCACCGCCGACGGGCGCCGCCGCCTGCTGAAAATCAGTAATCCGGAGTTTTCCCGGACGGAGATCGAAGCGCAGAACGCGGCAATGCAGCGCCTCACCTCTGCCGGGTTTTCCACGCCGCTGCCGCTGGAATCGGTGGCCGGGCAATTCGTGGAATTGCCGGTGCTGGACGGAAAGGACCATTGCCTGCGGCTGCTGACCTTTGTGGAGGGCACCCCGGTCATTGACCGGGAATATCTCAGTCCGTCGCTGCGGACCGACCTCGGGAGCTGGCTGGGCCGGACCAGCCGGGCGCTGGCGGGCTTCGAGCATCCGGGGCTGTCACGGTCCCTGCAGTGGGATCTGCGGGCCGGTGAAGAAGTGGTGACTGCGCTGGTGTCCTTTGTCCGCGTTGATTGGAAGCGGGAGCTGCTGGCTGCCACGCTGAAGCGGGTCACCGCGGCACTGGGTCCGCTGAAGGACCTTCTGCCCGTCCAAGCCGTGCATGGGGACATGACCGATGACAACGTGGTTTATGCGCCCACCGCCGAGGGCGTTCCGGAGCTCGCGGGGATCATCGATTTCAGCGATGCCATGTACAGCTGGCGGGTCAGCGAACTCGCCGTTGCCTGTGCGTCGCTGTTTCACCACGATTTGTCCCCCGGCAGCAGCGGCGATCCGCTCACCGTCCTGCCGATGATCCGGGCCTTCCATGAGCAGGCCCCGCTGTCCGACGCCGAGATCCAGGCTCTGTGGCCGCTGATCGTCCTGCGCGGCGCGGTGCTGGCGGTCAGCGGCGAGCACCAGGCCACGATCGACGCCGGCAACGACTATGCCTCTTCGGCACTGGACCGGGAGTGGACCATGTTCGAGATACCGGCACGCTATGACTGGAACGCGGCGGAGGCAGCCATCCGGCAGACTCTGGGCGTCGCCCGGGGCGCCGCCGCAGCGGCTCAAACCGCGTGGCCTCCCCTGCTGCCGGATCTCGGCACCCCGGCCGCCGTGGACTTCGGGTGGGACAGCGAAGACTTCACCAACGGGTCCTGGCTGAACGGCGCCGCCGAAGAGGAGCGGATCCTCGCCCAGGCCACCACCGGCGGTTCCCCTGCCGTGACCCGTTTTGGCGAAGCCCGCCTCACCCGCGCCGCCGCGCACAGCACAGGCGAACCTGCGAACGTGGCTCTCGGCGTCGAGGTCCACACCCCGCAGCCCCTGGCCCTCCACGCGCCGTTCGCCGGCACCGTCACCATCTCCGGCGCGCCGAACGGCACGTTCCGGCTGGAAGGCGGGGACTTCGCCGTCGTCCTCTGCGGTGCTGTGCTGGATCCCTCGGTCAGCAGCGGCCAGGCCGTGCGGGAAGGCCAGCGGATCGGGCAGACCGGGCCGGAGGGACTCTGGGTCTGGCTCCTGGCATCGGGCACTTACCCTACGGCCGAGGTTCCGCCGCGGTTTGTCCGGGCCTCTGAGTTCCCCGGCTACGCGGCCACGCACCTCGATCCCGCGCAGGTGCTGGGAGGGACCCCGGCGGAGGCACCGCCGTCGTCCGTCACCGGGACTGACAGTGTTCTGGAGCGGCGGAACCGTTCCTTCGCCGCGCTGCAGGCGCACTACTATAACGCGCCGCCGCGGATTGAACGCGGCTGGAAAGAGCACCTCATTGACACCTCCGGGCGGCATTATCTAGACATGGTCAACAACGTCACGGCGCTGGGGCACGGACATCCGGAGGTGGCGGAGGCCGCAGCGAAGCAGTGGCGGCTGCTGAACACCAACTCGCGGTTCCACTACGAAGCCGTGGCAGAGCTGTCCGAGCGGCTGCTGGCCCGGGTGCCGGATTCCCTGGACACCGTGCTGCTGGTCAACAGCGGGTCGGAGGCGGTGGAGCTGGCGCTGCGGCTGGGCAAGGCGTTCACCGGCCGGGAGGATGTGCTGTGTGTGCAGGAGTCCTACCACGGCTGGTCCCTGGGCGCCGATGCGGTGTCCACCTCCGTCTCGGACAATCCGCGGGCGGCTCAGACGCGGCCGGGCTGGGTGCACGCGGCGCACGCCCCGAACGCCTACCGCGGTACGCACCGCGGCGAGGGTGCAGGCGAGGCCTATGCCCGCGATGCAGCGGCGCTGCTGCAGGAACTGCACGACGCCGGCACCCCGGTGGGCACGTACATCGCCGAGCCGCGGAACGGCAACGCCGGTTCCATCGGCAGCCCGCCGGGTTACCTGGACGCGGTGTATGCAGCGGTGCGGGCGCAGGGCGGCGTGTGCATTTCCGACGAAGTCCAGATGGGCTACGGGCGGCTGGGCAGGTATTTCTGGGGGTTTGAGGAGCACGGTGTGGTGCCGGACATCATCACGATGGCCAAGGCGATGGGTAACGGCCACCCGCTCGGGGCGGTGATCACCCGGCGGGAGATTGCCGAGGCGCTCTCCTCCCAGGGATCGTTCTTCTCCTCCGGCGGCGGCAGCACGCTCAGCAGCCGGATCGGAGTCACGGTGCTGGACGTGATAGCGAAGGAGCAGCTGCAGGAGAACGCGGTCGCCGTTGGACAGGTCCTCACGGAGGGATTCCGGTCGCTGATGGAGCGGCATGCACTGATTGGCGCGGTGCATGGCATGGGGCTGTATCAGGGAGTGGAGTTCGTCCGGAGCCGGGAGACGCTGGAGCCGGCCGCGGAGGAAACCCGGGCGGTCTGCGACCGGATGCGTGAGCTCGGTGTGATCGTGCTGCCTACCGGCGACCGGCAGAACATCCTCAAAGTGAAGCCGCCGCTCTGCTTCACTGCGGAGAGCGCCCGGTTCTTCCTTGAGACACTGGACCGGGTGCTGACGGACGGGTGGTGAGCGGCGTGCGGGAAACCCTTGACAACCCGTTCGCCCCGGGGCTGTCCTACCAATAAGACCCTCCCGCCACACCGGAAAAACGTCGCGGACCGGAGAAATGAACCGCGCGCCATCGTCGCCGCCCGGCTGACCGCTTCCCGCATCATCACCACTTCGCGCGGAATGGCGGCTGTGCCCTCGGCATCCCGTGAGGCCACCACACCATGATTGCCCGGGGCCACCCGCCCGCCCTGGCTAGGCTGACTGCCGAAAGGTCAGGTTTCCGAACCTGGACCTGGAGGTGCGCGGCTTGCTGTTCCTCAAGCGGTCGATCAACGCGCTGACTGCCGTGAACGTGCGGTTCCACGAGCACGGCTGGATCTTCCCGGAAAGCAGCCACTTCCTCCTCACCTGCAACGAGATGACCGGTGTTCCCCGGAAACCCTGGGAGGTCCCGCTGGTGATCGAGGAGATGAGCAGGCCCGGCCCGCATCCACCCATAGCGGGCTACACGGACCGCCTCTCTGTGTCCGAGATTTGCGCCCGGGCGGAGGTGGTCACGGCCACCTGGCGCTGAACCTGCGCAGACCCAAACCATCAGAGGCTCACTCTGGGACAGGAGACCCATCATGGGCGGAATCGACAAGCGGGGCACGGACGGCTGAGAAGGTGCGCCCGGCGCCGTCGGGGGTGAGGGGCCGGCGGGTCAGGAGGGGTTCGACGCCGTGTGCAGCGGCTGGTTCTTCGTCGGAGACACTGGCGCCACACGGGGCGGGCGCGGCGGCGACGGCGGCCCGGGCGGCCCGGGTGCGGATGGTTTGCCGGGCGGTAAATGCGGCACCGTTGAACTGCACGTGCGGGTCCTTGGCAGCGATGTAGCCGTTGACGCGTCCGGCGGCAACGGAGGCAAAGGCGGAAAGGGCGGAGCAGGCGGCAAGGGCGGCGACGCAAACGACTGTGAGCCCGGTGCGTACGGCAGTGGCGGCGGGAACGGTGCCCAGGGCGGCGTCGGAGGCAAGGGTGGTATGCCGGCGCGGCCGGCGACATCCTGGTCTTCTACGTTTCGGACCAAAGCGGCGGCCAGAGCATCTTCAAGTCGAAGTCGGGGGATCCCGGAAAGGGCGGAGACCCCGGCCCGGGAGGAGATGCGGGAGTGACCGGCGCCAACGGCGAGAGGGGCGACTTCAGCCACGCCACCACGGATCCCGGCCAGCCATCCCTCCCCGGGCTGGCCGGGCCCAGTGGCGCTCCCGGAGCCAAGGGCACACCGCGCGATGACAAGGACAAGGTCAAGTTCCAGCAGGTCACGGAGGTTTAGCGCCGGGCTCCCCGGGATGAGGCCGGCCCGCACGGAAATACGTGTGCGGAGGCCGGGTTTACCGCGCATGCTGCCGCCGGTGCGGGGTCCGGGCCTACCCTGAACAGGGCAGGGAGGTTCCGGACCGGTCAGCCGGCTCCGTTACTTCCCGGAAGTGTCCCTGGCAGGGGGCCACCGGACAGGCGAAGCCATTCAGCGCTTCGCCGGAAAAGGGAGCATCAACATGTGCACAGGCATCAGGTTCTCGGACGGCAGCGGCAATCTCTATCTCGCACGCAACCTCGACTGGACGGCTGGCTACGGGGAGCGGGTGGTGGTTACTCCCACCGGATACGCCGCGAGGTCGCCGTTCAGCGCGGTGCCAAGGATCCAGCACGCCGTCATCGGCATGGGCATCGTGGAGGAGGACACACCGCTCTATTTCGACTGCGGCAATGACGCAGGTCTGGCCGTCGCCGGGCTCAACTTCCCAGGGTACGCGGACTACGCTCCGGAACCGGTCGACGGTGCGACGAACGTCGCAGCGTATGAATTCCCACTCTGGGTGGCGTCCCAGTTCGCGAGTGTTGACGAGGTGGAGGCCGCGCTTGGCAGCGTCGTCATCGTGGACAAACCGATCAATGAGAAGTACCCGAGCTCCCTGCTTCACTGGTTCATCGGCGACTCGAAGCGCGCCATCGTTGTCGAGTACACCAGCGACGGTATGCACGTTTTTGAGAACGACGTCGATGTCCTGGCCAACCAGCCCGGCTTTACCTGGCACCACGAGAACCTGCGCAACTACCTCAACACTTCGCCCGATTTCCCCGAGAAGGTGGTGTTTGGCCGGGCGAATCTGGTCCCGTTCGGTTCGGGGTCGCTGATGCGGGGAATCCCCGGCGACTACTACTCGCCGTCGCGGTTCGTGCGGGCTGCCTACGTCAACACTCATTACCCGGACAAAATGACCGAGGAGGCGAACGTCAGCCGTGCCTTCCACACCCTGCAGCAGGTCGCGATGGTGGAGGGCTGCGCGGCCATGGGCTCGGGTGAGTTTGAGAAGACCATCTACACCGGGCTCTTCTCCTCCCGGACGATGACCTACTACTGGAACACCTACGACGACCCTGCGGTCCAGCGCGTCGCGATGGCTGACCATGCACCCGCCGGAACGGAACTTGTAGTCGTCTAAGCCCTCCGCCCGCCATGTCCTCGCCCTGAAGCAGGACTATTTGCCGCTGGTCGGGTTCGTTGTAATCGAACCATCCCGGACGCACGATCGAGTAGGGATTGCCGCTGGCCCGGACGAGCCGTTCACTGCGCAGCTTCCACTCGGCGTAGGCGAGACCGGGGCGGGTGACGCCGATGGTTGTCATGAGGGCAATGCGGACCCGGCGGCCGTCCAAGGCACGGAGGACGTTGGCGACGCCGGCATAGTCGTTATCCCGGACGTCGTTTTCATTGGTGGTGGATCCATGGGTGAAGACGATGGCGTCGACACCCTCCACCGCCGCGCCCAGGGTTTAAGGGAGGGTCAGGTCCCCGACGGCTAGGTCCACGCCGCCGGGGAGCACAAGGTCGGCGCTGGGCCTGGTTCCGCACCAGCGCCCGCACGCTGTACCCCTGGCTCAATGCCTCGTTGACGGCCGGCTACCAGGCCATGGCCGACCGCGAAGCGCTCAAAGTGCTCGTCCGTCCCTGACGAAATGGATCAGGACTCTGACGCTAAAAAGTGAACCCACAATGCCGACCATGGCGGCTGCCCCCGCAGTTTGATGGCACAATCGGCCCCTACAGACGACAGACTGGGGGCGCTCATCAGCTGGAAACGATTCTGGGTCTTTATGGCGGTGGCACTGACCTTCCTGATCTCGTTGGTCGTCCTGCTCGCCATCAACGAAGGCGGGATCAATGACCCGGACTTCATGTGCCAGCTGGGAATCGGGCGCCGGGCCTGCCCCTCCTAGCTGCGCGGAGCCGCCCCCCCCCTAGGCGCAGCACAGACGGCGTTTACGGCCTGCTGTCCATCCATTCATGCACCGGAACCGCTGGTCTTGATCCCTGATCCCGCACTGGTCCTGGTCCGGGGCGGGTGAACTACATGTCGGGCCGCAGGGTTCCGGGCGGGGGCGGTCCGTACGGTTCCGGGCGGGCTGGCGAATCGTGACGCCGAAATTGGGTTCCAGAGGGGCCTAGATTCCCACGGTTAGTGACGAAAGTAGCCTCCTGAGACCACACAGGCCTCTTGCTTAACGATGGCTGGGAAACTGTGCAGGCCCAACCATAATCCTGGCAATAACCGTCCATTCTGGGACAGATCGACCGCACTGGGACTTCCCTGCTGTGGCGCCACGCAGGAAAGTCCCAAAGTGGCGGGTTTTTCCCAAATCGGAGGGATACGGTTCTCCTGGGCCCGCTTTTCGGGTGCTGTATGGTGGCCGATCATAGGTCGACGTTGACCAGCCGCAGTCTCCCCCAAGGACCAACAGCTGGACCGCGAAACAACTGGGAGGCTGTATGCGCGCGAAAGTCCTGTCCGTTTCTTGGTGTCAGTGCCCTGCTGCTGTGCGGCTGCGCGCAGGCTGCCTCGGTGCCTGAACAAGTGTGGGTGACGCCGGTACCGGATGATCTTCGAATCCCCGCCCATCCGGCCAACGAAAGGTTCCTGGGAGGCACGGAGGGAGCCGGTTCAAGCTCAGGTGGGTTTGGCGCAGCGGGCGCTGCAGTCGCCGTATACCTGGCCTGCCAGTCTGAGGGCGAGCTGACAGTGAACGTTGCCAATACCGGAAAAACCGCCGTCCCCTGCGGCACCCCGGAGGAACCAACCCGCACGGTTTTTGAGCTGGATACCACTGTCGCCAAGCTTTTCATCGACGTTGAGTCCGACGACGTACTGGGGTGGGGCCTCACAGTGACTGACGCCGGAGGCTAAAAGGGCTGCATCGGGAAGTCAAACGGAGCCGTCTTTCGCCGGGGCCAGCCGCTACGGTGAATGAGGGGCGGCACCGCTGCGGACAGCCCCGGATAGGACACCATGGAACTTGACCATCTCCTCGCCGCGTTGAACGCCGGCGAAACCATTACTGCCGGCTCGCCCCTGCACGAAGCCATGCACCACGCCAGCCAGGAAGCCCTGCAGATCACCGGGGAACTGAACAGCGGCTACCACGAACCGGCCAGGGTACGGGAACTGTTGTCCCGGCTGACCGGAAGGCCGGTGGATGAAACCGTGGCTCTGTTTCCGCCGTTTTCCGCGGATTTCGGCAGGAACATCATCCTCGGGAAACGGGTCTTCATCAATTCCGGCTGCCGGTTCCAGGATCAGGGCGGCATTACCATCGGCGATGATTGCCTGATCGGCCACAACGCCGTCCTGGCAACGCTCAATCACGATCTGGCGCCCAGCAGGCGTGCGGACATGCACCCCGCGCCGATCACGCTGGGCCGGAACGTCTGGCTGGGCTCCAATGTCACGGTGCTGCCCGGCGTGAGCATAGGGGACGATTCCGTGGTGGCTGCCGGTGCTGTGGTGACCAAGGACCTTCCCGCCCGTTCCCTGGCCGTCGGCTCCCCTGCCCGCGTGATCCGGTCGGTCGAAGACTAACCGGATTCACGCGGGCTGCCGTCGTTAGGCAGGCAGGCGCCGGTTAGGAAACCGGGGCCAGCTCCGGGTAGTCCGTGTAGCCGGCCACACCATCGGTGTAGAACGTGGCGTAATCCACCTCGTTGAGCTCCAGGTCTTCCTGCCAGCGGCGGGCCAGGTCCGGGTTGGCGATGGCCGGGCGGCCGACGACGACGGCGTCGGCCAGGTCTTCCTGAAGGAGGGCGATGGCGTCGTCGCGGGTGGTCATCACGCCGAAGCCGGTGTTCAGCAGTACCGGGCCGGCGAAGCGGCGGCGCAGTTCCTGGACCAGGTCATCGGCCGGATCCTTGTGCAGGATGCTCAGGTACAGAGGCTTCAGCGGCGCGATGCCGTCTACCAGGGCGGTGTACGTTGCGAGCACGTCCTCGCGGTCGGTTTCCAGGACGCCCTGAATGTTGTGCTCCGGGGAAATCCGGATGCCGACGTGGTCAGCGCCGATCGCCTCGGCCACCGAACGGAAGGCCTCCACGACAATGCGCGCCCGGTTTTCCGGGGATCCGCCGTAGGAGTCGGTGCGCGTGTTGGAGACCGGCGAGAGGAATTCCTGCAGCAGGTAACCGTTGGCACCGTGCAGTTCAACGCCGTCGAACCCTGCCTTCATCGCGTTCACGGCCGCGGACGTGAATTCCTGCACGACGCCGGGGATTTCGGCTTCGGTCAGGGCGTGCGGCACAGGGTAGGGCTGCTTGCCCTCGTAGGTGTGGGCCATACCCTCGAGCGCGATGGCGCTGGGGGCGACGGCGCCGCGTCCACCGTTGATGTTCTCGTGGGCCACACGGCCGGAGTGCATCAGCTGGGCCACAATCCGGCCGCCGGCGGCGTGCACGGCGTCGGTGACCTTCTTCCAGCCGGCAACGTGCTCGTCGGTGACCAGACCCGGCATCCGTGTGTTGCCCTGGCCGGTGAAGGACGGGTAGATGCCTTCACTGACAATGAGGCCCAGCGATGCCCGCTGGCGGTAGTAGTCGATCATCATGTCAGTGGGCACGCCGAACAGATCGGCGCGCATACGGGTCAGCGGGGCCATTACCAGGCGGTTGGGCAGTTCCATGGCGCCGAGGGTCAGCGGGGTATAGAGGTTCACTAAGGGGTTCTTTCTGTCGCTTGCCCCAGGGCAGATGGTGTCCTGGGCTGAAGTTCGTATAGTCAGCGCAACCGGGGAGGAGGCCGCCGGTATTCCACGAAGCGGGGGACGTCACATCCACAGTCCGCTGGTCAACGCCTCCGGGCGCCCGAGGGGATACCGTGTCGTGGAAAAGACTTCTCAAAAAAGTAGTGTTGTAGATCACATTCCGGTGCTACAGTTCGAGTCGATGCCAACGGCGGGCACCCCTCACGGGCTGCTATCTACCAGGCGGACCTGCAATCACAAATCATCGCAGCAGTCTGGCCTCACGCCCTTTTGCCGTTGGCGGTGGCCGTTGGAGATGCTGCCTCTGCTAGGGAGGTACGGCCGTGGCACTCACTACCCGGGACAATGACCCCCATGAAGGTCAAAACGTAACGGATGTTGCAGCGCGTCCGCGCAAAAGCAACCGTTTTTCGTCACTAGACAGCTTCTTCCAGATCTCTGAACGCGGCTCCACCAAGGGGCGCGAAGTCCGCGGCGGCCTCGTAACGTTCATCACGATGGCTTACATCGTGATCCTGAATCCACTCATCCTTGGCGGATTCAGTGCAGAGTCGGCAGCCACCGACATCGAGGGAGGGTGGCTCGCTGCTGCCCAGGTCGGCGCTGTCACGGCTTTGACAGCCGGGGTAATGACCATCATCTTCGGCATGTTCGCGAATCTGCCCTTCGGGATCGCGGCGGGTCTGGGAATCAACTCCTTCCTCGCCGTCTCAGTGATCGGGGATGTCACCTGGGCAGAAGCCATGGGGCTGGTGGTTATCAACGGCCTCCTGATCGTCCTCCTCGCCGTCACGGGTGCGCGGACAGCGATTTTCAACGCAGTACCCCCGCAGCTCAAGGCAGCCATCACGGTAGGCATCGGCCTGTTCATCGCTTTCATCGGATTCGTTGATTCCGGTTTCGTCAGCAGGACCCCGGGAGGCCCTCCTGTTCAGCTGGGGGACAACGGCTCCGTCACCACGTTCCCCACTGTGGTCTTCCTTATTGGTGTACTCACCATCGGAATTCTCATGGCGCGGCGGGTCAAGGGCGGGCTGTTGATCGGCATGGTCTCCACCACCATCATCGCCATCATCCTCGAAGCCTTCCTGGACCTCGGATTCAGCGGCCCCGATAACCCGGGTGGCTGGCATCTGAACGCACCTGTCATTCCAGGCAGTATTTTCTCGGTACCGGATTTCAGTCTCATCGGAGCGTTCAATTTCGGGGCCTTTGAAAGAATCGGTGTCCTCGCGGCAACCATGCTGGTCTTCACCCTTGTGTTCACCAACTTTTTCGACGCCATGGGCACCATGACCGGTCTTTCGAAAAGCGCGGGACTTGCTGACAAGCAGGGCAACTTTCCGCGCCTGAAGTCAGCCCTGATCATCGAGGGCGTCGGGGCCGTCGCCGGTGGAGGAACCTCGAGCTCTTCCAACACGGTCTACATTGATTCCGCCGCCGGCATTGGCGAGGGCGCCAGGACCGGGCTCGCGTCGGTGGTCACCGGGATCCTGTTCCTCGCCGCGACGTTCCTCACGCCCCTCACGGCAGTCGTCCCGCTGGAGGTGGCTGCGTCGGCCCTGGTGGTGGTCGGCGCGATGATGGTCGCACAGATCCGCGAGATCGATTTCCAGGACTTCTCGGTGGCCCTACCGGCTTTCCTCACCATCGTGACCATGCCGTTGACCTATTCGATTGCCAACGGCATCGGCATCGGTTTTATCACCTGGGTGCTGGTGCGGGCAGGGTCGGGCAAGTTCAAGGAGATTCACCCGCTGATGTGGGTGGTCTCTGCAGGGTTCCTCGTCTATTTCGCCCGGGGCCCGGTCACCATCTGGCTTGGGGGCTGACCGGACAGCTGGCAGGGTGGGCCACCGGGCCCACCCTGCCAGGGCAGAATCTACTAAGCCACTACCGGGCTGGCCTGCAGCCTCATCAGCAGACCCGCAGCAACGCTGACGGCGATCACAGCCGGGGCCTTGCCGGTGATATCGGGCAACCCAATGGGGCAAATGATGCGGTCGACGACGTCCTCCGGATGCCCCTCTGCGAGCAGCCTCTGACGGAACCTCGACCACTTGGCCCGCGAGCCAATCAGCCCCACCGATCCCAGGCACCCGTGGCGCAGCGCGGCGTCGCACAGCAGGAAGTCTTCGGCATGGTCATGGCTCATGATGAACACGTGCGAGCCTTTCGGCAATTCACCCAACACTGAATCCGGCACGGGGCTGTGCACCGGATGGACGTCTGCGGGTCCCCTCATGATTTCGCCGAGCCGGGCAGTGCTCAGCTGATCAGCCCGGCTGTCCACCAAGTACAGGCTGATGGACAGCCGGGAGAGGATCCGGGCCAGTTCGTACCCAACGTGTCCCACTCCGAACACCGCAACTGCGGGACGGGGTGCAAAAGGTTCGAGGAGAACCTCGACGACGCCTCCACAGCACTGGCGTCCATGCAGCGTTACCGCACGTTCGCTAAGGCCGAAGCTGAGTCGTTCGGGGGCGGCGATCCCGGACTGGATCATTGCGCGGGCGCGTTCGATCGCCGTCGCCTCCAGGTTGCCGCCCCCAATGCTGTCCCAGGTCTCCTCGGAACCGATGAGCATCTTCGCCCCTGCCTCCCGGGGAGCATGACCGCGGACGTCTATTACGGTGGCGAGGACTCCCGCCGAGCCCTCTGCACGCAACCGCTGCATCGCGGCCAACCAATCCATGTCAGGCCACCTCGATCGGCATCAATGAGTGGGCGCGGCCCGGAGTTCGGGCACTACCTGCGGAGTCTCAGGCGCCTTGCCGTCTGATTCGGTGCCGGCGTCCCTGGCTTCGGTGATGGCCCAGTAAACGGCTTCAGGGGTTGCCGGGCTGGGAAGTCTGACTTCCCGGTTGCCGGGCCCGAAGGTGGCGATGGCCTCGCGCAGCGCTTCGCGGACGCTGAAGGCAAGCATAAAGGGGGGTTCACCCACCGCTTTGGACCCGTAGACGACCCCGCTTTCCGTGGCCTTCTCGAAGAGGTGGACGTTAAACTCTTCCGGCATTTCCGAGAAACTGGGGATCTTGTAAGTGCTGGCCGACTGCGTGGTGATCCGGCCCCGGTGTGGTCCGTCGGAGAGATCCCAGCGCATCTCCTCGAGCGTCAGCCATCCTGCACCCTGGACGAAGCCTCCCTCGATCTGCCCGACGTCGATCATCGGCGACAGGCTGTCCCCGACGTCGTGGACTATGTCGGTGCGCACCTGGCGGTACGCTCCGGTGAACCCGTCCACCTCCACCTCGCTGACCGAGGCCCCGTAGCTGAAGTATTTAAAGGGCTCCCCCTGCATGCGGGCTCCGTCCCAATGCAGCCCTTCCGTCCGGTAATAGCCCGCAGCCCACAGCGAAACCCGCTGGAAGTAGGCGTCGCGCACCAGCTCAGCGAACGGGATGCCCTCGTCATGGAAACCGATTCCGGTGACCATCCCATTCGCGAACCGGACGTCGTCGGGGTGGATGTTCAGCCGCCGTGCCGCTACTTCCGCCAGACGAGCGCTGATTTGCTCGCAGGCATTCTTGATGGCGCCGCCGTTAAGGTCCGCTCCGGAGCTGGCTGCCGTTGCCGACGTGTTGGGGACCTTGTCCGTGCGTGTCGGTGCAAGCCGGACAATGTCCAACGGCACACCGAGGGCGGTGGCGGCCACCTGGCGCATCTTGGTATGCAGTCCCTGCCCCATTTCCGTACCACCGTGGTTGATCAGGACCGAACCGTCCTTATAGATGTGCACCAGAGCGCCGGCCTGGTTAAACGCTGTCAGGTTGAAGGAAATCCCGAACTTGACCGGCGTTATGCCGAGCGCCCTGCGGGTATGCGGATGTGCTGCGTTAAAGGCGGCGATGTCCTCGCGGCGGCGCACGACGTCGGCGCGTTCGCCCAGCTCCTGCCAGATTTCGGTGAGCCGCTCAGCGTGGCGGACAGGCTGCCCGTACGGTGTGCTCTGCCCGGGAACGTACAGGTTGCGGCGGCGCAGCTCGCTCGGTTCCAGCCCAAGCAGGGGCGCGCAGCGGCCCAGGAGATCCTCAATGACCAGCATGCCCTGGGGGCCGCCGAAACCACGGAAGGCCGTCTGGGACGTTTTGTTGGTCTTGGCCACCCGGCCGTGGACCTCAACGTTGGGTATCCAGTAGGCGTTGTCGATGTGGCAAAGGGCCCGCTGCAGCACCGGTTCGGACAGATCAAGGCTCCAGCCGCCGTCGCTGGTCAGCGTCGCCCTGAGCGCCAGGAGCCGGCCGTCGTCGTCGAAACCGACTTCCCAGCGGGCATGGAATGGGTGGCGTTTGCCGGACATGGTGATGTCCTGTGTGCGGTTCAACCGCAGCCGCACCGGGCGGCCGGTGAGGCGAGCCCCCAACGCGGCAACCGCCGCGTAGCCGTGGGGCTGCATTTCTTTCCCGCCGAACCCGCCGCCCATACGCAGGCACTGCACCGTAACCTCGGAACTGGCCAGCCCAAGCACGTGGGCGACGATCTCCTGGGTTTCGGTGGGGTGCTGCGTGCTGCAGTGCACGAACACCTGGCCGCCCTCATCAATGTAGACAAACGAGGCATGGGTTTCCAGATAAAAGTGTTCCTGCCCGCCGAACTCGAGCTCGCCGCTGAACCGGTGAGGGGCGTCGTCCAATGCCTGGCCGGCCGCGCCGCGGGAGACGGTGGGCTGGTTGCCCTGGAAGCTCTCGGCCTCCATAGCCTCGGTAAGGGTCAGCAGGGACGGGAGCGGTTCATAGTCCACCTCCACTGCTTCCGCACCAAGGCGGGCAGCTTCCAGGGAATCGCCCAATACCCAGCACACGGCCTGCCCGTAGAACATAACCTCACTGGGGAAAAGCGGTTCGTCGTGCTTGGTGCCGGAATCGTTGACTCCGGGCACATCCTCCGCCGTGAGGACCCGCACGACGCCGGGAACCAGCAGGGCAGGCTCAGTCCGGATGGCGTTGACCAGGGCATGTGCGTGCGGGGCCTGCACCGGCCAGGCGTGCAGTACATTCTGGCTCCGGACAATGAGGTCATCGGTATAGAGCGCGGCGCCGGTGACATGCAGGGTGGCGCTTTCATGCGAAACCGGCACCCCCACCACGGGATTGACCGGCCGGTCAGCGAGGGATTTCATTTGGCTGCCTCCAGAGCGGGAGCGGAATGGGTCTGCGCGTAAAACCGCAGGACGGACTGCCTCAACATGGCTGAGCGGTAGAGGGCGCTGGCCCGCATGTCATCAATCGGGGTGCCTTCCGTGGCCATCACCGCGGCGGCAGCAGCAGCCGTTTTGGCGTTCCACGGCTGACCCACCAGAACCTCTTCGGTCCGCAGCGCGCGGATCGGGGTGGCAGCCACCCCGCCGAGGCCGATCCGGACCGAAGAGATAATGCCGCCGTCGCGCTGCATGGCAAAACCTGCTGAGACGCTGGAAATATCGTCGAAACGCCGTTTGGAGATTTTATAGAAAGCGGTGGTTTCAGCGAGCGGGAGTGGAATACGGATGGCACGAAGAATCTCATCCGGCTTTTTCACACTTTGCCTGTACCCGGTGAAGTACTCGGCCAACGCCACTTCGCGCTCCCCGGCTACGGAAGCCAACACCACGGACGCGTTCAGCGCCAAAAGCGCCGGCGCCGAATCACCGATCGGCGAGCCGGTGGCCAGGTTGCCTCCGAAACTTGCGGAATTGCGGATCAACCGGGAGGCGAACTGCGGGAAAAGGTGGCTGAGCATCGCTACCTGTCCCCCGAGTCCGCGTTCAACCTCGGAAAGGGGCAGCGCGGCGCCAATCTCGATCCTGTCAGCGCCAATCTCGAGGGTCCGCAGCGCCTCCAGGCGGTCCACGGCCAGAATCAGCGGGGGCCGGGTGTGCCGGAGGTTGATCTCCACCCCTGCATCGGTAGCCCCACAAACAAGCTTTGCCTTCGGATTCTCCGCGAGGCGGTCGAGGAGCTCCTCCAGGCTGCCGGGTCGAATAAACGCAACGTCACCCGTGGCCTGTGTTGTTTTGTGAACCGTTGCTTTGGCTGCGGGTGCCGCCCTGTCCTGCCGGAGCAGCAGCGGGTCGGTTTCCTGCGGCGCGCCAAGCGCGTACGCAGCATCACGGATCGGCCGGTACCCGGTGCAGCGGCAGAGGTTTCCGCTCAAGGCATGGAGGTCAAAGCCGTTGGGGCCGCATTCATGATCGGCAGCGTGCTCCGCTCCGACGGCGTCGGTCCCGGTTTCGCTGCCGCTTTCCTTAGCGGCCGCGGATGGGGACCGTTCCGGACGATAATATTCGGATGCCATGGAGCAGATGAAGCCGGGAGTGCAGTACCCGCACTGGGAGCCGCCCCGGTCAGCCATTTCCCGTTGGACCGGATGCAGGTCTTCGACGAGGCCAACGCCCGGTGCCTTGCCGAGTCCCTCCGCGGTGACAACCTCCTGGCCATCGAAAGCCAGGGCTGGAGGCAGACAGGCGTTGACGGAGGTCCAGCGGCTTCGCCCACTTCCGTCTGGCCGGTTTACCAGCACGGCGCACGCGCCGCATTCTCCCTCGGCACAGCCTTCCTTGGACGCGGTCAGCCCCTCGTCCCGCAGCCAGTCAAGCAGGTTGGTGTGCGGACCTGCTCCGCAGCCCAACACCTGGCCGTTGACAGTCACTTGGATTTCTTCCACACTGCTCACCCCTCAATGTTCCGCCCGAGTTTAGATAAAAGAGCTACCGGTGGACAGGTAGTTCTTCGCCCCCCTCGAGTGCTGCATGTTCTCCGTGCCTCGTCCGTAGGATGCTTCCGCAGACTGTAGTGGGAAGCACCCAGTAACGGCTGTTCGCCGTCGGTCACTAAAAATTGGCTTATCTGCTTCTGCTTCAGGGCTGGCTGGACGCCTGCGGAGCCTGCGATGCTGGGGGCTGTCCGCCCCTGGACCGGAGGGCGTCGTCCGCCTCTTTCCGTCTCAGCAAATCAAAGTCGCTCAAAGTCATGATGGGTGTCAGCTTCCCTGGTTTTCTTCGCAGCAGCGCTGAACACCATTGACCATCGGTCGGTCCGACTTGTTTCGATGTTTCTGCATTACGAAAGTTTGATTCCGCGCTCAGTGTAACCCGGGTCACATGAAGACTGTCAAGCATCCCAGCGGGTGGCTCGGTGCGATCCGCTTCGGCGCCCGCCGCACTTCAATCAGCATGGTGGCGATGGACCCTAGAGGCCGCAAAGAGGAAGTCCACCGCGGGGCTGTTCCATAGACACGCCGCCCCTATAAATGCCGCTGACGCCGGTGCTAGCGTTGACCACGGAGTGAATCACTGCACGGCTGAGGCCTTGCAGGAAGGAGATCGACATGACCCGGCAACTCCACGAATTTGCTGACCTCTACCGGCGCAAGGGGCCCTGGTGCCTCGCATATGTAGATGCGTCAGCGGGGGCTACGGACAGCTTGGAAGCCGCCGAGGTCCGCCCGGGCGACGTCAGGAAGGCCCTCGCCAAACAGGGCGCCCCGCCCCAGGACCAGGAAGCCGCGGAAACCGCGGTACTCCCGGCGGACGGATTTCCCTCCCCGGTCTCACGGTTTCTCCTCGTCCAGCAGGGCACAGTGGCCTTGAACGAAGTGCTGCCCGGCCCTCTCGTGCTGCCGGAACGAGTCTCGGTGGACCCGATTCCGGACCTGCTGCCGCTGCTCAAGCACCGCCCCGAGGAATTCCCGTACATCGTCGCCGAAGCCTCCCGTGAGGATGCGGAGATCCGGCTGGAGTATGCCGGCGGCGGCCATCCCGCCACCGTCCAGGACGTGGAGGGGGAGACAGAGGACATCACAAAGCTCCCGGCAGGAGGCTGGTCACAGGACAAGTTCCAGCGGCAGACCGAACAGATCTGGCGGCGCAACGCGGATCAGGTCGCCGAGGAGATCGACCGGATTGCAGACAGCAGCGGAGCCAGGCTGATCGTACTGGCCGGGGATGTCCGGGCGCGGGGCCTGGTACGGGACCAGCTCTCCGAAGCCCACCAGAAGCTCGTCAGCATGATCGATTCCCACCCGCGTACTGCAGCGCCGGCCAATGGCCATTTCGAGGATGAGGTCCAGGAACGTATTGCCCTGTTGTGGGCTGCTGAGCAGGAGCAGATCATGGACCGTCTAGCCCAGCAGGAAGGGCAGGCCAACCCGGAATCCGCCACTGGTTTCGGCGAGGTGCTGACTGCCCTGCAGCAGGCCCAGGTGGAAGTCCTGATCATGAATGACAGGGCTCTGGCCGACCACCATGTGCTGGCTCTCGGCGCCGAACCCTGGGTGGCCAGCGCCCAGGAACAGTCCCTCGGCGCAGAGATCCTTGGCAAGGTTCCGGCCCCGGCGGCCTTGGTCCGGGCGGCTGCCCTGACTGATGCCAGCCTCCTGCTGGTGCCCGATGGCGTGCTCCCCCACGGTGTCGGCGTCGCTGCCCTGCTCCGCTGGCCCACCGGCCCCGAGGCTCCGGGAAGAAACGTCCCCTAAGCTGCTGCGCGGCGGGTGAGTCTACCTGTGTGTCGCCGTGTCCCTCCGCTTTGGGAAAACCCACCCGTCGTGTGACCCGTTCCCCTCCGCTTCGGGAAAAACCCACCGTTGTGTGGCAATGTTTCCCTCCGAATTGGGAAAACCCTGCCGTAATGGGATTTCCCTCCTGAGCGCACCGGAGGGAAATCCCCTAAAGGTCGATTTGACCCAAAACGGAGGGTTTTAGAGGGTACATTCGCAGCAGGGCAATCAGACGTACCAGTGCCAGCGCACTACTGATCCTTCGAACCCGGCCTCTACTGCCGGTTGGCGTCAATATCATGCACATGTACGCGGACAAGGTCTTCGACCAGACGGCTGGGCAGGGGCTTGTCCAGCGTGAATTGGATCGAGTGTTCGGTGGTCTTGTAGCCCTCGAGCTGGTCCTTAAGCTCCTCGATCGCCCATGACGAGGGATAAAAACTCATGTGCTTCTGGGAAGCGGTGAAGTACACCAGTGCCCGGTTCTTGTATTTGAGCGTCGGCATCCCGTAGCTCATGGTCTCTTCGGTGTCCGGCACGAGCTGGGTGACGACGGTGCGGATCCGCTCGAGTTCCGCCCGGTATGCGGGGTCGAGCGCACCGAGATATTCGGCGACGCTCCTCGCTTTGTCAGCCATGACACGAGTGTAGCGCTGGGCTTCACGAGCGGTCCGGCGCATCGCCAGGCCTGGCCGGCCGTCTGCGGCTCAATCCGTCGGGCCAGGTCAGATGAAATTATGCGCCGTGTGACGTGCACGCAGCCCCAAATTGCGTCCGCCCAACGCAGCTTCTATTGTTGCTTAGGCAAGGCAAGCCTAACCTCCAGTCGGCGGTCACAGCCGCCCGGCCTCGCGATACCTGATTAACCCTCCGTTTGTCCCTTCTGCCCTTAGGTTTCCCATGCCCTGGAGAAATGCCCCTCGCCCCGAGATGGATGGCATCTCCGGCGAACCGCAGGCGGGTGCGAAGCCAGCGACGGCGCTGGCCGGCGAGCAGGTGCGCCTGGGGTACGGGAAAGACGCGGTGGTCCACGGCGTCTCCCTGACGTTCCAGCCCGGACAGGTCACCGCTCTGGTTGGCCCCAATGGCAGCGGAAAGTCGACGCTTCTGCGGTCCATGGCCCGGCTGCACCGCCTGGACGGCGGGCAGATCACGCTGCGTGGTGCCGACGGCGGCGGAACCAACGGTCCCAAGCCAGACGGCTCCACGCCAGACGGCGGCAGCGACCGGGCAGCAGCCGCACTGACCTCCCGTGAGTTCGCCCGCGAGGTCACCCTCTTCTCCCAGTCCCGGCCCGCACCCCAGGGGCTGACCGTCAGCGAAGTCGTGGCCTTCGGACGCCATCCGTACCGGCACCGCTTTGCCGGCCTCTCCGCTGAAGACCACCGGGTGATCAACCGGGCCATGGCTGCCACGGGCGTCGACGACATGTCCGGCCGGTCCGTCGGCGAGCTGTCCGGCGGGGAAGTCCAGCGCGTCTGGCTCGCCGCCTGCCTGGCCCAGGAAACCGGCGTCGTGCTCCTGGACGAACCCACCAACCACCTGGACCTGCGCTACCAGGTCGAGATCCTCGATCTTGTCCGCGACCTGGCGGATGAAACCGGCGTCGCCGTCGGAATCGTCCTGCATGACCTGGACCAGGCCGCCCGCGTGGCCGACCACCTGCTGCTGATGTCCGCCGGCCGCATCCACGCCGCGGGCGACCCGCTGGACGTGCTCACCGAACAGAACATCGGCGCGGTGTACGGCCTCCGCGTTGAGGTCAGCATCGAGCCGGGCACCAACCGCATCCGCATTGACCCCGTGGGCCGGTATGCCGCCCGCGGCCGGTCCGCGGCCAAAGCTTCAGCTTAACCACCCATCCGAGAGGCACTTCCATGACCCGACTCCGCCCACTGGCCGCCACAGCCTCCATGCTGGTTGCCGCTGCGCTGACCCTGTCCGCGTGCGGCACCACCGATGTGGAGGAGACGGCCGACGCGGCAACGTCCGCCACATCGCAGGCCTGCGCTGACGACACCACCACGACGGCGACCGGCCCGGTCTCGCTCACTGACGGCGTCGGCCGCACGGTGGAACTCGACCAGCCGGCCGAGCGCATCGCCGTGCTGGAATGGCAGCAGATCGAGGACGCCCTCACGCTGTGCGTCACCCCCGTCGCCGTCTCCGACGCTGAAGGCTACGGCACCTACGTGAGCGCCGAGACCATTCCGGAGGGCGTCGCCGATGTGGGCACGCGCGGGGAACCGGACCTGGACACGCTGTACGCGGCGGATCCCGACCTGATCATTGTGGAGGCCTTCAGCGCCGACGACGAACTGATCGCACAGCTTGAGGAGCGCGGCGTTCCGGTGCTCGCCACGCTTGGCGCCGACGGCGCGGATCCGATCGGGAACATGAAGAACGTTTTCTCCATGATCGCCGAGGCCACCGGACGCACCGACCGGGCCGAGCAGGTCCTCAGCGACTTCGATAACCACCTGGCTGAGGCGAAGGACAAGGTGAAGTCCGCCGGGCTGGAAACCACCGACTTCCTGTTCTTCGACGGCTGGATCGAAGGCGGCAATGTCACGATCCGCCCGTATGGACAGGGCGCACTCTTCACCGCGCTGGGCGAAGAACTGGGCCTGACTTCCGCCTGGACCGATGAAATCGATGCCAAGTACGGCAGCGGCGGCGTGGATCCGGCCTACGGACTCGGCCAGACCGACATCGAAGGCCTCACGGCGGTGGGCGATGCGAATCTCTTCTACTCCAACGATGAAGAAGCCGGCAGCTACGTCTCTGAACTCGAGAAGAACCCGATATGGACCGCGCTTCCGGCCGTCAAGGAAGGCCGCGCCTACGCGTTCCCCGCAGGCGTCTGGGGCGCCGGCGGGCCGCTGTCCAACCAGCAGGCGATCGACGCCTACGTTGACGCCATGCTGTCTGAGTGAGCACACCGCTCCACACGCGGGACCTCACCGCTCCGCAGGCCCGCCCGGGCCTGCGGAGCGGCTTGCGTGCCACCCTCCAACACACCGGCGGCGGACTCGCGGTACTCGCCGTCCTGATGCTGGCGGTTGTTGTGGTGGGTGCGTGGCACCTGACGCAGGGCACCTCCGGGGCCGGGCTGCTGGATCTGTGGCGCCTGTTCGGCGGCGCGCAGGAGACCGTGGGCGGTGTGCCGATCGCCGACGTGCTGGTCGGCTCGCGGCTGCCGCGGCTCTTCGCCGGCGTGGCCGTGGGCTTCGCCCTCGGGGTCGCGGGGGCGCTGCTGCAGTCCGTGACCCGGAACGCGCTGGCCTCCCCCGATACCCTCGCCGTCACCGCTGGTTCCTACTTCGCGCTCACCGCCGTCGCGGCCTTCGGCCTGTCGGTGCCGCTGTGGGCCTCCGGGACTGTCGCCTTCGCAGGCGGGGTGCTGACTGCCGCCGTCGTCCTGGGCCTGGCCGGACGCTCGGTGGGCTCGGGGACCACCCGGCTGATCCTGGCAGGTTCCGCCATCGCCATGGCGCTGGACGCTGCGACGGCGATGCTGCTGATCCTGTTCAAGGAAAACACCACCGGCCTGTTCGCCTGGGGCAGCGGTTCGCTGGCCCAGCTGAACCTCGACGCCTCGGTGCGTGCCGCCCCGGTGATCATCGCGATGCTCTGCGTCGCGCTGCTGCTCTGCCGCCGCCTCGATGTGCTAAAACTCGGCGACGACACCGCGTCCTCCCTTGGTGTGCCGGTCGCCTCGACCCGCGTGTTTGCCGTGCTGTGCGCGGTGCTGCTGACGAGCATCTCCGTCACCCTGGCCGGACCCATTGCGTTTGTAGGCCTCGGCGCCCCGGTGCTGGCCCGGCTGCTCGCGTCGCGGGCACCGGTGCTGCGCCGGCATCATTTCCTGCTGCCGGTGTCCGGGCTGCTGGGTGCGCTGCTGATCCTCCTCGCGGATGCGGTGCTGCGGGGAATCCTCGGCGCGGAAGGCGCCAGTTCAATTCCCACCGGTGTCCCGACGGCGCTGCTCGGCGCCGTCCTGATTGTGGTGCTGGCGATGCGGATGCGGGATTCCGGTCCCGTCTCGATGCCCCCGCAGGGACGGCTCGGCGTCCGGACCCGCCGCCGCTTCCTGATCGCCCTCGCCGTCTCCGGCCTGCTGCTGCTGGCCGCGGTCCTGGTGGGCCTGCTCGCCGGGAGCCTGTGGCTGCGCACCGGGGACGTGGCGCTGTGGTTGAACGGTTCGGCGCCGGACCTGATTGGCCGTGCCCTGGATGACCGCTTCCCGCGGGTGGCCGCGGCGGTGCTGGCCGGAGCGGCCCTGGGCCTGGCCGGATGCGTGGTGCAGGGAACTGTCCGCAACCCGCTGGCCGAACCCGGCATCCTGGGCATCACCGCCGGCGCCGGCCTCGGCGCCGTCACCGTGGTGACCTCCAACCTGGGCGGCGGACGCCCGATGCTCATCACCATGGCCGTGCTGATGGGCCTGGCCACCTTCGCGCTGATCGCCCTGCTGGCCTGGCGCGGCGGCCTGCTCCCGGACCGCTTTGTGCTCGTTGGCATCGGCTGCGGCTACGGCCTGACCTCGCTGACCACGCTCCTGCTCCTGCGCGCCGACCCGTGGAACACCCCGCGCATCCTCACCTGGCTCTCCGGCACCACTTACGGACGGACGCTGCCCGACGTCGTTCCGGTGGCCGTGGCACTGCTGCTGGCACTGCCGCTGGTGTTTGGTCTGCGGCGCCGGCTGGATCTGCTCGCCGTCGACGACGACACTCCCCGCATTCTGGGCGTCCGGCTGGAGCGTTCCCGCCTGCTCCTGCTCGGTACCGCGGCCGTGCTGGCGTCGCTGAGTGTCGTGGCCATTGGCGCGGTGGGTTTTGTGGGGCTGGTGGCCCCGCATCTGGCCCGGTTTATTGCCGGCGCCCGGCATTCGCGGCTGATTCCGCTGTCGATGCTGCTCGGCGCGGTGCTGGTGTCCGTGGCGGACACCCTGGGGCGGACGCTCATCGCGCCGGCGCAGATCCCGGCCGGGCTGATGATCGCCCTGATCGGTGCCCCGTATTTCGTCTGGCTGCTGCGGCGGTCGCGGGGGTAAAACGTGGGGCCGGGCGCCGGGGCGCCGTGCAACTAGTTTCTGGCCCAGCTGCAGATGCCGGGGGTTTCTTCCGGTGCTGCCGTCCCCGGGTAACCCCGGCCGCCGGGCGCGCTTTCGCAGAACTCTTCAGCCGCGGCCTTGCTGAAGCTAAGAACGGGTGCCGACGCCGCAACGAGCAGGAGCACAACAGTACAGAGGGACAGCACCCATGCACTCCGGTCCGTCGGGGCTCGCTTCATCAGGACACCGGTGGCGATCGCGGCGAGGGCTGACGCAAAGAAAG
The DNA here is from genome assembly GCF_023167125.1 of Arthrobacter sp. Helios. Taxonomy (NCBI): domain Bacteria; kingdom Bacillati; phylum Actinomycetota; class Actinomycetes; order Micrococcales; family Micrococcaceae; genus Arthrobacter; species Arthrobacter sp. Helios. The sequence continues at coordinate 2,981,697 of NZ_CP095402.1, forward strand.
GCACAAACGTCACCGTCTGGGACCACCTGGCACCTGATCCCGCAATAAACGACGCAAAGGTGACCAGGGAAAGCAGGACAACAAACAGAGCGGGGAGGAAGGTGGGGATGAGTACCCACAGCACCAAGAGATCCGGCTTGTTTGAGCGGACCCGTGTACTGCGTCTCATTTCCCGGTGCCCGGAACTCAACGCGGTTCGGCGATAACGGCGTTCTGCTGGGCCGCGCGGCACAGCTGCTCCTCGCGTGACTCAGGGCTGAGCTCATTCCAGGCCCGTGTTTGCGCCTCAATTTCGGCTGCGGGGCGGCCCATGGCTCTCATCTGCTCGGGCGAAACCATCACGCTGTTCTCGGGACCCATCAGGTTCCTGCGGTCCAGGTCCGCGCCCGGACCATGTGCGTACTCGGCAGAACAAGCGACGAACGGTTCGTACACGGCTGTCTCGGGGTCATCTTCGATTCCAGGAAAACCGGCGTCCGACGCCGGTGAGACGGCAAGGTCCACGGTCGATGATTCCGGGCCTGACTCCGCCGCGAAGTCATCAATCACTGGGGCGGACAGCGTGCCGATCCCGAGGGCGAAGCCGCCCGCAATGGACAGGCCAACGACCATTCCTACTGACGGTCTTTTGATCATTGCGGCTCCCCCGAACCTTTGCGTCGCGCCCCACCGGCGCAACGAGCCGAGTCTAGCGGACGGCAAGGGAACTCCCGCTGCAGTAGGAGCACGTCGTTGTGGCAGATGGCGAACGCATAGAGTTCTAGAGTGAATTTCCGTGCGTTCAGCCGCTTCATCGACTTTGCACCTTCTCCGACCAATGCGCTGGTCATCCAGGTTGAAGAACAGAACAGCGACTACGAATCTGGCGTCGCGAGCCTCGGGGAGGAACACTGGCGAATCCGCACCGCCCGGATCACGCCGACGAAGCCGGGCGCTTTTGTCGCAGTATGGACCCGCAGCCAAGGAGGATCACCCAGGCCGTTCACCGCTGAGGAGTCGTTGGCCGGTTTGCTCGTCTTTGTGGAGGACGAGGACCGGTTCGGGGTCTTCCAATTCACCCCGGCGCACCTGGTCTCGGCCGGCTATGTCAGCTCTGATATGCATCCCGGCAAGCGTGGTTTCCGCGTCTATCCCGCGTGGTGCAGCGACCTCAATCCTCAGGCGTCCCGTACTCAGCGAGTGCAGGCAGCTGCGTTCACCGAGCTGGGTTAAGGTAGCTGCTGCAGGAATTCCCGGACTACGGCGCTGATCAGCGCCGGACGCTCGGCCAGCAGGCCGTGGGTGGCGCCGGGAACGATGCACAGCTGCGCCCCCGGAATGGACGCCGCGATGAGCAGGCTGTGGTCCGGACGGATGGTGTCCCGGTCCCCGGACATGATCAGCGCTGGAGCCTTGATCGCGCCCAGCTCCGCAGGCTCGATGTGCGGCTCTTCAGTCCAGAGCCGGAACAGTTTGGCCAGGACCGCATCGGCGTGGGCCGGCCCGTCCGGAGACAGCCGCTCGTAATGCATCCGCTCGACATCGGGCTTCGGCTCTTCCTTGGGCGCTTCATGCACCGGGGGCCCGAGCACCGGCAGCCCGCCGCCGTCGTCGTCGGATCGTTTAAATGCTGACGGGTCCAGGTTCGCGCTGATGGCGATCAGGGAGCGGACCCGTTCCGGATGGTGCAGTGCCAGCAGCAGTCCGAGGATCGCGCCGTCGCTGTAGCCCAGCACGTCCACCGATTCCAGGCCCTCCGCATCGAGGTAAGCCACGGTGTCGGCGAGGCCGCGCTCGTAGCTGTAATCGCCGTCGATATCAGCCGACCGTCCGTGCCCGGGGCGTTCGAACGCGAAGACCTGCCGCTCCCCCGCCAGCGCATCGGACTGTGCCCGCAGCGATTCCAGCGAACAGAATCCGCCGTGCAGGAAGAGGACGGGCGGCCCTTCGCCGGCCACCTCGGAATAGAGATCGACGCCGTTGATCCGGTGGTAAGTCATGTGGTCCTGCCGTGGGGTCGGGATGGGCTGCTCGCGCGGCGAGCTTTCCCTACCATTGTGGGGCTCACGGAGGTGGGCGGCCCCTCCGGCCAGCCCGGTGACGGCGTCAGGAAAGCGGAATCGGCTGAGTGGTGGCGAAACGCGTCCGGTATTCGGTCGGCGTGATACCCAGGTGCCGGCCGAAAGCCCGGCGGAGCGTTTCGTCGCTGCCGAAGCCGCTCTGCTGGGCCGCCTTGGTAATGCTGTGCCCCTCAAGCACCAGCTCCTGCGCCAGGCCCAGGCGGACGCGCTCAACCCAGCGGGCCGGCGTCGTACCCAGCTCCGCCTGGAACAGGCGGGTCAGATGCCGGGCGCTGACCGCCGCGGCTGCGGACATTGACGGGAGAGTGTGTTCGCCGGCGGGATCTGCCTGCACCGCCGCGGTCACCGCCTGCAGCACGCTGCTGCGGACCCGCGGCATGTCACGGTCCGCGGAGAACTGGGACTGGCCGCCAGGCCGCTGCATAAAGACGACCAGCTCGCGCGCTATCCCGCGGGCCGCCTCTGCCCCGTAGTCGTCTTCCACCAAGGACAGTGCCAGGTCGATTCCCGCGGTGATGCCGGCGGAGGTGACGTATCTGCCGTCCCTGACATGGATCACGTCCGGCTGCACGCGCACCCGGGGATAGCGGCTGGCCAGGGTTTGGGTGTGCCGCCAGTGCGTGGTTGCCCGGCGCCCGTCGAGCAGGCCGAGCTCGGCGAGCACGAACGCACCGGTGCACACTGAGGCCACCCGCTCCGCGCGCCCGGCAACCGTCCGTACCGCGGCCAGCAGGTCCTCGTCGAGGACCGGTTCGGTGAGCCGGTCGGCGCCGACAACGATAACCGTGTCCAGGGCACCTGCCTCGGCGACCGCCGTCGTGCCTCCCACTGCCAGCCCGGAGGAAGCCGTGACGGTGCCGCCGTGCGGGGAGACCAGGACGGGCGTGTATGGCAGGCCGGCGCGGCGTGCCTGGTGCAGGACTTCGCCCGGACCGCTGAGGTCGAGCATCGTCATTCCGTCGAACACGATGAAGCCAACCCGCTGGGTCATGTCTGAAATTGTGGTTTTTGCGGCTGAAAGGACATGGCACCAGCCTATCCGGCTGGGAGACGCTGGAGGAGACCACCGACAGATGTTGATAGGAGAACAAGATGGCTGAATCGATCGCGGGCGTGGAGATTCCCGACAGTGCTTTGGCACGGGAGGCGACCGACCTGGTACGCGAGGTTGCGCCTCCGCTGCTGTTCGACCACTCCCGCCGGGTCTTCGTGTTCGGCTCGCTGCGCGGCAAGGAGCAGGGCCTGGATTTCGATCCGGAACTGCTGTACGTCGGGGCGATGTTCCACGACCTCGGCCTGACCGAAAAGTACCGCCGCGCTAATCAGCGGTTCGAGATCGACGGTGCCGACGAGGCCCGCCGGTTCCTGCTCGCCCACGGAATCACCGGCGAGGCAGCGGACCTGGTTTGGACGGCCATTGCGCTGCACACCACCCCGGAGATACCGCTGCACATGGCGCCCGAAATTGCCCTGGTGACCCGCGGGGTCGAGTTGGATGTCCTGGGCCTGGGCTACCACGCCATCTCGGCCGAACAGCGTGCCGCCGTGGTTGCGGCGCACCCCCGGCCGGACTTCAAGAACCGCATCCTTGAAGCCTTCACGGAGGGCATCAAGGACCGGCCGGAGACCACCTTCGGCAATGTGAAGGCAGATGTGCTGGCCCACTTTGTCCCCGGATTCCAGCGCGGCGACTTCGTGGAAGTTATCCGGGGTTCCGACTGGCAGGAATAGGCACGACGGCGGCTGCCCTGGCAGCCCTTCCCCGGTGAGGGAGGGACACCAGGGCGGTTAGACGCCGTCACTTGCCACTGAAGACCGGGAACCTGCTGGACTTCCCGTAGTCCTTCATCCGCAGGTGGCGGAGGGTGTCCATGTCCTGCCCGGAGATGACGAAATTGACCTCAGCGTTGCTCCGCATGTGCTCCGGGTTCGCGGTCTTGGGAAGCGGCACGGTGCCCAGCTCCAGCGCGTACCGGATGCACAGCTGCGGAACGGTCACCCCATACCGCCCGGCCATGGCGGTGACGTCCGGGTTCTTGAGCATTTCACCGTGGGCAATGGGCGAGTACGCCTCGATGAGGATGTTCCGTTCCGTGCAGTAGTCCAGCAGCGCATCCGGGGTGTTGCCGACGTGAACCAGGATCTGGTTGACCTGCGGAGCTACGGCTGCGGCGGAGAGGATGTTCTCCAGGTCGGCCTGTTCAAAGTTGGAGACACCGATGGAGCGGAGCTTGCCCGCCGTATGGGCCTCTTCCAGCGCCCGCCAGGCTTCCCGGTTGCCTTCGGCGTAGGAGCCGCCGCGCCAGTCGTTCCATGGCTGGGGGCTGTGGATCAGCATCAGGTCCAGGTAGTCCAGGCCCATCACGCTGAGGGAATCGTCGATGGCTGTGACCGCGTCCTGGTAATCCTTGATCTCCGCCGCCAGCTTGCTGGAAACGAACAGCTCTCCGCGCGGCACCCCGCTGCTGCGCACGCCGTCCCCTACCCCGTGTTCATTTCCGTAGGCCTGCGCTGTGTCGATGTTGCGGTACCCGATCCCGATGGCGTCCCGCACGGCCTGGGCCGCGGCGTCAGCGGGGATGAACCAGGTGCCGAGTCCGAGCTTCGGGATCGGCAGTCCGTTTGCCAGCGTGTAGGTTTCGTCCAGGATCATGGGTTTTGCTCCTCGGAATTGGCGGAACTGCTGGGTCTCCTTCCGCTATGGTCCTCCGCTTCTACTGCGCCGTATACCCTCCATCGACCGGCCACACTGACCCGGTGACAAAACTGGCCGCATCGGAGGCCAGGAAGCAGATCACCTCCGCAATCTCCTCAGTGCTGCCAAGCCGTCCCATCGGCTGCCGGGCGAGGATCTGCGAGCGCACGGACCCGTCCAATGCGGCCAGCAGCGGCGTCTCGGCATACCCGGGCGCCACCGCGTTCACCCGGATCCCGGTGGGCGCGTAGGTCAGCCCGGCGGACCGGACCAGGTTCGCGACACCCGCCTTCGCCGCAGAATACGGCCCCGATCCCGCCTGCCCGACCAGTCCAAGGATGGAGGAAACAGCGACGACGGCGCCGCTCCCCTGCCCGGACATGTAACGCAGCGCCTGTTTCATCGACAGGGCCACTCCGGTGAGGTCGATGTCCAGCACCCGCCGCCAGTGTTCGGCGTCCAGTTCATGCAGCGGACCTTTGGATTCCGGGATCCCGGCGTTGGCCACCAGGATGTCCACCGAACCGCCCAGCCGGGCGGCCTCCGCCATCAGCGTGGCCACAGAATCTTCATCCGTAACGTCCGTGCGGACGGAGCGTGCCCGGCAGCCTTCGGCAGTCAGCGCGTCCGCCACGGCAGCCGCACCGGAGCTGATGTCCCCGATGACCACGAAGGCTCCACGGCGGGCCAGCATCCGGGCGGTGGCCGCGCCGATCCCGCCGGCAGCGCCGGTTACGACGGCGGTGCGGCTGGCGAACGGCCCCGCCGTCGCAGCGGCATCTCTCACGCGCCGCCCTCCCGGGAGTTTCCGGATCCGGCACGGCTGTTCCCGGCCGCCAGCCCGGCGATGTCCCGGCCCATGCGGTAGCCAAAGACCAGGGCGGGCCCGATGTGCGATCCGTAGCCCGGGTAACCGCCGCCGAAGACGGAGACAGCGGACGCCCCGACGGCGTACAGCCCGGGAACCCGGGTGCCGTCGGCCCGGATCACGGCTGAATGACTGTCGACGTCGATTCCGGCAAACGTGCCCAGATCCCCCATCCGGACCTTCACCGCGTAGTACGGTCCCTTGTCCAGCGGCGCCAGGTTGGGGTTGGGCTTGTGTTCCAGGTCCCCGCGGAAGTGGTTGTACGCCGTGGAACCACGGCCGAACTCCGTGTCCACGCCGGCGAGCGCATCCCGGTTGAACCGGGTGATCGTCTCCGCCAGCCCTTCGGCGTCGACGCCGATCCGCCGGGCCAGGTCGGCAACGCTTTTGCCCTTGTGCAGGAAGCCAGTCCGGTAATAGAAGGTACGCGGAATGGGCCACGGTTTCGCGAAGCCAACGCCGTACTTGTGCATCAGCTTCGCGTCACCGACCACCCAGGCGTAGGTGGAGTCCTGGTCCTCGTGGTGCTTGAGCATCGCCCCGCCGAAGTCGTGGTAGCTCAGGGCCTCGTTGCCGAACCGTTTGCCGTGGCGGTCAACCGTGATCATGCCGGGCAGGCCGATCTGGCGCAGGTGCGGGAACAGCCGCCGGGTGCCGCTGAGCAGGTGCCGGAACACGGTGACCGGCGCCCAGGAACCCACCGACGAAACGTCCGCATTGATGCCGCCGCCGGCGGACATCGCCAGCCGGGCCGAGGACCCGTCGTGCCCCTGGGTCGGAGTGAAATGCTCGGTGCCGGTGCGGTCATGCGGGAAGTACTGGGCGCGCAGTTCGCGGTTCCCGGAGAATCCTCCGCCGGCCAGCACCACTCCCAGCCGGGCCGTGACCGTTCCGGCGTGGGACCCGCCGAGCACCGCCCCGGTCACCGCCCCGCCGTCGCCCTTGAGCAATGACAGCACCGGGGTGTCCGTCCACACCCGCACCCCGGCATCCAGCGCGGACTTCACCATGCGGGTCATCAGCGCGGAGCCGTTGGTCCGTTTGAGCGGCTGCCGGTGCAGCGCGATGTCCGTCCAGGTCTTCAGCAGCTTGACGGCCACGTAGGTGAAGGACTTGACCGACTGATTCGCGTGCAGGAACTGGCTGAGGTCCGGCCCCACCTGCGGCATGTACCCGAACACGGTGTAGGAGCTCAGGTAGGGCTGCAGCTCGCGGCGGCGGTCCCCCAGAATCCGGACGTCGGCGTCGGCGGGCAGGATGGCCCGCCCGCCGAGCTTCGCGCCCGGGAGGTCCATCTGGTAATCCGGTGCCTTCTCGGGATAGCTGAAAACGACCTCCGTGTGGTTCTCGAAGAACTCGATCGCCTCCGGCACGGTGTCCAGGAACCCGGCCACCCCGGACTCGTTGTAGGTCTCCGGCGCCAGCTCCTGCAGGTACTGCTCGGCTTCGGCCCGGGTGTCTCCGACGGCGGCGGTTCCCTTCGGGTTGCCCGGTACCCAGGCCCAGCCGGCGGACAGGGCGGTGGTGCCGCCGAAGTGCGGTGATTTCTCCGCCACGATCACGGTCAGCCCCTCGTGCGCCGCCTTAATGGCGGCCGCCATGCCGGCGGCCCCGGAGCCGACGACGAGCACGTCGCATTGGAACTGCGCGGCCGGGGCGGGGTGGGAGGAAGGGGTTGGGTTGGTACTCATGGTGATCTCCTTGCGTGGGGCACCGCCCGCCGGCAGGTCCGCCTGCCGGCGCGGTGTCCGTGTGGATGGGGCCGGGCCCGAGGGCCGGCCGGGGTCAGGGCCGGCGGGTGGCCTGCAGGTAGGGTCCGCCGAGTTCCTTGATCGGGGTGTGGGCGGTTTCCCGGGAGCTGAGGACTGCGCCGGCGGCTACGAGGGCGCAGAGGCCGCCGAACACGGCCACCGGTATCCAGCCGAATGCACCCTCGGCCAGCAGCAGGCCGCCGATCATGGGGCCGAAACCGGCGACGACCAGCCCGAGCTGGTTGCCGATGGCCATCCCGGAGTAGCGGACCGGGGCGGCAAACAGCTCTCCGAAGAAGGAGGTCCAGACGCCGTTGAAGCCTGAGTACAGCACGGTCATAAACAGCACGGACACGGCGAAAACGATCCAGATGTTGCCGGTGCCCAGGGCCAGGAAGTAGAGGAAGATGCAGCCGGCGCAGCCCAGCATGGAGGTCAGCATGACCGGCCGGCGCCCAATCCGGTCGGAGAGCCGGCCGGCCAGCGGCATGGCGGCCATGGACAGGCCGATCGCCACCGCGTTGACGGTGAGGATGGACGTCCGTTCGAACCCGCCCTGGTCGGTGGCGTAGGAGAGACCGAAGACGGTGAACACGGTCTGCATGACGGAGAAGATGGACATCAGCAGTACCCGCAGCACGTCACCGCCCTGGTATTTCAGGACCTCGCGGGCCGGGAGTTTCCGAACGGCGCCGGCCTGGGCGACTTCCTCTTCGAACACCGGTGTTTCATCGAGTTTGGTGCGGACCCAGAAGGCCAGGGCCAGGACGGCGACGGAGAGCAGGAACGGCACCCGCCAGCCCCAGCTCATCAGATCCTCCTCGGGCAGGGCGGAGATTGGAATGAAGACGAGGGTGGAGAGCACCATGCCGGAGGCGTATCCGGTCATCACGAAGGAGGTGAAGAATCCGCGCCGGCCTTCCGGTGAGTGCTCAATGGTCAGGGAGGAGGCCCCGGCGGATCCGGCGCCGGCTGAGAATCCCTGCGCCAGGCGCCCGGCGACCAGGAGCACGGTGGCCCAGATCCCGATCTGTTCGTAGGTGGGCAGCAGGCCGATCGCCAGCGAGGCTCCGCCCATCAGCAGCAGGGTGAACAGCAGGACGTTCTTGCGTCCGATCCGGTCGCCGAAGTGGCCCATGACCATACCGCCCAGGGGACGGGCAATATAGGCGACGCCGAAGGTGGCGAACGCGGCGATGGTGGCGACCGCCGGGTTGGCGGTGGGGAAGAACAGCTGCGGGAAAACCAGCGCGGCCGCGGTGCCGTAGATGAAGAAGTCGTAGTACTCCAGTGTGGAGCCGAGGAAGGAGGCGAGCGCGGCCTTGCGCGGGGTCCGGGGTGGTTCGTGGCCCGCCGCGGCATCGGCGGAGCCGGTCTTCCGGGCTTGGGGCGGGGCTTCGCCGGGGCGGAGGGCCTTGGGCAGGGGAAGACTCATGAGATGTCCTTTGCGCTTGGATCCAAGGCTGGATCGTCCAGTTCGAAGTCCACGTAGGCGAGGTCCTGCACGTTGGGCAGGGAGAACGGCTTGATGGCCTCGTGGAGGGGGTGGGTGTTGTAGACAGCGATGTCCGCACGGGTGGTGAAGTCCGCGATGATGACGTGGTCCCAGGACCGGTCGGTGTGCATGATGTCCGGACCGTGAACGAGCCGGAGCATCCCGGGGATGTTGTCCCGCATGGCGTCCAGGCCTGCGGTCCACTGCTCGCGGATGGCCGGCGTGAAGGAGTCCTTCCAGCGGAACATCACGATGTGCCGGATCATGCGGAGACCATCCGGGCCGGGGCGTAGGCGGCGGGTTGCCCGGCCAGCAGGCGGCCGGCCAGGTAGGCCATGGTCATCAGCGGGCCGAGCGTGGCGCCCGCTCCGGGGTAGCCGGCGGAGTAGGGGCTTTCGGTGGTGTTGCCGGCGGCGAACAGTCCGGCGATCGGTTCGCCGTCGACGTCGAGCACCTGGCCGGTGCCGTTGGTGGCCAGCCCGCCGCAGGTGCCGAAGGCACCGTTGACCACTTCCAGCGCGTAGTACGGCCCGTACTGGAGCGGGCCCAGGGAGGGATTGGGCCAGGCGTTGTCCGCATCGCCCCAGTAGCGGTCGTATTCCGAGGAGCCGCGGCCGAAGTCCGGGTCTGCCCCGGCCAGTGCGTGGGCGTTGAACCGGGAAACGGTGGCTTCCAGGGCGTCTCCCGGAACCCCGATCCGCACCGCGAGCTCAGTCAGGGTTGGGGCTTCGACGAGCCAGTCAGGGGTGCGCTGACCCGCCCGGTGGTCCAGGATTCCATAGCGTTCCAGGTAGGACTGGTCGAAGACCACGTGGGCGGGGGTGTTCAGCGTCTGGTTGTTCGCCGAGTCCCAGGACTGCAGCACCCGGGCGAGGTCGTTGTAGTTCTGCGCCTCGTTGGCGAACCGGACACCGTGGCGGTTCACCATGATGGAACCCGGCCCCTGCCGTTCGAACCGCAGCAGCGACCCGACCGGTTCGCCGTCCCGCACCCCGCCGGTGAAGGACATGGGCGCCCACCACGCTTCGCGGGTGCCGCGGGTCATGGCTCCGACGCGCTGGCCCATCTTCAGGGCATCTCCGGTGTTCGACGGCGGTGAGCACATCGTGACCAGGCGGCTGGCCAGCATCGAGTCGGCCAGCGGCCGGTCCCATTCGAACCCGCCGGCGGCCAGCACCACCCCGGATCCGGCGCTGATCTCCGTGCCGTCCTCGAGCCTCACTCCGGTGATCCTGCCACTGCCGGTCAACAGCCGTTCGGCGCGGGCCTCGACGGCCAGGTGCACGCCGTTCCGCTGGCAGGCTGCCACCAGCATGGCGACCAGGGCGTGCCCCTTGGCGGCGATCCCGGCTTCCTGCCGGGCAGTGAGCTGGTCCCAGGGGAACGCGGTGAAGGCTCCCCACTGCTCATACTCCTGCATGGTGTACGGGTGGCGGCCGTCGGTGCGGATGTGCGCGGCCAGGCCGCCGAGGGCTTCGCGGTAGTTGAACAGTTCAGGTTCCACGGTGCGGCCGCCGGGCACAGCACCCGGGAGGTCCTGCCGGTAGTCCGGAAAGTTGTTCAGGAAGATGAACCGAACGTCCAGCTCCTCCTCGGCGAAGCGCAGCATGGTGTCCCCGTGTTCGAGGGCCGCGTCCATCAGCTCCGCCCGGCCGAGGCCACGGGCCACGGCCTCCACATACCGGCGGCCGGCGGCCTTGGAGTCACTGATGCCGGCCTGGCGGGCATAGTGGTTGTCCACCACCCACAGCATTCCGCCGGAGACGGCGGAGGTCCCGCCCAGCAGGGCGGATTTCTCCAGCACCAGGACGGATTGGCCGGCGGCGGCGGCAGTGGCGGCCGCGGTCAGCGCCGCGGCTCCTGAACCCACGACGACGACGTCATAGTGGCCTGCGTTCTCACCGTTGAGGATGCGCATGGGTGGTCCCTTCGATCGGACGGGTGCAATGGAAACTGCTCGTTCGATCGTGACAGGGGTCACACACGGTTCGGCGAGGGTGTTCCATTCATTCGAACCCCTGCTCCGTTGAACGGAGCGGCAGCTCCTGAGCCCGCGAAGGCGGCTCAGCTGGCGGACGGAACGCTGCGGCGCTGCATCCCCGGCGCGGCCGGCACGTAGCCAAGGCGGCGGGTAATCGCCCGGGAAGCCATCTTCAGCTGCGGAACGATCGCCGGCAGGGCCTCCTGACCAAGCGGGACGATCACCGTCAGCCCGGCCACCACCTGGTCCCGCCGCGCAAAGATGGGAACTGAGATCCCGCTGGATTCCTCAACAATGATCCCGGCCATCGAGCAGAAACCGGACTGCCGGACCGCAGCCAGGACGCCGCGCAGCTGCTCGGGATCGGTGACGGTTGCTTCGGTCAGCTTTTCCAGCCGCCGGTGCAGGAACCGGTCCTGCTCCTCCTCCGCCGCATGGGCCATAAAAACCAGTCCGGCGGAGCAGCCGTGCACCGGCAGCCGGCCGGCAACCCGGGTGATGTTCACCGTGGACGCGTCGGAGGCGAGGCGTTCAATGTAGAGCACATCCGTCCCTTCAAGGACTCCCAGCGAGACGTGGTGGCCGCTGTGCGCCAGCAGGTCCTCCATCACCGGCAGGGCGGCTTCGCGGAGGTTCGCCGCGCGGGATCCGCGGCTGGCCAGCTCCCAGAGCCGGTGCCCGTGGCGGACCCGCTTTTCGGCGTCGCGCTCCAGCAGACCCTCCACTTCAAGCTCCGCGACCAGCCGGTGAACCGTGGAGACCGGGAGGTTCGCCTCCCGGGCCAGCTTCCGGAGCGGGAGCGCCGGCTCCTCGTCGGTGAAGGCAGCCAGCAGGCGCACCACGCGGTTAACCACGGATTCCCCCGAGGGTGAGTTGGCCACCGTGCCACCTTTCGCAGATCCTGCACCGGCGGAGCCGTGCGCTACCCTGCACTGGCTCCAAAACATGATCCCGATCATACCGTTGAATGGAACGGGTCCCCTGTGGTGCGCTGCCGGGCTTCTACTGTGGCGGTCATGAGCGAGAACATCTCCAGCCCACATCCACACACGCCTCCGGCGGGACCGGCCCCTGCCGCGGGCCGGGCGGCCGGCAAGGTCGCACTGATTTCAGGGGCCGCCCAGGGCATGGGCGCTTCGCACGCGCGGATGCTCGCCGCCGAGGGGGCCAGCGTGATGATCGCGGACCTGCAGGAAGCGGCAGGGCGGGAACTGGCCCGCGGCATCAACGACGCCGCCGGCCGGAAGGCCGCTGCTTTCTCCCGGCTGGACGTGACCAGCTTCAGTGACTGGCTGACCGCCGTCGAATCCACCGTCCGCCGGTTCGGCGCCCTGCACATCCTGGTCAATAATGCCGGAATCTACACTCCGGGCAACGCAGAGGATGCCAGCATCGAGGACTGGAACCGCACGATCAACATCGATCTGACCGGCTCGTTTCTCGGCATGAAGGCGGCCGTGCCGCAGCTGCGCAGGAATGAGTCCTCCTCCATCATCAACGTGTCCTCGATCGCCGGCCTGGTGGGCTTCAAGAACCGCGCCGCGTATGCCGCTGCGAAGTGGGGGGTGCAGGGGCTGACGAAAACGTCCGCGCTCGATTTCGGCCCGGATGGAATCCGGGTGAACTCGATCCATCCAGGGTCCGTGGAGACCGCCCTGACCGCCGGACTGCAGCGCGGCGTCGGGCAGATTCCTGCCGGCCGGGCCGCGCAGGTGGAGGAGATCAGCTCACTGGTGCTGTACCTGGCTTCGGACGAATCCCGGTTTGTCTCCGGCGCCGCCATCGCGATCGACGGCGGCGAAACCGCGGGCAACAACCTGCGCCAGGATGCCTGACGGCGGCTCCCGCCGGCACCAGCGGACCGTCCAATGAGATGCTGCGTCCGGCGAACGGTCCGGGGCGCTGGCGCGGCGCCGCCGGGGCGTGCTTGCATGGAATGAGTGCGGCGATCGCTGGGCCTGCTTTTCACAACAATCTGCGCCTGACAGTCCCCCGCACCCCAGCGTCCCTACGTGTCAGGGCCAAGGAGCGCATCATGGATGGATCGGATTCCGGTTCCGGTTCCCCGTCCCGCCGGGAGCAGGCCGAGGCAACCTATGCGCGGCTGTTCGGTCCGCGGGACCCGGACGCCCACCAGGACGATCCGGAGCTGATGGAGATCCTGCGCGGCTTCATTTTCGGCGATGTCTTCTGCACCGGAGTACTGGATGACCAGACCCGGGAGCTGATCACGGTCACCGTCCTGGCGTGCCTGCAGACCCTGCCGCAGCTGAGCGCCCACACGGCAGCGGCGCTTCGCGTGGGTGTGCCGCCGGTGCAGATCCGCGAAGCGGTGTACCAGCTGGCACCTTTCATCGGTTTTCCCCGTACCCTCAACGCCGTCGCCACGGTCAACGGAGCATTCCGCGACCATGGCATCTCGCTGCCGCTGCCGGTTCAAGGAACGGTCGACGACGCCGGCCGGTACCAGCGCGGGCTCGCCGAGCAGGAGCCGCTGTACGGAACGGAGATTAAGGACAATCTCGCCGACCTGCCGCAGCCGTTTAACGAGGCCCTCCCCCGGTTCCTGACCGAGTTCTGCTTCGGTGACTTCTACACCCGCGGCGGACTTACCCTCGCGCAGCGTGAACTGTTTGCGCTCTGTGCCCTGGCCGCGATCGGCGACACCTCCGCCCAGCTCGGCCCGCACGGCCGCGCCTGCCTCCAGGTGGGCAACTCCAAGACGGTGATCATCGCAGCCCTGGTCCACTGCTTTCCGTACGTCGGTTTCCCCCGGGCCGTGTCCGCCATCCGTGCGGTGAAGGACCTTTAGGTCCGGTACCTGGATCCGTCGCTGCCGGCCTTGGCCGCTACCGCGGGCTCCGGTGCCCGCCGCACCACGATCAGGACGGTGGCGATCGGCCCCAGCAATATCGACACGAGGAACCAAATCCACCGCGACCGGTTCTTCTGCTCAGCCAGACCGGCATTGATCACGGCAAGCGTGAACCAGAATGTGCCTGAACTAACGTATTCATCCATCGGGCCACCCAATCACAAAAGTTGAGGGATCCTGCAGACCACCCAACATCTGTGTCGACCTCGCCGGACACAGAGGTGTTACACGGGATTCGTCTCCGCGGCCCGCCCGTCGACGTTCCGCAGGGTCCGGAAGCCCGCGAACGTCAGGCAGATCCCTAGTGAGGCTTCCCAAATGATGCGGCAGGGTCAGCAGCGCTGAGAGAACCGATGTCTGCCCATAGGCACCAAAAAGAGAAGGCAATGCCGGACAGGGACATCAGTGGACCGCCGATCAACCCGAACAGGGCCATCGGCCGCGGCACCAGCTGCGAGCGGTACGTCAGGAAGCCAAGCAGCAGCCCATTGCCGATTCCGACGACGATCAGCGCACACTCCATGCTCCGGGCCGCAACATAGGGTGCTGGCAAACCGGGAACGGAGAACCTCCGCCAGCACAATGCCATGATGGGGCGCCTGCGACAGAGCGGTTTTCCTACCGCACCACCGTGCATGTCACATCGATGCTGGATGCCTACGTCTTTGGCTTCGCGCTGCAGCAGAAGACGCTGTCCTTCGAAACCCCGGTGGGATCTGCAGAGACTGCCGCCGCCACCGACGACGGCGAGGACGCAGCGGCAGCGGAGCGGTACCCCTACCTGCTCGAGCTGGTGAGCGAGCTCGCGAAGGACGGATATGACTGCGACGCGGAGCTCATTGTGGGTTTGGAAGTCCTGCTGGACGGTATCGAGACTTTACGAACATCCTGATTCAGCGACTGACCTATGCTCGTCGCAGTAGCATTCGTTTTGTGGCGATGTGCTCGAATTCCAAGTAGCTGGGGGCAGCCGTGAAGTCGTACCGAATCATCCACCAGTTTCTTTTTGTGCTGGCTTTCCTGCCGTTGGTCCTGGGCTGGGGTCCCTGGTATCTCATGACTCTGCTGCCTCTTGCCCTGATCATCCCGTATGGCATCAACGAGGTGGTCATCGACAAGAGGTCCGGACGAAACAGGACGCCCGAGAGCGCGGATGCCCTGCATCGAGATGTCCTGGAACAGTCCGAGCGCCTCGGCTAAGGTTCAAAAGCTCAAACGGACAACAACGCCGGCACCTGGCTGGGAGCCACACCGTAGCGCTGCCGGAAAGCGCGGCTGAAAGTCCCGGGGTCCTGGAATCCCGACGCCAGGCACGCGGTCTGCACAGCGGCCCCCTGCGCCAGCAGGGTACGGGCATGTTCCAGCCGGGCTCGGCGGATTTCGGCGGCCGGTGACGTCCCGGCCTCGGCGAAGACCGCCTGCACCGAACGGACCGAAAGGTGCGCACCGGCGGCAAGTTCCGCCGTCGTGAATTCCGGATCCGTGAACCGGGCTTCGATGGTGCGGAGCATGGACCCGCGGAGCTCGGCCCGGACCTGCACCGCAGGCGTCCGGGGCGCCGGCCCGCGGCTGCGCAGTTCCCGCACAATCTGCGTCTGGGCCCGCGGCTGAGGGCTGAAGCTCAGGAGCGTGCCGAGGTCGCTCCCCATACTGCGGGTGGTCCATTGCACCGGGCGCGCGTCCCCGGCGCGGGTCACAAACCACTCCGACGCCGGGGCGGAGCCGCCCGAGCCGACGATCGGGCACTCGTGTTCCGGGTACGGGGATCCGTCCGGGCGGCGGCAGTGCAGGAGGTCATGACTGGGACCGCCGACGACGTCGTCCTCTCCCCGGTAGCCCAGGAAACGGATGGCAGCCTTGTTCGCCAGGGACACGAGACCCTGGGGGTCGATGACCCACAGCGGAACCGGCGCCTCACGGACCACCTGTGTCAGCAGATCCATCTCCGGTCCTTTCCTGTGGATTTCAAACGGCCCCCAGTTCTACACGGTACGAAGCGTGGAAGGCGGACCCGTTGCCTGGTTGTTTCGCGCAGGTAAAAGGGTGGGCTCGCTGCGTTTTTTGCCGACTGGTCTTCGCAAAAAGCCTGGGTCCGGCGCTCGGCCGCCTTCTACGTTGATGCTGTGGCAAGTGCCGGAATGCAACTCAGGAGGAGATCGAAATGGCTCATTGGAACACGTCACGAGACCAGGCCACGCTCAAGGTGCGCAGCGCCGTCGCCCGTTCGGATTCCTCCTGGGCGGAGATTGCCGAGCAGCTGGACCGGCCGCTGCTGTGGACCATCGCAGCACTGCTCGGCTCCCACCCGGTGCCGCCTGAACTGGCGGAGAAAGCGGGGGAGCTGCTGGAGCTGGATGCGGACACTGTGCTGGCGCTGCAGGAACAGCCGTACCGGATTGCCGGGGACTCGCTGAAGGACGATCCCACGATTTACCGCTTCTATGAGCTGCTGGCGGTGTTCGGCCCGGCGCTGAAGGAAGCCATCCACGAGGAGTTCGGCGACGGCATCATGAGCGCAATCAACTGCAACGTCGAGCTGACCCGGCGCGAAGATCCCGACGGCGACCGCGTCCGCGTGATCATCGACGGCAAATTCCTGAAGTACCAGTGGTAGGGAGCCTGCGATGAGCTATGTGATTCCGAAGGACTTCGCGGTCCGAATGATCGACGCCGGGCACTCCAAGGTGATGCTCTCCACCCGGGACACCCTGATCCGCAGCTACATGGCCGGTGCCATCCTGGCGCTGGCTGCGGCGTTCGCCGTCACGATCAGCACCCAGACCGGTTCGCCCCTCCTTGGGGCGATCCTTTTTCCCGTGGGTTTCTGCATGCTGTACCTGATGGGCTTCGACCTGCTGACCGGTGTATTCACCCTGGTGCCGCTGGCGTGGCTGGACAAACGCCCGGGCGTCACTTGGAACTCGATGCTCCGGAACTGGGGGCTGGTGTTCGTCGGCAACTTCGCCGGCGCCCTGACCACCGCATTGCTGATGGCGATCGTCTGGACCTACGGCTTCTCCTCCGAAGTCAGCGAGGTGGGCCAGGCGATCGGGCACATCGGCGAGGGCCGCACCGTAGGCTACGCGGAACACGGCGCAGCGGGGATGCTCACCCTGTTTGTGCGCGGGGTGCTGTGCAACTGGATGGTCTCCACCGGCGTCGTCGGCGCGATGATGTCCGACAGCCTGCCCGGCAAGGTGATCGCCATGTGGATGCCGATCATGCTCTTCTTCTACATGGGCTTTGAGCACTCGGTGGTCAACATGTTCCTGTTCCCGATCGGCCTGATGCTCGGCGGCGAATTCACGCTGATGGACTATCTGATCTGGAACGAGATTCCCACGGTGCTCGGGAACCTGGTGGGCGGCCTGACGTTTGTCGGCCTGATGATCTACGGCACGCACGCCCGGACGGCGCCTGGGCGGCAGTTCGCGGCGAAGGTGAAGGTTTAGGTTCACAAGTACGACGACGGCGCGGGCCGGCACGGGAGCTTGGCTCCGGGTGCCGGCCCGTTCCGTCGGTAGGAATATGCTCAGCGCCCGCCAACCGGGCCCGCCGCCTCTATTGTGCGGCGGCTATCTGCTGGACACTGAAGACATTGGCCCCGGGGCCACAGTGCCGGTGTGCGCGTCCGCCCCAGGTCACAGGACGCCGCTGCAAACAGCCCTCCGGTGAGGACGATCAGGCGGACCCAGGTACCGGAAAGGCATTCCGATGAGACTTCCTTCTCCCCCGCGGCGGGTGTTCTCAGCAGTTCTCGCCGCCGTCATTCTGCTTCTTCTGACGGGGACCGGCGCATTCGCTTCTTCCCCGGCGTCCAGCCCGCAGTTCTTATCCACTGCGGTAACGAACGACGGGTCTGGCCCGCAGTACTACAGCGGACTGAACATCGACGTCCGGGACGACGTTTCCGGGGACGTGTACGCGTCGGGACAAAGAATCACGATCAGCGGAAACGTCACAGGGGATGTGATCGCAGCCGGCCAGACGATCACCATCACCGGAAACGTTGACGGAAACGTGCGCCTGGCCGGGCAGGACGTGACCATAAGCGGCGACGTTACGCGCAGCGGCACCATCTTCGCGTCGACTGTCGATGTCACCGATACCGGCTCCTTCGGGAACGATCTGGTGGGCGCCGCGGGCGATATCTCCATCGCCGGCGCGATCGGCCGTGATGTCCAGGTCGGCGTCGGGGATCTGACCATCGACGGGACTGTCGGCGGCAACCTGACGTACAACTCCAACGAAGATGCGGACATCGCCGACGGCGCGGTCAGTGGCACCGTGGAGCGCATCGCGCCGCAGCCCGACCGAGAGCCGTCGCCGGGTGAAAAGTTCGTTGGATGGCTCCTAGGGCTGCTCTATGCGCTGGTCGCCTTGAGCCTCATCACGGTGATCGCAGGCTGGCTCTTCCCCCGTCTGCTGCAGCGTGTCACCGACCGCTTGGTGCCCCAACCGTGGAAAGCTTTGCTGGTCGGTTTCGTGGCATCGATCGCCGTTCCGTTCGCCGTGCTGATCCTTCTGGTCACGGTCATCGGGGCGCCCGTCGCGCTGGCCATCCTGCTGGTATGGATCACACTCACGCTGGCAACCTTCGTCTTTACCGCGTATTACATAGGCAGGCTCATCTTCCGCGGGAACCAGCATCCGGTGATCAAGGCGCTCGTCGGAGGCCTCATCCTCATCGTTGCGCTGCATATTCCGTGGCTCAACATCCTCGTCTGGCTGGCCATGGTGTTCTTTGGTCTCGGTGCGCAGCTCCTGGCGATCTACGACCGGCGTCCCTGGCGGCGGCTAAGCGAACAGTCGCGGGATGGCTACGGCCCGGGCGCAGGTCCGGAGAGCGGGCCCAGGTACGACGGCGGACAGCCCCCGCCGCCCCCGGTTCAGCCGCCTCCCCCGGTTCAGTAATCCCGGCCGGGGGGCACGCCAGGCCCCGCGGGCACGCGCAGGGAGCGGATCAGCCGCCGTCTAGTGTCTGGTTAGCTGACAATCGGGGGGGGATACAACACATGGGGACACGAACGGCGGCCATGGACACCATTAAGCCGGACTGCTTCGACCAGGCCGTGGTGGAAGCCATAGCCGAGTTCCCGGAACCGCTGCCACCGGGCACGGACTGGCAGATCCGCGCTGCGGGTTTCACCGAACCACAGCAGACCCCGTCGGCCCAAATGCCGTCGATCGAGGACGGCATCCAGGACACCTTGGTGGCCGGATACTGGCTGTGCGCCTGGATGGATTCCTATCTGCAGGCCGTGGATGGCAATGACGCGCCGGGGCAGGCGGATGGCATGGCGTACCTGTCCAAATTCACGCAGCTGCCCGCAATCCAGGCAAACATGGTCAATCCGGCGGTCTTTGATTCCAGCGTGATCGCGCCGGCCAAGGCCGGAGATCCGGCCACGGTGCGCGAGTATTTCAAGACCTGCTCGAACTACCGTCGCTAGGCCAGACCAAACCAAGCGTCCAAACACCGCTTACAGCAGCAACACTACGATCCGAAGCCTTTGATCCCCCGGGATTCGAAACACTAACTTCGATCAGCTGGAACGTTCGTAAGACGGCTGATTCTGCGACTCTCGTTGAGGGGTTGTCCCGCAAAGGGTGCCGGGGTCGTCGGCAGCTCCCTTCCCTCGGTATCAGCCTCTCGCAGCGCGGTGCGCAACTGCTGCTTCACCCGCGACAACCGTGACCGTGCGGTTGACGGATTAATACCCAAGACGGCCGCTGCCTCGTGGGACGCCAGGCCGTCCCAGTACGTCAGGCGGATGAGCTCGGCGTCCTCATCCGGCAGGCGGTCGAGTGCATCCCGCACCTCGAGGGCCGTGTCATCCTGTGCCGGTTCGCTCAAGTGCCGCATAACTTTCACCAGGCGCTCAACTGCAGCGGAGCGGCGGGCCAATTTTCGGCGGGAATCCCGCACTACGTTATGTGCGGTGGTGAACAGCCACATCCGCCCCTGGGTAGGGTCTGTCGGCACCCGACGACGCAACTTCCAAGCGGTGAGCAGCAATTCGCCGTATGCTTCCGCGGCATCGCCGTGGTTCAGAAGGCGGCGTTGGAAATACCGCAGCAAGTCGTCGGCATTGTTTCGGACGAGTTCGTCGATCAGCGACACCGTCTCGCTCGAGTTACTCACTGGCAGCCCTGCGTGATGCTGAACAGGCTCACGGGGCCCTGCTGCCCCGGGGTCCGTAGGCCACGGTTTTCCATCTCGGCAGACAGGAGGTCAGCTACGGTCCCGTGCACGGCGAACTGTTCGATCAGTTCCGGGCTGTTGTGCAGGACGCCGGGGGTGCCGTCGCCGAACGGTTTGTCGTTTTCTGCCTCCGCGCGAGCTCTCGCAGCGGACGTCTCCAGAGTGTTGAGGTCGAGTCCCGCGACGAACTCACGGGCGGCGACAACTTCCGGTGCATCGTCTGGAACTCCATCCGGCTCAACTCTGAGACCGGAGTAGCAGGTCTGGCCGTTTGGTCCAGGGAACTGGTAAACGTTGTCGGCTGTCCACCCCCAGGGGGTCTGCAGGCCGTTGCCGGCCACAGCGACTGTTCCGGCACCGACAAGCACAGCGGAAGCCGCCGCGCCGGCCGCCCAGACGCGACGGCGATGCTGACGTCGTCGCCGCGCCCCTTCCAGGATGCGCATACTGTGCTCAGCCAGCCCCAGCGGCTGGGATATTTGCGGGGCCGCTGCCCGGATTCGGGTTTCCAAGTCGAGATCATTCATGTGGGTGACGCCTTCCTGACAGAAGCTTTACCCATACATGGCCGCAGACCCCGCGATTGTCCACGGCAGTCCACAGTTTCTCCGGATCACTCAATACAGGGCGATGGCTAAAGGGGCGGAGGTAGGTAGTCGCTGGACGCATACTAGCCACTGGCTGTGGTGGCCACGAGTTGGACCCTGCCATGCGCCGCGAACGCGCGGGAAAGCGCATCCAGGCCTATGCCGACGACGGCGGGACGGTCCTGCTGGTCACCCACGGACCCGGTGCTGCTGCTGACCGCCGCGCAGTGGTGCCTGCTGATTGACGGCAACGTCCGGGAGATCGCGCCCGAGCGCGCCGCCGCGGAAATCGCCGGACGCTGGCCCATGACAACTGAGGCCACTCGGGCCCCTCCTCCCTTCAATCCGGTCCGCTACACCCGGCAGGCCTCGCGGGTTTTTTCCCGCGGCCGGACCCGGTTCCGGGATGTTTTGTCGACGTCTATACCGCCGTGCTGGCGCTGGGGACTATCGGAGCCCTGGCCGCGGGACTCGTCCTGGCCCTGCGGGAGCAGGTAGCGCAGGCCTGGGGCACGAACGCCGCCGGGCGCACGGTGGCGCCGCCGTCGTTCTCCCCGCCCGACGGCGCTGCAGCGGCGGTGCTGGTGTTCGCTGCCCTGGTGACGGTGATGACCGTAGCCCGGAAGTTCGGTCCGGCCTCGGCCAGCGGACCCGAAGGGTATTAGTGGCTGAGCCTACCCCTGGACCGGCGGCCGATGGTGATCGGGCGGCTGGCCCGCCGGCTGGCTGCCGGTGGGCGGGCGCGTCGGTGCTGTATCCGCAAATTTGGATTGGTGTTCCCTACCCAAAGTGGAGGCGCGGGACCGCTGCCAAGGTCCACGGATAGGGTCGTGTTATCCAAAGAAAGGACCTGCCCGTGGTTTCCATCGCCTGGCTCCGTGACGATCTGCGCACAGCTGATAACCCTGCCCTCTTGGCCGCAGCGCACGACGGCGGCGCGGTAGCCCTCTATGTTCTGGATGAGGAATCACCGGGCATCCGGCCGCTGGGTGCCGCCGCCAAATGGTGGCTGCATCATGCGCTGCAGGCCCTGCGGCATGATCTTGAAGCCCTGGGCATTCCGTTGGTCCTGTTGCGGGGGCCGGCCGGCGACGTCGTTCCTGCGTTCACGCAGGAGGTGGACGCGGAGCGGATCCTCTGGAATCGGCGCTACGGCGGGCCGGAGCGAGAGGTTGACGCTGCGGTCAAGGAGTGGGCGGCGAGCACGGATGTGCAGGCGGAGAGCTTCCAGGCGTCGCTGCTGCATGAACCCTGGACCGTGCGTACGGGCGGCGGCGGACCGTACCGCGTTTTCACTCCCTTCTGGCGAACGGTGTCCGCAATGGATTTCCGGGCTCCCCTTCCGGCTCCGGACAAGAATGCGGCTCCGCCGGACGGCATCCCCGCCGGGGAGGACCTTCAGGACTGGAACCTGCTGCCGCTGCATCCGGACTGGGCTACCGGGTTGGCGGAAGCCTGGACCCCGGGTGAGGAAGCCGGCTTGTCCGCACTCAGCGACTTCCTGGCCGGCCCGGTGCAGAATTACGACGACGGTCGCGACCGTCCGGCGAAGGCCGGAACCAGCCGGCTCTCCCCGTACCTGCGGTGGGGGCATGTGAGTCCGTTCCAGGTGTGGCACGCGCTGTCCCGTGTGCGCGGGAACGGGCCCGGGCCGGATGTGTTCGGCACCGAAATTGGCTGGCGTGAGTTCTGCTGGCACCAGCTCTTTCACAACCCGGATTTGGCCACCAGGAACCTGCGGCCGGCCTTCGACGGGTTTCCCTGGGAACATCCTGAGGGCTCGGGACCGCGAACCCCGGCAATCCTGCGGGGGAAGGCAGCGCAATCGCCGTCGGGATCCTGGCCTGATGGCCTGGACCCCCTTGATGCGTGGAAGGCCGGGCTGACAGGAATTCCGCTGGTCGACGCCGGCCAGCGGCAGCTTTGGAGCATTGGCTGGATGCACAACCGGGTGCGGATGGTCGCCGCCAGCTTCCTGATCAAGAACCTGGGCATCCACTGGCGGGTGGGCGAGGAATGGTTCTGGGAGACCTTGGTGGACGCAGACCCCGCGAGCAATCCCGCCAACTGGCAGTGGGTCGCAGGCTCCGGCGCGGACGCAGCACCGTTCTTCCGGATCTTCAATCCCCAGACACAGGCAAAACGCTTTGATCCCCAAGGTGAGTACATCGCCCACTGGGTGCCGGACGCGCTGACTCCCGCCTATCCCGAGCCGCTCGTGGACCTACTGGATTCCCGCCGACACGCGCTTGAGGCCTACGAGAGTATTCGCTGAGCTGCACGGTCACCTCCGCTGGCATGGACCTGCCCGTCTCCTACGCCACCCCGCATCCCGCGGTGCCGGCCGCAGGCACGTCCCCTGGGACACTGAGGTGACCACCATCGCCGGGAAGCAGCAGATGCTCGACGTCGAGGTCCGGGCCACGGACTGCCGGTCAACGAGGACGCGATCCCGTTCCGCCGCTCGGTCGCCGCCCTGTTCGACGGGGACGCTTTCTTCCCCTCCCTCTCCCTGCGCGAGCACCTGCAGCTGGTCGCCCGCGGTCACTCGGTCCCGGAACCCGGACGCCGCCGTCGACGCCGAACGGAGCAGCGTCTGAACCCCGCCAGGCAGAATCAACGAAAACCGGGGCAGTCCCGAAGGATACACGCTGACGCGCCGGAAGCACGGCAAGCACGGCAAGCACCAAAGTAAGCCTCCAGCGTGCTCCGGTTTGCCGGGTCTGGTTGGATGTTGACAACCACACAATCAAAGAGCGGAGAATCGTGTGCCCGTAGACGGCCTCGCGTTGATGTTGACCGATCTGAAAGACAAGTACGAAGAACGCGCTTCTTCGCCAGCTTTCTCCCGCCTTTATGAAGATGTAGGGCCCTGGGGCCATATGTTCGCCGTCTTGCACGAGGCGCTAAATGACCACTTTGAGGCCATCAACGGCAGGGCCGTAACTACGAGACATTATTGGGCTATACCCAGCAGGGACTTAATTGAGCTGATCAAGGACCTGAAAGAGGACCTATACGCCCTGAAGCGCGGCGGCATAGAGATTAAGCTGATCGACAGCTACCAGGAGGCGATCGAGCGGTGCCAGCCCTGGCTCTCCCCGAGTAGCGGAAGCCCAGTGCCGGAGGACTTCGAACCTGTCACGATCATCAAATACGAACGAGTTTTCAGCGAAACTTCCTCATCAGTAACCCTGAAGAAGCAGCGGGCACCGGTCGAACTCAAGATGATCGGCGGCGGCTCGTACGCCAACGTTTACGGATACGTTGATCCGGACTATGGAATAAAATTTGCGGTCAAGCGAGCAAAACGAGGCCTCAGTGACCGTGACCTACAGCGATTCCGCCAAGAATTCGACGTCATGAAAAGGCTTAGCTTCCCGTACGTTGTGGAAGTTTACAAGTTCGACGAGGCGCGCAACGAGTATCGGATGGAGTTCTGCGACGAGACCCTCAGGGCTTACATATCAAAGCGGAATACCAAGCTACAGTTCTCAACTCGGAAGCGGGTCGCCCTTCAGTTCTTGTACGGCATCAGCTACATCCACAGCCAAGGGCTTCTTCATCGCGACATCAGTCTTCAAAACGTACTGTTGAAGGTATTCGGCAGCGGGGCCGTTCTCGTGAAGCTTTCCGACTTCGGCCTTGTCAAGGACCAGGCATCCCGCTTCACGCGCACCCAAACCGAGATGCGCGGAACGATCCGCGATCCGCAGCTCCACAATTTCAAGGATTACGACGTTCCCAACGAGATGTACTCAATTGGCTGGGTGCTCTCGTACATCTTCACCGGACGAGACGCACTAACGAGTGGAGCGGATGCGGCCAGCCGCATAGTCCAAAAATGCACAGCCCCTGATCTCATGGAGCGCTATGGCTCTGTGCTCGAGGTTATTGCGGATGTTGAGCATTTGGAGGCCTCCCCTGCGGCGAGAGCTGCGACGGGAGCCGAGGCTTGATCTTGACTGGCGTCCCCCTGCAACCAGCCGATGCTACCCAGTCCCGGGCGTCCAACTCGGCCATAGCGGCGTATCCATACGGTAACGGAACGGGAAGGGCCTGCCCCGTTACCTAGCGGGGTGAAAAGCCAGCAGCAGTGGCCCGGCCTGACGAAGGAGCGGCCGGAAATCCAGTGCGGAGCGAAGCGGAGGGCAGCTAGTGTTGTCTTTGGACTTGGGCCGACCGCGCCGTCTCGGGGAAGGGACGGGGCCGGCTGGGCGGTTACTCTACGGTCGCCCGTCCAGAGATCCAACTGAAATGGGGCTTCCGGAAACGGCTGGGCAGTTCGGCGGCAGGTCCACCGGTCCGTCCGACTGGCCTAACTTCCAAAAGCCGAACACCACTTCGGTGATTGCTTCACGGCAAGCGGTCTGTGAGCGGAAGCACTGGGTTTCCGTGTCGCCCTCGACGTAGAGCCCGTACCCATAAAGGAGGCCGTCGGCGTCGGAGTGTTTGGCCGAGGCGAAGATGACGTAGGGCCAGCTTCCGGCGTCGCTGCCCCCGCTGCCCCAACTGGCCCGAATGTCCCAAGGGGTGCCTTTGAGGTTTTCCGCCCAGTCGTACACGCTGCCGGTACGGTCATCTTGGGGCAGCCGCGGGGCGGTTACATGTTCGCTGGTGTCGTGCGTGGTGAACTGCTCATTCGTGGTTTTGCTCCTGTGGTTGGGGTGGATTCGGGGCCTGTGGTGGTCCAGTAGTTGGCCTCTCCCCCGGGGTGTGCCTGCTGGCAAGCTTGCTCGCTTGTTCCCAACGGAGCAGTGCTCAACGCCGCAGGTGCAAGGGACCGGGAATCCTGGGACGAAATAAGCGACGTAGGAGCGACGACGGGATTCCTTGGCGCATAGCTGGCGCAGCCGGTTGACGCTACGAAGCGGGGACACATACTCCGCAGGACAGCAGCAAAACACGTCGTAGACAAATCTAGTCCGGGGTGGCCGGAGCTCTGCGACGGGGCACCCGGGCCAGGGAGCTGACCGCGCAGCGGACGCCCGGTTCCCTGGTAAAGCGCGCCATCGAAAACCGGTGCTGCAAGTGTTGTTCTTGAAGGCGACCGCGTTTTTCGATGACCACTGTGGGCGTCGTTTTGGCGTGCCTAATATTGTGGCCTTATGGTCTTTGTCCTATGAGCCTCAATAAAACTGATCCCCAGAAACCCATGCCCAACCCCAAAAAATCTGATCTGGGTATTTTCATTGGAACATGGATAATCCTCCTTGCCGCCTGCACCATGTATGCCATGTGGCCGACTTGGAGTGGCGCGGAGCGGCTGGAAGCATCGGCAACCGGTCAGAGGGAAATTATTGCCTTCATCGGCGCCGGTGCATCACTTGCCGCTGCCTTCTGGTTCAGCTTTTCGTTTATGCGTGCGCGCAGAATGAACGAATTGAAAACCATCGATGCATTAGGCCTTCTTGGAACAATGATTGGCTGTGCAACCGCCGTCGAAATCGGCCTCTCAGCCGCGGGTGTGCTGTAGTCCGGAATCGTTCGATCGTCTACTTATCCTGCATCGGCCACCGCCGGTAAAGAGTCTCTTTCAGATAGACCTTGGGCGTCCCGGACCGTCCGACCGGGGCGCCCTGTCGATATCAGCCATTCAGGCGCTTCTTGCTGCAGCGCGTAGTCGATGCTCATGAGCCACACCTCCTTTCTGCCCCGCCATGCGAGGCCCCCACCGATTCAGCCGGTCGAGGGTGGACTGTCAATCGCGGAGAGTGCGGGCACAGGCCGGGAAAATAAGGGAGCGCAGAGACCGCGCTGGCTCGGGTTCGCGCGTGGATTGCCTGGACGGACTCCCGGACGGCTACGATCGGTGGCCTTGTATGACGGAGATACCCAGCCACCCACAAGGCAGAAAAAGATCATGCGGGAGCGCAGCTGAGGGCGGCTTCTGAAGATCCCGGAGCCAGTATAGAGACGGGTCCGTGCTGGGTGGGAGGGCACTCCCGATCTGCACTGACTGCCAAGACTGCCCGCATGTGATCGGACCGAAAGCTAGGGTACTTTTATCCGTTCGACCATTCCCGGGGATCATAGAAGCGTCTGGCGCGGGGCGGCCCGGCGGTGGTTTTGACCCGGCATTTAGGATGTGGATATGACCTATACCGCGCACGTTTTGAGCGTAATGATCGCCTCTCCGTCCGATCTACCCCACGCCCGGGATGCCATGGAAGAAGCTATTCGTAGCTGGAATGTGGCTCACTCGCGCAACAGGCAAATTGTACTATTGCCGTGGCGCTGGGAGGAGAACGCGGTCCCGACGCTGGGGGATAGACCGCAAGCGCTCATCAACGCCCAAGGTGTTGACCAATCCGACATCGTGTTCGCGCTGTTCGGTAGCCGTCTAGGCAGCCCCACCGGCGAGGCCATTTCAGGCACTGTCGAAGAAATCGAACGCGCCGAACAGCAGGGCAAGCATGTGCACGTCTACTTCTCCAACGGTCCGTTGCCCAACGATGTGGACGTCGAACAGCTGGCCGCCGTGCGCGAGTTCAAGGAGGCCCTGTTGAAGAGAGGCCTGCTGGGAGAATTCAGCACCCCGAGCCAGCTGAGCCACGAAGTATGGAAGGCCATCGAATTCGATCTTGCGCAACTTGATTTGGAGGCTCCGAACGTACCTAAGCGCAACGTCGGTGTGGACTTTCTAGTGCAGCCCCGGCAGGAGCGGGAGATGAAGGGGCTGAGCCGACAGGGCAAGCCTCAGTACACCACTCGACGATGGCTGGAGATTATCAATCAGGGTGACGAGGACGCCGAGAATTTCCGAATCGAGGTCGCGAACTCTGACGCAGGTATGGTTTTGGGCGGCAGCGACGACAGCCCGACCACCATCCATCGTGGGCAGGTACGAACTGTTCCCGTCATGATGATGATGGGCGGGGAAGGGCAGCCTGCGGTCCGCTTGTTGTGGACAGAGGACGGCGAGGAAAAGTCGAAGGAAGTCCACGTGGGCTGACAAGCCGGAAGCGTGGAGCACCCCACCACCGTCCTGGCTGGGAACCTCCAGGCCGCCGCCGACCGCTAGTCTGTTGGACAATTATCTCCACTCGCCAACCCCAGCGGCTGGGATGCTTGCGGGGCCGCTGCATGGATTCGGGTTTCCAAGCCGAGATCATTCATGAGGGTGGCGCCTTCTTGGAAGGAGCTTTACCCACTACATGGCCGCAGACCCCGCGATTGTCCACGGCACTCCACGAATGTTCCAGATCACTCTATATTGGGACTGCGATGATCCAAGGACCGGAGGAGGTAGTCGTTGGACGAATAGTAGCCACCGGAGGCCGTGGGTGAGGTAAACCGGCTACGCCGTCGACGCCGAACTGGCCTTCTTCGCCCTGCAGGAGCGGGCCGACGCCGTTCCGGCCTCCGTTTCCTCCGGCCAGCGCCGCCGGCTGCTGCTCGCTTCGGCCCTGATCCGGCCGTCGTCGCTGCTGATCCTGGACGAACCGGAGCAGCGTCTGGACCCGGTCATGCGCGAACGGGTGGGAGAACGCATCCAGGCCTATGCCGACGGCGGCGGGACGGTCCTGCTGGTCACCCACGATCCGGCGCTGCTGCTGGCCACCGCGCGCCGGTGCCTGCTCATTGACGACGACGGCCGGGAGATCGCGCCCGAGCGCGCCGCCGCGGAAATCGCCGGACGCTGACCCATGACCACTGAGGCCACTCAGGCACCTCCTTCCTTCAACCTGGTGCAGTACACCCGGCAGGCCTCGCGGGCGTTTTCCCGCGGCCGGACCCGGTTCCGGGATGCTTTTGTCGACGTCTACACCGCCGTGCTGGCGCTGGGGACTATTGCAGCCCTGGCCGAGGGACTCGTTCTGGCCCTGCGTGAGCAGGTGGCCCAGGCCTGGAACGCCGGTTCCGGGCGCACTCTGGTGGCGCCGCCGTCGTTCGCCCTGCCCGACGGTGCGGCAGTGACCGTGCTGGTCTTCGCGGCCCTGGTGACGGTGATGACCGTGGCCCGGAAGTTCGGTCCGGCGTCGGTCAGCGGACCCGAGGGGTACTGGTGGCTGAGCCTGCCGCTGGACCGGCGGCCGATGGTGGCCGGGCGGCTGGTCCGGCGCCTGTTGCTGGTGTGGGCGGGCGCGTCGGTGGCGTATCTGCCGCTGGGGTTCATTAGCGATGTTGGGGCGAGCGTGTGGGGCCAGTTCCTGTCGGCCGGAACGTTTGGGGTGGCGGCCGCCGCCGCTGTGCTGCTCGCGGCGCTGCGGCAGGCAAAGCCGGAGCGTTCGGGTTCCGGGGCTGGCGGGCGCGCGGGTCTGGGTCCGGGCCTTTTGGTGCTGGCGTTGCTGAGTCTGACGCCGTTGCGGGTCACTGCCGGGTCCTGGGCTCTGGCTGTAACTGCCCTGAGCGTCACCGCCGCGCTGGGGCTGCTCGTTAATGCCCGTCTGGACAGGATCCCGGGGCGGGAACTCATCCGCGGCGGTGCGGTGTCCGGGCATGCCGGCGCTGCGGTGTTTTTGATGGACCCGAACGAGCGGGGGCGGTCATTGTCCACCGATCACGGAGTTGCTTCCGCCCGCGCCGCCCGCTGGTACGCGCGGGGCGGGCGGACGCCGTTCGGCGCGCTTCTGCGTGCTGATGCTATTGCGTTCGTGCGGACGCCGGGCTTGTGGGTGCGTCCGGTTGTGCTGCTCGTGCTGTGTTTGGTCCTGCTGCTGACCGGTGGGGCGCAGCCGATACTGGTCCAGCTGGCCCTGATTGCGGTCATGGTTTGTGCTGCCGTGCCGGCCTTGGGTGCGGTGGCCAGGCGGACGGCGATTACGCCGGGTCTGGACATGCTGCTCCCGTTGTCGCCGGCAACGGTGCGGCTGAGCCGGATGGTCATGCCGGCCGCTGCTTTGGCGCTGTGGTTTGCGGTGTTCTGCGCCGCGCTCGTGCTGCTCGGTGTCGGCAGCCCGGCGTTGATTGCCCTTGGCGCTCTGGCTGCTGTGGGGTTTGGCGCGTCGGCGGTGCGGGGCGCCTACCGGGTCCAGCCCGACTGGACCATTCCGCCCACGGACACTGTGTTCGGCCCGGCGCCGAGCGCCCAGGCCGGGTCGATGATCCGCGGACTGGATACGACGTTGCTGGCGCTGGTTCCCCTGTTGTTGGGGCTGTTCCTGGGGTATGTGCCCGGTGTGCTGCTGCTGGCGCAGGCTGGATTCTCGGCGGTGTGTGTTCTTGCCGCGATGTATTCGGGTCCCAAATAGGTCATTTGCGGGGTTTCGCCCCGGCTGGAGCCAGCCGCGACACGCATGAAAGGGTCTACGAGGGCTCGTGGATGCCCTTGTAGGGGCAGACACTAACCTCGATCCGCGGGAACATTCGCAAGACGGCTGACTCTGCGACCTTCGTTGCGGGGTTGCCTCGTAGGTGGTGCCGCAGTCCCCGGAGCAGATCTCTTCCATCGCCATCAGCCTCTCCCAGCGCGGTGAGCAACTCCTGTTTTACCCGCGACAGCCGTGACCGCGCGGTTGATGGATTGATACCCAAGACGGCCGCTGCCTCGTGGGACGCCAGGCCGTCCCAGTACGTCAGGCGGATGAGCTCGGCGTCCTCGTCCGGCAGGCGGTCGAGTGCATCCCGCACCTCGAGGGCCGTGTCATCCTGTGCCGGTTCGCTCTGGAGCCGCATATCTTTCACCAGGCGTTCAACTGCAGCGGAGCGGCGGGCCGATTTGCGGCTGGAGTCCCGCAGTACGTTGTGTGCGGTGGTGAACAGCCACATCCGCCCCTGAGTTGGGTCTGCCGGCACACGCCGGCGTAACTTCCACGCGGTGAGCAGCAGCTCTCCGTATGCTTCCGCGGCATCGCCGTCGTTCAGAAGACGGCGTTGGAAATAGCGCAGCAAGTCGTCGGCATTGTTGCGAACGAGCTCGTCGATCAAGGACGCCGTGTCGCTCGCGTTCCTCATTGGCAGCCCTGCGTGATGCTGAACAGGCTCACGGGGCCCTGTCCTTCCGGGGTTCGCAGGCCGCGGCTTTCCATCTCCGCAAACAGGAGGTCGGCAACGGTCCCGTGTATGGCGGACTGTGTGATCTCGTCCGGGCTGGAGTGCAGAACACCTGGGGTGCCGTCGTCGAACGGTTTGTCATTCTCTGCGTCCGCACGAGCTCTCGCGGCGGACGTGTCCAGGGTGTCGAGGTCTAGCCCCGCGACGAACTCACAGGCGGCGGCAACCTCCGGCGCATCGTCTGGAACTCCATCCGGGTCTACTCTGAGACCGGAGTAGCAGGTCTGGCCGTTTGGTCCAGGGAACTGGTAAACGTTGTCGGCTGTCCACCCCCAGGGAGTCTGCATACCGTTGCCGGCCACAGCGACTGTTCCGCCGCCGACAAGCACAGCGGAAGCCGCCGCGCCGGCCGCCCAGACGCGACGGCGATGCTGACGTCGTCTCCGCGCCCCTTCCAGGATGCGCGTACTGTGCTCAGCCAACCCCAGCGGCTGCGATACTTGCGGTGCCGCTGCCCGGATCCGGGTTTCCAAGTCGAGATCATTCATGAGGGTGTCACCTTCCTGACAGAAGCTTTACCCACTACATGGCCGCAGACCCCGCGATTGTCCACGAAGACCCACAAATCCTTTAGGTCACTCAGTATTGGGACTGGGATGGACCAAGGACCGGAGAAAGTAGTCGCTGGACGAATAGTAGCCACTGGCTGCGGGCGGGGAGGTAACCGTTCCCGCCTATCGGCCCCGAACTCGGCGCCCTGCGGAAAGAGCCGATGCGGCACGCTGACCCTACTCTGCTGATGGCGATCGCCTGGACCTACGGCTTCTCGTCCGAGGTAAGCGAGGTGGGCCGCGCGATCATGCTCTTTCTTCTACATGGGCTTTGAGCACTCGGCAGTGCACATGTTCCTGTCCCAGATAGGCCTGATGCTCGGCGTCAAGTTCACGCTCATGGATTACCTGATCTGGAACGAGATCCCGACCGTGCTTGGCAACCCGGTGTGTGGCCTAACCTTCGTAGGCCTGATGATCTACGGGACGCATGCGCGGACCGCGCCGAGCCGGCAGTTTGAGGCGAAGGTCAAGGTTTAGGTTCTTTGGAACGACGACGGCGGCGGCGGGCCGGCATCTGGGTACCCGTGAGCCGGCCCGTTTCGGCCGCCCTACCCTCCGAACCGAGGGAAAAACTCCAACCCGGCAATCACCTAAAAGACGTGCGTACAGGATCCAAGAGGAAGAGGCAGGAGCTCTCCTCGAAACCCACAACGCGCGCCGTAACGCGGAGGTTGTCACCGACGCCAACGGTGTCTGGGCGGTTGGTATCCGTGAAATGCATGTCGGATGTGGCGTTCACATCACGGAACTGGAATGCTGGCCCAGGCGAAGTGGTCTCGCTGAAATCTCCGGCTCCGATCAAGATGTCGTACCGCGTCTTGTAGTCGCCATGAGGGTTCATGGCACCGATGCTTCCGTCGAACGCAATGGTCTTCCCCTTATTCTGGGCAGCGAAGACGGCAACTGGTTCGCTGCAGTGGTCCGTGATGGCCAGCAGGGCCGCTAAGTCACTGCTGTTCTCAACGGTGAGCACTTCCTCTGGCTCAGCCGTCTCCGCGGTCTCGGATGCTTGCTCACTCGGGCTCGCTTCCGGTGATGCCGATGCAGGGCCTGCCTCTTCGGTTGCTTTTGTCTGGGCCGGTGACGCAACCGGATCGGCTGCGGCGTTTCCGCTTCCGTCTTGGATCGCGCCGACAGTAATCGCTGCGGCAATCAGGAGTGCAATGCCGCCCCCGACCGCAAAAAGGCGCCAAGGCGTCTTCCGTTTTGGACGTCGAAACGTAATCTCAGACCGTAACGTTCCTTTGTCTTGGGAGACGAACTCCCACCCTTCGTTTTCCCACTTCGACGTTGACCGGGCTTCAGCGCCGCGGATTGCCTTTACCGTTTTGAACTCGTACTGCACTTCGTTGTCAGCCACGCGGCTTCGGCTCCCCCAATAGGCCTCATATATAGGTGACGAGCATAGCAATTTCTGCCGCCTGACCGCGGTATGCAGGCCCGTGCCAGGAGCCAATCAGGAATAGCCCGGCAACGGGATCGTGAGCGTAGGGATGCCTGACTCTTCTGCGTCGGTCAGCCGCCAGCGAGGCCAGCCCAAACAGCATCATTCGCATCTGGGTCCGACGCCGGGCAGCCCCTGCTCGCGCAGGCCGGCACTGACCTTTTGTGGTCTTCGCCGGGCATCTCCCGTATCAGGGCACGACCACGCTTGAACTTCTCAGAGTTCAAGGAATGAGCCTGGACCCGGCAGTTCACCCGGTCCAGCTGGAGGCAGACTGAGGTGGGGTGTCCGTGTTCTTCAGCCATCGGCCACAGTAACAATCGGCGGCATTCTCAAACTGCAGGCCGGTCCCTGGTGAGGTCGAAAATAGCGAGCTCGACCTGTGCACGGGTGCGACCGTACGGCCCGCCCCAAGCATCCAATAAATCCAGGTACCGCTGGTAGTGCGCGGTCGACGTCGTCCGGAGATTGATCTGGTCCGTGCCTCTTGTGTTCTGGAAGATCCAGTCACGCACCCGCTTGTCGAGAATAGGTGCAACGTTCTTGCCGTCGACCGAATCGGTCATCGAGCTGAAGGCCAGCCATTTCGTGAAAAAGGCCGGACCTAGGAATTTGATTCTGCCTTCGTTATTCATGAACCGGAACGCTTCGGCAGCAGCGTTTTCATCGCGCACGATATCCCCGGCTTTGATGAGCTGCTCCCGGATGTCCGTCTCCACTGCTCCGCCGGCGGTGTTGGTGCCCGCCGTCAGGATGCGGCGTGCCCGGTAGGGGCCGTAGCGGCCCGGACCG
Organism: Arthrobacter sp. Helios; assembly: GCF_023167125.1. Lineage (NCBI taxonomy): Bacteria > Bacillati > Actinomycetota > Actinomycetes > Micrococcales > Micrococcaceae > Arthrobacter > Arthrobacter sp. Helios. Next base: position 3,015,000 of record NZ_CP095402.1, read on the forward strand.
CCCCAGATCAGGACCGGAACCAGCGCGCCCAGCACACGCTCGCGGACAAGATTGCCTTGCACAGCGCCGCGCACGGCGTCCCTATCGAGTTCGTTGGGGAGGTCTTTGAGGGCCGCCGCGGCATCCGGAATATCACTCACAAGGGGTTCCCATTTGGCTCGATTCCAGAGAAAAGCTTTTTGATGCGCCTGTTCGGCAGATAGGCGAGTGGCAAGCACGGCGGGAATGCCGGTTTCAACTGTGGACATCTGCCATTTCTACCCGAAAATTCCAGGTCTGGGCATAAGTACCGGATTCGAGTCCTGCCCTCTCGCGCTTCTCATTTTCCGCGGCAGGCAGCGGCCGGTGTGCTGGGCCCGGCGTTGGTCGCTCTGGCGGCCGACGTCGCACTGGGCCTGCTTGTGTTCGTTCGGCTGGGCAGGAACCCGAGCCGGGAGCTGATCCCCGGCGGCGCGGTGTCCGGGCACGCCGGAGCCGCGGTGTACCTGATGGATCTCAATGAAATGGGCCGTGCGCTTTCGGCGGAGCCCGACGGCATTGCCTCCGCCCGTACTGCGGGCTGGTATGCGCGGGGCGGCAGGACGCCGTTTGGTGCGCTGCTGCGCGCTGATACTGCTGCTTTCCTGCGGACCCGCGGACTGTGGGTTCATCCGGCGCTGGTGCTTGCCCTCTGTGTCGCCTTGTTGCTGACAGGCGGTGCGCAGCCTCCGCTGGTGCAGCTGGGGATGATTGCAGCGGCTGTGTTTGCGGCGGTTCCGGCGCTGGGTGCGGTGACCCGGCGGACAGCAATTATGCCGGGCCTGGACCATGCTGCTGCCGTTGTCGGTGTCCGTCGTACGGCTGAGCCGGATGGCTCTGCCTGCCGCCGCGCTGGCGTTGTGGACGGCGGTGTTGTGTACGGTGCTGGTGCTGCTTGGCGTGGGTAGTCCGGTGCTGATTGCCCTGGGGGCGCTGGCCGGCGTGGGCTTTGGTGCGTCAGCGGTGCGGGGCGCCTACCGGGTCCAGCCCGACTGGACTATTCCGCCCAAGGACACCCCGTTCGGCCCGCAGCCCAGTGCGCAGGCCGGGTCCATGGTCCGTGGTTTGGACACAACGCTGCTTACTATGGTTCCGCTGCTGCTTGGGTTGTTCCTGAGTTATGCGCCTGGGTTGCTGCTGCTGCTGGGGCAGGCTGCGTTTTCCACGGTGTGCGTTCTTGTGGTGATGTATTCGAGTCCCAAATAGCGTGGCGTCCTACGTTTCGGCGTCGGTGTTGTCCGCTTAACCTGGTGCCGGCAATATCAATACTCATGCATGAGGTGGTTGCACGGAGAAGTCATTACAGGAAATCTCCGATCGCGGATGCGCCATCGTCGCAGGGTTCAGGCTGTCCAACAGTGCGAGGCCAAGGAGCGCCCACAGCAGGCCTGCACTCATCATGTTTCTCGTGCGGTGTTCAGCCACCCGAGAATGCGGTTCAGGCACTGCGCTAGGACGTTTGTAGAGTCTCGATGCCTTCCAGCAGTACTTTCAGATCGACCGTGAACTCGGCGTCGCAGTCAGTTCCCTTGGCGCTGGCGCCCTGCCAGAGACGTGGCCGAAGCGGCTGGGTGACGGCAGCGGTGAGGAGGATGCGGGTAATCGTCACGCTTACGGCGGCCGAAGGGCTCACCTTCGCCTGACTAGTTCCGCGCCCAGCTTCCCAGATACCACCCATCTTTTAGACGCCAAACGAAAGGTCACGAGGCCCACTATGATGATGGGGAAATTCTTCAGCCAGACGATCATCATCTAGGTAACGCCACATGTACAGGTCCTCCGAACCTTCCAAAATGGCATGAAAGAGGTTCTGGACCTCTTCGCTCAACCTATACCCCTGGACATCTACTGTTCCGCCCTCAGTTCGTCTCATTACTGGGAGCAGGGGAGCGGTGGCAGTAGGGGAAATCAATCTTTCGTCCTGTAGGGCGTCGATAGTGCGCTCCAGATCGGTCCGAACCTGTCCGAAATGTGAGAACCCGAGTTCGGAAGCCATCTGCTGGTCCACGACCTCACCCGTTGTGGCAAGTCGAGTGAGTACTGTGGCTAATGGTGATCGAGCAACTGTAAGGGCATCCAAGAGGTTCTCGGCTGATGCCACATCCCACCCGGAACTTTGCCGGATCCAGTGATATGCACTAATAATACTGTGAACTGGTTGTGCAGCTTCGTTCAAGCGGCGAGCATCAGCTAGAGATTCATCGCTCACTTCCACAGACATGTTGTTGCGCGCCAGCTCAAGAACGCCTGCGGGAGATCGAAGGAAGAACCTACGTCCAGTCTTCGCTAGCATTTCCTGAACCAGTTCAGGACGAGGACCGCTTAACTCATCATCTTTTCGACGGACCCAGTCCTCCTTTAAATCCCGAGTGACAAAGAGAACATCGCTATCCCTGTTTGAAGCCTCAGTCATGATTTGCTGCCAAATTAGGTAGTCGCCAGCAGCTTTAGGGTCGCTTTTATGCCTGTCCTTATATCCTGGCGGTTCCTTGGCTTCAATTCGCCTGAGGGCTTCCTCGACACAGATTGCAAGCTCTGCATCAGTCGGAGGCGCCCCAATTTTTCCTTGGAGCAGCCTTTCCAACTCTCGCAGGACCGGGTCTTCGTTAGTATCCTTCAGCCAATCCTTGTATGTGCCGTCTGATCTGGCAGATATCTGCTCTCGTGCCTCTTCAAAACCGCTCTGAATATACGACGAGACTTCGTCTCTTATGTAGTCCGGTTGAGCACTGAGCTTGGCCCAAGAATTGATTGACTGCACAGCGGTAGCTTCAGCTTTGTCGAGGCTGGTCACGACTCCTTTGGCACCTTGAGGGTCACCCAGGACTTCTTCGCGGTTGTTCCAGAATTCATGCAAGACCTGGTGGGGAATCCAAAGTCGGTGCCCGAAGGCACGGAAGGTGGCGAGCAATGAGAGCCGCCCGCTATCGTTGTATCGATATAGGTCTAGCAGGACGTTCGCGTCCACTACTATGAGACCGTGCAAAAGCGCACTCACATAATCTACATGGGTTGGGGTCCGTTGCCCCTCGAAGCCCTTGAAGACATCGGGGCGGTCTGCCTCAGCAGGAAGGGAGTCTGGCGCATTTCCAACTGGTGACATTCTTGAAGTCAAACCGATTTCCTTACGGGCAGTTTCTATTCGTGAATTTGAGGATTCGTGTCAGGCTCTGGCAGCACGGGCGACGAGCGCACTCTGGGCTACTAGCCGAATCAACTCAACATCTGATTGCAAAGAGTGCGTTTCAGCACTCGACGGTAGAAGGACATCCTGGCCTTTGTCGCCCATGTCCTGTTTGGAGTGAACGATCCGGCATCGGATAGTATAAATACGATCAGCTACTTGGTCGCGAATGTCAATCTGGTTGCCGACAAGTTGTAAGAACCCAACACCCTTAATTGCTTGGTGTTTTTTTGAGCAAAAGTGATCAGCATATTCTTCCGATGATTCAACAAAATCACGTATGCGCACCTCGGTCATGCATGCACGAATGGTTGCTCTTAGTTGTTCTCGCTCGGCCATACCGCTTCGCCCAGCTGATGCAGCCAAGTTTATTAGTCGATTCAAGGTGTTATCGTTTCTCGCATCGAAACCCGGATGAAGCAGCTCACTTCGCACAGACTGAACTGTTTGCTCCTTTGCAAAGAAAGGGAAGAAATACTCCAGCGATTGATAATAGGCCAAATACTCGAGTAGCGGGAGACCCGCGGCCGACCGACCATACTGGTAAAGCTCGAGTGCCTGCGCGGCGTACGCGTTGCGCGGAAATCTGGGAGGATGGCTTGGCCGCTCATATTGGCGCCTTCGATTCTGTCGGCGCCTCTTAGCCAGCTGCACAGGCGCTCCATAAACGACGTCAAGGTCGAAAAGCAGTGCGGCTGCATAGCGCTCCAGTGCATCACAACCCTCGTCATGGCTGGTCGTCGTGACACCATCAATTTTGATCGTGACCCCTCTTTCGAGAAGCGTCTGAAACTCAGACGACGCTGGTGAAATCTCTATTGAGACTCCGTCTTGTTCGATAGAAAGGCGCCAATTTTCCGCCGAGGAGCGGCGTGGGTCTCCTCCATCATCAAATGCCTCTATATCCAACTCTGAGTCACCTTCAGTAATGACCTCGACGCCAGGCAATTGTGAGAATATGCGTCCAGCGTTGACACGTCCGGCGACACTTGTTCCGGTCACCAGAGCTTCGATACGTCCTGAGGTCCTGTGAAGTGTAGCCACGTAGTCGCCGAGCACTATGTACTGCTCGAATTCGATAGCAAGGAAATCTTCCACATCACGTGGAAAGACTACGATCTGCCGTGTATGCCTTCCGTTCGGTAGCTGCATCCGAACATAGCGCGACCGACTAGGACTTTTGTTGTCGAGCGTTCTAACCTCGCTGGCGATTTTCGCTGCTTCGGCTCGCTGGACCAATATGTCAACTGCGGTTGGTTCGTCCAGTTTCGCGGCGTCTGCGTCGTAAATATTTGTCACATCCTGGAGCTTATCTGAAGAAAGCCAGCTTGCGGATTGTTCCACTTATTGATCTCCCACAACCAGCCGCATGCAGCACTTCACTGCATAAATTGGGATGACTTGGTGCCCTCAGGCGAGTTAACGGTCACCTGGCTGCTGCGCCCTGGATTGTCAACCACTGCCGCCGGCCGTTTTGGCAGTTCTCCTGGCGCCCCGGTGGAGGAACTTCCTGCCTGACACACCCCTTGACGTGACCCACCCCACAAGGCACACTAGATCGTATACGATTTCGTACTTGATTCAGGAGTGAGATGTCTACGAGCAGCACCGTCACACCGGAGACCCTGGCTAACGCCGGCAAGGTCATCGCCGTCCACATCAACTACCCCAGCCGGGCAGCAGAACGCGGACGCACCCCGGAACAGCCGTCCTACTTCCTGAAGCCCAGCTCCTCACTCGCCCTCACCGGCGGCACAGTGGAGCGCCCAGCCGGCTGCGAACTGCTCGGCTTCGAAGGCGAAATCGCGCTGATCATCGGCAAGACCGCCCGCCGCGTCTCCGTCGAAGACGCCTGGAGCTACGTCGGCGGCGCCACCGCCAGCAACGACCTCGGCGTGTACGACCTGCGCTGGGCAGACAAAGGCTCCAACCTCCGCTCCAAGGGCGGCGACGGCTTCACCCCCGTGGGCCCGGCCATCCTCGACGCCGCTTCCGTGGACCCCGCCGCCCTGCGCGTGCGCACCTGGGTCAACGGCGAACTCGCGCAGGATGACACCACCGGCGACCTGCTCTTCCCCTTCGCGCAGCTAGTCGCTGACCTCTCTCAGCTGCTCACCCTCGAACCCGGGGATATGATCCTCACCGGTACCCCCGCCGGCGCCTCCGTGGCCGTCCCGGGCGACGTCGTCGAAATCGAGGTGGACTCCCCCTCCACAGGCCTCACTACCGGGAAGCTCACCACCACCGTCACCGAAGGCACGACGCCGCTGGCCGCCTTCGGCGCGCAGGCCAAGATCGATGACAAGCAGCGCGAAGAAGCCTGGGGCTCCGCCGAGAAGGCAGGCATCGCACCCAAGCAGCCCGCCCTCACCCCCGAGCTCAAGGCCAAGCTGGAATCCGTGGCCACCGCCACGCTCAGCTCGCAGATGCGTGCCCGCGGCCTGAACAACGTCTCCATCGACGGCCTCACCGGCACCAAGACCGGCCGCAAGGTGGTCGGCACAGCCCGCACCCTGCGCTTCGTCCCCAATCGCGAGGACCTCTTCAAGTCCCACGGCGGCGGCTACAACGCGCAGAAACGCGCCATCGACACGGTCCGCGACGGCGAAATCCTGGTCATGGAAGCCCGCGGCGAAAAGGGCACCGGCACCCTGGGCGACATCCTCGCCCTGCGCGCCAAGCACAACGGCGCCGCAGCCATCATCACCGACGGCGGCGTCCGCGACTACTCCACCGTGGCCGGCATCGACCTGCCCGTGTACTGCGCCAACCCGCACCCCGCCGTGCTCGGCCGCCGGCACGTCCCCTGGGACACCGACCTCACCATCGCCTGCGGCGGCGCCACCGTGCAGCCCGGGGACATCATCGTGGCCGACGACGACGGCATCCTGGTCATCCCGCCGGCCATCGCCGCGGAACTCGTGGAGGCCTGCATCAAGCAAGAACACCAGGAAGAGTTCATCGCCGAGATGGTCAAGGCCGGGCACGGCGTCGACGGCCTCTACCCGATGAACGCCGCCTGGAAGGAAAAGTACGAGGCCTGGGCGGCGGAACAGGCGTGAGCCCTTCTCTGCCCAGCAACACAGCCAGCACCAGCAAGGCCGAACAGGCCTACCAGGCCGTCCAGTCCAAAATCGCCTCCGGTGAATACGGACCGGGCTACCGCCTGGTGCTCGGCCGGATCGCCAACGATCTGGGCTGCTCCGCCGTCCCGGTGCGCGAGGCGATCCGGCGGCTGGAGGCCGAGGGCCTGGTCCGGTTCGAGCGGAACGTCGGCGCCACCGTCACCGGCATCGACCCCACCGAGTACCTCTACACCATGCAGACCCTGAGCCTGGTGGAAGGCTACGCGACGGCGCTGTCCGCACCGCTCGTCACGCCCGAGGACCTGGCGAAGGCGAAGGCCATCAACGCAGAAATGCGCGGCTGCCTGGAGCACTTCGACCCGGTCCGCTTCACCGCCCTGAACCGGGACTTCCACTCCGCCCTGTTCACCAACTGCCCCAATCCACACATCCTGGACCTGGTCCACCGCGGCTGGAACCGGCTGGGCGCCCTGCGCTCCTCCACCTTCAGCTACGTTCCCGGCCGGGCCCAGGACTCCGTCGCTGAGCACGATGAGCTGCTGCGGCTCATCGAGGCAAAGGCCGACGACGGCACCATCGAGGCCGCGGCCCGCGCCCACCGCATCGCGACCCTCGACGCCTACCTGAAACACAACGCCGCTTCCCCCGAACCCGAGACCGCAACACAGACCACCCTCACCAAGACCACAGCATCAAAGGAGACGCCCCATGGCTGAGCACTACGTTCCGGAAAACCTGCCCACACACATCCAGCACTTCATCAACGGTGAGTTCGTCGACTCGATCAACGGCGCCACCTTCGACGTGCTGGATCCGGTAACCAACCAGAACTACGCCACCGCCGCCGCCGGCCAGAAGGAGGACATCGACGCCGCCGTCGCTGCCGCCCGCGAAGCCTTCGCCAACGGACCGTGGCCCAAGATGAAGCCGCGCGAACGCGCCCGCATCCTGAACAAGATCGCCGACGCCGTCGAGGCCCAGGAAGCCCGCCTGGCCGAGATGGAAACCTTCGACACCGGCCTGCCGATCACCCAGGCCAAGGGCCAGGCCCTGCGCGCCGCGGAGAACTTCCGCTTCTTCGCGGACCTGATCGTTGCCCAGTTCGACGACGCGATGAAGGTCCCCGGCAGCCAGATCAACTACGTGAACCGCAAGCCGATCGGCGTCGCCGGTCTGATCACGCCGTGGAACACGCCGTTTATGCTCGAGTCCTGGAAGCTCGCCCCGGCGCTGGCCACCGGCAACACCGTGGTGCTCAAGCCGGCCGAGTTCACCCCGCTCTCCGCCTCTCTGTGGGCGGACATCTTCACCGAAGCCGGCGTGCCGGCCGGTGTGTTCAACCTGGTCAACGGCCTGGGCGAGGAAGCCGGCGACGCGCTGGTGAAGCACCCGGACGTTCCGCTGATCTCCTTCACCGGCGAAACCACCACCGGCCAGACCATCTTCCGCAACGCGGCGGAGAACCTGAAGGGCCTGTCCATGGAGCTCGGCGGCAAGAGCCCGTGCGTGATCTTCGCGGACGCGGACCTCGACGCCGCAATCGACTCCGCCCTGTTCGGCGTCTTCTCCCTCAACGGCGAGCGCTGCACTGCCGGCTCCCGCATCCTGGTCGAGCGCCCGGTGTACGACGAGTTCTGCGAGCGCTACGCCGCCCGCGCCAAGAACATCGTGGTCGGTGACCCGCACGATCCGAAGACCCAGGTGGGCGCGCTGGTGCACCCCGAGCACTACAACAAGGTGGCGTCCTACGTGGAGATCGGCAAGACCGAAGGCCGCCTGCTGGCCGGCGGCGGCCGTCCCGAAGGCCTGGAAGAGGGCAACTACATTGCCCCCACCGTCTTCGCCGATGTGAAGCCGGACGCGCGGATCTTCCAGGAGGAGATCTTCGGCCCCGTCGTCGCGATCACCCCGTTCGATACCGATGAGGAAGCCCTGGAGCTGGCCAACAACACCAAGTACGGCCTGGCCGCCTACATCTGGACCGCCGACCTGACCCGCGCGCACAACTTCGCGCAGGACACCGAGGCCGGCATGGTGTGGCTGAACAGCCACAACGTCCGCGACCTGCGCACCCCGTTCGGCGGCGTGAAGGCCTCCGGCCTGGGCCACGAAGGCGGCTACCGCTCGATCGACTTCTACACCGACCAGCAGACCGTCCACATCAGCCTCGGCACCGTCCACACCCCCAAGTTCGGCGCCTAACCAGCCCACAGACGCTTAATCAGCCACAGACAGGACCCGGTCAGAGCAGACCGGCCCCGTAAGGAGAAACCATGAACGCCAACCCCAACCCCAACCCGATCCCCACGCCGTCCATCGCTCCGCCGGACATCGTCCGCTGCGCCTACATGGAACTGGTGGTCACCGACCTGGCCAAGTCCCGCGAGTTCTACGTGGACGTCCTGGGCCTGCATGTCACCGAAGAGGATGAGAACGCGATCTACCTGCGTTCCCTGGAGGAGTTCATCCACCACAACCTGGTGCTGCGCAAGGGACCTGTCGCCGCCGTCGCCTCCTTTGCCTACCGCGTGCGCACCCCGGAAGACGTGGACGTCGCCGAGGCGTACTACAAGGAACTGGGCTGCCGCACCGAGCGCCGGGCCGAAGGCTTCACCAAGGGTGTGGGTGACTCCGTCCGCGTGGAGGATCCGCTGGGCTTCCCGTACGAGTTCTTCTACGCAGTTGATCACGTGGAACGCCTGACCCAGCGCTACGACCTGTACTCCGCCGGCGAGCTGGTCCGCTTGGACCACTTCAACCAGGTCACCCCCGACGTTCCGCGCGGCCGCGGCTACCTGGAGGACCTGGGCTTCCGCGTCTCCGAGGACATCAAGGACTCCGACGGCGTCACCTACGCCGCCTGGATGCACCGCAAGGACACCGTGCATGACACCGCCCTCACCGGCGGCGACGGCCCGCGCATGCACCACGTTGCGTTCGCAACGCACGAGAAGCACAACATCATCCAGATCTGCGACAAGATGGGCGCCCTGCGCATCTCCGACCGGATCGAGCGCGGCCCCGGCCGCCACGGCGTCTCCAACGCGTTCTACCTGTACATCCTGGATCCGGATGACCACCGCATCGAGATCTACACGCAGGACTACTACACCGGCGACCCGGACAACCCCACCGTCACCTGGGACGTGCATGACAACCAGCGCCGCGACTGGTGGGGCAACCCCGTGGTCCCGTCCTGGTACACCGAGGCCTCTCTGGTCCTGGACCTGGACGGCAACCCGCAGCAGGTGGTGGCCCGCACCGACTCCTCCGAAATGGAAGTGACCATCGGCGCGGACGGCTTCTCCTACACCCGTGGCGACGAGACCGACTTCAAGGTCGGCTCGCAGCTGTAGGGATTAACTGAAGTACAACGGCGGGAGGGACAGCGGCTGGATTTCCGGCTGCCGTCCCTCCCGTTTCGTTTCGATCTCAGAGGGCTCTGGGCGACGTTCTTCAGAATGATCTGACTTTTCGACAGCTTGCCCTTACTTCCCTTTTTTCTTCGGCCCCGTTCTGAGAGATACCGCTTGAGTAATACTCAGCAACTCATTCAATAAATTCGCATTTATGACGTGAAATTTATGCCAGCCGCCGCGGTAAAACCTCTTTTGCAGAGAAGCTTTTCGAACCTCAAGCTTGAGGCGGAAAACCTCCCTGGATAAGTTATCGAGTCTTGATTCTAGTAATAGCTCCTTCACCGCCGCCTCGCGCTCTGCTGGCACGGCAGTAAAAGCCAGGACGACGGAGGCAGCACCAATAACACCATAAAGCTGGTTTCTAAGAGAACCGATTAAGGCCTGCGCCACGTCATCGCTCAGCTCCAACAACATATCAGCCGTCATGACGCACAAAACAAAAATTGGAAGTACCCATTGGAATATACGTGCAGTACGAAGGGCTGCCCTGCAATAGCGCCTAGTGAGCGGTAGTCCATACTGACGGACCTTATTTACAAACTTACGCACATTCCAGGCAATCGCAAGGGTCGAAATAACGTAGGCCGTCAATGTTACCCACAAAATAAACATTCGACTTGGATCCTGGAGCCCATTCTCGGGACTAGATTGGTTGACGAGCAAGCCGAGCGGCAAAACCAGCGGCCATAGATAATTGCGCGCTAACGGAGGCCTCCTACCAGTCAGATCTCGCGATTTACACCAGAGAACAAAACTAAGTATTCCACCTGACGCAAACACCAAGCTAAGAAACCACCAGGTGTCTATGTTTTCAAGGAACCATGCACTCGCTAGACAGAGACCTGAGCCGATCGTAACGAATCTGACGATGTACGCAAGTACTCGTCGAGATTTCACTCGTCCGTCTATTCCATCTAGCTGCTCTTTGCTTTTCAGTTGACGTTTATTTGTCCAACTATCAAAAAGGCTCATCCACTCTCATTCTTGACCGAAGTTAGCTCAGGACCATGTTCACTTTAACTTTTCGTTAGCAGCTTACCCGGGAGTAACCATGAGCGTGGAAACATTGTGCTAGAGGTGACGGTTCAAGAAATCGCTTCGTAGCTCTAAGGATGCGTCGGAACGCACACGGGACGGGACCGGCTGCTGCCGGTCCCGTCCCGTCTGGATGGAATTACATGGCCTCCCGGACCACTGCGGAATCCGGGATCTGTTCGAACGCAACCACCTTTCCGGCGTCCAGCCGCCACAGATGCGCGACCCTGGCGGTGAAGTCCCGGCCGGTAACCCGGTTCACCCCGGAGTACGTGCCCACGCCGATGACGGTGTTGCCGGCGTCGAGGACCTCGTCAATCGAGACGGACCAGTCGGCCCACGTCTCGGGCAGCTTCTTGAACACCTGCTCGATCACCGCGTCCGGCCCGGTGAAGGTGCCTGCCAGCGGAAAACCCGCAGCCTCCGTCCACCGGATATCCGGGGCGAAGTCCGCAACCATACCGGCGAGGTCGCCGCGGTCCGACGCCGCATAGTGGGCATCGATAACATCCTTGTTCCTGCTCATGGCCTGTCTCCCTTCCTGGAGTTCCCTAGATCGGCTGCACATCGGGGTACCGGACCGAGCCCAGCGGGTAAATGTGCCCGCCGGCGCGTGAATGCTCGGATTGGCCCTGGCCGTTCAGGCCCAGGAAGATGCCGGTGGTCCGCAGGTCATAGCCCAGGTCATGCACCCAGACGCTGGCGACCGCAATCTTGAATTCGCGGAAACAGAATAGGTACAGGCCGTCCTCGAACTTCCACACCGTGGACAGGTCCACGTCCCCGTGGCCCCGCTGCACCCCCTGCAGGCACTGCCAGGCGTACCGCTCCGAGGACAGGTACACGTGTTCGTAGAGGTGGTACGGGCTGTACCGGTACACATTGCGCTGGCCGATGAGATCCCGCGACGGCCCAGGCACGTCTCCCGCCGCGTCAGCGCCCGTGGTGCCGGCCCAGAAGGTCTGCCGGACCTGCGGAACGCCCTCGGTTGCCTCGCCCTGGATCTGTGACCGGACCGCCATGGCGCGGTGCGAGGTGGTCGAGTACACCACCGTCAGCGCCTCGCCGTCGGCAAATCCGCAGAGCAGGTTCACGAAGTGGACATCGTCCCGGACCGCGACGGCGTCATACCGGTCCTCCACAAACCCGCCGGTATCGAGGTCCCCGCTGGCGTTCCAGCGGACCGACTCCCCGTCGAGGAACTCCAGGAACAGCTCCGGCCCGCCCTCCAGCGCGACGGTCACCGTGGTTCCGCCCAGGTCCAGCGGCGGCAGCCGGTAAGTGTCGATTCCGGCGGCGAATTCGTCGTAGCTGCGCCACTGATCAGCGGGCGCAGCGGTGAGTCGATCAGTAGAGACCTTGGGCATGGGCTTGCCTTTCGTTTGAAACGGGAATCGAGGTTGGATCCAGGAGGACTTTGAGCACGTTCCCTTCCCGGGCTTCGATCACCCGGAAGGCTTCCGCGGCGTCTTCCAGGGGAAAGCTGTGGCTGATCAGGTCGGCGAAGGGAAACCCGCCCCGGCTGAGCAGTTCCACCGACGGTTCGTACCCGCCGGCTGAAAGGAACGAGGGAAGGATGTCTATCTCCCGGGTCAGCAGCTCCTCGTCGGCGAGGAACGTGACCGGGGCATTACTCCCGCAGGCGCCGGCCAGCACCACCCGGCCGCCCCGGCGGACCAGAGAAACCGCCAGCTGCTGGGCCGCGGGCACTCCGGCGATCTCAATAACGACGTCGGCCAGCCCGCCAAAGTGGCTCTGCACTGCCGCTGCTGGATCCTCCAGCCGGGAGTTCACCGCCGCGGAGGCGCCAAAGGCTATCGCGTGGCGGAGCCTTTCATCGCGGGTTCCGATCAGCATCACGCTGGCACCGGCGGCCCGCGCCGCGGCCGTCGCGAGCAGTCCGACGGGCCCCGGGCCGATCACAACCACCCGGTTTCCGGGCTCCACCCTGCCCCGGGCCAGGCAGCGGTAGGCGACAGCCAGGGGCTCCACCAGGGCCGCGATGTCCCAGTCCAGGTCCTTGGGCAGGACGTGGATAATGGCTTCTCCCGGCGCCATCAGGTACTCCGAGTAACCGCCCCACAACCCCGGCAGCACGGTCTGCGGAATGTTGACGCCCAGCTGCCGGCCGCCGGGCTTTCCGGGCCCCGGATCGTCCTGCTCGCAAAGGTTGTACCGTCCCTCCCGGCACCTTTCACACGTCCGGCAGGGAACCAGCATCTCCACCGCAACCCGGTCCCCGACGGCGAGCGGGCGCGTCCGGGCCGCGTTCTCGCCCAGCGCTGCGACTTCACCGACGAATTCGTGCCCCGGAACCAGGGGAAACGGATCCCCGATGTGCCCGGCCAGCAGGTGGAGGTCCGTTGCGCACACCCCGACCCGGTGGATACGGACAAGCACCTCGTCCTTCCCGGGCGGCGGCAGCTCCGTCTTGACGAGTTCCATCTCCCCCGGACGGGGAAAAACTACTTGGCGGCTGGCCGCAGGCAGAGAATGTTGGGTCATGCCCCCATCATTGGCGAACGGCAGCTTAACGTATTGATTTAGCCAGCACAGGAGTTGTCTGTCCGTGCAGTGACCGGCCGCCGCTGGTCCGGGGCGTTCCGGAAGCGCTGGGCAGCCCCGGGGAACGCCCCAGCGCGGTGTGCCGCTCTTCGCTCGGCGAGATGCTGAACCGTGCCTTATAGACCCGGCTGAAATGGGCGGAGTCGAGGAATCCCCAGCGCGAAGAAATCTCGGTCACCGACTCGTGGCTGAACAGCGGATCCCGCAAATCACGGCGGCAGTTTTCCAGGCGGCGGGCACGGATCCAAGCCGAAACCGTTGTTCCCTGTTCGTGGAAAATACCGTGCAAATGCCGGATGGAAATAAAATGCGCCGCGGCAATCTCCGCCGGACAAAGATCCGGAGAGGATAAATTGCCCTTGATGTAGGTCCGGATCTTTTCGAGCAGCACGTCCCGGGGGTTCACGGTGTCAGCGGACAGGTCCAGCTCGCTGCTCATCATGGCCGTAATTAGATCCAGGGCACTGTAGGAAAGCCGGCTGGCTGCAGCGTCGCCCAGCTGGTCCATGCTGTTGGCCAGCTGGATCAGGAAGGGGCTGATCAATGCGCCCGCTGCGGAGTCGCCGGACAGGCGGACGGCGGTCAACCGGCGCACCATGGATTCCGGGAGCCCCAGCAGTTTCTTGGGAAACCGCAGGACCACCAGCCGGACCTCCTCACGGTGCGAGAGATGGTACGGCCGGCTCGTGTCATAGACCGCGATGTCTCCGGGTTGCAGAATCGCTTCCCGGGAGTCCTGGGAGACCGCCTGCTCACCGGAGAGCAGCAGGCTGACCTTGTAGCTGTTGATGTCCCCCTGCGCGATCAGCGCCTGGGTCCGTTCGACGTTATGGCCGGCGGCGCAGATCTCGGAAACGCTTATCTCACCCAGGGAGCGGGTTTTGATCTGCCCGCCGAAAGTAAGGTGATGCGGGGAACGGACTTTGAGGGGAACAAAGGACCTGAGAATCGAATCCTGGAATTCAGCGAGATTGCTGGATGTTATCTTTGTCGCAGATTTCATTTTCTCCATGCCTAAAGCCGCCACAGAAAACCACCTCCGAAAGAGTGAAGAACCACAACGTCGTCGTCCCGGTTCAAGTCCCAGACCATACCAGAGCACCTCCCGGGGGTCATGGGGTGTCCACGCCCGGTCAGCGCAGCCGGTAGGCCTGCTCCAGCAGCCTGGGTTCGGCGAGCAGATCGGCGGACTGTGCTTCCAGGACCACCCGCCCCTGGGCCAGCGCAAAGGCCTCGGTGGACAACCCCAGCGCAACCTGCGTGAACTGCTCGATCAACAGCACTCCCACCCCGTCCTCGGCGATCCTGCGCAGGGTGGGAATCAGCCGCCGGACCACAATGGGGGCCAGGCCCAGGGACATTTCGTCGATGACCAGGAACCGCGGCTGATGGACCAGTGCCTGCGCGATGGCAAGCATCTGCTGCTGCCCGCCGGAGAGGGACCCTGCCATGCGTGAGCCCAATGGGCTGAGCTCCTCGAACAGGCTGTGGACCCGGTCCAGCCCCTCCCGGCGCCCGGCGGCCGGGGACAGCAGCGAGGCCACCCGCAGGTTGTCAGCGACCGTGAGGTCCTTCAGCACCCGGTGCCCCTCCGGCACCGTGGCCAGGCCGGCGGCCCGGATCTCCGCGGGGCTCCTGCCGGTGATGTCCTTTCCGGCCAGGACCACGCTTCCCGCCGCCGGCCGGAGCACGCCGGCGAGCGCCAGCACCAGGGTGGACTTCCCGGCGCCGTTCGGCCCCAGCAGGGACGTGATCACTCCCGGCTGGGCGGTGATGTCCACGCCGTGGACCACCTGGCGCCCACCGCGTTTGATCGTCAGGCCCGAGATGACCAGGGCATCGGGACTGCTCATGCGGCCTCCTCCGGTTCCACATCAGCTGTGCCAAGGTAGGCACGTTTCACTTCGGCTGATGCCAGCACCTCCAGGGTCGGCCCAAGGGCGATGCGTTTGCCGAAGTCCAGGACGGCAGTGGTTGAGCACACGGTGGAGACCAGGTCCATGTCGTGGTCAACCAGGACCACCAGGGCACCGAACTCTTCGGGGATCCGGGCGATCAGGTCCGTCAGGTACTGGGTCTCGGCAACGTCCAGCCCGGCGGCCGGTTCGTCCAGGACCACGATCCGGGGCGAGCCGCAGACGGCCTTGGCCATTTCCACCAGCCTCCGTTCCATCATGGTCAGTTCAGACCCCGGCCGGGCCAATCCGGTGAGACCGGTAAACCGGATGGCTTTCTCCACCGACTCCCGGTCGCTGCCGGTGTGCTCGGATGCAACCAGGATGTTCTCCCACCCGCTGAGGGTGTGAATCACCTGTTCCTGCTGGAAGGTCCGCCGGAGGCCCCATTTGGCCCGTTTATAGGCGGAGAGTCCGAGCAGGTCGACGCCGCCGGCCCGCACGCGGCCGCTGACCGGTGCCGCAAAGCCGGACAGGACGTTGAAGAACGTCGTTTTGCCGGCTCCGTTGGGTCCGATCAGGCCGCAGACACCGGAGACGAACTCCAGCGAGACATCGTTCAGCGGCTTGACCCCGCCGAACTGGACGGTAAGGCCCTCCACGATCAGCTGATTGTCCGTGTTCATTCGGCGTGGCCCTTCCTGACGCGTTCCGTAGCGCTAGCGTTTTCCGGAGTGCTGGCTTTTCCGGGGGTGCCGCCGGTTTCCCGTGCGGCGGTGGTTTCCAGTGCGGCCTGCGCGGACGGCAGCGGTTCCGGCGGTCCGGCCGCGGGCTCAGCAGGCTCAGCAGGCTCAGCAGACTCGGCGGGGGACGCTGGCTCCGCCGGGGACGCCGGCTCCGGCCCCGGTTTTCGGCGAAGCCGCCGCGCCATGCCCTCGAGCTGGCCGGCGATACCCTTTGGCGCCGTCGCAATGGTCTGGATCATTCCCAGCCCCAGCAGCACGAAGATCAGGTTCCCGTTGAGCCCGAAGCTGTCCAGCAGCGGCGGGACTCCCTGGAAGAACAGTCCGGCGATCACGGCGCCGGAGAGGCTGAACGCTCCCCCGATCAGCACTGTCGCGAACAACAGGATGGACTGCGAGGCCTTGAACGAAATGGGATCCAGGAAACCTGTGGTCCCCGCCAGCAGTCCACCCGCGAGCCCGGTGACGAACGACGCCAGGGCGAGCGCCCACAACCGGTAGCCGACGGTGTTCACCCCGGCGGCCAGGGCACCTGCCTCACTCTGCCGCAGCGCAGCCCACGCACGGCCCGGCCTCCCGCGAAGGTGCCAGGCGAGAAGCGCAAAGCAGAGGACCGCGGCCACCACCACGTAACGGAAGTAGGCGGCGTCGTCGCCCCCGAGCACCGGCCGCGGCAGCGGCTGCTGCAGCACACCTCCCTCTGCACGGCCCCGGAAACCGGTTCCGCCATTGGGAAAGCCCAGGTAGGTGAAAACGATTTCAAAGGCCCCGGCCAGCATCAGCGTGACAATTGCCAGGTTCAGGCCGGAGAGCCGCAGCGCCGGAAGTCCCACGAGCACACCGATGACGGCGGTCCCCACAGCTGCCAGGAGAAGCAGCACCTCGAAGGGCAGGGACGTGGCATGCCCAATCCGCAGGGTGAGCCACCCTCCGACGCCCACCAGAGAGATCTGGCCCAGGGAAACCAGGCCAAGACGGCCATAGAGCAGCGCAACGCCGGCGGCCACGATGGCGTAGATCGCCACCGACGTCAGTACCCGGGTCCAGTAGGCTCCGGCCAGGGACGGACCCGCGATCAGTACGGCTCCGATGATGACCACCAGCGCGGCGTTCCTCCCGGTCAGCAGTTTTGCTGCCCCGGGGCTCAGCTGTTCACGGCTCATGCCGTCACCTCGATCTTGACCACTTTTTTGCGCTGCAGGTAAAGGATGACGATGGTGGCCACCACGAACGGTGTCGCGTTGCTGAACGACGCCGTGGCCGGGTAGGCGGACGCGACCGCCTGCATCACCCCTACGATCAGCCCGCCGGCCAGGGTTCCGGCCAGGGAATGGAACCTGCCGATCACCACTGCGGCCAGGATCGGGATGATCAGGAAGGTCAGGAACCCCGGTTCCAGCCGGGTCTGGCTGGCCAGCAGGATGCCGGAGAGCCCAGCAAGGGCACCCGAAACGGTCCAGGCCTGGAGCTCCACCCGGCGGACCGGCACCCCGAGCATCGCCGCGAGCTCACGGTCGCTGGCCAGTGCCCGCATTGACGCGCCGGTGGAGCTGGCCCGCAGGAACAGCGAGGTGCCGATCACCACAGCCAGTGCCAGGCCCAGGCAGACCAGCTGCGTCAGCGTCACCCGGGTATCAAAGACGGTGAAGCCCACGGTGTCTGTTGGGAGGCGGAGTGTCCGGGCCTTGTCATTCCAGAGGAACAGCATCGTTCCCAGAATGACCAGGGCCAGCCCCAGCGTCGATGTTGCCTTCACGACTGTTGGCACGGAAGCGATGTAGGGGCCGGCCAGCCAGCCGAAGGCCAGCGAAAGCAGCGTCGCGCAGAGCACCCCGATGAGGTATGCCAGGACGGGCTGCAGCCGCATCTCCACCAGCTGCCAGGCCACCATCGCGGAGATCGCACCCAGAGCCCCGTAGCCCAGATTGAGGACCCCGGTGGTGCGGTACAGGACCAGCATTCCCACCCCGCAGAGGGCAAAGAGCGCACCCGTGACAAGCCCGGCGACGATAAACGGAAGAATCATCTCAGTGGCCCATCTCCCCGGTAACCTGGCAGCCGGCTGCTAGTCAGCAAGCCCCAGCGCCTTTTCCTGCTCAAGGATCGGGGCCAGGGCCGGATCGTTGATTTCAATGCACTCGGAGAGCTTCTCGAACTTGCCGTCCTGGATGATCGCCATCCGTGAGGCGTGATTGGCGTTGTGGGCGTCCCCCTCGCCGAAGTACCAGGGGGCGCACAGCAGGTCGGAGGAGTAGTTGGTGACGCCGACCATTGCTTCGGAGACGGTTTCACGGTTGATCTGCTCCACATCCAGCTCCAGCAGGGCGTCCGTGAAGATCTTCGCGGCCAGGAAGCCCGCCTGGCTGAAACTGTCGCGGATGGCATCCGGGGCGTAGGCGTCCAGGACTGAGCGCCACAGTTCGTTGTCCTCGCCGTCGGCGTCCACAAACTGGAGCTCGGAGTTCACGATGAAACCGTCCCAGTAGCTGCCGATCTGCTCGCCGAACTGGGCGTCGTAGCAGGAGGCGGTGCAGGTCCACATCATGTCCCCACGGGCGTCCTGCTGTTCAGCGGCCGAAAGGATAGACGCGGCAATCGGAGCCGGATCGGCGATGTTGAGGGACGTGGCGCCGGAGGCCTTCAGTTTTTGGATCAAGGGGAGCCAGTTGCTTTCGGCCGGGTCGCTGAGTTCTTCGCCGACAATTTCGATGCCGTTGGCAGCCGCATAGTCGTTGATGCCGGCAGCAACCCAGTCACCGTTGCCCTGGGTGTTCAGGCCCACGGTGAAGAAGCGGTCGGCATACCCTTCGCCTTCCAGATACTGCAGGGAGGCGATCGCGCTGAGCCGGGGGCCGGTGTTAATCGGCGCGATGTTGGAGGACTCGAAGCAGGCCTGGGGCACGCCCACCCCGGTGATGGAGTAGAGGCCCGCCTTCACGTACTCGGCGTTGGCGACGTCGCAGCCCACGAACGTGGCATCGCCGACCAGGCCAACAATGTCCGGGTTGGCCGCAAAGCCGGAGGCAATCTGGGCCGTTTTCCCGGGATCGAGGGCATCGTCCTCGAACTTGTAGTCGATGGGACGGCCGTTGATCCCGCCGTTCTCATTCACACAGTCGAAGTAGGCGGCCGCTGCCACCGGCGAGGAGGAGAAATCGACGCCGCCGGACGCCGTCGCGACGGCCCGCACCACAATCGGTTCGCCGGAGGCAGCTTCGCCGTTGGCCATACCGCACTGCAGTTCTGTCTTCTCGGTGCCGCCCTGAGCGTTACTGGCGCCTTCCTCCTCCGGCACGCAGGCGCTCACACTGAAGGCCAGCGCAAGCGCGGAACAGGCGGCGAGTGAAACCCGGATCCATTGTGATGCCATGTCGTACCCCTCTGTACTGTTGCACTGGTGCCGGCGGTTCATCCCCAGGTGCGTCCGTGCCCGGCCGGCCGAGTGGACTCTAAGACCAAGGATGGCCGCGGGCCCGGACTTCCACTTGTGCGCGAGTGAAAGCAACTTGTCTTTAGGCGCACAATCGGACTTCCCGGTGCAGGCCAAGTAAGCTTTTTGAACTATCACCCCGGGAATCCGGCCCGGCAATTTCCCGCGTTGGCCGGTCCCGCCCCAAGGAGGAACTGTGACGCTGGTCGACAACGCGGTGTACGTGGACGGTCAGCGCCTGCACAGCCCCCAGACGCTCGAGGAGACCTTCGAGCTCACCCGCGAGACCGGCGGCATGGCCTGGATCGGGCTGTACCGCCCGGACAGCGTGGAGCTGCTGGCCGTGGCCGAAGAATTCGGCCTGAACCTGCTGAGCGTTGAAGACGCCCTCGCCCTCCACCAGCGCTCCAAGCTGGAGCAGTATGGTGACCAGCTCTTCGTGGTGCTCCGCCCGGCCCGCTACCTTGACGACGTCGAACGCGTGGAACTTGGTGAGCTGCACCTGTTTGTGGGACCGAACTTCGTGGTGACGGTGCGGCACGCGGAATCCCCGGACCTGGCCCGGGTCCGCAAGCGGATGGAACAGGATGAGGCGCTGCTGGCCCTCGGCCCGCACGCTGTGCTCTACGCGATCCTGGACCAGGTGGTGGACGAATATGCTCCGGTGGCCATCGGCCTGGAGAACGACATCGATGAGATCGAGGATGAGCTGTTCGGCGGAGATGCTGAAGTCTCCCGCCGCATCTACGAACTCTCCCGCGAGGTGATCGCCTGCCAGCGGGCCATCACCCCGCTGGAATCCGTGGTGGGCGAGCTGCAGCGCAACCCCGGCGGCTACGGCATGCCGGATGAGCTGCGAGACAACCTCGGCGACGTGCTGGACCACGTCCTGCGGCTCACCGACCGGATCTCCTCCTACCGTGCCCTGCTGGACAACGCCCTGCAGCTGAGCTCCACCCTGGCGTCCAACCGGCTGGCGGAAACCTCCGTGGCGCAGAATGAGCAGACCAAGAAAATCTCCGCCTGGGCCGCCATCCTTTTTGCGCCTACCCTTGTGGGCACGGTGTACGGAATGAACTTCGAGAACATGCCCGAGCTCAACTGGGAGCTCGGCTACCCCATGGCTCTCGGCCTCATGGTCGTGCTGGGCATCATGCTTTACGCCGCATTCAAGCGGAACAACTGGCTCTAGGAGGCCCCGATATGCGTCCCCGTTACCTCATCCTCGCCCTGGCCCTTGCACTGGGGCTTTCCGCCTGCGCCACCGACGCCGGCTCCGGCTCCACCGGCTCGGAATCGCCGTCGTCCAAGCCCTCCTCCGAAGCGCCCGCTGCTTCCGCCGAGGGCGTGGAAGGCACCTGGGGAAACCCGGACAACATGCGCGAACCGTCCCTGAACCTCGGTTCCGACGGCCGGATCAGCGGAACGGACGGCTGCAACCGCCTGATGGGCAGCTGGACGTTCGAGGACGGCACGGTTCACTTCTCCGAAATGGGCATGACCATGATGGCCTGCCCCGACGTCGACCAGTGGCTCGGCGGCGCCGTCACCGCCGTGCCGGAAGCGGACACACTCCGGATTTACGACGGCGCGGGTAAGGAAATCGGTACCCTCACCCGCTAGCGCCCTCCCTGAGCGGCAGCGCCCCGGGCTGCTCCCGAGCGGCCGCGCCGCCGGTTCGGCGGTCGGCAGCTCAGGCGGCGCTGATGACCCGGTTTCGGCCCGCAAACAGGCCCGTCACCGCGAGGACCGCCATGATGGCTGCCGCTGCCAGCAGCGGCAGCGTCCAGTCCCCGCTCAGCTCCCGCAGACCGCCGAACATCACCGGGCCCATCGCGCCCAGGGTGTAGCCGACAGACTGTGCCATGCCGGAGAGCGACGCTGCCTGGGGGTAGTTCACGCTCCGCAGGCTGAACAGGGACAGGGCGATCACAATGAGGCTGCCGCATCCTATGGAGCCGAGCAGGACCCACAGCAGCGTCAGGTCCGGCGCTATAGCCAGTCCGAGGAACGTCACCACCATCAGCGCACCGCTGACGAAGGAAATGAGCCGCTGATCCGTTCCCCGGTGCAGCAGACTTCCGGCGGCGAGGCTGGCGAAGACGTTGACCAGGAGGAAAACGGACAGGTGGATGCCGGCTGTGGTGGCGGAAACCCCGTGATCCTGCTCGATGGTGGGCAGCCAGGCCATCAGGACGTAAAACGCGACCGACTGCAGCCCCATAAAGAGCGTCACCTGCCAGCCCAAGGCCGATCCCCACGGCGACCGGTAGGCTTCCTCCGCTTCTGCGGGTGCCTGCCGGGTGCCGGCGCCGGACGGCCCGCGGCGCAGCCAGGGCAGCAGGACGGCCATCGCGATGAGCGCGACACCCACCCAGATCCCGAGGGCCAGCCGCCATCCCGCCGGGGACGTCTGGGCCACCGGAACAACGACGGCGGCACCGAGCGCGGCGACCCCGGCCTGCACCGCGGTGTACTTGCCCGTAATCTGGCTGACCTTGAGGGGAAAGTCCCGCTTTACCAGCGATGGCACCAGAACGTTGAGGAAGGCGATGGCCAGCCCGATCATTGCGGTGCCGGCCCAGATGAACCCGGGCACCGGCAGGGAGCGGAGCACGATGCCTGCGGCGAGGATGAGCAGGGACACCCACATGGTCCGGTCGAGTCCGAGCCGGGCGGCCGCACCGGGGGCCATCGGTGAGAAGACCGCAAAGGCGATCAGCGGAAGGCCGGTCAGGAACCCGGCTGCGGTGGTGCTCAGGTCCAGGTCGGCGCTGATGTTTGACAGCACCGGGCCAACACTGACGAACGATCCCCGAAGGTTGGCAGCAATAAGCAGGACGCCGATGAAGGCGAACCCGAACCGTGCAGTGCGTTCCTGCCGTTGTACTTGCCGGGAGGTACCGAGCATCGTTGCGTCCTTCCATCCATCGGAAAAGCCCGCCCCCTGAACCACCGCTGGCGTCAGCGCAGGCTAAACGTCCATGTCTATCATGTTGCTTCGCTTGAATCCGGCAGGGCGGTGGCCGCAGCCAGCCACCGCGGCCAACACCCGGCCGGGACCTTGCCGCAGACAGAAGACCGGCCCCTTGACGCTCCAAGGGGCCGGTCTTCTGTTCTTTACTGCGTATTCACTGTGAGGTTTTTACCGGGGGGGGCAGAAAGCGGACCGGTTAGCCAGCCTTCGGAGCCCGGTGGGACTCCTCGACGCCAAGATCGGCGCCCTTGGTTTCCTTGACCATGGTCACTGCCACGAAGGAGATGACGCAGAGAACCATGATGTAGATGCCGATCGAGCCGGACCAGCCGGTCGCGTTCAGCAGCATCTCGGCAATCATGGGCGCAAATGCGCCGCCCAGGATGGCACCGAGCGCGTAGCCGATGGAGACGCCGGAGTAGCGGACGCGGGCCGGGAACATCTCGGCGTACAGGGCGGACTGCGGGCCGTAGGACAGGCCCAGGCCGATGGTCAGCACGAAAATCGAGAGGCCGAACAGGAAGATGTTGGCGGTGTCGATCAGCAGGAACATCGGGATGGCCCACAGGAACACCCAGGCGTAGCCAATCTGGAAGGTGCGCACACGGCCGATCTTGTCGGAGAGCATACCGCCGTACATGGTGAAGATCAGCCAGCCGAAGGAGCCTACGGTGGTGGCCAGCAGCACGGCAGGACGCTCCATGCCCAGGGCCTTGCCTGCGTAGGAGGCGAAGAACGCGATGACCAGGTAGCCGGCAGCGTTGTTGGCGATGAAGATCAGCGCGGCGAGGATGACTTCGCGGGAGTTGTACTTGAAGAGCTGGCCCAGCGGTGCGGAGGATTCCTTCTTGCGCTGCTGCATCTCCTTGAAGACCGGGCTCTCATCGACTGAGCGGCGGATGAAGTAGCCCACGAAGATCAGGACCACGGAGAAGAGGAACGGAATGCGCCAGCCCCACTCCAGGAAGGCCTCTTCGCTGAGGGTGCTGGAGATGACGAACATGACGAACGTCGCCAGGATCATGCCGACGGGAACGCCGATCTGCGGGTAGGCACCGAAGAAGCCGCGCTTGTTCACGGGTGCGTGCTCAACGGAGAGCAGGGCAGCACCGCCCCATTCGCCACCGGCGGAGAAGCCCTGCAGGATACGCAGGACAAGCAGCAGGATCGGTGCTGCGACGCCGATCTGCGCGTAGGTCGGGAGCACACCGATCAGGGCCGTGGCGGCACCCATCATGATCAGGGTGAAGACGAGCATCTGCTTGCGGCCGAGCTTGTCGCCCAGGTGGCCGGCCACGATGGCGCCCAGCGGACGGAACAGGAAGCTGATGCCGATGGAGGCGAAGGAGACAATCTGCGCCAGGGCAGTGCCCTCACCTACCGGTGCGAAGTAGAGGGTGGCCAGGACAAAGCCGGCAGCCTGGGCGTAGATGAAGAAGTCGTACCACTCAATGGTGGTACCAACCAGGGTGCCCGCAAGTACCTTGCGTTCCTCCCGGCTCATCCGCTGGGACGGCTCAGCAGACGCGCTTTTTGTAGTCATTGAAACTCCGTTGTTTAAGGCCTGGACAGTATTAACTGAAAGAACGGTCGGTAACCAGTCGCCCAAAGATACCGTTAACTGTGATGGGCGACACAGCTTTTTCTTTTTATGACAAAACCCGGCCCGCGAACGATCCGCGGACCGGGTTTTGTCCGGTTAGTGCCTAGTCTTCGCGGGTCAGGAATTCACGCACGCGGGCCCGGGCGGGCTCGGCGTCGTAGCTCTTGACCAGGGCGCCGGCCATGCGGACCGGATCACCGAAGAAGAAGTACTCGTAGAGCGACTGGCGGCCGGAGAACCCGGAGATCGAGGCGTCGTAGGCCAGCTTGAACAGGCGCACACGCTCGGGGCCGGTGAGGGTTTTGCCCTGCAGGTACTTCTCGA
The DNA here is from genome assembly GCF_023167125.1 of Arthrobacter sp. Helios. Classification (NCBI taxonomy): domain Bacteria; kingdom Bacillati; phylum Actinomycetota; class Actinomycetes; order Micrococcales; family Micrococcaceae; genus Arthrobacter; species Arthrobacter sp. Helios. The sequence goes on from NZ_CP095402.1 coordinate 3,039,279, forward strand.
TGTCGCCGCGGGCATCCGAGTTCACGTCAGCCTCACCCGGCAGAGCCATCAGCCCGGAGGCGGAGAACTTGCGGATGATCTGCGGGAAGCGCTGCGCGATCTTCGGGTACCAGTTGCGGGCGGCGTTCAGCGTGTCCCACTTCGGCAGGTAAACGCCTTCGTCGTTCAGTTCGCCGTCCACCTCGGCGGCGCGGATGAGCGCCTTGCCGATTTCGACGTCGACAATCAGTTCCGCAATATCCTCCTGGATGTGCTGGAAGCCGTCGATGCCGATCGATGCGGCCAGCTCCGAGGCGAGGCCCAGGAAGAAGGTGCTCTTGGCGATGGTGCGGGTGACCACCTGGTGGGTCATCAGGTGGCCGGCACCGGTCTCGGCGTACCAGGCGTTGCAGAGTTCCGGGTGGCCGAGCATGAAGATGCGCTCGTTCGGCACGAAGCAGTCTTCGAAGACCACGACGGCGTCCATCTCTTCGAAGCGGCTGGCCAGCGGCTCGTCGTGCGTGCTGCCGCCGTTGTGCAGCGAGGTGCGGCAGAGGTAGCGCATGCCGGGGGCGTCGTTGGGCAGCGCGAAGGCGAAGGAGTACGGAGCGTCTTCCGGGGTGCCGCGGAGCACGGTGGAGGGGAAGACCAGGATCTCGTCGGCGATCGGGGCGATCGTGGCGAGCATGCGGGCACCGTTGATGACAATGCCGTCTTCGCGCTCTTCGGTGATGCGCGCAGCCAGCTGGCCGCCGAGCTGCTCGGAGCCGGAGACGGAACGGTTGACCTGCGGCGGGATCAGGGTGTGGGTAGCGAGGAGGTCCTGCTCGCGGGCCTTCTCGTAGTACGCCTCGATGCGCTCACCGAAAACCGGATCAGCCTTGGAGAAGAACTTCTTGGCGGTGGCCAGGGCGGTCAGCGAGGAGTTCATGTAGTCGCCGGAGCGGCCCAGGAAACCGTTGGAGTATTCGGCCCAGCAGGAGATGGCGTCGCGGCGCTTTTCCAGGTCTTCCAGGCTGCGCGGCACCATAAAGGAGGAGTTCACCAGGTCACCCGTGGACGGGGAGGTGTAGGTCAGCCGGTCCTGGTAGGCCGGATCATGCTGCATGTCGAAGAGCTTGGCGTAGGTCCGCGCGTTGTTGCGGAAGGCCGGGTGCTCGGCAATGTTCTCGGTGACGACTTCGCCGTCGATCACAACGTGGGGACGCATGGCGTTGATTGCGTCGAGGTACTGCTGTCCGGTGCGGATGCCCATGGGCTTTCTCCAGTTCTGTTTGTAGCTTCTGCGCTGAGGCTGTTTTGGTGATTTACGGCAGGTGGTGCTGGTGGTCCGGGACCGACGGACTGCTTAGAGCAGCTCTTCGATGCCGAGCTGGCTTTCCGGAATGGTGGTGAAGGTGCTGTTGGCGAAGCACAGTGCGTCGCCGCTGCGGTAGTTGAAGTCTGCGACTTCGCCGAGATACAGGGTGTGGTCGCCGCCGTCGTACGCAGCCCAGGGCTTGCACTCGAAATAGGCAAGGACGTTGCTCAGCCGGGGCGCGACTTCGCCCTCGATCCAGGTGGGCTCGAAGCCCGGGCGTCCGGCGAAGTGCATGGCCAGGGCCTGCTGCTCAGCGCCGAGGATGTTCACGGTGAAGGGGCGGTCCGCGAGCTCGTCATGGGCCTTGGTGGTGCGGGCGATGCTCACCAGCACCAGCGGCGGATCCATGGAAACCGAGGTGAAGGAGTTGACGGTCAGGCCGTGGCGCTTGGAGACGCCGTCGAACGTCACAATGGCGACGCCGGTGGCGAAGCGGCCCAGGCTGCCGCGGAAGTGGTGCTCGCGGGGCCGCAGGACGGCAGGCGGGTAGTTGGGCACGCGCTCCGGCGTGCTGTCTTTCGGGCTGGCAATCATTGGCAATCCTTTGGACCTTGGCGGCCAACCGGCCGCAAGTTCGATAATCGAACATGTGTTTCGTATAGAGAACTAATGGAACCATAATTGAATGTGATGCGGCGCACAAGCCCAGGTGACTGGCATCGCTTTGTGACAGCCTCGGGCCTTGTGCCGGGGCTGGCTGTTTCGATACGTTCACCCCATCGACATCGGGGCGCAGTGCCGGCACGGCGGTCAGCCAAGGAAGGGATCATGGGCAAAGTCGCCTGGGGATTCACCTGTTCGCTCGATGGTTTCCTGGCGGGGCCGGGCCACGACATGAGCTGGTTCTCTGCCGCTGAGCCCCTGCCGGAGGGGATGACGGAGCGTCTGGCCGGCGAGGTCGCAGTGATTATCGCCGGCCGGGACGGATACGACGCCGCGAAGGCCCAGCGGGGCGAGCGGGACGAAACGACCTCCGAGGCATACGGCGGCGCCTGGTCAGGGACCGAATTCATCCTCACCCACCGCCCGGAAGAGCTTGCCGGCGACGATTCCATCACCGCACTGAACTGCGGCATCGTGGAGGCTATCCGCCGCGCCCGGGAAATCGCCGGCGACAGAGACGTGCAGATCATCAGCGCCGACATTGCCCGGCAGGCCCTGGAACACGACCTGATTGATGAGCTTCAGGTGTTCGTGGCTCCGGTCTTCCTGGGTGACGGCATCCGTATCTTCGACGTTCCCGGCGGGCGGCGCTACGACTGGGAGCTCGTCGAGATCCACGAGGGTGCCGAACGCAGCTTCGGCCGGACATACCACCCCAGGCGGGCTTCGCCGTCGTGAAGTGGGGCCTGGTTTCGTTGGATGCGCTGGCGGGTTGGGGTGCGTTGCCTGCGGGGCACGTGGGGCGTGGGGTTTAGCCGAACGCCCTAGCGGGTCGCGGGGCGTGGGGTTTAGCCGAACGCCCTAGCGGGTCGCGAAATGGACCCAGACGCCGATGATCCAAGCGGTTCCCGCGGCGAGGGCGAGCGCCAGTTCCACCAGCAGCCCCAGTCCGGTTGCCTTGAGGGCCGCCCAGGAGGAGGACGCTGCTGCGGAGAGGCTGCGCTGGCGGGCGAACTCGCTGATCAGCAGGCCGCCGGCGAATCCGACGATCAGCCCGACAACCGGAATCACGAACATTCCGACAATCCCGGCGATGAGCCCGATCAGCACCGACCGGTTGGGGATCTGCCGCTGCTTCAACCGGCGCCCGGTGAGGACGGCACTGGCGGACATGCCGGTCACGGCAAACAGCGCCCCGAAGGCGAAGGACCACCAGCCGGCGCCGCTGCTGACCCCGATCGCCCAGCCCAGGAAGGTGAGCAGGATCAGAATGCTCCCCGGCAGCACCGGCACCACAATGCCCGCCACTCCCACTGCAATCAGCAGGCCGGCTATGACGGTAATAAAAAGGTCGGTGTCCATGCAGGACAGTCTTTCATCTGCTGGTTCGGGGATAGCTTTCCGGGGCCATGCGCCTCCGGATCACCGTCTCCGGACCAGCCCGCGACACGGGTGCCCACTGTTCGTTACTGGTGTGACGCGTGTGGTCCCACCAGTAACGGGAGGCTACAAAGACTGGGAACGCGTGCTGCGACCCTGCCTAACCCCGCGCAGTTTCCCACCCTTCGTTACTGGAGTGACACACGTGACCCCATCAGCCACGGGGCAACACAGGCTGGGAAAACTGCGTGCGCCAAGCCCCGCCAACCTGCCGATCCACCCATACAGTAAGGTTACTTATGAAGTCATCACCTTCAGCCAGCCAGCACCCGACGGCAAGGAGCAGCAGATGAGCACGGATTCAGGCAGCACAGCCGCAGGCGAACGCCGACGGCGGGCAGAGGATGTCGCCGCAAGTGAGGACAGCAGCACCAACAGCAACGAGCCGGATGTGACCCGCCCGCTGAACACCAGCGGAGCTGCCGGAACGCCGCACAACAACACCAAGGTGTTGGGGAACGCCGGCACCCAAAACGACACCGAAGTACTGGGCACCCGAAACGACACTCAGGTTCTGGGGAACGCCCGGAACAGCGGCACCCGGCAGAACGATACCGAGGTGTTGGGGAACGCCGGGAACAGCGGCACCCGCCAAAACGACACTCAGGTTCTGGGGAACGCCGGCACCCGCCAAAACGACACTCAGGTTCTAGGGAACGCCGGCACCCGCCAAAACGACACCGAAGTCCTCGGCAACGGCGATACCCGCCGACACCACACCCAGGTTCTGGGGACCGCTGACACGAGGCGTTACGACGCCGAAGTCACCGGCACCCGCGACCCCAGCGATGCGGCCTACCGTACCGGCCAAACCGCACCTGAGCAGGGCGGAACCACGACCGGACGCACCGGCCGTGGCCCCCGGTCGCAGGGGCTGCCCAACCGCGAAGCCCTGCTGGCCGCGGAACGCGAGCGTTTTGGCGGCTTCAAGTTCGGAGCGGCCTTCTTCGGCTGGCTGACCGCAACCGGCATGGTCGTGCTGCTGTCCGCTGCAGCGGCCGCCATCGGCGCCGCCGTCGGGGTTTCCACCGACACGGACCTCGGGGCAGCCCTGGACCAGGCCGCAGCAAATCAGTCAGCCGGCCTGGCCGGCGCAATCATCACCCTGGCTGTGCTGCTGCTCGCGTACTACGCCGGCGGCTACGTGGCTGGCCGGATGGCACGCTTCAACGGTCTGAAGCAGGGCCTCGCCGTGTGGCTGTGGGCACTCGCGGCGGCCGCCGTCGTCATTATTGTGGGCCTGATCTTCGGCAATGACATCCGCAGCATCACCCAGCTGAATTCTGTGGCGCCGCTGCCCGAGGACCTGGGCAGCATTTCCGCTGGAACCTGGCTGGCTGTGATCGCCAGCGTGGCAGTGAGCCTGATCGGCGCACTCCTGGGCGGCCTGGCGGGCATGCGGTTCCACCGCCGCGTGGACCGCGCCCACTTCCCGCCGGTTCAAGAAACCGTCTAACCGGCGCCGGCTTCCAACCGCCTCCAACGCCAAACGGGGCCGCCTCCTCCTGGAGACGGCCCCGTTTCGCTGCAGTTAGACAAACTTACGGGCTGGGCATTCCGCCGTTGACGTTCAGGGTTTCCCCGACCACGTAGCTGGATTCAGAGGAGGCCAGGAACACATAGGCCGGGGCAAGCTCCGTCGGCTGCCCGGCACGGCCAAGCGGGGTGTCCTTGCCGAACTCCGGCAGGGCATCCTTGGGCTGGCCGTCGGAAACCTGCAGCGGCGTCCAGAACGGGCCCGGGGCGACGGCGTTTACCCGGATGCCCTTGGGCGCCAGCTGCTGGGCGAGGCCCTTGGTGAAGTTGTTGATCGCGGCCTTGGTGCTCGCGTAGTCCAGCAGGTGCGGCGACGGGCTGTACGCCTGGATCGACGTCGAGTTGATGATGCTGGAACCCGCGGGCAGGTGCGGCAGCGCGGCTTTGGTGATGCGGAAGAACGAGTAGATGTTGGTTTTGAATGTGTCGTCCAGCTGCTCGTCGCTGAGATCCTCGAGGCTTTCCACAGCGATCTGCTTGCCGGCGTTGTTCACCAGGATGTCGAGGCCACCGAGTCCGTCAACCGCATCCTGGACCACCTGGGCACAGTACGCCGCGTCCCGTACGTCTCCGGGGAGCCCGACGGCGGTGCGCCCGGCTTTGCGAATCACTTCCATAACGTGCGCGGCGTCTTCCTCTTCCTCCGGCAGGTAGGCGAGGGCGACGTCAGCTCCTTCCCGGGCGAAGGCGATGGCGACCGCCGCGCCAATTCCGGAGTCAGCACCGGTGACCAGGGCTTTGCGCCCTTCGAGCCGCCCGGTGCCGCGGTAGGAATCCTCGCCGCGGTCGGTTTTCGGCTCCAGGTCGGCATCCAGGCCCGGTTCCGGCTGGTCCTGCTTGGGCGGTGAAATGGACGGATACCGGGTGACCGGGTTTTGGAAGGTGTACTGGTCCGCGGTCTGCTTATTGGCCATTGACTATCCCAACTTTCCACAGTTCTTGGACGTGGAGCCGCACGCGGCGGCCCGCCAACCATTTAGGTAAGCATGCTTACTATCCTATGGCGGCGGCAGGGGCGGGTTCAACCCGGGCGGACCGGCTGAAGGCCCGAGAGGAAGGCCCGAGAGAGAAGCCCGCTAAAAGAAGAGGCCCAGGAACCCGACGCTGATGCTTCCCACCAGGCCGATGATGAGGAGCCAGACAATGGGCGTGCGGTACTTGTTCATGTGTCGCATGGTCTTCTCAGTCTACGCGGGACGCCGCTCGCGGGTGAGGACGACGGCGGAGCCGGCAATCAGCGCGGATCCGAGCATCACCAGGGCCAGCGGCAGCGCCGAATACTCGCCGCCGAGGCCGGTCAGGGGTGAGACGGCTGCGCCCATCAGGAACTGTGCTCCGCCAAGGACGGCGGAGCCGCTGCCGGTGGCGCCGGCTGCCTCGGCGAGGGCCAGTGCGGTGGTGTTGCCCATGATGAATCCCAGCGAACAGACCGAGCAGAACAGCGGCACAGCGAGCAGCAGCGGAGGTGCACCGGCCAGGACCAGCACCAGCATGGCCGCCGCCACTCCAATCAGGACCACCACCGCCCGGACGACCATGCGGCGGGCCGGAACGCGGCGGGTCAGGCGGGCGGCGATAAACCCTGCACTCACCATCCCGGCGGCGTTAAGGCCGAACATCAGGCCGTAGACCTCCGGGGAAAGGCCCATGAGGCTTTGATAGATAAAGGGGGACGCCGAGATGTAGCCCATCAGCACCCCGAAGGAGCTGGCGAAGAGCAGCACGTAGCCCAGGAAGCGACGGCGGCGGACCACCAGTCCCAGCCCCTTAAAGGCCGGACCCGGAATGCGTTTCTCCACGGGCAGGGTTTCGCGCACCACCGCGGCGGCGCAGGCGAACATGAGTGCGGCGATCCCGGCCAGCGTCCACAGGACTCCGCGCCAGCCCCAGAGTCCGGTGAGCACACCGCCGAGTGCGGGGGCCAGCACGGGTGCGACCCCGCCAATGGTCATCAGCAAGCTAAAGGTCCGGGCGGCGGCCGCACCGGACGTCAGGTCGGAAGCCACGGCCCGGGCGATCACGGGCCCGGCGGCGGCGCACAGCCCCTGCACGAACCGCGCTCCGATCAGGACCTCCAGGTTCGGCGCGGTGGCACACACCACCGAGGCGAGGACGAACGCACCGGACCCCAGCATCAGCGGCCGGAATCTGCCGTAGCGGTCGGAAACCGGCCCGAAGGCCAGCTGCCCTGCGGCCATACCGATCAGGAAGGCGGTCAGTGTGAGCTGGACACCGGACGCGGAAGACCCCAGGTCCCCGGCAATCTCCGGAAAGGACGGCAGATACAGGTCCGTGGTGAACGGACCGGTGGCGGCGAGGAACGCCAGCACCAGCAGCAGGCCGGTGCTCAGCGGAGCTTTGCTGGCTTGCGGGGCGGGGGTGGGAGGCACCTCCTGATCCTACGGACCGGCACCGGGGCTGGAGAATCCGTTACGCCCGTTCCAGCCCGGCCCGCCGTAGGCCCCGCGGCGGACCGTACGCCGTCCCTCCCGGAAGAACACATGGTGGGCCTAGTGCACCGGGCGGCAGCAGGGCAGACTTGGCGGGAGTTTCCCCACACCCCCGAGAGACAGGAAGCAACGCAATGAACGAGGAACATAAACGCATTGTTGTCGGGGTGGACGGATCCTCGCTGTCACTGGTCGCCCTGCGGACTGCCCACCGGCTCGCCGACCTGCTCGGCTGCCACATCCAAGCAGTGACGGTGTGGTCTTATCCGGTTGCCTTGGCCGTTCCCATCCCGTCCACGGAATGGACCCCACGGGTCGAGGCCGAATCCGCACTGGATGAGGCCCTGGCGGCGGCCTTCGGGCAGGAACTCCCGGAAGGACTCACGAAGACCGCCGTGGCCGGCCAACCGGTCCACGTCCTGGTGGAGGCCAGCAGGGGTGCGGAAATGCTGGTGGTGGGCAGCCGGGGCCGGGGAGGCTTCAAAGGGCTGCTGCTCGGCTCGGTCAGCTCCGCCGCAGCTGCGCATGCCCATTGCCCGGTACTGATCGTGCACCCCGGTGAAACCGACTCGTAGCCGTCTCACCGGGGCACCGAGACTCCTGGCTTAGGCCTTGCTGCCGGCGGCGGCCGGCGCGGGCTGTTCAGCTGCGGGCTGCGGTTCCGCGGCAGGCTCGCCGCGGTCCGGTGCCACGCGGCGCAGTGCCACCAGGGCAGCAGCAGCAGCGGCAACCATCAGGGCGATGCCGATGGCCGACGTCGCCACCACACCGGAGTCGAACGCGGCCTGGGCCGAGGCCAGCAGCTCCGCGGCCTGCGGACCGGGCAGGCTGTTTGCTGCTTCCACTGCACCGCCCAGGGTTTCCGATGCCGCGGAGGCCGCGGCGGGATCCAGGCCTTCCGGGAGCACAACGCCGTTGCGGTAGCCCGCCGTCAGAATGCTGCCCAGCACTGCGGTACCCAGGACCGCACCCACTTCATACGCGGTTTCAGAGATGGCCGACGCCGCTCCCGCCTTCTCGGACGGGACACTGGAGAGGATGAGGTCGTTGGAAATTGTCTCCGCCGAGCCGACGCCGATGCCCAGGATCATAAAGGCGATGATCAGGCCCAGCGGGCTTTCCTGGTGTCCGGTGAACAGCACCACGGTGTATCCGACGGCGCTGAACAGGAGCCCGCCGGCCACTGCGTAGGCGGGGCGCACCCGGCGCACCACCTTCACCACGGCCAGGCCGGCGACGATGGTGAGCATCAGCCCGGGCAGCATCATCACGCCGGCTTCCCGCGGCGTCTGCCCCAGGACGAGCTGCAGGTGCTGGGAGAAGAAGAAGATGAACCCCACCTGTGCGAAGACGCTGAGCAGGTTGGCCGAGATGGAGCCGCTGAACACCGGATTGCGGAACAGCCGGACGTCGAGCATCGGCTCGTCCCGGCGCAGCTGGCGCCGGACGAAAGCGGCACCGAATACCAGTGCCACGGCCATCGGCAGCAGGGAGTCGACGCCGATCCCGTGAGTGGACACGGTCTTGATGCCGTAGACCAGCGGGAACATGGTCGCCATGATCAGCCCGATGCTGAGCGGGTCAATCTTGCCCGGCTTCGGATCCCGGGACTCCGGCAGCAGACGCGGGCCGAAGACCAGCAGCGGAATGAGCACCGGTACGGCCAGCAGGAAGACGGAGCCCCACCAGAAGTGTTCCAGCAGGGTGCCGCCGACAATCGGGCCCAGGGCTGCGCCGCCGGAGAACCCGGCAGCCCAGACGGCAATTGCGATCCGGCGCTGGCTGGGAATCACGAACATGTTCCGGATGATGGACAGCGTGGCGGGCATCAGCATGGCACCGAAGAAGCCGAGCAGGGCCCGGGCACCGATCAGGACCTCAGCGGACGGCGCGAAGGCGGCGGCCACGGAGACCAGGCCGAAGCCGGCGGTGCCGATCATCAGCAGTTTCCGCCGGCCGAACCTGTCGCCGAGGCTGCCCATGGGCACCAGGAGGCCGGCCAGGATCAGCGCGTAGATGTCGATGATCCACAGCAGTTCGGTACCCGAGGGAGCCAGTGCCCGGGACAGTGAAGGCACGGCGAAGCTCAGCACGGTGTTGTCCACCGCCACCAGCAGGACGGCGAGCATCAGGACCGCCAGTCCCAGCCATTCACGTTGTCCAGCCCGCGCGAGCACGGGCCGTTCCTGTACCGCAGGCACAATTCCTCCTTGGATGCTGGCAGGGGTTTCGCCTGCCGAAAATTTGTGGGTTAAAAGACGCGACAGCACGCGGCCGGAGCGGCTGAACGTTACTGTACCGTCTAGACTGTACAGGAAGAGATGGCGTACCGTAAAGCCATGCCTGCACAGACATCCGCCCGGGACCGAGTCCTGTCCGCGTACGAGGAACTGCTGATCAATGAAGGCCCGCGCGGGGCCACGCTCGACGCCGTGACGGCACGGGCCGGCGTCTCCAAGGGCGGGCTGCTCTACCACTTCAAGAACAAGGAAGCCCTTGCTGCCGGCCTGCTCGAGCGGCTGAAGGAACTGGCCGCCGTGGACCTGGAACAGATGCGCACCGATCCGGAAGGGCCGGCGCGTTACCTGGTCCGCACCTCCGTCTACGTGGACAGCGATCTGGACCGGGCGCTGATTGCGGCGGTGCGGCTGGCCCAGGGCTCTGACCCCGCGGCATCGGAGCTCCTGCAGCAGATCCACCGGGACTGGTTCGATCTGGTGCTGGACGAAGTCGGGGACCGGCCGATCGCGCGGGCCATCATGCTCCTGGGTGACGGCCTGTACTACAACGAAGGCCTTCCCGGCGGCTGGCCCCAGGAGAAGAACTCGCCGACCTCGGGGCCGGTGGAGGAACTGCTGGAGATCGTCGACGTCCTCAAGGCCCAGGCCCCCGCCTGCCGCATCTGAGCTGCCCGGGATGCCCGGAACTTCCTGGCCTGGCCTGGCTCTGCCTGGCCGTGCCTGCCCGGGCTGGCAGGGTGCGGTGTGACACAGTTGTGCCATGGAAATGAGCACAGCTGACCTTTATGACGAACAGGGCGAGGCGCTGGCATCGGTCTCCCTGCAGTTCCAGGATCTGGGCGGACAGACCCGCTTCACCGGGACGGTGCGCACCGTCCGCTGCCTGGAGGACAACGGGCTGGTGAAGTCCGTCCTCAACTCCCCCGGCAATGGTGCGGTCTTGGTGGTGGATGGTGCCGGCTCACTCAACACGGCCCTGATGGGGGACATGATCGCCGAAGCCGCCGTGGCCAACGGCTGGGCCGGCGTCGTGATCAACGGCCCCATCCGCGACCGTGCCGCCGTCGCCAAGCTGCCCCTGGGCGTCAAGGCGCTGGGCTCCAATCCGCGCAAGAGTGCCAAGGAATCGGCGGGCGAAGTGGACGTGCCGGTGGAGTTCGGCGGCGTGACGTTCCGCCCCGGCGCCAGGCTCTGGGCCGATGAAGACGGCATCCTGGTCGAACGGTAGGAGCACAGCGTGGCCGACGTCCTGCTGTTCCACTCCGAACTGGGCTTGACCCCGGGAACGGATGCCTTCGCTGATCTGCTCCGGGACGCCGGCCACACCGTCACCGCGCCCGACCTCTATGACGGGCAGGTCTTCGGTACCTTGGAGGCCGGACTGGAGTATGCCGGGGAGATCGGGCTGGAGACAATCGAGGCCCTGGGCGTGCGGATCGCCGAGCAGCTGCCGGAGGACCTGGTCTACATCGGTTTTTCACTGGGCGTTCTCCCGGCCCAGCGGCTGGCGCAAACCCGGCCGGGAGCGCGGGGCGCCGTCCTGGTGAGCTCCTGCGTTCCGCCTGGCGCCTACGCCTACACCTGGCCGGCCGGCGTTCCCCTGCAGATCCATGCCATGGCCGATGACCCGGTTTTTGTAGAGGAAGGGGATCTGGACGCCGCCCGCAACCTCGTCGACTCGATAGCCGGGGACGCAGACTGGGCCGCCGCTGACACACTCAACGACGCGTCCGTCAAGCTCATCCTCTATCCGGGCAGTTCCCATTTCTTCGTGGACATCAGTTCACCGGACTATGACGAGGACTATGCCCATGCCCTGACGTTCAGCGTCCTGGAGCTGCTGGCCGGCATCAACGACGGGATGGACGGCTAACAGCCGCAGCCCGCCCCTGAGGAGGAGCAGGCTGCGGCTTTCGGCAGTTGAGGCGGGGAACCGCTACGCGTTCCAGAGACCGTAGGAATCCGCCAGCGAAGAGATCTTCTGTGCGCGGGCCAGGCGGGGAAGGTAGGAACCGTCACCGACCACGGCACCGGCGGCGTGTGCCTCCAGCAGTTCGTGCGCCCACACGATTTCCGACTCGCTCGGGGACAGGCCCTGGTTGATGGTGTCCGCGGCTTCGGGCATGAGGCACAGCTTGCCGGTCATGCCCATCGAAGCGGTGACCTTGCAGGCGTCCAGCAGCTTCTCGCCCAGGGTTCCCACCGTGGGCCCGTCGATCGGGCCCGGCAGCTGACCCACGCGGGATGCCACCACAAGTTTGGAACGGGCGTAGGCCAGCGCCATCGGATCATCCGACGCGCCGGTGTCGCGGCGGAAGTCGCCCACGCCGAAGGCCAGCCGGAAGGTGCCCGGAGCGCTGGCGATCGCCGTCGCGTTCTCGATGCCGAGCGCCGATTCGACCAGGGCCAGGACCGGGGTGCCGGCCTGCAGCCGCATGGCCGTGTGCGTGACCTGCTCCGGTTTTTCGGTCATGGCCAGCATGACTCCGCGCAGGCCCGGAGCCTTGGACAGCGCCGCGAGATCGTCTGCCCAGAAATCGGTTTCGATCCCGTTGACGCGGACCCAGGCCGTCATTCCGGTGGACAGGGCCTCGACCACGCGTTCACGGGCTGCGGCCTTGCTATCGGAGGGGACGGCGTCTTCCATATCGAAGATGACCGAGTCCGCTTCGGAGGCCAGGGCAGGCCCGAAATTTGCTTCGTCCGCGGCAGATGCCAGGAGCCAGGAGCGGGACAGTTTCGCAGGCAGCGCGGCAGCGCGGCTGTTTCGGAATGGAGCCATAGGAACGAGACTACTTTCCAGCCCCTGAGTTATCCCAACGCAGGGTCTGTTGATGTGACGGCGGTTACTTCATATCCGGACTGCCCTGTGGCTGGCCTGGAGGCACGACGGCGATCTCCTGGCCTTCCGCATCCATCAGCTTTCCATCCTTGATGTGGTCCCCTTCGCGCAGGGTCCGGAGCTGGTCGGTCCGGATCGCCCGGACCGGCGCCTCGGCGAAGACGCTCGGGTCCTCCGAATTCCCCGCCTTGATGTGGTTGAACAGGATATTGAGCAGGATCGCCATCACGGCGGCGGAGCTGATGCCGGAGTGGAAGATGGTGCTGAACCAGGAGGGGAACTGGTCGTAGAACGCCGGCGCGGCAATCGGAATCATGCCGAAGCCCAGGGAGGCGGCCACGATGATCAGGTTCATGTTGTTCTTGTATTCGACCTTGGCCAGGGTGCGGATGCCGCTGGCGGCCACGGTGCCGAAGAGCACGATGCCGGCGCCGCCCAGCACCGGGGTGGGGACGGCGGCAACGACGCGGCCCAGGACCGGGAGCAGGCCCAGGATCACCAGGATCAGGCCGCCGGCACTGACGACGAAGCGGCTCTTCACGCCGGTGATGGCCACCAGTCCCACGTTCTGGGCGAAGGCGCTCTGAGTGAAGGAGTTGAACACCGGGGAGAGGGCGCTGGAGAGCATGTCGGCCCGCAGCCCGTCGGCGATGCGCTTGGAATCAACCTTGGTATCCACGATTTCCCCGACGGCGAGGATGTCCGCCGTCGTCTCGGTGAGGGTCACCAGGATGACGATGCACATGGAAATGATTGCGGCGATCTCAAAGGTCGGCATCCCGAAGGCGAACGGGCTGGGCAGGGCGAAGACCGGGCCCTCTCCCACGCTGGAGAAGTCCGCCTTGCCGACGAACACGGCGAAGACCGTGCCGATCACGATCGCCAGGAGGATGGACAGCCGGGAAATGGCGCTGACTCCCACCTTGCTGAGCAGCAGGACCACCGCCAGGGTGAGTGCCGCCAGCCCAATGTTGGAGACGCTGCCGTAGCCGTCGGCCTTGGAGTTGCCGCCCATGGCCCAGTTCGCGGCCACGGGCATCAGCGTCAGCCCGATGGTGGTGATAACGACGCCGTTGACCACCGGCGGGAAGAAGCGGATCACCTTGGCGAAGATCGGGGTGATGAGCAGGCCGATCACCGACGCTGCGATCACCGCACCGAAAACTGCCTGGATGCCGCCGCCGCCGCTGAGGATCGCGGTCATGGTGGCAACCCCGGCGAAGGAGACACCCTGGACAAGCGGAAGCTGGGAGCCGAAGAAGGGCACGCCGATGGTCTGCAGCAGGGTGGCCGCGCCTCCGACGAAGAGGCACGCAGCGATCAGCAGGCCAATGTCCGCCGAATCCATGCCGGCGGCGGTGCCGATGATCAGCGGCGGGGCGATGATCCCGCCGTACATGGTCAGGACGTGCTGGAATCCGTAGGCAAACATGCTGCCGAGCGGAAGCACCTCATCCTCGGGCCGGGCCGGCCGGGATCCCTTGGCCGCAGCGGCCCTGCGCCGGGTCATCAGCAGAACCCCGCAATGCTGTTCCACACGGGGCTGTCCCCGGTGCTGCCCTCCCGCTGGACCGCGGCTTCGATCAGCCCGTAGGGACGGTCCGCGGCGAAGAAGACTTCGCCGGGGTTGTCCAGACCGAAGGGTTCGAGGTCGACCAGGAAGTGGTGGTTGTTCGGCAGCGAAAGCCGCACTTCATCGATTTCCGGGTGCGTATCCAGCACGGCCCGGCCCATTTCGAACATGGTCTGCTGCAGTGCCAGTGAATGGGTGTTGGCGAAGGTGTCCCGCAGGGCGGTGCGCACCGAGGCGTAGGCGGAGTTGAAGTCGACGCCGTCAAGAGTGTTGTAGCGCCATTTGGCCGTCACATCGGTGGCCAGGATCCGGTCGGTGGTTTCGGCGAGGGTGGTGTACCGGTCCCGCGGAAAGCCGTGGAATTCGGAGCCGGTGGATTTCAGGACGGTCAGATCCGAGATTCCAGCCACCAGGTGCCGCTGGTTTCCGGCGGCCAGCAGGACGGCGGTGCGGACTTCGCTTTTGTCCTTGGCGAAGGCGTGGTCGTGGTCGCTGATCCGGTTCCAGAAGTACTGTTCGGCGGCCCAGCGTCCGCCGGTGACCCAGTCGAATTCTCCGGTGAAGTGGCCGGCCAGGCGGAGCAGGAACTCCTCCGGGGAGCCGACGCCGTCCCGGGCAAAGGCATAGATGGTGTTCTTCTGCGTGTCGGTGGCAACCACCCGGGCATTGTCGCCCTCAGTGTGCGCGGCCTCGAACCCGCCGTGCAGCTGGGAGGTGATGCTGAGGTCTTCAAGGCTGTGGCGTGCCGTGTCCCGGGTGACCTTCACCAGCCGGACTTCGGCCTTGCCGTATTGGTTGGGGCCGAGCACGACCCGTGAGGTACCGGGTCCGCTGGCTCCGGCGGGGTGCGTTGTAGAGGTCATGGCTCAGCTTCCTCGATAGGTGGAATAGGCGAACGGGCTCAGCAGCAGGGGAACGTGGTAGTGCTCCCCGGTTCCAGCAACATTGAAAGTGAGGGTGACGGAGGGGAAGAACGACGGCGTTCCGGCGGCTTCGTACCAGGCCGCGGTGGTGAACTCGATCCGATAGGCCCCTGCCTCGAGCCGGTCCGGGCCGAGGTCGGTGACGCGTCCGTCAGCATCGGTGGTGCCGGTGGCGATCTCCTGCCAGCCCTGCGCCGTTTCGGCCTGCAGGGAGACCGGGATGCCTTGGGCCGGCCGGCCGGCGGCTGTGTCCAGGATGTGGGTGGTGATCTGGCTTTTCACTGGTTCAGGAGCCCTTCGAGTCGGAGGATGGCGATTTCACGCAGCTGCGCGGCGATGACTTCGAGTTCTTCTTCCGGAGAGTTCTCCAGGCGGGCGCCGAGCACTGCCAGGACTTCTTCGGCGCTGCGGCCGGCGGCACGGATCAGGAACACCCGGCCGAAGCGGGACTCGTAGGCTCGGTTGCCTGCTGCCAGCTGGGCCTGGACATCCGCTGAGGTCTCGACGCCGGACTGTTCGCGGCGGGACATTTTCGCTTCGCTGCCGCTGCCGGCCGCCCGCTCACCAATGCGGGGATGATGGGCGAGTGCGGCGTCGATTTCCGCTTCGGTCCAGCCGGGAGCAGCCAGTTCAGCAAACGAGAGCAGTTCCGCGGCTGTCCCAAAGGGCCGGGCCAGCGCGATTTCCGAGGTCCACCGGGGGATGTCGACGCATGGCTTCAGCGCCGCCTGGGCGTCGGAGATGGAGGCCGTGTTGAAGGCGGAGAGGAAGTCCGGGGAAACGTTTAAAGACGGGTCCGGAGACAGGGGCAGGGCCACGGGCGTCAGCTTTCGGTCAGGGATCAGACGGAGGGGACTTCCCGGCGCTGAACACCCTTGACCATCGGCGTTGGCCGACTTGATTCGATGTTCCGGTGAAGTTCCTGGTGATGTTTCTGTTGAAGGTGCTGGGGAGAATTTCCTCGATGCGGAATTTCTATTTCGAACAGTCTGGAGTCCGCCCTCCTGCGTGTCAAGGGTTTGTACTTTTGCGCTTTCTTTTAATCTGCGCGCAACCCACACTTCTTGAGCGTGATGTGGATTTTACAAAACAGTGAAAAAACTTTCGAAAGAGGGATTGCCCTTTTGGCGGCTGCAGCGCATAATCGCAGCGCCGCCTGCCAAAAAGGCCTCAGCCGGCTACCAGGCGGCGGGCAGCCCCGGTATGCCGCGCGGTGAGCTCTTCCAGATCGAGGCCCGGCAGTTCGCCGTCGACCACCTTCCATTCCCCGCCCACCATGACCCGATCTGCGCGGTCCGCACCGCACAGCAGGAGCGCGGAGAGCGGATCGTGGGAGCCGGAGAACCGCAGGTCATCGAGCCGGAAGAGGGCCAGGTCCGCCTGCCTGCCCGGTGCCAGTTCGCCGATATCGCTCCGTCCCAGGGCCCGGGCGGAACCGCGGGTGGCCCAGCCCAGTGCCCGCTCCGGTGTGATGGCTTCGGCTCCGTAGCGCAGCCGCTGCAGGTACAGCGCCTGCCGCGCTTCCAAGATCAGGTTGGAGGCGTCATTGGAAGCCGAGCCGTCCACTCCCAGGCCCACCGGCGCGCCTGCGTCTTCGAGCTCAGCCATCCGTCCAATGCCGGAGGCCAGCCGCATGTTCGACGTCGGGCAATGCGCGACGGCGGTGCCGGCGGCCCCCAGCCGGGCAATCTCGCCGTCGTTGAAGTGCACACCGTGCGCCAACCAGGTGCGGTCCCCCAGCCAGCCGACGCTTTCCAGATAATCGACTGTCCGGAGGCCGAACATCTCCAGGCAGAACGCCTCCTCATCCATGGTTTCGGCGAGATGGGTGTGCAGGCGGACATCGTGGACCTCTGCAAGGGCGGCGCTGGCCTTCATGATTTCCTGCGTCACCGAAAACGGCGAACATGGCGCCAGCCCAATCTGGATCACGGCGCCGTCTCCACGCTCGTGATAGGCGCCGATCAGCCGTTCGCTGTCCGCCAGGATCACCTCTGCGGCCTGGACCGTCCGGCGCGGCGGCAGGCCGCCGTCGTCCTCCCCCAGGCTCATGGAACCGCGGGTCAGCATGGCCCGCATACCCAGCCGCCGGACCACGGCAACCTGCACGTCCACGGCCTGCTCGAGCCCGTCCGGGAACAGGTAGTGATGGTCGGCTGCGGTGGTGCAGCCGGAGCGCAGCAGTTCCGCGAGCGCCACCGTGGTGGCCAGTTCCAGGTCCTCCGGGGACAGCCGGCCCCAGACCGGGTACAGGTTCTTCAGCCAGGGGAACAGCGGCGTGTTCACCACGGGAGCCCAGGCCCGGGTGAGCGTTTGGTAGAAGTGGTGATGGGTGTTGATGAGGCCGGGCAGCAGCACATGGGCGGAGGCGTCGAAGGTGGAGGTGACCGGTGCCGAGGGCTGGCCGCCGGCGGCCACCAGCTCGGTGATCCGGCCCGCCTCGATGACCAGTCCCCCGGCGGCATCGAGGCTGTTGGCGGTGAAGACGGCCAGCGGATTCCTAATCCAGAGGCGGGTGGCCGGGAAGGCGGCTGGGGAGGAGGTCTGCATGGGCGGATCCTTTGCGGGTCGATACCGCTGCGATGCCGCAGTTGCCGGACACCGTAAAAGGCGGCCAGCTCAGTGGAACTTGTCTGCTGATCCAAGAAGTCCGGCGGTTGCCGGCACTTGGCCGCCAGCGTAGACCGGGGTGCCGGAAACGGTCAAGAAAATTTCCTTCCACCGGTCAGCGGCGCCCAGGTGATGCGGCGGGTAACCCGTGGTAGGCTCCTTCCAATTCCGGCCCGGTATGCTGCCGTGCGCATTTCTTCGGACATGCAATGGACACGAAAATGTATTCGGCAACGCGGCATAGCGGCAATAGGAAAAAGAATTGGAAGCGCGGATTTAGGGCCCACCCGGAACCTCACGGGTGATCGGCAGCGGTGGCGGGGTGTGGGGGTCGGTGAGCGGCGGACGCGTGGAGGCCGCCGCGCTGCACGCCACCTGCACGCCCCCGTCGAGGCGATTGCCGAGTGAACTCCCGGGACCGAAGCTTGATGCTGCCACCCCCGGAGAAGTGACACCGTCAGTCTTGGCCGGAGCGACGGCCGCCGCCACATCGGCGCCGCCGGACTGCCACTGTCCGGCCTCACCGGCCCTGTCCACGCCTCATCCCGATCAATCAAACACCTCACAGCCAGCTAGGAGATCCCTGCGCGTGGACATCAACACCATTCCGGACCTGGTCCCTACCGGCGACCCGGCGCACTGGCGTCCCGGAGACGCCTGGCTGGGCGGAGGCACGGTGCTGTTCTCCTCCGGCAGCCAGAGCCTGCAGCGGGTCCTGGACCTCACCCGGGCCGGCTGGGAACCGCTCAGCACCTCGGACGGCGGCCTGGAGATCGCTGCCACCTGCACCGTTGCCGAGCTCTATGCCTTTGCCGGTGACCTGCCGGCCGCCGCCGACTGGACCGCATTGGAACTGCTCCGCCCCTGCTGTGACGCTTTTGTGGCGTCGTTCAAGGTCTGGAACGTGTCCACGGTGGGCGGCAACCTCTGCACTGCACTGCCCGCCGGTCCGATGACCT
This sequence comes from Arthrobacter sp. Helios, assembly GCF_023167125.1. Classification (NCBI taxonomy): domain Bacteria; kingdom Bacillati; phylum Actinomycetota; class Actinomycetes; order Micrococcales; family Micrococcaceae; genus Arthrobacter; species Arthrobacter sp. Helios. The sequence continues at coordinate 3,057,794 of NZ_CP095402.1, forward strand.
CCCTGACCGCGGCGCTGGACGGCCAGGCCCTGGTGCTCTCTCCGGACGGCACATCGCGCACCCTGCCGGTCACGGGCCTGGTCACCGGCGACGGGCAGACGTCCCTCGCCCCCGGCGAGCTGCTGCGGAGTGTGACCCTTCCGGCCAGGGCCCTGCAGGCACGCACCGCGATGCGGCGGCTGTCCCTGTCCAACCTGGGCCGGTCCGGAGTCCTGATCATCGGCAGGCTCGATCCGGGCGGCACCTTCGTCCTCACGGTCACCGCTGCCACCGTGCGCCCGGTCCAGCTGCGGTTCGGCAGTGTTCCCGGCCGTGCCGAACTGCGCGGGGCGATAGATGCCACGATTCCCTTCGCCCTGTACCACGACGACGTCCACGGGCTGCCGCAGTGGCGGCAGTACATGACCGAGCGGCTCAGCGAGGAGATCCGCGCCGAACTGGCGCAGGATCCGCAGAGAATGCCGACGCCACAGTGACCTGCGCCGGCACCGGACCGCGCCGTTTGCACCGAGTGCAACGGTGCACTTAGTGTAGTTATGTGCTTCCAGCCTGTTCTGTCCCGGACCGCCGGGCGGCCCTTAAAAGCCGCCACCGGCAGGCGATCGTCGATGCCTGCGCAGCCCTCCTCTCCGAACGGCGCGGCACGGACTTCTCAGTGGATGAACTCGCCCAGCGCGCCGATGTCTCCCGCCGGACGGTGTTTAACCATTTCTCCTCCCTGGATGACGTGGTCACCGAAGTGGGAACCGGCATCGTGGGCGCCGTACTCGCACTGCCGCCAGGCACGGCCCCGGAGGGCCGCTCCCCGCTGGACGACCTGGTGGAGCTGGTCAGCTCACCCTCGTTCATCGAAGCTGTGTCCTACCTGACGCAGGTCCTCGGCCGTGCGGACAGCCGGTCAACTCCGCAAAAGGCAATTCTGGCGTTCCGCTCGGTCACCATGGCAGGAAACCAGGTCATCGCTGCCCTGCTGTCCCGCCACCCGCACGCTGATCCGCTGGACATCGAACTCCTCGTCGGCACATTCGCCGGCGGCGTGAGCGTCATCTACGAGCGCTGGAGCGCCCAGACCGGCGCCGTCGACACAGCCGAATCCCGCGGCGCCTGGCTGGAACTGCTCCAGCGCCTCATTGCTGCCCTCCGCACCGGCCACGGCTCCGGCACACCACCCAGTGCGTCCTGAGCTCCCCTCGCCAATTGACCACCTTCCCCGCAGCAAACCACCATCCTCCGACAAGGACCTCCAATGGCTGAATTCCTGTACCGCCTCGGACAGGCCGCCGCACGGCGTGCCCGCACCGTACTGGCGGTGTGGATCGCTGTGCTGGCTGTCGCCGGAATAGCGTTCGCGCTGTTCGGCGGCACGCTCTCCTCCGCGATCTCCATTCCCAACACCCCCACCACCCAGGTCACCGACCGGCTGCAGCAGGAGCTTCCTGAAGCATCTGGTGGAACCGGTTCAATCGTGCTCCAGACGGAGGACGGCTCGGCCTTCACAGCTGAGCAGCGCGACTCGATCAGCACCCTGATCGAGGATGCCAAAGCCGTGGACGGCGTGGAAAACGCCGTCGACCCCTTTGCCACCGAGACCCAGCGTGAGGAACAGGCCCGACAGCTCGCCGATGGACAGGCCCAGCTGGACGCCGGGCTGCAGCAGATCGAGGCGGCGCGGGCCGAGCTCGACGCCGGCCAGGCGCAGCTGGACGCTGCCCGGGCCCAGGCCGAGGCGTCCGGGATGCTCGCCATGGCCGCACCGCAGCTGGACGCACAGCAGGCCCAGCTCGACGCCGGCCGGGCGGAGCTGGAAGCCCAGGCCGCCGCGGCTGAGGAACAGGCACCGCAGCTGGAGCAGGCCGCGGCCCTGCTGAACATGGCCAAGGAAATCCGCATGGTCTCCGAGGACGGCAGCACGGCAGTCGTGACCGTGGTCTTCGAGGACACCCAGATGGAGATTCCGCAGGAGACCAAGGATGCCGTGGTTGCCGTGTTCGACGGCACCCCGGTGGACGGTGTGACCGCCGACTTCTCGGCCGACATCACCCAGGGCATCCCCAGCATCGTGGGCGTCGGCGAGGTCGTCGGCCTGGTCATCGCTGCCATCGTCCTTGTGGTGATGCTCGGCACCCTCGTCGGTGCCGGACTTCCGCTGGTGACCGCTCTCATCGGCGTCGGCATCGGCGCCCTCGGCGCCCTGGCCTTCTCCGGCGTGGTCGAAATGATCTCCGTGACCCCCGTGCTGGGTCTGATGCTGGGCCTGGCCGTGGGCATCGACTACACCCTGTTCATCGTCAACCGGCACCGCCGGCAGCTCAAGAACGGCTTCGAACTCGAAGAGTCCATCGGCCTGGCCAATGGCACTTCCGGCAACGCCGTCGTCTTCGCCGGCGCGACCGTGCTGATCGCACTGCTCGCCCTGAACATCAGCGGCATTCCGTTCCTGGGCCTGATGGGCACCGTGGGCGCTGCGTGCATTGCGATTGCCGTGCTGATCGCCGTGACCCTGACCCCGGCGCTGCTGAAGCTCGTTGGCATGCGCATCCTGAGCAAGAAAGAACGGGCCTCCATCTCCTCCGCGGCCGAGGCCGGCACGCCCGCCCCCGCAGCTGCTCCGGTGAAGCCCATGTCCACGCTCAGCGCGGTTCTGACGGCGGTGGCGGCGATCGCCGCCCTGCTCGTCATCGCAGTCCCCTCGATGGATATGCGGACCGGCCTGCCGGACGGCTCCTCCGAGCCGCATGACTCCACGCAGTACCAGGCATACTCCGCCCTGTCGGAGAAGTTTGGCGAGGGCCAGAACGGCACCCTGCTGGTTGTGGCGGAGCTTCCGTCCGAACCGACCGATGCTGAAGCAACCGCCGCACAGGCCGAGATTGCCCAGATCCTCTTCGACCAGGACGGTGTGTCCGCGGTAGCGCCCGTCGGCTCCTCCGAAGACGGCAGCACGGTCGCCTTCCAGGTGGTCCCTACCGAGGGGCCCACCAGTGAGTCCACCGAAAACCTGGTCCACACCCTGCGGGATATGTCCCCGCTGGATGGAACGTATGAGATCGGCGTGGCCGGCTCCGCGAGCGGCAACATCGACATCTCGGACAAGCTCTCCGATGCGCTGCCCATCTACCTGGGCGTCGTCGTCGGCCTCTCCCTGCTGATCCTGATCCTGGTGTTCCGGTCCATCTATGTTCCGGTCATCGCCACGCTCGGGTTCGTGCTCTCCTACTTCGCGGCCCTCGGCGGTGTGGTGGCGATCTACCAGTGGGGCTGGCTCGCAGGAGTCTTCAACGTGGAGACCCCGGGCCCGATCCTGAACTTCCTGCCGACCATCCTGGTGGGCATCCTGTTCGGGCTGGCCATGGACTACATGCTGTTCATCGGCTCCGGAATGCGGGAAGCGTATGCCCACGGAGCGCCGTCGCGCGTCGCCGTGGTCCAGGGTGTCCGGGCCGGGAGGTCCGTGGTGACCGCCGCAGCCATCATCATGGTCTCGGTCTTCGGCGGCTTCGTCTTCTCCCACAGTGCGATGATCCGGCCCATCGGCTTTGCCCTCGCCTTCGGCGTGCTGCTGGATGCCTTTGTGGTGCGGATGCTGCTGATCCCGGCGCTGATGCACTTGGCCGGGGACAAGGCCTGGTGGCTGCCGAAATGGCTGGACAAGATCCTGCCGGACGTCGACGTCGAGGGTGCTTCGCTGGAACGCCGGCACCCGCACGAGGTCCCTGAGCAGGCCGAACCGGTGAAGCAGGCCTAGCCGCCCGCTCTTCCCCCTCAGATAAAACAGCAGCTGCCCCCGGCCCCGGCCGGGGGCAGCTGCTGTTTGGCGGGTCCATACTGGTGGCGTGGCTGCGGCAGCCCCGTCATATTGCGCCTGCATTCGACATAAAATATTGGACTGGGTCCAAAACGTTTTACGCTGGCAGCGGCAGCGGATGACCCTGGGGGGACGAATACCCATCCGCTGCGGCGTCCTATCCTGCCTCTCCCCCGGCACATCATTTCTGCCGACCGAGGAGAAGCCAGCTTGAACCGCCCACGCCCCAAACATCTCTCATTAGCCGCTGCAGCGGCGGCCGCAGTCCTTGCACTCGGCGCCTGCACACCCGCCTCGTCAGCTGAGGATGCCGCATCAATCCATGCCTGCCTCGACAGTTCGACGCTGGATTTCTCCAGCATCACCTCGGAGGCCGGCACGTTGTCCTGTGGCCCGAATGAGCTGCCGGTGTCGTGGCTGGCTGCTGGGCCTGTTGACGGAACAGTACCCACTTTTGCCGCGACCGCCGGGCCGTCCAACGGCGCCGACGGCGCGTCAGGCAAACCCGGAGACAAGGGCGAAAAGGGCGATGCCGGCGAGAAGGGCGATGCGGGCGAGAAGGGCGATGCGGGCGCCTCCGGAGCACAGGGTCCAGCCGGATCCAACGGATCCAACGGATCCAACGGCGCCGACGGAACGGCTGGAACTGACGGGGCAGCCGGGACCAACGGCGCTGACGGGGCACCGGGAGCAGCAGGACCGGCCGGCGCCGATGGGACCGACGGTGCTGACGGCGCTGACGGGGCACCCGGAGCAGCAGGACCGGCCGGTGCCGATGGGACCGACGGCGCTGACGGCGCCGTCGGTGCACCGGGACCCGCCGGAGCAACAGGCCCCGCCGGGGCCAACGGCGCTGACGGGGCGGACGGAATTGACGGGGCGGACGGGCTTCCCGGCCGTGACGGAAATACCATCCGCAATGGCGTGGGTGCGCCGGCTGCCGCCCTTGGTGTGGACAGTGATTTTTACCTGGATACAACAACCTTCGCCGTCTACGGACCAAAATCCTCCGGCACGTGGCCCGGAGGAACCCAAAGCCTTATCGGACCACAGGGACCAATAGGTCCGGAGGGGCCGCAGGGTCAGGCTGGCCCGGAAGGGGCCCAGGGCACCCAGGGCGTGCAGGGCATTCAGGGTCCAACCGGCCAGATAGGAGCCGTCGGACCGGCAGGACCGGCCGGGCCGCAGGGGCCTCAGGGAGCCCCCGGCGACGGATCAGTTTTCACCGGGTCCCTGCCGTTCATCGATCCTTCGGACACCGCCGCCTTCATCCCGCTGTCCGGCACCTCGGCGGTCGCCGCTGAGCCTGACGCAGCAACCGCACTGCCCCTGGGCGGCACCCTGTCCGGTTTCACCGGCGCCGTCACCCCACGGGCCGGCACGGTGACCCTCACTGTCCGGGTCAACGGCTCGGACACCGGTCTGGCCTGCACGCTGGCGGACATGATTGCTGCCTGCACCGCCCCGGCCACACCGGTCACCGTCTCCGCCGGCGACTCGGTCAGCATCGGCTACGCTTCCACCGGCGGGCTGCCGGTGAAGAACCTCCGGTACGCACTTGGCTTCAACGGCGCGCAGCCGTGATCCCGGCCAAGGGGCCCCGCCGGCGGATTTTCCTGGCCGCGACGGCCGCGCTGGCAGCAGTCGCAGCCAGCGGGGTGCCGGCGTACGCCGCCACCGGGAAGCCTGATCCCTATGCGGCCCAGACGTGGGAGCGGCTGGTCGGTGACACCCTGTCCGTCGGCGGCCTGCAGGTTCGACTCACCGGCGTCGAGCGCTCCACAGCGGGCTTCCGGCTGGTGATGGAGTCCGATTCCGCGGACATCGCCGAAGGACTCCACTCCGTCCGCCATCCGGGAATCGGCCCGGTGGACCTCTTCCTGACCTCACACGGGCGGCGTGCGCTGGCCGTCTTTACCCACCTACCCAAAGGACAGCAGTTATGAGCGATCAGTATCTCGGTGAGATCCGCATGGTTGGGTTCAATTTCGCCCCCGATGGCTGGGCACACTGCAACGGACAGATCCTGCCGATCCAGCAGAACACTGCACTGTTTGCACTGCTTGGAACCTTGTACGGCGGGAACGGAGTGACCACCTTTGCACTGCCGAATCTCCAGGGCACCTTTCCGCTCCATATGGGACCAGCTCCCAGCGGCTCCTATTACAGCCAGGGGCAGCGGGGAGGCCAGGAAGCGGTTGTGCTTAATCACCAGGAGATGCCTGCCCACGCACATGCTCAGTACGGGTCGGTTGAGCAGGTTTCCGACCGGCCCGCAGGAAAGGTTCCCGCCCGCGGGGGCAGTTACGGGACCATCAGCTCAGGCGCCGACATGGCACCAACAGGGGTAGCGGGCGGCAACCAGCCGCATAACAACATGCCCCCGTATCTGGCAATCAATTTCATCATCGCCCTGCAAGGCATCTTCCCGCCGCGGAGTTAGGACGCCCGGGGCCTAGCGGCGTCCCACTGAAGCGAAAACATGGTGCCCGTTTCTCCGCAGAGAAGCGGGCACCACGCAACCAGCCGAGCGGGCTAGTCCTTCCAGCCCAGTTCCCGGGCAACATCGGCGATGTTTCGCATCAGATGCGCGTTGTAATCCACGCCGAGCTGGCTGGGCAGCGCGAACAGCACGTAGTCGGCCTCCGTCACGGCATCATCGGCGGCCAGCTGCCGGGCTACCTGTTCCGGAGCGCCGGCAAAGGTCGGCCCGGAGCGCGCGGCCAGGCCGTCGATCACACCAACACCTTCCTGGGACTCGTTCCGCAGGCCGAAGTACCGCCGGTCCGCATCCGTGGTGATTGGGAACGCACTGCGGGTCACTGCGGAAAGCCCAGATCCGGCATGCCCGCACTCAGCGTAGGCCTTGCGGTAGTCCCGCACCTGGTCAGCCTGCTGGACATGGAAGGGACGCCCGTCGTCCGCCAGCAGCAGCGTGGAGCTCAGCAGATTCATGCCGGAGCGGGCAGTCCACAGGCCCGAATCATAGCTGGCCGCTCCCCACCAGATCCGGTCCGGGAGCCCAGGCGACTGGGGCTGGACCGCCAGGTCCGGCGCCAGCCCCCGGCTGAGAGCGGGCTGCGAATGAGCCACTGGCTGGCCGCTGATGGCGCGGCGGAAAAGACTGGCCCGGGCCCGCGTGTTTTCTGCCCAGGTTTCGTTCTCACCGAGGGTGTACCCGAAGACAGCCTGTCCATCGGCGGCAGGTTCGGGTGATCCCCGGCTAATCCCCAGCTGCAGCCGTCCGTTGCTGAGCAGATCAACGGCCGCTGCCTCCTCTGCCATGTAGAGCGGGTTTTCGTAGCGCAGGTCGACGACGCCCGTACCGACGTCGAGCGTTGTGGTCCGTGCTGCCATCGCGGCGAGCAGCGGGAACGGGGCTGCGAGTGACTGATCAAAGTGGTGGACCCGGACCCAGGCGCCGTCGAACCCTGCCTCCTCGGCAGCCACGGCCAGTTCCACGCTGTCGCGCAGCGAGGCCCCCGCCGTCCCCACGCGGGCGCCTGGCACGTCCCGGTAGTGACCGAAGGAGAGGAAGCCGATTTTCTTGGGCATGGATAAGGCCTTTCATGCTGGTGCGGCAGATTGGCTGCAGCCAATCTAACTGTATGCATATGCATGAATAGAAGCCAATTCCCGGGCGGGATATTCCCGGACGAGGGAGGGGCGGACAAACGGTCAGCCTAGATCGCCTTGCCCGGGTTCAGGATGCCCAGCGGGTCCAGTGCCTGCCGGACCGCGTGCATTACCTCCAGGGAGACACTCCCAAGCTCCTCTTCCAGCCAGTCCCGCTTGAGCAGGCCGATGCCGTGTTCACCGGTGAGGGTGCCGCCCAGGGACTTGGCCAGGTGGAACATCTCCCCCAGCGCCGCTTTCGGCGGGCCTTCCGTGACTGAATCCTCCGGATCCATCACGATCATCGGATGCAGGTTCCCGTCCGAGGCGTGGGCAACGGTGAAGATCCGCACCCCGGTCCGCGCCGAAATCTCCTCCAACCCGGCCACCACCTCCGCCAGCTTGCCGCGGGGCACGCCGATGTCTCCGATCGAGACCCGGCCCAGCTTTTCCAGCGACGGAATTGCTTCCCGCCGGGCTGTGACCAGGGCGGCTGCCTGGGCATCATCGACCGCCTTTTCACAGGTGCCAAAGGGCGCGACGGCGTCCATCACCACATCCTGTTCCAGGAACGCGCCGTGGCCGTCGGTCTGCACCAGGAGGAATGAGGCGCCGCGGGAACGGTAATCCGTGCCCAGCGCGGCATCCACGGCCTCCAGGGTCTGCCCATCCATCAGTTCCATCATCGAGGGCTGGATCCGGGACGCAACCACCGCCGAGGCAGCGCGCGCAGCCTGCTCCACGGAGGAGAAGAACGCCGCGACCGTAGCCGTCTGGACCGGGAGCGGCCGCAGCCGCAGGGTCGCCTCGACCACGATGCCGAGGGTGCCTTCCGAACCGATAATCAGTGCGTTGAGGTCGTAGCCGCTGACCCCCTTGATGGTTTCGCGCCCGGTGCGCAGTTCCCGCCCGTCGGCGAGGATGACGCGCAGCGCCAGGACCGCTTCCCGGGTGACACCGTACTTGGCGCAGCGCATTCCGCCGGCGTTCGTGGCGATGTTCCCTCCGATGGAGCAGATGGCGGTGCTCGCCGGATCCGGAGCGTAGAAGAGTCCGTACTCCCCCGCTGCCGCATTCAGCTCAGCATTCAGGACGCCGGGCTGGACCACTGCCAGCTGCTCCTCCGGATCGATCCGCAGGATCTTGTTCATCCGGGAGACGTCCAGCACCACTTCCCCGGCCCGCGCCGTGGAACCTGCGGCCAGCCCGGTTCCGGCACCGCGTGGCACCACCGGAACCCGGTGCGCAGTGGCGAGCCGGAGGACGCTGGCAACCTCCCCGGCGTCGTACGCGAAAACCACTCCGTCCGGCAGGCTGGGCGGCTGGTACCCGGACCGGTCCGTGCCGGCTGCCTCCCGGTCCGCGGAATGGACTGAGGCATGCGCCGCTTCCGCCAGCAGGGCCGCCGTCCGGCCGGCCGCAGGTTCGGAAACTGTGCGGGACGGCAGAGATTCGGTGCTCACTACGGGACCATCCAACCCAGAACGGGCGTGGACTGCAGCCAGATGAGCAGGGTCATCAGGACCAGTAGGCCCAGACTCCAGCCGATGAGCTTGCGCAGCAGTGTGCCTTCGACGCCGTTCAGGCCCACCGCGGCTGCCGCAATGGCCAGGTTCTGCAGCGAGAGCATTTTGCCCAGGACGCCTGCCGAGGAGTTGGAAGCCGCCATCAGCGTGGGCGACAGCCCGGTTTCATTGGCCGCTGCGACCTGCAGCTGGCCGAAAAGCGAGTTGGAGGACGTGTCCGAGCCCGTCAGGGCCACACCGATCCACCCCAGGAGCGGCGACAGCAGGGCGAAGAAACCGCCGGCAGAGGCGAGTGCCACGCCCAGGGTGGTGGTCTGGCCGGACAGGTTCATCACGAAGGACAGCGCAAGCACCGAACACACCGTCACGATGGTCCAGCGCAGCGTCTTGAGGGTTTCCCCGTAGATGCGTATACCCGCGGCCGGCTTGACGCGGTAGAGCAGCATGGTCAGGAGGCCGGAAACCAGCAGCAGCGTTCCGGTCGCCTTCAGATGGTCGAACCGCAGGTTCTGCGCCCCCACGGGATCACCGGCGGAGTTCACCACGTCCAGGCCCGGCCAGTGGAAAGTAACACCTCCGACGGCGGTCAGCCACGCCTTGATCGGCGGGATCTGCGCAAGGGAGAAGATCACGATGATGATCAGGTACGGAGCAATGGCGAGCCACACACTGCGGCCCGGGGGCCTCGCCGAGTCCTGCTCCCCGCTGTCACCGCTTCCCGCCGGGGAACCCGTTTCACTCCCGCCTCCGGTCCGGGTCAGGGTGGCCGTTGCCTCCGCGGCGCCGAGCCTCGCGCCCTCGCCGCGGAGCCCCTCGGCGTCGTCATTAACGGCTTCCCCCGACATTCCGATGAGTTCCTTGGGCTGCCAGACCCGGAGCATGGCCAGAACGGCGATCACGGTTGCCACGGCGGCTACCACATCGGTCAGCTCAACCACGAAGAAGTTCGAGGCCACAAACTGGGCGAGCCCAAAAACGAACCCCGCCACCAGTGCCACGGGCCAGGTCTGCCGGACACCCCGTCTGCCGTCGACCAGGAACACCAGGATCAGCGGGACGACCAGGGCGATGAACGGAGTCTGCCGGCCGGTCATGGAGGACAGTTCGTGCAGCGGGATCCCGGTTACCCCATTCAGCGCGATAATCGGGGCGGCCATCGCGCCGAACGCCACCGGCGCGGTATTGGCCAGCAGGGACACTATGGCTGCCTTCAGCGGTTTCATCCCTGCCGCCATCAGCATGGCCGCCGCAATCGCCACCGGTGCGCCGAACCCGGCCAGGGATTCGAGCAGGGCACCAAAACAGAATGCAATCAGGATCGAAAGGATGCGCAGATCATCCGAGATGGAGCGGATCGTCCTGCCCAGGACATCGAACCAGGGTGTTGCCACCGTCAGGTTGTAGATCCACAGCGCGTTGATAAGGATCCAAAGGATGGGGAATACCGCGTAGAACGCACCCAGTGCCGTGGCCGACAATGTCTGGTCCACGGGCATTCCCCAGCCGAAGATGGCCAGCAGAATGGACAGCACCAAGGCAATGATCCCCGCCTGGTACGCCTTCAGGCGGAAGACGCCCAGCAGGACGAAAAGCAGGAGGAGCGGCAGCGCAGCCAGGATGGCTGAAAGTACCAGGGAACTGCCGACCGGATCGAGCATCTGTTCAAACTGCGCCGTAGGGACACCCACAAAAACTCCCTTGTTTTTGCTCGGCCGGATCACTCCGGTCCTGATCGGGACTTAGGTTGGGTTGACCCTAGGCTTGCGCCTCCGACGGGTCAACGCTCTCCCGTCTCCTTTTGCCGCCGAAACGCCAGAAACTCTTCCTTTGGGTGCCTAATAGATCCATTTCCGCTATTCCGGCGGACGCCTTTTGCCGCGCTGGGGCAGGATGTATTCATGAGTTCAAACAATTCCCGCACCGCTGTTATTACCGGGGCCGGCTCCGGTATTGGCCGGGCCACGGCCCGCGCCTTCCTCGCCGCCGGCTGGCAGGTGGCACTGGCCGGCCGGCGCGAAGAAGCGCTGGTTGAAACGGCCGAAGCTAATCCGCGCGCCCTGGTGGTACCCGCGGACGTCACGCGGCCCGACGACGTCGAGCGCCTGTTCAGCGCCGCCGCCAGCGCATTTGGCCGGGTGGATGTGCTCTTCAACAATGCCGGCAGCTTCGGACCCGCCGGGTCCGTTGACGAAATCAGCCTGAGCGACTGGAACAGCACGCTGGCCGTAAACCTCACCGGGACCATGCTCTGCGCGGCCGCGGCAATGCGGCAGATGAAACGGCAGGAGCCGCGGGGCGGCCGGATCATCAACAACGGCTCGGTCTCCGCCATCGCGCCGCGCCCGCTGGCGGCCGCGTACACCGCGACCAAGCACGCCGTCACCGGCCTCACCAAGTCAATCGACCTGGACGGGCGCAGCTTCGGAATCAGCTGCGCCCAGATCGACATCGGCAACGCCGCCACCGGCCTGCTGGACGGGATCACCAACGGCGGGGCACTGCAGCCGGACGGCTCCCGCCGGGTGGAACCGACATTCCCGGTGGAAGAGGCTGCCCGGACGGTTCTGTTTATGGCCGGACTGCCGGCCTCAGCAAACCCCGGGTCGGTGGTTCTGACCGCGGCCGGCATGCCCTTCCTGGGCCGGGGCTAAACCGGCGCATCCGGGTTAGTCCCCTCGCGCTTCCCGGGTCTTCTTCTCGTTGGCCTGCTGGATAGCGGTTACCAGCTCATCCTTGGTCATCTTGGAACGCCCGGAAACCTCCAGCCTCGACGCGATCTCATAGAGATGCTCCTTGGACGCGTTCGCGTCCACCCCGCCGGCAGTGTCCGCCGTAGAGTTCCTGCCTTCAGCGGATTTTTGATCAGACGGTCCGCTGGCGGCCTTGGGTTCCCAGTGGTCGCCGACCTTCTCATACGTGTGTTTGAGCGAGGCGTAGGCAGTCTGGGCCGCCCGCTGCTCGTCGCCGTATTCCTCGATCGCTGAGTCGTAGGTCTTCGCAAAGGTGTCCTGGGCCTTTTTGTCCGACCGCTGCAGGGTCGAGGGCAGTTCGCTCTTTTTCGCGTTGCCGCGCTGGGAGGTCTTTGGCACTCCTAGTCCTCCCCCTCGGGAACGCCGGCCCGCGCTTCCGTTTCCGGAGCGGCTTCCGCGGACGCGAGGCCCATAGCCGACTGGACCTCGGCGCTGTCCGTGTCATCCGCCATGGGTTCGGGGTTCCGCCATTCCTGCGTGTGGTCAGGGACGGCGCTGCGGGTGAGGTTCTGTGTTTCGTGCTTCAGTTCCTCGTCCATACGGCGTCCGTGGGTGCTGTTTCCGCGTTCGGCCATGGTGCTTTCCTTCCGGTCGGCAGGTTACTAAGCGTCCTTACGGTCTATCACTCTTCAAGGAGCCGCTCAAGCCACGGACCATGCCGTGTGTCAGCACTCCACCACATTCACGGCAAGGCCGCCCAGCGCGGTTTCCTTGTACTTGGAACTCATGTCCTTGCCGGTTTCCCGCATGGTCACAATGACTTCGTCGAGCGATACCCGGTGCTCCCCATCGCCCCAGAGCGCCATTTTGGCAGCGTTCACCGCCTTGCCTGCGCCGATGGCGTTGCGCTCGATGCAGGGGACCTGCACCAGACCGCCGATCGGATCGCAGGTCAGCCCGAGGTTGTGCTCCATCGCGATCTCTGCGGCGTTTTCCACCTGTTCGGGCGTGCCGCCCAGGATTTCGGCCAGCCCGGCGGCGGCCATGGACGACGCCGACCCCACCTCGCCCTGGCAGCCCACCTCGGCGCCGGAAATGGAGGCCTGCTCCTTGTAGAGCACCCCCACGGCACCGGCGGCGAGCAGGAAGCGGACCACAGCGTCGTCCTTCTCCTCCGGCGTGGCCGTGTCCATGCCCGGAGCGTAGTGCGTCGCGTAGAAGAGGACGGCGGGAATGATGCCGGCAGCGCCGTTGGTGGGGGCGGTGACCACCCGTCCGCCGGAGGCGTTCTCCTCGTTGACGGCCAGCGCGACCAGGTTGACCCACTCCTGCCAGAACCGCGGATCCCGGTTGGGGTCCTCCTGGCGCAGCCGGGTGTGCCATTGGGGTGCCCGACGGCGGACCTTCAGACCTCCGGGCAGCAGGCCGGTGCGGGCGATCGCGGAATCCTTGCAGTCATCCATCACGTCGCGGATGTGCAGCAGCCCGGACCGGATCTCTTCCTCCGGGCGGGAAACCAGCTCGTTGGCCAGCATCACCCCGCTGATGTCCAGGCCGCTGGAAGTACAGTGCACCAGCAGTTCCGCGGCCGTGCGGAACGGGTAGGGCAGCTGCTGCTTGGACGCGGCGAGCTCCAGCGCGGCGGTGTCTTCCTCGCCGTCGCGCACGATAAAACCGCCGCCGACGGAGAAGAACGTGGCTTCATGGAGTGCGTCGCCGCCCGAGCCCACGGCAGCGAAGCGGATGCCGTTGGTGTGCCGCGGCAGCACGGTCAGCGGATGCAGGACCATGTCCCCGATGCCGTAGTCGAGCGGGGTTCCGCCGCCCTCGAACTGGCCGCCCAGCACGATTTTGCCGGAGGATTCGATGGCGGCGAGCCGGTCCTGCATTTCCTCCGGAAGGATTTCCTCCGGGGCAAAGCCCTCAAGCCCCAGCAGGACTGCGGGGAAGGTGCCGTGCCCGCGGCCGGTCGCCGCGAGGGACCCGTAAAGGTCCACGCGGAGGCCGGCCACGGACTCCAGGACACCGGCTGCGGCCAGTTCGCCGGTGAAGGCAGCGGCGGCCCGCATAGGCCCCACGGTGTGGGAACTTGAGGGGCCGATGCCTACGGTGAAGAGATCGAAAACGCCAACAGCCATGCGGGTGTCCTTTAGTTCGCGCCTAGACGCGGGTGGGTGCTCCGGCGAGGTCGGCGACCTGCGGGTAGAGCGGATGGGCCGCGGCCAGCGCGTGGACCCGGTCCTTCAGCGCACTGAGGTCCTCGTCCTCCCCGGCGATCAGGGCCAGGGCGATGATGTCGGCGACCTCGCGGAACGCTGCCTCATCGAAACCGCGGGTAGCCAGCGCCGGGGTGCCGATCCGCAGGCCGGAGGTGACCATGGGCGGACGCGGGTCGAACGGAACAGCATTGCGGTTGACCGTGATGTCGATCTGCGCCAGCCGGTCTTCGCCCTGCTGGCCGTCGAGCTCCGCGTTGCGCAGATCCACGAGGACCAGATGGACGTCGGTGCCGCCGGAAACCACGGAAATACCCTTGGCCGCCACGTCCTCGGCGAGCAGCCGCTCGGCGAGGATACGGGACCCGGCCAGGGTACGTTCCTGGCGTTCCCGGAACTCCGGGGTCGCAGCGATTTTCAGTGCGGTGGCTTTGCCCGCAATCACGTGCTCCAGCGGACCGCCCTGCTGCCCCGGGAAGACCGCAGAGTTGATCTTCTTGGCAATCTCCGCCTCATTGGAGAGGATGATGCCGCCGCGCGGACCGGCCAGGGTCTTGTGCGTGGTGGACGTGACCACGTGGGCGTGCGGTACCGGGCTGGGATGCAGGCCGGCGGCCACCAGTCCGGCGAAGTGCGCCATGTCCACCATCAGGTAGGCGCCAACCTCGTCCGCGATCCGGCGGAACTCCGCGAAGTCCAGCTGACGGGCGTAGGCGGACCAGCCGGCCACGATCAGCTTGGGCTGGTGCTCGCGCGCCAGGCGCTCCACTTCCTCCATCCGCACGGTGTGGGTGGTTTCATCCACACCGTACGGGACGATGTTGTACAGCCGGCCGGAGAAGTTCAGCTTCATACCGTGCGTCAGGTGCCCGCCGTCGGCCAGTGACAGGCCCAGGACCGTGTCACCGGGGCGGATCAACGCATGCATCACCGCAGCGTTGGCCTGCGCACCGGAGTGCGGCTGGACGTTGGCGAAACCGGCACCGAACAGGGACTTGGCCCGCTCGATCGCCAGCTTTTCAATCACGTCCACGAACTCGCAGCCGCCGTAGTAGCGGCGCCCGGGGTAACCCTCGGCGTATTTGTTGGTCAGCACGGAGCCCTGGGCTTCCATAACCGCGACCGAAGTGTGGTTCTCGGACGCGATCATTTCCAGGCCGTCCTGCTGGCGGCGCCGCTCGTTGTCGATCTGCTCGGCAACCTCGGGGTCGATCTCCGCCAGGTGGGCGTTCAGGTAATCGGTCACAGTTCGCCGCCGTTCTTCTCCGCGTACTCGGCAGCGCTCAGCAGCTCACCCTCCTCCGAGACCTCAACGGTGAACAGCCAGCCGGCGCCGTACGGGTCTTCGTTCAGGATGGCCGGGTTATCCACGGCTTCCTGGTTGATTTCCACGATCGTGCCGGACACCGGTGCGTAGAGGTCCGAAACGGACTTGGTGGACTCCACCTCGCCGCAGGTCTCGCCGGCCGTGACGGTGTCGCCGACGGCGGGGAGGTCAACGTAGACAACATCGCCCAGCGCGTCGGCGGCGACGGCGGAGATGCCAACTTTTACGGGGCTGGAGCCGTCCACCCATTCGTGTTCGGCCGAGTAGCGGAGGCCTTCAATTACTTTGCTCATGGTGTGTGCCTTTCAAGTGGTGAACAACTGGTTCAAAGTCTAGGAGGGAATGCCAAGGGGGCGGCGCGGTGTTCTGTGTAGCCCCGCATCGCCGAGCGAGGAACGAGCGAGGTGTCTAAGGGGCGGCAGAATGCCGTGCCGCCCCCGATACCTACTTTTCGCGCTTGTAGAACGGGAGCTGAACCACTTCGAAAGGTTCGGGTTTGCCGCGGAGGTCGACGTCGAGGGGGGTGCCGGGTTCGGAGAGGGCAGCGTCGACGTAGGCAAGGGCGATCGGAAAGCCGAGGGTCGGGCTGGGAGCGCCGGAGGTGACTTCGCCGACCACTTGCCCGTCCTTGAGGACCGGGTAGTGTGCGCGGGCCGAACGGCGGCCGGAGCCCTTCAGGCCCACCAGCTTACGGGCCGGGACCTGCTGCTTTTTGGCTTCCAGCGCCGTACGGCCGACGAAGTCGCCGTCCTTGGACAGGGCCACCACACCGCCGAGGCCGGCTGCGTAGGGGTCCAGGTCCAGGCTGAGCTCGTTGCCGTAGAGCGGCATGCCGGCCTCGAGGCGCAGCGAGTCGCGGCAGGCCAGACCTGCGGGAACCAGGCCCCGTTCCGCTCCGGCGGCAAGCAGCGCCTGCCACAGCGCCGGCGCGGCGTCGTTGGGCACGTAGATCTCGAACCCGTCCTCACCGGTGTAGCCGGTGCGGGCCACGAGCAGGCTGTGCGCGCTGCCGTCCACGTTCAGCTCAACCGGAGCGGCCGCGTAATACTTCATGCCCGTGACCAGCTCCCGCTGCGCGGCGGGGACCAGATCGAGCAGGATCGCTTCGGCAACGGGTCCCTGGATGGCCACCAGCGAGGTGGCCGCTGTTTCATCCTTGACCGTGACGTCGAATCCTTCGGCGCGGGCGGTCAGTTCGGCGGCGACGACGGCGGCGTTCCCGGCGTTGGGGACCACCAGGTACTCGTTGTCCCCCAGCCGGTAGCTGATCAGGTCATCGATGATCCCGCCGTCGGCGTTTGTGATCAGCGAGTACTTGGCCCGGCCAACGGCCACAGCGGAGAGTTTGCCGGTGAGCGCGTAGTCCAGGAACGCGCCCGCCTGCGGACCCGAGACCCGGACTTCGCCCATGTGGGAAAGGTCGAACAGGCCGGCGGCCTTGCGGACGGCGTGGTGCTCAGCAAGTTCGGAACTGTACTTCAGCGGCATCTGCCAGCCGCCGAAGTCGGTGAAGGAGGCGCCGAGGCGCTTGTGCTCTTCGTAAAGCGCTGTGTATTGCTCGGTCATTGTCAAAGTCTCCTAGTTCTCGAACTCTTCGATCGGCGGGCAGGAGCAGATCAGGTTGCGGTCCCCGGCGGCGCCGTCGATGCGGCCCACGGGCGGGAAGTACTTATCCGTCCGCAGGCTGCGCAGCGGGAAGGCAGCCTGTTCGCGCGGGTAGGAACGGTCCCAGTCGTTGCCGGCCACCACCGTGGCGGTGTGCGGTGCGTTCCGCAGCGGGCTGGCCTCGACCGTGAAGTCGCCGGCGGCAACCTGGTCGATCTCGGCGCGGATGGCAATCATCGCGTCGATGAACCGGTCAATCTCGCCCTGGTCCTCGGACTCGGTGGGTTCGACCATCAGGGTTCCTGCCACCGGGAAGGACAGTGTGGGGGCGTGGAAGCCGTAGTCGACCAGGCGCTTGGCCACATCCTCGGCGGTGACGCCGGTCTTGGCGGTGAGGTCGCGCAGGTCCAGGATGCACTCGTGGGCCACCAGCCCGCCCTTGCCGGTGTAGAGCACCGGGAAGTAGTCGTTCAGCCGGGCGGCAACGTAGTTCGCGGCCAGCAGCGCACTCTTGGTGGCGGAGGTCAGACCGTCCCCGCCCATCAGGCGGACGTAGGCCCAGGAGATCGGCAGGACGCCGGCGGAACCGAAGCGGGAAGCCGAGATCGGAATGTCCTCGCCGCCGTCCCAGGCGGCTGCGTTGCCGGGCATAAACGGAGCCAGGTGGGCCTTGGCAGCCACCGGGCCGACGCCGGGGCCGCCGCCGCCGTGCGGGATGCAGAAGGTCTTGTGCAGGTTCAGGTGGGAGACGTCGCCCCCGAACTCGCCCGGCTGGGCCAGCCCGACCAGGGCGTTGAGGTTGGCGCCGTCGATGTAAACCTGGCCGCCCGCTTCATGGATGGCGTCGCAGACGTCGCGGACGTCGTCGTCGTACACACCGTGGGTGGAGGGGTAGGTGATCATGATCGCGGCGAGGTTTTCGCGGTGGGCATCGATCTTGGCGCGCAGATCCGCGTGGTCGATCGCGCCGTCGCCGGCGGTTCCGACAACCACGACCTTCATGCCGGCCAGAACAGCGGAGGCGGCGTTGGTTCCGTGGGCGGAAGCCGGGATCAGGCAGATGTTGCGCTGCACGTCCCCGCGGGAGTGGTGGTAGCCGCGGATGGCGAGCAGACCCGCCAGCTCGCCCTGGGAACCGGCGTTGGGCTGGATGGACACCTGGTCGTACCCGGTGATGGTGGCCAGCTGGGCCTCAAGGTCGGAAATGAGTTCACGCCAGCCCTCGGTCTGGGAATCCGGGGCGAAGGGGTGGATCGAGGCGAATTCGGGCCAGGTCATGGCCTGCATTTCCGCGGTGGCGTTGAGCTTCATGGTGCAGGAGCCCAGCGGGATCATGGTCCGGTCCAGGGCGAGGTCCCGGTCCGAGAGGCGGCGCAGGTAGCGCAGCATCTGGGTTTCGGAACGGTAGGAGGAGAACACCGGGTGGGTCATAAACTCCGAGGTGCGCAGCAGCTCCGCCGGAAGTTCAAACCCGGCAGCCTCAGCCGGCTCGGCACCGAAGGCGGCGGCGACGTCGGCAATCACGGCGCCTGTGGTGGTCTCGTCAGCGGACACACCGACTGTGTCGGCGTCGACCAGCCGCAGGTTGATGCCCTTCGCCTCCGCAGCGGCAACGATGTCGGCTGCGCGGCCGGGAACCCGGGC
Organism: Arthrobacter sp. Helios; assembly: GCF_023167125.1. Taxonomy (NCBI): domain Bacteria; kingdom Bacillati; phylum Actinomycetota; class Actinomycetes; order Micrococcales; family Micrococcaceae; genus Arthrobacter; species Arthrobacter sp. Helios. Next base: position 3,076,222 of record NZ_CP095402.1, read on the forward strand.
GGTAACGGTGTCGAAGAAGGTGTCGGAGACCAGCTCGATGCCGGCCGCGGAAAGGGCGCCAGCCAGGGCACGGGCGTGACCGTTGACGCGCAGCGCAATTGCCTTCAGGCCTTCCGGCCCGTGGTAAACGGCGTACATGGAGGCCACGATCGCCAGCAGCGCCTGTGCGGTGCAGATGTTGGAGGTCGCCTTTTCCCGGCGGATGTGCTGCTCGCGGGTCTGCAGCGCCAGGCGGTAGGCCGGGGTGCCGGCGGAATCCTTGGAAACGCCGACCAAGCGGCCGGGCAGAGAGCGCTCGAGCCCCTTGCGCACAGCCATGTACGCGGCGTGCGGGCCGCCGAAGAAGAGCGGAACGCCAAAGCGCTGCACGGACCCGACGGCGATGTCCGCGCCCTGCTCTCCGGGAGGAGTCAGCAGGGTCAGGGCCAGGAGGTCGGCTGCCACGGTGACCAGGGCACCGCGCTCCTTGGCCTCGGCGATAACGGCGGCCTGGTTTCGAACGGCGCCGGAGACGCCGGGCTGCTGCAGGACAACACCGGTGATCTCGCCGTCGGGCAGGCCGGCGGAAAGGTCAGCGACCTCGACGTCGAACCCGAGGGCCTTGGCCCGGCCGCGGACGATCGCGATGGTCTGCGGCAGGGCGTCGGCGTCCAGGACGATTTTGCCTTCCGACTTGGCCTTGTTGGAGCGGCGCATCAGCAGCACGGCCTCCGCGACGGCGGTGGCTTCATCCAGCAGCGACGCGTTGGCGACGGGCAGGGCGGTGAGGTCCTGGACCATGGTCTGGAAGTTCAGCAGGGCCTCCAGCCGGCCCTGGGAGATTTCAGGCTGGTACGGGGTGTAGGCCGTGTACCAGGCGGGATCCTCCACGACATTGCGCAGGATCACCGGAGGAGTGTGGGTGTCGAAATAACCCTGGCCGATCATCTGCACGGCGGTTTTGTTCTTCGCGGCAATGCGGCGGAGCTCGGCCAGCGTTTCCTGCTCGCTCTGGGCCGTGCCCAGCACCAGCGGGGTGTCCTGGCGGATGGCGGCCGGAACGGCAGCGTCCACGAGGTTGTCGAGGGTGTCATATCCGACGGCCTTGAGCATGGCGTCGGTTTCAGTCGCGCGCGCACCAATGTGGCGGTCGACGAAGGCTGCGGTGGACGGAACTGCTGTCATGGGAGGCTCCAAAAGGCGGGCGAGGGTACGCCGATGAGACGATTGGTTCCTCCCCGCTCTGTATTGGACCTGAGAGATTCCGCGGGAATGGCCCGCTTGCACCGTCGGTGAGGATCCGGAGTGATCCGGTCCTGCTTTCCAGAGTTGCCTCGCTGTGGCGGTACAGGGGCCTGAGAGATTCCCGGGGAGGGTTTGCTCCTACGGCGCCCGCGGCGTCGGATGTTCGCTGCTGCAGGACTCTCCCGCCACGGCTGATAAAGGCATATTCAGTTGTAGCTGCGTAGCTGACTCTAGTCGGCCGCACCCGCGCCTTCAAGGTATGACTCAGGACCCTTGCCAGCCCTGGCGCGCCCGTATATAAACCAGCCGCCGCAAACTCCCAAATTGACATGTCCGCAGGCACTCCCGAAACTGAAATGATCGGCGGTGACGCCGCATCTCATGAAGCTTCACCGGCAACGGTGAGCGCAGCGTGTCTTGGCGGCGGCGCCTCGAATTGGTGCCTACGAGAAAGAACTCCATGTCAGGTAGCTCCACCCGCCCGTCCAGCACTGCGCAGTCCGCAGCTGTTTCCAGTTCCAAGGACCCGGACCTCTCCCGGTCGCTGTCCAGCCGCCATATCCAGCTGCTCGCGATCGGCGGTGCCATCGGCACCGGCCTGTTCATGGGCTCCGGTAAGACCATTTCCGTTGCGGGCCCCTCGGTCATCTTCGTCTACATGATCATCGGCTTCATGCTGTACTTCGTGATGCGGGCCATGGGCGAGCTGCTGCTCTCCAACCTGGAGTACAAGTCCTTCAGCGATTTCGCCGCTGACCTGCTGGGCCCGTGGGCCGGTTTCTTCACCGGTTGGACCTACTGGTTCTGCTGGGTGGTTACCGGAATCGCCGACGTGGTGGCGATCGCCCACTATGTCACCTACTGGTGGGCCGGTGCACCGCTCTGGATCCCGGCCCTGGCCTGCATCGCTCTGCTGCTGGCGCTGAACCTTCCCACTGTGAAGGCGTTTGGCGAAACCGAGTTCTGGTTCGCCCTGATCAAGATCGTGGCCATCATGACCCTGATCGTGGTGGGCCTGGTGATGATCCTCACCGGATTCCAGTCCGGGCCGGCCGAGACAGCCAGCTTCGGCAATCTCTGGGAAAACGGCGGGTTCTTCCCCACCGGTCCCATGGGCTTCGTGGCAGGCTTCCAGATCGCCGTTTTTGCCTTCGTGGGCATCGAACTGGTGGGCACCGCCGCGGCCGAGACCAAGGATCCGACCAAGAACCTGCCCAAGGCGATCAACTCGATCCCGCTGCGCATCATGCTGTTCTACGTAGGCGCCCTGGTCATCCTCATGTCGGTGATCCCCTGGACCGATTTCAGCGCGGACGAAAGTCCGTTCGTGGGTATGTTCACCCTCGCCGGGCTGGGTACGGCTGCCGCCGTCGTGAACTTCGTGGTGCTGACGTCCGCGGCGTCCTCGGCGAACTCCGGCATCTACTCGACCTCGCGTATGGTCTACGGCCTGGCGCGCGACGGCGATGCCCCCCGCCCGTTCAGCCGCCTGTCCCGGCGCAAGGTTCCGCAGAACGCACTGTTCTTCTCCTGCACTTTCCTGCTCGCCGGCGTGGTGCTGCTGTACGCGGGCGAATCGGTGAGCGCAGCCTTCACGCTGGTCACCACGATCTCCGCGCTCTGCTTCATGTTTGTCTGGACCATCATCCTGTTCAGCTACCTCACCTACCGGCGCCGCCGTCCGCACCTGCATGCGGAATCGAAGTTCAAGCTTCCCGGCGGCCGGGTCATGGTCTACGTGGTGCTGGCCTTCTTTGTGTTCATCGTGTGGGCTTTGACGACGCAGGCGGACACCCTGGTGGCACTGCTGGTCACGCCCATTTGGTTCGCCCTCCTGGGCGGTATTTACGCGGTGCTGCGCCGCACGCCGCTGCACCAGGCCCGGGTGGCCGAATACAAGGCGATGGCCGCCGGAGAGCGGGAAGCCGCGGAGTCCCTTAGCCGCGGGTGAACTTCAGGTAGCGGGTAGCGGAGTCCTGGACAATGCGATCCGCGGCCCGCGGCAGGATGAAGTCCCACCAGGCGCCGTACAGCCGTTCGTAGGCCAGCGGGGCCAGCAGCTCCGCGGCGGCCTCGACGACGTCGGGCCGCTCCGGGATGAGATTGGGATAGCTGTACATAAAGGCCACATGCGTGAAGTCGGGGATGACCTGGATGATGTCGCCGCTGAAGAGGGCGCCCAGGCCATCGGGGTCGTCGTCCCAGTGCATCACTGTGCCGCCCGGGAAATGGATGCCCGGGCGGTACAGGACCAGGCCCGATGCCAGCTCCAGCCGGTCTCCGTCCCAGAACTGCAGCACGGGGTCGCTGCGGCCCACCCACTGCCGGTCCGCGGTGTGCAGGTAGACCGGCACCTCGAATTCACGGGCCCAGTCCACCATGGTCGAGTAGTAGTGCGGATGGCTGATGGCAATGGCAGACAGTCCGCCTTCGGCGTTGACGATGTCGATGAGTTCCTCGTCGAGGTAGGGTACGCAGTCCCACAGCACATTGCCGTCCGCGGCCTTGACCAGCAGGGCCCGCTGCCCGATTGCAAACTTTGGTTCGCAGCCGATGCCGAGCACCCCGGGGCCCTGCGGGTGCACGCTGGCCCGCCGGGCTCCTGAGCGGAGCCTGGAGAGCGTGGTCCAGGCCTGGCCGGACAGCGGCACGTACTGGCGTTCGTCCAGGCACACCGGACAGGTGGCTCGCGGTTCCGAGTACTGCGTGCCGCAGGTGACGCAGATCGGGTAGTCGTTGGGAGGAAGCGCTTCTTTGTAGTGCTGCACCATCGTCGTGGACCCGTTCGTGAGCAGGTTTTTTGCCGAAGTGCCGGTCACGCTACCGCCTCAGTCCCGCCGGCAACACCTGATCAGGCAGATTCCGGGCCCCTGTCCGAGTAACGATTTGGACTCGCCCCTGCTCACTGGACCACTGTTTGTTCAGTGGACGACTTGTTCAGTAGACCACCGTTCCGGTTGATCCGACGGTGCTGCCCAGCTGGGCCGGCTTGGCGCTGACATCAAGCTGGATGCCCACGGAGTGCAGCGGGGCCTCCAAAGCAAGGCTGAGGTTGGGCAGGACCTCCGAGCGGATCCGGCGCAGGGTCTCCTGGATATCCGCGCGCTCATTGACCGTGACGCGCAGGGCGAGGTCCGGCGCTCCGGCCGTCCCCCGAAGCACTGCGGAGGAATTGACGACGCCGGGCATCCGGTTGACGTCGTACTCGACGGCGGCGGCCAGCACCCCGGGGTCGCACCGGGTAATGCCGCGGGCCGGGTCCTCCTGCAGCCGGTAGCCCGCGGCTTCGCGCCGGCGGGGGATTTCGGCGAGGATCCACCACAGGCCCAGGATCCCAAGGATCAGCCCGCCAATCAGTACGGCGGGAGCCACCCAGTCCGGTGCCAGCAGGGTTTCAGGGTCCTGCTGCAGCACCGGTGACTGGGCTCCGGCGACCGCTCCCCCGGTGACCTGGTTCAGGAATCCCGCGGAAACCAGCAGTGCGAAGATTCCAGCGGCCAGAAGCAGCACGCCGATGATGATCAGCCACGTCCGGTTCATCGCCCCCGCATGGTGTCGCATGGCGCGTCCTTTCCGTTCCTGGCCGGTCCCGGGTCAGTCCCGGGAGCGGATGAATACCTTGACGCGGGGTGCCGGGTCCAGGCCCGAGGCAACCAGCCGTGACCGGACGCCGTCGCCCACCCAGCGGTGGAGGTCCCGGGTGTCGTGCAGGGCCGTGTTAACTGCCACCCGCACTTCCCGGTCCGTTGCCGTGGCTGATGCCGAGGAGACGCCGTCGATGTGTTCGCAGGTTGCCGCGGCAAGCTGTGCCACGGCCCGGCTGGACATCACCACTGAGGCGTCACCTTCCACTGCTGCCTCCGAATCAGCTTCATCAGCAGCGGGGAGACGTACGCCCAGGTCGCGGAACCGGCCGGGAAGGATGCCGGCCAGCAGCAGAATCAGCCCGGCCGCGGCCACGGCGGCACCGATGGTCCAGACGGCGGGATCATTCCAGTTAACCCCCGCAAACCAGGTGAACGGAGCAATAAATGCCTCCGGCCAGGCCCCGGAGGTCAGGCGGACGAGGGCCACCCAAACCAGCACGATTCCCAGGGCAAGAAGCACGGCGGCACAAATGGTTGCCGGAACCGATCTGCTCGGACGCTGGCGCAGCGCCACCGGAGGCGCGCCCGGCCGGCTCACAGCAGCTGCCTTCGGCCGGAGGTGAGGGCCTTCGGCCGCAGCCAGGCGACGGTGATGTCCACCTGCCGCACCTGCACCCCGGTGAGGTCCGTGACCCGTTCTGCGATCCGCTGGCGCAGCTGGTCCGTTGCCCGTCGCAGCGGCAGCGGGTACGGGAGTCCCACTGTCACCTTGAGGCTGGCGATGTTCCCGGCCAGTTCGACGTCGGCATCCGGCCGGGCCGTAAAGTCCGCCCGCGAGCCGATGCCAAGGAACCCGCCGGAGGTTCCGCCTGCCTGCGTCTCATCCCGGGCCACCTGGCTGGCAATCTTTTCCAGCACCTTCTTGGACATGGATGTGCTGCCCCGGCTGCCCACGTCGCGGCGGGAGCGGCCGGCAGCGGGCACCTCCGTGGTGGTCATCGGCTCGAGGCCCGGCCAAACAACCCGGCCATGTCGAGCTTGCCGTCAGCCGTGAGCCCCACCAGCAGGCCGATCAGGCCGAAGAGGAGGGTGACCAAAAAGGCGAACCACCCACCGAAGGCCAGCACGATCCCCAGAACCAGACCAACAGCCAGGCACCATCTTGTTGCAGACATGGTGTTCTCCTTAGTTCCCTAGTTGAATCCGCCGCAGTGCACCGGGCGGATGCCCGCTACTCCAAACGGTTCGAGGGCGCCTTCTTGCCGCCGTCGTCTCCGTCGTCACTGGAATCCCCGGGCAGCTGCACATCGGTGACGTTGACGTTCACTTCCAGTACTTCCAGGCCGGTCGCGTTCTCCACTGAGCGGATGACGTTCCGGCGGATACCCTGGCTGACTTCCACGATTGAGTAGCCGTACTCGACGACGATGCTCACGTCGATAGCCGCCTGCCGTTCGCCCTTTTCCACAGTGACGCCGTTGCTGACGTTGGTTTGTGAACCGGGGATCCGGTCAGTGACGGCGCTGAAAGCCCGCCGGGCCGCGTTACCCATGGCATAGACTCCGGGAACTTCCCGGGTGGCCATACCGGCCAGTTTCTGCACCACGGTTTCTTCGATTGTTGTATCTCCCCTGGGCGTGTGGAGCGGCCCCGAACGCCGCTGCTGCTCAATCTCGTGTTCACTGCCGGTACGTTCACCGGACACCGCTTCTGCGGTCGGGGCGGATGATGGTCCAGGGTTTCTGGCGGTTTCTGCCATGACACTCATCTCCTGCTCGATGGGGATCCGGGCCGGATCGCCTACCTCCATTAAGACGGCCGAAAGCCCGTACCGTCACTCCCGGCGGAACTATTCGGGCCTTGGACCCCGGATATTCCCATTTCACGGACGAGGTTCCGCTGCCGCCGTGCGGGTGGGATATTTGCAGGACCGGCAGCATTCGAGGGCCTCTGTTGGAACACCCGGCTGAAGCGCCCCGCTGCAACACCGCGTGGCGAAGCGACTGGCAATCGGGGCCGTGGATTGGAAGGTGGGGACATGCCCGACAAACCCCTCCGCGGTCAGCTGGTGGACAGTGCCCTGGTGGCAGGCATCGCCGCACGTGCGGCGCGTGAGACTCCGGGGGTGCTGCGGCTGGCTACCGCCCGCAGCCATGTCCTCTCCCGCCTGCGGACGGGTGCCGCCCGGTCCTGGCGTACGACGGCGGGCTGGGCTGCGCGCCGCCCCGGAGACCCTGATGCCCCCAACCTGCGGGACGGCGTCGTCGCTGTGATCCGCGGCGGCACGGCAACGATCGAGGTGGACCTCGCCACCGACGCTGCCTACAACGCGCTCGACGTCGCGGCCAACGTGCAGGACCGGGTGGCCCAGGCCCTGCGCGCCACCGGAGTTGCCGCGGGTCCGGTGAACGTCACCGTGCTGGCGATTGAGCGTGCCGGCGAAACCTAACCCCCTCCGGCTTGGGATGTACCGGCCGTCTGGCGCAGTTTTCCCTCCGGACGCCGCACGATTCTCGCCTGTCATTGTCGGGCCAGGAGCTCCCAGCCGTGCAAGTGTTCTCCCAAGCACGGATCTCCCGAAAGCGCACCAGAGACCCTTGCTATTCCCTCACCCGGCACCGTATTATCACGATACGGAAGAACTTTTTCATTTTTCATTGAAGTCCTCGGTTACGTTAACTGGCGGACCAGCGCGACGAAGCAGACCTGCAAGAGGGAGTAAGGCCATGGCCATTGAAGTAACTGATCCGAACCCTGCCAAGGGTGGCGAAACCATCCTCACCCCCGAAGCACTGGCCTTCGTCGAAGAACTGCACAGACGCTTTGCGCCGACCCGCAACGACCTCCTTGCTGCCCGCACCGCCCGCCGGGAATCCATCGCCGCCGGCGGATCGCTGGACTTCCTGCCCGAAACCGCCGCAATCCGCGAAGGGGATTGGAAGGTCGCCGCCGCACCGCCCGCTCTCCAGGACCGCCGGGTCGAAATGACCGGCCCCGCGTCCCCCGCGAAGATGGCAATCAACGCACTGAACTCCGGGGCCAAGGTCTGGCTGGCCGACCTGGAAGATGCTTCCACTCCCACCTGGCACAACGTGGTGGACGCGGAATACAACCTGTACCAGGCCGCACGCGGTGAGCTGTCCTTCACCTCCCCCGAGGGCAAGGAATACGCGCTTCGCACCGACGCGCCCCTCGCCGTCGTCGTGATGCGCCCGCGCGGCTGGCACCTGCCGGAAAAGCACGTGCTGATCGACGGCGAACGGGCCGTGGGAGCACTGGTCGACTTCGGCCTGCACTTCTTCCACAACGCCAAGCAGCTCCTGGAAAACGGCCAGGGACCCTACTACTACCTGCCCAAGATGGAAAGCCATCTGGAAGCCCGGCTCTGGAACGACGTTTTCGTGTTTGCACAGGACTACGTGGGTATTCCGCAGGGTTCGGTGCGGGCCACTGTCCTCATCGAAACCATCCCGGCCGCCTTCGAGATGGAGGAAATCCTCTACGAACTGCGGGACCATGCCTCAGGCCTTAACGCAGGGCGCTGGGATTACCTTTTCAGCATCATCAAGGTCTTCCGGGACGCCGGCAAGGACTTCCTGCTGCCGGACCGGGCCGACGTCGCCATGACCGCACCGTTTATGCGCGCCTACACCGAACTGCTGGTCAAGACCTGCCACCGGCGCGGAGCCTTCGCCATGGGCGGAATGGCCGCGTTCATCCCGAACCGCCGAGAACCGGAAATCACGGCGAAGGCGTTCGAGAAGGTCACCGCGGACAAGACCCGGGAAGCCAACGACGGCTTCGACGGCTCCTGGGTTGCCCACCCGGACATGGTCGCCACCTGCCGTGAGGTCTTCGATTCCATCCTCGGCGACAAGCCGAACCAGGTGGACCGGCTCCGGGAGGACGTCTCCGTCACCGCGAAGGACCTGCTCAACGTCACCACCGCCCAGGGCTCCATCACCGAAGCCGGGCTGCGCTCCAACCTGTACGTAGCCGTCGCTTACACCGCGGTCTGGCTTTCGGGCAATGGCGCAGTGGCGATCCACAACCTCATGGAAGACGCCGCCACAGCGGAAATCTCCCGCTCCCAGGTCTGGCAGCAGGTCCGCAACGGCGTGGTGCTGGAGGATACCGGAGAGACCGTGACCGAGGACCTGGTGACGCGGCTCCTGGCGGAGGAGACCGAGCGGCTGCGCTCTGAAGTGGATGAGGAGAAATTCAACCGCTTCTACGCCCCGGCCAGCGAACTGATTGGCCGGATCAGCCTCGCCCCGGATTACCCGGACTTCCTCACCCTTCCCGCCTACGAGCTGGTGGACTGATTCCTTAGTCGAATTCCTCAGTCGAACAGGATCACCTGGCGGACGGCCCGTCCGTCCGCCAGGGTATCCATCGCCTGGTTAATGTCCTGGAGCCCCACTTCGGCGGAGACCAGCTCCTGGACCGGGAGCTTTCCCTGCCGCCACAGCTCCGCGTAGACCGGAATGTCCCGCGCAGGCACCGCCGATCCCAGGTAGCTGCCGATGATCGTACGGGCTTCCGCGGTGAGCGTGAGCGGCGTGATTTCGGCCCGCTGGTCCGGCGCCGGCAACCCAACAGTGACGGTGGTTCCGCCGGGCGCGGTGAGTTGGACGGCGGTTTCAAAGGCCCGGGGATGCCCGGCCGCCTCGATCACCAGGTCCGGCCGGATTCCGGCCTCGAGCGCCTGCTCCGGGGTATAGGCAGCGTCCGCACCGAGGTCAAGGGCCCGCTTCAGCTTCTCCTCCAGCGCGTCAATGCCCACCACGCTGCCCACCTCCAGCGACCGTGCCGTCAGCAGGGCCGCCATGCCCACGCCGCCCAGTCCAACGACGGCAACATCATCACTGGGCCCCGGACGGGCAGCGTTGAGCACTGCCCCTCCCCCGGTGAGCACCGCGCAGCCCAGCAGGGCGGCAACCGCCGGCGGAACGTCGTCGTCAACCGCAACTACGGAACGGTAATTGACGACGGCGTGGGTTGCGAAGCCGGACACCCCCAGATGGTGCCGCACGGGTTCACCGTCCCGGTGCAGGCGCTGCGCGCCGCCCAGCAGGGTGCCCGCGTTGTTCGCTGCGGTCCCCGGGGTGCAGGGCATCCGGCCGTCTGTGCGGCACGCGGCGCACTCACCGCAGCGGGGCAGGAAGGCCATCACCACCCGCTGGCCCGGCTCCAGGCCCGGCACCCCGGGTCCGGTTTCTTCAATCCGGCCGGCGGCCTCATGCCCCATCAGCATCGGCACCGGCCGGACCCGGCTGCCGTTAACCACTGAAAGATCCGAATGGCAGATACCTGCGGCTTCGATCCTGACGAGCACCTCGCCCGGGCCCGGCGGGTCCAGTTGCAGGTTGCAGACCGTGAGCGGCCGTGAGCGGGCAAACGGCGGTTTGGCTCCGGTGCGTTCCAGGACGGCCCCGCGGATGGTTCGGCTGCTCATGGGTTCCCCTTTGAATCCGTGACTGGGCCCGGCCGTTGCGGCCGGGCGGGTCGATGCTGCTGCCCATTCCAGCACGGCCCCGGCAAGCCGCCAAGCCGTTCCGGTCCGACGCGCACGGGGTTGGAGCCCCGGTTCGTGTTACCCGGCCCTCGCATTTGGCAAGATGATGTCCATGAGCCAAAGCACCACGACCACCCAGGCACTTCCCGGCAAGGACGCCAAGATGCTGGCCCGGGCACTCTCCGCCGGTGACGTTACTGTTTTCGTGGACGGCACCGCCCTGCGCCTTCCGCCTGCGGCCCGGGACGCGGTCCTGGACCTGCTCGGCCGGCTGGGTTCCGGAGCGGCCGTGAGCGTCTCCTCCGTTGCTGCTCCTGCTGCGGAGGGCGCGGGCCACGATCCGCTGCTGACGACATCGCAGGCGGCATCCGCCGCCGGCATCTCCCATACCTACCTTCGGAACCTGACCGACGCCGGTGTGATCCCGGTGGAATACCGTGGAACGCACCGGCGTATCCGAATGTCCGACGTCGAATCCTGGCTGCAGGCGCAGCGTGCCGCCAGTGCGGCGAAGGCCGCCGGCCAGGAGAAGTAGCTGCTTCACCTGAATGTTTTTTCCGCCCTGAAGAACCGGAGCTAAAACGTGATTATCGGTATCCCCAAGGAGATCAAGAACAACGAGTTCCGGGTGGCCATCACCGCATCCGGCGTGCATGAGCTTTCGTCGCGCGGCCATACCGTCCTGATTGAGGCCGGAGCGGGCGCCGGATCGAATATTACCGACACGGAATATAAGGCTTCGGGGGCCGAAGTTGTCCCTGCCGCAGACGCAGTCTGGAACCGGTCGGACCTGATTCTCAAGGTCAAGGAACCGGTCGCCGCCGAGTACGGGCACTTCCGTCCGGGCCTGGTTCTCTTCACTTATCTGCATCTCGCCGCTGAACCGGAACTCACCCGGGCCCTGCTGGATGCCAAGGTGACCGCGATCGCCTATGAGACCGTTCAGGAAGGCCGTGCCCTGCCGCTGCTGGCACCGATGTCCGAAGTAGCCGGACGCCTGGCGGTGCAGGTGGGCGCACAGTCCATGATGGCACCGGCCGGCGGACCCGGCCTGCTGCTGGGCGGCGTTCCCGGGGTGCGCCCGGCGAAGGTGGTGGTGCTGGGCGCCGGCGTTGCCGGCACCAATGCCACGGCCATCGCCGTCGGCGCACACGCGGATGTCACCGTGCTGGACATCAACATTAACCGGCTCCGGGAGCTCGACGCCCAGTACGCCGGGCGGATCAAGACTGTGGCATCCAATGCCTTCGAAATCGAGCGCGCGCTGCTGGATGCGGACCTGGTGATCGGATCGGTGCTGATTCCGGGTGCCCGCGCCCCGAAGCTGGTTACCAACGCCATGGTCGCCCGGATGAAGCCCGGCAGCGTCCTGGTGGACATTGCCGTGGACCAGGGCGGGTGTTTCGAGGACAGCCGGCCCACCACCCATGAGGACCCGACCTTCCGGGTGCACGGTTCCCTGTTTTACTGCGTGGCCAACATGCCCGGCGCTGTGCCGAACACCTCCACATACGCGTTGACCAACGTGACACTGCCCTACGCCGTCGCCCTGGCGGACAAGGGCGTACGGGAAGCCTTCGACGCCAGTCCGGCCCTGGCCCGCGGGCTGAACGTCGCCGGCGGAAGGGTGGCCCACCACTCGGTTTCCGAAGCCCATGGCCTGGAACTGGCCGGGAGCTGGACAGAGCTGCTGACTCCCTGACCCCACGGGTCTCCGCAAAGCAGGAAGAGACCGGCAGCCCCTCGGGCTGCCGGTCTCTTCCGTTGGCCAGGGTCTAGTGGGCTGCCGGGATTTTGGCTGCGGCACCGCGCAGCACGGGTGCGCCGAGCATCGAAATGACGACGGCGCCGAGGCCCATCGGAATCACGAACAGGAAGTACAGGTCCCCCGGAGTCCAGCCGCCGTCGATCAGGGTGCCGGCCAGGATCGGGGAAACGATGGCGCCGACCCGGCCCATGCCGATGACCAGGCCCAGGGCGGTGCCGCGGACATCCGAGTCGTAGTACGTGGGGCTGATGGCGAGCATGCCGGCAATCGGGGCATTGGAGCCGAAGCCGACCAGGGCCGCCGCGAAGAGGGCCAGCGGCAGGGAACCCTCGGTGGAGTTCGCGAAAGCCACGAAGGTAGCGGCACCGACGACGAAGAACACCGCCAGAACCTTGCGCATCTCATACCGCGCACCGAAGACGCCCAGGACGACGGCGCCGGCGATGGCACCGACGCTGAACAGCACACCCGCGGTGATTCCGTCCTGCGCGGTGAAGCCGCTCGCGGTGATCAGCTTCGGCGTCCAGGAGTTCGCGAAGTAGAAGCTTGCCATCAGGATGAAGTAGGCCAGCGAGAGCAGGATGGTCCGGCGCGCGTTCTTGCCGGTGAGGACGTCGGCGAAGCGGGACTTTTCGCTGCGCGGGGCCGGCTCGGGCAGTTCACTGACCGGTTCCTGGCCGATACTGCGCAGGGTCTTGTTGATGCGTTCCAGTGCGTTGGCGGGGCGGCGCACCGCCAGGTAGTCGATCGATTCCGGCAGGACCTTCAGGACCAGCGGGATCATGATGAGGGTCGCCACGGTGCCGAAGACGAATGCCGAGCGCCAGCCGAAGGAAGTGATCAGCACGCCGGTGACCAGGCCACCCAGGACACCGCCGATCGGCTGGCCGATGCTCACAATGGCGAGCGCGGTGGACCGGCGTTTGGCGTTGGAGAACTCCGAGGCGAACACGTTAATGGTGGCCTGCAGCGTGCCGATGGCGACACCGGTGGCCAGACGCAGGATCAGCAGCACTTCGTAGGACGGGGCGAAGACCGAACCCAGCATGCCCAGGGCGACGACGCAGACACCGAGCAACAGTGTTTTCTGCCGGCCGATCACGTCGGCGATGGTGGAAACGAAGATCGATCCGACCGCCATGCCCACCAGGGCCGCGCTGAGGAGGAAACCGAGCTGGGCGCCGTTGAGGCCCCATTCCTTGGAGACATCCGCTGCGCTGAAGGCCATGACCAGGACGTCGAAACCGTCGATCATGTAGAGAGCTGTACAAATTGCAATGATTCCGACTTGCCGCCGGCTCAGGGTGGAATCTTCGATCCGGTCTTTGAGGTGCATTCCTAAAATGCTAGGGGAGACGAGCGCCACACCGTGATTTGGGTCGCGTCGGCGGCGGCTGGTTACGCCCGGGCCGCCCGCGGATTTACAGGCCGGCGTGGAGCAGGCGTATGATTTCCAACCCGCGCAGCGAGTCCGCCGGATCGACCGGCACCGCATCCCCCCGTAGGAGGGCGCCGGCGAGACCGGCATAGAAATCCTGGTAGCGGCCTGGCTCGGTCGGCACACGCACGGCTGACCCGTCCCGCCCCAGCAATCCCCAGCGTGCCGGTTCCTCAGCCCCGTAGCCTGGCTCGCCGGGCAGCAGCCCGGCATCGAGCTGCTCTTCCTGGGGATCCATCCCGCGCTTGACCCAGGACGCCCCGGAACCGGTCACCCGGAAACGCTCTCCGGACTGAGGGGCGAGCGAATTCATCCACAGATGTGTCTGCACGCCCGAAGCATGCCGCAGGACGGCGAAAACGTCGTCATCCGGTCCCCCGTCGCCGCGTCGTGCGGAAATTTCGGCGTACACCGGCTCGGCCGGCCCGAAAAGCGCCAGCGCCTGGTCGATCAGGTGCGGGCCCAGGTCGAAGAGGATCCCGCCGCCGTCGGCAGCGGGAGAGGCAATCTTCCACGGTTTGCTGACGGCAGGTTTATAACTCTCCATCCGGGACTCGAAGCGGGTCACCGTACCCAGTTCGCCGCGGTTCAGGATCCCGCGCAGGGTGAGGAAATCCCCGTCCCAGCGTCGGTTTTGGAACACCGTCAGTGCCTTGCCGGCGGCTGCGGCCTGTTCGATGAGGCCCGCGGCAGCGTCCGGGGTGTGGGCAAAGGGTTTGTCCACCACAACGCTGAGCCCCGCTTCCAGTGCAGCCCGGGCCAGCGGCGCGTGGGTGCCCGGCGGGGTACTGATGACGGCGAGGTCCAGGCTGCCTGCGCGTTCCAGGGCTGCTTCGGCGGAAGGCACGACGGCGGCTGCCGGGTAGGCAGCTGCGGCGGCGGCTGCGCGTGTGGGATCGGCAGTGACGATCACGTCCAGTGAGTACTGCGGGTCCTGCCTGATCAGCGGGGCATGGAACACCCTGCCGCCCAGCCCGAAGCCAAACAGGGCCGTGCGGATGGGCGCGGCTTGCTCCAGGCCGCCGGTCATGAGGGCTGGAAGTGGGTTTCGGATGGAGCGCCGTTCAGCCGGGCCACCAGCTCACCGGCCAGGACCTTGAGCTTGAGGTTACGGCTGTTTGAAGCGCGTTTCAGCGTCTCGAACGCTTCGCGCTGGGTGCAGCGGTTCTGCCCCATGATGATGCCGACGGCCAGGTCTATGTCGGTCCGGGACTGCAGCACTGCCTGCAGGTCTTCGACCGTGGTGGCGCGCTGGGACATCCGCACGGCCAGCCGCAGGGCCAGGGATGCTTCGGCCGCGTAGGTCCGGGCTACGCGCTGGAACTCCTCGTCAAATACCCCGGCGGAGCGGGAATAGAGGTTCAGAGCGGCCCGCGAATGCCCCTCAAGGTCGAGCGGCACGGCGTACATCGTGTTCACGCCCTGGGCCACGACGTGCTGCAGGTACTGCGGCCACCGCTCGTCGAGGGAGGTGTCGGGGACATGGACGGGTTCGTGGACGCGGAGTGCGTGCAGGCAGGGACCGTCGTCGAAGGCGTACTGCATTTCGTCCATCTCCAGCGCAGTACTGTCGCTGCTCGCGACGGTGAAGCTGAGTTCGCGGGAGCGCTGCAGGGTGATGCCGCAGTACACCATCCCCTTGGAGGACAGCGAAGATGCGCTCAGCCGGGCCAGGTGCTGGAGGAACTCCAGGACGTCTTCGTGGTGCACCAGCAGATCCTGCAGCCGGGCCGCCGTCGCCGTCCCGGACCTGAGGTCATCCATGTTTTATTTCCCCGCCCTGTGCCCGCACTGAGTTCCCCGATTGTCGTGTCCGAGGTTAGATACTACGATATCGGGATACGGTCAAGACGCGGCCATGGCTTCTGGATACCTTACGGAGTTATAAATGGGCCTTCCGGTGCATTTGCCGCAGTGCCATGACTGCGGCGTCGACGATTATTTGATCTATGAGTACTACACGGCCCCGTCCGACGGCGGCCCCGGTGTGGTCAGCTACACCTGTTCAGCCTGCGAGACCTTCGCCGGCCACGAAGTTCCAGCTGGCTGGACTCCCCCCGGGTGGCGCATTGGGCGCTGATCAGCCCGTGCCTGCGGCCGGTAACCTGCACCTGCTCCTGGGTGCTGCCGCCCACCTTTCAGGACAGGCCAGAATCCACTATCTGGCCGGTTTGTCACTGACGGAGGACTCCCTCGCCGCTCTGAGGGCGCTCTCCGCAGGCGGGGTTCCGGTGGCCGAGGTTGCCGACAAGGCGGGCCTGACCGCGGGCGACGCAGCGGCCGGTCTGGCTGCCCTGGATGCCGCCGGTTATGCGAACCCGTCCCCGCAGGAGACGTGGTCCAGGAGCGGGGCTGGGCAGCAAATCCTGGATGACCTTGCGCTGAGGAAGCAAACCTGTGAGGGCAAGCCGGAGACGGACGACCTGCGGCAGGCGCTGCTGGTCCTCATCAAGGCGATGGAGCACCCCGCCCCGCCGCAGGAACGGAACCCCGCCTAGCAACCGGACGGCCCGGGCACCGGCTCCGCTGGCTGCCGCCGCCGCCGTCTCCCTTTGAAGCTGGACGTTGTCCATTGAAACGGGCCGTTTCCCTTTGACACTGGCCGTTTCTCTTTGACGCTGGCCGTTTCCCTTTGACACTGGCCGTTTCTCTTTGACACTGAGCGGCGGGCCCGGAGCAGGATTCCCCGCTCCGGACCCGCCGTTGGTGCTTGCCGGTCCGCCGGCAGCCCGGTTAGGCGCTGTGCGCCGCCGGGAAGCGCTCCCATACCCGGTGCTGCGCCAGCAGCTCCGTCAGTGCCGGGACGATCTGCGCGGGAGAGGCTGAGACGATGCCCGGGGCATCTCCCGGAATGCCCGAGGCCGCCAGCACCGCCGCACCCGGGCCCCAGGCCGCCAGCGCCTTGGAATGCCGGTAGGCCTCGGTGAGGAGGATCGCGACGCGGGGATCAATGGCGGGATGTCCGGCCGGGTTTCCGGCCTTGGCATCAAGGCTGTCCGCGTCATCAGCGCCGTGTTCGCCTGCGCCGGCAACGATCACGGCGTCGAACTCAGTGGAACGGGCCGTAAGGTAGGTCCGCTGGGCCGGCACCTGGCCCGCCAGCTTTCCGCCCCGCGGCGCGATGATCAGCGGAACCATATCCGCGGCATCAATCGCTGCGCGTATCTGCTCCAACGCGGCGAGGTCGGTGGTGTCGTCGGCCAGGATGCCGATGATGCGGCCGGCGACGGGCCATGATTTTCCGACCTGGCTCAGGGCCGGGCTCGGATCAGTGTCTTCGACGGTCACGGCCGGCGCCGGTGCGGGTAGGCCCAGACCGGCAGCCACTTCAGCGCAGAGCCGCTCGTCGATGTTCGCCAGTTCCTGCAGCTGGCGGATCCGGATGTTTTCCTCATAGCACTTGCCCAGCTCGAAGGTGTAGGCCTGAATCAAATGGTCCTGCTCCACCGGCGTCAGCGAGCGGAAGAACTGCCGCGGCTGGCTGTAGTGGTCATCGAACGTGGCCGGATTTTGCCGGACCTTCCGGGACTCCGCCACCGGGACCGGCACATCGATAAAGGCCCCCATGTCCGCACCCGCCAGGAAGGGGCACCCGCCGTCCAGGGAATTGGGCCGGTACGGAGCAACCCCGCTGTGCACAGCATCCTGATGGAACCCGTCCCTGAGCATGTCATTGACCGGGGCCTGCGGACGGTTGATCGGGATCTGGTGGAAGTTCGGTCCCCCCAGGCGCGTCAGCTGCGTATCGATGTACGAAAACAGCCGCCCCTGCAGCAGCGGGTCGTTGGTCACGTCGATGCCCGGGACCAGGTGGCCTGGATGGAAGGCGACCTGCTCGGTTTCGGCGAAGTAATTGGTGGTGTTCCGGTTCAGGGTCATGGTGCCGATAATCTGCACCGGAGCCAGCTCCTCCGGAACAATCTTGGTGGGGTCCAGGAGGTCGATCCCCTCGAACATCTCCTCTTCTGTGTCCGGGAAGACCTGGACTCCAAGGTCCCACTCCGGGTAGGCGCCGGCTTCAATGGCGTCCGCCAAGTCCCGGCGGTGGAAGTCGGGATCCATACCGTTGATGATTTGGGCTTCTTCCCAGACCAGCGAGTGGACGCCAAGCCGGGGCTTCCAGTGAAACTTCACCAGGGACGTTTCACCCTTGGCGTTGACCATACGGAAGGTGTGGACGCCGAACCCTTCCATGGTCCGGTAGGAACGCGGGATACCCCGGTCGGACATGTTCCACATCGTGTGGTGCTGCGCTTCGGTGTGCAGCGAGACGAAGTCCCAGAAGGTGTCGTGGGCGCTCTGCGCCTGGGGGATCTCCCGGTCCGGGTGCGGTTTGCCGGCGTGGATTACATCGGGGAACTTGATCGCGTCCTGGATGAAGAACACCGGAATGTTGTTGCCGACCAGATCGAAGGTTCCCTCGTCCGTATAGAACTTCGTGGCGAACCCGCGCGTATCGCGGACCGTGTCGGAGGATCCCCGTGAGCCGAGGACCGTGGAGAAACGGACGAAGACCGGCGTCTGGGCGTTTTTGGCGAGGAACCCGGCGCGGGTGATTCCCTCTGCCGCGCCGTTGGCGGTGAAGACACCGTGCGCGGCTGCCCCGCGGGCGTGGACCACCCGCTCGGGGATCCGCTCGTGGTCGAAGTGGGTGATTTTCTCCCGCAGGTGATGGTCCTGCAGCAGCACCGGCCCGCGCGGGCCGGCCTTCAGGGAATGGTCGGTATCCTGCAGCCTGGCACCCTGCGCGGTGGTCAGGTAGCGGCCGGACTGCGCATTCGCGGTCTTTGGAGCTCCCGTCGGTACCCCCGTGGGGGAAACCGTCTCCGGCCCGTCCTGATCGGGCTTGGGGGGCAGGGGTTCATGCGGCTCGATCGGTTCCGCCAGGCTCGGGGCCTGGGGAGCCGGTGCACCGGGAATGGGCAGTCCGTTTGCGGAAGTGCTCTGATCAGCCATGAAAGCCTCCATCTCGTCGAACATTGCAGCGGCGCACTGCGCCGCCCCACCACTACCCTATACAAAATTAGTAAGGTTACTGAACAACTGGGGGGATGGAATCAACATAAAGGACGGATCCGCCTGTAGGGGGGACACAGGCAGATCCGTCCTTGTGGGGGTGTCATACCCCTCGCCGCCGCTTCGTCATTGGCTCCCGCAGTGGAACCGTCCCGATTCGGCGGACGTTTGTGTGGTGCAGTTCAGTCCCAGAGACCGTCTGCCCAAGCCGCGTCCCTCAGATAGTCACGTGCCGGCCCGACACTCCAGAGCTCTCCGCGCGACTCGACGTACCCCATGTCGCGCATGTCTTCGATCGTGTCTTCGCTGCATCCCAGGACGGCTCCCAGATCTTTTTGGTCCGCGGCCAGAACCAGTTCATTCCGTTGTGCCACAGCAACGACCTCTTTCTTCTGCAAGATGTTCCCCCGGACCATCCGGATCGGCTAGTGCTTGTCCAGGAGCAGGGCTTCGCGCTCTGTGCTCCAGGTCCTCGCGTAGAGGCCCATGGCAGCCTCTTCACGGAGGGACAGGCCAAGCCGGTTCAGCAGCATGTGCGCCTGGTAAACGGTGAGGTGCTGGGCGCTGCGGCTGACGCGGGCCTTGTCTGCCCGGTAAAGGTAGGTATCCATCGTGCGGAACCAGCGGCGTCGCCAGTTCTCTACCGCTGATTCAGCGGCCGTGGCTGCCATCAGGCGGTGCGTAGGCATAACCTTCGCACTGACCTGGACCGTCATTGCCTGACGGACGCTCGCGGCGCGGGGGCCGAAGCCAGCGGTGCAGCTGCGCAGATGGCTGTCCCAGTAGTAATCCCAGGAAAGCCGCCGCCGGTCCGGCCAGCTGGAGGCGCGCGGACCCTTCATCATGCTGCGGGCCGAATCGAAAAGAAGCAGTGAGCCCAGCGCCCACCTGTTCTGAACCTTGGGGAAGCGGGCGGTTGCCCAGGTACCCAGGTCAGAGGAGAGTTCAAAAACTTCTTCGGCCAGAGCCAGCCCGTCTACACCGCCATATTTGGCAAGATCGGCCTCCACCCGCGGGTCCTGCTGCTCAGCGCCGCCGGGACCAAGCCGGTCGCAGGCCGGATCTCCAAAAGCATGCGTCACGCTCAGGTGCCCGATGACACCGCTTGCCTGTTCCTGCAGCGCACCGAGAAGCGATTGCAGCCGCTCCAGGGTTTCATGCGGAGCAAGGATCTTAATCCTCACGTGGGCGTTTGAGGGCTCGGAGCAGCGGGTGTAAAACCAACGCTGCGCTCCCCAAAGCTGCGCCTGCGCCGCCAGCGGGGTAACCAGTTCTCCAATGATGCCGTCCGCTACATCGAAGCCGCCGGTATAGATGGAAAGCGTCCACCAGTGAGTGCTTGCATTAGTTCGCGAGGCGTTTCGAACTGCTGTTAGCTGGCTCATGGCGATCTTCCTCCGGGTTCAAAGCTGGTTACCACCGCTGGGGCGGGTCTATATGTGTGCTGCTGGTTGGTTCTTCCCCCAAGGCGAGGGGACTAAATCAGAACCATTCCCAGCTCTTGATGGAAACCGTTGATCCTGTAACTTTCTCCATGGTCGTATCCCCTCTTTTAGTTCGGCTGGTTGCACAGCCGGTCGTGTTTGACTCCGAAAGCTTCCCCCGCCCCGAGAGGGCCTGTCCACACTTCCCAATTTCAGCTTCCTGTCATGGCCGGTTGATGCCCGTAACCGTCTTGTAACCTGTTCGCAGGAGCTCGGCGACACGCTGGAAAGCACGGATTTCACAGACTTAGGTGCCCAAACTGGGGAATTCCATGGAGAATGGCATTAACATGCCATGTCATTTTCTCCGGGTTCCAATTTCGACCCGGGAACGCTTTGCCCTTGCTGGGATGGCAACCCGCCGGCGCTGACAGATGCAACGGCCCGTACACCGCGGCTTGAGGAGGAACAGGTGCTTGATCAGGTGTCGGTTGAGGTCTACCGCTATGCGGTCGCCCACCCTGGCTGGACCCCGGCCGAAGCCTCAGACGCCCTGGGGTACACCACGCGTTCCATTGACCAGGCAGTCGACGAGCTCCGCGCCCGCTGCCTGCTCTTTGCGGAAGGAACGGACGCTCCCGTCTACACAGCGGTGTCCCCCGACGTCGCACTCGCGGAACTCGTGGACCCGGACGAACGCGCCATGCTGGAACTGCGCTCCCGCATTGGCGCCAAACGCCGGGAGCTGGCCAGCCTGGTGCCCACCTTTACCGAAGCCAGAAAGCAGGCGGCGGCAGATGCCTCCGTTGAGGTGCTGGAAGATCCGGAGCAGGTGCAGCGCGTCCTCATCGAGTACGGCCGCTCGGCATCCGACCGGGTGCTGATCGCCCGGCCCGGGCACGGCTCCAACGCGGACTTCCAAGAGGAAAGCGTCCAGAAGGACCTGGACCTGCTTCGCGCCGGCGTCCGGCGGCAGACGCTCTACCACGCCAGCACCCGTGACCACGTGCCCACCCGCAAGGCCGTGGAAATGATCAGCGGTGCCGGCGGCGAGTTCCGGACCTTGCCCTATGTCCCCCTCCGCACCCTGATTTTCGATGACAAAGTGGCGGTGGTGGCCCGGCAGCTGCACAGCTATGACCGCGCGGGCCTGGTCATCCGCGACCCGAACCTGATCGGCTTGTTCGCGATGCTCTTCGAGTTCGCCTGGAGCCTCGCGGAACCCTTCCTCGACGAGGACCCAGGCAAAGCCGGACTCAACAGCACTCAGCGGTCGGTCCTGGCAGGACTGGCCTCGGGGCACTCCGACGAAGTGATCGCCCGCCGGGTGGGAATCAGCGTGCGGACCTGCCGGCGCCATATCGCCTGGATGCTCGAGGAGCTGAAGGCCGAAAGCCGGTTCCAAGCTGGCGTGAAGGCGCATAAAGCCGGTTGGATCTAGGAAACACGTGTTGCTTCCCAGTCAACTCCGATGCCATGATGTGGCATGACTTTCGAGGAAACCACGGGATCTTCGCTGACCCCGGAAGCACAGGTGGCCCTGGACCGGGCCACCGATTCCGCCCACCGGCACCATGACCTGCTCTCAGACCGGGCCTTCCACATCAAGCAGTCGGCCGTCCGGGATGTTTTCGACATCTCGATCCAACCGGGCCTGATTTCCCTGGCTGGAGGAAGCCCCTACCTCCAGTCGCTCCCGCTGGACCAGCTGGCCGATGTCTCCGCGGATATCATCCGCAATCACGGCCTGGCCGCTCTTCAGTACGGTCCGGGCCAGGGCCTGCAGGAGCTGCGGGAACTGGCCTGCGAGGTAATGGCTGCCGAAGGGATCATGGACGCTGACCCGGCCGACATCGTCATCACCACCGGTTCCCAGTCCGCACAGGACGTGGCCGCCAAGGTGTTCTGCAATCCCGGCGACGTGGTGCTCTGTGAGGATCCGACCTACGTGGGCGCGCTGAATGCCTTTGAGGCCTACGAAGTGGACCTGCAGCCGGTCCCCATGGACTCCGACGGGCTCATCCCATCGGCGCTCGAAGAACGGATCCAGGCCCTCCGGGGAGCCGGGAAACGGATCAAGTTCCTCTACACCATCCCCAGCTTCAACAATCCCAGCGGGATCACCCTCTCCGCCGAGCGCCGGGACGCCGTCGTCCGCATCTGCCGGGAGAACAACATCCTGGTGCTCGAAGACAACCCCTACGGGCTGCTGCGCTTCGACGGGGAACCGCTGGTTCCGCTCCGTGCCGCGAACCCCGAGGACGTGCTGTACCTCGGTTCCTTCTCCAAGATTTTCGCGCCGGGCCTCCGGCTGGGCTGGGCGCTGGTGCCCAAGCATCTGTTCCGCCGCTTCTACCTGGCCTGCGAGGCCGTGGTGCTCTGCCCCTCGCCCCTGACGCAGATGATTACCGCAGCGTACCTTCGGGACTTCGACTGGATGGGGCGCGTGGAGGCCTCACGGACTTTCTATGCCGAACGCTGCACCGCCATGCTCAACGCACTCGGCGATCATATGCCCGACGGCGTGACCTGGACGGTGCCGGACGGCGGCTTCTTCATCTGGGTAAGCCTGCCCGACGGCACCGACACGTACCCGCTGCTGACCGAAGCCATCGACGCCGGGGTGGTATTCATCCCCGGAGCCGCCTTCACCCCGGGTGATGCCCCGAGCTCCCAGCTGCGGCTGGCCTTCAGCGCGGTTTCACCCGAGGACATAGCCGAGGGCGTCCGCCGGCTCGCCCCGGTGATCCGCCGGGCCGTTGAGGGCCCGGCCACCTAGCCCGGAGTCCCCACCCGGAGCAGCCGGCCTGCTATTTCCGTCGCCGCTTGTCCACCATGGGCACCACGATCACAAAAAGCAGAGCCATGATGGCCAGTCGCCAGAGCGTGCCAAGGCCCGGGAAGAGGATAATCAGCAGGCTGGAGACGATGAAGGCACCCACGAGGATCCACAGCGTCCGCTTCCAGTCAATTTTGGGTCCGCCGCCGCTGCCGCCGGGTCCGGGGTTCATTGCCATACTGCTCCGATCGTTGCCTTGCCCTCGAGCCTAGTCCAGCAGCAGGGCCGGTTCCTCCAGGATGGCAGCGACGTCGGCCATAAAGCGGGCGGACAGGTCCCCGTCCACTACCCGGTGGTCGAATGAACCGCCCAGGGTGGTGATCCAGCGCGGGATGACCTCGCCGTCGAGCACCCAGGGCTTCTGCTTGATGGTGCCGAAGGCGACGATCGCGACCTCTCCGGGGTTGATGATCGGAGTACCGGTGTCGATGCCCAGGGCGCCGATGTTGGTGATCGTCAGCGTTCCACCGCGCATGTCGGCCGGCGGAGTTTTGCCCGCCCGGGCCGTGGTTGCGAGGTTGTTCAGCGCGATGGCCAGTTCCTTCAGCGAGAGATCCTGGGCGTCCTTGATGTTCGGGACCATCAGGCCCCGCGGGGTAGCCGCCGCAATGCCGAGGTTCATGAAGTGCTTTACATGGATCTCGTCCTCCGCCCACGTAGCGTTGACGGAGGGGTTGCGGGCCGCGGCCCAGATTACGGCCTTGGCCAGGATCAGCAGCGGGGATACCTTGATGCCCTCAAAGTCCCGCGAGGCCTTCAGCCGTTTGACGAACTCCATGGTCCGGGAGGCATCCACGTCCACGAAGATGCTCACATGCGGGGCGGTGAAGGCGCTGTCTACCATTGCTTTCGCCGTGGCCTTGCGGACGCCCTTGACCGGGATGCGCTCGATCCTGCGCTCCTGCGGTTTCGTGGCGGGCGACCAGAAGGTGTCTGCCGAGTCCTGCTCCGACTCGCGCTGGGCCTGGTAGCTGATCAGGTCCTGCTTGGTGACCTCTCCCCCGGCTCCGGTGGCCGGAACGTCTGCCAGGTTGATGCCGAGGTCCTTCGCCGCCTTGCGGACCGGAGGCTTCGCGAGGACGCGCTGGAGCAGCTGATTGAGGCGGTCCTGGACGGCTGCTCCGGCTGTGGCGACGGCCTGGGTCCGCGGATCCTGGCGGGCCGGCTGCTGGGTTTCGGGCGCCGGAGAGGCAGCAGTGCCGGCGGGGACCGCCGGGGATGCCGGCTCCGGGGACGCCGGCGCGGTCTCAGGGGCCGCCTGCGTGGCTACCTGTGCGTCCTGGGCCGGCGTCGGGACGCCCGCACGCCGGGGACGGCGTGTGACGGCGTCTGCCTTGGGGCCGCTGCCGGTGAGCGAGGACGACGGCGGACTGTCATTACCTGCCGGAGCGGCCGCCGGCGCTGCGGGAGCCGGTGGCTTGGCCGCTGACTCTGCCGGCGCGCCGGAGGAGACCTGGAAAATGGGGGTGCCGACGTCCACGGTCTGTCCCTCCTGCACGAGGAGGCCGGTGACAGTCCCGGCGAACGGGGACGGCAGTTCCACCAGGGACTTAGCCGTCTCGATTTCCACGATCACGTCATTGATCGCGACAGTGTCGCCTTCCTTGACCTTCCACTGGACGATCTCGGCTTCGGTGAGTCCCTCACCGACGTCGGGCAGGTTGAACGTTTTCTCAGTCATGGAATCTCGATCTGGCGTTGGCCGGCGCACCGGCGGGATGGAGGATGTCAGGGGCCGGCTGGCTAGTAGGAGAACGCGGTGTCGAGGGCGTCCATCAGCCGGTCGATGTTCGGCAGGTAGTGCTCCTCGACGGCGGCCACCGGATAGGGCATGTGGAAGCCGCCCACGCGGATGACCGGGGCTTCCAGGTGCAGGAAGGCCCGCTCCGTGATGCGTGCCGCGATTTCTCCGCCGATCCCGCCGAAAGTCGGGGCTTCGTGCGTCACGATAAGCCGCCCGGTGCGGCGCACGGATTCCGTGACGGTGTCGAAGTCGATCGGCGAGATGGAGCGCAGATCGATGACTTCGATGCTGCGTCCGTCTTCCTCGGCAGCGTTCGCGGCCGCCAGGGCCACCGGCACCAGGGGTCCATAGGCGACGATGGTGGCGTCCGTCCCCTCCCGCAGAACCTGGGCCGTGTACGGGTCGCCCGACGGCGCAGTGGTGTCCACTTCACCCTTGAGCCAGTAGCGGCGCTTGGGTTCAAAGACGATGACCGGGTCCTTGCCCTGCATGGCCTGCTGGATCATCCAGTAGCCGTCCTGGGGGCTGGAGGGCGTGAGGATGCGCAGCCCGGCCGTGTGCGCGAACAGGGCTTCGGGCGACTCGGAGTGGTGCTCGATCGAGCCGATTCCGCCTCCGTACGGGATGCGGATGACGACGGGAGCGCTGAGCGCGCCGTCGCTGCGGGAATACATCTTGGCCAGCTGGGTGGTGATCTGGTTGAACCCGGGGAACACGAATCCGTCGAACTGGATTTCGCAGACCGGGCGGTAGCCGCGCAGTGCCAAGCCGATCGCCGTGCCGATGATGCCGGATTCCGCCAGCGGGGTGTCCACCACCCGGTCAGCGCCGAATTCCGCCTTGAGTCCCTCGGTTACCCGGTAGACCCCGCCGAGGGAGCCAATATCCTCACCCATCAGCAGTGCCTTGGGGTTGTTGGCCAGGCCCGCCCGCAGACCCGCGTTAATGGCCTTGGCCATGGTCATGGTGCTCATGCGCCGGCCTCCTTCGCGTTGTCTTCCGTGATGTGTTCCGTATCGGCAAAGCCGGCTTCGTAGGACCTGTGGAAGGCCCGTTCCTCGTTGATCAGCGCATGGGGTTCCGCGTAGACACCTGCAAAGGACTCCTCAAACGCCGGCGGTTCCATGGCCTGCACATCGGCCCTCAGCTTGGCTGCCAGTTCGTCGCCCTCGGCAGCCAGGGAAGCGAAGAATGCCTCGTCTGCGGCTCCGCTGGCACGCAGGTGCTTTTCCAGCCGGCTCAGCGGATCGCGCCCGATCCACGCTTCCTCGTCGGCCGAGACCCGGTATTTGGTGGGGTCGTCTGCGGTGGTGTGCGCGCTCATGCGGTAGGTAAAGGCCTCGATCAGCACCGGGCCCTTGCCGGCGCGTGCGTGTTCGAGCGCCCACCTGGTAACGGCGTGCACGGCCAGGACGTCGTTGCCGTCCACCCGGATACCCGGGAACCCGTATCCCTGGGCCCGGTTGGCCAGCGGGATGCGGGACTGGACCTCGGTCGGCACCGAGATGGCCCAGTGGTTGTTCTGGCAGAAGAAGACCACCGGGGCGTCGTAGGACGCGGCGAAGACCATCGACTCGTGGACGTCTCCCTCGGAACTGGCACCGTCGCCGAAGTAGGCAACGGTTGCTCCGGCGGGCTGCGACGGATCCAGTTTCTGGTCCCGTGCCATGCCCATGGCGTAGCCGACGGCGTGCGGCACCTGAGCCGCGAGCACCAGGGTGTAGAGGTGGAAATTGGCTTCCCGCGGATCCCATCCGCCATGGGAGATGCCGCGGAACCGCCTCAGGAGGTGGGAAAGCTCAAGGCCGCGGGTCAGGGCGACTCCGTGTTCCCGGTAGGTCGGGAACACGTAGTCCTGCGCTGCCAGAGCGCGGCCGGAGCCGATCTGTGCGCCTTCCTGGCCGGTCAGAGGAACCCACATCACCAGTTCGCCCTGGCGCTGGAGCGCAGTGGCCTCAGTGTCAAAGCGGCGGATCAGGAACATGTCCCGGTAGAAGGAACGCAGCGCCTCGCCGTCGATGTCTTCGGCGTACCGTCCGTAGAGCTCATGGCCGGTACGCACGCCGTCCGGTGACAGCAGCTGGACCATTCCGTCCGGCGGGCTGCCGGCAGCGCGCATGAGGGAATCGTCCAGCTCCGCCGAATCGAATTCGCTGGCGGGCAGTTGCTCCAAGGCCATACCTCTCCTCGCCGGGCGGGTTTGCGACCCTGCCCCGCTAGAAATATGCCTGCGCAGGAATAAGTACCTGACAAGACATATACGTGGAAGTTACTCCACACAGCCTAACGAGGGCAGGGATCACAAAAGCACTTAAGACACGCTAGGAAAGCCGGGGACCTTTTGTATAGGTCGCACATAGAGCGAGGAAACGGGTGTTCGCTTCGGCTTCTCCGATCGAGACCCGGATACCCTCGCTGCCGAATGCACGCACCGAGAGGGCCTGCTGCTCCGCCAGCGCCGCGAACTCGGGGGTATTCTCCCCCAGGTTGAGCCAGACGAAGTTGCCTTCAGCCTGTGGGATTTCCCAGCCGAGGTCCTTGAGACCGGCCACGACGCGTGTCCGCTCAGCCACCAGTTCTTGTATTCTTTCGACAATTTCACCGTGATGGCGCAGGGAAGCGATTGCGGCTTGTTCGGCGATCTGCGAAACAGCAAACGGCACAGCCGCGACCCGCAGGTACTGGGTCAGGTGCGGGTGTGAGATCGAGTAGCCAACCCGGAGCCCGGCAAGCCCTGCACCCTTGGAGAACGTCCGCAGGACCACTACGTTCGGGTGGCGGCGGTATACATCGACGCCGTCCACGGCGTCGGTGTCCCGGACGAAGTCTTCGTAGGCCTCATCGATCACCACGATCACGTCTTCCGGAACCTTGGTGAGGAAGGCCTCCACCTCGTCCCTGGCCAGGACCGGGCCGGTGGGGTTGTTCGGTGTGCAGAGGAGCACCATCTTGGTGCGGTCAGTGACGGCGGCGGCCATCGCGTCGAGGTCGTGGCGGCCGTCTGCCAGGAGGGGGACCTGGACGTCGCGGGCGCCGGCGAGTCCGACGCTGATGGGATACGCCTCGAAGGAGCGCCACGGGTAGATCACTTCATCAGCAACGCCGTCCTCATTCTGTCCCGCGAAAGTGGCGAGCAGCTGGTTGAGGGCGCCGAGGCTTCCGCCGCCGGTCACGATGTCCTCGGCAGGAACATCCAGGAACGCAGCAAGTTCCATCCGGAGTGCCGTGGACAGCGGATCCGGGTAGCGGTTCACGTTCGGATGCGCACTGATGGCCTCCAGCACGGACGGGAGCGGCGGGAACGGGTTTTCGTTGGACGAAAGCTTGTAGCTCTGCAGCCCTTCAATCGCGACCGGCGGCTTGCCGGCGGCATATCGCGGCAGCCGGTCGACAAACGGACGCGGACGGATTCCAGGCGCCGGAATTCCAGCAGCGTTGATGTCATTCTCGGTAGTGGTCATGGCTTAACACTAAGCCTGATTCCGGCACCCCCGTGTGACATAGTCCACAGCTGCGAACGGCAGTGTCTTGGGAACCGGGCATCCCTGTGCCAGCATTGGGCCATGCGCCTGCTGCTTCGTATCATCATCAATGCCCTGGCCCTCTGGGCGGCCAGCTGGATCCTCCCCGGGATCACGCTGGGTGAAGAAGGGGCCTCCGCGACCGGTAACTCCACTCTGGACCTGGTGCTGGCGTATCTCTTTATCGGCCTGATCTTCGGCGTGGTCAATGCTTTTGTCCGCCCGATCGTCCGCTTGCTGGCACTGCCGTTGACCATTCTGACGCTGGGCCTGTTCACGATCATCATCAATGCAGCCATGCTGATGCTCACCGCGTGGCTGACCAGTTTCACGCCGGTCCACTTTGAGGTGGATTCCTTCTTCTGGACCGCCATCCTGGGCTCGATCATCATCAGCGTCATTTCGATGGTTGCGGGTTCCCTGACGGGCGCCCGGAGATAATTCCGGGAATCACCCGCTTTTACTGTTGCAGCCGCTGCGGGCCCGGCGGACGCGGCAGGGGCGGCAGCCCGCGGGGGACCGGCTTCACCGTGGGCCGGGTTGGTGTCCGGGTGAACCGGTACAGCTCCCGGGTTGCGATGCTCCCGGCTCCCACCACAGCGCTCACCCCTTCCAGCGATGCCCGCAGAGACGGGTCAGAGCTGGCATCGGCGGAAGCCGCTCCGTTGAGATAGACCGGCAGCTTGTGGGCCGGTCCCAGCCCGCCGGTCTCGCCCGGGGTACCCGGTACGGGGTCGGTGAGGGTCATCGTCGTGCGGGTTGGGGTATCCGGGTTGGAGGTGCCGTCCACCCCGGCGACCCAATCCTGCTGGTGTTCCAGGTGCAGTACCTGCGTGCGGGACGGTATCTCGGCGTCTCCCGCCGGGGCGCCGGCGGTCAGGACGTAGCGGACTTCGACTCCCAGCTCGGTTTCCAGCTGCCCTGCCGCATTTGCTGCATGGATTCCGCCCTGGCTGTAGCCAACCAGGATGACGGCGTCCCCTGCCCCGGCCTGCGCCTGCCGCAGTGCTTCTGCCACGGCTGCCGCGATGTATCTGCTTTGATGGGCCCGGCCTTCAGCATTGCCGAAATTGTCGAAGGGGTTGGCTCCGGCCGTGCGTCCGCCGGGCTGCGTCCCGGGCAGGGTGACCACAAATACCGGGCCGCCGCTGCGGTCAATGCGCAGGACCTCAATAACGCCCGGATCGTTCTCCTCCAGGAGCACGGCGCTGCGGTTCAGGAGGCCTGCCGCACTGCCGTCCACCGGAACCCTGGCTCCTGGCTGCGGGGACTTTTCCACCGTGATGGGGCGGAGCCCGTGGCTTCCCGGTGAGGCGGCGCCCACAGCAAGCTTCAGGATCCCCGCATCGATGAACCGCAGCGGGAGGCGCTCCACCACCGCCCGCTCCGGAAAGCCCCCGGCTCCGCGGCCGGTAAACAGCAGGGCGAGGGTCGGAATCAGGCCGGATGCCCCGCCCATGCGCTCCGACCGGCCCTCGGCACCGCGGTACCTTTCGGCCGCAGTCCGCAGATCCGCGGCGCTGTCCCTGGCAGCCTCCAGGCACCGGAGAAGATGCGGCACCGCCCGGGCCAGTTCCTCCACCGCGGCCGCGGCGGCAGCGGGCGGCTGCAGATACGCCAAATCGGCCTCGTCCGACCAAATCCGCTGCAGGTTGTCCCGGATGCTTGCCAGTTGCTCAGCTGCCCGGTCAAGCCGGGCGCCGTGATCTTCAAGGTCCGCATACTCCACGAGGATGCTGCCCTTTCCACCGGTGACCGTATAGCCGGAACCCGGGGCCGGGATCTCCGCCATATCCCTATCCCCAAGCCCTGTCCTGGGGAGTATCGGCAACCTGCCGGCGCGCCTTTGCCGCCAGCGTCAGCGCCTCGCCGCACGCTGACAGGTCGTGGACCATGTTCCGCACCCGTTCCAGGAAGAGCCGGCTGGAAGGCGACCGCCAGCTCTGGTGCTCGAACTGCGCGAATTCACTCTGAAGCCGGCGGAGGTCGCCCGCGTAAAGCTCCAGCACCTGCGCCGTCCGCCTGGCGTTCTCCGCCTTTCCCTGGACGTGGGCCTCCCCGGTTGGCAGTGTCACCTGGTTGTTCCGCCTTTCCCGTTCCGCTGACCGTGGACTAACTGGCGCCAATCTACGGTCCGGGTTCCGGCTCCGCCGCCTTCCAGCGGTCCGCTGGGGATATCCCGGCATCCCGCTCCAGCTGTGCAGGACCAGTGCCGGAGATGTCACAGAGCCGGGCGCTGCGGAAGGACGTGAAAGAATTGCTCCATGGCCGATTCTGCTCCCGCACCCCGCGTCCCCCTTGCCTCCGTGACTCCAGCGATTGCGCTGGGCCCGCTGGACGGGCGCTACCGTTCCGCAACCGCCCCGCTGGTGGACTTCCTCTCCGAAGCAGCCCTGAACCGGGACCGCACCCATGTGGAGGTCGAGTGGCTGATCCACCTGACCTCGAACTCCGTCCTTCCGGGCACCTCGCCGCTCTCAGCGGAACAGCAGGCCGCACTCCGGGACATCGTCTCCGGCTTCGACGGAAACTCCGTGAATGAGCTGGCGGAGATCGAGCAGGTAACCGTCCACGATGTGAAGGCAGTTGAGTACTTCATCGGCCGCCGGCTGGCCGCCATCGGGATCGAGGACCTCACACCCCTGGTGCACTTCGGCTGCACATCCGAGGACATCAACAACCTCTCCTACGCCCTGGGCATCAAGGGTGCCGTGGAGAACGTCTGGCTGCCCGCGGCCCGGAAGATGGTCGCGCAGATCGCCGCCATGGCGGAGGACACCCGTTCGGTGCCGATGCTCTCCCGCACCCACGGCCAGCCCGCCACCCCCACCACCCTGGGCAAGGAACTGGCCGTGACGGTCCACCGCCTGACCCGCCAGCTGGACCGCGTCGCCGCCACCGAGTTCCTCGGCAAGATCAACGGCGCCACGGGCACCTACGCCGCTCACTACGCCTCCGTTCCCGGTGCCGACTGGCAGCAGGTCGCAAAAACCTTCATCGAAGGCCTCGGCCTGACCTGGAACCCGCTCACCACACAGATCGAATCCCACGACTGGCAGGCCGAGCTCTACGCTGACATGGCCCGCTTCAACCGCATCCTGCACAACTTCTGCACCGATGTCTGGAGCTACATCTCCATTGGCTACTTCGCCCAGGTTCCCGTCGCCGGCGCCACCGGCTCTTCCACCATGCCGCACAAGGTCAACCCGATCCGCTTCGAAAACGCCGAAGCCAACCTGGAGATCTCCAACGGCCTGCTGGACACCCTGGCATCCACCCTGGTCACCTCCCGCTGGCAGCGCGACCTCACCGACTCCTCCTCGCAGCGGAACATCGGCGTCGCCTTCGGCCACTCACTGCTGGCGATCTCCAACGTAGCCAAGGGCCTGGAGCGCCTGAACGTCGCCGGGGACGTCCTGGCTGCGGACCTGGACACCAACTGGGAGGTGCTCGGCGAAGCCATCCAGATGGTGATGCGCGCCGAGGCCATTGCCGGTGCCCCGGGCATGGAAAACCCCTACGAACGGCTCAAGGACCTCACCCGCGGCAACCGCGTGGACGCCGAGCGCATGAAGGAATTCGTCTCCGGACTGGGCCTGCCCGCCGACGCCGAAGCGCGCCTGCTTGCACTGACGCCGGCCAGTTACACGGGTATCGCCGATGCGCTGGTGGATCACCTGAAGAAGTAAGGCTTTAACGAACGACGGCGGGGCGCCGGGTTTATCACCCGGCCTCCCGCCGTCGTTCGTTTAAGCCAGGCGTTAGTCCGCCGCTGCCAGCTGGCCGCAGGCGCCGTCGATCTCCTTGCCGCGGGTATCGCGGACTGTGGTGGGAATCCCGGCGTCGAGCAGGTGGTCAATGAACTCCTGGATCACCTCCGGCTCCGGGGAGGTCCAGATGGAGCCCGGAGTGGGGTTCAGCGGAATCGGGTTCACGTGGACCCAGCCGCGGCCGCGGGAGTTCAGCTTCTTGGCCAGCAGATCGGCACGCCACGCGTGGTCGTTCATGTCCTTGATCAGGGCGTACTCGATCGAGACACGGCGTCCGGTGACCCGGTAGTAGTTGTACGCGGCGTCGAGGGCCTCGTCCACTTTCCAGCGGCTGTTGACCGGGATCAGTTCATCACGCAGTTCATCATCCGGAGCGTGCAGGCTCAGCGCGAAGGTGACCGGGATGTTCTCCTCGGCGAGTTTCTTGATCGCCGGCACCAGGCCCACGGTGGAGACGGTGATGTTCCGGGCGCTCATGCCCAGACCTTCGGGAGCTTCCGCAGCCATCCGGTGGACGGCGTTCATCACCCGCTTGTAGTTCGCCAGCGGTTCACCCATGCCCATAAAGACGATGTTGGTGACGCGCTCGGCGTCGTGCCCGCCGTCGCGGCGCTTGCCGCCCAGTCCGCCCTCGGCGATGACCCTGTTGGCCTGGACAATCTGGTCCAGGATCTCCGCGGCGGACATGTTGCGGGTCAGCCCGGCCTGGCCGGTGGCGCAGAACGGGCAGTTCATGCCGCAGCCGCACTGACTGGAGACGCACAGGGTGATGCGGCCCGGGTAGCGCATCAGCACCGACTCGACGAGCGAGCCGTCGAACAGGCGCCAGAGGAACTTGATGGTGTCGCCCTTGTCCGTGGTCAGCCGCTTCACCTCGGTGAGCAGGGTCGGGAACATTTCCTTCACCAGCTCGTCGCGGCGCTCCTTCGGGAGGTCGCTCATCTTCTCCGGATCGGTGGTGTAGTGCTGGAAGTAATGCACCGAGAGCTGCTTGGCCCGGAACGCGGGCAGCCCCAGGGACTTCAGCTTCTCCTGGCGCTGGGCAAGCGTCAGGTCCGCCAGGTGTTCCGGCGGCTGGGACACACGCGGCGACTTGAACTGCAGCAGGGGGCGGCCGTCGGGCTCCTTGGCCTGCTCCCAGCCTTCGGTTGCGGGGCGCACCTGCGGCTTGTTGCCGGGCACGCTCAGGGCAGCTGGGGGAATGTTAGGGGAAGTCATCCCTTCCATTTTGACATGCATCCGCCGGGGCTGTTTTTTACCGCAACCGGTTCTCGCCTAGCGGAAAACCGCGCCGGGTTTAATACTCGGTCCGGTCAGCGGCAGCGTTCCAGGCGTCGAAAGGATCGTTGCGGGTCTGCCCGGGAATCTGGGTCACCGGCATGGAACGCTCCTCCAGCGGGGTTTCGAAGTACTCGTAGAAGACGGCGTCGTCGAACCCGGCCCTGGCGGCGTCGTGCCGGTCCGCAGCGAACACCACCCGGTCCACGCGAGCCCACAGTGCCGAGGCCAGGCACATGGGGCAGGGTTCGCAGCTGGTGTACAGCACGGCCCCGGAGAGATCGAACGTTTCCAGGGCGGCGCAGGCGTTGCGGATCGCGGTGACTTCGGCGTGCGCTGTCGGATCGTTGTTGGCGGTGACGCGGTTAACCCCGTCAAAGGCCTGCCCGTCCGCGGCGACGATCACCGCTCCGAACGGTCCGCCGTTGCCGGCGACGTTGCTGGTGGCCAGTTCAATGGCCCGTTCCAGGTAAGCGGCATCTGTGGTCATGGGAACTTCCCCCTCGATCAGAATCCCGGCGGTCTTTCCGCCACGGGAAAATGCCAGGTTGATAGCAACGATCGTGCCCGCCTTCGCAGTGATGAGACTAACATCCGCTGCCGCATAGCGGGGACCGACTAGCCTTAGTGGCTACCGCAGGAAGGCACCGCATGAGCACAGAGGCATGGACCCGGATCAGCTCCCACCGCCACGAGCTGGGTGAAGGACTGCGCCGCGCCCCGGACGGGATCCGGTGGGTTGACCTGCTGAAGGGGGAAATGTTCGCCTGGACGCCCGGCAGCCCGGCGTCCCCCCGCCGCACCCACAGGCTCGGTAAGCCCCTCGGTCTGGCCGAGGAGGACGGCACCGGCCGCCTTATTGCTGCTGCCGGAACCGGCGTCGTTGAGCTTCTGGACGACGGCACGGACGTTCCGCTGGCAGACACCGGACTCGATCCGGCCCGCTACCGAGTGAACGACGGCGCGCTGGCCCCTGACGGTTCTTTTTGGTTCGGCACGATGGTGCACACCGGATCCGAACCGGACGGCGCGCTCTGGCGCTGGGATCCAGCAGGCGGCGGTGCGGTGAAAATGCTGGCCGGCATCGATATCCCCAACGGTCCGGTTTTCCTGCCGGATGGGCAGGGTATGCTCATCGCCGATTCGGCAGCGGGCCGGATCCTGCGCTCCACGCTGTCGGATCCCGCGGACGCAGTGCCCTTCGCGCAGACAACGGGTGGATCCCCCGACGGTATGCATGTTGACGGACTGGGCCGGATCTGGAATGCGGTTTGGGGCGCAGCCCGCCTGGACGTCTATGCCGCCGATGCCTCTATTCTGGCTTCGCTGCCCCTGCCGGTGGTACAGCCAACCAGCGTCCTCCTGACGGATGGACCGGACCCGCGGGTTATCGTCACCAGCGCAGCAACAGGCCTTTCCGCCCCCGGCCAGTTCGACGGCTGCACCATCGCGGCGCCGTTCTCACGCGTGGCTGCCGGTCTGGGGCGCTAACGGCCCGGGACTCCCCCGGACGCGGAACGGGTTATCCGCCCACGAAACTACCTACCCACAAAGACCTACCCGCCCACAAAGCGGCGGCGTCCGGACAGGCTGCCCATCACGGCAGCAGCGGCGCCGATGAGCAGGAACATGAGCGCGGCCGGGGTGAAGGATCCGGTGGCGGTGTGCAGGACACCCACCAGCAGGGTGCCGGAAGATCCCACGCCGTAACCCACGCACTGCATCATGCCCGATACCCGTGCCGCGGTTCCTGCGTCACGCGTGCGCAGCACAATCATGGTCAGTGCGAGCGCGGTCAGACTGCCCTGCCCAACACCGAGCAGGACCGCCCAGAGCCACACCAGCTCCAGCGGGCCGAGGATCACCAGGGCGAATCCGGTGCCGGTGAGCAGGGCGATCACGGCGTTCAGCCAGCTCTGGCCGCGCAGCCGCGCGGCCAGCGGCGGAGCGAGGAAGGACCCCAGGACCTGCACCACGATCGAGCCGGCCACAATGTAACCCGCAGTGCCGCCGTCGATCCCCCGGTCACGCAGGATCGGTGCCAGCCAGGCGAAAACACTGAAGGACATCATGGCCTGCAGGGCCATAAAGCCGGTGATCTGCCAGGCCAGCGGCGAGCGCCAGACCGGCGGACCGGCGGCTGCCTGCCGGTCACTGCGGCTGGGGCGGCGCCGCAGGGCCAGCGGGGCGAACAGCAGGACGACGACGGCGGCGGGCAGCGCCCAGAATCCCAGGGCTGCCTCCCAGGAGCCGGTGGCCTCCAGCAGCGGGTGCGTCAGCCCGGCGCCGAGTGCGGCAGCGGCGCAGATGGCACCGGTGTACAGGCCGCTCATCAGGCCCAGCCGGTGCTGGAAGTCGCGCTTCACGAGGGTGGGCAGCAGGACATTAACGACGCCGATCCCCGCTCCCGCCGCGATGGTTCCGGCGGTCATCGCCGCGAAATCTCCGGCTCCGCGCACAGCCAAACCCGCGGTCAGCAGCAGCATCGCTGCCAGGATCGTCCGTTCGGTGCCGAACCGGCGGGCCAGCGGCGGTGCGGCCGGGGCCGAAAGCCCAAGCAACAGCACAGGGCCGGTGGTCAGGACCGTCACCAGGCTGGCAGGAATCCCTGATGCCGCGGTGATCTCCGGCAGGATCGCGGAGAAGCTGGAGAAGACCGTGCGGAGATTCAAGCCGATCAGCACAATGCAGACAGCCAGCAGAACCAGCCCGGCCTTTCCGGCTGGTGCATCCGGTGCCTTCGTCCGGTCCGGCGCCGCGACCACGGCAGTACTGTTCCCCATGTGGATCCGGTGTCCTTTCCGCAGGACGACGGCGCGCACCTACGGAACCACGGTAGGGGGACACGGTCCGGCGGACAAAACGGAGGGGGCCGGGAGTCGTTCCGGTTGAACGAAGGCCATATAAGCAAAACCGATGAACTTGGACGGATATTACAGTTTTACAGTGGTTAGTGTGATCTCCATCATGGAGGGAGGTTCCGCGGCCTTTCCTGCGGATTGGCCCTCTCAGGAGTTGAAATCATGTCTACGTCCCTCAATCCGCACGTGGTCACACTGGGGACCGCCGGCGGCCCGCGCTGGTGGACAGGCGAGAATGCCGGGCGCCGCAGCGGCATCGCCACCGCCGTAGTTGTTGGTGAGGCCGTGTACCTGGTCGATGCCGGCACCGGCGTGGGACGCCAGCTTGCCAGAGCCGGGCTGCCCATTTCCTCGCTCCGCGGCATTTTCCTGACCCACCTGCACTCCGACCACACCATTGATCTGGCCGGACTGGCGGTCTTTGGCCTCTTCACGCTCGCGAAGGACCAGCAGCCGATCAGAATCCTGGGCCCGGGCAACCGGGGGGCGCTTCCCCCCGTGTCGCCGCGGGCCGCGGTGCCGCCGTCGCCGGTTTTTCCAGGCCTGCCGACGCCGGGTACCAAGCAGATGTTCCACCACCTCATGCAGGCATACGCCACGGATCTTAATGACAGGGTGATTGATGCCCTGCGTCCGTCACCGCTGGACCATTTCACCGCCGGGGACATCGTGATTCCTGCCGAGGCGGGGTACCACCCCAACGAAAACCCGACACCGGCGCAGATGGAGCCGTTCGAAATCTACCGCGATGATCTGGTCACAGTGACCGCCACCCTGGTGCAGCATCCGCCGATCGCACCGGCCTTCGCTTTCCGCTTCGAGACGACGGAGGGATCCGTGACCATCTCCGGAGACACGGCGCCCTGCGAAAACCTGGTCCGGCTTGCCCAGGGAACCGAGCTGCTGCTGCACGAGGCGATCGACTTCGACTGGGTGCAGCGAGCCTACGGGGACGCCGGGTCCGAGGAGGCCCAGGCCTCGATCGACCATCACCGCAAGTCCCACACATCGCCAGCGCAGGCAGTGGAGATAGGCCACCGCGCCGGTGCCCGCACCTTGGCGCTGCACCACCTGGTGCCGGGGACCACACCGGACGAAGTCTGGCGGTCGCATGGCAGCAGCTTCAGGGGCACCTTTCTGGTTCCGGATGACCTGGACGTGATCCCCTTTTCTTTCCCCATCCCGGCGGCCACAGGGACGTCCGCTGCCGCTGGCGCCGAAACGGCGGCCACCCGATGACCCAGGACACAACGGCGCCCGGAACTTCAGCCAAGGGCCGGCCGGAAGATGAGCTGAAAATCCCCAGTCTGAACACCCCGGAGATGCGGCGCATCCTGGCCTCAAGCTTCATCGGCAGCGCCATCGAGTTCTATGACTTCATCCTGTATGCCACGGCGGCAGCCCTGGTCTTCAACAGCGTTTTCTTCGTGGACCTGGATCCGGCCGTGGGCATCCTCGCATCCTTTGCGACCCTGGCCGTGGGCTACCTTGCCCGCCCGCTGGGCGGCATTATCTTCGGGCATTTCGGTGACCGGCTCGGCCGCAAGGGTGTGCTGATCACCTCCATGCTGCTTATGGGCATTGCCACCACCGTGATTGGCCTGCTGCCCACCACCGCCCACATCGGGATGGCTGCCCCGGTGGCTTTGATCTGCCTGCGCGTCATCCAGGGACTCGCCGTCGGCGGTGAATGGGGCGGCGCCATGCTGATGGCCCTCGAACATGCACCCAAGGAACGCCGCGGCTTCGCAGCCAGCTTCGCGAATATGGGCGGGCCCGCCGGAGCTGTGATGGCTACCCTCGCGGTGTCCGCCGTGTCAGTCCTGCCGGACGAGCAGTTCCTGGCCTGGGGATGGCGGGTCCCGTTCCTGCTCAGCGTGGTGCTCATCGGCATAGGCCTGGTCATCCGGCTGAAGGTCGCCGAATCCCCGCTGTTCCTGGCCCTCGAGGACAAGGCCGAGGAGAAGAAAATCCCTATCCTCGAGGTCCTGACCAAGTACCCGAAGAACGTCATGATGGGCACCCTGGTCGGCATGAGTTCCTATACGGTGCAGGGGCTGATGACGGTGTGGGCGGTCTCCTATGTAGTTGAGACCGCAGGCATGGACCGCACCAGCGTGCTCAACATCAAGGCCGTGGGCGCAGCGCTGACAGTCGTAGCCATCTGGTTCGCGGCCAGATACTGCGACCGGATCGGCCGCCGCCCGGTGATGCTGATCGGCATCACTGCCGGCGCACTGCTGGCTTTCCCGATCATGTGGATGCTGGACGCCGGAGAGCTGTGGCTGTTCGCCGTCGGATTGTTCCTGGCCAACGGCGTTATTCAGGGGACGATCTTCGGTCCGTTTGGTGCGTTTACCGCCGAGCTGTTCCCCACCCGGGTGCGCTACACCGGCGCTTCCCTGGTGTATCAGCTCTCCTCAACGCTCGGAGCGGGCTTTACGCCCATGATCGCCACCGGCCTGGTGCTGGCAGCCGGGGGCGAACTCTGGCTGGTGGCCACTGCGTGGTGCGGTGCGTTCGTCCTCGCCGGGCTGTGCCTGCTTGGAGTGAAGGAAGGCAAGGACCAGGACCTCACTGCGGAGGACCTTTAATCCTTACGATCTTGCCTGTCCGGCAACGGGGCTGCCGGCACTGTCGCCGGCAGCGCCCGTCTCCGAGCAGAAATCGAGGAAGGCCCGCAGCCGGAGGCTGGGCCGCGTGACGCTGGCATAGGCAACGCAGATGTCGCTGTGACCCACCGGCCCGTCGATCTCCACGGTTGCCAGGGGCAGGCCGTCGTAACTGGTGTTCACCGGTGGCCGCTGCACCAGCACGGTATAGCCGAGGCCTCGGGCCACCATGCCGCGGACGGCCTCAAAGCTGGAGGACCGCCAGGCGATTTTCGGATCCAGCCCGGACAGCCGGAGGTTTACCAGCTGGTTATCCCGGACCGAGGGAATGTCCAGGGAGACGAAATCCTCGGTGGCAAGTTCCGCCAGCCGGATACTCTTCCGTGAGGCGAGCGGGTGGCCTGCCGCGAGGAGCACATAGGGGCGGCCGACCTTCACTGTGCGCGCCTGCACCCCGGGCAGGAGGTGGCGGGTGTGGGTCAGTACTGCATCCAGGGATCCTTCCTGCATGCGGTGCTGCAGCTGCACAGCTTCGCCCTCCTCCATGGTGACGTTCAGCCGGGGATTGGGTTTGATGAACCGTTCACTGATCACAGGAACCCAGAAGGCCGCCAGAGTGCTGTAGCAGCCGATCGCCAGCGGACCCACCAGGCCCTGCTGACGCTCGATAATACTGTTCTGGACTTCACCGGCATGGCGGACCAGGCCCCGGACGTCGGCCAGGAACTGCTGCCCCACACCGGTTAGCACCACCCCGCGGGAGCGGTGCCGGACCACCAGCTGGGCTCCGACAACCCGCTCCAGATCCGACAGTGCCTGCGACATCGCCGCCTGGGAGATGTGGCTGGCCGTTGCAGCGGCGGAAATTGAGCCGTGATCGGCAACGGCAACGAAATACTGGATCTGTTTGAGGGTGAACTT
Organism: Arthrobacter sp. Helios; assembly: GCF_023167125.1. Taxonomy (NCBI): domain Bacteria; kingdom Bacillati; phylum Actinomycetota; class Actinomycetes; order Micrococcales; family Micrococcaceae; genus Arthrobacter; species Arthrobacter sp. Helios. Next base: position 3,115,743 of record NZ_CP095402.1, read on the forward strand.
AACCACTCAGCCAGCGTACAAGCGCCGCGGTGTCTTCTGCCGGGACCACACAGCGGGCAGCACGGCCAGGATGCCGACGACGGCGGCGGCGGTGAAGGCCAGCGCCGGAGCATCCTCCCGGAACAGGGCTCCCAGCACCGCTGAGCCCGCTGCCTGTCCGGCGGCGAGGGCGATGAACAGGACCACCGTGCCGGCGGAGGCCTGGTCCGGGACCGCGCGGACCGCCCAGACGATGAGGACACCGCTCATCGCGGTGTAGCCTCCGCCGAAGAGTGCGGCTGCGGCATAAGCGGCCACCGGAGCCCCCGGCGCCATGCCCAGGAGGAAGGTCGCGGCGGCCATGGCCAGCACCGTCCCGGTCCAGGCTGTTCGCAGGCTGGCGGCCTGGACCAGCTTGCCCGCGAAGGCGCCCAGTACGCCGAATGCTCCCAAAACCATCCACGCCGCGACGGAGTACATCTGCGTGCCGGTGCCCGAACCGGCGATGATGGTGCGGCCAAAAGTCCAGACGGCGGCACTGGAGGCACCGGCCAGGAGGGCCGCGGCCAGCGGCTTGGCCAGCGCAGCCAGGAGGCCCAGCCGCAGCCGCGGCAAATCGCCTGTCCCTGATTCTCCTGCGGCCGGTCCGGGAGAAGACCGGTCGGAACGGAGGACGGCGGCGGCTGAAAGGGCGGAGAGGATGGCGATCCCGGCCCAGCCCAGCCGCCACTGCCCCGCCGTGAGGACCAGCAGGACGCCGGCTGCTACGATTCCCGCTCCGGTTCCGGCGTTGACGATTGTCTGCGCGCTTTCCTGCCGTGCGGCAGTGATGTTGCGCTCGATCAGCCTGACGAGTCCCGGGGTCGCAAAACCGGCTCCGGCCCCGGCAATCACCACGCCGGCGGCCAGGACCCCGGCGTTTGGTGCGGCAGCAACTCCCGCAGATCCGAGGGCCGCTGTGGCACCGGCGCAGGCGACGACGAGGCGCGGCCGGGCGCCCAGGCGCGCTGCAGCAGCGGCAGTGACGCAGTAGGACAGGAAGCTTCCGGCCTGGATCGCCCCGGACACGGACGGCGCCAGCTGGAAGGCTTCGGTAAAGCGCGGCAGGAAGAAGCCGAAACCAAACCGTGCCAACCCATAGGTGGCCGCAATCAAAACCATGCCGCTGATAACCAGGGGCCGCATGTTTCACCTCCGCAGAACCAAAAATAAGAACGCTCGTTACGCTACACCAGAACTATCGTTCTATGCGTGGTGTGGCTACAGTGGAAAGATGACCACCGTCCAGCGACCGTCCGCCCGCACCAGGCTGCTCCAGGCTGCCGACCGGGTGTTGTTTGACCGGGGCATCCGGGCGACGCCGGTGGATGAGCTGCTGCGCCAGGCGGATGTTTCCGCGGCGACGCTGTACGCGCAGTTCGGCAGCAAGGACGGGCTGGTTGCCGAGACGCTGCGCCAGCGGCTGGCGGAGTGGAGAGCGGTCTGGGACCAGCACATCATTGCGGCCCGGGATGACACGGGCCGGCTGCTGGCTGTGTTCGACGCCCTGGCAGCCTACCGGGCAAGGCCCGCCCAGACGGCCCGGTGGTGTGCCTTCCTTGCCGCTGCCACGGAGCTGCCCGATGCGGCCGGAGAAATCGGCGAGGTGCTGGCCGCTGACACCACCCTGCTGACCGATCGGCTCCGGCACCTTTCCGAACCGATCGCCGGCCCGCTGGCGGACAGCCTGGCAGATGAAGTGCTGCTGGCGTACACCGGTACGCTGGCCGCTTTCCTGCGGGGTTCACCGGCTGACCCCGTCGAAACCGGCCGCCGATTGGCCCGGGCAGCGGCCGGGGCCCACCAGACCCCCTAGCTTCACGGCCCTGGTGAGGGACAATTGGATCCGGAACCGGCCGCCGTTCCGGGAGGTATTCCATGCAGGTTCCCAGCCGAATCGCCGTCGTTGTGGGCAGCACGCGGCCCGCCCGGATCTGCCCGGTGGTGGCCGCCTGGGCGCAGGCCGAACTGCAGTCCGGCAGCCCGCTTCAGTACGAGCTGCTGGACCTGGCGGACGTGAACCTGCCGCTGCTCGATGAACCGCTTAAAGCCGCGCTGCAGGAGTATCAGCACGAGCACACCCGGGTCTGGAGCCGGCTGGCCACATCCTTTGACGGTTTCCTGTTTGTCTTCCCGCAGTACAACTGGGGTTACCCGGCCGTGCTGAAGAACGCCCTGGACTACTTATACGTGGAGTGGCGGGACAAGCCGGCAAGCGTTTTCACCTACGGCACCCGCGGTGGAAACAAGGGCGCCCAGCAGCTGATCACTGTCCTGCACGGCCTCCACATGGCCGTGCTTGAAAGCCATGTGGAGGCCGTGATCACCGACGACGACGTCGACGGAGACTGGCAGCTGACCGCTCCGGAAGCGACTCTGCGTCCAGTGCTTCCGCAGCTGCGCAGGGTCGACGAAGATTTCCTGGCGGTCCTGACCGACGGTCAGTGAGGCTAGCCCAAGGTGGGAAGCGTGTACGGCAGCACCAGCCGGGACAGATGTTCGGCGTCGCGGTAGATCTTGTGCGTCACCGGACGGCCCACCGGCAGGTGGAAGGCGTCCGGAGGCAGCAGCGCGTTGTGCTCGTCGGCCAGTGGCTCATTGTTGGAGAGCTCCGCGACCAGCTTGTGGCCGGGCAGGAACGTGTTCGCGAACGGATAGAGCCGCACCACATACTCCTCGATCTTCCCCGGCTCGACCGGGACGGAACGGGTGTGCGGGTGGTAAGGATTGCCCTCGGTGGTCCGCTGCTCGTCGAGCTCGCGGTGCGAGGCCTTGAGGTACCCGGTGGTGATCAGCTGCCGCTTGCCGTTCGGCGCCGCATCCCAGAGCCGCAGAATGAGATTGGTGTCCGGCTGGTCGATCTCGACGAAGAGATGAGCTGCCCCGGTGCCGATCATTTCCGTGGGCTCCTCGAACACATCAGTGGACCAGTCCAGGATCTCCACCTTGTCCGTGACGGTCAGCGGCGCCTGGTAGAAACCGTCCGGGGCAGCGTACTCCGTACCCATCAGCTCCGGTTCGGAGGAGAGCCTGCGGCGGGTGCGCAGATACAGCGGCTTGTACTCCACGTCCTTGGGCGGCCAGGCAGCCGCGGTAACCACCTCGCGGGATCCCTCCACAAATACGCTCACGGCGGGCTCGTCCATCACCCCGTTGTCGATGCCCTTGATCCAGTAGTCGTACCAGCGGAACATCTTGTCGTGCTCTTCGATGAAGGGGCGGGACTGCATGGGCGGGTAGGGGCCGATGTCCAGCTTCTTCGGCCCCTTCAGAGCGTTGTAAAGCTCCACCGTGCCGTCCAGTGTCCAGCCGCGGCCCTGGTCCAGCTGCAGCCAGACCGGAATGTCGATGTTCGGTGCCAGGGTGACCGGATTGCGTTCCTCGTACCAGTCGCCGTCGACGTCGTTCATCACGATGTCGAACCAGGCCTCGTGGTTCGTGGGATAGTTCAGCACGTGCACCAGGTTGGGCCAGGCGGCGACGTCGGGATCCGCCAGGCGCTCGGCGACCAGCTTCTTCAGCTCTTCCGGTGAGTACTTTTCCACCATCCGGGACTTCACCCGGTCCGTGAACGCCCAGCCGGAGTCTCCGCCGCGGCCTTCGCGGGCGGCGCGGGGCATAAACCACATCACTCCGCCGTGGTACGTGGTCTCGTAGAAATCGTAGTGGCCGCCGGAAACGAAGATGGCTTTCAGGTGCGGCGGGCGTTCGGCGGCGGCGAGCACCTGCATGGAGCCGAAGTAGGAAATCCCGACCATCCCCACGTTGCCGTCGCACCAGGGCTGCGCGGCGACCCATTCGATGAAGTCATACGCGTCCTGGCCGAGCGAAACCCCGCCGGCATTGTAGTTGCCGATGTGCTCGCCCCCGGACGCTCCGGAACCGCGGAGGTCGCCGATGACGTGGACGTAGTCCTCCTTCACGATCCGGGCAATATCCCCGGCCTCGATGCAGCCGTCCCACATGGGGCTGGGACGGCGCTGCGGCGGCATGGTCAGTGCCAGTGCCTGCAGCTCCTTGCCGTACGGGCTGAGCGCGACCAGCGCCGGGCGCGGTTTGTCCGCGGTGCCCTGGTAGGCATCCGCGGCGAGTTCGACGCCGTCGCGCATCGGCACCCGCAGGTCCTTCTGCACGGCGATCGGCATTCCGCCGGCATTGATCGTCTGGTAGCTGGGCATCATCCTGGGGTGCTCCTTTAGGCAGGCTTCTGGTTGAACAGCGTGAGGTAGCCGTCGAGCGTCGTAAAAAACGGCGACGGTTCCAGGGTGGGGTCGGAGCTGTAGCCAAGTTCGGCGGCCACCGGTTCAAAGGGCGAGTACACCGAATCCGACTCCTGGAGCCCGGCTCGCAGCGCCCGGCCGGCGCTGGTCCGGATGCGGGCCTCGAGTTCCAGGCTCTCCTGGAGCGCGCGGTGTGCCTGCGCAGCGTCGAGTTCGACGCCGTTCGGCTCACCGTCCGCTCCGCGGTACGGGTGGCCCAGGTACAGGTGCTGCGGGCGGAGTACGTCCCGCAGGTACTCGAGGCTTCTGCGGTAGGCGTCCGGGTCGGTGTAGCCGGGGAACCGGTTGGCGGCACCGTGGATCTGCACGGCATCACCCACAAACACCGAACCGTCCAGCCCATAGGCAACCGAGCCGGGGGTGTGCCCCGGCACGCTGTGCACCGAGACACGCACGTCCCCGCCGAGGGACAGTGTCTCGCCGCCCCTGAGCAGGACATCGGGTTCCATCTCGCCTGAAATGACCGCGTCTGCGGTTTCGGCCTGCTGTTCCGCGCCGCCGGGCGCGTTCAGGTAGCGGCTGCGGCCGTGCAGGTATTCGTCCACGTGGGCCTGCCGGGAGCGCAGCAGCGGAGCATCGGCTTCATGGATTACAACTTGGGCTTTGCCGCCGGTGAGCTCATGGAGCGCCCGGGCTCCACCGAGGTGGTCGATGTGCCCATGCGTGAGCAGGATCCAGCGGACTTCCTCGATGCTGCGGCCAAGCGCCTTCAGGGCAGGCAGCAGACCTTCGGCCGGGGAGGAGGCAATGCCGGTGTCCACAATCGCTGGTTCCGGTGCGTCGATGAAGTAGCTGTACAGCCCGAACCGGCCCCAGGGCGAGACCAGCGGATGGATGGCGGCGGGCATCAGGATTCGCTCTGGCGCAGGAACTTCCCTGCCTCGGCGAACGCACCGTAAAACTCCGGGATCCAGGAGAAGTTCGCCACGAATCCGTGGTTCGCCCCGGCGTAGCGGCTCAGGACTGCCCTGGTGCCGGCGGCGCGCAGGCGCTGGGCGTACAGCTCACCCTCGTCGCGCAGCGGATCGAACTCCGCGGTGATGACCAGCGCCTGCGGCAGGCCGGCGAGATCCTTGCGCTTGATGGGTGACACCAGCGGATCAGCAGGGTCGGCGCCGCTGTTCAGGTAGAAGGCGTTGAACGGCTTGAGTCCCGCGGTTTCCAGGCCGTATCCCACCGCGTTCTCCCGCATCGAGGCATAGCGTTCGACGTCGAAATCCAGGTCCAGCGACGGATAGAAGAGGATCTGGTGCGAGATCGCATCGAAACCGTCGTCCTTGGCCATCGCGGCGACGGCGGCAGCGAACGTGCCGCCGGAACTGTCGCCGGCCACGGCGAGGTTCGCCCCGTCCCACTTCAGCATTTCGCCCTGCTCCGCCGCCCATTTCACGACGGCGTAGCAGTCCTCCAGGCCCGCCGGGAAAGCAGCCTCCGGGGCCAGCCGGTAGCCCACGGAAACGACTTTCCAGCCGCTTTCCACCGCGAGGGCCCGGGCCATGTGGTCATGGGTGTCCAGGCTTCCGAGGAAGAACGCGCCGCCGTGGAAGTAGACCAGCACGCCGTAGGATTCAGCGTCCTCCGGGGTGTAGATCCGTACCGGAACCTCCCCGGAGGGGGTCGAGGCGACCGAGTCTTCGACGGCGTGCAGCGGCAGGCGGTCTTCCAGCGGCGGGACCTCGGCGGCTTCGCCGGCACGCATGGCGTCTGGGTTAAGCGGGCCCTGGGGCGGTGCCGGAAGGGCGGCGAGGAGCTTGGCTATTTCGGGATGAATTGGCATTTCTGACCTTCGTTACTTGGCTGCGGCCTGCTCGGGGAACGCCGATTCGACAGCGTTGGCGTTCCAGCCCAGCCGGGAGAGGCGCTGCAGTTCGTCGGTGACCGGCTTGCGGGTGGCCTGGTACAGCGCCAGCGCTTCCTTGACCGAGGCGGCTTCCAGCAGAGCATCGGTGAGGCCGCCGGCGTCCAGGATCGCCGAGTTTGCACCCTGGCCCTGGTGGTGCAGCATGGCGTGGGCGGCGTCGCCGAGCAGTGCCACGCTGTCCGTGTGCCAGTTTTCGACCGGGTCAATGTCGAACACTGAGCGGCTGGTGACCGTGCTGAGGTCCAGGTTGCGGGCGATGTCCACGATCCGCGGGTCAAAGCCTTCCAGCAGGGAGACCAGGTAGTCGTTGGTGATTTCCGGTGCCCAGGAGCCGTCCTGCGAGGGTGCGGTGATGTCATAGGAGACCTCGCCGCGGTGGCGCAGGGGCAGGTTGTAGGCGATCGTGCCGTTTTCGCCCATGTAGAAACGGGGGTTGTTGTCGTCCGCGGCGAGGCCAAAGGCATCGTCCAGGGAGATCACCGCACGGTAGGCGTGCTCACCGGCGAAGACGGGTTCCTGGTCGGAGAAGAGTTCCTTGCGGACCAGGGAGCGGATACCGTCAGCCCCGATGACCAGGTCCGCGGTGACGGTGGCGCCGTTTTCGAACGTGACCCTGGCCTTCTCCCCCAGGTCCTCGATGCCGGAGAACTTGTGGTCGAGGTGCACCATTTCCGCCGGCAGGACGCCGAGCAGGGCGTCAATGAAGTCTCCGCGGTGGATGATGCGCGTATGGTTCGGCTGCTCGAAATCGTTGAGCTGGGGCCAGATTTCCTGCGCCAGCACATGCTTCCCGTCGGCGCTGAGGATCTCCAGGTAGTCACTCGGCGAGCTCACCGCAGCGATTTTCTCGAAGATTCCCCACTTGCGGAACAGCTCAACCGTGATCGGGCGGAGACCGATACCGGCTCCAACCTGCCCCAGGGCCGGGGCCTGCTCATAGACATGGACGTTTTCGGCGCCGATGTTCCGCAGCGCGATGGCAGCGGCCGCGCCGCCGTACCCGCCGCCGATGATGGCGATCTGCAGGTCTTTGATCTCGGAAATCTTCATGGCTGGGTCGCTTTCTTTGGGACGGACGCGTCGCTGCGCCGTCGAAAATTGAGGAGGTGGGCTAGGCGTGGATGGAGAGAAAATCGGCGGGGTTGTCGACGAAGAGGGTGTTGATGGACGCTTCGTCGAAGCCCGCTGCCCGCAGATCGGGGATGAGGTCTTCGAAGATGTAGTTGACCGTGTGGCCTTTAACGCCCGGCCAGCCCAGCGGGCTGCAGTTGGCGTCGGCCGAGGCGAGCAGCCGGTCGAGATGGCCCTTCTCCACCAGGTCCAGGAAGTGGTTCAGGCGCTCCTTCCGGGGACGTGCCCAGAACGGCGGATCCGGCAGTTCGGTCTCATAGCCGAAGGTGTCGAAGCCGATGCGGCCGCCCTGGCCCATGATCCATTCGCTGGGCGTGTTCGGGGCGTTCAGCCCGTCGTCGGCGTGCCCGAAGAGCACCCGGTCCAGCGGCAGGCCTTCCTGGTCGAAGATCTCGATCGCCGGCTGCGGATCGATGGCCAGGTGGGTGAGGATCGGAACGCCGGTGACGACGGCGGCGCGGGCGGCCGCGCGGTAGATGCGCTTATCCAGCTCGGTCATGCGCCCGCCGCGGCTCACGCCGACTTTGATGACGCCGGCCCTGCTGCCGGTGTTGCCGATGCCTACGGTGATCTCGTGGATGAAGACCTTGGCCAGGTAATCCACGGAGGCCCGGGCGAAGTGCGGCAGGGCGGTGTCGCCGCCGACGAACCCGGTGCAGGCAATGATGTGGACGCCGGTCTTGGCGGAGAGGGACTTGTAGTAGTCCACGTCGCGGCCGTTGCAGATGCCGGTGGCATCAACGAACGTGCCGCCGCCGTGGTCGTGGAACCGGCGCAGTTTCGGCACCGTTTCGCCGTAGCGCTGCTCCGGCGTCTTCCACCACTTTGCATCCAGCTCACTGCCCGGCATGCCGTAGCCGATGTGCTCGTGGATGGCCACGATGCCCAGCTCTTCGGCCGGGACGGTTCCCAAAACTGTGTTTACCTTCGACAAACCAACACCTCGATAAATAGGAGAAATCTGAACGTCGGCGCGGCTAGCGCACAGACAGCAGAGCCTGGGGGTTGTCCGAGACGATGCACCGGGCATCCTCTGCGGACAGGCCCATTGACTGCAGGAACGGGACAAAGCTGGTCAGGACGTAACCGAAGGGCAGGTCGTAATCCGGCTGGCCCTTGGCAACACCAATGGCGTTGGAAGAGAGCAGGATCCGGTCCCTGTGGCCTGCTGCCACGAGTTCGAGCACCAGGTTGGCCCGCGCGGAATCGTCGAGGTAGGCGTCGTCGTCGTTCAGGCCTACGTGGTCGATTCCCACGTAGGCGCCGCGGCGGGCGATCTCCAGGGCAGCACCGGCACCGGCGGCGTCCTTCCGGTCCAGCCCGCCCACGACCACACGGTCCGCCGGGAGCTTTTCGTCCAGGACGACGTCGAGGTCCCGCACCGCATCTGCTCCGAACCGCAGAGACACCGGGATCCCGGTGGCGAGCGCTGTCCGGGCTGCGCCCCGGAACAGGCTCTCCTCAGTCGGGGTGATGCCGCTGCGGTCTGCGGCGGTGGCCACCAGTCCTGCGGGAGCGCGCCGTTCGAGGCGCGGTATGACCATGCCCTCCGTCACTTCCTTAGTGAAAAGGTCCGCGAATTTCTCCGCCGGCCACGGGGTGGGCGGGTTGGTCTGCGGGGTCAGGAAATATCCGCCCAGCATTTCCTCCGGGCCCATGCCGGTGGAGGCGATGATGTGGATGCCCGTGGCCTTGGACAGCGCCTCGTACAGGCGCAGGTCCCGGCCGTGGAACATGCCGGTGCTGTCCACGATGGTTTGTCCGCCCTGCCGGCCGAACTCGCGGAGTTTGCCGGCAAGGAGCTCGAAGATCTCCGCACGGTCCATGCTGATCTCCGGCGCATATTCGGCACCCGGAACGACTGAGAGCAGGGCTTCGTGGATCGAGGTAACCCCCAGCTCGCCGGCGGGAACGGGGCCCAGGACGGTGTTTACCGTCCCGCCTCCTGCGGAAGTGGTGGATGTGCTGGCGTCTCCGCCTGCGAAGTGGCTCACGGGGCCTCTCCTTTGAAGCTTGGATACGGATGCGGGGTTGTGACCAGGGCCATATTTCCGCTGCGGTGTGGCTATCCTCACAGTTTCCTTTACACGATGTCAAGCAAACTCTTTGCGTCTCGTTTGTTACGCAGACGCTCTGTTGGCGCTGTTGACACGATGTAAAGGGTGACCCACACTGTGTGCTGTGACGCCAATCACCTCTCCGGCGTCCACTCCATCCCTCCCGGTGCCAGCCACCAGCCCACCCCAGTTCGCAGGTCACGCGGAAACAAAGGAGTTTTCACCGATGAGCCAGATCAGCACAAAGACGAGGGCAGGTTCGGCACGGGCCACGTTCCTGGCCGCATACGGCGCCGTCACCCTCGCCCAGATGACCAATGCCCTCCCCGGAGCTCTCAACGGCACTTTCGCCGCAGAGTTTCACACCTCCGGAGCCGGACTGACCTGGATTGCCGGCGTTTTTATGGTTGGTGTGGTGGTGTTCGAGCTCAGCTGGGGAGTCCTGGGAGACCTGTTCGGGCGCAAGAAGCTGCTGTGCGCCGGTGCGGTGCTCAGCATCGCCGGTTCCGTTCTCGCCGCCCTCGCCCCGGTAACCGGGGTCATGATCGCCGCGCAGGCCATCGGCGGTATCGGTGCCGGCATCCTCTTCCCCATCTCGCTGTCCATGATCGCTGCCATCACGCCGGATCCCCGTGCCCGTGCCCGCGTGATCGCCACCTGGGCCGGGTTCCTCTCCCTCGGCGCGGTCATCTCCCCCGTGCTGGCCGGGCTCACCGCCCAGATCTTCACGATTCCCGGTGCCGAACCGGGCGCTGCCAATGTTTTCAGCGGCTGGCGCGTTGCCTACTACGCCGCGGCCGGACTGGCCGTCCTGCTGCTCATCGTGGCTGTGCGGGCCAAGGATTCCGCTGCACCGCAGGGACGGAAACTGGACCTCCCCGGCCAGGCCACCCTGGCACTGGGCCTGATCGCCGTGCTCTTTGCCACCGTCACCGCCGTCGACTCCGGTTTCGGCGCTCCGGTCGTCATCGCCGGTTACATCACCGGCGCCGTCCTGATTGCCCTGTTCATCCTCATCGAATCACGGACACCGCAGCCGCTGATCCATCTCTCGCTGTTCAAGAACCGCGCGTACTCGATCACCGGAATCGTGGCCGTCACCGGCATGTTTGCTTTCCTGGCTGTCTGCTTCAGCACCTCAGTCGCTGTCGGCGGGCTGGCGCTGACCGAGACGTGGAAGGTCGGCGTGCTTTTTGTCTTCATCCAGGGCCCGGCCTTCATCTTCATTCCCGTGGTGGGCTGGCTGATCCACCATGTAGCCCCGCGCTGGGTCCTGACCTCCGGCTTCGCTTTGATGGCCGCTGCAGGCTACTGGCTCTCCACCTTCTCCCTCGGAACACCCGAAGCCTTCGGCGGCACCCCCTGGACCGCTTTCATCCCGCCGCTGGCGCTTCTGGGCACCGGATTCGCCCTGACCGTTGGTTCCGTGACCGCGGTGGCGATCAATACGGTGCAGCCGCAGGAGATCGGCATGGCGTCGGCCACCACCAACCTGCTGCGTGACCTCGGCTTCGCGCTGGGCCCGATTGTCGGCTCGGCTATCGCCTTCAGCGTCGGTGCTTCCCTGTTTGCCGCACCCCTGGCCGGGCTCCTGGGCGGGGCCGGACTCCCGGCGGAAGCCGCCGCCGGTCTCGCCCAGATTCCGCCGCTGGCCTTCCTCTCCGGCTGGCCCGACATCATTGCCGGATTCACCGGCCAGGCACTGGCCTCCGGCGCACCGCAAACCGCCGTGGACGGTATGGTCCAGGCGCTGAACGCTGCCCAGCCCGGCATCCAGGGAGCGGCCGGTTCATCGCTCGGACAGGGGTTCCAGACCGTCTACCTGGTGGCCGGAATCACGGCAACGGTGTCCGCGTTCCTGACCCTTTTTGTCCCGGGACGTTCCTCTTCGGCCCCCGCGGCCCAGGCCGCGGAAGCTGCCCCCGCCGATTCAGTGCCTGCCCTTGACTGACCCGAACCGGCTGCACCGATCCACAACCGTCCACTACCTTTTCTCCACCCTTTCCCCAACAGGAGGCTGCCGTGACTACACGCACTGAATCAGATATCGACATTTGGGATGACGCCGTCCTGGTCGATCCCTTTCCCACCTACACTGCGCTGCGGGAGCAGGCCGGTGTTGTCTACCTGCCGAAGAACGACCTGTACGTCCTCACGCGCTACGACCTGATCCGGGATGCCCTGGGAGACCCGGAGACCTTCTCCTCCACCTCCCTGGGCTTCAACCCGATGGTAAACGAAGCCCTGCAGGGCACTTCCTTGGCATCCGATCCGCCCCAGCACACGCAGCTGCGGGCCGCCCTGTCCGAAAACCTCACACCCCGGGCCCTCCGCGGGCTCAAGGTGGTCATCGACGAGAAAGCGGACAAACTGGTGTCCGAACTCGCAGCACGCGGCAGCTTTGAGGCGATCGACGATCTGGCACGGGCCTTCCCGCTCGAAATCGTGGCGGACCTGATCGGTTTTAACGGCCAGGTCAAGGACAACATGCTGCGCTGGGGCCAGGCCGCCATGCAGGTGCTGGGTCCGCTGAACCAGCGCACCCAGGAGAACTTTCCGATTGCCGGGGAGCTCTACGGCTGGTGCGCGTCAGTCACGGCCGAGGACCTGACGCCCGGCTCGATTGGCCGCGGTATCTTCGAAGCCGAGGCACGTGGCGACATCCCCGAGGGCTCCGCCGGGCACATCATCCACCAGTACCTTGGCGCCGGCGTGGACACCACGATCGCTTCGATCGGCAATGCCGTGGCCCTGTTCGGCCGCCACCCGGAGCAGTTGGCGCTGCTGCGGGAGAACCCGGAGCTGGTGCCCTCAGCGTTTGCCGAAGTGCTGCGCTTCTGGCCGCCGATCCATGTGTGGGGACGCACCGCCACCCGTGACGTCGAAGTCGACGGAACGCTCATCCCGGCCGGTGCGCAGCTGGGCATTCTTTTCGGCGCCGGAAACCACGATCCACGCCATTACGACGACGCCGGCACGTTTGACGTCACCCGCAATCCGGTGGATCACCTGTCCTTCGGCTACGGCCCCCACGGCTGCGCAGGCCAGGGTCTGGCCCGGCTCGAAGGCCAGGCCGTGATTGCCGCCCTGGCCCGGCACATTAAGGAAATCCAGACAGGAACCGAGGTTACGGTACCCAGTAATATCACCCGCAGCTTCGAGGAACTGCCGGTGGTAAAGGTGGTGGCCGCATGAGGATCGAACTCGACCGGCCCCGCTGTGAGGGCCACGGCCTCTGCGAAGAGGCGGCACCGGACCTCATGCACCTTGACGACGACGGTGAGCTCATCATCGACGTTCCGGAGGTGGACGGCCCGGACGCTGCCGCCGCGAAGGCCGCCGTCCGGGTCTGCCCTGTAGCCGCGCTCCGGCTGGCCTCATGACGCTGCGGAGGATCGTCGTCGCCGGCAACGGCATCGCGGGCCTGACCGCCTGCGATGCCCTGCGGGCTGCCGGTTTCGACGGAGAACTTACCGTAGTGGGCGCGGAACGGCATCAGCCCTACAGCCGCCCGGCCCTGTCCAAGGCCCTGCTGCACGGCGATGACCAGCTCACCACTCATGAGCTGCCCGCGCCGTCGCACGGGGCCGACGAAATCCTTGGCGTCAGCGCCGCCGGCCTGGACCCCGACGCCCGGATCGTGCGGCTCGACGACGGCACGGATCTGCCGTATGACGGGCTGGTCATCGCCTCGGGATCGAGCGCCCGGAGACTGACTCCCGGGCATAACGGCGGGCCGCCGGAACTCACGCTGCGCACCATCGAAGACGCGGTGGCCTTGAAGGAACGGGTTGCCGGACGGCCCTCGGTGGTGGTGGTCGGCGGCGGTGCACTCGGCATGGAGGTGGCTTCGGGATGCCTGGCCGCCGGTTGTGACGTCACCCTGGTGTCCGACGCTCCGCCGCTCTCCCGCCAGTTGGGCGGACATCTGTCGGGACTCTTCACAGCTGCGGCGGAACGGCGGGGCCTGCGCCTGGTCCTCGGCGGGCGGGCGCAGCTGGCTGAGTCCGGCGGTGCGGCCCGGGTGGTCCTGGCCGACGGCACCGGACTGGAGGCAGACCTGGTTGTCTCTGCCATTGGCGATCAGCCGAACACCGGCTGGCTGGCCGGTACCGGCCTGTTGACCGCCGGCGGCGAGCTGCACGCGGATTCCCGCGGACGCGTCCGTCCGGAAATCGCCGCCGCCGGGGACGTTGCCTGGTTCCCCTCCCCTCAGGGGATGGCCCGTGTTCCGCTCTGGACCAGCGCGATCGAACAGGCCAAGGCGGCGGCGCTGGGGCTCCTGCACGGGGATGCCGCCCCGGAGCTGGAGTTCCAGCCATACTTCTGGACGGAAGGATTCGGGTTGGCGCTGAAGGTTATTGGGCCCACTCCGGCTGTGGGTGACCCGGTTTTCAGCGAGTCCGGCAGTTCGGAAGATGCGAGGCTGCTCCGCTGGGAAAACCCGGAGGGTTCGGGCACCGCAGCCGCCGTCAACTACCGGATTCCGGTCCCCAGGCTGCGCCGGCTCGCGGACAGCGGACCAGCTGCACTCCGCCCGGCTGCCCGGGCGTAATCCGGGCAGCCGTACCACCAATGTCAGGTTAGGGTTGTCCCATGTCGTCGCTGCGAGAAGCCCAGAAACAACTCACGCGGGACACGATCGTTGAACGCGCCCTGGAGCTCTTCACTGCCAAGGGCTACGCGGCCACCACCATCGATGAAATCGCGGCGGCGGCGGGGACCACCCGGGTGACTTTCTACGCGTACTACCCTTCCCGCACCGACCTGATGCGGGACTTCATGTCACGCGTGAACGCGTTCCTCGACCGTGCCAGCGCTCCCGACAGCACGTCCACCGCCGTCGAACTGGTTGACGCGGTGCGGGCCGGGGAGCTCTCCGGCATCCTGTCCTGGCTCGAATCCCGCGCCGCCCTGTGGCCGGTGTTCCGCCCGTACCTCGATGTTCTCGACGAAGCGGCGGCCGTGGACCCTGAGGTCCGGACCATGGTGGAAGCCTGGCATGAAGAAGTCATCTCCGACCTGGTGCGCGGTATGCAGCAGGCCGGCCGTTTTTCCGAAGAGACCCACCATATCCGCGGGACCCTCGCCTTCACGCAGCTGGATTATGTGGCCACCCTGTGGACCCGCCGCAAGCTCGAACCCAACCGTGAACACGCGATCGAGGTGCTGGCGGACAGCTGGTACCACCTGCTCTGTGATGAGGGCCACGCGGTCCTGCCGCGCAGCTGACCTTCGCCCCCGGCTAGGCGAAGACCACCAAAGCGTAGACGCCGAACACCGCCAGGTGCGCTGCCCCGTGCATGGCCGTGGTCTTCTTCGCCGCGAAGGTGGTGATGGACAACAGCAGGCTCACGCCCAGCAGCAGCAGGTTGGCGGGTGATTCGCCCAGCACAACGGTCTGGCCTGTCAGGGCGCCGATGATCAGGACCGCCGGAATCGTCAGGCCGACCGTTGAGACGAGGGCCCCGTGGCACAGGTTGCTGACCCGCTGGACCTCGCCCTTCAGCGCGGCCCGGACGGACGTGATCGATTCGGGCAGGAAGACAATCATCGCGATCAGGGTCCCCGCCAGCGCGGCTGGCGCTCCGACCCGCCCCAGCCCGTCGTCCAGCAGTGTAGCCATGTCGTGGGAGAGCAGCACGATGGGCAGGACCGTCACCAGCAGCACGGCAACGCGCAGCACCAGTTCGGTCCGGTGCCTGGCGATGACCTGTGTGACTCGGGGGCGGGCACTATCGTCCGCGGAGCGCTTTTCACCTGCTGCCGGGGCCTGATCCGGTGCGGTGGTGACTTCCCGGAAGTCAGCTGCCTGCCGGCCCATCTGCCGGAACAGGAAGAACACGTAGAGGGCCAGGGTCAGCACGATGATCGGAATTTCCTGCCCGGCGGTGTAGGACCCCCCGGTGCCGATAAGGGCGGGCAGGGCCAGCGCCAGCGCGGACAGGACAACCAGCAGGGATAGATAAGCCGAGGTGCCTGTGCGGTTGTGCCGCATGCCCCCATGTCTGAGCCCTCCCACAAGCAGGGACAGACCGATGACGGCGTTCAGGATGATCATGGACACGGCCATCACGGAGTCACGGGCGATGGTGGCGTGCTCACCCGGGCCGAGCATCACGGCCGCGATCAGGATGACTTCGATCATCACGATCGACAGTGTCAGGACCAGCGAACCGTAGGGGTCGCCGAGCCGGCGGGCCAGGTGCTCGGCCTCGTGGACCACGCCGAAGGCGCAGACCAGGATAACGCCGACAATGACCGTGAGGGCGGTGATCAGCACCGGAGCCGGAACCGGCGGTTCGAGCAGGGGCCCGGCGGCAACCAGGCCAAGGAACGTACCCCACCCCAGCACGATGCGGAGGATGGCGGAGGGGGTGATGATGGAACGGAGAGGAGCATGGCTCACAGCGGCGTCCTGTTCAACGGGGCCGTCCCCGTATCAAAGGAAAAGAGCGGGTCGTCCCGCCCATCAAGTTCGCGGCTGCTGTCCAGTCGTGCCGGTATCCGGTGTGGCGGCCGGACAGCGCGTGGGTGTTCCCAATTATAGCCAACTTCCGGCTGCCAGCTCGGGGCTCCCCCCGCAAGGGCCTTGACCCGGGAGGCTGGGCCGTTAGATTTGGGGCCATACACACGCCGTCCACCTGCATGGGAGCAGCCATGGAACGCATGATTTTCCCCAACCTGCCGGTCAGTGATCTGGCCGCGTCCACCAACTTCTACCTGGGACTCGGTTTCGAGAAGAATGATCTGTTCAGTGACGAGCGGGCCACTGCCGTCGTCATCTCGGATGCGATCGTAGTGATGCTCCTGGAAAAGAGCTTCTTCCAGAGCTTTTTGGCCGACGGCGATGCGGTCCATACGGATGCGTCCAGCAAGGCGGTCATCAACGGAATCAGCTGCGGCAGCCGCGCTGAGGTCGACGCCCTGCTGGCGAAGGTCGAGCCCGGAGGCGGGGCCATTTACTCCCCCGCCCGGGAAATGATGCCCGGTATGTATTCAGGCTCCTGCACCGATCCGGACGGGCATATCTGGGAATTCATGTGGATGGATCCGGCCAGCGCGCAGTGAGCGCGCCGGCCGGATCCGCCGGTTAACTGTCTGCCTCAGTCTCAGGACAGCTAGCCGGTGATCATTCCCGCGGCCCGCTCGGCGATCATCACCGTGGGTGCGTTGGTGTTGCCGGTGGTAACCATCGGCATGACCGAGGCATCGGCGATCCGGATCCCCGCCAGCCCGTGCACGCGGAGATCCGCGGGGTTCACCACGGCCAGATCGTCAGTGCCCATCCGGCAGGTCCCCACCTGGTGGTGGTAAGTCACCACGGAGTCGCGGACGTATTTGGCCAGGTCCTCATCGCTGTCCGAGACGGCCGGGCCGGGATGCAGTTCCTTGGGCTCCCAGCCGGCAAGTGCCTCCGACCGGCCGATTTCCCGGCACTGCCGCACGCTGGCGACCAGGGCATCGACGTCGGCCTGCTCACTCAGTGCGCCCAGATCGATCCGCAGCGGGTCTTCCGGCGAGGGGCCGGTCAGGGTGATTTCGCCGCGGCTCGCCGGACGGACCAGGCCGCCAAGCATCGAGAAGCCGTTCGCCGGGCCCGTCATCTCCCCCATGGCGTAGTCCTGCGAGTACATCGGCACGGAGAAGAAAATGGGCTGGGTGTCCGGCACCGGCAGCTCCGGCCGGGACTTCCAGAACAGGTGCACCTCCGCCGGTGCCACCTCGCCGTCCGGCACCGGCCGCGATCCGGAGGAGAAGACCACGGGGGCAAGCAGGTGGTCCTGCAGGTTCTTGCCCACGCCGGGCAGGTCCAGGACCGGTTCGACGCCGGCTGCCTCCAGTTCCGCGGCCGGCCCGATGCCGGAGCGCAGCAGCAGTTCGGCCGAGTTGATGGCCCCGGCACACAGGATGGTTTCCGCGGCCCGGACGCTGCACAGGGCACCCTCGTACTCGAATTCGACGCCGGCGACGGTGCCGTCCTCGAGCAGCAGCCGGCGCACGTGGGCGCCGGTGAGCAGGGTGAGGTTCGGGTGGTCCATGACCGGCTTGAGGTAGGCGTGCCAGGTGTTGAACCGTTTGCCGTCCCGGACGTTGAGCTGCATCCGGGAAACACCTTCGACGCTGCCGGAGTTGTAGTCCGGGTTCAGATCCAGGCCGATTTCCTGCGCTCCGGCCAGCATGTCCTCCTGGACCGGGTTGCGCGGGAAGTCCTGCACCACATCGAGCAGTCCGCCGGTGCCACGCGTGTCGGAGGCACCGCCGTCGTAGTCTTCGATGGCCTTGAAGACCGGGAGCACCTCGTCCCAGGACCAGCCCTCGCAGCCGGCCTCGGCCCAGGAATCGTAATCCCAGCGGTCCCCGCGCACCCAGATGGAGGCGTTGAGGGCGTGCGAGCCGCCCATGACCTTGCCGCGGGGCAGGTGCATGCGCCGCCCTGAGGCGCCGGCCTGCTCGGTGGTGTAGTAGTTCCAGTCCTGCGGACTGTGCCAGAGGGCGCCGAGGGTGTTGAGGTGGGCGATGTCCGGGTTGGTGTCCTGGTCCCCGGCTTCCAGGACCAGGACCTGTTTGCCGGCATCGAGCAGGCGGCGCGCGACGACGTTGCCGGCAGAGCCGGCTCCAATGACCAGATAGGGGGTTTCAACCGGAAGCTTCATTGCTCAGGCCTTTCGATCTCTGGGTGGATTAGTAGCTGATAACCTGCGGAGCGCCGAGCTGCTTGAGCCCTTCCACCCCGAACTCCAGGCCGTAGCCGGACTGCTTGGCACCGCCGAACGGCAGCCGCGGGTCCACGTTCCCGTGCTTGTTGATCCAGACCGTGCCGGCCTCGATCCGCGCAGCCACAGCCAGCGCCGCGTCCTTATCCGCAGACCACACCGACGCGCCGAGCCCCACATCCAGGCCGTTGGCCATCTCCACCGCCTCATCCACGGTGGAGTACTTGATGATCGGCAGCGCCGGACCGAACTGTTCCTGCGCCACCAGCGGATTATCGTTTCCGATGTCCGCCACCACGGTCGCCGGATAGAAATACCCCGGCTGGTTCTCCTCCGGGTTCCCGCCGGTCACGATCCGCGCCCCGGCATCCTTCGCCGCCTGCACCAGGTCAGCAACGATCCGGAACTGCGCCTTGTTCTGCAGCGGACCCAGGACATTGGCCTCGTCCAGGCCCACACCCATCGGCATCGCCGCCGCGACACCGGCCAGCGCGTCAACCACGCCGTCGTAAATGTCCTCATGCACGTACAGCCGCTTCAGTGCCGCGCAGGTCTGCCCGGTGTTGATGAACGCACCCCAGAACAGGTCCTCGGCAATCGCGGCAGGATCAGCATCGGGCAGCACAATGCCGGCGTCGTTGCCGCCGAGCTCCAGGGTCAGGCGCTTCACCGTGTCCGCGGAGGACCGGATGATCGCCTTGCCCGTGGCGGTGGAGCCGGTGAACATGACCTTCGCGATGCCCGGATGCGCAGACAAAGCCTCGCCTACGTCCCGGCCGCCGGAAACCACGTGCAGCACATCCGCGGGGAGGACCTGGTTCAGGACCGCGGCCAGGGCCAGCACGGACAGCGGCGTGTATTCGGAAGGCTTCATCACCACGGTGTTGCCCATGCGCAGCGAGGGGGCGAGCTGCCAGATGCTGATCATCATCGGCCAGTTCCACGGGCCGATCGCTCCCACCACGCCCAGGGGCCGGTAGTGCAGTTCGGCGCGGCCGCCGCCGTCGTCCACCAGCACCTCGGGCTCGAGCTCGAACGACGCCGTGGCCCGCAGCCACGACGCGCACGCCCCGACCTCGAAGCGGGCATTCGGCCCGTTCAGGGGTTTACCCTGCTCACGCGAGAGCAGCTCGGCCAGCCCTTCGGCAGCGGCCTCAACGGCGTCGGCGGCCTGGTTCAGGTACGCGGACCGCTCGACATGGCTCAGGCCGGCCCACGCCGGCTGGGCCTGCTCGGCAGCGGTCACCGCGGCTTCCAGGTCCGCGGTGGTATGCACCGGGGCGGCGGCCACTACCTCGCCGGTAGCCGGGTCCAGGATGTCCCGGGAATCACCGGGCGCCTTAATCGCGGCCAGCAGGTCCTGAAAGCTGATGAGGGTCACGGGGGTCTGCATGTACTGCTCCTTTTTTGAAGGGATGGACGGGAAAGTATCAGGGCCGGTTTCCGGCAGCTGCGGTATCGGCAGGCTCGGGGACGGAGTCCGCGCCGCCGATTCCGGCGTAGACCGCCGGGCGGGCCGAGCGGAGCCACAGCGCCCAGGCAATGCCGCCCAGGCCCGGCAGCACGCCGATCGCCGGCAGCAGCCAGCCGAGGACGCTTGCTTCCTCCAGGCCGATGAGGACGTCGAAGTTCACGACGATCAGCAGCCACAGCACGGTCAGGGCGAGGCCGGCGGCAGCCGGGGCAACCGTCCGCGTCCAGGTTCCGTGTCCGTGCGGGCTGCGGCGGAAATAGCCGACCACGGCGAAGGACGTCAGGGCCATCAGCAGCACCAGCCCGAACGCACCCAGGTTGGTGAGCCACGTGAACATGGTCAGGACCGGGAAGAGCGGACCGTACTCGTGGCCGGTCCCGGCGGCGGCAAACACGCCCAGCAGGACCAGGGCGAGAGCGGACTGGGCCAGGGATCCGGCCACCGGTGCCTGGCTGCGGGGATTGGTCCACGACAGTGCGGCGGGCAGCACCCCTTCACGGCCGAGCGAGAAGAAGTACCGGGCCACCACATTGTGGAAAGCCACCAGGGCGGCCAGCAGACTGGTGATGAAGAGCAGGTTGGCCAGGTCCACGAACCAGCCCGGCGCGTGTTCGCCCAGGAAGACGAAGATCAGGTCCGGCCCAAACTCGGCAGAGCGTGCCACCACCTGGCTGTCGCCCTCGCCCACGGCCATGGCCCAGGCGGAGAACGCATAGAAGCAGGCGATGATGAGGATGGCGATGAAGGTGGCGCGGCGGGCAGTGCTGCGCGGGTCCTTGACCTCTTCGTTGTAGATCGCTCCGGATTCGAAGCCCATAAACGCCGCGATGCTGAAGGCCAGCGCCGCGCCGACGCCGGCAGCGAAGAGGCTGCCGGGTTCCAGCGACTGGCCGCTGAGTCCTTCCGGCGCAACGTTGAGCGCGAGGACGTCATAGACCACCACGATCAGGAACTCGAGGACAACCAGCACGCCCAGGACCTTCGCCGAGAGGTCAACCTTGTTGATTCCGAGCAGGGCCACCACGATCCAGCCGGCGCCGGCGCACAGCCACCACGGCACTTCCGCCCCGGTGGCTCCGCCCACGAAGGAGGACAGGGCAAAGCCGAAGAGGCCGTAAATGCCGATCTGCATGGCGTTGTAGGCAATCAGGGCGACGACGGCGGCTCCCACCCCGGCGGGCTTGCCGAGTCCCCGGGAAATGTAGGCGTAGAACGCTCCGGCGTTGTGCACGTGCTGGCTCATGGCGGAGTAACCGACCGAGAACAGCACCAGCACCGCTCCCAGGATGACGAAGGACAACGGGATGCCCAGCAGCCCGGTCACGGCGTAGTTGCTGGTGACGCCCCCGGCTACGACTGTCAGCGGCGCGGACGCAGCGATGATCATAAAAACCAGGGCGGGAACGCCGAGCCGGCGGCTCCCAAGCGCTGCGCGCTGACTGCTCTGCTGGGTCAGTGACACGTGAGCCTCCAAGATTCGGGGCCGGAATCCGTGGGACGGACACGGGACCGGACGGGGTGCCTTCCCACTGTGTCCTGGAACACAGTGCCGGAGCTTGGCTTTGCGCGAGCAGTTGTTGACGAACCGTGCAGTGCTGTTTTCCCGGCCGGCTCAGCGGTGGAGGCGGTAGGCCGAGGGAGAGAGTCCGTAGGCGGCGCGGAACACCCGGCTGAAGTGCGCCGGATCCGGCAGCCCCCAGCGGGTGCCGATGCCTCCGACCGGAATGTCTGCCTGCAGCGGATCGGCGAGGTCCCGCCGGGCGCCTTCCAGCCGCCGGCCGCGGATCCAGGCAGCCACCGTGGTGCCCGAGTCCTCGAAGAGTTTGTGCAGGCTCCGCGTGGACATGAAGTGGGCCGCGGCAATGTAACCGGGCGACAGTTCGGGGTTGGCGAGCTGGCCGTCAATGAAGTGCTGGACGCGGCGGAGCAGCCGTTCATGGCCCCCGCTGTCCGCGCCTGGGCGGGCGTACGCCTCATCGGCCAGCAGGGTGGAGAGCAGGTCCACGGTGTTCAGGGCCAGCCGGTGGCCGATCGGGCCGTCCAAGTCGGGCAGCATCCCGGCAATCTGGGTCAGGAACGGCACGACGGCGCGGCCCAGCCGGTGCCCGCCGCCCAGGCGGACGGCGGTCAGCTCAGCCATGTCCTCCGCGGAGAGGCCCAGCAGCTGTTTGGGGAACATCAGGACCAGGGTGGTGAAATCCTCCTCGAAACTGAGCGTGTAGGGCTGCCCGGTGTCGTAAATCGCGAGGTCACCCGCCTCCAGGACTGCTTCCCGGCCGCCCTGCACCAGCACCCCGCACCCGGACATCTGCAGGCTGAGCTTGTAAAACCCTTCTCCGCCGCCGCTGATCAGCCCGGGGGTGCGTTCGACGCGGTGCGCCATGGCGTCAATCTGGACGATCGCCAGCTCGCGCAGGCGCCGGCCGGTGAGCCTGCCGGCGAAACGGGGGATGCCGGGACGCACGGGGGTGGCTTCAAGCGGGACAAAGGAATCGGAGACCAGCGTCCGCCATTCCGCGAAGCTGGCCGCTTCGGAGGTGTCCGGGCCCGGGCCGGAAACTGGCGGGCCATCCGGAACCTTGGTGCCCGCCGGCAGGCCGGCAGGTTCCGTGTCCGTACCGGGAGCCGGGGCGGCGGCTGCAGGACTCATGCTTCTCCCTCGAAGTAAGGTGCGTCACACGAGCCTGAATCTACGCCACCGAAACCGGAAAGTCATTATTTTTCTCCCCGCGTCGAACAACCTTCACCGATCGGTGAACGGCTGCAGGCGGAGCCAATTGTGACCGGAACCACGTGATTAGCAGCTCCGGCAGGGGTGCTGTAGAGTTCTAAATACGACGCGGGGTGGAGCAGTTCGGTAGCTCGCTGGGCTCATAACCCAGAGGTCGCAAGTTCAAATCTTGCCCCCGCAACCACTATGGAAATGGTCCTGAACCGGCATTAGCCGGCTCGGGACTATTTTTTTGCCCGGGCAGCGCATCCTTTCCGCTGATGCGGGCTCCCGCTACACCCGGCGGTTTCAAAAGCACCCGGAATCGGAACGCCACGAACGAAGAGATGTGACGTAGGCATTAAGGGCCGGTATCCAGGATTGACTATTATCAGCGGTGAGCCGACGGCATTCTGTTGCTCACCATTTAGGCAGTTCAGCGGTGCAAGCGTGCGCTTCGGCTAAGCAAGTGCGTCCATTCACCCCGTAGCAGTAAGGAACGTTTTGGAAACCACTCTGAACCGCCGGCTTGGGGTGCCCGGCATCGTCTTAATGGTGATTGCAGCGGCCGCTCCGATCACCGTAGTCGCGGCGAATTTTCCCATTATTATTACCGTTTCGGGGTCAATCGCGGTGCCGTTGATGGCTCTGACGGCAATGGTTATCCTGTTGCTGTTCTCGGTCGGATTCTCTTGGATGACACCCCATGTGCCGGACGCAGGCGCCTTCTACTCCTATGTGGACCGCGGGCTGGGCAGACGGGCAGGCCTTGGCACAGCTGCAATAGCCCTGTTCGCCTATGTACTGCTGACCGTCTCCATGACCTGTTACCTCGGCGTGCAGGCGGGAAACCTGATCCAGCTCTGGACGGGAATGGAACTGCCGTGGTGGTTAATCTCGGCCGTGATGCTGGTCCTTGTCGGATTCCTCGGATACCGCGACATCAATCTTTCGGCAAAGGTCCTCGGCATTGTCCTGGTGCTGGAAGTTGTCGCCGTACTCGCTATTGACCTCGGTGTGCTTTTTTCCGGGCGGGAACTGACTTCCACTCCGTTTAGCCCGGTGGAAGCGATGTCGGGAGCTCCGGGACTGGGCGTGCTGTTCGTCTTCCTGGGATTCTTCGGATTCGAAGCGACTGCGGTTTTCCGCAATGAAGCCCGCAATCCGGAACGCACCATTCCGCGCGCAACCTACATTGCCGTCCTCTCGATCGGAGGCCTGTACGCGCTTTCCTCCTGGCTGGTAATCAGCGGGCTCGGCGAAGGCAATGCGGTGACTGCCTCCAGCGAGAACCCGGACCAGGTGGTGATCGGCCTGGCTGGGCAGGTGGTGGCTCCCATCATGGCCGATCTAGTCCAGGTGCTGGTGGTCACGAGCATGTTCGCCTGCATGCTGGCGTTCCACAACATTGTGACCCGGTATCTATTCACCCTCGGCCAGCGGGGCGTACTGCCCGGAAGCCTGGCCCGGGTGCATCCCAGGCACCACGCACCTTCACGCGCGTCACTGTGGGTAAGCGCAGTGACATCGGCCGTCGTCGTCGTATCGGCGCTGGCGCAGCTGGATCCGGTGCTACAGATCTACACCTGGTACTCGGGAGCGGGGGCAATCGGAGTCATCGTGATGATGGCCCTGACCAGCTTCGCTGTGGTGGCGTTCGGTTCACGGGCTCGGAAGTCAGCCCGCCAGGCACCGTCCGGACTGGTCACGGCGGCAGCAGTACTGGGAGGCATCGGCCTGCTGCTGGTCCTGGCGCTCTCGATCTGGAACCTCCCGCTGCTCGTGGGCGGCAGCGTTGCGGCAATCGTCTGGGGAGCCGCCCTCGTTATCGTGTTTGCCGCAGGCGCGGCCCTGCCGCCCCGGGCCGGCACGGCGGCCGCTGAGGAACCAGCCGTCCTCGCACCCAAGGCCTAGGAACCCGTTAAGGCTCCCGCCCCGCACCCGGGGCGGGAGCGGCGCCGAGCGAGGCAAGCCAGCCATCCAGCTGTGCAGTCAGCTCGCGCGGCGAGCTGCCGGCGGGCAGCAGGACGGCGGCAACCTGGGCACCCAGCAGGTAATTCAGCAGGGCACCAGCCGCCTGCTCCGGGTCCGCCTGCCGCCGGGCATCACCGGATAATGCCTCTCCCACGTGCTTTTCCAGCGTCCGCCTCCACTGCTCCATCGACCGGGCGTGGATCCGGGCTTTCTCCGCGTCATGGGCTGCCGCCTGCCAGAACGGGATGACAATCCGGGCCTCATCCAGGCGCTCATCATCCAACGGCAGGACTTCCAGTCCGAACGCGCGCAGCGCCGCCATCCCCCGCAGCCCCCCGACAGCCTCCGCGATGCGGGCATTGGTCTGATCAAATACATAGCCGAACGCGTAGGTCAGGAGTTCGGACTTCGCCGGAAAATACGGCTTCAACGCTCCATTCGCGAACCCGGCTTCGGCAGCGATACCGCGCATCGTGGCGCGGTCGATTCCCTCCCGGGCAATAATCCGCCAGGTCGCCTGCACCAGTTCAACCCGGCGCTGGTCATGGTCAACAACTTTTGGCACCCGGTGATCCCCCATTTGTCCGTATCCGCCGGGCCCGGACGGGCCCAAACAATACAGCCCGGCCAAACCCTTGTGACCCAGCTTACTTCCCGCTATTCTCTACAGTCATAGAAAAACGACGCCGAGGAGCAGCATGAGTACGATCCCCACCGAGACCGCATCCGCCTATGCCCTGGCCACGGCAGAGGAGATCCAGGAGGTGCGCCGCCTCCTGGAGGACGCCGGCCTCGCGACCGGGAGCACCCGGTTCGCCTACCTGGGCCTGCTGGATCCGCAGCGCAGCATCAGCCCGGACACAGCGGCAGCGGTCCCTGCCGCCGACCGCCGCTTCCGCGCCTTCCTTCTCGACACCGCCGGCGCCGCACCCCGGGACGTCACGGTTTCCCTGACCCAGGGCGCCGTTCTGACCTCGGTGGAACTGGATACCTCGGCCACCGGCGAACTGCCGGTGCTGGAGGAAGAGTTCGAGGTGGTGGAACAGATCCTCGCGGCGGACCCGGACTGGCTGGCCGCGCTGGAGCGCCGGGGGCTCGACGTGGCGAAGGTCCGGGTGGCGCCGCTCTCCGCCGGGGTCTTCGAATACCCCGAAGAGAAGGGCCGCCGGATCCTGCGCGGACTCGCTTTCCTGCAGAACTTCCCCGAAGACAGCGCCTGGGCGCACCCGATCGACGGCCTGGTGGGTTACGTCGACATCGTGAACCGCTCCGTGGACCAGGTCCTGGACTTCGGCGTTATGCCGGTTCCCGAGGAGCACGGCAACTACACCGATCCGGAGCTGACCGGGGAACTGCGCACCACGCAGAAGCCGATCGAAATCACCCAGCCGGAGGGACCCTCCTTCACCGTCACCGGCGGCAACCATGTGGAATGGGAAAAGTGGAGCGTGGACATCGGTTTCGATGCCCGCGAAGGGGTGGTGCTGCACAATCTGGCATTCCAGGACGGCGGCCGCAGGCGCTCCATCATCAACCGTGCGTCCATCGCCGAGATGGTTGTGCCGTACGGCGACCCGGCACCGGTGCGCTCCTGGCAGAACTACTTCGACACCGGTGAGTACCTGGTGGGGCAGTATGCCAACTCGCTGGAACTGGGCTGCGACTGCCTGGGTGAAATCACCTACCTCAGCCCGGTGATTGCGGACGGCTTCGGGAACCCGCGCACCATCCGCAACGGCATCTGCATGCACGAGGAAGACTGGTCCATCCTGGCCAAGCACTCGGACCTGTGGACCGGCATCAACTACACCCGGCGCAACCGGCGCCTGGTGATCTCCTTCTTCACCACGATCGGCAACTACGACTACGGGTTCTACTGGTACCTCTACCTCGACGGCACCATCGAATTCGAGGCGAAAGCCACCGGCATCGTCTTTACCAGCGCGTATCCCGGCAAGGACTACCCCTACGCTTCGGAGCTCGCTCCCGGCCTGGGCGCCCCCTTCCACCAGCACCTCTTCGGCGCGCGGCTGGAAATGGCCCTGGACGGGACAACCAACCGGGTGGAGGAAGAGGACGCGGTCCGGGTTCCCATGGGCCCGGGCAACGAACGCGGCAACGCCTTTACCCGCAAGCGCACCCTGCTGGCCCGCGAATCCGAGGCCATCCGCCGTGCCGATCCCGCCGTCGGGCGCACCTGGCACATCTCCAACCCGGAATCGCTGAACCGGCTCGGGGAACCCGTGGCATACAAGCTGATCTCCGAGGGCCAGCCGATGCTCCTGGCCGATCCCGGGTCCTCAGTGGCCAAGCGGGCGGCCTTCGCCACCAAGGACCTGTGGGTGACCCGGTATGCCGAGGAGGAGCGCTATCCCACCGGCGACTTCGTGAACCAGCACTCCGGCGGAGCCGGCCTCCCCGCTTACACCGCTCAGGACCGCAGCATCGACGGCGAGCATATTGTCCTCTGGCACACCTTCGGGTTGACGCACTACCCGCGGATAGAGGACTGGCCGATCATGCCGGTGGACACCGCCGGGTTCAAGCTCCGTCCGGACGGGTTCTTCGACCGCAGCCCGGTGCTGGACGTGCCGGCCAGCACCCCGGCCGCCGGTGGCCACTGCCACAGCTAAGGCGCGCCAATGGTGGACACTGCGGTCACCGGCGCAGGCCCGGGCACGCGGCTTCGTGTGCACGCCCGGGCCTGCGCTGCGGTTGGCGTGCTGGGTGCACTGGCCCACCTGTGGCTGGCGCCGGGGCACGGCTGGGCACTTGGCGCCGGCATGGTGGTTATGGCCGCGGTTTGTCTTCCCTGCGCTGCGGGACTCTGGCGGCAGACCGGGATGCGGGCTGCCCGGACCATGATGTCCGCAGCCCTTGCCATGGCCGTGCTGCACGCGGTCCTGCTGCTTGGCGGCAGCCCGGTGCATGCGGGGCATGAAGCAGCGGCTGCGGTGGTCCGGGCAGGCCGGGACGGACATGCCTCCGCCATGCTGCTGCTGACCGTTCTGGAGCTTGCTGCAGCGTTTGCCGCGGCCACCCTGATCAGCAGGGTGCGCCGCGCGGGGCGCAGCGGCTAATCCACCAGCTCTGACTGCGTTTCGATGAAGTCCCAATCCCCAACACCGAGGATCGGGTCAATAACCGGCCCGCCGGCTTCGGCAATCCGGTCCTGGATTTTCGCCGGAATACCGTCGTGGCGGAGGTTCTCCCGAAGCCATTGCTTGGCCGTGGTGTCCAGATACGGCCACCACCGTTCGATCCTGATAGGTTGCACGGCAGCCCCCTTTCCTTCGCGGTAGGTCCACCGTGCCACCGGCCCCTCAGGGGCGCAAGGGGGGCACTAAAGACCATCCCGGACGGACCCGCTTCGGCCTACGGGCGGACGGTGATGCTCTCGATGGCAGCGCGGGCCTGCACAGCCAGGCTGTCCGGAATCGGCGCACTCTTGGCGGCTTCGGCGGAGGCCTGCTGGCCTTCTTCGCTCACCACATACTGCCCGAACGTCTTCACGAGCTCCGTGGTGTCAGCATCTTCGTAGCTGCTGCAGAAAATCTGGTAGGAGATCAGAACCAGCGGGTAAGCGCCGGGCGCGGTGGTGGTGCGGTCCAGATGCAGGGCGATGTCATGTTCGCCGCGGTCCTGGACGCGGGTGGCCTGCTCGACCGCGATCGAGGCTCCCTCGGCGCTGATCGGCACGTACTCCTCACCCACCTTCAGGTTTACGGTTCCCAGGGAATCGTCGACGACGGAGTCGTCCGAGTAGGCAACAGCGCCTTCGGTGCGGGTCACGGTGCTGATCACACCGGCGCTGCCCTGCGCGTTTTCTCCGCCCAGGCCGCCGGGCCAGGAGCCGGAGGGATCATTCGGCCATTCCTCCGGGGCGGCCTCGTGCAGGTATTCGGTGAAGTTTTCGGTGGTACCGGAATCATCCGCGCGGCTGACGGCGGTGATCCGCGTCTGCGGCAGCTCCACGCCCGGGTTCTGCGCGGCAATCACGGGATCGTTCCAGAACTCGATCTCGCCGCGGAACAGCTTGGCGATGGTTCCGGCATCCATATTCAGGGACTCGATGCCCGGCAGGTTGAAGGCCACCGCGATGGGGGAAATGTAGGCAGGAATGTCCAGCGCGCCGTCGGGCCCGCACACCTCGCGCGCTTCGCCGAGTTCCTCGTCCTGCAGGAACGCGTCCGAGCCGGCGAATTGCACGGCGCCGGCGAGCAGCGCGTTGCGCCCTGCGCCCGAGCCGTCCGGGGAGTACTGCACCTGGGCCTTGGGATGCAGCACCCGGAAGCCGCCGATCCAGGCATCCATCGCCGGCCCCTGTGCCGTCGAGCCGGAGCCGGAGATGATGCCGGAGAGAGTGGAGGTGCTGTTCTCCGCCGCCTTCCGCTGTTCCTCACCCAACGGATAGTCGGAGCCGCAGGCTGAGAGCGCAAGCACTGCGGCGGCTGCGGCTGCCAGGGTACGAAGCGGACGGGAAGTGCGCACGTTGGTGGGCTCCTTTGGGGGAAATGGCATCGGGCGTCCGGGTGGCAGCGCAATGTGCACTGCGCTTCCCCTCGCAACTTCAAGGCTAGCCGCCGATTAGTCTTCACCGCCAACTGGGAGTGCCCGCTGCCCTTGGCTCTCCGGTTGCAGGATGGGAGGATGATCGGCACCGCAGACCACAGCTGCAGAACGTATGCCGCGATGTCCGGTCCGCCAGTGTCCCAGCCCCGAGGGGGTTGCAGTGCTGATTGCCGCCACCGTATTCACTCTGGTTGCCGCCGCCGTCCACTTCTACTTCTTTGCGCTCGAGTCACTGCACTGGACCGCGGCCGAAACCATGGAAGCCTATGGAATCACGTCCCCGCAGGACGCCGAGGCAACGCAGCCGCTGGCCTACACCCAGGGTTTTTACAATTTGTTCCTCGGCGTTGGCGCCGTCCTGGGTGTGCTGCTGCTCGGCGTGAGCAATCCGGTGGCGGGGCTGACCCTCATGAGCTTTTCCACTGCCTGCATGGCTCTTGCGTCGGTGGTGCTGCTGGCCGGGAAATGGCCCCTGGGACGGATTGCCCTGATCCGTGGAATCCCCGCCCTGCTCGCCCTGCTGCTGACACTGATGGGGTCTTAGGATCCGGGCTGCGCCGGTGGCAGCGGAGCGCCGTCGTACACGTGGGATGTCCAGAGGTGGAAGAGGGCATAGGCCCGCCAGGGCCGCCAAGGTTCAGCCAGGGCTTCCGCTTCGCGGGCCGCTGCCACGCCAAGGGCGCGCCGCAGGATGAGGTCGCCGGGAACAAACGCATCCCGGTCCCCGCCGGCCCGGACGGCCAGATAGTCGGCGGTCCAGGGGCCGATGCCCGGCAGCGCCAGCAGCGCAGCGCGCGGACCGTTCCCCAGGTCGAGGCCGTCCCCGGCGGCACCAGCCAGGGCCTGGATGGTCCGGGCCCTGGCGCCGGTGATGCGGACGGCGGCCTGCAGCTCCTCCGCTGAAACCGCTGCCAGCACAGCGGCCTGCGGGAACATCCGGTACCCGCCGGGCCCGGGTGTTCCGTACGCGGAAACCAGCCGGGCGCCAAAGGTCCTGGCAGCAGCGAGGGAGACCTGCTGCCCCAGGACGGTCAGCACTGCGGTCTCGAACAGATTCACGGCGCCGGGAATCCGCAGGCCGGGGTACCGGGCCACCAGTGGGGCCAAGCGCGGGAAGGACGCCAAAAAGCCGTCCACCGCGGAGGTGTCCGCGTCCAGGTCCAGCCAGCGGCGGACCAGGGCACGGCTCGCGGCATCACCTGCGGAGCCGCCGCCGTCGAAACGCACGGTCACTCCCTCCGCTGAGCCAAACTCCACCCTGGCCAGCACCGGACCCTCCGGGGTCGGCAGCAGCCGGGTCAGGGCGGCGCCTGCGGCGGTGCTTTCCACGGCCTCCAGTCCGGGAACTGCGTGCGCGGCCAGGCTGCGCACCAGTGGCTGCCAGGGGAACGGCCCGCTGGTTTCCAGCTGGAGGGTCCGGCCTGACGGTTCCTCCCCCGCTGGCTGCGCCGCCGGAACCCCAGGAAGGCTCAGCCCCTCTGCCTGCATACCCGGGCCGCTCATTCCAGTCCGGTCATGCGCAGGGTGATGTTGATCCGGCCGTGGGACAGTCCGGTCTCCGGGTCCGCTGTGCCGGGCAGCGTCTTGGGTACGCCGTGGTACGCGAAACGTGACGGGCCGCCGAACACGAAGAGGTCGCCGGAAAGCAGTTCAAGATCGGTATAGGGCTTGGTGCGGGTTTGTGCATTCCCGAATCGGAATATACAGCTGTCTCCGATGCTGAGCGAGACCACCGGGGCGCTGGATTTCTCGTCCTTGTCCTGGTGCATGCCCATGTGCGCGCCGTCGGCGTAGTAGTTGATCAGCGCCGTGTCAGGCGTGTAGTCCGCCGGGTCAAAGACCTCCGGGTCGTAGCCGGCCTGCTCCTCCGCGAAGTAGGCGGCACGGAGCGCGTCGCGGCCCAGCTGAATCAGCCAGTCCGGGACGTCCGCCACCCGGCCGCCGCCGGCGTCGTCGGCTGTGCGCGTGTACTTGTAGGGCTGCCAGTGCCAGCCCAGGCAGACCGTCTGCACCGACATTTTGTGCCCGCCGGGCAGGACGGCGGAGCGCATCGGCACGGGTCCGACTGCCCAGGCCCGGCAGGCCTCCACGACGCTTCGCTGCGCGGCGGTATCCAGCCAGTCGGGAACATGGACGGCGCCGGCGGACGGAGCGGAACGTTCCCGCGCGAAAAGCTGTCCGGTCATGCGGCGGCTTCCATTGCGAGCAGGGTCCGCTTTACGTCGCTGCCGCCGAGGTAGTTGCCGATGGTCCCGTCCGAGCGGACTACCCGGTGGCAGGGCACCACCACGGGCAGCGGGTTGCGGGCGCAGGCAGTTCCGGCGGCGCGGACCGCTCCGGGGTTCCCTGCCAGGGCGGCGAGGGCCGCGTAGCTGGCGGTGGATCCGTAAGTGATTTCGGAGAGGTGCTCGACGACGGTGCGGCGGAAGCCGGTGGCCAGCCGCAGGTCCAGGGGAAGGTCGAACACCTGCCGGGTGCCGGCGAAGTACTCGCCCAGCTGGCGGACCGGTTCGGCCAGCCGGTCCGGAGCTTCCAGGATCCGCGGGCTGATCCGCAGGGACAGGTCGGCGAGGACGGCGTCGTGGCCTTCCCTGCCGAAGGCCACACGGGCCAGGCCGGCGGGGGTGGCGGCGAGCAGCAGCTCACCAATGGGGGTATTGACCACGGTGTAGGCAAGGTCGAGCAGATCCTGCTCCTGCGCACCGACGGTGAGCCGGGCATGCAGCCGGTCGAGGGCTTGGTCTTCGCCGGCGGTCAGGGCGGAGTTCAGTCCGGCTTCCAGCACGGTGTCCGTAGACGGGGTCATCGGAGGTCCTCTCCATCCATGGTTCTCAGCTTCTTCATGCCGTCCGCGGCAGAGCGGCGAACGGCTGCTTCGGTTCCCCCCAGCAGCACGGCTACCTCGGCGAAAGGCAGCCCGGCGAGGTGGTGGTAGGCCAGTGCCTCCCGTTGGCGCTGAGGCAGGGACCGCAGCGCGGCCCACAGCCCGTCATGCTCACCGGGACCGGGTCCGGGTCGTTGTTCGGGCTCGGGGAGTTCGGGCACCAGCACCGGGCGGCGGGCCGCGGCGCGGTGCACGTCAATGGCCTTGCGCTTGGCAATCGTGACCAGCCAGGCCTGGACGTTGGCTCCGGCCGGCAGCTCCGGGTAAGCGCGCAGGGCCGCGAGGAACGTCTCCGACCAGGCGTCTTCGGCGTCGTCCGGGCCCAGCACGGCACGGCAGACCCGCAGCACGGCGGCGCCGTGTTCCCTGACGATCACTTCGAACGGTTTCACTTCCACATACTGTAGACGCGCGGCGGGTGGGTTTTGTGAGGTCCCGGCCTAGTCCAGGCCCCCGGACGGCAGTGGAGACCAGCCGAAACCGGCGCGCGGTCCTGCGGCGAAACCGCCTGCAACATCGGACTCTGCGGGCTCCGCGCCGTCCGTATCCGGCCCGGCGCCCAGCAGGCTGCGGGTGAGCGCTTCCCGCTGCCCCGAGAGGCTCTCGGCCGCACCGAGCAGGTGCCCGTCGGCGGGGTCCTCCCCCGCTTCCGCTGCTGCCAGCACGGCACGGCGCACCAGTTCCCGGGCGAACGACGCGGTTGCCCCCTCGGCCTGTTCCGCCACCTGTGCCAGCGCGGCGGGAGAGAAGGTGCCGGAGGGTGCGTACAGTTCCAGCAGCCGGGCGCGGTCGGCTGCATCCGGCAGCGGAATTTCAACGGCTAGGTCCACGCGGCCGGGCCGCTGGGCCAGGGCCCGTTCCAGGACATCCACCCGGTTGGTGGTCATGATGAACGCGATGTCCGCATCGGCGTCGAGACCGTCCAGGGCATCGAGGACTTCGAAGAGCAGCGGCTGCGGTCCGTGGCCCATGCTCCGGTCCTCGGCGATCAGGTCAATATCCTCCAGCACCACCAGGGACGGGGACATGGCCCGCGCGAGTTTCGCGGCGTGGGAGACGGCGGCGAGGGAACCGCCGGAGAGGAGCACCGCCGTCGTTCCCGGGCTCTCGCTGAGCAGGTGCCGGACGGTGTGCGTTTTCCCCGTGCCGGGCGGCCCGTAGAGCAGCACCCCGCGTTTGAGGTGCTGCCCGGCGGCCTTCAACCTGCCCCTGTGCTCTGCGATGCCGAGGACGTTGCTGCGGACCCGTTCCAGCACACCGTCGGGCAGGATCACTTCGCTGCGGGGAAGCCGGGGGCGGGGCAGGAACGTAACGCCGGCGCCGTTTTGGCCATAGGGGTCAAAACCAAGCGACACCACCTGTCCGCGCAGGACGCTGTTGGTCCGCAGGTCGTCCTGGATAGCTGCCAGCACGGCGGCCGCCGCGGGACGCTCCGCTGCCATCACGGCGATGCTCGCGTCCGGGCTGCCGGTCTGCGGATCCCCGCTGCGCTGCATCACAGCAACGGGAACCCCGCCGTGGCGGAAAAGCCGGATACCCAGGGCGAGGGCTTCGCGGCTGGAATCGGGGCCGATGGCAACGTTGGCGAAGTCGGGCTGGCCCACCGGAACGTTGCTGTAGCCCTCCTCCTGCACCACATCGGAGAGGGTCAGGTGCCGTCGCTGCTGGCCGCCGCCCATCCCGATCAGCGCGTTTTCCGGGTCCGCAGCGCCCAGCCGTTCCAGGGCAATATCCAGGTCCGCGAAGCGGTGGAAGGGGATTGTCTCGGTCACGATCGGCACGTCCATGGCGGGACGTCCCAGGTAACGGCTGATCGTATCCCGCAGCCGCTCCCGGCCCGGGGACTGGAACCGCTGCTGCTGCGCCA
Source organism: Arthrobacter sp. Helios (assembly GCF_023167125.1). Lineage (NCBI taxonomy): Bacteria > Bacillati > Actinomycetota > Actinomycetes > Micrococcales > Micrococcaceae > Arthrobacter > Arthrobacter sp. Helios. The sequence goes on from NZ_CP095402.1 coordinate 3,149,288, forward strand.
GGTCGACGGCCGTGTTGAAGCTGGCCAGGAAATCCGCGAGATTCTTCTCCATGGCCGCCGACCCTATCAGCGGAAGGCGCCCGTCCCGGTCAGGGCGCGGCCCAGGATCAGGGCGTTGATGTCATGCGTGCCCTCGTAGGAGTAGACCGCTTCAGCATCGGCATGGAAACGCGCGACGCCGGTGTCCAGGGTGATGCCGTTGCCGCCCACCACTTCGCGGGCCAGCGCGACGGTCTGGCGCATCGCGGTGCAGGTGAACATCTTGGCCATGGCCGAGTCCTCGTCCCGGAAGATGCCCGCTTCCTGGCGCTGGGTCAGTCGGACCACCATGCCCAGGGAGGCCGTGACGTTGGCGGCCATGGTGGCCAGCTTCTGCTGGGTGAGCTGGAAGGAGGCCAGTGGCCGGCCGAACTGCTGCCGTTCCAGGGTGTAGCGCAGGGCAGCCTCGTAGGCGCCGGCCTGCAGCCCGGTGGCGATCCACGCGACGTCGGAGCGCAGCCGCCGCATCAGCGCCGCAACGTCCTTGAACGAGTTGATGTTGGTCAGCCGGGCGGAATCGGGCACCCGGACGGCACGGAGTTCAATGTCCGCGTTCTGCATCATCCGCAGCGAGGTTTTGCGCAGGATTTTACTCATCGAGACGCCGGGGGTTTCGCGCGGGACCAGGAAGGCCTTGACCTGGCCATCGGCTTCGTCCCGGGCGAAGACGGCCAGCACGTCAGCGGTGAACGCCCCGCCGATCCAGCGCTTGGCGCCGTCGATAATCCAGTCGCCGCCGTCGCGCCGGGCGGAGGTTTCCAGGCCGCCGGCAATATCCGAGCCGTGGTCCGGTTCGGTGAGCGCGAAGACGCCGGTGTACTCGAAGGAGCGGATCTTGGGATCCAGGTCCGCCGCCTGTTCGGGGCTGCCGCCTTCCAAGACGGTGGTGCGGAACAGGCCGGACTGGGCGTTGTAGAACGTGGCCACGGATGCATCCGTGCGGGCCAGCTCAAAGTTCCGGAAGCCGGTGTACAGCCCGGAAGTGCGTCCTTGGCTGTCGGTTGCGCCCTCGGGTGCCATGAGGTTCAGGTCCACCAGCGGCTGGCGGATCTGGTACGGGAATTCACCGGCTTCCCAGTACTCTCCCAGCAGCGGGCTGATCTGCTTGTCCAGCACGGTCCGCAGCTGGCCCAGGGCCCCGAGTTCGGCGCTGCTCAGGAGTTCGGAGTAGCCGTAGCGGTCGGAGGGGTAGAACGCTGCCGCTTCCTGGGTGCCGTCTCTGGTGCTCATGAGCCGAGTCCCAGCAGCCGCACGGCGTTTTCCTTGAGGATCTTGGGCCGCACCGCGTCCTTGATCTCCAGGGCATCGAAGTCCCGGCGCCACCGGTCGGGGGTGATCAGCGGGTAGTCGGAGCCGAAGAGCACCTTGTCCTGGAGCAGGGAGTTGGCATGGCGCACCAGGTTGGCCGGGAAGTATTTCGGCGACCAGCCGGAGAGGTCGATCCATACGTTGGACTTGTGCGTTGCCACGGCAATGGCTTCGTCCTGCCAGGGCACCGACGGGTGGGCCATGATGATCTGCAGCTCGGGGAAGTCCGCGGCGACGGCGTCGAGCAGGATCGGGTTGGAGAGCCCCAGTTTCAGGCCGAAGCCGCCGGGCAGGCCGGATCCGATGCCGGTCTGGCCGGTGTGGAACAGGGCCGGGACGCCCAGGTCCTGGAGCAGGGCCCAGAGTGGATAGAACGCGCGGTCGCTGGGGTCGAAGTTCTGCACCGTGGGGTGGAACTTGAAGCCGCGCACCCCGTAGTCACCGGCGAGGACCTTGGCCCGGGCCAGCGCCTCGGTTCCGGAGGTGGGGTCCACGGAGCCGAAGGGAATCAGCACGTCATTGTTGCGGGCCGCGCCCTCCGCGATTTCCTCGCTGGAGTTCGGCGAGTGGCCCAGGGACCTGGACGCATCCACGGTGAAGACGACGGCGGCGGTTTTCCGCTCGCGGTAGTACGCGGCGATTTCGTCCAGGCCGGGGCGGGGACCGTCGGTCTTGAAGTGCTTGGAGGCGGCGTCAACGAGTTCCTGCGGGAGCGCATTGTGTCCGTGGTCGTCCACCTCGATGTGGACGTGGGTGTCGATGGCGTCCAGGGCCGCGACGTCGAGGCCGAGTGTGTAGACCATGGTTTATTTGCTTTCCGTGGTCTGGGGCTGGAGTTCGGCGGGCAGCGGCGGGAACTTCTCCCCCACACCCTGCAGGTTCCCCGCGAACGGGAACGCCGCAACCAGGTCCTTAAAGGTCCAGCCGCCGTCCCGGTACTCGGTACCCACCGCTTCGGGATGGGACCACAGCTGCAGCCGGTCCCCGCCCACCCCAATGGCCTGCCCGGTAATCCCGGCAGCGTCCTCCGACGCCAGGAACGCGATCAAACCGGCCACATCCTCCGCCGTACCGAAACCCAGCTCCTTGCGGAAGAAGTCCGGCATCACCTCACCACGCTCCTCAGCCTCCACAGCGGCAGCGAAGTACGGGACAGTCTTCGTCATTGCGGTCGCGGCCACGGGAATGACGGCGTTCGCCGTGACGCCGGCCTTCTTCATCTCCAGTGCCCAGGTCCGGACCATGCCCACGATCCCGGCCTTCGCCGCGGCGTAGTTGGTCTGTCCGAAGTTTCCGCGCTGCCCGGTCGGGGAACCGATCGTGATGATCCGGCCCGCCACATTGTTCTCCTTGAAGTACGCGTACGCCTCCCGGACACAGGTGAAGGTGCCGCGCAGGTGCACGTTGATGACCAGATCAAAGTCCTCATCCGTCATCTTCAGCAAGCTCTTATCCCGCAGCACCCCGGCATTGGTCACCAGGATGTCCAGGCCGCCGAAGTTCTCAACCGCAGCAGCCACCAGGGCCTTCGCCGTCTCCGTGGAACCCACCGGAGCGACCACCGCAACCGCGCGGCCGCCATCGGCCTGGATCACGGCAACCGCTTCATCAGCGACAGCCTGATCGACGTCGTTCACCACCACCGCCGCGCCCTGCCGGGCCAGCTCCCGGGCGTAGGCCAGGCCCAGCCCCCGCCCGCTGCCGGTAACAATCGCGGTTTTGCCGTCCAAGGACATGGTGGCTCCTTTTCTGCCGGCAGTGCCGGGCGCCGTTGACCTGCTCTTTCGTTCCATCCTTGTCGGAATAGTTGAAAAAGTCAACGGTTTAGGAGCGCATCTATCCCTGGCGCAGCGCCTCTGTTCGTTTGCCTTCCTCTTCTACGGAATCTGCGGCCTGCACCAGAACTGTGATCTCCGCAAGCGGCCCCCACACCCCTTCCTCGGAGTTGGAAACCAGCGCCAACGTCACACCCGCACCGGGATAATAGCCCAGGAGGGCACTGACCCCCGCGTTGATGCCTTCTTTGTAAATCAGACCCGCCTGCCCCTCCGCATCCGGCCGGAAGACCAGCCCATAGCCGTAGTGGAGCTCCCCGGCATCGATCTGGACTTACCGGCCCACGCCCTGGATAGCTACTCCGACCGGTGGCGCTGCGCGATGTCAGACGCGAGCTCATAAAAGCGCCGGCGCGCCTCCGGCGGCGAAAGCACCTCAATATGGTCTCCGAACTGCAGCAGTTGCCGCACCGATTCGGTATCGGGATAGCTGATCTCCGCCGAGCACCACCCCCGGCTGGCCGGTCCGGTGTTTATGAGCCGTGATCCCAGGATCCGGGCCGCCAGATCAAGGCGGTCTGCCCGTAAACGCGCGTGAAGGACAACCGGACCGAGGGTCTCCGTCCGTTGCTTGAGGTCCACCCAGACCGTGCGCAGGTCTTGGCCCGTACGGGTCTTCGCGGCGTCGGGCAGCACCTCATAATTTTCGAGACGATCGAGATTGAAAAGCCTGGGTTCCTGCTCACAATCGGCCACCAGGTACCACCGGCCCGCTTTGGACGCCAGGCCATACGGGTCCACCACCATCCCGGCAGCCTGCCGGGTTCCGCTGTGCCGATACCGAACCCGGAGCCGGTTCCCGACGCGCAGGTCGAGTGCCAGGGCAGCCACATCCGTGGCCTGCCCGGCGGCGGAAAGCCAGCTGGCGTTATCAACGATGACAAGGTCTGCCAGCCCCGGTTTCGAGGCGGCAACTGTGGCCTGACGCGCGGCGATCTTGTGAGTTGCCATTTCGTGGGCGGCTGCCAGACCAAGCTCTTCCCGCTGTGCCCTGTCCAGGCCAGCTAGGGACAGAGCTTCCATCTCGGGCGGTTCAAGGTGAGAGGCGTTCAACCGGCTGCCCGGGAGCAAAACGATGCCGCCCCGCCTGCCCCGCTCTGCGTAGACGGGAACCCCAGCGGCTGACAGTGCTTCCACGTCACGAAGAACCGTTCGCTGGGACACTTCCAGCCGTTCGGCCAGTTCGCGGGTGGTCATCCGGTTCCGCGTTTGCAGGACCAGAAGCATGGCCAGTAGGCGGGAGTCTCTCATGATTCACCATCATGGCGTAAAACATGACAGGTTCTGTCGGGATTCACCGCTTGAGTCAGTCTGAAGTGTTTTTCCCCGTCGTTTGAGGAGACCCCATGACTGCGCCCAACTTGTTCCTGATCTATGTCCGGGAGGCTGAAGCTGCCACGGCGTTCTATCGTTCGCTGTTCGACATTGAGCCTGTGTTCACCAGCCCCCGGTACGTCGCTTTCGAGGCTGCGCCGGGAGTGCTCTTCGCTTTGTGGACCGGACGCAGCGACCACGCGGAGCCCGCCATGCCGCGGACCTCCGAAATCGGCCTGATGATTCCAGGGGCCGCATCTGCGGTAGACGAGGTCTTTGCGGAGTGGGAAGCCAAGGGGGTCACGGTGCTGGAGCGACCCCACAATGATGTCTTCGGCCGCACGTTCGTGGTCGCCGATCCGGATGGGAACCTCATCCGGGTCTCACCCATGGACTGATGTTCAGGAGCGAACTGACGCGGCGGGATCAGCGCGGCCTTTGGGCACCTATCCCGGCGTTAACACCCGGAACCGCAGGTGGATCCCACCGGCAAAGGCCTCGGTCTCCAGTCGTTCCAGCTTCACCGGGTGCTCCAGTCCGCTGAACAGGGAAATGCCCTGGCCCAGCAGGATGGGCACCACATGCAGCTGGATTTCATCCACGAGCCCCAGCTCGAGGCACTGCCGGGAAATGCTGCCGCCGAGGAGGGCTACGCACTTGTCCCCTGACGCGGCCTGCGCCAGGTCGACGGCCTGCCGGATGTCATCAACGAACGTGTACGTTGTGCCGTCTTTGTCGACCGGTCCGCGGAGCGAATGCGTCATCAGGAACACCGGAACCTTCAGCATGCCGCCGTAGGGTTCCTCCCCCTCTTCGATGGTCTGGGTTTTGTTGGCGCCGCCCACCACCGCGCCGATTTCCTGGACAACGCGGTTCACCAGCGCCGTATCCGCCTCCACCGACTCGACGTCGAACATCCAGTCGACGCCGCCCTCGCGGTCCGCCATAAAACCGTCCACGGTCACCGTTGCGTGAATCAGGACTTTTCCCATGTTTCCGCCCGCCTGCTCGCTGTTGGTCCCGGCGTTGGCCCGGTGAAGTTCCAGGCGGTCCGCGGGGTTCAGGCTATTTCTAGCGTGCGGGCGGCAGCCGCACCAGAGGTCGAATCCCGGTCAGCCGCCCAACTCTCCGGAAAGCCGGTCCTGCAGGGAGAGCGAGGAGTCGTTCAGCCCCGTGATCCGCACCGTCTTACCCCGGCTGCGGTACTTCTCGGTGATCGCGTCCAGCGCGGCAACCGTAGACGCATCCCAGACATGCGAAGCGCTCATGTCGATGACTATCTCCTCCGGATCCAGGGCGTACTCGAACTGGGTATACAGGTCATTTGAGGAGGCGAAGAACAACTCGCCCTGCACCGCGTAGGTGACCGTTCCGCCGTCGTCCGCCAGGGTCCGCTGAACGGTGACGAAGTGCGCGACCCGCCGGGCGAACAGCACCATGGCCGCCAGCACACCGGCCCCGACGCCGATCGCAAGGTTGTGCGTTATGACGGTGGCCAGCACGGTGATCAGCATGACCGCGGTTTCCGACTTGGGCATGCGCCGCAGGGTGGAGGGGCGGACGCTGTGCCAGTCGAACGCGGCCCAGGCCACGAAGATCATCACCGCAACCAGCGCCGCCATGGGAATCAGCGCCACGATGTCGCCCAGCACCACCACCAGGATCAGCAGGAAAACTCCGGCCAGGAACGTGGAAATCCGGGTCCGGGCGCCGGAGGCCTTCACGTTCATCATGGTCTGCCCGACGACTGCACAGCCGCCCATCCCACCGAAGAACCCCGTGACAATATTGGCGATGCCCTGCCCGGCGGCCTCGCGGGGCTTGGAGGACCGGGTGTCGGTGATGTCGTCAACCAGCTTGGCGGTCAGCAGCGATTCGAGCAGGCCCACGAACGCCATGGCCACGGCGAAGGGGGCAATGATCTGCAGGGTTTCCAGGGTCAGCGGAACATCGGGGAAGAGCAGGGCGGGCAGGCTGTCGGGCAGCTCGCCCTTGTCCCCCACGGTCGGAACGTTCCAGCCGGCAGCAGCGGCGGCAACCGTCAGCAGGACGATCGCGACCAGCGGCGCGGGCACCGCCGTCGTCAGCCGGGGCAGGCCGAAAACGATCAGCAGCCCGACGGCGACAATCGGGTAAACCAGCCACGGCACGCCGATGAGCTCGGGCAGCTGGGAGGAAAACACCAGGATGGCCAGGGCGTTCACGAACCCCACCATCACCGACCGCGGAATAAAGCGCATCAGCTTGGCAACGCCTGCGAGCGCGAGCAGGATCTGGATAACCCCGGCCAGAATCACGGTGGGCACCAGATACTCGACGCCGTGGTTCGCCACGACCGGGGCAATGACCAGGGCGACGGCGCCGGTGGCAGCGGAGATCATCGCCGGCCGGCCGCCCACAAAAGCAATGGTCACGGCCATGGTGAAGGAGGCGAACAGGCCCATCCGCGGGTCGACGCCGGCGATGACCGAGAAGGCAATGGCCTCCGGGATCAGGGCCAGGGCCACCACCAGGCCGGCCAGCACCTCGGTCTTCAGCAGCCGCGGCGAGCGCAGCGTGGAGAGCACGGTCTGCCTTGCGGCGGGGGCAGTTGCTGGAGCGGGGCTCGGGACAGGACGGGACAAGGCGGTTCCATTCGGGTGTGCGGGATATTCGTCGGCCGGGACGGAGTGCCGGGGCCGTGCGTCGAATCCGGTTCCAGAATACCGCCGCCGGTCCAGCTGCTGGTGCAGCCAAGGGTTCCACCAGCAGACTGTAACGGCTCGTATGAGAGGGTCGAAACAGAAACAGCAGCCAGTGAAAAGCAGGGGGACATGGAGAACGAACCATCATTCGTGCCGGGCGTCAGCAGGTGGCGGGCGGACGGCAGCAAGCTCACCGGGGCCTTCGGAACCTGGCGCGGCAGCGAATACGAGCTTCGGGATGTCCGACCGAGTCAGTACGGAACCCTGACGCTGGTCAGCAGGGCCGATTTGGCTCCCGGCCCTGAATGGAAAACGTGCCGCCGGCATCCGAATAATTTCGCCGCAACCCCGGTCGACCACATCCTCCGGGTGCCCGCTGACGAAGTATCAGGTGTTCAGGAGGTCGAAGTAACAGGAGACATGGGCCGGGGACGGCAGGTCCGAATCCTTGCCGAAGACGCGGAGGGAAGACTCGCGGTCATGCAGTCGAGCCGCTGGGAGGAAGCGGACCAGCGCAGGCTCATCAGCTCTTACGGTTTCCGTCCCTTCTCTGACAACGAGCCGTTGTCGCACCAGAGCGTCGCCGGCTGGATCCCGGCCGAGCGGGTTCATGACATCCGGAGCACAATCGAAAAGTTCTGAGGACCTGCTCCTGGTTCCGCACCCCGGCCGCAGGCGTGGGGCATACTCGTCCCCATGGCCATCACAGACTTTGAGCGCTATCCGCTGACCTTCGGGCCGAGCCCGGTTCACCCGCTCCCCCGCCTGAGCCAGCACCTGGGCGGCGGCGTCGAGATCTGGGCGAAGCGGGAGGATGTCAACAGCGGCCTGGCCTTCGGCGGCAACAAGACCCGCAAGCTGGAGTACCTGGTGCCGGACGCGCTGGCGCAGGGTGCGGACACGCTGGTCTCCATCGGCGGCTACCAGTCCAACCACACCCGGCAGGTGGCCGCCGTTGCAGCGAAGCTGGGCCTGAAAGCGCGGCTGGTGCAGGAAAACTGGGTGGACTGGCCGGACCCGCTCTCGGACCGCGTGGGCAACATCCAGCTCTCCCGGCTCATGGGAGCCGACGTCCGGCTGGACAGCGCGGGCTTCGACATCGGCATCCGCAGCAGCTGGGAGGCCGCCATCGACGAGGTAAAGGCCGACGGCGGCACCCCCTATGCGATTCCGGCCGGCGCGTCGGACCATCCGCTGGGCGGTCTGGGGTTCGCCAACTGGGCGTACGAAGTCCAGCAGCAGGAACGTGAGCTCGGCATCTTCTTCGACACCATCATTGTCTGCACCGTCACCGGCTCCACGCACGCCGGCATGATCGCCGGTTTCGCAGGCCAGGAGCGGCCGCGCCGGGTGATCGGCATCGATGCCTCCGCCACTTTGCAGAAGACCCGCAGCCAGGTGGAGCGCATCGCGCGGAACACTGCGGAGCTGATCGGTCTGGACCGGGACCTGCGCGCGGATGAGATCACCGTCTTGGAGGGCTGGGCCGGGGATCTCTACGGCATTCCGGTCGAGTCCACGCTGGAAGCGATCCGGCTCGGAGCATCGCTCGAGGCCATGATCACCGACCCGGTTTATGAGGGGAAGTCCCTGGCCGGCCTGATCGACCTGGTGACCAGCGGCGGCATCCCGGCCGGCAGCAGGGTGCTGTATGCGCATCTCGGCGGACAGCTGGCACTCAACGCCTACAGCGGGCTGTTCCGTTCGTAATACTTGCCGGGCCCGCCGGAGTGCTGGGTTAAAGTCAGCACATGTTCACCGGCCTCAGCGCATTTCCCCTGACCCCGCTTAAAGACGATGCCGTTGATGAGGCGGCCTTCACCGGCCTCATCAAGCGGCTCGCAGCTTCCGGCGTCGACTCCATTACTGCTCTCGGGTCCACCGGCTCCTACGCGTACCTCACTGCCGGCGAACGTGCCCGGGTTGCCCAGCTGACCGTGGAACACGCCGGTGGAACACCTGTGTTCGTGGGCGTCGGAGCTCTGCGGACCTCCCGCGTCCTGGCCAATGTACAGTCCGCGGAGGCGGCGGGCGCAGCGGGGGTACTGCTGGCACCCATGAGCTACCAGCCGCTGACCGACGACGACGTGTTCGGCCTTTTCCAGGCCGTCACCGCGGGCACGGACCTGCCGGTGATCGTCTATGACAACCCCGCCACCACGCATTTCTCCTTCAGCACCGGACTCTACGCACGGATCGCGGAGCTGCCCGGGATCGCGTCAGTCAAAATCCCCGGTGTTCCGGCCGACCCGGCGCAGGCGCGTGAACGGGTCGAGGGGATTCGTGCGGTTCTGCCGGCGCGCATCACCATCGGTGTCTCGGGGGATGCGACGGCGGCGGATGGCCTCACCGCTGGCTGCGACACCTGGTACTCGGTCATTGCCGGCACCCTCCCTGTCCCCGCCCTGCGGATACTGCACGCCGCCCAGGCGGGCCGGATGTCCGACGCCGCAGCCGAATCCGCGCGGTTGGCCCCGCTCTGGCAGCTCTTCGCCGAATTCGGCAGCCTCCGAGCCACCGCCGCCATTGCCGAGCAGCTCGGCCTGGCGCCCGAGGGCTGCCTGCCGCTTCCGATTCGGGGGTTGGACCTCGCGCAGCGCCGGCGTGTGGCCGCAGTGGTGGAAGAACTTGGCTTAACGGAGCAGGAGCCGCGCTCGCTCCGAGAGACGTGACCCCAGCCACGACATTCGATGAACTGACCTAAACATCAGTAGGCTTAGTTCCGCGAAAACGTCCGTTTCGCAGTTTGCTGCCAGGAGGATTGCCCATGTCACCGTCCCGCGCCGACCTTCAGCGCACGGCCGCCGAGGTTTTTGGCTGGGCAGACTTCCGTCCCGGCCAGCTGGAAGCCATGGAGGCCGCATCCAACGGACGGGATGTGCTCTGCGTGATGCCCACCGGTGCCGGAAAATCCGCCGTCTACCAGGTGCCAGCCATGGCAATGCCGGGCACCGCCGTCGTGATTTCGCCGTTGATTGCGCTGCAGCAGGACCAGGCAGATGCCATCAACGAAGCTGTGGGCCGCACGGTCGCCTACGTGTTGAACTCCGGCCAGCCGCAGGGGTACTGGGATGAGGCATGGGCTGCCGCCGAGGCAGCCGAGGACGCCGGAAAGGCGAAGTTCCTGTTCCTCGGGCCGGAGCAGGTGGCCCGGGAGGAAGTGGCAGAGCGGTTGCGCGCCCTGGAGGTTTCACTGGTGGTGATCGATGAAGCACACTGCGTTTCCGCGTGGGGACATGATTTCCGGCCCGATTATCTGCAGCTGGATTTATTGGTCAAGGCGTTGGGTCGGCCCGTCGCGGCACTGACCGCTACGGCGGCTCCTCCGGTCCAGGCGGAAATAATCGAGCAGCTTGGCATGCGTGATCCGGTGCAAATCTCACTCGGCTTCGACCGTCCCAATCTGCACCTTGCCGGGACCCGGCATGAAGACCCCGAGGACAAGCGGCGCGCGATCCTGGAGCAGGTGGCGGAACTGCGTGGCCCCGGGCTGGTTTACGTCGCCACCCGAAGGGAGACCGAGGAATATGCCGAGGCGCTGCAGCAGAAGGGCCTGAGCGCGGACGCGTACCATTCTGGCCGGCGCCACGATGACCGGCAGCTGATACATGAGCAGTTCCTCGCAGATCAGCTGGACGTAGTCGTCGCGACCACCGCCTTCGGGATGGGCATCGACAAGCCCAACGTGCGTTTCGTGGTGCATGCCGACGTGCCGGACTCGGTGGACAGTTATTACCAGGAGATTGGCCGGGGCGGGCGCGACGGCGAACCCACGGAGATCTTCCTCCACTACCGGCCCGAAGACCTGGGGTTGCGCCGGTTCTTCGCCGCAAAGTCCCCCAACGAGGAGGCTCTGCGCCAGGTCTTCAAGGTGTTGAAGCGCCAGAACGGACCGGTTTCCGCGGAGGTGCTGCGGCAGGACCTCGGAATCAGTGCCCGCCGTCTCTCCGGCCAGCTGAGCCTGCTGGAACAGTCCGGATCGGTCCGGGCTGGTGGGGCCGGTTACTCCGCGCTCCCGGTCAGTGCCGAAGAGGCCGTGCAGTCCGCCGTGGAGTTTGCTGGGAAGCGGGAGACGATCGACTCATCCCGGCTGGAAATGATGCGCCAGTACGCCGAAACCAGTGACTGCCGCCGGCGGTTCCTGCTGAACTACTTCGGCGAGGACGCCCCGGGCACATGCGGGTACTGCGACAACTGCGAGGGCGCGGAAGATCAGGGCCGGGAGCCGGGACCCCAGGAGCCCGCTCGGGACCAGCCCTTTCCCCTGCAGTCCGAGGTGACCCACGCTGAGTGGGGGCGCGGCATGGTGATGAGCTACGACGACGGCACGGTCACCGTCCTCTTCGAATCCGAAGGCTACAAAACGCTGTCCGTGGGCCTTGTCCTGGAAAAGGAGCTGCTCACGCGGCAAGCCTGACCCAGAGGCTATTCCTGGACGACGCGAATGGTCTGGAGTCCCGGATCGGCGGGGTCAGGAAGCACCATGCCTGCCTCGACCCCGGACCGAAGGTAGTCGATCACCCGGGCGTTGATACGTTCCCCGGGAAGGATCGCCGGGATGCCCGGCGGATAGGGCGTGACCTGCTCTGCTGCGATCCTGCCAGCCGCCTCGGAGGCGGGAACCACTTCCACCGGGCCGAAGAACGCTTCCCGGGGCAGCTGGACGGTCTCCATCTCCAAGTCCTCCGGTGCCGGGAGCCGGACGGTCGGGGGCACGGGCAGTCCCGGTGCGGCCTCGACGAGCGCCTCGAGGGCGCCAAGCAGCCGGCCGGAGGTTTCCCGGTCGTCGGACACCGAGAAGGTGGCCTCGATCCGGCGGTGGTCGTTGAGCCCGACGTCAATCCGGTGGTTCCCACGCAGCCAGTCAGCAGCCTGGTAACCGCTGACCCCCAGCTGCTGCACGTCGATCAGCACATGCAGGGGGTCAAAGTCGTGGGAGGCCTCTTCCCGGATGAGCTCATCGTGCAGGACATGGAGACCAGGCAGATCGTTGACGGCCTCCCGGACACTGCCTACGAGTTCGAGTACTGCTGCCAGCTGCTTTTCGCCGCGGCTCACCATCTGCCGGCGCCAGCCGTCCATCCCGGCATACATCAGGACGTTGGAGCTGGTGGTCGCCAGCAAATCAGCACACTGTTTGAGCCGGATGGGGTCGACCCTGGGCCCCTGTAGGTGGTAGACGGAGCCCTGCTCGAATCCCAGCCCCATTTTGTGGACGCTCACCACACAGATGTCCGCCCCCGCGTCCATGGCCCACGTGGGCAGGGACGCATGGAACGGCAGGTGCGCGCCCCAGGCTTCGTCCACGATCAGCGGCTTATTGCGACTGTGGCAGATGTCCGCAATCGCGGCTATGTCGGCACAGGTGCCGTAGGGCGTGGGGCTGACGATCAGGCACGCGGCGGCGTCAGGGTGCCGCTGCCACATCTGTTCCACGGACTCAGGCGACGGCGGATGCGCCAGGTGCAGCTCTTCATCCCAGCGCGGACGAATCCAGCGCGGCTGCAGCCCGGAGAGGATAAGTCCGGCTGTGACGGATTTATGGGCATCCCGCCCGATCAGGATGTCCCCGGTTCCGCGGGTTACCGCCAGGATCGCTGCCTTGACCGAGAGTGAACTGCCGCAGGTGGAGAAAAACGCCTGCTCAGCCCCTACTGCTTCGGCCATCAGCTGCTGCGCAGAGGCCAGATATCCATTGGATGACGAGCGGTCGTCGAGCCCTGCGGAGGCCAGCACATCGTTCCTGAACGTGTCGGCACCGAGTACGTCCAACGTGCGTTTGTCCACGCCCCGGCCCTGCCGGTGTCCCGGCGGCGTGTATCCGTAGCGGCCCAGCCGGTGGTACTCCTCGAGGGCATCCAGAATTGGTGCAGTGCGCTGGTCCACGGGTCTCCTATTCGAAAAGACAGTATGCGGTCAGGGGCAGCTCAGGCCTCCTGGGCGAGCTGATACAGACGCTGAAGCGCCGCCACCACCGTCTGCTCCAGGATCTCTGCCGGTTCGCCGTCGAAATGATGCTGAGAACTGCCTGTTGTGCCGTGCAGACTCCAGCCGATAAAGACGGTTCCCGCAGGCTGGCCCTCCAGGGGGCCGGGTCCGCCGGCACCCGTCGTGGACACTGTGAGACCAGCACCGAAGAGCTTGGCTGCGCCGGCGGCCATCTCCTCGGCACATCTGGCGCTGACCACCGGACCCGGGCTGACGTTGAGGATTGATTGCTTGACCTCCGTGAGATAAGCGGTAATGCTGCCGCACAGCCACTGCGAGCTGTCACCGCCTTTCCCCAGGACCCCTGTCAGGTTTCCGCAGGTCAGCGACTCTGCCAAAGCCACCTTGAGTCCGGCACGCTCCACTTCCGCAGCGATTCGGTGCGGGAGTTCATCCTGAAGCCCATTCATGGCGTCCATCCTAGGATCCTGCCCCCTTTTGTCCCTTCATATGCTATTGATTACTAACGGTACTTACTATTTACCACTAGGGCTGCACCTGCTTCGAATCAGGGGCTCCGCCAAAAGTGAGAAAAGTGAAAAGAGGTCAATAATTGCAGCGGCCGAACACCATCCGGGTAGCCAGTGTTCCTTCGGGTCATGTGTACATCCGGCATTTGGAACCCGTCCCGGGGACGGCAGCGGGCCTCCCTGACGTCATCCGCCTGCCCGACCCGGATCCGGATTCACCGGACAATCCGGCGACGGGCAAATGGTGGCCGCCGGTCATGCTGCACGCGGACTGGATCGAGGCGAACGCGGACTCTTTCGACGTTTTCCACCTTCACTTCGGCTTTGATGCCCAGGATCCCCAGGACCTCCAGGATGCCGTAACGGCACTGCGGCGGCACGGCAAACCACTGATCTACACGGTGCACGACCTGCGCAACCCGCACCACACCACCCCAGCGGCACACAACGCCCACCTCGACGTACTGATCCCGGGCGCCGACGCACTGATCACCCTCACGAAGGGCGCCGCTGCCGAGATCGAACACCGCTGGGGTCGGTCCGCCCAGGTAATTCCGCATCCCCACGTCGTTGAATTGGACACCATGGAGCAGTACGCGGGCCGTGCCGCGCAGACCCGGCCCGGGACGCCATTCCGGGTGGGCGTCCACCTCAAGAGCCTGCGGGCCAGCATGGATCCGCTGCCAGTGGTCCAGACACTGCTGGACGCCGCCGCCGAGGACAGCGGCCTGGTGGTGCAGGTGAACGGTCACAGGGACGTCCTGGAACCTGACGGCGCCCGCTATGACGCCGAACTCGCGGAGTTCCTGAGCGCCCGCTCGCGTGCCGGGGAACTCGAACTGCACATCCATGACTTCCTGCCTGATGATGAGCTGTGGGAGTATCTCTTCCGCTTGGACCTCTCGGTGCTGCCCTACCGCTTCGGCACCCACTCCGGCTGGCTGGAAGCCTGCCGGGACCTCGGTACCGCCGTTGCCGCTCCCGACTGCGGCTTCTACGCGGATCAGGGACCGGTTTTCAGCTATCACCACAACGAGGCCGGGCTGGATGCCGAGTCCCTGAAGGAAGCCGTCCGGGCGGCGCGGCGTGCTGGCCCTTCACAGCCTCTTTCCGCCAAGGCGCGCGCAGAACAGCGCACCGTGGTCGCGGTCCAGCACGCCGAACTCTATGCGGCCCTGTTAGACCGCAGCGGGGTGCTGCAATGAGGCTGTGCATTATCGGTCCGTCCCGGTTCCCGATCAGTGAACCGTTTGCCGGTGGGCTCGAAGCCCATACGCACGCCCTGGTCTCCGCACTGACAGCCCGCGGACACGAAATCACCCTCTTCGCTGCGGCAGGCTCCGACTCTGGGCTGCAGGTCGAGTTCCTTGACGTTCCTTCCTTTCAGATGAGCGACGCCGCCCGCCGCGACGTCGGTGCACAGCCGGAGCAGTGGATGGGTGAGCACCACGCGTACCTTTCCCTCATGCTGGACCTCGCCGAGCACGGGCACGAAAAGTACGACGCCGTCCTGAACACCAGCATTCACCATCTGCCCATCGCCATGTCCCGGCTGCTGCGCATCCCGCTGATCACCACACTGCATACCCCACCGGTGGGGTGGATCGAATCGGCTATCCGGGTCCGCGGTGAGCTCACCCGGTTCATCGCCGTCAGTGCGCACACCCGTGCCGCCTGGTCCGGTCTGGTGGACAGCACGGCTATTCTCAACGGAGTTGATACCACGCGGTGGCAACAGGGATCAGGTGGCGGTCCAGCAATTTGGTTCGGACGTATCGTTCCGGAGAAGGGAACGGACCTGGCCATCCAGGCAGCAAAAAAGGCGGGAATGGCACTCGATTTAGCCGGCCCCATCCACGACCGCGGATACTTCAACGCCGAAGTCCGCCCCCACTTGGGTGAAGGCATCAGGTATTTGGGCCATCTGGACCACTCAGCGCTCCGGCGGGCCGTGCAGGGTGCCTGTGCCGCCCTGGTCACACCGCGCTGGGACGAGCCTTACGGTTTGGTCGCGGCCGAGGCGCTGGCGGCGGGAACCCCGGTCGCGGCGTTCCACCGGGGTGCGCTGCCGGAGATCCTCACCAAGGACTGCGGCCGGCTGGTGCCGCCGGACGACGTCGGCGCCCTAGCCGCGGCATTGCCGCAGGCAGCGGCGCTCTCCCGTGACACAGCGCGCCAGCGGGCGGAAGCATTCTGCTCGCACGAGCGGATGGTCGACGAGTACGAGGCGCTGCTCGTTTCGGCAGCCAGCATGCAGGCCACCGCATGATCGGCTATTACATCCACCATCACGGAATGGGGCACCTGCGACGTGCCCAGGCCATTGCTGCGGAGCTGCCCCCGGGCAGCATCACGGGACTGTCCTCCTTGCCTTGTCCTGCAGAGTGGCATGGCCCGTGGGTCCAGCTGGAGCGGGACGATGCCGGCGGGCAGCCACAGGACGCCGGTGCCAACGGTTTCCTCCATTGGGTTCCGCTCGCTGACGCCGGCCTGCGGGGGCGGATGGCCCGGTTGTCAGCATGGATCCGGGACGCTGCGCCGTCCGCCCTGGTGGCGGACGTGTCGGTGGAGGTTGCCCTCTTAGCCCGGCTGCACGGCGTCCCAGTGGTTTCGGTGGCACTGCCTGGCGTCAGGGAGGATCCTGCGCACACGCTGGGTTTTGGGATTTCCTCCGCCGTGCTTGCGGCCTGGCCCGCGGGTTCCCCCCAGATGCTGCGCACTGCGGTCCCGGGCCTGGAAGCGAAGCTGCATGCGGTAGGTGCGATCTCCGGGCTGCCGGTCCTGCCGGGCCGTCCGCCCGGTCCCATCACGCAGGTGCTGGTCCTCGGCGGCGCCGGCGGAGGCGGAATGACCGCCGCCGAGATGGCGGAGGCACGCAGCCAGACGCCGGACGTGGAATGGGTGGCTGTGGGGACCACTCCGGAAAACCGGACCAGCGACCCCCTCCCTCACCTGCAGGAGGCCTCATTCGTGGTGACGCACGCTGGGCAGGGCGCTCTCGCGGACGTGGCAGCGGCGGGAGTCCCGGCGCTGATCGTGCCGCAGGAACGACCGCACCAGGAACAGTTCTCCACTGCAGAGGCACTGGACCGCCTGCAGGATTTGCCCGTCATCATTTCTCCGACCTTCGCCCGGACAGACTGGCGGGACGTTCTGGACCGTGCCGGGAGGCTGGACGGACGGCAGTGGTACCTCTGGAACGACGGCCGCGGCGCCTCCCGCGCGGCGCAGGTTCTGACCGCGGTGGCGGACCGTGCGGGCATTCAGGCTGGAGCGGGGGCATGATAGTCACGGTTATCACCCTGGTGCATCGCCGCAGCCGGCATCTGAGTGCCCAGCAGCAGGCCCTGCTGCGCTCTTCACGGCCCCTGGACGACTACGTGGTGGTCGCGATGGACGACCCGGACGTCTCGGCCCGGTTTCGAGAATCACGGCTGCCGGGGACCGTCCTGGACGTCCACAGCACCGGCAGCAATCTTCCGCTGGCCCGAGCCCGGAACGCCGGCGCCATAGCAGCATTGGAACGCGGAGCAGAGCTGCTGGTCTTCCTGGACGTGGACTGCCTTCCCGGCCCGGACCTCATTGCCGGATATGCCGCCGCAGCCACCGATCCTGCCGCCGCCGGACGGCTCCTGTGCGGGCCGGTCACCTACCTGGATCCGCCCGGACCGGACGGCTATGACCTGTCCAGGCTGGAGACGCTGGACGCACCTCACCCGGTACGTCCCGCCCCGCGCCCCGGACAGGTTATCCCCGACGACAACCCCGATCTGTTCTGGTCCCTCTCCTTCGCCCTAACGGCCGAAACCTGGCAGCGGATTGGTGGTTTCTGCGAGGACTACACCGGCTACGGCGGTGAGGACACCGACTTCGCCCGGCTGGCCCAGCGCGCCGGCGTCGGGCTGGCTTGGGTAGGTGGCGCCCGCGCCTATCATCAGTGGCATCCCACCCAGGACCCACCGGTACAGCACCTGGCTGACATCGTCCGCAATGCCAACCTGTTCCATCAACGATGGGGCACCTGGCCCATGGGGGGCTGGCTGGAAACATTCCGAAAGAGCGGGCTGATTCAGGGCGGAACCGGTACGGAGCCGTGCCGGCTTACGGAGTCGGTACCGGCATCTGCCTGAGGCTGCCTGTGGCGAAAGGGTCCGGTATGCGTCCAGCTGCTGCTTTGTGCCGAAGCCGGCGGCGGAGCACCCTCGTGGAGTGCCCCGCCGTCGTTATCCACTCCCCCGCATAAGGCACACCACCGGTGAGCCTGCAGTACAGCGCCGCCCAGGCGCCTAGTGACCTTTCCAGCACCCAGAGCGGGGCCCACAGCGCCGACGACGCCGGAAACACCGACCTGCCGCTGTTCCTCCGCCTGCCCAGCTCTGCCAGTCCGACGGCCAGCACCGCGGCTGCAGGGGTTGATACGCCACGCCCTCCCTTCCAGGCGAGAAGCAGGGCCGGGAGGAGCAACAGTTCAGCAGCCATCCGGGCGGGCTGGGCAAAGCCGTCGTAGGCCTGCCGGACACGCTGTTTCCAGAAGTGCCGCGCGCTGCACGGCTGGCGCCGAACAAACAGAGAGGGAGCCACCACCTCCCGGCCTCCAGCTGCACGGACTGTCCGGATGAGTTCCAGGTTCTCGAACAGCACGTCCCCGCTGTAACCGCCCGCGGACGCCAGGATCGAGCGCCGGACGCCCAGTGTTCCGGGGTAGTCCGCGCCCAGGGCACGGTTGATCAGCGTGCGGGCGGTATCCCACCGGGCATGCCAGGGCAGCGGCTCGAAGTAGTTCTGTGGCCGGACCAGCTCGGCGTCCGCCAACAGGTCCGTCAGCCATTTGAAAGAGGCAGCGCTGTAACGGACGTCGTCGTCGGCAATCACCAATAACTCCGTGCGGGCCCGCGCCAGGCCGGTGAGGACACCCGATACCTTGCCGTTCCGGCAGAAGAACTCCGGCGGCACGTGCTCAACGCCGGCAGGGAGGAGCCGCGCGTGGCTGGCAAACACAGGTGGCGGGGAACCATCCACCACCACCACGGCAGCCCAGGACAGGACTTCGTGCAGATAGGACGGAAGATCGCCCAGGCCGCCCGGGTCTTCCCTGCGCAACGGGAGAAGGTACGTTGCCGCCGTGGGGTCAGGTCCGGCCGACGGCTCCACATCGTCAGTCATGCCATGCAGTGTAGACCTAAACAATAAGTCTGCTTAGCACTTCACAGGAGATGGAATTCCGGTTACGTTTTTGGGGCAGCGGTCCGACACTCCGGCTCACACCGACGAGCCGGTGGCCCGTGCCGGACCTGACGGTTTGGAGTGATTGCAGATGTTCTTTCACAAACAGGAATTGCAGTTCAAAGCCACACCGGAACAGCCCGATGCCGTCTACGCCCGGAAGCTCCAGGAAGTCCTGGGCGGGCAGTACGGCGAAATTACCGTTGCCCTCCAGTACAGCTTCCAGGCCTGGAACTCCCACGTCCCCGGGAAGTACCGGGATCTGCTCTTCGGTATCGGTTCGGAAGAGTTTGGGCACGTGGAAATGCTCGCGACCATGATTTCGCAGCTGCTGGAGAAAGCACCGCTGGGGATCACCGATGACGCCGTGCAGTCAGACCCCGCGGTCGCTGCCGTCATTGGCGGAACGGACATGCAGCAGGCCATCGTCGCCGGCGCCGGCGCACGGGCTGTTGACAGCAACGGCAACCCCTGGCAGGGCAGCTACATCACGGCCAGCGGCAACCTTCTGGCTGACTTCACCGCTAATGCGAATGCGGAAATGCAGGGCCGGGTCCAGGTGGCCAGGCTCTACCATATGACCGATGACCACGGGGTCCGGGACCTGCTGTCTTTCCTGCTGGCGCGGGACACCATGCACCAGAACCAGTGGCTCGCGGCTGCGCGGGAGCTGCAGGAGGAAGGCGCCGAAAACCTGCCGGTTCCCAGCAACT
Organism: Arthrobacter sp. Helios; assembly: GCF_023167125.1. Taxonomy (NCBI): domain Bacteria; kingdom Bacillati; phylum Actinomycetota; class Actinomycetes; order Micrococcales; family Micrococcaceae; genus Arthrobacter; species Arthrobacter sp. Helios. The sequence continues at coordinate 3,168,862 of NZ_CP095402.1, forward strand.
TCCCGATCAAGAAGGAAGAACGTTCGGTGTCCTACCAGTATCTGAACTTCTCCGATGGAGCTGCAGCCGCAGACGGTTCCTGGGCTTCGGGACCCACGCCGGACGGCAAAGGCGAGTTCAGCTACCACGACGGGCCAACGACGTCGGCCCCCATGCCGCCTCCCACCCACCCGGACTCGCGGTTCTACGGCACCACTGAGTTGCCGAACACGGTGGAAAAGGCCGCTGGATCCGTGCAGGACAAACTGCGCAAGGAATAGGAACCGGTCCGGCACGCAGGCGCCCGGTCCGACGCCGGACGCCTGCGCGCCATCAGCCCGCCCGCTGCGAGTCAGCCCGGGACCAGGGAACCCGGTCCGCGCCGTGCAGCCCGCCGCCGCTGGCCGCCAGTAGCCCGTTCATGGACTGCTGCTCACGCAGCAGTGTGAAACTGACGGTGCCGCTGCCATCGACAGCTGCCCCGTAGACCGGCGGCTGCTGGATCGAGTTGTAGGTGAACGGGGTGCTGGCGTAGTAGGCGCCGGTGTCGAGCAGGGCCACCAGGTCCCCCGGTTCCAGCAGGGGCAGGTCCCGGTTACGGGCAACGACGTCACCGGCGAAGCAGCAGGGACCGGCCACATCCTGGCCAACCTCCGCGCCGGTCTTCCGGCTGCCGTCCGCGGTGTGGGCGGAGACCCGGAGCGGCCAGGCTTCCGGCATAAACACCGTGCGCGTGGCGACCTGCGCACCGGCATGGGTGATGGCGATGTGCTGGCCGCCGGACACCTTGGTGTACTCCACGAAGGCCGCAGTGAACCCCGCCTTGGCCAGGATGCTGCGGCCGAACTCGGTCACTACGGAGTAGGAGCCGTTGAAGAGGGCGGGAGCGCTTTCCTGAAGCTGGGCAACGTACGCATCGAAGGCAGCCACCGGCTCATCGGACTCAAAGTCGACCGGCAGGCCGCCGCCAATGTCGATCGTCCTGATCTGCTGGAAACCGGCCCGCCGGTTCACTTCCTCCGCCAGGTCCACCACCTTGGCAATGCCCGAACCGATGAGCGGCAGGGGGCAGCCCTGCGATCCCACGTGGGTATGGATCCGGTTCATCGCGGGGTCCGCCGCGTAGGCAGCCAGGATCTGCTCCCGCAGCCCCGGGTCCTGGAGCGGCACACCGAACTTGGAGGACGCGCCGGCCGTACTCATCGCGGCGATGCCGCCCAGACCGATCTGCGGATTGATCCGCAGGCCCAGGGAAGATCCGCTGGGGCTCTGCGTCCGGAGCGCGTTGATCCGCTCCAGTTCCTGGAAGTTGTCAATGTTCAGGGCGATGCCGGCGGCCAGCGCCTGGCGCAGTTCCCTGGCGGTCTTTGCGGGGGAATCGAAAACGATTTCCTGCGGGGAGAACCCGGCGGCCAGCGCCTGGGCCAGTTCCCCCTCACTGGCCACCTCACAGCCCATGCCGAGGTCACGCAGCCCGGCCAGGACCGGAACAATGGAGTTCGCTTTCGCGGCAAACGCGTGCAGCACCGGAACCCCGCCCGGGAAGGCGCGCATCAGGGCAGCGACGTTCTCAGCGGCCAGGTCAAGATCCAGGAACGCGGCCAGCGGAAATTCCTCCGGCTCAAGCAGCCCCCCGGCCACCGCTGCCTGCAGAATTTTCTCCCGCCGTGCAGGCCCACTCATTGCTTCCAAAATCCCGATCCCAACTTTCGTTTCGTGTACTGTTCCAGGCCCGTGCACTGTCACGGGTCCTAAAGGACGCGTCCGGCCCGGACGCCCGTCGCGGCGCCGTCGGCCCAGACTGTTTCCCCACCCACAACAACGTGTGTGATGCCGGTGGACAGCTGCCAGGGCTCGCTGTAGGTGGAGTGGTCCGCGACTGTTTCCGGGTCAAAGACCGTCAGGTCCGCCACCTTTCCGACGCCGATGGTTCCGCGGTCCGTCAGGCCGGCCCGGCCGGCGGGCAGCGAGGTCATCTTGCGCACTGCCTCCTCCAGGGAAATGGTTCCGAGTTCCCGGACGTAGCGGCCCAGCACCCGGGTAAAGGTGCCGAAGCTGCGCGGGTGCGGTGTTCCCGCACCGGACTCCGTCATGATCCAGCCGTCGCTGGCGACTGAAACGAACGGATCCCGCAGTGCCTCCTCCACATCGGCGTCGGCCATTGCGTGATTAACGATCGCCACGGTCGCCCGGTGCTCCGCGAGAACATCCAGGGCCGCGTCTTCCGGGGAAAGTCCGGCTGCGGACGCGACGTCCGTCAGCGGGTGACCGATCCACGGCGAGTATTTCCCCTGCGGCATGCTGGCCAGGACGATTCCTGCCGGGTCGATTTCGCCTTCGAAGCGCTGTGCGAGCGCGGTGCTGATCCGCCGGCGTTCGTCCGGATCGGCGAGCCGGGCCAGCAGCGCCGGCCCGCCGCCGTCGAGGCTCCAGTCCGGAAGCCGTGAGTTGAGCGTGGTGCTGGAGGCGGTGTAGGGATACACGTCTGCCATGACGTCCAGGCCTTCAGCCCGGGCATCTGCCATCAGCTGCAGGGCTTCAGCGACTTTGCCGTGGTTCCGCGGACCCATGGCCTTGATGTGGGAGATTTCCAGCCGCACGCCGGTGGCCCGGGCGACGGCGATGGCTTCCGCCACGGCTTCGAGCAGGTGGTCCGTCTCATTGCGCATGTGGGTGGAGTACAGCATCCCGCAGTCGGCGGCTGTCTGCGCCAGCGCGGTGACCTCCTCGGTGCTGGCGTAGGAACACGGTGCGTAGATCAGCCCGGTGGAATAACCCTTCACCCCCTGGGCAGCAGCCTCGCGGAGCAGGTCCTGCATCTGCTCCAGTTCACCCGGCTTCGGTGCCCGCTGTTCGTCACCGATCACTGCCAGCCGGAGGGCGCTGTGGCCCACCTGCAGCGCGGCGTTGACGGCAGGCCGGGCAGCGGCCAGGCTGCCGGCAAAACCGGCGGCGTCCTGCCAGTCCCAGGGCAGCACGGGTTCGAGGAACGACGCCGCGCTCTTCAGTGCGTCTACATCCTTCAACGGAAACGGTGAGCTCCCGCAGTTGCCGGTCAGCAGGGTGGTGACGCCCTGGCTGATCTGGGTGAGGGCCTGCGGGTCGGTTCCCAGCGTGAAGTCCGCGTGCGAGTGCAGGTCAATGAAGCCGGGGGCCAGCACCTGCCCGCCGGCGTTGAGGACGGCGGCAGCCTGCAGGTCCGTATCGGAGACGGCGGCGATCCTGCCGCCGCGGATCCCGACGGCACCGCGCCGGGCCGGGGCTCCGGTGCCGTCGATGATGCGTGCGTTGTTGATGGCCAGGTCAAACGTGGTGGTCATGGGGTCCCTATCGAGTCTGGATGAAGAGCATGATGCCGTACATCAGGCAGGCCGGGATCAGCAGCATCCAGCCGGTGATCATCATGTTCTTCAGGTTTTGGGAGCGGGCCAGTCCCATCACGCCCACCATGTTGGCGTTGGGGAACGGACCGTAGGTGTCCGCCTTCGAGGCGAAGAGCAGGATGATGATCCAGCTCGCCGGGGTGATGCCGAGGCTGGTGCCCAGGGCGCCGAAGACCTTGTGCAGCAGGACCACCTGCGCGGCGGTGGCTCCCGGCACCCCTACCCAGCCGAGCAGGGCGATCAGCACGGCGAAGACGAAGGCGGAGCTGCCGGCCAGTCCCACCTCGAAGTATCCGAGGACGACGTCGAACGGGGCCAGCCTGTCGATGATGATGAACAGTGCCGCCAACAGCCAGAACAGGATGAACATGCTGACCATCGACGCTGCACCCTTGTACATCAGGGCCATGGTCTGGGTAATGCCCAGCCGTCCGGCGAGTCCGGTAGCGATGCCGATGAGGGGCAGGGCCAGCAGCGGGAAGGCGGTGCCCGCTGCCGTGACAATGGCATAGGCCACGCTGGCAGCCAGCACCAGGGCAAACACGATGGTGGTGAAGCCGGCCCGGGCCGGCACGGCGGCGTCTTCCACTCCGGCCTCGTCTGCCTGATAGTGGTCGCCCGTGTTTTCGGTGCGCCGCTGCATCCACTGGACGATGAACGGGCCCAGCGCCAGGGACAGCAGGGCCAGCGGTCCGGCACCGTAAAGCAGGTAGTCAAGGTAGCCGACGCCGGCCGCGGACATGATGGCGACGTTTGAGCCGGCGAACGGGGCCACGGCCAAGCCGGCGCAGCCGCCAATGAACATCATCGACGCCGTGGCGGAGCGGGTGAAGCCCAGCCGGGCGGCAATCGGCAGCAGGATCGGGGCAGCGATCGCCAGGGCCCCGGCAAGCGTACCCAGGCTGGCCACCAGCAGGCCGGTGGAGATCATCACCCCGAAAATCACGGCCACCGGGTTGTTCTCCCCGACCGCCCGCATGACTCCCCGGACGATCATGGTGGCCACACCGGTCTTCTTCAGCACCTCGCCAACACCGGCGCCCAGCATGATGATCAGACCGATCATGGTGACCAGGTCCGCCAGGGAGTCCCCCAGCAGGACACTGAATTCCACCGGGGTGGGGTGCAGGACCAGGACGCCGGAGAGGAGCGCCACGAGCGTGGCAACCACAATGTCCATGCCGAGCAGGCAGAGAACGGCGTACAGGGCAATGGGAAGCAGGCCCCACAGCGTGGGGGCTCCCGCAGTCAGGCCGCCCACCAGGGAAGCGAGCAGTCCCGCGGCCGCCAGTGACCAGAGGAGCCGCGTCCGTGCCGGTGTATTGCCGGTACCGGCGGAGGAGGCTGCGGCAGCGCGGGAGGTCTCCGGCCCGCTGCCGTCCTGCCCCGGCGGCGGTTCAACGTGTGTCTGCGTGTTCATCTGAACCCTTCGTCTTTGAACCGGACCGCGGGAAGTCTGTCCGCCGGGTCCGGTATTCCTGTTACGACGCTAAGTGGGATGCCCGGGGAAAAGATCAGTCTTAGGGGATGAGATTCCGCGTAAAACTGCGTGCCGATTAGTGCAGGGGCGGGTCTGGGCGGAAACTTATCCGGTGACACGTTCCACGCTCCAGACAACCGCACCGGCTCCCGGCGGTCCGCAGCGCCCCGGAATCCCGCCAGGGGAAACGGTGACAAAAATCCTGCTGGTGGAAGACCACCCCATTGTCCGGCTCGGTCTGCGGACCGTCCTGGAAGCGCAGCCGGACATGCAGATTACCGGCGAAACCTCATCGGAATCCCAGGCCCTGGCAGCCGTGAAGGCGGCCCGGCCCGACGTCGTTATTCTTCCCCTGCGGCTGGGCGGGGAGCTGCGCGGCGTGGAACTCTGCCGGGAGATCAAGAACGCTCCGGATGCTCCCCATGTCCTGATCTACACGTCCTACAATTCCCGGGAAGACGCCTCGTCCGCGTATCTCTCCGGTGCCGACAGTTTCCTGCACAAGGGCGAAAAGGCGAGCCGGCTGCTGGACACCGTGCGGGCGATTGCCGCCGGACGGCGGGTCTGGATCCTGGGCACAGAGAGCTCCGAACAGCTCGAAAGCCTGGAACAGCGGGTGCAGAAATCCCGGATCACTTCCCGCGAACGCGAAATCCTTGGCTTTATGCTGCAGCGTTTCACGAATGCGGAAATCGCCAACGAACTGTTCATTGAAATTCCCACGGTGAAGTCACATGTGAGCAGCATCCTGCAAAAACTCGGGCTCCGCAGCCGCCAGGACCTCTTCTAGGGAACGCAGCGGCGTTCCCCGGATCAGGCCTGCGACGCTGCCTCGAACACCCGGCGCCGTTCAATCACCGTGTGCGGATCCCATCCGGGACCGGGCACCGAAGACACCAGGAGCTGGGTGTAGGCATGCTGCGGCCGGTCCAGGACAGCCTGGGTTGGCCCCTCTTCCAGGACGGATCCGCGGTACATCACCAGGACGTCATCCGTAACCCGCCGGACCACGGCCAGGTCATGGCTGACGAACAGCAGCGCAATACCCGAGTCCTGTCGAATCTGGTTCAGCAGGTCCAGGATCTGGGCCTGAACTGAAACGTCCAGGGCCGATACTGCTTCGTCGAGTACCAGGACAGCCGGCTCCACGGCCAGTGCCCGGGCGATCGCCACCCGCTGGCGCTGCCCGCCGCTGAGCTGGTGCGGCTTCGACGCCGCGTGGCCGCTGCTCAGCCCCACCTGCTCCAGCAGGCCCTTGACCCGGCCCGGGAATTCAGCGGAGGTGCCCAGGCCGTGCAGCGCCATGGCCTGGCGGAGGCACTGCTCCACTGTCAGCCGGCGGTCCAGGGAACCATAGGGGTCCTGGAACACCATCTGAACGGCCCTCGCACGGGCGAGGCGTTCCCGCCGTCCACGCGGTTTGCCGGACAGATCCTGCCCCTGGATCGTCATCGTTCCCGCATCCGGCCGTTCCAGGCCCACAAGCATGCGGGCTACCGTGGTTTTTCCGGAGCCAGACTCCCCCACCAGCCCCAGGGATTGTCCCGCGGCGAGGACAAAACTCACGTTCTCCGCAGCGACAACCGGCGGCTCGTGACTGCCCATGCCAAAGCTCTTGTGCAGCCCCTGGGCCGCAAGCACCTGCTGGTTCATACCGAGTCCTCCTTCAGGGACGTGGGTTCGCTGAGCGAGGGGACCGCGGCCAGGAGCCGGCGGGTGTACTCGTGCCCCGCGGCACCGAACAAGTCGCTGCCGGCCAGTTCCTCGACAACGGATCCCTGGTACATCACGTAAACCCGGTCGCAGTAGGCAGCGGCGAGGTGCAGGTCATGAGTGATGAACAGGACCCCCAGTCCGCGCTTTTCCTGCAGGTCCCGCAGGATTGCCAGAACCTCGGCCTGGGTCGTTACGTCCAGGGCCGAGGTGGGTTCATCCGCAAGCAGCAGCTCCGGCTCAGTGGTCAGGGCGGCCGCGATCATCACCCGCTGCAGCATGCCGCCGGAGAGTTCATGCGGGTACTGCCGCATCCGCTTTTCCGGCTGCCGGATTCCGACGGCGTCCAGCAGGCCAAGCGCCTGCGCCGCCGCGGCCTTTCGGTCCCGGCCATGGACGTGCACCAGCCGTTCGGTCAGGGAGTCACCGATCCTCCGGACCGGGTTCAGGGCAGCGCGGGGATCCTGATGGATCATCGCGGCAGCAGCGGTCCGGACCCTGCGGACGTCCTCGGGTGAGCCGGGCAGTACCTGCGTTCCAGCCACCGAAATACGGCCGGCCACGCTGGCGGTGCCCGGGTACAGGCGCAGCACGGCCCGGGCTGTCGTGGACTTGCCCGAACCGGATTCACCCACCAGCCCCACGACCTCACCGGCCTTAACGCTCAGGCTGACCTGGTTCAAAATCCGTTTGCTGCCGATGGACAGATCGAGGTTCTCAATTTCCAGCAGCATTTCTATCCCTCAAACCTGGAGTTCAGGCGGTCGGCCAAACGCACGCCGACCACGTTAACAGCAACCACCACGGCAGCGATGGCCGCGCCCGGGACCAGCGTGGGCCAGAACTGGCCCTGGATAATTCCGGCCTGTCCCTGCTGGACCATCAGGCCCCACTCCGAGCTCGGCGGCTGTGCCCCAAAGCCCAGGAAGCTGAGTGTCGCCAGGCTCATGAGCCCCTCGCCGAAGAGCACCACCAGGTAACCCAGCAGCGGTGGTGCCAGGTTCGGCACGATATACCGGACGCAGAGCATCAAACCGCCTACGCCCTGCACGCGGTAGGCGTCAACATAGGGTTTGGCCATTTCCGCCAGGGCCAGGGAGCGGGTGAACTTGGCGATGACCGGCGCGTACGCCAGTGCCAGCGCGGCGATCGCCGTCAGCGGCCCCTTGCCGAACACGGCGATGACCAGCACCACGAACAACAGCCCCGGGAAGGCGAACATCACGTCGGTGATCCGGGCCAGCAGGACGTCGATCCAGCCCCCGTTCCACGCCGCGATGGTCCCGATCGCGACTCCGAGGATGGTGGCCAGCGTCAGAAGAACCAGCGGCCCGATCAGGGATTCCCGTGCACCGTGAACCACCCGGGACAGCAGGTCCTGCCCCACCTGGTCGGTCCCCAGCAGATGGGCGCTGCCGGGTGCCTGCCAGATCGCAGTGAAGTCCACCGCGCCCGGCGGATAGGGGGCGATCCACGGTGCCAGCACTGCCGCCAGCACCATCAGGGCGAGGAAACCGAGGCTGACCAGGTAGGGAAGGTCGGACTTCCGGGGCAGCGCCGGGGCAGGGGCGGTCGCTTGAACGGTGCTCATGCTTTTTTGTCCTTTGCCTTCAGCCGCGGATCGAGCAGGGGGTGGACCAGGTCAACCAGTGTGGTCACCACCATGTAGGTGATGACCATGTACAGCAGCACCGCCTGCACCACCGGGAAGTCATGTGTGTTGATCGCATCCACGAGCAGCTTGCCGACCCCGCTGATGCCGAACACGCTTTCGACGACGACGGTTCCGGCCAGCATGCTGGCCACAACCAGCGCGATCATGGTGAGGATGGGACCCCAGGAGTTGCGCAGGACATGCCGCACAACGACTTTGCTGCCGGACAGGCCGAAGCTGCGGGCAGCTTCGACATGGTCCAGCGAAAACTGCTCAACCATTGACTGGCGGGTAACGCGGCTGACGATTGCCACGGCTCCCACCGCGAGTGCGCTGGCGGGAAGGACCAGGTGGTGCAGCCGGTCCGCCAGCCCCTCCCCTGCTCCCGACACCGGGAACATCCCCAGCTGGACCGCGAAAACGGAGACCAGCACCAGTCCGATGACGAAGGAGGGCACGGATGAGGCGAACGTGGTCAGGGCGGTGATGGCCGAATCGGTCCGGCGGCCCTGCCGCAGGGCCGAGAGGATTCCCAGTCCAATGCCGGCCACGATGAAGAACACCGAGGAAAGGGCCACCAGGCCCAGCGTGGCCGGCAGCCGGCTGGCCATCAGCGCAGCCACCGGCTGGTGGTACTGGAAGGAGACCCCCAGATTCCCGGTGACTGCACTGGATGCCCAGAGCCAGTACTGCACCAGCAGCGGCTGGTCCAGGTTGTACTGGGCGCGTACTTCGGCGACCCGCTCCGGAGTGATGTTCTCCGGGTTGCCGATCAGGAAGGTCACGGGATCGCCGGGGGCCGCGTACATGGCCGCGAAGATGATGAAGGAGCTCACCACCAGGGTCACGGCCATGCCCGCCAATCGATAGGCTGTGCGTTTCATGGCCTACTTCTTGGTGCTGCCGATGTCGGCCGCCCACGGGTAGTACAGGAACGCAGCCGACGACGGTGCTCCCGTGACTGTGCCGGCGAGCGCGAGGGTGGTGGGTGTCTGGACAACCGGGACCCATACGGCTGCTTCGACCCACTGCTCCTGGAGTCCGATCGCCAGCGCGGCGCGCGCGGCGTCATCGGTGGTGGCCTGTGCTTCCTTGACGGCCTCGTCGTACCCCTCACCGGAGAACTGCACAAAGTTCACCTTGGCGGTTGAAGCACCGTTTTTGTAGAAGCCAACGGGGTCATTCTTGGAGATGTAGTACTCATCGGAGAACAGGTCGGCCTGGGCCCGCAGTTCGGCATCCGAATAGAAGTCCCCGTACTGCTGGCGGGGGATGGTGATGATTTCAGCCTTTAGGCCAATCGATTCCGCTGCTGCCACCACGGCGCTGGAGACCACGTTCCGGATCGAGTCGCCGCTGTTGGCAACGATGAGGGGTTCCGTCGGGGAGCCGGCCTCTTCCACGAGCTTCCGGGCCTGCGCCAGGTCATCCTCGGAGGGTGTGGCCGGAGCGCCGGCCAGTGCATCGTAGGCGTCAGAGAAGGTTTCACGCTCGTATCCCCAGGCGCCGGACCCAACCGGCGTCTTCCACGGCTGGGCCAGGCCGCCGAAAGCGGCGTCAGCGATTCCCTGCCGGTTCAGCGCCAGGGAAAGCGCCTGCCGGATCTTTTCGTCCTTGAGCAGACCACGCTCCGTTGCCATCAGCGACCACACATTGGTGGCAGGGCCCTGGGCAACCGTCACGTTTCCGCTCTTCTGCAGCGGAACGGCCGAGGCAGGGCTGTCCAGGTAGGCGCCCTGTGCGTCTCCGCTGGTCAGCGAATTAACGATCGCGTTTTCGTCGGCCCATTTGAAGGTGACGGAACCGGCCAGGGAGGCGTTTTCAGCGTCCCAGTAGTCCGCCGCCTTGGCCAGGGTCACGCTGGAACCGGAGGTCCAGCTTTCCAGCTGAAGCGGTCCTGAGCAGGCATCGGGGCTGGACGGCGTCCCGTAGGCCGCACCCTGTGCCTCCACGACCTTACGGTTCAGCACGATTCCGCCGTTGCCGGCCATCGCCTGCAGGAAGATCGCATCGCGCTGTTTGAGCGTCACGGTGATCTCGTTCTCACCGGTCTTGGCCATGTCCGTGACGTTCGCGTACTCATCGGACTCGTCAGCTCCCTCGGCCGCATGGCGCTGCATGCTCCAAAGCACGTCCTCCGCCGTCATGGCTGTTCCGTCGTGGAAGGTGACGTCCGGGCGGAGGGTGAACACCACGGTGGTGTCGCTGGTCCACTCTGCGGTCTCGGCAAGATGCGGCACGGTGGTCAGGTCAGGCTGCACCTGCATCAGGCGTTCGCAGACGTTGGAGAGGATGGTGTTCTCCGCCGTTCCGCTGTCGACGTCCAGATCAAAGGTTGCCGGTTCCTGCGGCAGCATCCAGGTAACGGACTCTGTTCCGGTGGCTGCCGCCGCGGTGGTCGGGCCGAAGGGAACGCCGGTTCCGGCGGGTTCCTCCGAGGCTGGCGCCCCGGCACAGCCGGAAAGTCCCAGGGCTAGAAGGACGGTGGCGCTGAGGACGGCTTGGCGCGGGCGGATCCGGGACGGTGAAACAAACGCATTCATTCGGTGATCTCCATCAGGGAAGGGGCGGTCATGGATTCGTGTGCGGACCCCGGGCCGTCAAAGACGTTCCAGGGCATCAGTTCGTAGCTGTGGTCACAGGGCGTCCCGTTGGTAACGAGGTACTCCCCGGTGGTGAGGTCCACACAGCTGGAGAGGATCGTGGACCACTGGCGGCTGGCCGGACGGCGGGTATCCGGGTGGGTGCAGACCGACTCGGGGAATCCGAGGTGATCGGACATCGCCGTGCGGATGAGTTTCCTGGCTTCCTCGGTGGAGGCGGCGCTGCGGACTTTTTCCAGGCCACGCTGGGCCTGGGGAACGCGGAAAAGGGAATCGACCGAGACCGGCCGGTAGCTCTCGGCGAGCTGCGGGGGGATAAAGGCCTGGTAGTGGTTCCCGTGTACCAGCAGCCCGTCCTGGGGGTACATCCATCCGTTTCGGCTGGGGGTTGTTTCCACGTCGATGGCGAACCCGGATGCGTGGGAGAGCACGGCATTGCTCGCGATGTGAGGTTTGGTGCGGAACAGCACGTTGAGCGCATCGGGAAGCTCCGCCTGGTTCAGCACCAGACGCCGGATGAACGTCTGGGGCAGCCCGACCCCTCCGCCGAAGCGCCCGCCAAGTCCGTTGGCGTTCAACGCAATGCCCGCTGAGTTGGCTCCCTGGCGGCCGATCTGGCCTGCCTCCGCCTGCATGATGACAGTTGGCAGCGGGTCCTGGACCACGCGCAGGATGACGGCGGTTTCCTGGGTGCCGTAGCGCCAGTCCCAGTTCTGCCCGACGTACATATGGCCGTCGCCCGCGGCCCCGTCGGTGAGGACGAACGTGGTGCAGCCGTCGACGTCGTCGCGCTCCTCCGGCACAGGGGCCGGCGGTGTCGCACCGGCGTCGTAAATGATCTCGCCGCGGACATTGAGCACCATGATGTCCAGGACATCCCTGCCGCTGCCTGCCGCGAGGCCTTCGACCTCCTGCATCAGGTCCGGGGCGGTGGAGGTGCACAGCTCAAGCCAGCCCCGGGCCTTGGCGCGCAGCTGGTCCCAGGTGAGTCCCGTCTGGGCTGCGAGGGCTTCGCTGTAGTAGCCGATCGAGCGGGTAATCAGGTCTTCCGCAGCGGTGCCGTACTGCCTGCCCCGTTCGAAGGGACTGCCCGAGACTTCAATAACCCGCAGTGCGGAGCGACTCATGTGTACTGCCTGCCTTCCGAACGGCACCTGCAAGCCGTTACAATGTGTTACAAAAATTGGACGATACGGGATGGACCGTTACTTGGATTCACATCTTGGAATGAATGATACACAGGCCGTGACGGAAGTAACAGAAGTTACAACCAACTCGGGGCTGACCCAGCTGCGCATGCGGGTCCGCAACCTCTGGGCGGATCTGTCGCGGGCCGAGCGCACTGTCGGCACTTTCCTGGCCAACTGCAGCCCCGAGCGGCTGCTGTACGCCAGCGCGCAGGAGCTGGGTGCGGACAGCGGCACCAGCAGCGCCACCGTGGTGCGGACGGTTCAGTCCCTGGGTTACGCGGGCCTGCAGGAACTCAAACGGGACATCGCCACAGTGTTTGGCTCCAGCGTGGCGCCTGAGGTCCGGCTGCAGCAGCGCATCGACCACATGGGTGCGGGGCTGGCCGACATCTCAGACCGCGTCTGGGCAGAGGCGTCAGACCGCATCGCCCTCGGGGCGCAGACGGCCCAGCTGGACAACCTCGCCGCCGCTGTGGAGCTTCTTATGCGCGGGGAGCTCATCCTGACCTACGGAATCGGTACGTCCGGAATCGCGGCCTCCAATCTGGCCCTTCGGCTCAACCGCATTGGACGCAGCGCGCGGGCCGTCGCCAATGACGGATTCCGGCTGGCGGACGATCTCCTGCAGCTGCGCGGCAAGGACGTGGTGGTGGTCTTCGCCCCTGGGCGGGTGACGCGGGACGCGGAAGTGCTGATGCAGCGTGCTGCCACCGTCGGCGCGGCCGCCATCCTGGTGACCGACGAGCCGGACTCCCGCCTGGGTGCCCGCGCGAGCGTGCTTCTGCTGGCACCCCACACGCCCACCGGCATGACCAGCGAGGCGCTGCTTTCCATCATTGTCAGCGACATTCTGGTGCAGGCACTGGCCTCCGTGGACCGGGAACTCGCCGTGGAATCCTCCCACCAGCTCACGAACCTGCGCGAGGAACTTGGCTATTAGGGACGCTCCGGGCACCGTCTTCAATCCGGCTGCGGGCGTTCACATCCGTCCGCAGGCTGTGTAACCTCGGGTGCACCGCAGCCAAAGCTGGCCCCTGATCAAAGGAGATCACCCGTGCCCAACCTCGCCGGAATCCTGACCGACACCGCTGCCCGCGTACCCGGAAACACCGCCCTGAAACTCGATGACACAGTGATCAGCTATTCGATGCTGAACGCGATGAGTTCCAAGGTGGCCGGCCTCCTGCGCGCCCGCGGCGTGCAGCGCGGGGACCGGGTGGCACTCATGATGCCCAACATCCCCCCGATGGCATCGGTCTATTACGGGGTGCTGCGCTACGGAGCCGTCGTCGTACCGATGAATCCCCTGCTCAAGACCCGCGAGGTGGCCTACACGCTGCAGGATTCCGGTGCGGCCCTGCTGTTTGCCTTTGAACTGATGCTTCCGGAAGCCTCTGCGGGGGCCGGGGAAGCCGGCGGGGTGGACGTGATCCCGGTTAACGCGGGCAGCTTCCGGCAGCTGCTGGCGGACACCGACGCGGACGACGCGGTGGCGGAAGTCGACGGCGGGGACGTCGCCGTCGTGCTCTACACCTCCGGCACCACCGGCCGGCCCAAGGGTGCGGCACTGACGCACAACAACCTGCGCAGCAACGCCGAGGTGGCCCGGGATCTGCTGGGCATCAAGGAATCGGACGTGATCTTCGGCGGCCTGCCTTTCTTCCACGTCTTCGGGCAGACCGCCGCCCTGAACGCGGCCGTGTTGGCCGGCGCCGCCATCAGCCTGCTCCCCCGGTTCGACGCCGGGCAGGCACTGGACATCATCGAGCGTGACGCGGTGACGCTCTTTGAGGGGGTGCCCACCATGTATATCGGCATGCTGCGCCACCCGGCTGTGGCAACCAGGAACCTCGCCTCCCTGCGCCAGGCCATTACCGGCGGAGCAGCGATGCCGCTGGAGGTCCTCCGGGAGTTTGAGGAGGTGTTTGGCGCGGAGCTGCTGGAAGGCTACGGCCTGTCCGAGACCTCTCCGATTGTGTCCTTCAACCTTCCCGGCGGCGAGCGCCGTCCCGGCTCCATCGGCAGGCCCGTCTACGGGATGGAGGTGCGGATGCTCGACGACGCGGGCCACGACGTGCCGATCGGCAGCATCGGTGAGCTCTCGGTCCGCGGACTCGGCGTGATGAAGGAGTACTGGAACAATCCCGAGGCAACGGCTGCTGCCATTCCGGATGGCTGGTTCCGCACCGGTGACCTCGCCCGGTTCGATGAGGAGGGCAACATCTACATCGTCGACCGGAAGAAGGACATGATCCTGCGCGGCGGCTACAACGTGTATCCGCGCGAGGTGGAGGAGATCCTGTACGAACATCCCGCGGTTGCGGAGGCCGCCGTCGTCGGGGTGCCGGATGAGCTCAACGGCGAGGAAGTTGCTGCCGTCATCGGGCTCAAGGAGGAGGCGGTTCCGCAGGACGACGCCGGCCGGGAGGCGCTGGCTGCCGAAATCCTGGAGTTTGCCAAGGACCGCCTGGCAGCGTACAAATACCCCCGCCGGATTGTGTTCACCGGCGAGCTGCCCAAGGGACCGACCGGCAAGATCCTCAAACGCGAAATCCAGGTAGAGCCGACACAACCGGTACAGCCAGTTCAGCCGGTACAGCCAGCCCGGCAGGGAGCCGGTGAAGCGCAGGCGGACGCCCTGGACGCCTAGGCTCCTGCCGGACGCATCCCGGACCCTAGCGGCCGACCTTCCCCATCAGCCCGGCGACTGGACGGAGGAACACCGGCCGGGCAGCAACCCAGGCCACCACCATCAGGACCACCGAGGCCGCGAAGAACCAGAATCCGGTCCAGCCGGTCCCGTCTGAGGCCGCGTACATGTGGTTCAGGTTCCGCAGCGCGCCGGTAGTGAGCACCAGCGTGACGTGGACGATGATGAACAGCACAAAAAAGAGCATCACGGGGAAGTGCACTGCCCGGGCAGTTTCGATGCGGAAGTAGCGGTTGATCCGGGATTTGGCCGGCCAGGACGGAGACATCCGCAGTCCGGAGATGATGGCCAGCGGGGCGGCAATAAACACGACCGCGAAGTAGGAGAGCAGCTGCAGGCTGTTGTAGTTCACCCAGCCGTTCTCCGTCGGCCACTCCAGCGACGCGTACTGCAGTGCGGTGGAGGCGGCGTTGGGGAACACATCCCAGCTGGTGGGCACCAGCCGCATCCAGTGGCCGGTGGCGAAAATCAGGACGTAGAAGATCAGACCGTTCAGGACCCAGAGGACGTCCAGGCTGAGGTGGAACCACAGATCCAGGCTCATCTTCTTCGGCTGGTTCCGGGTGCGGATCAGCCCCTTGTTGTTCCGGGTCCACGACCCCACCGGCCGCTGGCGGGTCCGGATCAGCCAGCCGGAGCGCACAATCAGCAGGATGAGCAGCGAATTGAGGAAATGCTGCCACCCGACCCAGGCCGGTATCCCCACCGGAGCACCGCCCGGCAGAGCAGAGGACCCCGGGTACTGGGCGAGGAAGTCCTGCAGTGCGGGGGTGTCCCGGAGCCAGCGGGCAGCCAGGACGACGCCGGCAAGGACCAGGAGCGCTGCGGGCACCATCCACACCAGCTTCAACCACCGGGACCGCGGCGCGGTTTTAGCTGCGCTGCGGCTCATGCGGTGCCTGCCGGCGTCGTCCGGCGCGTGGCTGCGCCGTTGCCGGCGGTTCCCCGCCGGATCCCAGCCATCCCAGCCATCCCAGCATGGTCAGTCTTCACGGTTCCCCCGTTGGTCTTTGAGCCGCTTTCGTTGCCGGTGAGCCTACCGGAAACGGAACCTAGGATCGCCGCCGGACGGATATTTGATCCGGCGCTGCGCCGGGCCCGGCTTCCGCTCCGACATCCGGCAGGTCCGTGTGCTTGTCCGACCGGACCAGGACCAGCCCGGTGACGATCAGGGCGCCGCCGAGCAGCTGGATGGTGCGGGGCAGTTCAGAGAGAAGCAGCCACGCCCACAGCACGGCAAAAAGCACTTCGGTGAGGGAGACGAAAGAGGCAATCCGCGGCCCGAGCGCGCGGGCGGCGATGATGCCGGTGACGTAGGCCAGCACGGTGGAAAGCAACACCAGGCCAATCAGCGGAACCCACCAGCGGGTCACCCAGCCGGCCAGTTCCACATCCGCCGTGCTGAAGCCGGTGGGCAGGAGTCCCGTCAGGCCGAGCAGCAGCATGGTTCCGGCACCAACCAGCAGCCCGCCGGTGGTCAGCACCAGGGGCGGAAGCGTGTCATTCTGCTTGGCGGTAATAAAGAAGTACATCGCCAAGCAGACGGCGGCTGCCAGGCCCCACGCGACGCCGAGGGGATCAACCCGCAGGTCACCACCCAGGTCAAGCACCAGGACCAGCCCGACGACGGCGGCCGCGGCACCGAGGATGGTGGCGGTCCCGGGGCGGCGGCGGCTGCGGAACCACATCCACAGCACCATCAGCACCGGCGCCAGGAATTCCAGCAGCAGGGCCACGCCGACGGAGAGGCGTTCCACGGCATTGAAGTAGAAAAACTGGCAACCGGCAACGCCCACCAGGCCGAACAGCCCAATGGTCTTCCAGTTCTGCCGGACCTGGTACCAGCGGCCGTGAAGCGCGATGAGGGCCGGGACCAGCAGTACCAGGGCGGCTCCGCCCATGCGGAAGGCGACGGCGGTGGCGGGCGTCCAGCCGGCCTCCATCAGCGACTTGGCGAACGATCCGGAGAGGCCAAAGACGGCGGATGAAAGGAGGGCGATCAGGATCCCGGACGCACCGGCCGCCGCAGCGGGCGGGAGCGGACGTGCCGCGGATGTGGACTTTTCCATGACGGACCTTTCGAGGAAGACGGCCCGCCCCCATGGACAGTGTCACGAGCAGTGTCACGAGCAGTGTCACGAGCAGTGTCACGAGCAGATCAAAAGCTTGTCACGAGCTAAATGGGCCTATGCTTGTGACACTAAGGTGGTCTATGTCAGGAGTCAAGATGGTTTTCACTTATGACACTGAAGTGGCACTGGCCAGTGCTGCGGCTCTTGTGAACACTGCTTCCGAGGACCCCGATCCGCTCTCCGGTGACGCCGGCCTTACCCGGTTCCTGGACCAGGAGGGCTTCTCCGGGTCCCGGACCCACACCGCCGCGGAGCTGAAGGCGGTGCTCCGGCTCCGCGAAACCCTGCGGGACCTTTGGGCTGCCGGCGAAGAAGCCCTGGTTGAAGGCATCAACCGGCTCCTGCGCACCTCCCGCGCGCTGCCCCAGCTGGTCCGGCATGACGGCTGGGACTGGCACCTGCACTGCACTCCCCCGGAGGCTGCCCTGGCTGACCGGATGGCGACGGAGGCAGCCATGGCGCTTGCCGACGTCGTCCGCGCACGGGAACTGGAACGGCTTCGGGTGTGTGCGGCTTCCGACTGCAGCGATGTGCTCATTGACCTCTCCCGCAACCGCTCCCGCAGATACTGCGGAACAGGAAACTGCGGCAACCGCGAAAACGTCCGGGCGTACCGTCTTCGGCAGTCCTCTTCCCTGATGGACACAAAGTAACCTTACGAATTGCCAGAAGCGCATTTACCCGCTAAGCTCCGGGCAGTTCCGGGACCCTTCTATGTCTCCGGAATGCCAACTAAGTCTCGGATTCCCGGCGCTGGTCCAGCAAGACGCACGCCCCGGGCAGCATGAGCGTGGCTCACGTCTGATGGGGGTATTCAATGAGGAGAACGTCACTAGTACGGTCCGGTCCGGCACGCGCCGTGGCCGTCACCGCCGCCCTGGTGGTCGGAGGCGCCTTGATCGGTGTGCCGGCCCAGGCTGCACCCGGCGCCGGCGATCAAAAGGAGCCGGCTGCATCCCGGCTGGCCACAGCTCCGGAGACTGCAGGAACCGCGGAAACCGCCGGGGCCCTGCCCCCCGGTCTCGCCGAAGCACTGCAGCGGGACCTCGGCCTCACCGAGGAACAGTTCCGCGAATCCGGTGAACTCGGCCAGCGTGCCGCCGCCGCACTGCCGCGGCTCCAAACCACCGAGGGCTTCACCGGACTGGCCCTGGAAGACGGGGAAATCGTCGTCTACGGATCCGGTACGGCACTGGAAGCACTGGCCAAGGAGCTGGGCGCCCGGCTCGAGGCACCGGCGGCCACGGAAAAGCCAGCCGAAGAAAAACCTGACGCCGAGCAGGCTGTGGATGGCAGCAGCACTCCTGCCTCCCCCGCTCCCACCGGGACCCCGGCCCCTTCAACCGAGCCCGCACCTAAGCCTTCCAATGAAGCGTCAGCCACAGCAACCACTGAAGCGACCCGCACCGCAACCGACCTGACTGCCCTGGCTCGCGACTACATTGCCAGCGTGGGTGTGGAAGGACTCCAGTCCATCAGCCTTGGCCCTGACGGCTTCACGATCAACGTCGAAAACCCGGAGGCTCCCGCCGCAGCCTCGGCGCGGACGCTGCAGGGCCCGGCTGCCTCCACGCCGGAGGAATTCGCTGACGACTACACCAACGTCAAGACTGAAGCATCCGGAAGCGGAGCCGGCGTCGCCCTGGAGAACGTCTACGGCGGCCAGGGCTACGCCATAGATACCGGACAGGGCTACAACGCCTGCTCCGTCGGCTTCAACGGCTGGACCCCGGCCGGCGAACCGGCCGTCATCTCGGCCGGGCACTGCACGGGCGACGGCACCGCCAAGAATACCTACGTGGCACCGCCCTCCAAGGCGCTGGGCACCTTCGGCACCTCGGTCTTCGGCGGACCGGGCAACACCCCCTCAAGCCCGGAGGCCCCTAACGTCGGCACCGACGTTAGCGTGATTGACGGTATCAACAGTGACCTGGACCTGGTTCCGGAAGTCACGCACTGGACCGCGGGCGGACTCTCAGAGACCACAACCCGGATCACCGGCGTCGGCACAGCCGTCGCCGGGCTGCCGGTCTGCCGCTCCGGGATGACGACCGGGTGGCACTGCGGGACGGTCGACAGGCTCTCGGTCTTCTTGGTCGGCGGCCGCAATATGGCTACCGACCCCAACGACGTTCGTGCCGTCCTGGGCTTCGAGTCCACATTGTTCGCCCAGCCCGGCGACTCCGGTGGACCGGTCATTGCCGGCAGCACCGCATTGGGCCTGGTCAGCGGAGGGTTCGATAAGGACGAAGACGGTGTCATTGAAACCGTCGGCGCCGCGGATCTGACATCCGCCCTCTCCGTCACCGGCGGCTACACCGTGGCCCTGTATCTCGCGGCACCGGAACTCAACATCAAAAATGGCCAGACGGTGGAAACCGATCAGGTGCTGACCGGCACCGCGCCGGCCGGCTCAACCGTCAAGGTCACCGTGAACGGCGGCACCAGCGACATACCGGCAGCTGCAGACGGCACCTGGTCCATGAAGGTTCCCCGCACCGTCGCCGACGGAGCTACCGCCAAAATCACTGCCACTGCAGTGGTCGGCTTCAACAAGTCGGAGACCACCACGTACTCCGTGACGGTCAAGCACTCTGCGCTGGCCGGTCCGGTCCTGACCAGCCCCGCTGACGGGGCGTCCGTGGTGAACGAGCTGCGGACGATCGAAGGGCTCGCCGATCCTGAGGCGACCGTAACCCTGGAGGTCGCTCCCGCGGCTGCCGGGGAGGGCGCAGCCGAAGCACGGGCACTGGCAGCCACCGACCCGCAGGTTGTGACGGCTAAGGCTGACGCAGAGGGAGCCTTCTCGGTCCAGTTGGACGAGGCGCTGTCCCAAGGTGCGTACTCGGTGTCAGCCAGTCAGGACGGCGTCACAGGGAAGGCCGCTTCTCCGGTGGTCACCACGTCCTTCAGCGTGATCTACCCGGCTCCGGCCATCACGTCTCTGCGCAACGGTGAAGTGTTCACCGAAGCCACCGCTCCGGAGACCATCTCCGGCACCGGTGTTCCGGGTGCAACACTCACGTTGACCGTAGGTGACGCTGATCCCGTGGCCGCGGTGGACGCAGACGGCAACTGGACCGTGGAACTGGGAACCTGGGCCGCCGGTGAGTACGTTGTCACCGCCACCCAGGAACTCGACGGCATCGGATCAGCAGAGGCGGCTGTGACCATCAGCGTCACGGCACTCCAGGTTGCCGGCGTGGCCAACCCGAATCCGGCCGGCAAGCTTCCCAGCACGGGAGCAGGCGGCACCACCGCACTGCTTTCCGCCGCAGGAATCCTGCTTCTGGGCGGAGCAGCAGGCGTAGGCATCAGCCGCCGACGCCGCAGCAGCTCCCGCTAGCCCGCTAGCCCGCTGGCAGAACGGTCCGGGATCCGCCCTGATGCGGAACCCGGACCGTTTTCCGTCTGGCACGATCACCAGCGCAGGCAAATACTGGCACGGGGCCGCTGCAGGCGAGCCCCTGCGGGGTTGGAGAATCACACACGGAGGACGGTATGCCGGACCTGGTAGAGACCAACGAGATCCTCAAGGCGCTCCTCGGCGCTGCGTATACCGATGCCTGGGTCGCTGACGGCCGTCTGCACGTGGCGGTTACGGACACGTCCTTCTTTGAGGCCATCCGCGCCGCCGGAGCCATCCCGGTGGAGGCAGCCTTCTCCGCGGCGGACCTGCAGGCAGCACTGCGCTTTGTCCACCAAACCGGAGCCGCGGCGGGCACGGAGTTCCATAGCCTCAGTTCCAGCGGACAAACCGGCATCACTGCCCGCGTACCCGCGGATCAGGTCGAGCGGCTCCGTTCAGCGCTGGCCACTGCGACTCCCCTGGCCACTGGGGGGCCGCCCGGCAAGGTGCCCCTAACGGTTGCCGTATCCACGGGAGTGGGGACACCGCTGGACCCAAACAGCGCCTGACTGCCCCGATTCGGCCAGCCCGGGGCGCGGCAGCGGAGCCTCCGCTCTTAGACTGATGGGGTCGAGCAGTACGGCATTCCGCCTGCCTCCAGGAGAGCGTATGGAGCAGAAACTGCGTTCCGCCCTGTCCCCCCGCACCGCCTGGATCCTGATCGGGGTGTGCATCGTCTTCTGGACAGTCTCGGCGTTCGGGCTGCTTCAACTGCCCGCAGATGCCCCGTCGCTGCTGATGTTCTTCTGGTTGTATCTGAATGCCCTCGCGGCCCTGGCCAGCGCCGTGACCGTAGCGGCAGCGGTTGCGGCGTTGGTGCTGCACCGCCGGGTTTCGCTGCGCCTGGAACCGGAAAGCGCTGGCGGGACACCGCCGTCGGCTCTGGACTCCGCGGAGGAAACGGACCTGTTCCGGCTGCTCAGTGAGAAGCCGCCAGAGGCACCCGGCGCACTCTCTCCAGGACCGGCCGCGCAGGAACCGCCGATGCGGGAAGAGACCACCAGCAGGCCGTCTCGAAAGAAGCGCAGAAGGCGCTAGCTGGGCTGGCCGGTCCGGTTAGCCCCGGCAGATCCTATGACTTGTCGGCGGGAGGGTCTGCGGGACCCCCGGCAGCATCGGACCCGGGGGATGGTGCTGCGGGCGGCGTGTTGGCGGCCTGGGCATCGGTGGCAGCAGTCTTCGCACCGGGTGCTCCAACACTGCCGGCGCCGCCGGGGATTTTGGCGGAGGCGCGGTGAATGCCGGACCCCTCGCTGAGGTGGTCCGGATTCGGCTTCTCCGTCATCAGCAGCAGCGAGGAAATCAGCAGCGAGGCAATAAACGCGATGCCTGCTGCGGTGAGGCCCAGATCAAGCCGCAGTTCCTTGGTTGCTCCGCCGGTGGCGAAGATCATGGTGGCGATGCCGGCAATGATGGCCAGGACTGCGGAGAAAACCAGCGGGGCTTTCACGGAATTCCGTTTCTGCGGCCCACCGGGCTGGCTCTTCGCCACTATCTGTCCTCCTGCGTTGTCGATTGGGCGGACTTCTACCTCAGGTAGAAGCCGCGGTCAGTTCTAGTTTACGGCCTTCGAGGCTTCCTCGCTGTCCCGGGCCAGGCTGGCGTCATGGCGCAGCCCCAGGCCGGAGATCGCGAGAATAACCGCGGTGATGATGGCTGCTCCGCCACTGACACCGATCAGGGCCTGAACGTGGCCGGCTTCGGGCAGGCCCAGGAAGACCGGCATCAGCACGCCGGCCCCGATGCCCACCACCCCGGTGATCAGCCAGTCACGGGCCGGGACGAACAGTTTCCGGGCGCGGAACCAGAGCACGAGCTCGATGGCCCCGCCAATGAGCAGGGCGGCGCCGGCAGTGAAGGCAAAGACCTCCGCTGACTGGATAACCGCCACCAGGACGCCGGCCACGGCATAGACGGCGGCGGCGGCCAGCAGTGCGGCCGGGACCATGGCAGCCCCGGAGGCCTTGGCCAGAGCGGACATCCGCCAGACGCTGACTCCGGTCAGCACCAGGTAGACGCCACCGGCGAGGGCGAGGACCGCCACTGTTGGTTCCTGCCAGAAAATGCTCACCGCTCCGTACACCGCCGCAATGACGGAACGCAGCAGAATAGGGACCCAAGGTGCCTTGGGGTGGGATACGCCCACGGTTGGCCTCCGCTTTCAGGTTGCTTGGCGGCCGGTCCGGCCGATCCTTAGCTTAGTCCTTCCGGTTCCCGGGTGCCGCACCGGTGCGCATCCAGGCGTCGCCGCGGGCCCGCCAGGCGAGGGTGATGGCCCGCGCTGACATGTAGCCGAGCCCAAAAGCGGCCCACAGCCACGCGATTCCGGTGCCGCCTTCGAGTCCGGAAATGTGGACCCACCACAGCAGCGGCAGATAGGCCAGCAGGTTCACGACGCCGGTGAGCGCCAGGTACTTCGCATCGCCGGCACCGATCAGCACACCGTCCAGCACAAACACCAGGCCACAGACCGGCTGCGCAGCGGCCAGAACCCACAGGCCAGCCGTCAGTGCCTGCTGCACACCTGGGTCGGGCGTGAAGATCCAGCCCACAAACGGCGCCGCCGCAGCCAGCAGCACGCCGGTGATCACACCAAAACCGATGCCCCACCGGGACATCGTCCGGGTCAGGTCACGGACGGTCCGCCGGTTCCCGGCGCCCAGCTCCTTGCCGATCATGGCCTGCGCGGCGATGGCGAGCGCATCGAGCGCGAAGGCCAGGAACGTAAAGAACGTCATAACCAGCTGATGGGCAGCCAGGGACACCGGCCCCTGGGACGTGGCGACGAAAACGGCGGCAAGCACCGCGATCCGCAGGCTCAGGGTGCGCAGCATCAGCCAGGACCCGACATGGAGGCTGGCGAGGATGCCGGAGACCGCAGGACGCAGCGGCACCCGTTCCCGCCGGGCCATCCGCGCAACCATGATCAGATAGACCGCAGCCATGCCCCACTGGCTGATGCTGGTTCCCAATGCCGCGCCGGCGACCGAGAGGTCCAGTCCGTAGACGAGCAGGAAGTTCAGGCCGATGTTAACGCTGAACCCGGCCACGGCGACTGCCAGCGGGGTTTTGGTGTCCTGGAGGCCCCGCAGCACGCCGGTGGCGGCCAGCACCACCAGCATCGCGGTCAGACCGGGTGCGGACCAGCGCAGGTAGTCCACGGCATAGCGCTGCACTTCTCCTTCGGCGCCCATCACTCCGGTCAGCCAGGGGGCCAGGAGGATGGCTGCAGCGGAGAGCACGATGCCCAGCAGGACTGCCAGGGCGATGCCGTCGCGTCCGGCCGCAACGGCGTCGCTGTGGCGGTTCCCGCCCAGGTACCGCGCCACGGTGCCGGTGGTCGAATAGGCCAGGAACACCATCAGCCCGACGGCGGTCTGCAGGACCGTGGACGCCAGGCCCACACCGGCCAGCTGGTTCACGCCCAGATGCCCCACGATCGCGGCGTCGGCAAGCAGGAACAGCGGTTCGGCGATCAGCGCCCCAAGGGCAGGGAGGGCGAGGGCAAGGATCTGCCGGCCGAGGCCGCGGTTCGCAGCGGGAGTCCTGGTTTTCACTCCTCTAGCGTACGGCTGGCCGGGTCACGGACCGGTTCCTCCGCCAAGGCGTGGCCGGCCCCCTGGCAGGGCAGTGGCAAGGAGGGCGGCCAGCGCCATCAGGACGCCGACAAATCCGGCCAGCCCCGCCCAGCCGGAGCCCTGGAAGAAGAATCCGCCGGCCCAGCCAAGCAGGCTGGATCCGCTGTAGTAGGCCAGGTTGTAGAGCGACGAGGCCTGCGCCCGGCCCGTTTCGGCCAGCACCGGCACCCACCCCGAGGCAACGGCATGCGCGCCGAAGAACCCGGCGGTGAACACCACCAGTCCGGTGATCACTGCTGGCAGGGTCTGCAGCAGCGTGACGGCCAGGCCAGCAGCCATCACAGCGGTACTGACCAGCAGGACGGTCCTGCGGCCACCGGCCAGCGTGCCGGCGGCCTTCCCGGCCGCCCGTGAGGACCAAGTGCCGGCCAGGTAGGCAAGGAACAGGGAACTGGCCAGCGCCTGCGGCAGATTGAAGGGCGCCATCCCGAGGCGGAAGCCAAGATAGTTGTACACGGCGACAAAACCGCCCATCAGCAGGAAGGCCTGGGCGTAGAGCACCAGCTGCCGCGGGGACCGCAGGTTCACGGCCAGCCGGGCGCCCAGGCCGGGGCCGCCGTCGCTCCGCCGGCGGGGTTCGTAACCTCGTTGCCGAGGGGCTGCGAGCATAAAAACGACGGCGGCCGCTGCGGCCAGCAGACTGACCACTGCCACACCTATGCGCCAGTTGGCATATTCGCCGATGGGCGCCGCCACGATCCTGCCAGCCAGCCCGCCGATCGTGGTTCCGGACACGTAGGTTCCCGCCGCGACGGCAGCGTGCACCGGACTCACCTCCTCGCTGAGGTAGGCCAGGGCGACGGCCGGTATCCCGCCCAGGGCCGCGCCCTCGGCGAAGCGGAGGAGCAGGAGCGCCGGAAAGTCCGGCGCCAGCGGCACCAGCAGTCCCAGCACGACGGCGGCCACGATGGCCGTCCGCATCACCGGCAGCCTGCCGAAACGGTCAGCGGCCGCAGACCAGGGGATGACGGCGGCAGCCAGGCCCAGGGTGGCGGCGGAGACACTGAGCGCAGCGGTGGCGGCGGTGATGCCGAAATCCGCGGCCAGCTCGGGCAGCAGGCCCTGCACGGAGTAGAGCTGGGCGAAGGTCGCCAGTCCAGCAGCGGCCAGTCCCACCAGTACTCCCCGGTAGCCGGCGCTTCCGCGTTCGTGTCCCAGGAATCCGTCCCTGCCCTCAGCCACGGGGCGGTTCAGCTTCCCGGCGCGGGGCACGGAATCCCCCGGTTCCGTCCGTGGAACCGGAAAGCGCAGCAAGTTCGCGGCGGAGGTTTGCGCGGGCCGCGGCTCCCCACAGTTCCTCGCCCCGGCCGGTGCGGAAGAGCCGGCTCCGGCCCAACAGTGCGTCAAGGACGGCACGGCGGCCGGCACGGAAGGCGGCATCGTCGAGGTGCCGGTATTCAAGCCGGACGTCAGCGGCATACCGGTCATATCCCTGCGCGTCCCGGCCCAGCACGGCCAGGTCCGCGTCGCTGAGCTGCGCACCGCTGATATCCCCGGGATCCGGATCGTGGCCGGCCGTCAGCCTGACCAGCCGGGCCGTCTCGGCCGTCTCGGGACGGCTGACACCGGCAGCCTGGAGCAGCTGCTGCGCCAGGACCGCGGAGGCCTCTTCGTCTGTGCCGGGTACGCCGTCGTACACCGCGTCATGGAACCAGGCTGCCAGCAGCACCGGACGGTCACTGCAGCCCAGACGGTGCAGGGCTTCCAGGGTTTGGAGCAGGTGGCGGCGGTCGTGATAGCGGCGGTGCGGCTCGCCCCACCGGTTCAGCAGTTCGGCACCCAGCTCCGGGGTGCCGGGGAGCAGCGCCTCCCAGCGGCGGCGCAGCGGATGCACCAGCGAGGCGGCGCGTTCTCGCGCCGGTATCCGCAGCCCGCCGGCGATCAGCGCCCGGACCAGGGTGGCGCCGTCGACCGCTGCGGCACCGGCCTCCACCAGATCGCGGTACCGGTGCGCCGGAACGTCATAGTGGTCCTGGTCAAAGGCCCGGCGGGAAATCCCGGCGGCGGCGGCAAAGTCATGCAGCTCTTCCAGCGAGGTGTCTGACACCAGGTGGGAGAAGTGGGTGTTGTGGGCAGGCCACAGGGGCGGGTCGATGTAGATCAAGCGGACTCGGAGGGCCGGGGTGCAGGAACCATTCCTCCATCCTTAGCCCACCGGGTCCGCAATTTCCATCTGGCCGGCTGCGCGCCCGCCTTCCACCCGCGGTACGGCGGCGCCGTCCCGCGGGTGGTTCCGCTGACCGGTTATTGCCCGGCAGGCTCCGGGGCGGTGTTTCCACGGACAATCCGGGCGGTCTCGTCCTCTGCCGGCTCTGACAGGTAACGCTCCAGGGAGTCATCCAGTTCGCTCAGCCACGGCGTGTGGTGGACCACCGACTCGGTGCCGGTCAGGACGGAGGTGTGCACACCGTCGCGGTAGGTGAGGATGTTCTCCTTCTTGTCCTGCTTCCAGGCGAGGAACACCTCCACCACGCGGTCGAGGTCGAACTCCGGATAATCCGTTGCCTCCACGAGGTCACGGATGTAGTCAGCTTGGAAACGCACCTCGTCAGCGGCGGCGCCGATAGCGCGGAAGCGGCCCCTCCACTCGGCCTGGTGCTGCAGGCGGGCCTCCTCGGCAGGCAGTTCCGCGGTGCCAAGGATCAGGTCCCGCACGTACCAGGCCTGGGCATCGAACATATTAAAGGTGAACCACTGGTCCTGGGCGCCCAGGTAGTACAGATGCGGGTTCCCTTCCCACACCACACCCCGGTACAGGCGTTCGGGGTAGACGTTGTTCGGGGAGTCCAGCGCGAGTTCGGCAGGCAGGAACGGATACTTGTGGAGGTATCCCGTGCACAGGATCACTGCGTCGAAGCGGCGCGTCTCACCGTTGGAGAAGCGCACGGTCTCGCCCTCGAAGCGTTCGAGCAGCGGCAGCTCTTCCATGCCGTCCGGCCAGTCCAGGCCCATGGGCGCTGTCCGGTAGCTGATCGTGACCGACTTAGCTCCCATCTTGAACGCCTGTACGCCGATGTCCTCGGCGGAGTAGCTGGCACCAACCAACAGGACGTCCTTGCCGGCGAGCGCCTCCGCACCGCGGAAATCGTGGGCATGGCGCAGCGAGCCGGGGAAGGTCTCAATGCCGTCAAAGTCGGGAACGTTCGGAACGGAGAAGTGTCCGGTGGCCACCACCACGCGGTCGAAGCGTTCCGTCGTTGTTGTTTTAGTCCGCAGGTCCTCGACGGTGACCTCGAAGCCGCCGTCGACCTCCTTCACCCAGCGGACGGCGTGAGCAAAGCGCACCCACTTCCGGACGTCCGTTTTGCTGACCCGGCCGTTGATGTAGTCCCAGAGGACCGCCCGCGGCGGATAGGAGGAGATGGGCCGGCCGAAGTGCTCGTCGAAGGTGTAGTCGGCGAACTCGAGGGCCTCCTTCGGCCCGTTGGACCAGAGATTGCGGTACATGCTGGAGTGGACGGGTTCCCCGTATCCGTCGATCCCGGTGCGCCAGGTGTAGTTCCATTGGCCTCCCCAGTCGTCCTGCTTCTCAAAGCAGACAATCTCGGGGATTTCCAGGCCCTCCCGGGCCGCCGACTCAAACGCTCTGAGCTGGGCCATGCCGCTGGGGCCGGCTCCGATAATGGCAATTCGTGCAGTCAAGGCTGCCTTTCCGGCCTTTCGGCCTCGTGTCACACAGCGCGGAGGCGGCCCGTGGGCCGCCTCGACACGCCGCTTCGTATAACCGGGAGCAGCCATCACGTGGCGGGTGCTCCCGGAGGCGCCGAAGGGGGCGCCCATGCGGCTCATCCTATCGGTTGGGTTTTCTCAACCTCTTTTCCGCGGGCGGATCCGGCGCCGCCGGCGCCTTCCCTGTTGGCTGGATGACTGCGGTTAGGCAGCCGGATACCCCTTGCCCAGCCCGGGGCCGAATGGTCCAATGTCTGCCATGACGCACACGGAGGATACTGTCCTGGCCATCGGCACGCGCAAGGGGCTCTGGCTGGCGAGCAGCCCGGACCGCAGGGACTGGACGCTCAGCGGGCCGTACTTTCTGATGAATGAAGTTGCCAGTGTTGCCCTGGACACCCGCACCTCCCCGCCGCGGATCCTGGCCGGCCTGCTCTCCTCCCACTGGGGGCCGACAGTGGTGATCTCCGACGATCTTGGTGCCACCTGGTCGGAGCCGGAAGAGGGGGCCATTGCCTTCCCCGCCGCGGCCGGGGAGTCGCTGGGACGGATCTGGCAGCTCCAGCCGGATACTGCGGACCGACCGGGAGTCGTCTGGGCCGGGTGCGAACCGATTTCGGTGTGGAAATCGACCGACGGCGGAAGCCGCTTCGAGCTGAACCAGGGCCTGTGGGACCACCCGCACCGCACCGAATGGGGTGCGGGCTACGGCGGGGCCGCCGCGCACACTGTCCTTCCAAGTCCCACGGATGACACGGTGCATGTGGCCATCAGTTCCGGCGGCGTCTACCGGTCCGACGACGGCGGGAAGAGCTGGCAGGCACGCAATCAGGGCATTTCCGCCTACTTCCTGCCGGACCCTCATCCGGAGTTCGGCCAGTGCGTGCACAAGGTGGCGCGGGACGCCGAAACGCCCGGGCGGCTCTACGCGCAGAACCACCACGGTGTGTACCGCTCCGATGATTCAGGCGAAACCTGGATTTCGATTGCCGGCGGCCTTCCTGCGGACTTCGGGTTCGTGATGCTCTCGCATCCGCGCAGCGGCGGGACCATTTGGACCATTCCGCTGGTGGCAGACGGTGAACGGATACCGCCGGACGGGCGCCTGGCCGTCTACCGCAGCACGGATGCCGGGGACTCCTGGACCCGGCAGGACACCGGACTCCCGGAGGCGGAGTACAACGCAATCCTGCGTGACGCAGCGGCTGTGGATGCCGGGGACCCAGTCGGTGTGTACTTCGGCACCCGGGCGGGGGACGTCTACGCCAGCGCTGACGAAGGGGGCACTTTTAGCCTGGTCGCTTCCAATCTTCCCGATGTCCTGTGCGTCCGCGCTGCCACACTCGGGACAACCGGACCATGACTGCAGGCGAGGTCCGGGTCCTGCTGCCGGAAGTCCTGGCCGCCACGGCGGAAGGTCAGCGGGAGCTCACGCTCCCTGGTTCCGATGGACTGACGCTCGGATCCCTGCTTGACGCCATCGGGCGCCGCTATCCCGTGCTGGAACGGCGGATCCGGGACGAGACAGGAACTGTCCGGCGGTATGTGAACATCTACATCGACGGCCAGGACATCCGCGGCCTGGACCGGCAGGACAGTATTCTCGGTGCAGGCTCGGAGGTGATGGTCCTGCAGTCCATCGCCGGTGGATAGCAGTGGTTAAAAAGGGAATGGCTGGACTCCCGAAGGAATCCAGCCATTCTCAGGCAGCGCCGTCTTATGCGGGGAGCTGCAGGACCTCGCCGGTGAAGATGAGGTCCGGGTGGACGATCGTGCCGGCGTTGGCAGCGTACAGGGCCTGCCAGCCGCCTGCGATGCCGAGCTTGTCGGCGATGGAGGACAGGGTGTCGCCAGCCTGGATGGTGTAGGTGTCACCGCTCACGGCCGGAGCCTGCACGGGTGCAGCCGGGGCCAGCGAGGATGCGGGAACCTCGACAGGCGCGGCAGCGACCGGGGCCGGCTCAGTGTAGGTCGGTGCCGGAGCAACTTCCTGCACCGGGGTTTCCGGAACGTAGGTCTCAACCGGGGTGTAGGTCTCAACCGGAGCGGCCGGAACGGTCTGCTCCGGAGCCACGTACTGGCTCTGGGTGGTTACCTCGGGGGCTGCGGAGGTAACCCCGGTAGCGCCGCCGGAAAGACCCAGCTTGGCGGAGCATGCAGGCCATGCGCCCCAGCCCTGGCCTGCCAGGACCTTTTCAGCAACAGCGATCTGCTGCTCGCGGGAAGCGTTTTCGGGGCTGCCGGTTCCACCGTAGGCTGCCCAGGTGGAAGGCGTGAACTGCAGGCCGCCGGAGAAACCGTTGCCGGTGTTCGTGTTCCAGTTGCCGCCGCTCTCGCACTGCGCCAGGGCATCCCAAGTACTCGCATCGGCCGCCTGGGCACCGGGCCCAGCAAAGGTGAGGCCTGCGCCAGCCACAACAGCGGCAGCAAGTCCACGGCGAACGTAACGGGTAATCTTAGAGTTCTTCATCAGCTGTATCTGCTCCTGAGGGCCCACCATGCGTTCCGCCCGTCCCCGGGCTTCATAACGCCGTCGCCTACCCCGACTACTAGAGTTCAGGTTTAGGTGCTCCCACCGCGGCGACGTCTGGTGGCGCGGGGCACCTTGCAATTTGTCGGCCACACCATCTCATGTGGGTGCTGGCCGGCCGGATCAGCCTCAGCGGACTCTCTTGGATCCGACGTAGTCCCGTATTGGGTACATATCCAAGCTAAGACGAGTTCGAATCGATACCAAATCGAGACCTTCGGAAATCAACCGTTACCACACTCCACTTCCGCTTATTCATGCCGATCCAGGGGCCAATTGTGCACTTTGCCACAGAGCTGTTTTAACGCTAATCAGGGTTGTTCGAACTGAATGTTTTTGTGCGCGCGCTCACGGCCCTGGCTGCCCTGAATGGGATTCGCGGGCACCGTCCCATCGGGATTTCACATCCCGGTTCATGATTTCTTCAGCTCAGCGGCTCAGAAACAATCGACGTGGATGTGCAGCACTGCCAGAGCCGAGCTGTGCTGCCTGGCAGCCGTTTGAGCCCTGGATGCTGGCCCGGATAGGCCCGGTTCGTGACCGTCTGGACTTGGTTCTGCAACGGGTCTAGGGTTTGTCCTCGTGCTCACATTCTTCAATGCGCTCAAGCGCATTCTGGTGGGGCGTCCGTACGGCAATGAACGCCTTTCGCGCACCCTGCTGCGAAAGCGGGTTGCATTGCCCGTTTATGCCTCGGACGCGCTTTCCTCGGCAGCCTATGCGCCGGACGAAATCCTCCTCACCCTGGCCCTGGCAGGGGTAGCAGCAGTTACCCTGTCCCCCTGGGTTGGGCTCGCCGTCATCGTGGTCCTCCTGACAGTGGTGGCCTCCTACCGGCAGAACGTCCACGCCTATCCCTCCGGGGGCGGGGACTATGAAATCGCCAGCGAAAACCTGGGCCGGCGTGCCGGACTGACCGTCGGGTCGGCGCTGCTTGTGGACTATGTCCTCACCGTTGCCGTCTCCATGTCCTCTGCCTCGCAATACCTGGTAACCGTTATTCCAGCGCTTCACGGCCGGCAGGGGCTCCTCGCCGCAGCCGGCGTCGTCATTCTGATGCTGGTGAACCTCCGCGGGGTCAAGGAAGCGGGAAAGATCTTTGCCTTTCCCACCTACCTGTTCCTGGCCTCGGTTCTGGGCATGTGCGCCGCCGGCCTCTTCCAAGCCGCTACGGGCACCCTTGCACAAGCGCCTTCGGCAGCTTTCGATCTGGTGCCCGAGGCGGGGCTCGACGCCGGCCTGACCGGACTCGCTGGCGCTTTCCTGCTGCTTCGGGCGTTTTCCTCCGGCGCCGCTGCGCTGACCGGCGTGGAAGCCATCAGCAACGGGGTTCCCACCTTCCGGAAACCGAAGAGCACCAACGCTGCCACCACCCTGCTTCTCCTGGGTGGGCTGGCGGCGCTGATGCTGGCCGGGATCCTCACCCTGGCTACCCTGACCAAGGTCCATTTCGTCCAGAACCCCGCCACGCAGCTGCTCCTGAACGGTGCGCCTGTGCAGGACTACCTCCAGCACCCGGTCATCAGCCAACTCGCGGAGACCGTTTTTGGGGACGGCTCCCTGCTCTTCTACATTGTGGTGGTCGCTACCGGATTGATCCTGGTGTTTGCCTCCAACACCGCGTTCAACGGTTTCCCCATCCTGGCCTCGGTGCTGGCCCGCGACGGATACCTGCCCCGGCAGATGCGCACCCGCGGCGACCGCCTGGCCTTCAGCAACGGCATCATCGCCCTCGGCCTGGCCGCCCTGGTGCTCATCCTGGCATTCAACGCGGACGTCACCCGCCTGATCCAGCTCTACATCGTGGGCGTTTTTGTCTCCTTCACGGCCAGCCAGCTCGGCATGATCCGGCACTGGACCAGGAAGCTGCGGACCGAACGGAACAAGGAGGCGCGCCGCCGGATGCGGCGTTCGCGGGTGATCAACGCCTGCGGTTTCGGCATGACGTCGGTGGTGCTGGTGATCGTGGTGATCACCAAGTTCGAGCACGGGGCGTGGATCGCCCTGTTGGCCATGGCATTCCTCTACGCCGTGATGAACAGCATCCGGATCCACTACCAGTCCGTGGCGGAGGAGCTGCGGGTGGAGGACGATCCCGAGGTTCTGGCCCTGCCCAGCCGGGTCAACGCCGTCATTCTGGTGTCCAAGGTCCACAAGCCGGTCCTCCGCGCCCTCGCCTACGCCCGTGCGTCCCGCCCCTCCAGCCTGAACGCGATCATCGTGGACCTGGATCCCGAGGAAACGCAGAAAACCGTGGATGACTGGGAGCGGCTGCGCATCCCCGTTCCACTGACGGTCCTCTCCTCCCCCTACCGCGAAACCGTGTCCCCCGTCCTGGCCTACCTGCGTGAGGCCCGCCGCAGTTCACCGCGGGAACTTTTTGTGGTGTACATCCCCGAATACGTGGTCGGCCGCTGGTGGGAACAGCTGGTGCACAACCAGACCGCGCTGCGGATCAAGACCCGGCTGCACTTCGAGCCGGGAATCATGGTGGCCAGTGTCCCCTGGCAGCTGGCGTCCAGCCGGGACAAGACCGCTGCCCCGGGGCCCGGGGACTAAGCTGCCTGCGGGTCCGGAGCCGCCAGGCTGAGCCGGGCACCGGTCCAGCGCTGCCGCAGCCAGTGGTCATGGCTGGCCAGGATCACCGTTCCCGGATACGCAGTGATGGCCTCTTCCAGTTCCTCCGCGAGGGCGAGGGAGAGATGATTGGTCGGCTCGTCCAGCAGCAGCAGCTGCGGCGGTTCGGCCACCAGCGCCGCCAGTGCCACCCGACGGCGCTGGCCCGGCGAGAGCTCAGCCAGCCGCAGCCCGTCCACCCCCGGATGGAGCAGGCCAAGCTCAGCCAGCGACGGAGCCTGGCCGGGTTCCGCCAGCCGTGACCGGTACGCATCACCGGCGGTGACGTCCAGGTCCGGCCAGCTGTCTTCCTGGCTCAGCAGGCCCACCGTCAGTCCGCCGGCGCGGACCACCCGGCCGGCGGCGGGGGCCATGGTCCCGGCGAGCAGCCCCAGCAGGGTGGATTTCCCTGCCCCGTTGGGGCCTTCCACCAGCAGGCGGTCACCGGCCCGGAGCACCAGGGTCTGCGGAGGCAGCCGTCCCGGCACCCCTGCTTCGGCGAGGAGGACAATCTCCTCCGCTGCCGTCCCCAACGACGGGCTGCCGGGTGATCCGCTCACGTTCGGCATTCCGCTCACACCGAAGGTTCCGGGTGTTCCGGGTATTCCACGGAAACGCAGCGGCGGCTGCGGAGCGGGAACCGCGGAGCGTTCCAGTTCGGCCAGGCCCCGCCGGGCGGCCTGGACCCTGCCGCCCACGGTCTTGGCCGCCTTGTCGCTGTAGAATTTCCGGGCTCCGCGGACTTCAGTCTTCGGCGCCGTGGTGTGGAAGACGTTGCGCCCGTCCACATCGGCTATCTGCTGCAGCCGCTGCCGCTCCGCCTCCTGCGCCCGCCAGGCTTCCTCCCAGCGGCTGCGCGCCCCGGCCTTGGCCCGCAGGTAGCCGGAGTACCCGCCGGTATAGCGGATTCCCTGCACGGTCGGCCCGCCGTAGCCTTCAGGCCCGGAACCGGGGTCCAGGTCCACCAGGTCCGTGGCAACGGTGTCCAGGAACCAGCGGTCATGGCTGGCCATCAGGACCGGTCCCGGCCAGCTGGCGAGTTCGGTGGCCAGGAAGTCCAGGGCGCCGTCGTCGAGGTGGTTGGTGGGCTCATCAAGGAGGAGGGCGAAGGGGCGTTCCAGCAGCAGCGCGGCGAGGGACAGCCGCCGCCGCTGGCCGCCGGATAGGGCGTCCAGGGGGCGGCTGCGCGGCACTGCTCCCAGTCCCAGCCCGTTCATAACGGCGGCGATCCGGGCGTCCAGCGACCACAGGCCGGAGCTGTCCGCCTCCTGCAGGACACGGTCATAGGCGTCAGCAACGGTCGGATTGTCCGGTTCCGATCCGAGGCGCTCCGCCAGTCCGGTCAGCTGCGCGCCGAGGGAACGGACCGGTGCGACGGCGGCCTCCAGGACCTGGTCCACGGAGAGTGCGGGGGTGGATGCCATCTCCTGCCGCAGGAAACCGGTGGATTCCGGGCGGCGCACCGACCCGCTGTCCGGGGTAATCATGCCGGCGGCTATCCGTAGGAGCGTGGATTTCCCGGCTCCGTTTTCTCCGATCAGACCGGTGCGCTGTCCGGGTGAGACGGTTACTGACACATCTGTCAGCAGCCGTCTGTCCGGATAGCTGAGGGATACGGCGGCCAACCGGAGGTGGCGGATGTTTCCGGCGGTGACCGGTCCGGTAACTGGTCCGGGAGATGCTAAGGGGAGGTGCTGATCAGCCAACGAAGGTCCTGACGTCCAAATACGGAAGCCCGCCGGGCAGGATCCACAGGTTGGCCAGGCGGGCGGATCCGACAGGTGCGGATTCCGCCAAGGCTGGCAGTGGGGCCTCGGGCGCGGGCAGTTGGTGTCAGGAAAGCAGCATGCGTCGATACTAATTCCGGGCCGGGCTGGGTGCAACACAGGTCCGGCCGGCCGGCGGGACCGGGACCGGCCCGGCGCAGGCCCGGGCTCCGGGCAAGCGGCTCAGGCTCCGCGGGACCGGCTCAAGCTCCGGCTCCGGCCCGCGGGAATGGGCAGGGCAGGCCTACGGCAGAGTGGCTGCTCCGCGGCCCGCCAGGACGGACTGGTAGGCGTAGCCGGTGAGACGGCCCTCCCGGGCAGCGCTGGCCACGGCCTCGAAGGAAAGTTCCCCGCTGCCGCTGTACGGAAAATGGATCAGCTCGGCAATGAGTTCCCATTCCTCAGCGATGGTGTCAATGAGTTCTCCGGGCGTTTCATCCGGGCCGGGGCCTCCGCCCAGAACCGTCCACGCGCCGTCGGGCACCCGGTAGGACTCAAGGCGTTCCAAGTCTGCCGCCAGCTCCTCCAGCGAGCCATACTCCCGCTGCGCCTCGGGCGGAACGGAGCCGTCCGGGGTGGCGAGCTGACTGACAAATCCGGTCTGAGCAGGGAACACGGAAGTGGGCACCGGCTCCCCCTCTTCGAGGTAGGCGGGCAGCTGGGAAGGCATCCAGTACCAGGCGTCCCCCTGGTCCGCCCCGCCGGGCTGGTTACGCTCGCTGATCCAGCCCCGGGAGCTCAGCAGTTCCTCGCCTTCGTCACTGACGAAGGTTTCCGTATCACCCAGGATCCTGTTGGTTTCGTGGGCGCTGCGGCGGGCCTGGCTTTTCTTGGCGGCAGCCTTCTTGCGCGGCTTGGACTTGGGCACGGTGTTGCTCCTGAAAGACGGCGGGTTGAGGAAGATCGGGGGTTCGGCGGGAAGAAACGGCTAGAAGCCGGAGCCGCCCTCGACCGCCATGTTGGAGAACCGGGAGTAATGGCCCTGGAAGCCCACCACGATGGTCTTGGTGGGGCCGTTACGGTGCTTGGCCACGATCACGTCGGCTTCGCCGGCGCGCGGAGACTCCTTGTCGTAAATGTCTTCGCGGTGCAGCAGGATGACCATGTCCGCGTCCTGCTCGATCGAGCCCGATTCACGGAGGTCGGAGACCATGGGCTTTTTATCCGTACGCTGTTCCGAACCACGGTTCAGCTGGGACAGGGCGATGACCGGGACATCGAGTTCCTTGGCCAGCAGCTTCAGGGCACGGGAGAACTCGGAGACTTCCTGCTGGCGCGATTCCACCTTCTTGCCGGAGGACATCAGCTGCAGGTAGTCCAGGACCACCAGTTTGAGGTCGTGCCGCTGCTTCAAGCGGCGGCATTTGGCCCGGATCTCCATCAGGGACATGTTGGGGCTGTCATCGATGAACAGCGGGGCATCGTTCATCCTGCCCATGGTGGTCGCGATCTTGCCCCACTGTTCGTCCTTGATCGTTCCCTTGCGGAGGTCCTGCAGTCCGATCGTCGCCTCGGCGGAAAGCAGGCGCATGGCAATCTCGTTCCGGCCCATTTCCAAGGAGAAGAACACGGTGGTCATGTTGTTCTTGATTGCCGCGGACCGGGCAAAGTCGAGAGCGAACGTGGATTTACCCACGGCCGGACGGGCAGCGATAACGATCATCTGGCCGCCATGCAGGCCCTGGGTCAGTTCGTCGAGCTCGTAGAACCCGGTAGGGACACCGATCATGCCCTCACCGCGGTGACCGGCGGATTCGATCTCGTCCACCGTGCCCTCGATGATGTCCTTCAGCGGAACATAGTCCTCCGCCGTGCGGCGCTCAGCCACGGCATACACCTCGGCCTGCGCCGCGTTGACGATGTCGTCGACTTCCATGCCGTCGCTTGAGTAGCCCAGCTGGACGATCTTGGTTCCTGCGTCCACCAGCCGGCGCAGCACCGCACGTTCCCGGACGATCTCCGCATAGAACCCGGCGTTTGCCGCGGTCGGCACGGACTGGATGAGCGTGTGCAGGTAGGCGGGACCACCGATCCGGCCAATTTCACCGCGCTTCGTCAACTCATCCGAGATCGTCACCGCATCGGCAGGCTCGCCGCGGCCATAGAGGTCGATGATGGCCTCGTAGATGGACTCATGGGCGGGACGGTAGAAGTCCACGCCGCGCAGCACCTCAACGCAGTCGGCAATGGCGTCCTTGGAGAGCATCATGCCGCCGAGAACAGACTGCTCGGCCACCAGGTCCTGCGGCGGAGTCCGGCCGAAATCCGAATTGCGGGTTGATTCAGCGGCATCCGCGTGAGCAAGCGACACTATGGCCACCCTTTCCAAAAACGTTAGATCCATGGGCCCCGTCGGGCGGGCGGCATGAGGTTGTGGCTGTCTATCTGTTTACCCGACGGCACTGACACCGGCTGGGCCGCCAGTGCCTTCGCCGTAACCTCTGCAGGTGCACCGATGAAGGAGTCCACCGCAACCGTAGCCCCGTAAGGCCCCCTCAACAAACGAGTTATCCACAGGCGCTGTGGATACCCTGTTCATAACTGGGCGTGTCTTGTGCACAGGTTGGGCATAAGGTTGTGGATAACAATTTTATTTCGGCCCAAATATGGCTCTGACTAGGGAAAACACTCGTCCACACCTGTGCACAGAGAAGTATTTTCCTCAACATTCATCCTGTACCTTCAGGTTGACAGATCAATTTAGGGGGCGTAGCGGCGCCATTATCCACAGTCGATATCCACATACCTGTGGGCTTCCGAAAACTACTTGGAATAAACTGCCTGCGTAGCTTCCATCACCGGCAATGGATGTGCTTGACGGCACAGGAAAACCGGGGTCCTGGCCCGGCAGGTTCTGGCCCGCACACAAAAGCGCCCCCCGCCAAAGGCGGAGGGCGCTTTTAGTCACGCAGTGCGTAACGGGCGGTGCTAGCTGGCAACGACCTCAAGGTCGATGACGGCAGCAACGTCGTCGTGCAGGCGGACGTTGGCCTGGAAGGAACCAACCGACTTGATGTGCGTCGGCAGTTCAACCTTGCGCTTGTCGATGCTGCCGAGGCCGGCAGCTTCAACGGCAGCGGCAACGTCAGCGGGCTTGACCGTGCCGAAGAGGCGTCCGGACTCGCCGGCCTTGACG
Organism: Arthrobacter sp. Helios; assembly: GCF_023167125.1. Lineage (NCBI taxonomy): Bacteria > Bacillati > Actinomycetota > Actinomycetes > Micrococcales > Micrococcaceae > Arthrobacter > Arthrobacter sp. Helios. The sequence goes on from NZ_CP095402.1 coordinate 3,206,470, forward strand.
GTCAGCTTGACCGGCTTGGCGGAGAGAGCAGCAGCCTGCTTCTGGGCATCTTCCAGCGAAGCGTGCTCGCGGGCAGCGCGGGCAGCCTTGATGGACTCAACCTGCTTCTCGCCACCCTTGGTCCAGGTCAGGGCGAAGCCGCGGGGGATCAGGTAGTTACGTGCGTAACCATCCTTTACCTCAACAACGTCGCCTGCAGCACCGAGACCGGTTACTTCGTGGGTCAGAATGAGCTTTGCCATGAGTTAGGTTCCTTTCCTTTAGCCGCGGCCAGCGCCGGAGTAAGGCAGGAGTGCAACTTCACGGGCGTTCTTGATTGCCTGTGCGATCTTGCGCTGTTCCTGCACGGTTACGCCAGTTACGCGGCGAGCGCGGATCTTTCCGCGGTCGGAAATGAACTTGCGCAGCAATGCTACGTCCTTGTAGTCGATGACAGTGATGTCAGCGGCCTTCAAGGGATTGGACTTTGGTTTGGGCTTGCGAAGTTCAGCCTTAGCCATCGTGGAGCTCCTTATGTCTAGTGGAGCCCGTGGATTGATTCCACGGGATGGGCTCGACGGCGGTTGCCGTCAGAGGTTGTGCCTTGCGGCACAGGGTGTTGCTTAGAAGGGCGGGTCGTTGGAATCCGGACCGGCTCCCCAGCCGCCTGAGTTGCCGCCCGCAGGCGCACCCCAGGGGTCTTCCGCAGGTGCGGACTGCTGCTGCTGCTGGCCGCCCCAACCGGAGTTGGAGTTGCCGCCGAAGCCGCCGGAGTTTCCAGCATTGCCGCCAAAGCCGCCACCGCCACCGCCGGAGCGCTGGGTGCGGGTGACCTTTGCGGATGCGTACCGCAGCGAGGGGCCGATTTCGTCGACCTCAAGCTCCATGACGGTGCGCTTTTCGCCTTCTTTGGTCTCGTACGAACGCGACTTGAGTCGGCCCTGGCAGACGACGCGGGTGCCCTTTGTCAGGGACTCGGCGACGTTTTCCGCAGCTTCGCGCCAGACCGATGCACGGAGGAACAGCGTTTCGCCGTCCTTCCATTCATTGGACTGCCGGTCGAAGGTACGCGGCGTCGAGGCAATGGTGAAGTTCGCCACTGCCGAACCGGACGGGGTGAACCGGAGTTCCGGATCATTCGTCAGGTTGCCGACCACGGTGATCGTTGTCTCGCCTGCCATTTATGCCTCCTGGTGTCTCGGCCCGGAATGCGGACCTTTCATTGACGAGTAAAAGGATGGGCCGAAATTACTCGGCAACAACCTTCTGGTCTTCGGGGCGGATGATCTTGGTGCGCAGGATGGTCTCATTGAGGCCAAGCTGGCGGTCAAGTTCAGCAGCCGCTGCAGGGCTGGCGGTGAAGTTAACCACCGCGTAGATGCCTTCGGCCTTCTTTTTGATTTCGTAGGCCAGGCGGCGACGGCCCCAGATGTCCACCTTGTCGACGGTTCCACCATCGTTGCGGACAACGTTGAGGAACTTGTCGAGCGAAGGCTCCACGGTACGCTCTTCGACCTCGGGGTCGATGATTACCATCAGTTCATAAGCACGCATTTGTGAACCCACCTCCTTTGGGCTATACGGTCACGGTATTTCCGTAACAGGAGGTTCTTTAGCGTTGTCTTTGCTCCGGGAACCCGGCGGATAGCTCCGCCGCGCACCAAAAGCCTGCCAGCCAAGGCCGACAGCACAGACTCCACTATCCTATCGGACTTTCACTCCGGTTTTTGACGCCTGCGGGCACCTGTGGACAGCTGCCGGAAGACCGGGCGGCCCCCCGGATTCAGCGGTTGAAGAACAGTTCCGCCGCACGGGAGAGCAGGTAGGGATCCTGCACGCCCGCCATTTCGCGGGCCGAATGCATGGAGAGCAGTGGAATCCCGACGTCGATGGTGCGGATTCCCAGCCGGGTCGCAGTGAGCGGTCCGATGGTGGAGCCGCAGGGAATCGAGTTGTTGGAAACGAACTCCTGGTACGGGACTTCAGCCTCGCGGCACAGGGCCGCCCAGTAAGCAGCACCCGGCGCATCGGTGGTGTAGCGCTGGTTGGCGTTGATCTTCAGCAGCGGCCCGCCGTTGAGGACCGGCTTGTTAGCCGGATCGTGGCGCTCGGCATAGTTCGGGTGCACCGCATGCCCGGCATCCGCGGAGACACAGAACGATGCCGCGAAGGCGCGCTGGGTCTCTGCGGTACCGGCACCCACCCCGGCACTGATCCGGGCCAGCACGTCTTCGAGGAAGGGGCCGGCGGCGCCGGAGCGGCTGCCGCTGCCCACCTCCTCATGATCGAAGGCCGCCAGCACGGCAATGGAACCACCGGATTTGGAGGCGGCAGCAGCACTCTCAAGTGCGCAGAGCCCCGCGTGCACCGAGGAGAGGTTGTCCAGCCGACCTGAGGCGAAGAACTCGTTGTCTGCTCCGAAAACGCGTGCGGGCTGTGTGTCCGCGGCAACGACGTCGTACCCGCCGATCTCTGCCCGGTCCACGCCGGCCTTCGCAGCCAGCACTCCCAGCAGGTCGGCAGCGGACGGATCGCCCAGGCCCCAGACCGGGTTTAGATGCTGCTGCTTGTCCAGCTTCAGGCCTTCGTTCACGGCCCGGTCCAGGTGAATGGCCAGCTGGGGGAAGCGCAGCAGCGGCCCCGTGGAGACCAGGTGCTCCTGTCCGTCCAAGGTGACCAGCCGGCCGGCCAGTTCCAGTTCGCGGTCCAGCCAGGAGTTCAGCAGCGGCCCGCCGTACACCTCCACGCCGGCCTGCAGCCACCCGAACCGGCCCGTGGTGGGCGAAGGCTTGAGCTTGAAGGTGGGGGAATCGGTATGGGCGCCGAAGATGTTGAAGCCGGTGGCCGGCGCCGCGTCCTCCGGAACGATCCAGGCGATAAACGCTCCGTCGCGGACCACCACGTAGCGGCCGGGCGCTGCCGGCCAGTCCTGGTCTTCGGCCAGCTCGGTGAAGCCACCGGCGAGGAGCCTCTCCGCGGCGGTGCGGGCGGCGTGGAAGCTCGAAGGTGAGGCGCTGACATACGCGCCGAGGTCGTTGATGTGTTCGAGGGGCTGCCTGGTCGGATTCAACATAGTCCGATTCAACCAGAATGCGCCGGACATAACAGTGGAGGGGTCCGCGGCCGTTCGTTCCGCATTCCCCTCCACCGGGCTTTATCCGCTCACCGGGAGCAGGTTATTTCGGCGTTAGACGTCGCGCCGCTTCGTTACGACCAAGGCGATCGCCAGCAGGACCACTGCCCAGGCGGCCAGGACCAGCCCGCCCTGCCACTGGTTCAGTGCGCCCTCGGCGATGTCGAGGGCGACCAGTTGGTTACCGGCGTTGCTCGGGAGGAAGCGGGAGACGTCCTGGACCCACTCAACACTGAAGATCGAGGACAGGATCGGAAGGATCATCAGCAGGCCGATCGTGGTGACGACGCCGCCGGCGGTGCTGCGCAGCAGCGTGCCGATGGCGGTGCCAATGATTGCCACGAGTGCCAGGAAGGTCCCGGTGTTGATGATGCTGGGGATCATGCCCTCAACGTCAAGGGAGAATCCGAGGTCGGCACTGTTCAGGATCGGCATCCCGACAAAGTAGCTCAACAGCGCGGAAACCCCGCCGACGACGAACGCAATAACGGCGATGATCAGGGCCTTGCCCAGCAGGGCCGGGATCCGCTTGGGAACGGCGACCATGGTGGAACGGATCATCCCGGTGCTGTACTCGGAGGCGATCAAGACCACGGCCAGGGAGGCGATGAGCAGCTGACCGAAGATAAGCCCGGAGGTGGGAACCATGTGGGCCATGGCCTGCATGTCCATGGCGCCGCCCATCTGGGCCATCATTTCGGGACTGGCTTCAGCCATGATCTCTTTGCTGACAACCACGTTCCAGGCAAAGAAGGCGCCGAGGCCAACCATGACCACCAGGGTCGTCGCGATCAGGATCACGGTGGAGGGGACGGTGGTGACCTTGATCCATTCCGAGCGCAGGATCCGCGCGAAGTTCACGCCGCTGCCGTCGGGCCGGGCGGCCCGGCGGGAGGGAGCTGGTGCAGATGTGGTGCTCATTGTCAGTTTCCTTCCCCGGTGACACCGGCGGACGCCGGTTCCTGCGAGAATCCTTGGGACCTGTACTCGACGTCGTCCCGGGTCAGTTCCATGTACGCGTCTTCGAGCGAAACCTGGAGCGGTGTCAGCTCGGTCAGCAGGATCCGGCGATCGAGGGCGATCTCCGCAATTGCGCGTGAATCGGCGCCGCTGATCTCGAAGAGGCCGTCTTCCATCCGCTGGATCGTTGCGCCCTGCGCCTCGAGGACCGGCAGGAGTTCCTGTGCCCCCTCGGTCCGGACGCGGGTCCGCTGGCGGCCACCGCCGTCGATGATGTCCTGAATCGGAGCGTTGGCGATGATGCGGCCGCGCCCGATGACAATGAGGTGATCGGCCGTGACAGCCATTTCACTCATGAGGTGTGAAGACAGGAAAACTGTGCGTCCCTCCGCAGCGAGGCCGCGGGCGAGGTTGCGGACCCAGAGCACGCCCTCGGGATCCAGACCGTTGACGGGCTCGTCGAGGATCAGGGTCTGGGGGTCCCCCAGCATGGCGACGGCGATGCCCAACCGCTGGCCCATGCCTAGTGAAAAGCCGCCAACGCGCTTCTTCGCGACGGGTTCCAGCCCGGTCAACTCAATGACTTCGTTCACCCGTTTGTTGGAGATGCCGTGGGTGGCTGCCATGGCACGCAGGTGGTTGTAGGCGGAGCGGCGCGTGTGTACGGCCTTAGCATCCAGCAGGGCACCTGCCTCGTGCAAAGGCGCCTTGTGCTGGGCGTACCGGGCGCCGTTGACGGTGACAGTCCCAGCGGTGGGTCGGTCCAGGCCGACGATCATCCGCATGGTGGTGGATTTTCCAGCACCGTTCGGGCCCAGGAATCCGGTGACTTTACCGGGCTCGACAGTGAAGGAGATGTTGTCGACGGCGGTCTTGCTGCCATAGTGCTTGGAGAGGCCGTGTGCCTCGATCATAGTGATCCTCATCTAGGAGCGTACAAGTACAGGGTGTACGTCCACCCTATGCGGCGGACGTCCGCTGCGGACGGTTCCTAGGGATGAATGAGGGAAATCAGGCGTCCCCCTTAGGGATGACTCAGGGTCTTCACCGATACCCCGGATGCGAAAGCTCAAACGTCCCGCTTTTTTATGACGACGGCGGCAGCCGCCAGCAGCACGACCGCCCATCCCGCCAGGATCAGTCCGCCTTCCACCTGGTTGAACGCCTCCGGCTCGATTCGCGTGGCTACCAGCTGGGCCGCAGCGTTGCTGGGCAGAAAGCGGGCTGCGTCTGCCACCCAGTCCGCCAGGCCGGTGAGCAGGCCGGCGATGATGGGCAGCACGAACAGTGCGCCGACCAGCGTGACAACACCCCCGGCGGTGCTGCGCAGCAGAGCACCGATGGCTACGCCCATAACGGCAATCAGCGCAAGGACCGTGCCGGTATTGATGATGGCGGGCACCACCCCATCGGCGTCCAGCCCGAAACCGAGGTCCGAACCCGCGAGGATGGGCTGCGCCACCAGGTAGGTGGTGAAGGCCGCCAGGACACCGGTCAGGAAAGAGATGACGGCTATCACGAGTGTTTTGCCCAGCAGGGCGGGGATACGGGTGGGTATGGCCACCATGGTGGCCCGGATCATGCCGGTGGTGTACTCGGACCCGATCAGCACCACCGCCAGTGCAGCGATCAGCAGCTGGCCGAACGGCAGGCCTGCGGCCGGCACGTCGTAGGCTGCGCTCTGCAGGGACTGGCCGATCCCCTGGGGTGGGCCGGCCTCGGGATCAGTGGCCAGCGAAACGAGGCCCCAGGCAACCAGGGCGCCCAGCCCGACCATCACGGCGAAGCTCACAGCCAGCAGAATCACAGTGGAGGGCACTGTGGCCGTCTTGATCCATTCCGAGCGCAGGACGCGCCCGAACGTGACCGGCCGGCCGGTCCAGGTCCGCGGTGCCCGGGGCGCTGCCGTGCTCATGCGCTTTCTCCTTCGCCGGCCGGGAGCATTTGCGGATCGATCTGCCGGGACCGGTACTCGACCTCGCCGCCGGTCAGCTGCATGTACGCGTCTTCAAGGGTTTCCTGCTGCGGGATCAGCCCGGTAAGGAGGATGCCCCGGGAAAACGCTGCTTCGGCGATGCTGCGGGCGGACATACCGGTGATTTCGAGCTCGTCCGCCGCCCGTCGGCGTACCTCCACCCCGGCTGAGCCGACGGCGTTGGTCAGCGCATCGGCGTCGTCGGTCTGCACCAGGACGCGTTCCTGCCGGCCGCCGGCGAGCACCGTCTCGATCGGTGAGTCGGCCAGGATTCTCCCCCGGCCGATCACGATGAGGTGGTCGGCGGTGAGCGCCATCTCGCTCATCAAGTGGGAGGAGATAAACACCGTGCGGCCTTCCGCGGCAAGGCCCCTGACCAGATACCGCACCCACTTCACGCCCTCCGGGTCCAGACCGTTGACCGGTTCATCCAGGATCAGGGTCGCCGGGTCTCCCAGCAGCGCCACCGCAATGCCAAGCCGCTGTCCCATACCCAGTGAAAAGCCGCCAAGGCGTTTCCTGGCCACCGGCCCCAGGCCGGTCAGGTCAATGACTTCCCTGACCCGCGCGGCGGGTATACCTTCTGTCGCGGCCAGTGCCCGCAGATGGTTATAGGCGGTGCGCCGCGGATGGGCCGCCTTGGCTTCAAGCAGCGCACCGACTTCATGCAGCGGCATCGGGTGCCTGGCATACGGCTTGCCGTTGACGCTCACGCTCCCTGCCGTGGGATGGTCCAGGCCAACGATCAGCCGCATGGTGGTCGACTTCCCGGCCCCGTTGGGCCCCAGGAATCCGGTCACCTTCCCGGGCTGGACGGAGAAACTGATGCCGTCAACGGCGGTCTTGGCGCCGAAACGCTTGGTGAGTTCGTGTGCCTGGATCATATGGTGTCCTTCGAGTCGATTGGGACGGTTCCTAGCGGGAGCTCACAGCCTCAAACTTCCGCACGGCAAGCGGCACGAACGCCACGAGCATGATCGCCGAGCCGATGAGCACCGTGGTGATCGGATTCTGCATGGGCCAGGTATCCGGCACCGGCGTGGATCCGAGGTTGCCGAAGAGCTGCCGCACGGCCTGGACCAGGGCCGAGACGGGATTCCAGTCGGCGATGGTCCGCAGCGGTTCCGGCAGGGTGGAGCTCTGCACGAAGGCATTTGAAATGAAGGTGATGGGGAACAGGATGATGAAGGACGCGTTGTTGATCGCTTCCGGAGACCGCACGGACATTCCCAGCAGTGCCATCACCCAGCTGAAGGAGTAGGAGAACAGCAGCAGCAGTCCAACGCCGCCAAGGAAACTCCAAAAATCGGTGTTGACGCGCCAGCCGACCAGCAGGCCCGTCCCCATCATGATCACCATCGAGATGCTGTTCAGCACCAGGTCCGAGTTTGTCCGGCCGATCAGCACGGCCGATGGACTCATCGGGAGCGTGCGGAAGCGGTCGATGATCCCTTCCTTCAGGTCCTGAGCCATGGCCGAGCCGGAGAAGGTGGAGCCGAACACCACCGTCTGCGCGAAGATTCCGGCCATCAGGTACTGCGTGTAGTCGGTCCCCGCCACTTGGATGGATCCGCCGTATACCTGGCTGAACAGCAGCACGAACATGATCGGCTGCAGGACGGCGAACACCACCATGTCCGGCGTCCGGCGGATCTTGATCAAATTCCGTTTGGTCACCGTCCAGCCGTCCGAGGCCCAGCTGCCGGCGGTGGCGCCCTGGCTCGGCTGGAACGTGCGTGTCTGCGCTGCGGTGCTCATCGTGAGGCCTTCGCTTTCCCGGCGTCGTCCTTCTCCTCTTCGGCCACATGCCCGGTGAGCTTGAGGAAAACGTCATCCAAGGTGGGGCGCCGGATCCCGGCGTCGTGCAGTTCGATCCCCGCGGACTCAAGGTCGCGCAGGACCTGCTGGAGCGCCGACGGACCCTCGGTGACCGCTACTTCGAGGGTCCGGCCGTCGCTGGCGGTCTGGACTTCGCCGTTGCCGTACCGGGCCAGGACTTCCCTGGCCACACCGGCGTCGAATCCTTCCACCAGCGCCACGGCCACCCGGTGCCCGCCGATCCGGGCCTTGAGCTGGTCGGAGGTGCCTTCTGCGATGACCTTGCCGCCGTCGATGACGGCCACGGTATCCGCGAGCTGGTCAGCTTCCTCCAAGTATTGGGTGGTGAGCAGGAGTGTGGTCCCTCCGGCGACCAGGGATTTGATGACATCCCAGAGGGCCAGCCGGCTGCGCGGATCCAGGCCGGTCGTCGGTTCGTCCAGGAACAGGACCCGGGGCTCGTTCACCAGGGCGCCGGCCAGGTCCAGCCGGCGGCGCATACCGCCGGAATATCCTTTGACGGGCCGGTTGCCGGCGTCGGAGAGTTCGAACTGGTCAATGAGCTCGGCTGCCCGGGCCCGCGCCTTTCGGGTCGGCAGGTGGTAAAGCTTGCCCACCATCCGCAGGTTCTCGATGCCGGTGAGGTTCTCGTCCACAGCGGCGTACTGGCCGGAGACACCGATGATCCTGCGGACCTCCTTGGGGCGCGCTGCGACGTCGATCCCGTCAATGGAGGCGGTTCCGGCGTTGGGTTGGATCAGGGTTGTCAGCACCTTGACCGCTGTGGTCTTGCCGGCTCCGTTGGGGCCCAGGAGGGCGGTGACGGTTCCTTGGGGAACTCCGATATCGAGTCCGTCGAGGGCATGCACCGGCCCCGACTTGGATTTATAGATCTTGGTCAGCCCGCGGGCCTGGATCAGCGGATCCCGCCGGCCCTCAGACACGGGGTTTTGCTGTTGTTCAGGGTGTGGGGGGTTGTGGGGTAAGGACATGCGAACAGGGTAGAACCGGCCCCGGCCGCTGGGTAGGTCTTTTCAGGACAGGTTTTGTCCGCAAGGGAAGGTGCGTCAGAAAGTTGGCTGGATCTCTGCGTTACACGGCAGGATCCTGGGCGGTCTGCGGGCTCTTGCGGCGCTCGGCAGCGGCGGGAGCGAAGATGATCGAGAGCAGGATCGCGGCACCGACCACCAGCAGGGCATTGCGCAGGCCCCAGAGTTCGCCGAGGAAACCCAGCACCGGCGGACCGACGAAGAAGGCGGTGTAGCCCAGGGTGGAGACCACCGAGACCCGTCCGGCGGCAAGCGCGGGGTCATCCCCGGCCGCAGACATACCCATGGGGAAGCCCAGGGCGGCTCCGATCCCCCAGAGGATGACGCCGATGCCCGCCAGCCACAGGTTGGGCGCGGCCACGAACAGGACCAGTCCCACCAGTGAGGCGCTCATGCACAGGCGCAGCGCCCGTACCCGGCCCATCCGGTCGATCAGACGGGCGCCAAACCAGCGGGTGGCAGTCATGGCGGCAACGAAAACACCGAACATCACCGCGCCAGCGGTTTCCGAGGCGTGCAGCCCATCGACCGTGGCCTTGGCCACCCAGTCGTTGGCGGCGCCTTCCGTGAGTGCCGCCCCCAGGACGACGACGCCGATCAGCAGCGTGCGCCCTTCCTTCCACGCAGCGAAGCTGGACGGTTTGGCCACAGGTTCACCGTGTTCCTGCAGCGGAGCGTCCGGCAGGAAGGCCCGGGGAACCAGGATCACCAGGACGACGGCGATCACCACGATTCCGATCAGGTGCAGGGACAGGCTCACGCCGACGGCGGACAGCACCGCACCAATCATCGCCCCCACGAACGCGCCGCCGCTGAACGCTGCATGGAACTGGGGCATGACCGTCCGGTTCAGCCGGTGCTCAACCTCGGTCCCCTCGAGGTTCATGGCGACATCCCAGAGGCCGATCCCGGCTCCGAAGATCAGCAGCCCGCCGGCGGTCAGCGGGATGGAGGTCCAGGCCAGGCCAGCGGCGATCACCAGAGCGGCGAAGGACGCCAGCAGTCCTCCCAGCCGAACCGCGTTGGCCGTGCCGACCCGCTGGGCCACTGCCCCGGACAGGGGCAGGGAGGAGACCGATCCAACAGCAGAGAAGAGCAGCAATACGCCGACGCCGGCGGAGCCGATCCCCAGCGATTCGGCGGCAGCGGGAATCCGCGCTGCCCAGCTGGCAAAAATCATGCCGTTCAGTCCGAAGATGGCGAAAACGGCCAGTAGTGCCCGATCCAGTGATTTGGTTTGCACGTGCCCATTCTGGGACACGGCTGCCACCCATGGGAAATTCCTGTGCCGGCAGGGCTTACCGGGCCCGCTGGACCCGCTTCTCATCCCAGACCGGCTCTTCGGATTCGTAGACCTTGCCGTCGGAGCCGAAGACCAGGAACCGGTCGAAACTGCGGGCAAACCAGCGGTCGTGCGTTACCGCCAGGACCGTTCCCTCAAAGGCATCAATGGCTTTCTCAAGCGCCTCGGCAGAGTGCAGGTCCAGGTTGTCGGTGGGCTCATCCAGCAGCAGCAGCGTGGCTCCGGAGAGTTCCAGCAGCAGGATCTGCAGCCGCGCCTGCTGCCCTCCGGAGAGTGAGTCGTACTTCTGCTCGCCCTGCGAAGCCAGGCCGTAGCGATCCAGGGCGCCGGCCGCGGCTTCCCGTCCCAGCCCGGACCGGTGGTCGTCACCGCGGTGCAGGATGTCCAGCAGCGTTTTACCCAGCAGGTCCTGGCGCATCATGGTCTGGGCAAAGAACCCGGGCCGAATCCGCGCGCCGAGCTTTACCGATCCCTCATGCGGGACGGGCGCGATTTCCACCTCGGAGACAGGTTCGTGTTCCTTGTCCGGATCGCTGCCGCCCAGGGCCAGCAGCCGCAGGAAGTGTGACTTTCCGGAACCGTTGGAGCCCAGGACTCCCACCCGGTCGCCGAACCAGATCTCGGTGCTGAACGGTTTCATCAGACCGGTGAGCTCAAGCTTCTGCGCCACGACCGCGCGCTTGGCGGTCCGGCCGCCGCGCAGCCGCATCTGCACATTCTGTTCAATCGGCAGCGCTTCGGGCGGCCCTGCCTCCAGGAACTTCGCCAGCCGGGTCTGGGCTGCGTGGTACCGGTTGGCCATGTCGGAGCGGAAGGCCGCTTTGTTCTTGTACATGTTGACGAGTTCCTTGAGCTTGACGTGCTCCTCGTCCCAGCGCCGGCGCAGCTCCTCGAACCGGGCGTTCCGGTCCTCGCGGGCCTGGACGTAGCTTTCGAACCCGCCACCGTGGATCCAGGCCGAGGCTCCGTTGATCCCCGGCTCCAGGGTGACGATCCGGGTAGCGGCATTGGCCAGCAGTTCCCGGTCGTGGCTGACGAACAATACCGATTTCTTCGATTCGGCCAGTTTCGCTTCGAGCCAGCGCTTGCCCGGGACGTCCAGGTAGTTGTCCGGTTCGTCCAGCAGCAGCAGCTGGTCCGGGCCGGAGAACAATGCTTCCAGGACCAGCCGTTTCTGCTCGCCGCCGGAGAGCGTGCTGGCTTTGCGGTACTGCGCCCGGTCGAACGGCATCCCCAGGGATGCCATGGTGACCTCGTCCCAGACGGTTTCCTGCTCGTACCCGCCCACGTCTCCCCAGTCCGCGACCGCCTGGGCATAACGCATCTGGGTGGGTTCGTCGTCGTTCTCCAACATGGCCAGTTCCGCGTCGTCCACCGCCCGGGCAGCCGCAGCCAGCACCGGCGGGGCAGCGGACACAAGCAGGTCGCGGACCGTGCTGCCGTCACGGACCTGGCCGACGAACTGGCGCATGATGCCCATGTTCCCGGAGCGTGAGACGGTGCCTTCGTCGGGCTTGACCTCGTCCGAGATGATCCGCAGCAGGGTCGTTTTGCCGGTGCCGTTCGGTCCGATCAATGCCGTCTTATGGCCGTCGCCGACCTTGAAGCTGACACCACTGAGCAGCTGCCGTCCGTCGGAGAGGAAGTAGTCAATGTTGGATACGTCGAGATGAGCCACGCATCCATCCTCCCATCCGGCGGGCTGGCTCCGGCCAGCGTGACGGCGGCGCCGGGCGGGGCATAGGATTGCTGTCCCGTTCCCAACCGAAAGCAGGAGAGATGATCTTCATTGTCGTTAAGTTCAAGGTCAAGCCGGAGTGGAATGACCGGTGGCCGGAACTCACCGCCAATTTCACTGCTGCCACCCGGTCCGAACCCGGGAACCTGTGGTTCGACTGGTCCCGCAGCCTGGAGGACCCGAACGAGTATGTCCTGGTGGAGGCGTTTAAGGACGACGCCGCAGCAGCCCACGTGAACAGCAGCCACTTCCAGCAGGCCATGAAGGATATGGTCCAGGCCCTGGAGGAAACCCCGCAGATCATCAACACGGTCATCGAGGGCGAGGACTGGTCCCGGATGGGCGAACTCACCGTCGATTAGGGCTGTCGAGCAGGGCACCGTCCGCCTGGGCGGCCAGCGGAAAACTCTCAGCCGGCTACCCCGGCGGGAGGGGACATCCGGAGGGTTCAGTCCTCCGGCGTGTATCCCGCCCGCTCCAGCATTTCGCGCAGGTCCACCACGGTCTGTTCATCGATGTCCTTGCCCCGCGGCGGGGTGAGGACATCGGTGCGGCCCGCCAGGGTGACCTCGTACTTGCCGTTATGTTCCCGGGTGGTGTCAGCGACCGCCTCAAGCAGGGAACGCACCCGTTTCCACTCGATGTTGTGGGATACAGGGTGGCGCAGGATCTGGTTCAGCGTGTCCCGGTGATGGTTGTTCAGGTGCTCCGGTGTTTCCGTCATGGCAACCTCCTCCCTCAAGTTCGCCACGCGCCGGGCGGCAGTGCAAGGGGCTACGGCCGGAAGTCGAGCTTCAGCGAGTCCCCGGCCAGCTCGAGCTCCGAGCTGAAGGGAATATTCACCAGGTCGGACCGGGTCTCCCAGCGCCCGTCTCCGGCGGCGTCCTCCTGGTACGTCACCCGGGCTTTACCGCCGGTGGCGTAGACGGACAGGCCGGATGCCGGAGTGCCCGTGATCCGGTAGACGGGAGCCTTTTCCGCCGTCCACTCCACGGCACGGTGGCCTGCGGTGCCGCCGCCGGACGTGTAGGCCGAATTCGGGCAGGCCGCCGGAGCTGTCTCGGCGCGGTGCAGGCAGTCCTGAAGGTAGGCGTCTCCCTGGGCCTGCACCTCGGCGGCAAGTTCCGGCGTCACGGCGGCAACCAGGCGGACCGGTCCGGGATCCCCGGCCATACCGGGTTCCACCAGGACAGTATGCGGGCTTCCGTAGGTGAGATAGCGGCTGTCGGGGCCCTGGAGCCGGTAGCGTCCCGGGAGCAGCCTCACCTCGACCGTGCCGGCGCCGGACTGCGGCAGCTGGACGTCCCGCCCGTTGATCCTGACCGCCCCGGCTCCCTCCGGAACCGTTACCGCCACCGTCCGCGCTGCAGTGTGCTGCAGCTGCCAGCCGGTGAAGACCAGCAACCGCTGTCCGTCGTCACTGAGCTCAAACTCCACCGTGGAGCGGCCGCCGTTCTGCTCAAGCTCAGCGCGGACCACCGCTTCGCTGCCGTTGATTTCTTCGCCAAGCACTTCATAACCGGTAATCCGGTTCTCCGCCGCGGCGTAGATGCCCTCGTCCGCCGGGGTCAGGGCTTCCGACGGCGGCAGCAGCTCGATGGCCGCAGCCTGGTCGCCCGAGGCCAGGGCCGCCAGATACGCCTTCACCTGGGCCTGCGGGCTGAAAACATCGTGGCTGAGGAAACGGAACCCGATGATCCCAGCAGCTGCCAGCAGCACCACCCCCGCAGCGGTCAGCACGACGGCGGCATTCCGGCCAGCGCGGCGGGCCCGCCGGCGGCTGCGCGGCCGAAGGCCGGTGGCGGGTGTTCCATCACCGGGGCGGCTCCGCGGGCGCTCTGGTGTTGAAACGGTCATCGGCTGGTCCCCCGGTCAAGCTCTGGCTGCCGTCCCAGGCAGCGGCGGCACCTCTCAAGATACAGCCTGTGGACACCGGAATCCCCGCAGGCCCGGCAACGGCGCTTCGCCGTGCCGGAGTGTGCGCCGGTCTGACGGCAGGCCCCGTCAGGGCCGGCCGTCAACGGGCAGGAGCAAGGTCCGGAACGGGCAGGCCAAAAACCTGCCGCAGGGCCAGCGCGGCCGCATGGTAGCCGCCCATTCCGTGAACTCCCGGTCCCGGCGGAGTGGACGCGGAGCACAAATACACCCCGGGCACCGGCGTGCCCCAGGGTGCCCGGGACGCCACGGGCCGCCGGATCATCTGCGGCAGCGTCACCGCGCCGGCCCCGAAGTCCCCGCCCACGTAATTCTCGTTGTACGCGGCGAGTCCGGCCGCCGTCGTCGCCTGCGAGTCCACGATGAGGTCCCGGAATCCCGGTGCGAACCGCTCGATCTGGGCAGTAACCGCCGCGGTCATGTCCCGCTCGGAACCCGCCGGCACATGGCAGTAGGACCAGAGGACGTGCCGGCCCTCCGGTGCGCGCGAGGCGTCGAAGCTGCTGGGCTGGGAAAGCAGTACGTACGGGCGTTCCGGATGCCGGCCGGCGGCTACCTCCGCCTCGGACGCCGCCGTCTCGGTGCGGGTTCCGCCCAGGTGCACGGTTCCGGCACCGGCCACTTCCGGATTGGACCAGGGCACCGGTCCGGAGAGGATGTAGTCGACTTTGCAGGCGGCGTTGCCGTAGCGGAAGTTCTCCAGGCGGCGGGCGTACCGGGGCGGCAGCCGGTCCCCGGCGAGGCGCAGCAGCCCCGCCGGTGAGGTGTCCAGGATGACTGCGCGGGATCCGGCAACCTCGGCAAGCGAGTTCACCCGGTGTCCGGTTTCCAGGTCTCCCCCGTGCACCCGCAGGTCCGCCACCAGGGCGTCGGAGATCGCCTGCGATCCGCCTTCCGGGATGGGCCAGCCCACGGTATGGGCCAGCAGTGCCAGGAGCAGACCGCCTCCGGCCGACGGAAGGGAGGGAAGCCGGCCCACGGGGTGGGCCATCACACCGGTCAGCAATGCCGGGGCAGCGTCGCCTGAAAAGCGGCGGTTCCAGGCCGGGCTTCCCTGTTCCAGGGCTGCCAGGCCGAACCGCAGGGCAGCGGCAGGATTGCGCGGCAGGCTCAGCAGCGGATTCATCAGCAGTGCGGTGATGGCCTCGGAATGCCGGACCAGCGGGCGCATCAGTGCACCAAATGCCTGCCCGTCCGGTCCCAGGCCCAGGATGGTGTGCTCCAGGCTGCGGTAGGCGACGGCGGCGCGGCCGCCATCGAGCGGCTGGGCGTAGGACGCCTCCGGAATGGTGAGCCGGATCCGCTCCGCCAGGCCGAAAGCGCGGAAGAACGGTGCTGCCAGCGCCATTGGGTGGACGGCCGAGCAGACGTCGTGGAAGTGTCCGGGGCGGATCAGTTCCTGGGTGCGGGTGCCCCCGCCCGCGGTGGGCGCCGTGTCCAGGACCTGCACGGAAAGTCCGGCGCGGGCCATGGTCACAGCTGCGGCCAGGCCGTTCGGCCCGGATCCCACCACGGTCACATCAGTCACGGCGGGCCTTTGCTGCGGCCGGCAGCTGCTTCAGCCGCCCCAGGGCTCCCTTGAGGGCGGACGGTGCTTCCCGCCGGATGCGCAGGGCGCTGGCGAGGATCCGGTAGCGGGCCGGTTTCAGCGGAATGTCGTAGGTGGTGGGGACGGTGACAATGGTCTTGGAGAAGTTCCGCTTGAAGGTGGTGACGTTCGCCAGCGAAGGGTAATTTTCGCTCTCGATGCCGGTCAGGCCGCAGGCAGTGTTCCCGGCCTCCTTGAGTACCTTGAAGGCTTCCCAGAGCAGCAGATACGGCGCATTGGTCTTGCGGGCATCCCGGGAACTGGCGGCGAAATAGTAGACGGCGTAGCCGCGGTACTCGGTGGTGATCAGCCAGGACACCGGTTTGCCGTCGACGTAGGCGACCATCAGGCGCAGGTAGTCACCGAGCTCGTCCAGCAGCGTTTCGTAAAACGCGGAGTCGAAGCTGGAGAAACCGTCGCGCGCCGCGGTTTCCTGCATGATCGGGAACAGCTCGGTGCGGAAGACCGTGGTCCACTGCTCCCGCTCCACCGTGCGCACATCCACGCCCAGCTTCTCGGCCTTGCGGATCAGGTTGCGGGCATTCGGGCGGAAAGCGGCGGAGATTTTCTCGGTCTCCGGTGACAGGTCGACGACGATCTCGCGCTCGTACCAGCCGTGTTCCAGCGGTCCGGTGACCGGCGGCTGCTGGTGCTCCACCTGCATCCGGACGTACAGCGGATCCACGGCCGGGTCCGCGCGGAACTGGTCCTGCACGGTCTGCACCAGCCTGGCTTCGGCCTCCGGCGTCCGTTCGCTGAACCAGGTGGGGCCGTTCACGGCAACCAGGGACGGGCGGAAACGGCGGGAGGAACGCAGGAAACTTGCGGTGGCAACCAGCTTGCCGCCGTCGTAATAGGCCCAGATCCCGTAAGGATCACGGCCAAGCCGGGTCTCGAAATCCGCCCAGTACGGGGTCTGCTCCAGCGGAATAACAACGTCGGGATGCCGTTCTGCCAGGGCATCGAAGTCCTCACGGGACAACTGCTGGAAACGGTAGGGAGCGGGTGTCACAGTGCTTCTTTCGCCGGGGCTTCGTCCGTTTCCAAGGGTACCCGAGGGCGGCGCCGGAGCCCGATCCGCCAGCGGTCCGCTGCATGGTCGAAAGGCCCGCCCTGCGGGTCGTCGATGTCCAACCGGCGGACCGGGTCTGTCCGCGGATCCAGGATGTCTCCCACCACCCGGGCCATCAGATACAGGGTGGCGCTCATGTGTCCGATGACGGACAGGACGAACCACCCCGAGTCCAGGTTGTTCTCCGGCGGGCCGCCGCCGATCACTGCAGCCAGGTACAGCCAGATAGCCCACCAGTGCATCACCTCGAAGAACTGCCAGATGAGGAAGTCGCGCCAGCGCGGCCGCGCCAGGGCCAGCAGGGGCACAAGCCACAGCACAAACTGGGGTGAATAGACCTTGTTGGTGAGGATGAACGCCGCGACGATCAGGAAGGCGAGCTGGGCCAGCCGGGGCCTGCGCGGGGCTGCCAGGGCCAGGACGGCGATCCCCGCGCAGGCCAGGGCGAACAGGAAGTAGGCCCAGAAGGTGATGAACTCCGGGCTGACGGCCCGCTCGGGAAAGGTAATGTCCCAGGCCTGCCAGACGCTGGAGTTCCCTGAGCCGCGGTCACGGGAGAACTCATAGAAGTGTTTCCAGCCCGGATAGTCCCGCAGCATAAAGGGCACGTTCACCACCAGCCAGGTCCCCGCGGTGGCGGCAAAGGCCAGGAGGGCTGCCCGGAACTTGAGCGTTCGCAGCGCCAGCACCAGCACGGCTCCCAGGATCAGCACCGGATAGAGCTTCAAGGCCGTTCCCAGACCCAGGAAGATCCCCGCTGCAACCGGCTTGTTCCGCGCGAACGCCAGCATTCCAAGTGCCGCGAGCATCACCGCCCAGATATCCCAGTTAATGAAGACAGACAGGATCACGGCCGGGGCCACGGCCACCATGGCCGCGTCCCAGGGGCGCCGGTTGGCCATCCGCATGGTCGCCACGACCGTCACGATCCAGGCGATGGTGGCAAAAACGGCGTTCAGGTCGAAGTACAGCAGGCCACGGGATTCGGCGCCGGCCGGAACCAGCCAGGCCACGAAACCGGCCAGGAGACCAAGCAGCACCGGATACTCGAATTCGGAGCCGGCACTGATGAACGGGTAGATCCCCTCCCCCAGGCCGCGTGCGCTGAACAGTGCAGGCCAGTCCGAATAGCAGGCCATGTAGAACTGGTTGGACCAGCCGCTGAGCCGGCAGGGGGTTTTGGCCAGCAGGGCAACCAGGGCTGCCCCGGTGGTTAGGAGGATGAGCACCCGCTCCACGGTGAAGAAGCCCGGGGAAACGACGCCCGGGGCGGTGAAGCGGCCCAGCGGCCCGCCGATACCTTCGGTGAAGCGGCGCAGCAGCCGGTCGTTTCGGCTGGGGACGACGATGCGCAGCGGCCGCCGGCGGAGCTTGGGATCCATGCCTTCCAGTATGCAGGCGTGCCGTTCAGCGCAGGGCCAGCCTGGTTTGGGTCTGAATGGCCCCGGAACCCGTCTTGAGCCGGTGCAGCAGCTCGTCCAAGGCCTTCATGGTGGGCACACCGACCCGCAGGAGGTAGTCATAGGGGCCTGTCACATGCACTGCCTCCTGGACCGCCGGGTCATTCCGGGACCACTCCAGGAAGGAGCGGGAATCCGTCTCCGGCTTGAGCCGCACGTGATGAAGGCCTGCAGTCCCGGGCCTGCGTCCGGGGCCTCCGAGCCGAGGATGGCCCGGTAGCCGAGAATGATGCCGCTGGCTTCCAACCGGCGGACGCGTGCTGCGGCCGCGTTGGTGCTCAGGCCGACCCGGCGGCCCAGCTCGCTGTACGTGATCCGCGCTTCGCTCTGCAGGATGCTGAGTATATTGCTGTCTGTATCGTCCACGCCGCGATTCTAACCACCCCACCGCTCAAAGTGAGGCGCTGCCCGGCGGTGAGCCGCACAGTGCAGGGATGGACGTTCTCTCATCACTGGCAGCGGGCGTGGTCGCCGGGTTTGGCGTGGCCGCACCGCTGGGTGCCATCGGCATCCTGCTGCTGCGCGAAGGGCTGACGGCGGGCTTCCGGGCGGCCGCACCGGCGGCGTTTGCCGTCGCACTCGTTGACACGGTGTACTGCACCCTGGCCGTCTTTGCCGGTGCCGCTGCCGCTCCGCTCGCCGCGTCCTGGGGCTCCCTGCCGGCCGTGGCTGGAGGAACCGCGCTCATTCTGCTGGGCCTGGCAGGCATCCGGCAGACCTGCCGCGGCGTCCCGCGGCCGGCCGCCGCCGCCGGCGCCCCGGCCCCGGCTCCGGCGGAGACGGAGGCGAACCGGCGGGCAGTCCGGGCAGCCAAACACCGGGGGCGCTTTGCTCTCTTCGTGGCATTAACCGCGGTCAACCCGGTGACCCTGCTGTATTTTGCGGCCCTGGCGGCCGGGCTCCGGGACCTCCTGGCGCCGCCTGCCGGCCCTGCCGCGTTTATCACGGGAGTGGCGGCGGCGTCCCTCAGCTGGCAGTTGGGCCTGGTCTTCTCCGGCGCGTTCCTGCGGGGCCGGGCCAGCCCGGCGGTGCAGCGCGGCCTCTCGCTGGCAGGGCACTCGGCCGTCGCAGTCCTGGGGGCTGCCGCCGTCGTTATCCCGCTTCTGTGACGTTGCCTCCCGCTTCGTGACCAGGCCGCCGCCGGGCAGCCTGCCGCGGACTGGAGGTGCCCGCAGGCCCGGGCAGCTGGAAGCGGGCCGCATGTGACCAGATTAACAAAGTAGACTGAGGCAGTTGCCTGCGCCGCGTGCGGCGGCATATGAATGTCTTCAAAGGAGAACAGTGGCAAAGAATCCCATCCGGGTGGCAATCGTTGGTGTTGGAAACTGCGCTGCATCGCTGGTGCAGGGCGTCCGCTACTACCGCGATGCCGACCCGACAGCAACCGTCCCGGGCCTGATGCATGTCCAGTTCGGCAAGTACCACGTCAACGATGTGCAGTTCGCGGCCGCATTCGACGTTGACGCGAAGAAGGTCGGTCTTGACCTCGCGGACGCCATCGGCGCAAGCGAGAACAACACGATCAAGATCTGTGACGTCCCGGAGACGGGCATCAAAGTCCAGCGCGGCCATACCCTGGACGGCCTGGGCAAGTACTACCGGGAGACCATCACCGAATCCGATGAGGAACCGGTGGACATTGTGGCTGAGCTCAAGGCCGCCGACGTCGATGTGATGGTCTGCTACCTGCCCGTCGGTTCCGAGGCAGCGGCCAAGTTCTACGCCCAGTGCGCCATTGATGCCGGCGTCGCCTTCGTCAACGCGCTGCCCGTCTTCATTGCCGGGACCAAGGAGTGGGCGGATAAGTTCACCGCTGCGGGCGTGCCGATCGTCGGCGATGACATCAAGAGCCAGATCGGCGCCACCATCACCCACCGGGTGATGGCCAAGCTCTTCGAAGACCGCGGCGTCACGCTGGACCGGACCTACCAGCTCAACGTCGGCGGCAACATGGACTTCAAGAACATGCTGGAGCGGGAGCGGCTGGAATCCAAGAAGATCTCCAAGACCCAGGCTGTGACCTCCAACGTCGAGGCCGAGCTCTCCGCGAACGACGTACACATCGGCCCGTCGGACTTCGTCGCCTGGCTCGATGACCGCAAGTGGGCCTTCGTCCGCCTGGAAGGCCGCAACTTCGGCGATGCCCCGGTCTCGCTGGAGTACAAGCTGGAAGTGTGGGACTCGCCCAACTCGGCCGGCGTGATCATCGACGCCGTCCGCGCCGCGAAGATCGCCCTGGACCGCGGTGTCGGCGGCCCGATCCTTTCCGCGTCGAGCTACTTCATGAAGTCCCCTCCGGAGCAGTACAACGATGACATCGCCCGCGACAAGGTGGAGCAGTTCATCCGCGGCGAGGTCGAGCGCTAAGCCCCGCTCGCCAAGCTCAACAAACCAGCAAAAGGTGGCCCTCCCAGCGGGAGGACCACCTTTTTGGCTGTTCCGGGAGGCTTCGGAAGGCCTAGAACAGGCCCGACGGCGTGCCGTCCGGTGCCACGCCCATCCGCAGTGCCGCCGGTGATTTTGGCAGGCCCGGCATGGTCATGACCGCCCCGGTCAGTGCCACGATGAAGCCGGCACCGGTTTTGGGCACCAGGTCCCGGACATGCACGGTGAATCCTTCGGGCGCACCGAGCTTGGTTACGTCGTCCGAGAAGGAGTACTGCGTTTTGGCCATGCAGACCGGGAAATGCTCCCAGCCGTTGGCCCTGATCTCCTCCAGCCGGCGCAGCGCGGGCACGGAGAACTCCACGCCGTCCGCACCGTAGATCTCCTGGACCACCGTGCGGATCTTCTCCTCCACGCTCATCTGCAGCGGATACAGCGGGCTGAAAGCGGACGGCTTCTCCAGGGCAGCCAGGACCTTCCCCGCAAGCTCATCCCCGCCCGGACCGCCGCCCCCGCCGGCCCACACATCAGCGACGGCCGCTTCCACTCCCTCCTGTGAACACCACTCCAGCAGCCAGTCCAGTTCCTGCTGGGTGTCGGAGGTGAAGCGGTTGACCGCCACCACCGGATTCAGCCCGAACTTGGCAATGTTGCGCAGGTGCCGGCGCAGGTTGGCCGTCCCGGCCTCGAGGCCCGCCTGGTTGGCTTCGCCCAGCCGGTCCCGCGGCACACCTCCGTGCATCTTCAGCGCCCGGATGGTCGCCACGACCACCACGGCGTCGGGAGCCACGTCCGCTGCGCGGGAGGTGATGTCCATGTACTTCTCCGCCCCCAGATCGGCGCCGAAACCGGCTTCCGTCACGACGACGTCGGCCAGGTCCCGGGCCAGTGAGGTGGCGATCACTGAGTTGCAGCCGTGCGCGATGTTCGCAAAAGGACCGCCGTGCACCAGGGCCGGTGTCCCCGCGATGGTCTGCACCAGGTTGGGCTTCAGCGCATCCTTGAGCAGCAGGGCCAAGGCACCCTGGACCCCCAGGTCCGCTACGGTTACGGGCCGGCGGTCGTAGGTATAGCCGACCGTGACCAGGGCGAGCCTGCTGGTGAGGTCCTCGAGTCCCGTGGCAAGGCAGAAAATGGCC
Organism: Arthrobacter sp. Helios; assembly: GCF_023167125.1. Classification (NCBI taxonomy): domain Bacteria; kingdom Bacillati; phylum Actinomycetota; class Actinomycetes; order Micrococcales; family Micrococcaceae; genus Arthrobacter; species Arthrobacter sp. Helios. Next base: position 3,228,004 of record NZ_CP095402.1, read on the forward strand.
ATCACCTCGGACGCCACGGTGATGTCGAACCCGTCCTCGCGCGGTGTGCCCTGGCCGGGACCGCCGAGTCCGATCACCACGTTGCGCAGGGACCGGTCATTCATGTCCAGGACCCGGCGGAACGTGATGCGGCGGGGATCGATCCCAAGCTCGTTGCCCTGGTAAATGTGGTTGTCCACCAAGGCGGCCAGGGCGTTGTTGGCGCTGGTAATGGCGTGGAAGTCCCCCGTGAAGTGCAGGTTGATTTCCTCCATCGGAATGACCTGGGAATACCCGCCCCCGGTGGCGCCGCCTTTCATGCCCAGGACCGGGCCCAGGGACGGTTCCCGCAATGCGATGACAGTCCGGCGGCCGGCACGCGCCAGGGCGTCGCCCAGGCCGACAGTGACCGTTGATTTACCCTCCCCCGCCGGCGTTGGGCTCATGGCTGTAACCAGGACAACCTTGCCCTTTTCCTCGCGGGCCGGGATCAGGTGCGGATCCACCTTGGCCTTGTACCGGCCATAGAGTTCAAGCGCCTCATCGGGAATGCCGGCGGCGGCGGCGATGGATGTGATCGGCTGCAGGGTCGCGGCGCGGGAGATATCGAGGTCGTTGGCCATAGGACAACGCTCGCACCAGCCCCGTTATGCGTCAATCCAAGCCGTGGCGCGTCGGAGCGTCAGTTTCGGACGGACTGCGCGGAGGCCTGGTCGGCAGCCCGCCGGTAGCCCTGCGTGGTGAGCATCGCGGTGCGCTGCCAGCCGAACGCCCGGGCGTGTACAGCAGCGGAGCGGCCCAGTTCGGCCCGCCAGGACTGGTGGTCGTAGAGCGTTTCGAGCTCCGCGGCCCAGCGCGCCGGATCGTGCCCCTGGACCAGGATTCCGGTCCGGCCGGAGCTGACCGCCTTGGGCAGGCCACCGACGTCGGCTGCGATGACCGGGGTCCCGCAGGCCTGGGCCTCCAGCGCCACCAGGCCAAAGGATTCGCTGTAGGAAGGCACCGCAACGACGTCGGCGGAGCGGAACCAGCCGGCGAGCCCGCCCGCTGCGATGGGTGGACGCAGCTGCACCGTTCCCTCCAGTGCCAAGGACGCGACGGCGGCTTCCAGGTCCAGGACCTCGGACCCGCTGGGGGCACCGAGGATGCTGATCCGGAGCGGAATGTCCGGGCGGGCGGTCCGCAGTTTCGCAGCAGCTTCCACCAGCACCTGGGGTCCCTTCATCCGCTGGATCCGCCCGGCGAACACCACGTGGAACTCTTCCCGGCGGATCCCGTGCAGCGGTTTCGCCAGCGCACGGCCGGCCGGGGAGAACACCTCAAGGTCAACGCCGGGCGCCACCACATCGATGGCTGACTCGCTGGCCCCGTACCAGGTGGCAAGTTCCGAGGCTTCGGTGGTGGTGTTGGCGATCAGGCGGGCCGCGGAGTCAACAATGTCCTGCTCCCCCTGGATCCGCACCTGCGGTTCGGCACGCTCACCGGGCTGCAGCTGGACGTTCTTTACCCTGGCCATGGTGTGCATGGTGTGGACCAGGGGGACATCCCATTGGCGTGCCAGCGCCAGTCCGGCAATCCCGGAAACCCAGTAGTGGGAATGGAGGACGTCGTAGCGTCCATGCTCCTGCAGGCCGCGTGCAGCTGCGCTGATGCCCTCGGCCAGCTCTTCCGCCAGTCCGGGCAGCACTTCCTTGGGAAGGCGGCGCCGGGGTCCGGCGGTGATGTGGCGAACGGTTGCTCCCGGAGCGATCTCCACTGCCGGCGGCTGGTCCGGCGCCGAGGCGCGGGTGAAAATGTCCACCTGCACGCCCATCTTGGCCATCTGGACGGCCACGGAACGAACGTAAACGTTCATTCCGCCTGCGTCGCCGGAACCAGGTTGTTCGAGTGGAGAGGTATGCAGCGAGAGCATGGCCACCCGGTTAACCTGGGGCACAGCACTCCCTTCGTCGCTGGCCTGTGTTCCCTACCTATCGACCATACAACGCGAGAAGGCCCGGCTTTGTTTCCTGACCGGGTGGCCGCTGTCTGATGACAACGGCCACCGGAGGCCTGGCAGGCACCGTCACAGCCGGCTGCGGCTGTTGACGTAGTAGGTGAGGAGGTTGAACTGGCGTTCTTCCTGCTCCTGCAGCGACTCCTGGCTTGCTGCCAGCTTGATGGCCAGAAGTTTGATGGCTCCGCGGCGGAGGAGGGCACCGGCCACCCTGCGCACCAGCTCGGCTGGACCGGCCCGGCGTGCATCCGTGCCGGCAGCACGCCGGGCTTCTTTCCTTGGAATCGGAGGCGGCTGCGCGGGAGGGTGAACAGATTTCTCGTCGTTCAGCCCTAAAAAGGGCAGGTTGATATAAGGCATGGAAATACTCCGAAGAATGGCGCGCTAAAAGCGCGGAAATAAAAAGGCTAAGAAAGGAAAAGTGCAGTCAGATTCAATGGCCACTGAAATAGGCAATTGGGCTCCGCATGCTGATCTGTGCCCGCATTAATCGGGCAGGCATGGGAGGTCGGTAATACCAGTCAGGGCCAGGAATCGAAGCCGCGGTGCCCGAAAACCTGGGTGAGCTGCATGGAGTGCGGCCCCGCAGACCGGGAACCAGTGGAAACCTGGCTGGCTACGCGGCAATCCGCGGATGCACAGCGGCTTCCCGGACTTGTCCGGAACCGCCGGGCTGCCTGCCGGTGCCAAGGGGCTGGCCGCAGGTTCGGTACTGCATTCCAAGTGGCAGGCCGGACATGGCTGCACGGAAATGGAACTGCGAATGGGACCGCCGGGATGTACCCGAAATATTCGTATCCATTTTCCACCTCCGTTGTTCGTCCGGGGCCACTGAAGGGCCGCTGCGCTGGGTTCTGCAAGTACCGACTGCATGCACTTTGCTGGTGCACTCTGCTCATACACTTTGCTCGCGCACTTTGCTTAGCTCTTGCACTTTGCTTATGCACTTTGCTGGGCAGCTGAGCCGGCCGCTGAAAAAAATATAGCCGACTTACATGGGGATTGCCAAGCCCAAAGTAAAACTTTTTCGGAATTCTTTCTAGATATTCCATTTCAGCAGGGCCGGAGTGTGCTTATCCCAGCCCAGGACGCAGACGGCCGCAGTTCCGAGCACCAGATGCCGCCCCTGATCGGGGGCAAGACCCAGCCAGCGGGCGGCGAGGATCCGCAGGAAATGTCCGTGGGCCACCAGCAGTGCCCGCTCCAGCGGAACGGCGTCCGGGTCCTGGTCCATCGGCGTTCCGCAGCCGGCCTGGACGGTGGAGATAATGCGGTCTGCGCGGGCTGCGACGGCGTCCAGTGTTTCGCCGCCCGGAACGCCGTCGTTCCAGATGATGTAGCCCGGGTTCTCCGCGCGCACCTCGGTGCTCTTCCGGCCTTCGTTCCGTCCGTAGTCCCATTCGTGGGCGTGGGGCAGGATCTCGGCGTCCGGGTGGCCCAGGAGTTCAGCAGTGCGCCGGGCCCTGACCAGTGGGGAGGTGAAAACCCGGTCGAAGCTGAAGCCACCGATCTTTCCGCGTGCAGCCGCAGCCTGCGCTTCGCCTTCCACGGTGAGGGGGATGTCGGTCAGCCCGGTGTAGTTTCCTTCCCGGGACCATTCAGTCTCCCCGTGCCGGACCAGCCAAAGGATGGGCAGCGGAGTTCCGGCGGGTGTCAGGTCCGGAACTGCCGGTCCAAAGTTCCCTGCGGTCATGACTGTTCCTCCGTCTCGTTGGGCTGCGCCAGCTGCTCCGCGCTCCCGGTGTCCTGCCGGCTTTCCGGCTGTTCCTGCCACCAGGCGCGCAGCTTGGCCGCCGCCTCTTCCGGATTCGACGGACCATTCTCCATCCGTTCCTCCAGGAGGAAACGGTAGGCACGGCCCACCACCGGTCCCGGCCGGATGCCAAGCAGTTCCATGATCTGGCTGCCGTCGAGGTCCGGACGGATCGAAGCCAGTTCCTCCTGCTCGGCCAGTTTGGCGATCCGGGTTTCGAGGTCATCGTAGGCGAAGGCCAGGCGTTCGGCCTTGCGCCGGTTCCGGGTGGTGACATCGGAGCGGGTCAACCGGTGCAGGCGCTCCAGCAGCGGGCCGGCGTCCGTGACGTACCGGCGCACCGCGGAGTCGCTCCAGCCCGCGTCGCCGTAGCCGTAGAAGCGCATGTGCAGTTCCACCAGGCGGGAGACGGCCTTGATGGTGTCATTGTCAAAACGCAGCGCCTTCATCCGTTTCGCGGTGAGCTTGGCGCCAACGACGTCGTGGTGCAGGAAGCTGACCGATCCAGCGGGTTCGAAGCGGCGGGTGGCGGGCTTTCCGACGTCGTGCATCAGCGCCGCGAAGCGCAGGATGAAGTCGGGGCCCGGCACCGGTCCGTCAGGGCCGGTTTCCTGTTCGCAGGCCTGCCGCAGCACGGTCAGCGAGTGCTGGTAGACGTCCTTGTGCCGGTGATGCTCGTCCATCTCCAGCTTCAGCGCCGCGACTTCGGGCAGCACATAGTCAGCCAGGCCGCTCTCCACGAGCAGGTCCATGCCCGCCGCCGGTGATTTGCCGTTGATCAGCTTCACCAGCTCATCGCGGACCCGTTCAGCCGAAATGATTTCGATCCGCCCGGCCATATCCTTCATGGCCGCGAACACCTCCGGAGCAACGCGCACGTCGAGCTGGGACGCGAACCGGGCCGCGCGCATCATGCGCAGCGGGTCATCGGAGAAGGACGACGACGGCGCGCCGGGGGTGCGCACCACTCCGGCCTGCAGGTCACGGACTCCGCCGTAGGGGTCCACCAGTTCGAGCTGCGGCAGCCGCAGGGCCATCGCGTTCATGGTGAAATCCCTGCGGTACAGGTCGTCCTCGAGCTTCTCGCCGAAGGCAACCACCGGCTTGCGGGAGTCCGGATCGTAGGCTTCGGCTCGGTAGGTGGTGATTTCGATCTGGAAGCCGTCCTTGCGCATCCCGATCGTGCCGAACTCCCGGCCGATCTCCCAGTACGCATCGCACCAGCCGCGGACCACGGCAAGGATGTCATCCGGCCGCGCATTCGTGGTGAAGTCCAGGTCGGGAGAGACCCGGCCCAGGAACAGGTCGCGCACCGGTCCGCCGACCAGGGAGAGTTCAAACCCGGCCGCCTGGAATTTCTCTCCCAGCTGCGGGATCACGCCAGGAAGCGGGGGATGCGGGACAGAGCTGTCAAAAAGGTGCGCCATAGTGCTTTAAGCGTGCCAGATAAACCGGCCGCAGCGGACAACAGAGCCCGCCTGTGACCCGGACACGCCGGGGTTGGCGCGGCCGGGCGGGGGCGGGCTGGGAACAGTCATCATCGCTGGGGAAAGGTAGTTACAGTGGGGGTATGGCCCATCCTGTCCCGAGTGCGCCCAAGCGGACCCCATTGACTGCGTCAATGGGCAGTTCCGGCGCGCACCCGGCGCATGCGGCCCTGCCCACCGTCGAAGAGGTGTCGGCTGGCGGCATTGTGGTGGATACCAGTGATTCCCAGCTGCCCGTGGCCATCATCGCGCGGCTTAACCGCGGCGGACGGCTGGAGTGGTGCCTGCCCAAGGGCCACCCGGAGAACGACGAGGACAATCAGCAGGCAGCCATCCGCGAGATCGCCGAGGAAACCGGCATCAGCGGCCGTATCCTCAGTCCGCTGGGCAGCATCGACTACTGGTTCACCGTCAGCGGCCACCGGGTGCACAAGACCGTGCACCACTATCTGCTGGTCGCCGTCGGCGGCGAACTCACGATTGAGAATGACCCTGACCACGAGGCGGTTGACGTCGCGTGGGTACCCCTTTCAGTCCTGAGCCGGCGGCTTTCCTTCCCCAATGAACGGCGTATTGCGGACCTCGCCCGTGAGATCCTGCCCAAGCACCTGTGACCGGCGGCGGAGTCCGGCGGATGCCCGGACCTCCAGGTTTTGAGGGATTGGTGCGCGAAGGTGAGAGCATAAGGACATAATGGCCGCACAGAAAACCGCTCCCAGCACTGCCCGCTCCAGCGCCGTCATGGCAGCGGGAACCATGGTTTCCCGCGTACTCGGATTGGTCCGTACCGCGCTGCTGGCCGTGGCTATCGGCAATACCGGGCTGGTCACGGACATTTTCAGTTCCGCGAATGTCCTGCCCAACTTCATCTACCTCCTGGTGGCAGGCGGCGTCTTCAACGCCGTGCTGGTGCCGCAGATCATCAAGGCCAGCAAACGCGAGGACCGCGGGGCGGATTACGTTTCACGAATCCTGACCCTGAGCCTGGTGTTCCTGGCTGTCATCGCTGCCCTGGCCACCATCGCGGCGCCGCTGATCCTGCCCCTGGTGACAGCGCTCAATCCGGACCAGCTGCCGCTGGCCACCGTTTTTGCCTACTGGCTCTTCCCGCAGATCTTCTTCTACGGCGCGTACGCCGTGATTGGCCAGATCCTGAACGCCAATGGGCGGTTCGGTGCGTACATGTGGGCACCGGTGGTCAACAACCTGGTGGCCATCGCCGGCCTGATCGTCTTCATCACCTTCATCGGCCGGCAGGAGAGCGAACAGTTCTCTCCGGAAACCTGGACCTCCACGGCAACCCTGATCCTTGCCGGCAGCACCACCCTCGGAATCGTGCTGCAGGCCGTTGTCCTGCTGTTCCCGCTGAAGAAGCTGGGGCTTGGGCTGCGTCCGTCCTTCGGGCTGCGCGGGGTCGGCCTCGGGCAGACCGGCAAGGTGGCCAAGTGGACCGTGCTCACCATGCTCGTTGGCAACGGCGCCTACCTCGTCTACACCAAAGTCGCGACCATTGCCTCCGCGGCGCGGCCGGCCTACCAGGCCATGACGCCTCCCCAGGAAATCGCCGGTCACCTCAACCTGGAGACGGCGGCGATGCTCTACATCATTCCGCACTCGGTCATCACGCTTTCGCTCGCGACCGTCCTCTTTAACCGGATGTCCCACGCCTACGTGGAACAGGACCTGGACGGTGTCCGGGACACCATTGCCCGCGGGCTGCGGGCCATCGGCGTGGCAACCGTTTTCTGCGCGGCTGTCCTGGTGGTGCTGGCCGGTCCCATCAGCATGTGGTTCAGCGGCGGGTCCAACGCCTCGGCCGTGATCCAGGCGCAGGTGCTGGTCCTGCTGGCAGCCAGCGCCCCCTTCCTCAGCGCAACCTTCCTGATGAACCGGGCCTTCTACGCCAATGAAGACGCCAAAACACCACTGATCATGCAGGTTATCCTCTCCATCCTGGGCGTGTCCCTGGCCCTTGCGGCGGCCGCCCTTCCGGCGGACAGGATCGTTTTTGGCCTGGCCGTGGCCTACTCAATCGGCAACATCGCCGCCGTGGTGCTCAGCCACATCTTCCTGAACCGCAAACTTGGCCACTACGGTGCCGGGCGGGTGTTCGATCTGCACGTCCGGTTGACCGTCGCAGCGCTCGGCGCCTCCGCCGTGGGAGCAGCAGCCCTGGCAATGCTTGGGGGCTACACCTCGGACGGGTTCGCCTGGAGCTCCCTGGCCAGCGCCGTCGTCGTCCTGGCGGTCTGCGGCACGCTGATGGCTGCGTCTTACGCCGCGATGCTGCGCGGGCTGAAGGTCAGGGAACTGGACGAGTTCATGGCACCTATCCTCGCACGCCTCAAACGCGGGGCCTGAGACACCAAACTCAGGTTTGGCCGCCGCCGCGGGTAGCATGGAATAAGGCGGGCGGTACGGGAAAGTCAATGGTGGCGTGCGCGTACTGTGTTAACCGCACCGGCAGCCCCACGCCCGCCGGTGGCTAAATCTTGCAGAAGTTACAGCCGTTTCCACGGGAGGAACACGTGCCACAACCGGTAAACGTTGGTTCAGTGCTGGGCGGCCGATACAAGGTCACCGCCCAGGTACTGGCCTCGGCAGAGAACGACCTTGTCCTCGACGGCGTGGACCAGGTGCTGAACCGTGCCGTAAGCATCCTCGTTGCCGCACCGCAGAACGCCAGCCAGGTTAGTGCCAGCGCGCGGGAAATCGCCATCGGTGAGCGTCATTCCACCGTTCAGATCCTGGACCTGGGCGTCAGCGACGGCTGCACCTATCTGATTACCTCCACCGGCAACGCCGCTGACCTCCTTGACCTCGTCATTGAACGCGACGCCCCCTATGTGGAGCCCTTCTTCACCGACACGCTCGGCTCGGAAATCTTTGGCGAACCGCGTTCGCGCGAACCCGAGACGGTCGAAGAAGACCGCTATGTCGAGGAATCCCCGGAACGGGACCGCAAACCGCTGCTCTCAGGCCTGTCCAAGCCCCAGCTCCCCCGCTTCGGCCGCGGTGCCGCAGCTTCCGGAGCGGCAGGTGCCTCCGCGGCTGCCAATGCGGAGCGTGACTTGGAGTTCGGCGGATCCCAGGGAGCCCCGGCGGAAGCGGCCACCGGCGCCGCAGCCGTTCCCCCGCCGCCCCGCCAGAGCCCGCGCACAGCCGCCTACTCCACGCCCGCCCCGGAGACGGCCCCGGTTGCCGCCCCCAAGGTGAGCCGCTGGGAAGATGAGGATGACTTCCCCGCGGAAGGCTACCGGCCTGCCGGCGAGAACGAGCGCCGGGCCTCCAGCTTCCCGCGCACTGCCCTGGGTGCCGGCTATGACTCCGATACCTACGAGGACTACGACCAGGAAGACGACGCCGAGCCCCGGGAAGGCGGCGACCGCAAGTACGGCCGGCTGCTGGTCGGAGGCTTCCTCAGCCTGGTGCTGATCGTCGCCGTGGTTCTCGCCTTTACCAACCTCGGCAAGGTCGGGGACATGTTCGCCTCCGACGAGGTTTCCACCTCCCCGGAGGCGGTAGCCCCGGCACCGGAAGAGGGTGCAGCCGAGGAAACCGGAGCCGCCCTGCCCGCTCCGGCGACCGCAGGTGTCACGCGCCTGGTTCCCGGCAACCAGTCCCTGGACTCGGTGAACGACGCCGCGCTTCCGCAGATCATCGACGGTAACCCGGCCAGCTACTGGTCCAGCTACGTCTACGCTTCGGAGACCTTCGGCGGACTGGCGCCCAGCCTGGCGCTCGTCGTCGAACTTGAAGACGAATCTGCCGTTAGCAAGGTGGACATCACGCAGCTGAACGGCAGCGGCGGCAGCTTCTCCGTGATGCTCAATGACCAGCCCACCCTGGAAGGCGCCTCCACCGTGGCCCAGTCCGGCTTCACCGGACCCACCACCAGCATCTCGGTGCCCAAGGTGGATGGTGAGCCGGCATCGGCAAGCTACGTCATCATCAACTTCACCCAGCTGCCCCGCCTGAGCGGAGTGCAGGCCGAATACCCCTGGGGCCTGCGCATCGCAGAGATCGCAGTGTCCTGATTCCACCCATTTGAGCCGCCGGCAACCGGCCCGGCGGCTCAACGTGTGACGCAGGAGCCATTCGGAATAAGCTGTTCTCTGTCAGTGTTGTGCCGGGTGGTTAGAGTCCCCGAGCGTTCCATCACCGGATCACGCCCGTTTCTCCAAAGAAAGAGGTTCACAGCACGTGAGCACCGAAATTCTGCCCGATGCCGCAGGTTCCGCGCCCGAAATCCGGGACGTCATCATCGTTGGTTCCGGGCCCTCCGGCTACACCGCTGCCGTCTACACCGCGCGGGCCAACCTGAAGCCGCTGCTGATCGCCAGCTCCGTCACCGCCGGCGGTGAACTGATGAACACCACTGACGTGGAGAACTTCCCGGGCTTCCCTGAAGGGATCATGGGTCCGGATCTCATGGCCAATCTGGAGAAGCAGGCCGCCCGGTTCGGCACCGAGATCCTCTTCGAGGATGTCACCTCGGTTGACCTCACCGGGGAGATCAAGAAGGTCACCATCGGCACCGGGGAGACCTTCCTGGCCCGCGCCGTGATCATTTCCACCGGGTCGGCTTACCGCGAGCTGGGCCTCGAGGACGAGAAGCGGCTGTCCGGCCGCGGCGTCAGCTGGTGCGCCACCTGCGACGGTTTCTTCTTCAAGGGCCAGAACATCGCCGTCATCGGCGGCGGAGACTCCGCCCTGGAGGAGGCGCTGTTCCTGACCAAGTTCGCTGATTCGGTGACCGTGGTGCACCGCCGCAACACACTGCGCGCCTCGAAGATCATGCAGGACCGTGCGCTGGCCAATGAGAAGATCCGCTTCATCTGGGATTCCGAAGTTGTGGCGATCCATGGCGCGGACAAGGCCACCGGGCTGCGGCTGCGCAACACCGCCGACGGCTCGGAGTCGGACCTCGAGGTCACCGGCATCTTCGTCGCGATCGGCAACGATCCGCGCATCGATCTGGTCCGCGGCCAGCTGGAGCTGACCGAAGCCGGCACCATCGCCGTCCAGGGACGCACCTCCAAGACCTCCCTGCCCGGTGTGTTCGCAGCCGGCGACGTTATTGACCCGACCTACCGCCAGGCCATCACGGCAGCGGGATCGGGCTGCGCTGCTGCCCTCGACGTCGAGCATTACCTGGCAGACCTTGGTTCAGCCGCCACTGCTGCCACCGTTCCCACCCCGGCGTCGGAAACTGTTTCCGAAAACGCCGCCGTCTAGAGATCCACAAGGAGTAAAACCATGAGCAATGCCAAGGACGTAACGGATTCCTCGTTCAGCACCGATGTGCTGGCCGCAGACAAGCCGGTCATTGTGGACTTCTGGGCTGAATGGTGCGGTCCGTGCCGGATGCTTTCCCCGATCCTCGATGACATCGCCGCCGAGTACGCGGAGAAGGTCGACGTGGTGAAGGTCAATGTGGACGACAACCCTGCGATCGCAGCCAAGTACGGCATCACGTCCATCCCTGCCGTCTACGTTTTCAAGGGCGGTGAGGTTGCTGCCACGTCGATCGGTGCGAAGCCGAAGCAGGTCCTCGAGCAGGAATTCGCGGCCTTCCTGAAGTAGGTTTCATGACCATGCACTCGGCGGACGAAAGTCTGCGGAGACTGGATTCCAGCCGGCGCGTAGTAACGCTTCGCGAAGCACTGCTGCGCGCCGGCATTTCCATGTCCTATCTCTCCCCGGACGCCGTTAACGATCCCACCGTCTTTGACGACCACGTCGATGCGGCGGTCCGTGCCTTCCAGCAGAGCCGCGGCCTGATCGTCGACGGCGTCGCTGGTCCGGATACCCAGCGTGCCCTCGCCGAAGCCCAGTTCCGCTTCGGCGACCGTGCCCTGGCCTATGCCGAAGATGAGCCTGCCGTTCGGGGCGACGACGTCGCGGAACTGCAGCGCCATCTCTCCCACCTGGGTTTCTACTACGGGCACATTGACGGCGAATTCGGTGTCCGCACCCGCTACGCCGTCGCCGAGCTGCAGCTGAACCTTGGGATCCCCGGGACCGGGGTGTGCGACACCGATACGATGACGGCCATGCTGCGGGTGAACCGTGCTCTCTCCCCCAGCCAGGCCTTTGCGCTGCGCGATTACGAGCGGCTGGACCGTTCCACGGCAGCCCTGCGCGGGCGGACCATCACCCTGAATATCGGCCGTTCGGAAACCCCTTCCGCCCACGTCACGGAGCGCCTGACCGGCCAGCCGCTGACCGAAGTCCTGGTCGCCTCCGATGTCAGCGCACGGGTGGAACGCATCCTCAACGAATTCGGGGCAGAGGTGGTTGCCTACGACGCCGAAGCCAACGGCAACGACCCGGCCGGCAAGCTGCCGAGCCTGAACGTCAACATTCACTGCGACTGGCTGGACCAGCCGGCGGCCTCCGGCATTGCCGCCTATTACTGGGGCCTGCCCTCCTCCGGAGAGCCCCGCTCCCCCATCGGCCAGCGGGCAGCCATCCTGATGATCAAGGAACTCGCGGCCCGGACCGATATGGGCAATCTCGGCATCCACGCCCGCACCTGGGACACGCTAAAGCTGCCCGGCATCCCATCCGTGGGAATCGATCTGGGCTACCTCAGCAACTTCCACGATGCGCACCGGCTCGCCGATCCCGTCTTCCGGCAGACTGTCGCCGATTCCATTGTCATCGCGATCCAGCGGCTGTACCTGCTGGAAGAAGAAGACCAGCCGACCGGCACACTGGCTCTAGACGACGTCAGCCGCTTTAACCCGGACGCGGACGCCCGCAGGGTGTCCGGGCTCTAAATGCTTGACGGCTGATTCTAGGCGCTGGCGTACGGGTTTCCTGCTTCCTCCATCATCGCTTGTACCAATACCTCTACGGGCCCGGATTGGACCGCGGAAGGCCAGGTCACCCAGGTGCGCACAAGCATCTCCATGCCTTCTTCATCCAGGGCATCCAGCGGAACCCAGGGCCAGTCAGGGAAATTGATCGCCGCTGACGCCTGAGTAGTCAGGGCGGCATCAGCGGATGCGAGATCCGCGATCAGCAGCGCGTGATGGCTGAACCGTCTAAAGACCCAGCGTGCCCTAATTCCCGCGGCGTCCGCGGCCGCACGCAGCTTGACCTCCTGGGCCTTGATCTCGCCGACGGCGTGTGCCATGACAGTCAGGGTGTCCAGGTCTGCCAACCTGAGGCTGCTTCGCCCGGCAAGGGGGGAGCCTGGAGGGAGGACGGCCCCCAGCGGCTGCGTCAGGACGTGCTTGGCATGCCCCTCACGCGGACGGGCGTGCAGGAGGCCCACATCCAACGCGCCGTTCCGCAGGAGCCTGCGCTGCTCATCGCTGCTGGCCTCGAATAGAGAGAGCTGCACCCTCTGGTCTGCCGCACGCACCCGGGTGGAGATCCGGCGGAACCAGTCGTGTGGCAACCCCGGAGGGGCTCCGATCCGCAGGACGCGGTTTCCCGATGCCGCAACCCGAACAATCTCGGGAATTTTCTCCATATGACCAATCAGCTGATGCGCATGGCTGTAGAGCGCTTCGCCAGCCTCCGTCAATGTGACCCCCTTGGCCGTCCGGACAAAAAGCCGGCTCCCGACTTCCCGCTCCAACTCGGCAATCTGCCGGCTCAGCGCGGGCTGGGTCATGTGAAGCTCTGCGGCAGCGCTGCTCACCGAACCCGTTGACGCGGCCCGGACAAAATACTCGATCTGCCTGAACTCCATTGCTACTCCCATGCCTGGTGGTAATGACTGAACAGCTTATTAGGCATTTGAATTATGACGCCCATCACAACGAGAATGAAATTCTACCGATGCCTTTTCTGGCAGGGTTATCAATTTCAAGCTTTAAGGAAATATCTCCATGCCCCACACTCCGGGCCGTACAGCTTATGACGTTGTCGTTGTAGGAGGCGGAGCGGCTGGCGTGGCTGCGGCCGTCAGCGCAGCACGCAGTGGCGCTGCGGTTTGTCTTGTCGAACAGTACGGTTTCCTCGGCGGAGCGGCCACTAACAGCTCGGTGCTCGCGTACTGCGGTTTCTACGACCAGCAGGGTGAGCAGGTGGTCTACGGTTTCGGCGACGAGTTCCTCCAAGAACTCCACCGCCATGACCTCTACCGCCGGGAAACCTTCAGCAACTCCGGCAACACGGTCGTCCTCCTCGACCTCGAAACCACCAAACTCATCCTGGACAAGCTCGTGGCCTCGGCAGGCATCGACGTCCTGTTCCACAGCACGCTCCACTCCGCACGCCGCGGTCCCGGCGGAATCGAAAGCGTCCTGATCTCCCACCGCGGAGGGAATCTGGAGCTCACGGCCAAGGCCTTCGTCGACTGCAGCGGCGACGGGGCGCTCCTGGCCGCCGCGGGCGCCGACCATCATCTCTCACCGACTGACCAGCGTCAGGCCAGCACTCTTGTGATGAGGGTTGGCGGGGTGGCGGAAGACGCCGAGACGTCGTCCCAGGCAATGGATGATGCACTGGCCCGCTATGCCGCCCGGACGGGCGTGGAACTCGGCCGCAGCAACGGTACCTGTGTACGGCTGCCCCTCTCCCGCGAATTGATGCTGCTCCTGGCTGACGAACACATCGACATACTTGATGTCCAGCAGCTCAGCGGTGCGGAGAGCCGGGCCAGGGCACTGTGCCACGACTATCTGGACGCCTTCGTATCCTTCCTGCCTGGCTGGCGGGATGCTTACCTGGCAGCCACGGGCCCGCAACTGGGAATCCGCGAGGGACGCAGGCTTCTGGGACAGGAAACGGTGCGGGCCTCGGACGTGAGCGGAGCGCGGCGGCGCCCCGAGGATGCAATTGCCCGCTGTGGCTGGCCCATGGAGGATCACGCCGTAGCCGGATCCACTTCCTACCATCGGATTGCGGGGAAGAGCTGGTACCACATTCCCTACGGCGCCCTGGCTTCCTCCGACGTGACGAATCTCTGGGCCGCTGGACGCCTGGTCAGCTCCGACAACCGGGCTTTTGCTTCCCTCCGGGTCATGGGTACGTCCTTTGCGACCGGTCAGGCAGCCGGGCTCGCGGCGGCCCTCTACGTCCGGGACAGCACAGTTGATGTCCTGCGGCTGCAGGAAGCACTCGTCGGTCAGGGGGCACTGCTGTGAGGGGGCCCTGGATCCAGCTGCCGCAGCGGGTCGCGCTGACCGGAGCCGCCGGCTCTCTGGCGTCCGACATCATCCCGGCGCTGCAGGACGCAGGGATAGAGCTGCGCTGCATCGACCGGGTCCGTCCCGAACGGGATTTCGGCGCTGACTGGGCGATCTGCGACGTCAATGACCGCTCGGCTCTCAGCACCGCTTTGTCAGGATGTGACGCGTTAATCCATCTCGCTGGTATACCGCTGGAGGACGACTGGGACCGGATCCTCAGGGCCAACATAGACGGCACCCAGGCAGTGCTTGAAAGCGCACGGCTGCAGGGCATCACCAAAGCAGTGCTGGCAAGTTCGATTCATGCCGCCGGCTTTACTCCGGTCCCCACCGACGGCACAGCGGTCCCCGACGATACACCGGTGCGCCCCAATACCTTTTACGGAGTCTCCAAAGCTGCATTGGAGGCCCTGGGCAGTTACTACCATGACCGGCACGGCATGGACGTAATTTGCCTGCGTATCGCGTCACGCTTCGAACAGCCCCGGGACGCCCGGATGCTGAGCACCTGGCTCTCCCCCGGAGATGCGGGTTCCCTGTTCCTCCATGCCCTGGATAAGCCCTCAAACGGTTACCGCATCATCTGGGGGGTCTCGGCCAACACCCGTGGCTACTTGTCCGCTACCGGCGGCTCCGCAATCGGCTACGAGCCGGATGACGACGCCGAACTCTGGGCACCGGGCCTGATCGGCCCACATGCCCCGGAATACCTGCAGGCCTCCGAATGGGACCAGCAGTTCATTGGAGGGATCTTCTGCTCCCCACTCCCTCCCCGCCAACCCTCACAGTCCTCCGACATTCAGGAAACAAGATGACCCCAGAAACTTCGACGGACTATGCCTTCGAGGTCAACTCCGTACACAAGGTATTCCCCGGTTCCACCGGTGTCCATGCCCTCGATGACATCAATCTGAAGCTGAAGGAGGGCTCCTTCACTTGTATCGTGGGTCCTTCCGGCTGCGGAAAGTCAACCCTACTTCGCATCCTGGGCGACCTGGAAACAGCAACTTCCGGCCATATCTCCACAAGCCTTCGAGCAGACAAGGTTCCGACCTCAGCGTTCGTATTCCAGGAACACGGCGTGTTTCCCTGGTTCAACGTCCTGCAGAACGTCGCGTTCGGCGAGCAAATGGCCGGTGTGGGCCGACGTGAACGCGAGGAGCACGCCCGGCACTGGATTGCCGAAGCCGGCTTGACCGGGTTCGAGAACTCCTATCCGCATCAGCTGTCCGGCGGTATGCGCCAGCGCATTGCCATCGCCCGCGCGTTTGCCACCGGATCCCCCGCACTGCTGATGGATGAGCCGCTGGGTGCCCTTGACGCACAGACACGGATGCTGATGCAGGAACAGCTGGTGAAGCTATGGGAGCTGGAGCGCAAAACGGTTGTTCTTGTCACCCACTCAATTGAAGAAGCGCTCCTGCTGGGCGACCAGATCGTGATGATGTCCGCCCGCCCCGGCCGGGTCAAGGAAATCATTGACGTCCCGTTCGGACGCCCCCGCAGCATGCAGATCGAAGCAAGCCCCGAGTTCGCGTCAATGAAGCAGGATATCTGGGATTCATTGCGCGACGAAGTCCAAGCATCTCTGAGGTATTCCTAACATGACTACAACCATCCACGACCAAACCAAAGCCCCGGCCGACGTCGAACTTCAGGGTGCTATTCAGCGTGAGTTCTCCCGGGAGCAGCGGCTCCGCTTCCGTGACCTCTCCCTGTCCATCCTGACTCCGGTCCTGCTCCTTGCCCTCTGGGAGCTGCTGGCCCGCAGCGGTGCCGTCGATGCACGACTGTTTACCCCGCCCACCCAGATCGCGGTGCAGGCGTGGAGCATGATGGAAAGCAACGAACTCTGGAAGCACACAGGAGCCACCGTGGCGCGGCTGAGCGTTGGTTTCGCGTGTGGCGCCGTGGCAGGCATCGCCGTCGGCCTGTTGATGGGTGTCTGGCGGCCTCTGCGCGCCGCACTCGGCCCGACTTTCACGGCCCTCTACGCCCTGCCCAAGATCGCGATCCTTCCGCTGCTGCTGCTCATCTTCGGCCTCACCGAGACTCCCAAAGTGCTCAGCGTTGCCATTTCGGTATTTTTCGTCATCCAAATCAACACCCTCGCCGGCATTGTCCAGATCGATGCGCGCGTGCTGGAAGCTGCCCGCGCTTACAAGGCCACCGGGTTTAAGTTGTTCCGGCATGTGCTGCTCCCCGGAGCAACGCCGGCGATTATCACCGGCCTCCGAGTCGCTGCTGGAATGTCCGTCATCGTTATTACCGCTGTGGAGTTTGTGGCGTCGAACGACGGTCTCGGTTACCTCATCTGGAATTCCTGGCAGCTGTTCCAGCCCGCCAAGATGTACGTCGGGCTGATTGTTGTTTCCCTCGTGGGCGCGCTGGTGACAGCACTGGTGCTTCTCCTCGAGCGGGCAGTACTTCCCTGGAAATATTCCAATGGATCAAAAAAGAAGGATAAGAAGTGAAAATCAGACTAAAATTTTCTGCCGCAATGGTGCTGGCAGCCCTCGTGACGACCGGATGCAGCGCCGAATCCGGTGCGGAAGCCGAAGGACCCGAAATGACGGGGGTGAGCGTCGGCATCGTGCAGCTGCCCATCTTTGCTCCCATCTACGTTGCCGATGCCAAGGGATACTTCGAAGACGAAGGCCTGGAAGTGACCCTGGAAACGGTTAAGTCCGGCCAGGATGCCATTCCTTTGGCTTCCAGCGGCAAGCTCGACGTCGTAGCCGCCGGTTTCTCGGCTGGAATGTTCAGCGCCATCGAAACCGGCCTCGACATCAAGGTTGTAGGTTCGATGGGTGTTGCAGACGGCAATACTGAAGAGAGCCCTACCAGCCTGGTCGTTTCGAAGGCATTGGCCGATGACAACCAGATCAACGGAGTCGAAGACCTGCGTGACCGGAAGGTCGGCGCTGCCGGCGGTGCCGGTGGAACCGGCGCGTTCCTCCTGGCCTTGGCACTGGAGGAAGCAGGCCTGGGCATCAACGACGTCGAGGTCGTCAACCTCGGCAACCCGGATATGCCTACGGCCATTGCCAACGGCAGCCTCGATGCAGGCTTGATCTCCGCTCCGTTCTCTACGCTGGCCATCAGCGACGAGACGGCTGTCCAGCTCAGTGTTCCCCCGGCAGGTACCTCCGGTACCGGAATGATCTTCGGCGGGCACTTCGCAGGCTCCGACAACGCGCAGAAGTTCTTTAATGCCGTAGCGCGCGCGGCCAAGGACCTCCAGGGTGAGGATCGCTACTCGGACGAGAACCTGAAGATCATCGGTGACGCCACCGGACAGACTGCCGAGGAAGTCAAGGCCGTCCCGCTCTACACCTGGCTTCCCAACCTGGCACCCCTCCCTGAGCAGCTGGCCAAGATGGAGGAAGTGTGGATGGCGTCCGGCGCGATCGAGTACGCAGATCCGATTAAGCAGGACAGCTATGTCGACTCCAGCTTCTCGGAGAATGCGAAGTAGCTGACCTTTCTAGTTCATAGGGCGGGTTTCCATTCGGGGACCCGCCCTCTTCGCGCTTCGAAGCCTGCCCCAGGGAGGGACGCTCGGCACGCCTTTGCCTTTCGGATATCACCATGAAAACCCGCAGGCGCGGAACCGTGTTCGCCATATCGGAGCTAACATGGGGCACTCGAGCAAAGGAGAGTCCCGTGGGCAAGGTGGTTATGTACGCCTCGGTGTCGGTGGACGGCTTCATCGCGGACAAGCACGACCAGCCCGGACCACTGTTCGACTGGTTGCTCAGCGGTGACGTGCCGTTGGACGATAGCGGCGAGTTGAAGGTGTCGCAGACGTCCTATGACTACATCCGGCCGTACTGGGACCAGATCGGGGCGACAATCGCGGGCCGTCACGTCTTCGACCTGACTGATGGCTGGGACGGGAAGCCCCCGGGCGGGGTCGCCCATGTGGTCGTCGTGACTCACCGGCCGAAGCCTGAGGGCTGGGACCCCGAGGCGCCGTTTCACTTCGTAGACAGCATCAAGGCAGCCGTGGCCAAGGCGCAGGAGCTTGCGGGTGAGCGTATCGTCGAGGTTGCCGCGGGCGACGTCGGTGGCCAGGTGTTTGCCGCCGGCCTGGTCGACGAGGTGCGCATGGACGTTGTGCCCGTCGTATTTGGGTCGGGCAAGCGCTACTTCGGGTCGGTCCACGCACAGCACCTGCTGGAGGATCCCGATGTCGTGATCCAGGGCAACCGGGTGCGACACATGCGCTATCGGGTTCGGCGCTGACTAATCTCCAACCAACAGCCGAAAAGGCCAACGGAGCGTTGCAGTAATTGAGCTGCCGGATCATCGCCACAACCGCAGACCTGCCTAAAGGATGTTCCCGCACTCCCAGGCCTCTCCGTTCATTTGCAAGCAGGCAACCAGTTAGCCGCGGAATTCTTGGGCTACGGTTACTGCCCCGGCACCAAGAGCCTGCTGTCCTAGGATTCCCGTTTCACGTGAAACGACAGCTCTCTTGATTGGGCACAACCATTCCCGGGGTCCACTACAGGTCGTGATTGGTCGGCTGGGTCTATCGAGCAGTCCGATCTTCGGTCCCGCTCTCCAGCTGCTCGCCGTCCGCACCAGAAGTGCACTCACAACGGCTACCGATATTCTCACTACCTCGGTGTGGTGTTTCTCCGGCGCAGCGGTCAGCGTGGGTGATGCGTGGGAAATCCTGTGGCGTGGAGTGCACGGCGGCCACCGTGTTCAAATGCAGTGGCGTTCAAATGCAGTGGCCACTCGGGTACCGGGCCTCGCAGAGCGAGTGAAGAGGGTTCCAGGAGGCCTTGCGCCAGCCCATCACGGCAACCCATCGAGAGGGGTACGGTCTCCGGCATCTTGAACCGGCGTCAGCCTGCGGCCGTTGAACATCTTGATGACCATGTTGCCTGCTCCAGGGATTTGCCCTGAGTACCGATTCCACCAGCTGACAACCTCTTTCATCCCGTTGCTGCGCTCTGGAAGCCTAGAACTCCCCACAGCGCGGATGGTCCTCCGCTGCTTTTATGAGCTGACTTGCCCTGCGGCCTTGACCCCGACTCCCTCTCGGTCAGCATGGGACGCCTTTAGAGATGGTTGATGAGTCGCGAGATCATGACAGTGACGAGTGCTTTCTGAGACTGGGCGGCCGTTTCCCCTCCGATCCACGGCTGGCCTGACACCCCTAAATTCCCTCTCGGTCTATGGAATACTCCGCGGGGTCCATGCCGGATGCCACCGAGTAGGACAGTTATTCACCACTATCCGATATCCCTGGGCGACCGGTCCGTGAAAAGCTCAACCAGATGGCCTCAGCCCGCTGAGTCACTCTGGAACGACACCGGGACCACAAAGGACGTGCATATCCCTTGTTGCCAGCTTCTACCGCTCCACAGAACCGTCGGCATGAACGCTGCCGGCCACGACCACGTGTTTGCCTGCAGGACCCCACGTGCAGGCTGTCCCAAGCAAGGGCTGACCCTGGATGGTTAACCATCGCCTCGTACCCGGCCATTTGCTCCCACGTGAATGCGACACCCATCGCAACAGTGCCCACAGCAAGGGATTCTCTTATGTCGAGTGCACCATTCCCTGAGGCTCCTCCAAGCCTGACTCGGGGGGGGGTAGGTCGCCTCAGTATTCCAACACTTCGCTCCTCGCGATGTCGACGCACCCCTAGCACTCTCGTCCCCCCCTGTTCGATAGCCCGCGGAAGCCGGAGGGGACACCCACTTGGCATCAGCCATACCTCCCGCCCCATGCCCCATATCTCCCCGCATCCCCGCTCCTACGAGTATCAAGTCGATCCCCGTTGTTACCCCGCTTTAACCGCCTCATCGCTAGAAGCGGCAATGCTGCCGCCAAGCGTTTCACGTGAAACATTTGCCTGCTCAGTGAGACTCTGTGCTTTCAACTGAGTGCTCCTTATGGTGGTCAGCCCATGGGAGTCCCTACTCGCCGGCGCATATCCCCAGCGAGTAGACCTGGCAACCCACCTTGTGGTGGATTCTGCTTCCGGCGCATGAGAATACGAAGGACGGTGATCCTGACAAGACGGTCGGTACAAGGTGACGGTCCGGGTCATAAGTGGTTTGTTGCGGAGCACTGGCCAGGGCATCGCCCGGACCAAGCGCGACAATGTTTCACGTGAAACAGCGGGCAAACGCGGCGGTCCACAATGCAGCGCACCCGTGGGCCAGCGTGGTGCGTCGGCTCACCCCCACTCTGCTTTGCTCTGCTCCGCTCCGCTCTCATCTGCTCTACTCCGCCGCACCGCACTGTCCTGCACGGGACTGCTCGGGACTGCGCAGAAGCCTCAGTAAGCATCCCTGGCGGCAGGAAGGAATCCTTAGGCAGCGAACCCCAGGAGCATGCCTCGGCGATAATCGCCCCGCAGCCTTTGGGTGGCACTGAGCCCCCGTATTGAGAAGGGAGCCGCTTGCTACAGCGGTGGCCCAGGCATGCAGAGACTGGCGGGCAGGGCATCTCTGGAATCGAGGGCGGTCCTCCCACTCTTCAAGGTCAAGGCATTCCATCACTGATAGTCGTTCCTTGAACAGCAACGGGAACGGTTTTTGTTTACGGACGATAAGTGATGAAGTCTTTTAGATTTGCGTCCTGCGCGTCTACTGGACGGAGAGCCCAGTGGAATCCGGTGAGCCATGCTTTCACGCCCAAGGTCCGCAGAATCTATGAGCGCGGGTTCTGGGAGCCCATGCTCAGTTTCGCCAAATCAGCGCTGAGGCCTTCGTGTTTCACGTGAAACCGAACTCATTCTTGCTGTCATCCAGGCGCGCGTAATGGGAAGGCAGTTCCCATAGGGGGTTACTGTCAGGATCTTTGACTGCATGCCGATGCTCTGCATATTGGCTGATACTCATACAGGGTCGCTTCATGGAAGCGTACACTCCCGAGTGGGTAACCTGTAGCCAGAGACTTCTGCACCAAGCGGCGTTATTCGGTGTTTAGCGATTGCTTATCAATAAGGGTAGATACTCAAGATATAGAGCTTCTAAGGCAAGCGCCTATTCTCTCTCCAGTAATCGGCTAGGGCCCCAAGACACCCCTAATCTCCGCCCATCTCTTCGTTATACCCCGCCGTACATGACCAGACACTTGTTTCACGTGAAACGGGACAACGAATCGCACCCGTTCTCCGGCGATCATCAGGCTCAACCCAAGCATCGATACTGCCTGTTCGACCGGTGAATCGGCTAGCTGAGAGCGCGGTATGTGGAGGATTATATGAAGGCGGTAAGTCTCCGCCTGGGCAGTACGTCGAGCCCGTTGTCTACGCTGCAGCCCAGCCCACGGTCCCTTGCCCGAGGTTCCACAGCTCCTTGCTTCTTTCTTGTTTCTTCTTGCAATCGCTCTTGTGTACTCCATTTTTCAATCGGGACAGCTGTTTTCGGTTGTGCTGACGGTGCTTGTGGATTAGCGTGTAGTCCTTTCGGGTAGTCGACGGTAGTCAAACCGGAACGGCCCGCGAGCAGAGAAGTTTGAGTAGCGTCTCCATCCGCTATCGCCTGAGGTCGGCAGTGGACCTGCGAAACTTTCGGTACGCAGTGCGCGGAGACGAGCGCTTCCCTGCGCAGAAGGCCGCCTGTATCTGACCCAACTACAAAGATTCGGATCGGTCACCCGTCCATGTTTCACGTGAAACGTCCGCAGTATGAACATGTTGTAATGCTGAACTCGCGTCTAGAGGCCTTCTGAAGTCTTCCAATTTGATTCGAATGCGAGGATCACGTCTGCAGCAGGTAGAAACTGATCGAATTCAGGACCGATATGGTCGAACCGAACCGCTTCACATCTCCAGACATAAAGCTGTCGTGGCTCTGCAGTGCCAAGAGACGAAAAAGGCCGCCTGTTTCACGTGAAACAGGCGGCCTTTCGAGTCAAAACTACTCCGCTGGCGCGGGGTTCAGAACCCCCATGATCCGGTTCAGGTCCTCAACACTGGCAAACTCAATGCTGACTTTGCCCTTCCGTGCACCCAGAGTGATCTTCACGCTGGTATCCAGGCGGTCTGAGAGGGAATTTGCAAAGTAGTCGAGGCGCTCATGCCGTGCGCCTGCTTTCGGCTTCGCTTCCTTTGCTGGCCGGCGGATACCGTCGGAAAGGGATACAACCTCTTCCGTCGCCCGAACAGACATACCCTCAGCGACGATTTTCTGAGCGAGCTTCTCCATTTCGGCTGGGTCGTTGAGTCCCAGGAGCGCGCGGGCGTGGCCGGCAGACAGGACACCGGCCGCCAGGCGACGCTGCACGAGCGGAGGCAGCTTCATCAACCGGAGAGTGTTGGAGATCTGCGGACGGGAGCGTCCAATCCGTTCCGCCAGTTCTTCGTGCGAACACTCGAAGTCGTCCAGGAGCTGCTGGTACGCAGCGGCCTCTTCAAGCGGATTCAGTTGGCTGCGGTGCAGGTTCTCCAGAAGCGCATCACGAAGCAGATCCACGTCCTGGGTGGAACGGATGATCGCAGGAACGAAATCAAGTCCAGCCTCGCGGCTGGCACGCCAACGCCGTTCACCCATAACAAGCTCGTAGGGATGATCGGCATCGCCTTCGGCGGACGGACGAACCACAATGGGCTGCAGGACGCCGATCTCACGGATAGAGTGCACCAGCTCGGACATGTCTTCTTCATCGAAGACGCTGCGCGGCTGCTTGCGGTTGGGATGAATGGAATCAATGGGCAGTTCAGCAAAGCGCGCGCCCGGAACTTCCAGAAGCGTTTCACGTGAAACGTCATCAACGGACGTATCCGCTGCGGAAGGTACGTCGCCGGGCGTTGGTTCCACTATCTCAGCGGCCGCTGCCGCGTCCCCTGTCGCCTCAGACGGCTCAGCTGGGGACGGGGTGGCTGCAGGGCGCTTAGATGCCGCTGCAGGCCGCTTGGCTGGCTTTGCAGCGGCTTTAGGTGCTTCCTTGGCCGCAACGGTGGAGGCCTCTGCAGCTTCAGGTGCCTCGGCTGGCTCGGCCGCTGCCTTGGCACGGGCACTTGCCGACCGGGTTGCTGTGCCGCGGCCCGCAGACTTTTTGGGTACGGGTGCCCGGAGGGCATCCTTGTTGATTCCCGCACCGCGGCGGCTGCCGCCAGCACGTCCGGGAGCAACTTCATCGCTCGCCGCCGCGAAGAACAGGTCCACAGGCCTCCCGGCACGGGATCCCTGCGCGGTTTCAGTTGTCTCAGAAGCCTCGGCAGTACTGGGAATCAACGCACCCAGACCCCGGCCCAAACCCCGACGCTTCTCGGTCATGGGTAAGTCCTTCCCTTATGCACACAGCAAGCGGCATGGATTGATTGTGAGAGTATTCTACGGTTCGCCGGCAGGATCATCCGGCAACCCTGAAGGGGGTGTCTAAGAACGCTGGGCGATCTCAGCAGCGGCCTCGAGATACGAAAGAGCGCCGGTTGAGGACGGATCGTAGGTCATAACGGTCTGCTGGTAGCTGGGCGCCTCGGAGATTCGTACGGATCGCGGTACAACGGCAGCCAGGACCTGCTGCGGGAAATGCTCCCGGACCTCGGCAGCTACCTGAGCGGCCAGGTTGGTGCGGCCGTCATACATGGTGAGCAGGATCGTAGAAACAACCAAATCTGCATTCAGGTGTTTCTGGATCATCTCAATGTTCTTCAGGAGCTGGCTCAGCCCTTCCAGTGCGTAGTACTCGCACTGGATGGGAATCAGAACTTCCTTGGCAGCCACAAAAGCGTTGACAGTCAGCAGGCCCAGGCTCGGCGGGCAGTCGATGAAGATGTAGTCCAGGCGCTCTTCACCGGCTTTTTTGCGTTCAGCGGCGTAGACGTCAATAGCGCGGCGGAGGCGCTGTTCCCGGGCAACCAACGAAACGAGTTCAATCTCCGCTCCGGCCAGGTGGATCGTCGCAGGCGCGCAGATCAGGTTCTGGATGTCCGGGCACTGCGCAACCACCCTGCCCAGCGGCAGGTCATCAATGAGCACATCGTAGATACTCTCAACCTCTGCCCGGTGGTCAATGCCCAGTGCGGTGGAAGCATTCCCCTGCGGGTCAATGTCGATAACCAGGACATTCAGTCCGGCCGACGCCAGAGCGGCCGCCAGGTTAACGGTGGTGGTGGTTTTACCCACGCCGCCTTTCTGGTTGCTGACCGTCATAACGCGCGTTTCGGCCGGACGCGGCAGTACGCGTCCGCGGAGCCGTTCGCGCCGCCGGTTTTCACTGGCAAGCTCGCGGGCCAGTGGGGTGCTTTCATCCATCAGGTCCATAACGTCTACCGACTCGGACGGAACGACCGCCTGGCCGGCTACACCACCTTCGCTGGTCTCGGAAACAGGCACATGGGATGCGCCGGCAGACAATGTTGCAACAGCATGTCCTGTTTCACGTGAAACAGGCAAGGGCGGCTGTGGTTCTGCAACTTTTTCGGGTTGATTCCTTGAAAACGTGGATGAGAAGGCAGAACCCAGCGCAGCAAAGGGGGGAATTCGTTTTGCGGCAGAATCGCGCACACTCACCTGGACATGCTCACTTTCACAACATAAGGCATTACAGCCACCAGCCTATCGGCTGCCCCGCCAAAACCCCGGATCGACCGGGGTATGTACACAACGCGTTTAGTCCCTAAACCACGATCCGGACGACCGTGGTGTGTTCTTCCAGCACGTCCTCCCCAGCCGTCACCACTGAGGTTTCCTTCCCGCCGAGCTTACGGATCTGCTTGGCGGCCTTTTCAATCTCTTCCGCAGCACTGCGGCCCTTGATGGCCAGCACCTCGCCGTGGCCCTGCAGCAGCGGAATGGTCAGCCCGGCAAGACCAGACAGGGCGGAGACAGCCCGCGCCGTCACGACGTCGACCTTGACCTTGCCAACCACCTGTTCCGCGCGGCCGCGGATCACCTCGACGTTGTCCAGCCCCAGGTCTTCCACAACCTCGTTGAGCCAGGTGACCCGGCGCTCCAGCGGTTCGATCAGCGTCATGTGCAGATCCGGCCGGGCAATCGCCAGGCAGAGCCCCGGAAGGCCGGCGCCGGAACCGACGTCGGCCACCTTGCTTGAGTCCGGGATTAGATCAGCGACGACAGCACAGTTCAACACGTGCCGGCTCCACAGGCGTGGAACTTCGCGCGGACCCAGCAGCCCGCGTTCCATGCCGGATGTGGCCAGGTGCTCCACATAGCGTTCGGCCAGCGGCAGCCGGGAACCGAATACCCTGACCGCTGCAGCATGCTCGGCAGGCGTAATTTCAACCACGAAAACAGATCCTTGTCTTAGCGAGTCTGAGAGATTTTCCGGCCCGCAAGCCTAGGAATCGGCGAGGGAGACCACAATATGCCGGGAAGGGCCTTCACCCTCGGACTCGCTGATGAGGCCGAGCTCCGCAACGGCGTCATGGACGATCTTCCGCTCATAGGCGCTCATCGGTGCCAGCGCGATGTCCTTGCCGGCGGTCTTGGCCCGGGAAACGGCGTCTTCCGCAATCCGGTGCAGCTCTTGGCTGCGCTCCTTGCGGTAGCCGGAGATATCCAGGACCAGCCGGGAACGGTTATCCGTAGCCGTCAGCACCGAGAGCCTGGTTAGCTCCTGGAGGGCTTCCAGGACCTCTCCGTCCTGTCCCACCAGGGACTGCAGCCCGGAGTCGTCCCCTTCTTCGGAGACTACGGAAATGTAGGTGCGTCCGCTGCGTACTTCGATGTCGATATCGCCATCGATGTCGGCAATGTCCAGCAGCTCTTCCAGGTAGTCGGCTGCGACGTCGCCTTCTTCCTCGAGGCGGCCCGCTGCTCCGCTTTCAGCGGGCTCCGGCAGTTCTTCCACAGACTCTTCGACGTGCTCAGTGCTCATCTTTTCTTCCTGTTCTTGCGCTGGGGCTGCTGGCGCTGGGCCTTGGACAGTGCGGGAACTTCTTCAACCGGCTCGGCCTTCTTCTCGCCCAGCAGGGGAACCATCGGCAGCCCCTTCCGGGCACGGCGCTCGGCGAGTGCCTTCGCTGCGGGAGAACCCGGTGTGGGCATCCGGCGGATGACAAAGAACTGCTGCGCCATGGTCCACAGGTTTGTGGTGGTCCAGTAGATGAGGACACCAATGGGGAAGTTGATGCCGCCGATGCCGAAGACCAGGGGCAGTACATAAAGCATCATCTTCTGCTGGCGCATGAACGGGCTCTGCAGCGCCTCTTCAGACATGTTCTTCGACATGATCTGCTTCTGCGTGATGAACTGCGACGCGGTCATGGCGATGATCATGATGACCGAGAGGACGACGACGGAGACGTGGCCTTCGGTGCCGAAGCCGTGCAGCAGCGAAGAGGAAAGCGGAGCGCCGAGGATGGTCGCTTCATCGAACTGCGTGATGGCGGCCGGAGTCAGGGCACCAATACCCTCTCCGCCTGCGCTGGCGCTGGAGACGCCGTTCAGCACCTGGAACAGCGCGAAGAAGAACGGCATCTGGATCAGCATCGGCAGGCAGGCAGCGAACGGGTTGGTCCCGTGCTTCTTGTACAGCGCCATCTGCTCCTGCGTCATGGCCTGACGCGAGAGCTGATCAGTCTTGCCCTTGTACTTCTGCTGGAGCTTGCGCAGGTCCGGCTGCAGCGACTGCATGCCGCGCTGCGCCTTGATCTGCTTGACGAAAACAGGAATGAGGGCGGCCCGGATGACAATCACCAGACCGATGATGGACAGCGTCCAGGTCCAACCCGATGCGGCATCCATCCCGAGGAAAACGAATCCCTCGTGGAAGATCCACATGATCCATGACACCACCCACTTGAAGGGGAACAGTATCGTGTCGAAGAAACCCATTTACTCTCCTAAGCCGCCGAGCGGCTGTCTTCGTCTGCCGGAATCACGGGATGATTCAGCACAATGATCCTGGGGACCGATTCCTGCGGCCACGTCCTGCGGCCTTCGGGCACATGGTCCACTCCGCCGTCGTTCCACGGATGGCAGCGGACAAGCCGGCGCGCGGCAAGCCACGTTCCCTTGACGGCACCGTGAATGGTGACGGCTTCGAGGGCGTACGCCGAGCATGATGGAAAAAACCGGCACACCGGCCCGTAGAGCGGGGACACCACCTTGCGGTAGCCCATCAGAAGTCCGATCAGGACGTTCCGGGGAAGGTGCCAGAAAAAAAGCATGATGGGCAGGAAAAAGGCAGCGGGAAGAGAAGCCTTCGCCGGTTTGCTACCGGTTCGGCCCATCTTTAGCCCCTCCCTCACCTTTGTGGTCACTGCCGCGAAAGCTTGCCTATGCATGCAGAGAGGGCACCAGCGTAGTCGGCGCTTAGTTGCGCCCACGATGCCGATGCCGCCGGCGGCAGTGCCCTGACCACAATGTCCAGCCCCGTAGGGTGGTCGGCCAGGCTCTGCGCTGCTGCTTCTCTCAGTCTTCTCTTAACGAGGTTACGTGTCACGGCGTTCCCGACCGCCTTCGACACAATGAACCCGACGCGCGTTGGCGCGGCCGGGTTGGACACTGCGTATAAGACTACGTTCCGGCGCCCGCAACGGGCACCGGAACGTACGGTATGGGAAAAATCCGCCGCCGAACGCACCCGGTTCCTCGCGGCCAGCATTCAGGACGCCAGGAGGGTGGGACAGAGCTGCTGAGGCAGCATCGGCAAACCTAAGTCTGTTTTATGCCGACAGTTCGGTACGGCCCTTGCCACGGCGTGCGGAAAGAATGGCACGGCCGGCACGGGTACGCATGCGAAGGCGGAAGCCGTGCTTCTTGGCACGACGGCGGTTATTCGGCTGAAAAGTCCGCTTGCTCACGGTGGTTACTCCAAGACAATCTGCGCTGGCGCTTGCTGCATCAAGGGGAAAGCACAAGCGGCGCTCTTTTCATGTGACTGACTACACTCAACCCGGACCTGGACCCTGATTCCCAGAACCCTGATGGGCATGAATGAGTGCAGATAGCAGACACAAAGGACTACTCAACGTTAGGTGAGACCCCGTTTGCAGTCAAACCGGGGGCCGCGGGGGCTGTTCATACAGAATTTTCCACACCTGTGGACAAGTGCCCGCATGGGTCCTTCCCGGTCAAATGTGAGTCCCGCCCCAAGTCAAGCAGGGACGCCGGATTCCGGCTACCGACAGCCGAACTGATGCTCTAGGCTTGGCGCTGGGTGTTTATCCACGACTGTGTATAACTCTGTGGATGACTCTTCCGGATCCAGGCCTGGATTCCGGTTTCTTAAACCGCCCCCTGCGGGCGTCACGAGAGGTTTTTGTGGGTACGGACGAAATCAACGACGTCGGCAGTTCCTGGCGCAAGGTCATCAGGACGCTGGAGACCGATGACAGGGTTTCACCCCGGCAGCGCGGATTCGTGGTTCTTGCCCAGGCCCAGGGCCTGATCGGCACGACCCTGCTTGTGGCTGTTCCCAATGAGCTGACCCGCGAAGTGCTGCAGACCCAGCTCAAGAACATCCTTGACGAGGTCCTCAAGACTGTCTTCCAGGCGGACATCCAGTGTGCCTTCGTCATTGACGCGGATCTGACTCCCGTCGCCCAGGCCGAACCGGAGCCCGAGCCCGAAGAAGCAGCCCCCTCGCCAGTGCCGACCGGCGAAAGCGCTCCGTCGCCCACGCCGCCGAGCACCTCACAGGAATTTGGCCGGCTGAACCCCAAGTACGTTTTTGAGACATTTGTCATCGGATCCTCCAACCGGTTTGCCCACGCCGCCGCCGTTGCCGTGGCCGAAGCTCCGGCAAAGGCCTACAACCCGCTGTTCATC
This sequence comes from Arthrobacter sp. Helios, assembly GCF_023167125.1. Taxonomy (NCBI): domain Bacteria; kingdom Bacillati; phylum Actinomycetota; class Actinomycetes; order Micrococcales; family Micrococcaceae; genus Arthrobacter; species Arthrobacter sp. Helios. The sequence goes on from NZ_CP095402.1 coordinate 3,257,085, forward strand.
TACGGGGATTCCGGGCTGGGCAAGACCCACCTGCTGCACGCAATCGGGCATTACGCCCGCCACCTCTATACCGGGATCCGTGTGCGGTATGTGAACTCCGAAGAGTTCACCAACGATTTCATCAACTCCATCCGGTACGACGAGGGCGCCAGCTTCAAACAGCTCTACCGCAACGTGGACATCCTGCTGATTGACGACATCCAGTTCCTGGCGAACAAGGACGCGACGCAGGAGGAGTTCTTCCACACCTTTAACGCGCTCCACAACCACAACAAACAGGTGGTCATCACCTCCGACCTGCCGCCGAAGCAGCTCTCCGGGTTCGAGGAACGGATGCGCTCACGCTTCGAGTGGGGTCTGCTGACCGACGTTCAGCCGCCGGAACTGGAAACCCGGATCGCAATCCTCCGGAAGAAGGCGATTGGCGATTCCCTGAGCGCCCCCGACGATGTGCTGGAGTACATCGCCTCAAAAATCTCCACCAACATCCGTGAACTGGAAGGCGCCCTGATCCGGGTAACCGCCTTCGCCAGCCTGAACCGCCAGCAGGTCGACGTCGGCTTGGCTGAGATTGTGCTCAAGGACCTGATCACCGACGACGGCGCCCAGGAGATTACGGCCGCCTCGATCCTCGGTCAGACGGCAGCCTACTTCCAGATCAGCCTCGAGGAGCTGTGCAGCAAGTCGCGGACGCGGACTCTGGTCACTGCCCGGCAGATCGCGATGTACCTCTGCCGTGAGCTGACTGACATGTCGCTGCCGAAGATCGGGCAGGAGCTTGGCGGGCGGGATCACACCACTGTGATTCACGCGGACCGCAAGATCCGGGAACTGATGGCCGAGCGGCGGGCCATCTACAACCAGGTCACTGAGCTGACCAACCGAATCAAGCAGCAGCAGCGCGAGGCTTAGATCCGCGTCAGCGCGCGGATTAGAGGGCCCCTCAGGGGCTCGAAATTAACACGTGTGGACAAGGGTGTGGATAACTCGGTGGATAACACCTCTCAGCGGGTATTGCCCTGTGGATACGCGGAACTGCAAAATAGTTCCCAACAGCCCCGCCCTGCACGTAGGCTGAGCGTCCACAGGTTATCAACAGGCTTAAAACGCCGGAACGCCCGGCAGGGTCGAGTTATCCACAGTATCCACAGCAGTTATTAACACTACGAATCTTAAGAAATTGGGTTCCACCAAATAACATCCGACCTTCCGGACCAAACATCCGATGTTCCATCTGCCTGCTCCGCAGGTCCTGGAACGGGTGGGGTGAACCCCTTTGGGCATTGGCACAATGGCCGCTGTGAATGGATCCTCGTCCCCCGGTAAATGACAACCTGCCGGCGGTAAGCTGGCACAGGGTATTGTTGTGATTCCCAGCGGGCAGACCGGGCGTCCTGGCAGCCCGAAATGCTCCCTCACGTGTTCATGAAAGTTCAGTAGTACTGATAAGTACGTTGTGAAAGGCGGCACCCTGCAGTGAAGTTCAGAGTTGAGCGGGATGTCCTGGCCGAGGCGGTTACGTGGACAGCACGGTCCCTCTCACCCCGTCCGCCGGTTCCCGTCCTTTCCGGGCTGTTGATCAAGGCCGAAGCCGGTGCCTTGAGCATCGCCAGCTTCGACTACGAGATCTCAGCCCGCCTCCAGATCCCGGCAGATATTTCCGACGAAGGAACCATTCTGGTCTCCGGACGCCTGCTGGCAGAGATCTGCCGCAGCCTCCCGTCAGCACCGGTTGAAGTCGAAACCGACGGATCGAAGGTGACTCTCACCTGCCGCAACAGCCGTTTCAACCTGGCTACGATGCCGGTTTCGGAATATCCGGAACTTCCAGCACTTCCCGACGTCAGCGGCGTCGTCGACGGCGACGCATTCGCCCAGGCAGTTTCCCAGGTGATCATTGCCGCCAGCCGTGACGACACCCTGCCCATCCTGACCGGTGTCCGGATGGAAATCGAAGACGATCTCATCACCTTCCTAGCTACCGACCGGTACCGTCTCGCCCTCCGCGAGCTGTCCTGGAAGCCGGCAACGCCGGGGATTTCCACGAGTGCCCTGGTCAAGGCCAAGACCCTGAACGAGGTTGCCAAGACCCTCGGCGGCGGAGGAGACCTGAACATCGCGCTCTCCGGAGACAGCGAACTAATCGGGTTCGAAAGCGGCGGACGCCGTACGACCTCCCTGCTGGTCGACGGCGATTACCCCAAGATCCGCTCACTCTTCCCGGAAAACACACCCATCCACGCAACTGTGGAAACCCACGCGTTGGTCGAAGCTGTCCGCCGCGTTTCCCTGGTTGCGGAGCGCAACACCCCGGTGCGCCTGGCCTTCACTGACGGACAGGTAACTCTCGACGCCGGAACCGGTGAAGATGCCCAGGCCTCCGAAGCCCTCGAAGCTTCCCTGGTCGGCGACGAGATCACCGTCGCCTTCAACCCGCACTATCTCAGTGAGGGCCTTGGGGCTTTCCCCAGCAAGTACGTCCGCTTTTCCTTCACCACCCCGCCGAAACCTGCAGTAATTTCCGCGCAGGAAGAACTCACCGGAGATGACCAGGAAGACTACCGGTACCTCCTGATGCCGGTAAGGCTTCCGAACCAGTAAAGGCTTTCATCTGCATTTCGAGAGCCTTTCCGTCCACTGACGTGGACGACGGAGAGAGGAACCGACATGCATATTGGCCTTATCGGACTGGGAAAAATGGGTTTCAGCATGCGCGAGCGGCTGAGGCAGAACGGAATCCAGGTCACCGGCTTCGACCGGGACCCGGTAATCAGCGACGTTGGGTCCCTCGCGGAGCTCGCTGCTGAACTGCCGCCGCCGCGCGTTGTATGGATCATGGTTCCCAGCGGCGAAACGACGGCTGCAGTCATCGGCGACCTCGCTGCACTGCTGAGCAGCGGAGACCTGGTGATCGAGGGAGGCAACTCCCGGTATACCGAGGACAGCCGGCACGCGGACCTGTTGGCGGCCAACGGGATCCGGTACCTCGACTGCGGGGTTTCCGGAGGGATCTGGGGCAAAGACAACGGTTACGGGCTGATGGTCGGCGGTAATCCTGCAGATGTGGCGGAGGCTATGCCGGTCTTCGACGCGCTGCGGCCTTCCGGACTGCGGGCAGACAGCTTCGTCCACGCTGGAGCCACGGGAGCCGGGCACTACGCCAAAATGGTGCACAACGGCATCGAATACGGCCTGATGCAGGCGTATGCCGAGGGTTATGAGCTGCTTGCTGCCCAGAAGATCATCGGCGACGTTCCGGGGGTCCTCCGCGCCTGGCAGGACGGAACGGTCATCCGCTCCTGGCTCCTGGAACTGGCAGTGCGTGCTGTCGAGGAGGACCCGGGACTGACCCGGATCACCGGTTTCGTGGAAGATTCCGGGGAAGGCCGGTGGGCCATCGAAGAAGCCCTGTCAGCTGAGGTCCCGGCACCGGCGCTCACGGCCGCCGTTTTTGCCCGGTTTGCCTCCAGACAGGAGGATTCCCCAGCCATGAAACTGGTGGCAGCGCTGCGCGGACAGTTTGGCGGGCATGCCGTGAGAGCAGCCGATTCCGCGGCACCAGGACAAAACGCCGGGCCTCCGAACGCTGCCGAGCAGGCAGTAGGGGACGCGGGCGGGCCGGAATAGCTGGGCGGTAGGCTGGGAACAGACCCGGAACGGCACCGGCAGGACAGGACTTGAGGACACTGACAGGACGGAAATACCAGGTGGAGCAGCGTGTACGTTGATTACCTTTCGCTGACGGGATTCCGCAGCTACGGGCAGCTTGATCTGAGCCTGAAACCCGGAGTGAGTGTTTTTGTCGGCCCTAACGGCACCGGCAAAACCAACATTGTCGAATCCATCGGCTACCTCGCCTCGCTCTCCTCCCACCGGGTGAGTTCGGATGCCCCGCTGGTGGCCTTCGAGGCCGAACAGGCCCTGGTCCGGGCCCGCGTGGTCCGCGGAAACCAGGCCACGGCCCTGGAACTTGAAATCAATCCGGGCCGGGCGAACCGGGCCAGGATCAACCGGGCCAATCCCGTCCGCGCGCGGGACATCCTCGGTATCTGCCGCACGGTGCTTTTCGCACCCGAGGACCTGGCCCTGGTCAAGGGTGATCCCTCCGCCCGGCGCCGTTTCCTGGACGACCTGATCGTGTCCCTGGTGCCGCGGCATGCAGCCACCCGTGCCGACTATGAGCGCGTGCTGAAGCAGCGGAACGCCCTGTTGAAATCGGCCAGGGCAAGCGGGCGCTTCACCTCTGCCCACGAGGCAACACTGGAGGTCTGGGACCACCACATGGCAGCTGCCGGAGCGCAGCTGGTGGCTGCACGCCTGCAGGCCCTGGACCAGCTCAGTCCGCATCTCGCGGGGGCCTACAAAGACCTGACCGACGGTTCAAAGACTGCCCGGGGCATCTACCGCTCGACGTTGCTGGGGCAGGTGGACGACGACGGCGCTGCGGACGGAGCCGCGGACGCCGCCGATCTGCTGGGGCTCAGCCAGGAGGAACTGCAGGAACGTTTCCTGCAGGCCTTCGCCGCGAACCGGAAACGCGAAGTGGAACGGGGGATTTCCCTGGTCGGACCGCACCGGGACGAAGTCGAGCTCGTCCTGGGACAGGCGCCGGCCAAAGGTTATGCCTCCCACGGGGAGACCTGGTCGCTGGCGCTGGCCATGCGGCTGGCTTCCTTCTACCTGCTGCGGGATGACGACGATTCTCCGGGCGCCGGGCCCATCCTGATCCTGGATGATGTGTTCGCCGAACTCGATACCGGACGCAGGGAGCGGCTGTCGGCGATTGTTGCCGGCGCCGAACAGGTGCTGGTGACCGCGGCGGTTGCGGAGGACATCCCCGCTGCATTGGACGGGGAGCAGATTCCGGTCATTCCGGGAGGCGTCAGTGTCGCCGCCGGATGAGACCCCGCAGCCTGCCGATTCCGGTGACGACCGCCCGGACGCCGCCAGGGAGCAGCTGAACCGGATGCGGCAGGCAGCCCAGGCCCGCGGCAACCAGCGGGCTCCGGTGAGCCGGCGCAAACCGGGCCAGCGCCGTCAGGCCCCTTTCGTTCCGGGGGAATACACCGGGCGGGATCCCCAGGGACTCGGCAAGGTCTTCACCCGTTTCGTCAACGAGCGCGGCTGGAACTCCCCCGTCGCGGTGGGATCCGTGATTTCACGCTGGGAGGAGCTGGTGGGCCCTGATGTCAGTGCGCACTGCAAGCCGGAGTCCTTCTCCGACACCACCGTCCAGGTCCGCTGCGACTCGACCGCCTGGGCCACGCAGCTGCGCCTGCTCCGCTCCACGCTGATTGCACGATTTGATGCAGAACTGGGTCCCGGCGTCGTCACCCGGATTGAGGTCATCGGTCCGGCAGCACCCAACTGGCGCAAGGGACTGCGCAGCGTCAAGGGCAGGGGACCGCGGGACACCTACGGCTAACCGGCCCGGTGTTGCCTGAGGGAAAAAAGTTGTTGATATATAGCCGCATTTGTGCTCCCCTTCACACCCGCTGGGAGGTGCTTAGCGGGGTGAAAAACCCTCCGGACGTATCGGGCCTCATCGGACGGCAGGAAAATGGCTCAAAACCTGCTTTGGTGGCCGCTGGTAGGGTGTTTTGGCGCGCAAAGATACCCGCAGCACGGTAGAATTGGTACAGAGGCACCCTCTCCCGCTGGACAGGGTGCCAAATTCTGACCGACACAAGAGGAGTCGACAGCACCTGTGGCTAACGACAAAGAGCTAGACAACACGGAGTCCGCACCCCAGGAACGCAGCGACCAGCCGGCCCCGCATGAATACGGCGCCAACGAGATCACTGTGCTGGAAGGCCTCGAGGCCGTTCGCAAGCGTCCGGGCATGTACATCGGCTCCACCGGTCCCCGCGGCCTGCACCACCTGGTTTACGAGGTGGTGGACAACTCGGTTGACGAAGCCCTGGCGGGTTTCTGCGACCGCATCGATGTGACGCTCCAGGCCGACGGCGGCGTCCGGGTCTCTGACAATGGCCGCGGCATCCCTGTTGACATGCACCCGACGGAGAACATGCCCACCGTCCAGGTGGTAATGACCATCCTGCACGCCGGCGGCAAATTCGGCGGCGGCGGGTACGCCGTCTCCGGTGGCCTGCACGGCGTCGGCATCTCCGTTGTCAACGCCCTGAGCGCGCGCGTGGAAACCGAAATCAAGCGTCAGGGTTTCACCTGGCAGCAGAGCTTCGAAAACGGCGGCCACCCCGTGGGCGGACTGCGGCAGGGCGATCCCACCGACGAAACCGGCACCACACAGACGTTCTACCCGGACCCGGAGATCTTCGAGTCGACGGAATTCGACTTTGAGACCCTGCGTGCACGGTTCCAGCAGATGGCCTTCCTCAACAAGGGCCTGCGCATCGTGCTCACCGATGAGCGTGCCCTGGACGAGACAGCCACGGAGATCGCCGAAGCGGATACCGGGTCCGAGGACGCTGCGCCCAAGCACCGCACCGTGGACTACATGTACGCCAACGGGCTGCTGGACTACGTCCAGCACCTGAACAGCTCCAAAAAGGTCGAGGTCATCCACGACGACATCATTGCCTTCGAAACCGAAGACAATGACAAGAAAATGGCCGTGGAAATGGCCCTGCAGTGGACCACAGCGTACTCAGAGAGCGTCCACACCTACGCGAACACGATCAACACCCATGAGGGCGGCACGCACGAAGAAGGGTTCCGTGCAGCCATGACCTCACTGATCAACCGGTACGCGCGCGAAAAAAACATCATCAAGGAAAAGGACGACAACCTCACCGGAGACGACATCCGTGAGGGCCTCACCGCCGTCATTTCCGTGAAGATCGCCGAACCGCAGTTTGAAGGCCAGACCAAAACCAAGCTCGGCAACTCCGAGGTCAAGGGCTTTGTGCAGCGCGTGGTCACCGACCAGCTGGGCGACTGGCTGGAACGCAACCCCGGCCCCGCCCGCGACGTCATCCGCAAATCCATCCAGGCCTCCCAGGCCCGGCTGGCCGCACGCAAGGCCCGCGAGTCCACCCGCCGCAAGGGCCTGCTGGAATCCGGCGGTATGCCGGGCAAGCTCAAGGACTGCTCCTCCAAGGACCCCTCGAAGTCTGAAATCTACATCGTGGAGGGTGACTCGGCCGGCGGTTCGGCTGTCCGCGGCCGGAACCCCGAAACCCAGGCAATCCTGCCCCTGCGCGGCAAGATCCTCAACGTGGAGCGGGCCCGGCTGGACCGGGCGCTCGGCAACGCCGAAGTCCAGTCCATGATCACGGCTTTCGGCGCCGGAATCGGCGAGGACTTCGACGTCGAGAAGGCCAGGTACCACAAGATCGTGCTGATGGCTGATGCCGACGTTGATGGCCAGCACATCACCACCCTGCTGCTGACGCTGCTCTTCCGCTACATGCGGCCCCTGATCGAACAGGGCTACGTGTACCTGGCGCAGCCGCCGCTGTACCGGATCAAGTGGTCCAACCACCCGCATGACTACGTCTACAGCGACCGGGAACGCGATGAGACCGTGGCCCGCGGCCTGGCGAACAACCAGCGCCTCCCGAAGGAAAACGGAATCCAGCGCTACAAGGGCCTGGGTGAAATGGACTACACCGAACTCTGGGACACCACCATGGACCCGGATCACCGCACCCTCCTCCAGGTCACCATGGATGACGCCGCCTCGGCGGACCAGATCTTCTCGGTGCTTATGGGTGAGGACGTCGAATCCCGCCGAAACTTCATCCAGCAGAACGCCAAGGACGTGCGCTTCCTCGACATCTGATGCCTTTGGGCCGCTCCGGCGGCCCGAACGCAGCGGCAGCCGGAGCGAATTGTCCGGCCCAGGTAACGCACATGGACTTGAACTTAGAACGGAACAGAACCAATGAGTGATGAGACCCCGGAAGTTCCCGGCGGCGAACTCGAACCCGTCAGCGGGAACGTCCTCTCCGACCGCGTAGAGCAGATCGACCTGCAGACCGAGATGCAGCGCTCCTACCTTGACTACGCCATGGCGGTCATCGTGGGACGTGCGCTTCCGGATGTGCGCGACGGCTTGAAGCCGGTGCACCGCCGCGTGCTCTACGCCATGTACGACGGCGGCTACCGCCCCGACCGTGCCTTCAACAAATGCGCGCGCGTGGTCGGCGAAGTCATGGGCCAGTACCACCCGCACGGTGACTCGGCGATCTACGATGCGCTCGTGCGTCTCATCCAGGACTGGGTCATGCGTGCACCGCTGGCGCTGGGCCAGGGCAACTTCGGTTCCCCCGGTAATGACGGCGCTGCCGCACCGCGATACACCGAAACCAAGATGGCGCCGCTGGCCATGGAAATGGTCCGTGACATCGACGAGGAAACCGTCGATTTCATGGACAACTACGATGGCCGCAACCAGGAACCCACGATCCTGCCGGCCCGTTTCCCCAACCTGCTGGTCAACGGCTCCTCCGGCATCGCCGTCGGCATGGCCACCAACATTCCGCCGCACAACCTGCGCGAGGTCGCTGACGGCGTGCAGTGGTACCTGCAGCATCCGGAAGCATCGAACGAGGAACTGCTCGAAGAGCTGATCAAGCGGGTCAAGGGACCCGATTTCCCCACGGGTGCAACCATCCTGGGCCACAAGGGCATCGAAGATGCCTACCGCACCGGCCGCGGATCGATCACCATGCGTGCCGTGGTCAACGTCGAAGAGCTCCAGGGCCGCACCTGCCTGGTAGTGACGGAACTGCCGTACATGGCTAATCCGGACAACCTGGCCATCAAGATCGCCGAGCTGGTGAAGGACGGGAAGATCACCGGCATCGCCGATATGCGCGATGAGACCTCCGGCCGCACCGGACAGCGCCTGGTCATCGTGCTCAAGCGCGACGCCGTGGCGAAGGTGGTGTTGAACAACCTTTACAAGCACACCCAGCTGCAGGAAAACTTCGGTGCCAACATGCTGGCGATCGTGGACGGTGTGCCGCGTACCCTGAGCCTGGACGCGTTCATCCGCCACTGGGTCACGCACCAGCTCGAAGTCATCGTCCGCCGCACCCGGTACCGGCTGCGCAAGGCCGAGGAAGTCGCGCACATCCTGCGCGGTCTGCTCAAGGCCCTGGACGCCCTGGACGAGGTTATTGCCCTGATCCGCCGTTCCTCCACCGTGGAGGAGGCCCGCAACGGCCTGATTCAGCTGCTCGATATTGATGAGCTGCAGTCCCAGGCCATCCTGGATATGCAGCTGCGCCGCCTCGCTGCGCTGGAGCGGCAGAAGATCCAGGACCAGCACGCCAAGCTGGAACTGGAGATCGCCGAGTACAACTCGATCCTGGCCTCCGAGGAGCGCCAGCGGCAGATCGTCAGCGATGAACTCGCGGAGATCGTCGACAAGCACGGCGATGACCGCCGCACCAAGGTCCTGATGGGCTACGACGGCGACATGAGCATGGAAGACCTCATTCCTGAAGAGGAAATGGTCATCACCATCACCCGCGGCGGCTACGTCAAGCGGACCCGGAGCGACAACTACCGGGCCCAGCACCGCGGCGGCAAGGGAATCCGCGGCGCCCAGCTGCGCGGCGACGACGTCGTCGAGCACTTCTTCGTCACCACCACCCACCACTGGCTGCTGTTCTTCACGAACCTTGGACGTGTCTACCGCGCCAAGGCCTACGAACTGGCTGAAGCCGGCCGTGATGCCAAGGGGCAGCACGTGGCGAACCTGCTGGCCTTCCAGCCCGGTGAGCACATCGCCCAGGTGCTGGACCTGCCCGACTACGACGCCGCTCCCTACCTGGTGCTCGCCACGAAGCGAGGACTGGTCAAGAAAACCCAGCTCCGGGACTACGACACGAACCGGTCCGCCGGTGTTATCGCCATCAACCTGCGTGAGGGCGACGAAGTTGTGTCAGCCCAGCTCGTCAGCGAGACCGATGACCTGATGCTCGTTTCCCGTAAGGGCCAGTCCCTGCGCTTCACCGCCACCGACGAGGCCCTGCGCCCGATGGGCCGCGCGACGTCCGGCGTGACCGGCATGAAGTTCCGGGAGGACGATGAGCTGCTCGCAGCGGATGTCATCACCGAGGACTCCTACGTGTTTATCGTCACTGAGGGCGGCTACGCCAAACGCACCAGTGTCGAGGAATACCGTGTGCAGGGACGCGGCGGCCTTGGCATCAAGGTTGGCAAGTACAACGAGGACCGCGGACACCTGGTCGGCGCAATGATTGTGCAGGAAGAGGATGAGGTCCTGGTGGTCATGCAGGGCGGCAAGGTTGTCCGCTCCGCTGTCGCCGGTGTTCCGGCCAAGGGCCGTGACACCATGGGCGTCATTTTCGCCAAGCCGGACAAGAACGACAGGATCATCGCTGTGGCCCGGAACTCCGAACGGGACCTGCCGGTGGACGCTGCGGAAGGCGAGGCCGGCTCCGGCAGCGAGTCTGTGGAGGCACCAGTGGATGAAGTACCGTTGTCAACAGAGGAAATGGCTGGGCCCGACGCGCAGTCAGCAGACGATGGAGGTAGCGAGTGAGCTCGACCAACTCAAATGCCAGGCCCAGCGGCGGCCCGCGGGTGAAGACCCCGGCACGGCCCGCACAGCGGCCTGGAACGGGTCAGAGCGCGTCCGGCAACCGGCAGCCACTGGTTAAGCCGGCTCCCAAGGCCAAGGCCCGCAAGGCCCGCCTGCTGGTCAGCAAGATCGACCCGTGGTCGGTGCTGAAGATGTCCTTCCTGCTCTCCGTCGCCCTCGGCGTGGTTACGGTGGTCGCAGCAATCGTGCTGTGGACCGTCCTGGACCTCACCGGCATCTTTGACCGCGTAAATGACCTGCTTGGTGAAATTGCCGGGTCCGAGTCCGGTGGATTCGACCTTCGGGAGTTCGCCTCGCTGGGCCAGGTGGTGTCCTTTGCCACCATCATCGCCGTGGTCAACGTTCTGCTGCTGACGGCCCTGTCGATGCTGTCAGCCGTGCTGTACAACATTGCCTCGACCCTGGTCGGCGGCATCGGCGTCACCCTCACCGACGACTGATTTTCCGGGTTTCCGGCGCAGGATCCTGTCCTGCGCCGGGGGCCCGAAGGGCCCGATTTGGGTTCCGGCCGGGGGTACGGTAAAGTCATATCTCGGCCCGGTGAGGTATCGGGGCGTATAGCTCAGGCGGTTAGAGCGCTTCGCTGATAACGAAGAGGTCCCAGGTTCAAGTCCTGGTACGCCCACGGACGATCATGAAAATTGATCGGCCACAACGGCAAGGAGACACTGTGAAGAAGTTGTTCGCAATTGCAGCAGCCGCAGCAGCAGGCGTCTTCGTCTTCCGGAAATGGCAGGAAACTGCCGCGGAGAAATCCGTCTGGAAGGCTTCGACCGACAAGGTCGAATAGCTCCGCACGGACTGGATTGGTTTGAACACCCGCGCGGGTGGGATATACTGAATCAGTTCCAATTCGGGGGCATGGCGCAATTGGTAGCGCACCTGCTTTGCAAGCAGGGGGTTCGGGGTTCGAGTCCCCGTGCCTCCACCGAAAGAAAGTCCCGGCCACATCGGCCGGGACTTTCTGCGTTGAAGACCGGGCCAGCCGAAAGCCCCTGGGCTCCCGCCCCGGCAGGACACCAAGCAATAACCTTTTCCCATGACATTTTTCCTTGCGGTGGTTGGCGTGCTCGGAGTCTCTGCCTCCGGCCCCATCATGGCGGCAACAGCAGCCCCCGCCCTGGCCATCGCTTTCTGGCGCAACGCCCTGGGCGCCGTCATCATGGGCGTACCCGCCGGCCTGCGGGACCGTAACGGCTTCCGCAGCCTCAGCCGCGCCGAGGTCAAGTGGGCAGCACTGGCGGCCCTCGCCCTCGCGCTGCACTTCGCCTGCTTCATCACGTCCCTGCGGCTCACATCCGTAGCGGCGGCCACCGCCCTTGTCTGTCTGCAGGCCGGATGGATCGCGCTCTTCGACGTATTCCGCGGAAGACGCGTCGCTCGGCAGACCCTCGCCGGCTTGCTGGTGGCCTTCACCGGCGTCGTAGTCATCACCGGCTTCGACGTGGCGCTCTCGCCCGAGGCCCTGATGGGTGATGCGCTGGCACTGGCCGGCGGCGCCCTGGCCGGTCTGTACACCCTGGCAGGCGGCAAGGCCCGCCGGACCATGTCCACCGGTACCTACACCACCCTCTGCTACGGTGCCTGTGCCGTGATTCTGCTGATAATGTGCGCGGTTTTCCAGGAGCCCCTGATCGGGTTCGAGCCGGCGGCCTGGGCCGGAATCCTGGCAGTGACCGTGATGGCACAGCTGCTCGGCCACACGGTATTCAACCATCTGCTTGCTGTCATCAGCCCCTTGGTGGTGTCGATGATCATCCTGCTCGAGATTCCCGGTGCCGCCGTCCTGGCAGCTCTCTTCCTTGCCGAAGAGCTTCCCGGCGGCACATACGCCGGGCTGGGTATCATTCTGGCCGGGCTCGCGGTCGTCCTCTGGGGACAGGCCCGGGGGCGCTCCCTGTCCTCCCGGGGAGCGCCGGAAAACCAGCTTCCCCCGGCGCCGCCGGCGCTGGGCGGAGACATCGAAAAATAGTCTCCGCCCAGGTGCGGAAACCGGCTTAAAAAGGAAGGACCCCGGATACCCGGGGTCCTTCCGCTGCGTTGCCTTTGCTGTTACTTCTCCGGCTTCTCAGCCTTCGCCTCAGCGGAGGTATCCGCGTGGGCGCCCGGCTTCGCAGCCGTGGCTGCGGCGTCCTTGCTGTGCTTGGCGGCGTCGGCAACCTTTTCACCGGCCTTGGCCGCGGAAGAGGCAGCAGCCTCCTTCACACCCTGTGCGGCTTCCTTCGTCTTCTCAGCAGCCGTTGAGAGGCTCTCCTGGGCCTTCTCAGCGGGAGCGGCGGGCTTAGGACCTGCGGGCTTGCTGCCCTCGGCCGGAGCAGGCGGTGCCGGTGCGGGGACCGGAACAACGGCGGGCTTGGGCTGGGCCGGTGCAGGCGTCTTCCAGGGATCTTCGACCGGGCGGGAAGCCCGCCATGCGGCAACTGCCGCTACAACTGCTGAAGCGATGATGCCGAAGACGAGCCAGCCCTTGCCGCCGCTCTTCTGCTGCTTCTTCAGTTCCTTGGCGGCCTTGGCCGCGGCCTTCTGAGCCTGCTTCAGTGCCTTCTTGTTGCCGGTGGCCTTGGCCACGGCAGTCTGTACGGGCACAGAGGCATTTCCGAGTCCGCGGGAGACGGAGTCAGCGGCGTCGCCAAGCCGGGTTGAGATCGTGGGGATGTAGCTGTCCACGACCTTGTCCTTGGCATGGGTCAGGGCCGGTGTCGCCTTGTCGAGGGTGGTCTGGATCCGCGGAGTGGCGTCGTCAACGACCTGGCTGATCCTGGGGCCGACCTTGTGGAGTCCGTCCTGGAGCCGGGGAGTCACGACTGCAACACCCTGAGCGATCTCGTCTGCAGCACGTTTGAGCCCGTCCTGAATTTTCGGTGAAGCGGTTTCGATCCCCTTTTCGATGCGGGGAACTGCCCAACCGACGGCGGCCTCTACCTTGGGGGTTGCCCAGTCACGTGCCGATTCCACGCCTGCGGTGACATTCGCTTCGAAGTCACGGGCAATGCGGTCCTTCTTATTCAAAACTACCTCCCGGGATAGTGACGGTTCAGCCTTAGCCTACGTGCAATGGCTGTTCTGTGCTATCAGCGGACCGCTGGGCCCGAAGTTTTCACTGTGCGCTGAACAGCCCGGTTTCCGCGCGCTCAAAGGGCTGCCGTGGAAGAATGAGGTCATGACTGCTATTCCTACCGCAAAAGCGACCCTCCATACCTCCAAGGGCGATATCCGGATCAATCTCTTCGGTAACCATGCCCCGAAGACGGTCAAGAACTTCGTCGGCCTGGCAACGGGTGAGATCGAGTGGACCGATCCGGCCACCGGCGAGAAGACCAGCCGGCCGCTCTACGACGGCACCATTTTCCACCGCATCATCAAAGACTTCATGATCCAGGGCGGCGACCCGCTGGGCCGCGGCACCGGCGGACCGGGCTACCAGTTCGACGACGAGATCAGCCCCGACCTGGACTTCACCAGCCCGTACAAGCTGGCCATGGCCAACGCCGGCATCCAGATGGGCCGCGGCACGAACGGTTCCCAGTTCTTCATCACCTCCGTTCCCACCACCTGGCTGCAGGGCAAGCACACCATCTTCGGTGAAGTAGCCGACGATGAGTCCAAGGCCCTGGTCGACGAACTGAACGCAGTTGCCACTGACATGCGCGACAAGCCCACTGAAGATGTCGTTATCAACAGCGTTACCGTGGAGCAGCTCTAACCTGTTTGGCAGTACACCCCGGCCGGGCCTCCGGCCGGGGTTTTCCCATAAAAGCCCCTGGAGCCCAACCCAACATGTCCTACGGAATTCCGGCCGGCCCGCCGGCCCCTGAAGTACCTGTCTGCCCGCGGCATCCCGACCGCGTCAGTTATATCCGCTGCCAGCGCTGCGGGCGGGCCGCCTGCCCTGAGTGCCAGCACAGCGCACCGGTGGGCATCCAGTGCGTGGACTGTTTCCAGGACAGCCGCCGGAACACCCCCGCCTACCGGACTCCCTACGGCGGCGCCGCCCGGACCGGCAAACCGGTGGTCACCACAACGCTCATGATCCTGTGCGGAATCGCTTACGCCCTTCAATGGCTGGTGCCGGGCTTCGCGGAACAGTTCCTGTTCGCTCCCATCCTCGCAGCGTCCGAACCGTGGCGGCTGATCAGCGCTGCGTTCCTGCACTCCCCCGGGTTTATCCTGCACATCGCGTTCAACCTCTATGCGCTGTGGCTCCTGGGCCGGACCCTGGAACCACTGCTGGGGCGGGTCCGGTTTATCCTGCTGTACCTGATTTCCGCGCTTGGCGGCTCTATCGGTGTCCTCATGCTGGCACCGGCCTTCCAAGCCGTGGTGGGCGCTTCAGGCGCCATCTTTGGGCTGTTCGGCGCACTGTTCGTCATTCAGCGTCAGCGCGGCGGGGATGTTAAGGCATTGCTGATCCTCATCGGGATAAACCTCGTGCTGGGGTTCGTCTATCCGAGTATTTCCTGGCAGGCGCACCTGGGCGGATTGGTGACAGGTGCTGCCTGTGCCGCGGTGCTGGCATATGCTCCCAAGGGCCCGCGCAGGTCGCTGGTGCAGTTCGGCGGCCTCGCCGTGATCGCCCTGGTGCTGCTTGGCCTCGCCTTCTTCTGGACACCCAGCTTCTAGCTGCCCGCCGTCCTTCTCTCAGCAGGCCTCCGGTAAAGCCGGGGGCCTGCTGCGGTTAACCGCCTTATCCCGGTCCTGCCTCCCACAGCCGGATGGTTATCCACAGAGATACCCACATTGTTAATAACTTACAGGCGTGTAACTCAGCGCTCCGCAGGTGCCGAAACTGGCACCATCCGGTTCATTCTATGGACCCGACCGCGTTATCCACAGGCTTGGCTCAGAGTTATGCACACTCGGTGGGAAACTCTCTTCCGAAGTTATCCAGTGCTGCGTCTGAGTTACACACATGTAATTCCACAGCTGTGGATAACTATATTCCCCGGCAACACGGCAAATCTGCTCGAACTGACCACAGAGTTACCCACAGTTGTGGATAACTCTGTGCACATGGTGGGTACAACCTAGGCTCGGTTCAGCTCAAGTTATCCCCAGCTTTTCCACCTGGTCCTGTGGAAAAGCCGGGGATGGGGCCCCCGGGGTAGCTGCCGGTCAGGTGGCGCCGTTCTGAACAGGTTATGCACGCCTGTGGATAACGCCCTGTGGAGAAGTTGCCCCGCTGTGGGTAAGGCTGTTTAAAACACGAAATCCCGGCAGGCGGATGACCGCATACCGGGAGTTGTGGTTAGTGTGTGGGAGGGTTAGCGCCAGCGGGTAGTCATCAGGAAGCCGGCGATTGCGAGTCCGAAACCGACCAGGATGTTGCCTGATCCCAGTGCAGGGACCGGATACACGCCCTCGGAGATGTAAAAAACGATGATCCAGATCAGCCCGATCAGCATCAGGCCAAACATCACCGGCTTGTACCAAACCGGATTGGGTTTCGGTGCGGTTTTTCCCTTGGCAGCAGCGGGTGCCTCGGCGGCTGACGGCTTCTTGCGGGACTTTGACTCGGGCACGGATCCTCCTAGCGGAACCGGCTCACTTCATGCCGGTGCGGTTATGGTCTGTGGGAAGGTCCGCGTGCCTCGCCCCTCAGACCGGTGCAGCGATATCCTGACTGGGTATCGGCGGTGAGCTGGGTGGCTTGCAGGTTCCCCTCTGCCAATCGTAGCGAATGACCAGCACCAAAGTGCCCGGTACCACCGGCAGAGCAGAGAGAGGACCGGGACCGGTTGCACAGTTCAACGGATGACATCGCGGGAACCGAAACCAGTGTGCCCGAAACCCGCCGGACACGGCGGAACTCCTTGAAGGGTGCAAAGCGCGGACGGGGCTCCCTGGCAGTCCAGGTGATTGGCGAACTGCTGATTACCGCAGGGTTGGTGCTGGTCCTGTTTGTGGTCTGGGAATTGTGGTGGACCAACATCGAGTCAGACCGCCGGCAGGAACAGGCCATGGAGCAACTCTTTTCCGGGTTTGACACCCCGCCGGCCTCCGCCGGCGCGGGGGCTCCGGAAAACTACGGTGATCCGTCGGTGCTGCCCGTCCCCGGCGCTGAAGGCGACACCTTTGCCGCGATCTATATCCCCCGGTTCGGCCCGGAGCATGCCCGGCCGGTTACCCAGGGCGTGGGAACGGAGGTCCTGGATACCCTGGGTCTTGGCCACTACCCGGAAACGGCCATGCCCGGCGAAGTCGGCAATTTCGCTTTGGCGGGCCACCGGCAAACCCACGGCCAGGTCCTTGACGCCGTCGACACCCTGGTTCCCGGGGATCGCATTTATGTGCAGACAGCGGAGGGTTATTACACCTATGTCTACCGGAACAGCCAGATTGTCCTGCCGGACCAGGTCGACGTTCTGGCCCCGGTCCCCACACAGCCCGGCACAGTGCCCTCAGAGCGGATCCTGACGCTGACTACGTGTAATCCGCGGTTTGGCTCGCAGGAACGGTTCATTGCGTACGCGGTGATGGAGTCCTGGCAACCCGCGTCGGCGGGACCCCCGGCTGAGATAGCAGCAATTGCAGCGGCCAAGACAGGAGGACAAGGATAAAATGTACGCTTGGATCTTCCGGCATCTGCCCGGCCCGCTGTGGGTACGCATCATCACGTCTGTAGTGCTGGCCGCGGGCGTGGTGCTGGCACTGATGGTCTATGTTTTTCCCTGGTTCTCGGAATTCAGTTTCCTGGGCCCACTGACGGATTCAACGATTGGCGGTTCCTGAGGCAATGAGCACGCGTATTCTCGTGGTCGATAACTACGACAGCTTTGTCTATACCCTTGTGGGCTATCTGCAGCAGCTGGGCGCCCAGACGACTGTGGTGCGCAACGACGACCTGAGCCTGGCGGAAGCCAAAGAGCTGGCGGCAGCCCGGGACGGTGTGCTCGTCTCCCCCGGACCAGGGGCCCCAGCGGACGCCGGGGTCTGCATCGAGCTCATCCGCTGGTGCAAGGAGAACGCGAAGCCGATGCTGGGGGTCTGCCTGGGGCACCAGGCACTGGCCGAAGCCTTCGGCGGCACCGTCACACACGCCCCGGAACTGATGCACGGAAAAACCTCCGAAGTAGAGCACCACGGGACGGATGTCTTCACCGGGCTGCCCAGCCCGCTGACGGCCACCCGCTACCACTCCCTGGCTGCAGTCGCGGACCGGATTCCGGCGGAGCTCGAAGTCACCGCACGGACTGCCAGCGGCATCATCATGGGACTGCGGCACCGGACAGCCCCGCTGTCCGGCGTGCAGTTCCACCCGGAATCCGTGCTCACCGAGGGCGGCTACCAGATGCTGGGCAACTGGCTGGAAGGCCTTGGCCTCGAAGGCGCCGCAGCACACGCAGCGACGCTGAGCCCGCTGATCAGTTCGGGTTCATAGCGCCTGCCGCTGCTAGTCGTCCCGCCGGTTACCGGAGCTCGACGGCGATGAGGACGAACTGGGCGACGCCGACGCCGACGGCGACGGGCTTGCCGGCTCCTTGGCGACCGTCAGCGTGATGGTGCTGCCCTGCGGAACATCCGATCCCGGCGGGGCGCTTTGAGCCGTGACAGTACCCGGTTTCACCACCGAGTTTTCGACTTCCTCCACTGTCACTTCCAGCCCGTAGGCAGGATCTGCCAGATAGGCCCGGGCCTCTTCGATGCTCACGTCCACGAGATTGGGAACGGTGACCTTCCCGGAGGAGAGCACCAGGTCCACGGTGCTGCCGACCTGCACCGAGGTTCCGATTCCGGGCCTTGTTTCGATGACCCGCCCCTCGGGAACGACCGGGCTGTTAGCGGTGACGGTATTCCCGCCCTGCAGCCCCATAAGGCGCAGGACATCCCTGGCCTGGGCCTCGCTCATGCCAGGCAGGGTATCCGGGATCGCGACCGCTGACGGCCCCTGGGACACGAACAGCGTGATATCGGCGTCGAACAGCGTGTTCGTGCCAGCAGAGGGAGAGGTTCCGATGGCCAGGCCCGATTCGACCGTGTCGCTGTACTGCGGCTCGATTACGGGTGCCCGGAAGCCTTCACCGGTTATGGCGTTGATGGCTTCGGTCTGGGTCATGTTTTCCACGTCCGGGATGCTCCCGGCCACGGGTGGAGGCGGCGGCTGGTTGGCCAGGTTGTAGGCGAAAATGCCTCCGGCCGTGAGAAGCAGCGCCAGGGCAAGGAACAGCGTGAGCATCCAGGCCCGGCGGCGCTTCTTCTGCTTGGGGTCGCGCTCCTGGTCATTGCCCACGGACAGCCGGGACGGACCTTCTTCTTCCTGGAGGTCGTCTGCGGACATGCTCGTAAGCGGCCCACCCTCCATGACCCGGGCCATGGCACGGGTCCGTGGTTCCTCTTCGGGCCAGGGCTGCACAGTCGTTTTGGGGATCTGGATGGCCTCGGTGGCGCCGGTCCGTTCCGGTTCCAGCTGGCCACGGCGCGCGGCCTGCAGCGCCTCACTGAAGGCATGGGCGTTCTGGTACCGCTCGTCGCGGTCCTTGGCCAGCCCGCGTTCCAGTACCGAATCCAATGCCGGCGAAACCTCGTGGTTGAAGCTGCTGGCCTTGGGCGGCTGCTCGCGCACATGCTGGTATGCCACAGACACCGGGCTGTCCCCCACAAAGGGCGGGCGTCCGGCCAGCATCTCAAAGAACAGGCAGGCTGCGGAATACAGGTCGCTGCGTGCGTCGACCGTTTCGCCGCGCGCCTGTTCCGGAGAGAGGTACTGCGCGGTGCCAATGACTGCCTGGGTCTGCGTCATCGTCGCTGCAGAGTCAGCGATGGCACGGGCTATCCCGAAGTCCATGACCTTGACCCGCCCATCGGCGGCGACCATAACGTTGGCCGGTTTAATGTCGCGGTGCACAATCCCGGAGCGGTGGCTGTACTCGAGGGCAGCCAGTACACCCAGCGTGTAGTCCACAGCCGCATCAATGCTGATCTCGCCGGCTTTGATGAGGTCCCGGAGGGTGCGTCCGGAAACGTATTCCATCACGATGAAAGGCAGGCGGACCTCGTCGCGGGATCCGTCTTCCGCCTCCTGGTCACCGGTGTCATACACGGAGACTATGGAGGGGTGGTTTAAACCGGCGACCGCCTGTGCTTCCCGCCGGAACCTGGACTGGAACAGCGGATCACGTGCCAGGTCCGGGCGGAGCACCTTAATCGCCACTGAGCGTCCCAGCCGGGAGTCACGGCCGAGGTAGACGTCAGCCATACCGCCGCGGCCGATGAGTTCACCTACCTCATACCGCCCGTTGAGGATACGGTCAGTGTTCAGTGTGGGGTGTCCTTTCAGGAAGTCCGCGCTCATGGTCGTTACGGGCTGGCGGGGCCGGAGGCTCCCGCACCTGGTTGTGCGGTTTCAGCGGGAGGCCCGCTGGAAACCACGATTGTCACTGTAGATCCCTGGGCAACGGTGGCGCCTTCACCCGGATTGACGCTGATGACGGTGCCCTCCGGCTTGGAATCCTGCTGGGTGACCCGGTTAGGAACCAGTCCGGCATTCACGATGGCCTGGCTGGCAGCCGACGCCTGGGAATCCATCAGGCCACCGGGGACGGTAACCATGGCAGGGCCGCTGGAGTAGGTGATGGCTATGGCATCGCCGCGGGACAGCGGGCCGACGGGGTTGACGTCGAGGACGGTGCCTTCCGGCTGGTCAGAGGCCACAGGGTTGCGGCTCACGGCCAAACCGAGTGCGCTGAGTTCCTGCGACACGGCATTCACATCGCGGCCCTGGTACTGGGAGGCGTTGATGGTGATCTCCGGAGCAGTTGTGCTGGGGCTGCCGGACGGAGTGGTCGGTGACGGCGAGCTCGAGGTCGGTGACGCGCTGCTGCGCGTTGAACTGGCCGATGTGGACGGGGAGTTCGACGTCGAAGGTGAGTTCGTGGTCTGGTTGTCGCCTGCCGGATCGGAGTTCAGGTTCACGGCGATCACGGCAATGATGGCGATCAGGACCAGGGACAGGAACACGATCAGCGGGATCAGCCACTTCTTGCGCCGGGGCTGGTCATCGTAGTCGTCATCGCTGCCGTAGCCGTCGCCGTCGTTATCGACGTCCTCGTCGGTCCATTCGCGGGACGCGGCCACTGCACCGGTTGCCTGGCCATTTGCTGGGGAGGATGCCACCGGAAGCGCGGAGGTCGAGGGGGACGTGTCCACCACGCGGGTGGCGGAGGTGTTGCCGGGCATCGGAACCGGTGCCGTGACGGTGCTGGTGGCAGCGGTGCCGGCGGCACCGAAGAGGAGCATTCCCGGGACGGCCTGCTCTGCGGCGCGGATATCGCCGCGGCGGATGGCCGCGACGGCACGGGCCAGGGCCTCGGCGTCGGACGGCCGGTCCGCCGGGTCCTTGGCCAGCATGGACATGATCAGGGCACGCACCGGAGCGGGGATGGATTCCGGCAGCGGAGGCGGGGTGTCATTGACCTGGGCCAGGGCAATGGCGATCTGGGATTCGCCGGAGAACGGACGGGTGCCGGCCAGCAGTTCATATCCGATGACACCGAGGGCGTAAATGTCGCTGGACCCGGTGGCCTGCTGGCCGGTTGCCTGTTCGGGTGCCAGGTACTGGGCGGTCCCCATGACCTGGCCAGTGGCGGTGAGCGGTACCTGGTCGGCAAGGCGCGCAATGCCGAAGTCGGTGATCTTCACCCGCCCATCGGGCATGATCAGCAGGTTGCCGGGCTTCACATCGCGGTGTACCAGGCCCTGGCGGTGGGCAACAGCCAGTGCCGTGGCGGTCTGGCCAATGATGGAAAGCGTCCGGTCCGGGGAGAGGACCTTTTCGCGTTCGATAATGCTGGAGAGCGGCTGGCCCGGAACGAGTTCCATTACCAGGTAGGCCGATCCCTCCTCCTCGCCGTAATCGAACACGTTGGCGATGCCTTCGTGGTTCAGCAGGGCAGTGTGGCGTGCCTCGGCGCGGAAACGGTTCAGGAAACCCGGATCGCCGGTGTACTCCTCCTTGAGGATCTTGATGGCAACGATCCGGCCCAGAACAAGGTCCCGGGCCTTCCAGACCTCGCCCATGCCGCCGATGGCTATACGATCGGTCAGCTGGAACCTGCCGCCTAAGGTGATACCCGAAGTAGGCCTCACTTATTCAACACCGCCTCTAGGAGTTTTTGCGCGCTTGGAGTGGTCAATTGGGATCCGGTGGTCAGGTCAACGTCTTCCATGACGATGGAAATGGCCACCTGGGGGTCATCTGCCGGGGCGAAGCCGGTGAACCAGGCATTATCGCCGCGTCCCTCGACTTCGGCGGTGCCGGTCTTGCCCGCCACCTTGAACCCCGGAACACGGGCGGCTGAGGCAGATCCGTTGTCCACAACGCTCACCATCCAGTCCGTCAGCTGAGCGGCAGTCCCCGGGCTGACTGAGGTGTTGAGTACCGTGGGCTCAGGCTCATCGATGATGGACAGGTCGGGTGCACGGACCGCCTTGATCAGGTTTGGGGTCATCTGCACGCCGTTATTGGCGATCGCCGCAGAGATCATGGCTACCTGCAGCGGGGTTGTGGTCACGCTGCCCTGTCCGATGGAAGACAGGGCGAGTTCGGCCTGTCCCTCCGTGTCGGGGAACTGGCTGGCGGTGACATCCGTGGGGATGTTCAGTGACTGTCCGAAACCGAACTTCTCCGCCTGCTGAGCCAGAGCGTCCTCGCCGACGTCCCATGCGACCTGGGCGAACACGGTGTTGCAGGACTGTTCGAGGGCGAACTGAAGGTCAGCTTCGCTGCGGGTTGAGCACAAACCGTTGGTGAAGTTCGGAAGCGAAATCGTGGTGCCCGGCAGGGGCAAAGCGGCGGGGTTCGGAATGACCGATTCCGCGTTGTACTTACCGGTTTCCAGCGCGGCTGCTGCGACAACTAATTTAAAGGTCGATCCCGGGGCCAGGAGGGACTGGGTTGCCGGATTTATGTAGGGGGAGAGCCCTGGAACACCCAGCAGCGCTTCCATGTTGGCCTCTACCTCGGCGGTGTTGTGTCCTGCCAGCAGATTTGTGTCATACGAGGGTTTCGAGACCATGGCCAGGATATCGCCGGTCTTAGGGTCCATCATCACGATCGAGCCCTTCTGGCCGTCGGGAATCAGGTCGTAGGCCATTTGCTGCAGGTCAGGGTCGATGGTGAGCTCCACGGAAGCCCCCTCGGCCTGGGCGCCGGAAAGCAGCTGGACCAGGCGGTCGTAGAACTGCTGGTCGCTGTTGCCGGTCAGCTCGTCATTCATGGCCTGTTCCAGCTGGGTCACGCCATAGACCAGTGAGAAGTAGCCGGTGACGGCCGAATAGAGCTCGGCATCGTTGTAGACCCGCTGGAAGTTGAACTGGTCGTTCGAGGGGACGGATTCAGCGATAGGCACTCCGTCCACCAGGATGGAGCCGCGGTTCTGGCCGAAGTCCTGGTAGAGGCTGCGGACGTTGATGGGGTTGTCGTTGAGCTCCTCGGCGGCAAAGAACTGGACATAGGTCAGCGAACCCAGGATGGCCAGGAACATGGCCAGGGCCACGACCCAGCTGTTGCGGATGGCCTGGTTCATGCGCGCCTCACCTCTGTGGTGTCGGTGCTGGGGCGGCGCAGCGGGTTTCCGGTGCCGGCTGGAGAGGCCAGGGCAGGCTCCATATCATTCATCAGGCCGGTGGCGGCGGGGCGCCGGGCGGCGTTGGAGATCAGCAGCAGCAGGGCAACGATGATCCAGTTGGCCAGCAGCGAGGAGCCGCCGGCAGACATAAACGGCGTGGTCAGGCCGGTCAGCGGGATAATCCGTGTGACTCCGCCGATCACCACGAAACACTGCAGGGCGATGGTGAAGGACAATCCGCAAGCCAGCAGCTTGCCGAACCCGTCCCGTGTCCCAAGCGCGGCCCGGAAGCCGCGCGAAACCAGCAGCACGAAAAGCAGCACGATCGCGAAAACGCCGATCAGCCCGAGTTCCTCCCCGAGGGCGGCGATGATCATGTCCGAGTTCGCATAGGTCACCAGGTCCGGACGGCCCTGTCCGAGTCCGGTTCCGGTCATACCTCCGCTGGCCAGGCCGAAGAGTCCCTGCACGACCTGCCAGCTGCCGCCGGGATTACGGTCGATGACTTCAGGATTGAAGGCGTTAATCCAGCTGTCGATGCGCAGTGCCACATGGCTGAACAGCTGGACGGCGACCAGTCCGCCAGCACCGATCAGCGCCAGGCCGATCAGGACCCAGCTGACGCGGCTGGTCGCAACGTAGATCATGGCCATAAAAAGCCCGAAGAACAGGATCGACGAACCCAGATCGCGCTGGAAGACGAGGACACCGATGCTCACGCCCCAGGCAGCCATCATGGGCCCCAGGTCCTTGAACCTGGGGAACTGCAGCGGGCCTACCTTCCGGCCGGCGAGCAGGATCAGGTCCCGGTTCGTGGAAAGATACCCGGCAAAGAATATAGCAAGCGTGATTTTGGCAATTTCGCCGGGCTGGAAGGTTCCGAAGCCCACATTGATCCAGATCCGGGCACCGTTGATGGTCAAGCCGAGCGGCGTGAGCGGCAGCAGGAGCAGGACGGCGCTGACAATCAGTGAGATGTACGTGTACCGCCGCAGGATGCGGTGGTCCTTGACCACAAACAGCACACCGATGGCCGCAGCGACGGCGACGGCGCTCCAGAGCAGCTGGCGGTCGGCGGCCGTGTCCCCCTCGACGATGTCCAGCCGGTGGATCATGGCCAAGCCGATGCCGTTCAGTGCGGTGACGATGGGAAGTATTACCGGGTCGGCATATTTGGCCCGGAATCGAAGGACTATGTGAAATGCCAGGACCAGGGCTACGAGTGTGCCTCCCTGAACCCAGAAATCTGAGTCGAAGGCACGGTCTTCATCGATGCCGACAAGCATGTTGGCGCCCACGCCCACGCCGAGGGCGAGGAGGAGGAGAACGGCCTCGACGTTGCGGCGGGACTTGGCGGGAGCGGCGAGTTCGGACATCATTCCTGTCCTCCGCATGGGTTGGTGACCGAGGGAGCGGAATCCGGGTCCGCAGTGGCCTCCAGTGCATCGGCGAGCACGGTGGCCGACGGCGACGGCGACGGCGCAGGTTCCGTTTCCGAAGGGGCCGGGCAGAGGATGGCTTTGGCGGTGCCCCGAAGCTGGTCAACGATCTCTTCGGCGTGGACGAGGTCCCGGGCAGGGACGGTGTCGTTCACCCGGCTGCGCCAGTATTCGGGCAGGCTGTCGACAGGAATGTTGGTTGTCTCCGTAACCTGCGAGAGCTTGATCGGCCCGAGTGTCTGCGAGACCCCGTTGAAGATCGCGACGCGGTTATCCGAAGAACCGACGTAATAGCGGGTCTGGGTCCAGGCATAGCCAACCCACAGCACCGATGCCAGCAGGGCGGCCAGGACCGCCAGCACTACCAGGAGGATCCACCGCCTGCGCTTGGGCGGTGCCTCGGTTTCCACGGGAGTGTCCGGGGAACCGGCGTCGTCCGCCTTATGCATCAGCATGCGCGCAGCGCGGCGCTCCGCTGTCCGTTCGGTGACGATGGGGATCTGGCCGGTTTCCGTAGCCAGGGAGGCAGCGCCAACCAGGACATGCGGACGGGAGGCCAGGTCCTGGCGGATCAGCTCAGCCCGGACGGGATTGTCGACGTCACGGTCCCCGTCATTCTCGGGAACCGCCTTCTCCGGCCCATCCGCTGCAGCGGGACCGGGGATAGCCGTGTTTCCCGTTGCCTCGGCTGAGGAAGATGCAGCAGAATGCTGGATAACTGTTCCGCCGGTGACCGGCGCGGGCTCCCGCTGTGTGTGCTTGACCTCAGCAGCGGTTTCCTCAGTAATCTCCACGATGGCCACCGTGACGTTGTCCGGAGAGCCGCCGGCAAGCGTCAGGTCCACCAGGGTGTCGACGGCGTCGTCAATGTCTGCCGGCCCGCGGAGAACGGACTCGATGTCGCTGTCGCGCAGCACGGCGTTGAGTCCGTCCGAACAGAGCAGCCACTTTTCCCCGGCCGCGACCTCGAAGGTGGCCAGGTCAAGTTCCGGGCTGGCGTCAACGTCGCCCAGGACCCGCATCAGAACGTTCTTGTGCGGATGGATCTCGGCTTCCTCAGGCTTCAGCCGGCCTTCATCGATGAGCCGCTGGACAAAGGTGTGGTCAACGCTGATCTGCTCGAAGACGCCGTCCTTGAGCCGGTACGCCCGGGAATCGCCGATATGCGCAAGAGCGGCGCGGTTTCCCTGCAGCAGCATGGCGGTCACGGTGGTGCCCATGCCGGAAAGCTCCGGGGACGTCGTGACAAGTTCGGAGAGCAGCGAGTTGGCCGCCTGGATCTCGTCAGCCAGTACGGTCACGGCTTCGTCATCCAGGTCCGGCCGGTCCAGATGGACGAGGTCAAGAACGGTGGAGGCAGAGGCAACGTTTCCACCGGCGTGGCCGCCCATACCGTCTGCGACGACAGCGAGGTAGCGTCCGACGTAGGCCGAATCGTCATTCTTGAGCCGCACCATACCCACGTCCGAGCGGGCAGCGTATCGAAGGACCAAAGCCACTGCTAAGGCCTCAATTCGATGACCGTTTTGCCGATGCGGATCGGCACGCCCGGGTCCACGGGCTGGGCACGGGTCAGCTGGGAACCACCCAGGAATGTTCCGTTGGTGGAACCGAGATCTTCAATGAACCAGCGGCTGCCCTGTGGGAAGAGACGGGCGTGCCGGCCGGAAGCGTAGTCGTCCTCCAGGACAAGGGTTGCTTCCTGCGCACGGCCCAGCAGAATGGGGCTGGACGCGAGCTCCAGGGTTGTTCCGCGAAGGGGCCCTTCGGTGACAACCATCTGGCGGGCCTGGACTCGCGCCGGTGCCGGAGCTTCACGTTCAAGCGCCGGATTTTTGCGGACCTGGCGTGCGGACGGAGTTCCGGTGCGGTTCCGCAGGCCTAGCACCAGGTCACGCCGGATTGCGCCGACAACACCCAGGACCATGGCCCACAGCAGAATCAGGAATCCATAGCGCAGCAGCGTCAATGTCAGGGAGCCGTCCATCAGCGCCCCCCGGGCCGGATCGGAAGGAGACGGAAGGTAATGCGCGTCCGTCCCATGGCAATGGTGGAGCCGTCGGTGAGGATGGTTTCTCCCTGTACTTTTTGGCCATTGACGAAGCTGCCGTTGGTTGAACCCAGATCCACGGCCCGGACTGTGCCGCCCTCGGTCCGAATCTCGAGGTGGCGCCGGGAAACCCCGGTGTCGTCCACAAGGATGTCGGCTTCCGAGGATCGGCCGAGGACAACTGAGGCGGCATTCAGGGAATAGCGCTGGCCGTCTATGTCCAGCACGGGCTGCATGCGGGTGGGGCTTTGCCGGGGCGCCGGAGGCTGGGGGTGGCGGGGGCGGCTGCGCCGGACTTCTCCGTGGCGGAATCAACCTCGAGCGAACCGGGCTTAAGGGAAGAGTCCCTGGTGAAGGACACCCGGACGGGACCCTGCAGCGTGTAGGTCTGGCTGCGTGCGTGCTTGATGACGACGTCGCAGAGCTCTTCGGCGAGCGGCGCGCCCCATTCCTGGGCGCGGGCAAAGTCTTCGTCGGAAAGGCGGGCGGTGAAGACATTCGGCGCGAGAGTGCGGCCCTGGCCCAGCGTCATGGACTTCTCGTCCAGTTCGCGGCGGAGGGCGATCGCCAGTTCGAGCGGTTCAACGCGTCCTGAGGAGCCGCTGGAAAACGCTCCCCGGACTATCCGTTCAATGCCGCGTTCGACGTTGTCGAGTAGGCCCATCTCCGCCTCCTTCCCTATGCCTAGAGTTTGCACTGCCTGCTGAAGACCTGATCCTGCCCTGCTTCCGACCCAATCTCCCGGTGGTGATCCGTAAACGTATCTGCGCCATACCCTGCCAACCGCCGCCAACCGCCGGAATGCAGGCGTGCAGACAGGACCCATGTCTATCCAATCCGATACTACTGGGGTCAGCTGATAAATGTCTTAACACCCTAGCGGTGTCCCGGGGCGTTGATTTCCGGCTTTCCTGGACGGTGGCCCTGACCGGGGCAGGACCGGCGGGGCACCAGACCCCGGATTTTCGGCGGACTTCCGGGCCTGGTGCGCCCCCTGGGAAGGCTCACTGGGGTCCGTCGGAGCCTCGTTTAGGTGTTTGGCGCAAATGCCGGTATGCTTGATTCTGCTGTTCCCGAGGAATCGGAATGCTGAATCTCATCTTTGATGGTGACATTCACCGCATTACCTCCACGGGAAGACACTTTGCGCGAGTGGCGGAACGGCAGACGCGCTGGCTTCAGGTGCCAGTGTCCGAAAGGGCGTGGGGGTTCAAATCCCCCCTCGCGCACGTTATGAAAATCACCCCGGTCAATTGGCCGGGGTGATTTTTTTGTGTCCGCTGCCGGGCCCGTTGCCTGGGCTGCCTTGCTGGCTTGGTAGCTTGGTGGATTGGTGACCCGGGGCCCGGGAGGCCCGGAACGGCGGCAACGAAATTCCTTGCTCGCAGAGCTCGCCGGAATATTAAAGCCGCCGAACCCGGGCCTCCCGGTCCCCTGTTTTCCCGGCAACTTGCGGGGCAGGGACAGGGGGATGGGGGTCGGAGCCGCCTAACCCGGGCCTCCCGGCCCCCTGTTTTCCCGGCAACTTGCGGGGCAGGGACAGGGTGATGGGGATCGGAGCCGCCTAACCCGGGCCTGCCGGCCGCACACCTGGGACCTCTGCAGAGACAGAGACAGGGGCGGCGGCCGGGAGAGGGTGTGCTAGGCGGTGGGCTTCTTGGCTGCTTCTTCCTTGACCCGCTTGGCTTCGGCACGGACAGCAGCGAAGCTGGCACGCTCGGCGACGAGCCACTGGGGCGGAGCTGCAAGCAGTTCGGTGATCTGCGCGGTGGTCAGCGGATCCGTGATGCCGCCCCGGGCCAGGCCGCCGATGGAGATGTTGAGCTTTTGGGCTACCACCGGACGGGGATGCGGCCCGTTGCGGCGGAGTTCCGTCAGCCATTCCGGAGGCGTGGCCAGTAGTTCGTCGAGTTCGGCGCGGGTAACAGGGTTCTCCTGGAACTCCTTCGGCGCGGCGGGAAGGTAAATGCCCAACTTCTTGGCGGCCGTTTCAGGCTTCATGGATTGGGAAGATTTTTGGGGCGTCATGGCTTAAGGGTATCCGGCGTCCCCGCAGGTGGTGGTGGGCTAGTGTGAACAGGTGTCCCAAGAGTCCCTGCCGCCGTCCGGTTCGGCGGCCCCGCCGCTGAAAATCGCCTATGTTCCCGGAGTGACCCCGGGTAAATGGATTTCTCGCTGGATGGAACGCCGCCAGCGGAGCCTCGAAGCCGAACAGGTTGACGAAACAGCTGTTCTGGCGCGTCTGGAAAGCGCCTCAGCGGACCTGGTGTTCCTTCGGATCCCGGAAGCTGGATTCCAGCGCCCGGAGGGTCAGCACGCAATTCCGCTTTACCTCGAGCAGCCGGTGGTGGCAGCACCCAAGGACCATCCCGTTGCGGCGTTCGAAGAGGTGGAGCTGGCCGACCTGGCTGGAGAGAACCTCATGGAGGCAGCAGAACTGGGTGGAACCGCCATGGCACTGGAGGTTGTTGCTTCCGGAGCCGGATTGCTGATCCTGCCCATGCCTGTGGCACGGATCCACTCGCGCCGGGACATCATCAGCCGGCCGGTGCATGGCGTGGAAGGGACCCGGATTGCCGTGGCTTGGCGCGAGGACGCCGAGGACCCGGACATTGAGGAGTTCATCGGGATAGTCCGCGGACGCACGGCCAACAGCTCCCGTCAGCCTTCGGCACAGTCAGAGCCGGTGAAGACCCGGAAGTCCAAGGCCGGCAAGTCTGCCGAGGGAAAGCCAGTTCCCAGAACCACCGGGGGCCGGCCCGGAGCAGGCAAACCCGTTAGGAAAACCGGGAAGAACCAGCACGGCACATCGGATAAGGCCGGCAGCAGGTCCCGACGCCGCCCGGGGAAGGGACGCGGATAGCGCTCCCTGTCCCGGACTTTCCTGCCGGGTTTCTAAGCCAGCCACCCGCGGAGCGAAGTGAACCCGGCTTCAATGACCCCGTAGATGGCATAAACCGAGACCGGAACCATGATTGCCCATTCCCGCCAGGACCCGGCGCGGCCGATGATTGGTATGGAAAGGGAGCCGCTGGCCTTCCACAATTTGGACAGCAGCGGCATTGAGGCAATTTTCCGGGGGCGTTTTATCCGCAGCGGCCACAGCACCATCACGCCCTGATGAGTCAGCAGATCGCCGATGATGTGCACTCCGACACCGAGTCCGACGGCGATGGGGAGCCAGCCGTTGTTTTCCGGCGCGTACAACGCGATAAACAGTGAGAGAAGGATGGCCAGCAGCCAGCTGCGGGCCGCTCCGCCGGCGATTTTGAGGGCTTTCAGGGCGAAACCCATCAACAGGACAGAAAGCAGGCCTGCGCCGATTTCCACGGTCCCGAGTCCGGGAATCTCCGTGGTCATTTCGCCCAGTGCACCGGCCAGTGCGACGAAAACGGCGAGCCCGAGCAGGGAATGGGTTCCCCGGCGGTGACCGCCGCTGATCCGCTCTGTGATGCGGGCCAGGATCCGGGTCAGGGGTGGGAGGGAATTCGCGATGGTTCCACTGTGGTGGTCGAGGTCCGGGAGCAGCGCGGCTCCGGCAGTCAGTAGGGCTCCGCTGACAACGCCAAGCGGAGTGACCGGGTACCAGCCCAGTGCGTAGGGGGCGGTTGAGGCTACGGCTACCCATGCCGCTGCGCCGCTCGCGGCGTGATGGCCACCCATCATGGTGTGTTGCGTTCCTTCCGGGCAGTTCATGCGCCGGAATCCCGGCAGTGTTACATGCTGTCACCTGCCACTGACATTGCAGCGGCAGTGGTCCGGCACGGTCGATGCGGACCTGCTTCAGGGCACCCTTAGGCGTTGTCCAGGAGGAGCTGGTCCAGGATTTCAGCCGTGATCTGGGCTGGAGTCCTGAGGATGTCGACGGTGATGCCCGGCTCGTCTGCGGCCAGCGGTTCCAGAGCGGAGAGCTGGGAGGGCAGCAGGGACGCGGGCATGAAGTGTCCGCGGCGGGACTGCATCCGCTCGGCAAGCAGCTCGGGTTCGCCGTGCAGATGCACGAAGTGGACCTGCCCGTCCGCCTGCGCCAGTACCTCGCGGTAGCTGCGCTTCAGCGCGGAACAGGTGATGATGGTGCAGCGTCCGTTCCGGGCCTGGGTGCTCATCCAGCCGGTGATGGCGCCGAGCCACGGCCAGCGGTCGTCGTCAGTGAGGGGTATCCCGGAGGTCATTTTGTCGATATTGGCGGTGGGATGGAATTCGTCTGCCTCCGCGGCGATCCAGCCGAGGTGTTCGGAGAGCAGCGTGGCGGTGGTGGTTTTACCCGAACCGGCGACACCCATGATGACCAGATGCTGGGTGGGGTGATTCACGGTACTGCTCCTCAGGACGCCGTTGTCGCCGAAGATGGGATGCCCACGCTTCGATCCATGGTGCTGTCAAAGGTATCACCATAGACTGGGAGGGTTACGCCCCCTGAGGGCTACGCTGGATGAGGCTGGTCACGGACCTTGCCGGACCGCAAAGGATGCGCCTTGCAGGACAATGGAGTTTTTGAGCAGGACAGCCCTGCAGCCGAGGTGATGAACAGCCGGATCATCGAGGTGGTTGGCCGTGACATCGTGACCGGAGTGCTTGCTCCCGGGAAACGGCTCACACTTGTTGGCCTCCAGGAGCAGTTTGGCGTCTCCCGCACCGTGGTTCGCGACTGCATGCAGATCCTTGAGGCCATGAACCTGGTCTATTCGAAGCGGCGGATCGGAATTGTCGTCCTGGAGCCGGAACGCTGGAATGTCTACGATCCGCGGATTATCCGGTGGCGGCTGGCCGGGCCGGGACGCAGCAGCCAGTTCCGCTCGCTGACCGAACTGCGCATCGCCGTCGAACCCCTTGCCGCGGCTGGAGCGGCACGTGCTGCGAGCGAAGAGCAGCGCCGGTCCCTGCAGGATTTAGCGGAGCGGATGCGCCGGGACGCCCATGATCCTGAAGCCTTCCTCGCAGCAGACATCGCCTTCCATACGCTGCTTCTGCAGGCCAGCGGCAACGAAATGTTTGCCTCGCTCCGCGAGGTCTTCGCGGAGGTGCTGTCCGGCCGGAGCCGGCAGAACCTGATGCCGGCAGGCCCCCGCCCTGAAGCCCTGGACCTGCACGCCGGCGTGGCTGACGCCGTCGGGCGGGAGGATCCGGCTGCGGCCCGCGCGCAGATGGCTGAGCTGCTTGTTGAGGTGGAGGAAGCGATCCGGCTTCACGGCTGACCCTCCAAAGAGAACCGGCCGGGTCCCGCGATGCGCGGGGCCCGGCCGGGGAATCTGTGCGGACTAGACCGTGGCGTCCTTGTTGGCGCCCTTCGCCGTCACCACGCTGGCGGTCGGCTTGATGTTCTCCGCGTCGACCATCCAGGCGTACTGCTCCAGCTTGCCGATGAATCCGTGCAGGATATCCGCCGTCGTCGGATCCTCTTCGTCAACCTGGTCATGGACATCCCGCATGGTCTTGACGGTGCCCTCCAGCAGGGCGACGACGAGCGTCACCGTGTCCTTGGTGTCAACCAGGCCTGACGGGAACGGCGGAAGGGAGGTGCCTTCGGCTACGGCCTGGCTGCGCCCGTCCGGAACCGCCTGCAGTGCGCGCATACGTTCGGCAAGCTCGTCGGCGAACAGGCGGGCGTCTTCGATGATCTCATCCAGCTGCAGGTGGAGGTCCCGGAAGTTCTTGCCGACCACGTTCCAGTGGGCCTGCTTGCCCTGCAGATGAAGCTCGATCAAGTCCACCAGGATGGACTGCAGGTTGGTGGTCAGCTGCTTTGATGCCTTCATGTTTCCTCCAGTGTTGACGAAAAATGTTGACTTCCGGCCAAGGCCGGGGGCGAAATCTTCCGTCCCCGCCGGGGCCGCTATAAGCAAGCTTACCTTCAGTTTGTGATCCGTTGTCCAGTTCGTTAAGGTGGGGGATCAGGGTCCAATAAGGTCCCTTACTATCGGACAGTACTATCGAACTTTCGTCCATCAGGAATGTCGCTACCGCGATCGAAGGGACAGTATGAGCACCGTAGAAGAATCCATTGACGTTGCAGTACCCGTGAATACCGCCTACAACCAGTGGACGCAGTTCGAGACCTTTCCGCACTTCATGAAGGGCGTCGAATCCGTTACCCAGGTCACTGAAAAGGAATCCAGGTGGGTCACCAAGGTGGGCGGGGTGGAACGGACCTTCGACACCACCGTTACCGAGCAGCACCCGGATGAGCGTGTCGCCTGGAAGAGCACTGACGGTAAGTCACACGCCGGTGTGGTGACGTTCCACCGCCTGAGCGATACCGAAACACGGGTGACGGTCCAGCTGGACTGGGATCCGGAGACTTTCGCAGAAAAAGTCGGCGCCGTTATAGGTGCTGACGATCACCGGGTTAAGGGAGACCTTAAGCGGTTCAAAGATTTCATTGAGTCAAGGGGAACTGAGACAGGTTCCTGGCGTGGAAACGTGGACGCTGCCCCAACGGCGGCCACGGGCGATCCGGGCCTGAAGGCTGCCCCAACGGCCGACCCCTCGCTCGATGATCCGGAGTCGGGCGGCCCCAGGGCAGCAGGCATTTAGCCGGCAGCCTGCCCGAACCGGAACGGAAAGCCCGGTGCCCCTCCCTGAATCAGGGAAGGACACCGGGCTTTTTGTGTGCCCCGGCTTAGGCGGCGGGCCTCGGCACCTGCGGTTTCAACCGCACGGTGCCGAGGCTTTCTCCGGAAGACCGGCTAGGCGGGTGTTACCCTCCGGCGGCGTTCCAGCCAGAGGACTCCGGCTCCTGCAAACAGGATCAGCAGCCCGGCCCAGAGCATCAGCATTCCAGAGCTGCCGGTGTCCGCCAGCTTGCCGTCGGTGGTAGCCTCCACGAGCGCCGGACCGCTTTCGGCTGACGGATCCTTATCGAGCGGCAGTGCCGGCCCGGGTTCCACCGGCGGCACCGGGAAGCCTGCCGAGGACCCTCCGCCGCCGGTGACGGACGCAACGTTCTCGACCACGGTTCCCGGCGCGGCGGTAACCTTCGCGGATACCGTCAGCTCCCGGCTCTCGCCCGGCGCGATCCCGGCATCGTGGAGACATTCAACCAGCGAACCTGCGGGCGGACAGGTCCACCCGTTGCCCTCTGCGGAAACAAACTCCAGTCCCGCGGGCAGATCGTCCGTCACACTCACCGGAGATACGGAGGTGTTCTGGCCGGTGTTTGTCACGGTGATCAGGTAGTCGGCCTGGTGGTTGGAGTAGCCCGCCAGTTCCTTCTTGATGTTCCAGTCCACCAGCGGAAGGACGGGTGCCGTGTCGGTGGAGCTCACCGGAGGAGAGCCCGGAGCGCTGGCCGTGGCCGTGTTCTCAACCTCTGGATACGCGGCGGCCAGAACATCGACAGTCAGCACCAGTTCGGCCGAGGCACCGACGGCAAGCTCGCCCGGCCGTGCGCAGTCAACCAGCTGGTCTGTGGCGGTGCAGGACCAGCCGTCACCGGCCGCGGAGACAAACCGGAGGGAATCCGGCAGGTCGTCGGAAAGAACCACCGGCCCGGGAGTTGCTGTCGCTCCCGTGTGGGTAACCGTCAGGGTGTACGTTCCCTGGCTGCCGACGGCGAACCCGTCGTTGTGGACCTTGTTCAGTGCCAGCGCGGCTGAAGGATCGACGTCGAGCCGGTCGTCCGTTGTCACGCTGCCGGGCAGGTCCGGGTCCGTGGAGGAAGCCGCTGCCGTATTGACTGCCGAGGGGTAGGCAGCCGGTTCCACCATCACGGTGACGATGATGTCATCCGCGGACTCTCCGGGAGCGAGGGTCCCCGGATGGTCACAGGAAATGGTGCCGCCGGCCTCAGTGCAGGTCCAGCCGTTCCCCGTGGCGGATTCAAACGTCAGTCCGTCCGGGAGGACGTCAGTGACCTGGAGGTCCTGGACGTCGGACGTTCCGGTGTTGGTTACCGTGAGCCGGAAGTCCTTCACCTCTCCGACCGTGCCGTTGCCGACGTGCGACTTGGCAATGCCCAGGGAGAGGACCCGGTCCACAGATACCGTGGCCGTTCCGGTGTTGTTCGCCGGCACGGGATCGGGTGTGGGTGAGGAGACAACGGCGGTATTCACCATGTCCGCTTCCGCTGCGTCCGCCGCAACCATCACGGTCAGGACCAGCGGTTCCGCGGACTCACCTGGCGCCAGCGAACCGGCATAGGTGCAGGAGATGGACTGCTGGGGATCGTGGCCGGTGGGCGCCGCACCAGGAGTGCAGATCCATCCGGTGCCGGCTGCGGACACAAAGCTCTGGCCCGCGGGCAGCGTATCCGTGACAGTCAGCGGACCGGTTGCCGTGCTTGGCCCGTTGTTGCTGACAGCCAGGGTCCAGTCCATGGTTGTTCCGGCCTCGACGACCGCGGCCGAAGGCGCCTTGGTCAGTTCCAGGTCGGCGCTGGCAATGATCGGTACATCCACCGGCGCGGGATTGGTGACGGTCGACGGCGTGCCGCTGGTCAGTTCGGCAACGTTCTGGACGGTCAGGACCCCGTTGGCGGGGGATACCGGAACCGCCGGATCCACTGCGGCCAGCACCGTGATCGGCGGCTGGGCGCCGATCGCCGCCGTCGGCCGTTCACACAGGACATCCTGGCCGTGAGCCTCGCAGGACCAGCCTGCACCCGACGCCGAGACAAAGGTCAGGTACTGCGGGAGGGTGTCCCGGACTGTCACCGATTCGGCGTTGCCGGGGCCGGCGTTCGCCGCCTGCAGGGTGAACTGGGCGGTGGTTCCGGCGACGACCGGTGCGGGCGTGTCCAGGGTCTTGACCAGCGAGAGCGCAGACTCCCGTAGAACTGTGGTCGGATCAGTGCTGTGGTTGTTGGCCGGATCCGGGTCCGGAACCGTACCGTCACCGGTCACATAGGCGGTGTTGGAAAGCTGGCCCTGGACATCCGCGGCGATGGCCACCGTCATGACCAGGGAGATTGACCCGCCGGGCGCCAGGCTGCCCGGGTAGTTGCAGGCAACCAGCTGGCCTGCGGTAGTGCAGCTCCAGCCGGCGCTGGCGGATACGAAGGACATGCCAGCCGGCAGGGTATCCGTGACGGCCAGGGAACCGCCACCGGCAGCAAGGCTCGAATTCGACGGCCCGTTGTTGCTGACCACCAGGGTGTACGCCAGGTTTTGTCCGGCTACCGCTGCGTCGGTGTGCGATTTGGCCAGCGCAAGATCGGCGCGGGCCGTGGTGGGCCCGGTGCTGGTGCTGCTGTTCGGCGCGGGACCGGTCTCCGGGGTGCTGGTGGAAACCGACGCCGTGTTGGCGATGCTGACGCCGCCGCTGGACGCGGAGACCAGGACGGTCAGATCGAAGCTGGTGGGGACCGCCGGTGACGCCGCGGCCAGCACACCTCCATTTGCCGTATAGGCGCAGGAGACATCCTGCTCCGTGGCGGAGCACATCCAGTCACTTCCTGAAGCGGAGACGAAGGTCAAGCGGGGATCCAGCTGATCTGTGACCACCACGTCCCGGGCCGCAGAGGGCCCGTAGTTCGTGACGGCAACGGTGTAGGTGGCCTGCTGGCCGGCGACCAGGTCCTGGGAGGACAGGACCTTGGTGATGCCCAAATCCGTGACCTGCCCGGGAGTGGCGGTTGCGGTATCCGTGTTGTTCTCTGTCGGCTGGGGTTCGCCGTCCGGAGCTTCCGGGGTAACCGGGGTTACGGTGGCCGTATTGGTGACTGCCGCCGTCGTGCTGGAATCAACCGCCAGCACCAGGGTCAGCAGATTGGCTTTGGCTCCGGAAGGAAGGTCCGATCGGTAGCTGCAGGTGACTTTGCCGTCCGCCGGTGTTCCACAGCTCCACCACGTTCCGGAGGCCGAGACGAAGGTGGTGCCGGCTGGAATGGTATCCGTGATGGTGAACCCGCCACGGGAAACCGATGGCCCGGCGTTCCTGACCTCCAGCGTGTACGTGGCCTGCTGCCCGGCCACCATGGAGCCGGTCAGGTCCTTGCTGAGCACCAGGTCCGCATAGGCGGTGACGCGGGCGGTCGCGGTATCGGTGTTGTTTTCCGGGACCGGGTCATGGGTTTGCCCGGTGACCCGTGCGGTGTTTGTCAGGACGGTGCCCTGGCCGCCTCCGATGACCGAGTAGGTGACGGTGATCGGCTCGAACGAGGCGCCGGAAGCCAGTGTCCCAGCCCGCGTGCACTCCATCGTTCCGATCTGGCATGCCCAGCCCGTACCGGAAATACCGGTGACCGTGGCGGCGTTCTGCAGGTCGAAAGTGTCCTTCACAGTGAACGGTCCGGCTGCCGTGTCAGGCCCGTTGTTGGTCACGGTCATGATCCAGGAGCCGTTCAAACCGGCCACCGGGGCCGTGCCGACCGTCTTCTCGATCGAGAGGTCAGCAGAGGCAATCTTCGCTTCCGCACTGGTGGGCGGCCCGGAGTAGCTCCCGGTCTGGTTGCCGGGCTCACCTGTCCGGTCGGTGCCTGTGGGCGTGGCCGTGTTGCGGTGTGCGGTGGCCATGCCGACCGCTGCCTCGGTCGCCGGGACGGCCTGGTACGTGATCGTCAGCGACCGCCCGGAGGGCAGATCACCAAGCCTTGCCCAGGTCAGGTTCCGGACTCCGGAAATATTGGGTTCGACGGCGGCTGCAGCGCCGGTGTTGACGCTGACCCGCGCGCTGTCGGCAACGTAGGTCCAGTTCTCCGGAAGGGTGTCGGTGGCGCCGGCGGCGAAGGCCGTTCCCCGGCCGGAGTTGGTTACCGTGACCTGCCAGGTGAAGGGCTGGCCCCGGTAAGCGATGCCGCCGCTGGGAGTGGATTTGGCGGCGCCCAGCTTCGGGAAGTCCGGTGTGACGGTCGCCGTCGCTTCGGGACCTGTATAGGTTCGTCCAGCGTCAGCCGGGTCCGTTCCCGGCAGCGACGTGTAGGACGAAACCTTGACGGTGTTCTTCAGACCCGCCGCGGTCAGCTTCCCGGATGCCGCCAGCGTGGCGGTATAGGTCAGCTCGACCGTTGCTCCCGGTGCGATCTGGGGGATGGTCCAGGTGATGGTTCCGCCCCCGGTCTGGGGGTCGGCGCCTTGCAGGGCACCACCATTGCCCAGCGAGGCAGCATCGACGAGGACATTGGACGGTATGACGTCGGTGACCACCACATTGTGGGCGGTGCTGGCGTTGGCGCCGCTCCAGTTGGTTGCCCGGACGGTGTAGGCGAAGTTCTCGCCGGGTTCCGGCGTGGTGTTGGAAACCACCTTGGTGATGCTGACCTTGGGCTCCAGGACCTTGACGGTGGCCGAAGCCTTCGGGCCTTCCTCATCGAAGGGATAGGCCGGGGTTGTGGGCGCCGGCTGGCTGACCGTGTCCCAGACCGGGTAGGCCGTGTTGGTCAAGATTGTCCCGGCTGCTGGTGCTGCGGTGGTGGCCAGCTTTGCCGTGTACTGCACAACGAGGAGCCGTTCCTGGGGGCTTGCCGTGAAATCGCCCAGCAGGAAGCCGGCCTTTTGTCCGTCGGCGCCCAGATAAGTCGTATTCGCACCCACAGGCGTGATGCTGTTGATGTCGATTCCGGCCGGGAGGGTATCCAGGACGGTGAGGTTGTAGAAGTTGATGTTGGCGGGAACCGTGGTTGTGACCGTGTACGTAACGGTTTCACCCTTGCGCGCCGAGGCAGGGTTCGCCGTCTTCGTTACGGTTGCGCCAGCCACCTTGACTGCGCTTGTTGCCTGGGTGGTGTAGGTCCGGACATCGCCGTCGGCCTGGGGAGCAGTCAGGCTGCTGCCCGCGAGCCGGACGGTGTTGGTGTAGGTCAGTGACCCGGCCGTCGCGTTTTCCACCTCGGCCGTGTAAGTGCGCACTTCCGAAGCTCCGGGGGCCAGGTCGCCGAGATTCCAGCTGATGAGGGTGCTGCCGGCCGCGCAGCCAGCCTCCGCGGCAGTGAGGACCCGGTTGTCCAAACCGGTGCTGGTCAGCCGCAGTCCTTCCGGCAGGCAATCCGTCAGGACCGCATTGTGCAGCACCGATCCGGAAGCGTTGCGCCCGGTAACGGTGTAGGTGATGACATCGCCGCCCTGGACCGTCTGGCTGGAGGCCGGGCGGTCGTTGGTTTTGGTGACTCCCGGTGCCGGTTCCACAATGCCGGTCTGGGCGGTGGCGGTCCGGTCTGCCGGGCCGGTCGCCCCCGGGTACGTTCCGGCGCCGCTCGAGAGCGTCGCGGTGTTGGTGCGGATGGTGCCGGCCGCATTGGCCTGGAGATCAGTAACCACGGCCTCAATGAGCAGGGTGAAAACCTGCTCCTGGGGTGTGCTGTTCTGATAGGTCCCAAGGTTCAACGTGACCGTGCCATCGGTTCCCACGGCTGGAGGGGTGCTCCCGGTGTAGCCCGCCGGAACGGTGGCGATGAGCTTCGGCTGGCCGTTGTCCTGCAGCACTGCGAGGCCAGCGGGCATGGTGTCCTTGAGCACTCCGTTGTACACAGTGGTGCCTGCCGGAATGCGGGCGGTGACGGTGTACGTCACCTTTTCCCCGATGGTTGCCTGGGTTGAGGACCCGGGCATCGGTTCCGAACCGGTGTTGCCTGCTTCGCCTACTGCCGAAGTCACGCCCTTGGCAACGGCAGCAGACGGAACCTGGACCAGCGCATCGTCCCGGACCGGGTCGGGATCCTGATCCAACTTGTCCACAGAAGTGTCAATGTTCTCGCCGGGGTAGTGCGTGACGGTGCCGCCCAGGTTGGTGGCTGCTTCGTAGGAACGGACGTGAGCCGTGTTCGTCAACCGCTCGGAAACGCCCAGGTAGGAGGGCATCGTGACCTCGTAGGTCAGATCATGGCTGGCACGCGGTGCGATGCCAGCGATATTCCAGGTCAAGGCGCTGTGGTCCGCATTGCCCGCGAAGGTGGGGTGTCCGGCTGCTCCGGGGTCGGTGCAGGTGCCGCCGCCCGGATTGGTGACGTCGGTGCAGCGGATTTCTTCCGGGAGCACATCCCAGACCTGAACGTTGCTCACAGTGCGGGAGGAGCTGTTCCCGACTGCGAGCGTGTACGTCACGTTGTCTCCCTGGCGCACCTGGGCCGAGGAAGCTGACTTCTCGATACTTACCGGGGTTTTCTCGGTGAGGAAGTTGACCTCATCGCGGTGCGAACGGGCCAGACCTGCGGTGTTAGTGGCACGCAGCTTGGCCAGGTTCCCGGTCTTGTCCCCGGTCTGGGCCGGGGCGGCATTAACGATCGCGCTGAAGACGACGGTGAAGACGCTGCCGGCCGGAACCACCCGGCTCCCGCTGACGTCGTTGCCCAAGGTCCAGGTGAGCAGGCCCTGGTCTGCGCTGAACTGCACCCGGGGGGTGAACCCGGAAACCGTGGCGGAGCCATCCTCGTAGGTGAGGTTTGCGGGCAGGAAGTCTGTGACAACGGCGTTGCGGGTTTCCACGGCACTGGAGAATTTCACCTGGATCTCAAAGCACACGCGGTCGCCCTTGGCGAACGTGACGTCCTCTGTTCCGGTCGGGTCGGCACGGTACTCGGCGCTCGAACACGTCATCGGAGCGGAATCGAGTCCGATCCTCTTGATCAGCGACTCGGCGTCGGTGTTCAGGCCAGCCGACGACGGATCGGTCACGCTGATTGTTCCGGCATCCACGGTATTCGCCGGGATCGGGGTGGTGTCCGCTGTCTGGGAGACCTTGTTTTCGAAGGAGTCGCCGGCGGAGGTCGGAGTATTGTTCAGCGACCCGCCGCTGTAGTCCTTCCGCATCAGGGCTTTGTACGTCAGCGTGATGCTGCCGTTGGCATCAACCTGGACGTTCGGTTCAAATTTCAGGGTGAAGGTGCCGGCCGCCGGGTCATGGGTGACAGAGGTGTAGGGAACCGAGGGCTCATGGCCGCTCAGTCCGCAATCAGCGGGCTGTCCGGTGTAGGTACCCAGCGGGCACAAGCCGTCAGGAAGGACGTCGGTGATGACGATTCCGTTGCTGGACGCGTACTCGCTGGCATCGAGCCGGAGCGTGTAAGTGACGACCTCGCCGGCATCAAAGTTCTGCACGTTGGAGGACTTGAGGATGCGCAGGTCGTGCACCGTAACGGTGTGCTGGGCCTTTGCCATGACCTCGGGAGGACCATCGGCCTCCACCTTGCCGGAGTACCGGCCGGCGGCTTCCACATAGTTGGTGGCCTCGTCGCCGCCGTCCACCTGACGGGTCGGGGCACCGGTGTTGTTGTCCAGGTTGGCGGCCTGGAGCAGGCTTTCAGGGGCGTCAGCATCAGTGAACAGGGTGTTCTCCAGCAGCGGTACGCCCGCGGCATAACGGATCTCGGTGACCTGGCCGGTAGCCATGGTGCCCAGTTCCCAGACAACCTTTGTGTAAACACCGGCCGGATATCCCGCAGGATTCTGGACCGTCTCAACCGTCTTCGGGCCGATGCAGGGGGTAACAGCGGGTGTTCCGGTCAGCCAAGAAGCGCCGGAAAACTCGACCGATGCGCTGTTGTCCACCGCTCCGCACCCGAGGAATTCGAGGTTTGCGGGCAGATAGTCCGTGACCAGTACACCGTCGGTAGCAGCGAAGGAGTTATTGGTGACCTTGACCGTGTACACGGTGGTCTGGGTGTGCACTCCGCGAAGGAGTTCCGCTTCAGGGCTGGGCTCGGACTTGGCGACTTCGAGGGCAGTAACGGCCGTTGATACCGGGCCGCTGGCTGCCGAGGCGGAGAAGCTTGTGGTCCGCGCCGTGCCGTCCGGGGCAAAGGCGGGCACCGTGCGCGGGTTCGTGTTGGAGTACACATCGGCGTTGTTGCTGAACGTATTGCCCACCGGATGGCTGGCGGGATCCACGCTAACGCTGAAGCTGATTCCGTTTGAATCGTTGGGCTGCAGGTCGAAGGCATCACGCCAGATGAGGGTGGTCTGCCCTGGGAGGGGCTTGTCTGCGATCACCAGCGGCTCGTTGCCTGCCGGCGTTGTGCTCCCCGGGACGTATCCGACGCCTGCGGGCAGGACATCCCGGAAGGAGACGTTGTACTGCGCTGCACTGCCCGTGTTGGTGGCCGTGAGGGTGTAGGGCATAGACCCATTAACGAGGACGGTTTCCGGTGCCTCCTTCCCCAAGGACAATCCGGTGTCGGCAGCGGCCGCCGGCAGGGCCGGTACCACCAGTCCGGTTACCAGAACGGATACGGACAGCAGCAGAGCAAGCAACCTGCGCAAAAGAGGCCCCCAGGAAAAATCCGCAATTTGTCAAGATCAAAGAGCGGTTTGAATACAAACAGGACCACCATATGAGTGCAGAGATTGGCTCCCCGGTCTTAAAACGGGGCTTTGCAGTATCTTGAGGGAATCTTTCGTATTTTCAGAGGATTGCTCAGGTGAACAGCCTTCTCAATCCGTAACACCCCGCATATTAAGCCGGGTCCAGGTCCCGGACGGCAGGTCCTTCCAGGAGTTCGCCCGTGGCGCTAAAGCGTGAGCCATGCAGCGGGCAGTCCCAGGAAGTTTCAGCGTCATTCCAGCTGAGGATGCCGTGCAGATGCGGGCAGATGGCGGACCGCCGGGTAGTCACCCCGTTGACCGTACAAACTGCCACCGGGGAACCGCCCTCCCTCACAACGACGCCGAGCCCCTCTCCTGGCGCGGTATGGGCGCTGCGGGCCAGCCCGCCAGCCCAGCCGCTGATCATCTGCAGGCCCACTTCGGCGTTGTCCTTCACCGTGGTCACGGCGTCCGGGACGCTGATCCTGGCTCTAAAGAGGTTCCCGGCAGGATCCGGCCCGCCCAGGATCCGCGAGGAGATTGAGAGGGCCGCCGCCGCACCGTTGGTCATTCCCCACTTGTTGAACCCGGTCGCAGCGTAGATCCGACGCCCCAGCACCGGGAGCTCTCCCACGTACGGGACGGCCGCCGCCGGCTGGTAGTCCTGCGCAGACCACTGATAATGCGCTTCCTCCACAGCAAAATGCTCCCGGGTCCAGCGGGAGATATCCGCCAGCCGGTCCCTGGTGTGGGCGGCCCGGCCCACCGGATGCCCATTCCCGCCAACCAGGAGGTATCTGCCGCCTCCTGCCTCCGCCGTCCGCAGTGACCTGGCCGGCTGATCCACGGAGAGGTACATGCCTTCCGGCACCGGACCGGCTACGGGGAAGGCTGCGGCGTAGGAACGCATCGGCTTCACGACGGCGAAGTATCCGCCGCGGTCCAGAATCGGAATTCCTGTTGCCAGGACGGCAGAACCGGCCTCC
This sequence comes from Arthrobacter sp. Helios, assembly GCF_023167125.1. Taxonomy (NCBI): domain Bacteria; kingdom Bacillati; phylum Actinomycetota; class Actinomycetes; order Micrococcales; family Micrococcaceae; genus Arthrobacter; species Arthrobacter sp. Helios. Next base: position 3,299,854 of record NZ_CP095402.1, read on the forward strand.
AGATCGCCCGCCGCAGTGATCACCCGTATCCGGTCGCCGGTATGCCTCACGTCCGTGACGCGGATTCCCTGCACCAGCACCCCCGACCGCCGCCTCAATTCCGCGGCAAGTGCACCCAGCGCTTCCACGGGGTGGAACTGCGCCTGGCCAGGGAGTTTCAGGGCAGCCTGGACGGGGAAGGGGAGTCCGGTTTCCGTGCTGCTTTGAACAGTCAGACCCGCAGCACGGCAGGCGTCCCGTTCGTCCGCCAGGACGGACGCGCCCTGGTCCGTGACGGCGTAGGTCCAGGCATCACGCACCTCATAACTGACACCCGCTTCGGTGCAGAACTGCAGCAGCCAGTCCTTCCCCCGCCGGTTTGCGTTGATGTATTCGGTAGCGGTTCCGGTGTTGTGATGCTTTGCCACCGTGGAAACCACACTGCCCTGCAGCAGGCTGATTTTTGCCGTCGTATGGCCGGTGGTGACCGCCCCTGCCTGCCGCGCCTCAAGCACCGCCACCCGGTGGCCGCCCCGGGCCAGCAGGACAGCACTCACCAGGCCGGTGAGTCCGGCTCCGACGACCACCGTGTCATAGGACGTGCCCGGGATGAAGGGGTCCGTGGGAATGGCTGGCGCGGTATCGATCCAAAGGGACTGCATGACGGTCCTTCCTGGGCGGGCCTCCAGCCCACAGGTTCGGAGGCCATCCGTCAAGGTGCCTGCCGGTCCCGGGCGCTGCGACCGGAGATGCTAAGTGTGCTTCCCATTTAGCAGCGTCTGTGCCACAGTTTAATGCGTACCATTACGGGCCTCCGTATGGCCGGAGTCCACACTCTCCGCCGGAGATAGGAGTTGGCCATGGCATACGCAAGCAGCAGTCAAGGGCTTTCCGCCCGAAGGACAACCGCCCAGGTGGCAGCCCTTGTTTTTGGCATTGTTTTCCTAGTAATCGGCGTCCTCGGTTTTATCCCCGGAATAACCACTAATTACAGTGCGCTCTACTTTTCCGGTTACGACTCCGAGGCCGTCCTGCTTGGAGTTTTCCAGGTTTCCGTGCTGCACAATGTGGTTCACCTCATCCTCGGATTCCTAGGGCTCTGGATGGCTAGAACCCACTCATCCGCCAAGACCTACCTCATCGGTGCCGGCGTCCTGTACCTGCTCCTGTTTATTTACGGGTTGATCATCCCGCTGAACGGGGCCTGGAACTTTGTGCCGTTTAACTGGGCGGACAACTGGCTGCACCTTGGTCTGGGAGCGGTGATGATTATTCTAGGTTTCGTCCTCGGGGATGACCGCGCCCGCAGTGGGGGCGGCAGCCGGGGTTCACCCGGAGAAGGCAGCATTCCCAACTAGCAGCGGGTTCACCGGAAGGCACGGCTGGAAAGCCGTGCCTTCCGGTGTGTTTTGGCGGCCACTGAGGTCCGGTAATTCAGTGTTACTTCAATTTCGGAGTCTTGCCCCCAGGTTGTAAATTAGGAAGCACCCTTAGAAAGGAGCTGGGTCCGTGCCGTATGAGCCGACTCTTGCTGTTCCCCGGGCATCGGGCCCCATGGCGACTTTCGCTGTGGACCGCGGCACCGGAGGTGCTGCATGATCAGTCCTGTCCAGCTCCGGCCAGAACCGCTTCCGGCCGCTGAGATGGACGCACTGGCGGACCTGGGTGCACTGGCCGTTGACACCAACGGTTCAGCCGTCGCGGCCCTCTCTCTGATCAAGCCCGCCACTGCTTTCGCGCCCCTTCCGGGGCAGGGGGCAACGTGCCGGCTCTGGGAGCTGCTGGCCACCCTCGGCGCGGCGGATCTTACGGCTGCCCGTGTGGTTGAACCGCATCTGGATGCCGCTGCCATTCTGGCTCAGGCCGCAGGGGGAGCGGCAGCGGGGACATATACAGCAGAAGGAATGGATCCCTCCGGTAGTACCTGGGGTGTTTATGCCGCAGAGTCACCGGACACGGTCCTGGTGGCGGAGATGCGCGGCGACGGCACTTGGCATCTGAACGGCACAAAGCCATGGTGCTCCCTGGCAGGTCAGCTGGACTACGCCGTAATCACCGCCCACACCGGGCCGCAGACCCGCCGTGCCTTCGCTGTCGACCTCCGGCTGCCCGGTGTCCGGCAAGGGCGCGGGCTGTGGGTCAGCCGGGGCCTGGCCTCGGTGGAAAGCACCGCGGTCGATTTCAGTAACGTTCCCGCCGTTCCGGTGGGCGGGGACAACTGGTATCTGGAACGCAGCGGATTCGCCTGGGGTGGGATGGGGGTGGCCGCCTGCTGGTACGGCGGCGCCGTGGGAGTTGCCCGCCGGTTGATCAGTGCCAGCCGGGACCGGAATCCGGATCAGATCGCCCACATGCTGATCGGCCAGGCGGATGCGTCCCTGCATGCTGCCCGCCGGGTGCTGGCCGCAGCAGCGGCGGACGTGGATTCCGGCCGGGCGGACGGCGCAGCCGGTGCCATCCTGGCCCATCGTGTCCGCGCCGTGGCAGCCGGGGCTGCTGAACGGGTGCTCGCAGCAGCCGCGCATGGATTGGGCCCGGGTCCGTTGACCGCCGACGAGGAGTACGCCAGGCGGGTTGCTGACCTGCAGGTTTATGTTCGCCAGCACCACGCTGAACGGGACGACGCGGCCCTGGGGAAGGCGCTCCTGGCGGACGGAGGAGAACCATGGTGACTTTCACGCATCAGGATCCGACCCGCACCGAGGAGGCCTGGCTGCCCCTGTTGAGAGGCGTGCCCGGCGTTCATGAGGTCCTGCCGGGGAATCCCCGGCGGCTGGTGGTCCTTGCAGCGCATCCGGACGATGAAACTCTGGGTGCCGGCGGGTTGATCGCGGCCATGGGAGCTGCAGGTGCAGTCGTCGACGTGGTTGTGGCAACGGCCGGGGAAGCCTCGCATCCGCACTCACCGACGCATACGCCCAGGATGCTGTCCACGCTCAGGGAGAAAGAGCTGGATGACGCCGTCGCCCAGCTGGCACCCGGGGCGGCAGTCCGCCTGCTGGGGCTTCCTGACGGCCAACTGAGTGCCCACCGTGAAGAGCTGGCCCAGGCCCTCAAAGCGGTCCTGGAAGAGCACGACGGCGAGACCTGGCTGGTGGCACCGGCACGGGCAGACGGACACACGGACCACGACACAGCGGGTGCCGTTGCCGCCGAGGTGGCCGAGACCGCCCGTATTCCGTTGCTGGAATATCCCATCTGGCTCTGGCACTGGGGCACCGCCCGGGATCTGCCCGAAGGGCTCCGGCTTTTCCCGCTGGATGCCGAAGCATCGGACCGCAAGGCGCGCGCAATGGCCGCGCACCGCAGCCAGGTAAGCCGGCTTTCGGAGGAGCCGGGAGATGAGGCGCTGCTGGCGCCCGAGATCCTGGCGCATTTCCAGCGGCCGTTCGAGAGTTTTATCGTCACGGCACCGCGCCCGCCGCGCAGGGTTTTCGATGACCTCTACTCTGCTTCGCAGGATCCTTGGAACTTCGAGGGCAGCTTCTATGAGCACCGCAAACGCGCACTAACCCTGGCCATGCTGCCGCAGGAACGTTTCCACTCAGTCTTCGAACCAGGATGTTCGATCGGTGTCCTTACCGCCGAGCTGGCCAGACGTGCAGATTCGGTGCTGGCCATGGACATCAGTGACCGTGCCTTGGACCTTGCCCAGGCGCGTCTCGCCGGGACCGGCGGCGTGGAGTTCGTCCAGGGGACCATTCCGGTTGACTGGCCCCGGGACACCTTCGATCTGGTGCTCATTTCGGAAATCGGCTACTTCCTGACTGCCGGCCAGCTGCAGGAAACAGTAAAGCAGGCAGCCGCCTCCCTGACGGAGGACGGTGTGCTGCTGCTGTGCCACTGGCGGCATCCGAATACCGGCTGGCCGCTGACCGGCGATACCGTGCATAACGCGTTCCGCACCGGCAGCGGACTGACGCTGCTCTCCGAGCACGTCGAAGCCGACTTCCGGATTGATGTCCTGGTCCCAGGGCCGGCCTCGTCGGTGCGCTCCCTGGCCCAACGAGAAGGGCTGCTGTGACCCCACGCCGCACCGGCGTCGTCATTCCAGCCCGTAACGAGGAAGAACTCCTGCCGCGTTGCCTGGCCGCAGTGGCGGCGGCCGTCGAAACAGCGGAAGCCGAAGGTCCCGTCCGGGTGAGCGTCGCCGTCGTTCTTGATTCCTGCACCGACGGCTCAGCTGAGGCGGCCGCGCAGGCAGGCGCCGGGCTGGGTCTGGAGCTGCACCTGCTGGAGACCAACGCTGGAATTGTCGGGGCAGCGCGGGCGCTTGGCGTCGACGCGATGCTGCGGGCGGGTGCCGGGTGGATCGCTAATACCGACGCTGACACCGTGGTCCCCGGCAACTGGCTGCTGACGCAGCATCAGCTGGCCGCCGCGGGGCACGGCCTGATCCTGGGCACCGTCGTGCCGGACGCCGCCGATCTGACCGCCGAGCACCTGAGCATGTGGCACTCACGCCATCAGCTCATCGAAGGCCATCCGCACGTGCACGGTGCCAACCTGGGTTTTTCCGCCGCGGCGTATTCCGCGGCCGGCGGTTTTAGGCCCGACGCGGCCCATGAGGACATCCAGCTGGCCGAACGAATGAAAGCAGCGGGTGTGGCCTGGATCGCCACCGACTGGATCCGGGCGGTGACCTCCGGGAGGCGTGACGGCAGAACACCCGAAGGGTTTTCGGGCTTTCTCCGGCAGCTGCTCAACTGATCCACCCAGGGAGCCGGCTCTGGTGCAGGACTACGCTGCTGGCTAGCGTGGGTGGATGGACACTTCAGAAATTCAGCAGCAGATCCAGGAACTGGTGGAGCGCGAACAGGCACTGCGCGACGCCGGTCCCGCAGCAGACCCGGAACAGCACGCCGAGCAGCTCCGCCGGGTTGGTGAACAGCTGGACCAGTGCTGGGACCTGCTCCGGCAGCGCCGTGCCCGCCTGGAGATGGGAGAGAACCCGGACGACGCGGCCGTGAGGCCCGTGAGTGAAGTCGAGGGTTACCGCCAGTAGGGCTGGGCCGTCAGCGGGTCAGTGACCGCACGAGCGCCGCGGCGCCTACTGTCCGGCGGAACGGGCTGCGGCCGCGGAAGGCTTCCCCGGCGGCCCACAACAGCATGGAGCCCTGGCTCGCCCGGTGCAGCAGGCTGCGGTAGCGCGGTGTGAGGGCCATGCCGGAGGCCGCGCCGAAACCGGCCCAGGCCAGCAGCGGCAGGTTGGGCACCTGGAAAACAGTCTGCCTACCGGTACGGTCGCGGAAGAATCTGGTGATGGCCATGCTTAGGCACCTTTCCTGGTTTTCTTGCCGGCGGACTTCGCCGCAGGCTTCTTGCCCCCGCTGTCCTTCTGCTCAGCGGACCCAGCCTTCCTGCCGCGGTTTTTCTCCACGCTGCGGCGCAGGGCCTCCATCAGGTCGAGTACCTTGCCGCCCTCTTCCTCGGGCTCTTCGCCAAAGGTTTCCTGGGTATCCAGGGCCTCACCCTTTTCCAGCTTGGCTTCAATCAGTGTGCGCAGCTGCTCCTGGTACTCGTCGGTGAAGCCGGAGGGATCGAAATCGGAGCTGAACGATTCCACCAGTGCCGAGGACATTTCCAGCTCCTTCGCCGAAATGCGGACGCTTTCTTCCAGGGAGGGGAACGCGGCCTCGCGCACCTCGTCCTCCCAGAGCAGGGTCTGCAGGGTCAGGACGTCGCCGCGGACCCGGAGCGCACCCAGCCGGCTTTTCTGCCGAAGGGAGAACTGGACGATCGCGGTGCGCTCGGATTCCTCCAGAGTCCGGCGGAGCAGCACATAGGACTTGGTGGACTTGGAGTCCGGCTCCAGATAATAGGTCCGGTCGAAGAGAATCGGGTCCACCTGGTCGCTGGGCACGAACTCCACCACCTCGATCTCCCGGCTTTTCTCCACCGGCAGCGATGCGAGGTCTTCGTCGGTCAGGACGACGGTCTGCTCGCCGTCGTCGTAGGCCTTGGCAATGTTCTTGTACTCCACCACTTCACCGCAGATTTCGCAGCGGCGCTGGTACCGGATGCGGCCGCCGTCCTTTTCGTGCACCTGATGGAGGCTGACATCGTGGTCCTCGGTGGCGGAATAGACCTTGACCGGCACGTTGACCAGCCCAAACGCTATGGCACCCTTCCAGATGGCTCTCATGTACCAAGTGAACACCAAGCAGGCTGAGAGTTACCAGACTTTGGCGCGCGCGGGCGCGGGTGCGGACGGCACGGTCTTTCCCGCCCACCCTTGGCGTGCGCGGAGAGCGTGCATACCCTGTGAGCAGATTTCCGGTGCTCAGGCCGGGCGTATCCGCCAGCACCGAAGATGACCACCGCAACCGCCGGGAGCAGCCATGATCCAGGAACCAGACCTTGAAGCACTCCGCGGCAGCGTCCGCGGCATCGTGAGCCTGCCCGGTGACGCCGCCTACGCGGAGGACACTGCGTCCTACAACCTGGCCCAGGTCCACCGGCCAGACGCAGCCCTGGGCGTGCTCGACGCCGGTGACGTTGCCGGCGCGGTGGCATGGGCCGCGCAGCGCGGCATCCCCCTCGCGGTGCAGGCGACCGGGCACAGCGTTGCGGCGCCCATGGACGAAGGCCTGCTGATCAACACCTCACGCCTGCAGGACGTCGCAGTGGACCAGACGGCGGGGACAGTCACAGTGGGAGCGGGAGTCCGGTGGTCCGCTGTCCTGGACCAACTGGTGCCCCTGGGACTCACCGCTGCCCATGGGTCCAGTTCGCGCGTGGGAGTAGTCGGCTACACCCTCGGCGGCGGGCTCCCGCTGATGGGCAGGTCCCTCGGATTCGCTGCGGACCATGTGCGCAGCCTTGAAGTCGTGACACCGGACGGAACAGTGCGCCGCGTCGATCCGGACCAGGAGCCGGAACTGTTCGCCGTGCTGCGCGGTGGAAAGGGCAACTACGGAATAGTCACGGAAATGACCTTTGGGGCAGTCCCGCTGGGGGACTTCTACGGCGGGCAGATGGTGTTCCCGGAAGCAGCCGCCGGAGACGTGCTGGAGGCTTTCCGGCAGTGGGCACCTGGCCTGCCCCACGAGGCATCGGCGTCCCTGGCCTTTATGCACCTTCCGGATGTTCCGTTCGTTCCGGAGGAGCTCCGGGGAAGCGCGCCGGTCCTGCTGCGCTTTGGGTTTTTTGGCGGCCGGGAAGAGGGCGGGGCCCTGATCGGGCCGATGCGTGCGCTTCCGCTGCTCAGGGACACCGTTGGCCCGATGGACTACGGGGCCGTGGATTCCATTCATGACGATCCCGCGGGTCCGATGCCCAGCATGGAACGCGGCATGCTGCTCGCTGACTTCAGTGAGGAGGGTGCAGCGGAACTGCTCCGGCACATCGGTCCCGGCTCGGACACGCCCCTGGTGATGGCCGAACTTCGCCTGCTGGGTGGAGCCCTGGCCGCTGATCCCGCGGTACCGGACGCAGTATCCGGCCGGAGTGCCGGCTTCCACCTCTTCATCCTTGGGGTTCCGGGGCTCCCTGCGGAGGATGCCGTCGAGGCAGCGCTGGTGCGCCTCGCCACGGGTTTTGAACCCTACGCCGCCGGCAGCCTGATCAACTTCCATGGACCCGCAGGTGACGAACAGGACAGGGCCCGCGCGTGGGAACCGGAGGCCTACGAGCGGCTGCGCTCGGCCAAGGCCGCCTGGGATCCGCAGAATCTCTTCCGGTACGGCCATTCCGTCCCGCCCCTTGGTTTAATGGACTCAGCAACCGGCTGAGCTGCAGCCGGCGGTGTCGGCAGGCAGGGCAGTGCAGGTATATGGACGGACAAACCCGGGTTCCCGGTGAACTGACAGTAGGACAGGTCGCTGAACGCAGCGGAGTGGCCGTTTCCGCCCTGCATTTCTATGAGCGGCAGGGCCTGATCCAGAGCCGCCGGACTGCGGGAAACCAGCGCCGTTTCGACCGCTCCGTACTGCGCAGGGTGGCGGTTATCCGTGCTGCCCAGCGGGCCGGTATTCCCTTGTCGCATATTGCCTCCGCCCTCGCGGAACTACCTCACGACGGCGTTCCGGACCAGGCTGACTGGCAGCGCCTCTCCATGGCCTGGCGCCAGGACCTCGACAGCCGGATCCACCAGCTTGAGGCCCTGCGGGACCGGTTGGGCGGCTGTATCGGCTGCGGCTGCCTGTCCCTGGCCGAGTGCAGCTTCGTCAATCCGGACGATGCTTCCGGGCTGCATTCGCACGGTGCGCCCCTGCTGGAACCGGAGATTTGACCTCAACTATTGTTGAGGTTCTACGCTTGAGGTATGACTTCAACGGCAGTTACCAACCCTGTGGTGGATGAATTCAAGGACGCGTTCCGGGGCCACCCCGCCGGCGTCGCGATCATTACCGCCGCAGGGCCCACCGGGCCCGTGGGATTGACGGCGTCCTCAGTCACCTCGGTGTCCGCGGTTCCGCCCATCCTGGCGTTCTCGCTGGCCTCGACCGAAGGCTCGGCTGGTGTTATTGCCGCCGCCGGCACCATCGTGGTGCACCTGCTCGGCGCCGAAAACGCCGGGCTGGCTGCCCTCTTTGCCGCGCGTGGGACGGAGCGGTTTGGGCCGGACCTGGAATGGGAAACACTGCCGGGCGGCGAGCCGCTGCTCAAGGGGGTGCCCCGGGCGCTTGTCTGCCGGGTGCTGTCCCTCACCCAGGCGGGCAGCTCGACGCTGATCGCCGCCGCTGTGCTGGAAATTCACACCGGGCCGGCCGCCGCGCCCCTGGTTTACCACGACCGGACCTACCACCGGCTGAGCGGGGAGTCTGCCCTGCAGTGAATCACTTCTAGGCCAGTTCCCGAGCCGCAGCACTGGTCAGCGCTCCGGCAACCCGGGAGAGGGCCGGCAGATCCACCCGCCACTGCTGCCAGAACAGCGGGACATCCAGGGTTCGCCCGGCCGCGAGCAGCACCAGCGAACCGTCGGCCAGCAGCGGTGCTGCCTGCAGATCCGGTAGAACAGCCCAGCCGAAGCCCAGCCGGGTTGCCTGCAGGAAATCCCAGGATGCCGGAACGAAATGGTGGGGTGGGGCGAGGCCGGGCCCGAAGCAATCCGACAGGAACCTCTGCTGCAGGGAGTCTCTCCGATTGAACACCACCATGGGTGCCGCAGCGGCGGAAACGCGGGTCCATCCTTCAGTCAGCCAGCGCCGGGCGAAGTCCGGGCTGGCCACCGGCTGGTAGCGCATAATGCCCAGCGGCTGCACCGAGCAGCCCTGCACCGCTGTGGAACTGGAGGTTACGGCCCCCATGGCGGTGCCATTGCGCAGGCTCTCGGCTGAGTAGTCCTGGTCCTCCAGGGTGAACTCGAAGCTGATGTCCTGCAGGGGCGCCAGGGCCGGCAGGACCCATGTGGCCATTGAATCCGCGTTGATGACCAGCTGGACACGGGGCCGGCCTGCATATTCGTCCAGTCCCAGCCGCCGCGCGGCGTCGCTTTCCAGGGCCGCCACCTGCCGGGCCAGCCGCAGCAGGACAGCCCCAGGTTCCGTGACTGCGGCTGGCCTGCCGCGGCGGACCAGGACAGCACCCACCTGCTTCTCCAAAGCCTTGATCCGCTGGCTGATCGCCGAGGGGGTGATGTGCAGGGAGGCAGCTGCCGCTTCGAAACCGCCGTGGTCGATCACGGCGGAAAGGGCACGCAGCTGCTCGGAATTCAGATCCACATTAGTAATTCTAAACTTTCGTTAGAAGTTTTAGTTGGATTCATGAGGTTGGCACCGCCTAGCGTCAAGGGGTGAGCACAGTAGATATATCCCCCTTCGTCACCGGCCTCGGCAGCGGCCTGGCCCTCATTATCGCGATCGGGGCGCAGAACGCCTTCGTGCTGCGGCAGGGCATCCGCCGGGAGTACCTGGTCCCGGTCCTCACCGTCTGCATCCTCAGCGACGCGGTGCTGATCCTGCTGGGTACGGCGGGGATTGGGAAACTCACGGAAACCGCCCCGCTGGCCCTGGACGCCATCCGCTGGGCCGGAGCCGCTTTCCTGCTGGCTTATGCGGTGCTGTCCTTCAAACGTGCCCTTCGGCCGGCCGCACTGGAGGCAACCGGCGGGGGCCGGGGCACGCTTGCCGCGGCGGTCCTCACCTGCCTGAGCCTGACCTGGCTTAACCCGCACGTCTACCTGGACACCGTGGTGCTGCTCGGCTCCCTGGCCTCCTCCCATGGCCCGGACGGCCGGTGGGTCTTCGCGGCCGGAGCCGTCGCGGCCAGCACCCTGTGGTTCAGCGCCCTCGGGTTCGGGGCGCGCCTCCTGGCCCCCGTGTTTGCCCGGCCCGCCGCCTGGCGGGTCCTGGACCTGGCTATCGGTGTTTTTATGGTGGTCCTGGCACTCAGCCTGGTTGGCAGCTCCCTGTAACGGGGCTCCGGAAACCGGAGCGGAACGGTGGTAGTCTCCCGGTAATCTGCGGCCGTTGGGGGCGGCATCAAAAGGGGGAGCAGAAATGGGGACATCACAGGCAGCGGTACGGCGTGCGCACTGGCGCCGAAACGAGGTTTTGGCGGGGTGGGCTGCCCTCTCTGCAGCGGGTGCCCTGGCGCTGGGCGGCTGTTCGGCGCCGCCGCCCCCGTTCGGCATTTTCGACGCCGACGCCGGCGAACAGGACATTCTTCCCAGCTGGGTGAGGCTGGAAACCGGCGGCGACGAGGTCCGGTACCTCACCACCAGCGGGACGGAGCGTTACTACGTTTCCCGCAGCAGCACCGACCACTGCCTGGTCATCGTTTTCGAGGACCGGGATGAAAGCTGGTCCGCCGGGTGCAGCGGCGGGCTCGGGCAGGGCCTGGTCCTCGCCCACAGCGTCCCCGGAGCCGGCACAGCAGCGCTGGTGGTGGATGGCTACACCGACCGGAATGACATAACCGAAGAAGGATGGCAGCAGCTGCACGAAAACGTGCTGGTCAAAGGCGGAATGTCCCTCCCCTGACATTTTCCTCAGCCTGCCTGACAGATAGGTTTGAAGGGAGTGATTTCTCTTCAGAAAGTCCGGAAGGAGTGCCATGACCGACTACTTCGAGGGAGATAACCGGTCCATGCGGGAGCGGATGCAGGCAGGAGACCTGTATATCGCCGACGACGCGGAACTGGCCGCAGACAGCCGGCGGGCCATCTCCCTGGCCGACCGCTACACCCGCCTCTGGCCGCAGGAACCGGAGGCAGCCGCAGGACTCCTGAACGAACTGCTCGGAGCACTTGGCACAGGCTCCGAGGTGCGGCCGCCGCTCTACGTCGATTACGGCAAATACATCAGCATCGGCGCACGGACCTTTATTAACTACAACTTCACCGCCCTGGACGTCGCACCCATCACCATTGGCGACGACGTGCAGATCGGACCGAATGTCCAGCTGCTGACCCCCACCCATCCGCTCGAGCCGGGACCCCGGCGGGACAAGCTGGAGGCCGCGAAGCCGATCACCATCGGGAACAACGTCTGGCTCGGCGGCGGAGTGATCGTCCTGCCGGGGGTAACCATCGGAGAGAACACAGTGGTGGGTGCGGGCGCCGTCGTCACGAAGGACCTGCCGGCGAACGCCGTCGCCGTGGGCAATCCGGCCCGCGTCGTCCGGGAACTGGACACCAAACCCTAGGGCAATCATTGCCTACAGTGGGGATACCGGCGGGAAGGACCGTTTCCGCCGCCGTCGAGGACAGGAGTAACACCATGGGCCACATCAGTGTTGGCAGCGAGAACAGCACCTCCATCGACCTTTACTACGAGGACCACGGTGCCGGACAGCCCGTGGTCCTGATCCACGGCTATCCGCTCGACGGGGCGTCCTGGGAAAAGCAGACGGCGGCGCTGCTGGAGGCCGGCTACCGGGTTATCACCTATGACCGGCGCGGCTTCGGGAAGTCCTCCAAGCCGGCCGCCGGCTACGACTACGACACCTTCGCCGCCGACCTGGATACCGTCCTGACCACCTTGGAGCTTCAGGACGTCGTCCTGGCCGGCTTCTCCATGGGCACGGGTGAGGTAGGGCGGTACCTGGGGACCTACGGTTCGGCACGGATCGCCAAAGCCGTCTTCCTGGGTTCGCTGGAACCGTACCTGCTGCAGGCGGATGACAACCCCACGGGCGTTCCGCAGGAGGTGTTTGACGGCCTGCTGGCGGCGGTGACCGCGGACCGGTACGCGTTCTTCACCGAATTCTTCAAGAATTTCTACAACGCCGATGACCTGCTGGGCACCCCGCGGCTGAGTCAGGACGTCATCAATGCCGGCTGGAACCTGGCGGTTTCGGCGAGTCCGGTGGCCGCGGCCGCAGCGCAGCCGACCTGGCTGACCGACTTCCGGCAGGATATTCCGAAGATCGATGTTCCGGCCCTGATCGTGCACGGCACGGCAGATAACATCCTTCCCATCGATGCGACCGGCCGGCAGTTCGCCAAGGCCCTGCCGTCCGCCGAATATGTGGAAATCGAGGGAGCCCCGCACGGCCTGCTGTGGACCCACGCTGCCGAGGTCAACGAAGCCCTGCTGGCTTTCCTGGCCAAGTAGGGCGCCGCTGCTCCGGCCTGGCTGGGAGAGGATCGGTTACAGTTTGCTGCATCAATGGGGGAGGGCAGGGACGGACGACGGCGGGTGGCAGGAAGGTTCTGCCGCCCGCCGCCTCGACCGCCCAGGTCCGCACAAATGAGGGGATGGCCGCGCCATGACCAGCAAACAAAGTGACTTCGATCCACGGTATGACGAGGCCTACCAGCGCGGTGGCGGTGACGGGGTTTTCCGGGACGCCGTCGATGAGGCGCCGCAGGTGGTGGAAATCAGTGATGCACCTCAGCACCAGCCGGGAGCCACACCGCAGGCCGGGGCGGACCTGGAGCTTCGGCAGCACAAATACCGGATGGTGGTCTGGGTGCTGGCGGGTGGCTTATTGTTCCTGGGCTTGTTCGGTTTTTTCGCGGACCTGATCTTCCCGCCCGAACCTTCCTACCTGCAGCCCAACAGCTACGGCTACGTGACTGAACCCTGGAGCCAAAGACTGCGCTATGCGGCCCCAAGCCTGATTAACCTGGGAGTCCTCACCGCCGTTGTGCAGCTGGTCCTCGAACAGGTGCAGGCTTTCAAGCTTCGCACCGGCCGGTGATCAGCCGCCCTGACTTAACCGCCCACCGAACTGCAACAAGGAGAACCCATGAGTAAGAAAAAGTCCTTCCAGGACCTCAGTGCAGAGCAGAAGAAGGGCCTGGGCATACTCTCCGCCGTCCAGTTCCTGCTGGCCGGTGCCGCCCTGGTGGATATCTGGCGCCGGCCCCGCAGCGAGATCCGCGGTTCGCGGGCCGCGTGGAGCGCTGCCTGCGCCGTGAACTTCGTGGGCCCGATCTCCTACTTCGTGTTCGGGCGCCGCCGGGATTAACCCTTGGGCTGGGTGGAATACTCAGTCCAGGGGACATTCCAGTCGCCGTAGCCGTCCCATACCGCTGCGGGGCCAATGCCTGTGTTCAGCACCTGCACCAGGTCACCGGGCTCAAAGGTGTCGTAGAAGTACTTCGCGCCCTCGGGAGACATACCGACGCAGCCGTGGGAGACATTGATGACGCCCAATGCGCCCAATGCGCCCGGCAGTGCCTGGTGGACGAACACGCCGCTGTTGGTCAGCCGGCTGGCCCAGGACGCGTCGAACGGCTCGTAGTAGTCCGGGTCGCCGGGTTTCAGGCCAATACTCTCGGCCCGGAAGGGCAGCGTGGCGTGCTGGCTCATCACCACCTGATAGCCGCTGGGTGAGGGCCACTGTTCGTCGCCGAGGGTTACCGGGAAGGTGCGGGTGAGCTGCCCGTCAATGAAGACCTGCATGGTCTTGGTCACGTTATCGACGACGGCGACCCTGCTGTTATGCACCGAGAAGGTCCGCGTCTCGTTGAAGTTGCCAATCATCGAGTTGCCGAAGTCCACACCGAACAGTGCCATGTCCACGGTGACGGTGGAGTTCGGTTCCCAGAACGTCTCCGGGCGGTAGCGGACCTTATTGTCCGTAATCCAGTAGAACGCTCCGGCCTGACCACTTGAGCTGGTGATGGTGATGGCCTCTTCGACCGCGGTCTTGTTGGTCACCGGTTCGCTGAAGTTGATTTCGATGGGATGCCCGACGCCGACCACTGACTTGTCCAGCGGTCCCATGAAGGCGTTCGCCTCATGCGGCGCGGTCACCGTATGGAACGTCTGCGAAGAGGTGGTGGTTTTGCCGTTTGCGTCAGCCAGGGTGAACTCGAAGGTGTACTCCGTGTCGAACTTCAGGGGTTCGGACGCCGTCCATTCGGTCTTCCCGCCCGCCAGATCGCCGCTGACCTCTGCGCCTCCGCCCAGTGGTGCCAGGCTCACGGAATCGATGGTCCCATGCTCCACCTTGAGCGCAGGAACCGTGATGGGGTTGACCTCCACCGACTGGTCAGCGGGTTCGGCCGTGAACTCGACGGGAACGGCCGGGGCTGCAGATTCGCTGGGAGAGGAGGACGGGCCAGGTGTCTGTGCAGAGGAGCTTCCGCCGTCGAAAGCGCCGCTGGCAACGGCCACACCCACTGCGCCGCCGACCACCAGTACTGCTGCCGCTGCGGCCAGTGCTATCCACCGCTTACGGTTGCTCTTTTCCTGCACTATTGTTCCCCTACGTTCTTGTCTGGCTGAAGTTATCCTACGTTAGCCAGACATCCTGACCGTGCGCCGATACGCAAGCGGCCCGTTCCTTACTCCTGCTCCGCCAGCCGGGCCGCCTGACGGGTGATGTTTTTGGCCATGGACGGGAAGATCAGCCCGTGGAAGGGATAGATCAGCCACCAGTACAACCGGCCCAGCAGCCCGCGCGGAAAGTAGATGGCGCGCTGGCTGTAGACGCTCCCGTCGCCGTCGGGATCCACCCGCAGTTCCAGCCAGGCCTTGCCTGGGACCCGCATCTCCGCGCGCAGGCGCAGCAGGGTTCCGCGTTCGAGCAGTTCCACGCGCCACCAGTCCACAACGTCGCCGGTCAGCAGGGTTGCCGGGTTGCGGCGTCCGCGCGTCAGCCCCGCACCGCCAACCGTTTTATCCAGCACGCCGCGGATGGCCCAGGCCATGGGCAGCGAGTACCAGCCGTTCTTGCCGCCGATGCCCTCGATCACCTGCCACACGTGCGCCGGGTCAACTGCGGAACGCCGCCGCCGCTGGTCCACGTAAACGGTCTGCCCTGCCCAGTCCGGGTCCGAAGGCAGTGGTTCCGAGGCCAGGTCAGCAGCGGAAGAGGCACTGGCCCAGGTGGTCTCCACCTCACCACGGGCCTCCTTCCCCAGGGCGCGGGTGACGGCGTCGCGGTAGCTGGTGAGACCGCCTTCCGGCGCGGGGATGTACTCGTCGATGTCCCATTCCTTGGCCACCGCATCATGCTGCAGTGATTCCACCAGGGGCCGGGACATGGACAGCGGAATCGGTGTCACCAGCGCCACCCACAATCCGGCCAGCTTGGGGGCGGGAAGAGGCAGCGCATAGATCCGGCGCCGGGGAAGACCCGCCACTTCGGCGTAGCCGTTCATGATGTCCGCGTACTCCAGCACCTCCCGGTCTCCGATGTCGAAGGTGCGGTTCATTCCATCGGGGAGATCGACGGCACGGGTCAGATAATGCAGGACGTCCCGGACGGCGATGGGTTCGATCCGGCGGCGCACCCAGCTGGGGGCCGGCATGACCGGGAGGGTCTCGGTCAGGTGCCGGATCATCTCGAAGGAGGCGGAACCGGAACCAATGACGACTCCGGCTTGGAAAACGACTGCCGGTACCGCGCCGTCCAGCAGGATTTTCCCCACGGCGGTCCGTGAGGCCATGTGCGGTGAAAGCTCACCCGTATCCGGATGCAGGCCGCCCAGATAAACGATGCGTTTCACACCGGCCCGTTCAGCCGCCGCCGCAACGTTGTGGGCGATTGCTTCCTCCTGGGCAGCGAACCCCTTGCCCGAGGCCATGGAATGAACCAGGAAGTACACCGTGTCCACGTCCGCGAAGGCCGACTCCACCGATCCGGGGTCGGTCAGGTCCCCCTTCACGATCTCGACGTCGTTATGCCAGGGCACATCGTTGAGTTTCTCCGGGGACCGGACCAGTACCCGTACTTTATGGCCGTCCGCCAGCAGCAGGGGCACCAGCCGCCCGCCAATGTAGCCGGTGGCGCCGGTAACCAGGACCCGCTGCGCATCAGTCATTTTCCCAACATACACACCGTGGCGCGGGGTGCGGGCCTGCTGCCGGTGCAGTCGGGAAAACCACTGCAACATTTTGTAAGCATGCTGATGTCTACTGGCATTTGGGTCCCAATCCCGGTAAGACTAGGGGGCATGGCGAGAACGGGAACGGGCCCGCAGCAGCGGGAAACGGTCAATGTGGACGGGCACCGCCTGCGCCTAACCTCGCTGGACAAGGTGCTCTACCCGGAAACCGGGACCACCAAAGCTGACGTGCTGTCCTACTACGCTGCCATCGCAGACGAACTGATCCCGTATGCCCGGGACCGGCCGGCGACCCGCAAGCGCTGGGTCAACGGCGTCGGGACCCCGGAGAAGCCCGGAGAGGTGTTCTTCCAGAAGAACATCGACGATTCCGCGCCCAGCTGGGTGAAACGGTACTCGATTGAACATAAGGACCACGCCACCGTTTACCCGCTGGTCAACGACCTGGCGACGCTCACCTGGCTGGCGCAGCTGGCCGCTTTGGAAATCCACGTTCCGCAGTGGCAGTTTGGTCCGCGCGGGGTCAGGCAGAATCCGGACCGGCTGGTGCTGGACCTTGATCCCGGGGAAGGGACTTCGCTGGCCGAGTGCGCCGAGGTCGCCCGGCTGGCCCGCGGCATCCTGACAGATATGGGCTTGGATGCCCGGCCGGTCACCAGCGGTTCCAAGGGCATCCATCTCTATGCCGCGCTGGACCGCAGGCAGACCTCCGAAGACGTCAGCGCCGTCGCCCATGAACTGGCGCGGGCGCTGGAAGCCGACCACCCCGATCTGGTGGTCAGCGATATGAAGAAGACACTGCGCAAAGGCAAGGTCCTGGTGGACTGGAGCCAGAACAATGCAAACAAAACCACCATCTGCCCGTACTCGCTGCGCGGACGGTTCCACCCCACGGTTGCCGCGCCCCGCACCTGGGCGGAGCTGGAGGACCCGGAGCTGGGTCAGCTGACCTACGAGCAGGTCCTGGACCGGATCGAGGACGTCGGCGATCCGCTCGGGGGAATGCGCGGCGGGGAAGCGGACGCGGCTGCCCTTCCTGCGGAAGATGGCGGTCCGCAGGACAAGCTGCACAAGTACCGCAGCATGCGGGACGCGGCGAAGACACCCGAGCCCGTGCCGCATGAGCAGGTGGCCGTGGAAGGTTATGGCAACAGCTTTGTTATCCAGGAGCATCACGCCCGGCGCCTGCACTGGGACTTCCGGCTGGAGCGGGACGGTGTGCTGGTTTCCTGGGCAGTGCCTAAGGGTCCGCCCACCACACCGAGCAAGAATCATCTGGCGGTGCAGACCGAGGACCACCCGCTGGACTACGGCGGTTTCGAGGGCACCATCCCCAAGGGCGAATACGGTGCAGGGGAAGTCATAATTTGGGACCACGGAACCTACGAAGCGGAGAAATGGCGTCCGGGCAAGGAAGTGATCGCCATCGTGCATGGCCAGCCCGACGGCGGACTGGCCCGGGACGGTTCGGCGGACCGGCGCTTCGCCTTCATCCACACCGGCGGTGAGGACGGAAAGAACAACTGGCTGCTCCACCTGATGAAGGACCAGCGGCCCGGGCCCGCGGAGGACGCCGGCGAGCCGGAGGACAGCTCCTCCCACGGCGGTAGGACGCCGGAGTCTTCGGACGAAAATCCGGTGCAGACGGTATCCGCCGCAGCGACATCCCGTCCCGGTCCCCTGCCCCTGCCGGACGCTGCTGCGGTGAAGACGGACATCCGGGAGTCCGGAATGCCCGCGGTGAAGCCGATGCTTGCCACGCTGGGTACCCGGGCGGACGTTAACGACGACGCCGAATGGGCGTTCGAAATGAAGTGGGACGGGGTGCGAGCCATCGCCGAAGTCACTCCGGAAGGAACCCGCCTGATCAGCCGGAACGGAAACGACATGACCACCGCCTATCCGGAGCTGCAGGAGCTGGGGGACCGGCTGAACGGAGAGCGGGCGGTGCTCGACGGCGAAATTGTGGCCTTGAACAAGGCCGGCCGGCCCGACTTCGGGCTGCTCCAGCCCCGGATGAACCTGTCCCGCGCCAAGGACGCTGAGGCGGCTGCTGCCAAAACACCGGTGCAGTTTATGGCCTTCGACCTGCTGTGGCTGGATGGGAACTCCCTGGCGGACCTCACCTACGAGCAGCGACGGGAAATCCTGGAACAGGCAGTGGAAACCGCCGATGCACACGGCCATATCCAGGTGCCGCCCGCGCTGGACCTCTCCATGGACGAGGCAGTGGCTGCCAGCAAGGAACTGGGGCTGGAGGGTGTGGTGGCCAAGCGGCGGGCTTCGGATTATTCCTCCGGCCAGCGCTCACGGAGCTGGATCAAACTCAAGAATCAGCTCACCCAGGAAGTGGTGGTGGTCGGCTGGCGTCCCGGGCAGGGCAACCGGGCGAACAAGGTTGGCTCCCTGCTGGTCGCGGTCCCGGAAGGAACCGATCTCAAATACATCGGCCGGGTGGGGTCGGGGCTCAGCGAACGGGACCTGGCCGCCGTCGGCGCCCGGCTGAAAAAGCTTGGGCGCAAAACCCCGCCGCTGGACGATGTGCCCCGTGCCGATGCCTCCGACGCCCGCTGGGTGCGCCCGGTCCTGGTCGGAGAGGTGACCTACGCGGAGCGCACCGGAACCGGCAAGCTCCGCCACCCGGTCTGGCGCGGGCTGCGGCCGGACAAGCGGCCCTCCGACGTAGTGGCTGAAGTGCCGGAAACCGCAGCTGCGAAAGATTCCTAGGCCGAAGTTTCAAGAACCGTCCACACGTCCGCAACGGGAGGAAACGCACACGATGACCGAAACCGGAACACCCCAGACCCGGCTGCCCGGGACCGCAGTGCCGCCGGAACCCGAACTGGACGGCGTTGATGCGTGGTGGCGGGCCGCCAACTACCTTTCCGCAGGGCAGATCTACCTGCGGGACAATCCGCTGCTGCGCCGCCCGCTGGAACCCGCTGACGTTAAGGCCCGGCTGCTGGGCCACTGGGGAACCACGCCTGGCCTGAATTTCATCTACGCCCATCTGAACCGGCTGATCAACGAATCCGGGCAGCAGTTCCTGTTCATCACCGGACCCGGCCATGGCGGACCGGCGAACGTTGCCAATGCCTGGCTGGAGGGCACCTACTCCGAGATCTACAGCCATGTGGGACTGGATGAAGAGGGCATGCGCACACTCTTCAAGCAGTTCTCCTACCCCGGCGGAGTCCCCAGCCATGCCGCTCCGGAAACTCCGGGATCCATCCACGAAGGCGGGGAACTCGGCTACTCGCTGTCCCACGCCTACGGCGCCGTCTTCGACAATCCGGACCTCATCGCCGCCACCGTCATAGGGGACGGCGAGGCGGAAACCGGACCGCTCGCCGCCAGCTGGCACTCGAACAGCTTCCTGGACCCTGCCGCGGATGGCGCCGTGCTGCCGATCCTGCACCTGAACGGCTACAAAATCGCCAATCCCACGGTCCTGGCGCGGATGCCCGAAGCCCAGCTGCTCAAGCTGCTGGAGGGCTACGGTTTCCACCCCCACGTGGTCACCGTGGAGGATCCCGCGGCGGTGATGGCCGCACATGAGGACTTCGCAGCCGCGCTGAGCACCTGCCTTGCCGAGATCCGGGCGATCCAGGAGCCGTACCGGGCCGGCGCCAAAACGGCTTCGCCGGCGGACGGGCAGACTGTTTCACCGCAGGCCGCCGGTACCCAGGAACATGCCCCGCGCTGGCCCATGATCGTTTTCCGCTCGCCCAAGGGCTGGACCGGGCCGCAGACCGTGGACGGCAAACAGGTCGAAGGAACCTGGCGGGCCCACCAGGTCCCGCTCTCCGAAGTCCACGACAATCCCGGGCACCTGGCCCAGCTTGAAGAGTGGCTGCAGTCCTACCGGCCGGAGGAACTGTTCGACGGCGCCGGCCGGCTTCGCGAAGCAATCGCCGCGCTCGCGCCGGCGGGTGATGCGCGGATGAGCGCGACCCCGTATGCCAATGGCGGGCACCTGCTGCGGGACCTGCGGCTGCCGGACTACGCCGACTTTGCGGTGGGGACTGCCCAGCCCGGCAGCGAACGGGTCAGCCCCATGCTCAACCTGGGCCGCTACCTCGCCGAGATCATCCGGCTGAACCCGGAGAACTTCCGCATCTTTGGTCCGGATGAGACGGCGTCGAACCGGCTGCAGGAGGTCTATTCCGTGACGGACAAGGTCTGGCAGCAGCGGATCGAAGCTGTTGACGAACACCTGGCCCGCAGCGGCCGGGTCCTCGAGGTCCTCAGTGAACACCTCTGCGAAGGCTGGCTGGAGGGCTACCTGCTCACCGGCCGGCACGGGGTGTTCAACTGCTACGAGGCCTTCGTCCACATTGTCGACTCCATGTTCAACCAGCACGCCAAATGGCTGAAGGTCAGCCGCGAGCTGCCCTGGCGCCAGCCGATCGCCTCGCTGAACTACCTGCTCTCCAGCCATGTCTGGCAGCAGGACCATAACGGCTTCTCGCACCAGGACCCCGGCTTCATCGACCACGTGGTGAACAAAAAGGCGGACGTGATCCGGGTGTACCTGCCGCCGGACGCCAACACCCTGCTGGCCGTTACCCAGCACATCCTGGGCACCCGGAACCGGGTGAATGTGGTGATCTCCGGTAAGCAGCCGGCCCCGGTCTGGCTGGACCCCGAGGAAGCGAAGCTGCACATCAAACGCGGTATTGGGGTGTGGGACTTCGCTGGCAGCGAGGATGGCGGGCCGGGCGCGAAGCCGGATCCCGACGTCGTGCTGGGCTGTGCAGGCGATGTGCCCACCCTGGAGACCGTGGCCGCCGCAGCACTGCTCAAGGAGCGGCTGCCCGAGCTGCGGATCCGCGTGGTCAACGTGGTGGACCTGATGCGGCTGCAGGACTCCGCCGAGCATCCGCACGGGCTCTCAGACCGCGACTTCGATACTCTGTTCACCAAGGACCGGCCGGTCATTTTCGCCTATCACGGGTATCCCTGGCTGATCCACCGCCTGACCTACCGGCGTGCCAACCACGGCAACCTGCACGTGCGCGGCTACAAGGAAGAGGGCACCACCACCACGCCGTTCGACATGGCCATGCTGAACCAGATCGACCGGTTCCAGCTGGCCATCGACGTGCTGGACCGGGTACCGTCGCTCGGATCCACGCAGGCCGGATTCCGGCAGTGGCTGCAGGATGAGCGGGAGCGCTGCCGCCAGTACACCCGTGACGAGGGCCAGGACCCGCCCTTTATCAGCGGCTGGAACCTCGAAGAGGCGCAGCGGTCAACCACCGATTAGATTTCCCGTGCCGGGCAACCGCCCGAGCCGGGATGGCATGATCCGTCTACACGAAGGAGAAATATGTCCACCGAGCAGTCAACCATTTCCGTTTCCCGCGTCATCGACGCAGCGGCAGGGGACCTTTTCCACCTGCTGTCCAACCCCGAACGGCACCACGAGCTCGACGGCGCCGGCATGGTGGTCTCGGATGAGAAGACCGACCGCATCGCCAAGGTGGGCGATGTCTTCACGATGAACATGAACAACCAGAAAATGGGCGACTACAAGACGGACAACCACGTCACCGGGTTTGACCACAACAAGCTCCTGGCTTGGCAGACTGCCGTTGCCGGCACCGAGCCGGCGGGCTGGGAGTGGGTGTGGGAGCTGACCTCACTGGGCCCGGATTCCACCGAAGTGACCCTCACCTACGACTGGAGCAAGGTCACCGATAAGGAGACCTTGAAGAAGGTGTCCTTCCCGATGGTCAGCAAGGATGAGCTGGAGGAGTCGCTGAACAAGCTGGCGGCTGCTGTCGCCGGCTAAACGAGCAATGTTCGACGGCAGTACGACGGCGGCCGGTTCCCTTCACTGCGAAGGGAACCGGCCGCCGTCGTTATGGGTCTTTAGACCGCGGACCAACCACCGTCGGAAGGCAGGATCGCGCCGTTGATGTTCACGGCATCGTCGCTGAGCAGGAAGGTGATCGACGCCGCGAGTTCCTCGGCGGAAGCGATGCTCGGGATGTTCACCCGGGCCGGGCCGAGGCGGGCTTCACCGTACTCGGAGGTCTTTCCCTGCATCGGAATGCCGGTGGCAACGCCGCCGGGAGCAACAGCATTGATACGTATGCCTTCGTTGGCATACATAAACGCGGTGCTGCGGGTGATGCCCACAACGGCGTGCTTGGAGGCGGTGTAGGCCACACCCGAGGCGGAGCCGCGAAGGCCGGCCTCGGAGGTGACGTTGACGATCGAGCCGCGGCCGGCCTCCAGCATCGACGGCAGCACGGCGCGGGTCAGGCGGACCAGGCCGTCGACATTCACTGCGAACACGCGCTGCCACATGGCATCGGAGACCTCGTGCAGCGGACTGAAATCGTCGTTGATGCCGGCCACGTTGGCCAGGGCGTCGATGGAGCCGCCGGCAGCGGAGATGATCCGGTCAACGGCAGCCAGGTCGGTGAGGTCCGCGGCGACGGGAACAACTGCTTCTCCCAGTTCGCCGGCGAGTTCCTTGATGCGGTCTTCGGCAATATCCACCGCAACCACGCGGCCGCCTTCGCGGACGATGCGGGCGGCGGTGGCCCGCCCGATGCCGGAGCCGGCGCCGGTCACGATGACGGTGCGCCCTTCGAAACGGCCTTCGACGGTGGGCAGGACGGTTTCTTCGAGCTCCGGCATCACTCCACCATTGGCCTGCCGAACCAGTCCATCCACTGCGGCCTGCGGCATCTGTCCCTGGCTGAGGTCAACCAGCTGCTGGAGCTTCAGGCTCCGGGCGGGGCCGAGCGAGGCTTCGTCGCTGCCGCTCTGTGCAAGGAAACCGCGAAGGATGGGGCCGCCCTCCGGATGGGTAAGCCACTCTTCTATGGTGTTCTGTGCTGTCAGGGGTTTGTTTGCCACCGTGAACGTTCCTTTCATGAAGGGCAGCCGTTGGATGCGCGGCCGTCTGATGAACGTTACTTACACGTGTAAGTAACGTGTGTCTAAAGTGTATCGTCAGGAGGGTAAAAGAGCACGGCCGGGCAGGTCCAAGAGAGGCCCAGTGTAGATAAGGGAATCCATTGCACCGCAAGGTCACATCGCACGACGTCGCACGAGCCGCGGGGGTCTCGCGGGCCACCGTCAGCTACGTGCTGAACGGCCGCTCAGCCCAGAGCATTTCGCCAGCCACCCGGCAGCGGGTGCTGAAAGCGGCCGAGGACCTTGGGTATACCCCTTCTGCAGCCGCCCGCACCCTTCGCCGCGGACGCAGCGACCTGGTGCTGATGCTGCTGCCTCCAGAGCCCTTGGGGCGGGCGCTGGCAATGGTGCTCGACGCCGCCAGCGATTGGGTGGAACGGCAGGGGCTGCGCTTGATCGCGCACCGGCTGCCCTCCCGGGGCGGTGCCGTGGACCTGGTGCGTTCAATGGCGCCGGCCGCGCTGATCCTCACCACCCCGCTCGGTGACGCCGAGCTGGAAGCATTGCGGGCCACCGGAATTCCGGTCGCAACGATGCAGGGCCAGCTGGCGGATCCGAATGCCCCCGATCTCGGGATCGGCGGTCTGCAGATCACGCATCTGGCATCCGCCGGGCATCGGCGGATCGGGGTGGCCGTGCCGGCGGATCCCAGTTATGGATGGCGCGTTGAGGTCAGGCTGGCGGCCATCCGGGAGGCGTGCGGCCGGCTCGGCCTTCCGCACCCCACGGTTGAGCCGATGAGCCTGTCCCCGGAGAGCGCGGCGCCAATCATCGAGCGCTGGCGGCGGGGCCCGGATCCGGTGACTGCTGCCTGCGGCTTCGACGACGAATATGCTTTCGCCCTGCTGGCGGGACTGGCGGCGCACGGCCTGTCCGCCCCCGCGGACCTGGCCGTCATCGGAGCCGAGGACATCCCGCTGGCAGGCCTCGCTGTCCCGCCGCTCACCACGGTGCGCGTGGATGCCCGGCGGCTGGGGGAGCGCTTCGCTCAGCTCGCAACAGCCCCCCTGGCGGGCGGCGCGGCCGGCCAGGCAGAGGAAGCGCAGCCTCCGGTCGGAAAAACCGCGGCCGCGGACCAGATGCTGCCTCCAGCGACTCTCGTCAGGCGCGGCTCAGCCTAGGATCCTCCCGGGGCAGCGCCTCAAACCGCCGCAGAATCCCGAAAGTCAGCTCTACCGCGCTCGGTAGAGCTGCATCTGCCGGTACCGCCTGCCCAGCGACTCGCGCCGCGGTTTGACCGGGGCGTCCTCCGGTTCGGCGGTCAGGTCGATGTGCGCCTTGCCGAACCGCCAGAGCAGAAGGTCATCCAGCAGACGGTCCGGTCCCGGGGAGTAGCGGTGGTCCAGCGCTTCGCGGACCTGGGTGATGGCGTCCGCCTGCAGCAGGCCGGCCAGGTCCATAGTGGTCTTCAGCCCGTGGGCGGCCAGCAGCTCGGCCGCCCAGCCCCAATCGTCGCCGGCTTTGCGGTTGACGTGGGGCAGGAGCGTCATCCAGACGTCGCGGATCCGGTTAGGCGTCAGGGGTGCACTGCCTTCCCCCTCCTCGTCCCAGAAACCGGTGACCGTTTCATACCGCTCGTGGAGTTCAGCGAACTCGTTCTCCACCGTTTCCAGCATGGCGGCCGTGGCGATGAACTGCCGGTCAAAGTACGGGCTCCAGGCCCGCGGATCCCCGGCCTTGAACCGGATGTCATGTTCGATTTCCGACCATGCGTGTGCCAGTACGGTGCGGATCTGCACTTCGAAGAGGTAACTGCCGTTGGGCTTCTGTGTGGGTTCCAGCAGCCGGTGGAACTCCCGCACTGTCTCATTCTGGATGGTGCGCAGGATCAGGTGCCGGCTGGAATAGCCGTAGGTCCCGGATTCGATCGAACCGATGTCCTTCTCCCGGTCCCCCCGGCAGTCGAACTCGGCACGCTGCCGCTTGATCAGGTTCGCGGCCTCATCGACCTCGTGCGGCAGGGTCATGATGACCCGGACACCCACCAGGTCCGTCAGATTACGCAGCGGATCAGGGAAGAGCAGGGTCGGAACTTCGGTGGGGTCTTCGGCAGGAAGGGTCCGGGACGCCTTATCCCGGAAGGACTCCACGGTTTTGGTCCGGGAAGCAATGAACAGCGGCTTGACCGGGCTGTCCGTGAAGACGGCCCGCAGGCTGGCTTCCATCTCCGCCGTCACGGATTCCAGTGCCGGGCGGACCCGGGCGTACTCATCCGTACTGGCCTGGACTATCGGCCGCAGCCGGTCATCCAGGGTGTCCCACGCGCTCACGATTATCCTCTCGCCGTTTCTGCCAGCCTAGGCCACGCCGGTGACGGAGCAGGGCTGGCCCCGCCCAGTGCGGATAGGCTCCTCTCCAGATTAGGACGACGGCGGCCCAGGCGGCGCGCCTGCCCGGCACCCGCTGCTGGGCCGGGGCAGGGGCGGGGGCGGGGGCAGGGGTGGGACAGGGCCGGGACAGGCCGCGGGTCAGGTGCCATGGACAGGGGGGACAGCATGCCGGAACGGTTTGACTATGGGGAACACCCCGATCAGTTCGGGGAGCTGACCCTGCCGGCCGGGCAGCCTCTCCGGGGAACCGTGGTGATCATCCACGGCGGGTACTGGCGCTCCGGGTACACCCTGGACCTCGGTCGTCCCGCAGCAGCGGACCTCGCCGCCCGCGGCTGGGCCGCGGTCAACCTCGAGTACCGCAGGGCAGGAAAAGGCGGCGGCTGGCCGGAAACCTTCCAGGACATTGCGGCCGGGATCGAGAAGCTGGCGGACCTGCCGGCCCTCCTGGATGCAAGCGGAGCCGTCCCGGCTCCGGTCATCGCCCTGGGCCACTCCGCCGGCGGCCACCTCGCGGTCTGGGCCGCCGGAACCCGCAGCACAGGAAATCACAGCACAGGAGGCCGCAGCGCGGGCATCCGCGTGCCCCTGGCCGCCGTCGTCAGCCAATCCGGGCTGCTGGACCTGCGCCGGGCCCAGGACCTGGGTTTGAGCTCCGGCGCGGTCAGCAGCTTCCTCGGTGCCGCCCCGGAGGAGGATCCGGAGCGTTACCGGCTGGCCGATCCCAAGCTGCAGGTCCCGGCGGGTGCCCCGGTTTTCGTCCTGCACGGTGACCGGGACACGACGGTGCCGCTGGAACTGTCAGAGTCCTACGCCGCGGCGGCGGTGGCCGCAGGCGGATCCGCGGAACTGCGCCTGGTTCCCGGCGACCACTACGCCATGATCACCCCCGGGACACCGGCGTGGAACGGCGTGCTCCAGGGGCTGGCCGACGCCGCCAAAGCCGCAGCCGGGTAGCGCCGCCCCCGTTCGGTCGGTAGGTTGAGGGCGTGCTCACAGTCATCGGCGAAGCCCTGGTCGACGAAGTCCTCAGCGATACCGCGCCCCGCAGATCCCATCCCGGCGGCAGCCCCATGAATGTTGCCGTGGGTGTGGCGCGGCTGGGACGCCCGGTCCAGTTCGTAGGCAGGTTCGGCCGGGATGCCTATGGGCTGCTGATCGCGGAGCACCTCAAGGCGAACTCCGTCCTGAACGCGTTTCCCGCCGATGACCGGCCGACCAGCGTCGCAACCGCCACCCTTGATCCGGCCGGTGGCGCGCGGTACACCTTCGATCTGGAGTGGACGCTTCCCGGACTGGCCGACGCACTGCCCCGGCTGCTGGAGGGCACCACGCTGCTGCACACCGGATCCATCGCCACTATGCTTTCCCCCGGCTCCGATGAGGTCCTGACCGCCGTCGAGCGGGCGCACCCCCAGGCCACCATCACCTATGACCCGAACTGCCGCCCCACGATCATCACCGACGCGTCCTACGCACGGGACCAGGCGGAGAAGTTCGTCCCCCTGGCCGACGTCGTCAAAGCCTCCGACGAAGACCTTGCCTGGCTCTACCCGGACGAGCCGGTGGAGTCATCGGCGCGGCGGTGGCTGAGGATGGGCCCGGGAATCGTGGTTGTGACCCGCGGATCCCGGGGCCCCTGGGGCGTCGCTGCCGCCGGGGCGTGCGAGGTTCCCGCCGTCACCGTGAGCGTCGCTGACACCGTAGGTGCGGGGGATTCCTTTATGTCGGCACTGCTGGCCGGGCTGATGGACCGGGACTTCGACGGCGCGGCGCGCCGGCCGGAACTGCGGAAGATCGGCGTCGCGGACCTCGAAGCAATCCTTACCTACGCCGCCCGGGCCGCTGCCATCACGGTCTCGCGCCCGGGGGCCGACCCGCCCTACCGTTCCGAACTGCTTTAGCAAATCGGCGGTCCGGCCTGGACACCAGCGCGCCCGAAGCATAACCACGCCGGCCGGGCTAGTCTGGAAGCCGACGGAAGGGCGGGCATGCGGCTGGTGGCAAGTGACCTGGACGGGACCATTGTGGGGCCGGACAACAGGATCAGTGACCGGACGGTCAACGCGTTCCAGAAATGCGTGGACGCCGGAGTCGAAGTCGTTTTCGTCACGGGCCGTCCGCCGCGCTGGCTGAATCCGCTGCGGGAACAGATGGGTCACACCGGCACAGTCATCTGCTCCAACGGAGCCATCCTCTACGACCTGGAAGCGGGCGAAATCACCTGGGCCCGTTCGCTGGAACTGGACGGAATGTTCGAGGCCGCAGGCATCATCCGCAGCCTGTATCCCGCGGTCCGCTTCGCCGCGGAGACGGTGGAGGGGTTCCATCTGGAGCCCGGGTTCCTGGAATCCACGGGCGCTGACCTGTTGGGTGAAGTGACCCCGGCACCGCTGAGAACCTCCCTGGGTACCGATGCGCGCGTGGTGAAGTTCCTTGCCCGGGTTGACGACGTCCACCCTGACGAGTTCCTGGGGGCGGTCCAGCCGGCGGTCGCCCACCTGGTTTCCACCACTCACTCGGCACCGTCGGTTCCGCTGCTGGAAATGTCCGCTTCCGGGCTCGACAAGGTGGTGACCCTCGCCGAATACGCCGGGTCGCTGGGCATCAAGCCCGCCGATGTGGTGGCTTTCGGCGATATGCCCAATGACCTGCGGATGCTGGGCTGGGCGGGGCGCGGTTATGCCATGGCCTCCGGACACCCGCAGGTGCGGGCCGCAGCGTCCGCCATCGCGCCGCCCTTTGCCGAAGACGGTGTGGCACGGGTCCTGGAGGACCTTCTCCGGGAGCTCTAGGTTCTGTCCCCTTTACCCGCCGGCGAGTCCGCTGCGGATCCTGCATCTCCGGCGTTCCGCCGGTGCAGCAGCTGGTGGACGGTGATAATGATGGCCAGCCACGCCAGGCCCAGAGTCCACGCGACCAGCACGTCCGTGAGCCAGTGATGGCCCAGGTAGACCCGGCTCAAACCCACCGCCGCGATAAAGAGCGTGGCGCCGGTAATCACCGCGGTCCTCGCCCGGGGCGAGGGAAGATAGAGGACCAGAAGGTAGGCCAGGGTCCCGATGACCGCCAGGGTGTTTAGGGAATGGCCGCTCGGAAACGACGCAGAGTATTCGTAGGGCGGGACGGCGTCTTCCAGGGATGGCCGGTGCCGGCCCACAATCGACTTTCCCACCACGGTGATCAGCAGGGACCCGGCGGCGGCCGTGGCCACCAGGACCAGGGGTGTCCAGGTGCGTTTCCACCAGCACAGCGCCACCACAGCCGCGCCGGCGATCAACGGCAGCCCCACTGTGCCGCCCAGGTTGGTCAGCCAGGTGACGGCGGTATCCACCGCGGGGCTGCGGGCTGCCATGGCGGCTTCCAGCACCGGCTGGTCCAGGCCGGCCACGCCGTCCTCTTCCGCGACGGCCTCGTAAACGCCTGCGGCGGCAAGGGCCAGGAGCAGGGCCGGTACCAGGCCGGCCACGAGGGTGAGCACCAGTACGGCGTGCCGGCCCAGCACTCCTGTGGCAGCCGCCAGGAGACGCTGGAGCTGGTTGCGGACGGCCTCGATCATTGTCCAAGTATGCCAAGACGCCCGCCCAGCCAGTCGAGGTTGTTGACCAGCCCCGCCTTCCAGACCGCCCAGGAGTGCCCGCCGTCGAGTTCCTGGAACTGGACGTCCATCCCGGCGGCTTTGGCGGCGTCGTACACCTGCTGGCCCTGGGGAGCGTAAACGGAATCGTCCCTGCCCACCACCACAATTCCCGCGCTGTCCGGGAAGCTCTGGACCTTCAGCTTGTCCAGCGCATTTTGTGCCGTGAATGCTGCGCTGTCCCCGCCGAAATAGGTGTCCACCAGTGCGCCACGTCCGCCGGGAACCGTTGGTTCGCTCTCTCCGGCGATGTCCAGGAACGTTGGATAAACCTCCGGGAAGTTCACCGCCAGCTGCACCGAGCAGGTCCCGCCGTAGGAGTAGCCGGCCACCGCCCACTGGCTGGCATCCGTGAGGCCCGATGCCAGGTTCGCTTTGACCCAGGCAGGAAGGTCAACAGCCAGGTAGGTCGCCGATTGGCCCGCCGCGGAGTCCAGACACAGCGGCCAGTTGGCAGCCCCTGCTGCCGAAAGATCCGGAACGACGACGACGGGCGCCAGTCCGTTGTGGGCCGCGGCGAAATCATCCATCACCTGCGCCAGCTGCCCCGCGGTGAACCAGTCGGAGGGAGAACCCGGCTGGCCATGGAGCAGGACCAGGACGGGAAGGTTCTCCGCAGGCGGGGAAGCCAGGTATGCCGGTGGAAGGTAGATCAGCGCAGGGTTCGAGCGATAGCCGGACCCTGACTCCGGAATGTTTGCCGAGTAGACGCTGCCTTCCGCCGGCATCCCGGGTGGTGGCTGCCACGAAGATTCAGTGGCCGGGGGCGGCGCGGGATCGGGGGTGTGCGGGTGGGGAGCGGAGCGCTTGTGCCGGGCCGCTCCAGGAGCGAGGCAATGGTTGGGTACTGGCCGTAGGCCACGTTTACGCCGGTGAACAGGGCCAGGAGGACCAGGAATGCTGCGAGCACCGGCAGGACCCGCGCCGCAAAGCCCTGGGCGGTGAGGAACCGGCGCACCGCGAGGAACTCGGCGAATATGGCCAGAAAGGCATATACGTAGAGGTAACGCGGCAGGGAAGCGTTCCACCACAGGAAAACGAGCTCAGCGAGGACGAACAGCAGGAGGGTGAAAGCAGCTGCGCTCAGCGCAGCCAGCGGAATCACCCTGGAAAAGTGCCGCCCGCGCCCCCAGCAGAGCCAGGCCACCGAGAGCGCACCCAGCAACAGTGCGGCCACCGGAAAAACCCCGGTAGTCAGCGGGATATTCATCGAGGGCAGCCCTTCACCGCGGAGTACCGACGATCCGGCGGGCAAGGCTCAACCCCTGGCCCACGGAGACGCGGGGGAGATAGGCGCGGCTGAGGGCATTTCCAATGGCCGGCAGGGACGCTGCGTCCGGGTAGGCCATGTAAAGCGGGACGTAGTGCGGCTGGAACTTCGCCTTGAACGCCAGCAGTGACCGAAAGCCGTATACCGGTTCCAGGGCAGCGCCGAGCCGGTCCAGCAGCCAGTCCAGCGCGGGAGGGTTCTCCTCGTCCCCTGCACTGTCCCGGGCCCGTGCCAGCGGCACGCCGGAGAGGCTGAGGAACCGATAGCCCTCCTCCTGCAGGGACAGGGCGGCCGAGGCGATCAGGAAATCCATTGCTGCCGGGAACCCGCGGCTGCGCCGCCGCATAAAGTCCAGGGTCCAGCCACGGATTTCTCCGTCCCGGTAAACGGGCAGCCACGACGTGACACCGTGGACGGTCCGGTCTTCGTCGACGGCGACGAGCAGGCGAACGTTGGGATCCTCCATTTCCTCCAATCCGCCCAGGGTGAAGCCCATCTCCGGCATGTGCTTGTCCGCCACCCACTCCTCGGAAATAACGTGCAGCTGGTCAATCACGGACAGCGGAGCCGTGGCATAGGTTGTCCATTCGGCCCGGACCCCGGACTTCTCCGCTCGGTTCAGGGCTGTCCGCAGGTCCTGGAATTTCTTCCCTTTGAAGGCCAGTGACCCGAGCTCCAGGACTGTTTCTTCAGCGACCTGGAGGCTGGCAAATCCCAGCGAGGATGTGATCTCCTCCGTCCCTGCACCCACCGAGTAGAAGCAGGGGGTGGTGCCCTGCTCACTGCAGAACGCAGTAAAGCCATCAATGACCTCCCGGCGTTCAGCTTCCGGACCCACCGGATCGCCTACGGTCAGCGCCACGCCAAAGCCCTCCCGGTAGGCGATGTAGGAGTTTCCCGTGGGGGCGAACCAGTAGGAGTTCCCGGTCCACAACGTCATCCACGACAGTGTGCTCCCGCCTTGACTGGTCAGCAGCGCCCGGGCGCGGTCCACATCCTCAGGGTGTCTCTCCGGCGCCGGAAGGAGGAAGGACCGGATGAGCAGGACGCAGGTGAGCGCCCAGAACACCACGCCAACTCCCTCGTACAGGATGGCTGCCGGAAGGGTCCGGGGAAGCAGGACCGGAGAATGGTTCCGCAGTTCCAGAAGAGGCAGGAATCGTTGGGGCAGATCAGCCAGCAGGGCCCGGGCCGTCGCCTCCGGAGTAAAACCGGTGCGGACCAGATACCCGCCGGCAACGTAGCAAGCGGCGAGCACCGCTGCGGAAACAACAACGATGGCCGTGAGCCGTCGGTAGGTCCCGGGTGGTGCGGAAACGGTAAACAGCTTCCCGGTGGCGGCCAGCAGGATCATGACCGCAACCGGCACCAGCATTGGCAGCAGCAAGGCCAGTGGTTGTTCCACGGCACCAAACTCGTACCGTTCCCCGGCAGGATTTCCCGTCAGATAGCGGTAGATCCGGAAACCCGCCGCCAGCGTCAGGCCAGCCTGCAGGATCAGGGCGGCCAGCCAGGCGAAGCGGCGGCCCCGGCGCAGCCCGTCCGAGAAAACCACCAGCAGGACCTGCGGGAGAGTGGCCAGGAAGAACCCTGCGGGTCCGGCACGCAGCTCGAAGCGCGCAGCACTGCATTCCGTACGGCGCGCGGCATCGGCACACAGGTCAGCGAGATCCTGGGGGCTGGTTGTCTCCACATAGGTGAAGAGGTAACGAAGCACCGACAGCGGACCCACGGCGTGGGAGCTCAAGGCAGCGAGGACAGGGCCCACGGCGGAAGCCAGCACCGCCAGGGCCACCAGCACACGGGCCTCCCGGCGGGTGGAAGCAATTCTGCGCAGCATCCGGGGCCGGCGGCCGAACAGCAGCGGGCCGCAGAATCCGCCCGCCAGGGCGGCGCCCAGTGCCATCACGTCCTGGAAGGAACCCGAATACAGGGCCAGCAGAATCAGCACAGTGAAGAGGAACAGGCGGAGGCGTCGGCGCCAGAGGGTTTCCAGCCCGGCGCTGGCTGCTGCGGCAGCCCCGCACAGGAACGCCACCGGGCCCACAAACGACTCGGCTGTCAGCTCCCGCCCCCAGTCGCCAAAGAAAAACCCTGAGACGGCAGCGAAGCCGGTGGCGAACAGGGCACCTGCCACCTGGGTTCCGGCAGCCGCCGCGAGAAACCGCCGGCTCCCGAGGATTTCCTCCGCGGCCAGCCCCATCACCAGAGCAAGGATCGTCCCGCTGATGTACCCGGACAGGCCGTTCGCCCACAGGGCGGAGAGCAGAAGGGAGGGCCAGTATTCCGGCAGGGACTCGGAGGATACGCTGACCCAGTCCAGCAACGGTTCTTCCGGGCCGGAGGCGATGGTCGAAGTCAGGAGGCCGAGCACCCAGAACAAAACCACGAAACCCAGCGTCACCGGTGCCCGGCGCAGGCTTCCGCGCAGCGCGTCGGCAAACCACCGGATCAGCCGCTGGACCCGGTGCCGGGCGGGGACTCCACTATGCATTCGGCCACCTCCATGGCTGCGGTGCCGCAGGGCTCCGCAGCCCGTACCGGTGCGGCCATTGTAGTGACGGTCCCGGCACAGCGGACCTACCGGCCGTCCCGGCGCGGTGTCTGAGGATAAAGTACACCGTGTGAACCTTGCCCTGCCGTACTCACTGCCGTATTACGTCCCACCAGCGGCCGGGGCCGTGCCCGGTCCGCTTGGCCTGTCCCACCGTGGTTTCTCTCCGGAAGGCCTGGAAAACACCATGGTGGCTTTCGAAGCCGCCGCAGAGTTGGGATTCGGGTACCTGGAGACGGACGTGCGGACCACCAGCGACGGTGTCCTGATGGCCTTCCATGATGAGACGCTGGACCGGGTGACCAACGCCCGGGGGCCACTGTCCGCCAGGAGCCTGCGGGAACTGAGGGAGGTCCGGGTGGGAGGAACTGAATCCGTTCCCACGTTTGAGGAACTGTTGGTCCGCTGGCCCCGGATGCGCCTGAACGTGGACCTCAAGGACACCGCCGGAGCAGAGGCACTCGCCGCGCTGATCGAAAAGCACCAGGCGCATGACCGGGTCCTGGTTACGTCTTTCTCCGACCGCCGCCGGCTGCAGTGCCTGCGCCGGCTGACCCGGCCGGCTGCCAGTTCCGCCGGTTCCGCTGCCATGGCGCTGATGCTGCTGCTGTCCCCCTTTGGGCTGGGCCGGATCGTGGCGCGGGTGGGCAGGTTCCAGTGCGTGCAGGTGCCGCTGCGCTTCCGCGGGCTTCCCGTGGTGACTCCGGGCTTCCTGCGCCGCTGCCATCGGGCGGGAGTCCAGGTGCACGTCTGGACCGTCAATGACCGGGAACTGATGATGGGCCTGCTGGACCTCGGCGTCGACGGGCTGGTCTCAGACCGTGCCGATGAGCTGGCGGCGGTCCTTTCCTCCCGGGGTGTTTGGCCGCAGGGCGCAGGGGACTGACGCCCCCGGCGTCCGCTGTCCTGGCTGTCCTGGCTGTGCCGGCTGGGAGGCGGCTGGCAGGATGGAACCATGCGCGTCCTTATAGCCCCGGATAAGTTCAAAGGCAGCTTGTCCGCCGAAGAAGCGGCAACTGCCATGGCCCAGGGCGTGCTCGCCGTATATCCGGACGCCGAGGTCACCCGGCTGCCTGTCGCCGACGGCGGCGAGGGAACCCTGGAAGCGGCGCTGGCCGCCGGCGCGGTGGAACGAACCAGCAGCGTCCGCGGTCCGATGGGCCGCGAAATCACGGCTGTGTGGGCCTTGGACGGTTCGACGGCGGTCATCGAGACGGCTCGCTCGTCGGGCCTGATGCTGGTTGAGCCCACGGTGCAGACGTCCCTGGCCGCCTCAAGTTACGGCAGCGGCCAGCTCATCCAGGCGGCCCTTGACGCGGGCGCCCGGGAGATCATCCTCGGCATCGGCGGGTCCGCGATGTCAGACGGCGGTGCCGGCGCCCTCCAGGCGCTGGGCCTGAAGATCCTGGCGGCGGACGGCAGCCAGGTTCCGCTCGGAGGCGCCGGCCTAGCCCTAGCGGCCGCCGTTGACGGTTCCGGCCTGGACCCGCGGCTGAAAGATGTCAGTATCCGGATCGCCGCAGACGTCACCAATCCGCTGACCGGAGCCGACGGTGCCGCTCATGTTTTCGGCGGACAGAAGGGCGCGGACAACTCGGCCCGGCTGCTGCTGGATGAGGCGCTGGCCAACTGGGCCCGGCTGCTGAAGGAGGCCACCGGCATCGACGTCGACATTCCCGGTGCCGGCGCGGCCGGGGGATTTCCGGCTGCTTTCCTGGCCTTCACCAACGCCACGCTCGAACCCGGGTTCGGCCTCATCGCGGATCTGGTGGGGCTGGTCCCCGCCCTCGCCGGAGCGGACCTGGTCCTGACCGGCGAGGGGTCGCTGGATGAGCAGTCGCGCTTCGGCAAGGCCCCATTGGAAGTCGCCCGGCTGGCGGCGGGCGCCGGGATTCCTGTGGTGCTCATTGCCGGCCGGATCACCCTGGATCCCAGGGTTCTGGCAGAGTACGGCGTGGAGGCCGCCGTGAGCCTGCTGGACCTGGCGCCGAGCCCCGAAGAAGCGATGGCCCGGGCTGAGTATTACGTCGCCCGGGCTACCCGTGCGGCCCTTGAAGGGGCCTGAAGTCCCCGGACGGAGCCCCGGCTGATTCCAGACCCGGCTAAAGATCCGAACAGCGGATGCGGGTGGTCCACTTATTCGGGGCTTGTGGGATCTCGACGCTGGCCAAATCCGGATCCGTAGCGCATGCCTCCCGGGCTGCCTGAATTCCGGGGGCCCATTCAGGGCCGGAGCCGCGCGCATCATCGATGGGAAAGTAATACACGGACTGCAGAATCAAGAACGCACCTGCCACCCCGCCCCGAAACTGCCGGCTGTCCATAAGAGCGGCCCAGCGGCCCCGGGACCCAGCCTCCGCGGCCTTCCGCGGGATCAGGAGGGGCAGCAGCGCCAACAGGAACATTGAGGGGACAACGCTGTAGCGGCTGATGTAGAAGACCATCCAGTCTTCAGCGGAGACAAAGTCTGAATACCGGAAATAGGGTGCGGGGTTAATCACCACTGCCGCGGTCCAGGTTGCCGCAGACGCAAGGAACCAGATACCGCCGGCCAGGCGTTGCCGGCGGCTGCCAAAGAACCCCACCAGGAGGGCGGCGAAGGCAAATGGGATGGCGCTGACGAGAATCGGCGCTGCACCGAAGGCGTGAATGTGATTGATGATCACCGAACTGGCACCGTAGAAAACTGCGCCGGTTGAGTTCAGGAAGTATCCGTTGAAGACGGACAGGAAGTCCATGTCCACTTCCATTCCCGGCGCCCGGGGATACACCCACATATTGAACACCTGGCACCCTGCACCGATGACAAAGCCCGTCTTGGCCCACCACAGTCCCTTGTTTCCGGGGCGGAGGAATACCAGGGGAAGGAAGAGCACTGACTGGATTTCGCTCAGGCTGATAACGAGGGCGGAGACCCCCAGGACCAGTCCTCCGCCAATCCCGGCGGGGGTCTTCATCAGGACCCACGGAGTGAGCCACAACAGGTACCAGTGCAGGTTGGCAGCGTTGCCCACCGTTTCCAGCCCGCCGGGAGCAACGAGTACGGGAATCGATGCCCAGCACAGCCTGGCGGCCAGGTTGGCCGTGAGCTCAGAGGAGCAGTAGAAAGTGGCCGCTGCGATCAGGCCCAGGACGATGCTGCACGCAATCGAGATGGCTGCTGGATAGACCCCAAGGTCGAAGACCGAAGCGACCAGCGCCACGAGGCAGCGTGGCAGGAAGTGCAGATACCCGGCATAGGGGTTGAGCAGGCCGGGCCCCTGGGTGAGGTACTCCTGGAGAAAAAGTGCCCCGTCTTCGGCCCAGACCGTGCGGGCGGAAACCGGCGGGATCCGGAAGTAGGAGAGTCCGCTCCCGGCGGCCGTTACGGCAGCCAGCAGGAGGAAGGAGGTCAGGCGGGGGCGCTTGCCAGGCCATCCAGTGTGCTGTTTCCCCTCAAGGCTTATGTTCCGCTCCTCTGAACGTCACGCTTCAGTGGTTAGGTACCAGACCCCGATAACCGGGTCCGGCAAAGCGTCCGGGCACGGATGCCGGGCCCATGCTAAGGGGCAGCCCCGGTGAGGGGAAGCGTGAACGGCCGTGCGGGATGAGGGCGGACACCGTGATCCGCCCGGCCCGCACGGCCGTGAGGCGGGACTAGCCGAGGCTGGAGGGTGTGGCGCCCACGTCCTCCTGCGGCTCGTCCGGCATGGTGCCGCGCCACCGGGCAATGGCGCTCATGCCGTGATAAATCACCAGGGTGGCCGCCGTACCGAGCGCGATGCCTTCGAAGGTGAGTCCGGCAATGTTCCAGGTGTAGTTGGCGATGCCCACCACCAGGGCCACACCGGCGACCGAGAGGTTGATCGGGTTGGAGAAGTTCACCCGGTTGTCGACCCAGATGCGCACGCCCAGGATGCCGATCATCCCGTACAGCACCACGCCGGCTCCGCCGAGGACGCCTGCGGGGATGGTGGCGATCAGGGCGCCGAACTTGGGGAAGAGGCTCAGCAGGACCGCGACGATGCCGGCGACCCAGTAGGCCGCGGTGGAGTACACCCGGGAGGCAGCCATCACGCCGATGTTCTCGGCGTAGGTGGTGGTGCCCGAACCGCCGCCGGAGCCGGCAAGCATGGTGGCGACGCCGTCGGCCATCAGGGCCCGGCCGGTGTAGGGATCGAGGTTGCGGCCCGTCATGGCCGCCACGGACTTCACATGGCCGATGTTCTCAGCAACCAGCACCAGCACCACCGGAACAAAAAGCCCAATGACGTTGAAGTGGAAGGTCGGCGCGGTGAACTCCGGCAGCCCGAACCAGCCGGCGTCGTTGATCGCAGCGAAGTCCACTTCCCCCTGGATGATTGCAGCCACGTAGCCGGCGAGCACCCCGACCAGGATCGAGAGACGGCCGATCAGACCTTTGAACAGCACGGTGCACAGCAGGATCGCCACCACGGTAACAGTGGCGGTCAGCGGACCGGCCTCGTAGTTGGTTTTAGTGGTGGGTGCCAGGTTGAGGCCAATCAGTGCGACGATCGCGCCGGTCACGACCGGCGGCATCAGGACCTGGATCCAGCGGGTTCCGGCCAGCTGTGCTGCCAGGCCGATCAGGAAAAGTGTGGCGCCGGCCATGATGATGCCGCCGAGGGCGCCGCCGGGACCGTGCTGGTTCACGGCTGCGCCAATGGGTGCAATAAACGCAAAGGATGAGCCCAGGTAGCTGGGAATCTTCCCAGCCGTGATGATCAGGAACAGGATGGTTCCGATGCCGGAGAACAGCAGAGTCGTGGCCGGGGGGAACCCCGTCAGCAGTGGAACCAGGAACGTTGCGCCGAACATGGCGACCACGTGCTGGGCGCCGATGCCGATGGTCCGGGGCCAGGTGAGCCGCTCGTCGGGAGCTACATAGGCACCAGGCCGAATCGTCTTCCCATCGCCGTGCATTGTCCAGTCTGTGCCGAGCCTGCTCATACGTGTGCCTTCCAAAGGACAAGGGGGAATGATTCGTGGAGAATGTTACCGGTGCGGCATGGTTAGCACGCCTTTGTTGCACGGCACCCAGTATTTTTACCGGCAAGCGATTGGCCGCCCGGCGGCCTGGAACGGACGGAACAGCGTGGGTATATCAGTATCAGGACGGAGCGTCCTCATCACCGGCGGCGCCATGGGAATGGGCCGGCTCTACGCGGAACGGGCCGTGCGCGAGGGCGCGCGGGCCGTGGTCCTCTGGGACCGCGATGCGCAGGCACTGCAGGCAACCGCCGCTGAACTGCGGACGCTGGGCGGCACTGAGATCCGTCCCTATGTGCTTGATGTTTCCTCCGTGGAGGAAATATCCCAGGCCGCCGCGGCCGTGCTGGCAGACGCGGGTGCCCCGGACGTCCTGATCAACAACGCCGGAATCGTCCGCGGAAATTACTTCTGGGACCACTCGGACACGGACATCGACGCCGTGATGACAGTGAATACCCTGGCCCCGATGCACATCACCCGGGCCTTCCTGCCAGCCATGATCGAACGGCGGACCCCGGCCCGCATCCTGAACGTCGCTTCGGCGTCCGGCACCCTTTCAGTTCCGAAAATGAGCGTCTACACGGCGTCCAAATGGGCCATGATCGGGTGGAGCGACTCGCTGCGCCTGGAACTCGCCGAGGCCGGACATGAGCATGTCATGGTGACCACGCTGATTCCCAGCTACATCAAG
Organism: Arthrobacter sp. Helios; assembly: GCF_023167125.1. NCBI lineage: Bacteria > Bacillati > Actinomycetota > Actinomycetes > Micrococcales > Micrococcaceae > Arthrobacter > Arthrobacter sp. Helios. The sequence continues at coordinate 3,338,432 of NZ_CP095402.1, forward strand.
ACCGGTATGTTCGAGGGTGCCCGCGGACCGCTGATGACCCCGCTGATGGAGCCCGGATTCGTGGTCAACAAGGCCTGGGCTGCGCTGATGGAAGGCAAGGCACGCGTGCAGCTGCCCTGGACCGTGCCGCTGAGCAGCGCCCTGCGCGGACTGTTGCCGCAGCCGGCCTGGGACGTTGTGGCAGGGCGCGTGTTCAAGGTTTACCAATCCATGGACCACTTCACCGGGCGGACTGAGGCAGCGGCCGCAGACCCACACTCCGCCGAGCACGCACAAGGAATCATGCAGGAACAGCAGACAGGGGGCCGGGGATGAGCGCCGAAACCCAAACCTGGACCGGAAGGGGCGTCGATGGCATTCCCGCGCAGGTCGCCGCCGTCCGGAAAACATACGATTCCGGCCGGACCCGCCCGCTCGCCTGGCGCCGTGCGCAGCTGAAAGCTCTTCTGGGGCTGCTCTCCGAACGCGAGGCGGAACTTCTAGCAGCCCTGCACACAGACCTGGGAAAGAACCCGCTGGAGGGCTACCTGACCGAGGTCTCCATCACCCGCTCAGAGGCCGAGTACACGCTCAAGCACCTGGAGAACTGGACCCGGATCCGGAAGGTGCCGGTCCCGCTTGGCCTGCAGCCGGCGTCGGCCCGTACCGAACCCCAGCCGCTGGGGGTGGTGCTGATCATCGCGCCGTGGAATTACCCGGTGCAGCTGCTGCTGGCCCCGCTGATCGGCGCCCTGGCGGCCGGCAACGCCGCGGTGCTCAAACCCAGTGAATTGGCTCCGGCAACGTCACGGACGCTGGCCCGGCTGCTGCCCGAGTATCTGGATTCCGAGGCTGTGGTGGTCATCGAGGGCGCCCAGGCGGAATCCGAGGCGCTGCTCAAGGAACGCTTCGATCATATTTTCTACACCGGCGGAGAACGCGTCGGCAAGGTGGTGATGCGGGCGGCCGCGGAGCACCTGACCCCGGTGACGCTGGAGCTGGGCGGCAAGTCTCCCGCCGTCGTGCTGGACGGCAACCTGGCCGCGATCGCGCGGCGGATCGCCTACGGGAAGCTGATGAACGCGGGGCAGACCTGTGTGGCACCGGACTACGTCCTCGCCACGCCGGACACCGCCCCGAAGCTCGTGAAGCAGTTTGGTAAAACCATCCGTGAGTTCGTCGGCAAGGACCCGTCCCGGAGCCCGGACTTCGGCCGGATCATCAATGAACACCACTTCGACCGGCTCACCGGCTACCTGCAGGACGGGACAGTGGCGTCCGGGGGCCGGTATGAGAGGGACAGCCTCTATCTGGAACCCACCGTGCTGACCGGGGTACCGCTGGACGCCCCGGTGATGCAGGAGGAGATTTTCGGTCCGATCCTGCCCGTGGTGACCGTGCCGGACCTGGACGCGGCAATGGACATCATCAACTCCCGGCCTGCTCCGCTGGCCGCCTACCTGTTCACCTCCTCAGCCGCACAGCAGCGGCGGTTCGAGGAAGGGATCCGGGCCGGCAGCGTGAACCACAACGCGGCAATCGTGCAGCTGGCCGTCCCCGAACTTCCGTTTGGCGGTGCGGGCGCCAGCGGAATGGGTGCCTATCACGGCAAGGCCTCGTTCGACACGTTCAGCCAGCTGCGGCCGGTATTTTCCAAGGGCACAATGCTGGACACCCTGCGCGTTGCCTACCCGCCGTACAACGGGTTCAAGTCCCGGATCCTGCGGCGCCTGCTCTAGCGGTACCCGCCCGGAAAATGCCTGCGGCTCCCGAACAGACGTCCGGGAGCCGCAGGCAGGCGGGGGGGGGCGCAGGCTAGGAAATGACGCCGTCCACGATCGCCTTCGCCTCGTCCTGGACCTGGCGCAGATGCTCCACGCCCTTAAAGGACTCGACGTAGATTTTGTACACGTCTTCGGTGCCGGACGGCCGGGCCGCAAACCAGGCGTTCTCCGTGGTGACCTTAAGGCCGCCCACTGCCGCGCCGTTGCCCGGTGCTTCGGTCAGCCGGGCAGTGATTTCCTCACCGGCCAGGGTGGTGGCAGTGACGTCCGACGGCGCCAGCTTGGACAATGCTGCCTTCTGTTCGCGCGTGGCCGGGGCGTCAACCCGCGCGTAGACCGGGTCGCCAAAGCGGCTGGTGAGTTCGCGGTAGTGCTGGGACGGCGTTTTCGAGGTCACGGCAGTGATTTCCGAGGCGAGCAGGGCCAGCAGGATGCCGTCCTTGTCCGTGGTCCAGGCGGTCCCGTCCAGGCGCAGGAAGGAGGCGCCGGCGGATTCCTCTCCGCCGAAGGCAACTTCACCGGACAGCAGGCCGGGAACGAACCATTTGAAGCCCACCGGAACCTCCATCAGCCGGCGGTCCAGGCTGGCGGTCACCCGGTCGATCATCGAGGAGGAGACCAGGGTTTTGCCAACCATGGCATCGCCGCGCCAGCCGGAACGGTTCGCGTACAGGTATTCCACGGCTGCGGCGAGGTAGTGGTTCGGGTTCATCAGGCCCGCGTCAGGGGTGACGATCCCGTGCCGGTCGGCGTCGGCGTCGTTGCCGGTGGCAATGTCATACTGTCCGGCCTGTGCAATCAGGGATGCCATCGCGTCGGGGGAGGAGCAGTCCATGCGGATCTTTTCATCCCAGTCCAGAGTCATAAAACCGAACTGCGGGTCCACGTTGGGATTCACCACCGTGAGGTTCAGGCCGTACTGCTCACCGATGGCACCCCAGTAGTCCACCGACGCCCCGCCCATGGGATCGGCGCCGATGTGCAGGCCGGCGGCGGCGATGGCATCCATGTTCAGCACTGATCCGAGGTCGCCGACGTAGTTCTGGAGGAAGTCGTAGGAGCCCACGGAGTCGGCCAGCCGGGCCTGCCCCAGCGGGATGCGCTTGACTCCCCGCAATCCGTTCTCCAGGAGTTCATTGGCCCGGTTCGCGATCCAGGACGTGGTGTCGGAATCCGCGGGTCCGCCGGAGGGCGGGTTGTACTTGAAGCCGCCGTCGGCCGGCGGGTTGTGGGACGGGGTGATCACGATCCCGTCCGCCTGGTCCGTCCGGGTGGCGTTGTGCTTCAGGATGGCGTGGCTCAGGGCCGGGGTGGGCGTAAAGCCGGTCCGCGCGTCGATCAGCACGTTAACGCCGTTGCCGGCCAGCACTTCGAGGGCGGTGTTCTGCGCCGGCTCGGAGAGGGCATGGGTGTCCTTGCCCATAAACAGCGGCCCGGTGATGCCCTGCCCCGTGCGGTACTCCACAATCGCCTGCGTGATGGCGGCGATATGGGGTTCGTTGAAGGCGGCCTTCAGCGAACTGCCGCGGTGGCCTGAGGTGCCAAAGGCGACACGCTGTCCGGGATCCGAGAGGTCCGGTGCGACGTCGAAATAAGCATCCAGGAGTGCCGTCAGGTTAACGAGGTCAGAAGGCTGGGCAGGGGTACCGGCTCGGTTAGACATAGACCCAAGCATGCCAAAGATTCCTGCTTCTCCGCAGCGAAACGGCAGAAAGTGCCCCCTTCAACGCTTGGCAAAGGGGGCACTTCCGGTATCTGCCGGCCGGCCGGGCTACTGGAGCATGGTCCTGTCGTCCAGGCTGCCCTTGATCTTCTCGAACTCGTGCAGCAGGTCCGGGACTGTCATTTCCGCCTTCTGGGCACTGTCCAGGTCCAGGATGATCCTGCCCTCATGCATCATGACCAGGCGGGTGCCCAGGTCCAGGGCCTGCTGCATGTTGTGCGTAACCATCAGCGTGGTGAGCCGGTGCCGCTGCACGATTTCCCCGGTCAGCCGGGAGACCAGCGCCGCGCGCTGCGGATCGAGTGCCGCGGTGTGCTCGTCCAGCAGGAGGATCTTGGGTTCGCTGAAGGTGGCCATCAGCAGGGACAGCGCCTGCCGCTGCCCGCCGGAGAGCAGGCCGACCTTGGACTTCAGCCGCCCCTCGAGCCCCAGTTCCAGGGATTTCAGCTCCTCACGGAAAAGCTCGCGCTTTTTGGCGGAGACACCCCAGCCCAGGCCGCGGGTTTTGCCGCGCTCATAGGCGATGGACATGTTCTGTTCGATGCTCAGCTGCGGCGCGGAACCGGCCATCGGGTCCTGGAACACCCGGCCGATGTATCGGGCCCGCTGGTGGTCCTGCAGCCGGGTGACGTCCCTGCCGTCAATAACGACTGATCCGGTGTCCGGCCGCAGCTTGCCGGAGACCATGTTCAGCAGCGTGGACTTGCCGGCACCGTTGCTGCCGATGACCGTGAGGAATTCCCCGGCCGCCAACTCCAGGTCGATGTTCGCCAGGGCGGTCCGTTCGTTGACGGTTCCGGCGAAGAAGGTCTTCTGTACGTTCTGGATTTTCAGCATGTTCGGTTCCCGGCTAGCTCGACGTCGTAACGGTGGACTTCCGCAGGCTGCGGAACGTGGGCAATCGGCGGAACAGCTTCCACTGCGGCAGCACCAGCGCCACAACAACCAGGACCGCGGAGATGAGCTTCATGTCCGACGGATTGAAACCCACCTGCAGGGCCAGGGCAATAACCAGCCGGTAGACGATGGAGCCCAGGATCACGGCCAGTGTGGAGATCACGATGATGCGGCTGCCGAAGACGGCCTGGCCGATGATCACCGAGGCCAGGCCCACCAGGATCAGGCCGATGCCCATGCCGATGTCCGCAAAACCCTGGTACTGGGCGATCAGGGCGCCGCACAGGGCTACGAAACCGTTGGAGATCGCCAGGCCCAGGATCTTCATCCGGTCAGTGCTGACACCGAAGCTGCGGATCATTTCCTGGTTGTCGCCGGTGGCCTGCATTGCCAGGCCCAGGTCGGTGTGCAGGAACCAGTCCAGGAAAAGTTTGACGCCGATGGCCAGCAGGGCGAAGATCGCGATCGCGACGACGCCGCCCAGGTAGCCGTTCTCGCGGAGCGGGGAGATGAGGGTGTCCTCCCGGAGCAGAGGCAGGTTGGCCTTGCCCATAATTCTCAGGTTGATCGAGTACAGCGCGATCATGGTGAGGATGCCGGCCAGCAGGCCGTTGATTTTGCCCTTGGTATGCAGCAGCCCGGTGACGCAGCCGGCCAGCAGTCCGGCACCGAACGCCGCGGCGGTGGCGGCCAGGGGCGGAGCCCCGTTGATAATCATGACGGCCGCCACGGCCGCGCCGGTGGTGAAGCTGCCATCCACCGTGAGGTCCGGAAAGTCCAGGATGCGGAAGGTGAGATAGACACCCAGGGCCATCACCGCATAGATAAGCCCCAGTTCAACAGCAGTGATCATGGAAGATCCGTTCCTTCAAGCAGATAGTGATGGCAGCGGGAGGTTATTCGATGACCTTGTCGGCCTTCTCCAGCAGGGCAGCAGGGATTTCGACTCCCATGTTGGCCGCAGCGGACTTGTTGACGATGAGCTGGATTTCAGTCAGCGTCTCCACCGGCATCCCTGCCGGGTCAGCGCCGTCCTCGAGGATCTTCAGCGCCATCAGCCCGGTCTGGTAGCCCAGGGACTCGTAGTCGAGGCCGTAGGTAGCCAGGCCGCCGTTTTCCACCGAGTCGCCTTCGCCAACCACAACGGGGATCTGCTTGGTTTCCGCAATCTGGATGACCGACTGCAGGGCTGAGACGACGTTGTTGTCAGTGGGAACGTAAAGGGCATCCACGTCCAGGGACTCGGTGGCCTGCTGCACCTCGGCGGAGTTGCTGACGGTGGCCAGCTTGACCTCCAGGCCGAGCTCCTTGGCCGCTTCCTGGGCAAGTTCAACCTGCACGTCGGAGTTGACCTCGCCCGAGCTGTAGACGATGCCGACGCTCTTGGCGTCCGGAGCCAGTTCCTTGATCAGGCCAATCTGCTCCTTGACCGGGTTCAGGTCCGAGGTGCCGGTGATGTTGGCGCCCGGGCTGTCCCAGGAATCGACCAGGCCCGCAACTTCCGGCTCGGTGACCGCGGTGAACAGCACCGGAACGTCGGTAATCGCCTGGGCAGCCGCCTGCGCTGCGGGGGTGGCAATGGCCAGGACCAGGTCCTTGCCATCCGAGGCGAAGGAGGACGCGATGGTGGTGGCCGTGGCCTGGTCCCCGGCAGCATTCTGGATATCCAGTTCCAGGTTCTCGCCTTCGGTGTACCCGTTCTCCTCAAAAGCCCGGATGAAGCCCTTTCGGGCCTGGTCCAGGGACGGGTGCTCCACCAGCTGGCTGATGCCGATCCGGACCATGTCGGAGCTTCCGGCGGCTGTGTCGCCGCCACAGCCGGTGGCTGCAAGTGAGACACCCAGCAGCAGGGCCCCCAGTGCCCCTGTCTTCGAACGTTTCATCATTGCCCTTTCAGTGCGCTGCCCAGCGGCGGACGGCGCCGGGGCAGGGTGACGTGGTACCGGGCGGGGCCCCGGGTCCTCGGGGCCGACGTCGTTATCGGTCCCTCGGTGCACGGGTGCCTTTGCGCACCGGCTGGTCCCACGATACTAACTGTGAGGGTGGTCACATTGTCTAATTCGGCGCGCACTGTGAAGACAGTTGACTGGTTGTTTGTGGCCATCAAGGACAAAAATCATTGCTCAAGGAGCCATGGCCGTCAGATTGTCTAGGTTGGATTGAGCCCGCTTTGCCGCTGAACGCAGAAGTGCCCGCCCTGCAGGAACAGGGCGGGCACTTCTATGCCGGCTGGCCCCGGTGGGGCCGGCTGCGGGGTGGGGGCTACCGCACCCCGCCCATGAGCTTCTTGATCGAGGGGGCGCAGAGGGCCAGGATGATGCCCAGCACGACGGCGGTGATCCCCAGGAAGGAGAAGTAGGCCACTTCGGTCTCCGCCGTGTAGAACTGCGCGAGCCAGCCCGAAAGCGTGCTGCCCAGGGACACCGAGAGGTAGAACAGTGCCACCATCTGGGTCGGGAATGCCGACGGAGCGAGCTTGGTTGCCGCGGAGAGTCCGATCGGGGAGAGCGAGAGCTCAGCGAACGTGAACAGCAGCAGGATGCCGGCGAGGGCCAGCAGCGGTGTGCTGTTCGGGCCGCCACCGGAGAACGGGATGAAGGCCAGGAAGGCCAGGCCCATCACGCTGAGGCCGATGGCGAACTTCAGCGGGGTGCCCGGCTGGCGGGAACCGAGCTTGGTCCACATGCTGGCGAAGACGGCCGCGAAGATGATAATGAAGATCGGGTTGATCGACTGCACGAAGCTCGGCGGCATCTGCCAGCCGAACAGGTCCAGGTTCAGGGACGAGTCCGCGTACAGTGCCACCACGGTGAACTGCTGCTGGAACAGGGCCCAGAAGGCCGTGCTTGCCACGAAGAGCGGCATGAAGGAGAACACCCGGCGGCGTTCCAGCGTGTTAACCCGCTTGCTGGTGAGGATCACGGCGAAGTAGGCGATCGATGCGATCAGGGCCAGGGCCGCCATGAAGCTGACCAGGTTTTCGCTGGTCACCACACCGAAGGCGATGGCCAGAGCCACGACGACCAGCGCTGCTGCGGTGATTGCGCCCATGCGGGCGTACTGGCTCTTGGGCAGCGGGTTGGCAACGAGGTGCGCCGACTCGGGCAGGTGCTTGCGGGTCGCGGCGTACTGGGCGAGGCCGATGGCCATGCCGATTGCTGCCAGGCCGAAGCCGAAGTGGAAGCCCATGCTGTTCCAGACCAGGCCGGTCAGGATGGGGCCCATCAGGCCGCCGATGTTGATGCCCATGTAGAAGATGGAGAAGCCGGCGTCGCGGCGTTCGTCCTTCTCCTCGTAGAGCGTTCCAACCAGGGCGGTGGCATTGGCCTTCAGGCCGCCGGAGCCAAGGGCGATCAGGACCAGACCGATGGCCAGTCCGACGTATCCCGGAACCAGGGCGAGGGAAATATGGCCAAGCATGATGATGATGGCCGAGTAGAAAAGGGTCCGTTCCGAACCGAGGACGCGGTCAGCCAGCCATGCACCGAGGATGGTGGAGAGGTAGACGCCGCCGCCGTAGGCCCCGACGAGTCCCGCCGCGACCCCTTCGTTCATGCCTAGTCCGCCGTCAGTGACGGAGTAGTACATGTAGTACAGCAGGATGCCCTGCATACCGTAGAAGGAGAACCGCTCCCAGAGCTCAACGCTAAACAGGTTGGCGAGCATCCGGGGGTGGCCGAAGAAGGCCTTGCGCGTGGGTGCTGCAGACGCGGGTTGTGTGGAGGGAGGACTTGAAGTCATGTCTCCATCGTCGCAAAGCCTAACGAGGTCCGTTTAAGCATGTTGCTCAAAAACCGGTTGCTTCTAGGGGTTAGAAGCAAGGTTCTGTGTGCAGAATCACCGCAAAATGCACACTTTTGTCCACATTTTGGACAAAATGGCGCTCCATGAAGGTGTTCACCTGTTATTGGACTCCAGCTGGGCGGCGACGGCCAGCAGCTCCGCCTCAGCGCCGGGCCGGCCGATCAGCTGAATGCCCATCCACAGCCCGTCCGCCGTGCGGTAGGTGGGAACCGTGATGGCAGGCAGGCCGCAGACGTTGACCATCGAGGTGAACGGCGAATAGCGGCACTGCCGCGCGTAGTCCTCATCGGCGTCACCCGTCCAGTACCAGCCGATGGGCCGTGGGGTCATTCCGAGCACCGGAGTGAGCATCATGTCCCACGCGGCATACTGCCGGATGGTGTCTTCCTCGAAACCGCGCAGGATTTCCACGGCTGCGGCCAAATCCGCCGCAGAGCGCTGGAGGGCACGGCGGCGCATGGTCGCCGTCAGTGGAACCAGCTGGTCTTCCTGATCGGCCGGAAGGGGAATGTTGGCGAGCGGGGCGGTCCAGACGAGGCTGAAGGCGTCCGGATACCGTTCGTCATACTGCACGTCGGCATCTTCGACGTTGTGACCCGCACCGGTCAGTGCGAGCACCCCGGCCTCCAGCCCGAGGACGGCCTCCGGATCCAGTTGGATGTCGAGACGGGATTCAAAGGGGGAGCGGGTGCTCAGGCCAATCCGGAACCGTCCCTCAGCCCGCAGGGCGGCCTCCAGGAAGCTGCCGCCCGGAGCGGGGGCAGAGGTGGCATGGAAATTCGGTTCGGCCACCATGGCGTCCAGCATGAGGGCCGCGTCTGCCGCGGTCCGGGCCAGGGGGCCAGCCACGACGAACTGGCCCAGGTCGCGTTGTCCGCCGCCCGCCGGAATCCGGCCGCGGTTGGGTTTCAGGCCGACCAGCCCCGTTGCCGCCGCCGGGATACGAACGGATCCTCCGCCATCGGTGCCGGGCGCAAACGGGATCATTCCAGCAGCCACTGCAGCGGCGGAGCCGCCGGAGGATCCACCCGGGCTGAGGGACGGGTCCAGCGGGTTGCGCGCCGGCGGTGCGATGAGGTTCTCGCTGTAACTGCTGAGGCCGAACTCTGGAACCTGCGTTTTTCCGAGGCTGATCGCCCCTGCGGCTCGAAGGACGGAGGCCAGCGGCCCGTCCTCGGCAGCGGGCGCTGGGGGTACGGCCGCGCTGCCCATGGTGGTCGGCACGCCGGCGACATCGGTGAGGTCCTTGTGGGCCAGTGGCATGCCGTGAAGCAGTGCCGGGGCCCGACCCTGCGCCAGGGCGTCATCGGCCCGGGATGCCTCGGCCCGGGCGAGGTCCGCGGTAACCGCGATAAACGCTCCGAGCGATGGGTTCAGGGCCTCGATCCTGCCCAGATAGTACTCAGTAACTTCCCGCGCGGAGACTTGGCGCGCGGCCAGGGCGTTTCTCAACTGCAGGGCGGTCAGTGCGCCCAGTTCTGCATCGGAAGGCGCATCTGCAGGGCCTTGCACGGGTGGGCCAATGGGCATTGCTACCTCCGGGGCGGGGGCCGTCTGGTTCTCTGGCGGTGCATCCCACTATAGGCTGGATGACAGGCAGAATCGCCCGCGTGTCCGCGGGTTTACCGCCTAGTCAGCCCAGGCAAAGAACTATTGCGAGGAAGCTATGAGCGAGATGGAAAACGTGTCAGTGGAAGCCATTCCCGTAGGCGCCAAGATACTCGATGTCCGCGAGGACTATGAGTGGGAGGCCGGACACATTCCCGACGCCTTGCACATTCCCCTGGATCAGCTTCCGGACCGCTTGGATGACCTTGACCCGGACGGGGACCTCGCCGTCATCTGCCGCACCGGCGGCCGCAGTGCCCGGGCCACGCAGTGGCTGGAAGCGCACGGCTATTCGGCTGTAAACGTCACCGGGGGCATGGGTGCCTGGCTGGAAGCCGGCAAGCCGATGGTCTCCGATGCCGGAACGGAACCCACAGTCGTATGAGTGCTCCCGGCAAGGCTGCGGCCCGGGACTCCCGCCTGCCCGGCACTATGGTCTACACCTTCCTCGGGCCCGAGGGGACGTTTACCGAGGCCGCCCTGCTGCAGGTCCCCGGCGCCGAGGACGCTGTCCGGATTCCCTCGACCTCGGTCACGGCGGCACTGGAAATGGTGCGGTCCGGACACGCGAACGCTGCCGTGGTGCCCATTGAGAACTCGGTGGAGGGCGGCGTCAGTGCCACCCTGGATGCCATCTCCGTTGGCCAGCCGTTGAGGATCCTGCGGGAAATCCTGGTCCCGATCACCTTTGTCCTGGCCGTGCGGCCGGGCATGGAACTTGCCGACATCCAGCGGGTTTCAACCCACAGCCATGCCTGGGCGCAGTGCCGCAACTGGGCTGCGCAGAATATTCCACAGGCAGAATATCTTCCGTCCTCCTCGACTGCGGCAGCCGCCGTCGGGCTGCTGGAAGAGGATTCCGGGTTCGACGCCGCAATCTGCGCGCCCCTGGTGGCCGCGAGGCTCGGGCTGAACGTTATTGCCCGCGGCATCGGGGACTACGCCGAGGCCGTCACCCGCTTCATCCTGGTCAGCCTGCCGGGCCTGCTGCCCGAGCCCACCGGGGCAGACAAAACCACCGTGGTGATCCCGCTGCCTGAGGACCGCCCCGGCGCCCTGATGGAAATCCTGGAGCACTTCATGGCCCGGGGCGTGAACCTCAGCCGCATTGAATCCCGCCCTACCGGCGCATTCCTGGGGGACTACTTTTTCAGCATTGACGCCGACGGGCACGTCTTGGATGCCCGGGTGGCAGACGCCCTCAAGGGGCTGCACCGGATCTCCCCGGAACTTCGGTTCCTGGGCTCCTATGCCCGGGCCGATTACCGCCGGCCGGAGGTGCTGCCGCACACTTCGGACCAGGCGTTCGAGGCAGCTGATCAGTGGCTTGAATCCCTGATTAACGGCTGAGCGTATGCCGCGCCTGCGCCGCAGCAACTGCGAACATCCCGGCTACACCCGGCGCCGCTGGGGCAAAGGGTTCAGCTACCGCGGCCTGGCAGGGGAGGTGCTGCGCGATCCCGCGGAACTGCGGCGCATCCGGGGCCTGGCCATCCCGCCGGCCTGGGCGGATGTCTGGATCAGCCCCTACCCCAACGGCCACATCCAGGCCACCGGGCAGGATGCTGCTGGCCGGCGCCAATACATTTACCACCCGCATTGGCGTGAACTGAAGGACCGGGAGAAGTTCGACCGGGCACTGGCGCTGGCCGAGGCCCTCCCGGGGGGCCGGCGGATCATCACCACGCACCTGCGCTCCGAGGGGAACGGGCCGGAGCGGGCGTTCGCGGCTGCCCTGCGCATCATCGATTCGGGTGCCCTGCGGGTCGGCGGATCCCGCTACGCAGAAATGAACGGCTCCTACGGAACAACAACACTGCTCACGGACCATGTCCGGCTGGACGGCACGCGCCTGCTCCTGCACTTTCCCGGCAAAAGCGGGCAGGAGTGGCATGTGGAGCTGGAGGACGAAGACCTGGTGGCGGCTGTCCGGCCCATGCTCGCGCGTCCCGAAGCGGATACCGCCCTGGCCTACCTGGGCGCCGATGACCGGTGGCACAGCATTGATGCAGCCCAGCTGAACGGTTTCCTGCGGGAGGTTTCCGCAGGAGATTTCACGGCCAAGGATTTCCGGACCTGGCAGGCGACGGTTTCTGCCGCCATGGGACTGGCGCGCACGGGCAGCCGGGCGGCCACCAAGCGGGAACGGCAGCAGGCTGTGGCTGCGACCATCCGGGAGGTCGCTGAACGGCTGGGCAATACCCCGGCCGTTGCCCGGAAGTCCTACGTCGACCCCCGCGTGGTGGACCGGTTCCTCGCGGGGGAGGTCATCCCGGCTGCGGGCTACTCTGCCTCCGAGACGGCTGTGCGCCAGATGCTCGGCGGATAGCACCCACTTGCGTGCCTCCCTATGGTAAGTATGCTTATAGACCCGATGCCGGGAGGCGTGCGGGCAAGCCAGCCAACGAAAGGCGGACCATGAGCGAGTACCCGAACGAAGAAGAGCAGCTCAAGAACCCCAAGCCCAGCGGCCAGTCCACGGGCGATGATAATTGGCGCGGAGACGCGGCGGACCAGGGCAATGACATCCGCTTCGCCGAAGAGCAGGAACTCATCCGTGAACAGGCCTCCCCGGAATCCGTGCGGCGGGATGACGATGAGGGCGAATATACCGACGCCGAAGGATCCAAAGAGCCGCCCGCAGGCCGGGGCCACAAGGAGAACCGCGGCCACGGCCAGGACGGGACTGCCGGATCTAAGGAAACCGAGGGTGCTTACACGGATTCCGAGGGCACCCAGGACTGAGGTCCCTCCGGCCGCGGCCGGCCCGGAACTGTGCTGGCAGAGCTGAGCTGGTCCGGGACTGAACCAGCCACCGGACCCGCTGCCCTAGGCCGCGGGTCCGGCAGCGGGTCTGCCGGACTGTCCGGCATCCAAGGCCCGGACCCGCAGCGACTGCGGGTCAACCGTCACGGTGACGCTGGTTGCCGCACCGCTGAGGTCGCCGTCGAGCTGGGTGATGGTCGGCTCCTCCGTGCTCACGGTTACCGTGCGGGCCCGCTGGTACTCAATCACCGGAAGTTCCCGCCGGTTCCGGGTGACAACCTTGCCTAGAACAGCCGCCCAGCCGAACACCGTGCGCGGACTAAGCACCACGATGTCCAGCATGCCGTCGTCCACTGCGGCGAAGGGGATGAAATCGATTCCCGCGGGCAGCTGGCCGGTATTCGCGAAGACGACGCTGCTGACCTTCCGGACCTGCGGAACACCGCCGTCTGCCTGGACCCGCATCCGGCGGCGGGGCCCGGGCAGCAGCCTCACGCCGGCTTCGCTGTAGGCCAGCCAGCCCACCCGCTTCTTCAGCTCGTCCCGGGTCGCCGCGATGACCTCCGCGTCCAGCCCGATCCCGCCCATCACCAGGAAATTACTAGTGGAATGGTTGCCGGTGCGCGAGTTCTCCAGCGCAATGCGGCCCATATCGATCCGGCGCTCGGCGCCGTGCAGTGCTGTTTGGATGCTGCCGTGCAGATCGTTCACCGGCAGCCCGAGGTTCCGGGCCAGCAGGTTGCCGGTGCCCAGCGGGAGCAGTCCCATGGCCGCCGGTGAGTGGGCGACAGCGCGGGCGACCTCACGGACGGTGCCGTCCCCGCCCGCAGCCAGGACGACGTCGGCTCCCGCTGCCAGGGCCTGCTGGGCCTGGCGGAAGCCGGGGGATTCCACGGTGGTCTCCAGGATCAGCGGCGGCTCCCAGCCGGCGAGCTCGCAGGCCTCGGCGAGGGCTGTCCGGGCGGGGCCGGCCTGCGCCTTGACCGGGTTGATGACTATGGCGACCCGTTGGTTGGGTGCCGCAAGCGGACGGGTGATGCGTTCCGCGGCGAGCTGCCGCCGGTGCCGGCGGGAGCTGACCTGCCAGGTGGCCAGGGACGCGAGGACGGCGGTAGCGAGGAGCAGGATCACGGTTAATTCGGCAGGCATGGTGCCCTCCAGACTAGCCGTAGCAGGACATGCCATTCCGGCAAATGGTATTCGGTACCCTTGAGACGTGATCGATGTTAATGAACTGCGCGAAAATCCCGAGAAGTTCCGAGCCTCCCAGCGCGCCCGGCTGGCCGATCCGGAGCTGGTGGACGCAATCATTTCGGCTGATGCCCGCCGGCGTGAGTCCCGTACCCGCTACGAAACGCTGCGCGCGGAACAGAATGCCTTCGGCAAGCGCGTAGCCCAGGCCAAGGGCGAGGAGAAGCAGACGCTCCTGGCTGAGGTCAAGGAACTCGCTGCTGCCGTCAAGGCTGCCGGAGCCGAGGCTGACGCGGTCCAGGCCGAGCAGGAAGCACTGGTCCGGCGCGTGGCCAACGTCGTTGAAGACGGCGTTCCCGCCGGCGGTGAAGACGACTACGAGGTCCTTAAGACGGTTGGCAAGCCCCGCGATTTCGAAGCCGAGGGGTTCACCCCGCGCGATCACCTGGAACTTGGTGAACTGCTCGGCGCGATCGACATGGAACGCGGCGCGAAGGTCTCCGGTTCGCGCTTCTACTTCCTGCGGGGCGTCGGTGCCCGCCTGGAACTGGGGCTCTTGCAGATGGCCATGGACCAGGCCATCAAGGCCGGATTCGTACCCATGATCACTCCGACGCTGGTCCGCCCGGAAACCATGCAGGGCACCGGGTTCGACGTCGCCCACGACGCCGAAATCTACCGTCTCGCCGAAGACGACCTGTACCTGGTGGGCACTTCGGAGGTTCCGCTGGCCGGATACCACGCTGACGAGATCATCGACCTGGCTGCCGGTCCCGTCCGTTACGCCGGCTGGTCCTCCTGCTACCGCCGCGAAGCCGGCTCCCACGGCAAGGACACCCGCGGCATTATCCGCGTGCACCAGTTCAACAAGGTGGAGATGTTCACCTACACGCGGGTGGAGGATGCCGCAGCCGAGCACCAGCGGCTGCTCGCCTGGGAAGAGGACATGCTGGCCAAGGTGGAGCTGCCCTACCGGGTGATTGAGACCGCTGCCGGAGACCTCGGTATGTCCGCTGCGCGCAAGTTCGACTGCGAAGCCTGGGTTCCCACCCAGGGCGCCTACCGCGAACTCACTTCCACGTCGAACTGCACCACGTTCCAGGCCCGCCGCCTGAACATCCGTGAACGCCAGGACGGCAAGACACGCGCGGTCGCCACGCTCAACGGCACCCTGGCCACCACCCGCTGGATTGTCGCGATCCTGGAGCACCACCAGAACCCGGACGGCTCGGTCAACGTTCCCAAGGCGCTGCAGCCCTACATGGGCGGCCTGGAAGTCCTGCCGGTCCTCTAGCCTCCTGCCGGCGCGGTTCTGCGCCGGCAGGGACGGCAGGTGTTAACCAGCTGTTCGCACCGAGTGTGAACCTCGTCCTACCGGTATTCACGACGGTCTGTTTATATAAATCGATGACTACTCTCACTTCAGCCGGCATCGAAGACCGGCTCCGTTCAGATACCGCCCACCTCATTGCCCTCGACGTCGACGGGACCCTCGTGGACCACGACGGGCACATGTCCCCGAACGTGCGTTCCGCTGCCCGGGACGCCATCGACGCCGGACACCACCTGGTCATTTCAACCGGCCGTTCCTTCGGTGCGGCCCTGCCGATCCTGAAGAACATCGGCCTGACCGAGGGATTCACCGTCTGCTCCAACGGCGGCGTCACCCTCCGCGTGGACAGCGCACTGCCGGAGGGATACGAAATCGTGGACCGCGTGGTCTTCGACCCCCGGCCGGCCCTGGACGCCCTCCGCATCCAGCTGCCCACCGCGAAATTCGCCCTCGAAGACCATGAAGGCCGCTTCCTCTCCACCGAACGCTTCCAGGACGCCAGTTTCGGTGCCGAAGCGCAGGCCGTGGACTTCGAATACCTGCGGGAGAGCAAGGCCGTCCGCGTGGTGGTCTTCAGCACCGACAGCACAGCCGAGGAATTCGGCGAAGCCGTTGAGGCAATCGGCCTGCACGGCGTCACCTACTCAGTCGGCTGGACCGCGTGGCTGGACATCGCAGCGGCCGGCGTCACCAAGGCCTCCGCGCTGGAGCAGGTCCGGCGCCGGCTGAATATTGATCCCCGGCACACGGTGGCCGTGGGTGATGGCCGCAACGACATTGAGATGCTCTCCTGGGCTGCCCGCGGGGTTGCCATGGGCCAGTCGCCGCAGGAAGTCATCGCCGCGGCTTCAGAGGTCACCGGTACGGTCTACGAAGACGGTGCTGCCGCGGTGCTCCAGAGCCTCGTAGCCGCCCGCTAGCGGGACCTTACCGGCCGTAGGACAGTGCAGCCGGCGGCAGCGCCGCCGGCCCTGCCACCAGGTCCAGCAGCCGGGCCGCAGCGGGCCGGGTGGCCCACTCCTCCGCCCAGTACGAACGGACCACGGCCTTGCTGACCGCCTGGGTGGTGATCCCGAGCGCTTCCGCGACGTACTTCTGCTGACCGCGGGCGCCCGGCGTCATCAGGTCCAGAACCTTCCACTCGGCAGCCGTCCGGCCCGCCACGATCTGACCCAGCAGCCGCAGGACGGCCTCGGCCTCCGCGGCGACCTGCGTGTCCGGACCTTCCACCGCAAGCGGGATCCGGTCACCGGTGCGCTGCGCGCGCTCAACCGCCCTGCGGGCGTAAACCAAGCCAAACCCTTCTGCCTCCAGCACATCGGCGGGCAGGGGCCGGCGCACCTCTCCGACACCGAGGCCCACATGCCACCGGCGTGCGCGGATAGCCGTCAGCGCGGCGTCGACGGCCGCCGCAGGGTCAGCCAGAATGCCCTGGGCCTCGTCTCCCACTGAGCGCTGGAACGCCACGGCCGCAGGGATGTGCCGCAGGGAGCGCAGCAGCTCCGGAACTTGGTCTCCCGCCTCCCGGGTATCCCGCTGGTTGATGGTCAGCACAAAATGCATGGCATCAGCATGCCAGAGAAGGGCACCAAACAACCGAAAACGGTTGATCGGGCGCGGCGCGGCAAATTCAGCGGGCCCGTCGGTGCGGAACCGGCCTTGAACGGCGAAGCGGCCGCCCACCGGATCGGTGGACGGCCGCTTGCCGTGAAGGCTGAAAACGCTAGTTGTTCTCGGGGTTGGCGTCGACGTCGCGGCCCTGCGGCTCGTCCTCTTCGCTCTTTTCGCCCAGCGCTTCGAAGCGTGCCAGCGAGGCCTCAACCTCGGCCTCGGCAGCCTCGCGGCCGGCCCAGTCAGCGGCTTCTACCCACTTGCCCGGTTCCAGGTCCTTGTACTTGGTGAAGAAATGCTTGATCTCATCGAGCAGGAAATCCGAAACATCGGACAGGTCCTTGATGTGGTCAAAGCGCGGGTCTGCCGGAACGCACAGCACCTTGGCGTCGCCGCCGCCGTCGTCGACCATGTTGAAGACGCCGATCGGGCGGGACTCCACCAGGACACCCGGGATCAGGTCGAAGTCCTGCAGCATCACGAGCGCGTCCAGCGGATCCCCGTCTTCGCCCAGCGTGTTCTCGAAGTAGCCGTAGTGGGTCGGGTACTGCATCGAGGTGAACAGCACGCGGTCCAGGCGCAGACGGTGCGTCTCATGGTCAATTTCGTACTTGACGCGGGATCCCTTGGGGATCTCGATCGTTACGTCGAGTTTCATAACGGCTCCTTGAAAGCGGCCCTGCGGCCACGCAAACGGACAGACGGTTTCAGCGCATTTCAGGCGCTGACGGACAATGGGCGCAGCCGGAATTCCCCGTCCATTTGGGAATGTCCGTTTGGCTCACCGCGCCGGTCTAGTGTTAAAGATATATGTCCTGAGGCGTTACCGGGTTCCACCCCGGTCCCTGCCGCCTCGCAAACCGCCGCCGATGAGGCGGAACCCCTGAGGCATCAGGGACGTAAACGAGACGGAAATTGGTGGCCCGTGGCTAGGATGTTCTCCGGCATTGCCCTTGCGCTGGCCTTTGCCGTCCTGCTGGTTCCCCTGGCCGTCTACGCCGGCCCGCCCGTGCTGAAGGCCCTCAGCGGTACGGGTGTTGAACGTCAGGCAGCCGTGCCCACCTACCAAAGGGCACCGGCGGAACTGACCCAGACGCCGTTCGTTACTACCCTGGACCCCGCGGCGCCCGTGCCGGATACAGCCGTTCTGGGTGAGCTGCTCGACGGCGAACTCGGGCTGGCAGGCAGCGGCACCGTCTCCGCCGTCGTCACCGATGTGCGCACCGGCGCCGTCCTGTACGAACGGAATGCAGCGGCTGCCGGGATGCCTGCCTCCACCCTGAAGATCCTGACGGCGGCGGCCGTCGCCTCCACACTGGAACCGGACTCCCGGTTTGAAACCACCGTGCACGCCAGGCCGGCGGACAGCGGGACGCAGCTGGTGCTGCGCGGCGGCGGAGACGTCCTGCTGGCCTCCGGAGCTTCCGACGACGACGCAGTGGTGGGCCGGGCAGGCCTGGCCACGCTCGCTGAAGAGACCATCAAGTCCCTGGGCAGCTCCGCCGGGACGGTGCAGGTCCTGCTCGATGACACGCTGTTCTCCGGCCCGTCACTTTCCGGGGCCTGGAATACCGCTGACGTGGAAGCCGGCGAAATCGCACCCCTCTACCCGCTTGCCGTCAATTCAGCGTGGACCGATGAGTCCCGCCGGTCAGGTGAACGCGAGGACGACGCCGCGCTGGCGGCCGCCGAGGCGTTCCGCGCCGCGCTGGCAGCCGCGGGCGCCGAAACCGGCATCACCGTGGCTGAGGGAGTCGAACGCGGCGCCGTTCCCGCCGGCGCCCGGCAGCTGGCCGCCGTGGAATCCGCGACAGTGGCGGAGCAGATCGAGCAGATGCTGCTGATTTCGGACAACTACCTCGCCGAGGCGCTGGCCCGTTCCGCAGCGCTGGCATCCGGACGCGACGCATCCTTCACCGGAGCCGTGGACACCGTGACGGCGCAGGCGGCGGCCCTCGGCATCGACACAGCGGGCATGTCACTGGCGGATGTGTCCGGGCTCGCAGCGGAGAACGAGGTCAGTGCCAGGCAGCTGGCTGACGCCGTCCGGCTGGTGCTCACCGCGAATGACGAGGGCCTGCGCGCCGTCGCCCGCGGGATGCCCGTGGCCGGGCTCAGCGGGACGCTGCAGGGCCGGTACGACGACGGGGACGACGACGCCGCCGGGGCCGGTCTGGTCCGCGCCAAGACCGGAACCCTCTTCGAGGTCACCGCACTCAGCGGTTACGTGACAGATGCGGACGGGCGGCTCCTGGCCTTCGCGCTGGTGGCCCGGGGACTGGACGGCAACACGGCAGAGGCCCGCAGCGCCGTCGACTCCGCGGCAGCCGTGCTGGCCGGCTGCGGCTGCCGGTAAGCCCGCACCCGATTGGTGTTGGCGGGAGCGCATTGGGCTGCGGCTGTGATCGAATGGAGCAATGGAGAGCAACCAGCAGCAACTCAGCCATGAAACCGCCGCCCGACTGGTGAACTGGGACTTCGCCGCTGCGACGGCTGCCACCCTCGTGGCGCCGGGGCCCAAGATGTCCCGGCGCGAAATCCAGGACGCAGTCGCGGACCTGCGCCGGCAGGCTGACGCCGCCGTCGCCCACGTGCACCGGATCACCGGGCTCGATGCCGCAGAGAACCTTCGCGATTCCCCGGTGCTGATCGTGGACCGGGCATCCTGGGCCAAGGCAAACTCCCAGAGCTTCGCGGCCCTGATGAATCCCATGCTGCAGCACCTGGCCAAAACCCGTCCCGAGGCAGTCAATTCGACCAACACGGCCGTGGCAGGCGCGCTGACCGGCGCCGAGCTGGGGGCCGTCCTGGCATTCCTGGCCAGCAAGGTCCTGGGCCAGTACGATCCGTTCGCGGCGCTGGCCTCGGACAACCCGGCCAAGACGGCAGGCCGGCTGCTCCTGGTAGCCCCGAACATCATCAGCACGGAACGCGAACTCAACGTTGACCCCACGGACTTCCGCCTGTGGGTCTGCCTGCACGAGCAGACCCACAGGGTGCAGTTCGCTGCCGCCCCCTGGCTGCGCGATCACATGCTGGAACAGATCGGCGCGCTCAGCAACGGCCTGATGGACAAGGCCCAGGGCCTGCCGGAACGGATCAGCCAGCTGGCCAAGCAGCTTTCGGCCGCCGCAGGAACGGACAAGCAGGAAACCGCCTCCGACGGCGTACCCGCCAGGCAGGCTGATGTCCTGTCGCTGCTCCAGGACCCGGAGGACAAGGCCCGCCTCTCCCACATCACCGCGGTGATGAGCCTGCTGGAAGGCCATGCCAACGTGGTGATGGATGCAGTGGACGCCAGCATCATTCCGAGCGTCAAGACCATCCGGCGCCGCTTCAACGACCGCGGCGCCAACCGCCGCTGGCTGGACCGGTTCTTCCGCCGCATCATGGGCCTGGATGCCAAGATGCGCCAGTACGCGGACGGCTCGAAGTTCGTCCGGGCCGTGGTGGACACAGCCGGCATGGAGGGTTTCAACCGCGTCTGGGAAAGCGCCGGGAACCTGCCCACCGAGGCTGAGATCCACAATCCGGAACTGTGGATCCAGCGGATGGGTCTGTAAACCGCCAGTGACCGACTTTCCAGTTGCCTCCTCCAGCACCTCCTCCCTGCCCGCTCCGCGCCCCCGCCAGCGGCTGAACCCCACGCTCGGGAAAGCCCGCGGCCTGCTCCGCGATTCCCTGCGCGATGCCGGGATCATGCCGGATCCCAAAGCGCCGCCGATGCTGCTGGTCGCCTGCAGCGGAGGACCCGACTCGCTCGCCTTGGCGGAAACGGCCAGCTTCTTCAGCCGCCGCGGCGGCTACCGGGTTGGCGCCGCCGTCGTCGACCACGGGCTGCAGCCGGGTTCCGCCGGTGTTGCGGAAGCCGCGGCTGCCAAGCTGCGGGCCATGGGACTGGACCCGGTGACCGTTCACCGGGTGCACGTCCCGGAATCCGGCATGGGCCCGGAAGCGGCCGCCCGCAGCGTGCGGTACGAGGCGCTGGACGAGGCCGCGGATGCCGCGGAGGCAGCCGTGGTGCTGCTGGGACACACCCTGGACGACCAGGCCGAGCAGGTGCTGCTTGGCCTGGCCCGCGGCTCGGGCACCCGCTCCCTGGCGGGCATGCCGGAACAGCGCGGCCGCTACCTCCGGCCGTTCCTGGGCCTGCGGCGCGCCGAGGTTGATGAGATCTGCGCGGCCCAGGAGCTGGATCCGTGGCATGATCCCACCAACGCGGATCCGGCCTACGCCCGGTCCCGGGTCCGCACCACCGTGCTCCCCTTCCTGGAACGCGAACTCGGACCGGGAATCGCTGAGGCCCTTTACCGCAGTTCGCGGATCCTTGCCCAGGACGCCGACTACCTCGACGTCCAGGCCGCGGAAACCTACACCCGGCTGCGCCGTGAAGCCCCGGCCGCCGCCGGACCGGATGAGATCCTGCTCTCGGAAGAAGCGCTGCGGGGCCTGCCCCCGTCCCTGCGCCAGCGGGTCCTGGCCCTCGCCGCCGTCGAGCTTGGAGGTGCCCAGCCCAGCTGGGAACGCGTGCGCGCGGTAGAGGCGCTGCTGCGCCGTGAGGGCTCAGCAGGACCGGTCCAGCTGGTGGGTAAGGTCAGCGCCTACCGCCAGGTGCGGGGCAAACCGGTTCCCCAAGGCACCCCAAGCTATGGCAATCTTGTTTTTAGGAA
Organism: Arthrobacter sp. Helios; assembly: GCF_023167125.1. Classification (NCBI taxonomy): domain Bacteria; kingdom Bacillati; phylum Actinomycetota; class Actinomycetes; order Micrococcales; family Micrococcaceae; genus Arthrobacter; species Arthrobacter sp. Helios. The sequence goes on from NZ_CP095402.1 coordinate 3,359,798, forward strand.
AAAGAGCAGCGCCTAACTTCAGCTGCAACATCTCGTACCCGGGAGCCATTCGTGGATTCACACGACGTCCAGTCAGACCTCAAGCACGTTCTTTACACCAGGGAACAGATCGCCGATCGGATCAAGGAGCTGGCGGCGGAGATCGACCGCGACTACGCCGGACGCGACGTCCTGCTGGTCGGTGTCCTGAAGGGCGCCGTTATGGTGATGGCGGACCTGTCCCGCGCCCTGCACAGCCACGTCTCCATGGACTGGATGGCAGTGTCCTCCTACGGTTCCGGCACCCAGTCCTCCGGCGTCGTCCGGATCCTCAAGGACCTCGAGACCGACCTGCTGGGCAAGCACGTGCTGATCGTCGAGGACATCATCGACTCCGGCCTGACCCTGTCCTGGCTGCGGACCAACCTGGAATCCCGCGGCCCGGCCAGCGTGGAAATCTGCGCCCTGCTGCGCAAGCCTGCTGCCTCCAAGGTGGACATCGACGTCAAGTATGTCGGCTACGACATCCCGAACGAGTTCGTCGTGGGCTACGGCCTGGACTTCGCCGAGAAGTACCGCAATCTCGACTTCATCGGCACCCTGGCGCCGCACGTTTACGAGTAGGCCAAAGGCACTTTCGTGCCCCGCCCGCTGACCCCGGGCCGCCGCAGCCGGCAGCAGATCTGCCGGCCGCGAACCGGGGCAGCGGGTTTTTCGTTATCCTCATGAGGCGAATCACGCCGCCGGGATACGCCCAGAGGGAACTAATGCGCCCCGCGGGCCGTGTATTTCTGGGGACGGTGTATAGCTAGAGACTGCTAGCCAACGAATTCCCGCGCACAATCAAGCGTTGTTGATCAGGAGGGACGGGGCATCTGCCCTGACGACGAATGAAATCCAAGAACTTCTTCAAGGGACCGATCATTTGGATCGTGCTGGCGCTGGCCGCACTGCTGATCATCCTTCCCAACCTTTCCAACTCCGGCGCGTCCCAGGTGGACACCAACGTTGGCCTGCAGCTGCTGCGGGACAACAAGGTGGAGCAGGCGAAGATCTACGACGGCGACCAGCGCGTGGACCTTACGCTCCGGGAGCCGTACGAGGACAAGGGCGAGAACGTCCAGTTCTTCTTCGGATCGGCCCGCGGCGAGGACATCGTCGAGGCAGTGAACAACTCCGATGTTGACGGCTTCACCGACCAGCCCGTCCAGACCAACTGGTTCACCAGCTTCCTGGGCCTCTTCCTGCCCATCATCATCCTCGGCGTAATCTTCTGGTTCCTGCTCTCCCGCATGCAGGGCGGCGGGTCCAAGGTGATGCAGTTCGGCAAGTCCAAGGCCAAGCTGACCAACAAGGACATGCCCCAGGTGACCTTCGCCGATGTTGCCGGCGCTGATGAGGCAGTCGAAGAGCTGCACGAAATCAAGGAATTTCTGAAGGAACCGGCAAAGTTCCAGGCCGTTGGCGCCAAGATCCCCAAGGGTGTGCTGCTGTACGGCCCTCCCGGCACCGGTAAAACGCTCCTGGCGCGCGCCGTGGCCGGTGAGGCCGGCGTGCCGTTCTACTCCATCTCCGGTTCCGACTTTGTGGAAATGTTCGTTGGCGTGGGCGCTTCCCGTGTCCGCGACCTGTTCGAACAGGCAAAGAACAACGCTCCGGCCATTATCTTCGTTGACGAGATCGACGCCGTCGGCCGTCACCGCGGCGCCGGCGTCGGCGGCGGCAACGACGAACGCGAGCAGACCCTGAACCAGCTGCTGGTGGAGATGGACGGCTTCGACAGCACCACCAACGTTATTCTCATTGCCGCGACCAACCGTCCGGACGTGCTGGACCCCGCACTGCTGCGGCCCGGCCGCTTCGACCGGCAGATCGGCGTCGAGGCCCCGGACATGCAGGGGCGCCTGCAGATCCTGCAGGTCCATGCCAAGGGCAAGCCGATGGCACCGGGCGTGGACCTGGCCTCCGTGGCCAAGAAAACCCCCGGCTTCACCGGTGCGGACCTGGCCAACGTCCTGAACGAGGCCGCCCTGCTGACCGCGCGTTCCAACGCCCAGCTCATCGACGACCGTGCCCTGGACGAGGCGATCGACCGCGTCATCGCCGGCCCGCAGAAGCGCAGCCGCGTGATGAAGGAACTCGAGCGCAAGATCACCGCCTACCACGAGGGCGGACACGCGCTGGTTGCCGCGGCCCTGCGCAACACCGACCCGGTCACCAAGGTCACCATCCTGCCCCGCGGCCGCGCCCTGGGGTACACCATGGTGCTGCCGCAGGACGACAAGTACTCGATTACCCGCAACGAACTGCTGGACCAGCTGGCGTACGCCATGGGCGGCCGGGTCGCGGAGGAAATCGTCTTCCACGATCCGTCCACCGGTGCCTCCAATGACATTGAGAAGGCCACGTCCACGGCCCGCAAGATGGTCACCCAGTACGGCATGAGCGAACGGATCGGTTCCGTGAAGCTGGGCTCCGGCGGCGGCGAGCCGTTCCTGGGCCGGGACATGGGCCAGGAACGGAATTACTCCGATCAGGTGGCCTACGTGGTGGACGAGGAAGTCCGGCGCCTGCTGGACAACGCCCATGACGAGGCATACCAGATCCTGACCGAGAACCGGGACGTCCTGGACCGCCTGGCGCTGGAACTGCTGGAACGCGAAACGCTGAACCAGGCGGAGATCGCCGAGATCTTCCACGATGTCCGCAAGCGGGACCTCCGCGAAGTCTGGCTGTCCAAGCCCACCCGCCCGGTCCACGACATCCCGCCCGTGGTCTCCCCACGGGAACGGGCAGAAGCCGCTGCCGCCGGTGAACCGGATCCGGAGACCGTGGCTCCGCAGGACCAGATCGCCGACGCCGATCTCCCGCAGGACTTCGACGTCTCGAATGACGGGCTCCCTGAGCCCGAAAACAGCGGCCAGGGAAGCCACCGCGGCTCCGCCAGCCGCAGCGAATAGCGCAGGACCGGACGGCAGCCAATCAACACCGGCTGCCGTCCGGGCCGTTCCGGCGTCCACGGTAGGATCAAGCAGTGACCGATTTCGACGACGAACTAATTTTGGCCGAGCTGACCGATACCGCCTCGCCGGTCGACCAGCCCCGGATCGAGCGGGCGGTGCGCGAAATTCTCATCGCGATCGGGGAGGACCCGGACCGGCAGGGTCTGCTGGAGACCCCCGCCCGTGTGGCCAAGTCCTACGCGGAGATTTTCGCCGGCCTGCACCAGAGCCCCGCCGACCTGCTGGCCACCACCTTCGACCTGGACCATGAGGAAATGGTGCTGGTGAAGGACATCCCGTTCTACTCCACCTGTGAGCACCATCTGGTGCCGTTCCACGGGTCCGCCCACATCGGCTACATCCCCTCGCATGACGGCAAGGTGACCGGGCTGAGCAAGCTTGCCCGCCTGGTGGAGGTCTACGCACGGCGCCCCCAGGTCCAGGAACGGCTCACCACCCAGATCGTCGACGCCCTGATGGATAACCTGCAGCCGGTGGGTGCCATTGTGGTCATCGAATGCGAACACCTGTGCATGTCCATGCGCGGCGTGCGCAAGCCCGGGGCCCGGACGGTGACCTCGGCCGTGCGCGGCCAGCTCCGCGAGACTGCCACGCGTGCTGAAGCAATGAGCCTGATACTCGGACGATAGGACGCTACGAATGGATTCCCTCGCCGCCACCCCCGGAACCGGCCCGGCCACCAACCCGCTGCCGGTGATCCGTCCCGGCGTGAAACCCCGCCGGTTCGAGGACCTGCCCACCGGACGCGCTCTGGTGATGGGCATCCTCAACGTCACCCCGGATTCCTTCAGCGACGGCGGTGAACACGTGACGGCGGACGCCGCCATCCGCGCCGGACTCAAGATGCACTATGACGGCGCGGACATCATCGACGTCGGCGGTGAGTCCACCCGCCCCGACTCCAAGCGGATTACCGCGGAGGAAGAGCAGCAGCGGATCCTTCCGGTGGTCCAGGCCCTGGTGAAAGCCGGAGCCTTGGTGAGCGTGGACACCATGAACGCTTCCACCGCGGAAAAGGCCATCGAAGCCGGAGCCGGGATCATCAACGACGTCTCCGGGGTGGAGCTGGATCCCGGGATGCCGGAACTGATCGCCCGGACCAAGGTGCCCTACATCCTGATGCACAGCCGCGGCAGCGTCCGCAGCCAGGATCCGAAGGCCGAGTATGACGACGTGGTTGAGGACGTTATTTCCGAACTGACGTCGCTGCGCGACCGTTTCTACGAGGCCGGAGTGGCTCCGGAGCAGATCATCCTTGACCCCGGACTGGGCTTCGCGAAGAACGCCGAGCACGACTGGGCGCTGCTGCGCAACATCGACCGCCTCACCGTGCTGGGCCACCGCGTCCTCATCGGCGCCTCCCGCAAGCGCTTCCTGGGCTCGCTGCTGACCACGGCCGGCAAGGCGGCGCCTCCGGCGGAGCGAGACAACGCCACCCTGGCCACCTCCGTCCTCGCGGCAAGCCAGGGCGTCTGGGGCGTGCGCGTGCACGACGTCGCGGCCAATGCCGACGCCGTCAAAGTCGCTGCCGCCTGGCAGGGCTAGGCCGTGTCCCTTCCAGCCGGTCCGCCGGCCCCCCGGGACCGGATCCGGCTCAGCGGACTCAGCGCCACCGGCTACCACGGCGTCTTCGAACACGAGCGGCGTGAGGGGCAGAGGTTCGTGGTGGACCTGGTGCTCTACACCGACCTTCGTCCGGCTGCAGCCGCCGACGACCTTACCCGGACCGCTCATTACGGTGAGCTGGCGGAGCAGGTCTGCGCCATCATCGAAGGCGATCCGGTGAACCTGATCGAAACCCTCGCTGAACGGATCGCCGCCCACGTGCTGGCCGCCTTCGAGGTCATCGAAGCCGTGGACGTTACGGTGCACAAGCCGCAGGCACCCATCACCGTCCCGTTCGGCGACGTGGAGATCCTGATCCACCGGGAGCGGGCATGAGCACCCCCGGGATACGCACCATCCTGGCCCTGGGCAGTAACCTCGGCGAGTCCCGCAGCACCCTCTCCGACGCCGTCGCCGCCCTTGCCCGCCATCCGCAGATGACCCTGGTGGACGTCTCCCCGGTGGCCCGGACCCGTCCTGTGGGCGGACCGGAGCAGCCCGACTACCTGAACCTGGTTGCTGCCTTCGACACCACGCTGGACCCGCATGCCCTGCTGGAGCACTGCCACGACGTCGAAAACCGGCACCACCGCAAACGCGAGGTGCGCTGGGGGCCGCGCACGCTCGACGTCGACATCATCACGTACGGCTCGGACCACGTTGATGATCCGGACCTCACCATTCCCCACCCGCGGGCCGCACAGCGGGCCTTTGTGCTGCAGCCGTGGGCCTGGATGGATCCCGGCGCCGTACTGGAAGGTGTCCCGGTGGCAGAATTGGCTGCGCGGGCCGCTGACCTGCCCGGGCTTGAACGCTTCGAGGGGGAGTGAATTCCGCGTGAGGACCATCCGGTACCGCTGGCTCGCAGTCATCGCCGTAGTCTTTGGGATCGCAGGCTGGCTGGTGAATTCCTGGGCCACACGCAACGGGTATCCGGCGCCGGTCCTGAATCTCACGGCCCTCCTTACGCTGGCGTTCATCGTCGGTTTTACCCTGTTTCTTGGCCTCCGGGTCCGCCGGTGGCGGGACGGCAACCGCGAAAAGCAGCTTGATCCGATCGCAGCGGCCCGGACCCTGGTCCTGGCGCAGGCCACCGCCTACGCCGGTGCTCTCCTGCTCGGCTGGCACGGCGGCATCTTCCTGGACCAGGTGGGCCTCTGGGAGATGCGCCCCAACCATGCCCCGACCTGGGCCTCGCTCGCCATGTCAGCCGGCGGGATCATAATGATCGCCACCGGCCTGGTCGTGGAACGGTTCTGCAAACTGCCTCCCGAGGACAAAAACGGCGGCGACCCCAACATGCCAGACAACGGAGGAGAATATGCGTAGCCAAGCCATTGATTCGCAGGGCGTGGACTGGCAGCGGGTCTCTCCGCGGTACCTGACGCTGCGGGTGCTTTCCCTGGCCGTGGAGGCAGTCATTACCCTCGCGGTGGTTTCGATGCCCCTGGTGCTGCGCTCCCTGGACATCTGGGGTGGCTTCCCCGCCTGGATCGCCTGGGGACTTCCGGCACTGTTCCTGGTTATTTTTATCTGGCGGGGAATCCTGCTGCCGCGCCAGGTCCGGGCCATTGGATACGCCGAGCGGCGGGAGGACCTGCTGCTCCGCAGCGGCATCTTCTTCCAGCGCACCCTGGTGGTCCCCTATGGGCGGATGCAGTACGTCGACGTCGGCGTCGGCCCGCTGGAGCGGATGTTCGGTCTGTGCACGCTGAAGCTCCACACCGCAGCCCCGGGAACCAACGCCACCATTCCCGGCCTCCCCGCCCCGGAGGGTGAACGGCTCCGCGAACACCTGTCTGCGCGCGGCGAGGCGCAGCTGGCGGGCCTGTGACTGCCGCGTCCGGGGACCGGGAAAACCAGCTCCCGCCAAACCCGGAACGCCCGGGAACCATCCCGGCCGCGGAGCCGGAATGGAAACGGGTCCATCCGGTCTCCCCGCTGGTCCGCGGTTGGATTGCCCTGGCTGCGATCGCGTACTTCGTGGGCCGCGACCGGGTCGAGGCGATGTTCCGGAACGAGGGCGGCACCGGTCCGCTGCCGGAGGGCACACCCCTGCTCTGGGCGGTGCTCGGGCTGCTCGCCGTGCTCCTGATTGTTGCCGGTATTTTCTTCCTCTCCTGGTGGTTCACCCGTTACCAGGTCACCGCAGACCACGTCCGGGTCCGTTCCGGCGTCCTTTTCCGCCAGCACCGGCAGGCACGCCTGGACCGGGTGCAGGCAATCGACATTGTCCAGCCTTTGCTGGCCCGGCTCTTCGGTCTGGCCGAACTGCGCTTCGAGGTCGCGGACGCCGGAGAATCAGCGGTCCGCCTGGCGTTCCTGCGGATCGACGACGCCCGGTCGCTGCGCGCCACCATCCTCGACCGCGCCTCCGGGGCTGAACCGGAGGCCGGCACCGGCAGCGACGGCGCCGGGCGGGCGCCGGCGTCGGAAGCGCCGGAATACCCGATCCTCGCCCTGGCGCCGAAAAGGGTGGTGGGGGCAACCCTGCTCTCCGGCAACACCATCTTCCTGATCCTTGGCACAGCCTTCGTGGTGGTCCTTGCCGCCGTGACCCGGGCGGGTGTCTCCCTTGCTGTGATCATCCCGGTGATCCTCGGTGTGGCCGGCGGCTACTGGTCCGCCTTCAACAGCGCCTGGAACTTCCGCGCCGCGGTCTCCAGGGACGGGATCCGGATCCGCTACGGACTTCTGGACACCCGGACCCAGACCGTGCCGCCCGGGCGCATCCAGGCCGTCGCTGTCTCCCAGCCGCTGCTGTGGCGGCTCACCGGCTGGTACCGCATCTCCGTCAACGTGGCCGGCTACGGAACCGGCGCCACGTCCGAGGGCGCTGCCCGCACCCGCCTGCTTCCCGCTGGAACACTGGAAGAAACCATGCAGATCCTGGCCATCGTCCTGCCCAATCCCGGCTCGGATGATCCCCGCGGGCTTTTTGCCGCCGGGATGGCCGGCAGCGGGGAGGACCACGGATTCACCGTGTCGCCGCGCCGCGCCCGCTGGGTGGCGCCGCTGCAGTGGCGCCGCAGCGGATTTGCCGTAACGCAGACGGCGCTGCTGTGCCGGTCCGGACGCCTCTGGCGGAGCCTCGCCGTCGTCCCGCATGAGCGGATCCAGTCGATGGCCCTGGAACAGGGGCCGCTGGCCCGGAAACTGAGGATCGCGGACCTGCGGCTGCACTCCACACCCGGACCCGTCGCCCCGCGCATCCGCCAGATCGACGCCGCTGCCGCCCTGGAACTGTTCGACGAGCAGTCCCTGCGGGCGCGCGATGCCCGGCGGCGTGACCGGACCGAACGCTGGCTGCACCGCGAAACGGCCACTGGACCCGCGCCAGCCGCCGGGGACGCCAACGCGTCATCCGCAGCCACACCGCCCGGAACGCCGCCGGCCCCTGAGGTGTCTGCAGCGGATCTCCCGAAGGCCCCGGGCGGCCCGGAGACCCCGGGTGTCCGGCAGACGCCGCCGCCCCCGCCGCCGGCGCCGCCTGCCGGCCCACACGGCACCACGACTGAGGAGAACTGGAATGAACACCGCTGATCAGCGCCGGCGTGGCCGGCTCGGAATCGGCATCATCGGTGCCGGCAAAGTGGGCGCCGTCCTCGGCGCCGCGCTGCGGGCAGCTGAACACGCCGTCGTTGGCGTTTCCGCAGTGTCCGACGCCAGCCGCGAACGGGCCGAGAACCTGCTCCCCGGCGTCCCTGTCCTCGAAATTCCGGACATTGTTGAACGTTCGGAACTGGTGCTCCTCGCCGTGCCCGACGACGCCCTGCCGCCCCTGGTCTCCGGCCTCGCGGCCACCGGCGCCTGGCAGGCCGGGCAGCTGGTGGCCCACACCTCCGGCAGGTTCGGCACCGGGGTGCTGGAACCGGCCCGCCGGGCCGGTGCGATTCCGCTGGCGCTGCACCCGGCGATGACGTTCACGGGCATGAGCCTGGACCTGACCCGGCTGGCCGACTGCTCCTTCGGAGTCACCGCACCCACCGCGGTGCTGCCCATCGCCCAGGCGCTGGTCGTGGAAATGGGTGCCGAACCCATCGTCATCGACGAAGCGGACCGGGTGCCCTATCACGCGGCCTTGGCCCACGCCTCCAATCACCTGGTGACCATCGCAGCACAGTCCTCCGAACTGCTGCGCAGCCTGGGCGTGGAACAACCCGCGCGCCTGCTGGGACCGCTGATGCGGGCTTCACTGGAGAACGCCCTCGCCTCGGGGGAACATGCCCTGACCGGACCCGTGGCACGCGGGGACACCGGCACGGTCCAGGCTCACACTCAGGCCCTGAACGAAGGGGCCTCCCCGGACCTGGCCGCAGCCTACCGGGCGCTCTCCAAGGCCACCGCCCGGCGGGCAGTTGCCCGCGGATTGCTCAGCGATGCCCAGGGACAGGCCATTATTGAAGTATTGAATTCCGAACCCGAAGGACCCCGGTGAACCACCCCCGGTTGGCAGCAACCCCCGCAGAACTCAGCAAGGCAACAGCCGAACTCCTGGCGGCGGCCGGCAAGGACCGCCCCTCGCTTGGCCTCGTCCCCACGATGGGAGCACTCCACCAGGGCCACGCAGCCCTGGCCCGGGCGGCCCGGGCGGAGAACGACGTGGTGGTGGCCAGCATCTTCGTCAATCCGCTCCAGTTCGATGACCCTGAGGACCTGGCACGCTACCCCCGTACCCTCGAAGCGGACCTGGACCTCCTCGGAGCGGCAGGCGTGGACCTGGTTTTCGCTCCCAGCGAGGAAACCATGTACCCCGGGGGGCTGCCGCTGGTGCGGGTCAGTTCCGGGAGCCTGGGCACGCGCTTTGAGGGAGCCTCCCGGCCAGGACATTTCGACGGCGTCCTGACGGTCGTCGCGAAACTGCTGCACTGCGCCCAGCCGGCCGTTCCCGCTGAATACCGGGCCTACTTCGGGCAGAAGGACGCCCAGCAGGTGGCACTGATCCGACGGATGGCCGCCGACCTCAACTTCCCCGTGGAAGTCCGCCCGGTACCCATCGTCCGGGCAGCAGACGGCCTGGCGGAGTCCAGCCGCAATGTTTTCCTGGACCCGGAACAGCGGCGGAACGCGCTCGTGCTCTCCGCGGCCCTGCGCCAGCTGCGGGACCGCGCCGCTGCCGGCCGGCCGCTGGACCTGCCCGCCGCCGCCGGACTTATCGCGGCGCAGGCCGGTGTGGAACTGGACTACCTGCAGGTTGTGGACCCGCTCACCCTCGACCCGCTGCCGGCCGGTCCGGACGACACCCTGTCAGGCCCCGGACTGGCCCTCGTGGCGGCCCGCGTGGGCGGAATCCGGTTGATCGACAACATGGAACTGCAGGTCTGAACCGCGGATCCCGGGCAGTCCCGTCAGGGACCTGCCGCACGGCTGGGTAGACTTAAGAACCGTGACCACCTCTAGCCCCGTTCCCGAAGCAGCCGATTCCTCCGAGCAGATGCGCATCCGCGCGGAAAAGCGCGCCAAGCTGCTTGAACGCGGCGACGAAGCCTATCCCGTCAGCGTCGAACGCACGCACTCCCTGCGGCAGGTCCGGGAAAAGTACGGACACCTGCAGGCAGATGAGGCCAGCGGCGAGACCGTCGGCGTAACCGGCCGCGTCGTTTTCATCCGCAACACGGGCAAGCTGTGCTTCGCCACCCTCCAGGCAGGCGACGGTACCCGGCTGCAGGCCATGCTGTCCCTGGCCTCCATCGGTGAGGAAGCCCTCGCGGACTGGAAGGCCCTGGTTGACCTCGGTGACCACGTTTTCATCCGCGGTGAAGTGATTTCCTCCCGCCGGGGGGAACTCTCCGTGATGGCCGAGTCCTGGTCCATGGCCTCCAAGGCCCTGCGTCCGCTGCCCGTCCTGCACGCCGGCCTGAACGAGGAAACCCGGGTCCGGCAGCGCTACGTCGACCTGATGGTCCGTGACGAGGCCCGGGACATGGTTTACAAGCGGGCATTGATCATCCGCGCGGTCCGCGACACCCTGCACGATCACGGCTATGTCGAAGTCGAGACCCCGATGCTGCAGCTGATCCACGGCGGCGCCGCCGCCCGGCCGTTCGAAACGCACCTGAACGCCTTCGACCAGCCGATGACGCTGCGCATCGCCACCGAGCTGTACCTCAAGCGCGCCGTCGTCGGCGGCATTGAACGCGTCTTCGAACTCGGCCGCATCTTCCGCAATGAGGGCGTCGACTCCACGCACAGCCCCGAGTTCACCACGCTGGAATGCTACGAGGCCTATGCCGACCAGTTCGTTATGGCGGACCGGATCAAGGAGATCATCCTCAACGCTGCGGACGCAGCCGGAAGCCGGCAGATCGAAACCGCTGCCGGAACCATTGACCTCGACGGCGAATGGCGCTGGCTGGCCGTCTACCCGGGCCTGTCCGAGGCAGTTGGAACGGAAATCACCCCGGACACGGATGCAGCCACCCTGCTCCGGATTGCCGAAGAAAAGGGCGTCAAGGTGGACCCGAAGTGGGATGCCGAGAAGCTCGTCGTCGAACTGTTCGGGGAAATCGTCGAACCGACCCTGCTGCAGCCCACCTTTGTTTACGATTACCCGCCGTCGGCCCAGCCCCTGGCCCGCCCGAACCGCAACGATCCCCGCCTGATTGAGGCCTGGGACCTGATTATCGGCGGGATGGAGCGGGGAACGGCGTTCTCCGAGCTGATCGACCCGGTCATCCAGCGTGAACGCCTGACGGAACAGTCCCGCCGGGCTGCCGCGGGTGATGAGGAAGCCATGGCGCTGGATGAGGATTTCCTCCGCGCCCTGGAGTACGGTGCACCGCCCATGGGCGGCATCGGTCTGGGCATCGACCGACTGGTCATGCTTTTCACGAACGTTGGAATCAGGGAAACAATTCTGTTTCCCCTCCTAAAGCCGGAAATGGGTTAGATCATGGAATATGTGGAAGTCCTGCTGCCTTCCATTTGTGTCGCAGCTCTCTTCTTTTTCGCAATGAAGGCGCTGTTGAACGCTGATCGTTCCGAGCGAAAAGCCCTTGCTGAAGCCGAACGCGAGGCCGATCAGTTGGCTATCGATGATCCAGAGGCAGCAAGTGGTGCCGCCGGACCCGCCAATAAAGAATAGTTATTGAAAATGCCTCCTCTGCTTTGACGCGGCATAACCAATTGCGTCATACTCGAAGTAGTCTCGAATTATCAAACATTCCGCTGCTTTGACTGCATAGGAGCCTGACATGGCGCAAAAGGTAAAAATCATTCTGGTCGACGATCTCGACGGTGGAAGCGCGGATGAAACAGTCCGTTTCGGACTCGATGGGTCACAATACGAGATTGACCTCTCAACTGACAATGCGAAGAACCTCCGTGCGGCATTGAAGTCTTATGTGGATGCCGGCCGCAAAACCGGCGGACGCACCGGGCGCCCCCGCGGCACGGGCGCCGCACGCAGCAATGAGGCAGCACAGATTCGGGAATGGGCCCGGAACAACGGCTACACCGTTTCCGAGCGGGGCCGCGTCAACAGCGAAATTATCGAGGCTTACCGCGCAGCCCAGGGCTAACAACCCGCGTGAGGTCACGCCCATGGCGAACACGCCCCTTAAGCGGGGTGTGGAGCCGTAGCATCGAATTACGCGTTAGCTAGGAGTGTGCCTCATGTTTGAAAGATTTACCGACCGTGCCCGTCGCGTTGTCGTGCTTGCCCAAGAAGAGGCACGCATGCTCAACCACAACTACATCGGCACCGAGCACATCCTGCTTGGGCTCATTCATGAGGGTGAGGGTGTTGCCGCCAAGGCCCTCGAATCCCTGAGCATTTCCCTGGGTGCCGTCCGCGAGCAGGTGCAGGAGATCATCGGCCAGGGCCAGCAGGCCCCGTCCGGTCATATCCCCTTCACTCCGCGGGCCAAGAAGGTCCTGGAACTCTCACTGCGGGAAGCCCTGCAGCTGGGCCACAACTACATTGGCACCGAGCACATCCTGCTGGGCCTCATCCGCGAGGGTGAAGGTGTCGCAGCACAGGTGCTCGTCAAGCTGGGCGCAGACCTGAACCGGGTCCGCCAGCAGGTTATCCAGCTGCTCTCCGGCTACCAGGGCAAGGAGCCCGTCTCCGCCGGCGGCCAGCAGCAGGAAGGCCAGCCGGCGGGTTCGGTGGTGCTTGACCAGTTCGGCCGCAACCTGACCCAGGCAGCGCGTGAGGGCAAGCTCGACCCGGTCATCGGGCGCGAGCACGAGATGGAACGGGTCATGCAGGTGCTCTCGCGCCGCACCAAGAACAACCCGGTCCTGATCGGCGAGCCCGGCGTGGGCAAGACCGCCGTCGTCGAAGGACTCGCGCAGGCGATCGTCCGCGGCGATGTTCCGGAAACCATCAAGGACAAGCAGCTCTACACCCTGGACCTCGGCTCGCTCGTGGCAGGTTCGCGCTACCGCGGCGACTTCGAGGAACGCCTGAAGAAGGTCCTCAAGGAAATCCGCACCCGCGGCGACATCATCCTCTTCATCGACGAGATCCACACCCTTGTGGGCGCCGGTGCCGCCGAAGGCGCCATCGACGCAGCATCGATCCTGAAGCCGATGCTGGCCCGCGGGGAACTGCAGACCATCGGCGCCACCACGCTCGACGAATACCGCAAGCACATTGAGAAGGACGCAGCGCTTGAGCGACGCTTCCAGCCGATCCAGGTCAACGAACCTTCCGTTGCCCACGCGATCGAAATCCTCAAGGGCCTGCGGGACCGCTACGAAGCCCACCACCGGGTCTCGATCACTGATGCGGCGCTGGCCTCGGCAGCAACCCTGGCCGAGCGTTACATCAGCGACCGTTTCCTGCCGGACAAGGCCATCGACCTGATCGATGAAGCCGGTGCCCGGCTGCGCATCCGCCGTATGACCGCTCCGCCGGAGCTGAAGGAAATCGACGAGCGCATCTCCGCCCTGAAGATGGAGAAGGAATCCGCGATCGACGCGCAGGACTTCGAAGGTGCTGCTTCCCTGCGGGACAAGGAGCAGAAGCTCCAGGACCAGCGCGCAGAGAAGGAACGCCAGTGGAAGTCCGGCGGCCTGGACGACATCGCCGAGGTGGATGAGGAACTGATCGCCGAAGTACTGGCGAACTCGACCGGCATCCCCGTGGTGAAGCTGAACGAAGAAGAATCCACGCGGCTGCTCAAGATGGAAGATGAGCTGCACAAGCGGGTTATCGGCCAGGACGAAGCCATCAAGTCGATTTCGCAGGCCATGCGGCGTACGCGTGCCGGCCTGAAGGATCCCAAGCGTCCGGGCGGTTCGTTCATCTTCGCCGGCCCCACCGGCGTCGGCAAGACCGAACTCGCCAAGGCCCTGGCGGAATTCCTCTTCGGCGACGAAGAAGCACTGATCACCCTGGACATGTCCGAGTACTCCGAGAAGCACACGGTGTCCCGCCTGTTCGGTGCCCCTCCGGGATATGTCGGCTACGAAGAAGGCGGGCAGCTGACCGAGAAGGTCCGCCGCCGTCCGTTCTCCGTGGTGCTGTTCGACGAGGTTGAGAAGGCCCACGCGGACCTGTTCAACTCGCTGCTGCAGATCCTGGAAGACGGCCGTCTGACCGACTCCCAGGGCCGGGTCGTGGACTTCAAGAACACCATCATCATCATGACGACCAACCTTGGCACCAAGGACATCTCCAAGGGCGTTATGACCGGTTTCCAGTCCGGAACCGACACGAAGACCGGCTACGACCGGATGCGTGCCCGGGTCACGGAAGAGCTGCGCCAGCACTTCCGCCCCGAGTTCCTGAACCGTGTGGATGACACCGTGGTGTTCCCGCAGCTGACCCAGGACGAAATCGTTCAGATCGTGGATCTGTTCGCCGAACGCCTGGGCAAGCGGCTTGCGGAGAAGGGCATGAGCATCGAGCTCAGCCCGGCTGCCAAGATCCTGCTGGCCACCCGCGGCTACGATCCCGCGATGGGCGCCCGCCCGCTGCGCCGCACCATGCAGCGCGAGATCGAGGACCAGCTCTCCGAGAAGATCCTCTTCGGGGATCTCAAGCCCGGGGAAACGGTTTCGGTTGACGTTGAGGGCGAAGGCGACGACGCGAAGTTCACCTTCGTGGGTCACGGTGCACCGCGCGCCATCGAAGAAGCCCCTTCGGCCATCGAGGCCGGCGTAGGCGACGCCAAGTAGCGGCAGGCACCACCAGAAGCACAGAGCAGAACCAAGCAGAAGGAGCTCCCGGGAAACCCGGGAGCTCCTTCTGCGTTCCGCCCGGACCGGATGCCCGGTTCGCGGCCGCAGCCCGGAGAAGTCCTAGACTGAACCAATGACGCTTACCGCACAGACAGCCCCGGTCACCGTCCGCCGCGCCCGCACCTCCGACGTGCAGCACATCCGGGAACTGGTGGCTCCGCTTGCCGACGAACGGGTCCTGATCGCCAAGGAGGCGGTGGCCTACTACGAAGGCCTGCAGGAGTTCCGCATCGCCCAGGACGCTGAGGGAAACGTGATTGGCTGCGGCGCGCTGCACGTGATGTGGGAGGACCTGGCTGAAGTCCGCACCCTGGCAACGCATCAGGACTGGCGGGGCCGCGGCGTCGGCCACCTGCTGCTGGAACAGCTGCTGGCTGATGCGGTGGACATTGGCGTTTCCAGGGTTTTCTGCCTGACCTTCGAGGTTGATTTCTTTCAACGGCACGGCTTTGAGGTGATGGAAAACCAGGCTGCGGTGGATCCGCAGGTTTATTCAGAACTCCTGCGTTCCCAGGATGAAGGCGTGGCCGAATTCCTGGACCTCGCACGGGTGAAACCAAATACGCTTGGCAATACCCGCATGATTCGATCTGTTCGCGGGTAGTGAACTGCCCGATATTACTGGCCATCGAGTAGCGAACCAGATAGAGTAAGGGTACTTAGCATCCACATAAGCCGAGAGCCGGCCGCAGCAGGAATCGTAATGAATCCGACGCGGTAAGCACCTCGGGAGATCAGAAAGCGGGTACCTAATATGGGCGCAGATGACAAGATGCAGAATAAGGGCGAAGAAGTAGGCGGCAAGGTGAAGGAAGGCCTCGGAAAGGTCACCGGAAACCACAGCATGGAAGCCGAAGGCCAGGGCGACCAGGCCAAGGCCAACATGAAGCAGGCCGGCGAGCACGTCAAGGATGCTTTCAAGGGTAAATAGTTTCGGCTAGACCCGGCACGGACAGAATCCGTGCAGACTCCCGGACGCTGTTGTCGCTGTTGACCGGGAAACCCGGAAAACCCGGGAAACACTGAAGGAAGGGCAGACGCCCTTCCTTCAGTGCGTCCGGGCTCATTCGCAGCCTGTGCAGCGCCGCTGCCGAGGGGTAGGGTTGCCTGAATCAGCGATCAGACAGGCGACGGAGCCTGTCCGGTTTAATCCCGTCCTTGTGGGTAAGAGGAGCGTCAGGCCATGAAGAAACTCATCAATGATCCCCGCGCGGTGGTAGCCGAATCCCTGGAAGGCTTCGGACAGGCCCACCACGACCTCGTCACCGTTCACGCCGATCCCGCGTACGTCCTGCGCCGTGACGCCCCCGTACAGGGCAAAGTCGCGCTGGTATCGGGCGGTGGCAGCGGACACGAGCCGCTCCATGCCGGTTACGTAGGACGGGGCATGCTCGACGCCGCCGTCCCGGGCGCCGTCTTCACCTCGCCCACCCCAGACCAGGTCCTGCCCGCCATCACCGGCACCGACTCCGGCGCCGGAGTGCTGCTCATCGTCAAGAACTACACCGGTGACATCCTCAACTTCGAGACGGCAGCGGAACTGGCCCAGGTTGAGGGCATCCAGGTCCGGACCGTAGTGGTGAACGACGACGTCGCGGTGGAAGACTCGCTGTACACGGCCGGCCGGCGCGGGGTCGGCGGCACCGTGCTGCTGGAACGGATTGCCGGAGCCGCGGCGGAACGCGGTGACGACCTTGACTCCGTCACCGCCGTTGCCGAGCGCGTCAATGCGAATGTCCGTTCCATGGGTGTGGCACTGAGTGCCTGTACCGTCCCGCACGCGGGGGAGCCGAGCTTCGAGCTCGCCGAGAACGAGATCGAGCTGGGCGTGGGGATCCACGGCGAACCCGGGCGGCGGCGGATGCCGATGGCGAACGCGGACACAATCACCGACCAGCTGCTCGAGCCGGTCCTCGCCGACCTGGACACAGCCTCCGGAGACCGCGTGCTGCTGTTCGTGAACGGCATGGGCGGGACGCCCCTGAGCGAGTTGTACATCGTCTACCGCCACGCCGCTAAGGTCCTGGCGGACCGCGGGGTCCACGTGGAACGTTCCCTGGTGGGCAACTACATCACTGCCCTGGAAATGCAGGGAGCGTCAGTAACCGTACTGAAACTAGATGACGACATGATCGACTTGTGGGACTCGCCGGTTCATACCGCGGCCCTGCGGTGGGGAGTATAGGGATGGACCTCAACGCCCAGTGGGCCGCTGCCTGGATGCGTGACGCGGCCGCGGCCATGTCCGAAAACCGCCAGCGCCTCATCGACCTTGACCGGGCAATCGGGGACGCGGACCACGGCGAGAACATGGACCGCGGCTTCACCGCGATCGTGGAAAAACTCGACGCCGACGGCGTTCCGGCCACTCCCGCGGACGTCTTCAAGCTGGCTGCCATGACTCTGATGTCCAAGGTCGGCGGCGCCGCCGGACCGCTGTACGGCACGGCGTTCCTGCGTGGTTCCACGGCCGTCACGGGCAAGGAGATCCTTAGCGCGGACGACGTCGTCGCCTTCCTTGCAGCCGCGCGGGACGGGATCGTCAGCCGCGGCAAGGCAGAACCCGGAGACAAGACCATGGTGGATGCCTTCACGCCCGCCGTGGAAGCGGCGCAGACCGCAGCCTCCGCGGACGCCGGCGGACCCCAAACCCTGGCGGCGGCAGCCAACGCAGCCGAGGCCGGTCTGGCCGGCACCGAGCCGCTGATCGCGCGCAAGGGGCGGGCCAGCTATCTCGGGGAGCGCAGTGCGGGCCATCTAGACCCCGGAGCCGCCTCCACGACCCTGATCCTGCAGGCGGCAGCGCAGGCTGCAGGGGAGAAGGCATGAAGGTCGGGCTCGTTATCGTTTCGCACAGTGACAAGCTCGCCGAGGGGCTCAGCGAACTTGCCGGCCAGATGGCGCCCGATGTGGCCATCATTGCTGCCGGCGGAACTGACGACGGCGGGATTGGCACCAGCCTCGAGAAAATCCAGGCGGGCATCGCCCAGGCGGATGGGGGAGCCGGCGTCGCGGTGCTGGCCGATCTCGGCTCGGCTGTGATGACCGCTGAAATGGCGCTGGAATTCCTGGAACCGGATCAGCGGGACAGGGTCCGGCTCGCTGATGCTCCGCTGGTCGAAGGGGCTGTTGCCGCTGCGGTGGCCGCCCAGACCGGGCAGGACCTGCAGGCCGTGGTGCGGGACGCTGAGGCAGCAGCCGCCTCGATGGCAGGAGCCGCAGGCAGTACAGCGCCGGCGGAGGCCGTGCCCGAGCTTGACGACATCGACCAGGATGACACCGGTGTGCGCGAGGCGTCGTGGGAACTGATCAACCCGATGGGGCTGCATGCCCGGCCCGCAGCGGTTGTTGCCCAGGCCATGGCGGACCTCGACGCGGACATTACGATCAACGGCGTGGACGGCAAGTCCGTGATGATGCTGATGACCCTCGGGCTGAAGGCGGGGGACACCCTCACCGTTTCGGCGCACGGGCCGGACGCGGAACGAGCGGTGGAGATGCTGGGGTTGGAAGTCCGAAACGGTTTCGGGGAAATCTAGGCCGGCAGCCGAAGGCCGTCCGCAGAGAGTTCGGCCAGGCCGTCACGCAGCAAACCCTCCAGTGCCCTTTCGAGCTGCTCCTGGGGAGCTGACAGGGCATGCAGCGCTGCCAGCGGTGTGGTCACTGCTTCCTTGCCGGCGGTGAGGTCCACCGGACCGGCCAGCAGCAGTTCGCGCAGGACGGGTCCCTCAGCTTCCCTGAGCACGGCCATCATGGCTCCACGCACCTGGCGGTCGGTCCCGTGCCAGGCCTGGCCCTTGGGGATGTAATGCGGTTCCGGCCTGCCGGCGCGCACCCAGGCGCAGTCTGCCAGCACCGGGCAGTCCGTACAGCTGGGGTTCCGGGCCGTGCAGACCAGGGCCCCGAGTTCCATGACGGAGGCGTTCCAAGCCACCGACCCGGCGGCGTCGCCGGGCAGCAGCGAGACCGCCAGACGCATTTCGGCCGCCGTCAGGGACGGCGAGGGCAGGGCGTTGCCGGTCACCAGCCGGGCATGCACCCGGCGGATGTTGGTGTCCACCACAGTTTCCCGCTGCCCGAAGGCGAAGGCCGCCACGGCCGCCGCGGTATAGTCGCCGACTCCGGGCAGGGTGAGCAGCGCGGCATGGGTGCCCGGGACCTCGCCGCCGTGTCCGGTGACAATGGCTGTGGCCGCCGCATGCAGGCGGAGGGCCCGCCGGGGATAACCCAGCCGGCCCCAGGCCCGGACGGCCTCTCCGCTGGGTTCTGCCGCCAGGGACGCCGGCTCCGGCCACCGCTGCATCCATTCCTGCCAGATGGGCAGGACGCGGACCACCGGAGTCTGCTGCAGCATGACCTCGCTGACCAGGACGCCCCACGGGCTGCAATCCGGTTCCCGCCAGGGCAGGGGGCGGGCGTTGCGGGCGAACCAGGAGGTGATACGGGTATGCAGTTGCGGCACTTGAGCTTCCTGCTCCGGTTCCATGCGCTGCTCCTTCCGTATTGACCAGCAATACTCTACTGATCGGCGTGGGGTCCGCCGTAATCCGGGCCAGTCTCCCTAGCCTTAAGCCATGGCGGTAAAAGGATCCAGCAGAACCCAGCCCAGCAAAGCGGTCTACCGCCGTCGCCGGCTGTTCCTGCTCCTGGTCCTGGCCGCAGTCCTCGGCGGCCTGGTGTGGGGCGGATTCGCCCTGGCCGGTGCGCTGACTGGAGACAAGGACGCCTCGGCCTCCGAACCGTTCCAATCAGCCCCGGAATCCTCTCCGTCAGCAAGCCCGGAGACGAGCGCCCCGGAGTCCGCCGGGGAACCAAAACCGGATGCCTCAGGGAAGGCTGAAGAGCCCGATGCCAGCTGCCCGGCTGCAGCGGTGAAGGTGGCTGCCGCGACCGACGCCCCGGCCTATGCCGCGGGGACCAACCCTCTGCTGACCCTCTCCGTGACCAACACCGGGACGGAACCGTGTGAAATCAACGTGGGCACCAATCAGATGGAATTCATCGTCACCAGCGGTTCAGACCGCATCTTCTCCTCCGCGGACTGCCAGGACGGCGGGGCGGACCTGATGAAGGAATTTGCTGCCGGAGCCACCGAAAAAGCCAACTTCACCTGGGAGCGGCTGCGGTCGGCGCCCGGATGCGGGCCAGTTGCCAGCAACCCGAATCCAGGCTGGTACGTCTTCACCGCCCGGTTGGGCGAGGCGACGAGCGAGAAGGCAGTTTTCCAGCTGGATTAACGCTTTCCGGCCGGACTATCCGCGGCGGCACCGCGGACCGGCGCCCGGCCATATCAACCGGCTACATAAACCGGTCGAGCAGGCTCGTTTCAGCAATCCGGGACAGGCCCTCACGAACCGTGCGGGCCCGCTGTTCTCCGATTCCGTCCACCTGCATCAGGTCTTCGATGTTCGCGGCCATCAGGTTCTGCAGGCCGCCAAAATGGTCCACCAGCCGGTTGGAGACCGCCGGAGGGACGCTCTTGATATTGCTCAGCAGGCGGTACCCGCGCGGCTGCACCACCGCTTCCAGGGACTCCTGGCCGGGCTGGAAACCCACCACAGTGGCGATCTTGCCCAGGTCCACCATGTCGGAGGAGCTGAGGTTCTGCAGCGTCGCCATCCGTTCCTCCACGTCATCCAGGCTGCCGCTGACGTCCACGTAGTCCCGGATGATCATTTCGCTGCCCGGGCCCAGGCCGGTGGTCAGTTCCTCCAGCTGCAGGGAGAGCAGGCGCCCATCGACGCCGAGTTCCAGGACGTACTGGGAGATTTCCTCGGAGATGCGGCGGACCATTTCCTGGCGCTGGAGCGTGACGGCGACATCCCGCATGGTGACCATGGCTTCGATCTCCAGCGCGGAGAGGGAGTTGGTGACCTGGTCCAGGCGGGCACGGTAGCGCTCCAGCGTGGCCAGCGCCTGGTTGGCGCGGGCCGCCACGGGCTCGGACCCTTCCAGGACGTGGCGGAGGCCGCCGACGTAGAGCTGGATGATCTGCATGGACTGGCTGACGGAAATGACGGGAAAGCCGGTCTGGATGGCCACGCGCTCCGCCGTGCGGTGCCGGGTTCCGGATTCGTGCGTCTCAATGGTGTGGTCCGGCACCAGCTGGACCGCGGCCCGGAGAATGTTCGCGCCATCCTTGTCGCAGACGATGGCACCGTCCATTTTGGCCAGTTCGCGCAGCCGGGTGGAGGAAAACTCGATGCCGATGTCGAACCCGCCGGAACAGATGGAATCCACTGTGCGGTCGAACCCCAGGACGATGAGCGCTCCGGTGCGGCCGCGCAGAATCCGCTCGAGTCCATCGCGCAGGGCGGTTCCGGGGGCAACCCTGGCCAGCGTGGCCTTCAACGCATCCTCGGGGGTGCGAGCCATTGTCACTTCCTTCCGGCCAGTCCGGCCCACGGACGTTCTGGGCGTGGGTGCGCAGACACTTCACCATAGTAATGCGCGAAACGGCCACATTTGTCACTTCCGTCACCGGAGTATGACAAATGAACCATCAGGCTTGGCCGGCAGGATCTAGAAGAGCAGTTCCAACGCCTCGGAAAGCGTGGATACCTCTCTTACCTTGAATCCGGCGGGCACCTGCCCCGGTCCGTTGGGCGACGCCGGAACCACGGCGTGGCTGAAACCGAGCCGTTCGGCTTCCTGCACCCGGCGGGCGATTCCGGGGATGGGGCGGACCTCACCCGCCAGCCCCACCTCGCCGAAGGCGATGAGGCGGGCTGGAAGCGGCTTGTTCATTTTGGCGGAGGCGACGGCCAGCGCAACAGCGAGGTCAGTGGCAGGCTCGGTGAGCTTCACGCCCCCGACGGTGGCCACGTAGCTGTCATCCTTGGCCAGGTTCATCGAGGCCCGCTGCTGCAGGACCGCCAGCAGCATCGCCACCCGGGCCGAATCGAGCCCGCTGGTGGCCCGGCGGGCCTGGGCATTGCCGGTTTCGGCGAGCAGTGCCTGCACCTCGGCAACCAGCGGACGCCGCCCCTCGAGGGTCACGGTGATGCAGGTTCCGGAAACCGGGTCCTTGGTCCGGGAGACGAAGAGTCCGCTGGGGTCGGCGAGTCCCTCAATGCCGTCCTCAGTGAGGTCGAAACAGCCGACCTCGTCCGTGGGGCCGTAACGGTTCTTGACGGCGCGGAGCAGCCGCAGGCGGGAGTGCCTGTCGCCGTCGAACTGGCAGACCACGTCCACCAGGTGCTCCAGCAGCCGCGGCCCGGCGATGGAGCCGTCCTTCGTGACATGCCCAACCAGCAGGGTGGTCATGTTCCTGGTCTTGGCGGCGTTGATGAGGGAGGCGGCGACCTCGCGGACCTGGCTCACCCCGCCGGCACTGCCGTCCACCGCGGCGCTGCTGAGGGTCTGGACCGAGTCGACGATCAGCAGGGCCGGCTTGACCTGCTCCACCTGGCCCAGGGCCTGGCCCAGGTCGGTTTCGGCGCTGAGATAAAGGCTGCCGGAGACCGCGCCGATCCGCTCCGCGCGCAGCTTGACCTGTGCCGTTGACTCCTCGCCCGTGACATACAGGACGTCCCGGCCCAGGCCGGCAACCCGTGAGGCGACATCCAGGAGCAGGGTGGACTTTCCGACGCCGGGCTCCCCGGCCAGCAGGATCACAGCCCCGGGGACCAGGCCGCCGCCCAGCACCCGGTCCAGTTCGCCGACGCCGGTCGGCTGGTAGGCAGCCGTGGTGGCATCGACATCGGCAATCAGCTGTGCGGGGCGGGCAACCGTTGCTGCTGCGGTGGTGCGGGCCAGTACTTCCCCGGCTTCCTCGACCGTTCCCCAGGCCTGGCACTCGCCGCAGCGGCCCACCCACTTAGCGGCGGTCCAGCCGCATTCGGTGCAGCGGTAGTTGGCGGTCTTCGCCCGTGTTGTCTTCGTGGCCATGCCAACAGGCTATCCCGCGGCACTGACGGAGCTTCGCCGCGAAAGCACCGCGGAGGATGGCGGCTGCTAGACCTCGGAGAGGTAGGTCACCGCTTCCTCGTGGCTGAGGCCGGTGGCTTCCAACAGGTCCACCACCAGGGGGCGGAACAGCATCACCAGGGCGTCGCCGTGCAGGTCCGTGACGGCCAGTGACGCCGGATGCAGGCGGGAGCCGACGGCGGCCAGTTCGTTCCGTGCCTGACGCAGGTGGCGCTCCCGCATGGCAGGGGATTCGCCGCCGCCCAGTGCGCGGGCCAGCACGTCAACGGCGTCGGCCGTGTCATTGATGACTTCGGAGACCTTCTCCACCGCCTCATCCGAGAGGGCGGCGTGGTTGATCACCGAGGTGGTCCGCCGGGCGAACACCCGGCTGTTCCGGATGGCCAGGTCCAGGTAGCTGACCGAACCGCGCAGGTCCCCCAGCTCGGCAAGGTAGCGGCGGTAGGCCGGGGAAATCCGGGCGACCTCGCGTGCATCACGGATGCTGCGGGACAGCATGTCCAGCTGCGGCTGGGTATTCCGTGCCCGGACCAGCGCGTGCCAGGCCAGTGTGGAGTCGCTGCGGGCCAGGGCGTCGGCGGTCTGGCGCAGCACTGCGGAGAGTTCGCTGAGCAGCTCACGCACATTGGACTTCGGTTCACGCCGTGGATCACGCGGCGCCAGCATGGTGACAATCAGGGCGCAGAGGCCGCCCACGACGGCGTCGGCGCTGCGGGTGAACACCCCGCCGTCGGGCGCCGGAAGCAGCACCACCAGCAGGGACTGCAGGCCCAGCTGCGTGGTGAAGATGACACCGCGGTCCAGGAAGCGGGCCAGCATCAGCGAGGTGAAGAGCACGATGGCGGCCTGCCACAGACCGTTGCCGAGCACCTGCAGGAGGATTTCACCGATAGTGATGCCCAGGGTGCAGCCAATCCCGACTTCCAGCACCCGCCGGGTGCGCGGTTCGCGGGAGAAGCCAAGCGAGATCAGGGCAGCGGTCGCGGCGAACAGCGGGGCCTCGTGGCCCAGGACATACTCGGCGAAGGCATAGGCGCCCACCGCACAGATGGTCATCTGCAGTGCGGGGATCACCGAGGCGCCGCTGCGTTTCAGCCCGATCCGGAACCGGTCCCGCAGGAAACCGCGGGTGGCGGAGAGACTGTCACGGGCGGGCATGCCAACAGTCTAGGACGGAGCGGCTCCAGTCAGGGTGCTGCGCGGGCACTGTGACCTCCCGATCACCGCAGCGAAGCGCTGCGGGAGCCGGCCCGGAAGCCCGCCCGGAAGCTCCGAATCCTGTCCCGGCGCAGAATTCCCGAGCTGCTTGGTTCGAGTTCACTTTCCGTTCACCTTGGCGGGCCACTCTCAATCCGGGACGACCAAACGTCCCAGCGAAAAGACTCCCGGCGTTGACGCGCCGGATATACCACCCTTGAAAGGGAACACAATCGTGAAGGTATTCCGCTTTGGCCGCACTGCGGCCGTACTCTCGGTGGCAGCACTGTCCCTGGCCGCGTGCGGCAGCGACAACGCCACCGACGCCGCCGGCACTGAAACTTCTGCCTCCGCCTCGACCGTCTCGGGAACACTGTCCGGCGTCGGCGCCAGTTCACAGGCCTCGGCCATGGATGCCTGGATTGCAGGGTTTAGTGCCGCGCACCCCGGCGCGTCCGTCCAGTATTCACCGGATGGTTCCGGTGCCGG
This sequence comes from Arthrobacter sp. Helios, assembly GCF_023167125.1. Lineage (NCBI taxonomy): Bacteria > Bacillati > Actinomycetota > Actinomycetes > Micrococcales > Micrococcaceae > Arthrobacter > Arthrobacter sp. Helios. The sequence goes on from NZ_CP095402.1 coordinate 3,384,211, forward strand.
ACGGGAGGCCCTGCTGGCCGGCGGTGCGCAGTTCGCCGGCTCGGACGCCTACCTGAAGGATGAGGAAGCTGCCGCGTCGCAGAAGGTCTGCGGTCCGGACGGCGCCTTCAACGTTCCCGCCTACATCTCCCCGATTGCGATTGCCTTCAACCTGGACGGTGTGAAGGAACTGAACCTGGACGCCGCCACGATCGCCGGCATTTTCCGCGGAGAGATCAGCACTTGGAACGATCCGGCGATCGCCGGGCAGAACGAGGGCACCGAGCTGCCCGCCACACCGATCACCGTTGTCCACCGGGCAGATGACTCCGGAACCACCACTAACTTCACCGACTACCTCGCCGCCGCGGCTCCGGAGGTCTGGACTACCGAGGCCGACGGCGAATGGCCGGCTGAACTCGACGGCCAGGAGAACGCGCAGGGCACCAGCGGCGTCGTCTCCGCGGCCAGCGCAACCAACGGCGCCATCACGTACGCCGATGCCTCCGCCGTCGGGAACATGGGCAAGGTATCGGTCAAGGTGGGCGACGAGTACGTTGCCTACACCTCCGACGCCGCGGCCAAGGCCGTCGAGGCCTCCACTCCGGTCACCGGCGAAGGCCGTCCGGACGTTGACATGGCGATGGATCTGGCCCGCGACACCACGGAATCCGGCGCCTACCCTGTGGTTTTGGTCTCCTACCACATCTACTGCACCACCTACCAGGACCAGGAGACCGTGGATTTGATCAAGGCTTTTGGTGAGTACGTGGTGAGCGAAGAGGGACAGGCTGCAGCTTCCGACGCCGCCGGCAATGCCCCGCTGTCCGCTAACCTGCAGGAGCAGGCCGTCAAGGCCCTCCAATCCATCAAGGTCGCATCGTAATACCCGGCCAGCCGAGGCAGGCCCCCGCACAGCGCCACGGCGCACTGCGGGGGCATTTGCCCCGCCAGGGAGCCAGCTTGAAGTTCACCGGCTGACAGTGAAAACTGGCGAGTGCGGTGTCTTGTCCACAGGTGAAGCAAGTTGCCAACAATTGTTCGAAGGGTTGTGCAGTGTCAAGCAAGTCAATACAGGGCGCCGGCGGTGCCGGACGTGCAGGAGACAAGGTCTTCTCCGGCATCACACTGCTGGCGGGTTGCCTGATCCTGACTGTCCTGTTCGCAGTGGCTGCGTTCCTGCTCTGGCAGGCGCTTCCCACCTTCACCGCACCCTCGTCGGAGATCTCGGGCGGCTCAGGCTTCTTCACCTACATCTTCCCGCTGGTCATCGGTACGGTCATCGCGGCCGCGATCGCACTGCTGATCGCCACCCCGGTGGGAATCGGCGTCGCGCTCTTTATCTCGCACTATGCGCCCCGCCGGCTCGCGCAGAGCCTCGGCTACGTCGTAGACCTGCTGGCAGCGATCCCTTCTGTGGTTTACGGCGCCTGGGGCATGACCGTCCTGGCACCGGCCCTCGTGGGGCCGTATAACTGGCTGGCCGAGAACGCCGGCTGGATCCCGCTTTTCGCCGGACCCGCAAGCCAGACCGGCAAGACCATGCTGACCGCCGGCGTCGTGCTGGCCGTTATGGTCTTGCCGATCATCACCTCCCTGACCCGGGAAATTTTCCTGCAGACGCCGAAACTGCATGAGGAAGCCGCCCTGGCCATGGGTGCCACGCGCTGGGAAATGATCCGCATGGCCGTGCTGCCCTTCGCCCGGCCCGGCATCATCAGCGCCGTGATGCTTGGACTCGGCCGCGCCCTGGGCGAGACCATGGCCGTGGCCCTGGTGCTCTCATCCGGCGGGCTGATCGCCAGCCTGATCAGGCCGGGAAACCAGACCATCGCCGCCGAAATTGCCCTGAACTTCCCCGAGGCCTACGGACTGCGGCTGTCTGAGCTGATCGCCGCCGGCCTGGTCCTGTTCGTGATCACCCTGATCGTCAACGTGATTGCCCGCTGGATCATCAGCCGCCACAAAGAATTCTCGGGAGCCAACTGATGATTGAGACCACCCTGACCCGTTCTTCCGCCCTGACCAAGAACAAGCTCCCCGGCTACGCGATGTGGGCCGTGCTGGCCGCGTCGATCGTGCTGGGAGCGGCGCTCTCTGCGCTGCTGGGGTTCCACGTTGCGTCCTTCGCCATTTTTGCCGCGCTTCTTTTCGTGGCCGGCAGCACCATCGTGACCCGGATGGTGGAAGGCAGCCGGCGCGCCACCGACCGGTTTGCCACCAACCTGATCTACGGCGCCTTCATCCTGGCCCTGGTGCCGCTCATCTCGGTCATCTTCACCGTGCTGGTCCGGGGCCTGCCCGGGCTGAGCCCGGACTTCCTGCTGACCTCCATGGGCGGCATGACCGGAACGGTGGATAACAACACTGCCGAGACCGGCGGACCCGTTCTGGGCGGTGCCTACCACGCGATCATGGGCACGCTGCTGATCACGCTGTGGGCCACCATCATCTCCGTGCCGATCGGCCTGCTGACCGCCGTCTACCTGGTGGAGTACAGCCGGGGCGGCCCCCTGGCCCGGGCCATCACCTTCTTCGTCGACGTGATGACCGGCATCCCGTCCATCGTGGCCGGCCTGTTCGCCGCCGCGTTCTTCGGGCTGCTCTTCGGCCCGGGAACCCGCACCGGCTTCGTCGCCGCCGTCGCGCTGTCCGTCCTGATGATCCCCGTGGTGGTGCGTTCCACCGAGGAAATGCTGAAGATCGTTCCCAATGAACTGCGCGAAGCCGCCTACGCCCTGGGTGTGCGGAAGTGGCGGACCATCCTGAAGATCGTGGTTCCCACCGCCATCTCCGGCATCGCCTCCGGCGTCACCCTGGCCATCGCCCGCGTGATCGGCGAAACCGCGCCGCTGCTGGTGACCGCCGGGTTCGTGAACACCATCAACCTGAACGTCTTCGCCGGCTGGATGTCCAGCCTGCCGACGTTTATCTACCGCCAGCTGATGAGCCCCACCTCGCCCACCAACACTGACCCGAGCACCCAGCGCGCCTGGGCTGCGGCGCTGCTGCTGATCGTCATGGTGATGCTGCTGAACCTCGGCGCCCGCCTCGTTGCCCGGATCTTCGCACCCAAGACCGGCCGCTGACCCTCCAGACCCGGCCGCTGCGGCGGCACCGGAGAATCCGCCTGGATGCTCCACCGGAAAAGAACAGAAGGAAACACATGTCCAAGCGAATCGACGTCAAGGGCCTTAACGTCTTCTACGGCGACTTCCTGGCGGTCGAAGACGTCAGCATCAAGATGGAACCGCGTTCCGTAACGGCGTTCATCGGCCCGTCCGGCTGCGGCAAGTCCACCTTCCTGCGCACCCTGAACCGCATGCACGAGGTCCTGCCCGGCGCACGGGTCGAGGGGGAAGTGCTGCTCGACGGCGAGAACCTGTATGGCCCCGGGGTTGACCCCGTGACCGTCCGCAGCCACATCGGCATGGTGTTCCAGCGGCCCAACCCGTTCCCCACCATGTCTATTCGGGACAACGTGCTGGCCGGGGTGAAGCTGAACAACAAGCGGATTTCCAAGTCCGACGCCGACGACCTGGTGGAGAAGTCCCTCACCGGCGCCAACCTGTGGAAGGAAGTCCGGGACCGCCTGGACAAGCCCGGTTCCGGGCTTTCCGGCGGCCAGCAGCAGCGCCTGTGCATCGCGCGTGCGATCGCAGTGTCCCCCGAGGTGATCCTCATGGACGAGCCGTGCTCCGCCCTGGACCCCATTTCCACGCTGGCCATCGAGGACCTGATCGAGGAGCTCAAGAGCGACTACACAGTCGTGATCGTCACGCACAACATGCAGCAGGCCGCCCGCGTCTCGGACAAGACGGCGTTCTTCAACATCGCCGGCACCGGCAAGCCCGGCAAGCTGATCGAGTATGACGACACCACGGTGATCTTCAACAACCCGTCGGTCAAGGCCACCGAGGACTACGTCTCCGGGCGCTTCGGATAAACCACGCACCAACGCACGCGCAGGACCGGACACCACTGGTGTCCGGTCCTGCGGTGTCTGGAGGGCCTTCTGTGGGGCGGGGAGGCTAGAGGAGCGGGCTGAGGGCCAGGAAGAAGATTCCGCCCAGCAGGGCCGCCGCAGGGGCGGTGATCAGCCAGGTGCCCAGGATGTTGCGCAGCGGAATAAAGCGGACGGCGGCAAAGCGGCGGTTTGCTCCGGCGCCGACGATTGCCGCCGTCATGGTCTGGGTACTGGAGAGCGGGATGTGCAGCCACAATCCGCCCAGGAAGAGCATGCCGGTGGCCACAGCCTGGGCGCTCATACCCCGCAGCGGATCGATCCGCACCAGCCGGTAGCCGAGGGTATGGGTGATCCGCCATCCGCCGAACAGCGACCCCGCGGCCAGGGCGGTGCCGGCGAAAACCTGCACGCCCCAGGGAATCTCCCCGCCGGTCGCGTACCCGGCAGCCACGAGGCCCAGTACCAGGACTGCCATGGTGCGCTGTCCGTCCTGCATCCCGTGGCCCAGCGAGAACGCCGCGGAGAGCACTGACTGCGCAATGCGGTTCCCGGCGTCGCCGCGTCGCAGCGAGCTGTACCGCATCAGCCACATCACCGGGTAGACCAGCAGATAGGCCAGCACGAAGGCAAGGACGGGGGAGAGCAGCAGCGGCAGGGCGATCTGGTCCCAGAGCATCCGGAAGGATTCAGCGATGCTGGGTCCGCCTACCAGTGCGGATGCGGCTCCTGAGCCCACAATGCCGCCCACCAGCGCATGCGTTGAGGAAGACGGCATCCGCCGCCACCAGGTCCACAGGCCCCACGCGCAGGCCGAGGCCAGTCCGGCCATCAGGATCCCCAAGCCGCTGCTGCCCGGGGGCAGTTTCACGAACAGATCCGCCAGGACCAGTGCCAGAGCGGTGCTCATCAGCGCGCCCAGCAGGTTGAAAACGCTGGCCAGCACGACGGCGACGCCCGGTGTCAGGGCACGTGTCCGCACTGCCGCGGCAACGGAATTGGAGACGTCGTGGAAGCCGTTGATGAAGGCGTAACAGCCCGCGAAGGCAAACACGGCGACGAGCAGTGCGGTGGTCAACCTACGATTCCCGCACGAGGATGTTGCCGACGTAGGTGCCGACCCGGCGCAGTTCCTTCGACGCCGCTGCCAGCTGGTCGGCCAGGTCCCGGTGGCGGATGTAGGACAGCGCCTTGTGGTCGTTCATCAGCTCGGCGAGCCACATCCGGTGGGTCCGCTCCACGCGCTTGCTCAGGCGCAGCATTTCGATCCAGTAGTCTTCCAGGTCTTCGAGGGAAGCCAGGCTGCGCATCGCGGCCACGGTCAGTTCGGACTGCCGGCCCAGTACTTCGAGCTGTTCGGCGGCACGCCGGGAAACGTGCGTCAGCTTGTAAAGTGAAATGATCTCAGCGGCACTGTCCAGCCGCTCCATAACGGCCAGCAGAATGAGGGAGAGGTCGTAGAGATCCTCGCGGGGCAGTGGATTAATGAAGCTGGTCCGCATCTGCGTCATCAGGGCGAAATGCAGCTCAGTGGTTTCCGCCTCCAGAGTGTGGAGCTCTTCGGCGAGGCGCGGGAACTCCGCGGGTTCGGCTCCCAAAGCCTCGGAGAGCGTAGCGGTGCCTCGGACTGCTTGTACCGCCATGCGGGAAAGAAGGTCCAGGCCGGCGCTTTCCTGCGGGAACAGCCGGAGTTTCATCGGACAGGCCGGGTGCGCTGGGAGCTCATCACACCGGTAAGAATATCCGATGGAGAACATGTGAACGGTGCCGGACCGGGAGCGCCTCTCGGCGGAAGGCCGCTCGAAGCGGCTCTAAGTTGAAGCCCGGGGGTTCCGCGGTCCGACACCAATTTCAGTTTTCTACTCCCTGTCCCCGATGTCAACTGGAGTGTCCACAGGCCTGGAAGCTGCCCGGGATGGGCTTAGTCCAGTTCTCCGCGGCGCCAGGCCTCGGCCGAATACTCCAGGTCCTCGGCGGTTACCACCAGCTGGCGGGCATTCCGGGTGAGTTCGGTGGCACGCGCGCTGTTGCCTGCCTCCGCCGAGTCCGCGTGGTGGGTTTCGCCAAGGGACACGACCCGGCAGAACGCGGCGAACCGTTCCAGTGCGACGTCGAAGTCCCCTTTGAAGGCGCCGGACAGGATGGTGTCCGCCATGGCCCGCACTTCGTCCGCACCCAGGGGTTCGGCCACGCCTGCCACCACCTTGGAGACCTGTGCGGCTTCCTTGCCTGCCGCATACAACGCGGCAACACGTTCCGGGTTCTGCTGGACGGCCGCGCGCAGGGCGTAGAGCCGCCAGAGGGCTCCGGGCAGGGAGCGCGCCGGGCTGGTTGCCCAGATCTCCGCCACGGCTTCGAGCCCCTGCTGGTCTGCCAGTTCCACCAGACGGCGCGTGACCTCGGGATCGTCGCTTTCCCGTCCATGGTGGACCAGGGCCTGGGCCGCCAGATGGGCGGCCTCGGAAACCCGGGCAGGGTCCGCGCCGCCGGGATGGTTGGCGAAGTCCATGGGTGCATAGAGTTTCGGCTTGTGATGGCGGGGGGCTGATGAATCCGGCTCACTCATGTTTTGAGAATACTCCCGCCGGCACAGGGAATCGAGGCGGCTGCCCGCAGCCGGAGCCGGGCCGGAGGGACCGCCGAAAGAGGCATCCCTGGAAGGGCGGAGAAGGTTTCCGCGTTTCCTCGGCGGTGCGATAAAGTGGGAAAGTCAACACGGCAGGTGTGTTCCGTTTTTAGGTCAGCACCTGGTTTTGTTGATGGGGGCCTTTAGCTCAGTTGGTAGAGCATCGGACTTTTAATCCGTGGGTCGTGGGTTCGAGCCCCACAGGGCCCACCCATTGTTGGATGTTCAAGCCTGCGGTGCCCGCAGGTTTGAACATCCTCACTCGCCGGCACCTGACTCGTCGGCACCTCACTCGCCGGCACTGTGCACGGATCTGGCCGCTGCTGGGGGAATACCAATCTCCTGGATGGTGTGGCCGGAACAACTCGTCCTCGTCACGCTGGCCTGCTCAATGCGCGTCACGAGGAACCAGCGCATTTCATTCCGCAGCTGACACCAGCCGATCAGATACCACCGGCCGTTCGTGGACGCGAAAATCACCGGCTCGACGTCGCGGGTGGTCCTTTCCCCGGTCCGCGAGATGTAGCGGATCCGCACAACATATTGATCGGCCATGGCCTCCTCAAGGGCAGATCTGACGGCCCGCGCCGGAGCCGGTTCGCTGTTGACCCAGACACGGCGCGCGAGCTCGTCGGCCTGTTTCCGGGTTCGGGGGTCAAGGACATCCAGGATCTTCCGGATGCCGGCCGAGGCCAGGTCAGCATAGGGGGCATCGGGGGCTGCCGAAACTGCCGCGAGGAGCGCCACGGCCTGGGACGGGGTCAAACTGATAGGCGGGAGATTGGATCGGGCACTCAGACCGTATCCGCCGCCGGGGCCGGGGCGCGACCAGATCGGCGCGCCGCTGTTCTCAAGCGCGTCGAGGTCCCGTTTGATCGTCCGCACCGAAACGCCAAATTCACTTGCCAGCCGGTCCGCCGTGCACCCTCGGGTACCGCTGCGCCGCAGCATCTCCGACAATGCGTGGAGCCGCTCTCCTCTTTTCATGTCTCAACCTCCAGCCAAATCATGCCAGAAATAGTGACAGGCAGCTGTCCAAAAGGCCTGCGAAGATCGTGGCATGACAACCGACACGCAGAGCCCAACCATCCTTCTGATCCCCGGACACTGGCTGGGGGCCTGGGCGTGGGACGACGTCCTGGAACACCTGACTGGCATGGGCAGGCGGGGTGTTCCGATCACCTTGCCGGGCCTCGACGCGACAGACCCGGACAGAGCGTCCAGGACCCTCGGGGATCAAACCGCGGCAATTGAGCAGGCCCTGGCGGGTGAATCCGGCCCGGTGGTCATCGTTGCCCACAGCGGAGCCAATGCCCCGGTGAGCCTCGTACTCGATCGGCACCCCAACCTGATCCGCAGGGTGGTCTGGGTCGACAGCGGCCCGGTCTCCTCCGGCACTGTCTTCGCCCCCGGAGCGGACATGGAAGAGCTTCCGCTGCCGCCCTTCGAAGTGCTCGGACAGCAAGCCAGTCTTGAAGGCCTCAGCGCGGGCGTTCTTGAGCGTTTCCGGACCCGGGCAGTCCCCGAGCCCGGACCCGTGCTGCGCGGGTCAGTGGAACTGAGCAGCGAGGCACGCTTTCAGGTGCCAACCACCATCGTCTGCTGCTCTCTTCCGAGCACACAGATGATGGAGCTGGCCAGCTCCGGCAATCCCATGTTCGCCGAAGTTGCCAGGCTCGGGAACCTGGACCTTATCGACCTGCCGACAGGCCACTGGCCCATGTGGAGCCGTCCCGCGGACCTTGCCGGGGCGATCGCGGCGGCAGCTTCCTAGATCATCTGCTGGATCAGGACTTCACCAGACGGGCAATGGCGTCGGAGGCTTCCTTGATCTTCTCGTCAGCTTCGGGACCGCCGGCCTTGGCCGCGTTGACGACGCAGTGCTTGAGGTGGTCGTCGAGCAGGGCCAGGGCAACGTTCTCCAGGGCCGAGGTCAGGGCGCTGATCTGCGTGAGGATGTCGATGCAGTAGGTGTCCTCATCCACCATGCGGTGGATGCCGCGGGCCTGCCCTTCGATCCGCTTGAGACGGGCGAGGTAGCGGTCTTTGTCGCTGATGTAGCCGTGTGCGGTTCCGCTGGACGGCTTGGTGCTGGTAGCCATTGTGGTGCTCCTGATTCGGGGGTGCTGGTTAGTCGGAGGTGGTGTGCTGGGCGGTGGCGTGCTGTGTGGTGCTGCTGCCGCCGAAGCGGGCCGCGCTGGCAGCCGGCGACAGGTCCAGGCGCCGGAGCAGCTGGGCGTTGAGGGCGACGACGACGGTGGAGGCGGACATGAGTAATGCGCCGATGCTCATGGGCAGCACGAACCCTACCGGTGCCAGGACGCCCGCGGCCAGCGGGACGGAAATGAGGTTGTAACCGGCGGCCCACCACAGGTTCTGCTTCATCTTCCGGTAGCTGGCCCGGGAGAGGTCGATGACTGAGAGTACCGAGCGCGGGTCGGAACTGGCCAGGATCACGCCGGCGGAGCCGATGGCGACGTCGGTGCCGGCGCCAATGGCGATACCTACATCAGCCTGGGCGAGGGCAGGAGCGTCGTTGACGCCGTCGCCGACCATGGCGACCTTCCTTCCTTCTGCCTGGAGCTCGGCGACCTTCGCCGCTTTGTCTTCGGGGCGGACGCCCGCGAAGACCCTGTCGATCCCCAGCTCCCTGGCCACGGTCCCCGCGACGGCCTGGGCATCGCCGGTGATCATCACCACCTGCGCGCCGGCGGCGTGCAGTGCGTCCACTGCCTGCCGGGACTCGGGGCGGATCTTGTCGGCCAGCCGCAGGGCGCCGATGACGCTGCCGCCTTCGAGGACGTGCAGGATGATGGCGCCTTCAGTCCGCCAGGTATCGGCGATGGACAGTTCGGCAGTGCCGTGTTCCTCGAGCAGGTAAGGCCCGCCAACCTCCACCACCGTGCTTCCGCCCGGGCCGGCGACGGTGGCCTTAACCCCGACTGCCGGAGAGGAGGAAAAATCCGACGCCTTGGCGACGCGCAGTCCGCGGGCATGCGCCGCGCCGGTGACGGCCCTGGCCAGGGGGTGTTCACTGTCCGCTTCGGCAGCGGCAGCCAGCGCGAGGACTTCGTCCTCCGTGTGGCCGTCAACCGGTTCGACGGCGGTGACGGTGGGTTCGCCCTTGGTCAGGGTTCCCGTCTTGTCGAACAGCACAGCATCCACGGAACGCATGGACTCCAGGGCCAGGCGGTCCTTGATCAGCACACCGCCGCGGGCTGCGCGTTCGGTTGCGATCGAGACCACCAGCGGGATCGCCAGGCCCAGGGCATGGGGGCAGGCGATGACCAGGACGGTGATGGTGCGGACCACGGCGTCGTCAGGCAGTCCAAGCAGCGACCAGACGACGGCGGTGATGGCCGCGGAACCGAGGGCGAACCAGAACAGCCAGGCTGCTGCCCTGTCAGCAATCCGCTGGGCGCGTGAGGAAGAGGCCTGGGCATCCGCGACGAGTTTCTGGATGCCGGCCAGGGCTGTATCGTCCCCGATTGCCGTGACTTCCACCCGCAGGCCCGAATCGGTCGCGACGGTGCCGGCGACCACGGCATCGCCGCGTCCGCGGCGGACGGTCCGGGACTCGCCGGTGACCATGGACTCATCCATGCTGGCAGAGCCGTCAACGATTTTTCCGTCAGCAGGTACGGAGGAGCCGGGGCGGACGATAACGACGTCTCCCACCGCCAGATCCGCGGGTGAGACCTTGACGACCTCGTCCCCGTCAACCTTCTCGGCTTCGTCGGGCAGCAGCGCCGCGAGCGAATCCAGGGCCGACGTGGTCTGGGCGAGGGAACGCATCTCGATCCAGTGGCCCAGCAGCATGATCACGACCAGCAGTGCCAGCTCCCACCAGAAGTTCAGCTGAGCATCGAGCAGGCCCAGGCTGGCACCCCAGGAGGCGATGAACGCGACCGTGATGGCCAGTCCGATCAGCAGCATCATCCCGGGTTTGCGCGAACGCACCTCCGATACAGCCCCGGTGAGGAATGGCTGTCCGCCCCAGAAGTACATCACAGTGCCCAGGACGGGGGAGACCCACCAGACCCACGCAGCATCCGGCAGGTGATAGCCGATGAGGTGGGCGAACATGTCATTGAACCCCACCACGGGAACGGCGAGGATGAGCATGATCCAGAACAGCCGCCGGAACTGCCCAACATGGTCTCCGTGTCCGTGCCCGCCGTGCCCGTGATCACCGTGGCCAGCCTGAGCGTGGCCCTCATGGCCCACCTGTGCGGCTGCGGTGTGGCCGTTATGGTCCACCGCTGCCTGGCTGCTGTGAATGGCGTGGGGATCAGGTGCGGCCGACGGATCAGGATGGGGCTGGCGTTCGTGACTGCTCATGAACCTAGCCTATACCCCCTATGGGTATAAAACCAGTGTTCGGAAGCCCTGCAGCTTCCTGCTCCAGACCGCCTAGTCCGTGGCGGAGCCGTGCTTCAGCAGTTTGTGCGTTCCGTCGCACCAGGGTTTGATTTTGGACCCGGCGCAGCGGCACAGCGCCACTGTTTCCCGGTTCTTGGGAACCAGGTTGCCCTCGGCGTCGAACACCTCAAAGTCGCCGCGCACCAGCAGGGGGCCGCCGGGGCAAGCCATGACTGACACTGGTGCAGGGTTGCCGGCAGTGCCCTCCCGGCCCGCCGTGGTGGCGGAAACGCTCACGCCGGTGGCTTCGACCAGTGCCACGGGTTTCCCGGCAGGGGTGCTGCTCATGGTGAGACCCCGGCCGCTGCGGCATCGGCGGCCAGGGCGGCGGTAGCAGGGTGCAGAGCGGGGGCAGCTGTACGGAGCGCCGACCCGTTGTCCTTCCATGCCGCCAGCTGAAACTCGCCCTGGAGTGCGTCAAGGGTCAGGACGGCTGCCGCCCCGAAAAGGATGTCCGGAAGAAGCTCCGGTTCGGCTTCGGCGAGGCCGCCGGCAAGGTCCCGTGCGGCAATCTGCTCATGGACGGCGTCCGCTTCGACATGCTCGTCAAAGTAGAAGGTGACGTCGGGTCCGAATCCCGCACGGCGGAAACCCTTGGCGTAAAAGGAGTTCGGGATGGAGGAAGTCATCTCAAAGGCTGCCAGGTGCCCGGCGATGCTGCCGCGCAGCCGGCGGTTCAATCCGAACAGGGACATGGTGTTGGAGGAAGCGAGCACCAGCGCTGGAATCCGGTCCAGGTAGTAGCCATAACGGGTATCCAGCCCCAGGCCCGCCATGGTGCGGGCGAACAGGTGCGAATGCATCCGCTCCGGACGCCCCCCGCCGTACTCATCGGCCTGGATTTCCACCAGGGCAGCCTTGGCCCGCCCGACCGGAAGGCGGGGAATGGCCCAGCTATGGGGATCAGCTTCGCGCAGCTGGTAGACGGAGCGCAGAATCAGGAACTCACGCAGCTGCTCCTCGGTGGCAGAGCGGGCAATGAACCGGGACACGGAGGGGCCGTCGTCCTCCGCGGCCAGTCCGAACAGGGTCTGGGCCACCGCTTCAGCGTCCGGTTCCGGCGCCTCCGGTGCCGGAACGATGTTCCGCAGGGCGGCCTCGAAAGCCGCTTCCAGGGTGCGCCGCAGCCGGATCAGTTCAGGTTCCCACTCCATCGCGGGGTCCACACCCTCGAGCCCGCTGTAGTGGAGTTCGTAGAGGCAGAAGAGCGCCAGCTGAATATCGTCGTCGCGAAGCAGATCACTGGAAGCGGCAAGGGCGCTTTCCCCTGCGGCTGTTAGCCGGCCGAGTGTTTCAGGCGCGGCATCGGCTCCGGCCAGCAGGGCATCCAGAAGCGCGGAGGTCAATGCTCCGCGGGGAGCAGGTAGCAACATGTCGTTCCTTAGGTGTGAGGCGTCATGCAATGCTGGAGGTCCAGGGGTGGCAACTCCGGAGATAAGCATACTTGGTATTTAGGGACGATCCCGAACCCTGCCAGTGCCGGCAGGGACAGGAAAGGGGGCGTTATGCCCGGCGTGGACGGCAGTCTCCTGGCAGCGATTCCTGCAATCCTGCTGGCGGCTGCGGCAGTTCTCTTCACTGCGCCCGCACTGGATGCAGCGCTGCGCCGGGAAGACGGCGAACGCCTGTTCTGGGTGGGTTTCACCGGGCTGCTGACCGGAATCCTGGCGGTGGCCTGGGCTGGACTGGCGGGCACCGGCGCTGCCGCCGTCACCGGACTGGTCCTGGTGGCGGGATCCGCCGCAGCATCGATCTGGCTGCGGCGCCGGCACCGGGCCAGGAAGCTGGCACGCGCAGAGCGGATCTGGGCCAAACGCCTCCATGGCCTGGATCTGCGGCGGGAAGCAGTCCTGCGGGAGTGGAGTTCCTATGAACTCGACCCCTGGAAAGGCGTGGAATACCCGGGGCTGGGGGATGTGCGGGAAGCGGAAACGAGCCGGCTCGCACGGGCGTCCCGGGATGCCCTCACGGCGCAGGAAGCCGCGCAGTCCCCGTCGCGGGAACCTGCTGCGCTGGGCACGTATGCCGCCGCCGTCGACCGTCTGGAAGAAGCCTGGGAAGCTGCCCGCCATGCCGCGCGGCGGCGGGCAGGATGAGTTTTTGGTCTTTCCCGGAACCGCTGGCGGGCCGGGTGTAAAGCCGGCTGTTAATTGGAGCTGGCTCCCGCCTCTGCATATGGGGGGAACACAGAGGGGGGAGCCAGTTCCAGAAGTATACTAACTGGTAACCGGAGAATCCAATCGAGGAGGCGCAATGGCGGTAGCCGCCAAGGCATTCCAACATTGGCGCTCAACCATAGCCCCCGACGAGTCCACGACGGACCTGTGTCGAATGACCGGAATCAAGCGGTCAACACTCGCCCAGCAGTTGGTGCGGAACAAGGTTTCCATGGCCACGGTCATTCGGGTGGCCCGCGCCTACGGGCAGGATCCCGTCGCCGCGCTCTCCTCCTTCGCAGAGTTCGCGGGCCTGGATGAGGGCAGGCGGGAGCCCACTCAAGCTGAACTCATCAGCCAGGTGTCCTACCCGTGCATCCTCAAGGCCCTCTTGGACCGGGCCACCGCGGCCAAGGGTGGGAAGGTCCCCGAGCCGGAATTGTGCACCTATCCGGATACCGCCTCCGTGCGGCAGTGGTTCGATGCCGTTGATCCGGGCGACCTTCGCCAGCAGCTGTCTGCAGCCACCGGGACCGCGCCCCAGAACATTTCCGCGCAGCTGACCGCGGGACGCCTGGCACCGGATCTTGCCATCGCCGCAGCCCGGCTTGCCGGAGTGTCCCTCACCAGTGGGCTGGTAGTAACCGGTGTGCTGCACCCTGAAGAGGGAGGGTGGCCGCCCAAGGGCCGCGAGAAGGCCATCGCGGAACTTTCCGACGTCGACCTGGTCACGCTGGCACGGGACCGCCTCGATGCGCTGTCGAAGGTGCTGCGCAAGCGGGAGCAGGATGCAAAGTTCGATCAGGCACTTTTGGAGAATTTGGGATGACCGTGGACGTTGCCATCCAGTTGACGGCGCTGGGGCTTAGTTCGCTTTTTGCGCTGCTTCGGCTGCCGGGGGCGCTGCAGGGCAGGAACCGCGGAATGTTTGCCTGCATGGTGCTGATTGCGCTCGCCATGGCACTGAGCCTTCCGGGATTCTACGACCCGGTTGATGCCCTGCTGGGCGGCCGCAACCTTGCCAACCTGGCACTACGACTGGCCCTGTATGCGGTCTTCGTCATTCTGGGCGTGAAAGCCGCGGCGGCCTTTGGTGCCCGATGGTCAAGGAAACTGATCATCGGACCCGTAGGACTGGCGGTGCTGGGCCTGACAGTCGGGTTGACCGTGTACCTCTTCGCGGCCAGTGAGCTGCCGGTGTCCTCTGCGGGTCTGTGGGCCTATGCCGACCAGCAAACGGTCCGGTGGTATGCCTCTGTCGGCCGGCTCTATCCCGGGTATGTAGCCGCGTGCGTCTGCATTCCAGCGCTCGCGGCCGCCGCCAATCCGCGGCTCAGCGTCCTCCACAGGACGGGCGCGGGGTTCGTCGGGGTTGGGCTGGCTGTCGTCTTTGTTTTCAGCGTCCTGATCGAACTGTTCGTCATCGGCGTGTTCGGGTTGGTCCTGCCGTTTTCCGCCGTCATCCTGGTGACGTTGGGGCTGACGATTATGTGGGTCTCACATGCCCGCCAGCGCCGGCGGCCGCCCCAGAACCTCTTGGCGGAAAGTTACCGAAACGTGAGTTGAATTTCACAGAATCTGTTCACAACTTCATGACCCTGTGCCAGACTAATGAATATGTAACGTCCGCTGCCTGTGGGGGGTCAGCGTGAAGTTACTACCGAAGCCAGCGGCCCCGTGCCGCTGGCTTCGTTGTTTGTCCGGTCAGCCGCGGTTGGCGGCGGACTTCCCGCCGTTACTCGGCGTCCAGATCCGTCTCCAGGACCTTGACCAATTCATCCAGGGCAGCATCCGCGCCTTCCCCCTCAGCGCGCAGGACAACGACGTCGCCGTGCGAGGCGCCCAAGCTCATCAGGGCCAGCATGCTCGTGGCATCCATAGCGTCTTCTGCAGGGTCCCCCTCCATTCCGATCGTCACCTCCACCGGCTGCGCCGCGGCGGCTTCCGCGAAGAGGGAAGCCGGGCGGGCATGCAGCCCAACGCGGCTGGCTATGGTTGCAGAACGTTCTGGCATGGGAGGTTCCTTCCGGTTGGGTTGCCTGTGGTGTCTGCTGCCGGGGCTGCGGCTACAGTCCGAGTTTGTCGAGGATGGGCAGTTTGGTACGGACCTGGGTCCTGGCTTCTGCAGCAGTCTGGGAGGAGAGTGCCACGCGGGCAAGTTCCTGGGCCTGGGCCAGCGTCACTGACGCCAGTACCGCTCCGACGGTGGACAACGCGCGCGGTGTCATGGAGAGCGTGTTGACGCCCAGGCCGGCCAGGACGACGGCGAGGGCGGGGTCCGCTGCCGCCTCGCCGCAGACCCCAACGTTCCGGGGCCGGCTGTCTGCTGCGCCCGCCTGTGCGGCGCCGTCCACCGTCATGCCGATGAGCTGCAGGACAGCCGGCTGCCAGGGATCGTTGAGCGTGGCCAGGGTGCCGAGCTGCCGGTCGGCAGCCATGGCGTACTGCGTCAGGTCATTGGTGCCCAGGGAAGCGAACTTCACCTTGGACAGCACAGCCTGGGATTTGATCGCCGCGGCCGGAACCTCGATCATCACGCCCGCGGTGGCGAGCCCGGCGCCGGCACACATCACCGCGAAATCGCTGGCCTCATCGGCGGTGGAGATCATTGGCGCCATGACCCACACATCGGCATCGTGTGCCCCGGCGGCAGCAGCAATGGCCTCGAGCTGCCGGGCGAGGACCCCGGGAGAGGAACGGTCGGTGCGGAATCCACGGACCCCCAGCGCAGGGTTGGGTTCGGTGGCGTCGGTCAGGAACGGCAGGGGTTTGTCCGCACCGGCATCCAGGGTCCGGATCACGACTTTCTTGCCCGGGAAAGCCGCAAACACATCCCCGTAGGCGGCAACCTGTTCCTCCAGGCTGGGCTCGGTATCACGTCCGAGGAAACAGAACTCGGTCCGCAGCAGCCCGACGCCCTCGGCTCCGGCGGTGGCGGCAGCAGCCGCGTCCTTGCCCGATCCCACGTTGGCCAGCAGCGGCACCCGGTGGCCGTCCGACGTCGTTCCGATGCCGTTGAAGGCCGGAAGCGACGCCCGGGAAGCGTATTTCTGTGCCGCGTCCCGTTCTTGTGGACCGGGGTCCACAACCACGCTCCCGCCAGCTCCATCGAGGTAGATCTCAGCGCCGTCGGGAATCGAGTCGGCGCCCACGGCCCCCACGACCGCGGGCAGGCCCAGGGAGCGGGCCAGGATCGCGGTGTGGGACTGCGGGCCGCCGCCGCTGGTCACCAGCCCGATGACCAGGGAGGGGTCCAATGTGGCGGTGTCCGCCGGAGCAAGTTCCTCGGCAGTAAGGATGAATGGAACCTCCGACGCCGGGATCCCGGGAGCGGGCAGCCCGTCCAGCTGCGCCACGATGCGCGCCCGGACATCCAGAACGTCCTGGGTTCGTTCGGCCATATAACCGCCCAGGCTCTGGAGCATGGCTGCGACTTCCAGCCCGGCCTCCCAGACGGCGCGGTCGGCGGCCATGCCGTTGTTGATGTGTTTGCCGGCGGCCTTCAGCAGCATCGGGTCCGTCGCCATCATCGCGGTCGCGTCAAGGACCGCCTTGGCGTCGCCGGAGGCCGCGGCGGAGCGCCGCTTGAGATCCTCCCGCACGTTCTCCGCGGCGTCCTTCAGGCGTTCCTTTTCCGCGTCCACGGAACTGCCGGGACCAAACCTTGACTCGGCGTCGGGCTCCGGAACGGGCGGGGGCATCCGCAGCGACGGGCCGAGGACCCGGCCCGGGCTGACGCCGATTCCCTTGATGGTGCGCATTTCTGTACCTCTCTGTGGACTCGTCTCAGGTCCCTAGGCGACAACGGGTTCTTCGGTCATCTTCGGGGCGGTGAGGCGCTTAAGGCCGACCAGCACCAATGCCGTGACGACCATCCCGGCGATGATGGCCACAAGGAACATAAAGAAGTTCCCAATCGCGAAGAACACGAAAAGCCCGCCATGCGGCGCCTGCGACGTTACGCCGGCTGCCATGCAGATACCACCGGCCACCGCCCCGCCGAGCATTGTGGAGGGAATAACCCGCAGCGGATCCGAGGCGGCGAAGGGAATGGCGCCTTCGGAAATGAATGCCGCTCCCAGTACCCAGGCGGCCTTGCCATTCTCCCGCAGGGCCATGGTGAACTGGCTCTTGTCCAGCACCGTGGCCAGCGCCATACCCAGCGGCGGGACCATGCCGGCAGCCATCACGGCAGCCATAATCTCCCAGGGGGCCTGGTTCTCAAACGAGGCTTCGCCGAGTCCGGCGACCGCAAAGGCATAGGCAACCTTGTTGATGGGACCGCCGAGGTCCGCGCCCATCATCAAGCCCAGGATCGCGCCCAGGCCGATGGCCGCCACACCGGTGAGCCCGGACAGCCAGTTGTTCAGGGCAAGCGTGAGTGCAGCGATGGGGCCGCCCAGGACGAGCAGGAGCAGCCCGGAGGCTATCAGCGAACCCAGCAGGGGGATGATCACCACGGGCATCAGGCCGCGCAGCCAGGTTGGAACCTTCCAGCGGCCCACCCACATGGCCACATAACCGGCGAGCAGGCCGCCCGCGATGCCGCCGAGGAAGCCCGCGTCCATAAACAGGGCGACGGCGCCGGCGGTAAAGCCCGGTGCGATTCCGGGCCGGTCCGCGAGGGCATAGGCGATGTATCCGGCCAGCGCCGGAACCAGGAAACCCAGCGAGATGGTGCCGATTTTCCAGAAGACGGCCCCCAGATAGGCCCACAGTCCTTCGGGCGGGAGGTTGAACAGGCCGGAGCCGGCCAGCAGGTTGTCGCCGTTGGCTACCCCGGCCTCGTCCGACAGGGCGAGTTCGTATCCGCCGAGCAGGAAGCCCAACGCGATGAGGAGGCCGCCGCCGGCCACGAAGGGAATCATGTAGCTGACGCCGGTGAGCAGGGCACGCTTGAGCTGCCCGCCGAAATTCTCGCCGCCGGAGGCTGCACGTTCCTCGCCGCCGCCTCCTCCGCCTGCGACCTTCCGGGAGTTCGGATCCTTCGCCGCGGCCAGGGCCTCGTCGATCATCACCCCGGGCTCGTCGATGCCGCGCTTGACCGGGCCGCTGACCACCGGCTTGCCGGCAAAGCGGCCCTTATCCCGGACATCAACGTCGACCGCAAAAATCACGGCGTCGGCGTTCTTGATGATTTCCGGATCCAGGGGGGTGGCCCCGGCCGACCCCTGGGTTTCCACCTGCAGGTCAATGCCGCGTTCCGCAGCGGCTGCAGCCAGGGAATCCGCCGCCATATAGGTGTGGGCAATTCCGGTGGGGCAGGCGGTCACCGCCACGAGCCGGTGCGGCGTAGCCCCGGACTGGGCCTCATGTCCCTCGTCTGTCGCAGCCGCTCCGGTGCCGCCCTCCGGACCTGAGGTTCCCCGCGTGCCGGCTGCGCCAGTCCCGGCCGCCGCGCCAGCTCCCTCGGCTGCACCCGCTCCGGCGGCGGCGCCTGCTCCCGCTGAGGCAGGGCTCCCGGCCTGGTGGGCGCCGGCAGAACCGGGTTCACCAGCTCCCGCGGTATCCGGTCCCGGTGCAGGCCCCAGCCCGAGGGCGCCGTCAACGAGTTCCACAACTGCCTGCGGCGTTTCCGCGCTGCGCAGGGCAGCGGTGAAATCCTTCTTGATCAGGGACCGCGCCAGCTTTGCCAGCAGCTGCAGGTGTTCCTGGTCTGCGCCTTCCGGTGCCGCGATGAAGAAGACGATGTCCGCCGGCCCGTCCTTCGCGCCCCAATCCACGGGGGGCTGCAGCCGCGCCATGGCCAGGCTGGCCTGAGTCACGGCCGCGGAACGGCAGTGCGGAATGGCGATGCCGCCCGGGACGCCGGTTGCCGTCTTTTGCTCCCGGGCCATGGCGTCGGCATACAGTTCATCGAAACCCGTGGCGCGTCCGGCAGCGACCACCTTTTCTGCAAGGTAGCGGATGACCTGGTCCCGTGAACTGCCAAGATTCTGGTCCAGGGTCACCAGGTCCGGTGTAATAAGGTCTGACATCAGGATTGCTCCTTAGATGAGGTTGGGGCAGGTCCGCGCCTGGTGCTGGAAGCAGGAACCGGCCGCAGTTCCACCGGCGTGACAGTGACCTCTTCCGGGTGGGTTTCGTCCAGCGAAGGCACAGTGGTGCCAGGCAGCGACGCAGCAGCCGCGCCGTGTGCCACTGCCTGCCGAAGACAGTCCTGCGGCGGTTTTCCGGCAGATTCGGCCAGCAGATAACCGGCCAGGGAGGAGTCACCGGCGCCGACCGTGGACCGTGCCGTGACCGGCGGGCGGGTAGCCAGCCAGGCACCGCCGGACGTCACCAGGAGCGCGCCCCTGGCGCCGAGGGTGGCCAGGACGGTCTGCACGCCCCGCTCGATCAGCGTCAGCGCCGCGCCGGCAGCGAGGGAAGGATCGGCCTCAAGCTCATCGCCCGTGGCGATGCCGGTGACCTCCGCCAGTTCTTCACCGTTGGGCTTCAGGAGATTGGGTGCCGCACCATGCAGCAGTGCACCCAGGAGGGGCGGCCCGGAGGAGTCGATGGCGAGGGCGGGGGTGTTGTGTTGGAAGCGCCGCCGCACGGCATCGGCGGCTACAGCGTAGAAATCGGGTGGAACACCGGGTGGCAGTGACCCGGCCAGTACCAGCCATCGGGCCGGCTCGCCTTCGTCCGGTCCGGTGCACGCCTCCAGGGTCAGGGCCAGCAGGTTTTCCTGGATCGCCGTGCCGAGCTCCGGTCCGGGCAAATTGACCTTGGTGGTGGTTCCATCCGGTTCCGTGAACGTGAGATTCGCGCGCAGGGCGGCTCCGATGGGCAGGTTCCGGTGCTTGATGCCCGCAGCCCGCAGGCCTGCCATCACGGGATCCTCGTTATCCCCGGGGAGCACGGCCACACAGTCCGAGCCGGAGGCATTGAGTGCCCGGCAGACGTTCACGCCCTTCCCGCCGGGTTCTTCATGGACTCCCACAGCCCGCTGGACAGCCCCGCGGGCCAGGACTCCGGAGAGTTCCACGGTCCGGTCCAGACTGGGGTTGGCGGTTAGCGTCACTATGGCGCCCCGGTTTGTCCCTGAGTACATGAGCCCCCGCTATCAGCAGCCGCGGCGCACATCTATGCGCTGACTGAAACTGTAGATTCCTGCCATGCCCAGCACAATGGTCGGCAGCTGGCCCGGCGAACGCGGGGGCAAACGCGCCCGGGCACGCTCCGGCCCTACTCTGGAGGGATGCATCACCTCATCTGGTCCGCACCTGCGGCCGAGCGTCCAGGCACACATCTCCTGGTGATGCTTCACGGTTACGGCTCGGATGAAACCGCGATGCAGCCGCTCTTCCCCCCTCCCTCCCGCCCGGGATCACCGGGGTGGCCGCGGGGCAGATTTCACGTTGGAGGGAGTTTTGGCTGGTTCCTGCTGGACCCGATGCTGGACTCCGACGCGGCGGAGGTTCTCCAGGCAGGCTCGGAGCTGCTGGCCACGATCTCCACACTTGAGCAGCAGGGCAGCTTCACGGGGGTATCACTCCTCGGGTTTTCCCAGGGCATGGCGCTCGCCGTCACTGCGCTGCGGCTGCGTCCGGCCGCGTTCACCAGTGCCGTCGGGCTCTCCGGATTCGTGGTGGACAGCGAACTGCTGGCCATGGCGGAGCCCCTGACGCCCCGGGTGCCGTTTTTCTGGGGCCGGGACCGCGCCGACTGGGTAATCCATCCAGAGGCCATCGCGGCAGCCGGCAGATGGCTGGAAGTCAACACCCTGCTGACCGCCAGGACATACCCGGGAATGGGGCACCGGATCGAATCGGACGAAATGCGGGACATAGCTGTCTTCCTGCGCCGTTTCGCCTTGGCGCCGCAGAAAAATAAGGTCACTGATTAAGGCTCTGACTAGGCATGATACAAAAAATAGGGATAAATTTACGCGAAACCGGCTTCGCATAAGCATGCTTATGAAGTAGGCTTATGGAAAGCGTGGCCCACAGGCCATGTTGACTTTCACCAGTCACTCACACAGCGAGGAGTATTCACATGGGTATCATTGCTTTCCTTATTCTGGGACTCATTGCAGGTGCTATTGCGAAGGCTCTGCTTCCGGGACGCCAGGGCGGCGGATGGGTTATCACCCTCGTTCTCGGTGTTGTAGGTGCCCTTCTGGGCGGTTTCATCGGCAACGCCATCTTCAATGTTGGCCTTGAGAACTTCTGGTCGCTCCAGACCTGGATCGTGGCCATTCTTGGCTCGATCGTCGTCCTGCTGGTTTACGGCATGATCACCAAGCGTGGTGCCCGGGCCTAGCCAGGCCAGGGCGCGGGACTTACCCGCAGCCAGCGAACGGGTCCACGGGATATCTTCCGTGGACCCGTTCGTCTTTAACTCCGCTCACGTAGGCTGGGTGGGCGGATAAATCCGGTACACGTAAGGAGCGAATGCGCATGGGCTTCAAGACCACCAGTGCCCTCAGGCTTGCCGGCGGAGCGGTTTTTGACCGGGACGGCAAACCGAAGTCCCACATTGCCCGCGGAATCGAGCGGGCTGTGGAAGTGCAGCGCCCGCTGGTGCTGGCCAACATCCGCCGGCTGCAGCGCAGGCATCCAGAGGCCTCAGCAGCAGAACTGGTCAAAATCCTTGAGCACCACTACCTTGCAGCTGTCGCCGGAGGCGGAGCAGCCGTTGGGGCAACCGCCGTCGTTCCTGCGGTGGGAACCGCTGCCGCACTCGGGCTGTCCGCAGCCGCTACCTTCGGCTTCCTGGAAGCGACCGCTCTTTACGCCCAGTCCGTGGCGGAGCTGCACGGTGTCCGGCTCCAGGACCCGGAGCGGTCCCGCACCGTTGTTATGGCGATCATGCTGGGTGAAGAGGGCACGGCCATGATGCAGCAGCTCAGTAAGGGGAAGCCCTGGGGCAGCGCGATGGGCAGCGCGTCCTCGGGAATGCTGGGCAGCATAGGCTCCTCCATCCGCAAGCAGTTCATGCGGAAGATGCTGGCCAAGCAGGGATCCGTCATCATTGGACGGGCACTTCCGCTGGGGATCGGGGCCGTGATCGGCGGGGCCGGAAACTACACCATGGGCCGCTCCGTCATCAAGGCAACCCACCGGGCCTTCGGCGAAGCTCCGGGCGCTATCCCGGGAGAACTTGCGGCGGACATCCGCGCACTTCCCGAACGCCGGTCCGCCTAGCCGAAGATGGCGTGGGCCACCGTGAAGATGGCCAGGCCAGCGAGTGAACCCACCACGGTTCCGTTAATCCGGATGAACTGCAGGTCCTTTCCGACCTGCAGTTCGATTTTCTCCGAGGTTTCTTCGGCGTCCCAGCGTTCCACTGTCTCCGTGATCACCCCGGCGATGTCCTTGCGGTAGGTGCGCACGAGGTAACCTGCTGCATCAGCGACGTAGGCGTTGACCTTCGCTGCCAGCTCCGGATCGCTGACCAGCCGCGCGCCGAAATCCTGCACGGCTGCCTTGAAATTGGTGGTTAGTTCACTGTCTGGATCGTCCACCGCATCGGTCAGCGCCGACTTGATGGTGCTCCAGGTTTGGGTGACCAGCTCCCGGACCCTGGGATCGTCCAACACCTGTTCCTTGACGCGCTCAGCCTTGGCCATCGCCTCCGGATCATGCTGCAGGTCCCTGGCGAGGCCGCGGAGATAGTTATCCAGCGCCACACGGACCTGGTGGTTCGGGTCATCCTGCACAGCCGCGAGGAACCGGTTCAGTTCAACCTGGACACGGTCTCCCACCAGATCGTCCAGGAACCCGGGCACCCAGGAGGGGGAACGCTCCGCGACCAGCCGGGAAACGACGTCGGGGTTCTGCTGCACCCAGTCGCTCAGGCTGTCTACCAGCAGGTCCACCAGCTGATGGTGATGGCCTTCATCGAAGATCCGTTCGGCCATGCGGCCGGCGGGAGGGCCCCAGGGTACATCCACCACATGCCGGCGGAACATGGATTCAAGGACGTCCCGGACTGCCTCGTCGTCGAGCACGCGGAGGATGCCGCGGATCGCTGCCGCTCCCTCCCGGGCAACGCGGTCCGCGCTCTCCGGCCGGGCCAGCCAGGCGCCGGCCCGCTGCGCTATCCCGATGGAGGCCAGCTTGGCTTCCACGACTTCGTCGGAGAGGAAGTTATCCTCGACGAAGTCGCCCAGGGTAGCGCCAATCTGGTCCTTGTTCCGCGGGATGATTGCCGTGTGCGGGATCTTGATCCCCAGCGGATGCTTGAACAGTGCGGTCACTGCAAACCAATCCGCCAGCGCACCGACCATACCGCCCTCGGCGGCGGCCCGGACATACTGCAGCCAGGGGTATTGGTCCTGCAGGGCGAAGGCCACCACAAAAATGATGCCCAGAATGACCAGCAGACTGGTGGCCACAAGCTTCATCCGGCGCAGGGCAGCGGCCTTCACCGCATCCTTTTCCAGCAGCGGCGTGCTCACCGGCGTGCCCCGGATCCGGCTGCGGACCGGGCAGCCCGCAAATTCGCGGAAATCCAAGAAAGCGGGCGACCAAACATGCAGCAACTCCTGGGCTAGAGTGCGGGACAGCGTATTCCAGGCGTCCGGCTCTTCCGGTGCCTGCGCGAACCGGCACTGCCATCTAACCAGTACCAGGGACTCTCGCGCCACGCGCGGCAGAATTGGGGGGTGCCACGCGCGGCAGGCGGCTCGCGTAGCGTGGACTGCCTGCAGGGACACAGCGGCGAAAGGCCTGACATGCGATCGATCATCTATGCCCACCGCGGTGCCAGCGGTGTTTTCGCGGAGCATACGCGCGCCGCCTACCTGCAGGCCCTTGCTGATGGCGCTGACGGAGTGGAGTGCGATGTCCATCTCAGCCGGGACGGACAGCCTGTGCTCATCCACGACGCGGCGGTGGACCGCACCTCCAACGGAACGGGGCCGGTGGCCTCGCATTCCGTGGAGCAGCTGCGGCAACTGGACTTCAGCAGCTGGAAGCACGCCGCGGTTCCTGCCGCCTACGGAACCCCAGCCGAGCAGTTCCTTACCCTCGCCGATTTGCTGGACCTGCTCGCAGGCGCTGGCCGCCGGATTTCCCTTGCGGTCGAGTTCAAGCAGCCCGGCCCGTTCGGGCTGGACCTGGAGGACACCGTCCTGGCCCTGCTTGAAGCGCAGGGCTGGGAACCGGCGGCCTCCCGGCTCGGACCGGTCACCGTCAGCTTCATGAGTTTCAGCCCGGAGTCCGTCCGCCACCTGTGCCGCAGCGTGCCGGCCGCCTTCGTCTGCCAGCTGCTGGCCGACGTCGACGAGGCCGCCACCGCCGAAGCAGCGCCGCTGCTGCCGCCCGGCTTCGACACTGCGGGGATGCTGAACCGTGCGCTGGCCGAAGGTGAGGCACTGGTGTCCGATGGCGCGGCAGGCATCGCCGGTCCGGGCGTCGAGTATCTTCGCGCCCATCCGGAAAGGGTTGCCGGTTGGGTAGCTGCGGGCAGGACAATCCGGGCGTGGACTGTTGATGATCCTGCCGATGCGGAGGCTGCCTACCGGCTGGGAGTACAGGAGTTCACCACGAATTATCCGAGCGGGCTGCGAAGCGTTCTGGCTGCCCTTGAGCTGGCGGAGTAGGCCCGGGGCCGGATAGGCACGGCCCATAGGCCCCGGACGGCCCGTGTGGTTGAGTGGTGCAATGGCCACTCCGATTGAGGATTATGCCCTGATTTCCGATCTCCACACCGGAGCTTTGGTCTCCCGTGCCGGAAGCATGGACTGGCTTTGCCTGCCGCGGTTTGATTCCCCCTCTGTCTTCGGTGCGCTCCTCGGAACGGAGGACCATGGCCGCTGGCTGCTGGAGCCGGTTGCCTCCGGAGCCCGGGTATTGAGCCGCAGCTATCTTGACGCCAGTTTCATCCTGCGGACTGTGTGGCGGACCGCCGGGGGAGAGGTCCTGGTAACGGACTTTATGCCTGTCGGTGACCGGCGGGCGTCTGTGATCAGGCGTATCGAAGGACTCCGCGGCACGGTGGAAATGCGGCAGGAGCTGGAAGTCCGGTTCAACTACGGTGACACCGTTCCCTGGATGCGGCGGGAGCGCCACGGCGGGGTTGAGCAGCTGCTCGCCATTGCCGGGCCCAGCGCGATGGTCCTGTACGGGGGCAACATTCCGCACGGCAGCGATCACCGTCATACCGGGAGGTTCACTGTCCGCGAGGGCTCCACGGTGGATCTGGAACTGCTCTGGTACCCCTCACACCGGGAAACCCCGGCGAAGGCAGACGTGGATGCGGCTCTGGCTTCCACCACCAAGTACTGGCAGGACTGGGCCGGGCGGTGCGTGGACCTGGAGCGCTACCAGGAGCCGGTGCGGCGCTCGCTGCTGGTGCTGCGTGCACTGACCAACGAGGACACCGGGGGTATTGTGGCTGCGCCCACGACTTCCCTCCCCGAAGAATTCGGCGGCAGCCGGAACTGGGACTACCGCTACTGCTGGCTGCGGGACGCGGCGCTCACCCTGGAAGCGATGATGACGCACGGTTACCACGACGAAGCACTGCACTGGCGCAACTGGCTGCTGCGGGCAGTTGCGGGGGACCCGGAGGACCTGCAGATCATGTACACCGTGGACGGGGGACGGGACCTGCCCGAACGCATACTGCACCAGTTCCCGGGGCATTCCGGCTCGCTTCCGGTGCGGCACGGCAACGGAGCGGTTGACCAGTACCAGGCCGACGTCGTTGGCACGGTTATGGTTTCCCTGGCCCGCCTGCGGGAACGGGGTGTGAAGGAGGACAACTTCTCCTGGGCGCTGCAGCGTGCACTGCTTGGTTTCCTGGAACGGCATCTGGAGGATCCGGACCACGGTATCTGGGAAGTCCGCGGCGAACCGCGGTTCTTCACCCACTCACGGGTGATGATGTGGGCAGCCTTCGACCGGGCTTCCCGGGCGGTCCGGGAGGACGGGCTGGATGGTCCGGTGGAGCTGTGGGAAGCGCTTCGGGACGGCCTGCGCACGGAGATCCTGGAACACGGGTATGACCCCGGGTTGAACTCCTTCGTTCAGTGTTACGGCAGCTCTGAAGTTGACGCCTCGCTGCTGCAGCTGACCCACGTGGGGTTCGTCTCCTATGACGATCCCCGGATGCTCGGGACGGTGGCCCGGATGGAGCAGGACCTGCTCAACGGGGAAGGCCTGCTGCTGCGCTATGAGAGCGCTACCGGAATCGACGGCCTGGAACCGGGAGAGAATCCGTTCCTGGCCTGCAGTTTCTGGCTGGCCGAGCAGTATGCGCACACGGGACGCACCAGCGACGCGGTGGAGCTGATGAACCGGCTGGTCGGCTGCGCGAACGAGGTTGGCCTGCTCAGCGAGGAATATGACACAGTGAACGGGCGTATGGCAGGCAACTACCCCCAGGCCTTCTCGCACCTGGCCCTGGTCCGGGCTGCTGACGCCATGCACAGGATGCACTCCGGCGCGCAGAAGGCGCCGACGCCCTCCGTTCCGCCAATGGAAGAAGCCCATGAATAAACAGACCGCCTCAGCCGCCGCTCTTGCCGCACTGCTGGGCATCAGCGCCGCCAATCACTTCCGGAACCCGGGGTTCTACGCGTCAGTGGTGCCACGCACCCTCTGCCGGGACAAGAGCGGGCGTTTCGGGCTGCTGACCCGCAGCCAGTGGATCTCCGGCAGCGGGGTCATTGAGGGTGTGGCAGCGGCGGGCTTGCTGCTCCCGGCCACGAGGAAGGCTGCGGCCACCGGCACTGCCCTGATGTTCACCGCTTTTGTCGCTGGACACCTCGGTGCCCTGGAGCGTGCCTTTGGTGAGCGCGGCTCGGACCGCGAACGGATTATCCACAGCCTGCGGCTGCCCCTGCAGCTGCCGCTGATCCGCTGGGCCTGGAGCCTGCGGAGGAGCTAGCCCGCGTGCCCTGCCCGCCGCGGAGGAAGGCAGGGCACGAAAGGCCTAGTTCAGGCCGGGCTGGAAAACGACCTTGATGCAGCCGTCTTCCTTCTTCTGGAACTTTTCGTACAGTTCCGGAGCGGCGTCCAGCCCCGCACGGTGGGTGACCAGGTCCGTGACACCCAGCGGATCTGCCGGGTCCTCCACGAGCGGCAGCAGGTCATCCACCCACCGCTTCACGTTGCACTGCCCCATCCGCAGGTTCAGCTGCTTGTCGAACATGGTCATCAGCGGCATCGGACTGGCGGTACCGCCATAGACCCCGCTCAGGGAGATGGTGCCGCCGCGGCGCACGGAATCGACCGCGCTGTGCAGTGCCGCGAGGCGGTCCACACCCGCGGTTTCCATGGCCTTCTGCGCCAGGGCATCCGGCAGCAGTCCAACGGCTGCCTGGGCGAAAGCGCCGACCCCGGAGCCGTGCGCTTCCATGCCCACGGCGTCCACCACCGCATCCGGGCCGCGGCCCTGGGTCATCTCACGCAGCTCATCGCCGAGGTCCTTGGACAGGTCCAGCACCTCCGCACCGTGGCGGGCCGCCAGATCACGGCGCTCCGCCTGGGGTTCGACGCCGATAACCCGGTAGCCGAGGTGGGCTCCGATCCGGGCGGCGAACTGTCCCACCGGGCCCAGTCCGTAGACCGCCAGGGTGCCGCCGTCGGGCACGTTGGCGTACTTCACTCCCTGCCACGCGGTGGGGAGGATGTCGGACAGGAAGAGATACCGGTCGTCGGGGAGTTCGGATCCAACGACGATCGGGCCGTAGTCAGCGTGCGGCACGCGGAGGTACTCGGCCTGGGCGCCGGGAACGGACCCGTAGAGCTCTGAATAGCCGAACAGGGCAGCACCCATGCCCTTGTCCCGGACCTGCGTCGTTTCACACTGGGTCTGCAGTCCCTGCCGACACATAAAACACTGTCCGCAGGCAATCTGGAAGGGGATGACCACCCGGTCGCCGCGCTTGAGGTTGGTGACGGCGCTGCCGACTTCCTCCACGATGCCCATCGGCTCGTGCCCGACGATGTCCCCGGCCTTCATGTAGGGCCCCAGAACTTCGTAAAGATGCAGGTCCGA
This sequence comes from Arthrobacter sp. Helios, assembly GCF_023167125.1. Taxonomy (NCBI): domain Bacteria; kingdom Bacillati; phylum Actinomycetota; class Actinomycetes; order Micrococcales; family Micrococcaceae; genus Arthrobacter; species Arthrobacter sp. Helios. The sequence continues at coordinate 3,412,298 of NZ_CP095402.1, forward strand.
ACCGCACAGTGCGGTGGAGGTGATCCTGATGACCGCGTCAGTTGGCTGCTCGATCACCGGATCGGGCACTTCCTCGACGCTGACCTTCCGCTTGCCCTGCCATGTCACTGCCTTCATGCTGGCCTCCTGCTCGTTGCGGGATGAATAGGCTCCATCCTCCCAAATTCATAAGCCTGCTGACAATTCGTCGGGGTGCGGCGGGGTGCGGCGCTCAACGGCCGCACAGCGGAGTCCAGCTCAGCCGGGCCGCCGGGCAGAGCGGAGGGCGGCGGGATCATGCTGCTGGAAGGCCAGCTCGAACGCCTGCGCGTTGCTCAGCGGATTCCAATCCGGCACCTGGACCCGGGGTGCGCAGGACGGAAGACGGGAGGGCAGGCGCACCGAGACCGTGGTGTGCCCGCCATCAAGCGGCAGGCACGGAACCTGCCCGGTCTGCAGCAGCAGTTCATCCAGAGCGGAGGCGTCCAGATGCAGGGCTTTGGTCAGGTTGAGGACCATATGGGCGCCCAGGGTGGCGGTGTGCCGGAGGATTTCCACCAGGTCCGGGCAGTTGGCCGGCACCAGGCACCCGCGCACCTCAATGCCGGCTGATGAGCTTTTCGTATCGATTCTTACCAGTACCCGCAGGGTGTGTTCCATGCCAACTCCACGCACAAGGGATCCGCGGCTTCTGCTTAACCTGCCGAGAATGCTAGCAAGGCCGGGCACCCGTGTCGCGCCGGAAAGACTGCTCCACGAACTTTCGCGTGGTACCGGCTGGTAGGGGTTGCTGTGCCGGAACTGCGTGCCATGATGGGGCGCTATTCGCGTCCTGCCGCCAAAACGGTATCCGCCGTCGCCTCGGCGATCGCTTCTTCCTCGTCCGTCGGAACCACCAGCACGTCGATGGCCGAATCCGGACTGCTGATCCTGCGGACCTCATTCGAGCGGAGGTTATTGGCGGCGTCATCAAGCCGGACGTTCAGGGCACCAAGCAGGGCCACCACCCGGGCCCGGAAGGCGCCGTCGTTCTCCCCGATCCCGGCCGTGAAGATAATGGCGCGCGCGCCGCCCACGGCCACGTGGTACGCGCCGATGTATTTCGCCAAACGGTAGGCGGAGACTTCCAGTGCCAGTTCCGACTGCTGATCTCCCGCCTCGGCCGCGGCGGTGATCTCCCGCATGTCGGCGACCCCGCTGAGCGCCAGCAGCCCGGATTCACGGTTCAGCAGGGTGTCAATGTCATCCGCGCTGTAGCCCTCACGGGCCAGGAAGACCAGGATCGAAGGGTCGATGTCGCCGCTGCGGGTTCCCATCACCAGCCCGGCCAGCGGGGTGAATCCCATGGAGGTGTCGATGCTCCGGCCGTTCTGCAGGGCGGTCACCGACGCCCCGTTGCCCAGATGGGCCACGACGGCGTTGAACTCGTCCAGGGGGGCGTCCAGGAATTCGGCGGCGAGTTCGCTGACATAAGCGCAGCTGGTGCCGTGGAAGCCATACCGCCGGATCCCGTAGCGCCGGTAGAGCGGCTGCGGGATGGCATACCGCCAGGCGCGCGGCGGCAGGGTCCGGTGGAATGCCGTGTCAAAGACGGCGACCTGGGGGACGCCGGGATAGCGTTCTGCGACCGCCCGGATACCCATGGCACTGGCGGGATTGTGCAGCGGTGCCAGCGGGCTGAGCCGCTCGATGGCGCGGGTGATCTCATTGTCCACCAGCACCGGCTGGCTGAAGCGTTCGCCGCCGTGGACCACGCGGTGTCCTACGGCTTCAATCGTTTTTCCGTGCAGCACCGGCCCGGCTTCCTCACTGAGCCGCAGCAGGGCAGCCCGGTGGTCCGGCACCTCAGCCTCACCGATCCGGTCAATGAGGCCTTTGACCAGGATCTCGTGGGTGTCGGTATTGCGCACCTGGTACTTCAGCGACGAGGAACCTGAGTTAATCACCAAGATCAGCATTAGTCCTCCTGCGCCTGGATGGCCGTGATGGCCACGGTGTTCACAATGTCTTCCACCGTAGCGCCCCTTGACAGGTCATTGACGGGTTTCCGCAGACCCTGCAGAACGGGTCCGACGGCGACCGCCCCGGCGGATTGCTGGACCGCCTTATAGGTGTTGTTGCCGGTGTTCAGGTCCGGAAAGATGAACACGGTCGCCTGCCCGGCGACGGTGGATCCCGGGGCCTTGGACGCGGCGACGGAGGCATCCACGGCGGCGTCGTACTGGATTGGACCTTCAACGGGAAGCTGCGGGCGGGCCTTGCGCACAATCTCGGTGGCTTCCCTGACCTTGTCCACTGCCTCGCCGGCTCCGGAGGCTCCGGTCGCGTAGGAAAGCATTGCCACGCGCGGAGTGACGCCGAACTGGGCGGCGGTGTCCGCGGAGGCCTGCGCAATGTCCGCCAGCTGCTCGGCATTTGGATCCGGGTTCACCGCACAGTCACCGTAGACCAGCACCCGGTCCTGGAGCAGCATCAGGAACACCGAGGAAACGATCTGGGAGCCTTCCTTGGTGCGGATGAACTCCAAGGCCGGCCGGATCGTGTTGGCCGTGGTGTGGGCGGCGCCGGAGACCATACCGTCCACCCGGCCCAGCTTGACCATCATGGTTCCGAAATATGCACCTTGGAGCATGCGTTCCTGGGCGTCCTCCATCGTGACGCCCTTTTTGGCCCGCAGCTGCTGGTATTCGCGGGCGAAGTCGTCCCGCAGTCCGCTGGTGGCCGGGTTGATGATGGTGATTCCGGCCAGGTCGATGCCCTCGCTGGCCGCGAGCTCCCGGACCTCAATCTCGGGGCCGAGCACCGTCAGGGCGCAGACATCGCGGCGGCGCAGGATCTCCGCGGCCCGCAGGATCCGCACGTCCAGGCCTTCGGGGAGCACGATGTGCCGGCGCTTGGCCCGGGCCCGGACGATCAGTTCGTTCAGGAAACGCAGGGGAGTGGTCTTTTCCGGGCGGGGGAGCTCCAGCCTTTCCAGCAGCTCCTGCTCGTCCACGTAGCGGGACCAGATGCCCAGCGCCGCCGCAACCTTGCGGCGCTGGCCGGTGGCGATCTCGCCGCGGACCTGGCTGACGTCCCGGGCAGTGGAATAGGTATCGCTGTCCACGGCAAACACCGGGAAGGGAGCCTGGGCGAGAAGGGCCAGGACACCGGCGTCCAGGGGCAGGCCGCCGGTGAGGATCATGCCGCTGGGAACGGGGAACTCCGCCGAGAAGGAGGAAGCGAGGGCAGCGACCATCACGTCGGCGCGGTCGCCCGGAGCAATCACCAGCGAGCCGTCGGCCAGCTGGGTGATGAAGTTGCTGACGGTCATCGCTGCGACCTTCACGCCCGTGACATCGCGTTCCAGTGACCTGCTGCCGGCTATCTGCCGGGCGGAGAGGGCCTTGGCGACCTCGGAGATCGAGGGCTGGGAGATTTCATTCAGCTCCGGGAGCACGTAGACCGGCCGGTGGGAGGCGCCTGGCCGGACGTGTGACCGAAGCTCATCCACAGCGGGCTCCTCCGCCCGGTTGACCATCATTGCCAGCAGGTCGCACTTGGTGGCGGCCAGCTGGCGGCGGGCAACATCCACGGCGTCGGCAACCTCATCGACGGACATGTCCCGGGCGTTGACCACGGCCATGACCATGGCGCCCAGGTTGTTCGCCAGGCGGGCGTTCAAATCGAACTCGAGGGCGACGTCGTGCCCGGAAAGATCCGTGCCCTCCACGATCACCACATCGCAGTTGGCGGCAATCTCGCTGTAGATGGCCATGCAGCGCGCGTCCACTTCGCCGCGCTCTCCGGTCACCAGCAGGGCCCGCAGCTCCCGCCGGGTCAGCCCGCCGCGGCAGTTGGAGGTGCTGAGGTTAAAGCGGCGCTGCATCAGGCGGACCACCGGATCGTCCTCGCGGTCGGAGCCTTCCACGATCGGGCGGAAAAATCCCACCCGGTCGGCGTGCCGGTGGAGCATGTCCGCCAGGCCCAGACTGATCAGCGTCTTGCCCGATCCCGGCGTCATCGCGCTTACGTAGATTCCGCGGGCCATGGGAGCATCCGATCTCTAGGAGGGGCCCGCACCCGGTCCTCATGGGGCAAGCCACCTCCATCCTCCCAAATGCGCACTGCACTTCGCTACCGCCCTGTGACTACACTGGTACCCCTCGGCCCCACTGGGGCCCTTCCTGCCAGCGCCCCACAGCAAGGATTCCGGAGTGAGCCTTTTCCGCACCAAGCCCATTGAGAAATCACTGGCCGACGCCGATGAGGAAGGCCGCCGGCTCAGACGATCGCTGACCACGTGGGACCTGATGATCATGGGGGTCGCCGTCGCCGTGGGTGCCGGCATCTTCTCCGTGGGTGCCAAAGCCGCGGCCGACTTCTCCGGCCCGGCCGTCACGCTCTCCTTCGTGCTGGCCGCCGTCACCTGCGCACTGGCGATCATGTGCTACGCCGAGTTCGCCACCGCGATCCCGGTGGCTGGTTCCGCTTACGTTTTCAGTTACGCCACGATGGGGGAGCTGGTCGCCTGGATCATTGGCTGGAACCTGATCCTGGAGCTGTTCACCGCGGCGGCGGTGATCGCCAAATACTGGGGCATCTACCTCAGTGAGGTCTTCGCCCTGATCGGCTGGGATATCCCGGCCAGCATTTCGCTGGGCCCGATCGAAATGACCTGGGGTCCGTTCCTGATCGTGGCGGCCTTCACCGTCCTGCTGGTCATGGGCACCAAGCTCTCGGCACGGGTTGGCAACGTCTTCACGCTGATCAAGATCGGTGTGGTCCTCTTCGTCATCGTCGCCGGCTTCTTCTACATCGACTTCGACAACTACACCCCGTTCATTCCCGATGCCGTGTCCACCGAAGCCGCCGGCACCGAAGGGGTCATGGCGCAGTCGCTCTTCTCCTTCCTCACCGGTGCCGCCCCCGCCCAGTACGGGTTGATGGGTGTCTTCGCGGGCGCCGCCGTCGTGTTCTTCGCCTTTATCGGGTTCGACGTCGTCGCGACGTCCGCCGAAGAGGTCAAGAATCCGGGACGTACCCTGCCCCGCGGCATCTTCGCCGGCCTCGCCGTGGTCACGGCCCTGTACATCGGGGTTTCCCTGGCCCTGACCGGCATGGTTTCGTATACCGAACTCGCCTCCGTGGAGGCTCCCAACCTGGCGACGGCGTTCAGTCTCGTCGGCAACACGGGCGCCGCGCAGGTTATTGCCGTCGGCTCGCTGATCGGCCTGACGACAGTCATTATGGTGCTGCTGATGGGGCTGGCCCGGGTGGTGCTGGCTATGTCCCGGGACGGCCTGCTGCCCCGGGCCCTGTCCAGGACCAGTTCCAAGCACGCCACCCCGGCCCGCCTGCAGATCCTCTGCGGTGTGCTCGTGGCGTTCGTGGCCGGATTCACCCAGGTGGACGTCCTCGAGGAAATGATCAACATCGGAACGCTCTCGGCCTTCGTGGTGGTCAGTGCCGGTGTGCTGGTGCTGCGGCGGAAGCGGCCGGATCTGAGGCCGGACTTCCGGGTACCGTTCGGCCCGGTGCTTCCGGTGCTGTCCACCCTGCTGTGCCTGTACCTGATGACCAACCTGTCGGTGGAAACGTGGATCCTTTTCGCCGGCTGGCTGCTCCTCGGATTTGTGGTGTACTTCGGGTACAGCCGCCGCCGTTCACGGCTGAACCCCGCAGTGGAGCGGGAGGAAGCGGCCGCCAAGCGGACAGCGGCCGAGGAAGGCTAGGACTGTGTTGCGCGGTACTACGGAGCGGTTCAGGTTTGACCGGACCGGTGGCAGACTGGGCGCATGCTTGTAGCCTTCTCAGTTGCTCCCTCCGGCGTGGGTCCGGAGACCGGTCCCGGCGGTCCGTCCGCAGACGCTTCGGTGCACGACGCCGTTGCCGCCGCCGTGAAGATCGTCCGCCAGTCGGGCCTGCCGAACCGCACCGACGCCATGTTCACCACGATCGAGGGTGAGTGGGACGAGGTGATGGATGTGATCCGCCGCGCCACCGAGGCGGTGGGACGGTACGGCAGCCGCGTCTCGCTGGTGCTGAAAGCGGACATCCGGCCCGGCCACACCGGCGAATTGACCGGCAAGATCGAGCGCCTGGAGCAGGTCCTGGACGCCGAAGACGAGTACCGCGGGCACTCCTGATGGCCGGCCAGCACCGGGGCATCCGGGCGGAGCACGGCTCCAGCGAGTGGGCCGACGTCGACTCCTACCTCACCGGCGTCGTCGTCCATCCCGATGCAGCGCTGGTCGCCGCGGTGGAGGACGCCGCTGCCGCGGGCCTTCCGCCGATCGAAGTGAGTCCGGGCCAGGGCAAGTTCCTGATGCTGCTGGCGCGGCTGGCCGGTGCCCGCCGGATCCTGGAGATCGGCACCCTCGGCGGGTTCAGCACGTCCTGGCTGGCCCGCGGGCTTCCGGCAGACGGCTCCATGGTGACCTGTGAATACGTGCCCCTGCACGCGGAGGTGGCGCGGAGGAACCTGGACCGGGCCGGCGTCGGGAATCTGGTGGATATCCGGGTGGGCGCGGCCCTGGACACCCTTCCCGGGCTGGAAGGCAGCGAGCCGTTCGACCTCGTTTTCATCGATGCGGACAAGGAAAACAACCCTGCCTACCTGGAATGGGCTATCCGGCTTTCCCGGCCCGGCACGGTGATTGTCCTGGACAACGTGGTCCGCTACGGCGGTGTGCTGGACGCCGGCGGCGATTCAGCCATCCAGGGCACGCGCGCCGCGCTGGAACTGATGGGTACACACCCCCGGCTGGAATCCACTGCCCTGCAGACCGTTGGTGCCAAGGGCTGGGACGGCTTCGCCCTGGCGATCGTGACCTAGGCGCTGGGCAGGTTCCGCCGCGCCTAAGCTGGAAGCATGAGCTTTGCGCAATTTCCTCCGGCCTGTCCCTGATGGGCAGGAAACGTCCCGGCCGCACCGGCACGGAACAACCTGCCGGTGACGGTACCGGGCCTGTGCCCGGCCGGTACGAGATTGATACCGGCACGTGCGAGCTGCTCCCGGACCAGTTCTCCTCCTCCGGCTGGCTGCTGAAGATCAACGGCGTGCACTCCTCCCACATCGACCTGGCGGACCCGCGGGAACTCGACTTCGAGTACATGCGCTGGATTGCCGCACTGGTGGAGTCCCGGTTCGCTCCGGAGGCCAAGCTGCGGGCGCTGCATCTGGGCGGCGGCGCCTGTTCCATGGCCCGCTACTTCGCCGACGTTTACCCGAACGCCAGGCAGGTGGTCGTGGAACTGGACGGCCGGCTCGCGGAGCTGGTGCGTGGCTGGTTCGATCTGCCGCGGGCTCCCCTGATGCGCCTGCGGGTCGGTGAGGCCCGTGAGGTCACGGAGTCGCTCACTGAGGACAGCAGGGACCTGCTGATCCGCGACGTCTTCGCGGGAGACAAAACTCCGCTGCCGCTGACCACGGCCGAATTCCTGGGCCACGCCAAGCGGGTGCTCGGCCCGGCCGGCCTGTACGTGGTCAACTGCGGGGACGCTCCGGACCTGCGCACCGCCCGCCGGGAAGCCGCGACGATCGCCGCCGCCTTCCCCCACACCGCCATCATCGCCGATCCGCCCATGCTCAAGGGCCGCCGCTACGGCAACATCATCATCGCCGGTGCGGATGTTCCCTTCGCGGAGGACCCGGGGCTGCCGCGCAGGCTGCTCGGCGGGGCCGTTCCGGCCCAGCTGTGGGATGACTCCAAGGTGCGGGCGTTTGCCCGCGGCGCCCAGGTGCTCCGGGACACCGAAGCGGAGGTCCCGGCAGTGCGCTGAGTACTGCCTTAACCAAAAATGGTGCCCCTGCCGGATCGGCAGGGGCACCATTTTTGGTGTGTTCGCCGGGGAACTACACGCCCAGTGCAGCTTCGATCGGACCGACGCAGAAGAAGACCGCGAAGGCAGCGGCGACAACCCACATCACCGGGTGGATCTCCTTGGCCCGCCCCTGGAAGACACGGATCAGCACATAGGACACGAACCCGGCGCCGAGTCCGTTGGCGATCGAGTAGGTGAAGGGCATCAGGGCGATGGTCAGGAAGGACGGGAGCGCAAACCCGATGTCGGACCAGTCGATCTTGCCGACCTGGCTGACCATCAGGTAACCCACGACGACGAGGGCGGGGGCCACGGCCTCAAACGGCACCAGGTAGATCAGCGGGGTCAGGAACATCGCCGCGATGAACAGCAGGCCGGTGACAATGGACGCCAGTCCGGTGCGGGCGCCTTCGCCGATGCCGGCGCCGGATTCGACGAACAGCTGGTTGGAGGAGACGCTCGCGCCGCCGCCGACGATCGCGCCGGCTGCATCCACCAGCAGCACCCTCTCGGTGTTGGGGATGTTGCCGTCCTTGTCGATACTTCCGGCCTCGCTGGACAGGCCGACCATGGTGCCCATCGCATCGAAGAAGATGCTCAGGAGGATGACGAACGCAAGCAGGGAAGCACCGATGATGCCCAGCTTCTCGAAGGAGCCGAAGAGATTGAAGTTGCCGATCAGGGACAGATCCGGGGCGCCCCACTCAGGCATGCTCGGGGTGACCAGGGACCAGCCGGTTGCCTCGCCTGCGCCCTGGCTTCCGGGAGATGCCACAGCCTCGATGATCACGGAGAGCACGGTGGAGGCGAGAATGCCGATCAGAATGGCGCCGCGGGCCTTGCGGGCCATCAGTCCAATGGTCAGGATCAGACCAAAAGCGAATACCAGGGTGGGCCAGCCGAGCAGTTCACCGCCGTCGCCAAGCTGCACCGGCACGGTGGTCCCGGCGGCGTCGGGGATCCGGCGGACGAAGCCGGCGTTCACGAAGCCGAGCAGTGCGATGAACATGCCGATGCCCACCACGATCGCGGTTTTCAGGCTCGCGGGCACCGCCTTGAACACAGCTGTCCGGAATCCGGTGAGCACCAGGATGAACATGGTGATACCGGCCAGCACCACCAGGCCCATAACGTCCTGCCAGGTGAGATTCTCATTGGTCGCCACAGTCACGGCAACGAACGCGTTGACGCCGAGCCCGGTGGCCATGGCAAACGGATGCTTGGCCCAGGCGCCCATGATGATGGTCAGGACGCCGGCTACCAGCGCAGTCGCCGCTGCGACCGCAGGCCCGCCAAGGGACCGGCCTGTGCCGTCCTCCCCGCCGAGGATCAACGGGTTCAGCACCACGATGTAACTCATGGCAAAGAAGGTGGCCAGACCTCCACGGATCTCCGTCCCTACCGTGGAACCGCGCTTGGAGATTTCAAAATACCGGTCCAGTCTGGAACCTTGCTTGAGCATGGCGGATTTCCTCTGAAGATGTTGTGGTGTCTGGGGGCGAGCGGACATGCCGCATACCGATAATAGTCCTGCACGGAACCGGCCCCTTAACAGAGCGTGCGTGTGTTGGATGTAAGTCACAGCCCCCCGCCCCGCGCAGTAGGCTGGGTTCAGGAGCGCAACCGATGGTGGTTGAGCGCGTACCCGAAGGGAGCCGGTAATGACCGATTCAGAGTGGAATGCGGCTGCTGCCCGGTCCGGGATCGTCGTCGGCGTTGACGGTTCGGACCAGAGTATCTGCGCGCTGACCTGGGCAGCGCGGGAAGCCCGGCGGCGTGATGTCCCGCTCCATGTGGTGACTGCCTACACGGTTCCGATCTTCGCCGCATCCTCGATGGATGCCGGCTACACGGCCGTTGATGACGCCGTCATCCGTGACGGCGCCCGCTCCGTCCAGGAGAAAACCCTGGCCAGGCTCAACCAGCACGGCCTGGAAATCATCCCCCGCGTCGAGAGCGGAGACGCTGCGGCCGTCCTGCTGGAACTGTCCGAAGACGCCGACCTGATGGTTGTGGGCTCGCGCGGCCGCGGCGGATTCGTGGGGCGGCTCCTCGGCTCGGTCTCCAGTGCGCTGCCGGCCCATGCCAAGTGCCCCACCGTCATTGTTCCGCTGCGGACGGCCGGCCGCCTGCCGGAATCCGGCGTGGCAGCACCGGCGGGCTCCCCGGTGACTGACGACGTGCATCAGGCTGTCGTGGTGGGTGTGGACGGTTCCGAACACGCACGGGCGGCTTCGCTCGCTGCAGCCGAGCAGGCCCGCAGCATGGGCCTGCCGCTGCGGATTGTGTGCGCGCTGCCCCCGTTCAGCGGCTCCCTTGCCTGGGTGCCGGCACCCTTGGACGTCGAAGCGCTCCACGAGGAACTGATGGTGCAGCTCACCGCGGGACGGGAGTGGCTGCAGAGCCACTTCCCGGACCTGGAGATGTCAGTGGAACTGGTGGACGGCCCGCCCGCGGAAATTATGGTTGAACGCACGGCGAAGGCCGAACTGGTGGTCTTGGGTACCCGGGGCCGCGGTGGATTCACCGGGATGCTGCTGGGCTCCACCAGCCAGAGCGTGCTGCACCATGCCAAGGGCCCGGTCATGGTGGTGCCCGATCACGAGGATCCGCGCCTGGCGGACCGTCCGAAGTTCGGACCGATGGTGGAGCAGTAACCGTAGTCCGGCCTCCGGAGCCAGCGCTTAGGCGTGCCGTTCACCTTCGTGGACGGCATGCCGCTCGGGCTCGAGCTGGAAGGTGCAGTGCTCGGTGTCGAAGTGGCTTGAGAGGCACGTGCCCAGCCGGTCCAGGATGGTGTCCATCCCGTGCGGCGTCAAGTACTCCTCATCCACCACCACGTGGGCGGAGAAGACCGGAACGCCGGAGGTAATCGTCCAGATGTGGATGTCATGGGCGTCGCTGACACCTTCGACCGAGACAATATGCTCGCGGATCATTTCCACGTCCACACCCTGCGGTGTGGCTTCGAGCAGCACGTCGATCACCTCGCGCAGGAGCGACCATGCGCGCGGCAGGATCATGAACGCGATCAGGAAGGATGCCCAGACATCCGCCTGCTGGTAGCCGGTAAGCATAATCACCAGGGCCGAAACCACGACGGCGGCGGAGCCCAGCAGGTCCCCAAGGACCTCCAGGTAGGCGCCGCGCACGTTCAGGCTCTCCTTGCGGCCGCTGCGCAGGATGAACAGCGACACCAGGTTGGCGAGCCCGCCGATGATCGCCGCGAAAAGCATGATGCCGGTCTGCACTTCCGGTGCATCCCCGATCCGCCGGATCGCTTCGGTGAAGATGACGACGGCGATCACGATCAGCAGCAGCGAGTTGGCCAGCGCGGCCAGGACCTCGGCCCGCTGATAACCGTAGGTCCGTTTCGACGTCGCGGGCCGTCCCGCGATCCAGGCCGCGAGCAGCGCGATGGAGACGCCGGCAGCGTCGGAAAGCATGTGCCCGGCGTCGGCCATCAGGGCCAGGGAGCCGGAGACCAAAGCGCCGGCAGCCTGGATGAAGACCACGGAGATGGTAATCAGGAAGACGGCAAGCAGCTTGCGGCGGTGCTTACCAGTCGCTGTGCCCTGCGGCAGGCCGTGGCTGTGGCCGGAATGATTCCCCATGCTTACAGGCTATCCCCAGCCGAGTTCGTGCAGCCGCGCGTCATCGATCCCGAAGTGGTGGGCCACTTCATGGATGACGGTAATCCGGATTTCGTCCACCAGTTCCTCCCGGGTGCCGCACATCCGCATGAGGGGACCGCTGAAGATCACGATGCGGTCGGGCAGGGAGCCGGCCCCCCACCAGGAATCCCGTTCGGTCAGGGGAGTGCCGTCATAGAGGCCCAGGAGTTCGGTGGCCGGGTCCTCGCCGGGGCCGGGAACATATTCGTCCTCGATGAAGACGGCCACGTTGTTCATGGCCTTGGCGAGGTCGGCGGGAATGGAGTTCAGGGCGTCGTCGACCGCGGCTTCGAAGTCGTCGGGAGTCATCTCGATCGGCACGTTTCCACTCTAGTGCGTGGCTCCGGGGAGGGCTCGGGGTGACGCTGTTACTGCCGGGTCAGGGCCGTGCGGGTGCCGATTTTGGAAATCCGGGAATTAGGCCCTATAGTTTTATAGGTCCGCAGCCGGGAAATCTGACTGACACCGAACAGATGTTCGGGGTTGGTCAAATTGAACGCTGCGTGTTCTGAGCCCCCATCGTCTAGCGGCCTAGGACACCGCCCTTTCACGGCGGCGGCACGGGTTCGAATCCCGTTGGGGGTACTCACGCAAGTGGTAAATGACCGGCTGAAAAGCTGGTAGAGTTGACACTCGTGAAATGCAAGGCCCTGTAGCGCAGTTGGTTAGCGCGCCGCCCTGTCACGGCGGAGGTCGCGGGTTCAAGTCCCGTCAGGGTCGCTCAGATTTTCTGAAGCGATTTGGAAGATCTCGGTGATCATCGATTCGATGATGCCCGGCTCTGTAGCTCAGTTGGTAGAGCGTTCGACTGAAAATCGAAAGGTCACCGGATCGACGCCGGTCGGAGCCACCAGCTAAAAACCCCGCACTCAGTGAGTGCGGGGTTTTTCTTTTGCCCGAATCCGGGTTACGGGCTCCCCGGGCGCCGGCACCCTTTTCAACTCCTCCTTTACCGGGTTCACTGGGACGCCCGACCCCTACCTGGAGGACAAAGATGTTTCCAAGCAGCGAGAGATTCGAGTGGGAGTCCGTCAGTCCCCACGAAAGCCAAAAGATCAGTGAGGCAGAGTGCTGGGCGCTGCTGAGCGGCGAGGACACCGGGCGCATCGCCTTCCTGCAGGACGGGAGGCTGCTCGTCTTCCCGGTGAACTATCTGGTGCACGGGAAGTCCGTCTACTTCCGCACCAGCAGCCAAAGCGGGCTTGCGCTGCTGCCGGGAGACCTGAACACCTCTTTCCAGGTGGATTCCCACGACGGTGAGCGCATGGCCGGCTGGTCTGTGCTGGTCAGCGGGCGCGCCAACGCTGTCCGGGACGAAGCCCTGCTCACCACACTGTGGGGGCTCCGGGCCGCGGCGCCCTACGGCGGCGGAGAGCGAAACCTGTTTGTGGGTATCGAGCCCACCGAGGTGACAGGCAGGCGGGTGCAGATGGGCTGAGTCTTTCCCTGCCCAACGAAGCAGGTGAGGGGCTAGGCTTGGCTGTTATGGATGACGCCCAGAACACGCCGGGGTCCGGTCCCGCCGATCCCGGAGCACAGCCAGCATCACCGTTACCGCCGCAGCCGGGCGCTCAGCCCGGCCGGCATACTCCCGCAGGCCAGCGCGACCCCGCGGGGCCTCCTCCTGCCAGCCGTCCCCATCCCGCCAGCGGAAATGGTCCGGCCGGCGCATCGACTCCGCCACCCGGGCCAGGACCCAAACCGCAGGAGCCAAGCAGCGGCCGGGTAGCCGGCGCAGCGCCCGCCACTGCAGTCCCGGGTGCCGCAGTGCCCGGTACCGTTTCCCCTGCTGCGGAAATGCCTCCGGCAGCCCCCGTTGTTCCTGGTGAAGCGGCCGGCGGCCGGACTGCCATCTCCGAACAGGCCGTTGCGAAGGTTGCGGCGATTGCTGCGCGTGCGGTCCCGGGCGTCCACGCCCTGGGCTCCGGCGGCGGGCGGACGCTTGGGGCGGTCCGCGATGCCGTCGCCGGTTCGGACAGCAGCGCCACAGCCGGCGTGAATGTCGAAGTGGGGGAGACCGAAGCCGCCGTGGACATCACCCTCGTCGCCGAATACGGCACACCGCTGACCGGGATCGCCGATCAGGTCCGGCAGGCCGTATATACGGCGGTCGAAAACCTGGTGGGACTGAACGTGGTGGAGGTCAACGTCTCCATTGCCGATGTGCACATTCCTGAGGCCACGGAGAGCCGCGGCGCCAAACACCCGCCCGCTGCAGGCGGCCAGGAGTAGCCGTGCGTGAACGGCGCGATGGCACTAACCGAATACCCAACGTGGCTCCAGCCCCGCGCGGAATCGAAAGTAAGGCAGGAATTATGAAACCGACCGTGGTGGGCATGGCCGTAGGCGCCGTGCTGGCCTTCACCGCCCTGATTTTCGACTTCTGGGGCTTCCTGCTGATGGCTCTGTTCATAGCAGTGGGAGCCTTCCTGGGCCGGGCAGCAGAAGGCAAGGTCGACTTCCGCAGCGTGCGGGATGCGCTGACCGGACGCCGTTCCTCCTCATGAGCAGTGCCGTTATGACTGCACCCGCCGGAACCCGTACGGCTTCCAAGCTGGCCGGACACAACCGGATCAGCACGCAGGCACTGACCAGCACGGCGCAGGCAGTGGCCGCAGAACATTTCGGCATCCCCGCTGCAGCGGTCCGCGTCACCTGGAGCGACGACGAGGGGCTGCTCGCCCTGGCCCTGGCCCTGCCCGTCACCATGCCGCCGCTGGACGCCGTCGTGAAAGACCCGGGGCTGGTGGAGCGCACCGGAGGCTCGGTCTGGCACCGGGTCCATGCGGCGAAGCCGCTGCTGCTGCAGCGCATCACCTACCTCACCGGTTCTATCCTTTCCCTCGTGGACATCCGCGTGACTGGTATCCGGGTACAGGAAGGGAGCCGGGTCCGGTGAGTGCGACAACCGCCGCGCCGCCGGCAGAGGGCACCATCAAGCGGATCGTGCGGCGTGAAACCCATGCCGCGCGTACGGTTCCTGCGATCATCGCTGCGGTCTTCGGCATCCTGTTCTGCCTTTACGTCCTGCTGGAATCGGTCCTGCAGTCCCTGGGCCAGGAGGAATGGCTGATCGATCCGCCGACCTTCGCGCACTGGCTCGCCGGCCTGCCCCGGGACGCCGATCCGCTTTTCCTGGGACTCGCTGGGGGCCTGATCTTCCTGGCCGGGCTGTGGTTTTTCCTCATGGCTGTCCTCCCGGGACGCCGTGCACGCTATGCCATCCCCAACCCGCGCGCCGCCGTCGTGGTTGAAGCCGAAGTGCTGGCAGCGTCGCTGGCCCGCCGCAGCCGGGTCAGCGCCGGGGTCACCGCCGGTCAGGTCCTGGTGACGGTGGGGCGGACCCGCGTTGAGGTCCGCATCCGCCCCACCTCGGGAATTCCGGTGAACGCCGACGCCGTGCGGGCCGCGGTGGAGGACGAACTGGCGCTGACCGGCCTGGAGCCGCAGCCTGCCGTCAGTATCCAGATTTCAAGCATGGGGGCGATCGGCCAGTGAACCGCACACCACGAACCCTGAACCGGGTCCTGCTGGGGCTGGGCGGCCTGCTGCTGCTGGCGGCCGGCGGGGGCCTGCTGCTGCTCAGCACCAACGCCGCGGCGGCCCGCTGGTGGCAGGACACGGCTCCGTCGCTGGTGGCTGATGCCGGGCGGATGCTCGAGGACACGGCCATGCCCGGCCAGTCCCAGAGCTGGCTGTGGCCGCTGCTTGCGCTGGCCATGGCCGTGACCGCCGTGCTGCTGGTCCTCTGGATTTCCGCCCAGGGCCGCGGGCGGGTGGACACGCTGGTGGAAGAGTACGACGATGAGGGCGCCCCCGGCCGGATCGCGGTCAGCGGTGCCGTGCCTGAGCAGGCACTGCGGGCGGCGCTGCAGCAGGACCCGGACGTTACATCGGTTGCGGTCAGTACCTGGTCTCTGCGCTCCGGAACGGGGCTGCGGGTCCGCATTACGCCCCGCCAGGGGGCGGCGCCGCACCTGGTCGCCGCAGACGCCACACACCTGGTGGACGCACTGGACGCTGCCCTCGGCCGCAGCTCGACGGTGCTGATCAGCTTGGAGGCAGGTCCGCGCTACCGGCTCGGCCGCGAGGACCGGGTGCGCTGACGCGGCTGGACCGGTGACCTGACGGACCGTTGAGGTGCCGGACCGTTGGCGGGCCGGGATGCTTAGGAGGCGCGGGAACGTTAAGGTGCTGGGGATGCCGGGCCACCGGAACACTGGGGCACGGAACGCTGATGCGCCGGAACTCTGGCGCGGCCGAACGCTGTGCCCGGGACACTTAGGAGGCGCGGGCCAGCTGACGGATGGGGATCCAGCGGCCGGCCAGCCGGCGGTAGGCGGCGGCCGCGCCGGTCATGTCTCCCTCTGCGAGGGATTCGATGCCCAGCCGCACGTCGGACGGGGAATCGTCCGGATACACCAGTTCCGCGACCGGCCCGTAGTCCAGCTCCAGCACCGCGTCCGGGGAAAAAACGTCCAGCCAGGCCACCAGGTCGGTGAGCTCATCCAGCAGGTCCAGCTCCGGGGCCGCCAGGGCAAGGGCTGCGGCGGCGTGCCGGGCCCGTTCGATGCACTGAAGGATCGGTGCGGACAACCGGACGGTGAGGACCCGGCCGTCATCCTCAATAACCTCTGCCTGGTCGTCCTCATGGATCAGCACAAACCAGCCGAACGGGACGCCCCAGGTGGCCGAGCGGGTGTGCAGCTTGGCGAGGGAATCGGCGAAGGCATCCGGATCTATGCGGGCAGCATGGGCTTCGCGGGCGACCTCCGGCAGCAGCACGTCCACCAGCGGCCCGTTGACCGTCTCGCCAAGTGACTCGGCTGCCAACGAGGTCCGCACTGCCAGTTGGTTGGGGCAGTAGAGGCGGGTGGTGGTTCCGTCCGGCCGGGGATGGTGCAGCACGCGGACCAGATCGGTCGAATTATGCGGGAAAGGATCCGATACGGCCCGGACCAGGCGGCGGACCGCATCGCTGCGCTCCAGCACCTCTGTCTCATGCCGGGCCCGGGAGCGCTGGTCCAGGATCCTCAGCTGCTGGTCGTCGTCGAAGGCATCCAGTGGTTCATAGACGCGGAGGTAGGACACGTACGGGAACGTGCGCCATGCGGTACCCCCGGATGCCCCGGCCACGGCTAATCCAGCTCCACAATCACGGGTGCATGGTCAGAGGCGCCTTTGCCCTTGCGTTCTTCGCGGTCAATGCTCGCGCCGGTGACCCGTGCCGCCAGGGCGGGGGAACCCAGGGCGAAGTCGATGCGCATGCCTTCCCGCTTGGGGAAGCGCAGCTGGGTGTAATCCCAGTAGGTGTAAACGCCCGGGCCTTCGGTGTAAGGCCGGGAAAGGTCCTGGAACCCGGCATCCAGGAAAGCCTGGAAGGCAGCGCGCTCCGGCTCGGTGACGTGGGTGGCGTTCTGGGCGCGGAACCAGTCGATGTCCCAGACGTCCTCATCCCGGGGAGCGATGTTGAAGTCGCCCATCAACGCCAGGTTGAGCTTGGGGTCAGCTTCCACCCAGGAAGCCGCCTGGTCTTTGAGGACCTCCAGCCACTCCAGCTTGTACGGCATGTGCGGATCGCCAACGGCGCGGCCGTTGGGAACATACAGGCTCCAAATCCGGACCCCGCCGCAGGTGGCACCGATGGCCCGGGCCTCAGCAGCCGTGGTTTCCTCGGTCTTGCCGAAGTGCGGCTGACCCGGGAACGTGCGTTCGACGTCGTCGAGCCCCACCCGGGACGCAATCGCGACGCCGTTCCACTGGCTCAGGCCGAAGTGCGCAACTTCATAGCCGTTGGACTCGAACATGTCCCACGGAAAGTTCTCATCTTTCGCCTTCGTTTCCTGGATGGCGAGGACATCGACGTCGGAGCGCTGCAGCCAGGCTTCAACGCGGTCGGCACGGGCACGGATGGAGTTCACATTCCAGGTAGCAATCTTCACCCTTGCTACGTTACCCAATCCGGGCATCGGCGTCCTGCGGTGCTGGCTCGCGCGTCTCTTGGGCTGGCCGGGGCCGGGCGGCCAGACTGCCCGCCCGCCCGTCCGCTCGCCCGCCTGTCCGTCCGCCCGCCGGGCGGGACGGAACGGCGGCAACGAAATTCCTTGCTCGCAGAGCTCGCCGGAATATTAAAGCCGCCTAACCCGGCCCGTCCGGAGGGCTGGATCGCGTTGCTTGGCCCGTCCAGGGTGGGCTGACCGCGTAGCTTGACCTGACCGGCGGGCTGGACCGATTGGGTGGACACTCTGGCCTCCGACCGCGGGCCGCGGGTCTGCATGGTCAGGTGTCGCGGCGGGCTGGATTACGTAAACCCGGACCGTCTGGGGGGGGGCAGGACTGCTTACCTGGACCGTCCGGTGGGTTGGACTGCCGGGGTGGATGAGGCCGCCTCCCACCCGCGGGCCGAGGTTTGCATGGTCAGGTAACTTGGCCGGTCGTTTCCGCCGAATCCTCCCCGTCCGGACTGGTGCGCTGGTCCGCAGTGTGTCCAGGGGCAGGCAAAGGGCCGTTTGGAATGGAACCGCATCTGGGGTGAAGACCGCACGGAACTGAGTGCGCAGATACGGCGGGTTCGGGCAGCGTGTCCAATCGCCGCGGCGCCTCCCTGACCCGCCTCCGATGGACCGTAGGCTTTGGGGGTGCTTTCCAAATCACCCTTGCTGCGCAGCGTTCCGGCGGTCCTCAGCGTTGCTGTTGGGTGTGCACTGGTCTGGTGGGCCGCCTCAGTCCACAGCCTGGACTTCAACGTCTACCGGGCAGGGGCGCAGGCTTTTTTGGGGCTCGGCGGATCCGCCCAGCTGTATGACGAGAAGCTATGGAACATAGCCGGGGATGCGTGGCTGCCGTTCACTTATCCTCCCTTCGCGGTCCTGCTGTTCCTGCCGTACGCCGTGATGCCTGCCGAAATGGGTGCTCACATCCATTCGGTGATTCTGCTGATGTCCCTGCTGGCCGTTGTGCACCTGATCATCACCAGATCGAAGGGTATAGCCGGGCTCCTGCAGCGGCGGACAGATTGGCGGGCTGCGGTTCTGCCTGGGCTGGTTGTGGTTCTCGTCGGCATTTCCGGCCCATGGCGGGAGGGGCTGTCCTTTGGCCAGATCAACGCGGCACTGATGGCCATTCTCCTGGCCGATCTGCTGGGTGCCCGGAAGATGGGACTTCCGAGAGGCCTTCTCACAGGTCTAGCGGCCGGCGTGAAATTGACGCCCTTGGCCTTGGGACTGTTCTTCCTGGCCCAGCGCGATTTCAAGGCCCTGTTCTGGATGGCGGCGGGTTTCTTCGGCTCCGTGGCGGTTGGTTTCACCATCAGCGCCGAAGGTTCCGTCTACTACTGGACCGAAGCCCTGTGGACGGCCTCAAGGGTCGGCACCGTGGATGACATGTACAACGCGACACTGCGGTCGTTCACGCTGCACCTCGGATTACCGGA
Source organism: Arthrobacter sp. Helios (assembly GCF_023167125.1). NCBI lineage: Bacteria > Bacillati > Actinomycetota > Actinomycetes > Micrococcales > Micrococcaceae > Arthrobacter > Arthrobacter sp. Helios. The sequence goes on from NZ_CP095402.1 coordinate 3,431,189, forward strand.
ACACGCGGCCACCGCCCTGTGGATAGCCCTGTCCTTGGCGGCCGTCCTCTGCGGCTATGGCGCCATCCGCAGGCTTTTGGCCGCATCCGAACAGCTGGCAGCGATGGGGGTGGCAGCGCTGGTGATGCTGATCATTTCGCCCATCAGCTGGTACCACCACTGGGTCTGGTTCATCCTGCTGCTGCCGGCGCTGGCCTTCCCCTCCCAGCCAGTTCCACGGCGGGTGCTTCGGCGGAGGCGGATCGGCGCAGCGGCCTTTTACCTGCTGTTCCTGACGTCCTCTTATGCCTTGAGCCTGGCCTATTTCGGGCGTATCCAGGGCCACGGCCCCTGGTGGATGGAACTTCTCTCATCAATCTGGCTTTTCGCCGCTGTATCCGCCGCCGCAGCAACAATCACGAAGGACGCCCGCCCCTCACTCCGGACTCCGTCCGATGCTCCGCCGCGGGTCCCGCGGGAAGCTACCGAACAGCCCTCCGGACGGGCCGGATAAGGCGGCTTTAATACTCCGGCGAGCTCTGCGAGCAAAGGAGTTTCGTTGCCGCCGTTCCGGGCCGCCCGGCGGGCGACCCTAGGGTGCCCGGCTGGCCACCCGGCGTGCGACGCCCGTGGATCCGCGATGAAAGGGAAAGACCCGCCCCTACTTCCACCAGGAATCAAGCAGCGAAACGGGCGTGGTGCGCTTGTGGCGGGTCGCCAGGTAGCGCTTCTCGATCTTCTGCGCGGTGTCTTCGGAGACTTCGCGGCCCTCGAGGTAGTCATCAATCTGGTCGTACGTGATGCCCAACTCGGTTTCGTCTGTCTGGCCCGGAACACCGTCGAGCAGGTCCGCCGTCGGGACCTTGCCGACCAGGGTGTCCGAGGCGCCCAGAGCGGAGAGCAGCTGGCGGACCTGGCGCTTGTTGAGGCTGAACAAGGGCAGAATGTCCGCGCCGCCGTCGCCGTACTTGGTGAAGAACCCGGTCACGGACTCCGCGCCGTGATCGGTGCCGATCACCAGCAGGTTGTGCTGGCCGCCGACGGCGTACTGGGCTGTCATGCGCACGCGCGCCTTGATGTTGCCCTTGTTGAAGTCGCTGATGGTTTCGCCGGACATGACGGTGTATTCCTTTTCGAAGCCGTCCACGGCGTCGCCGATGTTGTAGACCCAGGAGGTTTTGGGGCGGATGAAGTCCAGCGCGGCCTGCGCGTCGTCTTCATCGTGCTGCACGCGGTAGGGCAGGCGGAGTGCGATGAAGTTGGCGTCGGTGCCGCCGTCGTTCAGCTCTTCCACGGCCAGCTGGGCCAGCCGGCCGGCCAGAGTGGAATCCACGCCGCCGCTGATGCCCAGCACGAATCCTGCGGTGTGGGACGCGAGCATGTAGTCCTTGAGGAAGTCCACCCGCCGGCGGATCTCCGTCTCCGGATCGATGCTGGGCTGCACACCCATTTCGGCAATGATTTGTGCTTGTAGTTCGCGCATGGCGTTCAGCCTATCCAAAGCAGGGCCGGTGCAGCAGGTGATGCGAATCACTGCGGCGGGACGGGTCAGGCACGGCTGTTCCAACAGCGGCCTGATCAGGGTGCTCCGATAGGATTAGGACCATGACTTCCCCGCAGACCGCCGCGTCCCGTGCCCGCCTCCTGGAACTAATCAAGGAACTGGCGGTGGTACGTGGAAAGGTGATCCTCTCCAGCGGCAAGGAAGCCGATTACTACATTGACCTGCGCCGCGTCACGCTGCAGCACGAAGCCTCCCAGCTGGTCGGCGAGGTCATGCTGGACATGATCGAATCCGCCGGCATCAGCTTCCAGAGCGCCGGCGGCCTGACCATGGGCGCCGACCCAGTGGGCACTGCCGTAATGAACGCTTCGGCCCGCAACGGCGGCACCGTTGACGCGTTCGTGGTCCGCAAGGCGCAGAAGTCCTACGGCATGGGCCGCCAGGTTGAAGGCCCGGATGTGTCCGGCCGGGATGTTGTGGTGCTCGAGGACACGTCCACCACCGGCGGATCCGCGCTCGCCGCCGTCGAAGGGGTCCGCAAGGCAGGCGGCAACGTGGTGGCCGTCGCGGTCATCGTGGACCGCGATACCGGCGCCAAGGAACGGATCGAAGCCGAAGCCGGCGTCCCGTACCTGTTCGCGTTCGGCAAGGATGAACTCGGACTCGACTAGGTCCAACACCTGCAGCGGGAGCCTATGACCGATGACCCAGAAGAGGTCCTGCGCTCGGCGTCGGACCTGGGACGCTACTCCCGGCGGCGGTTCCTGGTGGGAGCCGCCGCAGGCCTGACGCTGGCCACGGACCTGTTTGTTACCCGGCTCATCCAGGAGGGCCGCGAGGAACTGGAAATCCTGCCGGTGCGCGACGACGAGGCGGCCGCCCGCTTCCCGCGGTCCATGTGGTTCCTCTTCCCCGGGTACAAAACCAGCTGGGAAGAAGCCGTCTGGATCCTCAATTCGCTGCGCCCAGCCCTGGCGAGCCGGGGGCAGATGGCCGCCGTCGGCTACTCCAACAAGGGCCTGGACGTGGATACCGTGGAGGCGGAGGTCTTTCGGTTCATCCGCACCCGCCGGATCAACCGGGTTTATTTCTACGGCCACAGCTTCGGTGGGATGCTCGCTGTGGAAATCGCCGCCCGGCTGCTGGCCCGCGGCGTGCAGGTGGAAATCATCCTGCTGGACTCCAGCCCGTCCGGCCGGTTCGACGTGCTGGATGCGGCCATGATCCAGGGCGTGGTTTTCCTCTACGAAGCCGGCGCGCGGATCCCCAGCGCACTGCGCGGCGGCTACGAGCTCCGCGAGCGGATCCTGCACAAGGACGAACGCAGCTGGAGCACCATCGCGGACCAGACGCTGGAGCAGCTCTCACCGCTGGCGCCGTCGAGCACCCTGATCCAATCGGAATCGTCCTACATTTACCACTACAACGCAGCCACCTTTGCCGGTGCCCTCGGGAAGGCCGAGCTCGCGTATCTCGGCAACCCGGATGACACCACGGTGAACTACTACACCGCCCGGCAGCGCTGGACCGAACTGTTCCCGCAGAACATGGTTTCCAACGGCCTGGTGACCGACGGCGCACGGCCGGCCCACGCCAGCCCGCAGTGGAATCCGGTCATCTACCAACAGGTGGTCCAGGACATCCTGGACACCTACGCGCCGCTCCCGGCCACCGGCGGCGGAGGCACTAAAACACCGTTCTAGCCTCCGCGCCGGAACCGGGAACTAAACCGTGTTGATCAGGTCCGCCACGGAGTTCAGCACCTGTGACGGGCGGAACGGGTAGCGGCTGATGTCTTCCCGCTGGGTGATCCCGGAGAGCACCAGCACCGTGGTCAGGCCAGCCTCGATCCCGGCGATGATGTCAGTGTCCATCCGGTCACCGATCATGCCGGTGGTTTCCGAGTGCGCGTCGATCTTGTTCATGGCAGAGCGGAACATCATCGGATTCGGCTTGCCCACAATGTAGGGGACGCGGTCGGTGGCCGCGGTGATCAGCGCCGCAATCGCGCCCGTCGCCGGGATGGGACCCTCCGCGGAGGGACCGGTGACATCCGGGTTGGTCGCGATGAACCGGGCACCGTCCAGGATCAGCCGGATGGCCTTGGTGATCGTGCCGAAGGAGTAGGTCCGGGTCTCGCCCAGGACCACATAGTCCGGGTTCGTGTCGGTGAGGATCAGGCCGGCCTCATGCAGCGCCGTCGTGAGTCCCGCCTCGCCGATCACGAAGGCGCGGCCCGGGGAGGAGGAGTTCTTGAGCTGGTCCTTGAGGAACTCCGCGGTGGCCAGGGCCGAGGTCCAGAGGTTCTCCTCCGGGACTTCCAGACCGGAGGCATGCAGCCGGGCGGCCAGGTCCCGCGGTGTGTAGATCGAGTTGTTGGTCAGCACCAGGAACCGCTTGGAGGTGTCCACCCAGCGGTTGATCAGTTCCGAGGCCCCGGGGATCGGCTGGTTCTCGTGGACCAGCACTCCGTCCATGTCGGTCAGCCAGCACTCGATGTTCTCGTTTTCGCCCACGGTTCCCTCTTCCTGCGTTCAATGCCGGCTCGTCCCGCGGAACGCCGGGGCGCACAGTCTCCGCCCCGCGCGGATGCGGGAAGGTCCAGTCTTTCACCTTAGGCTGGAAGGGTGATAGAGAGCCCCGAAACAATTGACGTTCCCGAGCCCGGACCGGCGGACTCCGCAGTCCACGTGGTCGGCGTCGGACCGTGGGAAGGGCCCTGGCCCGAGGGGGAGCACTGGGACCCTGAGCTGCTGGCCGCCGGCGACCGCCGGAACGTGGTGGATGAATACCGCTACTGGAAGCACGACGCGATCGTTGCGGACCTGGATACGAAGCGGCACGAATTCCACGTCGCCATCGAAAACTGGCAGCACGACCTCAACATCGGTTCCGTGGTGCGCACGGCCAACGCATTTATGGCCAAGGAAGTGCACATCATCGGACGACGCCGGTGGAACCGACGCGGAGCCATGGTCACCGACCGCTACCAGCACGTGCGCCACCACCCCACGGTGGAGGACTTCACCGAGTGGGCCCGCTCGGAGGGGCTGGCGATCATCGGGATCGATAACTTCCCGGACTCCGTTCCGCTGGAAACCTACGACCTGCCGCGCAACGCCGTCCTGGTCTTCGGCCAGGAAGGTCCGGGCCTGACGCCGGAAGTCCACGAAGCCGCTGAAGCCACCCTCTCGATCGCGCAGTTTGGCTCCACCCGGTCCATGAACGCCTCCGCGGCGGCGGCCATCGCGATGCACGGCTGGGTGCGCCGGCACGTTTTCGGGCAGAAAGTCTCCTGAGCCCCGGCGAAGGAGTTTAACCACCCTGATGCTCCCGGGGCACTTGTGGCTAGGATGGGAGGAGCCAAAGAGGGCCCGTCCCTGCCGCATTTTCTCAACTTCGCTAAGGAGTCAGCATGCCTATTGCAACCCCCGAGATCTACGCAGAGATGATCGACCGGGCCAAGGCGGGGGGATTCGCATACCCGGCTGTCAACGTCACCTCCTCGCAGACGCTGAACGCCGCGCTTGCCGGCTTCGCCGAAGCGGGCTCCGACGGCATCGTCCAGGTCTCCACCGGAGGCTCGGCCTACTGGTCCGGAGCCTCGGTCAAGAACATGGTCACCGGTTCGCTGGCCTTCGCCGCCTACGCCCGCGAAGTGGCCAAGAGCTACGACGTGAACATCGCGCTGCACACCGACCACTGCCCCAAGGACAAGCTGGAGGAGTTTGTGCTCCCGCTGCTGGCAGCCTCCGAGGAGCGGGTGAAGCGCGGCGAGGATCCCGTGTTCAACTCGCACATGTGGGACGGTTCCGCCGAAACACTGGATGAAAACCTCAAGATCGCCCAGGACCTGCTGGCCCGTACCGCGGCCGCCAAGATCATCCTCGAAGTCGAAATCGGCACCGTCGGCGGTGAAGAGGACGGCGTGGAGAACGAGATCAACGAGAAGCTCTACACCACCGTCGAAGACGGCATGGCCACCATCCAGGCCCTCGGCGACGGCAGCAAGGGCCGCTACCTCACCGCGCTGACCTTCGGCAACGTGCACGGCGTGTACAAGCCCGGCGGCGTGAAACTGCGCCCGGAAATCCTGCAGGAAATCCAGACCGCAGTCGGCGCTTCGATCGGCAAGGAAACCCCGTTCGACCTGGTCTTCCACGGCGGTTCCGGCTCCTCCGCCCAGGAGATCGCCGACGCCGTGTCCTACGGCGTGGTGAAGATGAACATCGACACCGACACCCAGTACGCCTACACGCGTCCGGTGGCGGACCACATGTTCCGTTACTACGACGGCGTGCTGAAGGTCGACGGCGAGGTTGGCAACAAGAAGCAGTACGACCCCCGCGTCTGGGGGGCCTCTGCCGAGAAGGGCATGGCCGCCCGCGTGGTCGAAGCAGCACAGTCCCTTGGATCGGCAGGAAAGCACCTCTAATGTCAGACGAATTCCGCAAGAACCTGCTCGGCCCCGAGCCCACTTATCTGCCCGAGGAAACGGACGTCCTCGCCCGCCTCGAGGCCGGTGACGAGCCCGTGGACCTGGCAGCTAAGTTCCCCACGTCCTCCCTGGTCTGGGCCCTGCTGGCCGACGATGCCTACGCCGAGGGCCAGCCGGTGGAGTCCTATGCCTACGCACGGGTGGGCTACCACCGAGGCCTGGACGCCCTGCGCCGGGCCGGCTGGCGCGGCACCGGGCCCATCCCGTGGGAGCACGAGCCGAACCGCGGTTTCCTTCGGTCGCTCTACGCCCTGGGCCGCGCGGCCGCCGCGATCAATGAAGCTGAAGAGGTGGACCGGATCGAGAAGTTCCTGGACAGCTCCGATCCGGCCGCCAAGGCGGCCATTGAAGCCGCATAACTGGAATTACTGATAAAAGAAATCCAAGGAGCCTTTGGGCTCCTTGGATTTCTTTTATGTTCCGGGGATTATTTGCAGGAAAGCGCATGGCCTTTCTGGCACAGGATAGTCAGGGTTCTCTGCGGAGTTAATCCGGAAAAGTGAATGGCGCTCATTAATCTCAGTCCTCTTGGGGTGCTTTCCAATGCCTGGACTGTATGCCGGCCTGGGATTCGGACTGCGCATCCATGCCGAAGCGGGCTGCCATTTCATGAATCTGGTGGAGTGTCAGTTGCTGGGCGCAGCGGCTGACCCCGGCCTTGTCTGCGCGGTAGAGGTAGTTGTCGACTCCGCGCAGCCATTTCCGGCGCCAGTTGTGTACCGATTGTTCGGCCGCCGCGGCGCGCATCACGGCGTGCTCACGGTGCAGGAGGGTCGAAACCTGGCGGTGGAAGCTCCGGTTGCTGTGGCCCCCTGACCGGCCAATCCGGCCCAGCGTGGTGTCCAGATGGGCATCCCAGAAGAAATCCCAGGAGACGCGGCGCCGGTCCGCCCATGCTGCGGAACGGGGGCCGCGCATCATCGCGTCGGCCGCGTCGTACATCAGCAGGGCCAGCAGCGCGCGGCGGGTCTGTGCGGTGGCAAACCTGGAGACCGCCCACAGTGTCAGGTCAGAGGACAGCTCGAACAGTTCCTCCGCCAGATTGAGCCCCTGCTCACCGCCCAGCCGGTACAGCTGCAGGGAATCTTCACTGCCGCTGTCCGGGCTGGAGACGGCGGAGGTGTGCCTGCGGGTGCTCACCTCCGTGGGCAAAAGACCCAGCTCTTCCTCTGACTGCTGCCGCAGGGCGGCAAGGAAAGAAGTAATCCGCCGCCCCGAGTCCGCCGCGCCGGAGAACCGGGTTTCAAGCAAAATGCCGCCCTTGACGGGCCGCCGTGAAAAATACCAGCGCTGGGAATTCCACGTGCGGGCCTGCGCAACCAGGGGGGTGAGGATCAAGGTGCACGCCCGGTCAGTGGCGGCCTGGTTCGGGAGCTGAGTGGTGAGAAAAGTCAAGGTCGCTGCCCGTTGGTCCGTGTCCCTTCCGCTGCTGCGGTGTGTTTGCGTTGCCAAAGTCATGGTGCTCCTTTTCCGGTACAGCTCGACAGGCGTGGGTCGCACAGGGGAAAGACTCGCGATGTCATGATGAAAACCCGGAAAGACTAATGAAAGCAAGGGTTCGTGTTGGAATAAACCGGCCTCAAGCAGCTTCCGTTGTGATACGCATTCTGGTCTTCTCGCCACAGTCCCGCGGTGTTACCATTTTTGTTTTTCCCGGACCTTAATGGCGGAAACAATGAGGTCATTAAGTCAATAGACGGCGGGCGCTAAGGGCGGCTGGGGAGGTCAAAACTCTAATCCTTATAAACCAGATGTTATTCAGCCGCCGCGTGCACTGCCGTCATTCTGCTGCTATAGCCCCTAACCAGGACCAGGACCAGGTGCCCGGCGGGGCGGTTACCAGCCCCAGGTGCCAGGCGGGCCCTTGAACGGGCCGGTCACCCGGCTGGTAATCCAGCCGCCGTAAAAGTCGCCGTCCTGGGGCTGCACCTCCTCGCCGTCCACCCGCACGGAGTCCATCAGCCCGGGGTACAGGGCGGCCGTATCGGCCAGCTCCTCGTAGCCGGGTGCCGGGTGTGGATAGGCCCAGGCCGCCCGCGCGGCACGGTGGCCGCCTGCGACGACGTCGTAATAGGAAGCAGCACCCTTGAACTCGCAGAAGGTGCGGCCCGGCACCGGGTGCAGGGCGCCGGAGACGAAGTCCTCCAGCGGCAGATAGTAGACCGGAGGATGGCTGGTTTCCAGCACCCGCAGCGCCGACGACGACTGCGCCAGCAGGGTCCCGCCCAGCCAGACTTCTAACGATTCATCGCTGGGTTCGATCCGGGGCGGGCGCGGGTAAGACCAGACGGATTCGGTATGCGGGTGAAAACGGTTCGCCATGGCCCGCTCACTTCGTCTCGTGCCGCCTCGCGGGCGGTGATGGTGGTGGTGACTGCAAGGATCTGCGGCCGGGACGGCACCGAGGAGAACCCGAACCGCACCGGCGGGCTGACCGGTGCCAGTGGTCCCAGGTCCTGCCCGTTCCAGGAGCATTCCGCCGCCGCGATACGGCGGATGGAACGCACACCGTAATATTCCAGCCGGTCCCCGGTGGTTCCCGCGGTCCGTACCCCGCGCACGATCAGCCCGGCCAGCGGATTCACTGCGCGCAGCCAGGAAGGATGCACAGCCAGCGGCGCCGGCACCGTCTGCAGGACATGGCCCAGGACCGTCACCCGTCCCAACTCGGCACGCAGCCGCAGCGGACCGCCGTCGACCGCCAGCGTTGCACCGTTCAACCGTGCGCTGACCGGCACAACGTCCACCGCATCAAAGGAATAGGTGGAGGAAACGTACCGGGCCGTGTTTTCGTCAGGGGCCAGCAGCAGGCGGGAACCGAACCGGTTCTCCACCATGACATCGGTGAACGGGCCGAACGGGGAATCCGGCCAGTGGCCCACTACCAGGCGGGTTCCGGAGGCGGTGCCCAGCCCGGCGATATAGCCGCGGAAGCGCTCCATGGCTTAAACCGTACGCCCGGCCGGCCGCTTCCGGAGGGGGCCGGCCGGAGATCGGCTAAACTTGACTGGTAAGAGCCCCGCAGCTTGAGCGTGTTCCACGCCACGAGTGCAGGGGCGTTCTCATGCACGGTAGCGGTTCAGCGCCTGGCGCGGCTCCCTAGCGTAACTAATGGGGGAGGATCCCATGCCAGCAATTGTCATCGTCGGCGCCCAGTGGGGCGACGAGGGTAAAGGTAAGGCCACCGACCTTCTCGGCGGCCGCGTCGATTACGTCGTCAAGCCCAACGGCGGAAACAATGCCGGCCACACCGTCGTCGTCGGCGGTGAAAAGTACGAATTGAAGCTGCTGCCCGCCGGCATCCTGAGCCCCAACGCGATTCCGGTCATCGGCAACGGCTGCGTGGTGAACCTCGAGGCGCTGTTCGCCGAAATCGACGGTCTTGAGGCCCGCGGGGCGGATACCTCGAAGCTGCGGATCTCCGCCAATGCCCACCTCGTTGCCCCGTTCCATCAGGTAATGGACAAGGTCACCGAACGCTTCCTGGGCAAGCGTGCCATCGGCACCACCGGCCGCGGCATCGGCCCTGCCTACATCGACAAGGTTGCCCGCCTCGGCATCCGGGTGCAGGACATCTTCGACGAGTCGATCCTGCGGCAGAAGGTCGAAGGCTCGCTGCGGCAGAAGAACCAGCTGCTGCTGAAGGTCTACAACCGCCGCGACGTGGATCCCGAAGAGATGGTGCAGTACTTCCTCTCCTACGCGGACCGGCTGCGCCCCATGGTCATCGACTCGGTGTACGAGTTGAACAAGGCCCTGGACGAAGACAAGGTCATCCTAATGGAAGGCGGCCAGGCCACGTTCCTGGACGTGGACCACGGCACCTACCCGTTTGTGACCTCCTCCAACCCGACGGCAGGCGGCGCCTCGGTGGGCTCCGGCATCGGCCCCACCCGCATCAACCGCGCCGTGGGCATCATCAAGGCCTACACCACCCGCGTCGGCGCCGGCCCGTTCCCCACCGAACTCTTCGATGACATGGGCCTGTACCTGCAGAAGACCGGCGGCGAGTTCGGTGTGAACACCGGCCGTCCCCGCCGCTGCGGCTGGTACGACGCCGTCCTGGCCCGCCACGCTTCCCGCGTAAACGGCTTCACGGACTACTTCGTGACCAAGCTGGACGTGCTCACCGGCATCGAGAAGATCCCGGTCTGCGTCGCCTACGACGTCGACGGCGTGCGTTTCGACGAAATGCCGATGACGCAGACGGACTTCCACCACGCCAAGCCGGTTTTCGAGTACTTCGACGGCTGGACCGAGGACATCACCGGCGCCCGGACCCTTGAGGACCTGCCGGAGAACGCCCGCAACTACGTGCTGGCATTGGAAAAGCTGTCCGGCACCCGGTTCTCCGCGATCGGCGTCGGCCCGGACCGCGACCAGACGATCGTGATCCGCGACCTGATCAGCGAGTAGTTTTTTCCAGCGAAGGCCCCGCAGCCGTTTGGCTGCGGGGCCTTCGCTTGTCCTGCCGCCGTTTCGAGCCCGTGACCTACTCGGAGCCGTCGCCGGAGAGGACGCAGAACTCGTTGCCCTCCGGATCCGCCATCACGACCCAGGAGACATCCGGTCCCTGGCCGACGTCGACCAGGACGGCGCCCAGAGCGAGCAGCCGTTCGACTTCCTCCTCCTGGGTGCAGCCGTCCGGCACCAGATCCAGGTGCAGCCGGTTCTTGGCTGTTTTGGGTTCGGGGACAGGGAAAACGTCGAGCGGCGGGCCCAGGAAACCGTTGCGCGGTGCCAGGCTCTTCCCGCCATCGAATTCCTCGGCCACCTGGTAATCCAGCGCCCGGGTCCAAAACCCGGCCAGCATGGGGACGTCAACGGCGTCCAGGGCGAGGGATGAGAATCTGCTGCTCACGGCTGGCTCCTTCGGCGGCGCGGAAAAGTACCTGCGAACCTAGCAGCGTCGTTCTCCGGGCGTCAATGGACAGCTCTCCCGGCTGCGGGACCGGACCGGGAACGATGCTTTTGCAGCCCGGGCGGCGCAGCTACCAGCGGTTCCGGGCCTCCTCCACCCAGCCTTCCAGCCCGTCGAGCTGGTAGCGGGTGCCGTCCGGCGTGGCCGCCCAGCCGGACCAGATGCCAAAGGCCTGCCAGATTTTCGAGGACACCAGCACGGCGTTGGTGGCTGCCCGGCGCCGGTGGAACGGGGTCAGCACCGCGTCGATCCATTCGCCCCGGACCTTCCACTCTGCCATCGGATTGGCGAGGTCATAGGTGAACTCCAGTTCGCCGTCGTAATGGTGCAGCACACCGTCCACGATCAGCGCGTTCTCCGTCGCCGGTGTGCCGTCGGTCCACAGCCCGCCCAGCTGCAGGCCGAGCCGGGTACCGTCCACGGTCCCGGACCCGGCCGCCCAGATCCACCGCTTGGAATAGGGCCAGCGGCCCCGGCCACGGTCCAGCACGGCGAATGATTCCGGCCCGCCAACCAGGTACTCCCGGCCGTCCACGGTGACGGTTCCACTGACCTCGCGGGCGACGTCCTTGAGCGTGTACTGGTAGCGCGTGGCCGACCAGGGGACCACGACGCCGAGCACGTCGCCGGCAGCGGGCGCATAAAGTTCGACGCCGATGCGTTCCGCGGCGGCGCGCAGGTGCGTGCCGCCGTCGTCGTCGTGGAAACGCAGGTGCGTCCCGCCCATGGTGCCGACGGCGGTCAGCGGCGGGGGCGTATTGGGCAGGATGGTGGTGGAGCCGGGAGGGATGGTCAGCGGGTCATAGCTGATCTCCTTGCCGGTGGCCCGCTCCAGGACGTAGAGCTGCAGGGCAGCCGCGTAGTCCAGATGAACGATCGTCATGTCGACCGCCAGCTCCGGAGTCAGCACACCCCAGTACTCCCAGCGCTTGGTCCGCCAGCCGTGCCGCAGCCCGGAGGGAAGGTCCGTGAAGCCGTGCAGGGCAGTGCGGGAGAAGCCTGCGGCGGCGGGATTCAGGGTGCCGTTCTTCCGGGACAGCTGCACCGGTTCCTTGATCTCTTCCATGGCGCAACAGTCTAGGATGCGGGCGGCAAAAATCCCGGTTCATCCGGCCGCCATACTTCGCGGAGGCCCTGACGGCGGCGACGGCGGCGGCGTAGCGTGGCCCTATGACTGCCCAGGCACGTGCCGCGATTCTGCGCGGCGTCCATGAACCCTTCGAAATCACCGACGTCACTCTCGATGATCCCCGGCCGGACGAGGTGCTGGTCCGGGTTACCGCCTCCGGAGTGTGCGGGACCGATCTGGGTGTCCAGGCCGGACATATTCCCTTTCCCCTGCCCGGAGTCCTTGGGCATGAAGGCGCCGGCGTCGTGGAGGCCGTTGGATCCGGCGTCACCTCGGTGGTGCCTGGCGACCAGGTGCTGCTGAGCTTTTCCAGCTGCGGAGTCTGCCGGAACTGCCGCATGGGCCACCCGGCCTACTGCACGGACTTCCTGGACCTGAACCTGGTGGGCGGGCAGCGCATGGATGGGAGCGCCACCATCACCAAGGACGGCAAAGGGGTCCACGGGCACTTCTTCGCCCAGTCTTCCTTCGCGAACTACGTTCTGGCCGATGCCCGCGGGGTCACCAGGGTGGACCCGGACGCCGACCTGAGCCTGCTGGCACCGCTGGGCTGCGGCATCCAGACCGGGGCCGGCGCCGTGATGAACGTCCTGCGGCCGGAGCCCGGTTCCACCCTCGCCGTCTTCGGGGCCGGTCCCGTGGGCCTGGCCGCAGTGATGGCCGCAGCCCTCTCCGGCTCCACCCGCATTGTGGTGATGGACCTGGTGGACTCCCGGCTCGAGCTGGCCCGCCAACTTGGTGCCACCGACGTCGTCAATTCCGGCAGCACCGACGCACTGCAGGCTTTGTTCGAGCTGACCAACGGCGGCGGCGTGACGCATGCGCTCGAAACCACCGGAAGTACCCGGGTGGCAGCAACCGCCGCCGATGCCCTGGCACCGCTGGGGAAGCTCGGACTGATCGGCGCGCCGGCCGCAGGATCAACCGTGGAACTGGACGTGAACTTCATGCTCAACGGCCGGCAGGTCATCGGCATCACGGAAGGCGACTCCACGCCGCAGATTTTCCTGCCCGCGCTCGTGGAGCTGGTGCAGCAGGGCCGATTCCCGCTGCAGAAGATGATCACCCGGTACGGGTTCAACGAGATCAACGACGCCGCCGCTGCGGCCAAGGCGGGAGAGGTCCTGAAACCTGTGCTCCACTTTGAGGACCTGCATTAGGCTGGAGGAAAGTCCGGTCCTCAAGGCAAGGCGGTAGCCCAATGTTGGTCAGCGTAGGTCAGTTCAGCCCCACCGGGGACGTAGCGGAAAACCTGACGGAGATGCGCTCGCTGGCTGAGAAGGCCAAGAGCGGGGGATCGGCGCTGATCGTGTTCCCCGAAGAGTCGATGTTCAGCATCGGCAAGGTCGAAGGAACCCTGGCAGAAGCGGTCGACGCCGGCTGGAGCACCTTCGTCCAGCGGCTGTCCCTCCTGGCGGCGGAACTGGAAATCGCCGTGATTGCCGGCGGCTACGAGTCCTCCGGCGAGGAACGCCCCTACAACACCCTGGTGGCGATCGAGGCGGACGGCCGGATCGCGGCGACCTACCGGAAACTGCACCTCTACGACGCGTTCAGCTATTCCGAATCCACCCGGATCAAGGCCGGCGACCGTGGAATCCAGGTGGTGGAAATCGGCGGCCTGCGGGTGGGCCTGATGACCTGCTATGACCTCCGGTTCCCGGAACTGGCCCGGGCCCTGGCCGTACAGGGAGCGGATCTGATTGCCGTCCCGGCGGCCTGGTTCAAGGGCGAACACAAAATCGAGCACTGGGAAACGCTGCTTAAGGCCCGGGCGATCGAAAACACCGTCTGGGTCGCAGCCGCGGGTACGTCCAGCGGGCACACCATCGGACACTCGGCCATCCTGGATCCGATGGGTGTGCCGCAGGTCTTCCTGGCCGATGAGACCGCCGGGGTGGCCACCGCGGAAGTGACACGGAACCGGATCGAGGAGGTCCGGGAATTCCTGCCCGTGCTGCGCAACCGCCGGTTCGCCGTCAACGAGCAGATCGAAGCGGCCAACTAGCTCCGGGCGGAAGGTGTGGGCAGCTCGATCGGCTCCCGGCCCTTGCCCTTAATCAGGAACTGGTAGGCGGCCAGCATCAGCAGAAGCCACACCACGCCCACGGCCAGCGCCGTCCGGCCTGGACCGGTGAAGGCGAGGATGACGGTCACCAGGCCCAAAAACGCCAGCGTGACGTAGTTCAGCAGCGGCCATCCCGGGAAAGGGAAGCCCGCTGACGGGGTTCCCTCCCGGCGCATCTGGCGGCGCATGCGGTGGTGGCTGAGCAGGATGGAGGACCACGTGAAAATGGTGGCAAAGGTGGCGGTGGAAGCGACCACCAGGAACAGCTGCTCGGGGATCCACAGGTACAGCCCCAGGCCGCAGACAAGGCTGGCCATGATGATGGCCACCGGCCAGACAGGAACACCGAACCGTGAGACGCGGGTGAATCCCTGCGGAGCGTGTCCCTGCTCCGCCAGGCCGTACATGGTGCGGGAAGCGGCATAGAAAATCGAGTTCATGGCGGAGAGAGCCGCTGTGAGGACAACGGCGTTGATCAGGTGCTCGGCGAAGGGAATGCCCAGCCCGGCGAAAACCTGTACAAAGGGGCTGCCTTCGGAACCGATCCTGTCCCAAGGCAGGAGGCAGAGCATCACACCCAGCGAAAGCACGTAGAAGAGCAGGATCCGCACGGGCACGGTATTAACTGCCTTGGGGATCGCCCGCGAAGGGTCACCGGTTTCACCGGCGGTCACACCGAGGGTTTCGACGCCGCCAAAGGAGAACACCACGATTCCCAGGCTCATCACGATGCCCCATACCCCGAACGGCGCAAACCCGCCGTGGTCCACCAGGTGGTTGACTCCGGGCTCGTACCCGCCGGTGCTGACCCCGAACACAATCAGGTAGATGCCGCCGGCAATCATGGCGACGATGGTGGAAACCTTAATCAGGGTGAACCAAAACTCCAGTTCGCCGAAGACGCTGACCCGCATCAGGTTCAGCCCGCCGATCAAGAGCATGGCCGCGATCATCCAGAGCCAGCCCGGTGTGTCCGGGAACCAGAGGCCCATATACATGCTGACCGCGGTCATGTCCGCGATGGCAACGATGATCATTTCGAACGCAAAGGTCCAGCCGGTCAGGAACCCCATCCGGGGACCAAGATAGCGGCCGGCGTACTGGGCAAACGAACCCGCGACAGGGTGGCGGACCGCCATCTCACCGAGCGCACGCATCACCAGGAACACGGCGCAGCCGGCGATGATGTAGGCAATGAGCACAGCGGGTCCCGCGGCCTGGATGGTCTCGGAGGAGCCGTAGAAGAGGCCGGTGCCGATTGCGGAGCCGAGGGCGATGAAACGGATATGCCGCAGTGAAAGACTGCGTTTGAGCTCTGTGTCGTGGTGCGTGGTGGAGTTGCTGAGGGTCATCAATATCCTGTGCCGCGGGGCTTGGCCGCGGGTTGCCGGTCCGGCGCGGAGCTGGCGTTTTTGATCCCGGCCGGCCGCGCCGCGTCCGCCGTTGGTAAGGCGGAGCCCCCTTAAGTCTCCCACATTCCCTGCCGGCGATGCCTGGCAGGACGGGCTGCGGGGGTCCCCGTCCGGCGCGGGAAAAAGAAATTCCTGCTGCCGCGTAACCTTTTCGGCCTCCGGTGCGATTACCCCTGTGTAATGGCCGCGCCGGGGCTTATCCCCCCAACGAGCTTCGGCGTGGCTATTTCCCTGCAGGACCTGCCTAGGCGGGGTACGATTTGGTTCGCCCCAACGTCCCAGATCGAAAGACCCCGCCTTGGCTGACCCGCTGACAGAGCAGATGGTCTCAGAGGCGCGCGCGGACAACCCGGTGGCCCTGCGGTCGGTCTACCAGGCGCTGGCTCCCGGGGTTCTTGGGTATCTGAGATCCAAGGGCTGCGAGGATCCGGAGGCGCTGGCGCAGGAGGTATTCCTGACCGTCTTTTCCAAGCTGCAGACCGTTGAAGGCGGCGCCGCCGGACTGCGGACCTTCGCCTTTTCGGTGGCCCACGCCAGGATGGTCGACGATCACCGCCGGCGGGAACGCCAGCCGGCCGCAGCACCATATGACCCGCTGGCGGATACCCGGTACACCCTGTCAGCCGAAGCTGCTGTCCTGGACTCCGTTCTGGCGGCGGAGCCTCTTTTGGCAGGACTTACGGAGCAGCAGCGCGAGGTTCTGCTGCTGCGGGTCGTGGCAGATCTGTCCCTCGAGGATTCCGCCAAGATTATGGGGAAGACGGCCAACTCCGTCAAACAACTTCAGCGGCGGGCGCTCATCGCTCTGAAGGAACGCATCGCAGGAAAGGAGGCAGCCGAGCATGAACGGTACGTCCAGCAACCCCAATGACGCGGAAGCAATCCGGCACCTCTTGGCGGAATCAGGTGTGGAAGCCTCCCAGGAGCTCACCGATGCTCTTCTGCGCCTGCGGAAAGCCGGAGGGGAACCGGCACCGGCGCCCTGCGCCGAACTCGAAGCCCTCTTCACCGCGGGGGTCACGCCCCTGCGGAAATCTACCCGCCGGCGGGGCTTCCTGCTGGGCGGCGCGGTGATTGCCGCGATGGCGGCGGGCACCACCGGTGTGGCCGCAACCAGCCATGACTTCTGGGTGACGGCCGAGACGGCGCACGAAGCACCTGCTCCCTTCAGCTACGAGGAGGTTCCGGCCCCCACGCCGGAACCTCCCATTGACCTGGCAGCCAGCCCCGCTGCCGTACCTGGCCCGGCCCCGGCAGAGCCGGAGCCCGTAGAGGAGGCCGCCGCTGATCCCGTCCCGGCCGCGCCTGCCCCTGTCCCTGAGGAAACCGCCGCTGAGGAAGCCACTGATAAAACGGAGCCCGGTTCCGGTGCAAACCGTGGCTGGTCCACCGGCGGCCGCGGGGACGGTCACGGCCGCGCGGAACGTCCCGGGCACCAATGGGACGACGATGATGACGACGACGACGGCTCCCGCGGTGGGCAGCACGCTGTACAACCCGGCGGGTGGCAGCAGCAGAACCAGGGCAGGGACTGGTCATCCGGCGGCAGCCGGAACCACGGCGGAGATTCCGCCTGGGGTCCCGGATCCCGCTAGACCTATGCCCCGGCCCTGCTCCCGCAGGTCTTCACCCCGGACAGGGCCCGGACGCTACGCCGTGAGCTGGCGTTTCGAGGAAATGACCCCGGTGTTGAAGCCGGCCAGGTTCAGCCCGCCGTGGAAGCGGGCATGCTCGATCTTCACGCAGCGGTCCATCACCACGTTCATTCCGGCGGCTTCGGCATCCCGGGCCACTTCCTCATGCCAGGAGCCCAGCTGCAGCCAGAGCGTCTTCGCGCCCACGGCCTTCGCCTCTTCCAGGACAGTCGGCAGATCATCGTGCCGGCGGAAAACGTCCACAATGTCCGGGGTCTCCGGCAGGTCCGCCAGCGAGGCGTAGACCGGCTGGCCCAGGATCTCCTTAGCCACCGGGTTCACAAAGTAGACCTTGTACGGCGAGGAGGAGAGCAGATAGGTGGCAACGAAGTAGGAGGCCCGGGACGGTTTGTCCGAGGCGCCCACGATGGCGATCGACTTGGCCGACCGGAGCAGGGCGAGGCGTTCGGGGGCGCTGGGGCCGGCCCAGGTGCGGCTTTCTGAAACGGCATTCTCAGACATTGGCGGACTCCTGGGTTTCGACGGCGGCCGGGGCGGGCACGGTGCAGGACGCGGCAGCTTCAGCGGTCCCGGCGGCGGGGGCTGCAGCGCCGGATGCTGCGGCTGCTGCTGCTGCGGTGAGACCCTGGTCCAGGTCCCAGAGAATGTCCTCCAGGTCCTCCAGACCCACGGAAATCCGCACGAGGTCCTCCGGAACACCGGCCGCGGCCATCTGCTCGGGGGAAAGCTGCTGATGGGTGGTGGAACCGGGATGGATCACCAGGGTGCGGGAATCGCCGATGTTCGCCAGGTGTGAGGCGAGCTGCAGCGATTCGATGAACACCTGTCCTGCAGCGCGGCCGCCCTTCACCCCGAAGCTGAAGACCGAGCCGGGGCCCTTGGGCAGGTACTTCTGCGCCCGCTCATGGTGCGGATGCGATTCCAGGCCAGCGTAGGACACCCAGGCGACGCGCTCGTCAGCCTCCAGCCACTCGGCCACGGCCTGGGCGTTGCGCAGGTGCTCGTCCACGCGCTGGGCGAGGGTTTCCACCCCCTGCAGCAGCTGAAATGCGGACTGCGCGGAGAGCGTGGGTCCTATGTCGCGCAGCTGCTCGGAGCGCAGCTTGGTCAGGAAGCCGTACTCCCCGAAATTCCCCCACCAGGAGATGTTGCCGTAGGAGGGCACCGGTTCGGTCATGGCCGGGAACTTGCCGTTGCCCCAGTTGAATGTGCCGGCCTCGACGACGACGCCGCCCAGGGTGGTGCCGTGCCCGCCGATGAACTTGGTGGCGGAGTGGATCACGATGTCCGCGCCGTGCTTGAACGGCTGGACCAGGTAGGGCGTGCTCAGGGTGGCGTCGAGGATCAGCGGCACACCGGCGTCGTGCGCCACCTTGGCCAGGCCCTCAATGTCGGTGACTTCGCCGCTCGGGTTGGCCACAACCTCGGCGTACACGGCCTTGGTGTTTTCCTGGATGGCTGCCGCGTAGTCCGCGGGGTCCGTGCCGGGCACGAAGGTGGTCTCGATGCCGAAGCGGCGCAGCGTGACGTCAAGCTGGGTGACCGTGCCGCCGTAAAGCTGGGACGCGGCCACAATGTGGTCCCCGGCCTGGCAGAGCGCCGCGAAGGTGACGAATTCGGCAGACATGCCCGACGCCGTCGCCACCGCACCGATGCCACCCTCCAGGGAGGCGATGCGCTCCTCAAATGCGGCCACCGTGGGGTTGCCGATGCGGGAGTAGATGTTCCCGTACTTCTGCAGCGAGAAGAGGTTGGCGGCGTCGTCGGTGTCCTTGAAGACAAAGGACGTGGTCTGGTAGATGGGAACGGCGCGCGCACCGTGGATGGCGTCGGGCGTGCCGCCCGCGTGCAGGGCGCGGGTACGGAATCCGAACTGGCGATCACTCATGGGACTGAGTGCTCCTTCCTTAGGGGGACCGCTGCGAAGCGGTAAGGCAATGGTTGCTTTATTGGGCGGTGGAAACCAACAATGTTGAGGACAGTTGCGCTGAGCGGGTTCTCACTCCGGCCGGAGCCTGAACCCCACACACCGGGAGTGGGCATGGAACAGTACGTGATCGTCGTCGAAACCGGTTACAAGCTGGCTTCCGCCAACCACAAGATCACCCCCACGGATCCCATGGACCGGATGGACGCGCAGCGGCTGTTCCTTGAACTGATGGAGAACGGGCATCCTGACCTGCTGCCGGAGAAAAAGGACACCTCGATCCTGGAGGTCTCCCCGGTCGAGTTCATCCGGCTGCACCGCGCCATGGGCGGGGCGGTGGAACTGGACCGGGTGACGCTCGCGCGGGTGCATTAGTCAGTGCTCCCGGTGCGCCGGGCCTCGCACGCGGCGTGGATCGCCGGAATGCACGGTTCGTTCTGCAGGCTGGTGGTGTCGCCCAGCGTGCTGCCCTCGAACAGCTGGGTCAGCAGCCGGCGCATGATCTTGCCGGACCGGGTTTTGGGCACATCGGGAACCACCACGACGGCGGCGGGCTTGGCGATCGGCCCGATTTCCTTGGCGACGTGGTTCCGCAGCTCCTTGGTCACCGCGTCCGCATCCTTGGCCGCGGCCTCGGTCAGGACCACGAATGCGGCGATCGCATGCCCGGTCTTCGGATCGGCGACGGGGCAGACCCCGGCTTCAACGACCCAGGGGTGGGAGACCAGGGCGGACTCGATTTCGATCGTGGAGAGCCGGTGGCCGGAGACGTTCAGGACGTCGTCCACCCGGCCCAGGATCCAGGTGTCGCCGTCGTCGTCGTACCGGGCGCCGTCGCCGGCCAGGAACCAGCCCTGCTTCGCGTACTGCCGCCAGTAGGAGGACAGGTAGCGCTGCGGGTCGCCCCAGCAGGTGCGGGCCATGGAGGGACCGGTCCGATCCACCACGATGAACCCCTGCACATTCGGCGGAACGTCGTTGCCGTCCCCGTCGACGATCCGGGTGGAGACGCCGGGCAGGGCGCGGGAGGCGCAGCCGGGCTTGAACGCGGTGTCGGTCTGGCGCGGGGAGAGGATGGTGGCGCCGGTTTCGGACTGCCACCAGGTGTCGATCACCGGGACGTCGCCGCGGCCGAGGTTCTGCCGCAGCCAGCGCCAGGCCTCCGGGTTCACGGCCTCGCCCACGGTGCCGAGCAGCCGGATTGAGGAGAGGTCCCAGGTGTCCGGAACGCCGTCGGGGAACCAGCCCATCAGGGAGCGGACCAGGGTGGGAGCGGTGTAGTAGCTGGTGACCTTGTAGCGTTCGATGATTTCGAAGTGCCGGCCAGGATGCGGGGTGTTCGGGGTGCCTTCGAAGATCACCTCGGTGACACCGTTGGAGAGCGGTCCGTAGATTTCGTAGGTGTGCGCGGTGACCCAGGCGAGGTCCGCGGTGCACCAGTGGACGTCGTCGGCGCGGGCGGATTCGTCCGGGTTGGCGAAGAGGAATTCGTAGCTCCAGGACGCCTGGGTGAGGTAGCCGCCCATGGTGTGCACCAGGCCCTTGGGCTTTCCGGTGGTGCCGGAGGTGTACATGATGAACAGCGGGGTTTCGGCGTCGAAGGACTCCGGTTCGTGCACGGCGGAGGCAGTGTCCACGGTTTCGTGCCACCAGACGTCGCGGCCCTCGGTCCAGGCGATGTCGCAGCCGGTGCGCTTGACCACCAGGACGTGCTCGATCGCGTTGGTGCCGGAGACGGCCTGGTCCGCGTTGTCCTTGACCGGGACGGCTGCCCCGCGGCGGTACTGCCCGTCGGTGGTGACCAGCAGTTTGGCCCGGGTGTCTTCCACCCGGAATTTCAGTGCTTCGGCGGAGAAGCCGCCGAACACGAGCGAGTGCACGGCCCCGATCCGGGCGCAGGCCAGAGTGATGATGATGGTCTCGGCGATGACGGGCAGGTAGATGACCACCCGGTCGCCTTTTTCGATGCCGAGCGCCAGCAGTGCGTTGGCGGCGCGGGAGACTTCCCGCTGCAGGTCCGCGTAGGTCAGCGTGCGCCGGTCGCCGGGCTCGCCCTCAAAGTGCAGGGCAGCCTTGTCCCCGCGGCCGGCGGCAACGTGCCGGTCCACGCAGTTCACCGCGACGTTGAGCTTGCCGCCGTCGAACCACTCGATCTCCGGGACGGTGTACTCCGCGTCGGCTTCAGGAACCTCAGGTGCGCTGAGGCGCTGCGGCGGGAAGAACCGGTGCGCGGTGTGCCATGGTTCCTCCCACTGCAGCCGTCGGGCGGCTTCCTCCCAGAACGCGATGCGCTCTGCTTCGGTGCCGAACTCCGGTTCAGTGGCCGGCTGGATTGCTGTTGTTACGCCCACTTCTTTACTGCCCACTTTTCTGCGACGCCCAGCAGGGCATCCGTTGTCTTGCCAATCACTGCCAGCAGCACGATCGCCAGGAACATGCGGTCGGTGCGGCCGTTGTTCTGCGAGTCCGTGAGCAGGAAGCCGAGCCCCATGGAGGAGGCGATCAGCTCGGCCGCCACCAGGAACAGCCAGGACTGCGCCAGCGCCAGCCGAAGGCCGGAGAACACGGCGGGTACGACGGCGGGCAGCTGCACCGTGGTGAGCAGCTTGACCCCGTTCAGGCCGAAGGCCCGTGCCGCTTCCACCAGGTTCTTGTCCACGTGGCGCAGTGCCAGGGACACGGTGGTGAAGACCGGGAAGAACGCGCCGATGGTGATCAGCGTGACCTTGGAATCCTCGCCGATGCCCATCCAGAGGATGAGCAGCGGCACCAGGGCCAGCGACGGGACGGCGCGGATGGCGCCGAACAGCGGGCCGAGCAGGACATCGGCCAGCTTGGACAGGCCCAGCAGGGCGCCGAGCACCAGGCCCAGCGCGGCGCCGGCGGCGAAGCCGGTCAGCACGCGCTGGGTGGAGATGGCGATGTGCGTCCCCAGCTCCCCGCGTTCCAGCAGGTCGGTTGCGGAGCTCAGCACCGCTCCCGGCGAGGGCAGCTGCACGGCGCTGAAAACCCCCAGCGCCGAAACCAGCTGCCAGAGTGCCAGGATCAGCACGGGTACGACGAGGCCCAGGACCACCCGGACCCAACCTTTGGACAGCGGTCCGGCGGGGCCGGCCTTGCGTTCCGGCCCGGAAGGCTTCGGGGGAAGAGCCGCCGGCGGGCCCTGGATGCCGCCGGATACGACCGAGCCTACGGTGAGGTACGAATCGCTCATTAGGATTCCTTGATGGCTTCCGGATCGGCCTGCTTCGCGAAGGAATCGTCCAGCAGGCTGGCAATGGCGTCGTCGATCGTGGACTGCTGCGCGACGTCACCCGTCTCGACGAAGGTGGGGCCGATCTTTTCCAGGACCGAACGCTGTGCGTCGCCCGGAACCGCGTTCACGTCCAAGTTGCTGCGCTCCAGGATCACGGTCTTGGCGACCTCGAGGTCCAGACCGGCGACGTCGGCCAGGATCTGTGCGGTTTCCTCCGGGTTTTCAGCGGCCCAGGTGCGGGCCTTTTCGTAGGCGTTCACGACAGCCTGCGCGAGTTCGGGCTTTTCCTCGAGGAAGGACTCGGTGGCGTTCAGGAAGCCGTAAGTGTTGAAGTCCAGGTTGCGGTAGACCAGTTTCGCTCCGGCCTGCTCAGCGCCTGCCATGATCGGGTCCAGCCCGGCCCACGCGTCCACGGCACCGTTTTCCAGTGCGGTGCGGCCGTCGGCGTGCTGCAGGTTTTCCACCGTCACGTCGGAAGTGCTCAGGCCGGCTTCCTCCAGGGCCTGGACCAGGAAGAAGTACGGGTCGGTGCCCTTGGTGGCGGCGACCGACTTGCCCGCGAGGTCCGCCACCGAGGTGATGTTCGAGTCCGGGCCGACCACCAGGGCCGCCCACTCGGGCTGGGAGAAGATGCTGATGGTCTTGATCTCCGAGCCGTTCGCACGGGCCAGCAAGGCGGCGGATCCGGCGGTGGATCCGACGTCGATCGCTCCGGCGCGCAGCGCCTCGTTCGCCTTGTTGGAGCCGGCCGACTGCACCCAGTTCACGTCCACGCCCTGCTCGGCGAGCGTTGCCTCCAGCCAGCCCTGGTCCTTGATGACCAGGCTCAGCGGGTTGTAGGTGGCGAAGTCGATGTTCAGGGTGCCGCCGTCGGCCGCTGAATTGTCGGCACCGGCGGAGGAATCCTCACCGGCAACGCAGCCGGTCAGGGCCAGCGAGAACGCGGCGGCGGTGGCGGCGAGTACCGCGAGGGGACGGCGGGAGAAGCGGGAACGGCTGTTCATGGGGATTCCTTCGGATGGAGAAATGCTGATGTGTGAGACAGGAGGATGCTGCGGGTTGGGGCTGCGTGCGGATACGGAGGACCCGCGGAATCCCGCCAGTGGGTGCCGGCGGGAGGGGGAAACGGGGTGGTCCGCTAGTGGCGGTCGACGCCGAGGCTCGCCAGGAGCTCGCCGCGCATTCGCGCCAGTTCGGCCGAGGCACGGTCCCGGGGACGGGCGCCCGGAACGGTGATGGTCTGGGTGATGGTGGCGCCGGGTTTGCCCGGTTCGCGGCCGAGGACGATGATGCGGTCCGCGAGCTGCAGCGCTTCGTCGACGTCGTGGGTCACCAGCAGGACGGTGGCCGGCGCGGCGCGGTGCACGTCCAGCAGCAGGTCCTGCATCTTCAGGCGGGTCAGTGCGTCCAAGGCGCCGAACGGTTCATCCAGCAGCAGCACCCCGGGCCTGCGGGCCAGGGCCCGTGCCAGGGAGGCGCGCTGGGCCATGCCGCCGGACACTGCGCGGGGCTGGTGCTTGGCGAAACTGTCCAGCTCCACCAGTTTCAGCAGCTCGGCAACCTTGGCCTTGCCTTCGCTGGCGCTGGTGCCTTTGGGCAGGCCGATCGCCACGTTCGCCTGCAGGGTCTGCCAGGGCAGCAGCCGGGGCTCCTGGAAAGCCACGGCACAGCGGTCATCGATGCCGCGGACGGCAGTACCGTCGATCCGCACGCTGCCGGTCGAGGCGGCGTCGAGCCCTGCGGTGGCACGCAGCAGCGTGGACTTGCCGCAGCCGCTGGAACCGAGGATGGCGAGGACCTCGCCGGGACGGACCTCGAAGTTGACGTCCCGGAGCACCACATGGGTACCGGCGCCAGAGCCGAAGCTGCGGCCAACGCCGTCGAAGGTTACGGACAGGGCGGTGTCTGGTGCTGTGCCCGCGGTGGCGGACACAGCATGGGACCCGGAGGAAAGTACTGCAGTCATTGAACACTCCATCGGTCCTGGCAGTAGCACCCTACGGAAAACGTCCTGGGCCGGCTTACCGGCCTCCTGCGACGTCCACCTCGTTATCGCCGCGCCTCAAGGAGGAAACGCGCCGACCAGGGTTGCTGCGGCTTCACTGATCCAGGTCTCTCAGCCGCTCGGGATGGTCAAGCCATAACTAAACGCCCTCGGGCTGCCCGCGGGCAAGTCCCGGCGTAACAATTCGCCGCGGCGGCTTCCTTAGGCGGTGAACAGGCGGCGCACCACCCTGCCCTCGGCGAGGGCATCGAGCCCTTCATTGATTTCCAGCAGCGGACGGGTGTCCGTATGCAGCAGTTCCACGGGCAGACGGCCTTCACGCCAGAGGTCAAGGTAGGCCGGGATATCGCGGACGGGCACGCAATCGCCCATGTAGGAACCCAGGAGGCGCAGGCCTTTTCCGGCGAACTGGAGGGCAGGAACTGACAGCTCCTGGTCGGGATGGGGCAGTCCCACGGAAACCAGCGCTCCGCCCCGGTCCAGCAGCGGCAGGCAGGCCTCCATCACGGCGGCGTTTCCGACGGCTTCCACCGCCACGTCCACTCCGGATTCGGTGTGGGCAGCAGTAAGGGCGGCAGCTTCTGCGGGAGACCCCACAAAGTGGGCGCCGCACTTTAGGGCCAGTTCACGCTTGGCCGGCAGGGGATCGATGGCCAGGACAGTGGTCTCCGAAACCTGCGCGGCTGCCATGACCGCCATTAGCCCCACGGCGCCCAGACCGAAGACGACGATGCTCTGGCCAGCCTGGAGCTGTGCCGTGTTGAGGACCGCGCCGATGCCCGTGAGCGCGGCGCAGCCAAACATGGCGGCAACATCCCACGGGACGTCGTCCTCGATGCGGACCAGGGATTCCCGTGCCACCACTGCGTACTCCGAAAAAGCGGAAACACCTAGGTGATGGTTGATCCTTGTCCCGGAAGCTGACCGCAGGAGCGGTTCGCCGTGCAGGAGCCGTCCCTCCGCGTTGGCTTCAGCGCCGCGGCTGCACAAAGCCGGACGTCCGGACCGGCAGCTGCGGCACGAGCCGCACGCCGGTACGAAGACCAGCACTACCCGGGTGCCCTCCGGCAGGTCCTGCACGCCTTCGCCCGGTTGGACGACGGTGCCGGCAGCTTCGTGTCCGAGTGCCATGGGGAGGGGCCGCTGCCGGGACCCGTCAATGACCGAAAGGTCGGAGTGGCAGAGGCTGGAACGTTCGATTTTCACCAGGACCTCACCCCGCCGCGGGGCGGGAACCGGGAGGTTCTCCAAAGCCAGCGGAGTGCTGGCGGCGTAGGGCCGGTCAGCACCTGATTCGTGGAGGACAGCGCTAAGCATCTGCTGAATCCTCGAAGCTCTGGATTCTGCGGTCCGCCAGCTTGGGGATGATCTGCGCTGCTCCGATCTCCTGGAAATGGCTTGTCTCCCGGTGTGCGGCGAAACCTGCAGCGTCGGTGTACTGCTCCAGGATGACGAAGTGGCTGGGGTCCTCGAGGTTCTGGAAGAACTCATAGGACAGGTTCGCGGGTTCAGTGCGGCTGGCAGCTGCGAGGGAGCCCAGCAGGCGGGCCACCGCCTCCTCCTCGCCGGGGTGCGTCTGGTAGTGGGCAATAACCTGGAAAAACGTGCGGGTCATAGGGTGTGCTCCTTGGCGGTGTTCGTTGCGGATGTCGGGGGCTTGGCGTCGGGCGCCCGGCGGACCGCCAGGTCCCAAAGCTCGGCTGCGCTGGTGGAAATCCCCTTGGCGCCTTCCTTCAAAGCAGTAGCCACGTCTCCGGCCGTCAGCACGAATCCGGCGGCGATAAACGGTGACAATCCGGCCAGCTCGCCGGCGGAGAGGTGTGAAACCACAGGCCATGGCATCAGCTGGACCAGATGCGGTTTGCTTTGTTCGATGGCGCTGCGGCTGCGTGGCAGGTTGGACCGGTCCGTGACGAAGACTTTCTGCATGGTCACCATCCCCATTTGGTTTGCGCGCTGGATCTGCGACGTCCGGGTGCTGACGATTGCTTTTGTGCCGATCTTCTTCAGGTACTCAAGGGCGCCTTTGTCCTGGCCCAGGCCCGAGCAGGCATCGATGTTGACGAAGGTGAACTTTCCCGCCTGGTCCAGTATCCGCAGTGCGCCTTCGAGCTGATGCAGCTCCAGGTGCGCCAGGATGCAGGTCCTGCAATCGGATGCAAGGAACCCGGGAACCGCCTCGATGCCGAACACGGAGGCGATAACGGGGTTTCGTGCCAGATGGAGCTCAAGCTCCGGGGGAAAATCGATCATTGCTCTATCCTCGTCCACGATGCCTGCCCGGGTTGGTTAGAGGCCCAGTTTGCCGGGGTTCAGCAGGTTCTGCGGGTCCAGTGCGGCCTTGACTGCGCGCAGCACCTCAAATCCGGTACCCAGCGAACGCTCCATGTAGGGAGCGCGGAGCAGCCCGACGCCGTGGTGATGGCTCAGGGTGGCATTGTGCCGCAGGATCACTTCGTTAGCCGCGTCCCAGGCCTGCCGGTACCAGACCCCGCGCTCGGCTACATCCACGTCGCCGCGCAGGGAGAAGTAGAGGCACGCACCGTCAACATAGGCATGGGACTGATGGGCGGATCCGGCGAGGGTTCCCGGAACGGCGTTAATGGCGGCAACCACGTCGTCATATACGGCCGGGAGGACGGCCCACGGACCGACCATCTCCAGGGTGTCCGCAACCAGTCCGGGGCTGCGCTTGAACCCCTCGGCGCTCTTTCCGGTGAGGTAACGGGTGTCGAGCCAGCGTTCAAAGATGGCGTCTGAGTCCAGTTCCGTGCCAGACTCTGCGCAGATCCGGTTGGCGATGGTGAGCCCGGCGTCGACCAGCTCCCGGGTCCCTTCATCCGCGATCAGCAGGACATTGGTCTCCGGGAGCCCGAACTGGAGTCCGCTTTCGAGTTCGTCGTAGAGCCGGAGCGCAGCGGGGGTGGCGCCGGCCTGCATGATCTGCCGGCAGGCTTCGAGCCCGTCGGCAAAGGACGCGAACCCATAGGCTGTGGCCCGGCCGAACCCGGGGAGGCGGTGCAGTTTGAAACGGACCCGGGTAATCACACCCAGGGTGCCTTCAGAACCGATGAAGAGCTGCAGTAGATCGGGTCCTACTGCTGCGCGTGCACTCTCGCCCAGGGTGACCAGTTCACCGCTGGCAAGGACCACGTCCATCCCGTAGACCATGTCCTCGATCTTGCCGTACCGGGTGGAGAGCTGCCCGGCTCCACGGCAGGCGACCCAGCCGCCAACCGTGCTGATGGCGTAGGACGAGGGCCAGTGCCCCATCGTCATGCCGTAGTCCCGCTGGATGGTTTCCTCGAAGATGTCGCCGAAGACGCCGGCTTCGACCTCGATGATCTGGCTGGCCTCGTCAAAGGACACGAACTTGTCCAGCCCGCACACATCCAGGACGATTCCGCCGGCGACGGGCAGTGCTGCGCCCGTAACGTTGCTCCGCCCGGCTGAGACGGTGACCGGCAGGGATGCCTGTCCGGCGATCCGCATAACGGCCTGGACCTGCTCGGTACTGGAAACGTGAACGATCACCGATTCAGGGGTGGCCGGGCGGCCGCCGGTTTCGGCGATCATCGTCCCGGCCCACCAATCACGGGTACCGTCCCGGACCAGCCCGGGATCGGTGACGACCTTGTCAGCTGCGGCTGCGAGGAGCTCCAGTGTCTGCGCATCAACGACGGCCGGCGCGGGCGAAGAGAAGTACGGTTCCCCCGAGAGTCCGGCTCCGTCAAGGCCTGCCGCGTAGCCGGGCTGGCTGGGCGCACCCACCGTGTAGTTTCCCCGGTTGTACCCCCGCTTGACTGCTTCTTTGCTGATCATTTACTTGGCTCCCATCAGGATTGCTCGTTCATGTGTGGTCTGGTTCTTGTAGTCGGCTACCTGGGCGTCGATGACGCTGGCGGGAAGGTCGAGTTCCTTCATCAGCAGGGCGCCCACCCTGGGCGCAGCGGCAGCGGAAGCGTCACGGGCCATAATGCGTGCGCGTGTACGCCGGGAGAGGATGTCGTCAACGCTCCGGGCCATCTCATGGCGGGCCGCGTAAACAACTTCGGCCTCCAGATAGGGCAGGCCTTCGACGATGGGACGGTCGAGGGAAGGATCAGCGGCCAGGATGTCCGTGACAAACCGGGACTCCGTCCCGTAGCGCTCGCCCAGATGAGCTGCCAGGCCGCCGGATGCCACGACGGCCTCGGCGTCATATCCGGCTCCGCCCAGCAAGGGGGCGCCGGTTGTGCGGCAGCGCCGCCGCTGTCCCAGGACCTTCTGAGCTGCGTCGACTGTCTGCTCAGCCATGTGCCGGGATGTCGTCAGTTTGCCGCCGACAACTGTGACCAGGCCGTCCTGGTCGGTGCGGATCTCATGATTGCGCTTAACCTCGACCGTTTTTCCTCCCGGCGGAGCCACCAGCGGACGGCATCCGCCAATGCTGCCCAGGACGTCCTCGGCTTCGAGGTCAAGGTTCAGGGCGCTGCGGGCACCGTCGAGCAGGAAATCCATTTCCTCCCGGGTGCAGTTCACATCGTCGAGGTCTCCGGCGTAGTCCTCATCCGTGGTCCCCAGATAGGCGGTGTTGCCCCAGCGGGTGATCGTGGCCCGCCTGGTGCGCCCGGGCACCGGAATCGTCACGGTGCAGTCGTTGCGGATCTTGCTCCACGGCACAGCGATATGCACGCCCTTGGCCGGGCGGATACTCGGGGCGTCGGCATCCTTGCCCGCGCCGTTCCAATCCCTGAGCCACGCGCCGGTTGCGATGACGACCACCGAGGCACGCACCCGGACCTCACGCCGGTCCACAGCCACCGTCACGCCGTCGACCTTCCCTCCACTGCGGGTCACGTCCGTGACCTTGGCACCGTTGAGCACGGTTGCCCCATGGAACGCAGCGGTCCGGGCCAGTGCCAGGGTCAGCCGGGCGTCATCGGCCCTGGCGTCGTAGTACATGAACCCACCGTCCAGCTTTTCCCCCTTGAACGTGGGGCAGTGGGAGAGGACTTCTGCCTTGCTGAGCTTCTGGTGCAGGACTCCTTCCCGCCACCCGCCGGCCAGGTCGTAGGTCCAGAGCAGGCTTTCAAAACCGGCTGCGAGGCGCCGGTCGAAGATGCCCTCTTCGGAAAGCACCGGAAACAGGAACGGCAGCCGCTGGACCAAATGGGGAGCGTTCTTACGGAGCCGCTGGCGCTCCAACAGGGAATGCCGGACCAGGGGCAGGTTTCCCTGCTCGATGTAGCGGAGCCCGCCATGGATCATCTTGGAGGACTTGGAGGAGGTCCCGGACGCGAAATCGTCCTTTTCCAGAAGGGCTACACGGTAGCCCCGCAGTGCTGCGTCCATGGCCGTGTAAGCACCCGTTACACCGCCGCCAACAATAACGATGTCAAAACGTCCGGTTTCAAGTGCTGCCAGCTGTTCTTTTCGTTCCAGCTTCAGCGGGGTTTCGGAGACCATTCGGGTCCGGTTTGTCTTTGGTTTACGTGCGGGAAAAGAGATCATGGATATATTTCTTTCTGCTGCAATTTAGTGCAATTAGTGCAAACGAAATGGGCTTCACGGCACCGGGTGCGGCTTAGCGCGCGACCTGCTCAAGTTCCCGGTCAATGTGCCTGGCCCACATGCTTCGCCGTTCTTCCCGCTCGGATGCGGAGATGGCCGGTTCGAACCGTTCGCCCGGCCCCAGGGCGCGGGCCGCTGTTTCGAGCGATTCCCACAGGAGCCCGTCGGCACCGGCCAGAAACGCAGCACCGCGGAGGCTTGCCGTACCGGTGGCGGGCATCCGCCGCATCGGAATCCCGGTGAGGTCAGCCTGCATCTGGATGAGTGGATCGCTGCCGGACATTCCACCGCCCACCCGGATCTCCGTGACCGATACCCCGGCGACTTCTTCGTTCGCGTGAACGCTGCTCGCCACGGAGTGGGCAATGCCTTCCAGGACGGCGTACGCCACCTCGGACCTGCTGGTAGCCATGGAAAGTCCGCTCAGGGACGCCCGGACCCTCGGCTCTACGACCGGGACCCGGATACCCGTCAGTGCGGGAACAAACATCACGCCGTTTGCCCCGCTGGACAGGGCAGCCAGCTCGCTGATCTGCACGGCGGACTCGAACCAGCCCAAGGAACCGCAAAGCCAGTCGAGCGCCGACCCGGTGGTGGCAGTGAAGGTCTCCACCGCGTAAACGCTGCGATGGTTGCGGCGCCACCCAGTGAGGGTCAGGGTCCCGTCATAGAGACCGGGGTTTTCGGGCAGGCGGGGTCCGGTGACCAGGTCAACGAAGCTGCCCGTGCCGTGAACGCACATGGCCTGGCCGGCATCCAGGCAACCCAGTCCCACGGTGCCGGCATGCTGATCACCCACCGCTGCCCGGATGGGCAGCTCGAGTCCGAGAAGCCGCGGATCGGTATGTCCGAGCTCGTCTGCGTCCTGGCGGAGCTCCGGGAGGATCTCCACCGGGAATTCCAGGGCTTCGATCCAGGGGATTTCATACCGGTGCTCAGCGAGCACATAGGCGCCGGCGGACGTGGCATTGGTGGACGTAGCCACGTAGGCGCGTTCCCTGGTGAGGTTCCACAGCAGCCAGGTTTCCATGGTGCCGAAACCGAGCCGTTTTGCCGTGTAGGCCTCGGCCACAGCCGGGCTGTCCCGCAGGTGATGGGCTGCCCACAGATACGGGGAGCGAACTCCAGCGGGACGGCCGACCGTCTGGATCAGGTGTTCGTTCCAGGTGCTGCCCAGGGCCTCGAGCCCCGTCGCGTGGCGGGTGTCCTGCCACACCATGGCCGGCACCAGGGGATGACCGGAGACGGTATCCCAAAGCACCGCCGTCGCCCGCTGGGTGGCGATGGCAGCTGCCTTGAGCTCGTAGCCCGCTTCCGCGGCACGCTGGACGACGATTCGGCATACTTCCAGCGTCTTGGCCAGGATTTCCCCGGCATCCTGTTCCACTACCCCGGCACGGGGAGTGGAGACCTGGAGGCGCCGGTACTCCTCGCCGTGGACCATCCCGTCCGCGGTGACCCAGGCTGCCCTGGTCCCCGTGGTGCCTTCGTCGATGGATAGGATCGCCGGCTGCATCCGTGCCATCTAGACCCGTGCCGTTTCGTTTCGGACCTGGTCACTCCGGAACTGCGGAGCATTCTCTTCTTCATCCGGGCTGACCGCTGCGCGGGTGGGATCCCATTTGATCACCGAGCAAACGATGCAGGCGATCAGCGGTACGGCGGAAAGGATCAGGAAGGTGGGTCCGAGGCCAAGGTCCTGCTTGAGGATGGGGAAGACGAGCAGGCCCAGAGCCGCTCCGGTGCTGCCAAGCGCCCCGATAACACCGTTGGCTCCCGCTCGCAGTTCGCTGCGGAAGGACAGGGTGGAGATGCTCTTGCCGTTGGCGCCGGGCCCGCCGGAGTGGAACAGGATGAACAGGGACGGGATCAGGAAGGCCAGGAAGATCGGCAGGCTCTCGTAGAAGGCTCCCAGTATCACCAGCATGATGAAGACGGCGCCGAAGCCGACTGCTGAGGCCTTGCGCAGGCCGATTTTCCTGCCGATCATCGGCGAAAGGAAGCCGCCGACGATACCAAATAGGTTGAAGACAAGCGCGCCCAATGTGGCCACCACGAAGTCTTCACCGAACAGGGTGAGGCTAATAATCGGCAGGTACCAGCCGACGGCGAAATACTGGATGGACTGCCCCATCTGGATGGTGGCAGCGAGGATCGTCCGTGGAAGGTAGATTCCACGGAAAATCAGCGCGATGTTGGCGAAACCCTTTGTCGCCTGGTTCAGGATCGGGGAGCGGTCTTCGACGGGCGCTGCAGTGAAAGGCTCACCATAAATCTTCGTCATGGAGGCGGCCGCCTTTTCAAGCAGGCCCTTCCGGGCTGCCCAGGTGGGGCTTTCGACCATAAAAGCGAGCTGGGCGACAAAGAGGGCCAGGGCCACGATGCCCGCTGAGCCGACGGCGTAGCGCCAGATCGATTCTCCGACACCCATGTTGTAGAACAGGATGGCCAGAATCAGGTTGGAGCTCACCGCGGTGTACCAGATGCCCTGCCAGGTGTTCAGGCGGCTCTTGAACCGGGCGGGGGTAAATTCTGCCAACAGGGCCATGGCGATCGCAAAGTCGATGCCGTAGGCGGCACCCACGAAGAAGCGTCCCACCAGCACCAGCTCGAAAGCGGGTGCAAAGGCGGCCAGGCCGGCGCCGATCAGCGCCAGGAACTTAGCGAAAACCAGTGGAGGAATGCGGCCCCAGCGGTCCGCCATCCAACCGCCAATCGGATTGAACACGATGGCGACCCAGGATGCGAGGGACGTCAGGATGGCAACCTGGGTGGCGCTCAGCTCCAGGTCCCTGGTCATGGGTCCAAGGCCGGCGCTCAGCGCAGAGTTGGAAAAGGCGTCTAGGAACAGGCCGCCCAGCGCGAGCCACCAAATGACCCCGGCCCGGCCCGCTATCTTGGGGCGGGCGTCAATGTAAGAAACTACGTCGTGCACGCCGCGGAGTGTAAAACTCGACATTATGGCCGACCTCTCTGTCGGGATTGCTCCTGTCAGAGACCACGGCCCAATAGAAACGCAAAAAGGGCAAGAAAAGACCTCCAACAGGAAGTCTCTATTCTTGCCCTGATAAATGTGATCTTAGACGCATAATGCCGTTTGTGGCAATACCCAGCCAGCGCTCTTTCCGAACCCGGGCATTACGCCGCGTGACACCCCGCAGCTTGCGCGCCACCGGGGGCGGTGTTCCATACTGGGCGGGCAGGATCATGAGTCCCAACGCGAAGCTCTGGCTGGTTGGGCGGCAACCCTCTCCCGTGGCGGGGTGCCCCAGATGACGATCCGGTCGCAGGCGCATCAGCCTGCGGCAAGTACGGCGCTCCTTCGACGGTGCGTCAAACCGGAAAAGGACTTCCATGGCCAATTCGCCCGCACCCCGACAGATCCGCTTCAACGCCTTCGACATGAACTGCGTGGGCCACCAGTCGCCCGGCCTGTGGCGCCACCCCGAGGACCAGTCCTCCCGGTACAACGACATCCGCTACTGGACCGAGCTGGCCAAGACCTGCGAACGCGGGCTTTTCGACGGCATTTTCATCGCCGACGTGCTGGGCACCTACGACGTTTACGGTTCCTCCAACGAGGCCACGCTGCGCCAGGGCACCCAGGTGCCGGTCAACGATCCGCTGCTGCTGGTCTCCGCCATGGCCCTGGTCACCGAGAACCTGGGCTTCGGCGTCACCGCCGGCACCGCGTACGAACACCCGTACCCGTTTGCCCGCCGGCTCTCCACCCTGGACCACATTACGAACGGCCGGGTCGGGTGGAACGTGGTCACCGGCTACCTGCCCTCCGCCGCACGGAACATGGGCCAGGAAGACCAGCTGGAGCACGACGAGCGGTACAACCACGCCGACGAATACCTGGAAGTGGTCTACAAGCTGCTCGAAGGCTCCTGGGAAGACGACGCCGTGGTCCGGGACCGCGAAACGGGTGTCTTCACCGACCCCTCCAAGGTCCATGACATCAACCATGAGGGCAAGTACTTCAAGGTCCCCGGCATCCACATTTCCGAGCCCTCCCCGCAGCGGACCCCGGTGATCTTCCAGGCCGGCGCCTCGCCGCGCGGCATCGCGTTCGCGGCCGAGAACGCCGAGGCTGTGTTCGTGGGAGCCCCGACCGTGGAGAAGCTGAAGGCCACCGTCACCAAGATCCGCGACGCCGCCGAAGCGGCCGGCCGGGACCGCTACTCGATCCGGATCTACACGCTGCTGACAATCATCACGGCCGCGACCGCCGAGGAAGCCGAAGCCAAGCACCAGGACTACCAGCGCTACACCAGCGACGAGGGCGCACTCGCCCTGATGTCCGGGTGGATGGGGGTGGACCTCTCCACCTACAACCTGGATGAACCGCTGGGCAACGTGGAGTCCAACGCCATCCAGTCCGCCGCCGCGAACTTCCAGAAGGTGAAGGACGACGGCGAGCCCTGGACCGTGCGGGACATCGCCGAATCCGCCGGGATCGGCGGGCTGGGCCCGCGGCTGGTGGGTTCCGGTGCCGAAGTCGCCGAGGAGCTGATCCGCTGGGTCGAGGAAACCGACGTCGACGGTTTTAACCTGGCCTACGCCGTCACCCCCGGGACGTTCGAGGATGTGGTGGAGTTCGTTGTGCCGGAGCTGCAGCAGCGCGGCGCCTACCCCTCCGGGTACGCGCCCGGAACGCTGCGGAACAAACTCTTCGGCGCCGGCGACAAACTGCCCGAAACCCACCGGGGCGCCAGGTACCGCTTCGCCCCGGCGGTCAACGGCTAGGGCAGGCTAGTACAGCTTGATGGAACCGCCGTCGGCCATCAGCGTCTGGCCGGTCATGTACTTGGACTGTTCGCTGGCCAGGAACACAACGATCGGTGCGATGTCCGTTTCGGGATCGCCGAGGCGGCCCAGCGGGACGGCATCCACGACTTCCTGGTAGGCCTCGGGGAAGGCCTGGCTCCACTGAACGATGCCCGGCGTCAGGGCAATGGGGGAGACCACGTTGACGCGGATGCCGTCCGCAGCCCACTCATTGGCAGCGGTCCGGGAGATGGCGCGGATGGCTTCCTTCGCCGCGGCGTAGGTTGCCTGGTTCGGCAGGCCCTTCATGCCGGCGCCCGAAGCGAAGTTGACGATGCTGCCGCGGGTCTTCTTCAGCTCCGGGTACGCGGCGCGCATCAGGTGGAACGTCGCCATGGTGCCCGTGCCGAAGGAGAGGTCCCACATTTCCTGGGTGGTCTCCATGATCGGCGCCTGTTTGGAGGCATGGGCGTTGTTGACCAGGATGTCCAGGGCGCCGAAATGCGCCACGGTTTCGGCCACGATCGCGGCGGCATTCTCCTCCTTGGAGATGTCCTTGGCGATGAAAATGACATCGCCCAGGCCGTCGAGGTCAGCCAGGAGCTGGTCGCCCTGGGCCTGGTCGATGTCGACCACGGCCACCTTCGCGCCCTCGGACAGGAACCGGCGGACAATTCCGCGTCCGATTCCGCCGGCACCGCCGGTGATGATTGCAGTCTTATCCTTCAGTTGCATTTTCTTCCTTCCATGAAACCGGGCGCATTGCGGAGCCGGGGAATTGGCCAAGCGCCTGTTCGACGCCGCGGATGAAGTTGGCGACGACGAAGTCCAGAGAGCGGCGGGAAGCTGCGGAGCTGATGCCCTGGTCCTGGAACCGGGCCGCCAGCGGGAACCGTGCCACGGCCCCGGAGTTCCACTGCGCATGGTCGTCAGGTCCGGACTGTTCGGGGCCGGACTGCGCCGCCGCCGTGATTGAGGCTGTGCCGATAACAGCCGCGGAGATCCCCAGCAGGCAGTCGAAGCCCTGCTCCTCGGTGATGCCGGCGCCGCGCAGCCGGGCGAGCAGCAGCTCCACCTCACCCGGTGTCGCCAGGTTCACCAGCCGGCGGGGGGTCAGCACGATGTGCAGCAGCCAGGGATGGGCCTGGAACGCCTGCCACTGGGCGTCGGCCATGTGTTCAAGCGTTGCCTGCCAGGTGGCCACGCCGGGAGGCAGGAGCGCGAAGTCCTTGGCGGCGTCGGCCATCAGCAGCAGGAGGGCGCGGCGGTCCGCGACATGGCGGTAGAGGGCCATCGCAGAGACGCCCAGCGTCCCCGCCACCCGGCGCATGCTGACGGCGTCCAGTCCCTCGGCGTCGGCAATCCGGACGGCGGCAGCGGCAATGGTATCGGGGTGCAGCGGGAGGGACCGGGCCATCGGCACCCCTTTCGTAAACGTCGGTGTTTACAGTGTATACCTCGTTTGTTTACGGTGTACGCACAGGTTCGGCAGACGCCGGGGCGGGCTCTGGCTCCTCCCCGGGAGCCGGGGCGGCACCCGGACTGTCGAGTTCCTGGATGTCCTCTCCGGAACGGTCCTTGGCTGCCAGGAGCGAGATCAGCGACACCGCGGAGAACGCCGTCCACAGCCCGGCGACCAGCCACAGGGATCCGCCGCCGGCGATCACCAGGGCGGTGGCGATCATGGGGGTGAATCCGGCTCCGAGGGTCGCCGCCAGCTGGTAGCCGATCGAGGCGCCGGAATAGCGTACGGAGGTGGGGAACAGTTCGCCGGCAAAGGCGCCGTAGGGTCCCGAGGTGAAGCCCTGCACCACCGAAAGCCCCAGGAAAATGGCCAGCATAAAGGCCACGGTGGAGCCCATGTCCAGCAATGCCATCACGGGGAAGGCCAGGATCATGGCCCCAATGTTGCCCCAGATGAGCACGCGGCGGCGGCCCATCCGGTCCGAAAGCTTAGACGCCACAATGATCACGAGGATGGTGCTGACTCCGCCGAGGGCCTTGATGTTCAGCACTTCGGTCTGGGCCAGGACCGCCTGCTGGACGGCATAGGAGATGGCCCAGGCTCCCATCAGGCCCTGGGCCATCTGTCCGGACAGGCCGGCGCCGACGGCGATGAGCAGGGCCTTGGGGTGCTCCCGGAACAGCTCGGCGGCGGGAACACGGCGCTTCTTCGCCTCGGCCTTGGCCGAAAGCTCGCTGAAGATCCGGGATTCGGAGACCTTCATGCGGATGAAAATGGCCAGGCCCATCAGGACGGCGGAGAGCAGGAAGGGAATACGCCAGCCCCAGGACAGGAACTGCTCCTGCGGCAGGGTGGACATGGCCGAAAGCATCAGGGTGCCGAGGATGGTGCCGGCCGGGGCGCCCATGTAGGCGAAAGCGGAGGCGAACCCGCGGGATTCCTTCTTGGCGTTCTCGAAGGCCAGCAGCATGGCCCCGCCCCACTCCCCGCCGACGGCGATGCCCTGGAACAGGCGCAGGGTCACCAGCAGGATCGGCGCCCATACGCCCACCTGTTCACTGGTGGGCAGCAGCCCGATCAGGGTGGAGGCGATGCCCATCATGAGCACTGTGGTGACCAGGATGGTTTTGCGTCCTACCCGGTCGCCGAGGTGGCCGAAGATGATGCCGCCCAGGGGTCGTGCGACATATCCGACGGCGAGGGTGCCGAAGGAGACGAAGATGGCGACCTGCGGGTCCATGCCGGCGAAGAAGACCTGGTTGAAGACGATGCCGGCGGCGGTGGCATAGAGGATGAAGTCGTAGTACTCGACGGCGGTGCCAAGGAAGCTGGAAAGCAGGATCCGGCGCATTTCACGCGGGGAGGCGTGGTAGCTGCCGGCCGGGGTGGCGGGGATGCTGGGCTGGGTGCTCATGGAGTTTTCCTCGAATCCTAGAAGGCGGCGGCTGGGGCGCCGGAGACGGATGGGCAGGCGGCACCCTTGCCGCTGCCGAAGGGGATGACGGCCAGGTCATCGGGGATGCTGAGGTTTCCGGCGAACGTTGTGCGGGCTTCGGCCCAGGCTTCGGGTGGGGAATAGCTCGGCACCAGGTGGTGCAGCGCGAGGTGCCGCACTCCGGCTTCGGCCGCAATCCGGCCGGCCTCCGCAGCGGTGGTGTGGGCGCGGCGGTGGTGGTCCATGGTGGCCTGGAGCATCTGTGCGTCCGTGTACTGGCGGGCCAGGAGGTCCAGGTTGATGGCCTCGTGCAGCAGCAGGTCCGTGCCGCGGGCCAGCCGCACCATGTTGGGGCAAGGTGCTGTGTCTCCGGAAATGGTCACCGAGCCGGACCCGGAGTCGAAACGGAAGGCAAAGGCAGGGGCGGTGGGGTGATGATCGACCAGGACCGCGGTCACGCTGACGTTCCTGTCCCGGAAGATTTCAATGGGTTCCATGTCCGGGGTGACGTTGTTGTCCGGATCAAACCCGAGGCTGGCCGGCAGGTTGATTTCGCGGGGCTGGAACTGCTCGGCCGGGCTTTTAACCAGGGAATCGAAGATCCTGTCGTTGCAGTCGGTGGCGTAGGCGGCCAGCAGGCCCTCGACCAGTCCGGCGACTCCCGGCGTCGGCCGTTCCGGCGCAACGGGAACCGGCACCTCGGTGGCCCGCGGCGACAGCGGCGGCAGTTTGCCCCGGTCGCCCGGACCGATCACGGGGATCGGACCCCGCGGTGTGTTCTTCAGTTCGAAGGCGCCGAACAGCAGCAGGGAGGGCAGGTCCACGGTGTGGTCGGAGTGCATGTGGGTGATAAAGATTCCGCCGAGGTTGGCCATGTCCAGGCCGGCGGCGTTGGCCTGGCGGCCCGCGCCCTGGCCGCAGTCCACGAGGTACCAGGTGCCGTTGACGACCACCGCCGTTGCGATTCCGAAGCGCGGGGTGCCCTGATGGTCCTTCCACCAGCGGGGGCCGCCCGCGGTGCCGAGGGTGATCACATGCGGGAGTGAATCGTTGACAGCCATAGGGGTTGCTCCGTGGGATTGCTGGTTTGTGGGTTTCCTCAAGGATGGTGTCCTGCATCACATTTACCTAGCTATAATTACTGGCCAGACCCATAAGATGTCCTTATGAGCGAAATCACACTCCGCCAGCTTGAGTACTTCGCGGCCGTTGCGGAGACCCAGTCCATCACTGAGGCGGCACGCCGCTGCCATGTCTCGCAGGCGGCGGTGAGCCTGGCGCTGTCCCAGCTGGAGCAGGCACTCGGCGTGACTCTGGCTATCCGGCGGCGGGGCAAGGGAGTGGCCCTGACCCCGGAAGGGCAGGTGGCAGCCACCCGGGCCCGGCAGATGGCGGACCAGGTCACGGATCTGGCAGCGGTGCTCGATCAGGTGCACGGCCAGTTGTCCGGCCGTCTCGTCATCGGGGTGTTCAGGACGTTGGCCATGCATGCCATTCCGGCGCTGGTTGACTGGTTCACCACGCGGCATCCGCAGGTCGCGCTGGACTTCGTAGAAGGCAGCGGCCCCGATATCCAGGAGGCCATGCTGGCCGGGCGGCTCCACCTGTGCGTGGTGTACGAGGCTCAGGTGCTGCCCGACTGCTCGGCCGAGCTGCTCAAGGAGACCCGCCGGCAAGCCGTCCTCAGCCCGGACCACCCCCTGGCCGGACAGCCTGCGGTGAGCCTGGCGGAGCTGGCCCCCTTCCCCGCAATCCTCATGGACGAGGAGCCGGCGCTCCAGCGGACCATCGCCGAATTCGCCCGGGCGGGCGTGGAACCGAATGTCCGCTGGCGCTCGGCGAGTGTCCAGGCCATTCACAACGTGGTCGGCCGGAACCTGGCGTATGCCCTGCTGATGCAGCCGGCTCCGGTCAGTCCGGAGGGACGGCCGCTGGTCTTCCTGCCGCTGGCCGGGAACAGCCGGGCCAATTCCGTGATGGCCGCACTGCCCGCAGGGGTGACCCGCAGCGCCCTGGTGGAAGAGTCGTTGGCCGCGCTCCGCGCCCACTGGCAGCCGGAGGCACCAGCCCATTGACCCTGCCCGAAGGCCCTCCTACCGTGGAATGACGGCCGCCAGCGGCCCCAACTCCAGTGAAGGAGAAGCCATGGACCCCTCAGCCGGCGCCTCGGGGCGCGTGCTGTCCGCCGATGGAACACCGATTGCCTGGGAGCGGCACGGGGACGGTCCTCCCCTGGTGGTGGTGGACCCGATCATGATGGACCGGACCACCTCGGGAATGGCCGGTGTCGCCGAGCGGCTTGCCGCGGGCCACACGGTCTACACCTATGACCGGAGGGGAAAGGGTGAAAGCGGGGACGGAGAGGAATACACGGCCGAATCCGAAGTCGACGATCTCCTGGCCGTCGTGGAAACTGCCGGCGGAACAGCGGATCTGCTGGGAACCTCCTCCGGAGCGATCCTGGCACTGCGCGCGGCGTCAGAATCCGCCGTGATCTCCAGCGTCGTGGCCGTCGAACCGCCGCTGTCCAGTGACGGCAGCTCCGGAGCGGACATCCGGCCCCAGCTCGCAGCACTCATCGAAGCCGATGACCGGGCCGGCGCGATCCGGCTTTTCCAGGAGTCCATCGGGGTCCCCGACGAGCTGATCCGTTCCTCCGAGCCCAGCCCGTTTGAACCTGCCGCGCACACCATTTCCTATGACCTCACCCTGATGATCGACACCGATGTCCGCAGCCTGACCGGAGTTCGGGTTCCGGTGCTGGTCCTGGCCAGCAGCGGCAGCGACGAACGGCTGAAGGACTGGGCGCGGAATACCGCTGAGCTGCTCCCCGAAGGATCCTTCCAGCTCCTGACGGGCGGATGGCACGGCATCGAAGACGCCGAACTGGCCGCCGCCGTCGAGGCTTTCCTCGCCTAGGACGTGAAGCGGCCCCTCCACCGCCGGCGCTGCCGGCGCGTAAGGTAAGAATGTCTTCAGCACGACCGACCGGAGGAAGCGGCCACATGACGCACCGTAACGATCCCGAGGTCATTTCCCGGCTGCTCTCCGCCCGGGGCCGATGGGCCGTGGTGGGGTTGTCCAACAACCCGATGCGCCCTGCCGTGGGCGTCTCCCGGTTCATTCAGGAGACGCTGGGGATGGAGATCATTCCGGTTAACCTCAAGGGCGAGGACGTCCACGGAAACAAGGGATACACCCGCCTCGCCGAAATCCCCGGCCAGATCGACGTCGTTGATTGTTTCGTGAACTCCGCGAGGGTGGGCAGCATTGTGGACCAGGCCATCGAGGCCGGCGCCAAGGCCGTCTGGCTGCAGCTCGGTGTGGTTGATGAAGCTGCAGCCCAGCGCGCGCACAACGCCGGGCTCGACGTCGTGATGGATACCTGCCCGGTGATCGAAGCCGGGCGCTACGGACTCTAGGGCAGCCGCTGGTCTACAGGCAGGGAGCGGTGGGCCTTCCAGGCCGCAAGCATCTGCTGCCGGGTACCGCCCGGATTGCGGGTGTGCCAGTCGCGGGAGAAACGGTTCAGCTCAAACTGCGCCCCAATCGGGCGGGCAGCGCTGTCCCGGGTGGCATGCCAGTGGTCGAGCGCAGCGCCCATGGTTGCCGTGCCGTCATTGCCGGCGAAGAATTCCCGCATGGGTGCGTCGAACCGGAACCCGGGGCCCAGGGCGTTAACGAAGAAGTCGCGCAGGACCTGGCTGCAGGGGTGCCCGGCCGGGACCACGGTGTGGATGGTCAGCGGGGGCAGCAGGCGGCGGGCACTCTCCTTCCTGGCGGCCGGGGCAGGCACGGCCGGAAGGGGCTTGCCGTCCAGGAACGCCGCGGTCCGCCCGGCCAGAATTTCCTTGGATCCCGAAGCGGGCAGCCCCTGGCTTCGGGCAAAGGCCTGCAGCTCCTCCTTGAGCCAGTACCAGCGGCGGAACTCTGCCCCGCTCAGGGCGGGGGTGAGCGCGGGGCGTTCGGAAAGAGTCACGCCTCCTATCCTCCCGCACCGATCTCCACGAGGAGCACACCGCCGATGATCAGGACGATGCCCAGCCCCATCAGCCAGGTCAGGGGCTCCTTGAAAAGGATCCGACCCAGGACCGCGGTCAGCGCCACGCCGGCAGCGGCCCAGATTCCGTAGGCAACACCCAGGGCCATCCCATCGGCCAGGGTGAGGGCCAGCATGGTGAAGGCCACCAGATAGCCCGTGAGAACACCGGCGTACCAGCGCTTGTTGTCCAGGGACATCCGCAGGCACAGGGTGCCGCCCACCTCGAAGACGATGGCGGTGCAGAGGAAGAGCCACGCCATTACGCCTCTCCTCCTGACCGCTTCTCTGCCGCCTGCCGTCCCAGCTCCACGCAGAGGACGCCGGCCATGATGGCCAGGATGCCCAGGGCCATCAAGGGGGTCACGGGCTCCGCGAACAGGAAGAAGGACATCACGGCGGTCAGCGCGACGCCGGCAGCTCCCCAGATTCCGTAGGCCACGCCCAGCGGCATTCCGGTCCGCAGCGTGGCCGAAAGCAGCACGAAGGCGCCCACATAACCGGTCACGACGACGGCGTACCAGCCGGGTGCGGAGAGCGCGCCTTTCAGCGAGAGGGAGCCGGCAACCTCCAGCAGGATGGCAGACCCAAGGAAAAGCCAGCCCCTCATGCGGGGTCCGGACCGGCAGCGGCGGATGCTGCCCGGGAATCCGCCCGGGAAGGGCAGGGAGAGAGTTCGGAAAACGGCACAAAACCATCCTGCCCTACCTGTGGCAGCCGGCTGGCTGCCGCCCCGGAGCGCAGGAAACGCCCCCGTTCCCGTGACGTCACAAAGCCGTAGTGTGACGCCCGGTGCGTCACAGAGCGACGCGCCGGGCCATACACGGAAATCTTCTTGTCCATCCGGGTCCTCCCCGGCTTTTATGGACCCATAACCATCCAGAGCGGCTGAGAGACCTGGCTCCATGACGCCGCAGCAACCCCTTCCGTAATCCTGCGAAGGAGAGGGGTGCTACCGCCAGGACCGATGGA
Organism: Arthrobacter sp. Helios; assembly: GCF_023167125.1. Lineage (NCBI taxonomy): Bacteria > Bacillati > Actinomycetota > Actinomycetes > Micrococcales > Micrococcaceae > Arthrobacter > Arthrobacter sp. Helios. Next base: position 3,473,780 of record NZ_CP095402.1, read on the forward strand.
GAAGCACCCGCTTTCTTTTGGTCCCCCCATGGGTTCGCCTCAACGCACCCATGGGGATGCCGTGCGGTGCTCACCTCTTGCCGGGCAATGACCGAAGGAGGACGGCATGATTCGGATCGAGAATGTTTCGACCGTTTTTGGCACCGGAGAATCCAGCTTCACCGCCGTGGATGACGTGTCACTGGAGATCCCGCGTGGCAGCATCCAGGGAATCATCGGCTTCTCCGGGGCAGGCAAATCCACGCTGCTGCGCAACATCAACCTGCTGGAGCGCCCCACCTCCGGCCGGGTCCTCGTGGGCGGCGTGGACGTGACGACGCTGGATGACGCGGCCCTGCGAGCCACCCGGCACGGGATCGGCATGATCTTCCAGCACTTCAATCTGCTTAACAACCGCACTGCGGCACAGAACGTGGAGCTTTCCCTGAAATTCTCCGGCGTCAGGAACGCTGCGGAGCGCCGCCGCCGGGCACTCGAGGCGCTCGCCGTCGTCGACCTGTCCGAAAAAGCGGAAGCGTACCCGGCCAAGCTTTCCGGCGGGCAGAAGCAGCGGGTGGCCATCGCCCGGGCCCTGGCCACTGAGCCGAAGGTGCTGCTGTGTGACGAGCCCACCTCCGCCGTCGACCCGCGGACCACCGCCTCCGTGCTGCAGTACCTCAGCGACGTGAACGCCCGCTTCGGCATCACGATCGTGGTGGTGACCCACGAAATGAATGTCATCAAGGCGATCGCGGACAACGTGGCCGTGATGGAGGACGGACGCGTGGTGGAACAGTTCGCGCTCACCGAGCTGCAGCGTCCGGGGTTCAGCCCCGCCACCTCGATCGGCCGCTACCTGATCTCGGATGAAATCAGCCTGGACCGTGCCCAAAGAACCGCCGCCAGCCGGCTCGAAGGAGCCCACCATGCTTGAGCGCATCATCGAAGTCTGGCCCGAACTGCTCACCGCGCTGGGCCAGACCGGCATCATGCTCCTGGTGGCCATTCCGCTGGCGGTGCTGATCGGCACCCCGCTGGGTGTGCTGCTGTATGCGCTCGGTCCCAACGGGCTGGTGCACAAACCCAAGCTGCACCGGATCCTGGACTCGCTGGTCAACCTGGTCCGGTCCTTCCCGTTCCTGATCCTGCTGATCGCCATTATCCCGTTTACCCGGTTCGTCGTGGGCACCACCATCGGCACCGCGGCGGTGATCGTGCCGCTGACCATCAACGCGATCCCGTACTTTGCCCGGTTCGTGGAGCAGAACATCACCTCCCTCGGCGGGGGAGTGGTGGAAGCCGCCCGCTCCATGGGTGCGACCCGGAGCCAGATTGTCCGCGACGTCCTGCTCGTGGAAGCCCGGCCGGGACTGATCAGCTCCGTGACCATCATGACGGTCAGCTTCATCTCCTATTCCGCGATGGCCGGGCTGGTGGGCGGCGGCGGAATCGGCGACTTCGCCATCCGCTACGGCTACTACCGCTATGAGACCGGGCTGATGATCACCGCCATCATCCTGATGATCCTGCTGGTGCAGGCCGTCCAGCTGGGCGGCTCCTGGATTTCCCGGCGCGCTGACAAGCGTCTTTAGCCTTCAACCGAAAGAACCACCATGCCTATCCCCAGCACCCGTTTTTCCGGGCCGCGGCCGCGCCTGCTGCTCAACGCGTTCCTGATGAACACCACCAGCCACATCCGCGGCGGCCAGTGGCGCCACCCCGAGGCCGAGCAGCACCGCTTCAACGAACTCGGCTTCTGGACGGACCTGGCCCGGCAGCTCGAAGCGGCGAAGTTCGACGCCCTCTTTTTCGCCGACGTCGTAGGCCTGTACGGAAACCACGACGGCGGCTGGGCCTCCCATGTGCGCCGCGGCCTGCAGGTGCCGGCCAACGATCCGGTGCTGCTGCTCGCCGCGCTGGCCGGAGCCACCAAGGACATCGGGCTGGCCGCGACATCATCGGTGGTGCAGAGCCACCCCTTCCAGTTCGCCCGGCAGATGTCCACGCTGGACCACCTCACAAACGGCCGGGCCGGCTGGAACATCGTCACCTCGGTGCTGGAGAACGCACACCGCAACTTCGACGGCGCCGGGCTCACCGAACACGACCGCCGGTATGACTGGGCGGATGAATACACCGCAGCCGTGTACAAGCTGTGGGAAGGCTCCTGGGATGACGGCGCGCTGATCCAGGACAAGGCCAGCGGTGTACACGCGGACCCGGACAAGGTCCACAAGATCCACCACCGCGGCGAGCGCTACTCGATCGACGGACCGCACCTGAGCGCGCCGTCAGCGCAGCGCACCCCCGTGCTCTTCCAGGCCGGCAGCTCCGGCCGCGGCCAGCAGTTCGCCGCGGCCAACGCCGAAGCCACCTTCATTTTCGCGTCCAACCCCGCCCACGCCGCCAAGGTGGCCGCCGGAGTCCGGTCCCGCGCCGTCGACGCCGGGCGGCAGCCGGACGACGTTAAGGTGTTCACCGGGCTGTCCTTCGTGGTGGGCGGCACCGAAGCCGAAGCCCGGCGGAAGAAAGCCGAGCTGGACGAATACCTGGACCTGGACGCCGTAATCGCCCACATCGGCGGCGGCTTGGGAATCGACCTGGGCGGGCTTGATCTCCAGACCCCGCTCGGCGATGTGCAGACGGAGGGCGGCCGCGGCGTGCTGCAGGCCATCATCGACTCCACCCCCGGCGGCAACCCGACCCTCGCCGATGTGGCCCGTTACCGGACCGAAGCGCAGCAGATCACCGGAACCCCGGAGCAGATCGCCGATGAGCTGGAGCGCTGGCAGGACTCCGGAGTGGATGGTATCAACATCATCAACTCCATCCTGCCCGGCTCCTACACCGACTTCGTCGACGGCGTGCTGCCGGAGCTGCGCCGCCGCGGGCTGGCCCAGAGCGAGTACGCACCCGGGACGCTGCGGGAAAAGCTCTTCGGCACCGGTTCCGGACCGCTGCTGAACGAACGCCACCCGGCCGCCCGGTTCCGGGGCGCCTTCACCGCCGGTGCCCCCGAACACCCCGGCCTTGCAACCGCAGGAGAAACCCGATGACCGCCAGCCTCCTTCACCGCTACGGCCGCAGCACCAGTGCCGGCCAGGACCACTGGTTCGCGCTGGCCGACGAGGTCGCCGCCATCCTCGGGGCCGATGCCCTGGAACGTGACCTGGCGAACAAGCCGCCCTTCACCGAAGTGGAAGTCCTGCGCCGGTCCGGGCTGCTGCCGCTGACCATTCCCACCCGCTTCGGCGGGGCCGGAATCGACTGGCAAACGGCGTTCGAGATTGTGCAGCGGATCGCCCGGGCGGATAACTCCATTGGCCAGCTGCTCGGGTACCACTACATCTTCCAGTCCTTCCCGTACATCGACCTGGACGAGGAACGCGGGAAGGCCCTCGCGGACGAATGCCTGGCCCAGCAGTGGCTTTGGTCCTCCACCGGCACCCCGCAGGGGCCGCAGGCCACCGCCCGCCGCGTCGACGGCGGTTACCTTGTCACCGGCAAAAAGCCGTTCTCAACCGGCAGCCGGGTCGCCGAGCGGATTTACGGCCGGGCGGTTGTGGACGGCGGTGACCGGCTGGCACTGGTCATCGACACAGCCTCCGAGGGTGTGATCCGGCACGACGACTGGGACGTGCTCGGCTCCCGGCTCACAGCCACGAACACCATCGAATTCCGGGACGTGTTTGTGCCGGACACGGACGTGATCACCAACCTGGGAGCGCACGACGGCGAGAGGCAGCCGCACCAGGTCCTCACCACCCCGGCCTTCCAGCTGCTCTTCGCGCACGCCTACCTGGCGGCCGCCGAGGGTGCCGTCCTGGCAGCCCGGGACTACACGCTGGGCGTTGCGCGGCCCTGGTTCCACGCCGAGGTGGAGACCGCGGCGGAGGATCCGTTTATCCAGAACCACTACGGCTCCTTCGCCGCCCGGCTCCAGTCCCTGGCCGCCGTCGTCGACCAGGCCACCACTGCCCTGCAGTGGGCCTGGGACGCCGGGGAGGAGCTGACCGCCGCGGACCGGGCCGGAGTCGCGGAGCAGATCGCAGCCGCGAAGATCACTGCGCACGAAGTCTCCCTGGACGTCACGGCACGGATTTTCGACGTCACCGGAGCCCGGGCCGCAGGCAGTAAATACGGCTTCGACCGCTACTGGCGGGACGTCCGCACCCACACCCTCCACGATCCGGTGGCCTATAAATACAACGAACTCGGCCGCTACTTCCTCAACGGCACCGAACCCGTTCCCTCCGCCTACCGGTAACCGCTCACTTCACCCATCCCTTACGAAGGACAACCATGGAACGCAGGAATTTTCTCAAGCTGGCCCTGGCCGGCGCAGGTGCCGCGTCGCTCACGGCCGCCACCGGCTGCGGCCTCACCGGCGGAGCCTCCGCCTCGAATGACAAGACCATCAAGATCATCGTCACCGAGTCCGCTCCCTACCAGGAGCCGACGAAGATCGCCGTCGAGCTGCTCAAGGCCAAGGGCTGGACGCTGGAACCCACCTACGTCACCGACATCGTGCAGCCGAACCTGGCCGTTTCCAACGGCGAATTCGATGCCAACTACTTCCAACACGGCGCCTACCTGCAGCAGTTCAACGTGGACCAGAAGCTGGAAGTGCAGCCGCTCTTCTACGTCTACGGCTCACCCGGCGGCATCTGGTCCGAGCGCTACTCCAGTCTGCAGGAACTGCCCGACGGCGCCCGGATCGCCTTGCCGGTGGACCCCTCAAACAACGGCCGCGCCCTGCTGCTGCTGCGCGACGCCGGACTGCTGGAACTGAAGGACGGTGTGGGGGTGATCCACACGTCGCAGGAGACCATCACCGCCAACCCGAAGAATCTGACCTTCGTGGAAGTGGACCAGCAGTCGCTGTCCAAGACACTGCCGGACGTGGACGCCGGGTTCCTGTTCGTGCGCTTGGCCGCGGAAATCGGGCACACGCCGGAGGATGCCCTGGCGTTCGAAAAGGAAGCCGACCAGATTCCCTTCCGCTGCGTTGTCGCCGGAACCGCGGAGTTCGCCGAATCCGACAAGGCAGCGGCGCTCAAGGAGGCGTACCAGTCACCCGAGGTCAAGGAATGGTTCGCCGGCTACATGGGCGGGGTGCTGCCCACGCCGTGGGACGCTGACCCGCTGGCGGAACTCGACGCCTGGTGGCAGGCCTAGAGCTTGCCGAACCGGGCCCGCATGATGCCCAGGTACAGGCCGTAGCAGATCAGCCCAACCCCGACGGCGCCCAGCGCCAGCCAACCCTGGGGCGCCTCCTTCAAGGCGTGCAGGGCGCCGTCGAGGCCGCTGGACTTCTGCGGGTCTGCAGTGGCGGCGGCCGTAATGACCAGCCCGCCCAGGATGAGCAGTGAGATGCCCTTGGCAGTGAAGCCCGTGATCCCGGTGATGGTTACGGCACGCCGCCAGGTCCCGCCCGGAACCGGTCCGAGGTCCTTCCGGAACGTCCGCATGACGCCCTTGTAGACGAAGTAGATCCCGATGCCGGCGACCACCGCTCCGATCAGGCCCACCAGGACCTGGCCGGAGGGCTGACTGAGGAGCCGGGCCGTCCAGGTGGCCTGGTTCTGCCCGCTGTCACTGGAACCGCCGAGCGCGAAAACGCCGAAGCTGATGCCGATCGCGCCGTAGACCACGGCTGAACCGGCATCGGTGGCACGTTTCTTCCAGACGTCCTTCCGGCTGCCGGCTGAATCGAGGAAGGTGCGGGTGATCTGGAAGAACGCCAGCGCGAGGCAGCCGAGGAAACAGGCCCAGATCAGGAAGATGCCGCCCGGCCGGGAAGCGAGTGCGGACATCGCACCCGAGGAGTCGGCACTGCCTCCGTCACCGAAGGCGATCTGCAGCGCAATGAGGCCAATCAGGGCGTGCAGCAAGCCGCTGGCCACGTAGCCCATGCGCGCGGCCCGCTCAAATGACTTGGAGTCGGCAGCACGCTCCGCGGCGTGCGTCATCCTGCTCCCGCCGGCGTTCGTCCGGTCCTTGCCCAATCCGTCCTCCAAAGGTTGCCGGCGCCCTGTGGTGCCGCCGAAGTAGTGCGTGTGCTTAGTGGTTTCTCCATCCTGCCATCTGTGGTGCGCGGGACCTACGCGGCGCTAAGGTCGATCCATGGACGCCGCAACCCTGAGGCAGTACTGCCTGTCCCTGACCGGAACGTTTGAGGACTTCCCTTTCGGTCCCGAGTCCTCCGTGTTTAAGGTCCGGGCCGCAGGCGCCGGACGGGCGGCCAAAATGTTCGCTCTCTCGGCGCTCTCCGGAGACCCCTTGATGATCAGCCTCAAGTGTGAACCGGACCTTGCCCAGCAGCTGCGGTCCGTGCACCCGGAAATTACCGGAGCCTGGCACATGAACAAAACCCACTGGAACCAGCTGGATCTCTCCGGGAGCCTGGAGGATGAGCTGGTGCGGAACCTCGTGGAGGACTCCTATGACCTGGTGGTGGCTTCCCTGCCCCGCCGGGACCGGGAATCCCTCGCCTGGAAGGGCCTGGCCGGGGGATGACACAGCGGAAACTGACCTATCTGGATCCCGGCCGGACCGAGCGCCCGTACCCGATGCCGCTGGAGGGCGGCTGGCCCCGGCGCTACCGCCTGGTGCTGCGCGAAGAACGTGTGCGGGTGCCGGATCCGGAAAAGGGATTCCTGCGCCTGGTGGATGGGGTGCTGGGCTGGGACCTGCACCGCGGCAGCGGGCTGCGGGTGGACGCCGGTACTCCCAGGGCCCGCCCGGGATTGGAGATGTCCTCCGGTGTGGGCATTGGGCAGCTGCGCTGGCACGCGCCGTGCCGGGTCCTTTGGAGCACTGAACCCGTGGTCGACGACGCCGGCCGCCCGGTGCCTGGCCAGCGGGCTGGTTTCGGCTACGGCACCCTGCGCGGACATCCCGAGGCAGGGGAAGAAGGGTTCTACGTCGAGCTCAGCGAGGACGGGCAGCTGTTCTTCCGCGTTGCCGCCTTCAGCCGTCCCGCCAACCTGCTCATCGCCGCCGGTGGACCGCTGAACCGGCGCACCCAGGAGATGTTTACGAACCGGTATTTCCGTTCGGCCCGTCGTCTGGCATTGGGGAAGGCGTAATTTCCTCGGGCGGGACGACAACAAAGAGACCGTTGACCAGGCTGAACGCCAGCAGCGAAGGGAGCCCGGTGCTTACCGTGGGCTGCTCCAGAAACAGAACTGCCACGACCAGCATGAGAACCCACACGCCGAGCAGGGCAACACTGAAGTTGAAGCTGCCGCCCCGGCCGCGCAGAACCCGTTCCTTGGCACGAGGTGAGGAGCTTGGATTCCGTCGGGACTGCGCAAGCCACCAGAGCCCGCCGGCGGTGGCCAGAACACCGCAGCCGGTGGCGACCCAGGGCACTCCGGCGTCCCACCCGCTGCCGCCGGACAGGTATGGAAGAGTCACACTGATGGACACCAGTCCCATGACCACAAGCAGCAACCCGGCAAGAAACATCGCCCGCTTCGTCCGTGCATCTGTCCTGGTGTTCACGTCTGTCCCCCTGAAAGTTACGGGCGACCCTACCAGCTCACCCCTCGGCGTCGGGCAGCTGGCTCTTGCGGTGCAGCACAAAGGCCAGGTCCGGACCCGAGGATTCCACCGGCATAAACCCTGAAGTCAGCAGGAGCGCCTGCGATGCCTCGTTCTGCTCGTCGGTGTACGCGGTCACCCGTTCGACGCCCGGCTGGGCGAGCGCGAACCTGCTGAGGGCAATCAATGCCTCAGTCGCGTAACCGAGACCCCGCCGGGACGGCACGATGTTGTAGGTGACCTCCACCGCGCCGTCGACCGGAGGGCCAAGGAAGCCGATGGTGCCAACCGCTGTGCCGCCGCGCTCACGGATCAGCCGGGCGCCGAAGATCCCGGCCTGCGGGCCGAGCAGCCCAGCCTGGAAGAACTGCTGAGCCGCGTCCTCATCCATGGCCTGCGGAAAGTCATCAGCCCAGGACGGACAGCGGATACCGGCAATCAAAGCATCAACGTCTGCCGCTGACATCTCCGCCAGCTCCAGCCGGTCGGACTGCAGGCTGCCCGCAGGCACCTGCTCCTCAGAAATCATGGTCACGATGAATATTCTTCCCCATCGATACGCGTGGAAACGCTCATTCAGCGGCAAAAATATCCAGTGTCCGCAGTTTCTGCAAGCCCCGGGAATCCGCGGGTTCCTGCGCCCGAACCGCCACTCGAGCCCGGCGGGCCGGGCCAGGGAGGCCGGGCCGGCTCCGGGCGTCATGCTCTCCCGCGTAACACGGGGCAGCGGAACGTCATTGACCTTCACTTCCTACCCTTTGCGGCAACCGCAGGGGCATACTCGTCTCCAAGATCAAGAGTCCCAATGGCAAGCTCTGGCTGGTTGGGCGGCAACCCTCTCCCGTAGCGGGGTGCCCCAGATGAGGATCCGGCCGCGCACAGAAACCGTGCCCGGCAAGTACGGCCCCCTACTGCGGCCGCATCCACCAACTGAGTGGTTCTGCGCGCCGGCAGCGGGTGCCTTGACTGAAGGACGCGATATGACCATCGTCGACACCGAAGTAAACCTGCGGGCAGCCCGCTCGCCCTGGAACGGACACGCTTCCCCTGAGGAGCTGGACCACTGGCGCAGGACCGCCGAGGACGTTGCCGCCGCACTGGCCGCGGATGTCCTGGAACGGGACCGCCGGAACGCTGACCCGCATGCAGAGGTGGACCTGCTGCGCCGCTCGGGACTGCTCAACCTGATCATTCCTGCGGAGTGGGGCGGCCGGGGCGGACATTGGGAAAGCGCACTGCACGCCGTGCGCATCCTGGCGCGCACCGACGCGTCGATCGCGCAGATCCTTGCCTATCACTATGCCAACCTTGGCGCCGTCGTGTTCTACGGCAGTGCATCGGTGCAGGAGCGGCTCTTCCGCCGCTCAGCCCAGGCCGGCTGGTCCTGGGGTGATTCGGTGAACCCGGTGGACCCCAACCTGGAACTCATTCCCGACGGCGATGGCTACCGGCTGGAGGGCATCAAGCACTTTTCCACCGGTGCGTCAGTTGGCGACGCCATCCTGGTGAACGCGGTGGTCTCCGCCGGCGAAGACCAGGGGAAATTCCTGGCACTCGCCGTTGACCACGACCGGGCCGGCATCGAATACCTCGGCAACTGGGATGCGCTCGGCCAGCGCCTTTCCGCCAGTGGTTCGGTGAAGTACGCCGGGGTGCGGATCACCGCCGAGGACATCATCGGAGAGGTGGGGGAGGAACCCTTCTCCACGCTGGTCACGCCGTACATTCAGCTGGCCTTCGGCAACCTCTATCTCGGTATTGCCCAGGGCGCCCTGGCCCGCGGACGTGAGATCACGCTGGGACGCAGGAACTCCTGGTTCCTGTCCAGTGCCGAAACCTACGCCCAGGACCCGTTGACCCAGCGGGTCTACGGGGAACTGGACTCCCGGATCGCGGCGGTGGAAGCACTGGCGGACCGGACAAACCGCAGGTTCGACGGCGTGATTGCCGCCGGCGGCCAGCTCACCGCCGAAGCACGCGCGGAACATGCCATCGAGATCGCCCGGCTGAAAGTTGTCTCCAGCGAGGTGGGCGTGGACACGGCCAACCGCATCTTCGAGGTGACTGGCTCATCCTCGGCTAAGTCAGAGGTGGGACTGGACCTGTTCTGGCGCAACGTCCGCACCCACAGCCTGCATGATCCGGTTGACTACAAAAAGGTCGAGGTGGGTGCCAGCTACCTGCTCGGCGAGGTCCAGCCGATTTCGCTCTACACCTGAGCTCCGGGCCGCGACGGAGCCACTTCCACCCTGCCCGGATGGGCGAACCCAGGAGCACCACTATGACTGAGATTCTCATCGATACCCCCACGGCCTATGAACGGGCCGCCGCCAAGTACCGGCCGGTGTTTGAACGCATTGCCGCCGGCACGCTGGGCCGCGAACTCGCCCGGGAGCTTCCGTTTGAACAGATCGGCTGGCTGCGGGAGGCCGGCTTTGGCGCCGCCCGCATTCCGGCCGAGTTCGGCGGGGACGGACTGGACTGGGTGGAGTTCACCGATCTGCTGATTGAGCTGGCCGCGGCGGACAGCAATATTCCGCAGGCCCTGCGCGGACACTTCGCCCTGGTGGAGGACAGCCTGTACCACCACGGCCGGGGCGCGGACCGCAGCGGCTGGCTCCGGCGCTTCGCCGCCGGTGAGCTCGCGGGCAACGCCTGGACCGAACCCGGGGCCGGCGGCACGGCAACCGTGCTGGCTGAAACACAGGAAGGGCTGGTGCTCGCCGGGCGGAAGTTCTACACCACGGGCACCATCTTCGCCGACTGGATCGATGTCACGGCGAAACGGCCGGACGGTTCGCAGGTATCGGTGATTATCTCCACCCGGGCGGCCGGCGTCGAGACCTACGACGACTGGGACGGCTTCGGCCAGCGGCTCACCGGCAGCGGCACCACCATCTTCACCGGCGCACCTGTGGACCCGGTCAACGTGTTTGCCTTCACCGACCGTTTTCCTTACCAGACCGCGCTCTACCAGCACGTCCTGCTGGTGGTGCTCGCCGGGATCGCGCAGGCGGCCGTTGAGGACGCCGGTACCCAGGTGCGGGAGCGCAAACGGGTCTTCGGCCACGGCAACGCACCGTTGGTCCGGCACGATCCCCAAATCCTGCAGGTGGTGGGGGAAATCAGCGCAAAGGCCTACGTTGCCAGGTCCGCCGCCCTCAGCGTGGCCAGCAGCCTGGACCGTGCCTTCGCGGCCCGGGAGCAGGGCGGTGCCGTTGAGAAGGCCGCCAACATTGCTGCCGAACTGGGCTCTGCCCGGGCCCAGACCGTGCTCAGCACGCTGGTGCCGGACGCCGCCGGAGCGGTCTTCAATGCCCTCGGCGCGTCCTCCACCAGCGCAGGCAAGGCCCTGGACCGGCACTGGCGCAACGCCCGCACGGCCGCCACCCACAATCCGTTCATTTATAAGGCCCGGATCGTGGGGGACTGGGAAGTCAACGGGGCTGAACCACCGTTCATCTGGGGCGTCGGCGAAGCGGACCAGCCAGGAGCCGCCGGACCGCAGCCGGGATAGCCAGCGCCGCCGCGCACGCAACGCAAAACACCCGCCCGGGAATCCCGGGCGGGTGTTTTCGCAGAAGCGGAGGAAGGACTAGCCGAAGTGCTTCGGCAGGGTCCCTTCGTGGGCTTCCTTCAGCTCATCCAGCGGCAGCGTGAAGTGGCCCTGGAAGTCCAGTGCCCCAACCTCGGTGTCGACGACGCCGATGCGCGAGTGTGCGAAGCCGCGGGCCGAGCACATGTCCTTGAACCGGACCTCTTCGCTGCGGGCCACGGAGACCACGGCACGGGCCTGCGACTCGGAGAAGAGCAGGGTGAAGATGTCCACCCCGTCGCGTTCTGCCACTTCGTCCAGACCGATCCGGGCGCCGACGCCGAAGCGCAGCGCCATCTCAGCCAGGGCCGCCGCGAGGCCGCCTTCGGAAAGGTCGTGCGCGGAGTCGATCATTCCGTCGCGGGAGGCGTTGATCAGCAGGTCGCCGAGCAGCTTCTCCGCCTGCAGGTCCACCTTAGGCGGCTGTCCGCCCAGGTGGCCGCGCAGGTTCGCGAACTCGGATCCGTTCAGCTCATCGCCGGTGACGCCCATCAGGTAGATCGCCTGGCCGTCTTCCCGCCAGCCCGACGGCGTGCGGCGGGCGACGTCGTCGAACACACCCAGCACGCCCACCACGGGGGTGGGGTGGATGGCGACGCCACCGGTCTGGTTGTAGAGCGAGACGTTGCCGCCGGTGACGGGAACGCCGAGTTCCTGGCAGCCGTCGGCGAGGCCGCGGACGGCCTCGGCGAACTGCCACATCACCTCGGGATCCTCGGGGGAGCCGAAGTTCAGGCAGTCGGTGACAGCCATCGGCCGGGCACCGGAGGTGGCGACGTTGCGGTAGGACTCGGCGAGGGCCAGCTTGGCGCCCTCGTACGGGTTCAGGTAGGTGTACCGGCCGTTGGCGTCGGTGGAGATCGCCACGCCCAGGCCGGTTTCCTCGTCCACCCGGATCACACCGGCGTCGTCAGGCATGGCCAGGGCAGTGTTGCCCTGCACATAGCGGTCGAACTGGTTGGTGACCCAGGACTTGTCGCACATGTTCGGGGAGGCCATGAGTTCCAGGATGGCCTGCTTGATGGCTTCGCTGCCGACCGGACGGCCGTCCGCCGGGAAGGTGTCAGCCTGCACGCCGTCCTGCCACTCGGGGCGGTGGAACGGACGGTGGTAGACGGGGCCTTCGTGGGCGACGGTGCGCGGGTCGACGTCGACGATCGTCTCGCCGTCCCAGTCGATGACCAGCCGGCCGGTGCCGGTGACTTCGCCCAGCCAGGAGTACTCGACGTTCCACTTGTCCATGATCGCCTCGAACGCCTCAACGTTCTCGGGGGTGACCACGGCCATCATGCGTTCCTGCGACTCGGACATCAGGATTTCGCCCGGGGTCAGGGTCGGATCGCGCAGCAGGACCTTGGTCAGTTCCACGTGCATGCCGCCGTCGCCGTTGGAGGCCAGTTCCGACGTCGCGCAGGAGATGCCGGCGGCACCGAGGTCCTGGATGCCCTCGACCACGGAGGCCTTGAACAGTTCCAGGCAGCACTCGATGAGCACCTTTTCGGCGAACGGATCGCCGACCTGCACGGCGGGGCGCTTGGAGGGCTTGGTGGCGTCGAAGGACTCGGAGGCCAGCACGGAGGCGCCGCCGATGCCGTCGCCGCCGGTGCGGGCGCCGAAGAGGACCACCTTGTTGCCGGTGCCGGAGGCGTTGGCCAGGCGGATGTCCTCATGCCGCATCACGCCGACTGCCAGCGCGTTGACCAGCGGGTTGCCCTGGTATACGGAGTCGAAGACCACTTCGCCGCCGATGTTCGGCAGGCCCAGGGAGTTGCCGTAGCCGCCGATGCCGGAAACGATGCCGTGCACCAGGCGGGCAGTGTCCGGGTGGTCGATCGCGCCGAAGCGCAGCGGGTCCATCACGGCAACCGGGCGGGCACCCATGGAAATAATGTCGCGGACAATGCCGCCGACGCCGGTCGCGGCACCCTGGTAGGGCTCCACGAAGGACGGGTGGTTGTGGGACTCGACCTTGAAGGTCACGGCCCAGCCGTCACCGATGTCGACGACGCCGGCGTTCTCGCCGATGCCGACCAGCAGGTGTTCCTTCATCTTCTCGGTGACCTTCTCGCCGAACTGCGAGAGGTGAACCTTGGAGGACTTGTAGGAGCAGTGCTCGGACCACATGACCGAGTACATGGCCAGTTCCGCTGCGGTGGGGCGGCGGCCCAGGATTTCGACGACGCGGTTGAACTCGTCTTCCTTGAGTCCCAGTTCAGCCCAGGGCAGCGGGGTGTCCGGGGTGGACGCCGCGTGGTCGACGGTGTCGATGTTGAACTTCTTCTGCTCGGCGGTGGAGCCTGCGGAAACGGTCATTATTTGCCTCCGGCAACGAGCGAGGTGAGTACTGAGGTGAAGATGCCGATCCCGTCGGTGCCGCCGCCCAGGGCAACGTCACCGTACGCGGAGGAGTCCGGGCCGAAGCCGGCTTCGATGGCGTGCTCGGGGTGCGGCATCAGGCCGACGACGTTTCCGGCGGCGTTGGAGATGCCGGCAATGTCGCGGCGGGAACCGTTGGGGTTGAAGCCGTCGTAGCGGAACACCACGCGGCCTTCGCCCTCCAGCTCGTCCAGGGTCTTTTCATCGGCGACGTACTGGCCGTCCTGGTTCTTCAGCGGGATGACCATGCCGGAGCCCTGGCCGTAGGCCGAGGTCCACGCGGTGGAGTTGTTCTCCACGCGCAGCAGCTGGTCGCGGCACATGAACTTCAGGTGATCGTTCTTGATCATCGAGCCGGGCAGCAGGTGCGCCTCGGTGAGGATCTGGAAACCGTTGCAGATGCCCAGCACGGGCATACCGCCCTTGGACGCATCCACCACCTTCTCCATCAGTGGAGCGAAGCGGGAGATGGCGCCGGCGCGCAGGTAATCGCCGTAGGAGAAGCCGCCGGGGATGATCACGGCGTCGACGTCGTGCAGGTCTGCGTCACCGTGCCAGAGCTCGACGGCGGTGCCGCCGGCCAGGCGCACGGCCCGGGCGGCGTCGCGGTCATCGAGGGTGCCGGGGAAGGTGATCACGCCGACGCGGACCGCGCGCAGGGCGGGGTTTTCCGGCGCGGCGGAGTAGTCGCCGATCAGCGGGGTGCTCAAAATCAGGCCTCCGAGATAACTTCGACGCGGGTGACGTCTTCGATAACGGGGTTGGAGAGCAGCGTGGCGGCCGCGGTGCGGGCCTGCTCCAGGATTTCCGGAGTGACATCTCCGTCCACGGTCAGCTCGAAGCGCTTGCCCTGGCGGACGCCGGTGAAGCCGGTCAGGCCCAGGCGGGGAAGGGCGCCGGCAATGGCTTTGCCCTGCGGATCCAGGATTTCGGGCTTGGGCATAACATCAACAACGATCCGGGGCATCCGGTGACTCCTGTGAGTAAAGAGGGGTGTGGCCGCGGATGTGCCGTCTCACGCTGATCCAGCGCTCCGCGAGCTTGCCGTTTCATTCTAAGGCTAAGCACCGCGTAACGGCGCATCGGCGGCGCCCGGATGAAGACGCAGCAAGGTGCCCCTTCGGAGTCGAAAAGGGCACCTTCTGAGCGTCTTCGGGCACTGGTCCCGGCGGGGGAGTCCTAGGCTGGAAGCTCGATCTGGAATCCGCAGGAGCAGCGCAGGATGGTGGTTTCCAGCCGGACCTCCGGCGGGGTGTCAGCCTGCTCGGTGCTGAGCGGCTCGAAGAGCGAGATGGTCCGGCTGTCCTTGGGCTGCATGGGTTCGCCGCAGTGCAGGTACTCCGCGTCGCTCGGCTCGGAAACCGCCCGGCGGGCCCAGAGCGGAGAGTGCCGGACCGGGTGGCCGTAGAAACGGTCGCACTCGCCGCAGGTGTAGCTGACTTCCAGGAACTCGGCTGCATCCGCCGTCGTCGAGGGTTCGACCGACTCGATGATCAGGTACTCATCTGTTCCGCAGTAGGTGCACCATGGCACCAGCTCGGCGGGAGCTCCCGCAGCGGGCAGCTGCGGGTGTTCGGGTGTTGCTTCGATCGACAATCTGGGTTCCTCCGGTGTTTCCGGCGCCCCGGAGGGCGCGGGCCGTGACGTGGATAGTAAGCAAGCTGATTCAATAATAGAACATTTTCGCGGAGATTCGGAAGATGGAATGATCTGCCTCACATTCTGTAGGGTGAAGCGGTGAAACTCCTTGCCGCCAAGCCCGCTGCTGTGCGCCGGTCCATGAACCTCTGGCCGCCCTTTGCTTTCTCCGGTATCCGGATCACAGACCTCCCGCCGGATTTTATGTCGGTAACCGTGCGGCTGCGGCTGCGCTGGTGGAACCGCAACGTGGCCGGAGTGCACTTCGGCGGATCGCTGTTCGCGATGACGGACCCGTTTTGGATGATGCTGCTGCTCCGGCATCTGGGTAAGGAGCACATCATCTGGGACCGCGCGGCCGAGGTGGACTTCGTGAAGCCGGGCAAGGGCGATGTCTACGCCCGGTTCCGCATCAACGAGGATGACCTGGTGCGGCTCCGGGGCGAAGCCGCCGGAGGGGCGAAGGTCCTGGAGTGGTTCACTGTGGAGGTTGTGGATGCCGGTGGCGACGTCGTCGCCCGGGTGCGCAAGCAGGTTTACCTCCGCCGCAAGCGGGAAATCCCGGCGAAGGCCGCCGCTACTGCATTCCCGCCGCGCCGAGCAGCCCGCTAAGCGCGTCCCAGCGGCTGATCTGGCAGCCGTCGCTATAGGCGAACGCGGCGTCAACGTTTTCGCCGTCCACCGTTCCGGTGACGGTGGCCCGCTGCGGGCCACCGTACTGCATGGTGCAGGCAACGTCCGGGCCGGGTTCAGCCATCAGCGCCGTGCCATGCTCGGCCAGTGCCCCGCAGGCGGCCGCCGGATCGGGGGCGCCGGAATTACCCACCGGCGCGGCGCCGTCGCACTCCAGGGTCCAGGTGTCAGTGACCGCTTCACCCTCCGCCATCAGCTCCACGGTCAGCGACGTTGCGCCCGCAGCCGGGGCTGAGCTGCCGGGCGAAGCAGCAGACGACGACGGCGATTCAGGGCTGGTTCCGGGGTTTGCGTCTCCGCAGGCGGCCAGGGCAAGGCCTGCGGCGGCGAGCAAAAGGGCGGTGCGGGACAGGCGGATCGTGTGCTGCATCGGTGAGACCTCCCGGTTGGTTGCGTACAGCCTAGCCGCAGAGCTGTTCCTGGAGCGGTCCCAGCAGGTCCAGGATGCGGGCGCGCAGCTGCTGGGATTCCTCGGAGAATGCCCGCTGAGCGGAAGCGTACTGTGCCCGTCCGGCCGGCGTCTCCACGGGAATCGGTTCATATCCCCAGTCCTGCAGGTCGTAGGGGGAGGCGCGCATGTCCATTTCGCGGATCCGCCAGGCGAGTTCAAAGCAGTCCATCACCAGTTCACCGGGAAGCAGCGGCACCAGCTTGTAGGCCCATTTGTACAGGTCCATGTTGGCGTGCAGGCAGCCGGGCTGCTCGAGGTCCCGCTGGTTCTCGCGGCTGGGGGTGAGCTCGTTCAGTTCTACGGCCTGCGGCGCGTAGAACCGGAACGCGTCGAAATGCGTGCAGCGGATCCGGCTTTGTTCCACCAGGGCGTCGGTGCCCTCGGCGCCCAGGCGCAGCCCCAGGTACTCGTGGCGGACGCCGTTGACGTCGGATTTATAGGCCATGGCCCACTCGTGCATTCCGAAGCAGCCCAGCGACGCTTTCCGGGCTGCGGTCCGGGAAAGCAGCATGCCGGTGAACTCCAGCGCCGGTCCGCGGGCGCCGGCGAAGGCGCCGAGGTCCACGGTGACAGCGGTGCCGTCCGGGCTCAGTCCGGCAGCGGCGAGTTCCCCGTCCGCCAGCGGGCGGTAGAACTTCCAATCGAGCCGCTGTGCCGCTGCGGCTCCGGTAAGGACGACGCCGGCGCCCGGGTGCCAGCGCAGCAGCTGCCCCGGTTTCTGCGAATAGTAGGTGAAGAGGAAGTCCTCGACCGGGTGCTTCCGGCCGGCCGACCGGCGCTGCAGGTAGCCGTCAGTGAAGGGGTGGACGCGTTTTTCGTAGGCCGCCTGCCGGGGGAGCCACTGGTCCTCGGTAAGGACCGTTACGGCGGGAGAGTGCTGCACAGCTCCCATTATCCCAGCTGCGGCTGCTGGGTGGCCTCGATGAGCCGGCGCATGGCGGCATTGAGTTCGAGCACCTGATCGCGGGTCAGCTGCAGGCGCGCCATCATGGCGCCGGGCACCTCCACAGCCTTGTCCCGCAGGGCCAGGCCGGCGCTGGTCAGGTTCACCGCCAGGGCCCGGTCATTGCCCGGCGCGCGGTCCCGGGTCAGGAGCCCGGCCGCTTCCAGCCGCTTGAGCATGGGGGAGAGAGTGGCGGGTTCCATCAGGAGGGTGTCGCTGAGGTTGCGGACGGTGCGCGGGCTGTCCTCCCACAGTGCCAGCAGCACCAGGTATTGCGGATGGGTGATGCCCAGGTCTTCCAGAACCGGGCGGTAGGCCCCGACGACGGATCGGGACGCCACGGACAGGGCAAAGCAGAGCTGGTGTTCCAGCAGCAGATCCTCTGCCTGGTTCACGGGGTTCGTCACGGTTCTCCGATCCTTAGTGCACTAACAATTAGCGTACAGTAGGTTACTGATACACCTCGGAAGGGACGTCAAATGGCAGGCAAGGAAAGCTTAACCGCGCGGTTTATGCGGACAACGGGCAAAGCCCGGCTGATTTTCGGCCCCGCGCAGAGTTCTTCGCTGAACCATGCCATGACCGAGGAAAACAAGCGGCTGCTCGAAGCCCAGCAGGCCGAGGAAAAGGCCAAGTGGGAGACCGTCACGCGGGCCGACGGCAGCAGCTACATCCTGCCCCGCAAGCCGGACTGAGTCCGCACGGATTTTTGTGTCCAGGGGTTCCCCCGGGGCCGCGGGATTTTATCCTTAAGGGACACCTTTGCCTCTAAGGAGGGGTTCCCCATGGCAACAATCGTGCCGGACCCGGGCGACGGCGGTGAGCCCCGTCTGCCCAGCGGCGAAATCCCGGAAGTGGCGGAGTTCGACGAGTCAGAGATCGTCGTCGAAACCGACAGTGAGGGACACCATTACGGAGTGGACCGCGAGTTTGTCGAGGGCAAGCCGCACCGTGAACCGGCCGAGCCGGTGATCTACCAGGACTACTTCCACGCCCCGGTTTTCCGCGAACACGTGTACTAGGCCGGCCGGACACAGCAAAGGGCGCCCGGCCCGCCGGACGCCCCCTCTGGTTTGAGCCTGCTGATTAGCGGCCGGTGCCGCCGTACACGGTAGCCTCGGCCTCGCCGTCGAGCCCGAACGCGGCATGCACCGCGCGGACCGCGTCGTCCAGAAGCGCTGCGCTGGTGACGACGGAGATGCGGATTTCCGACGTGGAAATCATGTCGATGTTCACGCCCGCCAGGTGCAGCGCCTCGAAGAACTTGTGCGAGACGCCGGGGTTGGAGCGCATGCCCGCGCCGATCAGCGAGAGCTTGCCGATCTGCTCGTCATAGTCGATGGCGTCGAAGCCGATGGTGGCCTTGGCGGCGTTGAGCACATCCATGGCGGCCTGCCCGTCCACCATCGGCAGGGTGAAGGAGATATCCGTCTTCCCGGATCCCTGGGTGGAGACGTTCTGGACGATCATGTCGATGTTGGTGTTCGCGCCGGCGACGATCCCGAAGATCTCCGCAGCCTTGCCGGGAATATCCGGGACACCCACGACCGTGAGCTTCGCTTCGGAGCGGTCATGAGCAACGCCGGAGATGATGGGCTGTTCCAAGGGTTCTCCCTCTTGAATCTTGATCTTGTCGTCTGGGCTGGGCAGTACC
Organism: Arthrobacter sp. Helios; assembly: GCF_023167125.1. Taxonomy (NCBI): domain Bacteria; kingdom Bacillati; phylum Actinomycetota; class Actinomycetes; order Micrococcales; family Micrococcaceae; genus Arthrobacter; species Arthrobacter sp. Helios. Next base: position 3,492,657 of record NZ_CP095402.1, read on the forward strand.
CAGGTCCCTTCGTGCTGGCTGAAAGAGGACCGCACATGCAGCGGAACGCCGAAGCGCCGGGCGTATTCCACGCAGCGCAGGTGCAGGATCTTGGCGCCGGAGGCCGCCATTTCCAGCATTTCCTCGCTGGAGATCTTGTCGATCTTCTGCGCGCTTGACGCTACGCGGGGATCGGCGGTGTACACGCCGTCAACGTCGGTGTAGATCTCGCAGACATCGGCGTCGAGGGCTGCGGCGAGGGCGACGGCGGTGGTGTCGGAGCCGCCGCGGCCCAGGGTGGTGATGTCGTGGCTGTCCCGGCTCATGCCCTGGAAGCCGGCCACAATGGCGACGTCGCCCTTGTCGATCGCGGTTTTGATCCGGTGCGGAGAGACGTCGATGATCCGGGCCCGGCCGTGGATGGCGTCGGTAATCATGCCGGCCTGGCTGCCGGTGAAGGACTGCGCGGAGGCACCCAGTTCGTTGATGGCCATGGCCAGCAGCGCCATGGAGATGCGTTCGCCCGAGCTGAGCAGCATGTCCATTTCACGCGGATGGGTGCCGGTGGTGATCTGGCCGGCCAGGTCCAGCAGCTCATCGGTGCTGTCGCCCATGGCAGAAACGACAACGACGACGTCGTTCCCTGCGCTTTGGGTGTCCACGACGCGCTTGGCGACGCGCTTAATGCCTTCGGCGTCCGAAACGGAGGAACCGCCGAATTTCTGCACTATCAGGCTCATGCGTTCACGCTCTCTGGAACTCTTCTTCGTTGCTGCCCGGCGGCGCTGCGCCGCAACGGCACTATCCGTGGAAAAGGCCGCCCCGGGCGGCCGATGTTCAAAAGTCTATAGCTGCCCTGCGGCGGTGCCGAAATGCCACCGAAATGCCGCTCAATCTCTCCTTAACGATCTCATGCTGCCGGCTAACCGTGCAGGCATGTTCCGGCCGCAACTCACCGGGGCAGTGCTGAGGCGCAAACACCGGTTGGCATGGCCCGCCCGTATAGTCTGGCCGCATGGGGACAACGGAGCCGGGCGGTATTACCGCCGAGGGCGTGCAGCGCAGTTTTGGAACGGTCCAGGCCGTCCGGGGAATGGACTTCACCGCTCCGCCCGGTTCTGTCACTGCCCTGATAGGGCCTAACGGTTCCGGCAAGACCACCCTGCTGCTGATCCTCGCGTCCCTGCTGGCACCGGATGCGGGCACGGTCCGGATCAACGGTGCCGACCCGCTGACGCAGCCGCAGGCCGTCCGCCGCGCCGTCGGCTGGATGCCGGACACACTCGGTGTCTGGGAATCGCTGACAGCCACGGAAATCCTGGTCACCGTGGGGAAGCTGTACGGTATGGCCCCGGCGGCAGCTGCTGCCCGGGCCGCTGAGCTGCTGGCCGAGGTCCGGCTCTCCGGGTTCGCTGAGCAGCCGGCCCGGGTGCTTTCCCGGGGACAGCAGCAGCGCCTGAGCCTGGCCCGGGCACTGATCCACGACCCGTCCGTGCTGCTGTTGGATGAACCGGCCTCCGGCCTGGATCCGGGCTCCCGGGTGGAGCTGCGCCTGCTCCTGCGCCGCCTGGCCGCGGACGGCAAAACCATCCTGGTCTCCTCCCACGTGCTGTCCGAACTGGACGAAATGGCCGACCGTGCGGTGTTTGTTTCCGGCGGGAAGACGGTCAAAACCCAAACCCTGGACGAGGCCGGGAGCCAGCTGCGGTGGTATGCCATCCGGGCGGGGCGCACGGGTGACCTCCTGCGTGCCCTCGACGCCCACGGGCTTCCACATCAGGCCGGCGACGGTCCACGCCGCGGCCAGGTGCGGGTCCAGCTCGCCGGCGAGGACCAGGCGGCGGCCCTGCTGCGGGACCTGGTGCTGGGCGGCGTCGACATCTCGGCCTTCGCACCGGCCACCGGGGCGCTCGAAGAAACCTACATGAGCCTGGAGGCGGACAAGTCATGAGCGTGGCAGAAGCTTCTCCGCGGACGGCCCGCCTGGGGTACTGGAAGGGCGTCAGCACGGTCTTCGCGCTGGAGATGAGGCAACGGGTACGTTCGCGCGGCTGGTACGTGCTGCTCGGTGTGTGGTTCGTGGTGATCGGGCTGGTGGCAGCGTTCACCACGTGGGTGTCCGGTGAGACGCCCGACGCCGGGCAGGCGCTCTTCGAGCTGATGATCAGCTTTGTGCTGTTCTTCGGCCTCCTGCTGGCCCCGGCGTTGTCTGCCAACGCCATTAACGGGGACCGTTCCGCCGGCACCCTGGCGGTGCTGCAGGTGACCCTGCTGCGCCCCGGACAGCTCCTGGCCGGCAAATGGCTGGCCTCCTGGGTGGCGTCGCTGGGGTTCCTGGTGGCCAGCGTCCCCTTCCTGCTGTGGGCGCTTGCCCTGGGCGGTGTCCGCCCGGGTGTGGCTGCAGTGTCCCTGCTGATGCTGGGCGTTGAACTGGGCGTGATCTGTGCCCTGGGCGTCGCGGTGTCCGCGCTGGCGAACCGGCCGCTTTTCTCCATTGTGGTGACCTACATGCTGGTGGCGCTGCTCTCCATCGGAACGCTGATCGCTTTTGCGCTGAGCATGCCGCTGGTCAAGGGGACGGTGCAGGCGAATTTCGCGCAGTATGAGCCGTACCAGCCCTACACAGCGCCGGACGAAACCTTCACCAGCAGCTACACATGCACCGGACCGCTGATGGAAATGGAGGTCAGCCATACCGAACGCTCAGCGTGGCTGCTGGCCGCCAATCCCTTCGTGGTCCTGGCTGACGCCCTGCCGTACGGCCCGCGGGAAGGCGCCGGCGGGCCGATGGAAGGCATCAGCTCGTCCGTCAGGTATGCACAGGCCGGGCCGGAGTTCAGTGGACCGCAGTGCATCAACGGTGAGGTGCGGGAAGACCGTGAGCTCCCGGCGTCGTTCCCCATCTGGCCGCTGGGCCTGGGTGTGCAGTTCGCCGGTGCCGCACTGCTGCTGGCCCTGGCACGACGGCGGCTGGTGACCCCGGCCCGCCGGCTCGCCTCGGGTACGCGGATCGCGTAGTGACGGCTGAGCCGCTTCGGTTGACCGTCCTGGGTTCCGCTTCCCCGTATCCCAGTGCGGAGAATCCGTGCTCCGGCTATCTGGCGTCCCACCGCGGTACCCGGATATTCCGGCCGAGGCGGTGGCGCGGGCGGCGGACCGGTACGACGGCGTCATTGACTACGCGGCGCCGGGGAACACTTTCACCGTCGGGGCGGCCGCGGATTAGGTGACGCTGAGCCTTGGGTGGGCTGAGCCTTGGTGAGCTGCGGCCTGGGCGTGCTGAGCCCTAGGCGAACTGAGCCTTAGGTCAGGACGTGCCTTAGGTGAGGCTGCGGCGGCCTTCGAAGGCGCGGCCGAGGGTAATCTCGTCGGCGTACTCGAGGTCGCCTCCCACCGGGAGTCCGGAGGCCAGGCGGGTGACGTTGATGCCCAGAGTCTTGAGCATGCGCACCAGGTACGTCGCCGTGGCTTCCCCTTCGAGGTTGGGGTCCGTGGCGATGATGATTTCGGCGATCTTCTCGTCGGAGAGCCGGCTGAGCAGTTCGCGGATGCGCAGCTGGTCCGGACCGATGCCGGCAATCGGGTTAATGGCCCCGCCGAGCACGTGGTACCGGCCCCGGAAGGAACGGGTCCGTTCCACGGCGATGACGTCCTTGGACTCTTCCACCACGCAGATCATGGTGGGATCCCGGCGCGGATCGCGGCAGATGTTGCAGGTTTCCTGCTCGGTGACGTTGCCGCACACCTGGCAGAACTTCACCTTTTCCTTGACCGTGGTGATCGCGGACGCCAGCCGGGACATATCTTCGGGATCCGATTCCAGAATGTGGAAAGCGATCCGCTGCGCCGACTTGGGACCCACGCCGGGGAGGCGTCCCAACTCGTCGATCAGTTCCTGAACCGCACCTTCGTACACTTGGCCTTCTTAGGGAATAGTTGTTGGACCGGTCAGCGGCGCATGTCTTGTCCGTCGAGGCTGCGTTCCTCGATCAGCCGGCCGCCCAGGATGCGTTCGATGGCCTTGCGGCCCACCAAACCCGAGTCCTCGAGAGTTACATCGTCGGCGCTTGGCACGTCTTCGATGTAGCCCAAGTCTACGTTGCCCCGTCCTGCGGCAGGCTGCGCCGTGCCATTGCGCTGGGCAGCTTCGTTCAGCAGTTTCTGGTACCGGCTGAGCGGGCGGTTACCCTGGTTCCCGGCCGGAGCTGCCGGCGCTTCTGCCGGCTGAGCCTGGGCCGGCTGCGGTGCCGTCCGCGCGGGCGCCTGCATCGTCTGCGCGCCGGATCGGTGTGTTGAGGATCCCTGCACGGAGGAGCCCGGCGTGGCGCTTCCGGGCGACCCGGCGGGAGTCCCGGCAGGAGAGCCTGCAGGAGCACCTTGCCCGGTCCCCGGGCGGGCTGAAGCCTGCCCCCAGGACCCTGCGGACTGTCCCACGGGACGCGTGGCAGTGGTTCCGGCCCAGTTGGTGTTGGCCCACTCATCGTCGCTGACTGCGCTGCTGACGTGGATGTCCTCCGGCGGTGCAGCAGTTTCCCAGGCGTTGCTCTCCGGCATATCCGCCGGATCGGAGGGCTCCTGCGGCCAATCATCGGGCAGCGGCGCCGCGGGGCGGGCTGCCTTGGGACGGGATGCCGCAGGGCGCCCCGCGGCGGGATGTGAGGCTGCGGGAGAACCGGGTGCGGGCTGCGCCGTCGGAGAACCCGGGGCATGTTGCGCGGTTTGAGCATCCGGTGCGGGAGCCGCCGGGCCTGCCTCGGGGGTGTGAGACTCCGGGCGTGCATTCGGGCGGGATTCAGGTCCGGCACCGGCTGAGGGTGCGGCCGCCGGCGGGACCGTGGCGGCCGCCGCACCTGCTGCCGGCTGTCCGTTCAATCCCTGGGCAGGCCGCGGCTGCGAAGCCTGCTGGTCCGCTGGCTGCGGTGCCTGCGGACTGACTGGCGGTGCCTCCCGCGGGGACTGCTGTGCCGGCTGACCGGCAGTGGACTCCGGCTGGGACACGCCCGTCCGGGGCGCATCGGGCTGGGGCGCGCCGGTTGCGGGCATCGCCGGCTCGCCTGGGTGCCCGGCAGTCCGGGATGCGTCTGATTCCTGCCGCTCCTGAGCTGCGGGCGCGCTGCTGTGGCCTGCCGGAGCAGGGGCAGACGATGCGCCACGCTGCGCCGGAGACACCTCGGACGTGGGCGCAGGCGCGCCGGCGGACACAGGTGCGGTGGCTCCTGTCGCGGACTGCTGGGGAGCCGGTGCCGGAACCTGTGCCGGCTGGTGAGGCCGGCTACCAGCTTTTGGGCCGGGTTCACCCGCTGCCGCGGTGCTGTCGTGGACGGCGTTGACCTGGCAATCCACGCCAAGGACCTGGTGGATGGCCTTGCGGAGATTTTCCAGGTGATCGGGCCGGTTGAAGTTTGTTGCCGCGCCGGGATTCGAGAACGCGAGTTCCAGGACCCGGCCGTCGAAGGCCCTCGGCGAAGCGTTCTTGCTGACGTTCAGCCAGGTCGCACGGCGGATGCTGGTGAGGGCATCCATGATCTCCGGCCAAGCCCGCCGGATCATTTCAATCTGTCCGCCGCCGCCGGCGGTGCGGCCGGCTTCCTGCGGAGCGGGCTGACCGGGCTGAGGTGCTGCTGCTTGGCCGGGATGAGGCGCTGCTGCCTGACCCGCCTGAGGTGCGGTTGCAGGGCCGGACTGGGAAGCTGCTGCGGGAGCCCCGGACGGTGCCCCACCCTCACGGATTTGCGGGGCTTGGGTTTGCGGAGCAGGCGCGGCGTCGCGGGAAGGCGCGGATGCTGCGGGAGCCTGCTGCCCTGGAGCGGACGACTGGGACGTCGGCCGGGCCGGAGGCTGAGCGGTGCCGGTTCCGTTGGCCTGGGGGTTCGAACCCGGCGCGCTCACGGCGCCTCGGGACCCAGCGGATTCAGGCACCGGTGCCGGCTGGGCCGGAGGCTGCTGCTCGGCTGCTTCGCGGGAAACATCGTCCCACGTCCGGCTCGATCCGCCAGAAGCACCGGAGGCGCTGGCGGCGGACTGGCCTGCTGCCGGGGAGGACTGACCTGTGGGAGCAGGTGTCGCCCAGGTTCCGCCCCAGTCCGCTGCGGCTGGTGCGGATTCCACGGGAGCGGGCTGCGGTGCTTCCGGCTGGGAAGCGGCTGGTGCCGCTGCTGCGGGACGCTGTGCCGCCGTCGGGCGTTCAGCCGCTGGAGCAGATGCGGCCGGTGACCCCTGCACTGTCTCGCCGGCCGCATAGGCCGGGGCGCCGTCGCCGGCGTAGCTGAGCCGCCGTTCGAGCCGGTCCACGCGCGCAGCCGTGCCGCGCTCCGACTGGTCCGCTGCCGGCAGCAGGATCCTGGCGCAGAGAAGCTCCAGGTGCAGCCTCGGGGAGGTTGCGCCCGTCATCTCGGTCAGGGCGGTGTTCGTGATGTCGGCGGCGCGGGAAAGCTCGGCGCCGCCGAACTGGGCCGCCTGCGTGTGCATCCGGTTGATCTGGTCTTCGGGAACGCCGCGGAGTACGGCAGCTGCGCTGTCCGGCATCGCGTTGACCACAATGAGGTCGCGGAACCGCTCCAGCAGATCCTCAACGAAACGGCGGGGGTCCTGGCCGGTCTGGATCACGCGGTCAATGGCACCAAAGACGGTGGTTGCATCACCGGCAGCGAAGGCATCAACGACGTCGTCGAGCAGCGCCACGTGGGTGTACCCCAGCAGATTCACTGCCAGTTCGTAGTCCAGCCCGGATTCACCGGCACCGGCCATCAGCTGGTCCAGGACGGAGAGCGAGTCACGGACGGATCCGCCGCCGGCCCGGATGACCAGCGAGAGGACCCCGGGGGCCACGGGCACGTTTTCCTGGCTGGCCAGCTTTTCCAGGTAAGCCAGCAGCGGTTCCGGGGGAACCAGGCGGAACGGATAGTGGTGGGTGCGGGACCGGATGGTGCCGATCACCTTGTCCGGTTCCGTGGTGGCAAAGATGAACTTGATGTGTTCCGGCGGCTCTTCGACGATCTTGAGCAGCGCGTTGAAGCCGGCCGAGGTGACCATGTGGGCTTCGTCAATGATGAAGATCTTGTAGCGGTCGCGCACGGGGGCGAAGGTGGCGCGTTCGCGCAGGTCGCGGGCGTCGTCCACACCGCCGTGGCTGGCTGCGTCGAATTCGATGACGTCGAGGCTGCCGGAGCCGTTGCGGGCCAGTTCAACGCAGCTGTCGCACTTGCCGCACGGGGTCGGCGTCGGGCCCTCAGCGCAGTTCAGGCACCTGGCCAGGATGCGGGCAGACGTAGTCTTGCCGCAGCCGCGCGGGCCGGAGAAAAGGTAGGCGTGGTTGACGCGGTTCTTTGAGAGGGCCGCCATCAGCGGCTCGGTGACATGCTCCTGGCCGATCACGTCCCCGAAGTTCTCGGGACGGTAGCGGCGGTAAAGGGCTGTACTCACAGATAGAACCCTATCGGTTGGCGCTGACGGTTCGCATCCGGTCCCGGGGCGGGGCAAAGGCCGCCGTTTCCGGATAAATTAAAGACCCCCCATGCACCTGCCAGAGCCCGCTTACCCTTGCTACCTTCCGGTCCTGGGGGAGTTCACAGGATGACACCACATGAGGGGCCGCCAACAAGTCTACCCGATTTTTTGCCTGCCCATTCCGGGGTGGTTGGCGGGTTGGCGGGTGGCCGGAATGGGGCGGAAATCTGGCCTGGGCGTATGTCAGGGGACCGGTGCCCGACGCCGGCTCCAGGGTTCCGGTGGCGGGCGCCGCTGCTGCGGTGGTCGCCGGGGTTCCGGTGGCGGGCGCCGCTGCGGCGGGTGCTGGCATGTCGTTTGGGTGCTGGGTGGGTTGGCCGGGTTGGGGTGGCTGGTGTCTTGGTGCGTGGGCGCCGTCGGGCAGGGATGCCGTGATGCGTTGATGGATGGGTACGTGGATTTGGCTGGGTGGATCTGGCTGGGCCGTCACCTCGGCGGTGCCCCGTTCGGGCGGTTGCTGCCCGGAAGAAGGGTGACTGCCCTATATAGGGGCATGAACGGCATATAGGGGCAAGAACGGCTGCCCGCACCTTCCTCTTTGCACGACCCTGGTGGAACACCCCCTATGTGGAACACCTCCTATGTGGTGCTGACCGCTGTGCGCAACCGTGGTGCGGCGCTCGGCACGTGTGGCTTGCCGCAGGAGCAGGCTCCTCTCTCCCCTCCCTCTCTCCGGCGGCTACTCTCCCTCGCGGACGCGGGGCCCGCATGCCTCCCTATATAGGCGCCCCACTATGGGTGCCCCACAAAGTTATAGACGCTCCAACAAAGTGGCTCTATGCTCCAACAAAGTGGCTCTATACAGGGACGTCCATATAGCGACACCGCCTTGGCTCATCCAGAGAGCTTGACCAGGACCGACCAGGGCCGGAGAACCATGACTAGGCGGCGTGCAGGAATGCCGACGTTCGTAACCGTCCTCTGCGGACGGGTGCGGAGCGCTTCCGGCCAATTCTGCGACGTGGTGCAGGACACCTTGATTCGATTTGCGCGCCCGCCCGGCGCCGTGTAATGTTTTCTGAGTCGCCGCGGCCGGGACGCTGAGAAAGCGCCCGAAGCATGGCGGCCAAACCCCAACTTCCTTTCGATGGTGGATCTGCTGCGCGCCTTGTGTGCCGGCGGGAAAGCCTGACAATGAATGCTGGGTTCGGACAGCCGGTTTGAACGGTTCGGAACGATTTCCACGGAAATCCGCCGAATTGCAAAAACCGGAAAGATGAAATAGAATTATGAAACACCGCAGCGGTGCGAAAAGAAAGACATTGATCCGGAAACGGAATGGTTTTTCTGAGTAGACCGGATGCGACTGTTGTTTGAGAACTCAATAGTGTGCCAAGTTTATTGATACCAATTATTTTGATTGGTTGAATTGGCTGTCCCGCCCACCCCGTGGGCTGTGGATGGTTTTTTTAGCTGGTTTCGAATTTAGTGCAGAACTGTGCAGCCAATTTTCCTTGGCTCCGGTTTTGTGTCTGTAACACATTTACGGAGAGTTTGATCCTGGCTCAGGATGAACGCTGGCGGCGTGCTTAACACATGCAAGTCGAACGATGACTTCTGTGCTTGCACAGAATGATTAGTGGCGAACGGGTGAGTAACACGTGAGTAACCTGCCCTTAACTTCGGGATAAGCCTGGGAAACTGGGTCTAATACCGGATACGACCACCTGGCGCATGCCATGGTGGTGGAAAGCTTTATGCGGTTTTGGATGGACTCGCGGCCTATCAGCTTGTTGGTTGGGGTAATGGCCCACCAAGGCGACGACGGGTAGCCGGCCTGAGAGGGTGACCGGCCACACTGGGACTGAGACACGGCCCAGACTCCTACGGGAGGCAGAGTGGGGAATATTGCACAATGGGCGAAAGCCTGATGCAGCGACGCGCGTGAGGGATGACGCCTCGGGTTGTAAACCCTTTTCAGCAGGGAAGAAGCAAGTGACGGTACCTGCAGAAGCGCCAACTACGGCCAGCAGCCGCGGTTTAGGCGCGCGTTATCCCGGAATTATTGGGCGTAAAGAGCTCGTAGGCGGTTTGTCGCGTCTGTTGTGAAAGCCCGGGGCTTCAACCCGGGTCTGCAGTGGGTACGGCAGACTAGAGTGGCAGTAGGGGAGACTGGAATTCCTGGTGTAGCGGTGAAATGCAGATATCAGGAGGAACACCGATGGCGAAGGGCAGGTCTTCTGCAACTGACGCTGAGGAGCGAAAGCATGGGGAGCGAACAGGATTAGATACCCTGGTATCCATGCCGTAAACGTTGGGCACTAGGTGTGGGGGACATTCCACGTTTTCCGCGCCGTAGCTAACGCATTATGCCCCCGCCTGGGGAGTACGGCCGCAAGGCTAAACTCAAAGGAATTGACGGGGCCCGCACAAGCGGCGGAGCATGCGGATTAATTGATGCAACGCGAAAGAACCTTTACCAAGGCTTGACATGAACCGGAAAGGCCTGGAAACAGGTCCCCCACTTGTGGCCGGTTTACAGGTGGTGCATGGTTGTCGTCAGCTCGTGTCGTGAGATGTTGGTTATCCGCAACGAGCGCAACCCTCGTTCTATGCTGCCAGCGCGTTATGGCGGGGACCCAGAGGAGACCGCCGGGGTCAACTCGAGGAAGGTGGGGACGACGTCAACCATCATGCCCCTTGGTCTTGGGCTTCACGCATGCTACAATGGCCGGTACAAAGGGTTGCGATACTGTGAGGTGGAGCTAATCCCAAAAAGCCGGTCTCAGTTCGGATTGAGGTCTGCAACTCGACCTCGCGAAGTTGGAGTCGCTAGTAATCGCAGATCAGCAACGCCGCGGTGAATACGTTCCCGGGCCTTGTACACACCGCCCCGTCAGTCACGAAAGTTGGTAACACCGAAGCCGGTGGCCTAACCCTTGTGGAGGGAGCCGTCGAAGGTGGGACCGGCGATTGGGACTAAGTCGTAACAAGGTACCGGAAGGTGCGGCCGGATCACCTCCTCTTTTCTAAGGAGCACCAAGGCCCATGTCCTTCCACAGTGCTGATGTGTTTGCAGGAGATGCCCATATGGGGACATATGTTCCCCGGTGGGTGCTCAAGGGTGGAATATCAATAGCAGGTGCCCGGCGCTACGCCTGGCAGCCCAGTACGTTCTGTCCTTCGGGGACGGGGATTGAACACGCCGCTGATCGTGGGACCGGGTTTTTTCCGTTTGGCACACTGTTGGGTCCTGGAGGCAACAGGACCGTATGAATGACAATTGACTGCTGGTGGCCTGATCCGTTTTGTGCGGAGCGGGGTGCCGGCGGGTGGTTGAAGGACACGGATTCGGTGTTGTTTCGATTGTTGCTGAGACTGTCACGGTAAATACGTGGTGGTGGAGGGGTGTGACGGGGTTGTTGTTTGAGAACTACATAGTGGACGCGAGCATCTTAAAAAATTATTAAGTGCAATTTCAGAAAACCTGGTAGATCCGGTTGGTCTGTTGGCTTGTCCTCCTTTGGGGGTGGGTTGATGGGTTGGCTGGTGAGACCGTGGTTTTCTCGATAGCGATATTAATTATTGATCTTTGTGGTCAAGTTTTTAAGGGCACACGGTGGATGCGCATCAGGAGCCGAAGAAGGACGTAGGAATCTGCGATAAGCCTGGGGAGTTGATAACCGAGCGTTGATCCCAGGATGTCCGAATGGGGAACCCCGCCCGGCGCGAGTGACCGGGTGACCTGCATCTGGAACACATAGGGGGAGGGAACGCGGGGAAGGAAACATCTCAGTACCCGCAGGAAGAGAAAACAACAGTGATTCCGTTAGTGGTGGCGAGCGGAACGCGGAAGAGGCTAAACCAGTGGTGTGTGATAGCCGGCGGGCGTTGCATCACTGTGGGACTTTCCGTACCAGTTCTTGCCGGATTGGTGAAGTGAGTGCAGGTGCATAGGTGAACTGGCTTGAAAAGCCAGGCCGTAGAGGGTGTTAGCCCCGTAACCGGGAATGTATGCTGCCGCCGAGAGGATCCCGCGAGCACGGGGCCCGGAGAAATCCCGCGAATCTGCCAGGACCACCTGGTAAGCCTAAATACTCCCTGATGACCGATGGATAGCGACAAGTACCGTGAGGGTAGAAAAGTACCCCGGGAGGGGGAGGAAATAGTACGAAACCGTGTGCCTACAAACCGTTGGAGCAGCCTTGTAGCTGGACAGCGTGCCTTTGGAAGAATGAGCCTGCGAGTTAGTGTTACGTCGCGAGGTTAACCCGTGTGGGGAAGCCGTAGGCGAAAGCGAGTCTGAATAGGGCGAGTGAGTGGCGTGATCTAGACCCGAAGCGGAGTGATCTACCGGCGAAGGTTGAAGCGACGGTAAGACGTCGTGGAGGACCGAACCCACTCAGTTGAAAATGGAGGGGATGAGCTGTGGGGTAGGGGTGAAAGGCCAATCAAACTCCGTGATAGCTGGTCTCTCCCGGAAATGCATTTAGGTGCAGCGTTGCGTGTTTCTTACCGGAGGTAGAGCTACTGGATGGCCGATGGGCCCTACAAGGTTACTGACGTCAGCCAAACCCGGAATGCCGGTAAGTGAAGAGAGCGCAGAGGAGACTGTGGGGGATAAGCTTCATAGTCGAGAGGGAAACAGCCCAGACCACCAACTAAGGCCCTAAGCGTGCTATGGGAAAGGATGTGGAGCGTCTAGACAACCAGGAGGTTGGCTTAGAAGCGCCACCCTTGAAAGAGTGCGTAATAGCTCACTGGTCAGCGACCGCGCCGACAATGTAGGGGCCTACACCGCCGAAGTTGTGGCATTCAGATTTTTGGTAACTCGTGGTTCAGCCGTCTGGATGGGTAGGAGCGTCGTGGGCAGTGAAGCTGCGGTAAACCAGTGGTGGATTCACGAGTGAGAATGCAGGCATGAGTACGAAAGACGGGTGAGGTAAACCCGCCGCCGAATGATCGGGTCCAGGTCAAGCTAATCTGCCCTGGAGTCGGGACCTAAGGCGAGGCCGACAGGCGTAGTCGATGGACAACGGGTTGATATTCCCGTACCGGCGAAAAAACCGCCCATACCCAAACGGGGATACTAACCGCCCATACCTGGACCGGCCGCCTTGTGGCGACCCGGTTTTTGGTGGAGCGCGGGACCGTAACCCGGGAGGTAAGCGTATTAACAGGTGTGACGCAGGAAGGTAGCCGGGCCAGGCGATGGTAGTCCTGGTCTAAGGATGTAGGGTCAGTGATAGGCAAATCCGTCACCGTGTTCTTTGATGACGCACCCGAGATCTGATGGGACCCCGAACGGGGGAATCCGGGTGATCCTATGCTGCCTAGAAAGCATCGGCGCGAGAGTTTTAGCCGCCCGTACCCCAAACCGACACAGGTGATCAGGTAGAGAATACTAAGGCGATCGGAGAGAATTATGGTTAAGGAACTCGGCAAAATGCCCCCGTAACTTCGGGAGAAGGGGCTCGCCCGTGACCGTCACTTGCTGGCGTGAGCGGGTGGGGCCGCAGAGACCAGGGGGAAGCGACTGTTTACTAAAAACACAGGTCCGTGCGAAGTCGCAAGACGATGTATACGGGACTGATTGCCCGGTGCTGGAAGGTTAAGAGGACCGGTTCCCTACGGGGCGAAGCTGGGAATTTAAGCCCCAGTAAACGGCGGTGGTAACTATAACCATCCTAAGGTAGCGAAATTCCTTGTCGGGCAAGTTCCGACCTGCACGAATGGAGTAACGACTTCCCGCTGTCTCAACCATAAACTCGGCGAAATTGCAGTACGAGTAAAGATGCTCGTTACGCGCGAGGACGGAAAGACCCCGAGACCTTACCATAGTTTGGTATTGGTGTTCGGTGGCTTGTGTAGGATAGGTGGGAGAGTCGAGACCCGGGACGCCAGTTCGGGTGGAGCCATTGAAATACCACTCTGGTCATACGGGATATCTAACTTGCCCGTAATCCGGGTCAGGGACAGTGCCTGATGGGTAAGTCGATCCGGGGCGGTGCCTCCAAAGAGTAACGGAGGCGCCCAAAGGTTCCCCAGCCTGGTTGGCAATCAGGTGTCGAGTGTAAGGCACAAGGGAGCTTGACCAGGAGAGACATCTCACAGGACGAAAGTCGGGACTAGTGATCCGCGGTACATTGTGGAATGGCCGTCGCTCAACGGATAAAAGGTACCTCGGGGATAACAGGCTGATCTTGCCCAAGAGTCCATGTCGACGGCATGGCTTGGCACCCGATGTCGGCTCGTCGCATCCTGGGGCTGGAGTAGGTCCCAAGGGCTGGGCTGTTCGCCCATTAAAGCGGACGCGAGCTGGCTGAACGTCGGAGACAGTTCGGTCCCACGCTGCGGCGCGCAGGAAATTTGAGAAGGGCTGTCCTTAGACGAGAGGACCGGGACGGACGAACCTCTGGTGTGTCAGTTGTCCAAGTGCACCGCTGATTAGCTACGTTCGGATGGGATAACCGCTGAAAGCATCTAAGCGGGAAGCCTGCTTGAGATGAGATTCCATACACCTTGTGTGTGAGAGGCCCCCAGCCAGACCACTGGGTTGATAGGCCGGATGTGGAAGCGGGGACTAAAGACCCGTGAAGCTGACCGGTACTAATAGGCCGATAACTTACACCACAACACACTCTGGCGGAACACGACTTCAAACGGTTCCGCAATATAGAGGGGTGTGATGATCATGCTGCTTGCGTCCACTATGTGGTTCCCGGACAACAACCCGTTGGGTTGTTATTCCAGGGAACAAATAATTGAATACACGGTACCCGTGTAATCCACCACAGATTTACCCACCCCCCGCCACCGCATCCTCCTTTTCGGGATGATGCCGGCAGCAAGAGGGGTTTGGGTTGGAAGGGTTACGGCGGTCACAGCGCGGGGGAAACGCCCGGTCCCATTCCGAACCCGGAAGCTAAGACCCGCAGCGCCGATGGTACTGCACCCGGGAGGGTGTGGGAGAGTAGGTCACCGCCGGACAATCATTTCAAGGCCACCCCCCCTTTGTGGGGTGGTCCGGGTTCAGGCCCCGCACCCTTGGTGCGGGGCCTGACCTGTTTAACCAGGTGTGTCTTCCTGGTGCTGGTTCGCCTGCCGGCCGCATCACGGATCACCGCCGGCACGGCCTCTGGTCTGGCAGGCCAGTGACCGGCCCGGCCCGGGAATGATCTTCACCACCTGCCGGCTCCGGCTCGGCCACGCGAACCCCGTTCTTGATCTTCCCGCCGGCCCAAAACACTGCACGGACCGCCACCTGTCCGGCCGATTCGCTCCGGAATGGGACACCGCTGCCACTGAGGACCGGAGCAAACACCCAAAACGTACGCAAAGTCCCAAACCGGAGCGATTTCCTCCGGCGGTCTGGGAACCGGATGCAGCCGGCCCCGCCAAGCAAGAGGCTCTACCAAGTAGCCGGCCCCGCCCTAATGCGGCACCCCGTCCTAACGCCGACTTACTCGCCCTTCATCGCGGCCGAGTCGCCGGGCGGTGGGCCAGCCAGCGCGTCCAGTTCCAGAGGGAGATCGCGCATCGTGATCAGGCGGGAAGCCAGGACAGGTATTGAAGCCAGTATGGCGATCGCGGCGAAGATCCAGAGTGCGGCAAGTACCCCAAGGGTGCTTCCGAGCAGTCCGCCGAGCAAGGCGCCGAGGGGCATCGGCCCCCAGACGAGGAAGCGGATCGAAGCGTTCATGCGGCCGAGCAGAGGTTTGGGGCAGAGCCGCTGACGGAAGCTGCCCTGGGTGATGTTGTAGACGACAACACCCCAGGAGGTAATGAAGCCGCCGATCACCAGGCAGGGGACGGCCGACAGGTAACTTGCCAACGGAGTGGAGAGCAGGGCCAGGCCGGCCACGGCTGAGGCGAGAGGGATGGCCCTTCCCTCGCCGACGAGCCGTTGAAAGCGGGAGGCGGTGACCGCACCGAGGATGCCGCCCGCTGCGGTCACCGACATTACGATGCCCAGCGTCGTCTCGGATAGGCCCAGCGTACGCAGCGTGTAGAGCACGAACAGCGCAAAGGTAGCGGACGTAGAGAAGTTCAGGAGACCCGTGCAGGCAACGATTCTGCGAAGGAGAGGGTGCTTCAGCACAAATGAAAGCCCTTCGCGGATCTCCACGGCCAGTGGCCTGCGCGCCTGCGGGTCGGCCGGGACCTCACTGTGGCGGATGCGGCTGACGAAAAGACTGGAGAGGGCCATGCACCCGCTGGTTACGGCGATCGTCAGCGGTGATCCGATGAAGCGGATCAGCGCGGAGGCTGCCGTAGGGCCAAGGACCATTGCGGTTTGTTGGCTTGCCTGGAGCTTGCCGTTTCCATCGCTGATCTGGCTGCCGTCCAGAATCTGGGGCAGGTAGGACTGATTGGCGACGTCGAAAAACACCGTGACGACACCAATGAGGGCAGCGACGACGTAAAGGTGGGGCAGCGTGAGCGCATCGAGAAGCCAGGCGACCGGGAGGGTCAGCAGCAATGCAGCCCTGAGGAGGTCACCAAGGATGATCACTCTCTTCTTGCGCATCCGGTCCACCCATGCCCCGGCGGGAAGGCTGATGAGCAGGAAGGCCGCAGATTCCAGTGCGGCCAGGATCCCCATTTGAAAGGCATCAGCCTGGAGCAGCTGCACCGCCATAAGCGGCATTGCGAACGCGACCAGCTGCATTCCGGTTACGGACACGGTGTCGCCGGCCCAGAGCTGGCGGAAATCGTGGTGCCGCCACAAGCTGGTGGGCGGCGTGGTAGTTGTACCGGGGCCGGCGGACGGTGGCATCAGGGCCTTTCCTTGCAGCACGTAGAAATGGTGACTGGATCGTAAGCCCCATAGTCTGGCACCGGATGCCTTCTCCAAGGAGTTCCGCCGTGCCGGGAGCCGCTGCGGATACCCGCTGAACCCAAATCCGCTCGCCCGCCTCCACCGCCCGCCTCACAACCCGCGACGCCCGCTCCCAGACCCCCGCTCAGCGCCACCCGGTGGTCACAGCTGCCCGGTTTTTACGTTATGATTAATGAGCATCACCGCCGCAGGCAGAACAGCTGAGAAGTTGAGGAAGCCCGCGGTATGTGACCCAAGGATTTCCCGCGAAAGCGTGGATAAAGGGTTACGGCGGTCATAGCGTGGGGGAAACGCCCGGTTCCATTCCGAACCCGGAAGCTAAGGCCCACAGCGCCGATGGTACTGCACTCGGGAGGGTGTGGGAGAGTAGGTCACCGCCGGACATTCTTTGAAGATAAGGACTCGTACAGCGACGTACGGGTCCTTATCTGTTTAACGCCCCACCACTCGCTGATCCCCACCCGCCGTGGCCCACGCGGACAGCAACCCCCCACACTGGACCTGTGCCAGCGAACAAGGACCCTTTTAGCCGACGGTTTGATTCCGGGCCGGACCTGGACCGCACCATGTTCTTCAGCGATGCAGTGTTCGCGATCGCCATGACCCTGCTCGCAGTAGACATCAAGGTGCCGGAGGTGCCGAGTGACCAGCTGGGCCAGGCGCTCTGGGATCAGCGCCAGGAGTTCTTCGCCTACGCTCTCTCCTTTGCCGTCGCCGCCGCATACTGGCTCAGCCACCACAGGCTCTTCCGGCTGTTGAAGGGGTACACGGGCGGTCTGCAGCGGTTGAACCTGCTGCTGCTGTTCTTCGTGGCCCTGCTGGCCTATGCCACCGACATGCTGGCGCTGCACGATGACCAGCCCCTCGGCGTCATTATTTATGCCGGAGCGCTGGGGCTGATTGGAACGGTGAATTACTGGCTGTGGATTTACTGCGGGCGGCGCGGATTGTTCCGGGACGACGTCGATCCGCGGCTGCTGGCCTACGCCCGGGTCCGCGCCCCGATAACTCCGATAGTTTTCCTGCTCTCGATTCCCATCGCATTCATCAGCCCCAGCGCGGCGGAACTGTCCTGGCTCTCCATCCTGGTGATCAACCGTGCCCTGCAATGGTGGGGACGGGCGCGCCTGGCCCCGCCCGGCAGTGTATGAAGCGCCGATTCGGTAATTGAGCCGTTGTCCGGTAGTCTTGTATCTGCTCTTGACGAGCAAAAGCCTGGAGGATTCGCCTAGCGGCCTATGGCGCACGCCTGGAACGCGTGTTGGGTTAACGCCCTCGGGGGTTCAAATCCCCCATCCTCCGCCACAATGCAAGCCCCGCTGATCGGATTCCGGTCGGCGGGGCTTGCTTGGTTTAACGTGCTGGCCTGACGTGCAGGTGAAACAGGGCTGCAGTCCCGGCACCCTTGACGCACGGCATCCGCCGGATGAGGATTTACGGACCAAGGGGTCCGTTGCGTACCGGCCGTACCGGCCGAGATAACGGCTCCGTGCGGCCTCCGAACGCCCTGTCCGAAGACCGCGCCCCGATTCGAGACGCCGGCGCCGGGTGCACGGTGCGGAAGGTTTGCCCGTGGAATATGACGGCAAGATCGCCCTGATTACCGGAGCGTCCCGCGGCATTGGCCGGCGCATCGCTGAGCGGCTCGCGGCGCAGGGTGCGCAGGTGGTGGTTGGTTACCGGAAGAACGCGGACCTCGCGAAGGAAACGGTCGCTGAGCTGCAGCGGCTTGGCGGCGGCGGGCTGGCGGTGCAGGCGGACATCGAGAACCCCGAGGACATCATTCGGCTGTTCGACGCCGCCGCAGCCGAATACGGCCGGCTGGATTACTACGTGAACAACGCCGCCGCGGCAGCCTTCAAGAAGGTCGTGGACCTCAAGACCCACCACCTGGACCGGGCCTACGCCGTTAACGTCCGCCCCTTTGTACTCGGCTCGCAGGAAGCGGTCAAGCTGATGGACGACGGCGGCAGGATCGTCGCGCTGACTTCTTACGGCAGCATCCGGGCCTTTCCCACCTACGCCGCACTGGGCTCCTACAAAGCCGCTGTGGAGTCCTTTGTCCGGTTCATGGCCGTGGAGTTCGCCGGGTACGGCATCAACGTCAATGCGGTGAATGGCGGCCTGATCGACTCCGACTCGCTCGAGTACTTCTACACCATGGACGGCATGGCGCCGATGGACAGCGTGATCTCCCGGATCCCGAAGCAGCGCCCCGGCACCGTGGACGAAATGGCCGCCGCCGTCGAGTTCCTGCTCTCGCCGGGAGCTGAGTACATCACCGGGCAGTCGCTCGCCGTGGACGGGGGACTGTCGGTGATCGCTCCGCCGTTCTTCAGCGAAACCACTGAACCCGTTGCCCTTCCCGAACGGCCGCGGCGCGCGCAAAACCCTGAGGCTGACTGAAAGAAAGGACCCCAATGCCGTACGACGCCGGGCGGTACAAGCAGTATTTCGAGCATCAGGTGACCTACGGGGCGGGCTTCCGGCGCAACGTGACGCGGTACCGGAACGCCATCGCCCTGATCGACCCTCCCAGCGGCCGGCAGTGGACCTACGCGGAGCTGGGCGCCGACGTGCGGCGCTGCGCCGCCGCGCTGGCCGAACGCGGCGTGGGCCGCGGGGACCGGGTGATGTACCAGCTGTTCAACGGCGTCGAATTCGCGCTGCTGTATCTGGCGACCCAGGAACTCGGGGCGATCAGCGTGCCGGTGAACTACCGGCTGGCGCCGGGCGAAACCGCGCATATCCTCCGCGACAGTCAGCCCACGGTGTTTATTGTCGACGCCGAGTGCGCGGCTGCCGCTGTGCCGGCATTGGAGCTGGCGGAGGCCCGTCCGGCGGTGCTGGCGGTGGGGGAGCCCGATGGCGGCTTCCCGGCCGGCTGGGGGGAGTTCGCCGCTGCCCTGGAACAGGCCACCGGGATGCCGCCGGAACTGCCTGCGGATTTCTCCACTTTTGAAGAGACCACCCGGCTTTACACCTCCGGCACTACGGGCATGCCTAAGGGTGTGGCGCTGCCGTCGATCGCGGAGCTAATGAGCGCGCACGACGTCATTATGCATTTCCCGCTGTCCCCCACTGACCGGACCCTGAACATGACCCCCTGGTTCCACCGCGGCGGGCTGCATTCGGGCGGGCCCACGCCGGCCTTTTACATCGGTGCCGGAGTGGTGCCGCTGCGCAGCTTCAATCCCGCCACAGTGCTGGACTGGGTGGGGGAGTACGGGCTGACGTTCCTGATCGGCGCGCCCACCACGCTGGAGATGATCGCAGCGGAGCAGGAGCGGCTGCCGCGGGACATCTCCACGCTCAAGGGCATTGTGACCATGGGCGCGCCGCTGGACCGCGCCGCGGCCCTGCGGTACCAGGAGCTGCTGACCCCGCGGATCTTCAACGGCTACGGCACCACGGAAGCTTTCTGGAACACGTTCCTGCGGCCGGAGGATCTGCCGGAGCGGGCCGGCACCGCGGGGCGTTCGTGTACGGATGACGACGTCGCCGTCGTGAAGGTCTTCCCGGACCGGCGCGGCCGGCCGGACGAGCTGGCGGCACAGGACGGTACCGAGGCAGGCGAGATGATCATGCGCTCCCCGAAGGCCGGGTACAGCTACGTCAACCTTCCAGCTGTGGAGGAGGAGAAGTTCCACGACGGCTGGCTCTATCCGGGGGACATGGCGACCTGGGATGAGGACGGGTTCGTCACCATCCTGGGCCGCAAGGACGACATGATCATTTCCGGCGGGGAGAACATCCACCCGGTGCAGGTGGAGGGCGTCCTGGCCGAGCATCCTGCGGTACTGGATGCCGTAGTGGTCGGCGTGCCGGATGACCAGTGGGGGCAGCGGGTGGTGGCATACGTGATCCGCAGCGGGGACGCTGGGGCTGTTGGAGACGCTGACGACGCCGTCGCTGCAGCAGCCGAACTGGAGGCGTTCTGCCTGGCGCATCCCGGCCTGGCGGACTTCAAACGTCCGAGGGCCTACCGGTTTGTCGGCGAGGTTCCGGTGACGGCGACCGGCAAGAAAATGCACTTCAAGCTGGCGGAGACCGCGGTGCAGGACCTGGCGGCCGGGAACTTCACCGCGCCCGGCGCGGGGCCCATCCTGGGAACTGAGCGGACGGCGGCAGCCGAGTGAAGGCGGTCCTGGGATGAGCTCCGAACGCGTGGTGATTACCGGCATGGGCGCGCAGACGCCGCTGGGCGGATCCTGGCCGCTGACCTGGGAGGCGCTGAAGCAGGGCAAAAGCGGGATCGACCGGATTACGGCCTTCGATGCCTCGGACTTTCCCACCCGGATCGCCGGGGAGGTGAAGGGCTTCGATCCCGCGGCGTGGCTGCCGGTCAAACGGATCAACCGGTCTTCCCGGGCCTCGCAGCTGGCCGTCGCGGCTGCCCGGGAAGCGGTGACCGACGCCGGACTGGGCGCCACGCTGGAAGAGGTGGACGCCGCCGTCGTCATTAACAGTGCCGTGTCCGGTTATCCGGAGATCCAGGACGCCACCACATTGTTTGAACAGAGCGGGATCCGGCCGATCAGTCCGAGTTTCGTGGCCTCGTCGCTGACCAACATGCCGGCCTGCGAGGTGGCGATCGACCTGGCGGTGCACGGACCCGTCAATGCGAGTGCGCTCGCCTGTGCCAGCGGAACGCACGCACTGCTCGAGGCGCGGCGGCTGCTGCTGGCGGGGGACGCCGACGTCGTTATTGCGGGCGGAACAGACGCCGCCATCACCTCGGTGATGTTCGCGGGCCTGACGGCGATGCGCGGGCTCTCGCGCAGTAATGATGTGCCGCAGGAGGCCAGCCGGCCGTTCGACGCCGACCGGGACGGGTTCGTCTTCGGTGAGGGCGCGGTGGTGTGCACCCTGGAGACGCTCACGCACGCCCGCTCGCGCGGTGCCCGGGTCTACGCCGAGGTGCTGGGCGGGGCGATGACCTCGGACGCGTTCCACATCGTGGCTCCGGAACCCAGCGGCAAGTACGCCGCCCGTGCGATTTCCCGGACCCTGGAGCAGTCGCGGCTGGACCCGTCGGACGTGGAGCTGGTCTGCGCGCATGGGACCTCAACCAAGGCCAACGACCGCACGGAAACCGCGGCGCTGCACACCGTGTTCGGGGAGCATGCCGGGGCGCTGGCGGTGACCGCGCCGAAGTCGATGACCGGGCACCTGATCGGCGCGGCCGGAACCCTGGCGTCGCTGCTGTGCGCGATGTCGATCGTGGAGGGTGTAATCCCGCCGACCATCAACTACGCCACCCCGGACCCGGAGTGCGACCTGGATTATGTGCCGAACACGGCCCGCGAGCAGGACGTGCGGTACGCGGTCACGAACGCGTTCGGGTTCGGCGGGCAGAACTGCGTGGTGGCGTTCGGGCGGGTGTAGGCCGCTTAGTTCGCCAGCGCGTTATCCAGCGGCTCCTGCAGCTCGGCGTAGTCCACCGATTCCAGCTGGAGCACCTGGCCGTCGAGGATCAGCGTGGGGGTGCCCTTGAGCTGGAGTGCCTTGGCGTCCTGCAGGTCCTTGGCCACGCGGTTCTTGATGGCCTCAGAGGAGTAGTCGGCGCGGAACTTCTCCACGGCCAGGCCGAGGTCCTGGGCGTACTGGGCGAAGGTGTCATCCGGGTCGATCTCGGCGGCCCAGTCCGCCTGGTGCTCGAAGACGGTTGCCGCCATCTCTTCCAGAGCGCCCTGTTCCGCGGCCGCTTCCACGGCCTGGGCGGCCGCCTCGGCATTCACGTGCTTGGCCAGCGGGTAGTTCCGGATGAGGATGCGGACCTGGTCCCCGTAGTCCTCCTTGGCCTGCTGGATCAGCGGGTCCATCTTGGCGCAGTAGGGGCACTCGTAGTCGGTGAAGAGAACCAGGGTGGCCTGGGGGTCGGCCGGGTTGGTGATCGCCCGGGCATCAGCCGGTACCACGATGTCCAGCTGCTCCGCGGAGATTGAGGGGGCTGCCGATGCCGTGGCGGTCGTTTCGTGTGCCGATTCAGGTGCCGCGCAGGAGGCGACACCGCCAAGGGCGAGTACTGAAGCGATAACCAGGGAAGGGACAGTCCTGCGCATAGTTCCTTTCGACGAAGGGAAGGCTGTATGGCGGATATATCTTCAATTTTTCCACCGGACGCCGGGGGATCGGAAGCCTGCTTCTGTGTGATTTCGATCAGGCGGGTGTGTGGCTGAAGCTACGTGTTCTGCTGCGGCTTCGACTGCTGGTTGCCCTGTTGGCGCTGCTGCTGCTCGGCTGTCAGCCGGGCGATGCGCTCGCGGGCGGAGCGTTCGGAGGGTCCCATGTTCCCGAGACCGAACCGGATCACCCGCAGCACCAGTTTCACCGGGCCGTGCACCGGCAGCTTGAACGGACCCAGTCGGGGTTCCTTCAGCCCAAGCAATTCGCGGTGCCGTGGTTCCAGGGAGGCGACGGCGCCGGCGAAGAGGACCCGGTAACCGATGAGCTGGTTCTTTGGCAGGGGCGGGCGGCGGATGAAGCCCACAACTTCTTCGACCGTGGGGCTGGAGCGCAGCTCGGGGTCGAACGCGGCCATCTGCTTCCGCAGCCCGGCCAGGTCCCGGGGCGGGTTCTCGATCCGCATCAGTTCACCGGCGGTGGCCCATTCGGCCACATACTGGTCCGGTCCGCCCGGGATCGGCCCGCCGAACTCGATGTGCGAGGTGAGGAACGCGTCGGTGAAAGCCAGATGGACCCAGCGGGCGAGCTCGGGATCGTTCGCCGAGTAGGGCCGCAGCGTTCCGGAGGCGTCTTCGTAGGTTCCCTGCACCCGTTCATGCAGCCGCAGCACCCAGTCCGAGGCACTGCGTGCCGCCGTCGTATCCCCGTAGGTGACGGTGAAGATCCAGCGGATGGTGCCCGCCAGGCGGCCCAGCGGGTCTTCCTTGTAGTTGGAGAAGTCGCGCACGCCGGCCATTGCGCCCGGGTGCAGTGCCTGCAGGAGCAGGGCGCGGATGCCGGCGATGATCGTGGTCATGGATCCGTGGACCGCCCACACGGCGGATTCCGGTCCGTAGTAGCCGGGGTCGGTGCCGTTGGCGAGCTCCAGCTCCCATTCCGGAATGGTCTCCGAGTTGTTGCTGAACGTGCCGACGAGCTGCCGGCGCCAGGATTCAAGAAGCTTGCCCATCCTCCCAGTATGGTCCTGCCGGCTGGGAGGAGTCAGCGACCCGGGAGGTTGGGGGAATTTCTACTCTTGATCCAGACCGTTGCCAGCAATGTCCTGGAGGATCAAAAGGTTGTTCCGGAGTGCCTGGTTGCCGGCCTCCGTGCTGGCGATCCACGTTCTCATCTGCCGCCCGTATTGGCGCTTTTCGATGGTGATGAATCCCGCGTCGGCGAGCCGGGTGAGGTTTTGGGAGAGGCTGGAATCTGAGAGATCGACGGCGTCCCGCAGGATGGAGAACTCGCACTCATCAACTGAGCCGAGGTAGCCCATGATGGAAAACCTCACGGGGGAGTGGATCAGCGCGTTCAGCTCATGACGGGGATGGCTCACCGGGACAGGGCCTGATCGGCTGCATGAAGCGAAGCTGCGGAGTATGTCGTGTTGGCCGAATCAGTCACGCAAGCAGTTTACGGACCGTAAAGTCCTTGTCGAGAGGTACTTTGCAGCGGACACAGCCAAGGTGGGTGGGGCTTGCCGCCGTCGCGAGCCGACTGGTCGATGGGCAGCGGCGGGCCCGGCACTAGTACCTGGCCCGCCCTCCGCTACCGCAGCAGAATGTCCACAGCCCGCGAACCGCCCGACCCAGACCCCACCGGAACCCGCTCCAGCGTGCCGGACCGGTTGGCGGCGTCGTCGCGCAGGATCTCGGTGACCGAGCCCAGGAAGCGGGAGAGATCCACCTTGTCCTCCGGGGCCGCGAGCAGCAGCTGGAAGCCGAACTCGTGCAGCGCGTTGATGGACGCCTCAGCGAAGGACAGGGAGGACTTCACAAACGCCTCATCCATCATCACCGTGCCGTAGGTGCTGAAACCCTGGGAAACAATGCCCAGCTGGTACGCCAGCGCCGAGGCCATGATGAACGCGGTGAAGCGCTGGCCCTCGCCGCCGGACATCAGCGAGGCCTGCAGGTTGGTGAACGACTGCCCGTTCGCGAGCTTGTTGGTGCAGGTGATGGTCACATGGGCGCGGACGTCCAGGACCTCGGCCCGCCAGCGCCGCTCCTGCGGGTCCTTCAGCTTCTCCACCAGACCCTCGAGCGCGGCGTACCGGGCGTCCATGTCCGCCTTGTCCTGCCGCACGCCCATCATCGGCAGCGCGTTCTTCAGCTCCATGCGGAACTTGTGCGCGTCGTCCGGGACGGTGGTCTTGACCTCGATCTCCAGGTGGCTGTCCACGTGGTACGGCACCCGGCGCAGCACCGAGTTCAGCGGCAGCAGGCGGGAGGAGATGCTGCGGCGTTCCTCGTCGAGCAGCTGCAGCAGGTCGCTGAAACGCTCGTAGGTGCGGTTGTTGAAGTATTCGCGGAACTCCGACTCGTGCTGCGGCAGGCCCTCGGTGACGATGTCCTCGTACCGGTGCACGTACTCCTCGGCCGAGTCCACGCCCGTGCCGAAGTCCGAGCCCCACTTCTCGCTGTACGTCTCGAAGCTGCGCTCCAGCCGGGTGCGGGTTTCCAGCAGGGTCTTATCCAGCCGCGCGGCGTCGGTGAGCAGGTTCCGCTCCACCTGCCCGGCGGCGTCGTTCAGGTGCACGACGTCGGTGATCTCACCAAAGGGGGCGAACAGCTCATCGAGCTGGGCGCGCAGGTCCTCCGCCAGGGCATCCGGGCCGCGGCCGGCCAGGGCGTCCCGGCGTTCGGTGGCGGCGGTCAGCTCGGCCTCGAGCCGGGCCAGGTCGCCCTTGAGCACGCCGATCTTCTCGGTGGCGGCGGTCAGGTCCAGCTCCGCGGTGTCCAGCTCGAAGCGGATCTGCTCCAGGTCCGCGTTGGCGTCACGCGCGGATTCCAGGCGCTCGACGGCGTCGGCGACGGCGGCGCGCTGCTCCCCGGCGGTGATCTCCTCGAACTCGCGGGTATCAGCGGCGACCTTGCGGACGGCGGCGAGTCGGCGGATCAGGTCATCCTGCTCGGCGGCGTGCTTGCGGGAGACGACGTCGGCCTCTTCGAAGCTCGCGCGCAGGGCCAGCAGCTCACCGGCGAGGGCAGCGATCTTGTCCTTGTTATCAAAGCCCAGCACGTTGTCCGAAGCCTTGGTGTGCCGGTCGTCCTTCTCCGTGGTGGAGGAGTTGCGCTTCACGGCACCGCCCAGGCTGACGCCGCGGGAGACCCGGGCGAGCTCGTCCGGGTTCTCGACGCACTCGAAGTCGTAGTGCGCGGTGATCTTCCGGGCTACCCAGTCGCCCATGGCGGAGTCGTAGGTGCTGAGCTTGGTGATCAGGTCGCGCGGACCCGGTTCGGCCGGGCCGTCCACGGGGATGGACGTGTCGATGCAGCGCAGGAAGCCGCGGAGGTTGGTTTCGCTGAGGTAGCGGGTGACGGCGGCCATGTGCTCGCCGGGGACCAGCAGGGCGGTGGAGAGCGGGCGGAGCACGCGTTCGGCGGCGGCCCGCCACTCGGTGTGTTCGGCGGGGACGTCGATCAGTTCGCCGGCGAAGGGCATCTCGGCTTCGTCGATGCCGGTGGCTTCGCAGATCCGGGCGCGCTGTTCCAGGCTTTCCGGGCGGATGTTGCTGCGCCGGCGGCGGAAGGACGCGATTTCGGTTTCCAGCTTCGCGATCGAGCCCTTCAGGGCCCAGGCTTCGCCGTGCGCGTCGGAGCTGCGCTCGCGGGCGGCGTCGACGTCGGCGTTCAGGGACTTGATCAGCTCGTTGGCGCGGCTGCGGGCGGTGACCAGCCCGGCGGGGGAGAGGTCCGTGTCGATGCCGGCGGCACGCAGGTCGGCGCGGAACGCGTTCTCGATGGTTTCACGGGAAACCAGCTGCGCCTGGGCGGCGGCGACTTCGCGTTCCAGGGTGGCGATCGCGCCGCCGCCCTCCTGCGTGTACCGGGCGGTGAGCGCGCTGACCTGCTTCTTCAGCTTGGTGCGCTGGGATTCGGCGGCCTTCAGCGCTTCGCGGCCGGTGCCGGTGGCGGAGGTGAGCCGCTCGACGTCGCGCTCGTGGCTGGCCAGCCCCAGACGGCGGCGGTAGGCAGGCAGGCCGTCGGTGCTCAGGGCGCGGACCCGGTCCAGTTCGGCCTTGGTGGTGAGGAACAGGCGGTGCTGGTCCGGGACGTTGGCCAGGTGATCGCGCTGCTGGCGGGCGCGTTCGAGCTGGCGGCGGATGCTGCGCAGGTGGCTGAAGTCCTCCACCGCCTCGTCGGCGGCGGTGAGGGTCTTGGGGGTGTCCAGGACGTTGGTGCGGAAGAAGTCGTTGACCGTTCCGCCCAGGCCCTTGCCGGTCTGCAGGATGCGCAGCAGGCCGAAGGCCTTCTCGTCCTCCACACCCAGGGCGGTGCGGTACCGCTCGGCGAAGAGTTTGTGCGAATCGAAGATCTGCGCGCCCGGCAGCAGGGATTCGAGGGCACCCTTGGTGAACCGGCCGCGCATGCCGGTTTCGAGGGAGGGAATGTCCAGGGGACGGTTGTGCACGGCGTAGAACCGGCCGACGTGGTGCTCGGTGCCCGTGGCGGGCAGGTCCATCAGCACGGAGAGGCTGGTGATCTGGCCCAGACCGTTGTCGAAGGTGAGGCAGACGGCGGACCAGGTGGCGCCGGGGCGCTGGTAGGCGGTGCCATCGCCGGCTTCCATGCCCTGGGTACCGAGCCGGCCGCGCATGTAGGAGAACGCGGTGCGCTTTTCCTCGGCGGCGGTGCCGCCGTTGTTCTGCGCGGCCTCGTTCATCTTGGGCCGGGCGTCCATGACCTGCAGCATGGCGTCGAAAATGGTGGATTTGCCGACGCCGGAGTCGCCGGTGAGCAGTGTACCGGCGCGGTCCACGTGGATGGTGTGCGCGCCGTCGAAGGTTCCCCAGTTCACGATCTGGATCCGTGAGAGCCGGTTCTGGCCGGGGTTGATCAGGTCCCCCATGGGAAGGGTGGTTTCGATGCTCATGCCGGCTCCTCGCCGTCGTGCTCTGTTTCAGTGACCGCGTTCTCGGCGGGTGCTTCGTTAGCCGTGTCCGGCTCCGCCGGGGCCTCGGTCAGCGAGTTCATGAAGGTGATGATGTCGCCGATGTGCTCGTACGGCAGGGCCAGCGGCAGCGCGTTGGAGATGACCCAGACGTCGTCCAGCTCGGTGGGCAGCAGCAGGCGGCGTTCGGTGACGAGCTTGCGGATCGCGGCGTCGGCCAGGTCTTCCACACCCTTGGCGTCGTGTGCCTGCGGGTCCACGTACTGCTCGAGCACGTCGAGAATGTCCTGCCGGGCGATGGTGGCTTCGTTGCCGGTGCCCGAGTGGCGGTCCAGGACCAGGCGCATGCGCAGCAGCAGCAGGGTTTCCTCGCGGGTCATTTCGCGCTGGCGCTGCAGGGCGGTGGTGTGCGGTTCGGCCATTTCCACCGGGCGCAGCAGGGCAACCTTGTGGTCCTCGTCCACGACCAGTTCCAGGAACAGTTCGCTCAGCCGCACGCGCAGCTGCTCCTGGTTATCCACCACGGTGTTGTAGACGTTGTCGGAGGAGTTGGCGTCCAGGTACGGGCCGCGCAGCAGCCGGATCAGGGCCTGGCGCAGCTTCAGCGGCAGGGTGCCGGTGTCGCCGGGGAACAGTTCCGGGCCGTCGATCAGGACGTCGCGGGCGGGCTCGATGCCTTCGGCAAACGGGTAATCCTCGTTTTCGTATGCTTCGGTCTCGGCTGTGGGGTTTTCGGTCATGACTGGCTTTCGGCGACGGTGAGGACGGGCAGCACCGCGGTGCGGGAACTGCCGTCGATCTGGAGGAAGGGAATGGACTCGCTGGCGGGCGCCGCCGTCGTTGTTCCGGTGCCCTCGGTTGGAGCGGCGGAGGCGAGGAGCGCGCGGATGCTGTTGAGGTGGCGGTGTTCGGCGGGCAGTTCCGCGAAGATCTCCGCGACGGTGGCGCGGCCGCGGCGGCTGCCGGCCCGGCTGATTGCGTCGCGCAGGACGCGGCGGTCGGCCTTGGGGGTGCGGGCGGCGCGGTGGATGTCCGCTTCGGTGAACGACGGCGGTGCGGGCAGCTTCCGCGGTGCGGCGTGCTCGGCGGGGTCGTAGCTGCGGACCATGCTGAGCGATTCGAAGGCGGACGCGTAGAGCCGCGGTGCGGGCACGACGGCGGCGCGGCGGCGGCCGCGGGGTGCCTTGTGGATGGCGGTTTCGGCGGCGCGGATGAGTTTGCGCAGCTGGACCGATTCCCGGTACTCGTCGCTCTGCACGTAGGTGTGCAGGGATTCGGAGAGCCGGCCGTAGATACGCTGGATTTCGGCGGCCTGTTCGCGCATGTCGCTGATCATCCGGTACAGGGCCTGCCGGTCGCCGGGCGTCATGGCGTCGGCGAAGTCGCGTTCCAAAACCTGCGCGATGGCGTGCCGGAAGCGTCCCTGCTGGTCGGCGTCGTTCAGGAAGGCGGTGAAGCCTTCATAGGTGCGGCCTTCGCTGGTGCTGCGCAGGCGCTTGTCCGCTTCGAGGATTTCGCCCATGGTCAGGCCCTTGGAAGCCTGTGATTCGACCATTTCCTGGCGGAGGGTGTGCAGCATTTTCTCAAGGCCGTCCCGCATGCGCTTGAAGTCGGCGGGCAGGGCGGCGGCGAGATCCAGGATGTCGCGGGCGGCTTCGACGGCGGTGTCGTCGTCCAGGGGCGGGGGAGCGTCGCCGGCGCGGAGGGACCGGATGAGGTCTTCGCGGCGGGCGATCTCTTCTTCGAGGACGGCGATGCGCGCTTCGGGGTCCGGGTTAGATTCGTGCGCCAGGGTT
This sequence comes from Arthrobacter sp. Helios, assembly GCF_023167125.1. Taxonomy (NCBI): domain Bacteria; kingdom Bacillati; phylum Actinomycetota; class Actinomycetes; order Micrococcales; family Micrococcaceae; genus Arthrobacter; species Arthrobacter sp. Helios. The sequence continues at coordinate 3,521,784 of NZ_CP095402.1, forward strand.
TCCACGCTGGAGAGCAGCGTGTTCAGGCGCGAGGAGTTCAGGCTGGTCGTGTCGCCGGTGAAACCGTCCAGGTAGGAGAGGAACCGGACGGCGGGTTCGGTGAGTTCGTAGACGAAGCGGCCGTCGGCACGGGGGCGCGCCAGGAACCGGCGGGCCACCCACTCATCGGCGTAGTTCTTGCCGGTCCAGTCCTCGCGCAGGCTCTGTCCGTTGAGCCTGAGCTGGTGCAGGAAGGAGTCGGTGAGGCTGTGGAATTCGTCCAGGGGGATGCGCGGGCGGGTGCGGGTGAAGGCCTCGCGGAACAGGGCCAGGACCCAGGGGTTTGCGTTGGTGAGTTTCCAGCCGGGCGAGGCCTGTAGCCGCTGCAGCTCCGCCCAGCGGGCTACGGCGTTTTCTGTGAAGGACATGCTGCGCTTTCCGCCCGGAACGAAGGGGTAAAACGGGCCTCCTCGATTTTAGCTGAGTGGGGGAGCGGAAGAGATTCTTGGGTAGAGCGGTCTGAGGAACTCGCAAAGTGAACGACCGGTGGAGGACTCCGTGTCGGAGGGAGCCGATGCAACATGACTCGTCGTCAGATATAGGTTCGGCAACAAACGCAAGGTGGAACAGGGTATTTCGGTGTGGCCGAGCGGACGAGGAAGTACTCCGTGGCTATACATACGAGCAATAATGCTGCACACGGGGATCGATGTCGGGTCAGGGAAAACAGTCGAGGGGGACCAATCATGCAAGACGGAGCAGCAAGCGCAGGTGCGGGACATGGCGCAATAGGCGGGGCGTCCTCTGATGCCGGGACTGAATACCGCAGGGGCGTAGCAGCCTACGCGGCAACTTGCGGACTAACTGACACTCTGACAGATGTTTTCGGTGTGCGAGGGCGGCAAATCAATTCCGTGGCCCTAGAAACAGAAGATGCGTTAGACGACATTCGCGTCTCGTATGAGGGGGGGTATGTTTCGTATATACAGGCTAAAAGAACACTGAGAAAAGGCTCAGTCTTTGAAGCTGCAGTCGCTCAATGGAGGAGCGCTGTGGCACAGAATTTAGATCCAGAAAAGGACCGTCTCGTCATAGTAGCAGGAAGTCTTTCTGCTCCTATGAAGAATCTCCAAGCCGTACTATTGCGCGAAAAAACAGACCAGCCTGGCCCGCCAAACCAAGCAGAGCGTGACGCGTTGGATTATCTAAACGGCAAACTTAATGGGCTGGATCCGAATCAGCGTGTGATGGTCCTCAAATGCGCAGTCATCTGTGAGCTAGCTGTGGAGGAACCCAGTTTTTCTGATGCAGTGAATGCCATAAATGGGTTGAGGCTCGTCGTAGCTGGGGGGAGTTACAACGAGGCTAGGGCGGCATGGATGGAGCTGCTACACGCTGCGGGGCGTCTCGCACGCATACGCTCTGGTAATGGTCTCGACAGTTGGCTCCGTGAGTTGCGCAGCTCGGGCGTGCAGATTCGAACTACAGGGTCTACTACCGCGGCTGAACTCGAACGCACCAGCCAAGCGATGGAACGGTACAGAGAGAGACTCATGCGAGAGGGGCTCTCCATGGACCTCAGGGGGCTCGGCGCAAGCCTGCAGCCAGTGGCTCTCGAGGTTGCGGAAGCGGATGTCCGTGTCGTGGGTGCTGCGGATGAGCGGGGCGGCGGAACCGAACTCCTGTGGGCGTTCCTACGGCGCGGCAGAGTCGTCTTGACCGGTCTCCCCGGGGGAGGCAAATCGATCGCACTACGGACGCTCGCGGCGCAGCTGTACACCCTGCCGGGGGCTCCAATACCTATCAGAATCTCGTTGCGTGATTTGGCATTGCACTCCGCTGGTTTGAGCTTCAGGGACCGTCTTCTGGACCTGGCTGTCAAAGATGACGCGGCGGAAGACCGGGAAACTGTTAAGGGTCATCTGGACCATCTTCTGTCGGTTGGCGGAGTAGCAGTGATTATGGATGCACTTGATGAGACTTATTCGCAACGTGACGCAATCATTATGCAAATAGACAGTTTTATTGCCTCCGTGCACGAGAATGTGGATGCCATTCTTTCAACGCGGGATGTGGCGTATGCATCAGCGTCTACATTAGGCTGGAGTGAGCTTATGCTAAAGCCTCCGGCGCATATTGAGCACACTGTTGAAGCCGTTTTAAGTGCGTATTCTCAAAAGCAGGATGGACTGGCTGAAGAAGAAGTATCCGACTGGGTTGAGACGCGTCGGCTATGGGTCATGGACGCACTCAGAAATGATCCAACACTGAAAGAGACACCATTAGTTCCAGTGCTTTTGACGATCTTGGCAGCGACGAAGGATCTGGAAGTCCTCCCCTCCACGCGTGCACATGTGCTCGCCGATATTGCTAAACAAGTTGTCACAACGTTCGAAGCTGGACGCTTTCTCGATAACGAACTTGGAAGGTTCACAAATCCTGAACTACGGGTTTTAGCGTTTCGGTCATTCGCTGTGATTGCCTTCGCTCTTATGCGTTCGGAAGGGAGCACTCCAAAAAATGTTCTAGTTCGCGAATTGTCAATGGACATCGGATCTCACTGGAATTTCAGTTCTGGGCACTCCGAAGTCGCGGCAGTGGAAATGATAAGGTTTTTCGATGAGTGCGGGTTTTTCATAATTCGGGGAAATACCGAGACGGTAGAGTCTAGAATTATCCTGTTTACAGAAATCGGTGACGCCCTGAGTGCGATAAATCTCAAGGATTCTGAAATTGTTTCCTGGATGGATGAACGGATCCAGAACGGACAAGTAGAATCCGTTGTTCTGGCGACCTGCCTTGATGAACGTGCGGCGGTAGCGCTGGGCGAGCTAGCAAGCGGAAGCCCTCGACTAGAAATCTTGGCGGCCGCCGTGCAGGCGCAGAGACAAGGAGCGCGTCTATCGGAACTACATGTCCAGTCGATTTGTGCGCGGTTGATGGAACTGATGGAGGAAGGCGGAGTTCTGGGGTGGGGTGCGTGGATTCAGTTGCGAAGAATGCCACTAGTAGCGGAGTTAAGGACTGATATTGAGCAGCGGGTGGACTCGTACGATGAGACGAGCCAAACCCTAATCCTGGCTGAACTTGCTCTTCGCTTCGACGACCAAGAAACCCTATGCCAAAATCCCGACGTATTACTGAAGCTGCTTTCGATGCGAAACCCTCCGGTCTCATTAGACGATCGACCCTCAAGGGGAAGTTTTGATGCGGTTGCTTGGCTGGCGAAACGGCCCTTGGATAAACTGCAAGAAGAGGCAGCTAAGGTTCTCGTAGGCAAGGTTCCGGAGGCCGCGATGCAGGCCCTCCAACTAGCGAAAACTGGGCCGCGCGGAATAGCAGCCACTATGCGGCGCATTTTGGAAGATGCTGGCCATCCAGTCGATGAGTTATCTCGAGAAGGACTGTTGGGCGTCATGATTCCAAGAAATTTTCGTCGGGTTTTAGAAATGGCAGACGAAAAGAAGATATTGCAAATCCTCGCAAGTAATGAGCAGTCTATGCTCACTTATGTGCAGCGCACAAGAATGACTGAAATCGGCGAATTTCTTGAAATTATGAAGCTGAACGATGGCAGTAGCGCGTATCTTTTCGACGAAAGAGTCGATTTGCATAAAGTTATTGCGCTGACGTTAGTTCTTTATAGCTTCGACCCCAAGGTCGTTGCTTCACAAGCGAATCTGATGCTCGAGCAGATGCAAATCCGCGCGGGCCTAGGCGGTTACTATTCTCTTTTTGAACTAGCGGACCCACATCGTAGCCCGAACTGGGGTGCTGTAGTTGATCAGGCAGAAGCGGTGGCAGTCTTGCGGGAGATGCTCACCTTGGGAAGGGCGCACGTTATTTTCGTCGCGGAGGCCTTGTGGGAGGCTCCAATAGGTGACATCGCCGCACCGATGCTGCGCGAAGCCCTGCCCAAGCTCGTATCGAGTCCCTTCCATCTTGAGTGGGCTGCTCATACTTTGAGCTCGCTTGAAGGTCCTGAGCCCGGGGTCTGGGCCGGATCAGAAGATCCGGTACTTCGGGGGGTCCGAGCGGCATGGTGCGACTTGGGTGCTGATGGGTTACTTGAGAAAGAACATTTAGCGCTGCTAGGGGATTCGGATGATCTGGTCCGGGCAGTTGCGGTAGGAAGAGCCATCGACCTCGATCCATTCAATCTGTCCGATGTACTTCGACGAATCCGTGACTCACCTGCTAAGCAATGGACTTGTTCGTCCTGTCGCACAGTAAATCCAATTGAGCTTTCTGTGTGCGGGAAGCACAAGTGCTTCCGGGCAGCTCCACAATCCATGGCGAAAATGGCAAGCTACGAGCCTCCGCCAGTCGGATAGCGCTGAGTGCCTCGTCCGGCACCCCTTCGGCTTTGCGGGTCAAGAATGGGATGGCCTCAAGCAGCGAGGTAGTCTTCGCGGTTCTTTGACTACACAGGGCACCTCCTGCACAACGCGATTATTCACAATCTGCGAGAAGAAGGAAGCATGTGGGGGAGTGCATCATCGGTAGCCGAGGGAGCAACGGCGGGTTGCGGAGAAAACCGGCTTGCTCCGGAAGTGGTCTCGATGCTCACTGAGCCGGTCCAGCTAGGTACTGAACGTGTGCGCTCGGATTAGGCGGGTGTCGATCTGGGGCCGACCATTGTTCGGAGCATCGTCCAGCCCACGACGAGCCCTCACCATCACGGACCGGTCCGACGGCGGACTCCGCATCTCCGCGAAGCTCCCCTGCAGCCTGCCTGGAGAAGTGGCTGGCACAGAAGATCGCAAATAACTTGATATTCTCGGCGGATGGAGCTTGAACGAGACGAACGTGGCGAACCGGCCACAAATCGCCTGAACTACACGGCCTACCGTCTCGGCAGGGCACTCGACCGGTTCACCGAGAACCTGGCCTTGGCCCACGGCGTGACGCTGTCCCAGTTCCTCGTGCTCCAGGTGCTGGGGGAGGGACTGCCGCTCTCCAACGCCCAGCTGGGACGCAGAACCTTCGTCAGCTCCCAAGCCGCGCACCTCGTGGCAAACGAACTCCTCGAGCTCGGACTCGTGGAACGCGGAAGCCACCCGACCAACCGGCGCATCCGCCTCGTCCAACTCACCGCATCCGGCTGGGACGTAGTGCAGGCCTGCACCCAGGAACTCCGCGCCCACGAACAGCGCCTCACCGGACTCATCGGAGAGGACCTCGGCAACTCCATTGTCGGCGTCCTGGACCACGCTGCCGAGGTCCTTGCAGGTGGCTACTTCGGCGACGACGAAGCCGAGGCAGAAGCAGTCTCCCGCCGCCAGATCACCAGCCGCCCGCGGCACGTGCCGTCCCGGCTGGCGGCCAGCCGCCTGAAAGGCCTCAACCGCGAAGCCGACGGCGCCACCCCCGGCAGCTGACAAGCGTCCTATTGCGACGCGGGCCGCGTTCGGACCAACACCACCACCAGGCAGGCAAACGCGCTTGCCGCAGAAACGGCCAGAGCGACCCGGCCGGAACTGGCATCGATCACCCAGCCCATCAGCAGCGCCCCAAAAGGCACCATGCCGTAACTCCCCATCGTCATCAGCGACATCATTCGCCCAATGAACTGCGGCCGCACCGAATCCTGGGCGGCAGCGTTCACAATGCCCTGGTAGTAGCCCACCGCAATGCCCAGGACGGGAGCGGCTGCCAGGAACAGCAGGAGCGTGGGAGCCGCGGCATTCAGCGCCAACGTCGCTCCGAACACACTTGTTGCCGTAATCATGGACCGCACCGAAACCCGGGGCCTCCGCGCGGCCAGAATGCCTCCGAGCACGGCACCCACGGCATTAAGGGTGTGGACAGCGCCCACCGCGCCGGCGTCACCACCGTAGGAGAGGTTCACGGTTGAGGTGAGCACCAGCCCGAAGTTCATGGCCAGGAGCGAAATCACCACGTTGACCACCAGCAGGGTGTTCACATCCCGGCTGCGCCGAAACGTTCCCGACGCCGCTGCCCCCACCGCCTTGATGCCTTTTAAATCCGGATGTTGCTGGGCCTGGGACGAACGCCGGTGGAGTTCGTCCGGACGGATCCGCAGCCGCGAAAGGAACACCAGCAGGTAGGCGGCGGCGTTGATCAGGATGCACGCGCTGGGTCCGAGTCCCTGGAACGCGAGTCCGGCCAACGCCGGGCCCACCGACCGGGCAGCGGCCAGTGAAATGGTGCTGATAGACGCAGCCCGGGACAACCCGTCCGGGCCCACCAGCTCGAAAATGATGGTCTGAGTGGCCACCCGTTCAAAGGCCTGGACCGAACCCAGCACCCCCACCATGCCGTAGAGCAGCCACAGGTCCGGATCCCGGGTCACCACAAAGACCAGGCTGGCGGTAACAACTGCGGAAGCCAGCGACGTCACCAGCAGCACAGTGCGGGGGGCCACCCGGTCCAGCAGCCGCCCGGCGGGGATTCCGAGCAGGAAGATCGGCAGGAACTGGGCGATGGTGATGCCGCTCAGGGCCTGGGCGCTGCCGGTCGCCCCCAGGACCACTAGCTGCAGGGCCAGGTTCTGGAACCAGACGCCAGTGTTGGACAGGACCTGCCCGGTGAAGTACCAGGAGAAGTTCGGATTCCTGAACGGCCCCGCCGGCCCCGCGCCGCTAGCCACGGGAGGGCCGGGCCGGACAGCGGAAACGGCAGCAGGAATCAGACACGGTCGCGGATAAACTCGGCCATCCGCTCGGGGATGCGGGCGGCGTCGCTGGAGCGCTGGTCGGCGTTGTTGGCCCGGATCTCCAGCACGGGAATCCCCTCAGCTTCCAGGGCTTCGGTGATGAAGCCGCTGCCGGGGGTATCGTCCGCCACCAGGTGCACCACCCCGTCCACGCGATGGCTTAGCGCCTCCTTTACGTACCACTGCGCGGACCACGGCGGCACGTAGAGCTGGTCCGTGATCCCGACGAAGCGGGCGGCCAGCGCCCGGACGGGGTCCTCGCCGTAGCGCAGGTAACCGTCAGCGGCGATCGCCAGGTACATGGACCAGACGAACACGGCGCCGAATTCCTCCTGGAAACGGGTGTACAGGCCCAGATCGGACCAGAGTCCGCGGCCCACCCACATCAGCCGCCGCTTCTCGCCCGGGCACACCGCAACGCCGTCGGCCACCCGCTGGGCGGTTTCCTCGTAGAGGGACCGAGCGGCGTCCACCGCCCACGGAGTTCCGCGCTGCCACTGCGGTGCCATGACGGCAGGCATCGTGTCATTTACCAGTACGGGGGCGAACGGCGCGGAGGCAATGAGGTCACGGGTTTTGCGGTTCCATTCGGCCTGTTGGTTGCCCAGGTCCATGATCTCCGCCAGCCGGTCCCGGTCCAGCGTGCGGCCGGTGCGCTCCTCGAGCCAGCTGATCAGCTCCTCGATTTCGCCCTGCAGCAGATCCAGCCGGTCCGAGCCGAAGGCCTTCTCCCAGTCATGCGGCACCAGCTCCCACCACCGGTCCGGCAGCGGGTCAGCGCCCGTGCGGGAGAGGAGGAACGTCTCCGTGCCCGGGTGCCTGCCCCACTGCTCAAAGATCTTGGCGGTGACGTCCCCGCTGCGCTCGGCCACGGCGAAGCGCGGCGCCGGCAAGCCGCCCCAGGGGCGGTCATCGGCGTCGAGCAGCTGCTCGCCCAGTGGCATCGCATCGTACTGCTGGCTGAAGTCCGGCAGCCCGCGGGCGGCCAGCCGCTCCATGGAAGCGGGCCCGGCACGCTTGGCCGCGATGATGGAGGACCACCACTGCGTCACCACGTAGGGAATATCCAGGGCGCGGAAGACTTCGTGCGGGGCATCGGCGTTCAGCAGGGCGATGGGTTCGCCTGCCGCGGCCCGCTGGCGCACCGACTGGAACCACTCCTTCTGGTAGCGGGTAGCCGTCACGGCTGAACGGAGTCGATGGTCGGTCATGAGGCAATCTCCCCGGACAACTGGACGCTGGCAATAAGTTCGGCGGCGGCAGCCGCGGCTCCGTCGGCTGGAACGCGGACGACGCCGGCGAGCCAGGTTCCGCCGGCAGCCAGCGCCTCGCGCTGGGCGGGCAGGTCCCAGACCGGGCCGTCGTCGAGGTCCCGGACCAGTGCCACCACTCCGGCTGCGCCGGTCCGGCGGACTTCGGCGAGCAGGTGATCGGTCCGTTCAGAGGTCAGGGACCGCGACGCCGACGGCGGACGCTGCGCATGCCGTTCGGCCAAGGCACGGAAAGCAGCCTCGGGCGAAGCGGCGTCTACCGTCTCTCCGATCCACGCGGCGTCTCCGGCGTCGTGGTCTTCTCCTGCCACCACGATGCCGGACTGTTCGAGCGCCTCATAAACGGTGGTGTCCGGATGCGAGCTGCCGGTCATAAACACTGGCAGCAGAGTCCCCGGCTCGGCAGCCTGTTCGTCGAGGATTGCCTCGATAGCGGCCAGTGCCTGCTCCGGCGCCAGCTGGGCCGCGGCCGCGTAACACCGCAGGGCGGCGCTCCCGGTGAGTACGCCCTCTACGCGCAGATCCCGCACCCGCCCGAGGGCCTCACCCAGCGACTTCTCTCGGGCGGCAGCGGCAGCCAAGGCATCGGCGTCGAGCACTTGCCCCGTGCAGGCGGAGACGAATCCCGCCAGCCGCTCGTACTGCCGGGCAACGAAGCGGTTCACATGCCGGCCGCCGCCACGGGGCGTATCCAGCAGATGGACCGGGTACGGGATGCGCCCGCGCTCTGCCAGCAGCCGCAGCACGTAGTACACGCGCAGGTTCGCGGCGGAGTCGTTGCAGACCACCAGCCCGGCCAGATCGTCATGGAAACCGGACAGGACGCCGTCGAGCACCCGGGCGGCAACGGCGTCGGCCGCTCCCAGGAGCTCGGCCGCTTCCCGCGAGACGTCCCCGGACCAGGCACCGAACAGCCGCACCGGCGTCGCGCCCGCGGCCAGGAGAATCTGCCGGGGCGCATCCGCCCCGATGATCCCGATCCGGGGTGCCGGATCAGCGGGTGCCGGTACCGTCACAGGACACCCGCGGTGCGCAGGTTCTCGATCCGGTCGGAGTCATAGCCCAGGGCCTTCAGGACCACATCCGTGTGCTCGCCCAGGTACGGGGCCGGGGCGTCGAGCGTGGTGCGGCTGCCGGAAAGGACCATGGGCAGCCCCGATCCGAAGAGGCCGTCGAAGTGGCCGAACTTGGGGTGGGACAGCGGGACCACTTCGCCGCGGGCGAGCACCAGCGGATCCCGGACGGCCTCGGCAGTAGTCCGGACCGGTGCCGCGGGAGCACCATGGGAAGTGAGGGCTTCGAGTACCTCGGACAGGGGCTTCTCGGCGGCTCACCCGGCGATGATCCCGTGGAGGCGGTCCGCGTTGGCCACCCGGGCATCACGGGAACCGAAGTCTTCGGAGTCCAGCAGGTCCGGGCGTTCAATGGCGCGAAGGACGCCCGCCGCGAACTGGTCCGTCGGCGCGCAGATCGCGAAGTACCCGTCAGCCGCGCGGAACGTGCCGAACGGTGCCAACCGGGGAACGTAGGCCCCGGTGCGCAGCGGGAAGCCCACGGATTCAAGGGCGTCAAAGGGTTCGCAGGCCACCATCGAGGTCAGCGCGCCGAGCATCGAGACGTCCACGTGCTGTCCCTCGCCGGTGTGCTCGGCCTGCAGCAAAGCGCTCAGGGTGCCGATGACGGCGAACAGCGGGGCGGACAGGTCGCCGATCGGCAGGCCAAAGCGTACCGGCGGCTGCCCCGGCTCCCCGGCAGTCATCATGACGCCGCTGAGCGCCTGGACGATTGTGTCCATCGCCTTGCGGTCGCCGTTCTCCGTGCCGGCGCCGAAACCGCTGATGGAGGTGTAGACGAGTTTCTCGTTGAGGTGGCGCACGCTCGCATAATCCACGCCCAGGCGCTTGGTCACGCCCGCGCTGTAGTTCTCCACCACGATGTCCGCTTCCGCGATGAGGTCGAACAGCACCTGCTTACTTTCCGGGTGCTTCAGGTTCAGCGTCACGGACTCCTTGCCGCGGCCGCGGAGCATCATGGAGACGGACATGTCGTCCTCCGATGTCCGCCGCACATTCAGGCCCTGGGAGGTGACGTAGGGGGAGTTATTGCGCGAGGAGTCCCCGCCGCGGGTGGGGTTCTCCACCTTGATGACCCGCGCGCCCAGCCCCGCCAGCAGCAGGGTGGCGTAGGGGCCGGCCAGCGCCGTCGTCAGGTCGATAACTGTCTTGCCCGCCAGGGGTTTGGTGTTAATGCTCATGGGGTGTCTCCTTCAAGTGAACGGTGAGCCGGTCTCCTGCCCAGTCCAGGACAGTGTCCAGGCCGGCTTCCCGGGTAATGCGCTTTAGGTAGTCGCCCACCTGTTCCCCGCCGTCGGCGCGTGCCAGCGGGACGGGCCGGGCGTCGTCGTCGATCCAGCAGGGAATGACCTCCGCTGCAACGCTGCCCTCCGGACCCAGGGTGAGAACGGCGATCAGGGTGTTCCGGCTTTCCGGGTGGAACGGGTACTCCGGCATGGCGGGGTCCGGCTGGAAGCCGAACAGCCGGGTCCGCTCACGGGCCCAGGCCCGCCGCTCCGGCGAATCGCCCGGCGCTCCGCCCAGCGCCCGCGTCACGGTGGCGAAGTTGCCCAGACCGTGGAAGATCGGTCGCCCGTGGTAGGCTTCCACACCTTTGAGGATGTGGGCGTGGTGGGCCAGCACAGCCACAGCCCCGGCGTCGATGGCGGCGTGGGCGACCTCGTACTGGTACTGGGCGATCTCCACCGGCTGGTGGACCAGCCCCTGGTGCAGGGCGACGACGACGGCGGCACCCTGGCGCACGTGGCTCGCCACCTGTTCGGTGAAAGCGGCCAGGGAGCCCGGTTCGGCGAACGTGTAGGTCCGCGGCGGGCCACCGGGGTTGGCGCCCCGCGGCTCATAGTGCGTGACGACCTCTACCCAGGCGCAGCCCGCTTTCGAGCTGCCTGCCCAGGACTCCCTGGGTCCCACGCAGTTGACGCTGAGCACGATCACCTGCCGGCCGCCGTGCTCGGTGACCGCCGGTTCCCATGCCTCCTCGAGGTTGCGTCCGGCGCCGGTGGTGGCCATGCCCCGGTCGCGGCAGTGCCGCCGGGTGTCTTCAATGCCTTCCGCGCCGAAGTCGTAGACGTGGTTCCCGGCCAGGGTGAGGACGTCGAACCCGGCGGCGGCCACGGCGTCGAGGGCCGACGGCGGTGCCGGCAGTGCGGGCACGTCCGTGGATGCCGTGGTGGTGGAGTTGGTGTGCGGGACCTCGAGGTGGCCGATGACAATATCTGCTTCGGCCAGCACGGGGGCAACGGCGCTGAAGAGGGATGAGGCGTCTTTCCGTTCCAGGACCAGGTCCCCGGTGGCCATCAGGGTAGTTGTCACTGCTGCTCGTCGTTCCTGCGCATTGAGCGGGCCAGGAAGGAGCGCAGCCGGTCGGTCTGCGGGTTGCGGAAGAATGCCTCTGCGGGACGGTCTTCGATGACGCGGCCGTCGGCCATGAACACGCAGCGGTCCGCGACTTCGCGGGCGAACTCCATTTCATGGGTGACCACCACCATGGTCCGCCCCGACGCGGCCAGGGACTTCATGGTCTGCAGCACTTCATCGATCAGTTCCGGATCCAGGGCGCTGGTCGGTTCATCGAAGAGCAGGACGCGCGGCTCCACGGCCACCGCACGGGCGATGGCAACGCGCTGCTGCTGGCCGCCGGAAAGCTGCCGCGGGTACGCGGTGGCCTTGTCCGAAAGGCCCACTTTCTCCAGCAGGTCCAGTGCCTGCGCCTTCGCTTTGGCCGGGGCAACACCGTGGACGGCGATGGGAGCCTCCGTGACGTTGCGCAGCACGGTCCAGTGCGGGAACAGATTGAACTGCTGGAACACCATGCTCATCCGGCGGCGCTGGGCCCGAACACCGGCATCGGTCAGCGGGCGCAGGACCTTTCCCTGTTCAAAGCCGAGCAGCTCCCCGTCCAGGTACATGGCTCCGCCGTCGATGGTCTCCAGCTGGTCCAGGCAGCGAACGAGGGTTGATTTACCCGACCCCGAAGGGCCCAGGACAGCCACCACCTCGCCCTCGTTGACGGTGAGGTCGATGCCGTCCAGGGCCGTGTGGTCGCCGAAGCGCTTGCGCAGGCCTACTACCTCGAGGACGGGACGGGTCGCCGTCGCCGTGCCAGCGCCGGGCCCATCAGGGTTCTGGGTGGTGCTCATCATTGGTTCTCCTGGTTCCGGATCGCGGCGGCAGAACCGGCAGCGGCGGCAGTTCCGGCCGGATCCGCAGAACCGGCTGTGCCGGCGTCGGGCTTGGAAGTGGCGGTTGCCTTGGGTGCGGAGCGCGTGGCGCCGCGGCCGTAGTAGTCCTCGACCCGGCGTTGGAAGAAGGTCAGGATGGTCACGGCTACGAGGTACCAGATCACTGCCACGATCAGCATGGGAACCACGTCATAGGTGCGGTTGTAGATCACCTGTACGGCGTGCAGCAGATCCCCCATAGCGATAACGCTCACCAGCGACGTGCCCTTCAACGTGGCAATGATTTGGGAGCCGGTGGGCGGAATGATGACCCGCATGGCCTGCGGCATCACGATCCGGGTGAAGGAGTGCCAGCGGCTGAAGCCCATGGCGGCCGAGGCGTCGTGCTGGCCTTGGTCCACCGAAAGGATGCCCGCGCGGATGATCTCCGCCATGTACGCGGCCTCGTGCAGGGACAGGCCAATGATCGCAGCGGTCAGCGGCGTGATGAGGTCATTGGTGGACCAGCTGAACAGTTCCGGGCCGAACGGCACCCCCACAGCAATCCGGGGGAGCAGGTAGGCCAGATTGAACCAGAAAATCAGCTGGACCAGTGGAGGGACGCCGCGGAAAAAACCCACAAAGCCCATGCAGGCCATACGGACCGGCCAGTAATCGCTCAGTTGGCCTGCGGCTAGCACGGTGCCCAGGGCTGTGCCCAGCACCATGGCCACCACCATCAGCAGGATGCTGGTCACCAGACCGAGCAGCACGCTGGGGTTGAAGAGGTACTCGGCCACGATGGGCCACTCGAACCGCTTATTGGTGATGAGGAAGGAGAGGATGCCCACCAGTGTCAGCACGAGCAGCGCGGTGCCCAGGATCCGGAGCGGCTTGATCCGGGGACGGGCCAGGGCCACGTCCACTGCGTCCGCGCGCAGGGCGTGGCTCGTTGGAGACGCAGGGGTGCCCGTTAGGCTCATTTGCCGGACCCTTGGGCGGTCATGGGGTTCAGCGAAGGGGCGTCAACCGTCACGTCGTCGAGCTTCCACTCGGACATGACCCGGCTGTATTCGCCGTTCTCGAAGATGGCCTGGAATGCGGCAAGCATGGCAGGGGCGAGTTCGTTGCTCTTCGGCAGGAACATGGCGAGCTGGTCCACGCCGGCGCCCTGCTCGTCGCTCTGCACGAGGAACTCGAAGGTGCCCTCATCCTGTGACTGAATGTCGAGGGCCGCAGTCTGCGTGGTGCCGGCATAGTCCGCGCGGTCAGACTGCACGGCGAGGATGGTGGAGTTGGTGTCCTTCAGCCCGACGAACTCGGGGGCATCAAGGCCCTTTTCCGCGCACCATTCGGTGTAACGCTCCAGCTGGCTCTCGGTCACTGATCCGGTGACCCCGGCTACACGGGCGCCGCAGAGATCCTCGGGAGCATCGAGATCGTCCTTCCGCTCCGCAAGGTAGAGGTAGGAGGTGCGGGTGGTCATCCAGACGACGGCGTCGAAGTCGGCCTCCCGCTCGAGTGTGGTGCGGACCGGGCCGTTGAAGGCGTCGTAGCGGCCGGAGAGCATTCCGGTGAGCATGGCATCCAGGCCGGACGCCGTCTGGATGGCGAAGGGGACGCCGAGCTGCTCGGACAGAGCTGCCTGGATGTCCGGGTCGATGCCGGTGATGTCACCGTTCTGCTCAAGCGTGCGGTACGGCGGATGGGTGTCCCCGGCGATGTTGATGACGCCGGCGGACTTGATGGCCTCCGGCAGCTGGTCATACACCGGTGCTTCGGTGTTGACCCCGCCGGAAGCGGACTGGCTTCCCTCGCTGGCCGCGGGTTCCGCCTCGCTGCCGGACGCCGAACAGGACGTCAGGGCGAGGAGGACAGCGCCGGCAACGGCGACGGTGCTGAATCGGTTGAGCTTCATGGTGATCTCCTGAGTGTGAGCTGCATCACGGATCGAATATTCGAGGAGAATATCATGCTGCTTGATATTAATCACGAAGCAGTTTGTTCCGTGACGACGCGGTTCACCCGGCAGCGCTCGCTACAGCCATGCCCCGGTTCGCGTTGCCAGAAGTGTTCACGGGGGCCGGGTCTCAGTGCTTGAACTCGTCCGGCCACGGACGGTACCGGCCCCCTCCTGTCCCGCTCCACGGCGGCAGGTTCAGGTCGTATCCGGCGTGCCGCGCAACCAGTGGCCCCGCCGTTCAGCAAGTACTACTGGCAGCCCGGCGCCGCCGTCGATGTGGAAGCGGACTTCCCTGTTGCCAGCGCTATCGAACCGGCCGGGAACGTTGTGCCGGGGCATCTGCCGGCAGGCAGGATTGTGGAGGCGGCGCACTTCGGGACCGTCGACAGACTGGCGAAAACCTACGCGAACATTGAGAACTTCTTTGCCGAGCATCAACTCAGGCCTGGCGAGGGTATATGTGAGAACTACCTAGCCGATCCGGAGACGGAGCAGAACCCCGAGGATGCACGGACCCAGACCTGCTGGCCGGTCGATTGACTCCGGGACCCTGCGGCCGGTGACACGGGCCGCGTGTCTAGGGCCATGTGCCAGCTAGGCTCGGGTGCCCCGGCGCTGCGGCCGAAGGAGCAAGACAGCCGTTCCCAGCGCAGCAGTGAGTGACCCCAGCACTACAGTGAGCCAGACTTGTCCAGGGGTGGGTGAGCCAAATAATGCCGGGATGCTGAGAATGAGGGCTGCTGCTGCCAGCGACATTGCGAGCAACAGAATGATGAATACCCGCTGCGATTTGTGATGCATCACTGATCCCTTTTTCCTGGTCGAATGCTGGCTGATTCGCCGCAAAGTCAACTGTGGACGCCGGTGGCAGTTTTCTCCCGCTGGAGCCCATGCCATGCAAGAAGTGCGACGACGGCAAAGAACCCGGCGAGCATCCAGTCGAAGTTGTTGACCAGGTATCCGCCGGCCGCGACGAGCGTAGCTGCGGTGGGCAGCCAAGGAATGTGCTTCCAGTGCCGCAGATTGGCGGCCAACCCAGCAACGAGGGCAACCAGCGCGCCGGTCACAGGAAACAAGCTTGTCTGATCATTGGGAAGACCGCCGAACGTGACGACCGCGGTGGCGAGCAGTACTACCGCGAGGATGGGAAGAGCTGCGCGAAGAGCCGGCTTCATTCTTGCCTCCTGGTCATGCGGGCTGTGTCCGGCCCACCCTAGGCGCTTGCGGCCTGGACCTCAAACCTCAGCGCTCTCCCTATACCAAGGAGGGCACGTAGCACCTCTGGCGGCTCACTCAGGGCGCGGACCGACCTGCGCCGTCGTCAGGGTAGTGTCCTCAGCCCAGCAGCTCCATCACCGCCTTGTCTATAAAAGTGGTGTCAATAGGGTTTTTGCCGCCGCCGGCGAAGTGGCCCCAGATGCCCGGAATGACACGTACTTCGCTGTTCGGAAGGTGCTGGGATGCCCAGACCTCGTCTTCCGGCGGGAAATAGAGGTCCTTTTCGGCCGGCATCTGGATGGTCCGTGCCTGGATGGAGGCCAGCGCCGCCGTGGTGTCGCCGTCGAAGCCCGGAGTCTTGCCCACGTCGCCGTTCTGCCAGGTCCAGAGCATGGTCAACAGGTTGTTGGCATCCCGGTTATCCAGGAAGAAGTCTTCCCAGAAACCGACCAGGAAGTCCTCGAGTGAGGTGAAGCCCAGCGTCCGCCATTCCTCGTGCCAGTAGAAGGCCTGTGAAAACCCCCATCCCGCGTAGACCCTGGCCGCCGCGCGCAGGCCGGTTTTCGGCTGGTCCGTGTACCAGCCCTGCCGCCAGGCGGAGTCGGCGGTAATGGCAGCGCGGACAGATTCGAGGAACACAACATTGTGCGGCGCTGTACGGGGAGAACCGCAGAAGGGAAGCAGGGCGTCCATCATCTGCGGGTAGCTGACGCCCCACTGGTAGGTCTGGCCGGCTCCCATGGACCAGCCCAGGACCAGCCGCAGGTGCTCAATTCCCAGGTGCTCCGTGACGAGCCGGTGCTGCGCAGCGACGTTGTCAAAGACGGTGATGTTGGGAAACCGCGGACCGTCAAAGGGCTCGGGGGTGTTGCTGGGCGAGGAGGAAAGACCGTTGCCGAACATGTTCGGGACGATGATGAAGTACCTCGCCGGGTCCAGACCCATCCCCTCGCCGATCAGCCACTCGTTGTCCCAGTGGCGTCCCGAGTACCAGGTGGGATAGAGAATCGCGTTGCTGCGTTCCGCATTCAACGTCCCGTAGGTTTTGTAGGCCAGCCGGGCATTCCGCAGCGTCATTCCAGACTGCAAAGGAAAGCTGCCCAACTCATAAACTTCGTAGTCGTCCATGATGTCCTTATCTCAGAGAGAGGGTGCGTGGCTGCAGTCTAAGAGCTGACCGCCACCTGGCCACGGTCACGACTCACCGGCCCGTTGCCGCCCGGCCGAATATCGACGTCGAAAATCTCGGTGGGCAGGAACAGCGAGCAGGCGGCATTGGGGATATCCACCACCCCGCCAATCCGTCCCTCAATGGGTGCGGTGCCCAGAATCAGGTACGCCTGCTCGCCGGTGTAGCCCCATTTGGTGAGGTATTCGATGGCGTTGAGGCAGGCGTTTCGGTACGCCTGCGTGGCGTCGAGGTAGAGGTTCGTATCATCACGGTGGTCAACGGAGATGCCGATGAACGTCAGGTACTCCGAGTACCTCGGTTCAACCCGGCCGGGCATAAAGACCGGGTTGTTCCGGATCCCGTAGGTTTCCATGCCGCCCTTGATCAGGTCGATGTGGAAGTCGATGTAGCCGCCCATCTCGATGGCGCCGCAGAAGTTGATCTCCCCGTCGCCCTGGGAGAAATGCAGGTCTCCGCCGGAGAAGAGGCCGCCGTCGACGAAAACGGGGTAGAAGACGCGGCTGCCGCGGGTGAAGTTCTTGATGTCATGGTTTCCGCCGTGTTCCCGGGGCGGAACGGTGCGCGCGCCGTCGCGGGCAATCGCATCCAGCAGGTCGCCCTGAGCAGTGCCGCCCAGGGTGTTTTCCCGCAGCGGCGGCAGGGCCAGCGGAGGAACCCGGTCCGGGTTGGTGTCGATCAGGGCCTGCTCACGCCGGTTCCACCGGGCCAGCAGGTCGGGGGAGGGGGCGGTGCCGAACAGGCCCGGGTGGGTGATGCCGGTGTACCGCACCCCGGGGATGTGCCGGGAGGTGCATTCCTGGCCGGAGAAGTCCCAGATGGCTTTGTAGGCATCGGGAAAATAGTCGGTGAGGAAACCGCCGCCGTTGATCTTGGCGAAGATGCCGGAATATCCCCACCCCTCGCCGCAGTTCTCACCCACCGTCTGTGGCACGGGTCCTATGTCCAGGATGTCCACCACCAGCAGGTCGCCCGGCTGGGCACCCTCCACGGCGATTGGGCCGGACAGCATGTGGCACCGGGAAAGGTCCACGTCGCGGACGTCGTTCGCGGAGTCGTTGTTGCCGATCTGGCCGTCAGTCCATTCCTTGCACTCGATGCGCACGCTGGAGCCAGGTTTGACGGTGGCGGCGGCAGGGATGCCGGGGTGCCATCTGTTGTGGCCGGGCACGGCCTGGTCGCGCATGGACTTGCTCTGGTCAACGCTAAACACTACTTCGGGCATGGCGGAGTCCTTTCAGGATGCAGGGGTCGGTTTCAGGCAGGTGGGCGAGGGCTCAATAAGGATCATGGCTACGGCTTGGGCAGCGGCTGGTAGGGTCCGGTACTCTGCCCGGAGCCCCGTTGTCCGGCCGGCCGGGGTGCGGCTCCGGTGAACGGGCTCCAGCGCCGCCCGTTCCCGATGCCTGCGCCCGACGGCAGCGAACGGACGACGGTCGGCGACTCGGCGCTGGCGTCTGCTGCGTTGCGGGCTCGGTCGGCAGCCCGTTGTGTTCCGGTCAGCGCGGGAGCGGTATAGACCCGCCGGGATTCCTGGCCGCACCGCGGGCACGCCAGCGCGGGTGCCAGCTCGGACATCGGGATCAGCAGCTCGAACTCCGCGCAGTCAGGACAGCGGAAAACATAGGTTGCCAAGGAAGCCTCCACATGATCGGCCCTGCAGTCCAGCGTGCAGCCATGGAACTGTCAAGAGTGGACAGTTCAACCAGCACCAATTCCCACACAGGAGCATCTGACCCCAAGCTGGGATCGACGCCGCACCGCTGGCGCCACAGACCCCGGGTGCCGTGCAGCGTCAGGGGTTCAGCCGCGGGTCCCAGGTCGGATCCGCATACATCGCCGGACAACCGGAGGTGACGGCGTCGGGCAGGTACTCGAAATGCCAGGCTTCGTTGGCATAGACCTGGCAGAGCCCGTAGCGGGCACCGTGGATGGCCAGCCAGTCGATGGCGGCGTAGGGTCCGACGTCGACCGCGTCCCCGTGCACGTGGGCGGAAGTATCGGCGGTGGCCACCCATCGGGCCGCTTCCGCCTCGGAGCCGTACAAGGCGACGGCGTCCTGCAGCAGTCGGTCCTGATACTCGGGGGAGCGCCAGCCGCTGGTAACGACGACGGCGACGCCGGCGTCCGCTGCATCCGTCGCGGCGGTGCGCAGGGCGTCGAGCAGCGCGGTATCCAGGTTGGCCACCGCCGGATGCCCGGCGTCGAAAACGGTGATCCCCTCGGCTGCAACAATGCCGTCGTCAGCCGGGCTGCCAAAGACAAGGTGCCGGACGGCGGCGGATCCTCCCGAGCCCGCGGGAGCGCTGAGGGTAATGAAGGCGGATATTCCGATGAGCACAGCACCGAGCGCCAGGAGGACGAAGAAAGTGGCGAGAATGAAGGCGCGGGCGGAGCGGGACCGGCGGGGCTTTGGAGGGAGGAGGGAGTTGTTGGCCATGGCTCCACTGAAGGCGTTGGCATGTTCCCACCACGTATGGGTTTTTCGATACGCGGACGATATCCGCCGTCTCGTAGGATCGGCCCTATGCGTGTGTTGATCGTGGAGGACGAACCCCTGCTGGCCGAAGCCGTCCGCGACGGACTGCGGCTGGAAGCCATTGCCGCCGACATTGCGGGCGACGGCCACACGGCCTTGGAGCTGCTCAGCCTGAACTCGTACGATCTGGCGATCCTGGACCGCGATATTCCAGGCCCTTCCGGCGATGAGATCGCGCAGCGGATCGTCCGCGCCGGCAGCGGGCTGCCGATTCTGATGCTCACCGCCGCGGACCGGATCGATGACAAGGCGACCGGCTTTGAGCTGGGCGCCGACGATTACCTCACCAAGCCCTTCGAGTTCCGCGAACTGGTGCTGCGGCTCCGGGCCCTCTACCGCCGTCGGGCCCATAACCGGCCCCCGGTCAGCGAGCTGG
Source organism: Arthrobacter sp. Helios (assembly GCF_023167125.1). Lineage (NCBI taxonomy): Bacteria > Bacillati > Actinomycetota > Actinomycetes > Micrococcales > Micrococcaceae > Arthrobacter > Arthrobacter sp. Helios. Next base: position 3,541,232 of record NZ_CP095402.1, read on the forward strand.
CCGGGCTGCGGCTGGATCCGTTCCGCCGGGAAGTCTTCCGCGACGGACGCTACGTGGCGCTTACGCGGAAGCAGTTCGCCGTACTGGAAGTCCTGGTGGCGGCCTGCGGGGGAGTGGTCAGCGCCGAGGAACTCCTGGAGAAGGCGTGGGACGAGAACGCGGACCCGTTCACCAACGCCGTGCGGATCACCGTTTCTGCGCTGCGCAAACGCCTGGGGGAACCCTGGATCATCGCCACCGTCCCCGGCGTCGGCTACCGCATTGAAGCCGCGGCGGATACTGCGGATGCGGGTGTGCGTGCGTAGGAGGCGGGGACTCAGCGTCCGGATTAAACTCGCGCTCAGCTATGCAGGTTTTCTCATGGTGGCCGGCGGACTGCTCATCGCGGTGGTGTGGCTCTTCCTGCTGCGCTATGTGCCGGAGCGGGCGGAGGTTGTCCCGCATGACACCCCCGGCGTCGGCAGCCTTTTCATTCCCGGGCGGGATGACCTCTGGGACGCGTTTGCCCCCAGGGCGGCGTGGGCGCTGTTTTTTCTCCTGGTCATCGGCCTGGTTGGAGGCTGGTTTCTGGCCGGCCGGATGCTCGCCCCGCTCACCCAGATCCGGGCCGCCACTCACACGGCGATGGACGGCACTCTGTCGCACCGGATCCGGCTGCCGGGCCCGCGGGACGAGTTCCGTGAGCTCGCGGACAGTTTCGACAGCATGCTTGAACGGCTGGAGGCACATGTGGCGGAACAGCGGCGGTTCGCGGCCAATGCCTCGCACGAGCTGCGCACGCCGCTGGCCATTTCGCAGACCCTCCTGGAGGTTGCCCGGAACGATCCGGACCTGGACCCGGTTCAGCTCATCGACCGGCTGCACACCGTCAACGTCCGCGCCATCGACCTGACTGAGGCGCTGCTGATGCTGAGCCGCGCGGACCAGAAGTCCTTCACCAGCGAACCGGTGGACCTGTCCCTGCTCCTGGATGAAGCCGCTGAGACCCTGCTCCCGCTGGCGGAGAAACGCCGCGTCCGCCTGGATACCTCCGGCGAGGTCACCCCGGTCGTCGGCTCACGCGCCCTGCTGCGGCAGCTGACTATCAACCTCCTGCACAACGCGATTGTCCACAACCTGCCCGACGACGGCGCGGTGTGCGCGACGACCAGCTGGCGCAGCGGGCGCGTGGAACTGATCGTGGAGAACTCCGGTGAACAGCTGGCGCCCGAGCTGGTCTCCAACCTTGCCGAACCTTTCCGGCGCGGCACGGACCGCGTGCGCTCGGACCAGGCCGGCGCCGGCCTGGGACTGACCATCGTCAAGAGCATCGTCCAGGCCCACGACGGAACTCTCACCATCACCGGACGGCCCGACGGCGGCCTGCGGGCTTCCGTTGAGCTGCCCGCCGGTGCGGGTGCTTAGAACAGAGGCCAGGGCACGGCAGGCATCCCGCCGCTGGGTGCCGGGAAAACCGCCGTCGACCGCAGCCGTGCACACCGCGTGGCAAGCGCCTCGATCTCCTCGGCAGTTAGCAGCTCCGCCAGTTGCTGTCCCAGCTCACCGTCCAGGCCCTCGCGAACCCGGTCAATCCCGGCGAGTTCTTCCTCGCTAAGCTTCTCGCCGATCCATCCCCAGAGCACGGTCCGCAGTTTGTGGTCGCTATGGAAGGTGAGCCCGTGGTCCACGCCGTACCGGTGCGCGTTGGCCATGGGAAGGACGTGGTCGCCTTTGCGGTCCGCATTGTTGACGACGACGTCGAAGACCGCCATCCGCCGCAGCGCCCCCGAGTCCTCGTGAATGAGGGCGACGATTCGGCCGGCCTGGTCCTCGCCCTCCAGCACGAGCTTGAACCCGGATTCCGGCACATCCTCCAGCGGCACCAGATCCACGGCGTTCTGTTCCGGGGCGGTCTCCTGCCAGAGCTGGACCATGCCTTCGCCGAGCGGCCCGTCCCGCAGCCAGGTGCGCGGCACGATGTTCCAGCCCAGGGCCTCGGACACCAGGTAGGCGCCGACTTCGCGGTGCGCCAGGCAGCCGTCGGGAAAGTCCCACAGTGGCTTCTCGCCCGCGATGGGTTTGTAGACGACCGTGGCGTCGCCGATGCTGCCCAGGAAAGTGGCGTTGGACGCCGTCGCAATCCGCCCGGTGAGCGTGAGTTCGTCGGTGAGCAGGTCCCGTGCCGGCATCAGGATTCAGGGAGCGTGCAGGTGTGTCCGTCGGCGTCGATCGGCTGACCGCAGATCACGCAGATCGGACGCCCGGCGCCCACCACTTCCCGCGTGCGCTTCGCGAAGGCCCGCGCGGTGCCCACCGGCATCCTCACCCGCAGCACTTCGGCGGCGTCGGCGTCGTCGGCATCCTCGAGGAGCCCGTCGTCGTCCTCATCAACTTCTTCGATGGGGTAGGCCTCGATGACGACCTGCGCCGTCGTCGGGTCCCAGCCCAGGCTCATCACGCCGGCGCGGAACTGTTCCTCCACAGCCTCCAGATCGTCATTGTCGACGAGCTCCAGGGGAGTGTTTGCGGGAACGTGGAAGGGGTTGCCGTCGACGGTCATCAGTTGGTCGAGGATCTCGTCGATCTTCTCGGCCAGCTGGTCCGCTTGCAGCTTCTCCAGGACGATGCTGATGAGCTGCTTGCCTGCCCGCGCCTGCAGGTAGAACGTGCGCTGACCGGGAACGCCGACGGTGCCGACGACGACGCGGTCCGGCCAGTCGAAATCGTGAACGGTAGTAGGCATAGGACTACTTTAGGCTCCTTGGGCGGGCGGTGCTGCGTGGCCTGCACCACCACCGACCGGCGCATCGCTGTGTTCGTGGGTGGCGGCCAGCCAGGACAGGTCTCCGGCGTCGGTGTTGGTCGCGTGGACGGTGGGCCGCCCCGCGCCGTAGCGCACGATCGATACGGACGCAGGCCCGACGTCGATGCGCTGGAACATATCCAGGTGCATGCCGAGCGCGTCCGCCAGGACAGACTTGATGATGTCCCCGTGGCTCACCGCCACCCACACGGCGCCCGGCCCGTGCTCAGCCTCGAAGGCTGCATCGTGCCGCCGGATCGCCGCCACTGCCCTGGCCTGCATCGCGGCCATGGACTCGCCGCCGGGGAAAACGACGGCGGAGGGTTGGGTCTGCACGACCTTCCACAGATCCTCTTTCGCCAGGTCGGCGAGGGTGCGGCCCTGCCACTGGCCGTAGTCGCATTCGGTGAGTTCGTCGTCGACCGGCGCATGCGGGCTGCCCGGCTGCTGGTCGACGATGAACTGCGCGGTTTGCCGGCAGCGCTCGAGCGGGCTCGACACCACTCCAACAAGGGGTACGACGGCGAGCCGTTTCCCGGTTGCGTCCGCCTGGTCCCGTCCGACGTCGTCGAGGCTCACGCCGGGGGTCCGCCCGGCCAGCAGGCCGGAGGCATTCGCTGTGGTGCGGCCGTGCCGCACGAGGATTACTGTTGCCATCCACCCAGCGTAGTTCCCTGCAGTCAGGTGCCCGACGGCGGCGTGGGGGGTGGGAGCGCTGGGCGCCGTTGAACGGCGTTGAATGCTGTAGCGGTTGGGCCACCTTCACCGGGCATTATTGCGGGCGGGGTATATGCGAATGGCATGGTCACGCAGTAGTTGGCCGCCCCTTGGTCGCAGGCGCGACCTCAGCCATCCCGGTTACGGCGTCCCCGCTTCCGCTCCGTGAGCATCATGCTGACGAGCGCAGCAAAAACTACGACAGGCATGAGCCCCGTAACCACCGCTATGAGGCCAGGAAAAATCGCACCAGTAATTCCAAGGGCAACAACAATCACCAGCGCTGGCAGCATGAAAGAAAAGCGCAGTTTCAAGTCAACCCCTTTTGATTTCGCCATCTTTTAGCTGCTGCGATTATTTCGGCTCTACCAGGACTGTTCCCTATACGGGCATGAATGCGGGAACCTCCATTCTCGCTGTGACCCTAGCGCACGAATGGCAGCGATACCTAGCGACGTTTTCCCATGTCTGTGCGTCATCCACATGTCTGTAAGCCGATCCCCGACTGGAGCAGTCCGGGTTTAGCTCCTCAGCTAGGGACGTCCCGTTGAGGGACCGGTTTACGGGACGGGAACCTCATGGTCGGGAAGGGCTGGCGAGGGAACCTTCAGAATCGTTAGTCTCGGTCCATGAGTGCATTCCCTCAGATGCTTCAGACGGTTCTCGACACTACTGATGTGCGAGGACTGGCGGAGTTCTACCGTCACCTCCTGGGACTCCAGTATCGGCCAGGAGATGAGCCCGTGGAGGAGGGCAAGGCTGACTATGTCGATTGGCTCGTTCTCACTGATGGACAGGGTAAACGCAGGCTTGCTTTTCAGCAGGTTGATCATTTGCAGCGGACAACATGGCCGCTGCCTGAGGTGCCGATGCAGATGCACCTCGACCTGACGGTTCCTGACCGAGAGGCGCTGGAGCATCACCACTCCAGGGCGTTGGCGTTGGGGGCAGAGCTCCGTCTCGATCGGACGGACGACCCGAACGAGCCGTTGTACGTTTACGCCGATCCGGCCGGTCATCCGTTCTGCATCTTCGTAGCGGGCATGGGGTCAGGTGTCCGTTGAAGGACCCTCCACTGGGACAACGGGAGCATCCAGAGCCTCGGGATCACACCGGGCGCAGCCGTGCATGAGTATCGAGGGTTGAAGCGTTTAGTGCCGTACTGCAGCTCCCAGACCCGCCGGTTTTGGTGCGGGAGATCTATCGACGGCCATGAACCGGCACCAAGCCGCAGCCGGACACACCCGACATTGGACGTCCGGGGCAAGCCAAAACAGACTTGGTGACTACGGACCGGATAAGCGCCGGGGAAGTGACTAAAACTGTCCAGTTGTCTCGCCTGGGGATCATTAACCGGTACAACTCGGGCATCATTCTGCGAGGATTCATTGGCGAGTGTCCGAAAGCGGAGGATGTGCACCGATGGAAGAATTTCCCCCAGCCGCCCTAGCGCGTCAGCGCAGAATGAAGCGTGTTGCGAGAGCGTTCTTCGCGCTGTCCGCGCTGGCTGTTCTGACGCCGGTCGCAGTTGGTCTCTTCGGCTACAACACGGACTTGCCGATTACTTTGATCGCGGCGGCTCTGATGATAACGGGGATCGTCATCCAGACTCGGTCGGACCCGGCTTATGCCAAGACATCACAGAATCACACGTAGCCTCCCTGGGCGTCCCCTCAGCGCGAAACGTTTACGGCTCCTGCTAGGCAGGACATTCATCGCACGGGCGATCAACCGCTACATTGTCACCGCCATCCAATCTGCGGAAGGCCGCCAACAACCTTGGAGTCCAGCTATGGCACGTAACCGCAGGCGTTGGAGATATCGTGATCCGGCCGCAGATCGGTTTGCTGTACCTGCTGGCGATAATCTTCACCATCGACTCAACTCCACCTCGAATTGCCTATGCATTGTTTTTGCTTCGTTCACCACAGTCCTCGTAGTCATCAAGGTGGTAAGGAACTCAGCTTCCCCACCAAACGAAGGCGGCCGATAACCTGATCCTGGTCCCGGCGCCCGGCCCTACCTCCCGTTCCTATAACGAAGAGGGTGTGTAACACTTCGCGCATGAATGACCCACGAACGCCCAGACTTCTCTGCTGCCTCGGGATGGGACAAGCGGTCGCTTTCTGCGGCGCTGGTACTGACGGGCCAAGGAAAGTGTTGGACCGCGGGTGGGTTGAAAGAGCTGCGCCACTTGTCCGTCCCCCAACCGGATGACGGTATGAAGAACTGGGTCCGGCTACACCCCTACCTGGCACTTGCATCCGGCTATGTGATCTTCTTCGTGTTCACAGCAGCCGTACGCTTCAGCATTAACTCACGTGACCTGGTTGATGCCCTGGTCGGTGCCTTTATATACACCTCGGTTTACTGGGTTTTCGCACTGTCGCAGGTTCGAACTGCTTGGAAAACCAAAAAACGGCTCGCGGAACACGGGCAGTTCAAGGCCTATATCCGCTATCCCGACTCCCGTCCGGGTTCACTCAGCGGCATCTGGAACCAAGGGATCGCGACTCCCGCTGCCGGGTCTGTCCGCTTCCAGCCCGCTGTTTACGACACCTTGGAGCCTTCAGGACGGGCAACAGACTTTGTAGTGCTGGACGTGTTTCCGGACCGGTGGAAGGTCAGCGGTAAAGAGCGCAAGTATCTGCCAGCCTCCGGATACCAAGCCATGACCCTGCTGACTGACAAGGGCAAGGTGCAACTCGCCGCGAGTCCGGAGTCGCTGGACGGACTCGCCACGGCTCTGGCATCCGGTCCTGTGTAGCGGCCGCCTTTACAAGGCCGCATGCCAAGCGTGAGTGGCGCGCTGCACGCAATGCTGCTCGTAGGGTCCCAGCCGCACGTCAGTCCGCGCTCACGCGGTCCTCGCGTTTGCGCCGTGCCCGGGCGGCGAGAAACAACAGGGATCCGACCGCCACGTAGGCGGCGGACCCGAGCCAAATGGGCCAGGTTTGCTGTGCCAAGAGCACGATGCTCGCAATGATCGCGAGGACCGGCACGAATCGAGGTGCCGTGAAGTGGTCGTGCTCCACTTTGTCCTTCTTGAGGACGAGGACACTCACGTTGGCGGAAAGGAACACCAGGAGCAGGAGCAGCACGGTGGTTTCGGCCAGCGAGGCGACATTCCCGGTCAGGGTGAGGATGATCGTCAAAGCGGCAATGACGACGATGGAGACCCACGGGGTACGGCGGCCGGGCAGCACGCGGCTGAAGGCACGGGGAAGCAGTTCTGCTTCTGCCAATCCGTAGCCGACCCGGCTGGCCATGACCATGAACAGCAGCGCTCCGTTGGCAATGGCGATCAGCGCGATGAGGCTGAAGAACCAGGGCGGGATGCCGACACCGCTGGCGGCGACGACGTCGAGCAGGGGCCCGGTGGAGTCGGCCAGTTCCGTCGGGGGCAGGACGATGACTGCGCTCAGGGCGATGAGGAGATAAACGAGCCCTGCGGTGCCGATGGCGCCGAACAGGGCGCGGGGGTAGGACTTGGACGGCTGGCGCACTTCCTCGGCCATGTTGGCCGCCGCCTCGAAGCCGAGGAACGAGAAGAAGGCGACGATGGAGGCGGCGAAGGCGCCTTCAAGAGGCGGTATGTCCGGTTCGAACTCAAGGAGCCGGGAGGGCTCTCCGTTGCCGGAGGTGAGCACGACGGCGCCGACGAAGATAACGATGACGAGTCCGGTTACCTCGATGATGGACGCAATGAGGTTGGCGGTAAGGGACTCCCGGACGCCGCGCAGGTTGATCAGGGTCAGCAGGATGATGAACGCGACTGCAGCGGGGGCGGAGGGAACATCAATGATCGCGGTCAGGTAGTCGCCCGCGAAGGCGTTCGCCAGGGCGGCGGCAGTGGTGATTCCTGAGGCCATCATCAGGAAACCGACAATGAATGACAGGTAGGGGATGCCGAAAGCCCGGTCGACATAACGGGCGGCTCCGCCAGCGTGAGGGTATTTGGTGATCAGCTCCGCGTAGGTCGCGGCGGTGAGCATCGCGACGACCAGCGCGATCAGCAGGGGAAGCCAGATGGCGCCGCCGACGTCGGCGGCCATGGTGCCCACGAGGGTGTAGATGCCAGCCCCGAGGGTGTCTCCCACGATAAACGCGAACAGCAGCGGCGTACCGACTGCCCGCTTCAACCCGGTTTGGGGTTTTGACGCGGCGGTTCCCGGATCTTTTGTCATTGGGCTATTGGAATTCGTTTGCCATCCCAGCGCAAGAGGCTTTTCCATCTTGTGGCGCCGGTTTGTGATTCAACCGTCCGGCGCAAACAACTCAACATGGCTAAGCCGACGACGGCGCTCCGGTGCCGTCTCTGGCTGCGGCAGCGTCTTCTGGCTAGGGTGAGCGCATGGCAGCACGACTCTCGCGACTCCTGACTGCGACCACAGCCTTTCTCCTGGTGGCGCTCCTGCTGATCATGATCGTGGACGGATTGACTCCGTTAAACCTCAGCCGGTGGAGCAATGCGGTTGTCTGGGCGCTCGCCGTCCTGATCCTGATTCGCCTAATAACCCGTGCTGGATCCTGGCGTTCGAGAATTGCAGGTCCGGTTGCCGGCTCAGCATCCGTCCAATCACGAATATTCGGTTTCACCCCAGGAAGCTCAACGATTGAACATTCCAGCGGCCCGGCCTACACAATCTCGGACATAAACGATGACGAGAATCCTCGGCGCCTTCGAGAGGGGAACTCCCAATAACCGACCGTTCCGGACGCTCATTGTTGCCGCCGCCGTCGTCGTCGGTATGCCCGCTCTGGCCGGCTGCCAATCCATCTTCAGGGACGATCCGCCATGCCTGCCTCCTGAGTTCTCGGCCAGCCCTGCGAGTGCCACGGTTGGTGGCCAGGTCACGGTGGCGGCTGACGATTCGGAGTGCAATCCCCGTTATGGGCAGGACGCCAGCATCAAGATCACCGTCACGGACTCCGCTGGCAATCAGGTCATCGACACGACGGCCCCGATGAACGACGCCGGTGGGTTCACCTACACGTTCAACGTGCCAGCCAGCACCGCACCGGGAGCGGGCTCCATTGTTGCTTACCCAGACGGCATCGACTGGTGCGACGACACCGGCCGGAACAATCGGGCACAAGTTGGCCCCCATAACTTCGCGCTCGTATCCTGCGTGATGCCGCAGGTGGCCATCGCGATACTTCCTTAGTGCGGGAACGTGCGGGCGGAATTGGAACCCTGCTCGTGGTCGCCGCCGCCCGCAGCATGTAAAAGTGCCAGCGATCGCTGGGGCACGAAGGACCTCCGGGATTGGTGGACTTGGATAAGCTCCGCCTTACCCGGAGGTCTCCTAGCGGTCATCCGCGCCGCGTGAACCAGGTTATTGGTCCTCGTGCTTCGCCTTGAAATTCTCGTTGTCGGCGTTCAGGCCTTCGGCCAGGTTCGAGTGGACCCGGGTGCGCGGGTCGGACTTGTCTTCGCCGCCGCTGCCGTCCGGAACATCTTCACCGAGGTCCTGCATGAAGTTGTCAGCTGCGTTCTCGATCGCATTTGACGGTTCGGGTTTGGGATCTTTCGCATTCGTGTCGGCCACGATGTCCTCCTCTGCCTTCGATTATCAGCAACCTTACGATCACCACGTTACTTACCAAAGCTGCTTGCTGGCCAGCGGGGCGCTCCGGTCGCTGAACCAGATCGCTGCGCGAGCTGGCCCGTGCGGTTTGGTGTTCCGCCTGCCATTTGTGATGGCCGTGAAGGGCGGAGATGCACGGTGGTTGACCCGTCCCGGCGTCCTGCTGCCACTCATGTTCACCAGCTAAAGTCTCGAAAATGACCTTCCACGACGCACCGGCGAGCTGGCGCGCGCTGATGCGCCGATACACCAGGCCTGGTTCGGGGAGAAGCATCGCGGAGTCCCGGCCCCGGGGCGCCGGGCGCAGGAGGGGACAGAGCGCCGTCGTGGTGGTGCTGGGCATTGACGGCTCGGGTAAGACAACCGCCGCGGGGGCCCTTAAGGATTTGTTTCCACCCGGAGAGGTGCTGGTTCTGGGGAACTACTCCGGACGGAAAACCATCGCTGGCTGGGGGCTGCGTTACCGGGTAGGGGTCCCGGTACGGATTGCCGACGCCCTCGAAACGGCAATTAGGGTGTCCAATGTCCTCATCAACCATCTGCGGGCCCGGCGCTTTGCGGGGCTGGTCATCATGGATCGGCATCTCTATTGCCAGGTGGCCTTGCGGAAGGCGCGCGGAATAGGTCCAGGAACTGCACTCCCGGTCCTGATGGGTCTCCTGCCGCAGGCCCATGTGGTGGTGTATTTCGATCTCCCGGCTGAACAGGCCTATGAGCGGATCAGGTTGCGGGGCGAGGATCAGGAGACCATCAACGGTCTCCGTAGTTTTCAGGCCGGCTACAGGGAACTGCCGGGTTATTCGGGTTTTCGAACCATCGACGCGGGTGGTCCCCGGGAAAGCATCCTCCTTCAGCTGCAGGACATCGTCACCCAGGTGATGCACGGAGACGCTGTTATCCAGCCGGAGTTGCTGGAAGCGTAAGAACCACCCGATTAGTAAACTGTGATTTACTAATTAAATGAGCAGACCACAGCGCGCCTCCGATGCAGAGTTGCTCGAACGCATCGACGCCGCCATGTCCCAGCGGCCGTCGATGGGCGCTTGGGGGCTGCACGACGTCGCTCCGGCCGCAGGCATCAGTCCCGCCGGGCTGATTAAGCGGTTCGGTTCCAAAGAGGGGCTGCTGCATGCCCTGACCCGAAGGTGGATCGATCGGATACCGGATGCGCCGGCAGGAGTCACAGATGAGTTGAACGAGCTTCGCGACTACGTCGACGCAAACTTCGCCGCCCCCACATCCGGATCAGCTGTTTTTGGCCTCGGTGAGCTGATGCGCGACCTCTGGTCACCCACCTCGGCGGACCTGCTCCGCGAGGGCTGGCGCAGGCAGGCGGACTACTTCGCCGCCCTCCTGGCATGCCTGCCGCTCCGGGACGGCATTGATCCTCGGGCAGCGTCCCTGACACTGCTCGACGCGCTTCACGGCAGCCTGTACCGCCGTGCTGTGGATCTGCAGCCGAGCACCCCTGCACAGACCCTGGATACTCTCCTGAAAGGCTGGACATGACTACCGATCGCACGTGGCGAGGATGTGTTTTCGTCGGCGCAAGCCTGGACGGTTACATTGCACGGCCCGACGGCGGCCTCTCCTGGCTCACCGACCCGTCGCCCCGGCCGCACACCACGGACTCGACAGCCCATCCAGCCCTGGTGTGGGACACGTTCTTCCCTGCCATCGACACGCTGGTCATGGGCCGTTCCACCTACGAGACCGTGCTTGGCTTCGATGACTGGCCCTTCGAGGGGAAACGCGTCATCGTGCTCAGCACCACCATCCCGGGTGATGACAAGGTGCAGGTCGTCCGCTCAGTTGATGAAGCGAAGCGGCTGCTTGAGGCCGAAGGGGCGGCTCGGGTGTACGTCGATGGTGGCCGCACCATTCAAGCGTTCCTGGGCGCCGGACTGATCGACGAAATTACGGTATCTATCGCACCGGTGCTCCTCGGCCGGGGGCGCCGCCTGTTCGGGGAACTGGACCAGGAGGTGCTGCTGACGCTCCGCGGCCATCATTCGACGCCCGACGGCGGACTGCTGCGGGCAACGTACGACGTGCATACCCGGTAGCAGGCGAGAGATAGGTGACAGACGCTGTCTCACAGCTGGCCCCTTCGCACCGGCAGACTCTGATCGTAGACTCGTTCCGTCCCAACCGAGTTCTCGGCGGCCACGTCACCCGAGCCCGTACCGCGCACCAACCGTGAGGTCCTTCCCCGGGCGGAGGCGACGCAGCGGGCCAGGACAGGCAGGCGGGCAGGAAGAGTATCCGCATGACGACCGTCTCCCGTTTCCGGCTCGAGCCCATGAGGCCGCGCAACCCGAACGAGCCCGGTAGATCCGCGTCCACCCTGGAGCTGTTCTTCGACCTCGTCTTCGTCGTGGCGGTGAGTACTGTGTGCAGCTGCATCATGAGCTCACCGAAGGGTACGTGGCCGATGGGATCCTGAATTACGCGATCGTGTTCTTCGGGATCTGGTGGGCGTGGATGAACTTCACCTGGTTCGCCACCTCCTTCGACACCGATGACTGGCTCTACCGGGTGCTGACCATCGTTCAGATGGGCGGCGTCCTTGTGCTTGCCGCGGGCATCGCGCCTGCCTTCGAGGAGCACGACTACTCGGTGCTGATCTTCGCCTACGTCGTTATGCGGCTGGCGATGGTGGTGCAGTGGCTGCGCGCCTCGCGGGGAGCCGGAAGCGCGCGCCGGGCGACCCTCATCTACGCCGGCGGGATCACGACCGTCCAGGTGCTGTGGCTGCTCTCCCTGTTGCTGCCGTCGTCGTTGTTCCTCCCGGGGCTGGTTATGCTTGTCCTTGCAGAAATCAGTGTGCCGATCATCGCCGAGGGCACCGGCTCCACACCCTGGCACCCGCATCACATCACGGAGCGCTACGGGCTTTTCACTCTCATCGTCCTCGGCGAGAGCCTCCTCGGATCCGCCAACGCCATCATCGAGGCACTGCAGGATACTCAGAAACTCGGCTCGCTAATCGCCATCGCGGCACTGGTGCTCATTGCGACTGCGGCTCTCTGGTGGATCTACTTCTGGCCGCCCCACCACCACGCGATCAGCAGCTTCTCCAGGTCCCTGGCTTACGGCTACGGCCACTACTTCATCTTCGCCGCAGCCGGTGCGTTCTCCGCCGGCATCGAGGTCGAAATTGACGTGCTCACCGGGCACAGCGAGCTGCACCCGCCCTGGGCATCGTTCGCATACACCGTCCCGCTGGCGGTATTCGTACTGGGAATCTGGCTCCTGGCGATCCGGCCCATCGCGGACCGGATCGTCAATACCGTCGTCCCGGTCGCCGGCGTCCTCGTTCTCGTCGACCCACTGATTCCGGTGCCCTTCGCGCTCACCGCAATGATCCTCGCGGGCACTGTCGCAGTGCTGGTCTGGCAAGGACCTGAACACGGATAACGGCTGGCTCACGCCTTCGTGACAGTCTCCCGCCGGCCGTAATCGCCGAGTTTCTCCACCGCGAAATCCAGAAGGGCCGAAGCGCGCGGCGTGAGATTCATATCCTCAGGCCAGATCCCGACAACATGAGAGACGGTGACGGGTGGGTCGAGGGGCCGCCGAACCACCGGCCGGCCCTCGGTGCTCATCGGGAGCCTGTTGGGCCGTGACATCAGCAGGCCATAGCCCACGCCGCGGCCCACAAGCGCCTCGACGAGGTTGGTCTGGCTGACCCGGGTTTCGATCCTGGGTTCAAGGCCGAGCGCGGTGAAGGCGTCGGTGACGTTGACGGTGCCGGGGGTCGCCTCATATTGGATGTAAGGCTCGCTGGCGAGATCCGCGAGGCTGACGGTGCTGGCCGACGCGAGCGGATGGTCCGGATGCAGGTGGACCTCCAGTTCCGTCGCGTAGATCTTCCGGCGCCGGTACCCAAGCGGGAGAGACACGTTGTAGACCAGGGCGACATCGAGATTTCCCGCCTGGAGCGCGGAAAGCAGTTCTTCGTTGGTGCCCACCATGATCTCCATGTGCACGCCCGGATGCCTCCGCGGGAAGCCTTCGAGAAGTTCGGGAACCACGTTGATGGCGAAACTCGAATAGCAGCCGAGCTTCACGGGCCCGCGCAGCTCCTCGGCCCGGCGGGCGCTCAGAACGAGCTCCTGCGTGTCGGAGATGATCCTGCGTGCCTGCTTAGCGAACTGCTGGCCGGCCGGAGTCAGCGTGAGGCCCCGCGCCTTGCGGCGCACGCACAATTGCTCCCCCACCGCATTCTCGAGGGAAGTGACCGCCTGCGACAGTGCGGACTCCGAGATGTGCAGATGGGCCGCAGCCGCGCTGAGGGTGGCGAAATTCGGCAACGCGGCGAACAGCTCAAGCTGCCTCAGGCTCACATCCGTCATAGCCGTCCTCTTCTCCGAACCAAGCTTCTTCGACTCAACCGAACTACATCCTCACATTACTGTGATTTACACGCAGAGATAAGCACCACAGCATTGGAGGAACAGCTTCCCGGGCCCTTCTCATTTGGGAGGGCGACAAAGACGTTAGGGACGAGAATGACCTCCTCTGCAACCACCCGAAGGCCCGCCTCCCAGCGGCGAATCGCCTTTGCGACAATCGTCGGCACCACCATCGAGTGGTACGACTTCTTCATCTACGCGACGACCGCCGGGCTCGTGTTCGCGCAGCTCTTCTTCCAGCCCGCGGGCGGGGAGATCGGCGTGCTCCTCTCCTTCGCCACGGTCGGAATCTCCTTCCTCTTCCGCCCCCTCGGCGCATTCCTCGCCGGGCACTTTGGTGATCGGATCGGCCGGCGGGCGATGCTCGTCCTCACGCTTGTGCTCATGGGGGTCGCGACGACGCTCATCGGCTTGCTGCCCACCTACGCCCAGATCGGCATCGCCGCGCCGATCCTCCTGCTCCTCCTCCGCATCCTGCAGGGTCTCTCCGCCGGCGGCGAGTGGGGCGGGGCGGTACTGATGGCCGTGGAACACGCTCCCGCGAACCGCCGCGGCCGCGCCGGCTCCTGGCCGCAGCTCGGCGTTCCTCTCGGCTTCCTCCTCGCCTCGGGCATAACGGCCCTCATGACCGGCGTCATCTCCCCGGGCGATGCCTACCTCGAGTGGGGCTGGCGTGTGCCGTTCCTGCTGAGCATTGTGCTCATTGTTGTGGGCTTCGTGATCCGCCGTTCAGTCGAGGAGAGCCCGGTATTCACCGACATCGCCAAACGGGGCAAGCAGAAGCAGGTTCCGGTCGTGACGCTGTTCAGGCGGCACTGGTACCTCGTGATCCTCGCCGCGATCGTATTCGCGGGCAACGGCACCCTGGGCTACATGACCACGGGCGGGTTCCTCAACAGGTACGCGATCAACGTACAGAGCCTCGACACCACATCGGTGCTCCTGGCGGCATCAACCGGAGCGGTGGTGTGGTTCTTCTCGACCCTCCTAGCCGGTTACCTCTCCGATGTGATCGGCCGGAGAAACACGTTCCTCATCGGCTTCGCGCTGCAGGCCGCCGTCGTCTTCCCGGTCTTCTGGCTCGTCGACCACGGAGGACTGCCCGGGCTCTACACCGGACTCGTCCTCATCTCCACCAGCCTTGGCCTCACTTACGGCCCGCTGGCCGCGTGGTACTCGGAGATCTTCCCGGCGTCGATCCGCTTCTCCGGTGTCTCGATCACCTATGCGATCGGGGCGATCCTCGGTGGAGCTTTCGCACCCATGATCGCCCAGATGCTCCTTGAGGCCACGGGCACGACGGCGGCCGTCTCCGGTTACCTTCTCACCGCATCCGTCCTCGGAGGCATTGCGACCCTCTGCCTGCGGGACCGCTCCGGCATCCCGCTCGGGTCCGAGCACGAGGCCGTGCAGGCAAGCGGCGCCACGATATTCACCCCGCGCGCTGCCGCCAAGGAGTTCTCCGGAACGCGATAGGGAATCACATGTTTTGCGCAGTACAGATGCAGTACAGATAGGGAGAAATAATGGTTAGTCCCACCACCAGAATCGCGGTCGTCGGCGGAGGGATGGGCGGGCTCACCGCTGCCATCGCCCTGACCCGGATCGCCGGCGTCCAGGTCACAGTGTTCGAGCAGGCCAGCAAGCTCGGCGAAGTGGGTGCAGGGGTCACGGTGGCACCGAATGCCCAGCGCGTGCTGGACACGCTCGGTGTGCTGGAGCAGGTCAAACGCGCCGGGGCGGTCCCGGACGGGCACGGCGTTTACCAGGATGCCATGGGCAATCTTGTCACCGACGCAGCCTGGGAGGATTCGGGGCGGCAATACCGAAACATCGGCATGTACCGTCCGGACCTCATCAATGTCCTGGCTCAGGAAGTCGACCCCGAAACGATTCGCCTCAACCAGCGGATCGCGTCTGTTCACACGCTGGACACCGGTGTCCGCATCGATTTCGAGAACGGCGGGAACGAGGATTTCGACGCCGTCGTTGGTGCGGACGGTATCCATTCGGTGGTGCGCAAATCCGTGCTGCAGTATCCGGAGCCCGTTTACTCCGGCTACATCGTCTACCGCGGAGTCGTTGACGCGTCCCTCCTCCCCGACGACTGGCGCATGATCAGCCAGGTATGGATGGGCAATCAGCGGCACTTCATGTGCTATCCGCTCCAGAACCGGAAGTTGTTCAACTTCGTCGCCGGCGTGCCGAGCGACCGGCCGCTCAACGGTCCCTGGTCCGGGCCGGCGGAGGTGAGCGAGCTCGCCGCCGAATTTGCCGGCGAGGACTGGGACCCGAGGCTGCAACGCTTCATCGCGGCCATTGAGAAGACTTTCTGGTGGGGCCTGTTCGACCACGAACCCCTCACCAACTGGTCCCGCGGGCCGATCACACTCCTCGGCGACGCAGCGCACACGATGCTGCCGCACCAGGGGCAGGGGGTGAACCAGGCGATCGAGGACAGCATGGCGCTTGCCATCTTCCTGAACGCCGCAGAAACCACCGCCGATATCCCCGAAGCATTCCGCCGCTACACCTCGGTCCGGATGCAGCGCACCGCGATCCTGCAGCACGGTTCCCGGCGGGCCGGGGCCATGTTCGATGCACAGTATGAATTCGCGGACCTCAAAAAGCGCGACGCCGACCTGCGCGTCGGGCGGGATTTCCGGCGAAGCGCGGTATTCGATTACGACGCGCAAAAGGTTGCCGAGAGGGCACTCACACGATTCAGGAAGGTCCAGTTCGCATGAGAACCATCAGCATTATCGGAAGCGGCAAGATGAGCGCGGCAATCGCGGAAGTCGCTGCCCGGGCCGGCGCGGGTATCCAGATCATTCGGCGCAGTACATCGAGCTCATCGGGGGACCGGCCGGATGTCACCTACAGCAGCTTCGGCGACGAGCTCACCGGCGACCTTGTGGTGCTCGCGGTCCCGTATATTGCCTACGCCAGCATCCTGGAGCACTACCGGGACCGGTTCGCCGGCAAGGTCGTCATCGACATCAGCAACCCCATCGACTTCAGCACCTACGATCAGCTGACTTCACCCGCCGATTCCTCCACAGCCGCAGAGCTCGCCACACAGCTCCCGGAAAGCGCCGCCGTCGTGAAGGCGTTCAACGTCAACCTTGGCGACACGCTGACCTCCGGCACGAACGGCACCACGACGACGACCGTCCTGTTCGCCGGAGATTACGCCGAGGCGAAAATCGCCGTTGCGGACCTGATTGAGGCGGCGGGAATGCGGGCGGTCGACGTCGGCCCCCTGTCGCGTGCGCGGGAACTCGAGGCGATGGGTTTCCTGCAGATCGTGTTGGCGGCACTCGGTAAGACCCGTAATGAATCAGGATTCACCCTGCTGCAGTGAGGAG
Organism: Arthrobacter sp. Helios; assembly: GCF_023167125.1. Classification (NCBI taxonomy): domain Bacteria; kingdom Bacillati; phylum Actinomycetota; class Actinomycetes; order Micrococcales; family Micrococcaceae; genus Arthrobacter; species Arthrobacter sp. Helios. The sequence continues at coordinate 3,558,108 of NZ_CP095402.1, forward strand.
AGGGTGGTGGTTCCCGGGCGTCCGGGAATCACCCCCTCGTGTTCTTAGCAATCTGCAGCTGTGGGTGCAGCCCGATAAAGCAGGATCTTATGGGCCCTGAGATTAGTTCAAGCCCCGGCCTGGTCCCTTCCCCGCAAAGCACCTGTAGCCTCAGAGCATGCTTGTGCCAGCAATTATCATCATCACGGCTGCTCTGGTCTTCTACACGATTGGTGTGTGGTCGGAGCACCGGCAGCGCGTCCTGAAGTGGTGGCATGCTGGATTTTTTGCTCTCGGGCTCATCTGCGATGCCACCGGCACCTATCTCATGTCCCAGCTTGCGCAATCAGGGGATGCCAATTCAGGCGGGACCGGGGCGGGGCTCAACGCCATTATGGCCGTCACCGGCGCCATTGCTTTGCTCCTGATGGTGTTCCACCTCGCCTGGGCGGTCATCGTGCTGGTCCGCAACCGCGAGGCGGAGAAGGAGCGCTTCCACAAGTTTTCCCTCATCGTCTGGGGGATATGGCTGGTTCCCTACGTAACAGGGGCCCTCGGCACCAGCCTCGGCTGATCCGGGACTCCGCACGGTCCCGGATGCCCCGAAGCATCCGCTCGGTCATGACCAAACTGACCATCTCGACTGGCTCCACAAGGGCCCCGGCCCAGCCGGTGAGATATTTGTACCGCTCGCGGACCACGAGCCGCGTCGTCCCGTCCGGAAGGCGCCGGGCCCGGCCTCTCACTGCGCTCTTTTCCACGGCAGATCGGCATCGTCGAGGACGGGGTTCAGCGGGATCACCACCACGGGACGGTGCTGGCGGTGGGCCAGCCGAATGGCTACGGAACCGTTGAGAAACTCTTCAACAGAACCCCGGAACCCCGACTCCCGGGTACCAATGACGATCAGCGCTGCGTCCAGCTTCTCGGCCAGCCGCGCAAGCTCCTGCGCCGGACCACCCGCCAGTGCGCGCACCGACCACTCCACAGGTTTAGGGTCCAGGACCGCGGCGATCTCCGCGCGCAGCCGGGGGTCGAACTCCTCGCTCGCTTCGAACGGCAGATCCGGATTGAGCGGCCTCGACACCACCGTACCGTCCGGCTTTTCCTCGACCTTCTCGCTGGAGTCGTCGACGTGGGCGCAGACCAGATCCGCACCGAGACGGTCGGCCAGCCCTCCGGCTGCTTCGACCACTGCGGCAGCAGCGCCGGCTACAACACCAACCAGGACGTGGGGATTGGGGCTGGGCATCTGGCGGACTCCTTACTTGGGGGCGTACTCCACGGCTTCGGCTCCTTCGCCGCTGGCGTCCGCAGAACGGATCACCAGTGAAGCCGTGACCAAGGTGACCGAAAGCAGCGCGCACGCCACCAACAAGATCAGGTGGGTCAGCGATACCAGCACGGCTATGGGGGCTGAATCCCAGACCCCGGGACGCAGCACAAAGATCAGGCTGTCGCCAAGGCCGAAGTTCCGATTGATGAAGGGACCCAGAACGATCAGGACGACGGCGGCCAGGCCGAGCCGGGTTCCGAATCTCATCGTTGATCTGGCCAGAGCTGTGCCGGACATCTTGCTCCCAGGGGCTGGTCGGTGGGCTCATCCCAAAGATCTGCGATTGCTTGGCCCTGAGTATGGGCGAAACCGGCAGCGGTATCAACACTTTGCGGGAACCAGATTCACCAATTAGCCAGCTGCTATGGAACTTCCCCTCGTTCCGTGCTCCACTATTTTCACGGCCCGAGCGATGTGATGATCGTGAAGCCCACCCCCTCGGACCGCCGGTTTGGAATCCGGCCCGATCCGAAGGAGACGACAATGTGTCGTTGGCTAGCATATTCCGGTTCCCCCGTCCGCTTGGACGACCTGCTCTACAAACCCACCAACTCCCTCGTTATGCAGAGCAAACACTCGCGGCTGGGCGCCGAGACCACTAACGGGGACGGGTTCGGCGTCGGCTGGTACGGCACCGAGCCGATTCCCGGGCTCTTCCACAGCACCGAGCCTGCCTGGCACGACCGCAACCTGCGCGAACTCGCAGCGCAGGCCTCCGCCGGCCGCGTCTTCGCGCACATCCGGGCCACCACCGGCACGGCCGTCCAGCAAACGAACTGCCACCCGTTCCGCCACGGCAAGTGGCTCTGGATGCACAACGGGGTGCTCGGGGACTTCCCGAAGGTGAAGCGTGACCTGGCCATGGCGGTCGAGCCCAGCCTCTACCCGGAGATCGAAGGATCAACGGACTCCGAGATGTTCTTCTACCTCGCGCTGACCTTCGGGCTGGAGCGCGATCCCCGCGCGGCGGTCGCTGAGGCAGTGGCATTCATCGAGGATGCCGGGCGGGAGCACGGCGTTGAACACCCCATCCAGATGACAGTCGCAACGACCGACGGCGACACGACCTGGGCCTTCCGTTACTCCAGCGAGGGCAACTCGCGGTCCCTCTTCGTCAGCAGCGACATTGCGACCCTCCAGGCCCAGTACCCGGACAATGAAGTGCTCAGCGGGCTCTCGGACGACGCTCGGTTGGTAGTCTCCGAACCGCTGGGAGATCTCCACGGTGCCTGGCAGGAAGTACCGGAAGCCACCTGCATCGTCGTACACGGCGGCGAGCAGGAGCTGTATCCGTTTGCGCCCTCGGTTCCGATCGCCACGGCAGTCTGAGCCGACGGCGCTGCGACCCTTACACGTGGTTCCAGCATCGGGACTGGCCAACTGGGTGCTCGTGACGCTGTTCGCAGCTACGAGCGCATCTTGTCGGTTGAGTACTCCTTGGCAGCGTAGGCGCCGCCCTGTGGCAGGTTTGGGTCAAAGCCTTCCGGTGTTCCAAGCCGGGCTGCATCGTCCTCGGGGATGAACCCGACGGCCTCTCCCGGTTCGAGGTCCCACCACCGGCCGGTGTTCGCTGAGACGGCGTAGAAGACGGCGGCGTGTTCCGCCGTCGTCATCGCCGCTAGGAACGCCCGAACCGCATCCGATGGACTCAGCCATGTCCGCTGCTCACGCGCGGAACCCGGACGCTGTTCATAGCTGCCGATGCGCACCGCAACGGTGCTGACGCCGAACTTGTCCGCATAGAGCCGGCAGAGGGCTTCGCCGGCAACCTTAGACACTCCATAGAAGCCGTCCGGGCGGGGCGGCATCTCGGGTGTGACCGGAACACCCGCAGGGTACATGCCGGTCAGCCGGTTGCTGCTGGCGTAGACCACGCGCGCTACACGGGTCCGGCGGGCAGCCTCAAGGACGTGATAGGTCCCAACGATGTTCACCTCCGCCAGGTCATGGAAATCCGCTTCATCGGGGATTCCGCCAAGGTGGATCACACCATCCGCGCCCGCGAACAGCTCCGCCAGTGAACTCAGGTCACTGAGATCGGCCGTCACCACGTGATCGTGCGGGCCAACCGGCACCACGGGCCGTATATCAGTGGAGACCAGCTCGACCTGCAGCGCGGAGAGCGCCTGCCGCAGGGCAGACCCAATCGTTCCCGCAGCACCAGTGATTACCCAGCGGCTTCCCGCAACATCAGCCATGCCCCAACCGTAGTGGGCGTTGGGTCACATCACTGGATGAACATGCTCAAGTACCTTTTCGCCGAGGGACTTGCTGAAGAGCAGATAATCGCCGTCCTGGCCTGCGGGGTTATAGCCCGCACCCTGGTAGAGCAGGCGGGCCGGGTTGCTTTGGTGAACGCCGAGTTTCGCCACGCCGGCTCCGCCGACGCTGGCTCTCTGCTCGAACGCCTCCAGGAGGAGCTTCCCGAGTCCTTGGCGGCGGTGGCTGTGAAGGACCTGGATCGAGACCAGGGTTGCGGTGCCGCGGTCGGGGCGCCACATCGCAAACCCTAGTGACTGCCCGTTTGCGTCCACGCAGAACAGCGTATGGGGGAGGCAGCCGATCCAGAGAGCGAGGTTCCGGTCCAGAGCGGCCTGCCACCCCTGGAGTGCAGCCGGCTCTATGGTCTCGATGTACCCGCGCTCCTGCCGGAGGATGAACGGCAGGTCGTTTACCCCGGCAGGTCGAAGGCGTGTTGGCGCGATCATGGGACAGAGCATCTCACGCCGGGTTCAGGCGCTTCACCACGCCAGGCAACGTAACCGCCTAGTCAGCCAGGTGAATCCCGAAGTCGGTCCGGCCGGGCAGGATGTCCGCGCGCAGGGCACGGGTGCCGCGGTAGTCGCCGTCGCGCAGGCTGCGGAAGCGGCGGGGGGTCTCCGCATCCAGCTCGTCCAGCCGCTCCCGCAGCCGCTTGATCTCCCTCTCTGCCCGGGCTGGGTCCAAGGTGTCGGCGTCGTACACCACGTGCAGATCCAGGGTCTCGATGCCCGTGTACCAGAGCACCCCGTGGGTGATCGGGAAGAGCAGGGTGTCAAGGTCCCCACTGAGGCCGCGCGGGCCGATCGTACGTTCGTCTTCGCCGGCGGTGACGACGACGAGCGCCCGGCGCCCGGTCAGCCCGCCGTCGCCGTAGCGCCGGGGGATACCCAGCTCGGGGTCCAGGTCCCCGTAGGCGAAGCTGTCGGTGAGCACGCGGTCGAACCAGCCCTTCAGGATCGCCGGGGGACCGTACCACCACAGCGGGAACTGCAGGACCAGCAGCTCGGCCGCCGCCAGTTTGGCTTGCTCCGCCTGGACCTCGGACGGCAGCTGGCCGGCGGCGTAGGACTGTCCCGCCTGTGCCGCGAGGTTGCCGGGAACGCCGGCCAGGCCGCCGAGGTCGCCGTCGCCCAGGACAGGATTGAAGCCTTGGGCATAGAGGTCGGACGTCGCCACCTCATAGCGGGTGGAGAGGGCCTCCACGCCCTCGCGGAATAGCCGCCCGTTGAGGGATTCGGCGCGGGGGTGGGCAGCCACCCAGAGGGCACTTCCCGGCGTCGGGGGATGGGAAATCGGCATATCAATCCTCCTGGGTGGGGCCGTTGCGGCCGGCGACGGCGAGAACGATCGTGGTGAGCGTGCCGCGGGCCTGGTCGGCGCTGATTCTCCCGCTGAGTGCTGTCCGGGCCAGCGCATCGCCGGCGCCAATGATGGACTGCAGCGCGGCGAGGTCGACGGGGCCCGCGAACGGTTCCAAAGCCGACCGGCACCTGGCGAGGTAGGCGTCCTCGGCCTCCTGCCGGATGCCAGCCAGGGTGGCGGAGCCGGCAAGGGCAGCGACGACGTCGGCCAGCTCCCGGCCTTCGGCGACACAGCAGTCGATGTACGCGCCGGCGACCAGTCCCGCCACCACTGAGAGTTCTGGTTCGGCATTTGCGAGGGCGGTGGCCAGCGTGCTCCGCTGCCGGGCCTCGAATTCACGGTACAGCTCGGCGAAGACTCCGGCCCGGTCGCCGAAATGGTCATAGACCAGCGGCTTGGTTACGCCGGCCCGGTCGGCGAGCCGCCCGAGGGTAAAGTCATCAGTTCCGGCGTCCCGGATGAGCTCGCGGGCCACCTCCAACAGCTGGATCCGGCGCTCAGGTTTGGAGAGCCGCCGTCGTGCCGTGGTGCGGACATCCGTCATGCTGGCTCCCGGGCGTAGGCAACTTACTGCTGGTAACTTACCGTTGGTAACCGCCCGTGTCTAGGGCATTGGCCTGCTTTTTCGGGAGCTGCCAGGGGGGGCAGTGACCTCTGCGCCGGTGGCAGGCTGGGTTAGGCGCCGGCCCCGTAGGGCGCGCACCGCTCCTCAAGTTCCGCGGCAGCGGCGGTCCAGGTGTCGGCGTTGAATGTCCAGGCCCGGCCGGGCTTTTCAGCCTGCAGGATGACGTTTCCAGTGGCGGAAGACAGCTCTTTCACCAACGGCGCCAGGTCAGCGGGTGCGTCCTTGGCGATGGCGAGGACTTCCTCGTGGAGCGGGCGCGCGTCCTCCGCGCTCATCTCGACGCCGCTTGTTCCGTCGCCGATCCGGACCACGGAGATCACCTGGTTCAGCGGTCCTTTCCCGTCCGTCCCGAGGAGCTTGAGGCAGGTCTGCTCTTCGGTATCTTCGACCGAGGCTTCGGTTGAGGGCTCGGCAGAGACCGAGCTGGGAGGTGGCGAAGGCTGAGCTTCAGCCTCCGCGTTGGCAGCGCTGCAGCCGGTGACGAGCAGCAAAGCTGCGACAGTAAGGACAGGGCCAGCAGCTGTTTTTCTCATCGTTCCCCCGGGAATCGTAGACAGTCGTCGCACCCTAGCACGCGGGCGTCCGGCAGGGTCTTCCGCCGCGGCACTGGCGTGTACAGGACCGCGGCAGATCTGCAGACTGACCTGGATAAACACTCTCAAGAGACGCGGCGGAATTGCACCTGGGATAAGGGATAACCGTCGTACGATACGGGAACATAAAACCAGCGAATGAGGGCACATATGGCATGTGAAGGCTGCACGACCGCTCCAAAACTTGATTTCGATTTCAGCATGGCGTTCCAGCCGGTTTACGACGCCGTTGCTGGCCGCGTCTGGGGCTATGAGGCGCTGGTCAGAGGCGTGGCCGGCGAGGGAGCCTACGAGGTCCTGTCAAAGGTGTCGCCGGAGCAGCGGTACCGCTTCGACCAGGACTGCCGGGTCAAGGCCATCGAACTCGCCTCGCGGCTCTTCCCCGCGGGGGAGGACCTGGTGCTGTCGATTAACTTCATGCCAAAAGCGGTCTACGAACCTGCAGCCTGCCTGCGGGCAACCCTGCAGGCGGCCCGGAAGTTCAGCTTCCCGATGTCCTCCATCATGTTCGAGTTCACCGAGAACGAGGAAGTCGCGGATCCCGCACATCTCACGAACATCATCACCGAATACCGCAAGCACGGTTTCACTACCGCCCTTGATGACTTTGGCGCCGGCCATGCAGGGCTGGGCCTCCTGTCCGAGTTCCAGCCGGACCTGATCAAAATCGATATGAAGCTCATTCGCGGAATCGATACCAGTCCGGCCCGCCGCGCCGTCGTGGCGGGAATTCTCGGCATCGCCAAGGAACTCGACATCACCCTGCTGGCAGAGGGCATCGAGACCGAAGCGGAATTCCGGGTCCTTGAGGCAGCCGGCATCCGCCTGTTCCAGGGGTACTGGTTTGCGAAACCAGCCTTCGAGAAGCTCCCGCCGGTGCGTGCCGGACAACTGATCGCCTGAGGGCCGGCCGGCGTCGTGCCGAAGGAGGTACTGCCAGTACAAGGAACGCTGGTCCCTTGTGGTGCGCGGCCGGCAGGAGTGGGATAGAGGCATGCAAACAGTGACTCTTAACAACGGCATCGAGATGCCCGTCCTCGGCTTCGGCGTTTACCAGGTCGGCAGCGAAGAAACCGAACAGGCCGTCACGGCCGCTTTGAACGCGGGTTACCGGCTGCTCGACACCGCCGCGGCCTACGGGAACGAGGCAGCCGTCGGTGCTGCCATCAAGCGTTCCGGCATTCCGCGCGAGGAACTCTTTATTACCACCAAGCTGTGGATCCAGGACGCTCCCGCAGAGGAGAACACCAAGCGGGCGTTCGACACGTCGCTGCAGAATCTGGGGCTGGACTACGTGGACCTCTACCTGATCCACCAGCCGTTCGGTGACTACTACGGTCAGTGGCGGGCCATGGAGCAGCTGAACAAGGAGGGCCGCGCCCGTGCGGTCGGTGTCTCCAACTTCGCCCCGGACCGGCTGGTGGACCTCATCACCAACAATGAGATCGTCCCCGCGGTCAACCAGATCGAGACCCACCCGTTCAAGCAGAACACTGACTATCAGGAGCTTATGAAGGGTGACGGAATCCAGATCGAGTCCTGGGGCCCCTTCGCGGAGGGCAGGAACAACCTGTTCACCAATCCGGTGCTGTCGGAGATCGGCAAGGCGCACGGCAAGTCCGTGGCGCAGGTTGTGCTTCGCTGGCTCATCCAGCGCGGCGTGGTCGCCATCCCGAAGTCCGTCAATCCGGACCGCATGGCCCAGAATTTCGACGTGTTCGACTTTGAGCTCACGCCCGGCGAGATGTCGGAAATCCGCGGCCTGGATACCGGTGCGTCGCAGTTCTTCGACCACGCCGACCCGAACGTGGTGCGCGGCCTCAGCGCCCGCCGCCTGGGCTGAACTCCCCGCCTGGCACCCGGCTTGCCTCCGGTGGGCACAGAACGGCTGGCACAGAACGACGGCGGTGCGCTCCGAAAAAGCAGCGCACCGCCGTCGTTTTCTGCCTGCAAAGCGCAGAGGGCTGTTTAGGAGAAGTTGATGCCGCCGTCGATCAGCACCGTCTGGCCGGTCATGTGGTCCGAATCCGGTCCGGACAGGAACGAGACCAGCTTGGCGACGTCCTCGGGCTCCGACACCCGGCCGGCCAGGATGTTGTCCACCTGGGCCTGCAGGGCGCTGCCCCGCGGGGTGCCGTCCCGCTCCGTGAGCCGCTCATCGATCAGATCCCACATGGCAGTGCCCACCACGCCGGGGGCGTAGGCGTTCACCGTGATGTTGTACTTGGCAAACTCCATGGCCGCTGCCTGGGTCAGGCCGCGGACGGCCCACTTGGTGGCCGAGTAGGACGCCAGCACGGGGAACGGCCGGAATGCCACGATCGACGCGGCGGCAATGATCTTCCCGCCGGTGCCCTGGGCAATGAACTGCCGCGCAGCCGCCTGGTAGCAGTAGTAGACACCCTTGATGTTGACGTCCAGCATCCGGTCCAGGGCATCGGGCTTCACATCCAGGATTTCGTCCACCTGCGCGATGCCGGCGTTGGCGATCAGGACGCTCAGGTTCCCCAATGCGTTGGTGCCCTCGGCAACCATCCGGGTCACGTCGTCGGGATCTGCCACATCTCCGGTGACTCCGACGGCGCGGCGTCCACGGGACTCGACGGCACTGACGACGTCGTCAATGTTCGCCTTAGCACCCGGAACATCGGCAACGATGATGTCCAGGCCGTCGTCGGCGAGCCGTTCCGCGATGGCCCGGCCGATGCCCCGGCCTGCTCCGGTGATCAGGGCAACGCGGTTTTCATTTTCTGACATGGGATTCTCCTCTTACTGGGTGGGTTTCGGTGGAAAGCGGGTCAGGGGATGAGGATGGCGCGGCCGCGGACCTTGCCGGCGTCGAGGTCGCTGATGGCCTGCTGGAAGTTCTCCAGCGGGTATTTCTGCGTGTGCAGGGTGACGGCGCCGCGGGCTGTGAGCGCCATGAGGTCCTGCAGGTCGTTGTAGCTGCCCACCAGGTTGCCGATGATGTTGATTTCGGCGGACACCAAGTCGATGGTCGGGACGTTGACGTTCTCGCCGTAGCCGACCACGAAGTAGTCGCCGCCCTGCCGGGTCATGGCGATGCCTTCGGATGTTGCCCCGTTTTCGCCGACGAAGTCGATGACCGCTTCGGCGCCGTTTCCGCCGGTGAGGTCCAGGACCTGCTGGACCTGCGTGCCGTCGGCGAGGATGCCGGCATCGGCGCCGATGCCTGTCGCCAGTTCGAGGGCCGCGGGATTGCGGTCGACGACGACGATCCGGCTGGGCGTGAGTGCCTTGAGCACCTGGATGCCGATGTGCCCGAGGCCGCCGGCACCGATGACGACGCACGTGTCCCGGGGAGTCAGCCCCCGGGCTGCCTTCGCGGCTGCGTGGTACGCGGTGAGACCCGCGTCGGCGAGGGCAGCGACGTCGGCCGGTTCGAGCGAATCGTCGATTTTCACCACCGAGCGGGCCGAGGTGAGCAGGTAGTCGGCATAGCCGCCGTTGGTGTCGATGCCCGGGAACTTGTTGGTCTCGCAGTGCACGTCGTCCCCGGAGCGGCAGGCCCGGCAGAGGCCGCAGGTCACCAGCGGGTGCAGGATGACTTTGTCGCCCACACTCACGTTGGTCACTGCGCTGCCGACGGCGTGGACCCACCCGGCGTTCTCATGGCCGATCGTGTAGGGCAGTTTCACCTGGGACTTCTCCGCCCACTGTCCCTCGAGAATGTGCAGGTCGGTGCGGCAGACGCCGGCTCCGCCGATCCGGACGATCACGTCCAGCGGACCGGTGATCTCCGGCATGGGAACTTCTGCCATTTTCAGGCCCTGGTCGTAACCGACAACCTGGACGGCTCGCATGGTGTTCACGCGTTCTCCTTAACAATGATGGGAAGCAGAGTGTGCTGGTCGCCGGGTTCGGCGCCTTCCGGGCGGGCGTTCTGGTCCGCTTCGGCTCCGGCGTAGCGGGTGCGGAGCAGCCCGCGGCAGAAGTGGGCGTTGCCGTCGATCGAGATGCGGGTCGACCGCGCCCGCCGCAGAGCCATCGGCACGTCCTTCGTGGGATACGACGTCCCCCGGTGGTCGACGAGCACCAGGGCGGCGGGATCCAGCGGTAGCCCGAGGGCCTCCCGCCGCCGGAGCAGGGCGGTGGTGGTGCGTCCCGGCGGCAGGTCGGCAAGCGTGACCTGCCCGACGTCGGCCTCCGCCAGGTCCCGGTCCGCCCGCAGCAGCTCGGTGAGGCAGCGTTCCATGGCGGCAGTGTGCGCCTTCCGGCGGAACGTCCACCGCAGCTCGTCCAGGCTGTCCTCCGCCTCGTGCCCGAAGGTACCCCGGTATCCGGCGTCGGCGGCGAGTCCGGCGTTAATCAGGCCGGAATCATGGTGGTCATCGAGTTCGACGATCACCGTCTCCACTCCCGCCAGCGCCGCGACGGCGTCCTTGCTGTCGGACGCCATCAGGTAGGCGAAGTTGGGTGAACAGAACGACGTCGGCAGGCGCAGGTGCACGTGAACTGCGGCTCCCCGGACGCTGGGGGAGATGTCGATGGAACGGACAAAACCCAGATCGGTGATGGGTTCATCGAGCTCGGGGTCCTGCACTGTGCCCAGGACCCGGCGAATGTCCTCCGTCCCGACGGTGCCGGTTTGCGGGGCGGGCCGGGTTTGGATCACCGTCATCACACGGCCCCCAGGTCTGCCCGTTCCGGCTGCCGCGGTCCGGTTTCCGTTTCCGGCGCGTCGGGAATCCGCAGCGCCTCCGGAACCGGAATGTCGTACATCTTCGCCGCGTTCAGGCCGAGAATCTTCTTCTTCTGCTCGATGGTCAGCGGCGCGTACTCGGTCATGTCTTCCGGGATCTGGAAATCGACGAAGGATTCGATCAGCCAGCGCGGGGTCCAGAGCGCGTAGTCGCTGGAGAACTGGATGCGGTCCTCACCGATCCAGTAGATGAGTTCGCCGATGATCTGGGCGAAATAACGCGGCCGGGTGTGCATAAACGGCATGGCGACGGCGAGGCCCCCGTGGACATTGGGTTCCTGCGTGGCGATCCAGCAGAAGTCCTCCAGCCGCGGCAGCCCAACGTGCTCGACGACGAAGTTCAGGTCCGTGAAGTCCGTCGCCGCGTGGTCGACGTCGGAGACATCAAAGGCATCCCGGTCCAGCGGGCGGATGGTCGGGCCCTTGTGGACGTGGATGTTCTTCACGCCCAGCTTCCGGCATTCCTCGAAGTACTTGTAAGTCCACGGGTCGTTGAGCTTGTAGCCGCGCGAGTCGCCGTGCCACTCAGCCGTGTAGAGCTTCACGCCCGTGAACCCCATGCGCTCATGGTCGGCGCGCAGCTGGTCCAGCCCGGCCTCACCGTTGCGGGGGTCGAAGCAGTGGTTGTAGGTGAGGCGGTCCGGATTGGCGGCGGCGAGGCTGTAGGCCTCTTCGGTCTGGCCGAATCCGTTTTTGTAGAACTCGCCGAGGTAAGCCGGCTGGAAGATCGCGTGATCAACATAGCCGTCCTCGAAGATGTCCTTCATCAGCCGCTGGCTTCCCTGATAGAGGTACTCCTCGTAGGGCCACAGTTCCTCGGCCGGTGAGAGGTTGCGGTGGTAGTCGTAGAAGCAGTCGATGAACTGCTTGCCGTGGATGTTGAGCTGGTTTTCAGGGCGGGCGTCCCAGAGGGCGATGTGAGCGTCAACGATGAAATAGTTCTCGCCGTTTTTGGTGTACATGTCAGATCTCCGTCTCTCCGCGACTGCCATAGTCGCGATGCGGACGACGGTACGAGCTATTTCACCGTTGCGGGTGTGACCGGCGTCTCAATTTGAGACGGCATCCCTGATATACAGGGACTCATCCGGGTTAGTCTCAGTGGACGATGCTCAAGGAGGGCGGCGATGAAGCCGGACCACGATGACTGCGTTCTTCCATCAAGGGGGCGATCCAGCGCCCACGAGGTTTCTTCCGGGTCCCGGCGGCTCCTTGCGTCCTGGCAGCGAAGCCAGGAATACGGTGTGTCCGCGGAGACCGTTGATCCTGCCTGGGCCGGTGAGATTCCGGACGATTCACTATTTTATCAATGCGGCCAGGAAGTGCTGGCCGGGCTCCAGCAGTCCCTAGCGAACGAGCCGCTCAGCCTGATGCTGACCGACGCGGACGGGCTTGTCCTCAACCGGTTCAGCGGTGATCCCGCACTCCTGCGTGCACTGGACCGGGTGTATCTGGCTCCTGGATTTGCGTTCTCCGAGCGCCTGGCCGGAACCAACGGGCTGGGGCTCGCCCTGGCGGACAAGGCACCGACCCTGGTCCGCGCCGAAGAGCACTACAGTGCCAGTCTCCGGACCTACACCTGCGCAGCGGCACCGGTGCTGGACCCGGTCACCGGGAGCCTTGAAGGAAGCGTCAACATCACCACCTGGTCCAAGACCTCGCCCGGGCTCCTGGTGGCGCTCGCCCAGTCCGCTGCCGCCAATACGTCGTCACTGATGTCCAGCCGGTCACGCACCCGGGTCCAGTCCGCTAAGCCGCAGGGCGGGGTGTTCCGGGTGCAGCGTCCCCGCCTGGAACCGGCGGCAGGTACCATGCGCGCGATGTCGACGGTCTGGTCCGAAGCCCTGGATGACGCGACGGCGGCGCTGGCGGCGGGCGACGTCGTCGCCGCGGTCGGGGAACATGGCAGTGGGCGGGCCACGCTGCTGGGCCAGGCACTGCGTCAGGCACGTCCCGCCAGTAGGATCCTCTGCGCGTCCGTACCCGCGCCGGACATGGTGGAGGAATGGCTCGCCCTCTGGACGCCGGAGCTCTCCAAACCGGACACCGCGATCATCATCGAGAACGCAGATTTCCTCCCGGAGTGGGCTGCGCACGAGCTTGCCGCCCAGGTATGGAACCTGCTCCGCGCCTCAGCCCACGTTGCTTCCACCGCCTCAGCTCCGGCCCTGCTTTGGGCGTTCACAGCGGAGGACCTGGAGAACATTCCGTCGGAACTGACCCGTTTGGCCGCCCGCGTCGTCTCCGTTCCGGCGCTCCGGGACCGGCCCGCCGACGTGATGCCCCTGGCAAGGTACGCGGCGCGCCAAACCCGGCTGCGGGAGCTCGATTTCACCGCGGCAGCCGAGCGGGCCCTCACCAGCCACGACTGGCCGGGAAACGTTGACGAGCTGATCCAGGCGGTCCACGCCGCCGCGCTGCTCACCGAAACCATTGACGTCCGGCACCTTCCGCCCGACCTGTTGGGGCGCACCGCCCAGCGGCTGACCCGGATGGAAACGTTCGAGCGGGATGAGATCTTCCGGGTACTGGCGCGGCCCGGAACCTCTGTGACCGAAGCCGCGGCGGAACTGGGGATCAGCCGCGCGACAATCTACCGGCGTCTTGCGAAACTGGGCATCGATCCGCGGAACCCTCGGGCGTAGCTTTCGGCGCCGGCGACTGGCCCCGGCCTTGAAGCTGCGCACCGTGCCATACTCCGGTAATGACCGTTTCCTTTGTGTGCACAACCCGGACAAACATGCCCAAAGCGGAGCTGTTTGACCGTGCCCGAAGTATTGACGAGCACAAGGACTCGATGGCTCGATCTCGTGAAGCTGCGGTCGCCGGCGTTACCTCAGGGTTCATCTCCCTAGACGAAACAGTCACGTGGCGGGCGTGGCACTTTGGCGTTCCGTTGCGGATGACCAGCCGGATTACCGAGATGGAGCCGCCGAACTATTTTGTGGACGAGCAGGTCAAGGGTCCGTTTCGGCGGTTCCGGCATGTCCACGAGTTCAGCGAGGATGCGGAGGGCACCACAATGGTGGATCGAATCGAGTTCGAGGCGCCGTTCGGGCCGGCGGGACGCATGGCTGAAAAACTGCTGCTGGGCCGCTACCTCAAGAAGCTGATCGAGAGCAGAAATCAGTACCTCGTGAAGGGCCATGAGGGCGATTAGGCCCCAGCGGAAGCCAGCTCCTTGCCGCTAGTGCTCCTCAGTCCCCGGGGCAACACCCGACCAGGAAGCGGCCGCCCCGGATCCGGGGAAAACCGTCTGTTTCATGGCACTGCTCCCGGCCACCTTGGATGAGTCGTAGTAGGCCGCCAGATCAGGAACATTGGGGTCGTACGGCGCGTAGAGTCCTGGGGCCAGCGCCACAACCTGACCGTCCACCAGCCTGTCGCCGAACCAGGCAACAACACGGTAGTCCACGGAGGCGGCGTTCACCAGCAGGGGATAGCCCGCGTACACAGCGCTGGCCCCGCCCGCCGTGGAAAACGCGGGCGCAATTGGCACGGCGGCGGTGCCGGCGTCATGGGGTGCGCACCGGGTGAGGAGACCCGCGACGGCGCTGGACCAGGTAAAGGGGTCGAAGGTCCCGGCGGTATCCAGCTTCCCGGTCCGCGGCATGGTGCTCTTCATGGCGGTAGACAGTTCGTCCAGCAGCGGAACCATGTCCTGCGGGGCCTTCTTGGCTATTGCCTGAACTTCCCCGTTGAGCAGGCGGGAGCTCTCGGGGTCCCCTCCTCCGAGGCTGTACGTCCCGTCACTGATCCTCACAATCGAGATCGCCTGGTACAGGGGTCCTTTGCCATGGGTTCCGAGGAGCCCCAGGCAAGCCGACTTTTCCGGGTCCTCAGCCACCGTCTCGACGGCGGCTGAAGAGGGCGCGGCGGCTTCGGCACTCGCCGGGGCGGTTGCCTGCGCGGACGATGGCATCGAACCGGGCTTCGCATCAGCTGCACTGCAGCCGGTGAGGAGCAGCAGTGCGATGACAGGAACAGCGGCAGTTTTCTTCATGGTTTCCCCCCGGACTCGTACTCAGTCGTCCCACCCTAAAGGCTAACCGTCCGATCCATTCATTGACAGTTAGGTCTCTAACTATTAGCCTTCTAACTATGGATGAAACCGAAGTTCCCCTCAATAGCACGCTGGACCTGGTCCGCTGGATCGGCTGGGCTCAGCGCAAAGCTGGCGAGGACTGGATCCGGGCACGCGAACTCAGCCACGAACAGGCTTTCGTGCTCGGCTACCTGAGCAAGAACCCAGGGATAATCCAGCGTGAAATCGCGCAGATGACCCGGACGAGCCCGGCGAGCGTGTCAAGTCTCCTGCAGGGACTCGAGCGCCGCGGCCTGGTTGAACGCCGCAGCGAAAACGGTGATGAACGCAGAAAGCGCGTCTACGCCACCCCGGCAGGCACCGAGCTTATCTCCGGATTCGAAGCCGCGATGAGCGACGCCGACGAGGTCATTTTGTCCCCCTTGGATCAGGCCGAACGGGAACTTCTTCACAACCTGCTCCTGAAGGTCACCGCAGAAATGCCGAAACCGACCCGGTAGTAGTAGGGGCCGCCCCGGTAGTCACTGCCGCCTGCGGCCAAAACCCACCTCAACAAACCTCCCTTCCCCCGTGCCGGCCTTCGCCGGCGCGGCGCTCGAACCTGCCTGAAAGGAGCAGCTATGAGCTCCACAAACCCCGAATTTCCGGTACCGAAGGCAGCCGCCGTCGGCACCAATCACTGGTACCTGTCCGCTTCACCGATCATGCGCGCGCTTGTACACCTCTGTGTACCCATGGCCGCAGCCATGATCGTCGGCGCCATCTACAACGTCATCAACGCCGGCTTTATCGGTTCGCTGCATGACACGACGCTTCTGGCCGCCATCACGTTGGGCTCCCCGCTCCTGGCACTTGTCATGGCGGTCGGCGGCGTCTTCGGCACTGGCGGCGGCGCGCTGGTTTCCCGGCTGCTCGGCGAGGCGGAGTCCGACCCCGCGAAGGCCCGGGGCATCAAGCACGTTTCGTCGTTCTCCCTCTGGGGCGCCGCGTTGGCCGGATCGATCCTCGGCGGCATCGGGCTGCTTCTGCTGGATCCGCTTGTGAGTCTCCTGGGAGCCGATGCCGCAGCGGCCCCGGCAACGCGGGACTTTGTTGCCATCACACTGATCTTTGTTCCGGTGCTCTCCGCGGCCTTCTGCCTGGAACAGCTCGTGCGGGCGGAAGGGGCTGCCCGCCAGGTCATGACCGGGCTCATCGCCTCCACCGTCGCCAATGTTGTCTTCGATGTACTGTTCATCTTCGGACTGCATTGGGGCGTCGCCGGCGCCGCACTGGCAGTCGGGCTCTCCAACCTTGTACTTATCGCCTATTTCTCGACCTGGCTGTACCGGCACAGCGAACACATGAGTCTCGCTCCTCGCTGGTTCACGCTTTCCCCGGCCATTCTCAAACCAGTCCTCGGCATCGGAATCAGCGAGCTGCTGCAGGCCTCTTTCCTGATCGTCACGTCCTTGGTGCTGAACAATCTTGCAGCCGCCTATGGAGACGGGCCCCTCGCAGCCATGGGGGTGGCCGTCCGGATTGCCCAGGTGCCCGAATTCCTGCTGATGGGCATCACCCTTGGCGTGCTGCCGCTCCTGGCCTACTCCTACGGCAAGGGCGACAGGGGCAGGCTTCTGGCCGCGCTGCGTACGTCCGGAATCGCGGTAGGCGCTATCGCCCTGAGCTTTGCAGTTCCGGCCATTTTGTTCCGGGAACAGATCTTCTCCTTCTTCATGCCGGATTCCTCCGTACTGCTTCTGGCAGCCACCATCCTCACAGCACAACTCGTTGCGATGATCGCCAATGGTTTTACCGGCCTTCTGACATCACTTTTCCAAGCCACCGGGCGGATCATCCCCGCGACCGTAATGTCCATGACCCAGGGCATCCTGTTCATTCCCGTAGTGCTTCTGGGAAATCTCTGGTTCGGACTCGACGGCATCATCTGGGCACTGACCATCACCGAAGTTGCCGTGCTTCTCCTCGGCATTCTGATGTGGCTGGTATTCCGCAGCGCCATCGACCGCGGCCTCGCCGAGGGGAGCCCGCAGCGCGCCGATGACGTGCTCGCCCAAATGGACGCCTGACAGCACTGTTCTCGCTGAACATGGCGGCGGGCCGTCGCGCCCGGACCGTCGTGCCCCGGCTGCCGGAGAGCGTGCCGGAGTGTCAGGGCTTCGCGTAGTCGGCGAATCCCTGCCAATCGATGAACACACAGGGCTCGTCGCCCAGCACCCAGGCATCGTGCCCGGGGGCCATGCTGGCGAAGTCGCCCGGCCCGTATTCCATTTCTTCGCCGTCGTTCATGACCACCTTCATCCGTCCGGATACGAAGTACCCCAGGTGGGCGGCCTGACAGCTCTCGGTTTTAGCGATTGGTTTGACGTTCAGGGACCAGCGCCAGCCGGGCAGGAACGTCGCGCGTCCTACCGCACCCTGCTCCAGGTTGACGAGTTGAAGTTGACCCGAATCGCCTTCGAAAGGACGTGTCTCCTCGGGCGAATCCAGGCTATTGCGAACTAAACCGGGCATCATGACCTCCTGCGGTCGGTCCTGCTGGTTGTCCTGGGCAGGCTCCAACAACTGCGCTTTGGCACTGAATACCTCCGCAGAGCACGCACCTTTTCACCTGGCCCGGCCTCTGCGGAGGCCGCCGGCGCATTGACCTACCCCCTTGATTAATAGACCCAATCGCGCGCGTTGCCTAGGGCCCGCCGGTCCCGCCGAAGCGGCCCCAAATATGGCGCACCCGCCGACGCCGTCACCAGCCTCCGCGGGTGGGCGTATGTCCTTTCCGGGCGTCCTCAGGCATCGCCATTTCGGCGCGCAGGCCGAGCAGCCGGATCGGGCGGCCGGCTTCGATGGCGCCGGCGAGGTCCAAGGCCCGGGCCAGGACTTCATCCCGGTCGAAGGTTCCGGGGATCTTCCGGGCGTGGGTTTTGGTGGTGAAGGGCGCGTAGCGGACCTTGAGGGTCAGCCCAATCACGGGCCGTCCCTCGGCCGCCACATCCTGCAGGACATCCGCGGCCAACCGGGTGACGGCGTCGTGCACCTGGGCGGGTTCGGTGAGGTCCTGCTGGAAGGTGGTCTCCCGGCTGTGCCCGCGGGCAACCCAGGGCGTGTCGTCGACGGCGCTGGAGCCGTCTCCGCGCCCGAGCTGCGCGTACCAGGGACCCATCTTGGGGCCGAACTCCGGCACCAGGCCCTGCGGATCGGCCGCGGCCAGTTCGGCAACCGTCGTGACACCGAGCTTCGCCAGCCGGCCCGAAATCTTCGCCCCGACACCCCACAGTTCCCTGGTGGGTTTAGCCCCCATCACCTCGAGCCAGTTCTCTTTCGTGAGCCGGAAGACGCCGGCCGGCTTGCCGAAATCGGTGGCGTTTTTGGCGCGGACCAGGGTGTCGCCGATGCCCACGCTGCAGTGCAGCTGCGTCCGTTCCAGCACGGCACCCTGGATCTGCCGCGCGTATGCTTCCGGGTCTTCCGCTGTGATGCCAACGAACGCTTCGTCCCAGCCCAGGACCTGCACGACGGCGCCGGGCTGGGCCCGCAGCGTGGCCATCACCTGTTCGGACGCCTCAAGGTAGGCCTCGGCATCCACGGGGAGGAGGACGGCGTCGGGCACTTTCCGGGCCGCGATCCGCAGCGGCATTCCGGAGCCGACGCCGAACGCCCTCGCCTCATAGGACGCCGTGGACACCACCGCGCGTTCGGTGGGATCGCCCCGGCCGCCGACAATGATCGGCTTGCCCGCGAGCTCCGGGTGCCGCAGCACTTCGACCGCAGCGATGAACTGGTCGAGGTCCACATGCAGCACCCAGGGGATGGAGTTCACGCGCCCAGTGTGCCCTACCTGCGGCCCGTATGCACGGCGTTTTCACCATCTGCGCCGCGTAGGGAACCAGGTGCCGGGTACCGGCGGATCCTAGGCGCTCTCTTCACTTACCCGGATCAGGACCTTGCCGGTGACACCGTTCTCCACGGCGTCGTGCGCGGCAGCGGTCTCCTCCAGCGGGAACCAGGTCAGCGGGAGCCCGGCGGACTCACCCACGGGAAAGACGCCGTCGCGCAGAGCGGCAGTGATGTCCTCCGCAGCGGCCTGGATGGCCCGCTGCCCCACCGTGTAGATCAGCACGCCCTGCCAGCGGATGTTCTTGATGAAACTCGCGACGATCGGGGCGGTGAACTCTTCCCCGTTGTTGTTCGCGTAGTAAGCGATGCTGCCGTGGTTGGCGATCACCTCAACGTCCAGTGCCGCGTTCTGGGCCGGAGCGACCTCGACGATGTGGTGCACGCCGTCCGGAGCGAGCTCGCGGATGCGGGCGGCCTCGGCGTCGTCCGGATAGCGGACGATGTGGTGTGCGCCGGCGGCACGTGCCAGCTCCGCCTTCGCATCGCTGCTGACCGTGGCGATCACGGTGGCGCCGGCCCAGGCCGCGAACTGGATCGCAGCGTGTCCCACGGCTCCGGCGCCGCCCTGCACCAGGACCACCCGTCCTTCGAGCGCTCCCGGG
Source organism: Arthrobacter sp. Helios (assembly GCF_023167125.1). NCBI lineage: Bacteria > Bacillati > Actinomycetota > Actinomycetes > Micrococcales > Micrococcaceae > Arthrobacter > Arthrobacter sp. Helios. Next base: position 3,577,529 of record NZ_CP095402.1, read on the forward strand.
GAGAGCCGGGACGGGCCGTCCTCATGCACGGTCAGGGCACGGTGCGCCGTCATTGCCGGCACCCCCAGGCTGGCTGCGACATCGAAACCAACGCCGTCGGGAAGCAGGACTGCCCGGTCGGTGGGGACAACGGTAAATTCCTGGGCGGTTCCCGTTGGCCGGCCGTGGGCAGCGAGGTAGAGCCACACCCGGTCGCCCGGCCGGAGGTCCGTGACGCCCTCGCCAACGGCGTCGACCACTCCGGCACCGTCCTGATTCGGCACCACCTCGGAAAAGGCCAGATTGCTTCCGGCGCGGGCCTTCCAATCGGTGGGGTTCACCCCCGAGGTGACGACGCGCACCCGCACTTCGCCCGGACCGGGCACTGCAGCCTCCCGCTCAGCGAGCGAGAGGACGGAGGAGGGACCGGTGGCCGAGTAAACGATTGCTTTCATGAGCGGTAAAAGACGCTCACCCTGCTTTCTATTCCCGGCGGCCGGTCCTCCACGGTCAAACCGCGGTCCGGGGCACCGTTAGGAACTCAGCGCCGCGTGCGGGTAGCCGGCCGCCCGCTGCTGGAACTGCAGCACATCCTGGTTCTGGATCACGCCGCCGCGGATTTCGATGGCCTTCCGGATGGTTTCGTTCTGCTCCCAGGCCGCGGGGCCGCTGAGCACGGTCTCCAGGAAGGGCAGCAGCGCCTCGCTGATTTCCCAGCTGGAGGAGTTCCAGAGGTAGGACGGGCTGTGGTCCACGGCGTAATAGTTGATGTGGTCGCCGACCTCGAACATGGGATCCGCGAAGGTGGTGGTTTTCGCCCACTCGAAACCCATGCCCTCGTCGCAGGAAACATCCACGATCAGGCTGCCGGGCCGGAAGGCCGCCAAATCCTCGGTGCGCAGGTAGGTCAGCGGCGCGTTGGGATCCTGCAGAGTGCAGTTGACCACGATGTCCGCCTCGGCCAGGAACGGGGCAAGTGGCACCCGGCCGCGTTCGGTGATGACCTCGCTGAGGTACGGCGCCTCGTCGTCGTGGTCGAACTGCACAATCCGCACCGAATGGATTGGAGACCCGACCGCAGCGACCCCGCGGTGGGTCAGGACCTGGACGTCGTGGACTCCGTGGGCGTTCAGGGCAGTCACCGCGCCCCTGGCCGTGGCGCCAAAACCAATAACGACGGCGCGCAGCCGCCGGCCGTAGTCACCCGTCGTTCCGGTCAGGGCGAGGGAATGCAGGACTGAGCAATACCCGGCCAGCTCATTGTTTTTGTGGAAAACGTGCAGGCCAAAACCGCCATCGCTGGCCCAGTGGTTCATCGCCTCGAAGGCGATCAGGGTGAGTTTTTTGTCGATGGCGAGCTGGGTGATGGCACGGTCCTGCACACAGTGCGGCCAGCCCCAGAGGGTCTGCCCGTTCCGGAGGTCGGCGAGGTCCGCCGGCTGCGGCTTGGGCAGGAGGACGACGTCGGCCTCCGCCAGCAGCTGCGTCCGCGGGAGCATGGCTCCGACCAGCGGTTTCAGGACGTCGTCCGCAACGCCGAACTTCTCTCCGTAACCTTCCTCCAGGATCAGCTGCCGCCGGACCTCGGGCGCGATGCGTTCGAAGTGCAGCGGGTGGATGGGCAGGCGCCGCTCATCGGGCTTTCGGGTGCTGGACACAACGCCCAGCGTGAGGCCGTTCGAAGGGCCGTTCACTTTTTACGGCTTGCAGGCTGGGCGCCGGGGGCCTTGTCGCTGGAAGCGGATGGAGCTGCCGCAGCCTTCTTATCGGCGCGCTTTTCCTTGATGGATTTGCCGGACTTTTTGGATGCTGATTGGCGCGGGGACTTGTCTGACATGTTCGCTCCTGTAGCGGAACCGAAGAGGTTCCTGACTCCGAACCCTACAGGTACGCGCCCAACCGAACTTACAGGCCCCTTCCCGAAGGGGAGACCAGGATCTTCACCGCGGTCTCATTGCGGTTGATGAGGGTGTCGAAACCCTCATCAACCAGGCCGTCCAAGCCGATCCGGCCGGTGATGAAGGGGGAGAGATCGATCTTTCCGGACTCCACGAGCTTGATGGTCGCCGGGTGGGAGTTGACGTAGGCGATGGTGCCGCGCATATCGATTTCCTTCATCACCAGCTTGTGCATATCGAAATCCGCCCGCTTGCCCCAGATGGACACCACCACCAGCACCCCGGTGGGGCGCAGCGCATCCATGAGCGTATCCAGGACCACCTGGACACTGGTGCATTCGAAGGCGATATCGGCACCCTTCCCGTCCGTAAGCCGGTGCACCTCTTCCACCACGTTGACCTCCGACGGGTCCAGGGCATGGTCGGCAACCCCGGATTCGACGGCTTTCTGCCGGCGCAGCGGGCTCAGCTCCGACATGGCCACCGTGACGCCCTGTGCCTTGAGGACGGCAGCTGTCAGGAGCCCGATCGGCCCTGCCCCGCCGACCAGGGCAAAGTCCCCGGCCTTGGCTCCGGAACGCTCCACCGCGTGATAGCCAACGGACAGCGGCTCAATCAGGGCAGCCTGGTCCAGGGGCACGGACGGGTCAATGGGATGGACCCAGCGGCGCTGCACCACAACCTTTTCTCCCAGTCCGCCGCCCCGGCCGGCGAGCCCAATGAAGTTCATGTCCGGCGACAGATGGTAGTCCCTGCTGTCCGGGCCGGTGTCGACGTCGTCCCGGATGATGTAGGGCTCGACGACGACGTGCTGGCCGACCTGAAGATCATCCACTCCCTCGCCCACGGCATAAACCACCCCGGAAAATTCGTGTCCCAGGGTGACGGGCAGGGATTCGCCGGAGATGGGATGCGACTGGCCGTGCGCGGGAGCGAAGATGGGCCCCTCAAGATATTCGTGCAGGTCGGTGCCGCAGATACCGCACCAGGCGACGTCGATCCCCACGGTTCCCGGAGCCACCTCCGGCTCGGGCAGATCATCAATCCGGATATCCCCGCGGTCGTAATAACGGGCGGCTTTCATGGTTGCTCCTTACATCTGCTGGATCGCGGATAACCTCCCACGCTCCTTCAATACTCACCGGTTCCGGCGGTGTAGGGAAGAACCAGCTGGTGGTCTATGCGTTGCCCTGTCCGCTGCGGTCGTGCACTATGCGGTAGGTATTGCGCAGCGCTTCCATGGATGAATCGTAGGAAGCCTGCGCGACGGCGGTGAAGAGGCAGTCGACAACCATCAGCTGGGCGATCCGGCTGCCCAGGGCACCGGACCGGAACCGGGTTTCCCGCGCGGCAGTCCGGAGCACCACGTCAGCGGCGGACGCCACAGGGGAATCCTGGAAATTCGTAATCGCGATGGTCGCAGCACCGGATTCCTTGGCCGCGGTCAGGAATTCCAGTGTGTCCCTGGTGTTTCCCGAATGGGAAATGGCGATGGCAACGCAGGTGCTGTCGAGCGTGGCCGCGGCGGTCCAGGCGGAGTGCGAGTCGGCCCAATTCAGGACCGTCCGGCCGATCCGCGACAGTTTCTGCTGGAGGTCCAGGCCCACGAACGAACTGGCGCCCATGCCGAACGTATCGATCCGCCGTGCCTGGGACAGCAGGCTGACAGCCTCGCCCAGGGCTTTGGTGTCCAGGGTGCGGGCAGTATCGGCAATGGACAGGGTTTCGTTGGTCGCAACTTTCGCCACGATGTCCTCGAGCGAATCGGTGCGGCCGATGTCGCCGGACACCGGCGGGAGGCTGGAGATGGCGAGTTCCTGGCGCATGGATTCCCGGGTGATATCCATCAGCAGGTCTTTGTAATGGGAGTAGCCCATCCGCTTGTAGAAGCGCACCACCGAGGTAGTCGAGGTTTTGCACAGTTCAGCCAGGTCGGCCACCGAGAGCGATGCTCCCGCAGTGGGATTGTCAACGAAAACCTGGGCGATCCGCCGCTCTGATGGGCGCAGAGAAGGAAGGGCAGCCCGAATCCGAATCAGCACTGTCTCAGACTCCGGTGCTTCCAACACGTGGTTCACGTTCCGCTCCCTCATCCGGGTCATTCTCCCCGGCCAGCCGCCGAAACGGCGGAAAGCAAGCCGGAAAATCTCTTTAGGGAATATCTTTACATGAATCGCGGGGTGAAGGTACGTTAATGACCAACCCGGACTTCCGATGCTCTACCGGGGGACCTGCGGGGGCCGACGCGGCATGCAGGATGCATCACTTGTCACCGAGGAGATCAACCATGCAAAGCGGTTCCAGATTCATCCGTGGCACGCTTTCGGCGTTCGCTGTAGCCGCTACTGCGTCCCTTGCCCTATCCGGCTGTGGTGCCCCGGCCGCACAGCCGGACCAGGAACCGGCGGCTACGGCCGGCGGAAGCCTCGTTATTGGGGTAACCACTGACCCGGACACCCTCTTCCCCTGGAAGGCCACCCAGTTCCAAGCGGTCTCGGTCCTCCAGAACCTCTACGGCACCTTGACCGAGTTCGATCAGGATCTGGCCGTTGTCCCCGGGCTGGCCGAGTCCTGGGAAGCCTCCGAGGACGGGCTGACAGTCACCTTCAAGCTCCGGGAAGGCGTGACCTTCAGCGACGGCAGCGCACTGGATTCCGAGGACGTCAAGTTCTCCCTGGACAAGATCAACGAGGAGGCGACCGGCGCCGTCGCCCGCACCTCCCTGGCGGCAGTGACCTCAGTTGAGGCTCCGGACCCGGCCACCGTCGTCGTGAACCTCTCGGCTCCGGACGCTGCCCTGCCCGCCAACCTGGCCGTGATTAACATGGCGATCCTCTCATCTGAGGACACGGAGACCGCCCTCATGACCGAGCCGAACGGCTCCGGGCCCTTCGTCCTGGAGGGCCGTGTCCCGAGCCAGTCGCTGACACTCGCGCGAAGTGATTCGTACTGGGGCGACAAGGCCAAACTGGACAGCGTGGAACTGCGGGTCATCCCGGATGAATCCTCGATTGTCTCGGCAATGCAGTCCGGGAATGTGGACTTCGCTGTGTTCAACAGCCCGCTGGTCGCCAAGACCGCTGAAGGTCCCAACCTCACGGTCGCGAAAACGCCGCAGCTGAGCTACCACGCGCTGCAGCTAAACGCCGGGCGGGAGGCCCTCGCCGATGAAAACGTCCGGCTGGCCATCCAGTGCGCCGTGGACCGCCAGGAAGTGCTGGACACCGCAGCCCTGGGCGAAGGTGAAGTCACCGGGCCCATCACCTCCCCGGCCTACAAGTCGGACCCTGCGGACCGCCCCTGCCCCGAGAAGGACCTCGGCAAAGCGGCCGAATACCTGAAGAAGGCCGGTAAATCAGACGGGGTGACCATCTCCACGATCGTCTCCCAGGGGGAATACGCCACGTCCGTTGACGAGGCCCAGAACCTCAAGGCCCAGCTCGCCGAAGCCAACATCACGCTCGACATTGAGGTGCTGGAGTCCGGTGCCTTCGTCAGCCGCTGGAAGGAAGGCGATTTTGACGCCGCGGTTGCCCTCAACGGCGGCCGGCCGGACCCGGACGGTATGTACGGACGCTACTTCACCAGCACCGGAAACCTGAACGCGGTTGCCGGCTACAGCTCGCCGGAGCTCGATGCCCTCTTCGCCGCCGGGAAGTCGGCCTCGGACCCCGGGGAACGCAAGGACATCTACACCCAGGTTTCCCAGGAACTGGAGAACAACGCGGCGTGGGTCTGGCTGTTCACCAGCTACACCTACACCACTACGAGTACCTCCGTCGACGGATTCATTCCGATGGCGAACGGCTCGCTCCAGTACCTGCGCACCACAACGAACAACTAACCGCCCCGAAGGCAGGCCCCGGCAACGGGGCCTGCCCCAGGCGAGAAAACCAGGCACATGCGCCAGACACTTACCCACAACCCCCTGCTGCGCCGCATCGCTGCTGCCGCAGGCACCCTGCTGGGAGTGGCAGTCTTCGTTTTCATCATGCTCCGTGCAATACCCGGCGATCAGATCACTGCCGGCCTCGGAACCGAAGCTGCCGCCCTCACCCCGGCCCAGCAGGCCGCGCTGGAGAGCTACTACGGACTGGACCAGCCGCTCTTTGTCCAGTTCTTTTCCTGGCTGGGAAACCTCTTTACCGGAAACCTCGGTTTCTCCTCCCGCGCCCAGGAAAGCGTCCTGGACCTCACCCTGAGGTCCCTTCCGGTCACCTTCGAGCTGGCCATCTTCGCGATTGTCCTGGCTCTGCTGATCGGTGTGCCGCTGGGCATGCTGGCCGCGTCCCGCCCGGATTCACCGCGCGACGGCCTGGCCCAGGTGGTCAGCCTGGCCGGACTCTCCGTGCCGGCCTTCCTGCTGGCCACGACACTGCTCTCAGTTTTCGCAGCCTCCTGGGGCTTCAACCCGAACGGCCAGGGCTTCGCCGCATTTACCGAGAACCCGCTGCTGAACCTGCAGCAGATGCTCCTGCCCTCGGTGGTGCTCGGTTTCGGCATCGCTGCCCCGATCATCCGGACGACGCGCACCGCGGTCCTGGAAATCCGCTCGAACGACTTCATCCGCACCGCCCGGGCCAAGGGCGTCCCGGAAGGCCGGCTGCAAGCCAGACACGTGCTTCGCAACGCCCTCGTTCCGATTGTCACGATGACGGGGCTCCAGTTCGGCTATCTGCTGGGCGGCGCCGTCGTTGTGGAGCAGATCTTCTCGATTCCCGGGATCGGCCGGCAGGTCCTGCTCGGAATACAGCAGAAAGAGTACGCCCTCGTGCAGAGCACCGTCCTTGTTATTGCCCTGACTTTCGTCATCGTGAATCTCCTGACCGACCTCCTCTACCGGGTCATCGACCCGCGGGTGCGTGCCGCATGACCGGCGTCCCCGTGACCACGGATAGCAGTCCGGTCCCCGCCGCCCCGGGCCGCCGGGTTCCGGCGCTGCTGAAGAGCCCTACAGGCCTGGCCGGGCTGATCCTCATCTGCCTGCTCGCCATCCTCTCTGTCCTGTCCTTCACCAACTCCCTGCCCTACGATCCGCTGACGCAGGACGCGCCGTCCAGCCTCCTGGCACCGTCCGCGCAGCACTGGTTCGGCACCGACCAGTTCGGCCGAGACGTCTTTTCCCGCGTCGCCGCAGGCGTGGCGAATTCCGCCCTCATCGCCGTCGTCGCGGTAGCCTTCGCCACGGTCATCGGCACGCTGGGGGGTCTGGTTGCCGGGTTCTACCGCGGTGCGGCTGACAGCGTTATCGGCGGGATCACGAACGTCCTGTTCGCCTTCCCGCCCCTGCTGCTGGCACTGGCCCTGGCCTCGGTCTTCAACCGCAACTGGTTCACCATTGCCGTGGCAATCGCCGTCGTATATGTCCCGATCTTTATCCGGGTCACCCGGGGACCCGTCCTCTCGCTGCGCGAAATTGACTATGTGCGGGCCGCCACCAGCACCGGCCAGAGCCGGGTGATGATCATGTTCCGGCATGTGTTGCCCAACATCACCTCCATCATCATTGTCCAGGTGGCCCTGTCGCTGTCCTGGGCGGTGCTGACCGAGGCGTCACTGAGCTTCCTTGGCCTGGGCACCCCGCCGCCAGCGCCCTCACTGGGGTCGATGATCTTTGAAGCCCGCACGCTGGTCTACGTCGCGCCGTGGACCATGATTGCCCCCGGCGTGGTGGTGGTCCTCCTCGTCGTTGGCCTGAACCTGTTGGGGGACGGGCTGCGCGACGGCTTCGACCCCCGGAACCGAGGAAAGCGATGACTTTGACTCCCGGTGAGATTGCCGGACTGACCGGACTGGAAACGGAAACCGCTGACCCCCGTTTTGCTTCCATTGACACGATGCCGGTCAGCGAACTGGCCCGCACCATGAACAACGCGGACGCCGCCGTTCCGGGAGCGGTCCAGCAGGCCCTGCCGCAAATTTCACCCGCCATCGAAGCCACCGCGGAGAGGATGAAAGCGGGCGGACGCATGATTTACGTGGGCGCGGGCACCCCCGGGCGGATCGGTGTGCTCGACGCCTCGGAGTGCCCGCCCACCTTCGGGACACCGCCGGATCAGATCTTCGCGGTCATTGCCGGCGGCCCTAAAGCGGTTGTGGCACCCTGCGAAGGGGCGGAGGACGACGTTGACGCCGGTGCGCTGGCGATGGACACGGCAGGCATCGGGCCGCTGGACACGGTGATCGGCATCGCTTCCAGCGGCCGGACTCCCTTCGTGATCGCCGCCGTCACCCGGGCCCGGGCCAGGGGCGCGCTGACCGTGGCACTGACCTGCAACACCGGAACCCCGCTGGCCGCTGCCGCGGCATACCCGATCGAAGTCATCGTCGGCCCGGAGGTTGTGGCCGGATCGACCCGGCTGAAAGCAGGAACCGCCCAGAAGCTCGTGCTCAACATGTTCTCCACCATTGTGATGGTCCAGCTGGGCAAGACCTACGGCAATCTCATGGTCGATGTAAAACCCACGAACGTGAAACTGCGCGAGCGGGCCCTGCGGATGGTGCAGGAGATTACCGGGGTAGCCCGGGCTGAAGCCCAGGACGCCCTGGCGGCGAACAACAATTCCGTCAAACAGACCATCACCGCGCTCCGGCTGGGACTGGATCCGGTGGCTGCTGCGGCCCAACTGACCAAGCACGGCGGCCTGCTGCGCGCGGCGCTAGGAGAGCAAGCATGAGAATTCTGGGAATGATCTCAGGCACCTCCCATGACGGGATCGATGCCGCCGTCGTGGAATTTGAGGAGAAGGACGGGCACCTGACCGGGACTCTCCAGCACTCCGGCAGCACCCCGTATCCCCAGGCTCTCCGGAGCCGGATCATTAACGCGCTTCCGCCCGCCTCGACCACGCTGGCAGAAATGTGCGAGTTGGATACCCTGGTTGGCCAGCAGTTCGCCCAGGTGGCAACGGAGACCATCCGGCAAAGCGGTCCCGTGGACCTGGTGGTCTCCCACGGGCAGACCGTATTCCACTGGGTGGACGGAGGGCAGGCCCTGGGCACCCTGCAGATTGGTCAGCCGGCGTGGATTGCAGAGGCGACCGGAACGCCCGTGCTCTCCGACGTCCGCGCCAGGGACATTACCGCCGGTGGCCACGGCGCGCCGCTGGTTTCCTACCTGGACGCCCTGCTGCTGGCCGGTCATCCCGGCACCGCCGCTGCCCTTAACCTCGGCGGGATCGCCAATATGACGGTTGTTCCGTCGGCCGGGGAATTGTTCGCGTACGACATCGGGCCTGCCAACGCCCTGATCGACGCCGTGGTGGTGACCCGGGAACTTGGCGCGGAAGGGTACGACGCCGACGGCAGGATCGCCGCCAGCGGCACCGTCGACGAGGACCTGCTCGACGTCTTCCTCAAGGATGCCTACTTCCAGCTGCCTGCTCCCAAATCCACCGGCAAAGAACACTTCCACCTGCCCTACGTCGAAGGCATCCTCCGGGACGCCGGCGCCGAGCCCGGTGACGCTGACCTGGTGGCAACCCTCACCGAACTGACGGTCCGGACCGTGGCGCAGGAGATCCGGGCGCACGGGATCGACCTGGTGGTGGCTTCGGGCGGAGGCTGCCGGAACGGCGTCCTGATGGAGGGACTCCGAAAGGCTCTGCCCGGCGTCGTCATCACTCAATCCGATGACTACGGTGCTCCCGCGGATGACAAGGAAGCGATTGCCTTCGCCCTTATCGGCTGGTGCACCGCCCATGGGCTGCCCGGCACCGTCCCGGGAGGAACCGGAGCCCGGGACGCACGCATTCTTGGCAGCATCACCCCCGGCAGCGGACCCCTCGTCCTGCCGCCGCCCGCCGGGTCAGCGCCCCGCACCCTGACCCTTTCCCGGGCTTAGGGCAGTGTCCATGCGTTCGGTGCTGCGGCGGGCAGCCTCCCGTATGGTTCCAGCGGCGTGGTCCGGATGAGCACACTGGAATCCGCGGCCAGCCTCCTGCTCTCCACCCGCCTGTCCGGAGCCGCTGCCCAGGAGCCGCCGCCCGGGGTGACGCTGGGGCTCCGGACGCCGGAAACCACGGCCGTGGTGAGCGCGGGGTTCCGCACCGTCAGCTGGTCCGGAGGTGGGCGCCGGGGCATCGACGCCATGCATCCGGACACCCACCATGACCTTGCCTCCGTCACCAAGGTGCTCGGCACCACCGCATGCCTTCTCCGGCTCGTCTCGGACGGACTGGTGGACCTCGACGCCGAAGTCCGCCGGTACCTGCCGCGGTTCCGCGGCGCCGGTAGGGAAACCGTCACGGTCCGGGACCTGCTGCTGCACCGGGGCGGGCTTCAGCAGTGGTATCCCCTGTATCTGGCGGCCGACGGCGAAGCGGACGCCCACCGCGTCATCGAAACACTTCCGTTGGCCTGCCCGCCCGGAACGGAACGCCGCTATTCGGACCTCGGATTCATTCTCCTGGGCCGGGTGGTCGGCGCAGCGGCAGGGCTGGACCTTGCCGCAGCGACCGCGCAGCTGGTCACCGGACCGCTCGGCCTCGAAGCAACCCGGTATGCAGCCCCCGCCGGTGCCAACGTGGCAACCGGTGCCCGCGATGACCGGATCGAAGCGGCCATGCTAGACACCCAGCGGCCCTATCCCGTTCCCTTCCGAAGCAGCGACTTCGCCCGCTGGCGGCGCTCGCCCGTGCACGGCCAGGTCGCGGACGGGAACGCCTACCACGCTTTCGGCGGCGTCTCCGGGCATGCTGGCCTGTTTTCCACGGTCCCCGACCTGCTGCGGTTCGCCGGGGCGCTGGCCGATTACCGAAACCACGATTCCCTCTGGAGCCCGGAGACCGCCGAAGAGTTCTTCGCGGCCGGGCCTGATGCAGGGCAATCGCTGGGCTTCCGCCGGTACCGGCTGACCGTGGCCGGTGAGGCCTTGACCATCCTGGGACACCCCGGCTACGTCGGGTGCGCGGTGGGGTTCGTGCCCGGCCGGCACCTGGCTTTTGCGCTGGCCAGCAACCGGCTGCTCGTGGACGGGGAACCGGTCCCGACCGAGACCCTGTGGGCGGAGTTCCTCGGGGCAGCCGGAACCCACCTCACCGGCGGTGCACCATGAACGCACAGATCCCGAGGCCAGGCACCCACGTTTTCCCGCAGCTGCAGCACCCAAGAGAGGCACCAGCCATGACCCCCCAATCACCGCTCCTTTCCATCCAGGACCTCTCCATTGCCTTCGGAACCGGGAAACGCCGGCAGGCCGTGGTCCACCACTTCTCCCTGGATGTGTTCCCCGGGCAGACAGTGGCCCTCGTGGGCGAATCCGGTTCGGGCAAGTCCACTACGGCCGCGGCAGTGAACCGGCTCCTACCCGGGACGGGCCAGATCACCGGGGGCGAGATTTTCTTTGCGGGACGCAACCTGGCCGAGGCCACCGAGCGGGAAATGCTTGCCATCCGCGGCGCCAGGATCGGCTTCGTTCCGCAGGACCCCATGTCCAACCTGAACCCGCTGATGCGTGTCGGCGACCAGATTGCCGAAGCGCTGGAGGTTCACGGGAAGTCCCGGGGCAAGGGCAGCCGGGAACAGGTGGTCGAGCTGCTGGAGATGGTGGGGATCCCGGACCCGGAACGCCGGCTCAGCCAGTATCCGCACGAATTCTCCGGCGGTATGCGGCAGCGTGTCCTGATTGCCATGGGCCTGGCCTGCCGTCCGAGCCTGCTGATCGCCGACGAGCCCACCTCGGCACTGGACGTGACGGTCCAGCGCCGCATCCTGGACAAGCTCGGTGAACTCACCGGGCAGATGGACACCGCGGTGCTGCTGATTACGCACGACCTTGCGCTCGCCGCGGAGCGTGCGGACTCCATTGTGGTGATGCGGCAGGGCGAGATCGTTGAGTCCGGGCCGGCAGCCCGGATCATGACTGATCCCCAGCATGACTACACCCAACGGCTGCTGACGGCAGCACCCAGCCTGGCCTCCCGGTCCATCCTCACCGCCGAACGCCCGGCCGCTGCTGCGGGACCCGGCATGGAAGCGCCGCCGGAGAACATTGTTGAAGTGCGCAACCTGAGCAAGGTGTTCACCATCCGTGGCCCCGGCAGCCGGGGCGGGACCGCTTTCACTGCCGTCGATGACATCAGCTTCACCATTCCCCGCGGCCAGACGGTTTCCATAGTCGGGGAATCCGGGTCCGGCAAGTCGACGACGGCGAACCTGATGCTGGCGCTCGAGGACATCACTTCGGGAGAGATCTTGTTCGAGGGGACGGGTATTTCCTCGCTGAGCCGCCGCGGGCTCTTCGAGTTCCGCCGCCGGGTGCAGCCGGTGTTCCAGAACCCGTATGCCTCCCTGGATCCTCGCTACACCGTCGCGGAGTCCGTGACGGAACCGCTGCGGGTGCACCGGTTGGGCACCAAGGGTGAACGGCACAAGCGCTGTGTGGAACTGCTGGACAAGGTCGCCTTGCCGGCGGCGCTGGCTGGCCGGCTGCCCCATGAGCTCTCCGGCGGCCAGCGGCAGCGCGTGGCCATCGCCCGTGCGCTCGCCCTTTCGCCTGATCTGGTGGTGCTGGACGAGGCCGTCTCCGCCCTGGATGTCCTGGTCCAGGCACAGACCCTGGAACTGCTCGCGGACCTGCAACGGGAACTGGGCCTGAGTTACCTCTTCATCAGCCATGACCTGGCCGTGGTCCGGATGATCTCCCATGCTGTCCATGTGATGCAGCGCGGCCGCATCGTGGAGAGCGGCACTCCCGCCGAGATTTTCGATGCCCCGCAGGCTGACTACACCCGCGAACTTCTGGCAGCCGTCCCTGCCGCCCGGGCAGTAGGCGGATAACGTTGCTCCGCAGCGGGAGACACCTTCTGAGCCTGCGGGCGCAGAAGGCCGGACTGTTCGCCGCCTTTGCCGGGATGGGCGGCACCGCGTCGATCATCCCCGCGTTGATCCCGCTCGCAGCACACAACGCCGACAGGCCGGTTGCTGGCTACCTCAGCGCTGTGCCGGCACTCTTCTTCGGGCTGATGGCCGGGGTGCTGCTGGCTTCGGTCCTGCTGCGGGTAATCACGCCTGCGGCCACCCTGGCTGCGGGATCAGCGCTGCAGGCCGCGGCGCTCCTTGCAGTGGCCGCCGCCCCGGATGGTGGCACTTTCACCGCCGCAGCAGCAGCGGCTGGCCTGGGCTTTGGCCTCTGCGAAGCCAGCGGCAGCATCCTGGCCCGGGTTCTGGCCGGGGAAGGAACCACCGGTCTGCTGTCAGCGCTGACGGGAACGGTGGCCCTGGTTGCAGCCCTGGGCCCGCTGCTGATTGCCGCGGGGCCCACGGGCGGCAGCCCGGCTCCCTTGCTGCTCGGCGTGTCACTGCTGCACCTCGCCACCGCTGGCTTGTTCTCCTTCCCGCGGTCCTCCCCGTCTCGCCCGGATGCTTCGGATGCTTCGGATGGCGCCGGAACCGCCAGGCCTGCTCTGTTCCTCCTGCTGGCGCCCATCTCCGCTGCCCTCTTCCTTTATGTGGGCATCGAAACAATCTTCGCCGGGTGGTCTGCGGTCATCCCCGCGGAAGTACTTGCCCTCGACGCCGCTTCCGCCGCAGCCGGAACTTCAATCTTCTGGGTCCTGATGGCCGTGGGCCGCTACAGTACCTGGTTCATCCTGAAGTCCAGGGTGACGCCGGCGGCGGTCCTCATCGTCACCTGCACACTCGCGGCAGCGTGTCTGGCTGCTGCGGGATTCCTCCGGGGACCGCAACCGGAAGCGGCGCTGGGAGCCACCGGCGTGGCAGTGGCCTGCCTTGGACCGATGTACTCACTGGTTCTCGGCATCGGGCTCACACGAGTGAGAGTGCAGGACGCCAAAAAAGCGGTCGGTCTGCTGGTTGTCAGCGGTGCAGCGGGTGGCGCCTGCCTTCCTGCGGTGATTCTCGCCTTCACGCCAAATCCGGGAAACGCGGGAGTTTTCCTGGCGACGGCGGCGCTGGCCGCCGCCGTCGTCGTATTAATCGTTGGTTCTGGTCCAGGAGCCTCCCGGTCCTCGGCGCCGTAGGTCCAGCGGCACTGCCGGAATCACACATTCCCTGAGCGGCCCTGGTCGGCGTAACGCCGCAGGAAAAGGACCTCGGTCAGGGCCATGTGCTCGATCTCGCCCGGGTCCACGCTTTCGTTGGGAGCGTGGATGAGGGCCTGCGGTTCCTCGACACCGATCAGGATGATCTCCGCACCGGGGTACGTCTGCTCGAACACGTTGCACAGCGGGATGGACCCGCCCTGCCCCAGCTTCGCCAGCGGCCGCCCGTAGGCCTCCTGCGCGGCGGCTGCCATGGCCTGGTAAGCCGGCCCGTCGGTGGAAGCCTCGAACGGAGAACCGGTTGCCTCGACATCCACCGTGACGTGGACACCCCAGGGAGCAGCGTCCTGCAGATGCGCTATGAGGGCCGGCTCCGCGGCGTCGGGCGCAGTGCCCGGCGGAATCCGGAGGTTCAGCCGGGCGGCCGCCCGCGGAACGATGGCCGCAGCCGAGCCGAGGACCGGCGGGCAGTCGATGCCAAGAATTGTCAGCGCCGGACGCGCCCACAGCATGTCGGCGACGCTGCCGTCGCCGAGCAGGGAGACCCCGTCCAGCACGCCGGCATCGGTGCGGAACTGATCAGCCGCGTAGGGCGCACCCGACCAGGACCGGCTGTTGTCCAGCCCTTTGACCGTGGTGTTCCCGCGCTCGTCACGGAGGGTGGAGAGGATGGCCACGAGCGCGGCGAGGGCATCAGGTGCGGGCCCGCCGAACATCCCGGAATGGATCTCGGTGGCCAGGGCTTCCACTGTGACGACGACGTTGACCATGCCGCGCAGGCTGACGGTGGCGGCCGGATAGCCCACTGCGGCGTTGCCGGTGTCGCAGACGAGAATCGCGTCGGCACGCAGGAGATCGGGGTGGGCTTCAACGAAGGCCTCGAGCCCGCCGGTGCCCTGCTCCTCCGAGCCTTCGACCACCAGTTTGAGGTTGACGGGGACGTCCTGGCCCAGGGCACGCAGGGCGGCCAGGTGCATCACGATGTTCCCCTTGCAGTCGGCGGCGCCTCGCCCGTACCAGCGGCCGTCTACCTCGGTCAGTTCGAAGGGCGGCGTCCGCCAGGCACCGTCGTCGAGAGGCGGCTGGACGTCATAGTGGGCGTAGAGCAGTACGGTGGGAGCCTGCGGATCGGCGCAGGGCCGGGACCCAACCACCACCTTGCTGCCGTCCGAAGTCTGTTCCAGGCGGGCATCGGCGAAACCGAGGTCCGCGAACCTTTCCCTGACCCACCCCGCGGCGCGCTCGCATTCTTCGGCGGGGAACTGGCGGGGATCCGCCACGGACCGCAGGGCCACAAGTTCGGTCAGTTCCTCATGGGCCTGCGGCATCAGCTGCGCCACGTTCTCCCGTGCGTCCATGCTCAGCCTCCCGTGTTTTCGGTCTTGAGTTCCTCGATGGAGGCTTTGAAATCGTCCAGATGCTCGGGGCAATAGACCTCGATGATGAGCAGCTGCCCCTTGACCGCGCGGCTTTCGGAAATGATCGGCCGCGCGCCGGGCCCGGTTGCCCCGTTGGCCAGCATCGAGTTCAGGGTTGCCCGGCTGAGCGCGGCGTTCGGATTGGCGCAGGCCGCACCGCCGTCGTCGCCCAGCACACGGGCCACCTGATCCTGGTCTGGAGCGGTTTGGCCGGATGCCTCAACCAGGGCAATAAACCGCTCCGCTTTCTCTTCTGCCTGGCGGTTGTTCCTGGCCGTGTTGAACGCCAGCAGCGCCCATACCGCCAGCCCGGCGAGGAGCACACAGGCCGTGATGTAGATCCAGGTGCGCTGGCGTTTGGGTTCATGCTCCGCTGGCGTGCTCACGAGTCCACCTCCGTGGCTGCGCCCTGCTTCCAGGACGGCTTCCGGAACCGGTAAAAGAGGAACGGCACCAGCAAGCCAAGGCCGAGGGCACCGCCGCCCACGACCAGGACGTAGATTCCTGGATTGCCGGACGCGAACTGCGACGGCGGGACGAACCCGACCAGCAGTGCGGCCAGGGAGGCAGCGAAGCCCACCCCGCACAAGCCCAGCAGCATGGGAGCCCGGAAACCGCGCGGGTGGTCGGGTTGCTTCCGGCGCAGTCGGACGGCGGCAACGAACATCAGCAGGTACATGATGAGGTAGACCTGCGTCGTGATTACGGAGAAGATCCAGTAAGCGCTGGAGACGTTTGGGAGCAGCGCGTAGGCGAGGCCGATGACCGTGGTGACGATTCCCTGGACCACCAGGATGTTCTGCTGGACGCCGTTCTTGTTCAGTTTCTGCAGGAACGGCGGCAGATACCCTTCCTGCCGGGAGATGAGCAGCAGCCCCTTGGAAGGCCCGGCCAGCCAGGTGAGCATGCCGCCAAGGGAGGCGGTGACCAGCATGATGCCGACGATCGGAGTCAGCCATTGCCAGCCAAAATTGGCAAAGACCGCGTCGAAGGCCTGCATCACCCCTGCGGTGAGGGACAGCTGCTCGGCGGGGACAATCCAGCTGATTGCCAGGGCCGGCAGGATGAAGATGGCGAGCACCAGGCCCATGGCCAGGAACATGGACTTGGGGTATTCCTTGTCCGGGTTCTTCAGCGAGGACACATGGACAGCGTTCATTTCCATTCCTGAGTAGGACAGGAAGTTATTGACGATGAGCACGAGGCTGGAGAGTCCGGCCCAGGCCGGGAGAAGATTCTCAGCGGTCATTGGCGCGGCAGAAACGTTGCCCTGGCCGAGAAAGACGATGCCGAGGGTGACGAGGACGACGCCGGGGACCAGCGTCCCGATGATCAGCCCGCCGCTGGCGAGCCCGGCCACACCCTTGGTGCCGCGGGAGGAAACCCAGACACCGGACCAATAGACGACGATGATTACGCAGGCCGTCCACACCCCGCTGCTGGCGAGCTGGGGATTAATGACGTACGCCAGCGTGCTGGCGACGAACCCCAGGAGACTGGGGTAGTAGAAAATGGTCATCGCGAACTGGCACCACACCGCAAGGAAGCCCATCGGTTTGGAGATGCCCTCCGACACCCACTTGTAGACGCCGCCGGTCCAGCCCGAGGCCAGCTCGGCGGAAACCAGTGAGGTGGGGAGCAGGAAGACGATCGCCGGGACAATGTAGAGGAAGACACAGGCCAAGCCGTAGACAGCCATGGTGGGCGCTGCCCGGAGACTGGCCACTGAACTGGTGGTCATCATCGCCAGCGCGATCCAGGAAATCCACTGGGTGTTGGTCGGGCGGGTGCGGGCGGGCGGCGGCGGTGCGGTTCCGTCCGGCGGTGCGTCGGCACTCACGTTGCTTCCCGAAAAATCGCTCGCTTACTCATGAGTGCCTCCGTTCGACGATGGCAAATCAGGGATGTGGCTCAAGTATGAAACCCGGCACCCCGGGGCACTAGCCGCAGTGCCCGTAATGGCCTGACAGGGTCCGTTATTGGGGCGCGCTCAGCGGTCCTGTTCCGTAGCCGCCGGTGTCGCCGAGGTCGGCAGCGTGAAGGTGGCGGCTGCGGCGGAGGCCGCGGCGTCGTGCACTGTGCCTTTCACCCTGCGGTGGCGCGCGATGACGAAGGCCATCAGGACTCCGATGAAGCTGAAGACTGCCATCGCCCACGACGCCGCTGCCAGCCCGGAGGCGAGGGCGTCGCCAGCTGATGCCCCGTCCGCCGTCCTGGCCCCGATGACGTTGCCGTAGATGGTGGCGGCCAGCGCGGTGGCAACCGCAGCGCCCACATACCGAGCCATGTTGGATACGCCGGAGGCCCCGCCCACCTGGTTCTCCGGGACGGCAGCGGTAGCTGCCGACGACGCCGGGCCGTTGGACAGGCCCATGCCGACGGCAATGGCGATCAACGGAGCCAGGAACAGGGAATAGGCCCACGATTCGTGGACGAAACCCACGATCACGAAACCAGCCGTCGTCAGGGCGAAACCGAAGCCGATCGTTTGCCGGCCGCCGATCTTCGCCGCCATCCTGGGCACGAACGGGGCAACCACCACGAGCCCGACCGTTGCCGGAAGCATTGCCAGCCCGGCTTGAAGCGGGTTGAGGCCCAAGGTCGCCGGATCCTGGAAATAAAGGCTCAGCAGGTACATCAGGGCGTTGATGGTGCCTGCCCCGATGAGGATGGCGATGGTCGAGCCGACCAGGACGCGGTTGCGAAGCAGGGCGAGGTCCAGGAGCGGAACGGCCACCCGCCCTTCGACGAGGATGAAGGCATAACCGGCGGCGATGGAGACCGCGAAGCAGCCGAGAGTGGCGGGGGAGAGCCACCCCCACTCCCCGCTTTGGGTGACGCCGAGGATGAGGGGGGTGAGGGTCAGGGCAATCAAACCGGTGCCGGCGTAATCGATCGTCCGCGGCCGGTTCGGGTCCCGCGACTCGGCAACGGTTGCCGCTGTCAGCAGCACGCACAGTGCGGCGATGCCAGCGTCGATCCAAAAAAGCCCCTGCCAGCCTGTGGCGTCAACCAGCAGGCCCCCGGCCAACGGGCCGGCCGCAGCGCCGACAGCCGCAGCCGCACCCCACAGGGACACTGCCCGCAGCTGGGCGTCGCCGGAGTTCGCAACTGACAGCAGACTCAGCCCGCAGGCCAGGATGGTTGCGCCGGCCGCTCCCTGGATGAGGCGGCCCGCAATGACCATCCCGCCCGAGCCGGCAAGCGCAATCATGACGCAGGACACGATGAACAGCAGCAGTCCGAGCTGGAATATCCGCCGGCGTCCGAAAACGTCGCCCAGCGATCCCGAGGTGACGATCACGGCCGCGCCAATCAGCGAGTAGCCGGTTACCGCCCACTGCAGGGTCGTCACCGGCATTCCGGTATCCGCGGAGATTGCCGGCAGCAGGATGCTGACTGCCGAGGTATTCGCGTTCACCACCAGGGTGGAGATACAGGTGGCTGCGAGCACTCCGCCCGTCCGGCTGCTGATCTTTGCGGCGTCGCTCATCGCCTGGTCCTTCCCGTCACCGGCCCGGCACCGTGCGCCTCCCACCTACGGTAAATCAGGCGTCAGCCGGGAGCGAGACAGTCAGCGCAGACTGCACCGCTGAAGCGACAGACCGGATCGCTTCCAGGGCCTGCTCCTGCTCGTAGCCCTGGGTACAGACGGCAAGCACATAAGAGCCGGCAGCGCCCGGGGTCCCAACGAACGCTACGTCGTGGTGAATGCCGTCCACCCAGCCGGACTTGCTGCCCCAGTCGGCGGCGGCGGGCAGAGCGCTGCCAATCACGGGATGCTCCTGGCGGCGCAGCTGCTCGAGCATAAACCGGGTGCCGGCCGGTCCGGCCGCTGCACCGGAAACGATGGTGTGCATCATCCGGGCCAGATCGGCGGCCGTCGTTTCGTGCGTGAACCCGGCATCCCGGGCGGGATGATCGCTGATGAGACGCTCCAGGCGCGACGACGCCGCCCCGCAGAGCTCAAGGGCTTCTGCCGCCGCTTCCATGCCGGTCAGTTCCAGGACCATGTTGGTTCCGGAGTTGGAGGAGGCATAAACCATCCGGCCCAGGGCTTCGGCCAGGGCAATGGTGCTGCCGGCCGGCGGCATCCCCTGGTCTGTCTCTGCGGGTTCGAAGACGAAGTCCCCGGCGCCCGGAACGCGGCTGGGGAACCGGTCCTTCACCGTGACCGGCTGCTGCAGGCTGAGCTGGCCCGCATCGATCTGCCGCACGGCAGCGATCAGGACAGCGAGTTTGATGGTGCTGGCGGAGTAGAAAACGGTATCGGCACCGCGGGAAGCCAGCACCCGGCCTGCCGCGTCGACGGCTTGGTAGGAGAGCTTTGGAACGCCGTCGCTGTAGGCGGAACTCACGGGCATGGCGAAATGCTCTCATATGGCCGGGACAAGGCGGAATAATGGCGGGCATGCTGTCCTTCGCCCGCTTGGTCGCCCTGCTCGAAGTCTCCCGGACGGGCAGCATCTCCGCTGCCGCCAAACGGCTGCAGCTGACGCCCTCCGCGGTGTCGCACCAGATCTCGACGCTCGAGCGCGAGCTGGAGACCCGGCTCATCGAGCGGGGCCCCCGGGGTGTGTGGCTCACCGCCGCGGGCAGCCGGCTCGCGGAGTACAGCGAGTCCGTCGCGGAGCTGATGCAGCGGGCGGAGCAGGAAATCCGGGAGCTCGGCGGGGGCGAGCGCGGCCGCCTGAGCCTGGGATTCTTCGCCTCGGCCGGCCTTGAGCTGGTGCCCACTGCCCTGTCCGCGTTTATGGCCGGACGTCCCCACGTTGAACTGAACCTCATTCCCGGCCAGCCCCATGAGCTGGTCCCGCGGCTGCTCAGCACGGAACTCGACGTCGCCGTCGTTTTCGACTATTCGGCGGGACCCCCCAAGACCAGCCCGGGCAGGACACCGAAGGTCACCTATGAACCGCTGCTGGTGGATCCGCATTTCATTGCCGTCCCCCCGGGCTACCGGCCCCGCGCCCGGGGACTGATCAGCATCGCGGACCTCTCCGGCGAGCAGTGGATCGCCACCGAGGGAATGGATAACGAGGTGGCCCTCGTGGACCGGATCTGCGCCGCGGCCGGCTACACGCCCAACGTCCGCTGCCGGACGGACCACTACGACGTCACCCTGGGCATGGTCTCGGCAGGCATCGGTTTTGCCCTGGTGCCGGCGCTCAGCCTGGGACCGGTCGCGGAACGCAGCCGGGTGCCGCTGCGCACACTGTCCACCCCGCATCCGTCGGCACGGCACATCCGGGCCGCCACCCGGGCGGACAATCCCAATCCGCTGGTGCCCGCCTTTATGGAGCACCTCCGGGACACCGCGCAGCGGCTGGATGCGGAGATGCGGCAGCTTGCGGCGGCCGTCGACGCCGCGTCCTCCTGACACGGTGTCCCGGTTCTGCACCGCTAGGGCCGGCGCCGCACGGCGACGCCCGGAGCTGCGCCGGTCAGCTGCTGGCCGCGGAGCACCTCCTGCCCGGCGACGAAGACGTGCTCGATGCCCAGCGGCAGCTGCAGCGGGTCGGTGAACGTTGCCTGGTCCGTCACGGCCGCCGGATCAAAAACGACGACGTCGGCCACGGTTCCGGGGGCAAGCAGGCCCCTGCCGGCCAGCCCGAACCGCTCGGCCGGCAGTGCTGTCATCCGCCGGACGGCGTCCTCGAGGGAGAGCAGGCCGAGTTCACGCACGTACCGGCCCAGGATCCGCGCGAAGGTACCGGCCCAGCGGGGGTGCGGTTTGCCGTCCCGCGGCACACCGTCCGAGCCGATCATGGTGCCGGGGTGGGCCAGCACGCGCTGCATGTCCGCCTCATCCATGGAGTGGGAAATGATGGTGACGGCTCCGGATTCGGCCAGCAGCAGGTCCGCCACGAAGTCCACCGGGTCCTGCCCGGCCTGCGCCGCGAGCTTGGCGATGCTCTGCCCTTCGGCTGCCGGATGCCGCGGAGCGCCGGCGACGTCGATACGGTCCCAGCCACCGTTGCCGATGGTGTTCTCCCAGCCGGGTTCACCGTGTTCGATGGAGGCCCGCATCCGCTCCCGCTGCACCGGTTCTGCCAGCCGGGCCAGCAGGGCCTGGAACCCGCCGGCTGACGCCCACGGTGGCAGCATCGCGTGCAGGGACGTACTGCCCGCCACATAGGGATACACGTCGCAGGTGACGTCCAGGCCTTCCGCCCGTGCAGCGTCCATCATGGCCAGCGTCGCTGCGGACTTTCCGACGGCGTACTTGCCGGCGGTTTTGTGGTGCGAAACGTGCAGGGTCGTGCCGGACTGCCGGGCGATTTCCAGCGCTTCGTCCAGGGCTGCTTCCACGCCGCTCATCTCGTCCCGCAGATGCGTCACGTAGGGCGCCCGGTGCCTGGCTGATATCCGGCCGAGGGCGATGAGCTCCGCGGTGTCAGCGTAGGTTCCCGGCGGGTAGATCAGCCCGGAGGACCATCCCGCCGCCCCGGCGGCCAGGGCCTCGTCGAGCAGCGTGCACAGCCGGCCGGTTTCCTCCGGCGCTGCGCTGCGCTGGGCGAAGCCCATAACCGCCGCGCGGAGGGTCGAATGCCCCAGCAGCGACGCGATGTTGTTGACGCGTGCGGCATTGTTGTGACGCTCGGCGAAGCCGTCCATGCCGGGAACCGGATCGCCGGCCGGGCCGAGCAGTGCGGTGCAGAAGTCCCGCAGGCCCGCGGCATGCGCGCCGTCCTGGGCGGCGGGGAAGAGGGAGTAGCCGCAGTTGCCGGCAATTTCCGTGGTGACGCCCTGCCGTGCCGCGGCCCAGGCCAGGTCCGGGGGAGTGGGGCGGGGATCCAGGGCGGTCGCATCGGAGTGGGTATGCACGTCGATGAATCCCGGGCTGACCACCAGACCGGTCACGTCGAGAACGGCCGCGTCCTGCGGGTCGACGGTTCCCGGCGGCACCACGCGCCCGTGGGACAGGGCGACGTCGGCAGGCACGGCAGGGGCCCCGCTGCCGTCGACCACCAGTCCACCGCGCAGCAGGTAAACGCCCGGCACTAGCGGACCCTGGCCAGGAAGTCGGCGGTGCGCTGGTGCTGCGGATCGGACAGGACCTGTTCGGCACTGCCGGACTCCACAACGACGCCGTCCGCCATAAAGATCACCCGGTCGGCGACCGTCCGGGCGAACGACATCTCGTGCGTGACCACCACCATCGTCATCCCGGAGTCCGCCAGGTCCTGCATCACTGCCAGCACTTCACCCACCAGCTCCGGGTCCAGCGCCGAGGTTGGCTCATCGAAGAGCATCAGCTGGGGTTCCATGGCCAGCGCCCGGGCGATGGCCACGCGCTGCTGCTGGCCGCCGGAGAGCTGGGCCGGGTGGAAATGCATCCGATCCCCGAGCCCCACGCTGGTCAGCAGATCCTCGGCGCGGGCTACCGCCGCCGCACGCGGTTCACCCTTGATCTTCCAGGGGCCTTCCACCACATTCTCCAGCGCCGTCATGTGCGGAAAGAGGTTGAAGCGCTGAAAGACCATGCCGATGCCCTGGCGTTGGCGCCGCAGGTCGTCATACCGGCGCTCCAGGAGTGTTCCGTCAGGCTGTTCCACGAACCCCAGCAGCTCTCCGTTGATCCACACCCGGCCGGAATCGATGGTTTCCAGACGGTTGAGGCAGCGCAGCAGGGTGGTTTTGCCCGAGCCTGACGGGCCGATGATGCAGACA
The DNA here is from genome assembly GCF_023167125.1 of Arthrobacter sp. Helios. Taxonomy (NCBI): domain Bacteria; kingdom Bacillati; phylum Actinomycetota; class Actinomycetes; order Micrococcales; family Micrococcaceae; genus Arthrobacter; species Arthrobacter sp. Helios. The sequence goes on from NZ_CP095402.1 coordinate 3,600,500, forward strand.
ACCTCTCCGGCGGAGATGGAGAGGTCAATTCCCTTGAGGATGTTGTTCTCCCCGAAGCTCTTCCGGACGGAGCGGGCATGGACAATCAGGTCATTCATGGCGCCCTGGCTTTCTGAGGGATGACGGGGAGAGATTTGCCAGTACTTTGCTCCGTACGGGAGTTCTGCCGTCAAAGCCTTTGGAGTACTTCTTCTCGAGGAAGTGCTGGCCGACGGTGGCCACCGTGGTCAGGACCAGATACCAGATGGACGCGACAATCAGCATCGAGATCACCTCGAAATTGCCCAGATAGATCCGCTGCACCACCGTCATCAGGTCGGAGCCGGCGATGATCGAAACCAGCGAGGAGGTTTTGAGCATTGAAATGAACTGGTTGCCGGTGGGCGGCAGGATGATGCGCATGGCCTGGGGCAGGATGATCCGGCTCATGATGCGGCCCCGGGACATGCCCATGGCCTCGGCAGCTTCACGCTGCCCGCTGTCAACCGAGAGGATGCCGGCCCGGATGATCTGCGACATGTAGGCCCCCTCGTTGATCGCCAGGCCCAGCAGTCCGGCTACGAAGGGCGTGATGATGGACGCCTCCACGCCAAAGAGCTTGGGCCCGCCGAACGGGATGCCGAACTCCAGCCGGGGGAAGATCACGCCGAGGTTGAACCAGAAAAGCAGCTGTACCAGCAGGGGCGTGCCGCGGAAGAACCAGGAGAAGGCGCCGGCGACGAGCCGGAGCACCGGGTTTTTGGACAGCTGCATAACCGCAGCCACCAGTCCGATGACGATCCCGATGACCATGGAGATGGTGCTCAGGGCGATGGTCACCCACAGGCCCTCCAGGACCGGCCCGGCGGTGAGGGAGCCGGCCACCACGTCCCAGTGGATGTTCGGAGTCACCACCAGGACGTAGAGGACCCACAGCCCGAAAACCGCGGCGGCCGCACCGCCGATCCAGCGCCCCCACGCGGGTGCGCGCCGGGCATTGAGCGGAAGCTCCGCGGCGTCCGTGCGCGCTGAATCCGAGGTGTCGGTATTACTGGCCGGCATTGATTTCAGCGGTCTCGACGGCGGCACTGGACACTCCGTACTTCTCCAGCAGGGCCTGGTACCGGCCGTCGTCGATCAGTTCCTGCAGGGCGGCCTTCACCGCGTTGGTCAGCTCCCGGTCGGCTTTGTCCACGGCGATGCCCCAGGGGCCTGCCTCGTACTGCTCTTCCAGCACCTCGTACTTGCCGGACTTGGCCGCCAGCTCGGCGGCGACCGGGTAGTCGACCACGGTGGCGATGGCCCGGCCGGTGTCCAGCTGCAGCAGCCCGGTGGGAGCGTCCTCCGACTCCGAAATGGTCATCGGAGTGCTGCACTCGGTCTCCGAGTAGTCCTGCAGGATGGCGAGGTTCGAAGATCCCTTGGCTCCGACCACATTCGTTCCGCACAGGTCGGCGATGCCGGTGATGCCTTCCGGGTTGCCCTTGTTGACCATGATGGCGCCGCCAGCAACGAAGTAGTCGACAAAGTCGACTGCCTGCCGGCGTTCCTCGGTGTCGCTCATGGAGGAGATAGCCAGGTCCCACTGGTTGGACTGCAGGCCGGGAATCAGGCCGGGAAAGGAGGCATTGGTGATCTCGAACTTCAGCCCCAGCTGCCCGGCAATCAGCTCTGCCAGTTCCGGATCCACACCGATCAGTTCGGTGGTGCCTTCCTTGTACATCTCCATCGGGGGATACCCCTCGGCGGTCGCGGCCTTCAGGACTCCCTTCTCGCGGAGGTCCGCCGGAACCAGGCTCTCGGCTGCTGCGCCTGCGTCCACGGAGGCGGAAGCCGAGCTGCCGCCGTCGGCTGCCGGGGCCGCGGACCTGCCGCATCCGGTTGCCGTGACCAGCAGAGCGATCATGCCGATGCTGGCTGCTGCCCGTCCGAATCCTCTGGATTTCGCCTTCATGACTCTGCCTGCTTTCCTAGGTCTTCCTGTCCGGCCCGGCCCAATGCAGCGCGGTGCGTTGCAAGGATGCTTCCAGCCAAACCGGTGGACCACAATAATTTTCATGAATTAGATGCCTGGCATCGATTTATGTCATATCGGAGGACAGATCATTCAGGCCGCGGACCGCAGGTTCAGGAATTTGCCAGCGCTGTTGCCAGACCAATGAATTGATCCAGCGCCGGTGAGGTCTTGCCTGACCGGAGGAACAGTGTGGTGGTGGCCGGCGGCGCGTCTTCGATCGGGATAAAGCGAAGTCCCGGGCGGTCGTACGTGTCTGCTGCGGCAGTTCCGGCGATATTGACGCCCAGGCCGGCGCTGCACAGTTCCAGGACCTCTTCGAAGTTTCGTGCAGCGGCCAGCATCCGCGGTGCACCGCCGACGGCGTCCAGTGCGCCGAACCAGCGGGTGGATGCTTCCGCGTCCCGGACGCTGATAAAGGTTTCCTCAGTCAGATCGGCCAGCTTCACGGTTGCCCGGCCGGCCAGTGGGTGCTGTTCGGAGGCGACGAGCACGCAGGGTTCCTGCCAGAGCGGGACAGACCGAAATTTGGGAGGCAGCTCAAGGCCGAGGTCGATGATGAAGGCACAGTCCACCTCGTTCTTTTCCAGCGCATCAAAGCAATGCAGGAATCCCAGCTGCCGGATGTCCCACTGCACCCTGGGCATCTGTTGAGCAGCGGCAGCCATGATGGTGCGGAAGCCGGTGCTGGAGACCATTAGGCCCACCCTGAGGTGGGCTTCTTCCGCTGCCTTCTCACCCCACTCCAGGACTTTGTCCATCGCTGCGGCCGCTTCCTGCGCCAGGGGAAGCAGCCGCTGACCGTAGTCGGTTAGCTCCACAGTGCGTGAGGAGCGGTGGAACAGCGGGTGGTTCAACCGGCCCTCCAGGTTTGAGATCTGCTCGCTGAGCGCCGACGGGCTCAGATGCAGCTGCGAGGCCGCCCGGCCAAAGTGCAGTTCCCGGGCCACGGCTAAGAAACACCGGAGGTGATGAATGGTGAGGTCCATAGTGCTGCTCGTCTGTTTGGTGTGGTCCTGCCACAAGTGGCGGGTTTGGACCTATCCTGCCAGCAGGGCCCGGGGCGGCACGGCAGGCATCACGGCAGCGTGGACCAGCCAGACCGCTACAGTCCGGCGGCCCGGACACGTTCCGGCGGACCGCCCACGACCACCAGGTCCAGATCCGGGGTGCTCTGGATCCCGCGCATAACCACGGACGGGTCGATCAAGCCTTCGGTGTGCACGAACTCATCAGTGGGTACACCCGTGACATCGAAGAACGGCTCGAAAACGTCCGACGTGAGCAGTCCGAGCATCTGGGTGTTGTGGGCAGCGATCGCAAAGCTGTGCACCGTTCCGGCAGGAGCATGCAGGAAGTCCCCAGCCGTGAGGAGAAGCTCCTGGCCGTTGACCCAAAGCCAGATGCGTCCGGTGAGGCAGAGGAAATTTTCGGTGTGCTGCTGGTGGAAGTGCCGGATGATGTAGGGCTGCGGGGCGGCGAGGGTGTTGACCGCGAAATACCGGCCACCCGTGGTGCGGCCCCGGGCCGCGTAGGCGTTAAGGGAGTCGGGCCACCCGCGCCGGTCACCTCCGCGGGAGCGGACGAAGTACCCCTCCTCCGCTGCTGGAAGGGTTTCGTCCCAGATCTCCTGTGCGGCGACGCGCGGCAGATCATGCAGTTGGGCGGTGCCGGGCAGATACAGTTCGCCTGTTCCTTCCGTCGAATAGACGTGGCGGTCCACGGTCCGGCGCGTTCCGGTGAGCGCGTCAAGCGCCCCGGAGGGGGCGGAGAAGAACAGGAGCCTGGTCATGTGGGACAGCATCCGGTAGGCCACCGGAGCCCCTTCGGGGACGTGGATGGAGTCCCCCGGCACCAGGATCCGGGATTGCCCCGAGAGCCAGAACTGTACGCTTCCCTCGATAACGAAATAGGAGCGCTGATGTGACGGAAGGCTGTGGAAGGGCGACTCCGCCCCGCGCGGACCGAGGATGTAGGCGGCATCGAACAGCCCGCCGGTGTCGGTTCCTCTGGCAATGACTGTCCATAGCTGGCCATCGCATTCGTAACGCAGCCCCTCGCCCGAAGCGAGGTAGTAGGGGACGGGCTCACCGGGCAGGGCATTCACAACGGGCGCGAGCCCCTGCATGGTCTCAAGATTGGTACTGGTCAAGGGGTTTTCCTTCCGTAGATTCTGCTGTTTCAGCGAAGAGATGGCGGCGGAAGAAAACCTCGATGTCTTCGAAGGCGAACACCGTCTCCTTCAGGTCAGGTTGAGCCGAGGTGCGGCGCAGGGAGGGGGTTGGTTCCTCGGCCAACAGCCGCCCGTCGTCCATGACCCCGCTGAGCTGCACGTCCAGCAAGCCGGGCGGATTGAGGAATCCGTGCCGGTAGCCATCGAGAAGGTGAAGCTCGCTGGAAGCGCCGGCTGCGGTGAGGGCCTCATGCAGCAGCTCACTCTGCCGGTGGGAAACCAGGACGTCACCGGTGCCGTGGGAGATCTGGAACGGAGGAGCGGCCGCACTGATCCAGCTGAGTGGGCTGGCATACCGTGCGAGGTCCGGTAGTCCGGCCGGGTGGCCTCCCAGAAGCCGGGCCTCGGGCGACGATGCTCCGTTCATTCTCGGGATAGCGGCCTCAGCTTCGGCGACCACGGCGGCCAGGTCAACCGGACCGTAGGATTCAGCCACAGCCTGCACGGAGGCATCAGCCTCGCCCTCTGGTGCAGGTTCGCCGGGGAGCTGGGCAAGGTGACCGGTGAGTCCGGCCAGAGCAGCTAAGTGTCCGCCCGCCGAGGCACCCCACACCCCGACTGCGCACGGATCCAGGCCGAACCGTTCAGCACCGGCACGCAGGAAGCGGATGGCCTCGCGCACATCGAAGAGCTGGGCGGGGAAGAGTGCTTGCCCGGACAATCGGTATTCGATGCTGGCCACGGCGCACCCGGTGGCTGCGGCATGCCGGGCCAGGTCCGGTGCCAAGGCACGGTCGCCGGTGAACCAGCCGCCGCCGTGCAGCCAGAGCACCACGGGTACAGGGCCCTCAGCCCGCGGCGGATGGTAGAGGTCCAGTAACAGGTCACCGGAAGGCCGGGAGGCAAAGACGATGTCCGCCTCTACGCGGGCTCCTCCGTCATTGGAGGTCTCTGGAGCGGACAGGTTCATAAGTCCATCCTGTGGGGAGGGGACGGCGGAGGCCAGCGGGTTCTTCCGCAGACCCGTTCGGTGGTTCCGAACGATGGGCGGACGGTCAGTGCCTGCCGTACCCCCTACCGCTGTCCCCTCCCGCGGGCCTAAAGTAGCCGCATGCCCACCCGTGCACCCCATGAACAGCGCCTGCGCGATCTCGTGGTGCTGCGGAGGGTCAGGGATCGGATCGACCGGGAATACGCGCAGCCGCTGAATGTGGAGGCGCTCGCACGCGACGCACACCTTTCCCCCGGGCACCTCAGCCGGGAGTTCAAGCGGGCCTTCGGCGAAGCACCGTATTCCTACCTGATGACCCGGCGGATCGAACGGGCCATGGCACTGCTCCGCCGCGGCGACCTCTCCGTCACCGAGGTGTGCTTCGCCGTCGGCTGTTCCTCGCTGGGCACGTTCAGCACCCGGTTCACCGAACTGGTGGGTGTGCCGCCGAGTATCTACCGGCGCGAGCATGCTGAGTCGGTGAACGGGATTCCCGCCTGCATGGCCAAGAGGGTCCTCAAGCCGGTCAGGAATCGAGAAGCGCAGCCCGCGGCCCGGTAACTATCGTTACCGGCATGAACCTCAACATACACAACAGTTTCCTGCCCCAGACCGACCCCGATGAGTCCCTGGCCTTCTACCGCGACGCCCTGGGCTTCGAAGTACGGAACGACGTCGGCTATGAGGGAATGCGGTGGATCACCGTAGGCCCCGCCGACCAGCCGGAAGTCTCCGTGGTCCTCTACCCGCCGTCGGCGGATCCCGGCATCACGGAGGAGGAGAACCGGATGATCGCCGAGATGATGGCGAAGGGAACCTTCGCCACGATCGTCCTGGCCTCGCCCGATGTTGACGCTGCCTTCGACAGGGTGCAGGCCGCCGGTGCCGAAGTCATCCAGGAACCGACCGACCAGCCCTACGGCATCCGCGACTGCGCATTCCGCGATCCGGCCGGCAACCAGATCCGCATCAACGGGGTCTAGGCCTGGCCCCAGGACTTCTATCACTGCTGGACGCGTAGGCTTGAGGGGTGCGCAAAGAAACCCTGTGGGAAGCCAAAAAACGCCAGAACCCGGAGCATTCAGCCTGGTACATCGAACGCTTCGAGAAGATGCGGGAGCAGGGTGCCGACCTGGCCGGTGAAGCCCGGCTGATCGACGCCATGCTGCCGCGCGGAGCCCGGATTCTCGACGCCGGCAGCGGCCCGGGCCGGGTGGGCGGGGAACTCGCCCGCCGCGGACACGACGTCGTCGGTGTGGACGTGGATCCGGACCTGATCGCAGCCGCGAAGAAGGATTTCCCGGATGTCCCCTGGTTCACCATGGATTTGGCCGAACTGGACCTGCCCGCTGCCGGGATCGACGAGCCGTTCGACCTGATCGTCAGCGCCGGCAATGTGATGACCTTCCTCGCGCCGGGAACCGCCCCCGAGGTCCTGGCACGCATGCGCGGGCACCTCGCCCCCAACGGACGCATCGTGGCGGGCTTTGGAGCCGGCCGCGGTTATGACTTCGGGACGTTCTTCGAGGACGCCTCGGCGGCCGGGCTGGTTCTGCAGCAGAAGTTCTCCACCTGGGACCTGCGCCCGTTCGACGTCGAATCGGACTTCCTGGTCGCCGTGCTGGGACGCCGCTAGAAACACCGGCCGTTCGGAGCCGGGAAGCCAGCGGGGGCCGGGGAGTCCGCGGAGGCATCCCGGCCCACCCGGGGCCACTTCGATCGGCAGTCACAACAACTTTCGGTTCCCCGACTCCAAAAACCACGGACTCCATTGCTCCTAGTGAGACGCATCACTACGGTTGTAGGATGTCCAACGTTGGATTTCGTCAGGCTGTGCAGCACTGCAGCGGTGACTGTCCGGGGGAGGGCTGGCTCTGCCGCCGGTTTGGCGGCAGAAGCCCCAAGCCGGTGCCCGTGCCGGCCCACTGAAAGGACCGGAATGTCCCGAACATATCGCCGAAGGCCCTTCAAGCGCCTGAGCGCCGCTGCCCTGGCCGGCGTTGTAGCCCTCTCCGGAATGCTGGTGGCGGCAGTCCCCGCTGCGGCGGCTCCCACCGACCCGCCGGGGACGTTCAGCGAGCAGAACCTTGGCTCAACTGTGGTCAGTCCGTTTGCTGCCTACCGCATCCCCGCGCTCAGCTACCTCGGCGACGGCGTGGTGGTCGCAGCCTGGGACGGACGGCCCACCAACGCCGCGGACTCACCGAACCCCAACTCGATCGTGATGCGCCGCAGCACAGACGGCGGCGCCACCTGGGACACCCAGCGAACCATCCTGGCGGGCTTCGCGGACGCGGCCAACAACGGCACGGGCAAGTACGGCTACAGCGATCCCAGCTTCGTCTACGACGCCGAGACCGGAAAGCTGTTCCTGTTCTCGGTTTATTCCAAGAACACCGGCTTCGGCAGCGGTTCGTTCGGCAACGATGACGCCAACCGCAACGTCCTCAGCGCCCAGGTCACCGAATCCAGCGACGGCGGCCTCACCTGGGGGAAGCCCCGGCTGATCACCACCGTGGTCAAGCCCGGCGCCAGCACCACCAACCCGCAGCCCGGGGACGTGCGCGCCATGTTCGCCAGCTCCGGCGAAGGGATCCAGCTGCGCTACGGTGCCAACGCCGGCCGGCTGGTCCAGCAGTTTGCCGGTGACATCCGGCAGGCTGACGGCACCAACGCGATCCAGGCCTACAGCGTGTACTCCGATGATCACGGTGCCACCTGGGTCAAGGGTGCCAACGTGGGCACCCGGATGGATGAAAACAAGACCGTGGAGCTGTCCGACGGCCGGGTCATGCTTAACTCCCGCTCCAACAACGCCGCGGACAATGCCCGCAAGGTGGCCATCTCCACCGACGGCGGCGCCACCTATGGGCCCGTCACCCTGGACACGGCCCTGACCGATCCCGCGAACAACGCGGCCATTGCCCGGCTCTTCCCGGATGCTCCCGCCGGCAGCGAGGACGCGAAGAAGCTGATCTTCACCAATGCCGACCATCCGGACAACCGGCAGAATGTTTCCGCCCGGGTCTCCTGCGACGACGGCGCCACCTGGGGAGTTCCCCGCACCATCCGCTCCGGATTCTCCGCCTATTCCACCGTGACCCGGCTGGAAAGCGGGCAGGTCGGTGTGCTCTATGAATCGAACTACAGCAACGGGATTGTATTCGCCAATTTCAGCGACAGCTGGCTCAACAGCTGCACCCCGGCCCCGGCGCCCAGCACCACCACCATCGCCGGGGTGGAGATCTCCGGGACCCGCATCGATACCTCCCGCGACCTCGCGGCCAACCCGTACACCGCGGGCCAGGCAGTCAGCTACAGCTTTACCGTGACCAACAAAAACACCGGCACCGTCGCCGTCGCCCCCACCGCAGGCAACTTCGCGCCGCTGACCGCTCCGGGCACGGGCAACTGCCGCTACCTCTCGCTGGCTGCGGGGGCGTCCTACACCTGCAGCACACCGGCCCATACGGTGACGGCGGAAGAAGCCGCCGATGGCTACTTTGTGCCGGATACCACCTGGTCCGTTTCCGGTGCTGCCACCGGCACCGACAAGGTGCTCGGCTATCCGGTTGCGCTCAAGTCCGGAATCCAGGCTCCGACGGCGGCGGTCGCCGGGGTAACCGTCACCGGCAGCCGCACGGATACCGGGCGGAATGTCACTGCCAACCCCTATACCGCGGGTGAATCGGTTCCGTACCGGTTCGCGGTCAGTAACACCGGGACTGCGACGGCGTCCGTAACCCCCGCGGCCGGCAACTTCAGTCCGTTCCTGCCGCCCGGAGCGGGCAACTGCCGGTATCTGGGCCTGGGTGCTGGTGCCAGCTACACCTGTTCCACCCCGCAGCACACGGTGACCGCCGCGGATGTAACGCGCGGCTATTTTGTCCCGGACACCACCTGGAGCGTTGCCGGTGCGGGCAACGCAGCAGGGCGGCTTCTGGGTGAGCCGGTGCGGCTGAAGTAGAGCGCTCCGGCTGAACCCAAAGAAACAGAAAAGACTCCGGGGCTGCCGGTCACCAGTGGTGACCGGCAGCCCCGGAGTCTTTGTTGCTGGGTTTGCCGGGGGCTAATCCCTGGGGTGCGGCACTCCGGCGGGCGGCACCGGAGCGCCGGCCGGGGGTGTGGAGGCCGGGGGTGTGGAGGCCTGGGCGGTGCCGGCCGCAGGAACCACCGGCGGAATGACGGCGCCGGTCACGGGGTCCGTGACGGGTGCCGACGGGCCGTCCTCGTCCTTCAGCTGCCGCACCTCGGACTTGAAGATCCGCAGGGACTGGCCGACGCTGCGCGCCAGGCCGGGGAGCTTCGGTGCACCAAAAAGCAGGATCGCCAGAACGACGATGATGACGATGTGCCAGCCTTCGAGCCTCATAACAGTGAACCTTCCGCGGGGGTATTGGGGGTGGGGGTGGAAATCGTTGGGGAAACCGGCCTTGGCAGCGCAGCAGGCAAAGCCGCACCGTGCAGTGCCCGGACCAGCGCCTGGTCCCGGTCTCGCAGGCACTGGCTGCCCACTGAGGATTCCGGGCAGTTCAGTTCAAAGCCGTGATACACGCCCGGATAAACGTGCAGCTCGGCCGCAACGCCGGCCTGGAGCAGCCGCAGCGCAAAGCTGATGTCCTCGTCCCGGAACAGATCCAGCTCACCGGTCTGGATCAGGGTGGGCGGCAGTCCGGACAGATCCTGTGCCAGTGCCGGCGCAGCGTACGGCGAGGCACTCCCGGCACCGGCACCCAAATAGCAGTTCCAGGCGAACTGGCTGTGGGCCCGGTTCCAGGTGGGAATCCCGGTGAACTCGCGGGCTGAGCCGGAGCTGTGGGTGGGGTCGAGCATGGGGTACATCAGATACAGGTACGCGGGTGAGGGACCCTGCTGGTCCCGGTTCAGCAGCGCCAGCCCTGCCGCCAGGCCGCCGCCGGCACTGGAACCGGCCAGGGCTACGCGCTGCGGATCCACGCGGAGCTCCTCTGCGGAGGCGAACAGCCACTGCAGACCCGCCAGCGCGTCCTCCAAGGCGGCCGGATACGGATGCTCCGGTGCCAGCCGGTAGTCCACTGCCACCACTACGGTGTCCGTCCGGGAGCACAGGGCAGAGCAGTACGCGGTATCCAGCTCCACGCTGCCGGCAATCATTCCGCCGCCGTGGAGCCAGTACACCGCCGGGTGCGGTCCCGGGCCAGGCGGAGTGAACACCCGCAGGGCAAGGCCGTCCGCCGAGATGTCCCGGACCTCCACGCCCGCAGCGGCCACCGCAGCTGACGGCGCGGCGGCCCGGGCACGGAACTCCGCCAGCTCACCGGGCGTCACCGGCGGCGGAAACGCCTCCGAATACGCCAGGCCCGGCAGGAGCTCCGGGTCCACCCGGTCCCGAAAAGAGATCACGGAACCAGGGCGTCCGCGAACCAGCTGGTGATGGTGGCCGGATGGGTGATGGCGGTACCCACGACGATGGCGAACGCGCCCGCCTGCAGCGCGGCCGCACCCTGGGCCGGGGTGTGGATCCGGCCCTCGGCAATAACGGGCAGGCCCAGATCCAGTGCCATGAGCTCCTGCAGGAGTTCCAGGTCCGGTCCGGAGGTTTTCTCCCGCTCACCGGTATATCCGGCGAGGGTGGTGCCGATAATGTCAGCGCCTGCCTCGGCGGCTGCCACGGCGTCGGCCGCTGACCCGCAGTCGGCCATCACCAGGGCGGGGGAGTGCTTGTGGACACCGGCGATGGTCTCCGCCAGGGACAGTCCGTCCGGACGTCCGCGGCGGGTCCCGTCCAGCGCCACGATGTGCGCGCCGGCGCTCGCACAGGCCAGGGCGTGGTGCAGCGTGGGAGTGATGAAAACGCCGTCGTGCCCGTCTTTCCAGAGTCCGATCACAGGAACTTCGACGGCGGAGCGCACCGCCTGGATGTCACTGATGCCCTGCACCCGCACGGCCGCGGCACCGCCGGTGACCGCGGACTGTGCCACCTGGGCCATGGTGCGCGGATCACGCATTGGCTCGCCGGGGTAGGCCTGGCAGGACACGATCAGGGAGGAGCGGAGGGCTTCGAGCTTAAACATGGGTGCCTTCGGTAACAGGGAAGAGAATCAGGGCCCGGCGGGCGGCACCGCGGATCGCTGCCGTCTCGCCCAGCTGTGCGGGAACTATCCGCAGGTTCGCCAGCGGGGGGAGCAGTTCCCGGCGGGCTTCGGTTTCCATCCGGTCCCACCAGAGCGGGCCCGCGAAGGCCAGTCCGCCGCCAACCACAACGACGGCGGGATCCAGGATGTTGGCCAGCCCGCCGATCGCGGATCCGGCAGCAGCCGCACCGCGGCGCAGGGCCTCGGAAGCGGTTGGATCGCCGTCGGCCGCGAGACGGTAGACAGCGCGGGTGTCCTCCGCCCCTCCGCCCTCTGCAGCGCGTCCGCCCAGGCGCCGGTAGAGCGCGTGGATTCCCGGCCCGGAGGCCACGGCTTCCACATGCCCGGCACCGGCACAGCTGCAGGGCAGCGGCGCCCCCGCCTCATAGGCGAACGGGGACGCAAAGTGGCCCACATGCCCGGCCGTGAAACTGGCGCCTTCGATGCATTCGCCGTGCAGTACATAGCCGCCGCCCACGCCGGTGCCCATCCCGATGAACAGGACGCTGGGCACCCCGGCCCCGGCACCGAGCCAGCTCTCGCCGAGCGCATGGGCGTGGACGTCGTTCAGGGCGGTGGCGGGCAGGCCGGTCAGCGCGGAGAGTTCAGCCGTCAGCGCTGTTCCGGCCCACCCGAGGATGGCGTCGGTGGCGGATACCACCACGCCGCGCCCGGAGTCGATCACACCGGCCGAGCCGATGCCCAGCGCGTCGACGTCCAGGCCGCGCCGGGCCGCCTCGCGCTGGAGGGACCGGACCAGGACGGCGGTATTCTCCAGCACCGCTGCAGCGCCGGACTGCGCGGGGGTGGCGGCGGTGGAGGAGAACACAACGTTCCCTCCGCCGTCGACAATTCCGCCCGCGGTCTTGGTGCCGCCCAGGTCGATCCCGATGACGTGGCGCATGGAACTCAGAGGAGCCCGTTGTGCTCGAGGACCGTGCGGATCACGGCGGTCTCGGCTTCATTGAGTGCCGTCATCGGAGCCGACATAACGTTGGTTTCGATGACGCCCAGCAGCACCAGCGCGGTCTTGAAGGCGCCCAGCCCTGCGGCACCGGGGGAGACACGGCCGGGGGTGGGTGCGTAAACAATGTTGAACAGGTTGGCCAGGCGGTCCTGGATCCGGGCTGCTTCGGCGTAGTTGCCTGCCTGGGACGCGGCATAGAGTGCCGCGTAGCCGGCCGGATCCACGTTGCCCAGACCGGGAACCACGCCGTGGGCGCCGCCCAGCAGGGCGCCGTCCACCACTACCTCGTGGCCGGTGAACACGGCGAAGTCCGGCAGATCCTTGGTGGCCAGCAGCAGCTGGCGGAAGGAAACGTCGTCGCCGGAGGAGTCCTTGACACCGGCCAGGACGCCGTCCTGGGCCAGCTGGACCAGCACGGGCAGCGGCAGCTTGAAGTGGGTGCGGACCGGAACGTCGTAGGCGAACAGGGGCACATCGAGGGCCGCGTGCAGGGAGCGGAAGTGGGTTTCGGTTTCGGCGGCATCAGAGATGGCGTAGAACTGCGAGGTCGCCACGATGGCGTCGGCGCCCAGGTCGATCAGGCGGCGGCCCTCCTCGATGACACGCGGGGTGGTCTGCTCGCAGGCCCCGGCGATCAGGGGCACAGCGCCGGCGTTAACGCTGGCGACGGTACGCATGATGACGTCCCGCTCGTCATTGGTGAGGTAGGGAACCTCGCCGGAGGAACCCAGGACGAACAGTCCGGAAACGCCGCCTTCGAGCAGGTGCTTGGTCAGCTTTTCCAGCGACGCCGTGTCAACGGCCCCGTCTGCGGTGCGGGGTGTGACAACCGGCGGGACTACGCCGTGGAAGCGGGATGTGGGTGTGTGTGACAAGTGGTTCTCCAGTGCTTGGTTCTAGTTCTAGACGTGCAAAAGGCTGGGCGCTGCTCCGAGCAGGCTCTTGGTGTAATCATTGGTGGGCCGGTCGAAGACCTCGCGGGCGGGGCCCTCCTCGACGATGCGCCCGAAATACATCACGCAGATCCGGTCCGAGACATAGCGGACGGTCTGGATATCGTGCGAAATAAAGACCATGCCGAGGTTCAGTTCCCGCTTCAGGTCGGAGAGCAGGTTCAGGACCTGCGCACGCACCGAAACATCAAGGGCCGACGTCGGTTCGTCCGCCACGATCACCGACGGATCCAGGCACAGCGCCCGGGCGATGGCGACGCGCTGGCGCTGCCCGCCGGAGACCTGGTGCGGGGTTACCTCGGCGGCGGACTGCGGCAGCCCCACCAGGCTCAGGAGTTCCCGGACCTTGGCCAGCCGGGTCTGCTGGTTGCCGATGCCGTGTACCTGGAGCGGGTCGGTCAGGATGTCCTGGATGGTCATGCGCGGGTTCAGGGCGGTGGCCGGATCCTGGAACACCACGCCGACGGCGCGGCCGAAGGTCTTCTTCGAGGAGGAGGCCCGGGTGCTGACCTTGGTTCCCTGGAAGAGGACTTCCCCTGCCGTGGGCTCCTGCAGTCCCACCAGGACGGAAGCCAGCGTGGACTTGCCGCAGCCGGATTCGCCGACGATGCCCACGGTTTCACCGCGCCGCACCGTGAAGTCCACGCCGTCCACGGCCTTGACGATGTTGGGCCGGAACAGGGACCCGGTGCGGGCCCGGTGATGGACCTTGATGCCCTTCAGTTCCAGGACGGGGCTGTTGCTGCTGTCCGTGCTGCTCATGCTTCCTGCCTTGCGCTTGTGCCGGTTTCCACGAGGTCCTGGCGGTGGGACGTCTCATGGCTGGCCCAGTAGTGGTTGGTTTCGCCCACCTGGACAAATTCCAGGACCTGGTTCGGATCGGCGTCGGGCCGCAGCGACCGTTCGGCGAAGCGGTCGCCCGGGGCGAAGTCCCGCGGGGAGGGGACGGTGCCCTGGATCTGGTGCAGGCGTTCTGCGCCGGCCTCGATGGACAGCACCGCTCCCAGCAGGCCGCGGGTGTATTCGTGCCGGGGGTCGCCCAGCAGGTCCGGAACGTCTCCGGACTCCACTACCTGTCCGGCGTACATCACCGTGACCCGGTGGGCCAGCGAGGCCACCAGGGCCAGGTCGTGGCTGACGAAGACCATTGCGAAGCCGAGCTGCTCGCGCAGTTCGTTGAGCAGGTCCACCACCTGCTTCTGCACGGTGACGTCCAGTGCGGTGGTCGGTTCGTCGGCGACCACGATCTTCGGGGAACGGGAGAGCGCCATGGCGATAAGCACGCGCTGGCGCTGGCCGCCGGAGAGCTCATGCGGGTAGCTCTTCAGCGTGCGGTCCGGATCCAGCTTCACCAGCTCGAGCAGTTCGCGGGGGCTCTTGCGGCCGCCCCGCCGGGTGAGCTGCTGCATCTGGTCCTTGATGAGCATGGACGGGTTCAGGGAGCTCAGCGCGTCCTGGTAGACCATGGCGATCTGCTCGCCGCGCAGCCCCTTGTAGAGCTGGTCGCGTTCCTTCGGATCATTGGTGAGCAGTTCCTTGCCGTTGAACCGGATCGACCCGGTCAGCTGCGCGGTGCGGGGGAGCAGGCCCATGATCGCCAGGGAGGTGATGGACTTGCCGCAGCCGGATTCGCCGACCAGACCCATGGTCTCGCCCTCGCGGACGGTGAAGCTGACCCGGTCCACGATGGCGGTGTCGCCGTAGCGCTCCGGGAAGCGGATGGAGAGGTCCTTTACTTCCAGGATCACCGGGGCGTCCGCTGCCACGGCGGGCAGCCGGTCGGTGCGGGTCGCCTCGACGGCGGCGAGCATCTCCAGCTCGGCGGCAAGGGCTTCCAGCGAGCCCGGTTTGTGAACATTGGCTCCCGTGGAGGTGGCGGCTTCCTCTGCGGGAGGCCGGCCGCTGCCGGATTCTGTCAGCGAGGTGCCCGCTGCATCCAGGGCGGACGGCTGGGCGGCGGTGGCGACGGCGTCGACGGCGGCAGGCGCCTGCGTACCCTTCCGCGGCTTGCGGATCCGCGGGTTGACCATGGCATCGGTCAGGCCTTCGGCGAGGATGTTCAGCGCCAGGACGGTCAGCAGAATGGTGATGCCGCCGAACGTGGTGGGCCACCAGGAACCGCTGAAGACCACGTTGCGGCCGTCTGCCATCACGTTGCCCCAGGACGCGGCGGGCTGCTGCACACCGGCGCCCAGGAAGGACAGGGACGCTTCGAGGATGATCGCGTCGGCGACCATCACGGTGGCGAACACCAGCACGGGTGCGGCGCAGTTGCGGGCAATGTGCTTGAGCAGGATGTAGGTGCGGCTGGCGCCGATCACGCGTTCGGCCCGGACATAGTCCTCGCCGTACTGGGCCAGCACATTGGCCCGGACCACGCGGGCGAGCTGCGGGGTGTAGACAATGGCGATCGCGAGGATGATCACCGGAACGGTGGAGCCGAAGAGGTTCAGTGAGTGGTCGCGCAGGGCGAAGAGCAGGGCGGCGGCCAGCGCGATGCCGGGGAAGGCCATCATGATGTCGAGGATGCGCATCACGGTCTCGCTGACGGCCTTGCGCGACGTGGCTGCAACGGCACCGAGGATGGAGCCCAGGATCAGTGCCAGTGCGACGGCGCCGAGGCCGATCGCGATGGACACCCGTGCTCCGTAGAGCATGCGGGAGAACACGTCGTAGCTGGAACCGTCGGTGCCGAAAATGTGTTCGCCGCCGGGCGGCAGCACGGGTGCGCTGGATTCGTTTTCTTCGAACGGGGCGAAGAGCGGCCCGAAGATCGCGACCAGGACGATGAAGGTCAGGAATCCGAGGGCGAGTTTGGAGCTGAGGTTCAGAGCGGTGAAGCGGGCTCCGGTGTTGCTGAGCCGTTCGGCCAGTGAGTTGCGCATGGTTACACCGTCCGGATTCGGGGGTTGATGAGCAGGTAGAGAAGGTCCACCACGATGTTGACCAGGACAAAGGCGACGGCGATGGTGAGCACCGCGCCCTGGACCAGGTTGGTGTCCGACGTCGTCAGGCCCACCACAATCAGGTCGCCCATGCCGTTGAGGCTAAAGATTTTCTCGATGACGACGGCGCCGCCGAGCAGGTAGCCGACGCGCAGGCCCAGTACGGTGACCGGGGTGACCAGGGCGTTGCGCAGGACGTTGCGGGCCACCACTGTGCGGTAGGGGACACCGTTGCCGATCGCGGTGCGGACGTAGTCGCGGTCCAGCTCCTCCACCATGGAGGTGCGCACCACGCGGATGAGCGAGGCCGAGACGGGAATGCCCAGGGCCAGCGCCGGCAGCGTCATGGAGTAGAGCCACCCCACGAATCCGTACTGCTCTGCCCAGGCCAGCCCGCCGGTGGGGAAGATGGATCCCTCTGGAAGGGCGAACCACTGGATCAGCAGGATCGCCAGCCAGAAGGACGGGGTGGCGATGGCTGCGATGGAGAAGATGCGGATGGCCTGGTCCGGCCAGCGGTCCCGGTACAGGGCGGCGGTGATGCCGAGCGTGAGGGCCAGGACGATGGCCAGCAGGATGCCCAGGAAGGTCAGCTGCAGGGTGACCGGGAAGGCCGCGGCGATCTTGGTGGCAACGGATTCTTCGGGCGGGTTGGTGACGCCGAAATCCAGCCGGATAACGCCGCCCAGGTAGCGCAGGAACTGGACAACCAGCGGAGCGTTGAGGCCGCGTTCTTCACGCCAGGCCTCCTTGGCTTCCTCGCTGGCGTTTTCACCCAGGACGGCGGTGGCGCGGTCTGCTGGGACCACGGACAGCACGATGAACACCATGACCGTCACGCCCAGCAGCATGATCGGCAGGGCAGCAAGCCGGCGCCCAAGCAGGCGGATAAACATTGTCACTCAATAACTCCAATGCGCAGGAAAAATCCGGCGGGACGCCGCAGGTGGGCGCCCCGCCGGGGATGTGCCGTTACTTGCGGCCGACTCCAATGAAGGAGACGCCGGTAGTGGGCAGCGGCTGGAAGCCGTCCAGCGCGTTGCTGTCCCAGGCGGTGGGCAGCTTGCGGTGGAACAGCGGGTACAGCGGGACTTCCTCGGAAACAATGTCCACCACGTCGCCGTGGATACCCTTGGCCTTGTCGGCGTCGAGCTTCACGGCCTCGTCCAGCTTGGTCTGCACGGACGCGTACTCCGGGGTGGTGTTCCACCCGGCGCGGTTTTCCATCCAGGTGGCGCCGCGGTAGAACCAGCTGAGCAGGATGTCGCCGTCGTTGCCGAAGACCGAGGGATCACCCGGTGCGCACAGCACGTCGAAGTTCTTTCCGCCCACCTTTTCCGGTGCGTAAACCGCCGCGGACTGGAGGATTTCCAGGGTGGTGGTGACGCCGATGGCGTCCCAGTACTCCTTGATCAGCGGCACTACGCGGGTCACCCAGCCGGTGTCCGTGGAGGTCAGGGTGATGGTGATGTTCTCCATCCCGGCCTCCTTGAGCAGCGACTTCGCCTTCTCGGCGTCGTAGCCGTAGGAGCCGGCGGCCTTGGTGTAGGAAGGGTGCCCCTCCTGGAAGTAGGACGTCGCCGCGGTGGCGTTGCCGAGCAGGGCCTTGGTGATCACTGCGTCCGTGTCGATGGCGTAGTGCAGTGCCTGGCGGACGCGCTTATCAGCGAACTTCTGGCAGTTGAACATCAGGAAGAGCAGGCCGAAGGACTGCACGGACTCCACATCAACCTTGCTGGCGAGCTGGTCCACGTCCAGGTAGGGGACGTCCTCGATCGCCTGGGTCCGGGACGGAACGGCGGCCACGCGTGCGGCCGGATCAGCCAGCAGCAGCCAGGTCATGTCTGCGACGCGGGCCGGGTACTTGCCGTTGTAGTCATCGAACTTCTTGAAGACGATCCGGTCTTCCTTGACTGCGGAAACCAGGCTGTACGGTCCGGAGCCGACCGGCTTGAGGTCGAAGCCCGCGGGATCGGCGGTCACAACGGCCTTCGGCACGATCTTGATGACGGAAATACGGGGGCTGAAGCCCGGGAACGGGTACTTGAGCTTGAACTGGACGGTGGAGTCGTCCTTGGCCGTCACGGTGTCGATGAAGGGGATAAACCCTGCAAACAGGGACTTGTTCGCCGGATCGAGAACCCGCTCGTAGGAGAACACAACGTCCTCGGTGGTCACCGGGTCGCCGTTGTGGAACTTCGCGCCGCTGCGGAGCTTCACCTCGTAAGTGGTGTCGTCGACCTTGACGGGCTCTGCGGCGGCCAGGGCCAGGTAGGGCTCGCGGGTTGCGGGGTGAAGTTCGGTCAGGCCCTCAAACACATGCAGGTTTGCGGCCTGGGGTGTTGCTCCCGTGGAGAGCATGGGGTCAAACCCGGTTGAGAGCTGGTAGGAAATGCCGGCCTCGATCGATCCCGTGCCTTCTGCGGCGGCGGCACTGCCGCCCGTGGCCGGGCTTCCTCCGGGGCTGCAGGCTGAAATCGAGCCTGCAAAAGCTGCGGCGGCACCCATGACGCCCGCCAGCTTGAGGAAGTTGCGGCGGCTTGAGTCGTTCAGCAGCGCGCTGGTTTCAAAAGAATTGCTCATCTGTTGCCTCGCCATCCATGTCACTTATCGGACGTAGGATGTCCGATGCTTGTTCAGAACTGTAAGGTTCCTCACAACAGCACGTCAAGCGAATCACAATTAAGAATCAGCAACCCTGTCGTAAAGATAGGACATCCTATAACCTGTTGAGCATGCGGGTACTGTTACGCCGCGTGCACACCTTTTCGTTGTCCCAGGAGGACCTATGAGCCTGCCCTACGCCTCACCGCCGGCGGCCCGGTTCAGCGCCCAAAACCGCTCGCGGGCGCTGCAGGCCGACATTATGGAGCTGATTCTCGAGCGTGACCTGAAGGCCGGCGACGCCCTTCCCACCGAGGCAGAGCTCGTCGCCGCGCTCGGAATCGGCCGGAACACGCTGCGCGAGGCACTCAAGGTGCTCCAGGCGCTGGGCGTTGTGGAAATCCGGCACGGCTACGGCATGTTTGTGGCCCCGGCGAATTTCGATGCCCTGGCGGACGGCCTGACCTTCCGCGGCAGGCTCTCCCTGCGTCATGAAGGCAAAGAGGCGCTGCAGCTGGTGGATGTCCGGCAGGCACTGGAAGCCGGGCTCATCGGTGAGGCGATGGACCTGTGGACACCGGAGCACCTGGCCGAGATCGAGGAGACGGTCGGGGCCATGGAAGCCGCGGCAGCCAGCGGCAGGACCTTCACCGAGGTGGACGAAAAGTTCCACTACCAGCTCTTTGAACCCCTCGGTAATGAGCTGCTCTCCAACCTGATGTCCGTTTTCTGGAAGGTCTACCGCCAGATCCACCAGGAGCTGGGCGGGGATCCGCTGGTCAACCTCGTGGAAAACGCTGCGGTCCACCGCGGCATTGTTGAGGCCGTCAAGGCCGGAGACAAGGAACTGGCGTCGGAGCGGCTGCGGCGGCACTTCGACGGAATCCGGGCCCAGCTGGCGAAGCTGCGTGATGCCCCGTGAACACCGGAATGCTGCGCGGCACCGCCGCTGTCCAGGTAAGGTGCCTGGAACCTCAGGACCTCGGTCCGGTGGCCGCTGATTGTGTCTTCGAGGCGCTTGCATCGCGGCCGGAACCGGTGATCGGAGTTGCCACCGGCTCCTCGCCGTCGCCGCTGTACACCGCGCTGGCCGCGAACCCCCGGGACTTCGGGGGTGTCACCTGGTTTGCGCTCGACGAGTATGTGGGGCTGCCGCCGGGTCATCCCGAAAGTTATGCCGAGGTGCTGCGCCGCGAAATCGTAGAACCGCTGGGGCTGGATCCGCAGACCGTCCACGTGCCCAATCCGCACACCGGAGACCACCAGGCCGCCTGTGCCCGGTACGAACAGCAGATTGCGGCAGCCGGCGGGATCGACCTGCAGGTCCTGGGCATCGGACGCAACGGGCACCTGGCCTTCAACGAACCCGGCGGAGAGCTGGAATCCCGCACCCGGCTGGAAACCCTCACCGAGGACACCCGCAGCGCCAACCAGCGGTTCTTCGACTCTCCCGAAGACGTTCCGACGCACTGCCTCACCCAGGGGCTGGGCACCATCCTGGCGGCCCGGCACCTGCTGCTCATCGCCCAGGGCGCCGGCAAGGCCGAGGCGCTCCGTGCGGCGTTGAAGGGACCGGTTAGCCGGGACTGCCCGGCATCGGTACTGCAGCTGCACGGCCGGGTCACTGTCCTGGCCGACGCCGCAGCGGCGTCGCTGCTCTGACCGGCCACCTGTCCTTTCCGAGCCACCCGTCCTTCCCGAGTCGCCTCCGCACCGAAAGGCCAACCGCATGACCGCCAACCAGGCGAAGCCTCCGTTTACTCCGGCGCAGCATTCCACGACGCCGGCACCCGGCCGCGCTTCCGTGCAGACCGGGTCCGCATCCGGTGACCGCACCCGTACTGTGCTGCGTGGAAGTGTCCTGCGTGGAACTGTGTTGGGCGGAACTGAGTTGAGGGAGGATGCGCTCACCGGGGCCCAGATCCTGGCGGATTCCGCAGTTGTGGTGGACGGCGAGGAGCTCAGCTACGTGGGACCCGGCAGTGGCCTGGTCCCACGCCCGGGCGACGTTGTCGTCGAGCTGGCGGCCGGCGAGGTGCTGGTTCCCGGACTGGTTGACCTGCACTGCCACGGCGCCTACGGCGTCGACTTTTCCGGTGCGGACGCGGAGGAAGCGCGCCGGGCCGTTGAGGCGCTGCACACCACCGGAGCCACCACCGTCATGGCCAGCCTGGTGACGTCTGCTCCGGCGACGCTGCTGCGGCAGCTTGCCCTGCTTGCGGATCTGGCAGAGGAGGGCCTGATCGCCGGCCTGCACCTGGAGGGTCCGTTCCTCGCGGAGGCACGCTGCGGCGCCCAGGATCCACAGTGGCTTCGCGCTCCGGACCTCGGGCTGGCCCGGGAATTCGTCAGTGCCGCCCGCGGCCAGCTCCGCACCATGACCTACGCGCCGGAACTGCCCGGAGCCGCTGCCCTGGTGGAGCTCCTGGCGGAGAACGGAGTGGTGCCGTCGCTCGGCCACACCGCTTGCTCACCGGAGGAAGCCGAGCAGTCCCTGGCACTGGCCCGGCAGCACCTCACGGCATCCGGTGTTCCCCAGGAGGCCGCCCGGCCCACGGTCACCCACCTGTTCAACGGGATGGACCCCATCCACCACCGGGCACCCGGGGCCTTGTCCGCCTGCCTGCGCGCAGCGAAGGCCGGCGGCGCGGCAGTGGAGCTCATCACTGACAACACCCACCTGGATCCCTACCTCGTGGCCACCATGTTTGACCTGCTGGGCGCGGAGAACATTGCCCTGGTCACCGATTCCATGTCGGCGGCCGGCCTGGCCGACGGACAGTACCAGCTAGGGCCCTCCGAAGTGACGGTGCGGGAGGGTGTTGCCCGGCTCGCCTCAACCGGCTCCATTGCCGGCGGTACGGCCACCATGCTTGACCTGGTCCGCAATTCCGTCCGGGCCGGAGCCAGCCTCAACGATGCGGTCACCTCGGCTGCAGCCGTGCCGGCCGGAGTCCTGGGCCGCGGGCAGGAAATTGGCGTTCTTGCCGCCGGCGCCGCCGCGGACCTTCTGGTGCTGGGGCCGGCGCTTGAGCTGGCCCGGGTGATGCGCCGGGGCCAGTGGCTTGCCCCGCAGCCGGCCTGACGGACGTCAGGGCCCAGGGGGCCAACATGGCCTGTTCCGGCCTGTTCCGGCCCGTTCCGGTCAGTTCCGGTGCTCAGCCCCCGGCGCTTAGGTCAGGCGCTCGGTCAGGTGGACGGTGACGGTGTCTCCGATTTCCTTGCCGAGTTTCTTCCGCAGCTGGGCACTGATGGAGAGCATGTGGCCGCCCGTTCCGGTGGGCATCAGACCTCCCCTGATCGGTTCGTCATCCACTGTGGCGACAACCTTCACGGTCTTTCCGGTGCCAAAGAACCCGGCGGATCCGGGCATCTCCACGCAGGACCAGATATCACCCTTGACGTTCACCCCGATGGGAGCGGTAAACGTGTGATCGAGGGGACCCGGAACTTCAGCCATCGTGTTCTCCTGTTTCTGCCCGGCAACTTTGCCGGGGCTGCAAACCCTACCGGTTTCGGGTGTGCGGAGGAACCGAGGGTCAGCGGCCGAGCGGGGACGGGCCGGGGAAGGGCGCGCCCTTGCTAGGATCGGCGCGTTGTCCCGTCCGCGAAAGCCCGCCTGATAACCGGCTTTGATTCCAGTCCCTCCTGAGCGAACCCCCGATCGCGCCGGACACGCACCGGGAACTACTCCGCACCTGACGGGCCGGACGGCGTTCGTCAGCTTCATCTTTTTCGTCCTCGAACCCGGCCTGCCGGCTGAGTCCTAGAGGCCGCCAGCCTTAACGCCGGCGGCCCGGTTCCAGATGCTCAAGGCACCTGCTGCCGGGCCGCCGTCGTACTTCAGTGCTGAACGCGTATTTCAGTCCTGAACGCGGGCTGGGGACTGCGTGCTGACTGCTATTTCGCGGAGACCAGCTCCGGGTGGTGGATTGCGGCGACCTGCGGGTGGGCGCGGAGCCAGCCCTTCAGGACGTTCGCGCCGTAGGAGGCGAGCATCGGGTTCTGCGGATCGTCCGAGATACCGCGGGACTGGGCGGCCAGTGCCGGCGGAAGCTGGACCGGGTCGATCACCGAGTCCAGGCGCGGGGACCAGAAGAACGGAATGGCGTAGCGGTCCACGCCGGGCGGCGGAGCCTGCACACGGTGGATCGTGGCTGAGAGGTAACCCTGCGTGGCGACCTCGAGCATCTCGCCCAGGTTCACCACCAGGGCGCCGGGGATCGGTTCCACCGGCAGCCATTCGTCGGATTCGTGCGGCTTCACCTCGAGGCCGCCTACCTCGTCCTGCAGCAGCAGCGTGACAAAACCATAGTCGGCGTGGGCGCCGACGCCCTGGGTGCCGGCTTCCTTCACAACGCCGCCCACGTAGTGGATGAGCTTGGACATCCAGGCCGGGGTGCCTTCGAACGGCTCGGCGAAGTGGTCCTCGGGCAGCTCCAGCGAAACGGCGATGGCGGAAAGCAGCTCGGCGCCGACCTCCGACATCAGTTCGGCCCACTCCATGGAGGTTTTGCGCAGTTCCGGCAGGACGGTGTCCGGGAAGAGGTTGGGGCCCTGCACCAGCCAGAACGGCTGGTCAGCGGGGTAGTCTTCGACGGCGTCGCGCTCCGGACCGAAGTCCACCTGCTCGCGGGCATCGGGCCGGCCCTGGGTCAGTTCGGTGCCGAGCCGGGTGTAGCCGCGGAAATTCGGGGACTTCCGGTTGTCCAGCTCCAGCCGGTCATCCAGCGGCAGGTCGAAGAAGCGCTTCGTAACATCGAAAAGGTCCTTGACGCGTTCCTCACCGGCTCCGTAGCCCACCAGCTGGAAGAACCCGATTTTGTGGGTCGCTTCGCGCAGCTGGTCGATGAATTCGGCGTTGAAGGTTCCGTCCGCGCTGCGGGCGGTGCTGAGGTCCAGGACGGGGATCGATGTGGGGTTATCGCTCATTCCCGCAAGTTAGCACCGGGGGCTGTCAACTGGGAACCAAATGTTACGCAACACGGCGTCATGAGGCTGTGACCTGCGGCTTTGCAGCAGCCATAAGTTTGCTGCGCGTCATATTTGGAGTCAAACGGCCTCGAAACCCGGCCGCTCGGAACCTAGGCCACGCCGGCGTCGTCCGCCGCCAGCCCGGCAGCCATCGCAGCCCACCGGGCGAGGAAGGCCGCACCGGCGTCGTCGTGGATCAGCCCGGGCACCGTGAGCACCGGATACGGTGTGGCCGGCACCCCGTCGGCCGGGCGGACGTCCACATGTGCGACGTCGAAGCCCAGGGCATGCAGCTCATCGGCCATGGCGTAGTCCGTCCGGGAATCCCCGACGGTCCGCCAGGTCTGCGGAACCGGCGTTCCGGCGGCCTCCAGCAGGGACAGCGCCCGCCGGGCACCGAGGTCCTTGCCCACACCCAGCGCCTCGATGTCCGTTGAAATGATGGTGGGATCGATCCGGTAGTCCACGGAATCGTCCGAGTCCGGCGCATGGTGGTCCAGCCGGCACACACCCATGTCGAAGCGGGACATCAGCGCCAGGGCATCGGCGTCGAACGCTTCCTGCTCCGCGAGGTAAGCGGCATTCGCGACGTCGATGTTCTGTTCCACCGAAACCATGGCCAGCTTGGTTTCGTCGAAGAACATGTGACCCGTGTACTTCCCGGTGACCAGCTCCCGGACAGCGTCGGCGTAGGCGGCAGGCAGTGCCAGCGCCTCATCAACCTGGACGGCACCCGGGCCGGTGCCGGTGAAGGAAAACCAGACCGCACCCTTCTCACAGACCGCATGCACCTGCACGTCATCCGGAAGTCCGGCGGCGATCATGGGCTCCATCACCTGGGTGCGGATGAACTCGTCCGAGCGGCCGGTGTTGAAGACCACCGGCCAGCCGGCGGTGGCAAGCACCACCAGATGGCCGACCACAGCAGGTGAAACGGTGCGGGTAACCGGGGAAGCGATGGGGCCGTCGACGTCGAGGAGCAGGCCAAAGCGGGAAGCAGATGGGTTCACCCCTCCAGTATTCCCGTTCCCAGCGCTCCCGCCGGCATCCAATCAGCCCGGAACCGTGTAATGCTGGGCCTGCCGCCGGGGAGTCCTGTTTCCTTGGGTGCTTAACTTCTCTAGTCTGGGTTAGTGATCTTCAAAGCTGTTGGCGATGTACGCCCCTACCCCGACCACGGATACGTAACACCCAAGGACTGGGCAGCGGTACCTCCCCGGCAGGTTCGGTTGGATGAGCTGGTGACTACAAAAGCCACGCTGGATCTCGGTGCCCTGCTGGCCGAGGATTCCACCTTCTTTGGAGACCTGTTCCCGCACGTCGTGCAATGGAGGGGCACCATGTATCTGGAAGACGGACTACACCGGGCAGTACGGACCGCGCTGCACCAGCGCACAATCCTGCACGCCCGCGTGCTCGTGATCGATGACTAACCAGCCCCCTCGCGGGCAACATGACGGCGCTCAAGCAAAGGGCGCCCCTGAACAGTGGCACGGTCACAGGATCGTCACCGAAGAGGACCTCGGCACTGTCTTCAACGATGGCGGGGACGATACAGCGACTCGCCGCGCGAAACGCCGCCGCGCCTTTCACGGCGTTGTCCTCGGGCTTCTCATCGCTGTGCTGATTGCAGCCGCCGTCGTGGTGCAGGGAATTGCCGCGGGGTGGATCAACCTGCCCCGGCCGGATATCCGGCCCGGGGCCCAGGCCGATTGCCCCGCCGGCCCCTACCTCTACCAGGCGCCGGATACCGTGACGGTGAACGTCTACAATTCGACGCCGACTCCCGGGCTCGCCACCGAGGTGGCGGAAGCGCTGAAATCCCGCGGCTTCAACGTGGACCAGACCGGGAACAGCACGGTAAACCGGGCGGGAATGACAGCCATCATCCTTTCCGGACCGGGCGGTGAAGCGGCTGCCTTTACCGTGCAGCAACAGATTCCGTCCACCCACTACATCCAGGATGACCGGAAAGACTCCTCCGTGGACGTGGTGCTGGGGTCCACGTATGAGGGCCTGGTCCCGGTGGAAAAGGCGCAGGCAGCGATACCCGGACCCATCAGCTGCCCCTGGTCGTCAACCTCTCCGTCCGCGGACGCAGGCTAGCTGCAGCCCTCCGGCGAGCAGCTGGCTCCGTCCGGCGATGCATCTGCAGCTGCAGCGGCCGGCTGCAGCGGCTGGTGCCCGGCCTCCCACGCCTGGGCCAGCGCCTGCTCAAAGAGCTCGGCAGGCTGCGCCCCGGAAATGCCGTATCTGCGGTCCAGCACGAAGAACGGGACGCCGCTGACTCCCAGGGCCCGGGCCTCGGCCACGTCCTGCTCCACCGCCTCGGCGTAGTCAGAGCCCGCGAGGGTGGTTCGCACGGTTGCCGGGTCCAGGCCGGCCCGGGATCCGATCTCTGCCAGGACCCCGTGGTCCGCGATATCCAGGCCCTGCTCGAAGTGCGCCGAGAGCAGCGCTTCCTTGACGGCCGCCGCGGCTTCCTCGCCGCCGGACTCCCGGGCCAGATGGATGAGCCGGTGCGCGGTGAAGCTGTTGGCCACCACCAGGTCCGCGAACCGGTAATTCAGGCCCTCGCCGGCGGCCTGGGCAGTGACATGCTCCAGCATGCCCGCAACCTGGGCCGGATCCATGCCCTTGACCTTGCTGAGGTAATCGACCTCCGTGCCGTCGAAGTGCTCGGGGACCGTGGGATCCAGCTGGTAGCTGCGCCAGCGGACCTCCACCTCTCCGGCGTGCTCGAAGCGGGACAGGGCGGTTTCAAAACGCCGCTTGCCAATGAAACACCAGGGACATCCGATATCGGACCAAATTTCTACCAACACAAAACCCGCAACGTCCTGGGCCCTCCCGCTTATTCCCGGGACGTCGTCTCCGGCCCGCTCGCCGCGGGGGCCGCAGTGGCCGGGGGATTCCCCGAACCGCCGCCAGCCGGTAGGGTGCGGCAGGATGAAAACCTGGACTGGGACAAAAACTGAGGCGGGGATCGAGCCAGGCGCCGACGACGGGGCCGGGGCCGGCACAGATGCGGACGCCGTCCTGGCACTCGCCGCGCTGCAGCTGGCGGAACCTGACCCGGCTGAAGCTCCGCTGACCCGGGCCGAACTGCTTCGGGCCGGAGCCTTTGCCGTTCCGGCGGTGCAGCGCCGCTTCCTCGCTGCCCGGCAGGCCGCGCGGCGTTTCGTGGCTGGGCTGGCGGGTGTTGATCCTGCCGTGGTCACTGCCGATTACCAGTGCCCGGAGTGTGGTGCCGCTGCCACGCAGAGCCACGGAGTTCCGCGTTACCAGGTGCGGGGGAGAGCGGTGCCGTTCCAGGTCAGCTTCAGCCGCAGCGGGCAATGGCTGCTGGCCGGGGCCACCGCTGCCGGGCCGCTGGGTGTGGACCTGGCGGATCTCGCCGGATTCGGCGATCCACGGCTGGACGCAGTGATAGCCACGGACGCTGAACAGGCAAGGTACGACGTCGTTGCGCCAGCAAGCCGGGCACTGCGGCAGGCGCGGTTGTGGACCCGGAAAGAAGCCGTCCTCAAAGCCTCGGGAGACGGGCTGCGCACCGCCCCGCACCTGATTGAGGTCGGCTTGGAGGCGGGCACTGACTCCACCGTGGCCGTGGGCCCGGCCGGGGACCGCGTGTCAATCATCGATCTGGATACCCGGATGCTCGGCCTGCCAACCGGGCTGCTCGCCGCCGCGGCCCTTCCGGCAGCCGGTGGGCTCCGGATCGAGCGGCGCCGCTGGAACTAAGCTCCGGCGCAGGCCTGTCCCTCAGCCCGCCCCCGGTCCGCCGTCGGCAGTCGGCAGTTCCCTGCCACGGGCCAGTACCCGCCGTCGGGCCGCGCCTGCGGCCTTCCCGACCAGGTTTTCCAGCGGCCCCTGGCTGTGGAACTTACGCCAGATCAGTGCGAATGCGAGCACGGCAGCGACCTGCAGCACCAAGGAGACTTCGGGCTGGTCCTCATAGAAGCCGCTGCCCAGGACCAGAAGG
Organism: Arthrobacter sp. Helios; assembly: GCF_023167125.1. Taxonomy (NCBI): domain Bacteria; kingdom Bacillati; phylum Actinomycetota; class Actinomycetes; order Micrococcales; family Micrococcaceae; genus Arthrobacter; species Arthrobacter sp. Helios. Next base: position 3,628,198 of record NZ_CP095402.1, read on the forward strand.
TGGGCGGTGTAGAGCGTCAGGGTCATGCTCCCGGCGGCAGCCAGCGGGAGGAGATAGCGTCCGGCCACTCTGCCGAGGAGCAGCATGGCACCGAGCACGGCCGCGGCAACTCCGATGGTGTACACGAGGTCCAGCGGCGTGGTGGAGTGCGGAGCGAGGATGGCAAACCACCAGAACGTCGACGTGGACAGGTATCCTTCCGGCCCCCAGATGAGGACGTCCTGGACCGCTTCGGTGTCCATGCCCGGCGTGGCAGCCACAATCTGGCCAAGGCCGCCCAGCGGCCCCAGCAGCAGGGCCGAGGCCATCGCAGCGGCAAGGGCAGTGCCAACTCCCGCCGCCAGGACGGCCGTCTGGGTTTTCCACTCCCCGAGCCGCAGCCGTCCGATGGCAAGTCCGGCACAGATGTACGCCATCCACGGGATTGCTGGATAGGTCCCGGTCAGCAGCAGCTGGGTCACGATCTGCCACGGGTCCGTAAAGAGGTCCGTAAGGGTCGGGTCGTAGCCGGGTTCCGGAAGGTAATCGCGCAGGACCATCATCAGGGTCGGACCCAGGACCGCGAAGCCCGCCGCCGCGGCAAACAACACCCGGGCGGAGAGGCCCAGCAAGGGAACCGCCAGCAGGAACATCACTCCGTAGTAGGCCAGGATGATGAAGGCCGGCATGTCGATGTAGGCAATGGTCAGGCCGATTGCGCCGACCAGCAGCGCACGGACCGCGGTTCCCCGGCGCACGGCCGCCAGTTCCAGCCCCTGCTTCGGACGTACTCCGCCAGAGGAGAGTGCCAGGGTGACCCCGGCGAGGAGAGCGAACAGTGCGGCCGACTTTCCGGCGAAAAGGGACCAGGACCAGGTGGGGGAGAAATCGTCTGTCACCGCCGGGAGCACGTGGATGGCCATCATGCCGATGAGTGCGATTCCACGGGCCGCGTCAATTCCCGTAAACCTGGTTTTCGGCGTCATGCCGGAAGTGCTCATGGAACCCCTTCAAATGCTGCTGCCTGGTGCTGGCGTCTGCCCTGTTGCCCGTAATGCCAGTGTCGCTGGTCGTGTCTGTGGTGCCCGCATTGCCAGTGGTGCTGGTCGTGCCCTTGGTTCTGGAAGTGCCAGTGTTGCCCGTACTGCCGGTGTTTACCCGTGCTCACCGGTGTTTACCGGTACTTACCGTATGGACCGGAGGTGCCCGTCATTTGCTTCGGACCGCTGGTCCGAGGCAAACAATGCGGACTGTGCCACGGCTATGCGCTAACTGGGAGTTTCCTGTGAGCTATGAGTATCACGAGGTCAGCAGCACTGGAACGAGTAGGACGCCAGTAATTGCTCGGTGGAGGCCTGCGTACCGGGCAGCAGAGGGCAAGCCCCGGTACTCATGTTCAGGGCAGAAGGCCGTCCTTAGGCTACCTTTGGCCGCTGGTTCGAGTGTCTTGCTGGGAGACAGAGCGATGCGGCGAACAGCCATGCCATATCGCGCCACCAAGGAAGAAAAGCCCGATGACTCTGTCCGAAGACCGGTCCGAACCACTGAGCCCAACGAAGGGAATCCGTCAAAGCACCTGTACAGGCAACGCCGCGGCACTCTCCCGTGCGGAAGCAGACCGGATGCGGGTATTCAGCCGCACCACGCTGGCGCCCGACCACGCCGTTTACTACGGCGGTCCCGCGCCGGAGCAGCGCACCCTCGTAGACATCTTCAACGAGACGACAGCCGCTTATCCGTCCGCGCCGGCCCTGGACGACGGAACGGATCCGCTCACCTATGCCGAGCTCTCCACCCGGGTGCACGCCCTGGCCCGGAAACTGTGGTCAGCCAGCATCGGCGCCGGAGACCGGGTCGGGGTCCTGGTCCCCTCCGGATCCGCGGACCTGTACATCGCTATCCTCGGAGTCCTCCTCTCCGGCGCTGCCTATGTACCGGTCGACGCGGACGAGCCCTCCGGACGCGCGGACGTTGTCTGGGCCGAGGGTGGAGTCTGCGCCGTGATCGGCGAAGGACTGCAGCTGACCATCCGGCAGGGGGTTCCCATCCATGGCAGCGGCCCGGAACCGCACCCCGAGGACGACGCCTGGATCATTTTTACGTCCGGCTCCACGGGCAAGCCCAAGGGCGTTGCCGTGACCCACCGTTCCGCTGCCGCGCTGGTAGACGCCGAATCGCGGCTCTACTGCGTTGATCAGCCGCTGCGCCCGGGAGACCGGGTCCTCGCCGGGCTCTCCGTGACCTTCGATGCTTCCTGCGAGGAAATGTGGCTGGCCTGGGCACACGGTGCCTGCCTGGTCCCGGCTCCCCGTTCAGTGGTCCGCTCCATTATCGACCTGGGGCCCTGGCTCCAGGAGCGCAAAATCACGGCGGTCTCCACCGTGCCCACCCTGGCCTCCGTCTGGCCGGCAGAGACCGTCAGCCGGATCAGGCTGCTGATCTTCGGCGGCGAAGCCTGCCCGGTGGAACTCGGTGCCCGTCTCTCCGGACCCGGCCGGGAAGTCTGGAATACCTATGGCCCCACCGAAGCCACGGTCATCGCCTGTGGCGCCAGACTGGACGGCACCGACCCCGTCCGGATCGGCCTTCCGCTGGAAGGCTGGAACCTCGCCGTCGTGGATCCGGCTGGTAACCCGGTGGCCTGGGGCGAAGAAGGGGAACTGGTCATTGGAGGGGTGGGCCTGGCCCGTTATCTGGATTCCCGGATCAGCGCCGAGAAATACGCGCCGCTGCCGTCACTGGGCTGGAACCGGGCCTACCGCAGCGGAGACAAGGTGCGGGCCGAGCGCGAAGGACTCATTTTCGCCGGACGCCTGGACGAACAGGTGAAGCTCGCCGGCAGGCGCGTGGAACTGGGGGAAATCGACCATGCCCTGGCGGCGCTGCCGGGGGTCACCAGCGCTGCGGCGGCCGTGCAGGTCACCGCCAGCGGCAACGAGATCCTGGTGGGCTACCTGGTCGAGTCCGCCCCCGGGGGCGTGGATCTGGCGGCTGCCCGGACCGAACTCAGCACGCGGCTTCCGGCCACGCTGGTGCCCACTCTGCGGATCATTGATGAGCTGCCCATGAAGTCCTCCGGCAAGGTGGACCGCAACGCGCTCAGCGCCCCCGAAACAGCGGTGGAGCAGCAGCTTGACGTCGAAGTGGAGCTCAATGCCGACCTGCGCTGGCTCGCCAACCGCTGGACGGACCTGCTGGGGCCGCAGCCGCTGACCAAGGACAGCGACTTCTTTGCCCTGGGCGGCGCGAGCCTCGCGGCCGCGCAGCTCGTCTCCGCGCTGCGCGAACGCTATCCGAAAGTCTCGATCGCCGATATCTACGCCCATCCCTCCCTCCTGGCGATGGCCGGACGGCTCCGGGAAACCACTGACGACGGCGCCGCGAAGCGCGAGGTCCCCAACACCCCCTGGTGGACGGGCTTGTTCCAGGCCCCGCTGATCGCCGGCCTCTACGCCATCACCGGCCTGCGGTACGTCACCGGCATTGCCATTGTCTGCTGGGTGATGAGCAACGTGCTGGCCACGCCCTGGACACCGGATCCGCCGCTGCTGCCGCTGCTGGCCGCCTGGCTTGTGCTGTACAGCCTTCCGGCCCGGATGCTCGCAGCGGTCCTGGCCTGCCGGGCACTTCTGTTCCGGATCCGGCCCGGCGTTTATGCGCGCGGTGGGGGAACGCACCTGCGGCTATGGGCCGCCGAGCGGATTGTCACGTACGGCAAGCTGGAGCCCATCATGGGGACTCCGCTGGGACTCTGGTATGCGCGGGCCCTGGGCTGCGGCGTCGGGCCTAATGTGCATCTGGAGGCTATGCCTCCGGTGACCGGCCTGGCGCAGATCGACGCCGGTGCCGCCGTCGAATATGAAGTGGACCTGGCCGGGCACTGGCTCGACGGGCATCTCCTGCACATTGGGCACATCCGGATCGGAGCGCACAGCCGGGTAGGGGCGCGGTCCACGGTGACCGGGAACGCCCAGGTCGGCGAGGGAAGCGAGATTGAACCCGGGACGTTCGTTTCGGGACAGGTGCCGCCGGGCGAAAAATGGTCCGGGTCCCCGATGGAGTACCTTGGCTCAGCTGGCGAGGGCTGGCCCAAGAATCCCGGAACCAAGGGGCCGGCAGGTATGAACCTGCTGTACGCAGCTGGCCTGTCCTGGCTCACCATTATGACGCTGCTGGCCGTCCTTCCCGGCTCCATGCTGGTGCTCCTGCTGCTGCAGGACGCCCAGGACCTTGGTCCTGCGCTGTTGGAGCTGGCACTGTGGGCTCCCGTTTTCGTAGTGCTGACCATGGGCACGTACCTGGCCCTGACGGTGTTTTCCGTCCGCATGCTCCAATCGCTGCTGCCCGCCGGGATGCATCCCCTGGATGGTCCGACGGGCTGGGCCGCGTGGTTGACTAACCAGCTGCTGGCGAAGAACCTGATCTCCATGTACCCGCTGTACGCGGGGCTGCTCACTCCGGTGTGGATGGAATGGCTCGGTGCCAAGGTGGGCCGGAACGCTGAAATTTCCACTGTGGAGACCCTTCCGCACCTCACCGACGTCGGCGACCGCGCCTTCCTGGCAGACCACTCCATGGTCTCCGTGGCGAAGGTCCGGCAGGGATGGCTTTCGCTTGGATTTTCGCGGGTGGGAGAGAAGTCCTTTGTCGGGAACTCCGCCGTTGTGGGCGGCGGCGTCAGCGTGCCGGACCACTCGCTGATCGCTGTACTGTCCTCTGCACCCGCGGACATGCCGGAGAACTCCTCCTGGTTTGGACGGCCTCCGGTGGAGCTTCCCCGCCCGGTCGAAGAGCGGGATGCCTCCCGGACCTATGATCCGCCGCTCCGGCTGAAATTCGCCCGGGCCGCCGTCGAGGCGTGCCGCATCATTCCGGCCATCATCACGGTCTGGCTGGCGCTGGCCACCGTCTTCGTGCTGGCGTTCATCTCTGACGAAGCCGGTCTGCTGGCCGCAGTGCTGTGGTCCGGTCCGGTTCTGCTGGCGAGCGGGATCGCGGCCTGCCTGACGGCGATCGCCGCGAAGTGGCTGCTGCTGGGGCAGTTCCGGGTCTCGGAGCATCCGCTCTGGAGTTCCTTCGTCTGGCGCAATGAGCTGGCGGACGTCTTCTCCGAATCGCTGGCGGTCCCCGGTCTGGTCCGGATGTCCCTGGGCACGCCCATGCTCAACGCCTGGCTGCGCTGGATGGGTGCGAACGTGGGACGCGGCGTGTGGTGCGAGACGTGGTGGCTGCCTGAATTCGACCTCATTGAAATCGGCAAGGGCGCCAGCATCAACCGCGGCACCGTGCTGCAGACCCATCTGTTCCACGAACGGATCATGCGGATGGATTCCGTGTGGATCGGGGCGGGAGCAACGCTCGGCCCCAACAGCATTGTGCTTCCGGGCAGCACCATCGAGGACGGGGCAACGGTTGGCAGCTGCTCGCTGGTCATGCGCGAAGAAAGCGTACCGGCCCACAGCACGTGGTATGGGAATCCGCTGACCCATTGGGACGCCGTCGCCGGATCGGCTACCGCTCCGGAACACCGGGACGCGCTGAGCCCCCGCATTGATTCGCTTCCCCCGCACGGGCGCAGGCGCGCCCTGACCCAGTCACGATAGAGCAGGAGAGACCATGTTCAGCGAAGCAGCATCCTCGAAATCCTCGGTGGCTGAGGCTGCCTTCGGTCGTGTCCTCACGGCCATGGTGACGCCGTTCGACGCCGCCGGCAAGCTCGACCAGCCGGGCGCGGCAGACCTGGTCCGGTGGTTGTGCCGGGATGGCTGGAATGACGGAGTGGTGGTCAATGGCACCACGGGCGAGTCCTTCGCCACCTCCAACTGGGAGAAAGCCTCCATGGTCCACGCCGCCTCCAGCGTCCTGCAGGGGACCGGGAAAAAAGTGGTTGCGGGAGTGGGCTCAGGAGACACGGCCCACAGCATTGCGCTGGCCGAGGAAGCGGCGGCCCAATATGCCGACGGCCTGCTGGTCGTGGCGCCGTACTATTCCCGTCCGTCACAGGCCGGGCTGCTGCGCCACTTCCTTGCCGTTGCTGACAGCACGGACCTCCCCGTGATGCTCTATGACATTCCGAAACGGACCGGAGTGGCGATCAGCCCGGAAACGCTGGCAGCGGCGTCGCTGCACCCCCGGATCGTGGCGGTGAAGGATGCAAAGGGTGATCTGGAGTCCACTTCCAAGGTCATTGCGGAAACCGGGCTCGCCTACTATTCCGGGGACGATGCGCTCAATCTGCCGCTCCTGTCCGTGGGCGCGGCCGGATTCGTCTCCGTGGTCGGCCACGTGGCAGCCCACCGCCTTTCCGCGCTGCTGGCAGCTTACGGAGAGGGACGCGTCAGGGATGCGCTGGAGATCCACCGAAGCCTGCTGCCCGTCTACACGGGAGCCTTCCGGGCGCCGGCAGCTGCCTCCATCAAGGCCCTGCTGAACCGGATTGGCCTTCCCTCCGGGCCGGTGCGGCTGCCTCTGGTGGACCTCACAGCGGAGGAAACGGCCTTGTTCGTGCAGGACGCGGAGACCGCCGGGCTTTCCGGCGCCCTCCTGACCGCAGCGGTCCAATGACACCAGAGCCGGACTCCTTCCCCGCAGGGAAAGCGGGTCAACATGTGGCCGGGACCCGGCTTGAGGCCGCCCGGGATGCGGTCCCCGCCAAGTCCCGGCTGATGGGAGTGGATGCCGCCCGCGGGCTTGCGCTGCTGGCCATGATGGCCATCCACATCCTGCCTGCCGTGAGTGATGACCTGGAACCAACGCTGGCCTGGTCCCTGTTCGCGGGGCGCGGCGTCGCACTTTTTGCCCTGCTCGCCGGGCTGTCCCTGGCGCTCTCCTCCGGGGGGCCCCGCCGCCTGGACGGCCGCTCGCTGACCGCTGCCCGAGCCGGGATCGCGGTCCGCGCAGGCATCATAATGGTCATTGGGCTGCTGCTGGGATACCTGGCCATCCAGGCGCAGGTGATCCTCGCGTACTACGGTGTGATGTTCCTGCTGGCGCTGCCCCTGCTGAGGCTTTCGGTCCGGGCTTTGACCTGGCTGGCGGGATCGACCGCGCTGCTGATGCCATTCCTGATGCAGGGCCTGCGCGATTACCTGCCGGACCCCGGGGAGGAACAGCCCACCTTCACCGGCCTGTTCACGCATTTTGATGTCACCGCGGCACAGCTTCTCCTCACCGGGGTGTACCCGGTCCTGCCCTGGATGGCGTTTATCTGCGCAGGGCTGGCGATCGGCAGGCTGGACCTGCGCAGCCGCCGGGTGCAGACGGGCCTGCTTGCGGGCGGCTGCGGCCTGGCGCTCCTGACCACCCTGGCCTCCGCTTTCCTGCTCGGCCCCGGCGGTGGACTGGAGAACCTGGAAGAGGTCAGCGGCGGTGAGGAAACGGTCAATGACATTCTGGTGTGGGGACCGGATCCCACCCTTCCCACAGATTCATGGTGGTGGCTGGCCGGGATGGCACCCTACTCCAGCACCCCGCTGGCCATCCTGAACACCATCGGGATCTCCGTTGCCGTGCTGGCGGCGCTGCTCCTGCTCGGTCAGCGGGCGCGGCCGGTTATTTCACCCCTGGCCGCCATGGGGTCAATGACCCTGACGCTCTACACCGCGCACCTGCTCCTCCTGGCCACCGGCCTGCTGGCAGACTCCCCGGAAATCTCCCTGATTGTGCAGGTCCTCCTGCTCAGCGTCTTTGCCGTCATCTGGGGACAAAAGCGGGGCCAGGGACCGCTGGAACGGCTGGTATCGGCGGCAGTGAAGCGCACGCGCACGGCGGTGCTGGCCCGTAGCAGCAGCGGTCCGGGCAGCGGTCCCGGCCGACCCGCCCACGGCAAGCACGGGGCCCGGGCAGAGCACCACCCCGAACACGGCCACCACCGGGCCGATGCGCGGGACCCGGATCCACCCCCTTCAGGCCCGTGAACGCGGGGCTGCGCGGGATCCCGCGCATCAGTGCGGCGCTCGGCGCCGCAGCGGCGCTGCTCCTTATGGGGGCAGCGCCGGTTCATGCACTGCCTCCGGAAGCCCCGAGACCGCAGGACACCGCTGCGGCAGCATCAGCGTCAGCGGCTGCGGCGGCGCGAAGCGGAGTTTCACCCAATCCCTGTGAACGGCTGACAGCGGGTGAAGTGAAGTTCGACGTCGGTGCCGCGGACCGCGTCACGTTTGCCACGGCCCGTGCCTACGGCGAATCCGAGGTGCTGATCACCGGGTGCGTGGCCGACGGCGAAGGCGGCTATGAGCAGGAATGGCAGGCCACCGGTTTCGCCGGGCGCAACGGTTTCGCCCCCGCAGGCCGGATGTGGGAGAACACCTTGTTCTCGCCCACCGGTACCTTTACCGTCACCGAGGCGCTCGGCAGAAAGAACCCCGGAACTGAACTGGAGTACTACACCCTGAACGAGGCATCACGCTGGGGCGGGGAAAAAGGGCCGACCTACAACCAGTACTTCGAGGGGGCCGGCGGTCCGGTAGATGAAAACCTCTGGCGGTACATGAACAGTGGACTCTATGAGCAGGCCGCGGTGATCAACTGGAATCGTCCGCCGGACATGCCTGTCACCCAGGGCGCCTCATTCGCCATCTTCCTGCATGCCGGCAACGCCAGGACCTGGGGATGCATCTCCACGGACCTGCCGACCGTGGAGAGGTTCCTGCGTACCGCGGTCCCGGGCGACAGAATGGTCATGGGAATCCAACCGGACGTGTTTCTCGCTTCCACCGCCCGCTCCGACGCCGCCGCAGCGGCCCGGGAAGCGGAAGGACAGGCCGCCGAAGAACGCGCCGCCGAAGCACGCGCATCGGCTAAAGCCGCCGCCGGACGGGAGGGCGAGGCAGGGGAACCGCACTGGGAACCGTACGCCGTGGTGGGGTTTTCCGTTGCCCTCTTCGCTGCCTATCTGGCGGCCAAGCTGCGCTCCTCCCGGGCGGAGCGGGCGCAGCGGGAAACGCAGGTGCCCCAATAGCTACCTTCTGTGACCGGTCCAGGCGCCGGACGTTCGGCCTCCGGCCGCGCCGCCGCTAGACTTTCACATCATGGGAAACAGCTTCGGAGACCGCCCGGGAACGGGCGAGGGTGGCTCCAGGGTGGGTTACCCGGAGGGGAAAGCCCTGTATGAGGAACGGATGAAGCTGCTTCCGGGCCTCTGGATGCCCCCGGCTCCACCCTGGGACGAGCTCCCGGAAGACACCCGGGCCCGCTGGCAGCGCACCGCCGAAGAGGCCGACCGCCGGACCGGACAGCGGGATAACTAAGGCCGCTCCTACGGCTGACAAAACCGGGACATGATGGCAGGATCAGGCCGCATGCACGCCGCCGATCCGTCCTTCGCAAACTTCCAGCAAGCGCAGTCCCCTTCCAACGGCTATTCCGCCGGCCATGGCCACTGCGAATATGCGGTCTCCCGGTATGGACTAACGCTGGACTACTCAGTGACCGCCAACCTTCTCACCGGGACAGCTGATCTGGAGCTGGTGGCACTGGAGCCCCTGACCGGCGTCGTTCTGGACCTCCAATCTGAGCTGGCGGTCAGCCAGGTGGAAGCCGGCGGGCTGCAGCTTCCGTTCGCTCAGGGCCGGCAGCATCTGCGGATTACCCTGCCGGGGCAGCTGCCGGCGGGCGCCGCCTTTTCCCTGCAGATCCGCTACGCCGGGTTTCCCCAGCCACTGGACGGACCGTGGGGGAGCATCGGGTGGGAGGAACTGACCGACGGCGCACTGGCGGCCGGCCAGCCGGCCGGCGCACCCACCTGGTTTCCCTGCAACGATCACCCAGCGGACAAGGCTTCCTACCGGTTCTTGGTGACGGTGGAGGAGGAGTACCGGGTGGTCGCCAACGGTGCGTGCAGCGGCCAAACGGCGGAAGCAGGCCGGCGCACCTGGGTCTTCGAGCAGCCTGAGCCCATGGCGGCGTACCTCGCCACGGTGCAGATCGGCAGATATGAACAGGTACGGCTGGGGGCGCCGGGCCCGGAACAGGCGCCGGCCGCACCGGTGCAGCTGTTGGCCGCGCCGGCGCGGCTGCTGGCCAAGGCGCGGGCAGCTTTGATGGAGCAGGACCGGATCTTCGCGGCCTTTGAAAACTGGTTCGGTCCGTACCCCTTTGGCAGCTACACGGTGGTGGTGACGGAGGACAAACTGGAGATCCCGCTCGAAGCGCAGACCATCACCGTCCTCGGCCGGAATCACCTGGGCAGGAAATCCCGCCGGCTGCTGGCCCACGAACTGGCCCACCAATGGTTTGGCAACTCGGTCACCGCTTCGGAATGGCAGGACATCTGGCTTCACGAAGGATTCGCCACCTACGCGGAATGGCTGTGGTCTGAAGCCGCCGGACGGGAAACAGCCAACGAGCTGGGACAGGAAGCCTGGCACTGGCTCTCGCACCGGCCGGAGAATCTCTGCCTGGTTTCACCGGGGCCGGAGCGGATGTTCGATGACCGCTTGTACATCCGCGGCGGCCTGGCCCTGCACGCGCTGCGGCGGGTGGCTCCGGACAGCCTGTTCTTCGGCCTCCTGCGGACCTGGACCGCTCAGTTCCGGCACCGCAATGCCTCGACCGCCGACTTCCTGGAACTGGCAGGCCGGATCTATGCCGGCACCGGAATCGATCCCGCTGCGGTGCTGGAACCGTGGCTGGTGGACACGGCGCTGCCGCCCTGTCCCTGAGGGAGGGCTGGTCTGCCTGCCGGCAGGCCCGTTTACCCCGCAGGCGAACCATGGCATGATCCGGTAATGAAAATCAGCAGGCAGGTAGTAGTTTTTGATGCCCCGGACCTCGACGCGGATCCCGCCGGGCACCCGTTCTGTCTCTGCTGGGGCGGCTAGGGCCGCACCTCCGCCGCCTGGGTGCCGGCGTCCTCCGTGCCCGTTCGGGAAGCTCCGGTGGGGTCCAAACCGGTCTCATCGTCCAGGACGGCAGGTTCCCGCCCTGCTCCGCGGACCCACATCCGGTACGCGGCAAAGAGCAGGATAATCCAGACCACGCCCACAATCAGGGCGATCCTGGTCTCCGGCATGATGCCGAGCAGCACCACGATGAAGCCCATAAAGGCCAGGGCCGCGTAGGACGCCACCGGCCAGAACGGCACCCCGAACTCCGACGCCGGAAGACCGCGGCGCTTGATCTCGCGTTTCATGGCGATGTGGGACAGCAGGATCATCAGCCAGACCCAAACGGTCGCGAAGGTGGCGATGGAGGCGATCACCAGGAACAGCGACTCGGGCAGCACGGCATTAAGCACCACACCAACGAGCAGGACGGCGGCCATCACCAGGACTGTCATCCAGGGCACGCCGTGCCGGGAGATCCGCGCGAATCCCGCCGGTGCCTGGCCCTGCCTGGCCAGGGCGAACATCATCCGGCCCGCACCGAAAGTATCTGAGTTGATGGCCGACAGTGCCGCGGTGATCACCACCGCGTTGAGGATGTGCGCGGCCGCCGGAATGCCCAGGGCATCGAAGATCTGCACGAAGGGGCTGGTCTCGCCGTTGATCTGCTCCCACGGGAAGATCATCATCAGGACGGACAGGGCACCGACGTAGAAGAGCAGGATGCGCACCGGCACGGTGTTCACGGCGGCGGGAATGGCCTTCTTCGGGTTATCCGCCTCTCCGGCGGTAATCCCGATGGTCTCAATGCCGCCGAAGGCGAACATCACCACGGAGAAGGAGGCCAGCACGCCCCAGAATCCGTTGGCGAAGAAGCCTCCGGATCCCAGCAGGGTGTCCAGTCCCGGATCCGCGGCGTCCGGCAGCCCGAAGCCGAAGATGATGATCGCGGCGCCGCCGGCGATCATGGCGATGATCGCCGCGACCTTGATGATCGAGAGCCAGAACTCGGTCTCGCCGAACACCTTCACCCGCATCAGGTTCAAGGCGGCGATTAACAGCACGACGGCGAGAATCCAGATCCAGCGTGGAACGTCCGGGAACCAGAAGCCCATGTAGATGCCGAAGGCCGTGACATCGGCGATGGCGACGATGGCCATTTCGAACGCAAACGTCCACCCGGTGATGAATCCGGCGAACGGACCAAGGTAGCGGTTGGCGTACTGGCTGAAGGACCCGGAAACCGGATGCCGCACGGCCATCTCTCCGAGCGCCCGCATCACCAGGAAAACAGCTGCTCCACCGATGATGTAGGCGAGCAGCACAGCGGGGCCGGCCGCCTGGATGGCTGCGGCGGAACCGTAAAAGAGGCCCGTGCCGATGGCCGAGCCAAGTGCCATAAAACGGATGTGCCGGACGTTCAGCCCGCGGGCCAAAGCCTGGGCGAAGGAAGACATGCAAGAACACCTTGGGAGTGGAGGAGGCGCCGCAATGACGGCGCGTCCATTCTACGCCTTGCCCCGCCCCGGCCCTGATGACGCTGGACACAGCAGCGCCCAAAAAAGAGGTGGGGCTGGACGCCTGTGCGTCCAGCCCCACCCTCTGCCTGCCTGCTAAGCCGCAGCCGGTTCGCGGGATTCGTGCAGGAACCGGGCGTAGGCCGGAACGGTCAGGAAGGTGGGAAAGTGTTCGCCGCAGGCGACTTCCTCGAACAGCTCCAGGGCGTCGTCGAACCGGTCGCCGTCGAAGCGCTCCAGGCGGCCGAATTCTTCCTCCAACAGTTCCTGCACCCAGCCCGGGGTGACAATTTCTCCGTCGCTGGTGACGGCTGAGGAATGGATCCACTGCCAGATCTGCGAACGGGAGATTTCGGCCGTGGCGGCGTCTTCCATCAGGTTGTTGATCGCCGCTGCGCCGTTGCCGCGCAGCCAGGATTCGATGTAGCGGACGCCGACCTCGATGTTGCTGCGGATGCCCGCTTCGGTGATCATGCCCGGGGTGGCAGCGATGTTCAGCAGTTCCTTGTCGTTCGGGATCACGTCCTCACGCAGCCGCTCCAGCTGGTTCGGGCGCTCGCCGAGGACTCCGTCGAACACCTCCAGGGCCACCGGCACCAGGTCCGGGTGCGCCACCCAGGAGCCGTCAAAACCGTCGCCGGCTTCACGGGTCTTGTCCGCGCGCACCCGCTCCAGCGCGACGTCGTTCGCTGCCTTGTCTTTGCGGTTTGGGATGAAGGCGGCCATGCCGCCGATCGCGTGGGCGCCGCGGCGGTGGCAGGCCCGCACCAGCTGCTCGGTGTAGGAGCGCATGAACGGGGCCGTCATGGTCACCAGGTTGCGGTCCGGGAGGATGAAGCGCGGGCCGCGGGTGCGGAAGTTCTTGATCACGGAGAAGATGTAGTCCCAGCGCCCGGCGTTCAGTCCGGCGGCGTGGTCGCGCAGTTCGTAGAGGATCTCCTCCATCTCGAACGCGGCGGTGATCGTCTCGATCAGCACGGTGGCGCGGATGGTGCCCTGCGGGATGCCGAGCAGGTCCTGGGCCAGGATGAAGATGTCATTCCAGAGCCGGGCCTCGAGATGGTTCTCGATCTTTGGCAGGTAGAAGTACGGGCCGCGGCCTTCGGCGATGAGCCGGTGCGCGTTGTGGAAGAAGTACAGGCCGAAGTCCACGATCCCGCCGGCGATCGGGGTGTTGTTCACCAGCATGTGCTTCTCCGGGAGGTGCCACCCGCGCGGCCGCACCACAATGGTGGGCAGCTCCGTCAGCCGCGTACCGTTGACCTGGTATTCCTTGCCCTCGGGGGAGGTGAAGGACAACCGGTAGTCCAGGGCGTCGCGCAGGTTGAGCTGGCCGTTGATCACGTTGGACCACGACGGCGTGGAGGAGTCCTCCATGTCCGCCAGCCACACCTTGGCACCGGAGTTCAGTGCGTTGATGCTCATCTTCCGGTCCACCGGACCGGTGATTTCCACTCGGCGGTCTTCCAATCCCGGGGCGGTTGGAGCCACACGCCAGGAGTCATCCTCGCGGATGTGCCGGGTTTCGGCCAGGAACGCCGGGTCGGCACCGTTGGAGATCTGCTGCCGGCGGGCCTGGCGCTCCTGGAGCAGTTCCTGGCGGCGGGTATGCGTGGCCTGGTGCAGCGCCTTAACGAAGTCCAGGGCCTGCGGGGTGAGGATTTCCTCCTGGCGCCTGACCGGCGCTGCAGTGAGTGAAATGCCGTTCAGGGTGATGGGGTCGTTCATGGCGGGCTCCTTGGCGTGTTTCGGGTGGTGCTGGGTCCCTGACTCCCTCCCGGCGCGCTGGCCGGGAGGGAGTCAGGGGGTGATGTTTTTTAGTGGAACTGGGCGGTTTCGGTTGAGCCGGCCAGTGCCAGGGTGCTGCCCTCGGGGTTCAGGGCAGTGGCGATGGCGTCGAAGTAGCCGGTGCCGACTTCGCGCTGGTGCTTGGTGGCGGTGTAGCCGCGGTTTTCGGAACCGAATTCCTTCTCCTGCAGCTCCACGTAGGCGCTCATGCCGTTGCGGGCGTAGCCGTGGGCAAGGTCGAACATGGAGTAGTTCAGGGCGTGGAAGCCGGCGAGGGTGATGAACTGGAACTTGAAGCCCATGGCGCCGAGTTCACGCTGGAACTTGGCGATGGTGTCGTCGTCCAGGTGCTTCTTCCAGTTGAACGACGGCGAGCAGTTGTAGGCGAGCATCTGGTCCGGGAACTCGGAACGGACGGCTTCGGAGAACTTCCGGGCCAGCTCCAGGTCCGGGGTGCCGGTCTCCATCCAGATCAGGTCGGAGTACGGGGCGTAGGCCTTGGCCCGGGCGATGCAGGGTTCGATGCCGTTGCGGACCTTGTAGAAACCTTCCGCCGTGCGCTCGCCGGTGATGAATTCCTGGTCTCGCTCGTCGACGTCGGAAGTAATCAGGGTGGCCGCTTCGGCGTCGGTGCGGGCGATTACCACGGTGGGTGTGCCGGCGACGTCCGCTGCCAGGCGGGCGGCGTTCAGGGTGCGGATGTGCTGGCTGGTGGGGATGAGCACCTTGCCGCCGAGGTGGCCGCACTTCTTTTCCGAGGCGAGCTGGTCTTCCCAGTGCACGCCCGAGGCACCGGCCTGAATCATGGACTTCATCAGTTCGTAGGCGTTCAGCGGGCCGCCGAATCCGGCCTCGGCGTCGGCCACGATCGGCACCAGGTAGTCGTCCACAGTCTGGATGCCCTCGGCGAATTCGATCTGGTCCGCGCGGAGCAGGGCGTTGTTGATGCGGCGGACCACCGTGGGAACGGAGTTGGCCGGGTAGAGCGACTGGTCCGGGTAGGTGTGGCCGGAGTTGTTCGCATCGGCTGCCACCTGCCAGCCGGAGAGGTAGATGGCCTTCAGCCCGGCCTTGACCTGCTGCACGGCCTGGTTACCGGTGAGGGCGCCGAGGGCATTGGTGTAACCCTCATCGCCGGCGTTGCGCACCTGGTCCCACAGCTTCTCTGCGCCGCGGCGGGCCAACGTGTGCTCCTCCTGGACGCGGCCCCGGAGCTTGACGACGTCCTCGGCGGTGTAATCGCGCTCGATGCCGTCCCAGCGTGAATCAGTGGCCCATTCCTGGGTCAACTGCTCAGCGGTGCGTGCTGTGCTTGCGGGGCTGTGTTCCTGCGTCATGGCCGTTGATCTCCTCGGTTGCGGTGCGAGCCGGCTGCTGAAAGCCGGCGTTTCCTTGCTGTGGGATCAACCCTCCGGCAATAACAACCCCCTTTCTAGGGGTTTTCTATGGAAAGAAACGCAGTTCTTCGCTTATTGTGAAATTGTGACCAGTGCAACATGGAACCGGCCCTCTCCTGCCGGCATATCGGACGACGACGGCGCTGCAGGCTCCGCACTCGACGTCATCAGCCTGGGCCGCCGGGTACGCCACCTGCGCAAGGGAAAAGGGATGACGCTCGATGATCTGGGCGCCGCCGTCGGGACCGTGGCCTCACAGCTTTCACTGATTGAAAACGGCAAGCGGGAGCCGAAACTGGGGCTGCTGCAGTCCCTGGCCAAGGCGCTGGACGTGAGCATCGACCAACTGCTGGGATCCGAGCCGCCCAGCCGCCGGGCGGCCCTGGAAATCGAACTGGAACGGGCGCAGCGCGGGCCGCTGTACCAGTCCCTGGGCCTGCCGAAGGTTCGCGTTTCTTCGCGCCTGCCGCTCGATGTGCTCGAATCCTTGGTGGGCCTGCAGTCCGAACTGGAGCGCCGGCTCAACGAACAGGTAGCCACGCCGGAGGAGGCCCGGCGGGCAAACGGGGAGCTGCGGGCCATGATGCGCGAGCGGGACAACTACTTCCCGGAGTACGAGCAGGCGGCGCAGCAGGTCCTGGACTCCGTGGGGCATACCAACGGTCCGCTCTCCCAGCACGTGATTGCGGACATCGCCGCCCACCTGGGCTTCAGCCTGCACCACGTCTCCGACCTGCCGCACTCCACCCGCTCCGTCACGGACCTGAAGAACAAGCGGATCTACCTCACCCAGTCACAGCGCTCCGAGCACGATCCCCGCTCGGTGCTGCTGCAGGCGCTGGGGCATTTTGTGCTGGATCACCAGACGCCGCGCAGCTACGGCGAGTTCCTCAGCCAGCGGGTGGCGACCAACTACTTTGCCGCCGCGCTGCTGCTGCCGGAAAAGGCCACGGTGGAGTTCCTGCAGCGGGCCAAGGCCGCGAAGGAAATCGCCGTCGAGGACATCCGTGACGCGTTCGCCGTGTCCTATGAGACGGCGGCGCACCGGTTCACCAACCTGGCCACCCGGCACCTGGACATCCGGACGCACTTCCAGAAGGTGCACGAAAGCGGCATTGTCTACAAAGCCTATGAGAACGACGGCGTGACGTTCCCGTCCGACCACACCGGCGCCATTGAGGGCCAGCCGATCTGCCGGTACTGGACCAGCCGCGAAGTGTTCTCGGTGCCGGATAAGTTCAGTGCCTACAACCAGTACACGGACACCCCGGCCGGCACGTTCTGGTGCACGGCACGGACCGAGCGCAGCTCCGGCGGGCTGTTCTCGCTGAGCATTGGAGTGCCGTACGCGCATGTGAAATGGTTCCGCGGCCGGGACACCACCGAGCGGTCCAAGTCCCGCTGCCCGGATCCGGACTGCTGCCGCACACCGCCGCAGGAACTGGCCTCGGAATGGTCGGGCATGGCCTGGCCGAGCGCCCGGGCGCACTCGCACCTGCTCGCGGCCCTGCCACCAGGCGCGTTCCCGGGCGTGGATGAGACCGAGGTGTATTCGTTCCTGCAGGCGCACGCGGGGGACTGAACCGGCCCAAAATCTTCCGGAGCGTTCTTACCTGGAGGGCAGCGTGAGGATCTCCGCACCGTCCTCCGTGATGGCAATGGTGTGCTCGCTGTGCGCGCTCCGGGCACCCGTGGCGCTGCGGAGCGTCCATCCGTCCGGGTCCATGGCGAGTGTGGCGGTGTCGGCCATGACCCACGGTTCCAGGGCGAGCAGGAGTCCCGGGCGCAGTTCGTAGCCCCGGCCGGGACGTCCCGTGTTTGGCACGTGGGGGTCCTGGTGCATGGTGGAGCCGATGCCGTGGCCGCCGAACTCGGTGTTGATCGGGTAGCCCGCCTCGCTGAGGACCGAGCCGATGGCGTAGGAGAGATCGCCGATGCGGGCTCCGGGTTTTGCAGCGGCGATACCGGCGGCGAGGGCACGTTCGGTCGCGCTGATCATCGCGGTGCTCTCCGCCGGCTCTGAATCTCCCACGATGAAGCTGATGGCAGAGTCGGCCGCGAGGCCGCCCTTCAGGACCGCGAGGTCCAGGGACAGCAGGTCGCCGTCGGCCAGCGTGTAGTCGTGGGGCAGTCCGTGGAGCACGGCGTCGTTCACCGCTGTGCAGATGTAGTGGCCGAAGGGTCCGCGGCCGAAGGACGGCTCGTAGTCGACGTAGCAGGAGGTGGCGCCGGCGTCGTGGATCATCTCTTTGGCCCAGCGGTCGATATCCAGGAGATTGGTCCCGACCACCGCCCGCTGCTTCAGGGACTGCAGGATGTCAGCAACCAGGGCGCCGGTCTTGCGGGCCTTGGCTACTTCGGCTGGATTCAGGATTTCAATCATGCGCTCTCTTCCGCGTTGGGCCAATAACTATACCGGCCATATTATCCCGGTATGATGGGCGTCATGGTCAGACTGCCGCTTACAGCAGAAGAGGTCCAGCGCGGACAGCGTTTGGGGGCTCTGCTGCGCCGTGCCAGAGGCAGCCGCACGATGCTCGAAACTGCCCTCGACGCGGGTATCTCCCCGGAAACGCTGCGGAAGATCGAATCCGGCCGTGTGGCGACGCCGTCCTTCCCGTCAATTGCGGCGCTCGCCGACGTCCTGGGCCTTTCCCTCGACGCGGTGTGGGCCGAAGTGCGCCAGCCTGAAAACGGTGCCGAACCGGCGGACTCCGGTGTGCTGGTCCGCGGGATGCTGGCTTCCTAGGGCAAAGGGACGCCCCGGGCAAGGGGCCGGGCGGGCCGGGTTCCTGTCTGGATTCGCGCCGCAGCGTTTAGGGTGTAGCCATGCCTGAGATGCCCGAAGTGCAGGGACTCGCTGATTTCCTGCGGACCAAGCTCATCCCGGACGACGCCCCGCCCGCGGTCATATCCGACGTCGAGGTGCTGTCCTTCTCGGTTCTGAAGACCGCCGAGGTGCCGCTGGATGCCTTGACGGACGGGCCGGTGACCGGCGTCGAACGCCGCGGCAAATTCCTGATCATCACCGCCGGGGGAGTGCATCTGGTGATACACCTCGCCAAGGCCGGCTGGCTGCGCTGGTCAGATGCGCTGAAGCCCGGGCGGCTGCGTCCCGGCAAGGGCAGGATGGCGCTGCGGGTCCGGTTCGCGCCTGATCCGGACGGAAACGAGCCGGGCTTTGATCTCACCGAGGCCGGCACCAAAAAATCCCTGGCGGTCTACCTGGTCCGGGACCTTGCTGAGGTTCCCGGCATCGCACAGCTGGGACCGGAAGCGTTCGACGTCGACTATGAGACGTTCGCCGGACTGGTCGCCTCGCACCGTGCCCAGATCAAGGGCCTGCTGCGGGACCAGTCGGTGATTGCGGGCATCGGCAACGCCTACAGCGACGAAATCCTGCATGCCGCTCACCTCTCACCGTTCGCGAACGCTGCCAAACTCAAGCCGGAGGAAGTGCAGCGGCTGTACCAGGCGATGCGGGCCGTGCTGGAATCGGCCATGGCCAATGCCAGTGGACGGCCGGCGGTCGAGCTCAAGGACTCCAAGCGCCGGGCGATGCAGGTCCACGCCCGGACCGGCGAGCCCTGCCCTGTCTGCGGCGACACCGTCCGGGAGGTGTCCTTTGCCGACTCCTCGCTGCAGTACTGTCCCACCTGCCAGACCAACGGGAAGCTGCTCGCGGACCGCAGGATGTCGAAGCTGCTGAAATAGCCTCGATATCAACCACGCGAATACCTGGCATCAAAAAATACGCCTTCCTCGAATAGGTGACACAGGCCACAGTTGGATCAGATCAACTTGGCACCTATTCGAAGGCGAGCATTCCCCGTGGAAAAACTCCTCTCCCACCTGGCACATCTGGAAATCACCAGCCCCGACGTCGAAGCCTCCACCCGTTTCTACGTGGAGAAGTTCGGCATGCGGCTGGTCGACTCGATTGACGGCGCGTCCTATCTACGCTGCTGGGGCGACCACTACCGCTACAGCCTGGTGGTCCGCCACGGCGAGGAACCGACGCTGGCGAACATGGCCTGGCGCACAGCGTCGGCGGAAGCACTCGACGCCGCGGCGGCAGGCATCGAAGCTGCCGGTGTCCAGGGTGAATGGATCCCCGGCGGGCACGCCCACGGCAAGGCCTACCAGTTCACCGGCCCCTACGGACACCCGATGAAACTGTTCTATGAAGTGGACAAGTATGCGGCGGAGCCGGGATTCGAGTCGGTCTACCCGGACCGGCCCGAGCGCCGCAGCAGCCATGCAGCAGCACCGCGCTTCCTGGACCACGTCACCGTGGCCACCAGCGACGTCCGCGGATTCGCCGATTGGTACCACCGGGCCCTGGGCTTCCGCATTATGGCCTTCACCGATCTGGACGAAGCTCCCATCACGGTCTTCTCCGTGCTCACCACCAACGAGAAGTCACACGACCTCGGCGTTGTCCTGGACACCTCGGACCGGGCCGGCCGCGTCAACCACATCGCTTTCTGGGTCGATACCCACGAAGACCTGCTGCGCACCGCGGACGTGATGATGGAAAACGGCACCCCGATGGAATACGGACCCTCCATCCACGGCATCGGCGAGCAGAACTTCCTGTACTTCCGCGAACCCAGTGCCCTGCGGGTGGAGCTGAACTCCGGCGGATACCGCAACTACGTGCCGGACTGGGAAGCCAAGACCTGGAAGCCGTCGGAAGGCTCCAACAACTTCTACCGCAACGGAGCCATGCCGCATTCCATGACCGAATCCTTCCCACCCGCGGAAGGCTTCACCGCCACAGAGGAAGGTGCCTCGGAGGAAATGAAGCAGGCGCTGCTCAACCCGTACGCAGAGCAGGGCCGGGGCTAACCGATGACCTACTCACTGATTACCTTCGCCGACCCCGCCACGGGAGACGCCCGGACCGGACTGGAATCCAACGGCCGCGTCCTGCCACTGACAGCGGACAACCTGGACCTGCCGGAGAGCGCGCCGGTCACCCTGGATAGCCTTATTGGGCACTGGGACAAGGCTGAGGCACAGCTGGACCAGCTCGCGGAACAATCCACAGGGACCGCCGCGCCGGACTGGCTCGACCTCGCGGAACTGAAGGTACTGGTCCCGCTGCGGCCGCGGCAGATCATCCAGGCCGGAGCCAACTACCGCAAGCACGTGATTGACCTGGCCGTGGCACACCGCGACGGCGAAGGAACCGACGATGAAATCCGCGAACGGACCGCCGCGATGATGGATAAGCGGGCCGCCGAGGGCACGCCGTACTTCTTCATCGGCCTGCCGACCGCAATGGCCTCCGCCACCGAGGACCTGGTCCTCCCGGCCTACAGCAAGACCCACGACTGGGAACTGGAAGTCGCCGCCGTCATCGGCAAGCGGGCCTTCCGCGTGACACCGGAGGAAGCGCTCGACCACGTCTTCGGCTACACCATGGTCAACGACATCACCACCCGGGAATTCGTCTTCCGCAAGGACATGCCGGCCATCGGCAGCGACTGGTACCGGGCCAAGAACGCACCGGGTTTCCTCCCGACCGGGCCGCTGGTGCTGCCGGCGAAGTTCGTCGAGAATCCGCAGGACCTGATGGTCACGCTCCGGCTCAACGGCGACATCATGCAGGAGGAATCGACGTCGGACATGATCTTCACCGTGGCCCAGCTGGTGTCCCATGCCTCCGCGCAGATGCCGCTGCTGCCCGGTGACCTGATCCTGACCGGAAGCCCGTCCGGTAACGGCGCGCACTGGGGCCGGATGCTCCGCGATGGCGACGTGATGGAAGGCCAGATCACCGGACTGGGAACACAGCTGATCCACTGCCAGGACGAGGTGGCTCCGTGACCGATGTCCAGGACCAGTCCGGCGAGGTGGTTATCCGCCGAGGGGACACCTTGGCCAGCATTGAAGCCATGGCCGCGGCCCACAACAACTGGGGCCGCTGGGGCGCGGACGATGTGCTGGGGACGCTGAACTTCATCGACGAGGCGAAGCGGGTCGAGGCCGCCCGGCTGGTCCGCACCGGCCAGACCTTCTCCCTCTCCCAGCCCTTCGACACGAACGGGCCGCAAAAGGGCTGGCGGCGCCGCACCAATCCTGTGCACACCATGACCGATACCGGCACGGACGCGGAGTTCGGCGACCAGGGCTTCCCGCACGGCATCGGCGGTGCGGACGACGTCATTGCGATGCCGCTGCAGTGCTCCACCCAGTGGGACGGACTCGGCCACATTTTCGACCGCGGCAAGGCCTGGAACGGCCGCCGCGCCGGCCAGGTGGTGACCAGCGAGGGCGACCAGGTCACCGGCATCCAGACCGCGGCGTCGCGGATCGTTACCAGGGGTGTGCTGCTCGACGTTGGGCGCGCGCTGGGGCCGGAACTCGGATACAACAACGGCGAGCTGCCGGACGGGTTCGCGGTCACCGCGGAACACCTCGAGGCCACGATTCAGAAGCAGGGGGCCAGCTCCGCGGTCCGCCGCGGGGACGTCATAGTGCTGCGCACCGGTCAGTATGCCCGTACGCTGCGGGAAGGCTGGGGCGACTATGCCGGCGGAGCTGCACCCGGGCTCTCCTTCACCACCGCACCCTGGCTGCACCGCAGCGAAATCGCCGGGATCGCGACCGACACGTGGGGCTTCGAAGTCCGGCCGAACGAATTCGACGTCGCGTTCCAGCCGCTGCACCAGATCGCCATCCCGAACCTGGGTCTGTTCCTCGGGGAAATGTGGGATCCGGAAGGACTCGCAGCGTCCTGCGCCGCCGATGGACAGTACGACTTTCTGCTGACCGCCGCACCGCTGCCCATCACCGGCGCAGTGGGATCGCCGGTCAACCCGATCGCCGTCAAGTAAATCGCCAGACTGAAAACAAAGGAGTTTGCACCATGGCAGCTGTGAACACGGTAGGCATTGTTGGTTCGGGAGCGGCGGGGTTAACTGCGGCAGCACTGCTGGCCGACGCCGGCATCGACGTGGAAATCCTGGAAAAGGCCGACGGGCCGTCCCCGCTGGGCTCCGGCATCACCCTGCAGGGGAACGCGCTGCGGATTTTCCGGCAACTCGGTATCTGGGACGAGATCGCGGCCAAAGGGTTCGCCTTCAGCGAGTTGGGCCTGCGCGCCCCGGATCCGGCCGGAACGGTTCTGGCCGTCATGGATGATGCCCGCACCGGCGGTGAGGACCTGCCCGCGACGCTGGGCATGTACCGCCCGGATCTGGCCGACGCGCTCCGGCGCCGCGCTGTGGAGGCGGGCGCCCGGATCAGTTACGGCCGGACGGTTAAGGGTGTGGACCAGGACAGCGGGTCGGTCACCGTCATCACCGACGACGGCGAGCGGCTCAGCTATGACCTGCTGATCGGCGCGGACGGACTGCACTCGGTGGTGCGTACCGCGATCGGGATCGATGTTGCGCCGGAGCCTACCGGAATGGGCATCTGGCGGGCGTTCGTGGAACGGCCCGCCGAGGTGGTCCGCACGGACCTGACGTATGGCGGCCCCTGTTTCATTGCAGGCTACTGTCCGACCGGTCAGGACACCATGTATGCGTACCTGGTGGAAAATGCCCAGGACCGCAGCGTGGAAGACGGCCCGCAAATCATGGCCGGCCTCGCCGCCGCCTACGGTGGGCCGTGGAAGGAGATCCAGGCCAGCCTGGACCACAGCGCCCGGGTCAACTACACCCGGTTCACCAAGCACTTTGTGGATGGTCCGTGGAACCGCGGCCGGGCCGTGATCATTGGCGACGCCGCCCACAGCTGCCCTCCCACCATCGCCCAGGGGGCGGCCATGGCCGTTGAAGACGGTGCCGTGCTCGCGGAACTGCTGGTGGGGCGCGGGCAGCTGGATGACGCCCTCTGGGACGAGTTCACCGAACGCCGGATGGAGCGCGCCCGGACCGTCGTCGAAAGCTCTGTCCAGCTGGGCCAATGGATGCTGGATGGGCAGATCCGGAACGCCGATGTGCCAGGCCTCATGGGCAGGGTCGCCGCCACCGTGAGCTCTCCCGCATGAGCGATCCCCAGTTTTCGTCCGTACAGCCTGCGTCCGCAGCATCCGCGTCCGTGCAATCGGCAGCCGCACAGTCCGTGTCCCCTCAATCCGCAGCCAGTCAATCCACCGCCCCGGGCGCCGTCGTCGACGTCCATGCCCACGTACTGCTGCCCGCGCTGGCGCAGTTCGTGGCGGCGTCCGCTCCGGCGGACTTTGCCGCCGCTCAGCAACTGGATGCCCGGCGGCAGGGACCCGAATCTCTGACGAACTCCGGTGCCATGATCAAAGAACGCTGGCCGCAGCTGGTGGATCTGTCCCGCAGGCTCGCGGATATGGACGCCGCCGGTGTCGACGTTCAGCTGGTCTCGCCGTCGCCGTCGCACTATTACTACTTCGCCGGGCAGGAGTTGGCTGCGGATATTGCCCGCCACGCCAATACCGCGGTGCAGGGGCTGGTTGCCGCCGCTCCCGGACGGCTGGCCGGGCTGGGACTGGTTCCGCTGCAGCACCCGGAGCTGATGGTGGCTGCGCTGGAGCATGCGGTGCAGGACTGCGGGCTGCTCGGCGTGGAACTCGGTTCCTACGCCCCGGGTGAAGGTTCCGGCAGCGACGCCGGGACGGTCTCCGGTCCGAACGCCGGGACGGTCTCCGGTCCGAACGCCGGGACGGTCTCCGGTCCGAACGCCGGGACGGTGGAACTGTCCGATCCGCGGCTCGAACCGTTCTGGGCGCGGGCTGAAGAACTCGGGGCGCTCGTCTTCCTGCATCCCTTCGGCTGCTCGCTGGACGAACGGCTGGACCGGTTCTACCTTTCCAATACCGTGGCCCAGCCCGCCGAAAACGCCGTCGCGCTCTCCCATCTGATTTTCGCCGGGGTCCTGGACCGGCATCCCGGCCTCAAACTGATTGCCGCCCACGGCGGCGGCTACCTGCCCACCACGCTGGGGCGTTCCGACCGGGCCTGGAAGGTCCGGCCGGAGGCACGCGGGTGCGCCGCACCGCCGTCGTCCTATCTTCGGAAAATCTGGTTCGATTCGCTCATCCACAGCCCGTCCGAACTCCGGGCGCTGGCTGAGGCTGCCGGGGCGGACCGGGTTCTGCTTGGCTCCGACTACCCGTTCGACATGGGTTCGGAAGACCCGGTGGGTGAAGTCCGCGCAGCCGGCCTCACCGGCCAGGACGAGCAGCTGATCCTCGCCGGCAACGCCGCAGCCCTGGGCATCAGTGCCGGGCTGTCGGCTGAACACATCCCGGTTCCCTAAGCCGGGCAGGAAAGGAAAACGATGGTCAAGATTGCACGATGGAACGACGACGGCGAGGTCCGCTCCGGCTTTATCCACGCGGACCACGCATACCCGCTTCCCGCCGGGATGACCACCAACGACCTGCTGGCGGCAGGCCTGGAGGAAACCCTGCGGATTGCCGGGCAGATACTTCCGGGTCCGGCCGCGGGCGGCGGGGATACGGGCACGGACGACAGCGCACCCAGGCCGCTGTCCGGCGTCGTGCTGCTGGCACCGCTGGTGCCCGCCACGGTCCGCGACTTTGTGGCATTCGAAGAACATGTGGAGGGAATGCGGATCAGCATCGACGGTGCCGCCGGCGTTGTGGAGGAGTGGTACCAGGCACCCACGTTCTACTTCACCAACCCACACACCATCCGGGCCACGGGCGAGGAAATCCCAATCCCGGCCGGCTGCAGCCAGCTCGACTTCGAGACCGAAGTCGCCGCTGTCATCGGCCAGGTTCCGGGCAGCTCCGGCAGCGACCTCACCGCCGAGGAAGCCCACCGGCACATCTTCGGCTACACCGTTTTCAACGACTGGTCCGCCCGCGACCTGCAGCGCCGCGAAATGAAGGTCAGCCTGGGTCCGTGCAAGGGCAAGGACTTCGCCGGCACCCTGGGCCCGTGGATCGTGACCGCTGACGAATTCGCGGACCGCCACGACGCCGAGGGCTTCCTGGGCCTGCGGATGAGTGTGGAGGTCAACGGGGAGCGCATAGGGGAGGACCTGCTCTCCAACATGGGCTGGCCGTTCGCCGAGCTGGTGGCCTACGCCTCGCAGGACTCACGTGTGGTCCCGGGCGACGTGCTGGGCTCCGGCACCTGCGGCAGCGGCTGCCTGGCCGAGCTGTGGGGGCGCAACGGTGCGCAGACCCCGCCGCCGCTGAAGACCGGTGACACCGTGACCATGCACGTGGAGGGGATCGGGGCCATCACTAACACCGTGGGTGCCCGCCGCGAGGCCCAGACCCTGGTGAGGGCCCGCCCCCGGCCGCAGCTGCGGCGGGACTACGGCGCAGTGGTGGGCGGGGCCTGAGCCGCTTGGGCAGCAACCCATTCGCCCTGGAAGGCCGGGTAGTCGTGGTCACCGGTGCGGCGCAGGGCCAGGGTGCAGCGGCCGCGGGGATGCTGCACGCTTACGGGGCCCAGGTGGTGGCTGTGGACCTGGCCGGGGAACCTGCTCCGGAGCTCAGCGGGCTGGACTACCACCAGCTGGACGTGGCCGATGAAGCCGGGTGGGCTGCGCTCGCCGGGCACCTCCGCGGGCAGTATGGCCGGGTGGACGGCCTGGTCAATAATGCCGGTATCACCGAACGAAAGCGGCTGGGCGAACTCTCCGCGGCCGACCTGCACCGGGTCTACGACGTCAACGTGGCCGGCGCCCTGCTGGGAATCCAGTCCCTGGCGCCGCTGATGGAAGCCGGCGGCTCAATCGTTAATGTCGGGTCCGCCGCCGGACTGACCGCCCACTATCCGCTGGCTTACACCGCCAGCAAATGGGCGCTGCGCGGGCTGTCCAAGGTAGCAGCAGGGGAGCTCGGGCCGCGCGGCGTCCGCGTCAACATGGTTCACCCCGGCTTCATCGAAACGCCCATGACGGCCAGCGCCAAACCGGCCTTCCGGGAAGCGAACCTGGCCGAAACCCCACTGGGCCGCACCGGGCAGCCCGAAGAGGTGGCCAGCGTGGTCGCTTTCCTGCTCAGCCCGCTCTCCTCCTACGTCACCGGCGCTGAGATCCCGGTCGACGGCGGCCAGACCTCCCACGGCGGCGCCAAGTCCATCTCCGACGCGCTGCGCTGATTGCTGCTGCCGGAGCCCGGTTGGATCTCGAGAGAACTAAGTGGGGCCCTTTCCTCACGGAAGGGCCCCCCTTAGTTCGCAGCCTATGACTCAGTGGACACGGCCACCTGATCATCGAACCCGGCGCCGCCCGCCGGGACGCGGTCGAACCGGGGCAGCGTCAGCAGCACTGCTGAGCCGAGCACCAGGAAAGCCGCTGCAATGATCAGGGGAGTGTTGTAGGACTTCTGCGCGTCGAACAGGTATCCAGCCGCGACCGGGCCGAAGGCGCTGCCGATCATGAAGGCACTGTAGACGTAGCTGTAGAGCGCGCCGAAGTCCCGCTGGCCGAAGTAACGGGAACTGAGACAGGACATCAAATCGATCTCCGCGCCGAAGCCGATGCCAATCAGCACAGCCGTCAGCGGAGCGAATTCCGCCCCGCCCAGAAGCAGCAGCAGGCAGCCGGCGGCAGCTGTCAGGAACAGCGGGACGGCAACGTACGTGGCATAGAACCGATCGAGGAGCCAACCGACAATCGGCCGGCCGATGACTGTTCCAACACCGATAAGTGAGGACAGCAGCGCTGCTTGAACCGGTTCGATGCCGTTGTCGATGAGCATCGGCACGAAGTGGGGAACCATGGTCAGCAGCGCCCAGCCGAGGACGAAAAACGCGGCGATCAGGGTCCAGAATTCGCGGTTGCGCACCGCTTGGCCACGGGTAAGCCCTGGCAGGTGCCCCAGCTGGGAAGCGGGCGCAGGCCCGTTGGAGCTCTCTTCGGGACGTGGGAACCTGACGACAGCCAGGATGAGCAGCGGTGCGAGAGCTAGAACACTCATGGTGAGGTAGGCGCCGCGCCATCCGTAAGTGGCGATCACCGTTCCCATGAGCGGCGGCAGCAGCAGTCCCGCCGCCCCGAGCCCGGTGGCCATAATGCCCAATGCCAGTCCGCGGTGATTATGGAAGCGTTCCACTACGGCCTTGGAATAGGTGACGGCTGAGGTGCCGACGCCGATGATTCCGGCCAGCGCATACAGGGTCAGGAAGAGAAGCAGCGTCGAGTCGAACCGGCTGAGCACGAACAGCACGGCGGCGAAAAGGGGCAGCGAGATCCACGCAACCCGCCGAACGCCATAGCGGTCCAGAAGGCGGCCCAGCAGCGGCAGGGCAGCAGCCATCCCCAACGAGCTCCACAGGCTGGTCTGGGTGATTTCTCCACGGCCCCAGCCAAATTCTTCCTGCAGTGGGACCACGAGGGGGCCGAGGATATAACCGAGGCAGCTGAACCCGACGCCAGCCCCCACGGTAGCGAACAGCAGAGCCGGCCAGCCGGTAGTAAATTCGTGTCTGTTAGGTGCCGTATTTGCGCGTGAGAGCACTGGTTTCATCGTTGAAACCTTTCTTTTGGAGGGATATTCCCGGCTCAGCCGGGCAGCACTGCTGACCAGCCGCCGTCGACCATCAGATTGGCGCCGGTGACGTAGGAGGCTTCGTCCGATGCGAGGAACAGCGCACACCTGGCAACTTCGTCCGGGGCACCGATGCGGCCCAGGGGGATATGCTCGGCGATCCTGTTCATGGGGTGGTCCGGAGCGAGCAGGTCCCCCTCGGTGGCGGGAGTGCGGATCATACCGGGGCTGACAGTGTTGACCCGGATGCCGAGCGGGGCGCCTTCCGCCGCGAGCTGCCTGGTCATGGCGACAACGGCGCCCTTGGCAGCGGTGTGAGCCAGGCGGCCGTTGGTCACCGATCCGGTGACGCCCGCAGTGGAGCCGACCAGGACAATCGCCGCGTTGCCGGCCGCCGCCAGCTGCCGCCAGAAGTACTTCACCGGCAGGAAGACCACATCCATCTCGTGCGCGACGTTCCACTGCCAGTCGGAGAACGTGAGGTCTTCGACCGGCGCGAACCGGGTGGCGGCTGCATTGGCATACAGAATGTCCAGGGACGGGTGCTCTGCTGCCGTCCCGGCGGCCCAGGCGGCCACAGCCTGTTCGCTGGTGAGGTCCAAGGGATGCGTGCTGCTCATCCGGCCGCCTGCCTGGCGCACCTGCCTGACGGTCTCTTCGGCGCCGTCGACGTCAACGTCGCAGCCGATGACGGTGGCACCTTCCGCCGCGAAAGCCAGAGCAGCAGCGCGCCCCTGTCCGCTGCCGGTACCGGTGATAATGGCGGTCTTGCCGGCCAGACGGCCGGAAGGTTCCGGTCCGCCCGAACGCGAGGAATCGGTCATGTGCTGAACAATGCCAGCTGCCGGGCATCCGAAGAATGCCGTTTTTGATCTACCGGGTATCGACGCCGTCGATAGTCGCCTGGCGGATGACGGTGTCGCTCTCGAGGTTCTCGTGCAGCTGGGCACAGGCCCGCTGAACCACCGAGCGAAGCCACAGATTGGCTGGATCTTCGGTGCGGCTGGGATGCCAGAACATCGCCTCGACCAGCACAGGTTCGGATTCCACCGGAAACTCGACGAGGGTGATGCTGGCTCCCCGCTGCGCCTTCAGCGCCAGCATCTTGGGAACCAGTGCAACCAGGTCCGTGCCCTCGACCAGCAGCGGCAGCGCCAGGAGCCCGGAGACGTGGGCAGCGACCTTGCGTTCGACCCCCTGGACCTCCCAGAAGAGATCCGCCGGAGTCTTGATGGATTCGCCGAAGTAGCCCACGGCGTGCGGCAGCCTGCCCAGCTCCGCGGCGGGCAGCGGATTCCGGCCCAGGACCGGATTGCCGGAATCCACGACCGCCACAAAGCTGTCCCGGAAAACGGCTTTTTTGTCCCCGGGGAATGAGTACCCGGTGGGACCCACAATCAGGTCCCAGCGGGTGAAATCCGACTGGTCCACCCGCACCATCGATGTGGGGATGATGTCCACACTCACTCCGGGCGCCTCGAGCTGCAGGACGCGGCGCAGCGGTTCAGCAATCATGGCCGCCACGTAGTCCGAAGCCGCGATGACGAATTCCCGGTCGCTGGTTGCCGGATCAAACCGGCTCCGGATTCCGGTCACCCGATCCAGGCTCAGCAGCGCCTCATCCACCAGCGGAACCAGGTCCTGGGCCAGCGGCGTCAGCTCGTAGTGCCTGCCGGCCCGGACCAGCAGCTCGTCGTCGAAATACCGGCGCAACCGGGAGAGTGCGGCACTGGTAGCCGGCTGGCTGAGCTGCAGATGTTCCGCGGTCCGGGAAACATTGCGTAGCCGCAGCAGGATCTGAAGCGTCGGCAGCAGATTCAGATCGATGGACTTCATGGCAGCCAGCTTAGGCGAGCTTGGGGCAGTTTCTGCCGATGCTGCGCCGCAGCGCCGGCCGGAACCGCCCTGCCCCGCCAGCTTATGTGCCCTGCCCGGACCTGCGCCGGCCCAGATAGCTGGAGAGCCCGACAGCGACCAGCAGCGCCACACCGTTGAACACCTGGTCCACCCAGTTCGCAGCCCCACTCAGGGTCAGCCCGCTGACGCTCACCGCCACGAACAGGACCCCAAATACCGTGCCGACCACGTTAAAGCGGCCGGGCAGGATCGCGGTGGCACCCAGGAACACCGCTGCCAGCGCGGGGAAAAGCAGGTAGGTGCCGTTGTCCGCGTTCGCTCCACCGGTGCGCGCCGCCAGGATCACTCCCGCGAGTCCCGCCAGGGTGCCGGAGAGGATGAATGCTGTCTGGGTATAGCGGCGCAGGGGCAGCCCCACCAACACCGCGGCCCGGTTGTTGGAGCCGATGGCGTAGAGCGAACGGCCAAAGGGGGTATGGGTCAGCAGATACCAGGCCAGGAACACCAGAACCGCCACCACAAACACCACCCGGGGCAGGCCCAGCCAGGTACTGCTGCCGAAGGTGGTGAAGGCCGGATCGACGCCGATAATCGCCAGCCCTCCCGTGTACCACTGGATGAGCCCGCCCAGCAGTGTTGCCATGCCCAGAGTCGAGACAAAGGCGTTCATTCGAAAGCGGGCGACAAGCAGTCCGTTGACCGCTCCCACCAGGGCTGCGGCGGCCACTCCCAGCAGGCAGGAAAGCCAGAGCGGGAGCGCAAAATGTGCCATGGACGCTGCGGTCACCACACTGCTCATAACAGCGATGCCGCCGACTGAGAAGTCGAAATGACCGGCTACGAGGGGAAAGATCAGGGCGATGGCAACCAGCGTCACTACTGACTGATTGGCCAGGACCACCGAAACGTTTGCGGTGCTGAGGAACACCGCGGAACTGGCCGGAAAGACGCCGAAGAACGCGATGATCAGGACCAGCAGCAAGGGAAGGGCGAACCGTTCAAGCTGCGCGCCCAGCGGTGTGCGGGCGGGCTTGCGCCGGCCCGGCAGGGTACCGGGCGCCGCCCCGGAAGCCCCGGGGGCCGGGTCCTGCCGGGTTTCGCTGGGTGTGGCCGGGGGCGTGTGGATGGCGTCCATTAGTCAACAGATCCTTCGTGAGTGGCGCGGCGGCCGGGGGCGGCGGACATCACTGCTGTAGCCAGTTCGCCGCGCCCGGCATCTTCGGGGCTGAACTCGCCGGCGACCCCGCCGTCGACCAGGACCAGCACGCGGTCGCAGAGTTCAATCAGTTCATCCAGGTCGCTGGACGCCACCAGGATCCCGCAACCCTGGCCGGCGAGGCCGCGCAGGGTGCGGTAGATATCCTGCCGCGACATCACATCGACCCCTTGGGTCGGTTCATCCAGCAGGAGCAGCCGGAGGTCCCGGCGCAGCCAGCGGGCCATGATCACCTTCTGCTGGTTGCCGCCGGAGAGCTGCCCGATGGGAATTTCGGTTCCATTCGTCCGGACGGAATGCTCGCGGATAAGGCGTTCGGTGTCGGACCGTTCCAGCCGCAGGTCCATCATGAGCCGGCGCCAATACCGTCCGATTACTGTGGCGGAGGCGTTCTCCCGCACCGCGAGGTCCAGGAAAGCGGCGTCCCGGTGCCGGTCTTCCGGAACGAAGGCAATCCCGGAGCGGACGGCATCTGCCGGTGAGGACGGGGTGTGCGGGGCACCGTCCAGGCTCATCGTTCCGCCGGTCAGGGCGGTATCGCCGAAAATTGCGCGCAGTACGGTGGAGCGGCCCGAACCTGCCAGCCCGGCCAGGCCCACGATTTCCCCAGCGGACACTGCAAGGTTCACTCCTGCCAGCGGGTGCCGGGTCAGGTTCCTGCCCTCAAACACGGGGGAAGCAGAGTGTGGCGGCGCAGGCGCAGCTTCCGTGGCTGCGCCGGGGATTGCTGTGCGGGGGACGGTTTCACCGGCCATCATTGAGACGATGACCGGTGTGCTCATTTCCGCCACCGGTCCGAGGCCGGCCACGGAACCGTCGCGGAATACCGTCACATGATCGGCGACCTCGGCTATCTCGCCGAAGCGGTGCGTCACCAGCACAATCGTCTGGCCGAGGTCCGCGCGGCCCCGCAGCGCCGCCATCAGCTCCCGGGATTCATCTTCGGGCAGGGACGCCGTGGGCTCATCCAGCAGCAGCACATACTCGCTGTCCTGCTGGTCAGCGAGTGCACGGGCAATTGCAACCATGGTTTTCTGGCTCGGGCGGAGTGTCCCCAGTGGATCGGTGGCCCGCGCCGAAATACCGTAAAAGTCCAGTAGTTCGTCCGCGCGGCTGCGTAGTTCCCGCCAGCGGATTCCCTGGAACGGGTTCGTAGGGAACCCGGAGTCCAGGGCAAAGTTTTCGGCGATTGTCAGTGAATCGAACACTGCAAGATCCTGGTGGACAAAGCGCAGCCCGGATTCGCGTGCCCGGCGTGGGGTCATCTGACGTGCCGGAACGCTCTCTCCTTGCACGCTGATGGTTCCGGCGTCGGCTTGGTAAACGCCGGCCAAGCACTTGATCAGGGTTGACTTGCCGGAGCCGTTGCCGCCGAGGAGGGCGTGAATACTGCCTCGTTCCACGGCCAGGTCCACCCCGGCCAGGGCGGCCGCATCGCCGAAAGTCTTGGTAATCCCCTGCGCCGCCAAGGCGGTCACCACCGCCGTGTCATGCGCACCTCCCGTGCCCGCGGAAGCCGCGGACACGGGAGGGCGGAACTTGTTAGAAGCAGTCACTACTTGCCCCATGCCTCCAGGTAGGCCTGCTTGAAGTCGATCACCGGGTCGTAGGCAAACGCGGCGCCGCCGGCTGGCATGTTCGTCTTCGCATCCACTGCCTGCATTCCGACTCCGGACGGCAGGATCTCCTGCTCAGCCAGCAACCGCAGGGCGGTGTCCACACCTGACCAGCCGTTCCACTCCAGGCTGAAGGCGATCGAGGCATCCTGGCCCTGGCCGGCAGCGATCAGGTCCAGGTTGCTGCGCTGGCCGAAGGCGCCGACGACGGCGAGATCATCGGACCGCTGGGAGGAAACGATTGCCTGAGACAGTCCGGCCATGAACCAGCCGTCCAACGGAACAGCAACTGCATTCGCTTCGGGCGCCTGCAGCAGTGCCGTGGAGAGCTTTTGCGCCATGGCTCCGCTGGCCGCGTCCTGGTTGCTGAGCTGCAGGGTTGCAACGACTTCACAGCTGTCGCACTTTTCGAGTTCGGCGTTCAATCCGTCGCTGATCCAGGGGCCGAACCGGGTGTCTGCGAAGGTGACTTCCAGAAGCTTCACGTCGCCGTCGGTCTGTCCGATCAGCCATCCGGCCTGCAGCTCGCCGAGCTTGTTCCACCACTGCTCGTTGTCCATGCCGTCCAGCTGTTTGGTGATGCCGGTGAACAGCGGCTCGCCGCCGTCGACGTCGCAGTCATTGGCGCCGACGCCAACGGTGGTGATTCCGGCAGCGCGGGCCTCTTCGAGCGGGCCCTGGAAGCTGGAGCAGTCCTGACCGATCACAAAGATGACGTCGGCGTTGGCGGCCACCCCCTGGCGGATGCAGTTGGCCCAGCCATTGGGGTTGAGCTGGCCGTCGCAGATGTTGCTCTGCCATCCGATTGCCTCGGCTGCATCCGCGGCGCCCTGGGCAGGTGTTGAACAGGTGACCTGGGACTGTCCGCAGGAAACCACCCAGGCAGAGAGGCCCTCTGGCACCGCCACGGATTCGGTCGGTGGGGTCCCAACAATGCCTTCGTAGGCCGCCGCCAGAGCTTCGGAGCCGGCCGGCGCTGAGGCCTCGGTGGAAACGGAGGCTTCAGGACTGGGAGCGTCTGCTGCGGGGGAGGAGCTACAGGATGCCAGGGCGAGGCTGGCAATAAACAAGGCGCTGAGGGCGCCCCTGGCCTTGGTGCTCGAACTTCTGCTTCTCATCAGGTCTCCATCGACAGTCAAAGGGCGGGAAAGTGATTCAGATCACGCTGTTCTCACCACTGTGATGCGGGTTGGATATTTGGGGAAGCGAGTTATTGGGATAGCTGCTATCTGCTGGATGGATAGTGCGGGGTTGTCGAGGGAAGATCCGGCTCCGCGGAAGCAGGGACGGACTGGGCCGGCCTCCGTTGTCGGAGGCCGGCCCAGTCCGTCTATTTACTTGTATTTTCTGGGTGAGACCCGGTCAGATGGTCATATCCAGCGCGGCCCGTGGCCCCAGCCATTGCCGGGCTGGCTTCAGCCGTGCCCGCCGCCGGTTCAGGGCCTGCCTCCACCGTGACCTCCACCATGGCCGCCGCCGTTGCCGGGCTTGCCGCACTTCTGCGCCTCAAAGGCAGCCGTGTAGCTGGCCTTCTCGGGTTTGCCCTTGCCGGTAAAGGTGTAGTTCACGGTGACTTCGCCGGCCTTGATCGAGGAGTCCTTGGTCTTGATGACCACGGTCTTGGACTGGCCCGGGTTCAGATTGTTGGCTTTGGCCGACCCGTACTTGGACTTGACCTCGACGTTGGCTTTCCGGGTGCCGTCGTTCTTCACGGTCACGGCAATCTCGACGCCGGACTTCGTGCACTTGCTCACGGCCGACACCGGGCTGACCGGAGCCGGGGCCGGAACAGTAACCGGCAGCACCTCGGCCCGGCCGCCCAGACCGGCGGTGCCGCTCAGGTCGCCCGTGGCATTGTGCAGGTGCAGGAACAGTGCCGAGGCCTCGGTGGTGTCCTTACTGCGGTTTACCGTGAGCTTGCCGCCGTCGACGTCGGCAAACAGGGCGTCTGCTGAGCCTCCGGCGAACCACAGCGCCGGGTTGGCGGCGTCGAACTCGATGAACTCCGTGGAATCCACCGGAACCGTGGTCCCGGTGTCATCCACGTTGTAAAGGCTCCAGGTCACCACTTTGTACTGGATCGGCAGCGACTCCGCCGCCGGATCCAGACCCAGGGCCGCCACGGACACCGGAAGCGTCACCGTGTTGGAGTCGAAGGTGTTGGAGTCCACGTTGCCGAGCAGGCCGTTGGCCCCGGTCTGGTCCACCAGGGTGCGTGAGCCGTCCGCGTTCAGGCGGTAGGTGTTAACCAGCACCAAGTCCAGGTCATCGGCACGGCCGGTAGCCACGAGGTAGTCAGCCGTGCCGTCCTTGTTGGTGTCGATCTCAACGTTGACCTCGTTGTGCCCGCCCAGGATGGGCCAGTTCTCCCAGGTGCTCAGGCCGAAGTTCAGCACCGCGCCCGCCGGATCTCCGCCGGCAGCCTTCACCGCAGGGAGCGTTGAGGAGGCCCCCACCGCCGAGAGATCCATGGCCTTCATGGAGTCCAGCGCCAGGTTATCCAGCTTCGGGCTCTGCCCGCCCAGCACCAGCGGCGACACCAGCGACAGGTAGGTTGATGCCCCGGAGCCCTGCACCAGGCCGCGCCCGGTGAGGGTCACCTCGGCAGCCAGGGCCTCGGAATCAGCGAAGCCGATCCCGGTGCCCGCGGTCAGGTCCGACGTCGGCTTCGGGGCCGAATACACCGGCACACGCAGCGTCGGCACACCGGCGCTGGCCAGCTGGACGCGTCCGGAGACATCGGCCAGGAACTGGCGCGGCAGCCCCAGCTGTTCGGTGTCCGCGGCCGGGTCGATCGTTTTGGCCAGCGCCGCGGGATCGGCGACCGTGAGGGTGACGTCCACGGTGGCCTTGGCGTTCGCGCCCACGCTGACGCTCGGAGCCGTGGTGATCTCCACCCCGGGCATCGTCGACGCCGGCAGGTAGCTGACCGCGAAGGTCCGCGGCGAATCGGATTTGTTCTGGACCGTCACCTTCCGGGTCACGGTGAGGGCGTCGGCGCCGAGTTCCAGCACCCCGAAGTTGACGCTGGTGAGCGTCTGGTCCTCGGCGTCGTAGGCCAGGGCCTTGTTGTTCACGGCGTCCAGGACATCAACGCGGCCGGAGCCGACCCGGTTGGGTCCGTGCACCGCGCCGTTGGCGGCGAGCACGTCATGGGTTGCGGTGTTCATGATGGCGTTCTTGACCTCGTACGGCGTGTAATCCGTCGCCGCGTACAGCAGTGCGGCCAGGCCCGCCACGTGCGGTGTGGCCATGGACGTGCCGCTGCTCACCGAGGCGCCGTTGCCGGACCCCACGTTGGCGGAGCCGATCGAGGAACCGGGAGCAGCGACGTCGGGCTTCACCACTCCGTTGGAACCGTGCAGGCCGCGGGAGGAGAAGGAGCTCACCGTATCCAGCGAGTTCGAGGGGCCGGTGGCCGTGCCCATGTAGGCCGGGTCCAGGCGCACGGTGAGGGTGCCGTCGACGGCGGCTGGACGCAGCCGATCGGAGGCCTCGCGGTTGAGCTGGATGCCCGGGATGGCCGCGTTGCCACCAATACCGGCGTCGAACACGTCCCGTGGGGAATCCAGGACGACGCCGGTTGCGCCGGCGGCCTGCGCGTTGTTGAAGCGGGCGCCTGAACCGCAGGGGAACGCGCCGTTCTCTTCCCACTGGATCCAGACCCATTTGCCGGTCAGCGAGCCGGCGGGGAAGGCCGCGCAGCCGAACTTGTTGTCAGCCGGAGCCGCCACCACGCTGCCGGTGAGCCGTTCCGGCGTCAGGGCCGGATCGGAGTAGTTGAAGTTGGCGGAGTACTGGCCGGCGGCGGAGCCCTCGAGCCCGGCCGGAGCCAGGACATCGGCACGGTCCAGCGAGATCTGTGAGCCGATGGAGCTGGCCACGGTCAGCGCCGAGCGGGCGTTTCCGGGGGAGCCGCCCACGTTGTAGACGTCGCCGGCGTTGCCGGAGGCGACCACGGACAGGATGCCCTGCTCGGTCAGCTTGTCCACAATGTCGTTTTCCGGGTCATCGACCGGAGCGTAGTCGGAGCCAAGGGACATGTTCACGACCTGCGCGCGGTCGGAGAAATCGCCGTCGCCGTTGGGGTCCAGCACATAGTCCAGAGCCTGGCCGACGACGTCGGAGGAGCCGGTGCAGCCGAACACGCGGATGCCGACCAGCTGGGCTTCGGGAGCCGAGCCGGGGCCGATCCGCAGGTCATTGACCGTCTGCGCGGTCAGGGAGGAGAAATCGCCGTCGAACGTGGTGCCGTCGGCGTTGGTCCCATATCCGGCGGCGGTGCCGGCGACGTGTGTGCCGTGGCCCTGGCAATCCAGCGGGTTGAGGTCCGGCTTGGGGATCGGCTGGTAGTCCGCGGCGGTCGGGTCGGCGTTGTAGTCATCGCCCACCAGGTCATAGCCGCCGATGAACTTGTCCGGATCGATCAGGCCGCTGCCGGCGTCGGGAATGCCGGGCGAGGCCTGGGCAGCTTCAAACGCCTCCACCGTGCCGGGGCCGCCGAAGTCGCTGTGGGTGTAATCGATGCCGGTGTCCAGCACGGCGATGGTGATGCCCTTGCCGGTTTGCTGGCGTTCCACCCAGGTGTTCAGCGCCCGGGTGTCGATGTCCGCACCCTTGTTGTCGATCGTTTTGGGGACAATCCGGGTGATCTTGGCGACGTCGCCGCGGTCCGCCAGCGCTTTGATCGCGTCGGCATCACCCACGATGGCCACGCCGGGAAGCGTGTTCGTGGTGGTGTATATGGTGCTGGCAGCGGCTTCCTGGGCCACAGATTCGGCCTGGGATTCGATGTCCGCCCGGATCTGCTGCACCCGCGGTGCGTCAACCACCGGTTCCTGCTTGCCCGCCTTCACGGCTTCCGGCTGGGTCTGCTCGAAGGCCCCTTCGCCGGTGAACTGGACGAAAACGGAGACCTCGCCGCTGATCCCGCGAAG
This sequence comes from Arthrobacter sp. Helios, assembly GCF_023167125.1. Taxonomy (NCBI): domain Bacteria; kingdom Bacillati; phylum Actinomycetota; class Actinomycetes; order Micrococcales; family Micrococcaceae; genus Arthrobacter; species Arthrobacter sp. Helios. The sequence goes on from NZ_CP095402.1 coordinate 3,665,788, forward strand.
GCTCGGCGAGACCTTCTGCTCCGCAAACTTCTCGACCGCGAATCCCTGGAGGGCGTTTCCGGGGTCAGGACTGGTTTCGGTGGCCTGGGCCGGCAGGCCCAATCCCGCTGTGAGTGCCAGGCCGGCGACGGCGGCAGTTGCCACCACTCCCGGCCTGCGATGAATGGACCGTCTCATTGTGCTCCTTGAACATTTCCGCCGCGTGCTGCCGGAGAAACGCCGTCAGAGACCTGTTGCACTAGAGACCTGAACCGCCGCCCGCCGGCTGCTGACACACGTGACAGCTTTCCGTTGTGCCCCCAACCCCCGTTGTGGAGTGTCAGCTATGCACCTTCGGCCCCCAATTGCCCGCAGCCGTAGGCACACCCTAAGCGAGCATTTCGGCAGGTCAAAGGTTCACGGTTTTGGGCCGCGATTCGTTCAGCGGCTATTGACGGGAACGGCTGTGCAGGGCTTAAATCGCGGACTGAGCTGGCACGAAAGGACGGATCCCAAGGGAAAAGCTCCGGACGTTCACGGGAAAAGCGAAACGGACGGCGGCACCGTTTCCGGTGCCGCCGTCCGCCGTAGTCAGGGACTTGAAAGGGTTAGAGCGCCGGGCCGTTGCCCGCGCCGCCCTGCCAGAGGGCATCGAACGGCGTGTGGGAGGAGACCCGGTTCCGGATGCCTTCGGTGACGAACGCCTTGGCGGTACGGGCGGCCTCGAGCGGTGATGCACCCTTGGCCAGTTCGGCAGTGATCGCTGCGGCGAGCGTGCAGCCGGCACCGCTGACGGCAACGTCACCGACCTTCGGTGCACGCAGCACCTCCACGGTCTGGCCGTCATAGAAAACGTCGACGGCGTCGTCGCCTTCCAGCCGCACCCCGCCCTTGGCCAGCACGACGGCGCCGGAGGCTTCATGGATCCGGCGGGCCGCTTCCTGCAGATCTTCGACGGATTCGATGGAATCCAGGCCGGAGAGAGACAGGGACTCGAAGTGGTTCGGGGTCACGAACGTAGCCAGCGGAAGGATCTGGGCCTTGAGCGCCTGGTCGGTGTCCAGGGCAGCGCCCGGTTCCTGCCCCTTACAGATCAGGACCGGGTCCAGAACGATGTTCTTCCAGTCCTGGCTCTGCAGCGCCTTGGCCACGGTGTCGATGGTGGCGGGCGTGCCAAGCATGCCGATCTTCACGGTTTCCAGGTCATAGGCCGTCTGAATGGCCTCGAGCTGGTCCGCGATGACCTGCGGTTCCACCGGAACGAAGCGGTGGTTCCAGTTGTCCTTCGGGTTGAAGGAAACAATGCAGGTCAGGGCAGCGATGCCGTAGGTGCCCAGTTCCTGGAACGATTTGAGGTCTGCCTGTGCGCCCGCTCCGCCGGTGGCTTCCGAGCCGGCAATGGTGAGCGTGACGGCCGGAGCCGAGTGTGTGTGTGAAGACATGTTTCCATCTTCTACCTTTAGCGGGGCGGGCCGCCACCTGCGACATGGCCGGAACGGAACGCGTCAGGTGCGGACATCCATCAGGCGCCATACGGCAAGCCGTCCGATGGCAGCCGAGCAGCCGATCGCCAGCGCCATCAGCAGCGGCACCCCGATGGATCCAGCGATCAAGCCGATGACCAGCCAGGCCAGCAACATGGGCACCACGAAAAACGCGAGGACGTGGAGCCACTGATTGGGGATGCCCCGCAGCAGCAGCCCCAGCGCCAGTCCCACCGGTGCCGCAGTGAGCAGGCCGAGGCCTCCGGCATAAAAGGCAGCGATCACGATGATCCACAGATAGCCCCAGAAATCACGGGAGGTGCCCCAGCCGATGGCAATGGTGGCCATCGCGGCCACGAGCAGGCAGGCGATCCCATAACCGGTGACGAACGCGATGGGGCCGAAGGTCACGCGGGGGGTCAGGACCAGGTGCCTTTCCGGCGCGCGGGTGCCGCTGGATGGCCCGGCTGGATCAACGTCGTCGTCGTCCGCAGTTTCAGTCATGTGATCGCGCTCCTCGCAGCAGCTTCACCACATCTTCCACAATATTCCGGACAACCGGTAGGCGGGAGAGGATCACCAGCTTTGCGACCAGGGGAGCGATGTTCGCCACCAGCCGCCTGGAGCGGGCCTGCCCGGGGGAGGAGTCATAAACCCAGAACAGGGTGACGCCCATGTGCACGAGCCACAGCAGCTCCGGCAGATCATCCCGGATGGCCAGCGGTGGCTGCGGCCGGGCGGTCTGGACGGCCTGCCGGTACACGGCAATCGACTTGCCGCGGCCGATCTGGGCGGCGTCCGGTGCGGGGGCAGGGTCGGGTGCGGGTGCCGGGGCATCCGGCTGGGCTTCGGGGGAAGCCTCGGGGGAAGCTGACGCCGGAACCGGCGCCGCTGCCGCCGTCGCACCTGTTGCTGCCGCCGTCGTCGTCGTACCTGCTGCCGCCGCCGCCGCGCGGGCCGCGTAGCGGGTGCCGCCCGGAACCGGCAGGGCGGCGTTTTTCAGGAACTGGTGGCCCAGGCCGTGGTACGGGGACAGGACATCGAGGTTGGCCAGCAGGATCACGCGGAGGTGCTCGCCGAGGTTGTGTCCCTCGCGCAGCAGTGGCAGGGCAACGGAGCGGTGTTCGTCCTGCAGTGAGCGGTAGAGCTCCGCCACGAGCGCGTCTTTAGACTCGAAGTAGTAGTACGCGTTGCCGACGGAGACGCCGGCGGCTTCGGCGATGCCGCGCATGGTGGTGCGCTCGTATCCCTGTGCGCGGAAAAGCGCTGTTGCGGTCTCGACCAGCCGTTGCCGGGTGGTTTCGCTCTTTGCCCCGGCGGCCATCGAACTCCTGTTCCTACTTCTCATCGACATTAGAACACGGTTTTGAACAGGTTCAGAAATGTGACGCTGGCTGGCTGGGAGCGCTTCACTGATGGAATCCGGAGCCCCGGGGCGTGTGAAACATGGCAGAATGAACGCTGGTCCTTTGGGCCGCCCGGGACAGCGGGCAAGTGCTAATACAGCCGGCGAAAGCTCAGGCGAACCACTAACCGAACGGGAATACCCATGTCTTCATCAACCCCGGGCGCTGCCGTCCAGGCGCCACAGGCTCCCAGCTACGCCTCGCGCGGCAGCTCCCATTACGATCTGATCCTCACCCTCATGTGCGTGGTGATCATCATCTCCAATATCGGGGCTTCCAAGGGTGTGGTCCTCGGCCCGATCTTCGGAGACTTCAGCATTGTCACCGACGGCGGTTTCTTCCTCTTCCCGCTGGCCTACATCCTCGGGGACGTCATCAGCGAGGTGTACGGATTCAAGGCTGCCCGCCGGGCCATCTATATGGGCTTTGCGATGGCCGCGTTTGCGGTGCTGGCGTTTGCGGTGATCATTGCACTGCCAGGGTTCGACGACGATTTCGGGCTTGAGAAGCAATCGGCACTCGAGGTGGCGCTGGGTCCGGTCTGGCAGATCGTGGTTGCCTCACTGCTGGGCTTCCTGGCCGGGCAGCTGCTGAATTCGCTGGTCCTGACCCGGATGAAAGCGAAGTTCAAGGAGCGTGCCCTTGCGGGCCGGCTGATGGCTTCCACCGGTGCGGGCGAGTTTGCCGACACCCTGATTTTCTGTGCGATTGCCGCCCCGGTGATCGGCATCAGCGACGCCGGCCAGTTCGTGAACTACGTGATCTTCGGCTTTGTGTACAAGACTGCCGTGGAGTTCCTCTTCGTCCCGGTGACCTCTGCCGTGATCAAGGCGATCAAGAAGCGGGAACCAACCTATGGGCAGGTTTCCGCTAGCTGAACTGGGCCGAACAAGTGCACAGCTTCCCAGGCTTCAGCTCAGCTGCAGTACCTGAAAAGCTGACCTGTCAGCTGTAGTACTTGCCCAGGACCTCGTCCTTGAACTCGAAGAACGTGCCGTCCTCGAGGGCCAGCCGGGCGTCGTCGACCAGTTTCACGGTGAAGCGTTCGTTGTGGATGGAGATCAGCGTGTGGCTGACCATCTCATTGGCCTTGAACAGGTGCTGGATGTACGCACGGGAGTAGTTGGCGCAGGCGTAGCAGTCGCAGCCGTCCACCAGGGGGCCGAAATCGCGCTTGAACCTGGCGTTGGAGAGGTTCTTCCGGCCGTACGGCGTGTAGAACGCGGAGTTGCGGGCCACCCGGGTGGGGGAGACACAGTCAAAAGTGTCCGCGCCGTTCTCGATCGCCGTAAAGATGTCGTCCGGCTCGGAAATGCCCAGCAGGTGCCGCGGCTTGTCCTCCGGCAGTTCCTCGGAGCACCAGCGGACAATCGTGCCGAGGTTTTCCTTCTCCAGCGCGCCGCCGATGCCAAAGCCGTCGAAGTCCATGGCTCCGAGGTCGCGTGATGCCTTGCGGCGCAGGTCCTCGTACTGGGCGCCCTGCAGCACGCCGAACAGTGCCTGGTACGGCCGGTGCGACCGCTCTTCGGTGAGCCGCCGGTGCTCGATGATGCAGCGTTCGGCCCACAGCCGGGTGCGCTCCAAGGAGCGTTCCTGGTAGCCGCGCGAGTTCAGCAGGGTAGTCAGCTCGTCGAACGCGAACATGATGTCCGCGCCGATCTGGTGCTGTACCTGCATGGAGATCTCCGGCGTGAAGCGGTGCTTGTCCCCGTTGAGGTGGGACTTGAACCACACGCCGTCGTCGTCAATATGGGCCAGGCGTTCCTTGCCGGGAGCGACGTCGTCATCCGCCCCGGTGGCGTGGGTGGTGCCGTCGGCATTCATGTTGATGACTTTCTTGAAGCCGGCGCCCAGGCTCATGACCTGGAATCCGCCCGAGTCAGTGAACGTTGGCCCGGACCAGTTCATGAACTTGCCGAGGCCGCCGGCTTCGTCCAGGATGTCCGCGCCGGGCTGCAGGTACAGGTGGTAGGCGTTGGCCAGGACTGCCTGGGCGCCAAGCTCCGCGACCGATTCGGGGAGCACCGCCTTCACTGTGGCCTTGGTGCCTACAGCGATAAACGCCGGCGTCTGGATTTCGCCGTGCGGGGTGGAGATGGTGCCGGTACGGCCCTGGAACTCACCGCCGTTGGCCTGGGCGCGGGACGCTGAGTCGGGAGTGGTTTCGCGCAGGCGCTTACCGAGGGCAAAGGAAAAACCAGTGGAGGACACCCCTCCATTTTGCCTTACCCGGACACCGGGCGGTCCGGCCGGGAGACCGGGCTGGCCGGAAGGCCTTGAACCCCCGCCTCGCGGGGGAGGCGGCGAGACCTGTCCCACAGAAAACATTTGCTGTCAACGACGAAGCGTAAGGTTGGTTGGTGGGATTTTGGCTCCTGCCCGGCTGGCCTGCTCCCGCCAACCGACCCCCTATTTCCCGGACTCCCGGATGACAGAAAGGCCGTTGAAGTCCCCTTGAAGCACCTGCGCGAAATGTTCAGCATTGCTCCCGCCCAGAACGACCATCATGCGGGGATCCGCTGCGGCATCGGCGTTGGGGTTCCGTTGTTCACCCTGCTGCTGCTGGGCCGGATCGATCTGGCCATCTTCGTGGCCTTCGGCGCCTTTACCGGAATCTACGGCCGGAACGAGCCGCACCGGCAGCGCCTGGGACACCAGCTGCGCGCGGGAGCGCTGATGTTCGCGGTCATCCTGGCAGGGGCACTGACTTCCCGGCTGGGCCTTGATGCCTGGGGGATCGTCCTGGGCACCACCGTGGTGGCCGGACTCGGCACGATCGCCACCGGCTTCTGGCGGCTCCGCCCGGCAGGGTCGCTGTTCCACATCTTCGCGTACGCGGCCATTTCCTCGGTCCCGGGCCAGCCCCCGCTGTGGCAGGCGCTGCTGGTGGCTGCGTTGACCATTGCCTTCGCCGTCCTGCTCGGGTTATCGACGATGGCCTGGCCCCGGTACCGGACCGAGTGGGAGAAGCCCGTCCGGCCGCGGTTCTCCCCGGCCCAGCGCAAAACCATATATGTCGACGGCGCCCTGTACGCCACCGCGGCGGCGGCGGCCGGTTCCATTGCGACACTGCTGGGAATCGGGCACAACTACTGGGCGATGGTCGCTGCCACGGTGCCGCTGGTCGGGGCCACGCTCCGGAACCGGATGCACCGCGGGCTGAACCGCATCCTCGGCACTTTCGGCGGACTCGCTGTTACTGCGGCCATCCTGCTGGTCGGACTGGCACCCTGGCAGCTGGTGCTGGTGATTGCGGTGTTCCAATGCTGCGCGGAGCTGTTTATCGCCCGCAACTACGCACTGGCCCAGGTGGTCATCACCCCGCTGGCCCTGCTGAGCACGGAGCTTTCCCATCCCAGCAATCCTGCGCTGCTGATTCAGGACCGGGCGCTGGAAACCGTGATCGGCGCCGCCGTCGGCATGGCGCTGGTTGCGCTCGTGCAGGTGCGGACCACACGGATCCGGGCAAGAAACACCGGCAGGGCTGAAGCTGACCCGGTAGCGTGAGGCTGGGCGCCGGGGTTGCGCTGGCGGTCCGGGTGTTAAAGGTCCAGGTGCTGGCGGTCCGGGTGTAAAGGTCCAGCCGCTAAAGGTCCAGGTTGAGTCCGCGGATCGCGCTGAGTTCGTTGCGGATCCGGCGCTGCAGTTCGGCGTCGCTGTAGGCCTGTGATCCGCCGTGGGCGCGCAGGTAGAGCAGGGTGTTCAGCCGCAGAATCCGCCAGTCGCGTTCGCTCAGCTCATCGCCGGCTTCGGCCGCCCGCTGGACTTCCCGGTCATAGAGGTTCGGTTCGTTGAGCTGGCGCTGCAGCAGTTCCGCGGAAAGCTTGGCCTTCAACGGATCGGATTCGGCGTGGTCACCGGCGCGCACCGCCTGTGCGTAGGCAGTGGAGGTCTCCATATCGCCGGCGTCGTGGGTAATGTGCGCGGCCAGGGACAGCGCACCCTGAATCCAGTTCCACCGTCCGTAGTTACCGTCGAATCCCAGCCCGGTGATCAGCCCGCACACCGCCAGGGCGTTGTCCGCGTCCCCCAGGTCGACGTAGAGGGTGTACGCCAGGTCCCGGACGTCCTGCAGGTTGCTGCCAGCTTTGACGTTCAAGCCGCGGCTAAGCCGGGTGATGATTTCCTTGACCGTGCGGTCATCCGGGTGGGCAGCTTGGGCAGCTGCCAATACCGCGGCATAGGTTTCTTCATCGGTGGGAACGCTGCGGACGGCTTCGGACGCATTCTGTTCCGGTGCCGGAGCAGCCACCCGCACCACCGAACCGTAGGCGATGCGCAGCGTGCCGCCGTCTTCCAGCTCGGCAAGCACCAGTGCTGGGGTGCCGAAGTCGTCTTCCTCGATGCGCAGGTTCGCCAGCGGGGCCAGGGTCAGTTCATCCAGCACCAGTTTCTGCCCCGGGACGAGCAATTCGGCATTGACCCGGAAGGCATACGTATCCGGCACACTCTCTGACATGGCTGTTCCCTTTGCGGTTGGTGCATCGACCCCCAGTATATAAAGACTTGGTAACGCCCTACCGACCCCAACCGGCGGTTGCGAGAGCCTGGCGCAGCAGATCGCCCCGGCCGCCGGAAAACTCCGAATAGACCGCCGGGCTCAGCGCCTCTTCGGGCGTCAGCCAGGACAATTCCAGCGCGTCCTGCCGGGGATCGCACTCGCCCGTGACGGGAATCAGGTACGCCAGTGCGACGGCGTGCTGGCGTTCGTCGGTCAGCCCGGTCTGCGAGGGGGAGGGGAAATACTCCGCGACGGTAAAGGGAACCAGGCTGGGCGGCAACTGGGGCAGCGCCATGGGGCCGAGGTCCTTCTCCAAATGCCGCAGCAGGGCCGCGCGGATCGTTTCGCGGTACATGACCCGGCCGGAGACGAAGGTGCGCACCATCTGTCCTTCCGGCGTCGCCTGCAGCAGCAGTCCCACTTCGGTGACGTACCCCAGCGGATCGCACCGGACCGGTACAGCTTCCACGTAAACCATGGGAAGCCGCTGTCTGGCTTCGTGCAGGTCCTCCTCCGAAAGCCAGCCGGGATACGGGTCAGGAGTGCGTACGTTCATAGGAGTGTTCTACCGCAAAGCTGCAGCAGGAGTCATTCGACGCGCTCCGCTTCGGCCAAGGGCTGAACTGCCTTCCAGCCTTTCAGCCGGTACCTCCGGGGCCTAGGATTAGGCGCATGAAGCCCGAGCTCCCGGAACTGCTGCTCCCCGATGCAGCAGCATGGCGGGACTGGCTGGAAGAACATCATCTGCTCTCGGCCGGCGTCTGGCTCGTCGTTGGGAAACAGGGCGGCAGCGTCACGGCGCTCACCCGGCAGAGTGCTCTCGACGAAGCGCTGTGCTTCGGCTGGATCGACGGGCAGGCCGCACGCCGGGACGAGGAAACCTACCTCCAGCGCTACACCCGGCGGGGGCCGCGCAGCGTGTGGTCGCTGCGGAATGTGGGCCATATCGGCAGGCTGGAGGCAGCCGGCCGGATGCGCCCGTCGGGACGCGACGCCGTCGACTCGGCAAAGGCGGACGGGCGCTGGGACGCGGCCTACGCAGGGCCGGCCGATACCGAGGTGCCCCAGGACCTGCTGGACGCCATCGCAGCCGATCCCCGGGCGCAGCAGATGTTCGACGTGCTTTCCTCGCAGAACCGCTTCGCCCTGGCTTACCGGCTGGGCCGGCTCAAGACGCAGGCCGCGCGGGAGCGCAACATCGCGGGCTTCGTGGAGATGCTCAGCCGCAGAGAGACGTTCTATCCGCAGAAGCAATTCCCCGACTAGGAGTCCACCATGTGCCGGCTTTTCGGAATGCACGCAGGTCCCGCCCCTGTCAGCGCAACGTTCTGGCTGCTGACGGCGCCGGACAGCCTAGCGGAACAGAGCCACAGGATGGCGGACGGGTTTGGGCTCGGAGTGTTCAATCCGGAGGGCAAGGCCGTGGTGGACAAGGCACCGATCGCTGCCTATGAAGACCGCGCCTATGCCGCCGCGGCCCGGAAGCTGAAAGGCACCACCTTCATCGCGCATGTCCGATACGCCAGCACCGGGGGCGACACTGCGGTGAATACGCATCCGTTCCTGCAGGACGACCGGTTGCTGGCCCACAACGGGGTGGTGGAGGATCTGGACCGGCTGGATGACCGGCTCCGGCAGCTTGAGGTCATGCACATTGTCAAAGGAGAAACGGACAGCGAACGCGTCTTCGCCCTGATCACCGGCCTGGCCCGGCAGAACGGCGGCGACCTGGGGGCGGCCATTGAGGAGGCCCTGACCTGGATTGCGCAGAACCTCCGGCTGTACGCGGTGAACCTGGTGCTCACGACGCCGACGGATCTTTGGGCCGTGCGCTATCCGGATACGCATCCGCTGTACGTTCTGCAGGAAGGCGCGGATTCGCCCCATCACGGCAAGCACACCACCCGGATCAGCGTGAAGAGCGACGAGATGGAGCAGAACCAGGTTCCCGCGCTGCTGGTGGCCACCGAGCGGATGGATGAGAATCCCAACTGGCGGCTGCTGGACGCCGGCGAGGTGCTGCATGTGGACCGGGACCTGGCCGTCCGGCGGTCCTTCCCGCTGCCGGAGCATCCCCAGCATCTGCTCACCCTCGCGGACCTGGATCCGCACGCCGCCGCTTCGCAGCACCCGCTGAAAACAGTCTGAGCGGCGCCGCGGGTTAGGGCGTTTCCGCTGCCGGGCCGGTATCCAGCCGGGCCACGCGCACGGAGGCTTCCAAGACCATCCAGGCCTGGAGCTGGGTGGAAAGTTCGACGCCGGCTCCCGCCGGGTAGCTTTCGTCTGCGGTCCTGCGCGGGTCGGGGGAAAAAACGGCCAGGTTGTTCCTGGTTGCGCGGCCTTTCCACAGCCGCTCCGCCAGTTCAGTGACCAGCGTGCCCGCCAGCCGCCGGGTCTGCCGGTCCAGGGTGGGTGCAGCAGCAGCTTCCGCGAGGTAGCGGCTGAGGATGCCGGTGAAAAGCCCGCCGTCACCGCTGCCGTGGGTGCGCAGCAGCGGGGCATCGTCGTCGTACACAGCGCCGTCGTCGTACACAGCGCCGCCGCCCGCAGCATCGTCGTCGTACACCAGATGCGCGGCTGTGGCCTGGATCAGTGCCGTGGCCCGGTCCAGATTGGCCGGACCGCCGAGTTCCAGCAGTGCGCCCAGGACCGGGCCTTGGTTGTAGGTGTAGATCGGGGTCTCCACCAGCAGCCGGTCACCTTCCCGCCGCACACCATCGAAGTAGAGTCCCGTCTCCGGGTCCAGCAGGACTGTGTTGAGCCAGTCGATGAGTGCCTGCGCGCGCTCGCGCTCCCCGCGGCGGGCGAAATACAGGGCGGCAGGTGCGGTTGCCGGGGTGTTCTTGAAGTTTCGGCTGCGGTTCCAGAACAGGCCGCCGCCGAATTCCTGGGTATGGGCTGAGCGCAGGGCCGAGCCCAGCGACTCCCGCAGCCGCTGGTGCCGCGGCTTGGTCCCTCGCGGCGGGCCCGGCAGGGAATCCACGCGCAGGGCTGCCAGCGCCAGCCAGGCCATGTCGTCGTAGAAGCTGTTGGTGATCCGTCCGCCGTTGCGCAGCCGGATCGTGCGGATCAGGATGTCCGCCAACCGGATCGGATCAACACCGGAGAAACCCTTTCCGGAGAGGGGAGCGCGGCTGCGCAGGCCGGCATCCACCAGCAGATCGACGTAGTGGGCCTGCCACCAGTAATGCCACGGACCGGCTCCGCGCGGCAGGGGCTGCGGAGCCCGGACAGCGCCCAGATGCGTGCCGGGGATGCCGAACAGGGGGCCGCCGAACGCCGTGGTGACAGACTGGGCTGCCGTATCGGCGCGCAGCTCGGCGTTACGGACAGTCTGTGCGGCAGGCATGCGAACCACCCTAGACCCGCGGGCCCGTGCCGTCACGGTGGACGGGGCTCGGATAACCCGGGCGCGGGATGCGGCGTGCTGCGCGTCACAGTAGGCTCGTGGGACCGCACGCACACCCGCGCACCCAGATTCCAGGAGGACAGATGCAGTTATCCGGCGCTTCAGCCATTGTCACGGGAGCAGCATCGGGGCTGGGCCGGGCCACTGCCCGCCGCCTGATCGATGCCGGCGCCGAAGTGGTGCTCGTGGACCTGCCGCAGTCCGGCGGCCTGGCCTATGCCGGAGAGCTGGGGGACAACGCACATTTCGTCCCGGGCGATGTCACGGACCCCGGGCAGATGCAGGGCGCGGTGGAAGCTGCCATGGCTGCGGCTCCGCTGCGGGTGGCGGTCAACTGCGCCGGCATCGGAACCCCGGGCAAGGTCCTGGGCCGGAACGGTGTCCTCCCCCTGGAGGACTTCACCCGGGTGATCCAGGTGAACCTGATCGGCACCTTCAACGTGACCCGGCTGGCTGCTGCCGCCATGGCCGAAACCAGTCCGGTAACGGACGACGGCGGCACCTTGGAGCGCGGCGTCATCGTCAACACGGCGTCGGTGGCCGCCTTCGACGGACAGATCGGGCAGCCTGCCTACGCCGCTTCCAAGGGCGGGGTCGCCGCGATGACCCTGCCGCTGGCGAGGGAGCTCGCGCGGCACCAGATCCGCGTGATGACCATCGCGCCGGGCATTTTCGAAACACCGATGATGGCGGGCCTGCCGCAGGACGCCCAGGATTCGCTTGCCGCGCAGATTCCGCACCCCTCACGGCTCGGCCGCCCGGACGAATATGCCTCCCTGGTCAGCCACATCATCGCCAACCCCATGCTGAACGGGGAGACCATCCGCCTGGACGGTGCCATCCGGATGGGACCGAAATAGGGTGTGCTGATGCTTCCGGACGCCGATTTCTTCTCCTTTGAGCAGCTCCTGAGCCCGGAGGAAACCGCCAAGCTGGCCCAGCTGCGGACCTTCCTGGCAGCGGAAGTCACCCCGCATGCCGTCCGCTGGTGGAACGAGGAGCGTTTTCCCACCGGGCTGCTGCCAGGTCTGGCCGGCCTGGAACTCTCCACGCCGGTGCAGCGCGGCTACAGCCCGCTGTTCGCCGGCCTGGTGATTGCCGAAATGACCCGGGCCGACACCTCAATCGCCACCTTCTTTATGGTCCACCATGACCTCTTTGTGGAAGGGCTGCACGCCTTCGGCTCCGCGTCCCAGAAGGAACGGCTGCTGGCCGACGCGCAGGCCCTGCGGATCACCGGCGCCTTCGCCCTGACGGAACCGGACCACGGTTCGGATGTTGCCGGCGGGATGGCCACCACTGCGGTGCGCGACGGCGGCACCTGGATCCTTAGCGGCACCAAGCGCTGGATCGGTAACGGGACATTCTGCGACTGGATGCTGCTCTGGGCCAGGGAACCGGCCACCGGGAAGGTGCGCGGGTTTCTCCTCGACGCCTCGCTGCCCGGGATTAAGCGGTCCCGGATCGAACACAAGACGGCGCTGCGGACCGTGCAGAACGCGGACATCGAACTCACCGAAGTCCGGGTCGCCGAAGCGGACAGGCTGGCCGGGATCGACAGTTTCGAAGACACCAAGCACCTGCTGCGCGGCTCCCGGATCATGGTGGGCTGGCAAGCGGTGGGCCAGCAGCTGGCGGCTTTCGACGTCGCCCGCGCCTACGCCGTCGAACGCAGGCAGTTCGGCCGTCCGCTGGCGGGTTTCCAGCTGGTGCAGGAGCAGCTGGTGCGGATGCTCGGCAATACCGTGGCGTCCACCGGGATGCTCGCCCGGGTGACAGAGCTGGAGCAGGGCGGATATGCCCGCGTTTCCGTCGAGGGGTCAGCGCGCGGGGAGATGGCCCGGGCTGCGCTGGCCAAGTCCTACGCCAGCCGGCTGATGCGTGAAACGGTGTCCCTGGGACGGGGACTGCTGGGCGGCAACGGAATCGTCACCGATTACCGGATGGCGAAGATCTTTGCCGATGCCGAGGCCATCTATACCTACGAGGGTTCCTACGAGATCAACAGCCTGATCACCGGGCGGGAGATCACCGGGATTTCGGCGCTGCACTGAAATGACGTGCAGCGAAACGGGCTGCCCTGAATCGGCGCAGCCTGGAAACGGCGCTGCACCTGGAACTCCCTGAGCTTCCACAGTCAGCGCGGCGCCGGAACCTGGCCTAGAGCTTCCACTCATCCTTGTACTCAAGGAGGTTGATCCGCGCGCCCACGTTGAAGATGGTGAGGCTGAGCAGCTCCCACCTGATCAGCGTGAGCTTGGCGGACCCGCTGAGGCCCAGTGCAAGGAAAATGCTGGCTTCGATCGCGGCCTCGGTGGGCGGGATGCCGGTGGTGGACAGTTTGGCCCTGTAACCGGACTTGGCAGAGAGCGTGATGTCCGGCCCTGCAAAGGTGTAGATGCGGCTTTGGTAGGACATCTCCGGCCCGGCCGCGATCTCGCCTTCAACGGAGAACGAGGTGTTCCCTGCCATCTGCCGGGGCTTCGGGAGGACATACTTCGTGGGAGTGTCCTCCTTGATGCGCACCATGCCAGCGGCGCTGGTGTATTTGAAACCGAAGGTGTCCGCCCGCTCAATGCCGATTGCCGGGATCTCCGCTTCTGCCCGCAGAGTGCCCGTGAACGCTATGGCGAAGTTCAGCCGGTTGGTAATGGCGACGGGCACCGGACCCGCCATGAAGGTGGTGGTCGGAAGGGCAACCTCGGCGACCTTGAGATTCACATTCCAGCGGCTTTGGGTCTGCACCCAGGCCTGGACCGAGGCTGAGGCTTTCAGCTTCGAGTTGAACTCAATTCTGAACTCCTCAATGCTTACCCCCTTGGGAATGACCTTCCACTTGAACTGCAGCTTGGTCTTCAGGACAAAAGCAAAGCCCAGGTTCAGTTCACCGCCGCCGCGGATGGCTACTCCGGCCTCATCGCCGCGTTCCTTCGCGGCCCAGGATTCGAATTCCCAGGGCTCCTGTTTCTTTCCGGCGGTCCTGATCTTCGGCACACCGTTTTCGACGACGAAGACCATGCCGGCATCAACCTTGGTGGTCCAATCTGCAGACAGGGAAGCGCCGGGTCCTTTCAAGGGGCCACCGCAGGAGCCGTCGCCCGGTGCGGGGGCTGCCGGCGCTACCCACTCACCGTTCTCATCAATGTCCTCGCCTCTGGGTTCCTGCCCGTCGGTTCCCGCCAGACGGCAGGACGTGCTGAAGTCAGAGGGGCTGTCCAGGTTGAATTCGTCGCTGCTGAGTTCGAGATCGACGTCGTCCCCGCTCACGACTTCCGCGTAGGTCCCGGGCGCGGGCGAGTGCGGGTTTCCGGCGTCGTCAACAATTTCGACCTCCGCTACCGGGATCTCCGGGCCTGACGTGCCGTCCTCGTTCTGCAGTGCAAACGTTCCGGAGACAACATCCAGGGGATTTCCGGCCTGGGCGAGCAGATCGTGGGCAACAACATCCTCACCCTCGCCGTAGTCCACGCTTTCATCGACGTCGACCTGCAGGAAGAGCTCTTCCAGCGGCACCTCAACCGTAGCAACCTCCCACGCTCCGGAGACGAGGTCCATATGGGACATCCGGCCGAGGAAACCGGAGGGAGCCGATGGCACGGGCGCGCTGACGATGATGTCTCCGGGTTCCAGCTCCGGCCGCTCAGTGAACCGCAGGAGATTCTCGGTGAGAACCTCGAAGTCCAGCTCTGTCGTGTCCAGATGGAACACCTCCGCCTCCGGGGACACCACAGTGTCCCCTTCTTCGGCCACGTCGAGGGTGAGCCGGACCCGGTCGGAAGCTCTCGCAGCGCCGGGATCGGAGCGGTCGAAGACCGTGGCGGCGTAGTCGAAGTCTCCGTCTTCCGGAGCCAGTGATCGGAAGCTCCACGTGATGCTCCCGCCAACGGGATTCAGCTCCGCCAACCCGATGAAACCGACGCTGGGCGAACTGATCTCAATGCGTTCGACGGCATTGATCCCGGTGGACACCGTGCCTTCAAGCGTGAAGTAGCCGGTCTCGGTGAGGTCCAGGCTTTGCGAGTCGCGGGGGGAGGTGATCTCGATAGCCGCCGGGTCAGTCTTGTCATAGGGGACCGGTTCGCCCAGGAAGCTGCCAAGCGGCTGGACGGCCGCCACGGCAGAGCCCCGGCGGATCGAGAGCTGGGATTCACCTCCGGTGACGGGAACGAGTGCGAGCTGGGGCTGGGCGCCTGCCACCCGGTCTACTGCTTCGCCGCTGGCACGGCCGCTAACGCGGGGTCCCCAGGACAGTGTGGTGGTACCGCCTCCGGCGACGCCACCGGCGGAGGCAAGCACGAGGGCGTAGGCACTGTCGTGGTCATCGGCCAGAGCGACCGGCTTCGGCTGCTCTGCGGCGGCGACCGGCACCTCTACCTGGTTCCGCTGTTCCGTGTTGACGACGTAGCTGCCCCGGTGGTTCGTTTTGGCAGCGTCTTCGCCGGCCTCTGCTACCCAGCCGGTGACGGTGGCCGTCAGCGATCCGGAATTACCGCCGGTTTGAAGTGCGACTGTTGTGCCGCCCTGGTCTTCCGCATCCACAATGGTGGAAACGATCGTCCGGCCCGCCGGAAGCGGCAGGCGCTGGCCATCGCCGAGCAGGACTGTGTCCGGGCGGTCCAGTGTCACATCCAGAACTGCATAAACGCTGCGCGCCAAGGTGCTGGAGACGCTGCCCTCACCCGTCAGTCCTACCCAGAGGGGCTGCTGTCCCAGCGACCCGCCGCCCACATTCCGGCTTGTGTCGGCCCGCCGGACCGGATTCGCCAAAGCGATGGTGGCGCCGCCTGAGGCCTCCGTTCCGTCGAAGTAGGCAAGGACTTCAAGTCGTGTGTCCGCAGCGGTGTCCGCCCAGAGCGGTACGCTGCCGCGGACGAGGGGAAGCAGCAGGGTGGTGGAGGCAGTAATCCCGGCCCGGGTATGCAGCACCGCTGTGTCCGCAGATGTGTAGGCCGTGGCATCGGCGGCGGGTTCGAACATGGTCAGCCGGACAAGAGCGGCTGAATGCGCTTCGGCCGCGGCACCCAGATGCACCGCACCTGACGGATCGGTGCCGAGCGGGTTCCCGCGTCCCACGGAACTGTCCACCACCGGCACGCTGGCGCCGGACGGAACGAAGCCCGGTGCGGGGGCCCCGACGACGGCGCCCAGGTTGGTGAGCGCATCGCGGGAGACTGCGGAGGCGGGTGGAGGTGTGAAGACAAGCATCATCCCGATGGCGGTCAGGGCAGCGACCGCAGCCTGGATGCCTCGGCGCTTTAGTCCTTGGATAGTGTCCGTTCCCTGTCCCGGCGCCTGCACTGCCCGGCACGGGCTGAAGATGCCGCTCACGGGGTATCCCCGCCGTCTGATTCCACGGCCGGAGCCGCTGTGCTGCGCCGCAGGACCAGGAATAAGCCGGTACCAATCGCCAGTGCAGCCGCGGCCAGTGCTCCGATGAGGAGTGCCGGTGAAGCACCGGTCTGCCCCAGGGCCTGAACTCCGGGGCTGCTGCCGGCGCCAGCAGGATCGTCGCGGCCGGCCGGTGCTGCGTTCTGGCCGGGAGGTGTACCGGTGCCGGGCACAACTTCCACATCCGCCGGGGATCCCTGTGCGAGGTCCGGCCAGGTGATCCAGCCGCCGTTCGCCTGTGTCGGTTCGAAAGCTGCTTCCCGGATCCGGTGTTCCGCCAGCACCACGCCGTTGGAAGCGACGAAGGAGACAATCACATCCGCGGAAAACCGGCTGGACACCAGGAACCTGACTTCACTTGCCCCGGGCACTGCAGCCGCGATGCCAGTAGCGCCAAAAACGGTGCGGGACACTTGGAGCTGGTTCCAGGGGCCTGCGCTTTGACGCCAGGAGATGGACCCAATTCCGCTGCGGGCGGTGTCGGATTCAACATCTATCCACACTTCCGCTGTAGCAGCGGGGGCTTCGAGATCCGAAGTGACCGCTGCGGGGACTGTGGCGGTGGCAGGTGCTGTGGCATGGGCAGGGGAGGGGGCCAGCCAACCGCACACCATAAAAAGGGCGATGGCGAAAAGTGTCATGACTGACCTGGTCAGGGCTCCCGCAGGCCAGACTCCGGCAGACCGGCCCCCAGCGGGCCGTCCGGGCAGTAAATGTGAGTGCACTAACGTAAACTAACAGCCAAACTTGGATTGAGTCCAAGTTTGGCTGTTGGTTACGCTGCTGACCTATTTCGCGGCGGCTGGCTGCGCTGCTGTTTAGTTTCGCGGCAGTAATTTCGTAGCAGTGTCTGCGCAGTTGGTGCTCCGTACCTGGTTACAGGCCGGACCCCGGGATCCCCTGAACCTGCGAACCCGCGAGGTGGGCAATGTTCGCGATCGCCTCGACCCAGTCAGCTGGGGACAGCTCAACATCCTGGAGTCCGCCGTCGGCGCTCAACCGCAGCAGGAGATCCTCCAGAGCCATACCGACGATCCCCACGAGGAGCTTGGCCTCCCGCCTGGCCGGGCCGGCCCCGGCCTGCCTTTCGGGGTGGGCCTCGAGCCAGTCCCCCGCCACATCGGCCAGGTCATCGAAAACCTGGGTGAGTGGACCGCGCACCAGGATCTGGGTTTCCGGATGCTGCTGCATGAGCTGGTAGCGTTTGCCCGCCACCTCCGGATTGACCGCGGTGTTTTCGATCACGGACATCACCACACCAAGCAGGGCTGAAGAGAGCGGCAGGCCCTCAGCTGCGTCGAGCATCGCCGCGATTTCCCCGGGGACCAGCCTGGGATAAGGCCGGCCGAAAATTGCTGCCTCCAGGGAGGGCATGTAGTTGAAGAAGGTGCTGCGTGAGACTTCCGCGCGGTCACAGATCTTCGCCACGGTGACCGTCTCAAGGCCCGATTCCAGGGCCAGCTCTATGCCCGCCAGCTCGATGGCGGTTTCAGTTTGGCGCTTCTTTCGTTCCCGTAAACCCTCTGGTTTCACAATCGACCCCAGCCTGGTGGGGTCCACCTCCTCATGGATCGAATTCGTTGCCGCTTTAATCAGGCTACCTTTACTCCGGTTGGACCAGCGGGTTCCCCAGCCGGCCGGAAAACTGCAGCCCGCCGGAGGGATCGCTGATGTCCAGCATCTGCTGGTTGTTGCGCAGCTGCAGCCGGTTCAGGCAGGACCGTGCGAAATCCGGCGCAAAAAGATCGTGCGCGGCGAAGTCCGCTGCCAGCTCCGGGTGCCCGGCCTGATAGACGGTAATCACCTCCGCGGTCACCTGCCAGAAATCCTCCTGCGCCAGCTGCCCGTCCTCATGCAGCACAGCTGCAAGGAAACGGAAGAAGCAGTCCAGCACATCCGTAAAGACAGAGAGTACCTGCTCGTCCTCCGGGACCTCTACCCGGACCCGGGACACCTCGGCCGGCAGCTCCACCTTGTCCGCCATCACGATGATCTCTTCTCCAATGTCCTTCATCAGCACCCGCTGCGGAACCCCGTCCTTGAGGATAAGGATCAGGTTCTCCCCGTGTGGCATAAACGCCAGCCGGTAGGCATAAAAACAGTGCAGCACCGGAATCAGGTATGCCTGCAGATAGCGGGCCAGCCAGTCCCGGGCCGGGAGCCCCGAACGGCGGATCAAGGCGGACACGAACGGGGTGCCGGCGGGATCGGTGTGCAGCAGCGAGGCCATGGTGGCCAGCTGTTCCCCGGCTTCCAGCTTGGGCAGCGGACTTTCCCGCCACAGTGCCGCCAGCATCTTGCGGTACGGGGAGCCCTTGGGGGCGGCGGCGTCGTAGTAGGTATTGCGGTACCCGATGGCGGCGGTCTCCCGCAGGATCCCGAAGCCTCGGCCGGCCAGGGTGGAATCGGATGTCACGAGGTTATCCACCCATTCGTTGATCGCGGGGGTGGGCACCATGTACTCGGCGGAGAGTCCGCGCATAAAGCCCATGTTGACCACGGACAGCGCGGTCTTGACGTAGCAGCGGCTGGGCACATCCCGGTTGAAGAACGTCCGAATGGACTGCTGCGCCTGGTACACGTCCGGTCCCGGCCCCAGATGCACCACGTACTGCTGGGCAACGTCTGCCGCGAAGGTGACGCTGAGCTTGTTCTCCCACTGCCATGGATGCACCGGCATCAGCAGGTAAGCCTCCGGTGCCAGACCCCGGGCGCGCAGATCCGCCTCGAACCCGGCCTGCACGCCGGGATCCAGTTCCGCGGCCAGCAGCGCCGCATAGTCCAGGCCGGAGACGGCGGTGAATCTGGCCCTGTCCTTGGCTACTGCTATCCAGTGCAGGCGGATGGCGGCGGCGGTTTCCGGTGCATAGGCGAGGTAGTCCGCCGATCCGAAGCCCAGCCGTCCGTTGTTGGCGACGAAGCAGGGGTGGCCTTCGGTCATGGAGGCCTCGAGTGCCTGGAAGTCCGCGGCAGGATCGCGGCCCTGCGTGATTCCGGCCGCGAGTTCTCCGGAGGTGTGGAAAGCCCCGGTGTGCTTGAACGCGTGGGAGGCCAGGGTGCTGGAGATTTCCTCCAGATACACGGGGAGCATCTGGCTGTTGATCCCCAGGGTCCCGGCGAACTCAGTGATAAAAACCAGGGCGTCGAGCCCGGTCTCCACGCCCTGCACCGTACGGACGATGCTTTCAGCCTGGATGCTCCAGTGTTCGAGTTCCAGAACGTCCGCCTCGAAGCGGTAGGTGGCACCGCCGTCGTCGGACGTCAGTTCATAGCGGCCCGGCGCGGTGGCACGCGGGGTCAGGATGCGTTCGTGGGCGAACTCGGCGAGGGCCTTTCGAAGCACATGGCGGTTGGCCGCCGCCCAGCTCTGCGGCGTCAGATGCGCGCTGGGATTCGTGGCAGGGACTGGGCCGGCAGGGGGCAGGGCTGTGCGGACGGAATTTTCTACGGTGGTGCTCATCGGGTGGCTCCTTCGGGGGATATCTGTTCGGGGGAAAGCTGCCCGCTGGCGGTGGTGTTGCCGGTACCGGTGCCAGGCTGCCCGCGGCTGGTGGAGTTGAGGTAAGTGGCATCGCGGAATTGGGTGCGGGTGCAGAAAGACAGCAGAGCGGTTTTATCCGGCAGCGTGATGTTTTCCTGGGGTTCGAAGCCCATCCGGGCATTGAGGCGGTGGATTTTGGTGTTGCGCACATCCGGTTCCACCACCACCCGGTCAACTGACGGATCGGCGAACAGGAACTCCATCACCGCTTGGAAAGCGGCCGCTGTGTAGCCGCGGCGGGGCGCGTCCGGCGGGCCCATCAGCAGATGCATCCCGCGGTCCCCGGGGAGTATGGGGTAGGTGCCGGCGAGCGGCGAGTGGGCCGGAGCGTAGCTTTCCATCAGGAAGGCCGGTGTACCGGCGTCGTGCACCAGCCACGCATCGTGGTGCGGGTTCGCGGCGATCCCGGCGTACTCGGCCCGGACGTCCTCCACGCTGGCGGAATTCATCCCCCAGAAGACGGCGTACTCCTGCCGCATCCAGCTGTGCAGCAGGCCGGCGTCGGCCTGGGGGTCGACGGGGTGGAACTCGAACTTCATGCCAGTGCTCCTTCGCTGTGGGCCGGGGCGGGCTGCGGGGTGCGGGGTCCGGCCAGCCCGAATTCCTGGAACGTGGTGCTGGTTTCCACCGGGTAGTACTCCCAGCCAAGGATTTCCCGCAGGATGGCCGAGTTCCGGTAGGCCGCCATTCCAAGGTCCGGGGAGGTGAAGCCGTGGGTGTGCAGTTCGGCGTTCTGAACGAAGATCTCCGCCGGTGCCACTCCGATCCCGTAGCCGCGGTCCACCTCCAGGCGGCCCCGGCTGTCGCGCCGGATCCGGTGGCTGATGCCCTGCAGGAACTCCGGCTCCTGATAGGAATAGCCGGTCGCGAGGACGACGCCGCCCGTTGCCAGCCGGGCGGAGCTGCCCTGTTCGGCGTGGTGCAGTTCCAGCACATGCTGCCCGGTGGCCGGGTCATAGCTGGTGGCTGTCACCTCGGTTCCGGTGAGCAGGCGGACCGCGGGCGGGCCGTTGAGGCTCTTGGCATACAGTGCATCGTAGATCTCGTTGATCAGGGCGGAATCGATGCCCTTGTAAAGGTTCTTCTGCGAACTGATCAGCCGGTCCCGGGTGGGTGCCGGCAGCGCATGGAAGTAATCGATGTAGTCCGGCGACGTCATTTCCAGGGTCAGTTTCGTGTATTCCAGCGGAAAGAACCGCCCTGAGCGGGTCACCCAGTTCAACTGGTACGTGTCCGGTCCGCTGCCGGGCAGCAGATCGAGGAATACCTCTGCAGCGCTTTGGCCGCTGCCCACCACCGTGATGCTCTCCTGCGCCTGCAGGCTGGCCTTGGAATTCACGTAGTCACTGTTGTGCACGGCTGTGCCGGGACCGTTCAGGAGTCCGGTGCACGACGCCGGCACCTCGGGCTGGGTGCCGGTGCCCAGTACCAGCCGCCGCGCCGCGTGGACCTGGGTGCCGCCGTCGCCTTCGGTGCGGACCAGGTAACGTCCGCCGTCGTGCGCTGTGTGCTCATAGTCGACGCCGGTGACCCGGCTGCAGAAGCGGACGCTGGGCAGCTGCCCGGAAACCCAGCGGCAGTAGGCATTGAACTCCGCACGCAGCGGGTAGAAGTCCTCGCGGATGTAGAAGCGGTAGAGCCGTCCGGTGGACTTGAGGAAGTTCAGGAAGGAATACCGCGACGTCGGATCCGCCAGGGAGACAAGGTCTGCCATAAACGGGACCTGCAGGTGGGCGGTTTCCAGCATCATGCCCGGATGCCAGTCGAAGTCCGGGCGGCCGTCCAGGAACAGGGCATCGAGCTCCGCGATGGGCTCGCTCAGTGCGGCCAGGCCCAGGTTGAACGGGCCGACACCGATGCCGATGAGGTCCCGGATGGGCTGGTGGGTGTTGGTGCTGGTGTGGGTGCTGGTGGAGCTGGTGCCGGTCCCGGCGTTGGTGGCGCTGGCGGTGTTGTTGATGTTGGCGTTGCCGTTCGGGCGGTTCATGCGGTTCATGCGGCCACTCCGGCAGTTTCGGGTGCTGAGACCGCGTTTGCCGCCGCGGTCGTTTCCGTTGCCGCGAGCCAGGCCGTACCCGTGATGCGAATGAGGGTGATGATGTGGATGATGTCCTCGAGGGTGGCCGTGGGGTTGAGCAGCGTGAACTTCAGATAGTTCCGGCCGTTCACCATGGTGCCGGCGATGACAGCGTCGCCGGCTGCCGCCAGCCGGGTGCGGATCGCGCGGTTCATGGCGTCGCAGGTGTCCTCGTCCAGTCCATCGGGCCGGAAACGGAACACGGCTGTGCTCAGCTGGACGGGAGCGGCGAGCTCGAAATCTCCTGCCCGCTCGAGCTGCAGCCCGGCGCTCTGCGCGAGGTCGACCGCAGAATCCAGGAGCCGTCCGATTCCGTCTGCTCCACTCACCCGCAGGGTCAGCCAGAGCTTGAGGGCATCAAAGCGCCGTGTCGTCTGAATGCTGTGGTCCACCTGGTTTGGAATGTCCGGATGGGCAGCGGCCTCGGGATTGAGGTAGTCGGCGTAGTGCCGGATATGGTGCAGCTCCTCCGAGTTCCGCACCAGTACAGCGCTCGCGGAAACCGGCTGGAAGAAGGTCTTGTGGTAGTCCACGGTCACGGAATCGGCTGCCTCGATCCCGGATAGCCTGTCCCGGTACTTCAGCGACGTCACCAGTCCGCCGCCGTAGGCCGCGTCAACGTGAAGCCAGGTTCCGAACTCGGCAGCCAGTTCCGCGCAGTCGGTCAACGGGTCGATGCTGCCAAAGTCCGTGGTGCCGGCGGTGGCCACGATCGCCATGGGAATTTCGTTTCGGCTGCGGCTCTCCACCAGGGCCTTCCGGAGGGCCTGCGGGTGCATCCTGCGGTTGCTGTCGCTCGGAACCTGATACACGGCATCCTCACCCAGCCCCAGCAGTGCCGCTGACTTGCGGATGCTGAAGTGGCTGGCCTCGGACGCGAAGATCCGGAGCTGGCCGAGCAGTGAGGGGAGACGTTCGCTGGGCTGGGCTGTGGTTTCGGGGCTGGTTCCTGTCCCGGTGCCTGCCGTGCTGCGCAGCTTGGCCACCGCGTGGTTCCGGGCAATCAGGAGGGCCTGCAGATTCGACGTTGTGCCCCCACTGGTGAACACGCCGTCGGCGGCTGGTCCGAGCCCGAGCCGCTCCGCAGTCCAGCGCAGCAGGCGCCGTTCGATGAGGGTTGCGCCTGCGCTCTGATCCCAGGTGTCCATGGAGGAGTTGACGGCGCTGAGGATGGTTTCGCCCACCAACGCCGGGATGGCGACGGGGCAGTTCAGATGGGCCGCATAGCCGGGGTTGTGGAAGTAGACGGCGTCCCGGAGGTACAGGGGTGCCAGCTCGTCCAGGGCGGCCCTGGTTGTGCCGAGCGGCTGGTCCAGGTCCACCGCATCGACTTCCGGAGCGAGATCGGCGGGATGCCGTCCGGTGCAGGGTCGAGTGGCTGAACCGATCGATTCCGCAACCGAGTGCATACCCTGCTGGTTCTCCGCGAGGTAGCGCTGGATCGAGTTGCCGGTCAGCAATGCGGACAGATCGGCAGCTGTCGCCGCGCTGGCAGCTATTTCCGCACTGGCGGAGGTTGCCGCAGTTCCCGCGGTTGCCGCCGAGGCTCCGGGTTCCCCGGCGGAAGGCTGCGCCCAGCCAGACTCCAACTGATCTGCAGGTTCCGGCTGCTGTAAAGGGCTCACTAGGCACTCCTTCGAAGGTCTCAAAAAGGTAACGGGGGTAAGCCTTTCCTGCCTTTCGGTATTACGTCAAACTTTTGTGTCTTAATTCGGTCCGATGCGGTGGAATGCGGGATTGGAGTGCAAAATCCCGCGTCGGCACGGTAAACGCGGATGCGCGCGTGGGAGCGCACGTGGGAGGTGGGAGTGACTTCGCAGATCGGTCCTCAGTAGGCTTAGTATCGAGATATGACGTTTCCGCGTCCCGATCGAAAGGTGCGACCCTGATGACTGAACAGAACCCGGACCACAGCGACAACCCGGCCCTGGCTGATGATCTGGAGGCGGTAGTGACACCTGACGAGGTGTCGATCATTTCAGGCGAGGAACTGCTGGACGACGATGACCTCATGGCTGAAGAGGCGCTTTCCTACCCCGGCGCAGCCGAGGACAACCCCGATGCATGGCAGGACGATCCGCTGATCAACGAGGAACCGCTTGCCGGTCAGCCCGGTGCGGATTCGGACCAGACCCTGCGGGATGAGACCGAGGAGGAACGTTTCGAAGAGGGTGATTCCCAGATCCCGCCGGACGAACCCACCATCGGTGAAGCCTCCCGCGACGTCGACTTCGGGGATCCCAGTGTTGACCCGATGGAAGACGGCAGCGATGACCCGGCCCACGGAGGCGGCGATCCGCTTTCCTCCTTCGACCCGGAGGACCAGGAACTCTAGGCGGGTGCCTTTCGGGGCCGGACCTGGGCGCTTGGGTGCGTGGCCGGGACCCGGGGGTGCTGCCCGCGGCGCTGCCCGGGGCGGGAGGCCGCCGTCGAGGTCCAACGTTGTCGCGGTCTAACGTTGGAGGATGCCTTCCTTCCGAGTCCAACTGAACATCCTTGGGCTGCGGCCCGGAAATCCGCCGGAGGCGGTCATGAACGCCGCCGTGGAAGCGCTGGAGGCGAGCCACCATGTGGAGGCGAACCAGCTGGATATTGTGTCCGGAGTTCCACGGATTACCCTGCGGTTCATGGTTCCCGCCAACGAGTACGGCGTGGAAAACTCGCAGGCACGGCGCGCTGCCATGAACATGCGGCACGCCGTCGAGCAGGTGGCTAGGTGCGAGCAGCTTCGGGTGCTTCGCCGGCAGCGGGGCCGCTGGACTCCGCTTTGAGCTGCTGGCGGTCCGCCAGCCGGCGGGCATGATCCACCTGCTGCCGGCGTGAGCTTGCCGAAACGATGATGAGGAAGGCGGCCACGAAGGCGCCCACTGCCGGCCACACTGCGGCCGGGTCCTCCAACAGGCGGGCCACGCCGATCCAGCCGAGCCCCCACACCACGGTAAGAGCGACGGACAGGTGCCCACGGTCCGTCATACAGATGGTGGTGACGCCCACAACCACGGAAACCAGGGCGACGAGGGTCCACGCTTCCCCGCCCCACCCGCCGACGTCGGCTCCGGACTGCACCAGCCAGCTTCCCAGAGAGGCGAGCAGCGCCAGGACGGAAACGCCTAAAAACGCGCCGGCGGGAACATCAGTTATGAGGTGTTCGGCGCGGGTTGACGGGGGCCAGCCATTAATCCTGTGGACTACGGCCAGGCCTGCCAGTACCAGAATCACTGCAATCCATGTGGCTGCCGCAGGATGTCCTTCTGTTGCGGCCCACAGCCAAAGCGTTCCCAGTACGACGGCGGTGATTGCCGCCCAGCCTGCCCACTCGTGGCGCGGGTTCAGGCGCTGCGCGGGAAGCCATTGGTAGACCGTGTAGGCGAGGGCTCCCACAAAAACCGGCAGCCAGGCGGCCCACACGACGGGGACTGCCGCCAGGAAGGAACTGGATTGGTCGAGGAATCCGGGACCTGCCGGCAACGCGGGGTAACCGTTTGGGTCTCGGATCAGGAAATATGCGGAGGCGGCAGAGCCTGGGATCACGACTGTGGCAGCCACCCGGCGGACCAAGGCGAGGGAGCTGCTGCTGGTTGCACCGTTCGAGCGCTGCAGCCATGCCTCGAGGTCTGTCCGCAGTGTTCGTGAGGGATTTCGAACGGCCCCATCGGAGGGGGCTGTGCCGGGTCGTGCATCTGATCCGGGGCCTTCGGCTGCCCGCTTTGCTGTGTCTCGGAGGCCAGTGTTGGGGAGACCGGGGTCGGGGGAACCGGTGGCTGCTCTTCGGGTATCAGGCGTAGCCGACACACGCCGGTGCTGCACTGTGGGTGGGCTCGACGGAGGTGGCGACGGTGCCAACGGCGGAACGAAAGCGTGCCCAGCTGATCCGGCCGAAATACCCGCCGTTGTGCTGGCAGTCTGTCCCGCTTGCACGACTCTGCCCGTCGCGGAAGTGGCTGGTTCGGTCTGGCTCTCTGCCGCCGTCGCACGGGCGGTCTGTCTCTCCTGTGTGCCCGCCGTCGTCGTGTTGGCGGTCTGTCCCGCCTGCGGTTCTCCCGTCAGCGGTCCAGTTCCGGCAGATGCCGGTCGTCGTGACGGTGGCTTGGCGGGCATTGAAGGCTGGGGGTGCATGCCGGATTCCTTACCTCGACGGTGACGGCCCGGTCATGCCATCCGGGCAGGTGGCCCTCAGCCTACCTCTCAGGTCAAGGCCGGGGAGGAGGAAGGCACGCCCGTCGCTGCTCCCGCCCATACGGCTGTCAGTGCGGCGGAAGGTTCGCTGGGTAGGCGTCGAGGGAGAGCCGGCTGCGGTATTCCACGGGCTCGCCGGTGAGCGGATCGGTGAATCTGACCGAGCGGGCCAGCAGCTGCATTGGCCGGCTGTAGTCATCAGGTGCCTGCTCCAGCAGGACAGGGTAGAAGGGGTCGTTCAGGATGCCGATTCCCAGCGACGCCATATGAACGCGCAACTGATGCGTCTTACCGGTGTGGGGCAACAGCCGATAGCGGCCAATCCCACCGGATTCCTCGATGAGCTCCACTCTGGTCTCCGCGTTCGGCTCACCGGGGACTTCCTGGGCCAGGAGATAGGTCCGTGACTTCACCATCCGGCTGCGTACAACCATCGGAAGCTCAAGATCCGGACGTACCGGTGCGACGGCCTCATACTCTTTCTCGATGCGCCGCTTCTCGAACATGACCTGATATTTGCCGCGGGTTTCCGGGTTTGTTGAAAACAGGAGGACTCCAGCAGTCATCCGGTCCAGCCGGTGCATGGGAATCAGGTCGGGGATTCCGAGGGCGACCCGCAGGCGGATAAGCGCAGATTCGGCAACGTACATTCCGCCCGGTGTGGTGGGCAGGAAGTGCGGTTTGTCGACGACCAGCAGGTTTTCATCCTGATGCAGAATCCTGATCTCGACAGGCAGCCGCACTTCCGGCGGCAGCTCCCGGTAGTACCAGATGAAGGTGTGTTCGTTCAGCGGAGTCGTCCGGGACAGGGGGATGCCGCCGATTCCGACGACCTCACCGCGGTCGAACCGGTCGATGATGCCGTCCGGATCCACATGCCCGAAGCGATCCAGCACGTAGTCCATGGCAGTCTCCCACGCTCCTTCTTCAGGCAGCCGGAGCCTGGTCGCATTGACTCCGTTGCGGACGGGAAGAGGGGATTGCATCACTCTCCTAGGGTACCGGCGCCAGGATACCGACCGCTTGGATACCGGCGCCGGCGCCGGTGGTGCGGGCGGGGCTGGGGTCCTGGGCTGTCTTTCGGGGCGAGGGCCGGGGTCAGGGCCGGGGCCGGGGCCGGGGCCGGGGCGAGGACCTTTCAGGACTGCGTAGTGAGGGCTGCTGCCCGGGGTGGGCTGGGACGGCGTCCTGGATTGGAATGGCGGGATCTGGCTCGGCCGCTGCTGTACACCTCAACTCTGATGCTCCGGAAACTCTGATGCTCCGGATCCGCTAAAAAGGAGGAGGGTCAGAGTCTGATGCAAGCGACGTGGGTGCAGCACTGCCGCCGTCAGGCCGGCCGGGCCCATAGTGCAGCTGGGGAGCCGTTCGGTAAACCCGTCCCAGTGGTGAGATCCACTCAAGAAATCCAGGTTCCTTTTGCCGGGCACTCCAAAACCCAAGGGTCTTGTATCGGTGGTGCTTGGGGCAGAGATTTGCGAGGTTGCCATGCTCTGTAAGGCCGCCGCTGGCCCAAGGATGAGTGTGGTCGATTTCGGCCCGTGCTGGACCAACCCCACACCCCGGAAAGCGGCAGGTCCCGTCGCGGGCCTGGAGCCAGCGTTTGAGGCCAGCGGGCATTTTTCGGCGCCGTCCTACCGCCAGAATTTCTCCAGTCGATGGGTCTTGCACCAACCCGGTCCAGTGTCGGGCGTGCTCAGCCAGCCGTCGACCGGTCTCTGCAGAGATCGGGCCAACGCCGTTGAGTTCTGCGTAGCTGTCGCTGGTTCCAAACAGTGTTTCTGCGCTGATGAGAACCATGATTTCGGCCTTGATGCCAGCGGCGTCATCCCATTCGGTACTCGTGCCGTGTGCATCGCCGGCACCCGTGTAATTTCGGTCGGCGGGGGAGTTCCCGGCGCTGGAGCAG
Source organism: Arthrobacter sp. Helios (assembly GCF_023167125.1). Taxonomy (NCBI): domain Bacteria; kingdom Bacillati; phylum Actinomycetota; class Actinomycetes; order Micrococcales; family Micrococcaceae; genus Arthrobacter; species Arthrobacter sp. Helios. The sequence goes on from NZ_CP095402.1 coordinate 3,693,658, forward strand.
TAGTCGCCGCCCGCCGGGCGGTCTTCCTTCGCCTGACAGTCCTCGGTCGCCGGGTGGTCTTCGTTCACCGGATAGGAAGCGTCCACCAGACAGCCTCCGGCCGAGGACGAACCAGCAGAGGACAAGCCAGTAGCTGATGGGCCTGGGGCCGCTAACGGTTCTGGAGCAGGGGCCCAGCTGAGATCGGTCTCTGATCGGTTGGAGTGGAGCATCAGGGACGTGAAAATATCCGAGCGCAGCTGGTCCAATGTTCGAGGGTCGCCCGCCTTCCGCTCGCCCTGGGCGGCAAAGGTCAGAGCAGTGAAGATCGCCTGGCCCTTTCCTACGGCGATGCGGGCACAGAAATCTCCCATACCGTCCGCGGCTGGGTCGAAGCTCACTCGCCGCCGGTCGAGCGCCGATCGGTGACGGGCAGAAACGGTGTCGGGCCACCGGCGCTCCCTCAGGCGGCGGGCGGTTCGGACGAACTGGGCACATGTTCGCCCCTTAGCAGCCGAGAGCAGTTCAATTTCGAAGCCTGGAGCCTGAGCACGCGGGACGTTTTCCAGCTGGTCCAGCACGGCCCGGGCGTGGCGGTAACTGATGTGGCCATGAGAGAGTGCGGCCAGTGTTGCAGTGTGATCGGTGCAGAGCTGGCTGGACTCGCTCACGAGCTGCAGTGCGCTCATATGGGGAAGGTTCAGCACCGCACCTGCCTCGGCTGCTGTCAGCGACAATGTCATGCCCGCATCGGGTCCCTGGAACGACCCTTCCACTTCCGCTGCGATCAGCGCTTCCATGCGGTGCACAACCCGGGACTGCTGAGCCTCGGCCCAGCTGGCCAGTGCTGCCAGGCGTGCGAGGACCGTACCTGCATCTTCCGGCCCAAGCGTCTCCGGAGAAGTGAGGGCGAGCGTGCCAATAAACGCTGCGGGGCCGTTAGGTGCCGTGGAAGCCGAAAACGTATCCAGACACGACAACAGGTCCTCCGAATCCGGTTTGGCACCGGGGTTTGAACCGCCGGACTGTGAACCGCCGGACTGTGAACCGCCGGCATCAGACTCCGGTTCAAAGAGCCGGTCTTCGGAACGGGCCGTTGTTGTCATGCCATAAGGCTTCCACCCGGGGTGCGACGGGCAAAGCAAAATTGGTCATTGTGGAGGACTGGTCACTACTGGATATCGGCCAAAAATACTCAGTCTTAGAGGGCTTATCCACAAGGTGCCCACGGACGGTTGACTTTGGCAGGGCAGATGCGTCCAGGAAGGCTCGGCTGCGCCGTCGGACCCGGCTGCGTCCCTGCCCCGACCGGCTGCGCCTGCGTCCCCCGCCCGGCTGCGTCGTCGGACCAGGCCCCGCCCCGTTGCGTCGTCGGACCAGGCCCCGTCCGGCTGCGCCGGCGGACCAGGCCTGCCCGACCGGCTACTCGCTCCGCGGCTGACAGTGGGGGCAGAAGTACAGGTCTCGAAGCTCGAGTTCGTTGTCGCCGACAAGCTCATGGACGACCCGGGTGCCGCAGCGCAGACACCCACGCCTCTCCCGGTTGTAAACCCACAACGGATCCCGCCCGGTCGACATGCCCGTGGTGATGCGCCTGGAGCGGGCCTTGTTCGCTTCCAGAAGCCGCTTGGAAAGATCGACCAGCCGCGGCAAATCAGGCACCTGGGCCACAGGAGTCAACGGATGCACACCGATCAGAAAGCAAAGCTCGCACCGGTAGACATTGCCCAAACCGGCGAGATTCCGCTGGTCCAGCAGTGCCAGACCGACCGGCCGCTCCGGAACGGAACCCAGCCGCCGGAGTGCTTCATCGGCATCCCAATCCGGCCCCAGCAGATCCGGACCGAGATAGCCGACAGCCTCCTCCTCACCGCTGCGCGGGAAGATCCGCAGAAATCCGAGCTCGAAACCAACCGCCTGCCGGCCGGACGTTTCCAGCACCGCACGGGCTTTGAACGCAGGACGACGCCACCGCTCACCCCGCGCATAAACGTGCCAAAGCCCTTCCATTTTCAGATGGGAATGGATCGTCCACCCCTCAGCTTCGGCTTCCCCAGGAGCTACCCGGATCAGCAGGTGCTTCCCGCGTGAAACGACTTCCTCCACGGTCCGCCCACTGAGATCGGTGGCCGCGAAGCGCGGAACACGGAAATCTGTCCGCGTCAGCTCGGCACCGGCCAAAGCGGCATTCAGCTCCCGCGCCGCCCGCCAGACGGTATCCCCCTCAGGCACAGTTCACCGTGCCCGACGGCGGGACCTGCGCAGTCGCTTCAGCCCCGGCCCCAGCTTCAGCCCCGGCAGCGCCACGGCTCACCACAACGCGCCGCAGCCCGCATACACCAGCCAGCTCAGACACGGAACCGCAGCCCCTTCGGCGTCGAGTAGAACCCCGCAGCCATCAGCGCGGTAGCCAACGGAGTGTCCAGGACATCCACACCGTTCGCCTTCTCCACAGCCATCTTCTCCGCAGCACCCCGGCGGATAATATGCACCAGAGCAGCCGCGGCAAGCAGCAGCGTCTCAGCGTCGTCCGTATAAGCGAGCAGGGTCTTGCCGCCGCGTTCCACATAAAGGACCAGATCGCCGTCGACCATCACCACCAGCGCACCGGCCTTGCGCCCGGGACGGTGGCCGCCCTCCGAGGCAGGCCACGGCAGTGCAGCTCCATACGGATTCGCAGGATCGGTCGCTGCCAAGGCCACCGCCTGCGGCTCCGGAACGGCCAGCTGATTCTCCCGCGAGAAGGAACGGAGCCGGTCCACAGTGGCCGGGACAGCGAACTGCGCCGCACCAAGCTGCTCGATGAAGTACCCGCGCCGGCACCGGCCCATCTCCTCCAGCCGGGCCAGCACCTTGTACAACAGCCCGAAACCGCCGGGAACACCCTCGCTCATCACGGAGCCGCGGGTCAGAATGCCGTACCGGTCCATCAGCAGCTCGGCAGTGGCATGGGCATGAATGGTGGTGTCCGCTTCCACCGGGGGAAGCAGGCTCCAACGGCCCGCAGCCAGCGGCTGCGGACCCCGCGCCGGCGAATTCCCGGATGAACCGTGCACAGTTGAACCGTTCACAGTTGAACCGTGCGCCGCCGAATCCTGCCCGCCGGCCAGCCGAAGTGAAGAACTGCTCAGGTTTCCGCGCGGCATACGGCCCAACCTGCCCAGACGTGCCGTCCGTGCCCGGGGTGTCGTCGCGCGCTGCTTATGCGCCGTCTTGCCACCCGCGAGCAGGGACCGCACGGGCGTAAACGTGTCGTTCGTGATCCGGCCGGCCCACACAAGTTCCCACAGTGCGGGAATGATCTCCGAGTCCGGCAGCAGCGCACCGCCGTCCTGCAGCGGCTCGCGATTCAAGGCCTCGGCGAGCTGGCGGAAGAAAAACGCACCGGTTCCGGAAAGCAGCTCCAGCAGCCGGGACTGCAGCTCGCTGGGCGTGAAATCGGGCTCGGGATTCAGCGTCAGCGGAGCATTCTCGGCCAGATGCAGGGCAATCCAGCCGTCATTCCCCGGCAGCGACCCCGTGCCGGACCAAATGACCTCGCCCGTCGCCGTGAGCTCATCCAGCATCCCCGGCGCATAGTCCCTGACCCGTGACCCAAGAATCAGCGGCTCCCACGCGGACGCCGGAATGGGCACGCCCGAGAGCTGGTCGATCACCGTCACGACGCCGTCGAGTCCCCGCAGCGAGGACCCCACGTTCTGCCACGCGGGCAGGAAACGCCCGTAGGTGGGCGGGTCCACAGGTTCGACGTCGGAACGCAGCGCAGCGAGCGAGCGGCGCCGCAACCGGCGCAGCACCTCCGCATCGCACCACTCCGACCCGGCGGGAGCGCCCGGCACCGTGACGGTGGCAGCAGGGGTCTGGTCGACGCCGGCGGCGGCGTCGAGGATCAGCGCTTCGGTGGGGCGGAACTCGCCCTCAGCGACCCGGCCCTCGCCCGCCAGACGCTGCAGTGTAGTGGTGACGACGGCGACACCCAGTCCCAGCCGGGCCGCGGCTTCCGCAGCGGTGAACGGCCCGTGCGTGCGGGCGTAGCGGCCGACCAGATCGCCCAGCGGGTCAGGGACAGGTTCCACAAAGGCCAGCGGAACCCCCATCGGCAGCGGCACACCGAGTGCGTCGCGGAGCCGGGCCGCATCCTCAATCGCGGCGTACCGCTGGGTTCCGGCGATGCCGGCCAGCAGGGCCCGGTTCGCGCGGATGAGTTCCTGCAGCAGTCCGGCAGCTTCGGCTTCGGTGGCGTGGCCGGTGTCCGGGGCATCAGTGTCCGGAGCCGCGCCGTCACCGGCAGGCTCCAGCGGCTCCAGCCGCACGGCAACCTCGGCAGCCGTCAGCGGTCCGAGCAGCCGCAGCAGGTCCGCCACACCCTCCAGCCCGCGGGCCCGGCGGTCCGGCGCGAGCCGCTGCAGCTCGGCCTCGGTCTGCGCAATGATCCGCGCGTCCAGGAGTTCACGCAGTTCCGCCCGGCCCAGCAGCTCGTTCAGCAGCGTCGGGTCCAGCGACAGGGCGGCAGCCCGGCGCTCGGCCAACGGCGAATCCCCCTCATAGAGGAACGCGCCCACATACCCGAAAAGCAGTGACCGGGCGAAGGGCGACGGCTGCGGCGTGGTGGTCTCCACCAGCCGGATTTCACGGCGTTCGACGGCGGCGGCCAGGTCCTTCAGCGCCGGCAGGTCGTAAACGTCCTGCAGACATTCCCGCACGGTTTCCAGCACGATCGGAAAAGTGGGGAACTTCCGGGCGACGTCGAGCAGCTGCGCGGAACGCTGCCGCTGCTGCCACAGAGGTGTCCGCTTAGCCGGGTTCTGCCGCGGCAGCAGCAGCGCCCGGGCCGCACACTCGCGGAACCGGGAGGCGAACAGTGCCGACCCGCCGACCTCGGCGGTGACGATGGCTTCCAGCTCATCGGGTTCAAAGAGGAACAGCTCCGCGCCCGGCGGTTCGTCCTCCATCAGCGGCACCCGCAGCACAATTCCGTCGTCGGACGCCATCGCGGAGCCGTCCAGCCCGTAGCGCTGCTGCAGCCGCGCGCCGACAGCCAGCGCCCACGGCGCATGCACGGGCATCCCGAACGGGCTGTGGAGGACTACCCGCCAGTCGCCGAGCTCATCATGGAACCGCTCGATGACCAGGGTCCGGTCGCTCGGCACCACCTCGGTGGCCAGCTGCTGCTCGCGCAGGTAGGCGACCAGGTTCCCGGCAGCCCATTCATCGAGTCCGACGGCGGCGAGGCGTTCGCGGGCAGCGGGTTCGGATGAACCTGCCATTTCCCGGACGAACCTGCCCAGTGCCCGGCCCAGTTCCACCGGCCTGCCCTGCGAATCACCCCGCCAGAACGGCAGCTTGCCCGGCTGGCCGAACGCAGGGGAGACCAGCACCCGGTCGTGGGTGATGTCTTCGATCCGCCAGCTGGTGGCACCGAGGGCAAACACGTCGCCAACCCGGGACTCGTAGACCATCTCTTCGTCGAGTTCCCCGACCCGGCGGCTGTTCTTCCCCTCGGAATCACCCACCAGATAAACGCCGAACAGGCCGCGGTCCGGAATGGTGCCGCCGGAGGTGACGGCCAGGCGCTGCGCCCCGGGACGCCCGGTGATGGTGTTTTCATTGCGGTCCCAGATGATCCGGGGCCGCAGTTCGGCGAACTCATCGGACGGATAGCGGCCGGAGAGCAGGTCAAGCGTCGCGTCGAACGCGGAACGCGGCAGCCCGGCAAAGGGCGCCGAACTGCGCACGACGTCGAACCATTCCTCCACATCGATGGTTCCGAGGGCGGTGGCCGCCACGGTTTGCTGCGCGAGGATGTCCAGCGGATTCGCCGGAATAAAGAGCGGTTCGATCTGCCCGGCAAGCATCCTTTCCACGGTGACGGCGGAGTTGAGCAGGTCCCCGCGGTGCTTGGGAAACATAACGCCCTGCGAGATTTCGCCGACCTGGTGCCCGGCGCGGCCCACCCGCTGCAGGCCGCTGGCCACCGACGGCGGGGATTCGACCTGGACCACCAGGTCCACGGCACCCATGTCGATGCCCAGCTCCAGTGAACTGGTGGCCACGACACAGCGCAGCCGCCCGGATTTCAGGTCGTCTTCGATCAGCGCCCGCTGGTCCTTGGACACCGACCCGTGGTGGGCCCGGGCCAGGAGCGGCTCAGCGTTATCGAGGGCAGCGTCGTCGACGGCGGTGCCTCCAACAGCGGTGCCTCCAATAGCGGTGCCTTCAACGGCAGTGTCACCAACGTCGGTGCCTCGGCCTGCGTCACGCACTGATGTGCCTTTAGCTGCACCGCCTCGCTGGCCGGTGTCCTCCCGGCGGGTCCTGATGGAGACGCCGGCCTGAGCCATCAGCTGGGCCGGGACGCGCCCGGCCGATACCCGGTCAGCCGACGGGGGCACGGGAGCGCCGTCGGTTCCGGTGGCAGCCTGCGCGGCCTCCAATCGGTAGGCGTGAATTTCGTTGAGCCGGGCGGTCAGCCGTTCGGCCAGCCGCCGGGAATTGGCAAAGACAATGGTGGACCGGTTCGCCTCGATCAGGTCGGCGATCTTCTCCTCCACATGCGGCCAGATGCTGGCCTGCGGAGCGAAACCGCCTTCCACCGTGTCCTGGGCAGGAGTGTTGCCGAGGTCCGTCATGTCCTCCACCGGGACGGTGACGGTGAGGTTCCAGTTCTTCTTGGACTTCGGGGCAACAATCTTCACCGGGGCGTTTCCGCCCAGGAACCGGGCCACGGTTTCCTGCGGTTCCACGGTCGCCGACAAGCCGATCCGCTGCACCGGCTTGTCCAGCATGGCATCTAGCCGGGCCAGGGACACAGCCAGATGAGCCCCGCGTTTGGTGCCCGCCACGGCGTGCACCTCGTCCACAATCACGGTGTCCACTTCGGCGAGCGTTTCCCGCGCCTGCGAGGTGAGCATCAGGAACAGGGACTCCGGCGTGGTGATGAGGATGTCCGGCGGCCGGGTCAACAGCGCGCGGCGTTCGTTCTGCGGCGTGTCCCCGGAGCGGACGCCCACGGTGATGGACGGCGCCGGCAGCCCGAGGCGCTTGGCAGTCTGGGTGATGCCGATCAGCGGTGCCCGCAGGTTCCGCTCCACATCGACGCCGAGGGCTTTTAACGGGGAGATGTACAGAACCTTGGTTTTGCGCTTGGGGACCCGGGAGCGTCCGCGGCCGCCGCCGTCGTCGGGCGGGGTTTCCTGTTGGGGCGCCGCCGCCGCGGCGATGAACCGGTCCAGGGACCAAAGGAAGGCGGCCAGGGTTTTGCCCGATCCGGTGGGAGCGATCACCAGCGCATTGGACCCGCTGGACACCGCGTCCCATGCCCCGACCTGCGCAGGGGTGGGCTCGGTGAAGGCGCCCTGGAACCAGTCCCGGGTTGCGGGGGTGAACTTCGAAAGCACCGAGGCGGCCGACGTCATGACCCCATTCTTCCCCACACCGGTGACACTGCGGAGCAGCGCGCGCCTACGAGTGCAGAGCGTACTAATTGCGTCATAAAAGTCTGACCTATTTGGCTGTACTGTAGGTAAGGCTTACCTTAACAAGTGCTGCATGACTGGCTCCCGCACCCCGCCTCACTAGCAAGAGAGACCCGATGACGTTCACCGCGCCCGCCCCTGCCCGAAGACTGTTAGCACTGCTGCTGACACTCGCCCTTGCCCTGGGAACCCTGCTGGCCCTTCCCTCCATCGCCAACGCCGTTGGCCCCTCGACCACGGTGACGCCAGGCTATGCAGGCGGCACGGTCACGGTCAGCGGCACGGGTTTCGCTGCCGCTTCGCCCGGTATCTACGTGGCCGTTGCGCCCGCCGGAGCCAGCGGTTTCTACGCATCGGGGGCAGCACAGTCAAGCACTGTCTGGGTCGCCCCCGGCAACGAGGCAACCGCCGCCACCGCGCCCATGGGCGCAGACGGAAGCTTCTCCGTGAACGTGCCGCTGCCTGCTGGCGGGGACCTCGCTGTCTACACCTCGAAGGCACATGGCCAGGGTTTCGCGGACAAGAGCCAGGACACCATCACCTCGGTTCAGGTGCTGCCGGCACCGTCCGTCACCGTGGCACCGGTCTCTGAAGCCGGCGGAACGCTGACCGTCACGGGCAGCGGCTTCTACCCCGACAGCACCGGAGCCTATGTGGCACTGGGCGACGCCGCCACAACCACCATCGACCGGACCAACCGCACAGCCCAGTGGCTGCGCCTGGGCAACGGACTAAACGCCGACGGTACATTCACCGCCACGTTCGAAGTGGGCGCACGGAGCGCGACGGGTGACCTCTACGTCCTGACCTCCCGCGGACACCTGCTCACCGACATTGACCTTTCGACGCGCACCCCCGTGGCCTACACCGCCGCCCCGGAGCCTTCGCCCACCCCGACCGATACGCCGACGACGCCCGCTCCCACCCCGACCGACACGCCGTCGACGCCGGCTCCTACCCCGACTGATACGCCGACGACTCCGGCTCCTACCCCGACTGATACGCCGACGACGCCGGCTCCCACCCCGACCGATACCCCGTCGACTCCGGCAGCCGGAAACATCCAGGGCGCGACCCTGCAGTGGGGGTTCAAGAGCTCCTTCATCTCTTACCTGAAGTACGGCGCTGCCGGCGGCTGGGCCCTGAGCGACGGCGTCCGCGAAGCCAACGGGATCTTCAGCTGGTCCAACGGCAGCGGCTCGATTAACGCTGCCGGCGTTGGACGCGTCAGCTTCCCCGGTTCGGTGCGTTTCACCGGACACGCCGGTGCCCTGGACCTGACGTTCTCCCAGTTCGCCGTAAACCTCACCTCCGCCAACCGCGGCACCCTGCAGGCACTGGTCAGCAACAACGCAGGCGGAGCGGCCGCCCTGACCAGGGCCGGCGGCGCCATTGACCTGGTTGACCTGGATCTCACGGGAGCCAACCTGACGGCTGGCAGCTTCTCGCTGGCCGGTGCCAAAGCAACGCTTACCGCTGCCGGCGCCGCCGCCTTCAACGGAATGTACGCCGCCGGAACCGTCATGGATCCGGTGACTGCAGCCGGGGCCGGCGTGGTGGTGCCTCCGGTGGTCCAGGTTCCCGGAACCACGCCCACCACTCCCGGCGCTTCTGTGCCCACCGAGACCGGGCCCGCCGCCGTCGTTCCGGCCGGCACCACCGAGAAAACCCCGGAACCGCGCTTCACCACCGTCTGCACGTCCAACGTGGTGCAGGGCGCCACCCTGGCCTGGGGAGTCAAGAGCTCCTTCCGCAGCTACCTCACGTCGGCAATCGCCAATGGCGGCTGGAGCCTGTCCGGCGTCAGCGAGTCTGCCGGCACGTTCGGTTTCGGCTCCGGAACCGGTACCTACGCCTCGGGTTCTCGTACCGGCACAGTCGGCTACCCCGGCACCATCAACTTCTCCGGCCATGACGGAACCCTGAACCTGACGCTTTCCGGAATCCGGATCCAGCAGACCGGGCCCTCCTCCGGCGTGCTGATCGCAACGGTTGACTCCTCGGACATGGACGGCAACAAACAGAGCCACGGCGCCGTGCAGTTCGCCACCCTTGACCTCTCGGGTGCCTCCGTGACCTCCCAAGCGGTTTCCGTTTCCGGTGCTCCGGCAATCCTCACCGCCGCCGGTGCCGCTGCCTTCGCAGGCTTCTACCCGGCCGGGGCAGCACTGGACCCGGTGAGCTTCACCTTCCCGCTGGGAGCGGAAACGGACTGCAGCCAGGTCCTGGTTGATGCCGACGGAAACCCGATCGGATCGCTGGCCTCGACGGGTGCCTCCGGCACCTCGGTCATGCTCGGCTCGGCCGCACTGGCACTGCTGCTGGGCGTGGGCCTGACCATCGTGGCAGCACGCAGGAACCGTGGGGCACATGCCTGACCTGAGCACTATTGGCCGCCGGCTGCGGACGCGTTCCGCTGCCGGCACCGCCGCCGCAGTGGCCGCCGTCCTGATCCTCTCAGGGTGTGCGGCCGCTGGGCCGTCGTCTTCACAATCCAGCCCGCCTGCCGCGGTTCAAACGGACGCAGCTGAAACCCCGCAGGCGGAAGGCAGCTATTCCCTGGTGACCGGCCCGGCAACCGTCCAGCCGATCGGCGGCGTTGTTCCGGTGACCGGGACGGGTGCACCCTCGCTGCCGGCCACCGTCACCGATTTCACCGGGAACAGCGTCACCGTCACGGACATCTCCCGCATCCTTGCCCTGGACCTGTACGGCACCCTCGCCCAGACGGTCATCGGGCTCGGCCTGGGGGAGAACCTGGTTGGCCGGACGTCGTCGGACTCCGATTCCTCCATGGCGGACCTGCCCACGGTGACGGCCAGCGGCCACGAACTGAATGCTGAAGCGATCCTGGCCCTCGGGCCCACGGTTGTCCTGGCGGACAAAACCATCGGCCCTCCGGAAACACTGCAGCAGCTGTCCGACGCCGGAATCACGGTGGTCTACTTCGACTCCGAACGTTCCATCGAAGGCATCGACGACGGCATTACCGCCGTCGGTGCCGCACTGGGTGTGGAGGCGGCGGCCGAGAAGCTCAACACCCGGGTGGCCCAGGAACTGGCGGATGTACGTGCGGAAATCGCCGGGATGGTTCCTGCTGAGAAGGCCAGCGCCGTCTTCCTGTACATCCGGGGTACCGGAGCGGTGTTCTTCGTGCTCGGTGAAGGCGGCGGAGCGGAAGGGCTGATGTCCGAACTCGGGCTCGAGGACCGTGCCGTGCAGGCGGGCATCTCCGGCACGCGCCCGGCGAACCCGGAAGCCCTCGCGGCTTTGAACCCAGACGTCCTGCTGGTGATGAGCGACGGCCTGGCGTCCACCGGCGGAGTTGATGGTCTCCTCGAACGGCCCGGAATCCTGCAGACCGCAGCCGGGCAGAACCGGACAGTGGTGGATGTGCCGGACGGACAGGCGTTGAACTTTGGGCCGTCAACTCCGGCCGCACTGCTCGCGGCTGCCAAGGCCCTGTACACCTCAGACGCCGGGCAGGAGGCCCGCTAATGGCTGCCGCCCCGGCGCTGAAACCGGCTCCGGCCACGCCGGGAGCCAACCGCCCGGGTTCCAAACCGCCGTCGGGGCGGGCCCGGCGGGCTGCCTTTGTCGGCGCCGGCCTCGCGGTGGTGCTGGCGGCACTGGTGCTCCTGTCCGCCGGGACCGGTCAGTTTCCCATCGCGGCCGCGGATGTTTTCGAGTCGATCATCCGCCGGATGAACGGTACCGCCCCTGCAGGTGACGCCGTGCTCATTGACGGCACCCTGTGGAGCGTGCGCTTCCCCCGGCTCGTACTGGGAATCCTGGTGGGCGCCGCGCTGGGGATGGCAGGTGCCCTCATGCAGGGCGTCTTCGGCAATCCGCTGGCAGAGCCGGGCGTCATCGGCGTCGGATCGGGCGCAGCCGTGGGCGCCTGCCTCGTCATCGTGCTCGGGTTCGACGCCGTGACTCCCTTCGCGCTGCCGGCCGCGGCCTTCGTCGGCGGTTTGCTGACGACGGCGGGTGTCTACCTGCTCTCGCGGGGCTCCGGCCGCTCCATGGTGCTGACCCTGGTCCTCACCGGCATCGCGATCAATGCGGTGGCCGGTGCCGTGATTTCGTTCCTCGTGTTCGTGGCCGATACCTCCAGCCGGGAACAGATCATCTTCTGGCAAATGGGTTCCCTCGCCGGTGCCACCTGGGCCGCGGTTGGGGCGGTCGCCGTCGTGATGGCGCTTGGCACCGCCGGGGCGCTGGCGATGTCCCGGCGGCTGGATCTGCTGGCCCTCGGCGAGCAGGGTGCCCGGCATGCCGGCGTCAACGTCGAACGGCTCCGGATCGGTGCCATTGTCTGCGTGGCCCTCCTGACATCCGCGGCCGTGGCCTACGCCGGCGTCATCGGTTTCGTCGGGCTGATTGTTCCGCATGCCCTGCGGCTGGTGGTGGGGCCGTCGCACCGGTTTTTGATTCCGTTGTCCGCGGTAGGCGGAGCGGTGCTGCTCTCCGGTGCTGACCTCGTGGCCCGCACCGCGATAGCCTACGCAGACCTGCCCATCGGGATCTTCACGGCGCTGGTCGGCGGGCCGGTGTTCTTCCTGCTGCTGCGCCGGACCCTACGCCGCCAAGGAGTGCTCTGACCATGACCATTGCTGCGACCCGGAAGAAGCAAGTGGCTGTCGAGCCCTCAGGCATGCTCCCGGAGACGCCGGCCCTGCAGGCCTCGGAGGTCCGCTTTTCCCCGGGCGGGCACGAGGTGCTGCGCGGGGTTTCCCTCGACCTCCGGCCGGGTGCCGTCACGATCATCATCGGGCCCAACGGCGCCGGAAAGTCCACGCTTTTGTCCGTGCTGGCCGGTGACGTTCCCCCGGATTCCGGCACAGTGGCGCTGGGCGGAAAACCGCTCGCGTCCTGGAAAACACTTGACGCGGCACGCCGCCGGGCCGTGATGGCGCAGGACACGTCGGTGTCCTTCCCCTACACCGTCCGCGAGGTCGTCCAGATGGGACGGAACGCCTGGCGGCGCACCGAGCGGTCCGCGCAGGACGAGGCCGTGGTGGACAGCGCGATCAGTGCAACCGGAATCGGCCATTTAAGCGCCCGCAGCGTCACGCTGCTTTCCGGCGGCGAGCGGCAGCGGACCGCCCTGTCACGGGTGCTGGCCCAGGAGGGCAGCGTGCTGCTGCTGGACGAACCGGTGTCCGCGATGGACATCGCCCACCAGGAGCAGACCCTGCAGACCTGCCGCCGGCTGGCCGCCGAAGGTGCCGCCGTCGCCGTCGTGCTCCATGACCTCGACGCCGCGGCAGCCTACGCGGACTGGCTGGTCCTGCTGCACCACGGACAGGTGCATGCCGCCGGAACCGTGGAGGATATCTGCCGGGCGGAGGTCCTCAGCGAGGTCTACGGGACCCCGATCGAGGTGTTCCGCACCGAGGAGGGCGGCCGGCTCCGCGTGGCTCCGCGCAGGTAGCGCGGCGGGGCGGCATGAACAGACCCGCTACGCCGTCCGGTCCACCGCGGCCAGAATCGCATCGCCCAGGTCAGCCGGCCGGGTGAACTGCGGCCAGTGCCCGGTGGGCAGGTCGACGAATTCGACGTCCTTGATCCGGGCCAGTTCCTGGACGAAGGGGTGCCCGTCCGCTACCCACTGCTGCAGCACAACGGACGGGAATTCGCAGGCAATCAGCGTGGCGGGTACGACCCAGCGCCGCTCGTCGGACAGCTGCTGCGGATCATAGGCGACGGCTGTCGGCTGCGGGATGGAACGGTCCCGGAACATGGTCCGTAAATCGTCGGTGAGGCCGATGAGATCCGCGGCTTCGAAGAACTGCCAATCCGGCAGCGGGATCTCCCCGTTCACCTCGGGCAGCTGGTCATTGATGACCCCGCCGTCGCTCATCGGTCCCGAGTCCACATACACCGTGTGGGCGATCCGCTCCGGGCGGGCGTCCACCACCCCGTAGGCAATCGCCCCGCCGCCGGAATGCCCCACCAGGACCAGGGGTCCGTCCAGGTTGTCGACGGCCTGGACAACCGCGTGGATGTGGTCCCGCAGACCGATGCCGCTGCGGTCCGCGTCCGGAGACTCAAGCCCCGGCAGCGTCAGCGGATGAACCGTGTGCCCCGCGGCAGTGAGCGCAGGCGTGACCGCCGACCAGGAGGAGCCGTCCAGCCAGAAACCGGGAATAAGGAGAATGTCCATGGGCGGCACCTTATGCCAGCCCGGTGGCACTGGCTAGCGGGCAGGCCCGGTCAGCCTGCCTGGAGCCTGTCGATGCCCAGCAGCTCGATGTCCTCGCTGCTGCAGCCGGAACCGGCATGGGCAATGGTCAGGGACGCCGTGTCTTCCGGCGGGTACACAAGGAACCCGGACGTGGCCACGAGGCCGCAGGCGTCTCCGTAGTTCTCCGGACGGGTTTCCCGCAGGACGGCAGTGGCCGACTGGCCCGGTTCCAGGACCACCAGGGTCTCCGGTGTGCCCTCCGACCGGACCGCGGGGGCGCCAACCTGGCTGCCGGAGACACTGAGGTAGGAGACGCCGGGGAAGCCCATGGTGGAGCAGGTTGCCGAGGAGGTGTTGGTCAGCACCAGCGTGCGGTACACACTGCCGGCCGCGCCGCCGCCGGCTGTGTCCTCAACAGCTCCGGTCAGCTTGTCCGCCGTGCACAGCGGCACGGTGGACGGAACCCCGGGCTCCAACGAGGCGCTGGGGGCCGCCGTTGCGGTTTCCGACGGAGTGGCGCTCGGCGACGCACTTGAGGAGGAGCTGGAGGGGCTGGAGGAGCTGGCGGAAGGGGACTCGTCAGCATCGTTGCTGCTGCCGGCGCAGCCGCTGAGCAACACCGAGCCAAGTACTGCCAGGCCTGCCAGCCGGATGGTCAGGGCCGCCGGGGACTTCGAAACCGTTGTTCTCATGGATTCACCCTGAACCTGCGGCCGGACCGGGTCAAACCGCATCGCGGGACGCGTCAGAAGCACACCAGATTGTTACGCAGTGACTAGGCAGTGAATGCGCCGTGAATACGCAGTGAAGTGGAAAGAAGCGCCACGTCGTGGAGCTCTCAGGTCACACACCCGCGGCCCGCTGGGAGCTGAGAGACCAGGCGGGATTATTCGTGATGATAGGGACGGCCGCCGGCGATTTCCTGGGCCCGGTAGACCTGTTCCGCCAGAATCAGCCGCACGAGCTGATGCGGGAAAACCAGCGGGGAGAGGGACCAGACGAAGTCCGCGCGGTCATGCACGCCCTGGTCGACGCCGTACGCACCGCCGATGATCAGAGTGACGTTGCGTGAGTTGTCCAGTGGCTTCTGCAGCGTTTTGGCCAGCTGCGGGGATGTGATGGCCTTGCCCCGCTCATCGAGCAGGATCACGTAGTCGCTGCCCAGTTTCGCGAGGAGCCGTTCAGACTCCTCCTTACGAGCGGCGTCATTCTCCCGGGCGGAGTGCGGAATGGACACCCAGGACAGGTCGAAGGGCTTTTTCAGCCGCTTCTCGTAGCGTCGGATACCGTCAACCACCCAGTCCTCGTGCTTGCGGCCGACCATCAGAACGCGTAATGCCATGCCCCTATTCAATACCGGGCACGTCCTGTGCCGAAATGAACCCGGCGGCTGCCGCTCGGCGCTGCGCCGGTCTAGACTCCCGGCAGTGGTGCCGAGAGCTGAAGGAGCGCGGAACATGAGCGAGACACGGGCCATCGTCCTCGGTGGCGGGGGAGTTGCCGGAATTGCCTGGGAGATGGGAGCGCTCGCGGCACTGCTGCAACAGGGGATCAACCTTAACGCCGCGGACCTGGTCATCGGCACGTCGGCGGGATCTACAGTGGGCGCGGCCCTGCGCATGGGCCAGCTGCCGGCCGTGCTCGCGGCCCAGCTGGCGGACGCCGAGCAAGCCCCGGACACCGGCCCGGCTCCGGCCGCGGATGAATCCTATAAGGAGCCCAGCGGGTTCAGCAGCGAGGCATTCATTGAGCTGACCGCGACGGCGGGACGGGGCGACGGAGACGAGCGGGCCGCCCGCGCCCGGGTCGGCGAGCTGGCGCGCACCACGCCCGCGGTGATGACGGAGGGCGAGTGGGTCGCCAGCATCCGGGCGTTGCTGCCGGGCAGGCAATGGCCGGACAAACCGTTCGGCATCACCGTGGTGGATGCCGAAGATGGAACCTTTACCGTGCTGGATTCAACGTCCGACGTCGAACTGGCCCGGGCGGTCGCGGCCAGCTGCGCTGTGCCCACGGTGTGGCCTCCGGTCACGATCCTCGGCCGGCAGTACATGGACGGCGGCATGCGCTCGGCCACGAACGCCGATGTGGCCGAGGGATACGGAAAGATCCTGGTGCTGGCGTGCGGTCCCGAAACGCCCGGAAGCCCGTTCGGACCAAGCCTGCCCGAGGCCATCGCCAAACTGGACCAGCACAGCCGGACCTTTCTGCTCGAAGCCGACGAGGCGGCGCTCCGGGACTTCGGAGCCAACCCGCTGCTGCGCTCCACCCGCGGGCCCGCGGCCCAGGCCGGGTGGCGCCAGGGAGACGAAGCGGCGCAGGCGCTGCGGGAGTTCTGGGAGAACTAAGCCTGCAGGTTGGCCGAGCAGATGTGCCAGAGGGGGGGAAGGCCGGCTCAGGGCGGGGGCAGCTTCGTGGACTTGGGCCGCCCATCCGCCTTGCCGCCGTCGAGTCCTCCCACGCTCGCCACGTCACCGATGAACCGACGTCCGGAGACCTCGTTCCAGCGGGGCGCGGAGATTTCCTTGCGGACCAGCCACTTGCCGTCGTCGGGGCACTCCAAGACCACCAGCACCCCGCCCGGAGTCACATGGTAGGCGTAACGGGTGCCGTTCTCTTCGTCGTCGAGCTCTTCCACCGGGCTGTCAGGCCGCAGGATCCGTACCGTCACGGTGAATCTCCTGTCCGTGGGTGTGCCGGGGGTCCCGGCCCAATCGGGGTCTCACCGATAGGGTAGCCGCACAGCAGCCGCAAGCGAATGGGGACGCAACGGATCAGCAGCTGGGGCGGGGTGGGAGCCGGGAGAGGGTGCTGGCCTCGGTCCGTCCCAAACTGATGCGCTCCGTGCGTGTCGACGGTCAGCCAGCCGCCATATAATCCGAAGATGCTAAACACGCGTTTCAACAGACGCTTCTCCGCCCAGCCGTCCATCTGCCTGCTGGGGAGCGGGCTGTGAGCGGCGGTCTCGTAGCCCTGCTGGATGACGTCGCTGCCCTTGCCCGGATAGCGGCGGCCTCGGTGGACGACATCGCGGCCGGAGCCGCCAAAGCGGGAGCCAAGGCCGCCGGTGTGGTGATCGACGATGCCGCGGTCACCCCGCAGTATGTGTCCGGAGCGGACCCGTCCCGCGAACTGCCGATGATCAAGCGGATTTTCTGGGGTTCGCTGCGGAACAAGCTGCTGATCATCCTGCCGGCCCTGCTGCTGGTCAGCGCGTTCGTTCCGGCGGTTATTCCGTTCATCCTGATGCTGGGCGGCACCTACCTCTGCTATGAGGGTGCGGAAAAGGTATGGCACAAGTTCTTCGGCCACCACACCGCCGAAAAGACGCCGGCCGTCGACCGGGGCCCGGACGCGGAGGCCAAGGTCGTTAAGGGTGCCATCACCACGGACTTCATCCTGTCCTGCGAGATCATGGTCATCTCGATGAACGAGGTGGCTGGGGAATCCCTGTGGGTCCGCGCGATCATCCTGGTTGTTGTAGCGCTCGCGATTACGGTGCTCGTTTACGGTGCCGTCGCACTCATCGTCAAGATGGACGATATTGGCCTGCACCTGACCACCAAGGACTCCGCGCGTTCGAAGCGCTTCGGCGAACTGCTGGTCAAGGGGATGCCCTCCGTGCTGGCAGCGATCACCCTTGTTGGCACGATCGCCATGCTCTGGGTTGGCGGCCACATCATGCTGCAGGGGGCCTACGACCTCGGCTGGCATCTGCCGTACGACCTGGTCCATATCCTCGAGTCACCTGTCGCCGGGATTCCGGTGGTGGGAGGGGCTCTGGCCTGGCTCGTGAACACCCTGTGCTCGGCCATCCTCGGACTGGCCTGGGGCCTGGTGGTGATGGCGGTCCTGCACCCGCTGCTCAAGGTCCTGCCGTTCGGCAAGAAGAAGGATGCGCACGGGGAGGGTGGTGACCGCGCGGAGGTTACCGGAGATCGGCCGATGGAACGCGACGTCGATCCGGGCGCCTGACCGAACTGCGCCAGTCTCAGGCGCGTTGCGTTGCAGGTGTCTACTCCCGCTCGCGCGCGAGATGGTTGCGGCGCTCCTCTTCGCGCTTTGAATACGCGGCGGCCCGGATCGCTTCGTCCGACTCCAGGCCGCTGCCGAGGGCGCCGCCGAGGGTTGCCGCCGACGCGACGAACCAGGTCAGCACAAACAGATCGCCGTAGCCGAGCGATGTCTGGAGGTAGCCGCCCACCACCGCGGGGTCGAGGACAAACAGTGCCCAGGCCAGGTTTATGGTGTAAAGCGCCAGATAGCAGATGAGCACCCCGATGGTCAGAGTCACCAGCGTCGAGGTGTTGTAGAGACGGGACCTTTCCCTGGCATCGGCAGAGTTGTGTTCGGGGCGGTCCCATAACTGGCCGTCGATCACGAGCCAGCCGACGACAAGCGCGATGGAGACGATCGTTGCGATTGCGAGATGCCACCACGACAGGGAGCCGGCCAGCAGCCAAACCGTCGAGTCGACCGTAGCGATAGCTCCCGTTGCCAGCGCCGCAACAAGCGCTGATTTGAGCCCGGGCACGAGCAGCCAAGGACGATTGGCAAGTACCATGCCCAGGAGCACCCGCCTGCGGCCGCTGAGACGGGGGAGCTGGACGCGCTGCCCGTCTTGCGGGGTGTGCTCGGCCATGCCGCTGACGAGCTCGCTCACTGCGTGACGGGCGCGCGTGTGGATGCGGATGCCGCCGAGCGCGGGTAGTGACAGCACCGCCGTGCGTCGCTGTGGGTCGGTCTCAGCTAGCAGGTACCGGCCGTCGTCGTCCCGAAGCGGAAGCTCGGTTAGTCCGATGACGAGGTCCCATTCGTGTTGGCGAGATTGGTCCTGCAGCCGCTCCAACGCGGTGCCGATGTCCTCGAATCCCGTGGTGAATGACTCGCTCACGACCTCGATGTCCCAGGCGTCGGGATCCGCACCGCCCGGAGGGCTGAGATCGATCATCCCGCGAGCATTCTTAGTGGGTGAGGCCGGGTCGGCGACGAGGCCGATGTGGAGCGGCTTCTTCATCATCACGGCAAGCTATCACAGAACATCAGGGAGCCGACCGGTTGGGTGCGAGACCGGATAGGGCAGGTCTCCTCAGTGTCGTAGCCGGCTGGTGACGGCGGGACGCCAACTACGTCAGGGGAGTCTCAAGCGTGAATCATGCCCTCGGGGACGCTCCGCAAACCTGCCGGAGACGGCCACCGCTGCGGCGGCGAAGGCCACCACTGCTGCGTTCGCCGCGATGGTGCCCGCCCAGGTAGCCGGTGGGATACCGAAGGTGAAGCTGGCGGCGTTGAACATGGTGTGGCAGAGGATGCACAGGAACACTGCGTTCCTGGGCGAAACCGTGAAGATCGCGCCGTAGAGGAAGCGGAACGCCATGACCTGGACAGCGAACATCCAGAAGTTGATGAGGCCCGACTCGTGGTTTGTGCCGGGGATGAAGAACAGCGGGATATGCCAGAGCAGCCAGATGAACCCGACCACCAGGGAGGAGACAATAAAGCCCCAGCGCCGATCCAGCCCGGGCTGCAGTGCGGTCATCCAGCCGGCCTCTTCCATACCGCCGATGATGAGGTTGCCGGGCAGAGACAGTACGAACATGATCCAGGGAAGGGCATGGACAGAGGGTCCTGAGACCAGCAGATGAAGCGAAAAGTACACGACGAGTGCCGAGACGACCAGCAGATAGCCCACCGGGCGGCCCCTGACGAAGAACACGAGCTTCAGCCAGTCCCCAAGACCAGTGACCTTCCGGTTCCTTCTGAGGATGACGTAGGAAGCGATAGCCGGCGAGAGAATGTAGATCGAGAAGGGCACGTTCGCCAGGAACTCCGGCACCGTGGTGACGACATTGTTCACCTCATACCCGAACCGGGCCGCGATGATCAGCGCGCCGGAGCAGCCGTAGGCGATCACGAACGTGAGGGCTGCGAACTGCCAGGCGATGCGTGTGTCCGTCACGCTGCAACGGTATATCACCTGCTCAGCAGCCAATATCGGGCACCTGCGGGACGGCAGGCTGGTTCAGTCCTGATTCAGTCCCGTCCGTGCAGTGCTGCCCAAGCCTGAAAACCGCCGATCAGGTCGGTCGCCCGGGAAAGCCCCAGCCGCTGCAGGGTGTGGGCGGCGAGGCTGGAGCTGTAGCCCTCATTACAGACGACGACGATCCGCCGGGCGTGGCCGCCTGCGATCGGAAGCCGATGCGGGCTGGAGGGATCGAGCCGCCACTCGAGAACGTTTCGGTCAATGACGACGGCTCCCGGAAGGTCACCGTCGCGCTCCCGCTGATCGACCGGCCGGGTATCCACAACGAGGGCGCCTGCTGCCATTTCCCGCTCAAGCTCGGAAGCGGGGACACGCTCGAGTCCGACGCGGCTTTCCGCCAGCAGCTGGCCGATTGTCATCACCCCGGGGGAACCGCTGGGATCTGCACTGCTGTGGACGGTTGAGGGACCGCTGTCGGAGATAGGACGCTCGTTCACATCTTCCTCGCTGCCTGGTCATCGGCCGGCCTTTCGCAGGGCCGGAGCTGCGGACACACCCACCCTAAAGAATGGACGGACATTTCGGGACTTTGGGCCATCCGTGCCCGTCGAGGCAAAGAAAAACCCCGTAGATCCAGGGGATCTACGGGGTTTTCCATGGCGGTGACGGTGGGATTTGAACCCACGTTGGCTTTTACACCAAACAACATTTCGAGTGTTGCACCTTCGGCCGCTCGGACACGTCACCAACGGGACAACCTTACCGGGTCTTGGGCTCCAGCCCCAAAACGCCCCGGGCTGCGCCACCAAACTGCTCACCATCAGCCGTCAGCCGCCCCGCCGCCAAACGAACTAAAGGTCGACGACGTCGTTCTTCCCGATGTCCGGAGTCTGCCCGGTCACCGCGCTCTTGCCGATCTTGAAGATGCTGGCGACCTTGGGTTCGTCCGAGACCCAGTACTCCGCGGTCTCACTGTTTACCTTGATCAGGGCGATCGTCGGGTCCTCGCGGCCCTGCTCAAACCAGGCGGCAGCCGAGGCCTTCCAGAGCTCCTGGATCCGCTCCTGGCCCTTGGTAATCTCCGCCCGGCCGCTGATCGAGAGGTAGCCCTTCTTGTCCGCCACCGAAACGTTGACGTTCGGGTTGGCGCGGATCTCATCAGCCTTCGGTGACGGGTCCTGGGTGAAGAACCAGAGGTTACCGTCCGAATCCGTCTCCTGCAGCTCCAGTGGACGGCTTACAAGGTTGCCCTTGAGGTCCATGGTGGTGAGGTTGCCGATTTTCGCGTGCTCCAGAATGCTGACGACGCGGTCGACGCCTTCCTGATGCTCTGAACTCATGCCTGCTCCTAGCTGCTGTTGCTGCCATACGGACAAAAGCAAGCCTACTTATTAGTCGGCAGTCCGGCTAGTAAGCAGCCGGGCTAGTCAGCAGCCAGGGAACCGCCGGGGGTGCGCCGGGCACCGAAAAACTCCCGCAGCAGGGCAGCACACTCAGCCTCCCGCACGCCGGGAAACACCTCCACCCAATGGTTCAGGCGCGGCTCACGCAGAATCTCGAACACCGAACCGGACGCGCCGGCCTTCTCATCCCACGCACCAAAAACCACCCGGGGAATACGGGCCAGCACAATGGCACCGGCACACATGGCACAGGGTTCAAGCGTGACCACCAGGGTGCAGCCCGCCAGCCTCCACTCGCCGACGGCGGCTGCGGCCTGCCGGATGGCCACCACCTCCGCGTGCGCGGTGGGGTCGCCAGTGGCTTCACGCTCGTTGCGCCCGGTGCCCAGGATCCGGCCTTCCGGGCCCACAACGACGGCGCCAATCGGCACGTCCAACGTCGCCAGCGCTCCGCGCGCCTCGGCCAGCGCCAGCCCCATCCAGGCCTCGTGCTCAGTGGTGATGGATTCCATACAGTCATGGTCCCTTATTTCGCGCGGGGGCCCGCAATTTCCGGCCCGGGCGCCGGGAACCGCGATGGTAGTTTGTACTCATGCGCGTACTAGTAGTGGATCATCCCCTCGTAGCCCACAAACTGACGGTTCTCCGGGATAAGGACACCCCTTCACCGGTCTTCCGCCAGCTCACCGAAGAACTCGTGACACTGCTGGCCTATGAGGCCACCCGCAACGTCCGGGTAGAGCCCGTCAACATCGAAACCCCGGTCACCGCCGCCGTCGGTACCGGGCTGGTGAAGCCCACCCCGCTGGTGGTGCCGATCCTGCGTGCCGGCCTCGGCATGCTCGAAGGTATGACCAGGCTGGTCCCCACCGCCGAGGTCGGGTTCCTGGGTATGGCCCGCAACGAGGAGACACTGGAGGCGATTACCTACGCTGAACGCCTTCCCGATGACCTGACCGGCCGCCAGGTCTTCGTGCTCGATCCGATGCTGGCCACCGGCGGCACCCTGCGCGAAGCCATCAAGTTCCTGTTCAAGCGCGGCGCCGCGGAAATCGTGTGCATCTGCCTGCTGGGCGCGCCGGAGGGCCTGAGCGTCCTCGAGGAAGAACTGGCCGAAGCCAACGTCACGATCGTCCTGGCGTCCATCGATGAGCGCCTCGATGAAAACGCCTATATCGTGCCCGGCTTGGGAGATGCTGGGGATCGGCTCTACGGAGTCGTCAACTAGTCCTCAGAGGGGATCTGACGCCGCCATTTGTCTCACTATGCGGACAAATCGCCATCGCTTGACTTCCAGCGGTTCATAAGTGTGCTTATGAGCCGCTGGTTTATTTAAGCGGCTTTCCAGGCAAAAATCCCTTATGAGAGAACGAATTAGCGCCGCAGGTCCGGAGTGACTAATCCTCCGGCAGGAGGGCATAATCCGTGAGTTCGGTCACAAAACACCACTTATGGTCCACTATCTGAGACATGCCCGACTTTGTTACTTGTGCGTATCTCTTTGTTACATGCAATAATCCGTAACGTGAACATCCACACGACAGCATGTGTCGCAGATCTTCTCATTGGCAGCCATGCCGGCGCGAAGAACTGCTGTCGTCGAATGCAGGCCTAGGGATACCACCCCCCATCCCCAGCCAACACACAAGCCCAACGAAGGGCACAACCCCTGCGCCATCTCGACCGGGCACACCCCCTGCATAGTGCCGTGATGACGGCAATTCATTATGAGGTCCCAAAATGTCAGTAGCATCCGGGTACGTCCACATCTCCCTTCGCAATGCTCAGAACCGTTCTGCAGGAATGCCCCGCCAGTCGGCGGCTGGATTCCCCCGCCAGTTCGGTGCCCCGGGTGCCGCCCAACAATTTCCCGGCCAGGTCATTCCGACCGGTGCGCGCCCCTTCCGCCCAGCTCCTGAAGGGCTGCCCATGACTGCCCCCACTCCAGCCGCAGCACCTGCCGGCGCCGCTGGTCCGGCGTCCGCATCCAATGACAACGTTGCCCGCGGTTTCGTGATCTACGTCGGGCTCGACGAAGACACTGCCGCGGCCAATGGCACCACACTGACCAAGCTGGCCCAGGAAATCCGGGCGCACGTCCAGACGCTCGTCCCCGGTGCACAGAGCCATGCCGCCGTCGCGCTGGCTCCGACTGACGCGGCCGGCTCGGATATCGACGTCGTTCGCCAGGCGCTGGGTGACCCGACCGTGAACCGCCGCCTGCGCCAGGAGACTCCGGCCCCGGCACCCGTACAGCCCAGCGCTCCGCGTCCTTCCGGAGTCCTGATCGACCTCTCCCGGCGCGAAGTCCACCTGGACGGCGAAACCCTGAACCTCACGTTCAAGGAATTTGAGCTGCTGAACTACCTGGTGGAGAACGCCTCCCGCACTGTGGGACGCGAAGAGCTGCTTTCCGGACTGTGGCGCAACGCGGAGGAAATGCCCAACGAGCGCACCATCGACGTGCACATCCGGCGGCTGCGCTCCAAGCTGGGCCGCCTGGCCAACACGGTCCGGACCGTGCGCGGGCAGGGCTACCGTTTCTACGAACACCCCGAGGTCGTCGTCTGGGCGGCACCGGAGTACAGCATCTAGTTTGCCGGGCGGGAGGCCGGCCGGGTGCCGGCCTCCCGCGCGGATAGACTTGGCCCATGAGCGGCCACCACGTAAAAAAACTGATGCTGCTGAGGCATGCCAAGGCAGACTGGCCGCGCGAGGTCACCTCGGACCACGAACGTCCGCTGTCCGGCCGCGGGCACCGCGATGCGCCGCAGGCCGGCATCTGGATGCGGGAGCACGACGCCGTTCCGGACTTCATTCTCTGCTCCTCCGCCCTGCGCACCCGGCAGACCTGCACCTGGGTATGCGACGAGCTGGGGGAGAAGGCTCCGACCGCGAAACTTGAGGACCGGCTGTACGACGCCTCCGCCGGCTCCATCCTGACCGTCATCAACCATGTGCCCGAGACCGTCACCAGCCTGCTGGTGATCGCCCACATGCCCGGCGTCCAGGATCTGGCCATGCGGCTGGCCTCGGTATCCTCCGACGAGGACTCGGTCATGGACATGGCCACCCGCTACCCGACCTCCGGGCTCACTGTGATGGACGTGGAGATTCCGTGGGCCGAACTGGACGGCCGGGACGCGAAGATCACCCACTTTGTGGTTCCCCGCGGCTGACTGGCTGCGGGTGGCACGGGCCGCCGAAGGTTAGAGCCCGTATTTCTCCAGCAGGCGCAGCCAGACCTCGCTGATGGTGGGATAGGCCGGAACCGCGTGCCAGAGCCGGTTCAGCGGAACCTCCCCCGTCACCGCGATGGTGGCTGCGTGCAGCAGTTCGGCGACTCCCGGACCGGCGAACGTGAACCCTACGGGAATCGACCGGTCCTCATCCACCACCATCTGGGCCCAGCCGTCATAACCGTCCGCGAACAGCGATGACCCCGCCACGCTGATCGGCAGGGAGGTCTCTGAAACCCGGATCCCGCGCTCCCGTGCCTGCTCCGGCGTCAGGCCCACCATCGCGATTTCGGGGTCCGTGAAAATGACCTGCGGCACGGCTCCGTGGTCCGCGGTGGCCGCGTAGGGGCTCCACGGCGGAGGGGCATCAAAGCCGATCTCACCCTTGGCGCGGGCTGCAATGGCGGCGCCCGTTGCCCGGGCCTCGTACTTGCCCTGGTGCGTCAGCAGGACCTTCCCTGCGGCGTCGCCGACGGCGTAGAGCCAGTTGCCGGCGCCGGTGACCAGGCCGCTGTCATCGGTCTTCAGCCCCTTGGGATCCAGCCCAAGGTCCTCCAGCCCCAGACCGCGGAGGGACGGACGCCGTCCGGTGGCTACCAGCAGCCTGTCGCCGTACAGGAACTCGCCGCCGGGCAGCGCCATCACAACAGTCCCGGAGTCGTCCCGGAAGACCCGTTCGGCGGACGTGTCCGTGTGGATCTTCACGCCGTCGGCCCGCAGACCGGCGGCGACCAGCTCGGCGGCGGGACGCGGGAACAGTTCCAGCAGGCCGTGCCGCGCCACCAGCGACACTTCGGAGCCCAGCCGGGCATAGGCCTGGGCCAGTTCGGTTCCGGCGACGCCGCCGCCCAGGACCAGCAGCCGGCCGGGCACCTCCTTGGCGGAGGTGGCATCTTTGGTGCTCCAGAAGCCGGTCTCTGCCAGGCCATCGAGCGGAGGAGTGACCGGGGTGGATCCGGTGGCCAGGACGACGGCGTGCCGGGCCGTGAGGTGCGCACCGGCACCGGCGTCGCCGGTAATCTCCACGGCCCGCTCGCCGCTGATCCGGGCGCGGCCGCGGACCAGTCCGATGCCTGTTCTTTCCACCCAGCTGACCTGCCCAGCGTCGTCCCAGCCGGAGGTGAAGGAGTTGCGGCGCTTGAACACGGCGGCCGCGTCGAGGGGGCCCGTTACCGCTTCGCGGGAACCGTCCACCGCCTTCGCCTCCGCCAGGGCGGTGCCGGGACGGAGAAGAGCCTTCGACGGCATGCAGGCCCAGTAGGAGCATTCACCGCCGACCAGGGCCGACTCCACCAGAATGGCCTCAAATCCCGCCTGCACCACACGGGCTGCGGCGTTCTCACCCGCCGCTCCGGCTCCAATGACTACAACGTCTGTCTCCAAGGATTCAGCCATGGAGACGAGCCTTTCATCTAGGGCAGCTGGGAACAAGGTGCGGGGGAGGAGTCCGGCCGTGGGCCTCCGGTTCCAGCAGCTGAACAAGAAAAAACCCGGTCCGACCGCATTTCTGCTGGTCGAACCGGGTTTTCAGTGGTGCGCGCGAAGGGATTCGAACCCCCAACCTTCTGATCCGTAGTCAGATGCTCTATCCGTTGAGCTACGCACGCATTCTGGAATATCCTTGGATTCTCCGCTTTTCAGCGCTTCTTTCAAGTTCTTCCGTGGCTGTTTGGCCGTAGATAACTATAGCGGGGTTCCAGGGAGAACGCCAATCGAGTTCCATTACGCCCAAACACTAGACCGGTCTATATGACCTTCGTCACACCAAAGCCCTCCGAAAGGTGAATTTGCCCTGAAATCTAGGGAGACAGGGGAGGTGTAGGACACATAGGTAGTATCTTTCCGCACCGGAATCACAGGGATGGCCAAATAGCATCAAAAAACACCACTGACCCAACGAAGGGAAGAGTCATGGGCGATGACGCGCGTCAGCTAGTTCTCGATGAGAGCGGCAACGCTGCTCCTGGCCAATTGCAGGACAGCAAGATCAAGGGAGCCTCCAATGAGGCGCCCACAACCCACCGTGCCCTGCTTGCCTGGGTGCAGCAGGTGGCCGAGCTGACGCAGCCCTCCGCGGTCTATTGGGTCACCGGTTCGGAAGCAGAAAACAAGGCGCTGACGGATGAACTGGTCGACGCCGGCACCCTGACCCGCCTGAACCCGGAAACCTTCCCGAATTCCTTCGCGGCCTTCTCCGATCCCAAGGATGTTGCCCGCGTCGAGGAGCAGACCTTCATCTGCTCCGAGAAGAAGGAAGACGCCGGCTTCACCAACAACTGGATGGACCCGGCCCAGATGCGGACCAAGCTGGACGGCCTCTTTGCCGGCTCCATGCGCGGCCGCACCATGTACGTCATTCCGTTCGTGATGGGACACCTCGACGCCGAGGACCCCAAGTTCGGTGTGGAAATCACCGACAGCGCCTACGTGGTCGCCTCCATGCGGATCATGGCCCGCATCGGCACCGACGTGCTGCGGAAGATGGAAGAACTGGATGCCTTCTTTGTTCCGGCGCTGCACTCCGTCGGCGCTCCGCTGGCCGAGGGCGAAGCCGATGTGGCCTGGCCGTGCAACGAGGAGAAGTGGATTGTCCATTTCCCCGAAGACCGCTCCATCTGGTCCTACGGCTCCGGCTACGGCGGCAACGCGCTGCTCGGCAAGAAGTGCTACGCCCTGCGGATCGCCTCCGTGATGGCCCGGGACGAAGGCTGGCTCGCCGAGCACATGCTCATCCTGAAGCTCACCAGCCCGGAAAAGAAGGACTACTACGTCTCCGCGGCGTTCCCCTCTGCCTGCGGCAAGACCAACCTGGCCCTGCTTGACCCCACGGTCGAAGGCTGGAAGGTCGAGACCCTGGGCGACGACATCACCTGGCTGCGCTTCGGGCACGACGGCGAACTGCGCGCCACCAACCCGGAGGCCGGCCTGTTCGGCGTCGCTCCGGGCACCGGCTGGAGCACGAACCCGAACGCGATGCGCGCCATTGCCAAGGGCAACTCCATCTTCACCAACGTCGCGCTGACTGACGACGGCGGTGTCTGGTGGGAGGGAATGACCGACGAGGTTCCCGCGCACCTGACCGACTGGCTGGGCAACGACTGGACCCCGGAGACGGAGACCCCGGCAGCCCACCCGAACTCCCGGTTCTGCACTCCGATCGACCAGATCGACATGCTGGCCGAGGAATACCATTCCCCGGAGGGTGTGCCGGTTTCCGCCATCCTGTTCGGCGGACGCCGCAAGACCACGGTGCCCCTGGTAACCCAGGCACGCGACTGGGCCAGCGGTATCTTCATGGGCTCCACCCTGTCCTCGGAGACCACTGCCGCTGCCGCCGGTGCCGTGGGTGTTGTCCGCCGCGACCCGATGGCCATGCTGCCGTTCATGGGCTACGACGCTGGTGACTACCTCAAGCACTGGATCACCCTCAGCGGCAAAGCCGACCAGGAGAAGCTGCCGGGGATCTTCCTGGTCAACTGGTTCCGCCGCACGGCCGACGGCGGCTTCGCCTGGCCCGGCTTCGGCGAGAACTCGCGTGTGCTCAAGTGGGTCATCGAGCGCCTCGAAGGCAAGGCAGACGCCGTCGAGACTCCGATCGGCTTTGTGCCGACGGGGAACTCGATCGATCTCGCGGGCCTGGACATGACCCCGGCCGAGGTTGAGGCCGCGGTGAACGTGGACCCCGCCGAGTGGGAAACCGAGCTGGCCGGCATCGACGAGTGGTACGCCCGCTTCGGTGAGTCGCTGCCGGAGGAGCTCTCCGCGAAGCTGGCCGAGGTCAAGGAGCGCTTCGCTGCGGCCAAGTAGCAGCTGAACGCAGGCAAAAGGGAGGATCCCGCACCGGGTGCGGGATCCTCCCTTTTGTTTAGTGCTGTTTCCGCCGGGCGCATCCGCCCCGTAGGAAGTGGGGCAGGTTAGGCCTCGGCGTCGTCCGCTGAGTTTTCCCCCGTGTCGTCCGCAGCCCAGACGATCGGCTCGCCGGACTCCCAGATCGGGTCGCTGAAGGTCCACTGACCATCCTGCTCGGAGTAGGTCTGGATCGCGGAGATGCACACACTTTCGGAGTGCTCGGCCACCACGTGGATGGCGTCGGTGCCCTCATCCGGCAGGGTGATGTCGGAGAAGACAGCCACGGCGCGGTTCTGGTCCTTCTGATCCGCCAGCACGGTGTAGAGGTCGTCGATCATCGCCTCTGCATCCAGTTCTTCGTCGCTCTCCTCGGGGGAGACGGCGACCATCCGCAGCTCGCCATCGTTCTGCACCACGAGGGCAGCGGGCAGGAAAGCCCCCTGCGCTTCGAGCTGTTCCTGCGTGACACCGAGGGCGGTGCCCAGCAGCGAGTTCAGGTCATCCTGTACCTGGGCGGAGGGTTCTCCGCCGGCCAGTTCTACATCAGCCATGAGCTCATTTCCTAACTAGTTCAAGGACACGGTCGCGGACCTGCTCCATCGTGGAGAGGTCCTCTGCCTCGGCGTTCAGCCGGAGGAAGGGTTCGGTGTTGGACGCGCGGAGGTTGAACCACCAGGCGCCGTCATCTGAGGTGAAGGTCAGTCCGTCCAGGAGATCGACGGTGACGCCCGGGCGTTCGAACTCCGCGCGGACACGGGCCACAGCGGCGGGAACGTCGTCGAGCTTCGAATTGATCTCGCCCGAGGAGAAGTACGGCTCGTATTCCCGCGCCAGGTCGGAGAGCGGCAGTCCCTGTTCCCCGAGGGCGGCCAGCACGTGCATAGCGGCCAGCATGCCGGTGTCTGCGTTGTAGAAGTCGCGGAAGTAGTAGTGCGCCGAATGCTCGCCGCCAAAGACCGCGCCTTCGGAGGCCATCAGGGCCTTGATGAAGGAGTGCCCGACGCGGGTGCGGACCGCACGGCCGCCGGAGGCTTCGACCAGCTCCGGCACAGCGCGGGAAGTGATCAGGTTGTGGATGATGACCGGAACCTCCTCACCGGCAGCCATCGCCCGGGCGATCTCGCGGCGGGCCACGAGGGCGGTGATCGCCGACGGGCTGACCGGCGCGCCGAGCTCGTCAATAACGAAGCAGCGGTCCGCGTCGCCGTCGAACGCCAGGCCCAGGTCCGCGCCGTGCTCGACGACGGCGGCCTGCAGGTCGCGGAGGTTTTCCGGTTCCAGCGGGTTGGCCGGGTGGTTCGGGAAGGACCCGTCCAGTTCGAAGTACAGCGGGACGATGTCCAGGGGCAGGCCGGGCAGGAGGGAATCTCCCAGCACGGCGGGCGTGGTGAGACCGGCCATGCCGTTGCCGGCGTCCACCACAACCTTGAGCGGGCGGATGCCGCGGAGATCCACCAGGTTGCGCAGGTACGCGGCGTAGTCGCCGAGGACATCCTTGACGCTGACCTGGCCCGGGTTTTCCACGGACGGAATGACGCCGTCGTTGAGGTAGCGTTCCGCGGCCTCCTGGATTTCCTTCAGCCCGGTCTCGGAGGAGATGGGAACAGCACCGGCCTTGGCCATCTTGATGCCGTTGTACTGCGCGGGGTTGTGGCTGGCGGTGAAGGTGACACCGGCTGCATTCAGGGAACCGCAGGCGTAATAGAGCTCGTCAGTGGAGATCAGATCCAGGAGCAGCACAAACGCACCGCGCGCGGTGGCACCGGAAGCGAAGTCCTTAATGAACTCGGGGGAGGACTGGCGCATGTCGCCGCCAACCACGATGGTTTCCCCGGCCAGCTCCAGCACGTCCACGAAGGCAGCGCCGACAGCTTTCACGATCTGGGGGGTGATGGTCTCGCCGACGACACCCCGGACATCGTAGGCCTTGAAGGACGCAGAGAGATCAAATGCAGTAGTCACGCCTTGAAGTCTATAGGGGAGCGCAGGCCAGCCCGGCAAGCAGGCCGCCGCCGGCTGTGCACAGGCGGCTTTTTCCACAGGTGCCCGGCGGAACGCGCCCCGGTGTCGGCGGAGGCTGGAATAGTGGAAGGTATGGAATCCGCATCCGTCTCCGCGCAGAACGTCCAGTCTTCCTCCGCATCCAACCCCGGCCCGGCCGGCGGCCCAGGCGAGGCCGCAGCCCTGCGTGCAGAGGCAACTTCCTTGCTGCGGGCTCTGGTGGGCCGGGAGGATGCCGAGTTCCACGAAGGCCAGTACGAGGCGATCGAGGCCCTGGTCCGCGGTGGGCGGCGGGCCCTGGTGGTCCAGCGCACCGGCTGGGGCAAGTCCGCGGTCTACTTCGTGGCCAGCCTGCTGCTGCGGGCGCGCGGAGCCGGCCCCACCTTGATCGTCTCGCCGCTGCTGGCACTGATGCGGGACCAGGTCTCCGCGGCTGCCCGCGCCGGAGTCCGCGCGGCGGCGATCAACTCCGCCAACCAGCTCGAATGGCAGGACATCTCCGCCCGGCTGGAAGCAGACGACGTCGACGTCCTCCTGGTCTCCCCGGAACGGCTGAACAACCCCGGGTTCCGTGAGAAT
Source organism: Arthrobacter sp. Helios (assembly GCF_023167125.1). NCBI lineage: Bacteria > Bacillati > Actinomycetota > Actinomycetes > Micrococcales > Micrococcaceae > Arthrobacter > Arthrobacter sp. Helios. Next base: position 3,724,356 of record NZ_CP095402.1, read on the forward strand.
CATCTCCCGGAACTCATCCGCCGCTCGGGCCTGCTGGTGATTGACGAGGCCCACTGCATCTCCGACTGGGGACACGACTTCCGGCCCGACTACCGGCGGATCAGGCACCTGATCGAGCAGCTGCCGGCCGCGGTGCCGGTGCTGGCCACCACGGCCACAGCCAACTCCCGCGTTGTGAAGGATGTGGAGGAGCAGCTGGCTTCCGGCGGTGAAGAGGTCTTCACCATCCGCGGCGCCCTCGCCCGGGATTCCCTGCGCCTGGGGGTGCTCCGGCTGCCCAGCCCGCGCAGCCGGCTCGCCTGGCTCCTCACCCACCTGGCGGACCTGCCCGGCAGCGGCATCATCTACGCCCTGACCGTCTCCGCAGCCGAGGACACCGCGCGGCTGCTGCAGAAGGCCGGGCACCAGGTGCTGGCCTACACCGGCCGCACCGATCCGGCGGACCGCGAACAGGCCGAAGCGGCGCTGAAGAACAACGAAGTGAAAGCGCTGGTGGCGACCAGTGCGCTCGGCATGGGGTTCGACAAGCCGGACCTCGGCTTTGTGGTGCACCTTGGTGCACCCTCGTCTCCGGTGGCGTACTACCAGCAGGTCGGCCGTGCCGGCCGCGGCACACCCAACGCCGATGTGCTGCTGCTGCCCGGCTCCGAAGACCGGGACATCTGGGAGTACTTCGCAACCTCGTCCATGCCGGCCGAAGGCCCGGCCAACGCCGTCCTGCGGGAACTGGCGGACGGATCGGTGCTCTCAACGGCGGCGCTGGAAACCCTGGTGAACCTGAAACGTTCACCGCTGGAACTGCTCCTGAAGGTCCTTGCCGTGGATGGCGCCGTGGAGCGGGTCACCGGCGGCTGGCGGGGGACGGGACGGCCATGGACGTACGACCGCGAGCGGTATGAGCGGATCGCCGCAGCCCGGGTCAAGGAACAGCAGGCTATGCTGGACTACGAGAACACCAGCAGCTGCCGGATGGAGTTCCTCTCCCGGCAGCTGGATGATCCCGCGGCGGCTCCCTGCGGGCGGTGCGACAACTGCGCGGGGCGCTGGTATCCGGACGACGTCGCCGCCGAGGCAACGGACAGCGCCGGGCAGGCGCTCAGCCGGGTGGGTGTGGACATCGATCCGCGCGGGATGTACCCCACCGGCATGGACCGTCTGGGAGTGCCGGTGAAGGGCAAGATCAAGCCCGACGCCGCCATCTCCACCGGGCGGGCACTGGCCCGCCTGACCGACCTCGGCTGGGGCGGACGCCTGCGCGAGATTTTCGCGTCCGGAGCTGAAGACACACCCGTGGACCAGGCGCTGCTGCAGGGCTGCGTCCAGGTGCTGGCCCAGTGGGGCTGGCAGGAACGGCCCGTCGCAATTGTCAGTGTGCCGAGCCGAACGCGTCCGCAGCTGGTCGGTTCCCTGGCGCAGGGACTCTCCGAGCTCGGCCGGATTCCGTATCTGGGCGCCCTGCAGCTTCCCCACGGCGGACCGTCAGGCGGCTCCGGGGGTAACAGTGCCTTCCGGCTGGCCTCGGTCTGGGAGCAGTTCGCGGTGCCGGACGGCGGGGCTGACTGGTTCGCCGCCAACCCCGGCCCGGTGCTGCTGGTGGACGACTTCGCCGACAGCCGCTGGACCCTGACCGAAGCCGGACGCACGCTGCGGCTGGCCGGCGCGGAATCCGTGCTGCCGTTTGTGCTGGCGCTGAAGGCTTAGCTGGTTCGGGCAGAGGGGCAGGGGAGGCACCAGGCAGGGGAGGCACCAGGCCGGAGCAGGCTCCGGAGCTGGAGTGGGACCTAGCCGCCGGGCAATGCCGGGGTAATGCCGGGCAACGTCGGACAACGCCGGACAACGCCGGACACTAAGGCGCAGCAGCCCAGCAGCCCAGCAGGACCCGTGCCAGACGGTGGGAACTAAATGGCAGGCACAGCGCCGGGGGCGTCCTCGTAGGCCGTGACCCCGGCTGCGTCGCGCGCCGCCACATAGCCGAAGGTCAGAGCCGGCCCCAGGTTGATTCCGCCGGCCGGGTAATGGCCGCCCATCACGCTGGCCTGGTCATTGCCCACGGCGTACAGCCCCCCGATGGGCGTGCCGGCGGCGTTGAGGACCCGGGCGCGGGAATCAACGTCAATCCCGGCAAAGGTTCCGAAGCTGCCGGGAACCACCTTGACGGCGTAGAACGGGCCCTTCTCGAGCGGGGCCAGTGACGGGTTGGGGGAGGTCTTCGGATCGCCGCCGTAGCGGTTGAAGCTGGTCTCCCCGCGGTCGAAGTCCGGATCGGCGCCGCGCCTTGCATGCTCGTTGAACCGGGCGACGGTGTCCTTGAGGCCTTGCGGATCAATTCCGCAGTTCCGGGCCAGTTCCTCCAGAGTTCGGCCCTTCTTCAGGTAGCCGGAGCGCAGGTAGGGGAACAGCGGCACGGGCAGCGGCTTGGCCATGCCAAGCGGATACCGGCGGACGAACCGGGCGTCCGCGATCTGCCAAGAGGCAACCTCTTCCCCCTCGGGGGTGGCTTCGAAGAGCGCGGCAACGTAGTCGTAGTACCCGTTCGCCTCATTGACGAACCGCTTGCCGTCCCGCCGTACGCCGATGCTGCCGGGTTTCGCCCGGTCCATGATGTGCGGGAAAACGCCCTCGCGGCCGCTGGCGTAGGGGACCAGGGATACCGGGCACCAGGCAGCGGGTGAAGCCAGGTCGGTTTTGAACTGTGCTCCCGCCGCCTCGGCCAGGGTGAGGCCGTCGCCGGTTACCTCCTTCGGGGCCAGCGTCCAGTGCTCGATGCCGGTGGGAGTTTTGGGGAACAGCTTTCGGCGCCGCTCGACGTCCTGCGGGAACCCGCCGGTGGCGAGCACGACTCCGCGCCTGGCCGTGATCACATACCGGCCGTCCGGGCCTTCCACTTCGGCTCCGGTCACGGCTCCCGCGGCGTCGGTGAGCAGCCGTCGCGCCGGGGTCGAGACCCGGATCTCGACCCCCAGATCGTCTGCGGATTTCATCAGCCGGCCGGTCAGGGCGGTGCCGTTGACCAGCTGCATGTTCCGGCGGTGGATCAGCAGGTCGAAGACATGCGGGACAAACCGCTTGGCTGCGTGCAGCAAGCCGCTGATGCTGCCCCGGGATGCGCCGAGGAACTTCGTCAGGTCCGGTCCGGCCATGATGCCCATGCCCAGGAAGGACGTTTCGTACAGCTGGTGGCGCATCTTGGCCCGTACCTCGGGCCGGATGCGGCGCGCGTTGATCGGGGCGGGGCCCACGGAGCGGTGCCCGGTGCCGGCGCCCGGTGTTTTGCCGTAGATGTCGTTGATTTTGGCTCCGGGCGTGAACTGCAGGCTGGTTTTCTGTTCGAAGAAGCCCACCATGTGCGGCACGGCCTCCAGGAAAGCCTCCACGCGGCCGGCGTCGTAGTTGTCACCCAGCCGGTGGCGCAGATAGGTGCGGAACTGTTCGCGGTCCTCGTCCACGCCATCAGCCTTGGCCAGCGGGTTGCCGGGCGTCCAGGCCCACCCTCCGGACCAGGAGGTGGCCCCGCCGCAGACTGCGGCTTTTTCCACCACGGCGACTTTCAGCCCGTGGTAGGCGGCGGTGACGGCGGCGGAGAGGCCGCCGGCCCCGGAACCGATCACAAGGACGTCGACGTCGAGGGGCTGGGCGGTGGTGGTGCTCATGGGCGTGGATCCATTTCGGTGGTTCGGTGTGGGTGGGGCGGCGGGGTTAGTGGCCGTACTCGTCGGCGTCCAGGCGCGGACCCGCCCCGGTGTCCAGGGCGTTGATGGCGGCACACTCGCTGTCTGTGAGGACAAAGTCGAAGACGTCCAGGTTTTCGCGCTGGCGGGCGTCGCTGGCTGATTTCGGTACTGCTATGCGGCCGGAGTCAAGATGCCAGCGCAGGACCACCTGGGCGGGCGTCTTGCCGTAGCGGGCGGCAGGGCCCGTGACGGCCGGGTGGTCGAGGAAGGCACCGGCCCGCCCCAGCGGGCTGTACGCCCCGGTGGCGATACCGAGTGCGTTATGGTGCTCCAGCTGGCCCCGCTGCAGGTGGTGGGGATCCACCTGGATCTGGTTAACCGCCGGCTTCAGCCCCTCGGCGGCGACACGGTCCAGGTGCGCGGGCTTGAAGTTGGAGACTCCCCAGGCGCGCAGGAGCCCTTCGTCGACCAGATCCTGCAGGCCAGCGCAGGTTTCGATGTAGCGGTCCAGCCCGGGATTGGGCCAGTGAATAAGGAAAAGGTCCAGATAGACAAGTCCCAGCCGCTTCAGCGCTTCACCGTAAACGGTTCGGACGGCGGTGCGGGAGTGGCCGGCGAGGCTGAGTTTGCTGGTGACCCAGAGTTCGGCCCGGTCAATCCCTGCGCGGCGGATTCCTTCGCCGACCGCTTCCTCATTGCCGTATTTCTCCGCGGTGTCGACATGGCGGTACCCGTTGGTGATACCGCGGGCAACGGCGTCTGCGGCCTCCCGGTCCACCAGCGGCCACGTACCCAGACCGATCAGCGGGATGAGTGCTCCCGGTGCGATTTCGAGCTGCTTCTTCGGGGCGGTGCTGGAGGATGTCATGTCTGGGCCGGCTCTCACAGTTCGGGTGCCGCGGGCAGAGCAGCGGCTTCTTCGAGCACATCTACGGCGGCGGCCCGCAGCTGTTTTGCCCAGGCCAGTTCGCCGATCCGGGCCACGGTGCTGTCAGAGGGGGTCTCCACGCTCACCGGCACGCCGGCCGGCAGCGAAGCCACGAGCTCGGCCAGGCGAAAGCCGCCGCTGCCTGGCACTCCACGTTCGGACCGGGATTCGGTGACCAGGCCAGGCCTGTCCGCCGGCCGCTGCACCGGTCCGTCGCACAGCTGAAGCAGCGGAACCAGATCCGCATTCTGCGAAATCTGCTCCGGTGTTCCGCCGAAACGCCGCACATGCAGGGCATCGACGACGATCCGGCAGCCGGCGTGCCGGGCAAGTTCGACCGCCGCCGGGATGGAGTTCACCGCCTGGTAGGAGATGGGCTCCAAGGTCGGCATGATGCCGTACGCCCGGCCGTCCGCGGTCATCTGCGCGAGCGTGTCCGCGAGCCGGGACAGGTCAGGATCGCTGGCCGCGACGGTGAGCGACGCGGCACCCAGTGCCTGGCCTGCCTCCATCATGGCCAGCCAGGCGGCGCGCTGATCGCTGCCGTCCAGCAGCAGGAACTCGATGTCGTGGACCCGGACGCCGGTGTCCGCCATCCGGGCGAGTGTCTCGGCCAGCATGGAGGATCCGGGCTGGACGTTGAAGGGCTGCTCGGCGGTGGTCACCGGGCGTACCCGGGCGCCGATGAAATCGAATCCTGCCGCTGCGGCCAGGGACACCAGCTCCGGCGGGGAGGACTGCAGCAGGGACAGCTGGGCAATGCCGAGCTGGCGGCGTGCGGCGCTCATCGGGCAGCCTCCAGCGAAACCACGGCGGCCGGCGCTGAGGCAGGGTCGCCGAGTGCGGGTGTGGCCCCGGAAGCGGGATCGGCGCCGGCGAGGTAGGCGGCGGCCCGCTGGCCGGCATCAAAGCCGCTCTTGATGGCGTTGGAAGCGATGGCCGGCAACTGGTCCACCACCGTACCGGCCAGGGTGACCGGCACTCCGGCGGCCCGGCTGAGCGCGGCTTCGCGTCCCTCGGGGCTGATGGCCGGGCTGAGCGGGAGCACGGAGCGGGAGACCAGAAGCTCGCCCGGGGCGTCCAGCCATTCCTCACCGTGGGGACCAACAATCCGGAGCCGTCCATCGGCAAATTCGGCAATGCGGGAATCCAGCCGGATCCGCACCACCGGATTGGCCTGCAGCCGCGGGGCCGCAAGGATTTTGGCCCGGCGTCCAGCCTCAGGCGCAATTACCTCCTGCGGACCAACGAGCAGCACCGCGGTGCCGCGGTCCGCCAGGCTGTCAGCGACACTCATGGCCACCGAGTCCGTGCCCCAGATCGTGAGGGCCGCGGGGGCGGGTTCGGTGCCGTCGAGGATGCCCTGGTGGGCCTGCAGCCAGGCACGGACGTCGGAGACCAGGGGACCGCCGGCTCCGGCGAAATCCTGCTCCGGCCGGATCCCGCCGGTGGCGAGGACAATGGTGTCCGCTTGATGTTCGACGGCGAGCCGGTCCAGACGGGCCGTGTCCACGGTGGTGCCGAGCTGAAGCTGGATGCCAAGGCGCTGGTTCTCCTCGGCGGCCCAGCTGGTGAAGCGGTGGAAGTCCGGCGTGGATTTCATGCGCTCGGCCTGGGCAAAGTCGCCGCCCAGCCGGGTGCCGGCGTCGAGCACCGTGACCCGGGCACCGGCGCAGGCAAGTTCGCGGGCCGCCGTCAGGCCGGCAGGGCCGGCGCCAACGACGACGGCGCGGGAACCGGGCCGCACCGCGGGCGTCGGAACGGGTGTCCGGGACCGGCCGACGGCCGGGTTGACGGTGCAGGTGACCTGCCCGATGCCGAGATTGTCGATGCAGACGTTGCAGGCGATGCAGGGGCGGTAGCGTTTGCCGTGCAGGACGGCGGGAACAAAGTCCGGGTCGGCGTGCACGGCCCGGCCGAGCGAGACGAAGTCGCACAAACCGTCCCGCAGCACGGCGTCGATGATTTCCGGGGAGTTCAACCGGCCAGCCAGGCCCAGCGGCAGGCCGTAGCGGCGGTACTCCCGGGCGTAGCGGCCCAGGACCCCGGGCGCCCATTCGCCGGACTGCACAATCCATTCCCCGGCCTCGTAACTGCCGGCGGAGAGGTCGATGAAGTCCAGGGCGTCAGTGTTGACCCGGTCCAGGACGGCGAGCTGAGCAGCGGCATCGAGCCCGCCCTCGACGCCTTCCACGACGGAAATGCGGATCCCGACGACGGCCTGCGGCACCCGGGCGCGGATTTCGTCGATAACCAGGTTCACGAACGCCTCGCCGGCACCGAACTCGTCCCGGCGCCAATTGGTGCGCGGAGACATGAACTGGTGGACCAGGTAGCCGTGGCCGCCGTGGATATTGATGATGTCGAAACCGGCCTCAACGGCCCGGCGCGCTGCCTCCCCGTACGCGGCGGCCAGCTCGCGGACCTCCTCCGTGGTCAGCTCGCGGGGCAGTTCACCGCCGGCAACATCGCAGGCAGACGGTGACGGCGCCACGTTCTTGAATCCCGTGACCTCGGCCTGTGCGGTGCGGCCGCCATGGTTGATTTCGACGGCGGCCAGGGCGCCCTCCGCATGGACGGCGTCGGTGAAGATCTTCATACCGGGTACGGTGCGGTCGGTGTGCAGGCCCAGTTGATGGGTGCGCCCCTTGCCGTCAGCACGGACGTACGTTGCTTCGGTCGTCACGATTCCGAGCCCCGCCCTGGCCCGGGTGAGCAGGTAGTCCAGGTACTGTTCGGTCATCCGGCCGTCGGTGGTTCCGTAGTTGCGCTCCATCGGCGAGGAGGCGAGCCGGTTCCGCAGCAGTACCGGTGTGCGTCCGCTGCGTCCGAGTTCGAGCGGTTGCCGGGCATGGGCTGAGCCGCCTTGGGGAGTGTGGTTCACGTGGTTCTCCTTGGAAGAGGTGCGGCTAGCCGGCAGCCGCGGCGGAGGCGGTGCTGGCAGCGGAGGCGGTGCCAGCTGCGGAGGCGGCCAGATCTGCGGTGCGGGCGACGACGGTTTCGGGGGCCGTGGGAACATCCGCCGGGAACGGTGCGAAGCGGACCGGCAGGCCGGTGCGTGCGGATTCATAGACCGCGAGCAGGATCCGGAGGGCATTGTTGGCGTCCCAGCCGGTGATTGCCGGGTCGTTGCCGCCGGCCAGGGCCTCGACAAAATCGCGGATCTGGCTGGTGTGGTGCGGAATGAGCTGGGCATTGATGGAGGTCAGGTCAACGTTGGCCGCGGCGCCGCTGGGGTGCACGGGGGTGGTCTCCACGGTGCCGCCGGCGGCCATGAGGGTGACCCGCCCGTCGGTTCCCTCGGGGAACTCACTGAGCTCGGCGGTAGCTCCGGTGGAGCCGGTGATGCGGATCTGGACACCCAGTGAGGGAGAGGCAGCCGTGGAGGCCGACAGGGTGGCGATGGCGCCGGAGGTGAACTTCAGGACGGCGGTGGCGGAGTCTTCCACTTCAATATGCTCGCCGTGTTTGAAGGTATTGATCGCGCCGTAAACCTCGGCGACGCCGCCCATGTACCACTGGAGGAGGTCGATGTAGTGGATTGCCTGGGTCATCAGCACACCGCCGCCGTCGGTCTGCCAGGTACCCCGCCAGGCATCCGCCGAATAGTAGCTGGGATCGCGGTGCAGCAGCACGGAAACGTGTCCGATCACGGGCGTTCCCAGGGTTCCGTCGTCGATCATGGTGCGGACGCGCTGCGCCGCCGGCCAGAAGCGGCGCTGGAAGAGGACACCGAGCTTGACGCCCGCGGCACCGCACGCAGCCACCATGCGTTCAGCGGAGGCGAGGTCAACCGCGATGGGCTTCTCGCACAGGACATGCACACCGGCTTCGGCCGCCTCGAGGACCACGGCTTCGTGGGTGGGATGCGGGGTGCAGACCGAGACGATGTCGAGTCCGAGGGCCAGCAGCGCCGCGACGGAGTCGACGGCGTTCGGTACCGCCCAGGCGGCAGCCGTCGCCTGGGCGCGGCCAAGGTCCGTGTCACAGACGCCGACGACTTCTGCCGCGTCCAGTGCCGCGAAGGCCTCGAGATGGTTGCGGCTGATCATGCCGCAGCCAACGATGCCGACGCGCAGCCGGCGCTGGGGGACAGGGAGCTGGTGGTTCACGGGGAAATGCCTTTCGCAAAGGAGCGTGGGGTGGCTTGGGAGGGGAAGCTGGCGGGGCCAGGGGAGGGGGCGCGGTGGCTAGGAAATTCCAGCCGGCCGGGGGTTGCCCAGTTCCTTGAGCGGAGTGAAGGCGGTCTCCCGGGCCGTGGCGATGGCGATGCTGGAGATCGCCACGCAGGATACGGCGAACACGGCCACAGGCACCCAGCCGTTGACGCCGTCGCCGGCCAGAAGGGTGGCAATAGCCGGGGCGAAACCGGTGAGGACCAGGCCGAACTGGTTGCCGATCGCCATGCCCGAGTAGCGGACCGGCGCGGCGAACATTTCGGGGAAGAAGACCGTCCAGACGCCGTTCCAGCAGGAATAGAACAGGGACATGTTCAGGAAGCCGAACAGGAAGATCAAGCCAACGTTCTGGTCGCTGATGGCCCAGAAGTATCCGAAGATGGTGATCGAACATCCCACGGCGCCGGTCAGCAGGACGGGTTTGCGGCCAAAGCGGTCAGAGAGCATACCGGCCAGGGGGATGGTGAACATGGAGAGTCCTACGGTCACCGCATTGATGGTCAGCATCACCGCACGGTCCAGGCCAACCTGGGGGCCGGTCGCGTACGCCAGGGTATAGACCGTGAAGATCGTCTGCATCACGGAATAGAGGCTGATGACAACGATCCGCAGGACGTCCCGCCACTGGGTGCGGAGCACGATCGCGGCGGGCGTGCTGGGCTTGGCGGCCTTCTCCTTCGCCGCCTCTTCCTTGACCTCTTCAAAGACCGGGGTTTCATCGAGATGGGTCCGGACCCAGTACGCAACGGCCAGGACAACCACGGAAAGCCAGAACGGAATGCGCCAGCCCCAGCTCATCAGGGCCTCTTCGGGAAGGGACGCGATGGGAATGAAAACGATGGTGGACAGCACCATTCCGGAGGCATAGCCGGTCATCACGAAGGAGGTGAAGAAGCCGCGGCGGCCTTCGGGCGAATGCTCAACTGTCAGGGTTGAGGCGCCGGCAGCTTCAGCCCCGGCGGAGAACCCCTGGGCGAGACGGCCGATGACCAGCAGGATGGTGGCCCACCAGCCGACCTGTTCGTAGGTCGGGAGGAAACCGATCATGAGCGAGGCGACCCCCATGATGACCAGGGTGATCATGAGGGCCTTCTTGCGGCCGACCCGGTCGCCGACGTGGCTCATCACGATGCCGCCCAGCGGGCGGGCGAGGTATCCGACGCCGAACGTTGCCATCGAGCCGAGCAGGGCGATCACAGGATCGCTTCCGGGGAAAAACAGCTTGTTGAAGACCAGTGCGGCGGCGGTGCCGTAGATGAAGAAGTCGTAGTACTCGAGCGTGGAACCGAGGAACGAGGCCAGCGCAGCCTTGCGGGGTGTCTGGCGCCCCGCGGAATCCGCCGGGCTCGGCGGCGTTGCCGATGCGGTGCTGGGGCCGTTGTGGGCCATGGTGTCTCCTGTCGGGCAGGGCAGGCCAAAGGCATGCCGTGCTAAGCGGGGGGCCGCAGCCGATGGCTGCGGAACTGAAAGGGGGACCTGGATCACAACGCTATGGGACGTGGGTCACAAGGCTTAAATCTTGCCCGTTCAATGGGAACGGGGCTGGCGGGCCGTGCTGCCGGGCTAGGCCCGGGCCGTCCGCAGCCAGGGCCGGGAACCATAGGGACGGCGTTCTGCGCCCATGGTGCGGGAGAGTGTCCGCCCGGCGGCGACGAGCACCGGAATGATGAGTTCCGGGGCGTCTTCGGACAGCGGCGTGACGACGCTGACTGCCCCGATGACCTTATTGGCGGGCCCCAGGACCGGCACGGCATAGGAAACGTTGTCTGCGACCAGGACCCCGGCCAGCCGGGCGAAGCCGCGTTCCCGGATCAGCGCGAGATGCGCCCGGATCCTGGCAGGGTCGGTCTCGGTGGCGGCGGTGGTCTGTTCCAGCTCAGTGGAGAGCAGCCGGTTCTGGACGTCGAGGGGCGCATGGGCCATCATGGCCAGGCCCGGCGACGTGTTGTGTGCGTCCAGCCGGCCCGCTACCTCGGAGAGGATCACGGCGCTGCCGTGCTGGTCCAGGCGCTCAACGTAGAGCACCGTGAAGTTTTCGAAGCGGGGGACGGCCAGGGAGACATGCTGGCGCACGGCGGCATGGATGCCTTCCAGGACCGGCAGCCCCCGCCGGCGGAACTCCTCGACGGGGTTGGACCGGGCTGCCAGTTCCCACATCTTGGCACCGACGCCGAAGCGTCCGTCCTTGTCCCGTTCCAGCAGGCCGGCGGCCAGCAGATCGCTGGCCAGCCTGTGGGCGGTACTGCCGGGAAGGCCGGTGGAGCGGGAAAGCTCACTCATGCTCAGCAGCGGAGCGTCCTTGCTGAACGCGCTGAGGATCTTGACGACACGGTCGATCACCGATTCGCCCGACTCTGAGTTCGCCACGGTGCCGGTCCCTTTCCCTCCGTACGTCAGCGACCAGCCTAGCGGTTTCAGGCCGGGGCGGCCGCCGGATCCGGGGTGGCCGCCGGGCGCAGCCGCAGCCCCTGCATCCCGCCGTCGACCGCCAGGGACGTCCCCGCCGTCGAGCCGGACAAAGGGCTGGCCAGATAGGCGACGGCGCCGGCCACCTCATCGGCTGAGACCAGCCGGCCGTGCGGCTGGCGGGCGTTAAGCGCTGCCCGTTCCGCCGCTGGATCGGCGGCGGCGTCCAGCAGCCGGCCGACCCACGGGGTGTCGGCGGTACCCGGATTGACCGCGTTGACGCGGATGCCTTCGCGCAGGTGGTCGGCTGCCATGGCCAGCGTCAGTGACAGCACTGCGCCCTTGGTGGCGCTGTAGAGGGCCCGCTCCGGCAGCCCTGCCGTCGCGGCGATCGAGGATGTATTCACGATCGCCGCTGCGGAGGAACGCCGCAGCCAGGGCAATGCGGCCCGGGACACCCGCACCATGCCCAGCACATTCACGTCCCAGACCCGGTTCCATTCCTCATCGGCGTTGGCCTCGATCGTGCCCTGCGCGCCGATTCCCGCGTTGTTGATCACCACGTCCAGCCCGCCGAGCGCTTCCGCGGCCTGCGCGACGGCGGCGCGTACCGAGGCGCCATCGCTGACATCGCAGCGGATCCCCAGATGCGGGCTGCTTCCCGGTGCCGGCGGGTTGAGGTCCAGGACGGCGACCTTGGCCCCGAGCCCGGCCAGCCGGTCGGCGACCGCTGCTCCGAGCCCGGAGGCTCCTCCCGTGACGATGGCGGCCAGGCCGGTCATTTCCCCGCTCATTGGGTATCTCCTGTCTGTGGGTGGTGGCTCGGGACGGCAGCGAAGTACTCCTGCCGCTGGGTTCCCAGGCCGTCGATTTCCAGTTCTGCCAGGTCCCCGGCCGCAAGGTAGGGAAACCGTCCGGACAGCGCCACGCCCTCCGGAGTGCCGGTCAGGATCAGGTCGCCGGGCTCCAGCAGCATGTACTGGCTTACGTGGTGGACCAGGACGGCAGGGTCGAAGAGCATGTCCGACGTTTTGGAGTCCTGCCGTACGTGGCCGTTGATCCGGCTGCGGATGCCCAGTGCCGACGGGTCCAGCTCATCGGCGGGTACCAGCCACGGGCCCACCGGGGTTGAGGCCGGCAGGGATTTTCCCTTGGTCCACTGTCCGGCGTCGCCGGGAATCTGGTAGGCGCGCTCTGAGAGGTCGTTGGCCACCGTGTACCCGGCGATGACCCCGGTGGCGTCCTGCGGAGAGGCGAGGTAAACGGCCGGGCGGCCGATCACGATTCCCAGTTCCACCTCCCAGTCATATTTCCGGGCGCCCGGGGGGATGGGGGCGGGATCGTAGGGCCCGGCGATGGTGTTGGCCGGTTTGAGGAACACCACCGGGATGCGCGGTGGTTCGGCACCGGACTCGGCGGCATGGGCGGCGTAGTTCATGCCGATGCAGATGATGGAGCCGGGCCGGGTGATCGGTGCTCCGATCCGAAGGTCACCGGTATCCGTAAGCTCCGGGAGGGTGCCGGCAGCAAGTGCGCGGCGGGTGGCTTCGATTCCGCCCGCGGCGAGGAATGCGCCGTCGACGTCCGCAGTCAGCGGGTCCAGGGCATAGGTTCGCTCGGTGCCGCCGGAGTCAGCCGCCAGGACGGCCGGGCGCTCACTGCCGGCGGGACCTAACCGTACAAACTTCATTGCTGTGTCCTTGCCTCGTTGCCGTTACGGAGCCCCGCAGGCAACCGAAATCAACGGCACCATACGGAGTGAACATCCGAACTATCTGGGGTTCTGGGTCCAGAGTCTACGGGAAAATCAATGATTGACAACATAGACATCCGATGTTTAGTGTCGGTGAAGCGCCAACCAGTTACCACCGAACACGGGAGAGCCGAACGTGAGCACCATTACCGCCGTCGAGACCAGCGACGTCCGCTTTCCGACCTCCGTGGAGCTGGACGGATCGGATGCCATGAACCCCGATCCCGACTATTCCGCGGCCTATCTGGTGATCCGGACCGACAGCTCCGACGGGCTGGAGGGGCACGGCTTTGTGTTCACTATCGGGCGCGGCAACGAGGTGGAGGCAGCCGCGATCCAGGCCCTCGCCGGCCACCTGCTGGGGCAGAACTGCGAGGAACTGCTCGCGGATATGGGCGGCACCTGGAAGATGATGGTCCACGATTCGCAGCTGCGCTGGCTGGGACCTGAAAAGGGCGTGATGCACATGGCCATCGGTGCCGTGGTGAATGCCCTCTGGGACCTCAAGGCCAAGCGGGCAGGCCTTCCCCTGTGGCAGCTCCTGGCGCGGATGAGTCCGGAGGAAATTGTTGCCCTGGTGGATTTCCGCTATCTCAGCGACGCGCTGACCCCGGACGAAGCGCTGGCCATCCTGCACCGGGCGGCACCCGGCCGGCAGGAGCGGGAAACCACGCTCCTGGCCGAGGGATACCCCGGCTACACCACCACCCCGGGCTGGCTGGGATACTCGGATGAACGGCTGATCCGGCTTTCCGGTGAGGCCGTCAAGGACGGCTTCGGGCAGATCAAGCTCAAAGTCGGTGCGGACCTCGACGACGATATCCGCCGGCTCCGCGCTGCCCGGGAAGCCGTGGGACCCGATGTCCGGATCGCTGTGGACGCGAACCAGCGCTGGGACGTGGACACCGCCGTCGACTGGATCCGGCAGCTGGCCCCCTTCGATTTGGCCTGGGTGGAAGAACCCACCAGCCCGGACGACGTCCTGGGCCACGCAGCCATCGCCCGGGCCATCGCCCCGGTCCGGGTGGCCACCGGCGAGCACGTGGCCAACCGGGTGGTCTTCAAGCAGATGCTGCAGGCCGGATCCCTGCAGGTCCTGCAGATCGACGCCGCCCGCGTGGCCGGGGTCAATGAGAACGTTGCCATTCTGCTCCTGGCCGCGAAATTCGGGGTCCCGGTCTGTCCGCATGCCGGCGGAGTCGGGCTCTGCGAAGCGGTGCAGCACCTGTCCATGTTCGACTTCGTGGCCGTCTCCGGAGAGAAGGAAGACCGGGTCATTGAATATGTGGACCATCTCCATGAGCACTTTGTGACGCCCGTCGATGTCCGCGAAGGCCGGTACTGGGCACCGCTTGCTCCCGGCGGCGGGTCACAGATGCTCGCAGCGACGCTGCAAACGTACGCTTTTCCGGACGGACCGGCCTGGGCCGCCGGAATCGAACAGGAGATGGCGCACTGACATGGAACGCATCGCACTGCACACCCGGCTAAAGCCGGGACGGGAGGCGGAGTACGACGCCGTGCACGCCCGGATCCCGGCGAACCTGGACGCCGCCCTGCGCGAGGCCGGGGTTTCCAGCTGGCGGATCTGGCGCAGCGGACTGGACCTCTTCCACGTGGTGGAAGCCGATGACTACGCAGCCATGCGCCGGTTCCTCGCCTCCCACCCGGCCAACCTGCCCTGGCAGGCCCGGATGGCGGAACTGCTGGACGTGCAGGACGATTACTCCGGAACCGGCCGGGGCATCAACCAGGTGTGGGAGCTGCCATGACCACCGCGGAGGTGGGGCCGCTCGGGTTCGGGTGCGCCAGCGTCGGCAATCTTTACCGGGAAATGTCCGACGCCGACGCCGCCGAAACGCTGCAGGCAGCCTGGGACGGCGGCAGCCGGTACTTCGACACTGCGCCGCACTACGGGCTGGGGCTGTCCGAGGAGCGGCTGGGCCGGTTCCTGGCGGACCGCCCGCGGGACGGCTTCCTGGTCTCCACCAAGGTGGGCCGCCTGCTGGTGGAGAACCCGGAGTTTTCCGCCGGCCAGAACGACGACGAGGGCTTCGCCGTGCCGGCCACGCACAAGCGGCAGTGGGATCCCAGCGAAGCGGGCATCCGCCGGTCGCTGGAGGAATCCCTGGCCCGGCTGGGCCTGGCGCGGACGGACATTGTCTTCCTGCATGACCCCGATGCCTACGACCTGGCGGCCGGGATCGAACAGGGGCTGCCAGTGCTCGAAAAGCTGCGCGCCGAAGGAACCGTGGACGCGGTCGGCGTCGGCGCGAACTCCGCCGAGACCCTGCTGGCCTGCATCGAAGCTGCCGAGCTGGACTACATCATGCTCTCCGGCTGCTACACGCTGCTGGATCAGCCCGCCGCGCGCGAACTGCTGCCGAAATGCCTGGCAAAGGGCGTGAAGGTCATCAACGTAGGCGTCTACAGCACCGGCATCCTCGCCCAGCCGAAGGTCCCGGCGCAGGCACACTACAAGTACGCCCCGGCGTCCGCGGAGGTACGGGCCAAGGCCGCGCAGATCGCCGCTGTCTGCGGGCGTTTCGGCACCGATCTGCCCACCGCCGCACTGCACTTCAGCCTGCGGCATCCGGCCGTGGCCGCCGTCGTTACCGGAGCCTCCAGCGCGGCCCAGGCCGCACAGAACGCGGCCCGCCTCCAGGCCGGGGTCCCCGAAGAACTGTGGACGGCGCTCGCCGCTGAGGAGCTGATTCCGTATGACTCGTGAGAACGGAACCGGAGCCATCACCCACCCCGCCCGCCGCACCGATACCCAGCCCGCCCAGCCCGTCCCGCGCCTCGACGCGCACCTTCACCTGTGGGACCTTTCCGCCGGTGGATACCGCTGGCTCGAACAGGCCGAGCCGGAACTTCGCCGCAGTTTCCTCCCCGGCGAAGCGGGGCAGCTGCTGGACGCCGCCGGAATCGACGGAGCCGTGCTGGTGCAGGCCGAAGACAGCCTCCGGGACACCGCCTACCTGCTCTCGGTGGCTGCCCGGCACAGCTTCGTGCGGGGCGTCGTCGGCTGGATCCAGCTGGACACTCCCGCTGCCGCAGCCGAACAACTGGACGACTGGAGCCAGGACTCCGCTTTTGTGGGTATCCGGCACCTGGTCCATGATGATCCGCGCCCGGACTTCCTGCAGCTGCCCGCCGTCCGGGCTTCGCTCTGCCTTGTGGCCGAGGCCGGGTTTTCCTTCGACATTCCGGATGCCTTTCCCGGGCACCTGGACCAGGCTTCGCAGCTGGCAGCCGCGCTGCCCGGGCTGCGAATCGTCGTCGACCATCTGGGTAAACCGCCCCGCGGAGCCGGGGCCGAGCGGGAGGACCGCTGGGAGCGGCAGCTGAGGCAGGCCGCGGAGCTGCCCAACATCACCGCCAAGGTTTCGGGACTGCGTACCTCCGGCGCCGGCTACACCATCGAGGAGCTGCGCCGGACGTGGGAGATTGCCCTGGACGCTTTTGGCCCCGAACGGCTGCTTTATGGCGGGGACTGGCCGGTCAGCGGTCCGGACCGGTACGGCGAAACACTGAACGTGATCGAGGCACTGGCCGCAGAGCTGTCCCCGGCCGAACATGCAGCCCTCATGGGCGGCAACGCCGCCCGGATCTACCGGCTGCCGGCGGCGGAAACCCGGCGTGAATCAGGGCATGAGATGAAAGCAGGCAGCCATGAGTGAATACCTCCTGGAAGTGCAGGGGATCAGCAAGGCCTTTCCGGGCGTCCAGGCCCTGGACGGGATGCATCTCAACCTGCGCCACAACGAGGTCCTGGCGCTGGTGGGGGAGAACGGCGCGGGAAAGTCCACGCTCATGAAGCTGCTCTCCGGCATCGAAACCCCGGACGCGGGCAGCTTCACGCTGAACGGGGAGCAGATCTCCGTGGCCAGCCCCCGCCATGCGCAGCAGCTGGGCATCAGCATCATCCACCAGGAATTCCACCTGATGCGGGACCTGACCGTGGCCCAGAACATCTTCATCGGACGGGAGCCGCGCACCGGCCCGTTCCTGAACGAGCGTGCGCTGAACCGCAAGGCGCAGGAGCTTTTTGACCGGATCGGCATTGACCTCGACCCGCGGCAGCCCGTAGCGGGGCTGACCGTCGCCCGGCAGCAGATGGTGGAAATCGCCAAAGCCCTCTCCTGGGATTCGGTCCGGGTCCTGATTATGGATGAGCCGACGGCGGCCCTGAACGATGCGGAGGTGGCCGCCCTGCACGGACTCATCCGCCAGTTCACCACCGCGGAAACCGGCGTTATCTACATCTCCCACCGGATGGACGAGCTCAAGGCGATTTCCGGGCGGATCACGGTTATCCGCGACGGGGAATACGTGGACACCGTGGACACCGCCGCCACCACCATGCGGGAAGTCATCTCCCTGATGGTGGGGCGGCAGGTGAAAACCGACCAGCGTCCTGCAGAAACCCGGGTCAGCGGAGAGCCGCTGCTCAGCGTCCGCGGTCTCAGCACCAAGACCTTGCTGGACGACGTCAGCTTCGACCTGCATCCCGGCGAAATCCTGGGGTTCGCCGGACTGATGGGGGCCGGGCGCACCGAAGTTGCCCGGGCCGTCGTCGGCGCCGACCGGATCACCGCCGGAACCATCCACCTCCGCGGGCGTGCGGTGAAGATCCCGACGCCGGCAGCAGCCGCGGCGCTGGGCATCGGCTATCTGTCCGAAGACCGCAAGCATTTGGGCCTGATGCTCGAACGCAGCGTCGCCGAGAACATTGTGCTGACGTCGCTGCCCAAACTCAGCACGGCCGGGTTCGTGAAGCCGAAGGCCATCCGGGACCAGGCCGTGGCGTCCGTGCAGCAGCTGCGGATCAAAACACCGGGAATCCGGCAGAGCGCCAAGAACCTCTCCGGCGGAAACCAGCAGAAAGTGGTGATCGCCAAGTGGCTCTTCCGCGACTGCGACATCCTCATTTTCGACGAACCCACCCGGGGGATCGACGTCGGCGCGAAGGACGAAATCTACGCCCTCCTGAACGAGCTCGCCGCGGCGGGGAAATCGATCATCATGATCTCCTCTGAACTGCCCGAGGTCCTGCGCATGTCCCACCGGATAGCGGTCATGAGCGAAGGCCGGATCACCGGTGTCCTCGAAAACTCCGCGGCAACGCAGGAAAACATCATGGAACTGGCTACACAAGGCAAAGGAGCCCCAGCAGCATGAGCACGGTAAATAAAGCACCAGCGGCTCCTGCGGGAAGCCCGCAGCCGCAGCCGGGAGGCCCCGGAAGAATCCGCAGCGCCCTGGCCGTCACCAGCCCGGGCCTGCGCGTCCGGTTCCAGACCTCGCTGCAGCAGCTGATGGCTTTCGGCTCCCTGATCGTCCTGGTCATCCTCTTCGGCATCCTGAACCCCCGGTTCCTGCAGCCCACGAACCTCTCCGACATCCTGCTCTCCACCGTGGTCATCGGGCTCCTGGCCCTCGGCGCCACCTTCGTGATCGTTACCGGCGGTATCGATCTCTCCGTCGGCACGGGCATGAGCCTGTGCTCGGTGATGACCGGTGTGGTGCTGACCAACCTTGGGATGCCGCTGATCTTCGGAGTGCTTGGCGGGATCCTGGCCGGCGCCCTGATGGGAGCCGTCAACGGGTTCTTCGTTTCCTACCTGAAAATTCCGCCCTTCATTGCCACTCTGGCCATGATGATGGTGGCCCAGGGACTGGCCCTGGTGATTTCCGGAACCAAGCCGATCTACTTCAACGACACCCCCGGGTTCAGTGCCCTGGCGCTGGGAAAACCGATTGCCGGACTGGTAATTCCGAATGCCGTCTTCATCTTCTTCGCAGCCGCCGTCGTCGCCGGAATCCTGCTCAGCCGCACCCTGATCGGCCGGTACACGTTCTCCATCGGCAGCAATGAGGAAGCCACGGCGCTCTCCGGGATCAACGTGCGCAAGTGGAAGCTGCTCATCTACACGCTCGCCGGATCCTTCACCGGCCTCGCCGGCGTCATCATCGCAGCCAGGCTCAACTCGGCGCAGCCCGGACAGGGCATGGGGTACGAACTGCAGGCCATCGCGGCCGTCGTCATCGGCGGCACGTCCCTGGCCGGCGGCAAGGGCTCGATTATCGGCACCGTCATCGGTGCGCTGATCATGTCGGTGATGACCAACGGGCTGCGGGTGATCTCGGTTCCGCAGGAATGGCAGAACGTGGCGATCGGCGTCGTCATCCTGATTGCCGTCTACCTGGACATGCTGCGCCGGAAGGAGAACAGCACGTAGCCCCACGCTCCCGGGGTGTTCCCGTCCCCCAAACCTCCGAGGCAGTACAACGCTCTTCAACCACTCAACGGTTCTTCCAACAAAGGAGTTTGAGAAATGATCCGGAAAAAGCTTGCGGCAGTCACCGCCGCGGCAGCGCTGATGCTCACCATGACGGCATGTGAAAGTACCGAAAGCAGTGCGGATTCCGACGGCGGAACCCCGTACATCGCGATTGTGTCCAAGGGCTTCCAGCACCAGTTCTGGCAGGCCGTCAAGCAGGGCGCGGACCAGGCCGCGGAGGAATTCGGCGTCGAAATCACCTTCGAAGGACCGGACAAGGAAACCAACGTGGACCAGCAGATCCAGATGCTGACCACCGCGCTGGGCAAGAATCCCTCCGCCATCGGCTTCGCGGCCCTGGACAGCCAGGCGGCCACCCCGCTGCTGGAGGAAGCCAAGTCCAAGAACATTCCCGTGGTGGCCTTCGACTCCGGTGTGGACAGCGACATCCCGGTGGCCACCGCCACCACCGACAACAAGGCAGCCGCCGCCGAGGCCGCCAAACAGCTGGCGGACCTGATCGGCGGCAAGGGAAAGATCGCCGTGATCGCCCACGACCAGACCTCGAAGTCCGGTACGGACCGCAGAGACGGTTTCCTGGAATGGATGGAGGAGAACGCTCCGGACATTGAAGTGGTGGACGTCCAGTACGGTGACGGCGACCAGCTGAAGTCCACGGACGCCGCCAAGGCGATCATCGCGGCCCATCCCGACCTGGCTGGAATGTACGGAACCAACGAAGGCTCGGCCATCGGCGTCGTCAATGCCGTCAAGGAACTGAACCTCAAGGGCAAGCTGACCATTGTCGGCTTCGACTCCGGCAAGGCTCAGATCGATGCGATCAAGGACGGCACCATGGCCGGCGCCGTCACGCAGAACCCGGTGGGAATCGGCTATGAGACGGTCAAGGCCGCCGTCGCCGCTTCCAAGGGTGAAAGCGTGGAGAAGGTGATCGACACCGGCTTCTTCTGGTACGACGCCGAGAACATTGATTCAGATGAAATCAAGCCGAACCTCTACGAATAGCCGCTCCTGCTTTAAATGCTCTGAAGAAGGAATGTCCCGCCGGCCGCAGCCGGCGGGACATTCCTTCTTGCACCCTACTTTTTGATCCGGATGAGTTTCCGGTTCACAAACTCGTCCATCCCGTATTTGCCCAGCTCCCGGCCGATGCCGGAGCGTTTGATCCCGCCGAAGGGCAGTTCGGCGGAGGTGCCGCCGGCCTCGTTGATGAAGACCATGCCGGCTTCAATATCCCCGGCCAGCCGCAGGGCCAGATCTTCGTCGGCGGTGTGGATGGAGGCCCCCAGCCCGAAGGGCGTGGCGTTTGCCAGGGCGACTGCTTCCTCCGCGTCCCGTGCCTTGAAGACCATGGCGACCGGGCCGAACAGCTCCTCCTGGAAGACATCCATCTCCGGTGTCACATCGGTGAGCACGGTGGGCAGGAAGTAGGCCGAATCCCCGGCGGTCTTCGACCCTCCGGTCCGCACGACGGCTCCCGCGGCGACAGCATTTTTGACCTGGCGCTCCAGCCCGTCGGCAGCTGCCTGTGAGGACAGCGGGCCCAGGAAGGTCTTTTCATCGGACGGATCTGCCGGCACGATCCCCTCGAGGGCAGCGGTGAACTTCTCCACGAACTCGTCGTAGATGTCTGCCTGGACAATAAAGCGCTTGGAGGCGTTGCAGGCCTGGCCGCCGTTGACCATGCGGCCAAATACCGCCCGGCCCACGGCTTCCTTCATGTCCTCGGTGTCGAGGAGGATGAACGGATCAGAACCGCCCAGTTCCAGGACCACCTTCTTCAAATGCCGGCCGGCGGTCTCCGCCACGGCGGAACCTGCCCGTTCGGACCCGGTGAGCGAAACACCGTGCACCCGGGGATCAGCGATCACGTCACTGATCTGCTCATTCGTGGCAAAAATGTTCACGTAGGCGCCGTCCGGTGCGCCGGCGTCGGCGAAGATCTGTTCCATGGCCAGCGCCGATTCCGGGCACTGCGGGGCGTGCTTGAGCAGGATGGTGTTGCCGTTCATCAGGTTCGGGGCGGCGAAACGGGCCACCTGATAGTACGGATAGTTCCAGGGCATAATGCCGAGGAGCACCCCCAGGCCCTCCTTGCGGACGACGGCAGTGCCTCCGGCAGCCACCGCCAGGGACTCGTCCGCCAGAAAGGCCGGTCCGTGCTCAGCGTAATAACGGTAGATGGACACCACGATGTCCACCTCGATGCCTGCCTGGAAAACGGGTTTCCCCATCTCCTTGGTGATGATGGCAGCGAGTTCGGTCCGGCGCTCTTCGTACAGGTCCGCTACGCGGTTCAGCAGCGCAGAGCGTTCCTCGACCGCGGACCGGCTCCACTTGGCAAAGGCAGCATCGGACCGGGTAATGGCATCCCGGACTTCCGCGTCCGTGGCGGTGGGGTAGGAAGCCAGGACTTCGCCCGTGGCGGGATTAGTGACGGCGTAGGTACTCATGGGTTCTCCTCGGGGGTGGGAAGGCTCAGGGCAGCATGATTTTCGGGTCGGTAACAACGTGGATAACCGCGGGCCGGCGGTCGACCATAACGGCCTTGATGGCGCGTTCAACGGCTGCCGCTGCCTGGCCATCGCTGGTGACCTTCTCTCCGTGGCCGCCGAAGGCTTCGGCGAAGGCGGCAAAATCCGGGTTGGTCAGCTGGGTGCCGGAGACCCGGCCGGGAAAGTGCTGTTCCTGATGCGCCCGGATGGTGCCGAACTGGCCGTTGTCCATCACGACGGCGAGCAGCGGGGCGTGGTACTGCACGGCGGTGGCCAGCTCCTGTCCGTTCATGAGGAACTCGCCGTCACCGCAGACGGCTACGGCCAGCCGCCCGGGAGCCGCCAGGGAGGCAGCCACGGCTGAGGGAATGGAGTAACCCATGGAACCGTTGCGGGTGCTCAGCTGTGCGGGGAAAACGTTGGTGGGAATGTAGGACTGAGCCCAGGCGCAGTGGTTGCCGGCCCCCATCGTGCGCACCACGTCCTCCGGCAGGTGCCTGGCCAGCTCGGCCATCACCACGGACATATGCGCTGTACCCTCGGCGGTTTCGGGCAGTGACCCGGCTTCCGGCAGAGCAGTTAGCTCCTCCTGCGCGGTCCGGCCCCCAGCCCGCCAGTCATCCCACTCGGCCGCCCGGCCCAGGTCCAGCCCGTCAACTGCCTCGGCGAAGGCAGCCGGGGATGCCACCACGTGCCTGGAAACGGCGCCGGAACGCCCGCGCAAAGCCGTATCGATGTTAACCAGGATGTTCACGGCGTCCGGGTGCTGGCGCAGGGTGAAGCCGTCCGTCGGCACGTCGGAGGGCACTGCGCCGACGGCAAGCAGGACGTCGGCGTCGTTGAACATCCGTGCCGCAGCCTCCTGCCGGCCGTAACCCAGCGAACCCGCGTTGACCGGCGAATTAAAGGGAACGCGGTCATCAGCGTGCCAGTCCTGAAGCACCGGGATTCCGTTGCGCTCCGCGAAGCCCGTCACCTGCGCCGCCGCCTCCGGGGTCCAGCGCTGACCGCCGAGGAAGAGCAGCGGACGGTCCGCGCCGGCCAGGGCGGAGCGGAGGGCTTCCAGCTCCTGGCTGGAGACGGCGCCGTCTGCCACCGGGATGGGACGGTGGAGCACCCCGGTGAACCCGTGCGTGATGATGTCTTCGGGCAGGCCGATGATGACTGGCCCGGGGCGGCCGGACTTCGCGGCGAAGAACGCCTCAGCCACGATTTCGGAGGCGCGGTCCGCCTCGTCGAGCACAAACACCCGCTTGGCCTGGGTTCCGAACCAGGCTGCGGGGTCGAACTCCTGGAAGGACTCCCGCATCCGGTCGGCCACCGGAACCAGCCCGACGAACAGCACCATCGGCGTGCCGTCCTGCCACGCGCTGTGAACTGCCACAAAAGCGTTGGCAGCGCCGGGTCCGCGGGTGACCAGCGCGACACCGGGCTCACCGGTGAATTTGCCGTGGGCTTCGGCCATGTACGCCGCGCCGCCTTCATGCCGGGTAACAACATTCTCGATTTCGCCGCCGTGCAGCCCGTCCAGGACTGCCAGGTAGCTTTCGCCCGGGACGGAGAAAACCCGCCGGACGCCATGCAGGACAAGGGAATCGACGATGGCCTGGCCGGCGTGTCTGGGTGTGTTCATGGCAGTGCTCCTGATGGATAGACGGTCCCGGGCAGGGGACTCAAGATGGCTGGGGGGAGTCAGAGGGACCCGGCGGCGATCCGGCCGCCGACTACGGTGGCGGTGACCTTTACCGAGGCGATTTCACTGTCCGGGATCGTGTAGAGGTCCTCGGACAGGGCCACGAAATCGGCCAGCTGTCCGTGCGTCAGGGTTCCCTTGTCCCGTTCCTGATGCACCGCGCGGGCGCTTCCAACGGTGTAAGCACGGACCGCCTGGGCGACGGTGATGCGTTCCTCCGGTACGAACCCGGTGCCCGAGGCGGTGCGGCGGTTCACCAGGGAATCAATGTTCAGGATCGGGTCGGCGTTTACCACCGGAGCGTCAGTGCTGGCCGGGATGTCGATGCCGGCGTCGAGGAAGGCCTTCACCCGGTAGGTGAGTTTTGCCCGTTCCGCGCCCATGGCGCGGGCGGCGCCGTCACCCAGTTCGTGAATGAACCGGCCCTGCGGAACCGGAACCAGGCCCAGCCCGGCGATCCGGGCGATCTGGCTGTCGCTGGCAACGGAAACGTGTTCCAGTCGGTGCCTGGCGTCGGGGCGCGGAAGCAGCTTCTGGGCGTCGGCAAGGATATCCATCGCTACGTCCAGGGCGGCGTCGCCAATAGCGTGCACGGCCAGCTGCCACCCGGCCAGGTGCGCACCGATCAACCGTTCCCGCAGATCGGATTCCGGGAACTGCAGCAGCCCGCGGTTCTGTTCGCCGGCAGCCAGGTCTGCCTCGTAATCGCAGCACATAAAGGCGCTGCGGCCAATCAGGGAACCGTCGGAAAGCACCTTGACCGGACCGATGCGCAGGAAGTCATCGCCCAGACCGCTGCGCAGTCCCAGATCCAGGCCGTAGAGCGGATGGCCGCCAACCTCGGCGTCACCGATCCGGTGCAGCGTGGTCAGGTACGGCATCACGGTGGCCCGCACACCCAGGTCGCCGCGGTCGGCAGCCAGCTGGAAGCCGGCGAGGTCAAAGCGGGACATGCCGATGTGGTCCGGGGCGCCGATCCCGGGTTCGGTAATGGAGGTGATGCCCAGCTTCAGGACGGCATTGGACCCGGCTGCCACCCTGTCGGCGACGTCCGCGGCGGAGTTCGCCGGAATGTGGTCCATGACCAGGGC
Source organism: Arthrobacter sp. Helios (assembly GCF_023167125.1). Taxonomy (NCBI): domain Bacteria; kingdom Bacillati; phylum Actinomycetota; class Actinomycetes; order Micrococcales; family Micrococcaceae; genus Arthrobacter; species Arthrobacter sp. Helios. The sequence goes on from NZ_CP095402.1 coordinate 3,748,879, forward strand.
ACGGGCAGTTTCCTGGAGCAGGCCCAGGGCCCGGCCATCGGCAGCGGCGGGAACGGCACCGCCGTCCGGAACCGGCACATTGCGGCGCTCCGGGAAGCCCGCCAGCTCGAAGGCCCGCGTGTTGGCCACGCCCATATGCCGGGAATTGTGGATGAGGTAGACGGGGTGTCCATGGCTGACCGCGTCAAGCTGTTCGGCGGTGGGGTGCTCGCCCAGGTAATTCTGGTCGTACCCCTGGCCGAGGACCCAGCTGCCGGCGGGGGCGCCGGCAGCGAAGCTGTCCACCGCTGCCAGCAGTTCGGCCATCGAACGGACTGCGGCCGGGCGCAGGTCCACCTGCATGGTCGCCTCGCCAATGTGGCTGAGATGGCAGTGCGCGTCGTTGAATCCGGGAACGGCAGCAGCACCGTGCAGGTCAACCACATCACGGAACGCCGTGGCCGGCAGCTCGTCATCGAGGCTGATAATCCGTCCGCGGTGTACTCCCACACTCTTGGCGGTGGGGCGGGCAGGATCCTGCGTGTAGAAGGTTCCATTGGTGTATAGCGCATCGAACTGCATGAACTTCTCCGAATCTGTGAGACCGACCTCTCCCAGTATCCGCAGGTGGTTTCATGCCGTCTAATGCATATCCGGTTCAGGCATCATGCTCTTTAGGCATAAAGGTCTATAGGCCGCGTTCTTCCGTTTCAAGGAAACTGCGGATGGAGGCGGAAATGGAGCGGATCGTTGCCTCGGCGAAATGCCCGGGGGTCCACGTGGCGTGCAGCGGCAGCTGCAGCACGTCAGGTTCAGTATCCTTACCCGGCCGGCGGGTCAGGATCCGCAGGCCATGCACGCCAAAACGTGGCCGGTCCGTGGTGATGCCTATGCCGTGGCCGGCAGCAGCAAGGGCCAGGATGGTCTGTCCGTCATCGCATTCCGAGACTTCAGGGAAAGCCAGGTGCTCCAGGTTCAAAGCGTCGTCGAGCAGGTGGCGGCTGGCGCTGCCGTGGGACGGGAGGATGGCATGCTCCCGGCATATCTCGGCCAGGGGCAGCGCGTTAATCCCCTGCACCGCCCACCGGTGGTCCGCCGCCACGTAAGCCTGCACCGCCACACTGCCCAGCGACATGGTGGCCAGCCCGGGGGCCGGGGGCGCCGGGGAGACCGCGAAGTCGGCGCCCAGCAAAAGCGCTTCCGGAATGCTGAAGTGGCTGGTCTCGCGGGTGATCAGCAGCGGATCTCCCGAACCAGTGGTTGCTATAAACGGTGCAAGGAATCCGTGCACGGAGGCATGCGTGGCTGCGACCACCAGGCTCGCCACTTTCCCCGTGCGCAACGCGGCGGCAGTCTCCTGCACCCCGCGGGCCTCCACCATCATTCTTCGTGCCGCCGGCACGAAGGCCCTGCCGGCTTGGGTGAGGGAGAGCCGGTTGGCCTTCGGCTCAAACAGTGCCAGTTTCAGCTCCCGTTCCAGGGTCTTGATCTGGCGGCTGAGCGCCGGCTGGGCAATGTGCAGCCGTTCCGCGGCAGCAGTTACCGTGCCGGCATCAACAACTGCGAGGAAGTACTCAAGGCGACGAAGATTCACGTGGCAAGTATGCCCTAAAGGCATGAAGGTACGCCCGGATTGGCATTGGACACATATATGCGTCCGGCATCACAGTGAAGGGATTCAACAGCTCGTCCCGCGTTTCTCACGCGCTATCCACCTGGAGCAACTATGAGTACAGCGACGCCGGCAGATCAAAAACGCCGTCAAAACCGCGCCACCGCAGGAGCCTTCGTTGGCACCGCCATCGAGTGGTACGACTTCTTCATCTTCGGCACGGCCGCCGCCCTGGTCTTCGGCAAGGTGTTTTTTCCCGACGCAACACCCGCCGTCGGCATCCTCGCCTCGTTCGCAACATTCTGGGTCGGTTTCCTGGCCCGCCCGCTCGGCGGCGCGTTCTTCGGTCATCTCGGTGACAAGTTCGGCCGGAAAAACACCCTGGTCGCCACGCTGTTCCTGATGGGTACGGCCACCACCCTGATTGGCGTCCTGCCCGGCTACGCCACCATTGGCGTCGCGGCTCCCGTGCTGCTGGTGATCCTCCGGGCCTGCCAGGGCCTGGCGGTCGGCGGAGAATGGGCCGGTGCCGCCCTGATGGCTACCGAGAGTGCGAGTGCCAAGAAGAAGGGGCTGGCAGGCGCGTGGGTACAACAGGGCTCTCCCGCCGGCTCGATCCTGGCGACCCTGATGTTCCTGGTGGTCGGGGGACTGCCGGACGATGCCTTCCTCTCCTGGGGCTGGCGCGTCCCGTTCCTGTTCTCGGCCCTCCTGGTGTTGGTTGGCCTGCTGATCCGCCTGAAGGTGGAGGAATCCCAGGACTTCATCGAAGCCAAGGCCCAGCAGGAAGTGGTCAAGGTTCCGATTGTGGAGGTCTTCCGCAAGGCCCCGGCGTTTGTCTGGCTCGGCGTCGCGGCGTCTGTGCTCGGTATTGCGGTGGCCTTCTTCAACAACACCTTCCTGCTCTCGTGGACCACGAGTGAACTGGGCATGCCGCGGCAGACCGTCCTGAACATCCTGCTGATCATGGCTGTCCTGCAGTTCATCTGGCAGCCGCTGGCTGCCCTGCTGGCGGAGCGGGTCGGTGCCATCCGCGTGATGATCGGCGGCCTGCTCCTGAACCTGCTCGTCATCGTGCCGATGTTCCTGGCGATCATGTCCACCAACCCCGTGTTGATCGCCGTTGTCCTCGGTGTGGCCACTCTGGGCGGCACTGCGTATTACGCAATGCTGGCCAGCTTCCTGACCTCAGCGTTCCCGGCCAACGTCCGGTACACCGGTGTGGCCCTCGCCAACGGATTGTGTGCCTCCTTGATCGGCGGCTCCACGCCGCTGATAGCGCAGTTCGTCCTCACCTCGGTAGGCCCGTGGGGTGTGGCAGCCTTCTACGCGCTGATCGCGGTTGTCACGGTCGGCGGAGTATGGGGGCTGCACCGCCGGATCACCCGGCGGGACACCGAAGCGTCCGTGCTGGAACCCGCTGCTTCCTAACGGGAGCGTCTTAACTGCCGGCGTCTTAGCGGTCCGGGTCTTGGTGGCCCGGGCCGCAGCCGGCGGGGCATTCCTCTTTAAACCCTGCTTTGATGCCAGTTCGTCCTCACCCGATTGGTCCGTGAGGTGCACCAAGGTCAGAGGGCCTGGCGAAGCCAGTTCTCCACGCCGCTGACATGCACCGTCATCAGGGCCCGGGCCAGATCAGCGTCCTTCCGCGCCAGGGCAGCGGCAATGGCGGTGTGTTCGGCGAGGGTGGCGGACACCGCTTTGTCCTGCGTCAGGCCGCGCCAGACCCGGGCCCGGACGGTGCTGCTGGAGAGCCCGTCGAGCAGGCTTTCCAGATAGGAATTCCCGGACGCCTTGGCGATCAGGCTGTGGAAGGCGAGGTCATGGGCCACCAGGTCCTCCACCGAGGTGTCCTCGTGCACGGTGTCCAGGGTGGCGGTCAGCTCGGCGAGCTGGTCCCCGGTGATCCGCTGGGCAGCAAGGGAGGCGGAGCCGGGTTCCAGGATGCGGCGGACCTCGAAGAGTTCCAGGACCGACGTGTCCTGGTGGAGGTCGACGACGAAGGCCATGGCTTCGGTCAGCAGCTGCGGCTCGAGGCTGGTCACGTAGGTGCCGTCACCGCGGCGGACGTCCAGGACGCGGATCAGTTCCAGTGCCTTGACCGCTTCCCGCATGGAGCTGCGGGACAGGCCGAGGCGCTCGCTGAGGTCCTTCTCAGGGGGGAGCCGGTCACCCGCCTTGAGCTCACCGCTGATGAGCATGTCCTTGATTTTGGTGATCGCTTCATCCGTAACAGCCATAGACCCATCCTAATGGTCGGATGTTTCGCGGGTGTTGCCTAGCTGCTGAGCGCGGCGGTGGGCGAGGTGCGCGCCGCCCGCATGGCAGGCAGCACGCCGGCAACCGCGCCCACGGCCACTGTGACCACAACGCCGGCGGCAAGCACTTCGGGCGGGATAGCCATGGCCCAGCCATTGCTGTACGCGGCGATGGCGGTGATCACCCACCCCAGGAAGGTGCCGGCGAGTCCGCCATAGACGGACAGCAGCATGGCCTCGAAGAGGAATTGCAGACGGATGTGCCGGCGCGTGGCGCCCAGGGAACGCCGAAGCCCTATTTCACGCTGCCGCTCCAGCACCGAAATGACCATAGTGTTGGCCACTCCGATTCCTCCGACCAGAAGAGCGATGGAGCCCACCCCGACCAGCAGTCCGGTGAACGCCTGGTCCACAGTGTTCTTCGCGGCGAGAGCATCAGATGGTCGGCTGACTTTCACCTCGCTAGGCGACTCAGGGTTGATGGTTGGCGGCAGCATGCTGCGCACATCCGCGACCAGGGCCACTTCTGAGCGTTCGTAGAGGGTGGTGGGGTTGCCGCCATGGCCGAACAGCTGTGCTGTGATGGGCTCACCGATCAGCGCCGACGCGTCCAGTTCCGGGGCCAGCGGGGAGCTGTCGAGGATGCCGGCCACAGTGAAGTGCTGGTTGCCGAGCCAGACGCTGGAACCCGGGCTTTGAATGCCCAGGCGTTCAGCCGTGCCGCGGCCGAGTACGACTACGGGGTACTGGGCGGTGGCTTCGTTGAGCCAGTTTCCGTGCAGGAGCTCAGCCCCCGTGGCCGCCAGGAGATCCAGATCGGTGGCAGCCACGCTGAGGCCGCCGGTGCGGGAGGGAGAGATTTCTGAGTTTCGGTAAATGTGGACGTTTTCAAGCACACTGGTGGAGCTCGCGTGCAGCACCCCGGGGATACGGCGCACTTGGGCCACAGACTCCGGAGGGAGCTGGGCTTCCTTCCCGAACAAGTCGTCCCCGGCGGTGACGGTGAGCAGGTTGGTGCCCAGCTCGGAGAGCTTCTCCTTCACCAGCGCCTGGCTGGAAGTGGAGATTCCAATAACCGAGATCATTGCGGCAATGCCGATGGCAATGCCAAGGGCGGACAGGACGGCACGACCCGGCCGGGCACGGGATCCGTGAAACCCCAGGGCCAGGAGATCGCCGGGGCGCAGCCGGGAACGCTTGATGGAACTCATGAAAAAACCTTTGCCGTATCTGAGATGATCTGCCCGTCACGAAGGCGCACCTGACGCGGCAGGCCGTCTGCGAGTTCCTGATCGTGGGTAATGACCACAACGGTTGTGCCGCCGGCGTTCAGCACCTGCAGAATCTCCATAACTCCCTGGCCGGACTTGGTGTCGAGGCTGCCGGTGGGCTCATCGGCGAGGAGCAGCGCCGGTTCACCCACCACCGCGCGCGCTATGGCGACCCGTTGACGCTCACCGCCGGAGAGCTGGCGGGGATGGTGCCTGAGCCTGTGGCCCAGGCCGACCTTCTCCAGGGCAATGACGGCCCGGCGCCGGCGTTCCCGGGCGGGAACGCCGGTATACAACAGGCCTGCGGCTACGTTATCGATGGTTGCCACACCGTCCGAGAGGTGGAACTGCTGGAAAATAAAGCCAATGGTGTCGGCACGCAGCGCGGACAGCTCGGTATCGCTGAGCTGCGCAATGTCATTGCCGGCGATCCGGGTACTACCCGCCGAAGCGCGGTCAAGGGAGCCAATAATATTCAGCATGGTTGACTTGCCCGAGCCACTGGGGCCGACGATGGCCAGCATCTCGCCTTCGACGATGCGCATGTCCACTCCGTCCAGTGCGACCGTTGGCGGGGACCCGTACTCCCGCCTCACTCCGCTGAGCTCAACAATCGCGGAGTTCATTTGGCAACCACCACTTTGTCGCCCTCAGCCAGCCCGCCGCCCGTGACTATGACCTGGCCATCGGCGAAGGTTCCGAGTTCCACCTCCACACGTTCCGTCGTCGAACCGCTGAGGCGTTCGACGGCGAAGCCGCCCCCGGGCTGTGCCAGCAAGGCCACAACTGGAACCAGCAGCGAGTCTGTGCCCAGGACCCGGCTGAACACCGTAGTCACTGCAACATTGTCCAGGTTTTCGCCGGCGGCGGGGTCATCCAAGGACAGGACCACAGGAACCTTGAGACTGGTACCCGTGGCTCCCTCCACCTCCGTGGGAGCATCAAGCCGGGTGACCGTTCCGGCGGTTTCCGAGCCGCCCGGGAGCACGACGGTCACTTTCGTGCCCGGTGCGGCCAGGGACTGCTGGGAAGTTTCAACGTTGACCTGCACAACCTTGTTGGTGTCGGTGACGGAGACGATCTCCGTGCCGGCCGCATCCCCAACCTGTGCCTTGTGGTCCTGGACCCGCAGGTCTGTGGGAGAGAAGAAGATCCTGCCCAGCTCGACCTTGCCCCTTACTTCCAGGCCTGCGGTTTTCTGCCAGTATCGAAGGGCATATCCGGTATTTGCATCAAAGTTCTCATCCGGCGCAAACCCGAAGAACCCCAGGGCGGAAAGGTTTTCTTCAAGCTGGAGCACGTCGCCGCCTGGAACCATGCCCTGCTCAAAGCCCCGCCACGCCGGAATTTCGCCCGACATCAGGATCACTGGACTCTCATTGACGCGGAAGAGTTCCTCACCGGCCGTGACCACGGTGCCGGCGTCGGGCAACTCGGTGAGCGTGCCTTCCAGAACGGTCCCCACGGCGCGTGGCTTGGAGTAGCCCAGGGTGCCCTGGAGCCTCAGCTGTTCCGTGAGATCCCCCCGGGCAACGGTCTGGGTTTCGAGGTTGAGATGGTTTTCTCCGGCGGCGTCATTGTCGGCGTTGCTGGGGGATGTGGGCAGGATGGCTACCGCTGTCACGACGGCGGCCACGGCGGCGATGCCCACAGCCGACACGACCAGTGCGCGGCGGGACGGGCGGCGCGTGGTCCGCTTTGCGCTGCGGACATCGGTGTGGAGCTGGTCCTCATTCGCCATCGCTAGTTGACCTGCTCCATGGACTGCTCTGAGCACTTGTCCACAACGTCGGGGTCGGTTTCGGGCCCGAGAGCCGAGGTCATTCCGCCCTTGACCGGGTCGGGGAAGTCGAAGCCGGCATCACGCATGCACTTAGCGAAAATGAGCTGGGATTCAAAGATCTCATCATCTGTGGGCTGGCTTTCATCCACTGGAGGTTCCCCGACCTCCTTGCTGCATGCCTGTGCCACCCGGTCGAAGGCCTCCATGTCGAACTGGGTCGTGTCGACGCTTCCGCTTCCACCCTCCGGGCCGCCCTCGCCGCCACTGATGTCAAAACCGGCGTCCAGGAAGCAGTCGTCCATGTCCTGCCGCCAATCCGCCATGGACATCTCATAGGAATCGGTCTTTAGCTGCCCGTCTTCGGGCTGGGCGGGGGAACAGGCAGAAACAGTGAGGAGCAAAGCGGAGGCCGCTATCAAGGCTGCTGATTTCCGGAGGCTAAGGTTGGCTTTCCTGAAGGTGGCGTTGGCTTGCAATCTACAGTCCTTTTTCGGGGTTCCCCGGGCGGTTGTCCGGGCAACTACCACTTCACCAGCGCAGGGGTTACGGGAAGGTAAAGCGCTGGCCTTACCTTTCCGTAACCCTCCATCTGATTGACTTAAGGTAGGGCCGAACGGGTATGCGCAAGGAGAGGGGCACATGAGGGTACTGATTGTCGAGGACGAGGAGTTCCTGGCCGAAGCCATCCGATCCCGGCTGGAAATGGACGCCATCGCAGCGGACATCGCCGGGGACGGCACCAACGCGCTGCTGGCTGTTGAAGACAATGATTACGACGTCGTCCTGCTGGACCGGGACATCCCCGGTGTCCACGGCGACGACGTCTGCCGCCAGTTGTCCGAAGACCCGGCCAGTCCGGCCATCTTGATGCTCACCGCCTCGGGCAGCCTCAACGACAAAGTGGGCGGGCTTGGGCTGGGCGCCGACGATTACCTGGCCAAGCCTTTTGAATTCCCCGAGCTGATCGCCCGCCTGCGGGCGCTGAACCGGCGGAAGTTCACATCCCACCCGCCTGCGCTTGAATGTGGAGCGCTACGGCTGGATCCTTTTCGACGCGAAGTGTCTTTGGAGAGCCGGTACGTGCAACTGACGAAGAAGGAATTCTCCGTCCTGGAACTGCTCATGAAGGCTGGCGGCGGCCCTGTCAGCGCTGAAACCATCCTGGAGAAGGCCTGGGACGAGAACGCCAATCCGTTTACCAATACCGTGAAGGTGACGATCAGCAACCTCCGCCGCAAGCTCGGCAATCCGGCCATCATCACCACCCTTCCGGGAGTCGGCTATGCCGTCAGCAGAGACTGACCCGGCCGCAGCGGAGCCCGTTCTGCGCCGGTACCGCCTGACGGTGCGGGCCCGGCTGGCCCTGACGTATTCGGCGCTGCTGACCGGTGCTGGAATCGTGATGCTTGCCCTCGTCTACGTGTTTATGCGTTTTGTGCCCACCTACGAATTCGCGCAGTCCGCGAGTACTCCGGCCATGACCGGGGAAAGCACCGAAGCCATACCCGCGATGCCTGTTCCACCGGGTGCTGCTGACAGCAGCCCTGCACAGGTGACTACTCCGGCAACGACCCTGCACATCGACTCGCCCGAACAGATGCTCAACGTCCTGCTCATTGCCTCAGCCGTGGTCCTGCTCCTGCTCGCAGTGACGGGTGTCGCCGCAGGCTGGATCGTTGCCGGGCGGATGCTCAAGCCCCTGCAGTACATCAACACTGCGGTGCGGAGCGCGGCGGCCGGGGACCTGGGGCATCGGATCGGCCTTGTCGGTCCGCGCGATGAAATATCCGATCTGGCCATGAGCTTTGACGACATGCTCAGCCAATTGGAGCGGTCCTTCACCGCGTCACGCCGTTTTGCCCAGAACGCCTCCCATGAGCTCCGCACACCCCTGGCTACCACCCGGGCCATGCTCGACGTCGCTATCGCCCGGCAGGAAGTGCCCGACGCGGAAATTCTGGCCAAGCTGCGGATCATGAATGAACGCAGCATCGAAACAGTCACGGCCTTGCTGGATCTGGCCAGCATCGAATCATCCACCACCCAGCCTGAAGTGATCGACCTGGCCGCGAAGGCCCGGGATGCGCTGCAGAGTTTCAGCGTGGAAGCTTCAGTGCGGGGAACGATAATCCGGCAGAACCTCGACACGGCAGAAGTGGCCGGCGACCCTGTGCTGATCCGACAGCTGGCGGGCAACCTCGTCCAGAACGCGATCCGGCATAACAACGACGACGGATTCCTCTCCGTGGCGACGCGGACCTCGGCCAGGGGAACCGCCATCATCGAGGTGGCCAACAGCGGCGCCCAGCTGGACGGGGCCACGCTCGCCCAGCTTACGGAGCCCTTCCGCAAAGGTGCCGGACGAACGGCCGGACAGGCTGCGAAGGGCCACGGGCTGGGTCTGTCCATCGTGGCCGCCATTACCGAACGGCATCGCGGTACGTTGGAGCTTGAGGCCAGGAAGGGCGGGGGACTGGTGGCCAGAATTGAGTTCCCTCCAGTGGAGGCCGCAAATCCACGGAATCACAGGCCCAACGCCATGGCCGGGGAATCCGCAGCCGGTGTCAGTCCCCGGTGAAGGACGCTGGCCGCCGCTCCGCGAACGCCTGCGCCGCCTCCGCAAAGTCACGGCTGGGCAGGAAAGCCGTGTTCCACACCTGGACGTAATCGAGGCCCGCCTGCACTGATGCCTCGGCCCCCTGGTCCAGGACCCGCTTCACTCCCTGGACCACCAGCGGTGGATTCCCGGCAATTAGGGCGGCCAGCCCGCGGCCCCGAGCGACGACGTCGTCCGCCAGTTCGGTGACCAGGCCCAGCTCCAGGGCACGCGGGGCGGAGAAGTCCTCGCCCGTCAGGGCCAGATGCCGGGTGGCTCCGGAGCCAATTATCCCGGGCAGGCGCTGCAATGATCCGAGGTCCGCCACGATTCCAACCCGAACCTCCCGGATACTGAACTTCGCGTCCGGCGAGGCGATCCGTAGATCTGCCGCCGCGATCAGGTCCACACCACCGCCAATGCACCAGCCGTCCACTGCGGCGATAACCGGTTTGCCGCAGCGGGCAACAGAACTGACAGCATCCTGCAGATCTTTGATCTTCAGCCGGAATCCGTTCCGCAGCCGGGCATCGGTGCCACTGGATTCCAGCAGCGGACGGAAAACCGGCTCCATGGCGGGCAGATCCAGTCCGTAGCTGAAATTACCGCCGGACCCGTAGAGCAGGATGGCACGGACCTCATCGTTGGCGCCCAGCTCCGCGAAGACGCCGGGCAGTTCAGCCCAGAAGTCCGGCCCCATGGCATTGCCCTTGGACGGCCCGAGCAGCTGCACCTCGGCCACCGGGCCGCTGATCTTGACATGAAGGGACCGCAGGGCGGAATCGGGTGTCATGGCATCCTTCACTGACGGGCCGGGAAATCCGGCGTGGCTGGACCTTGGGCGTCAATATACAGCGGCCGGGCGAACCACGGCGCTGGAAAAGCTAGGATCAAGGTATGGAGTTTGTGGTCATTATCCTGTTCGTTGCCGCGATCGTGCTCGTGAACTTCCTGGTGGGCCGCGCCCAGCGCCGCCGGGCGGGACGTCCGGCTGCACCGAAGGCGGCACCAAACCAGGCCCAGGGGACCAGGTCCCCCGGGCGCGCCCCGGCAGGCGCATCGCCGGAAGCCTCCCGCGAAGCAGTGTCCCGCCTTGATGAAGCCGGGCATCGGCAGGTCTATGCAGCAATCGCCCAAGGGCAGCCCATCCGTGCCATCCAGGTCTATGCGCAGCTGACCGGCTGCGGCCTCCGAGCAGCAAGTGCCGCCGTGGCGTCGCTGGCCTCGCACCCGGTCCCGTACACAAAACCGGCACCGAAGCCGGCAGCTGAGACGCCCTCCGCTGAAACTCCCTCCGGTGAAACCGGCAGGCCGGAGGACAACGGCACTGAAGACACGAGGCCCGCCGGCGCTGAAGACACCAAGGCTGCACCGCCGTTGAAGGAAGCCGGGGAAACGGGCAAAGACCCGGGGACCGCAGCGGCAGCCCCGCCGGAAAAGGCCGGAACAGACGCGCCCGCCCCTGGCACACCCAAGGACGCGGGTAAGCGGAACAATCCCCAGACACTTCCCGACGAGGCGGAGATCAGTAAATGGGCGCAGAACCTGCGCCCCGAAGACTTCTAGCCCAGCCGGCGTGAGCGCTGGGTGAGTCCGTCCCGGCCATAGGGGTAGTTCCCCACTGCTGGGGTGCTGACGTCGTCCAGTTCCTGCCGTTCCGCCGCCGTCAGCTCCAGATCCGCCGCCTGCAGGTTTCCTTCGAGCTGTTCCGGGGTCCGGGCGCCCAGAATGACCGAGGTAACCCCCGGGCGTCCGGCGAGCCACGCCAGTGCGACCTGCGCCGGAGCTGCGCTGTGTGCGGAGGCGATCCGGTGCAGGGCATCGAGGACGTGCCAGGTCTGCGGGTTGCTGCTGCGCAGGTCCCAGCCCTGGAACTGGCGGGCCGGATTTTCACCCACCCTGGTATTGCCGGCCGGGACGGTTTCCCGGTGGTATTTACCCGTCAGCCAGCCGCCCGCCAGCGGCGACCAGGGAAGCAGGCCCAGGCCGGCGTCGAGCGCTGCCGGCACGATTTCCGATTCGATTTCCCGTTCCAGCAGGTTGTACTGCGGCTGCAGCGTCACCGGCGGCTGCCAGTTGTGCAGCCGGGCCAGCCAGGCGGCTTTGGTGAGCTGCCAGCCGGTGAAGTTGGAAAACCCGTAGTAGCTGATCAGGCCGGAGGACACGGCGTCATTCAGGAAGCCCAGGGTCTCTTCCAGGGGTGTCAGGGGGTCCCAGGAATGCAGCTGATACAGGTCGAGGTGCTCCACGCCCAGCCGCCGGAGCGAGCCTTCGAGGGCGCGGCGCAGGTGGCGGCGGGAGTTGCCGAGGTCGTTCGGACCGTCCCCGGTGGCAAACCGGCCTTTGGTGGCCAGGACCACCGAGTCCCGGGCGGCCTGGTTGGAGTGCAGCCATTTACCCACAATTTCCTCGGATGCGCCGGAATTGTAGATATCCGCCGTGTCAATGAAGTTGCCGCCGGAGTCCAGATAGTCCTCCAGGATGCGGTGCGAGGTCCGCTCATCCGTTTCGTTGCCGAACGTCATCGTGCCAAGGGCGTATTTGCTGACAACGGCTCCGCTGTTGCCCAGCAGACGCATTTCCATGAGTTCCCTCCCAGCCGGTACCTGTGCTCCGCTCCACCCTATGCCCGTGTCCCGGGCCGGAACAGTGCCGCCGGGGAGGAAAGCAGGCTCGGGCCGGCCGGCGGCTAGGCCTGCAGGTATTTCTCCAGCAGGAAGTCGGCGATGGCCATGGAGGACGTCGCCGCCGGCGAGGGCGCATTGCGCAGCAGGGTCACCGGTCCCGCCTGGTCCACCGCGAAGTCGTCCACCAGGGATCCGTCGCGGCCCCAGGCCTGGGCGCGCACGCCGGCGGCCGTCTTGGCAGTGAGGTCGGCCATCCGCAGCTCGGGGATGAAGCGCCTGGCCCGGCTGAAGTACACGGGTTTAAGCAGGGACTCACCGACCGTGTCGATTCCCATCTTCCAATACCGCCGGGCCAGTGGCAGGGCGCCCGGCCAGCGCAGCGACTCGAAGGTGTCCCGCGCTGATATCCGGGACCAGCTGTAGCCCTCGCGGGCCAGGGCGGGAACCGCGTTCGGGCCCACATGGACGTCGTTGTAGACCCCGCGGGTGAAGTGCACGCCCAGGAACGGGAAGGCCGGGTCCGGGACCGGATAGATCATGCCCTTCACCAGGTGGCTGCGTTCGGGGTCCAGCGCCCAGTATTCGCCCCGGAATGGCAGGATCCTGGGCGAAGGATCGGCCCCGGCCAGCTGGGCCACAATGTCCGACTGCAGGCCCGGGCAGGCCACAACCCGGTCGAAGACCTGCTCGGACACAGGGGTGCGGACACGGACCTTCGGACCCTCAACCGTCAGGGCGTTCACTTCCTGTCCCAGCAGAATGGTTCCCCCGGCCTGCCGCACCTCCTGGGCCATGGCTTCGGTGACAGCGGCGTAGTCGACGACGGCGGTGCGCGGGGAATGCACGGCGGCGATGCCTGCCACGTGCGGTTCGATTTCGCGCAGCTTTGCCGGATCGTCAATCCGCGCCAGATCCGGGACACCGCCGGCAAGGGAGCGCCGCTCGATGTCCGCCAGGGCCGGCAGGTCATTCTCGTCGACGGCGACCACCAGTTTGCCTGCCTCACGGTAGGGAAGGGATTTCTCCTGGCAGTACTCCTGGAGGGCAATCCGCCCGGCGGCGCACAGCTTTGCCTTCAGGGAGCCAGGTTGGTAGTACAGGCCGGCATGAACCACCCCGGAGTTGTGCCCGGTCTGATGCGCGGCAAGGCGGGCCTCCTTTTCAAAGACCGTCACCTCGCCCAAGCCCCTGAGCATGAGGGCGCGGGCCACGGCGATGCCCACGATCCCCCCGCCGATGACGGCAATGCGGTGGTCATTCACCATGTTCACTCACTCCCGTGCCCTTCACCTGGTCCTGAAGAGAGTGTAGAGGGCAGCTAAAGACCCAGGACGGCCGACGCGATCAGGAAGTAGATGATCAACCCCGTGGCGTCCACGAAGGTGGAGATAAAGGGATTGGAAAACACCGCAGGGTCCACTTTGAGGGCCTTCCCCAGCAGCGGCATCAACCCTCCGACGGTGGCGGCCATGGTGCAGACCCCCAGCAGGGTCAGGCCGATCACCAGGCCGAGGGGCACGGTGAAAATGACCGCCGCCACGGCAAAGCCCAGCCCGCCGAGCAACAAGCCCAGCCAGGCGCCGACCCGGACCTCCCGGGCAACGACCTTGAGGACGTCCCTGGGCCGCACATCTCCCAGCGCCAGGGCGCGGGTGATGGTGGTGGCGGCCTGGTTCCCGGTGTTCCCCCCGGTGCCGATGAGCAGCGGGATAAAGAGGGAGAGCACCACCTGCTCGGCCAGGGTGGCTTCAAACGTGTCCATCACCTGCACCGTCAGGGTTGCGCCAAGCGCCAGGACCAACAGCCAGACGACGCGGGCCCGCACAATGCTGCGCACCGGAGTCGCCAGGTACGGGCGGCGCAGGGGCTCGGAGCCGCCGGCCCGGGCTGCGTCCTCACTTTCCGCGTCCTCGAGGATCCTGAGCGCATCGTCCACGGTCAGGATCCCGACCAGCCGGTTCTCCGCATCAACGATCGGCAGGACCAGGACTTTCGCGTCAGCGCAGTAGCGTGCCGCTTCCTCGGCGTCCAGGGTGGCCGGAGCGGAAATCGGGTCCTTCATCAGTTGCGAGACCAGGTCTGTTTCCGCGGCGCGCAGCACGTCCCGCAGTGACACCACGCCGACCAGGTGGCGGCTGTCATCCGTGACCGGGATCGTATAGATGCTCTCGGCGTCGTCAAGCTGTGCCCGCACCCGGGCCAGCGCCTGGGCCGCCGTCGTCCCGGGGTGCGTGGTGACGAACTGCGGGCTCATGTAGCGGCCCACGGCGCCCTGCGGGTAGCCGAGCACCATGGTGGTGAGCGCGCGGTCCTTCTCGCTGAGCCCCAGGATCAGGCGGTTGGCCACCGACGCCGGCAGCTCATCCAGCAGGGCCACCCGGTCATCCGGGCTCAGTGCGGCAAAAACCTCGGCCACCTGTGCATCCTGCAGCCCGGACACCAGGTCCGCCTGCAGCCGTGCGTCGAGCCGCTCGAAGACCTCCAGCGCCCGGCCTTTGGGGAGGGTGCGGTAAGCCAGCGCCCGGTCGATGGTGTTCAGCCGTTCGAGCTGTTCCAGCGTTTCCGCCACGTCAAGCGGCTGCAGGGCACGGGCCACCTGGGGGAGGCTGTTGTTGCTAAGGGCATCGGCCAGCAGTTCGGCGCTGGCATCGAATGAAAGAGTGGGTGATTTGATCATGATCCGCTTCCCTACGGTGGGGCGCACATAAAGAGAGCCGCGGCAGGACCGCGGTATGTGCAAAAAATGGGTGAGGCGTGCCGGGGTGCAGTACCGCAGCCGCGCGGGCTCAGGCCGGGAAGGGGAATCGAGGGGTTCGGCTGGAAAGGGCGGAACCGGCTCGGAAGCTGCCGCTAACGGCAGGAATCGTCAGACACCTGGGTGGTGTGTGGAACGGCTTCCCCGGGGCGAAGGCGAGGCCCGCGCGGTGCGGTAGATCGACTATGTCCGTCGTCCATGCGTGCGGTTCACCTCCAGTCTTTCGAGGAATGATCGGATATGGAAACACCCCGGTCCAAAGGCCGGGGTGTTTCCGTTGGCGGAGACGGGGGGATTTGAACCCCCGGTGGGCTTTAGGCCCACACTTCATTAGCAGTGAAGCCCATTCGGCCGCTCTGGCACGTCTCCAATTACCCTGGCGATTTCACTCTGCCAGCCTGTCAAGACTACCCACAACGGGGGGCTTTCGGCAAAACAGGTTCAGGACAACCGGCCGGTGAGCGCTTCCCAGAGGAACTCATAGGACATGGCGTGCATCCGCGCGGACTGCCGGTTGTCCGCAGCCCCTGCGTGCCCGCCTTCCAGTGCCTCGTGGAACCAGACCCGGTCCACACCGAGTGCCTGCATCCGGGCCGCCATTTTCCGGGCCTGGACGGGGCCAACCCGGTCATCGCTGGTGGCCGTCCAAATCAGTGACGGCGGATACTGAACGTCCTCGCGCAGCAGGTGGTACGGGGAAAACGTCTTGATGAACTCCCATTGCTCCGGGTCGTCCGGGTCGCCGTATTCGGCAATCCAGGAATGGCCGGCGGAGAGCTTGGTGTAGCGGCGCATGTCCAGCAGCGGTACTCCGCAGGACACCGCTCCGAAAAGCTCCGGGTAGAGGGTAAGCATGTTGCCCACCAGCAGGCCGCCGTTGCTGCGGCCGGTGCAGCCCAGATGGTCGCGGGAAGTTACTCCGCGGGCAGTGAGGTCCCGGGCGACGGCGGCAAAATCCTCGTAGGCCCGGTGCCGGTTCTGCTGCAGGGCGGCGCGGTGCCAGTCGGGGCCGTATTCTCCGCCGCCGCGGATGTTCGCCAGGACGTAGACGCCGCGGCGGAGCGTCCCGCCGTCGTCGGTGTAGCTGCGCTCCAGCCAGCCGCGCCCGACCACGCCGCTGTAGGCGGGGGTGAGGGCCTGTTCGAACCCGCCGTAACCGGACAGCACAGTGGGGTTGCCGCCGTCGAGCGCCATTCCCTGGTGCGCCACCTGGAAGTACGGGACCCGGGTGCCGTCGGCGGAGACGGCGAAGTGCTGCTCCACCGTGCAGTCGGAGGAATCAAAGAACGACGGCGAGGACTTCACCGCCGCGGCGGTCCCCTCGTCCGTTCCCGGGGCGGCGCCAAGCGTGCCGCGGGAGAGCGTGGACGGTGTGGTGAAACCGGTGCTGATCAGCCAGTAGTCGTTGCCTGCGGTCTCGTCCTCGTCGTCGACCGCGTACGCATCCACTGTGTGCAGCGGCGGGCAGGCATCCAGTGCGGTGGCCTGCCAGCCCGCGGCGGGCTCCAAAACCTGGATTTCGGAGGAGACGTCCCGCAGCAGGTTCAGCAGCAGATAGTCCCGCGTCCAGCTCCAGGACTGCAGGGAGACGGTGGGTTCCGGAGTGAAGAGGGTGTGAAGGCTGCGTTCCCCGGCGAGAAATTCCTCCAGGTCCGCTGCCAGCAGCGATCCTGCCTTGTGCAGCGTTTCGCCGACCAGCCAGTCGGTGCGCGGGCGCATCAGCAGCCACTGGCGGTGCAGGTCAACAGTGACGTCCAGCGGCACCTCGACGCGCTGCCAAGCATCATCGCGGCGCAGGTAGGTGATGCTGTCGTAGAAGTCGATGATGTCCAGCGCCACGTCCCGTTCAAACCCGGGCGTCTGGTCATGGTGGACGTAGCCCATCATGTGGTCCTGCGGAACGTCGAAGTACAGTTCGGCGTCGGCGGGGTCCTGGCCGCGGTGCACGGTCCGCACCATCCGGGGATAGGAGGAGGCGGTCATGCTGCCGGGCCCAAAATCGGTGGCCACGTACAGGGCATCCGGAGCTGCCCAGGACACCTGCGTTTTGGCCACGGGCAGGTCGAAACCACCCGGGACGAAGGCGCGGTCGACGACGTCGTACTCGCGATAGCGGGCGGCGTCACCGCCGTCGGGGGAGAGGATCACCAGCGCGCGGCGGTAGGACACTCCGTCCTCCGGCCGCAGGAACCGGGCTCCGCCCCAGACCCATTCGGTGTCCTCCGCAGCGCTCAGGGCATCCAGGTCCAGCAGGGTTTCCCACTGCGTCTCCGCGGCGGCGTAGCTGTCCCAGGTGGAGCGGCGCCACAGGCCTTTCGGATGCTCGGCGTCCCGCCAGAAGTTGTAGTACCAGTCGCCGCGTTTGACCACCATGGGAATCCGGTCGGTGGAGTCCAGGACTTCCAGCAGCCGTTCCTCGGTGCGTTCAAAGTCCGTGGCGGAGAGCAGCGCCTCCGTCTTGGAATTCTGCTCCCGTACCCAGTCCAGCTGCCTGTCGCCGTAGATGTCCTCCAGCCAGAGGAATTCATCTGCTGTGTCCTGCGGGGTTTCTGCGCTCGCGGATGTCATGTAGCCCATCCTAGGGGCGGATCGGGACAGTCTTGCCGGGAGAGCCGCTGCCCGCTTCGGTGGACACCAGGGCACGGACTTCCACCGGGGAGCTGTCAGCCAGGAGCACGCAGGCATCCGGGAGGCTGTCCAGGTCCGGAACGTCCACCAGGTTGTAGCCGCTGATCTGTTCCACGGTCTCGGAATACGGTCCGTCGGTAATCACTGTGCGGCCTCCGCTGTTGTTCCGGGAAATCCCCCTAGGTGGCTTATGGTGATGAACAAACCAGTCCGGCAGGAGGTTCCATGTTCCGCTCCCCACTGAAGACCGTGCTTGCACTGGCGGCGCTGCTGTCCATGGCCGCATGCAGCGGCAACGGATCCGGCCCGCCAGGAGCGGAACAGGCCGCGAAAACCTTCCATGCAGCGCTGCAGGACGACGACTTGGCGGGCGCCTGCAGCCTGCTGGCCCCGGCCACGCTGGAAGCCATGGAACAGGCCGAGAATGGGGAGGCACGGTCCTGCCCAGACAAATTGGCGGCCGTGTCCCTGCCGCAGGCCGGAAAGGTCATTGCAAGCCAGGCCTACGGCCGGAATGCCCAGGTGCGGTATGAGGAAGACACGCTCTTCCTAACGCTCTCCGGCGGCGAGTGGAAGGTAACGGCAGCGGGCTGCACTGAACGAGGCGACCGCCCGTACAGCTGTTTGGTTGAGGGGGACTGACATGCGAGCACGCTGGGCTTTTGTACTGTGCCTGGCCTTCATCGGCCTGGGTCTGGCCTACATGATCACGGTGGGAGCACTGGGGCGATGAAGACCTTGAAACGCAACGGTTTGTTTATCGTTTTCTTCTCCCTGTTCCTGCTCTCCCTAGCGGGCCAGGCGCTCGCCGGAGTGGGCCTGTTTAACGAGCAGCAGGTCGCCGCCGGGCTGGAGCAGGTCAGCCTATGGCAGTACCTGACCACCTCGAGTTTCGCCGTCGATGTCGCGGAGAACTGGCAGTCCGAATTCCTCCAGTTCCTCCTGCTGATTCTCGCGGCGGTCTGGTTCGTGCAGCAGGGTTCACCGGAGTCCAAGAAGCTGGGTTCCGAAGGACTCGAATCGGATAAGGAACAGCTGATTGGCCGGTACGCCCGTTCGGACTCACCGGCCTGGGCCCGGGCCGGGGGATGGCGCACCCGCCTCTATTCGAATTCCCTGGCCGTCGTGATGGGAACAATCTTCCTGCTCTCCTGGTTCGCGCAGTCGGTTGCCGGGTTCAGCGCGTTCGCCGAGCAGCAGCTGGCCGGCCTGCAGGATCCTGGGACCTGGGGTGAGTATGTGCTCTCTCCGGAATTCTGGGGGAGGACACTGCAGAATTGGCAGTCCGAGTTCCTGGCCGTCGCATCGATGGTCATTCTGGCCGTCTACCTGCGCCAGCGCGGTTCTCCGGAGTCGAAACCGGTGGGCGCCGCCCACTCGGCCACCGACGTCGAAGGCTAGGAGAGTTCACCGAACGGTGAACGGGCTCCAGTGCCCGGTACGCCTGGACCCACGGTGCTGACCATTCATGGGCTAAATTGGGGCACGCCCTGAGGGGGCACAGTCCCAGCAGGGACCGGGAGGGGCATCATGGCACAGTTGATCGTCGATCTGGCAGGCACGTTCTTTTTTGCCGTTTCCGGGTCGCTGCTGGCCGCCCGGCGGAATTTCGACGTCGTGGGGTCGCTGCTGCTGGGATCCCTGGCCGGGCTGGGCGGCGGTGTGCTGCGGGACGTGATTATCGGCAGGGGTGTTCCGCAGGCATTTGCCGATCCGGTGTATCTGCTGCCCCCGGTACTGGCAGTCCTGCTGGTCTATGTTCATCCGCTGGGCGTGCTGCGTTTCCGCAGGACGCTCCTGACCTTTGACGCAGCCGGGCTGGCCCTGTTCTGCGTCTCGGGTACGATCACCGCCCTGGATTCCGGGATGCACCCGGCGACTTCTGCCGTACTCGGCGCCATGACTGCCGTGGGCGGCGGCCTGCTGCGCGACGTCGTCGCAAACGAAATCCCGCAGCTGTTCAATCCCCGCGGCGTATACGCGGTTCCGGCCATGTTCGGTGCCGGCCTGGTATCCCTGCTTTCCGTCGCGGACATCTACAACCCATTCATCGGGCTGGGGGTGATGCTTCTGGTTTTCTCGCTGCGGATGCTGTCGCTGCGCTACGGCTGGCGGATTCCCCTGGCGAAGGGCCGCGCAACGGATCTGGAGGGTCCCGCTGGTGCCTAAACCGGTGGGTACGGCCCCCTTGGCCCCGGGCACCGGCGTCGAGGGCTAGAAGACCAGGTCGCGGGCGGCGGCACCTGGCTCCCGCGGAGCAGAAGGCCGGTAGCGCGCGTGCAGGGTGCCGCGCCAGTGCCGGACGTTGTGCAGCTGCAGCAGGAGGGACCGTTCCGGAAAGGCACGCAGGCCCTCCCCGAGCATGATCGGGGCGATGAAGAGGTCCAGCTCGTCGACTTCCCCGGCTTCCAGCAGGGCGTGGACAACGCTCACCGAACCCCAGATGAGGAACTTTCCACCCTGGCTGCGGCGTTCCCGGACGTAGCTGACGGCATCCGGAACGACGGCGGCCTCCGGGTAGGCGCCCCACGGGGCTGAGGAGAGGGACCGGGAAGCAACTGTTTTCCGGGCCGTGTTCAGCGCGCCGGCAATCGGCTCGTCCGCCGTGGGCCAATATGCGGCAAAGAGCTCATAGGTAGTCCGGCCCATCAGGATTTCATCGACGTGCGGCAGAAGCCGCATGTTCCAGTCCTGGCCGGCTGCGCTGGTTTCCGGAGCCACGGCGGCGAAGAGGTCGGATTCGCCGCGGGGCCCGGCCGCAAATCCATCGAGCGAGATCCATTCCTGCACGATCACCTGGACTCCGGGCTCCGGCACGGCCGGTGCTGTCTTATCCGGTTCTTTGTCTGGGATGGTCTCCGGCGCGTCATCTGTCATGCCCGCCATTGTGCCCGCGCAGCGCGGTGACGGCCAGAGCCAGCAGCCCGCCGATGGCTCCAATGGCCGCACCGGTCATCAGACTGCCCGGCACGGCTGCCAAGCGCAGGGCCGGCCGGGGCTGGGCGGCCGGCCCACAACCACAGCCGGCCGCCTGCGCGGATATTACTCGGCGGTTTCGTACACACAGCGCCCGCCGACGACGGTGCGCAGGATCCGGGCGTCCAGGAGCGCAGCCGGGTCATCTGCCGCGAGGACGTCGGTGTCCAGGACGATGAAGTCCGCGTAGAGTCCGGCGGCGAGCCGGCCGATTTCCTGCTCGGCGCCGGCCGTCCAGGCGGAATCGCGGGTGGCATGCTCGATCGACTCGGCCAGCGGCAGCGCGAATTCCGGAACGTTGGTGCCAGCTGATGCGTCCAGCGCCGAGGCGCGGGTTGCAGCGACGTACATGTTCGGCAGCGGGGTGTGCGGCGAGGTCGGGGAATCGGTGCCGAACGCGAGGCAGCCCCCGGCATCCGTGATCCAGGGCCAGGGGAATCCGCGGTCCACGCGCTCGTCGTCGAGCTTGGCGCGCCAGTTGCTGCCAATCGCGGGATCGGCGTGCACCGGCTGCATGCTGGCGGTGATGCCCAGTGCGGCGAGGCGGTCGACGTCGGCCCGGTCCACGAGCTCCAGATGCTCGATCCGGTGCCGCCGGCTGCGGGGACCGTTCTGCGCCACCGCCTGCTCAACAGCGGCGATCGCAATCCGTACGGACTCATCCCCGATGGCATGCATCGCCACCTTCAGCCCGGCGGCATCGGCGGCCGCGACCACCGGCGCGAGCTCTGCCAGGCTCCAGATGGGCTCGGCATTCGATCCGTCGGCGTAGGGGGTGCCGAGCACAGCCGTGCAGCCGTCAATGGTGCCGTCGATGATGACCTTGACGCCAACCACCCGCAGGAACGGTGACTGATGTTCGGCGGCCAGGGCGGCCGCCCGTTCGACCTGCTCCAGGTTCTGTTCGAGGGAGCCGGTGTTGTTCAGCCGCCAGTAGGCAATGAGCCTGCTGGTCAGCGTTCCGTCCTCCGCCGCCCGTGTGAACGCCTGCAGGTCCGTCTCGTTGAACCCCATATCGCAGGCGGTGGTCACCCCGGACTCCCGGTAGGCCTGCTGGACAGCTGCGATGCTCGCGGCGTGTTCGTTGTCGCTGACCTGGGCATCGAGGAACGGAAGCACGACGTTGTAGAACGCGTTCTCGTCGAGGTAGCCGGTGGCATGCCCGTCGGCACCGCGTCGGATGGTGCCCCCCAGCGGATTCTCCGTCTCATCGGTGATCCCCAGTTCCGCCAGTGCTGCGGAGTTCACCCACACCGAGTGGAAGTCGTAGGCAATGGCGTACACCGGCACGCCGGGGAGGGCGGCGTCGAGCATCCCGGCGTCCGGTACGCCGCCGGGAATCGCACCGTGCAGCCAGCCGGTGGCCAGGACGCGGGCGGAACCGGGGCGTTCGGCGTCCCAGGCCTTGATGCGCTGCTGGATTTCCGCCACGGATCCCGCACCCCAGAGGCTTACCTGGCCCAGGGCTTCGCCGGTGCCGACCACGTGGGCATGGCCGTCAACGAAGCCGGGAAGCAGCAGCCTGCCCTGGAGGTCAATCGTTTCGGCTCCCGGGGCCAGCCGTTCCGCCGTGACGGTGTCGCCGACGTAGAGGATCCGTTCGTCCTGGACCACCAGGGCCTCGGCCCACCGCCGGGTATCGGCGGTGAAGATGCGGGCGTTGGTGTAGAGGTGCGTAGTCACGCGGTAACTTCCTTTGGTTTGGAACAGGCAGGGGTGGTTAGGCCGGGACGTCTTCGGCGGTGCGGACCGGCGGGCTCAGCGGGGCCGGGGCCAGACGCGACCAGAGGACGTACACGCCCGAGGTAACGGCGAGGGCGACCGGAACCGATAAGTCGATGTTGCCCATGGCCGCGGAGAGAGGGCCAACATAGAGGCTGGTGTTGAGGAACAGGGAAGCTGCGCCGGCGCCGAGTACCGCAGCCAGGAGCCCGGGAATGTTCCAGCCGCCGGTGTACCAGAAGGCCCCGCCCGGACGTTCCTGAAAGAGGTCCGCACCGTTGTAGCGGTTGCGGCGGAGGATCACATCCGTGGCGAAGATCGCCATGGTGGGGGCGGAGATGAGGATCAGCAGCTGCAGCAGCAGGTTGACCGCCTCAAGGAGGCTGGTCGACGTCACCAGGTAGACGGTCAGCGCGGCACCGATCACGCCCACCACCACCGCTGAGGGGATGCGCCGGATCGGGATACCGATGGATTGGAATGCCATGCTGGCGGTGTAGGTGGTCATTCCGTTGAGCGAGATCGTATTGATGATGACGCCGGCCACGAAGATCGGCCCGAGCCACGCGGGAAGGAGCGCCAGGAGCGCTGCTTCGATGCCGGGTTCCATGGCCGCTGCGCCGATTCCGGTGGCGAGCAGGGCACCTACAGCGGTGAAGAAGATGCCGGGCAGCGCACCGCCGAGAGCCGTGGCCGCGATGATGTGTGAGGGTTTGGTGGACCGCGGCAGGTACCGCGCCATGTCCGGGCTGTTGGAGAAGGAGAGGGGGCCTGACGCGAGGATGGCAAATCCGATGGTTACCGCGGACCACAGCGGCAGACCCTGCAGGGACTCCGCCGGTGCGTAGTTCCAGTTCACATGGGGCAGGATGAACGCCGTGACCAGCAGGAAGATCACCAGCAGCACCGAGGCCACAACGGGGTAGATGCGCAGGATCAGGCCGTGGCCGTAGACGGCTACCAGGACGGTGATCGCCGCGACGACGACCGTGATGAGTACCGGACCGAGCACGGGATCGGTGAAGCCGGTTCCGGCCAGCAGCTCGGCGCCCATGAACGACGCCGCGAGCCAGTTGAGTGCCAGGAAGACGGCGGAGATGAACCATCCGTAGAAGGCGACAATGACCTTGTTGCCGCGTATTCCATAGATGGCCCGGGTAATCACAGACCCGGATGTTCCGGCTGCCGGGCCGCTGATGGCCACCAGGCCGGTCAGGATCCAGAGCAGGTTGGCCGCGATGATCACAGCGAACACCTGCCACAGCTCCAGCCCGAGCAGGATCAGGGAGGCCCCGATGGTAAAGCTCAGGACGCTGACGCTAGGTGCCGCCCAGACCGAGAAGAGGTCGCGGGCACGTCCGTGCCGTTCGGAGTCTTCGACCAGTTCGATGCCGCGCTTTTCGGGCTGGGTTAGTGCTTCAGGGATGCTGACAGTGTCAGCGACACGGGGCTCGGGCAACGCTGTTCCTCTCGGGACGGTTCGGCACAAACGCTGGGAGACGAACCCGGCTGTCTGTTGGTCGAGCGACCAACAGTGATATTGGTCACTAATCCAATAGACTGCGGGGCATGATGTCAAGCCCTGCCCCGCGGGTCCGGAAACATCCGGAAGAACGCCGGGCTGAAATCGTTTCCGAGGCGGCTTCCATAGCGCTCGCCGAAGGGTTGGAGCGGGTCACGCTGCGCGCTGTTGCCGACGGTCTGGGGGTCCGCCCCGGGCTCATCAGCCACTACTTTCCAGCTGCGGAGGACCTGGTGGCGGCGGCTTTCGTCCGTGCCGTTTCGGATGAGCGCGAGGATCTTTTTCCGGACCTGGCGGATCCCATCGAGCGGATGGCCTGCTTGATTTCGCGGATAGAGGGGGCGCCTGAACTGACGCAGCTGTGGCTCAATGCCCGGCATCTGTGCCGCTTCAGCCCGGCCCTGCGGGAGGCACTGCGGCACCAGGAACAGCTGGGCCACCTCCGCCTGACCTTGCTGATTGAGGACGGCGTGGCCCGGGGTGCCTTCAAGGTGGGCGAGCCCGGCGCTGCTGGAACGCGGATTCTGGTTGCCATTGACGGTGCCGGCACCTACATCAACTATGTTGGCGCCGCGGAAAGCGAAATGCTGACATCGTTCGTCACGGAGGTCGCTGAATGGACGCTGGGCCTGCCGCCCGGCGAATTGCGGGCCGCCGTGGAGCGGCACCGGAGCGGCTGAGCCGCGGGCGGCCCCATTTTTTGAGGAAAGGCTCTTGTTTCCGGAGTACTCAGCGTTACTATGTACTGGTAGTCAACGTTACTAAGTAGCAAGGGGTATCCGATGGGCAAGCAGGCGACAGAGATGCTCAAAGGCGTCCTGGAAGGCATCGTCCTCGCGATCCTCTCCGGACGGTCAGCCCACGGCTATGAGATCACTGGGTGGCTGCGGGACCAGGGGTTCACCGACATTGCTGAAGGAACCATCTACGCGCTGCTCATCAGGATCGAACAGCGCGGACTCGTCGACGTCGAAAAGGTTCCGTCCGAAAAGGGCCCCCCGCGGAAGGTGTATTCCCTGAATGCGGCGGGGAAGGACTATCTCAACGAGTTCTGGAGGACCTGGAGCTTCCTCTCGGAACGTCTGGAGCAGCTCCATAAGGGAGAAAAGTGACCATGTTGATTGAAAAGATAGTTGGCGACTTCGGCGACAAGCGCCGGTGGCGGGAGTACAAGGCGCGGATCAAGGCGCTTCCGGCTCCCTACCGCACTTCCGTTGAGGCAATCGAGCGCTACCTGACCTACTTCGGCGCCATCACCAACGGCAGCACCATGATGACGATGGTTGAGGACCTGGCCGATCTGTTCGAACGCGCGGCCGTTGACGGAACCCCCATCCGGTCCGTGGTTGGAGAGGATCCGGTGGAATTCGCAGAGACCTTCCTCCGGAACTACTCGGACGGCCAGTGGATTAACAAGGAGCGCCTGCGCCTCATCCAGGCAATCGACGCCGCCGAGGAAGAGAACGGCGGTGAGAACCGTGACCGCCCGCCTGAGTGACCGCCCGGCGATCCGGGTGGCCGGACTCGAAAAGTCCTTCAAGGAGCTGGGTGTGCTGCGGGGCGTGGACTTCGACGTCGCACCCGGGAGCATCTTCGCCCTCCTCGGCTCCAACGGAGCAGGTAAAACGACGGTGGTGCGGATACTGGCGACACTGCTGAAGGCGGATGCCGGAAGTGCAGTGGTCAACGGTTTCGACGTCGCCGCCGATGCGGCGGACGTGCGGGAATCGATCAGCCTTACCGGACAGTTCGCCGCCGTCGACGAGGTACTCAGCGGCCGGGAAAACCTGATCCTGGTGGCGCAGCTGCGGCGCGTCCAAAAGCCTGGCGTGGTGGCGGACGAACTTCTGCAGCGGTTTGCACTGGCCGATGCCGGCGGGCGGAAAGCCGGGACCTACTCCGGTGGGATGCGCCGCCGCCTGGACATTGCGATGAGCCTCATCGGCAGTCCGTCCGTCATCTTCCTCGACGAACCGACGACCGGCCTGGACCCGCAGGGGCGCCTCGAAGTGTGGGAAACGGTGCGGAAGCTGGCCGCCCAGGGGGCCACGGTACTGCTCACCACACAGGACCTTGACGAGGCCGAGCAGCTCGCTGACCGCATCGCCGTCCTCCATCAGGGCCGGATCATCGCCAACGGAACGCTTGCCGAACTCAAGCAGCTCATTCCACCGGCGACGGTCGAGTACGTGGAGAAACAGCCGACCCTCGAGGAAGTCTTCCTCGCCATTGTCGGCAGCGATGAGAACCAGGGGCAAGGACGATGACCGCAACCCATTTCTACGGCAACACCACTGTGCTCACCCGGCGTTCGCTGCGGCATATCCTGCGCAGCCCGGACACCATTATCACCACGGCCATCATGCCGATCGCCATCATGGTGATGTTTGTGTACGTGCTCGGCGGAGCGATCAACACCGGTGCCTTTCAGTACATCGACTACATGCTGCCCGGGATCCTGCTGATCACAGTTGCATCGGGCATCGCGTACACAGCCTTCCGGCTCTTTACCGATCTGCAGGGCGGCATCTTCGAGCGTTTCCAGTCCATGCCCATCGCCCGGTCCAGCACCCTCTGGGCGCATGTCATGACGTCTCTGGCAGCCACCCTGATCTCGCTGGCCATTGTGGTGGGCGTTGCCCTGCTGATGGGTTTCCGCACGGGAGCAGGCCTGGGGGAGTGGGTCGCGGTTGCCGGAATCCTGTTCCTGTTCACCCTGGCGCTGACCTGGGTTGCCGTGTTCGCAGGCCTGTCGGCAAAAACAGTTGAGGGTGCCAGTGCCTTCTCTTATCCGCTGATTTTCCTGCCGTTCATCAGCTCGGCCTTCGTGCCGACGGAAACAATGCCTGGTCCGGTGCGCTGGTTCGCTGAGAACCAGCCGGTGACCTCGATGGTCAACACGATCCGCGCGCTGTTCGCCCAGCAGCCGGTGGGGACCGGGATCTGGATTGCCCTCGCCTGGTGTGCCGGGATCCTGGTTGTGGCGTACGCGCTCTCGATGGCTGCGTACCGGCGCCGGATCGGCTAGTACGCCCAGGCAGCTGCGGACATGCCGGGGAACGTACCCGCCTACCGGGCCACGCTGTACTTGGCACCGAGCTGGTCAGCCAGGTCCTGCAGATCGAGTTTTCGCTCCGGAACCGCGCCAACCGCAACTTCGGAGACATCGGCGACGAACCAGTTGGCGCCCTCCACCAGGTAGACGGACGTGCCTCCGGCGGCACTGCTGGCCGCACCCTGGACAACCTGTTCCATGGGCTCGCCGTCGTCGAACCACATCACGATCACTGTGTTGGTGCACATCTGTGCTTCGCCGGGGGTGTCCCCGGGCAGGATCATGACGGTGGGCGGTTCCGGTGCGTCAGCGGAGCAGTCCACGGCGCCGTCTACGGCGGCAAAGGTCTCCGCCAAGGACGAAAACGCGGGGAGCGCCTCTGGACTCGTCGACGGATTCCCGTCGTCATTCCCACCGTCACCCTCAGCTGCACTGCCGCAGGCGCTTGCCAGCGGTGCCAAGCCGAGGACCGCGGCCAGGGCCAGCAGCCTCATCGTCCGCGGTCCTGCTGTTTTCGAACGCATAACCATTTCCCCCTAGAAATGCCGGACAGGCCACGGTTCCGGCAGATCCCAGGAACGGCGGCAGGTTAGGGCAGCATACCCGCCGCGAAGAAGTCGTGCTCCCACTGCACCGAGCCGGTGAACGCCTCCTGTGCGGCCTGCCGTTCGGCGGCGTCCCCGGCCAAAACGGATTCCAGGATCCCAATGGCCTGTTCGGTGGCGGCGGCAAAACCCGGATCCGCGTAGGTGTCCAGCCATTCCCGGTAGGGGTGGGTGGCATGGTTCAACTCCTGCAGCCGGGCTCCCACATCCGCATAGACCCAGAAACAGGGGAGCACCGCTCCCACCAGGCGGGCGTACTCTAGGCTGTCCTCCGCATCTCGGTCCCTGCCGAGCAGATGGTTCAAATACCCGCGTGTGACCGGCCCTGCGGCCGCAAGGTCCGTGCCCGCGGGAGCGGAGAGGACCTGCTCGACGCCGGTGCCGCCCGCAGGCCCAAGCCAGTTCCGGTGCAGATCGAGCTCGGCGTCGAGGGCATTGCGGGCCCCCGCAGCCCAGAAAACCTGCTCCTGGAGCCGGGGTGCCAGCTCGCTTGCCCGGGCCATCGCGCGGGCGTACCCGCGCAGATAAACCGCGTCCTGGGCCAGGTAGAAGCCGAAGGACCGGTGATCCAGTGACCCGTCGCCGAGGCCGCGGACGAAGTCCAGTTCATCGATCCGGGTCCGCAGCCCGGCGGTCGCTTCCCAGAGGCCGGCGGTCAAGCTGCCGGCAGGGGCCGGCAGAACGCGTTCGGGCACTGCAACCTGCCCGGGCAACGGGGCCAGCCCGCGCTCCCAGACTCCGTGGAAATGGTTCACCGGGCCGTGGCCGGTGCCGACGTCCAGGAGGTCGGCCGTTTCGAGTGCCTCCTGCAGCCAGGCTTTGGCCGCCGTCAGCGTCTGGCCCCAGTTCCCGGTGCGGGCAAACAGCGTGGCCATGGCAGCGGAGAGCGAGCAGCCGGTCCCATGGGTGTTCTTGGTGGCAACCCGCGCCGAACTGACCTCAGTGACCGCAAACCCGCCGGCGCCGTCGGGCACCACCAGGGCATCCGGGGCCGCGTCCCCCATCAGGTGGCCGCCCTTGACGAGTACAGCGGTCGAGTAGGCAGCGGCCAACCGGCGTCCCTGGTCCAGCGCCTGGGACCAGTTCTGCGCCGGGTCCTCCCGCAGCAGCGCCGCAAGCTCGGGCAGGTTGGGGGTCACCAGATCCACCCGGTGCAGCAAGTCCCGCAGGGCATTCTCGGCACCCTCGCTGAGCAGGCGGTCGCCGCTCGTAGCCACCATCACCGGATCCAGCACCACCACCGGGGGCCGGGCCTCCGCGAGCCAGCTGCCCACCGTCCGCGTCACCTCGGCGGTGCCCAGCATGCCGATCTTTACGGCGTCGATCACGACGTCGTCACTCACCGCTTCCAGCTGTTCGCGCAGAAAGTCCGGCGGCGGCGTGAGGACGGACCGGACGCCGTGCGTGTTCTGCGCGACCAGCGCCGTCACAGCAGCCATGCCGTACCCGCCCGTGGCGGCAATGGACTTCAGATCAGCCTGGATACCCGCGCCGCCGCTGGGGTCGGTACCGGCGATGCTCAGCACCCGGGGAATGCTGCGGGCGGCGTCCGTGGAATTTGCGGTCTCCGTGCTGGACAGGGGGCTCATGCATTCCACGCTGCCACCAGCTCCCGGGCACTGCGCAGCGGATCCGCTGCCGTGCAGATGGCCGAAACGACGGCGGCGCCGGAGGCCCCGGCGGCACGAAGGGCAGGGATGTCCGCCAGTTCAATGCCGCCGATCGCCACGCAGGGGACCGGTGACTCGGCAGCGAAGGCCTGGAAACCCGCTACGCCGAGTGGCTCCGGATGGTCCGGTTTGGTGCTGGTGGGACGGATGACGCCGGCACCGAGATGATCCACGGTCCCCGGTGTGAGTGCCCGGACGGCATTGAGGTGTGCCGCCGTGTTTGCGGTCAGGCCCACGACGGCGTCTGGGCCCACGATGGCCCTGACGGCGGCGGCGGGAAGGTCGCTCTGGCCCACATGCACACCGTGGACCCGGGCACCGGCGGCCCATGCTGCCAGATAAATGTCCACCCGGTCATCCACCAGCACCAGCGTCTGGCCCCCACCGGCCTGGTCACTCACTGCCTGGGCGACGGCGAGGACCAGCGCGTAAAAGTCTGCGGCTGAGGCGTGCTTTTCCCGGATCTGCACGGTCCGGATACCGCCGGCGACGGCGGCGCGCACCGTGTCCACGACGCCGCGGGCACCGCACTGGGCAGTGTCGGTCACCAGATAGATGCCCGTGTTCAGGGCCAGGTCCCGGGGCCGGAGGACGGGGGAGAGGCTGCCGGCTGCGGGAATCATGCCGCCACCAGCCTTGCGTTGATGCTTTCGCCGGTAAGGTCCGCAAGGGAATCCAGGAACGCCGGGACGAAGCTGCCCGGCCCGGCAGACTGGGCGGCGGCCAGCTCGGCGGCCAGCGTGTACACGGCGGTGGCCGCGGCCACCGCCGCCAGTCGTCCGCTGATGTCCGCTCCGCCGTCGTCCGCCACTGAGAGGAAGGCCGCGGTGACCACACCGAGGGCGCAGCCGCCACCGGTGACCCGGGTGAGCAGCGCGTCTCCGTTGCTGATCCGCAGCGTGGAGGTGCCGTTCGTGACGACATCGGTGGGGCCGGAAACGGCCACGATAGTGCCGTATTTCTGCGCCAGGAGCGTCGCGGCGGGAAGGGCGTCCTCGGCGTTGTCCGTGGCGTCCACCCCTCGTCCGCCCGCCCCCAGCCCGGCCAGGGCCATGATTTCCGAGGCGTTGGCGCGGATGGCGGTGGGGCGCAGTTCCAGCAGATCCGCGGCGAGGGCGGTGCGCACGGGCAGGCTGCCCACGGCAACGGGATCCAGGACCCAGGGGGTGCCGGCGTCGTTGGCCGCATTGGCGGCCTCCAGCATGGCGGTGCGCTGCTCCGCGTGGGGTGTGCCGAGGTTGATCAGCACTCCGGAGGCAATCCGGGCGAACGGCCCGGCTTCCCCGGGAATATCCGTCATCGCAGGGGCGGCGCCAAGAGCCAGCAGCACGTTCGCGGTGAAGTTCGTGACCACGGTGTTGGTCAGGCACTGCACCAGCGGCGGTTCGCTGCGTACGCGGGAAAGCAGGGTGGAAACGGTCAATGGTGTCAGGCCAATAGTCATGGCGACATCCCTTCGCTAGTCCTAACTAGATCAGGTTCGACGGGTCTTATCTCAGCCAAGCGGCACCCCGTGTCACTGCCCACGACTCTATGGTGGAACCGGGCGGTTGGCCAACCGGCCCTCCAACTGCGGAGACGAAAGTCCGCCGGCAGGCTCAAGGCTGACGACTGTTCCCGTCCACTAAGGAGTCAGCCAAGCCTGATTTCCGCTTATCCCAGGGCCAGGGCCAGGGTCAGGGCCAGGGCCAGCGCCACCGGCTTCCAGGCCCGGGGTGGGTGCGGCTTCGATCTGTTCCTGCGTCCCGGAACTTTCCTTGTTCAGCGCCGCCTCATCATTTCCCTCCGCTTTGGGAATCCCTCGACATGTTGTGACTCTGGTCCCTCCGTTTTGGGAATTTCCCACGGTTTTGTGACTCTGTTTTCCTCCGCTTTGGGAGAAACCAGCCTTTATGGGATTTCCCTCCGCTGCGCTCTGGCAGGGAATTGCCAAATGAGACGATTTAACCCAGAACGGAGGGAACCGGACGGCAGGCAGGGAAAACGGGGAAGGTGTCCTGCAGGGAAGCGGGTGTGAAAACGGAACAGCGTTCCCAGATGCACGATCCCGCGGGCACGATCCCGCAGGCACGGTTGAACGGGCACGGTTGCGCGGGCTGTGTGCCTTCCGGCCTGGCGGATCGGCGGCGCCTACAGCCCCCCGCGGCGCCTACAGCTCCGGCGGCGCTTACAGCCCGCCGCCGCTCCTACAGCTCCGGCGGCGCCTACAGCCCCCCGCCGCTCCTACAGCCCCGCGGCGCCCATAGCCCCCGCTGCGCCGTTAGCCTCAGGGGAGCCCTGCACGAAGGCGGCCAGCCGCCCGATCAGGGCCTGGAACTGGCTGGACTCACGCTCGTCCAGCCCTGCCAGCAGCTCCCGTTCCGTCTGCGCGACCAGCTGCTCGCAGCGGGCCAGGGTTTGGCGTCCCGCGGCTGTGGCGATGACCTTGCGCGCCCGGCGGTCGGAGGGGTCGGGGATCCGCTCGACAGCTCCGGCGGACGCCAGGGTGTCGAGCAGATAGGTCAGCACCGTCCGGTCGATGCCAACCCGGGCGCCGAGGGCCTGCTGGTTTTCCGGAGCATGATGGACGACGGCGGAGACCACCTGGTAGCCGCGCAGGCCACCGGGCATGTCGGCCAGGACCTCCTCCAGCCGGGACTGATAACAGCCCGCCGTCACCGCAAGGTTCCAGGCGAGGCTGCCGGGAACCGATTCCGGGTCCAATGTCCCGCTTGCCCCGCTTGCCCCGCTGCTGCCTTTGCTCATGGCCCTCATGATAGCCCCGGCATGTGGGCGTTGAGATATTCTGCCAGCTAAATAGTCTGCTGCGGAACCTACCTGAGCCGGGGGATCAGGGCTGGAACCGGTACCCCATGCCGTGCTCGGTCAGCAGATGGGCGGGTGCGGCGGGATCCGGCTCCAGTTTGCGGCGCAGCTGCGCCATGTACAGGCGCAGGTACCCGGTGTCCGTGGTGCCCGGTCCCCAGACCTCGCCCAGCAGCTGGGCCTGCGTCTGGAGCCGTCCGGGGCGCTGCAGCAGGGCGGCAAGCAGATGCCATTCGGTGGGCGTCAGGCGGATGGCCGCACCGTCGTCGAGCCTTGAAACCCGGCGGGCCGCAAGGTCCACCCGGACGTTCCCGAACAGGACCTCCGGGCTGTCCTGCACCGCTGCGGTCCGGCGGCTCAACGCCCGGATCCGGGCCAGCAGCTCCTCGGCGGAGAACGGTTTGGTGACGTAGTCATCGGCGCCCAGGTCCAGGGCCCGGACCTTGTCCGCGGAATCGGACCGGCCGGAGATCACCAGGATGGGCATGGAACTCCAGCCGCGGACCGCCTCGATGACTTCCATGCCGGTGAGGCCGGGCATACCCAGGTCCAGGACCATCAGGTCGGGATGGGCGTCCACGGCCTTGCGGACGGCGGCGGCACCGTCCTGGACCGCCACTACGTCGTACCCGTAGGCCGTGAGGGTGATGCGGAGTGCGCGCAGGATCTGCACATCGTCGTCGGCCAGCAGGATCTTCACTCTGCCACCTGCGCATCCGCGGGGCGGCGGGCATCTGCTGCGGGCAGGGACAGGACCATGGTCAAGCCGCCGCCGGGCGTCTGATCGGTCTCCAGCGTTCCTCCCATGCCTTCCATGAATCCCTTGGCGACCGCGAGGCCCAGGCCCAGCCCTGTCTGGTTGTCGGTGTCGCCGAGCCGCTGGAACGGCACAAACATGTCCTCCCCGCGCCCGGGAGATACTCCCGGACCGTAGTCTATGACGCGGATTTCCACCTGGCCCCCGAACTCGCTGGCGGTCAGCAGCACCTTGGCATCCGGTGGCGAAAACCGCAGGGCATTGGCCAGGACGTTGACCAGGACCCGCTGCAGCAGCACGGCGTCGCCCAGGACCGGCGGCAGTCCGCTGCGGATGTCCAGCTGCACCTCTGCCGGCCCAATGTTCAGTTCCTCCAAGGCAGGAAGCACGGCGTCCGCGGTCTCCAGCGGCGCCAGGGTCACCGCCAGCGCTCCGGCCTGCAGCCGGCTTACGTCCAGCAGGCTGGTCACCAATCCGGACAGGGTGGCCAGGGATTCCTCCGCGGTGGCCAGCAGCTCCGCCCGGTCCGCAGCGGACCACTCCACGTCCTGGGCGCGCAGCCCGGTCACCGCTGCGGTGGCGGCGGTCAGGGGGCGGCGCAGGTCGTGCCCGACGGCGGCCAGCAGGGCGGTGCGCACCCTGTCCGCGGCGGCCAGCGGCTCCATGCCTTCGGCCCTCGCGGACAGCTCCCGGTACTCCAGCGCGGCCTGCAGCTGCGCCGTGACCACCGCGAGCAGCCGCAGGTCTGTCCCTTCCAGGACCCGCCCGTGGAGCAGCAGCTCCGCGTTTTCGCCCACCGGCACGCGGGCTGACGGGAGGCCCGACGGCGGCACGGTGCCGGCGCGGGCCAATTCCGTCTCCCCTGTGCGCAGGGCCACCCCGGTAAGGCTGAAAGCCTCCTGGACCCGGTTGACCAGGGCCTGCACCGCGTCCTCGCCGCGCAGTACGTTGCCGGCGACGGCGGCCAGCAGGTCCGATTCCGAGGCTGCCCGCCGGGCGGCCCTGGACCGCCGCGCGGCGCGGTCCACCACGTAGCTGACCAGCATGGCGTTGGCGGCGTAGAGCACCAGGGCGAACAGGTGCAGGGGGTCGGCCACGGTCACCGTGTACAGGGGCCGGATGAAGAAATAGTCCAGGGTCACCCCGGAGAGCAGGGCAGCGAAAAGCGCCGGCCAGAAGCCGCCGGCAAGCGCCACCAGGATGACCAGGAGCTGGTACGCCAGCACATCGCTGGTAATGGAATCCGGGGTGCTGACCCGCACCAGCAGCCAGGTGAGCAGCGGCCCGCCCGCGAGCGCCAGCGCAAACCCGGCCCACCGGCGCCGGGCGCTGAGCGCCCCGCCCAGCCGCGGCAGTCCGCGGTGCCCGCCGGCGGCCCCGTGGTTGACGATGTGCACGTCGATGTCCCCGGACTGCCGGATGACGGTGGCGCCGATTCCCGGTCCGCCCAGCAGGGCCCGCAGCCGCGGACGCCGGCTGACGCCGATGACCAGCTGGGTGGCGTTGACCGAGCGGGCGAACCCGACCAGGGCCTCCGGGATGTCGGTGCCGACCACCTGGTGGAGCGTGCCGCCCAGCTTCTCCACCAGCGAGCGCTGCACGGCCAGCTCGCCGGGGTGGCTTTCGCGCAGACCGTCGGGGTTGGTGACATGCACGGCGAGCAGTTCCCCGCCGGCTGACCGCGCCGCGATCCTGGCGCCCCGCCGGAGCAGGGTCTGGCCCTCGGGTCCGCCGGTCAGAGCGACCACCACCCGTTCCCTGGCCTCCCATTTGCTGCGGATGCCCTTCTCAGTGCGGTACCGGTTCAGGGCAGAGTCCACCTCGTCCGCGAGCCAGAGCAAGGCCAGCTCCCGCAGGGCAGTGAGGTTCCCCATCCGGAAGTAGTTGGACAGGGCAGCGTCCACCCGGGCAGCGGGGTAGATGATGCCCTCGGCCAGCCGGCCGCGCAGCAGTTCCGGGGCAATGTCCACCAGCTCAATCTGATCCGCCGCGCGCAGCACGCTGTCCGGAACGGTTTCCCGCTGCACGGTTCCGGTGATGCCCTCAATCACGTCGTTCAGCGAGTCGATGTGCTGGATGTTCACGGTGGAGAGCACATTGATGCCGGCGGCCAGCAGGGCGTCCACGTCCTGCCACCGTTTGGCGTGTGCCAGGCCGGGTGCGTTGGTGTGCGCCAGCTCGTCCACCAGGGCATAGTCCGGCCGCCGCGCCAGGACGGCGGGCAGGTCCATCTCCTCCAGCTGCAGTCCGCGGTGTTCGAGCTGAAGCCTGGGAACCAGTTTCAGGCCCTGCGCGACGGCGGTCGTGGCGGCCCGGCCGTGGGTTTCCACCACGGCCACCACCACGTCCAGGCCCTCGCCGAGCAGCCGGTGGCCTTCCTCGAGCATGGTGTAGGTCTTGCCGACGCCCGGAGCGGCGCCCAGGAAGACCCGGAGTTCTCCGCGTGTCATCCGTTAAGTGTCCAGCTCCTGCAGGGAGATATTGAGTTCCAACACGTTTACCGCCGGTTCGCCGAGGACTCCCAGCGCCCGGCCGTTGACGAATTCCTCCACGAGCGCCCGGACGGCCGCCGGATCCAGGCTGCGTGCCGCGGCGACCCGGTCCACCTGGAGGTAGGCGTACTCCGGGCTGATGTGCGGATCCAGCCCGGAGGCGGAGGCAGTCACGGCGTCCGCAGGAACCTCCTCCGGAGCCACGCCCTCGAGCTCGGCCACGGCGGCCCGCCGGCCGGCCACCGCCTCGGCCAGCCCGGCGCTGTTCGGACCCAGGTTCGTGCCGCCGGAGGCGGCGCCGTCGTAATTCCCGGCCGAGGGGCGGGACTGGAACCACTGTGGCAGCGGCGCACCGGCGCCGTCGGTGAAGGACTGCCCGATCAGCACCGAGCCTGCTTCCGTGCCGCCCGCGGAGACCAGCGAGCCGTTTGCCAGGGAATGTGCGGTGACCTGCGCCGTGCCCGTGGCGATCAGGGGATAGGCAACGCCCAGGGTGAGGGTGAGGATCAGCAGGGCCCGGGCGGCGGTGCCGAGCTGGCGGGCGGTGGAACGGAACACAGTCATGGTCTGTCCTTGGTGGTGGTGGAGTGGAACCGGCGGTGGGCGGAAATCATCAGAACCCCGGCAGGAGGGAAACGGCCAGGTCGATCAGCTTGATGCCAATAAACGGTGCGATCACGCCGCCGACGCCGAAGACCAGGAGGTTGCGGCTAAGGATCCCGGAGGCGCTGGAGGCGCGGTATTTCACGCCGCGCAGGGCCAGCGGGATCAGGGCGAGGATCACCACGGCGTTGAAGATGATGGCGGAGAGGATGGCTGACGCAGGGGAGGCCAGGCCCATGATGTTCAGCACCCCCAGCCCCGGGAACAGTCCCACGAACATCGCGGGGATGATGGCGAAGTACTTGGCGACGTCGTTGGCGATGGAGAACGTGGTCAGCGCACCGCGGGTGATGAGCAGCTGCTTGCCGATCCGCACAATGTCGATCAGCTTGGTGGGATCCGAATCCAGGTCCACCATGTTCCCGGCTTCCTTCGCCGCCGAGGTGCCGGTGTTCATCGCGACGCCGACGTCGGCCTGGGCGAGTGCGGGTGCGTCATTGGTGCCGTCCCCGGTCATGGCCACCAGCCGGCCGCCGGCCTGCTCGCGGCGGATCAGCGCGATCTTGTCTTCCGGTGTGGCCTCGGCAAGGTAGTCATCCACGCCCGCTTCCGCGGCGATGGCCTTGGCGGTGCGCGGGTTGTCACCGGTGACCATCACGGTGCGGATGCCCATCAGCCGCAGCTGCGCGAAACGCTCCTTCAGCCCCTCCTTGACCACGTCCTTCAGGTGCACAATGCCCAGGATGCGGGCGGTGCCGGACGCGTCGCGGACAGCCACGACCAGCGGGGTGCCGCCGTTAGCCGAAACCTTGTCCACCCGGTAGGTCAGGTCGGCGAGCACCGAAATTTCAACGCCGCCGGCGGCCTCCGCCCACTCCAGGACCGCGGAGCCGGCGCCCTTGCGGAGCTGTGAACCGTCGGGAAAGTCCAGGCCGCTCATCCTGGTCTGTGCGGTGAAGGGAACGCCGGTGGCCCCGCCGTCCGGGCCGGGCCGG
Source organism: Arthrobacter sp. Helios (assembly GCF_023167125.1). Classification (NCBI taxonomy): domain Bacteria; kingdom Bacillati; phylum Actinomycetota; class Actinomycetes; order Micrococcales; family Micrococcaceae; genus Arthrobacter; species Arthrobacter sp. Helios. The sequence goes on from NZ_CP095402.1 coordinate 3,785,590, forward strand.
ACCCCGAGGGAGGCGGCCAGGTCCACAATGGAACGCCCTTCCGGGGTGGGGTCCAGGGCAGAGGACCGGGCGGCGGCGAGAATCAGTTCGGCCGGGTCCGTTCCGGCCACCGGGATGAACTCCGCGGCCTGCCGGTTGCCGTAGGTAATGGTTCCGGTCTTATCCAGGAGCAGCGTGGTGACATCCCCGGCGGCTTCGACCGCCCTGCCGGACATGGCCAGCACGTTGTGCTGTACCAGCCGGTCCATTCCGGCGATGCCGATGGCGGACAGCAGCGCCCCGATGGTCGTGGGAATCAGGCACACCAGGAGAGCCACGAGCACCGGCACGCTGACCACCGCCCCGGCGTAGCCGGCCATCGGGTTCAGGGTCAGCACCACCATCAGGAAAACCAGGGTGAGGGCGGAGAGGAGGATGTCCAGCGCTGTTTCGTTGGGCGTTTTCTGCCGGGACGCTCCTTCCACGAGGCCGATCATCCGGTCCACGAAGGTCTCACCCGGACGGCTGGTAATCCGTACGACGATCCGGTCCGAGAGGACGCGGGTACCTCCGGTGACGGCGGAACGGTCTCCGCCGGACTCCCGCACCACCGGAGCGGATTCCCCGGTGATGGCGGATTCATCCACCGAGGCGATGCCGGCAATGATGTCCCCGTCGCCGGGAATGATTTCCCCGGCGGAGACCACCACCACGTCGCCCTGCACCAGATCGGCGGAGGCCACATCCTCGGTGGGAGTGCTGAGGGCGGCGGCGTCGGAAACCGGGTCGTAGTGCGGCACGCGTCGGGCCGCGGTGCTGGTGCGGGTGGCGCGCAGGGTGGCGGCCTGCGCCTTGCCGCGTCCCTCGGCCACGGCTTCGGCGAGGTTGGCGAAGAGAACGGTCAGCCACAACCACAGCGCGATCAGCCAGGTGAAACCGGCCGGTACCGGGCTGCCGCCGGAATCCGGGGAGGCGCCGGTGAAGGACTCCGCGACGGCGATGGCGGTAATCAGGACGGCACCGGCCTCCACGACCAGCATGATCGGGGTGCGCCACATCAGCCGGGGGTCGAGCTTGCGCAGGGCCACCGGAAGGGCGGCCGCGAGCTGGGACCAGGAGAGGCCGCTGCTGCGCCGGGTTGGGGGGCGGGAGGGCTCCGGCGCCGGCTGGCTGCCGGGCTCTCTGCCCGGTTCGGGACGGTGTTGCGTGGTGAGGGTGGACATTCAGATCAGTCCTTCTGCCAGGGGGCCCAGCGCGAGTACGGGAAAGAAGGTAAGGGCGGTAACGATCACCGTGATGCCGGCCAGCATCAGCACGGACTGCGGCCGGTGGGTGGGCAGCGTCCCGGCGGTAACGGGCACCTTGTGCTGCGCGGCCAGGGCCCCGGCGAGCGCCAGGACGAAGATGATCGGCAGGAAGCGGCCCAGCAGCATGGCCAGGGCCAAAGCCGTGTTCAGCCACGGTGTGTTGGCGGTCAGCCCGGCAAATGCCGAACCGTTGTTGTTGGCCGCGGAGGTGAAGGCATAGAGCACCTCGCTGAAGCCGTGCGGCCCGCTGTTCAGGATGGAGGTACCGGCAATCTCATCGCGGATGCCCGGCAGGGCGAAGCTCAGCGCCGTGCCGGTGAGGACCAGGGCGGGCATGGTCAGCACGTACAGGCTTGCCAGCTTAATTTCCCGGGGGCCGATCTTCTTGCCCAGGTATTCCGGCGTGCGCCCGACCAGCAGGCCGGCCACGAAGCAGGTAACCACGGCGAGGATCAGCATGCCGTACAGTCCGGAACCCACCCCGCCGGGGGCGACCTCGCCGAGCATCATGTTCAGCATGGCCATCATTCCGCCCAGCGGGCTGAAGCTGTCATGCATCGCGTTCACCGCGCCGGTGGAGGTCAGGGTGCTGGTGCTGCCGAAGAGGGTGGAGGCGGCGATGCCGAACCGCTGTTCCTTGCCCTCCAGTGAACCCGCTGCACCCTGCGCCGCCTGGTATTCGAGCAGTGTCATGGCCGTGACGGACACCAGGAAGATGCCTGCCATGGCGGCCAGGATGGCATAGCCCTGCCGGCGGTCGCCGATCATGGTTCCGAAGGTGCGCGGAAGGCTGAAGGGGATGATGAGCATCAGCAGCACCGACACCAGATTGGTCCAGGCGCTCGGGTTTTCGAACGGGTGGGCGGAATTCGCGTTGAAGAAGCCGCCGCCGTTGGTGCCCAGCAGCTTGATGGCCTCCTGGGTTGCCACCGGGCCGCCGGGAATGCTCTGGGTCCCGCCGGTGAGGGTGGTCAGTTCGGTGAAGCCGTTGAAGTTCTGGATCACCCCGCCGAGCAGGAGCAGGGCTGCGCCGAGCACGGCCCCGGGCACCAGCAGCCGGGTCAGGGATCGGGTGAGGTCCACCCAGAAATTGCCGATCGTGGCGGAGCCGCTGCCGGATCCCCGGTCCGCGGACCCCCGGCTGGCAAATCCCCGGACCAGGGCTACGGCCACGGCCAGGCCGACGGCGGCGGAGAGGAAGTTCTGCACGGCCAGGCCGGCTGCCTGGACGGCGTAGCCCATCGTGGCCTCGGGGGAGTAGGACTGCCAGTTGGTGTTCGTGACGAAGGACGCGGCCGTGTTGAAGGCGAGTCCTTCCGGAACCGGCGGGAGCCCGAGGGAGCCGGGCAGCAGGTGCTGGAGCCGCTGCAGCAGATACAGGGCCAGGACTCCCGCTGCCGAAAAGAGCAGGACACCGGACAGATAGGCCTGCCAGGACTGGCCGGACCGGGGGGCCACTCCGATCAGCCGGTAAAAACCGCGTTCCACGGCCAGGTCCTTGTCCGAGGCGTAGAAGCGGGCCATGTAGTCCCCGAGCGGCCGGTGCGCCAGCACCAGCACCACGGCAACAGCGAGGAACTGGCCGAAGGCCAGCCACACCGTCATCAGAATTTCTCCGGCCGGAGCAGGGCCGCCAGGACATAAACGACGGCGCCGGCGGCGAGGACCAGGGCCGCGTAGTCGAAGAACGTCACAGCTTCTCCACCACCCGTGCCACCAGGGCCAGGACGGCGAAAACCGCCACCGTGCCCAGAATTGCCAATACATCCACCAAGGGGTTCCCCCAAAGAAACTCGTTCCACTCCCGCCGGTCCGGAGGGAGGGCGCGTGCAGCGCCTCAACGAGTACAAACCGCCCCGGCCCCCGTTCGCGGAATCCTCACGGATTCTTAACGCGGGGCCGCCGAACCATAACGAAATCCAAGCGGTTCGGGGCTGGGGCGGCCGGCTGGTACCGCGGCAGCGGCCCTCCCGGTAGAGTCGCCAGCACGCAGATCCGCTGACGCCCCAGGGGGCCCGCCGTGCCGATTCTCACCACCGTGCTGCTGTTCGCCGGAATCATCGCCGCCGTCGTCCTGATTGTGCTGATCTTCCGCGGGTCACGGGTGCCGGAGGCGGACATCGAGGGCAGGAAACGGGTCAACCGCTGGTTCTGGATCCTGGGCGTGTTCGTGGCGGCGGTTTTTATCTTCGTGTCCTTTACCTAGGGCATACCCAGGGGGCGGGCCCAGCCGGACTGCCACGGCCCGGCCGGGGGTAAACGGGCAGATACCCTTAGACCATGGACAAATCCCAGGGACTTCGCGTTGCCGTCATCGGAGCGGGCCCACGCGGTATCTCTGTCCTGGACCGGCTGCTCGCCAGATACCTCGAACTGCCCGCTGAGGACCGCCCGGCACTCGACATCCGGATGGTGGACCCCTTCACACCCGGCCCCGGGCACGTCTGGCGCACCGGCCAGCCCCGGCTGTTTCTGATGAACACTCCGTGCCTGTTTCCCACCGTGGCCCCGGCTCCGGGCGAAGGATTCGCCCCTTCGATCTCCGGACTCTCCTTCGGCGACTGGGCACAGGCCATGGCGGCAGATCCGGCACCGGCCCTCAGTGCAGGGGACCGGGAGGAAATCGCGCGCCTCGGGCCGGGGGACTTCCCCAGCCGGGCCGTGTACGGCCGTTATCTGGAATGGACCTATGCCCGCCTGGCCGCAGCGGCAGCGCAGGCCGGCGCCGCCGTCGTCCATCACCGGACCGAGGCACTGTCACTGGCCCGCACCGACACCGGTTTCACCCTGGAACTTGCAGGCGAGGCAGCCCTGGCGGCAGACGCCGTCGTTCTCGCCCTTGGGCATCTGCCCGCGGCCCTGAACCCGGAACAGTCCCGGCTCAACGACGCGGCTGCGCGGCTGGACCTGCGCTACCTGCCGCCGGCCGTGCCCTCCGACGCCGACTTCTCCGTGCTGCCCGCAGGGGAACCCGTGCTGGTGCGCGGCCTGGGACTGAACTTCTTCGACATTATGGCGCAGGTGACGCTCGGCCGCGGAGGGCAGTTTGTGCCCACCGCAGAACCCGCGGGGCGGGCACTGCGCTACGAACCCAGCGGCCGGGAACCGGTGCTGATTGCCGCCTCCCGCCGCGGGACACCTTACCGGGCCAAGGCACAGCTGCAGAGCTACCTGCCGCGGAGCGTGAAGCTGCGCTGGCTCACCCGCGAAGCGGCAGGGAGTTTCGCCGCCGAAGGAATCCAGCCCGGGTTCGACCACGACTTTTGGCCGCTGCTGCACCGGGACGCCATCTGGGCGTACTACTCCACGCTGGCCCGGACCGCCCCGGGCTGCCTGACCGTGGCTCCCGGCGCTTTCCTGCGGGAGTTGGAAGCCGCGCTCAACGTGGACGGCCCGGACTGGGACGCCGCCAAGGAAGAAGTGCTCCGCCGCTGCGTTCCCGCCGGGCGCCGCACCAGCCTGGAAGCCCTCGCCCAGCCGCTGGGCCGGCGGCCCTTCAGCGATGGCGCCGATGTGGACGCGGCCGTGCTGACCTATCTGGAAGCCGACGCCGCCGGATCAGCCAGGGGCGAGGACGATCCGCTGAAGATGGCGATCGGAGCGCTGAACGCCGGACGCTCCGTGCTCAAGGCAGTGGTGGCCGACGGCGGCCTGTCCGAGGAATCCTGGCTCACCGAACTGCGTGGCTGGTTCGAACCCCTGGTTGAGGGCCTTGCCAGCGGCCCGCCGCCGGAGCGGATCGAGCAGCTGGCTGCACTCACCCGTGCCGGCCTGATCCACTTTGTGGGCCCGGATCCGCGGTTCGACGTGGATGAAGCCCGAGCCGTCTTCACTGCGTCCTCCCCCTGGTCGCCGGAGGAGTATGCGGCGAAAACCCTGGTCGAGGCCATGATGCCGGCCAACCGGGTCAGCGCCAGCCTGTCCCCGCTGCTCGAAGGAATGCTGCACCGGGGCCTGGCCCGCACGAAGGTCATGATGGCCGCCGACGGCACCCCGGTAATGACCTCCGGGCTGGACGTTTCCCTGCCGCCGTACCGTCCGCTGGACATCAAGGGCGAACCGCAGCCGGACCTCTATGTGATCGGCCTGCAGCTCTCCTCCGTGCAGTGGGGCACGGCGATCGCGGCCGAGGCCGGGGCCCCGGCCGACGCCGGCGCCCGGACCCTGCGGGACGCCGATGACATTGCCGCGGCCATCCTTGCCGGTCCGGGCCAGGACGGCCGGGAGGTTGCCGGAGGCCATGCAGGGGATTCCGCCGAAGGCCAGGGACTTGAGCCGGCCGGAACGGGTGCTGCCGCGGTTCGTGCCGGGGCGTAACCGTCTGCTCCCGCCCATCTGCTGGTCCCCCCCGCGAGCCGTTTCCCGCTAATGGCAAGGGTTATGTCAGCCGGCAGCGGCCTGGGCCCGAGCTGGGCAGGAATATCATGTAACCCGGGCGAGGGTAATCCTCCCGCCTGCATAGCCGGTCCTGCCAGACTCCCTTCCCACCCCTTCAGGAGAAGCATTCATGCTGAGAACCGCCAGCAACCGAAACGCATCCGCGGCCCCGACAGCACTCGTGGCGGGCGCCACCGGAATTGCCGGCGCAGCACTCGTCGACCTTCTCGCGGACCGGGGCTGGAACGTGCTGGCACTCTCGCGGAAGGCAAACTCCGAGGCGCAGGCCCGCCCGGGAGTCACCCCCGTCGCAGCGGACCTCACATCTTCCGAAAGCCTTTCCGCGGCGCTCGGTACAGCCCGCCCCACTCACGTCTTCTTCACGTCGTGGTCCCGGCAGGAGACCGAGGCGGAGAACATCCGGGTCAACGCCGCGATGGTCCGCAACCTGCTGGCGGCGCTCCGGGACGCACCTCTGGAGCACGTCGCACTCATGACCGGCCTCAAGCACTACATGGGACCGTTCGAGGCCTATGGTGAAGGGCAGATGCCCGATACGCCGTTCTCCGAAGCGGAACCCCGGCTGCCGGTGGCCAACTTCTACTACGCGCAGGAAGACGAAGTAATGGAAGCGGCCCGGAACCAGGGGTTCGCCTGGTCAGTGCACCGGGCGCACACGGTGATCGGATTCGCCGTCGGCAATGCTATGAACATGGGCCAGACGCTCGCCGTCCAGGCCACCCTCTGCCGCGAACTGGGGCTGCCGTTTGTCTTCCCCGGCTCGCACACGCAGTGGAATTCCGTCACCGACATGACCGACGCCGGCCTGCTTGCCGAGCATATGCTGTGGGCCTCCACCGATGAGCACACGGCCAACGAGGCCTTCAACGTGGTCAACGGTGATGTCTTCCGCTGGCGTTCACTGTGGCCGCGGCTGGCCGCCTGGTTCGGTGTTGAGCCCGAGGGTTTCGCCACGGAGCCCCGGCCCCTCGAGGAACAGATGGCCGGCATGGAGGACACCTGGAGGACGTTGGCTGAGCGCCATGGGCTGGCCGAACCAGACCTCAGCCGGTTGGCCTCGTGGTGGCACACGGATGCGGACCTCGGCCGAAAAATGGAGGTGCTGACGGACATGAGCAAGAGCAGGATGGCCGGTTTCACCGGATACCGCCGTACGGAGGACGCCTTCATCAGCCTCTTTGAGCGCCTTCGCGAAGAACGCTTGATTCCCTAAGGCCTGGTTTCGGTCCCTGCCTGAGCGGAGGAAGCGATTTCGCCAGGCACGCCAAGCGGGCGGGGCTGCTAACCGCCCTGCCGCGATCGTATACGGGCCGGGCCGCCCTCCCGCGGGGAGCGCGGCCCGGCCCGGCCTGCATCGCGCTGCCTATGCTGCCGGGACGACCTTCAGCGCCGAGTTCCACTGGTAGGCGGGGAGCTGGTCGTTGGCCGAGAGCAGGATGTGCAGGAAGCCGGTCTGCTCGAGCTGCCGGGCACGGCGCTGCGGTCCCACGACCACCGGGTTGAGCCCGCCCGCGGAGGCGAAGTCAGCAACGGCCTGGACTGCGGCTTCATCATCCCCGGCGATCAGGACGTCCAGGGGCTGTCCAGCTACGGAGCCCTCTCCCAGCGTGGCAGCGAAGGTGGTGTTGAACGCCTTGATGACCTTCGCTCCGGTGGCCTTCTGCAGTTCCTCCGCGGCCGAGCTGTCGGCTGGAACGGAAAGGGACTCGAAGGTGGCGAAGTCGATCGGGTTGGTGATGTCGACGTAGACCTTCCCGGTCAGGGAGTCTCCGTACTGGGCGAGAATTTCCTTTGAGGCGTCGAAGTAGACGGCTGGGATCACGAGGTCGCTCGTGAGCTCGTCACCCAGCAGCCCTGCGGAGACCGGGCCGCCGAGTTCTGCTGCGAGGGCATCTGCCTTCGCTTTGTCATCGTGCGCGAGCAGCTGGACGGTCTTTCCGGCGGCAACTGCCCGGGCTGCGAGTCCGCGGGCCATGTTGCCGGTTCCGATGATGGTGATATCAGTCATTTTCTTCTTCTTTCCGAAAAGGTGGGACAGGAAATTCATGGCGATCGTTTCATTGGGAGTTGCAGTTCGGGAGGGAAGTGAACGTTCCGGCACCTGAATGAGGGGCTATACGAGTGCTTTGAACCTGGTGCGGCTGAACAGGGCGTGATCGGCTGAAAGGCGTGCGGGGCCGAAGAACGCGATTGCGGCGGCCGCGGCGGCGAGCAGGAGTACCAGTTCATAACCGCCGTCGGCGGCAAAAATTCCTGCCGGTGCGTGAACGAGGAAGAGAGCGCCGAGCATATCCAGGGCGAGAAGCGCCGCGAAGACCCTGGTGAGTACACCGAGGATCAGGGCGGCCCCGCCCACGAGCTCCAAGGCGGCAACAACAGGGGCTGCCAGGTCGGCAGCCGGGACACCCATCTGGGCGAACGATGCCTGCGTCCCGGTGATGGTGAACTGGTTGAACTTCTGCCAGCCGTGGGCTGCGAAGATGAAGCCGGCAATGACGCGGAGTACGGTCACGGCCGTGGTCGGGGAGGGAGAGGAGCGAATCATGATTCTTACCGTTCTTTCGAGGAGTGAATGCGCGGAACGTCCGGCAGTCACCCGGTCTATTGCTTGAAGCTTCAAGTAGTGTTTCAGGTTTTAGTTGTACTTTCAACTAAGTGAACGTATCGGCTGCCTCTGGCCACCTAGTGAAATTGCTGTTTTACTAGGTGGCAACAGTTGGACAGGTGGACGGCACTAGCCGGCCGAGGGAAAGCAGGCGCATGGCCGAGGCAGTGAAGGCAGACAGCACCACCCGGACAGTCGAACGCGCGCTGTCCCTGCTCAGCGTGGTGTGCCGGCAGGGAGCCGTGACGCAGTCGGAGGCTGCCAAAGCCGCAGGCCTCTCCACCAGTACGGCGCTGCGGCTGCTCCGCACCCTGGAAGGAACCGACTTTGTGCGGCGGAAAGAGAACGGAACCTACCGGCCAGGGCCGGCCATCGTGCAGCTCGGAGTGCTCGCCCTTAGCCAGGAGTCGCTGATTGCCACGTACCGCGGCGCCATGGACCGGATCGTTGAGCTGACTGGGGAATCCACGTACCTCAGCGTTCCCGCCGCGGGCGGCCACGGCCTGTACATCGCCATCGCCGAAGGCACGCAGTCCGTCCGGCACGCCAACTGGGTGGGCCGGCGCTTTGTGCTCGAAGGCAGCGCCGCCGGGAAAGCCCTCCACAACGACGCCGGACCGCAGGGCTGCGCGGTGGTGAGTGACGGCGTCGAACCCGACGTCACCGCGATTGCCGTTCCCCTGACCGCCGGCGGGAAAGCCGTGGCGGCAATGAGCGTGGTTGTCCCCAGCTACCGGATGACGCCCGCCCGCATCGAAGACATCTGCCAGGTGCTCACGGCCGCAACAGCCGCGGTCCATGCACCGGGCTAACCGCACAGCTGAACCACCCCACCGCCCGGCAAAGACGACGGAGAACCCCATGACCACAAATAACCCCGTAACCACAGCAAACACCCCGCGGACCGTCCGCGCACCCCGCGGTACCGAGCTGAATGCCAAGAGCTGGCAGACCGAGGCACCGCTGCGGATGCTGATGAACAACCTGGACCCGGAGGTCGCCGAACGCCCGGAGGACCTGGTGGTTTACGGCGGCACCGGCAAGGCAGCCCGGAACTGGGAATCGTTCGACGCGATCGTCCGCACCCTGAAGACCCTCGACGACGACGAAACCCTCCTGGTCCAGTCCGGCAAACCCGTCGGTGTGTTCCGCACCAACGAATGGGCGCCCCGGGTGCTGATCGCCAACTCCAACCTGGTGGGGGACTGGTCCACCTGGCCCGAGTTCCGCCGGCTCGAGGCCGAGGGACTGACCATGTACGGCCAGATGACCGCCGGTTCGTGGATCTACATCGGCACCCAGGGCATCCTGCAGGGCACCTACGAGACCTTCGCCGCCATCGCCAAAAAGCTCTTCAACGATCAAAACGCAACGCTCGCCGGCACCGCCACCCTCACGGGCGGCTGCGGCGGAATGGGCGGTGCCCAGCCGCTGGCCGTGACGCTGAACGGCGGGGCGGTCCTGATTGTCGACGTCGATGAGTCCCGGCTCCGGCGCCGGGCCGGCAAACGCTACCTCGACGACGTCGAAACCGACCTCGACGCGGCCCTCGCCAAGGTGATGGCGGCCAAGGCCGAGGGACGGGCCCTCTCTGTGGGTCTGGTTGGCAACGCCGCCGAGGTTTTCCCCGAGCTGCTGCGCCGCCGGAATGCCGGGGAAGGCGCGGACTTCGACATCGTCACCGACCAGACCTCGGCCCACGATCCGCTGAGCTACCTGCCCGAGGGCATCAGCGTCCAGGACTGGCACCGCGAGGCCGAGGCAGACCCGGAAGGCTTCACCAAAAAAGCCCAGGCCTCCATGGCACGGCACGTTGAAGCCATGGTCGGCTTCCAGGACGCCGGGGCCGAGGTTTTCGACTACGGCAACTCCATCCGCGACGAAGCCCGGCAGGGCGGCTATGAGCGGGCCTTCGACTTTCCGGGCTTCGTTCCGGCCTACATCCGGCCGCTGTTCTGCGAAGGCCTGGGCCCGTTCCGCTGGGTGGCACTGTCGGGGGATCCGGCGGACATCGCCGTCACCGATGCCGCGCTGAAGGAACTCTTCCCCGAGAAGGAACACCTGCACCGCTGGCTGGACGCCGCGGCGGAGCACGTCGAGTTCGAGGGACTGCCGGCCCGGATCTGCTGGCTCGGCTACGGCGAACGGGCCAAGGCCGGACTGCTGTTCAACCGGCTGGTCGCCGAGGGCAAGGTCTCCGCGCCGATCGTGATCGGCCGCGACCATCTGGACTCTGGTTCCGTGGCCTCCCCCTACCGGGAAACAGAGGCCATGAAGGACGGCTCCGACGCGATCGCCGACTGGCCGCTGCTGAACGCCCTGCTCAACACCTCCTCCGGTGCCACCTGGGTATCGATCCACCACGGCGGCGGCGTCGGCATCGGCCGGTCGCTGCACGCCGGGCAGGTGTCCGTGGCGGACGGCACGGAACTGGCGGCCCGCAAGCTGGAGGCCCTGCTCACCAATGATCCCGGTACCGGAGTCATGCGGCACGTCGACGCCGGCTACCCGGAAGCGGAGGCAGTGGCCGCAGAACGCGGCGTCCGCATCCCCATGGCTGAATAACCCGGGTTCAGCCCCGCACGCGCCGCCGCTTCAGCACCCCAGCGCCAGCCTCCCCACCGGCAACCCTCCCCATCAGCAACTCCCAGACCCAGCAAGGAACCGCATGGCCACCGTCACCACCCTCTTGGACGCCATCTCCGGCATCGGCCGCGACCCGGTCCGCGGCGGCTACAGCCGTCCCGTGTTCTCGGCCGCGGAAACGGACCTGCGGGCCTGGTTCACTGCGGAGGCACGGGCCCGCGGGCTCGGGGTGGAGACGGACCGCAACGGCATCCTCTGGGCCTGGTGGGGCGAACCGCACAAGGGTGCACTGGTCACCGGCAGCCACCTGGACTCCGTCCCCGGCGGTGGGGCATTCGACGGGCCGCTCGGCGTCGCGGCGGCGCTGGCCGCCGTTGACGTCCTGAACGAACGCGGCGTACAGCCCAACCGGTCCCTGGCCATCACCGTTTTCCCGGAGGAGGAAGGCTCCCGCTTTGGTGTCGCCTGCCTCGGCTCGCGGCTGCTGACCGGCACCATCGACCCGGACCGGGCACGCGCCCTGCGCGACGCCGACGGCACTTCTTTTGCCGATGCCGCCCGCGCCGCCGGGCTGGACCCGGAACACCTCGGCCGTGATGACGAGTCCCTGGCCCGGATCGGGGATTTCGTGGAGCTGCACGTGGAACAGGGGCGCGGGCTCGGCGAGGACGGTCCCGCCGTCGCCGTCGGCAGTTCCATCCTGGGCCACGGCCGCTGGAAGCTTACCGTGCACGGGCAGGGCAACCACGCCGGAACCACCCTGATGGAGGACCGGGCGGATCCCATGGTGGCTGCGGCACAGATCATCACGGCTGTGCAGCAGGCGGCCGCCGCGCAGCCCGGCGCACGCGCCACGGTGGGCCGGATCCAGGCGGTCCCGGGCGGCACCAACGTGATCGCCTCCCGGGTTCAGCTGTGGCTGGACGTCCGGCACGAAGACGACGCGGTCACCGCCCAGCTCGTGGAGGCCATCCACGGCAAGGCGCAGAAGACCGCCGCGTTCGAAGGCTGCACCGTGGCCCTAAGCCAGGAATCCTTCAGCCCCACCACGTCCTTTGACCTGGCGCTGCAGCGCCAGCTGCAGCTGGCCCTGCCGCAGGCCCCCGTCCTGGCAACGGGCGCGGGGCACGACGCCGGGATCCTCGCCGGTCACGTCCCGGCGGGCATGGTTTTTGTCCGCAACCCCACCGGGATCTCGCATTCTCCGGAGGAATATGTGGAAGACGCCGACGCCGACTACTCAGCGCAGGCGCTTGCCGACGTCCTGGAGGCCCTGCTGTGAACCCGCGTACCCGGGGTGTGTGGTGTGAACGGGCGGTATGGGACGGGCAGGTTGAGTCCGGTGTCCGGATGACCGTGGATTCCGCCGGAGTCGTGGCGGCGGTAGAAACCGGCGCCGCTCCCCGCCCCGGCGACCTGGTGCTGCACGGCGTTGTGTTTCCGGCTGCCTCGAACGCCCACTCGCATGCCTTCCACCGGGTCCTGCGCGGCCGCACCCACGTTGGCGGAGCGGACAGTTTCTGGACCTGGCGGCAGGCAATGTACCAAGCCGCCGGCTCCCTGACCCCGGAACTCTACGAGGAGCTGGCCACCGCTGTCTTCGCCGAAATGGTGGCGGCGGGTTACACCAGCGTCGCGGAGTTCCACTACGTGCACCACCGCCCGGACGGCACGCCTTATCCCGGGCACGCCATGGAACTGGCGCTGGGCCGCGCCGCTCAGGCCGCCGGCATCCGGCTGACCCTGCTGGACACCTGCTATTTGGCCGGCGGTTTCGGGGAGCCGCTGAACCAGGAACAGCTGCGCTTTGGCGACACCGGCCCCGAGGGCTGGCTCCGCCGGCTGGCTGCCCTGCGGACCGCTGTGGAAGCGGAGTTCGATCCGGCCGAAGTAAGTGTCGGCGCGGCACTGCACTCGGTGCGGGGGGTCCCGGCGGACGCGCTGCCGGTCATCGCCGCCGGTTTGGACCCGGACCTGCCCCTGCACATCCATCTCTCCGAACAGCCCGCGGAAAACCAGGCCTGCCTGGCGGCCACCGGCCTGACCCCGGCGCAGCTGCTGCACCGGCATGGACTGCTCAGCCCGCGGCTATCGGCCGTCCACGCCACCCACCTCACGGACACGGACATTGAACTGCTGGGCGGCGCCGGAGCCACCGTGGTGATGTGCCCCAGTACCGAGGCCGACCTCGCGGACGGCATCGGCCCCGCCGCGGCGCTCGCTGCTGCCGGCGCGCGGATCGCCCTGGGCTCGGACCAGCACGCCGTACTGGATCCCTGGCTGGAAATGCGGGCATTGGAACACGGGGAACGCCTGTCTTCCGGCGTCCGCGGCCGGTTCACCCCCGCGGCGCTGCACACGGCAGTGTCCGACGCCGGTGCTGCCGCCCAGCACCGGCGCGCACCGGGCTTCGCCGCGGGCAGCCTGTGCGATCTGATGGCCGTGGACCCCGCCAGCACCCGGACCGCCGGCTCCGACCCGGCCCAGCTGGCCCTCGCCGCCACCGCCCAGGACGTTACCGCCGTCGTCGTCGGCGGCACGCTCACCGCCGAACACGGACGGCACCTGCGGCTCGGAGACCCCGGCCTGCTGCTGGCCAACGCGATCCGGAGACTCGATGAAACCGCACCCGCCCCCGGGGAAACCCTCAAGGGCATGCGCGGAACCGCAGCGAAAGGACAGCCGTGAGCACCTCGACCCTCATCACCAACATCGGTGAACTCTCCACCATGGACCCTGCCCGCGGCGCAGCTTCGGTGCTGACGGATGCTGCGCTGGTGCTCGAGGGCGAACGCATCTCCTGGATCGGCCCGGCCGCTGCCGCACCCGCGGCGGATGAGCTGCACGACGCCGGCGGGCGGGCGATGCTGCCGGGCTGGGTGGACTCGCACACGCACCTGGTGTTCGCGGGGGACCGCAGCGCCGAATTTGTTGCCCGGATGGCCGGGGAACCGTACCAGGCAGGCGGCATCGCCGTCACCACCGAAGCCACCCGCGCCGCCGGCGACTACGACCTCACCCGGATGCTGCTCGCCCGGCAGGCCGAAGCCGCCGCCGGCGGCACCACCTGGCTGGAAACAAAAACCGGGTACGGGCTCGACGTGGAGCAGGAGGCCCGCAGCGCCCGGATCGCCTCCACCGTAGTAGACGATGTGACGTTCCTCGGCGCCCACCTGATCCCCGCCGGCAGCGACCCGGAGGAATACACCGACCTGGTCTGCGGGCCCATGCTGACGGCGGTACGCCCCTACGTGCAGTGGGCCGATGTCTTCTGCGAGCGCGGCGCCTTCAGCGAGGAACAGTCCCGCCGGGTGCTCACCGCCTGCCGCGACGCCGGCCTGGGGCTGCGGGTGCACGGCAACCAACTGGGGCCGGGGGCCGGGGTGCGGCTGGCCGTGGAGTTCGGGGCCGCGAGTGTGGACCACGTCAATTACCTGGCGGACGCCGACGTCGAGGCGCTCGCCGGTACCTGGGCCGGCTGGGAACCCGGGAATGCCGGATCACTGCCGGGCACGGTCGCTACCTGCCTGCCGGCCTGCGACCTGTCCACGCGGCAGCCGCTGGCGCCGGCCCGCCGGCTGCTGGACGCCGGTATCGAGGTTGCGCTGGCCTCCAACTGCAACCCGGGAACGTCCTACACCTCTTCCATGAACTTCTGCGTCGCCACGGCCGTGCTGCAGATGGAGCTCAGCGTCGCTGAGGCCGTCCGCGCCGCCACGTACGGCGGGGCGCTGGCGCTGCGGCGGCACACCGGCGCGGATGAGGACGGGAAGCGTGCGGTGGGATCGCTCGCCGTCGGGCACCGGGCCGATCTGCACCTGCTGAACGCCCCGGCCGCCGCGCATCTGGCCTACCGGCCCGGCATGCCGCTGACAGCCGCAGTCTGGCGGGCCGGGGAAAGGGTGCGCAGGCCCTAACGGCTGCGGCGGCAGGAAACCGGTTCCTACTCTGGACTGCCATCCACCGGGGTTTTACAGTACAAGGCAGACTGGGCTGCGTTGTTCAGGTACGGCGGCCGGGCTGAATTTCCTGCGGACCCAAGGTGGCGCTGATGTCTACTCTGAAGTACACAGCCGATGACGGAACGGCGGTGCCGCCGCGGGTGGTGCCGGTGTCCAAGGGCAAGGTGGTGGTGGACTGGCTGACCACCACGGACCACAAGAAGGTCGGTTACCTCTATCTGATCACGTCGTTTATCTTCTTCTGCCTGGCCGGTGTGATGGCACTGATCATCCGCACCGAACTCTTCCAGCCGGGGTTGGAAATCGTGGCCTCGCGGGAGCAGTACAACCAGCTGTTCACCATGCACGGGACCCTGATGCTGCTGATGTTCGCCACCCCGCTGTTCGCCGGGTTCGCGAACGTGATGATGCCGCTGCAGATCGGCGCACCCGACGTCGCCTTTCCCCGGCTCAACGCGCTGGCCTACTGGTTCTTCCTGTTTGGATCATTGATCGCGGTCGGCGGATTCCTCACGCCGCAGGGCGCAGCGTCCTTCGGCTGGACTGCGTACGCGCCGTTGTCCAACACTGCCTTCTCTCCTGGCATCGGAGGTGACCTTTGGGTCTTTGGGCTCGCCCTGTCCGGGTTCGGAACCATCCTGGGATCGGTCAACTTCGTCACCACGATCATCTGCCTGCGCGCACCCGGAATGACGATGTGGCGGATGCCGATTTTCACCTGGAATACGCTGTTGACGGCCATCATGGTGCTGATGGCCTTCCCGCCCCTGGCCGCCGCCCTGTTCGCGCTGGGAATCGACCGGAAGTTCGACGCCCACATTTTCGATCCGGAGAACGGCGGTGCCATCCTCTGGCAGCACCTGTTCTGGTTCTTTGGCCACCCCGAGGTCTACATCATCGCTTTGCCCTTCTTCGGCATCATTTCCGAGATTCTTCCGGTCTTCAGCCGCAAGCCGATCTTCGGTTACAAGGGCCTGGTCTTCGCCACGATCGCGATTGCTGGACTGTCGATGACCGTCTGGGCGCACCACATGTACGTCACCGGTCAGGTCTTCCTGCCGTTCTTCGCCATCATGACCATGTTCATTGCCGTCCCCACGGGGGTGAAGTTCTTTAACTGGATTGGCACCATGTGGCGGGGCTCCATCACGTTTGAAACGCCGATGATGTGGGCGCTGGGCTTCCTGATCACGTTCCTCTTCGGCGGACTGACCGGGATCATCCTGTCAGCCCCGCCACTGGACTTCCACGTCTCTGACACCTACTTCGTCGTCGCGCACTTCCACTACGTGGTCTTTGGCACGGTGGTGTTCGCGATGTTCGGCGGCTTCTACTTCTGGTGGCCGAAGTGGACCGGAAAGATGCTCAACGAACGGCTCGGAAAGATCCACTTTTGGCTGCTGTTCCTGGGCTTCCACCTGACGTTTATGATCCAGCATTGGCTTGGGGTGCTGGGTATGCCCCGGCGGTACGCCGACTATCTGGTGGAGGACAACTTCACCGGTATGAACCAGCTGTCCACAATCGGGTCCATGATCCTGGGCTTCTCGATGGTCCCGTTCTTCTGGAACGTGTACATCACCTGGCGGCGCGGCAAGAAGGTTGAGGTGGACGATCCCTGGGGCTTTGGCGGTTCCCTGGAATGGGCTACGTCCTGTCCTCCGCCGCGGCATAACTTTACTTCCCTGCCCAGGATCAGGTCCGAGCGGCCGGCCCTGGACCTGCACCATCCGGAGCTCAAACCGCGTGCCAACCAGAAATCCGATTCCCTTGCCGCCAGTGTCCTGGGCGCCGCGGACATGGGGTCCGAGGATCCGAAGAACCCCGATCCCCGGCAGTAGCCGTTCCTAGCACGGGGTGCCCTTCTGATCGGTCAGGTCCCATGTGCGTCCCGGAAGCCGTTGCCGAACACAACGGAAAGGCCGGGGTTCCGGCAGCACCGGAACCCCGCCTTGTCCGCCGGGTTTACGGGTTAGCTGCTTTGCCGGCCTGCTCGCCTGATCAGTACCAGTCCGGCACCGAGCAACGGAAGCGCAAGCCACAACAGGACCATGCCCGCTGCTCCGGTGTCAGCCAGGTTGCTCGATGAAACCTCAGCCGTCGCCGCGGATGTCCTGAGCGGTGTTTCGGTAGCGGGTACGGAAGTAAACCGGGTCGTTTCCTCCGCAACGAAGGACACAGATGTCGGCTCAGGTCCTACATTCGGCTGTGTCCCTGCAGGAGGCGTGGTTCCAGCAGGAATCACTACGGGAAGTGTGACTCCTGGACGTGGCCCGACTGGGGGCACAGAGCCCGGGGTGCTGGTCCCGGTGTCCCTGGTGGTCTCGGTGGTGGCTTCGCCGAGGACTGCTAGGGAGTTGGTGCCGAGGTTGACGGGGATGGTGATGGGTGCGGTGATCTGGGTTCCGGAGAGGAGTCCGTCGGAGCCGGAGGTTACGGGTCCGGTGCTCTCTGCCGGTGTCCCGGTTGCCGCGTCTGTCCCGGTGTTCCCGGTGGTCTCGGTGTTCCTGGTGGTCTCGGTGGTGGCTTCGCCGAGGACTGCTAGGGAGTTGGTGCCGAGGTTGACGGGGAGGGTGATGGGTGCGGTGATCTGGGTTCCGGAGAGGAGTCCGTCGGAGCCGGAGGTTACGGGTCCGGTGCTCTCTGCCGGTGTCCCGGTTGCCGCGTCTGTCCCGGTGTTCCCGGTGGTCTCGGTGTTCCTGGTGGTCTCGGTGGTGGCTTCGCCGAGGACTGCTAGGGAGTTGGTGCCGAGGTTGACGGGGAGGGTGATGGGTGCGGTGATCTGGGTTCCGGAGAGGAGTCCGTCGGAGCCGGAGGTTACGGGTCCGGTGCTCTCTGCCGGTGTCCCGGTTGCCGCGTCTGTCCCGGTGTTCCCGGTGGTCTCGGTGTTCCTGGTGGTCTCGGTGGTGGCTTCGCCGAGGACTGCTAGGGAGTTGGTGCCGAGGTTGACGGGGAGGGTGATGGGTGCGGTGATCTGGGTTCCGGAGAGGAGTCCGTCGGAGCCGGAGGTTACGGGTCCGGTGCTCTCTGCCGGTGTCCCGGTTGCCGCGTCTGTCCCGGTGTTCCCGGTGGTCTCGGTGGTGGCTTCGCCGAGGACTGCGAGGGAGTTGGTGCCGAGGTTGACGGGGATGGTGATGGGTGCGGTGATCTGGGTTCCGGAGAGGAGTCCGTCGGAGCCGGAGGTTACGGGTTCCGCGCTGGCCGCGGTTGTTCCAAGGGCCAGCAATCCTCCGGCAAAGAGGGTGCCGAGCAGCCCTCGTCGAATAGTGCAACGCATAGCAATTCTCCTGACAAGTTATTGGGATGGGGCCCATGGGGCCCGAATGGCATTTGTCCGGCTGCATAACGGACAGAGGCCTAACTAATCAGGGAACGACTCGTGATCCAGCGACACACGTGAGGGGGCTTTCATCAGCTCCGTATAGGCGGGCAGCGCAGCCAGTGCCGGAATGTTGAGATGCTGCCCGGATAGGCAGCCGGGCAGTAAGGGGCCTGCTGCTGAAGGGCTCACAACCGACGATCCGGAGCCCACCGGCATGAGGCCACCTTGCGGTGCTCCCGCTGGACCCCCGGAATCCGGGCCAGAAGACACGGATAGTGCGGCCTCTGGCGAGACTTCAGCGCAGGACTCTGCCGTACCCACAGCCGTATCTCCATGACTGGTCATGACCTCGGATACCGCAGGGGCCAAGGCATCTTCATCCGCGAGCTGTTCTGTTGCCGTCGGGAGCTGCTCAGGGGCCGGTTGGCGGTCTGGGGCAAAGCGGGGGCTGTCGGCTGTGCCCTCTGTCACCGCGTCGATGTCCGGAAGCGCTGGAATTACCGGGCTCCCGCTGCAGCCAGCCGCGGGAGGGGCAGCGGGATCTCCCTGGCCTTCGGGACAACCCTGGCCAGCCCCGACGTCGTTGGCCGGGGGGAGGACGGGATGCAGAGTCTCGAGGAGGCCGTCTGCGGTCGGCCGAATTGTCTCTACCGCAAAGCCGGCAATGTCGTCGACCACAGTCAGGATGGGATCCGTGGCTGCAGGCAACGTCTGCGCGGGTACCACCGTCCTCACCACCGGAACGGTCTGTACCAGCTCGTCGACTGCCGTTGCTACCCCATGGACTGCCGGCTGGAGACGGGGCACATCTGGCAGGGAAATTTCCGGCGCGGGAGCCTGGGCCGGTGTCTGTGAGGAAGGCAGCAGGCCGTCCGTCACCTGATCGACGGCATTCACGGCGGAATCCACGAGGCCCGCAGCAGAAACACTCACGCTTGCTGGAAGGGAATCCGGTTCAGGCAGGGGGTCGGCCGAAGCACCGGTGGCCGACAGAGTCAGCCAGGAGGCGGCTGCGGCGGCTCCCAGGAGCACAGGGCGGACGAACCGCCAAGCTCCTCGTGACGCCCTCATTCCGATGCCCCCCAGTCCAACAAATAAGCACTTCCTTCACTATAAGCACAGTAAAAACAGGGTGTCTACAGTCTGGCTCCCGTCCTGAACGAGAAGCGGCGCCGCCCGGTGGTCTTGAACCCCGGACGGCGCCGCTTGGTCAGCGCTCAGAATTAGCTAGCAGGTGCGGACTAGCCGCGGCCCACCGTGCAGAGCAGATACCGCGCGTAGTCAACCGCGTATTTCAGCCAGCCGCGCAGGTCCCACCAGTTTTTCGGCGGGATTGGCCGCACGCAGGTCGGCTGCTGCGGTCCGGCTTCGACCGTGACCGGAATCGTCACCGTGGTTCCCGATGGAGCCGCCGTGAGGACCAGCGAACCGCCGCCGGATGCCGACGCCGGGATGGCTGCGCTAACGCTCGCCGCTCCGCCGGTCACCGGAACCGATCCCAGGGCGATGGCTGCACCGGCGGCCGGAACCCAGCTCACTGCGAGCGTGGTGTTGGCCGGGCTGCCCAGCGAGGTCAGGTCCAGCTTCTCCACTGTGAAGGAGGCGCTGGAGCCCGCCTTCACGGTGGCTGGAGCGCCCTTGACGATCACGCCCTGCCGGGCGAAATCGGGGGAGACCGGGCTGTTGGCCTGGAGGTAGCTGATCCAGGCATCGCGGTCGATCAGCCCGGAATCCCTGGTGTCGGTGCCCTGCGCGAAGGTGGAGAAGTTGTCTCCGCCCTGTGCCAGGAAGCTGAACGTCCCCACCCGGTAGGCCCGGGCGGTGTCCAGCGGAGCGCCGTTGACGGTTACCGACTGGATCCTGGAACCGCGGGCCAGGTCCGGGTTATAGGTGTAGGTGACGTTGTCGGAGAGGCCCAGTGCCAGGAACGGCCGCGAACTTCCGTCCGGCTGCCACTGCTCCTCCAGGACTGCCTTCAGCTGCGCACCCGTGAGCGTGGTGGTCCACAGGTTGTTCACGAACGGCAGGACGGCGTTGGCTTCGGCGTAGGTAATGACACCATCCGGGCCGTAATACAGCTCCGCGCGGAGCCCGCCGGGGTTGGTGATGCCGATTTCCGCACCGCCGCGCTCGGGAGCGCCCAGCGAAGAGAGCAGCGAGTCCGCCACGAGGTTGCCCAGCGTGGATTCGTTGGACCGGTCATCCCGGGAGGCGCCGGTAAAGGCAGTCGTGATGTCCGCGGTTACCGAGCCGACCGGCTGGTTGCCGACCTCGGCCGCGAACGCCAGGGCGGCGTCGACAATCCGCTTCACTTCAGCGACGGCCGGGTAGGCCGCCACCAGTTCGGCAGCAGGGGTGGTGGTCCGTGCGACGTTACCGGCCGTGTAGGAAAGCACCTCGTCCGTCTCGGCGTTGTATTCGAGCTCGATCTGGCCGATGAACTCACCGTAGGAACCGGTCTGGACCACGGGGCGGGTTTTGCCCTCGACGCCGGGAACCGGTGCGTCCCACGCGTACTGCTTGTGCGTGTGCCCGGTGTAGATGGCATCCACCAGCGCGCTGGTTTCCGTCACGATCTCCGCGAACGCACCGCCGCCGGCAACCTCCTCCTCGAGGGTGGCGCCGTCGGGCGTGCCCGCACCGGCGCCTTCGTGGTATTCGGCAATGATGACGTCGGCCAGGCCTTCAGCCACGAGCCGTTCGGCCACGCGGTTCACGGCTTCCACCGGGTCCCCGAACTCCAGGGCGGCGATGCCGCCGGGGCTGACCAGCGTTCCGGTCTCCTCGGTCACCGCGCCGATCACGGCCACCTTCACGCCGTTGACGTCCAGGAGGGCGTACTCGGGCAGCGCCGGAGTGGTGGTGCCCTTGAGGTAGACATTGGCGCCGAGGTACTCGAAGTCCGCGGCAGGAACCACCCGGTCGGTGAGGTCGGCGAAACCGCCGTCGAACTCATGGTTGCCGACCGCCGAGGCCCGCAGGCCCAGGGCGTTCAGGACGTCGATGGTCGGCTGGTCCTGCTGCACCGAGGAAGCGAACAGGGAAGCGCCGATGTTGTCGCCGGCGGAGAGGAACAGTGAACTGCCCTCCGGCGCGGCGGCCTTTAGCTGTTCAACGGTTCCGGCGAAGTTGACGGTGTTGCCGTCGATCCGGCCGTGGAAGTCGTTGATGTTCAGCAGGTTCAGCTCGGTGGTTTCCGCCTCGGCCGGGGTCAGGTTCAGGCCCACCAGGATGGGGTCATGGTCCGAGGACCGGTAGGCGTCCGGAGCGTAGAAGCTGGTCACGTTGTAGTTGAACCGGCTGTATTCCAGTGCCACGGATTCCACGGAGTTGATGTTCCAGATGTCCGTTCCGGTGACGTCTTCGGCCGCTGCCGGGGACGCCAGGATGTGGTCCAGGGACCCGACCAGGCCGCCGAAGGCGTAGGAGTGCTTGCCCGTGGCGTTACCCAGGTTCACATATCCGGCCTCTGCCAGGATGCGCATGGGGTCCTCGGCGGCGTAGGAGTTGAAGTCACCCAGCAGGAAAACCCGCTCCGTGCCCGCGTCGGCCGCCACGGTGTCAGCGAAGGACACCAGTGCCTGCGCCTGGCGGACCCGGTCGGCGTTCCAGCCGCCCTGGCCGTTGTCCGCGTTTTCCCCGGAGGCCGGGGGCGAGCCCTTGGACTTGAAGTGGTTCGCGATGGCCACGAAGGATTCGCTGTCCGCTCCGCCGGCAGGCTTGAAGGCCTGGGCCAGCGGTTCACGGGCGTTGGAGAACACGCTTTCGTCATTGAGGATCACGGATTCGCCGACAGGTTCAGCGTTCGCGGTCCGGTAGATGAAGGCCGTGCGGATGACGTCTTCGGCGTCGGGGAGGGCCGCGGGGGAGCGGACGTAGTCCCAGGTGCCGGGGGACGCCGCGTTCAGGGCCGCAGTCAGGTGGGCGAGTGCCGTGTCACGGTCCTGCCCCAGCGCTGCGGAGTTCTCGATTTCCATCAGCCCGACGACGTCGGCGCCGAGTGCGTTGATCGCCTGGACGATCTTGGCCTGCTGGCGTTCCAGATTGGCCGCGTCGGCGGCACCGCGGGCGTCGCAGCCGCCGCGGACCGTGATCGGGGCTCCGGAACGGTCGTTGAAATAGGTGCAGCCGGTGAGCTGGTCACCGGTGGTGCTGAAGTAGTTCAGCACGTTGAAGGACGCCAGTTTGAGGTTCCCGCCGACGCTTTGCGGTGCGGCGGTGCGGGTGTTCTCGAACGACGCCGGCTGGACCGTGGCCGCGTTGGCCGGGGTCAGCTCGGTGAGCGGCTGGAACTTCCAGGCGCTGTTGCGGAAATCCAGGATCACATTCGTGGTGAACGCAGCGGGCGCCCCAACACGGACCGGGCCGGACGGGGTCAGGTACGGCAGCGGTTTGGACTGGTTCGCCGCAGCAAGGAAATTGGTGGTGGCGCCGTCGTCGAGCTTCACGGCCTTGGCCGCATTCCCTGCGGCAACAGCCGCGTGCTCCGGCGTTCCCAGGGGTGCGACGGCGGTGGGCTGGACCAGTGGTTCGGTACCGGCTGCGAGGCCGATCTCCGCGTACTGGTTCAGGGAGAAGTTATCGGTGACGGTGAAGTCGCCCTGGGGAGCAAGGAGCATGCCCTCCAGGGTTTCCCGTTCCGCGTCAGTGGCAGGCCAGGCGACGTTGGCTGGCTTAACCTCTTCGGCCGGCTCGGTGAGTTTGGACAGGGCGCCGGCGGCGACCGTGAGCTGCGTGAGCCCGAAGTACTCGCCCACGGTGCCCGTGACTTCGACGTAGTCGCCAACAGCGACCTGGCCCACGGTAGCTGCGGAGAACACGAAGATGCCATCCGAAGCAGTGTGGGTGGCGGGATCGATCGTGCCGCCGGTTCCCGGGGTCTGCAGGTAATAGCCGCTGAATCCGCCCGTGGGGTAGGCCGCGGTGACCTTGCCGCGGGTGGTGACGTTCTGCCCGACGAGCGGGCTCGCATCGCCGGTTCCCTGGATGGCAGCAATGGCGACCGTACCGTCGGGCGGATCCGTGGGATCCGGCGGGTCGGTCGGATCAACGGGGCCCGTGCCGCCGCCGGCGGTGTTGGTTGGGGTGACCGTACCGCTGAGCGTGAAGTCAGCCGCGTTGTTGTTCGTGTCCGCGAATCCCGTGCGGTTTAAGGACTTCGGGTCGCTGTTGCCCGCGGGTGCGGCGGCGGGTGCGGTTTCGAAGGTGTTCGAGGTGCCGTAGCCCAGCAGGTCAACGACGCCGGGCTGGCCGATCACCGAGCCGGTGGGGAGCGGGTTGACGGCCGTCGCCTGGTTGGCGAGCACCAGGGTTCCGGCGGCACCGGAGAAGCTGGCCCCGATGGTTGCATCCGCGGTGGGGAGGGCGGTGCCGGTTGTGCCGTTGCTGGCGCCCTGGATGAGGTAGTGGCCCCCGGCCGGAATGGTTCCGCTGAGCCGGCCGATTCCGGACGGCGCCGTGGTTGTTCCCGCGGCGCGGTACTGCAGTGACCAGCCCTCCAGGCTGACCGGGGCGCTGGTGGGGTTGTAGAGCTCTACGAATTTATTGGTAAAGGGGGCGTTGGCGCTGCCGCCGCTCAGGTACGCCTCATTAATGATGACGCCGCCCCCGCCTTCCTCGGCGTGGGCGGGCAGTGCCGCCAGGGGGCCGGCCAGCAGGCCGGCTGACAGTGCTGTTCCCAGCACCGCCTTCCATCTCGTAGGTCTCATGCCTCATGCTCCTCGAAGAAAGTGGTGCCGCAGCAGGGCAAGCGGAAGCGGCCCGGATGGTACGGCAGTGGGGTGCGGTGAACCCTCTTTGCATATCCCAGCCCAAGGGCTTTGACCAGTGGAATTCACCGGTTTGAAGTCCGAACCGGCACTGGCTCTTGACAAAGTGAAAGAGGGCCCCGGCACAGTGTGTGCCGAGGCCCTCCTGCAGGCGGAACGTTAGATCTGCGCGTTGCGCACCGAGTTGGTCAGCGGTGAGCCGTCCACCCGGTAAACCGTGCAGAGGATTTCCCGGTCCCCGCCCAGGGTCCAGGAGTAGGACGTCGGCGTGATGAGGCCGATGTCCAGGACCGAGGTCTGGTAATCCGCGCCGATGTAGGGCTGGAACTCGGCGACGCAGAATTCCGCCGCTGCTTCGTCAACGGCTGTCTCGCCCGGGTACTCGCTGCCCGCCATGTCCATGGCGGCATAAACTTCACTGTCGTGCTCCTGCGTGCACGGCAGGACGTCCACTTCGGTGATCTGATCGCCGTCAGGTTCGATCAGGCAGTCGCCGACGTTCAGATCAATCGCGTCCACCGTTTCCGGGGAAACGTCTTCAACTTCTTCAACTACCTTCTCAGCGGTAGGGGAAGCGGCTGCGGAGGACGGTTTCTCGTCCGCCGCAGCATTGCCGCCGCCGGAGGACAGCGGAACGGCGCAGCCTGCCAGCAGTGCCGTCAGCGATGCTGCGGCGAGGATTCTTCCGGCTCGGGACAGAGACGTCTTGTGGGCCGAATACATAGTCATAGCTCCTCGATAGAAAATGGTTTAGTGGTCCACCCCCCAAATGGGCCGGAAACCACGTGTCAACCCTATTTGAGGGAAAGCATGCTGATGAATCCGCAAAGTAATATGCGGGTGCAATATGCGTTGACATGCAACGGCACAAAAAAGCACCCCGGCTCAGTGAACCGGGGTGCAAATGCGGAAGGTAAGGGATTCGAACCCTTGGTACGGGGTTACCGCACACTGGTTTTCAAGACCAGCTCCATCGGCCGCTCGGACAACCTTCCCCGCTAGTAGTCTGGCAGATGAGCCCAATTCGCCAAAATCTTCGCCACCCTCAGGAGGCCTCATGAAAGCCATCGTTATCACCGAACCGGGCGGTCCCGGGGTCCTGGAACTCCGGGACGTCCCCGCCCCGGTGCCCGGCCCGGGCGAGGTCCTGATTGATGTGGCCGCTGCCGGACTGAACCGCGCGGATGTCCTGCAGCGGATGGGTAACTACCCCGTGCCGCCGGGCGCCCCCGAATACCCCGGGCTGGAGGTCTCCGGCCGGGTGGCCGCGGTGGGAACGGGCGTCGAGGGTCTGGAGGTGGGGGCCGACGTCGCCGCCCTCCTCTCCGGCGGCGGTTACGCCGAGCAGGTGGCGGTGCCCGCCGGCCAGGTGCTGCCGGTGCCGCCGGAACTGGACCTGGTCACTGCCGCGGCCCTGCCGGAGGTGGCCGCAACGGTCTTTTCGAACCTGTTTATGGCTGCCGGTGTCCGGGAAGGTGAGTATGTCCTCATCCACGGCGGTGCGGGCGGAATCGGCACCATGGCAATCCAGCTGACGGCCGCCTTCGGTGCAGTGCCGCTGGTTACTGCCTCCAGCGCCTCGAAGCTGGAACTCGCACGCAGCCTGGGAGCCAAAGGCCTCATTAACTACAAGGAGCAGGACTTTGTGGAAGAAGTCCGGAAAGCCACAGGCGGTCACGGCGCGGATGTGATCCTCGATGTGATGGGCGCAAAGTACCTGCAGCGGAACGTCGAGGCGCTCGCGGCCGGCGGCCGGCTGGTTATCATCGGGCTGCAGGGCGGAACCCGTGCGGAGATCGACCTCGGTGCCCTGATGTCCAAACGCTGTGCGGTGATGGGCACCACCCTGCGGGGGCGGCCGGAGGAAGAGAAGAGCGCCATTATGGCCGCCGTCGGGGAGTACGTCTGGCCGATGCTTCGGGACGGGACGGTCAAGCCGCTGGTGGACCGCACATTCCCGCTCGCGGAAGCAGCCGCCGCGCACGAGTACTTCGATTCCGGCCGGCATACCGGCAAAATCCTGCTGACGGTCTAGCCCCGGCGGTCGCCCGCCGCAAAACTCCACTTAGCGCAAAAACAGGCACGGCCGCCGAACACCGGTGGCCGTGCCGGTGTGTATGTGACCTGGAACACCCCTGCCGCTGCTACCCTCGTGCGCATCACCCGCACCCCGCCACAAGGTGCGGAACCGCACTGCTGACAAGGGGAAGCACCATGAGTGAGAACAGACGGCACCGGAAGGGGCCGGCCGGGCACGATCCGGTGGATACGGGGCCAGACGTCCTGGTCCAGGATCCGGATCTGCCTCCGGTCGCGTTGGATGACGCCGATGCCGAGGCCGAGGATCGCCGCTGGACACCGGCCAAGATCGTCCTGTGGGTCGGGATAGCCCTGCTGGGCGGCATCAGCTGGACGATGCTTGCCATCGTCCGCGGTGAAACGGTCAACGCCATCTGGTTCGTGTTCGCCGCCGTCTGCACCTACTTCATCGGGTACCGCTTTTACTCCAAGTTCATCGAGCGGCACCTGCTCAAGCCCAACGACCGCCGCGCCACCCCGGCCGAATACAAGGCCGACGGCAAGGACTACGCCGCCACTGACCGGCGGGTGCTCTACGGCCACCACTTCGCCGCGATCGCCGGCGCCGGACCGCTGGTCGGCCCCGTGCTGGCAGCCCAGATGGGCTACCTCCCCGGCACCGTCTGGATCATCGTCGGTGTGATCCTGGCCGGCGCGGTCCAGGACTATTTGGTGATGTTCTTCTCCATGCGCCGGGGCGGCCGCTCGCTGGGCCAGATGGCCCGCGAAGAGCTCGGCCTGATCGGCGGCACAGCAGCCCTGATCGCGACGCTGACCATCATGATCATCATCGTCGCGATCCTCGCCCTGGTGGTCGTCAACGCCCTCGGAGAGAGCCCCTGGGGTGTCTTTTCCGTCGCCATGACCATTCCGATCGCCCTGTTCATGGGCGTGTACCTGCGGTTCCTGCGGCCCGGCAAGGTCACCGAGGTCTCCATCATCGGCTTTGTGCTGCTGATGCTGGCGATCGTCGGCGGCGGCTGGATCGCGGACACCGAGTGGGGCGTAGCGCTGTTCTCCCTGGACCGGGTCACCATCGCCTGGGGCATCATTATTTACGGCTTTATTGCCGCTGTCCTGCCCGTCTGGCTGCTGCTCGCCCCGCGCGACTACCTCTCCACCTTCATGAAGGTCGGCACCATCGTGATGCTGGCCGTGGCCATCATCATTGTCCGCCCCGAGATCAGCGTTCCCGCGTTCAGTGAGTTCGCGTCACGGTCGGACGGGCCGGTGGTCGCCGGGCCGCTCTTCCCGTTCCTGTTCGTCACCATCGCCTGCGGTGCGCTCTCCGGGTTCCACGCCCTGATCTCCTCCGGCACCACGCCGAAGATGATTGAGAAGGAACGCCAGACCCGGTTCATCGGATACGGCGGCATGCTGATGGAGTCCTTCGTAGCCATCATGGCCCTGGTCGCCGCGCTCTCGATTGACCGCGGAATCTACTTCGCCATGAACTCCTCGGCAGCGGCCACCGGCGGCACCGTGGAGGGCGCCGTCGCCTTCGTCAACTCCCTCGGCCTGGCCGGAGTCAGCCTGACACCGGACATGCTCACGTCCCTGGCCGCCGGCGTCGGGGAAGAATCCGTGGTCTCCCGCACCGGCGGCGCGCCGACCCTCGCCGTCGGCCTCGCCATGATCATGCAGAGTTTCATCGGCGGTCCGGCCATGATGGCCTTCTGGTACCACTTCGCCATCATGTTCGAGGCACTGTTTATCCTCACCGCCGTCGACGCCGGAACCCGTGTGGCCCGCTTTATGCTACAGGACTCAATCGGCAACTTCGTTCCCAAGTTCCGCGACACCTCGTGGCGGACAGGAGCCTGGATCTGTACGGCCGTCATGGTCGCGGGCTGGGGATCGATCCTGATCATGGGTGTGACGGACCCGCTGGGCGGAATCAACACGCTCTTCCCGCTGTTCGGCATCGCCAACCAGCTCCTCGCAGCCATTGCACTGGCTATCTGCCTGGCGATCCTGGCCAAGAAGAACCTCTTCAAGTACATCTGGGTGGTGGTGCTGCCGCTGGGCTTCGCCTCGGTCGTGACCATCACGGCCTCGATGTACAAGATCTTCTCCCCGGTCCCGGGTGTGGGCTACTGGGCCCAGCACAACGCCTTCAGGAACGCACTCGAAGCCGGGGAAACCAGCTTCGGCACAGCCAAGACCGTGGAAGCCATGGAAGCCGTGGTCCGCAACACCTTCGTGCAGGGGATCCTGTCCATCCTCTTCGTGACCCTGGCAATCATCGTGATCATTACCGCGGTCATCGCCTCCGTCCGCTCCTACCGTTCCGGAGGTGCCCCGAGCGCCGAAGACCCTGCGGTGCCGTCCCGCATCTTCGCGCCGTCAGGGTTCTTCGGTACCCCGCTGGAGAAGGAGATTGAAGCGCAGTGGAAGGCGTTGCCGCAGGACAAAAAACCGGCGGCTAAGACGGCGGGAGCCGGGCACTGATGCCGGCGGCCATCGCCGGCAGCCTGCGCGGCTTCGTCCGGTTCTTCCGCGATGTGATGGGGGAGGACGCCTACCGCAAGTACCAGGCGCACCACGCCGCATCGGGCTGCGCCGGGGAGCCGCTGACCGAGCGGGAGTTCTGGAAGGAGAAGATGGACCGCCAGGACCACAATCCCGGCGGACGCTGCTGCTGACCGGTCACCAGCGGGCCCGGTGCCGTTTTGCGGGCACCGGGCCCGCTGCCTTTCCATTTCCAGCTCCGTCCGGCCCCCCTTGTAGTGGATGCCCGTTCCTGTTTTGCTGGGTAGATGCCTGGACACGACGATCTGCCGCACGATCCCCACCTTCGCGAGGACATCAGCCTTCCGCTCCCGGAGCCGGACAATGAGGATGAGCATCTGGCCGAGGACATCAACCTCCCGCCGGACGAGCAGGCGGCCGGACCCGAATTCGACGCGCACCACTACACCTCAGGCCAGCTCAACGCCGGGCAGTATGCGCCCGGCCTGAGCCCGAATGGCGAGTACGCCGAAAAGCGGGAGGAAGAGCTTGAAAGCGACTGAAGCCCGGAACAACCAGCCCCAAGCGTGAGAGCATTAATCCATGACTGAACAGAACGGATCTGCGGCCGCCCCCGGGGCACAGTCCCCTGCGGCTCCGGCCGGAGAAACGGCCCAGTCCCCGTCGCCCGGCGGCGCCGGTACCCGCCCCGCGGCTCCTCCGCTGCAGGACCGGGGCCAGGCACAGGGTGCAGCACCGGACCAACCGGGTGCCCAGTCGGGCACCCAACAAGGTGCGGACGGCTCCCAGGAGAAAACCGGCCCGGCCAAGCTGAACGAACTGGTGGATGAGCCCGCGAAGGTCATGCGGATCGGCACCATGATCAAGCAGCTGCTCGAAGAAGTACGCAACGCACCCCTTGACGACGCCGCCCGGAACCGGCTGGCTGAGATCCATGAGCGGTCGCTCAAGGAACTTTACGACGGCCTGGCTCCGGAGCTCGTCACTGAACTGCAGCGGATCAACCTGCCTTTCCTGGAAGAGTCGACACCGACCGATGCGGAGCTGCGCATCGGCCAGGCCCAGCTGGTGGGCTGGCTTGAAGGATTGTTCCGCGGAATCCAGACCGCGATCGCAGCACAGCAGACCGCTAACCAGCAGCTGCAGGGCCGTCTGCAGCTGCGCCAGCTGCCGCCTGGCACGGTCATCGCCCCCGGTGTGGTCGTCGGGGAAGACGGTGAACCACGCCGTGCCGGTGCCGTCCCAGGCCAGCAGCGGCAGGCCCCCGGCCCGGCCAGCCGGATCGAGCCCCACGCGGGTCCCGGACAGTATCTGTAGAATTTCCCGCAAGATGGCACTTTTCGCAGCAGCCCGGCAAGGGCGCAAGGACGACGTCGAACTCGGCATGGGTGTGTGGCGGCGCGCCCACGACCGCTTCACCCGCGGGCTGGACCGCTACCACCAGATGCTGGAGGGCGTCGAAGACGATGCGCTCTATAACGAGCTGGCCCTCGTCGCCAACGAACTCTCCAGCCTCCTGCCGCGGGTCCGGGCCGTCTGCGCCACAGCCCAGGGGCAGTGCCCCAGCACCGGCCAGGACATTCCGGGCCGGATGACCGGCGTCCACCGTGCCCTCTCCCGGTCCGGAAACTCACTGGCAGCCACCGCGGAAGCGGCAGCCATGTCACGGCTGGAAGGGGAACGCTGGGGGATCGCTTCCTCCGGCGTCGAAAATGTCCGCCGCAGGGCACAGCTCGTGGAACAGGACATCGCGGAGGCAGAACGTGTGCTTGCCACGGACCAGCCGGACGGTTCACCGGTTTAGCGGTCCCGGAACGTCCCTTCCGGCGTCCGGACCCCGGCACCGGAATTTCGCGTCCAGCAAACTTCGGCTCCGTTTGGTCAGCGCGGCGCCGAAGTGTTGGCAGGATGGTGACCATGACTACATCCCCACTTGTGACGTTCATCGACGGCAACACCATCCCCCAGCTCGGCTACGGCGTCTGGCGGGTTGAGGACGAACTCGCGGAAAAGACCGTGGGCATGGCGTTCGAGGCCGGCTACCGCCACATCGACACCGCCAAGATCTACGGCAACGAAGCCGGCGTCGGCCGCGCCATTGCCGCCTCCGGCCTGCCGCGCGAAGACCTGTTCATCACCACCAAGGTCTGGAACGCCGATCAGGGCTTCGAGGAAACCCTGGCCGCGTTCGACGCGTCCATGGAACGCCTGGGCCTTCAGACCCTGGACCTGTACCTGATCCACTGGCTGCAGCCGAAGCAGGGCAAGTACGTTGAGACTTGGAAGGCCCTGATCGAGCTGCAGAAGTCCGGCCGGGTCAAGTCCATCGGCGTCTGCAACTTCACGGTCGAGGCGCTGCAGGAAATCATCGACGCCACCGGCGTTGTTCCGGTCCTGAACCAGGTGGAAACCCACCCGTACCTGGCCCAGAAGGAACTGCGTGAGTTCGAGGCCAAGCACGGCATCCGCCACGAGTCCTATTCCCCGCTCGGCTCCGGCCAGGGCCTGCTGGATGACCAGGTCCTGCAGGACATCGCAGCGAAATACGACGGCGCCACCGCCGCCCAGGTGGTCATCGCCTGGCACCTGGCGCTCGGCAACATTGTGATCCCGAAGTCCGTGACCGAATCGCGGATCCAGGAGAACTGGGCTGCCCTTGACCTCAAGCTCTCAGACGAGGACATTGAGGCGATCAACGCGCTGGATAACGGCACCCGCTTCGGCGCCGATCCGGCAACGTCCGACTTCGCCTAAACAGCCGCACGCCTGACGGCACAGCGGTAGAACAGCTACAGCAGAACAACAGAAAGGCGGCCTTCCCGGAGGGGAAGGCCGCCTTTCTTACGTCAGGGGTCTCTTATGTCAGGGGGGGGAGGCTCAGGCTGCTGCGACGGCTTCCAGCGGCGCCCGGAGCGGCCAGTCACCGCCTTCCAGGATGACCTGTGCACACTGCCAGGTGCGCGTGTTGATGATGACCGGGGCCAGCAGGTTCACGGTGGTACCGCCGTCGGACGGGTTGGCGACCACCAGGACACGGGCATCAGCCGGATCCTGGAGGCCCAGCTGGGCTGCCTGATCGTCGGCGATTTCCGGGTTGTAATCGGGCAGGTACACAGAGGCGTCGATCGCGTAGAAGCGGCGCTGTCCAACGGAAACGTCCGCACCGGTCAGGGAGTACAGCCCGGTGGCGCCTTCGACGTCAGCCAGGTCGAAGGCCGTGATGGGTTCGAGTCCGGGGGGAGGGGTAAGGAAAACCACCGGTGTCACGGTGCTCATCGCAGGAAGTCCATCAGTGTGGGCTGCAGGACCTTGGCGGTGACAGCCAGCGAGGACTGGTAGGCCAGTTCCTGCAGCTTCAGATCCATAATGACCGTTGCCGTGTCCAGATCTTCGATGCCGGAGCGCCGGGATTCCAAGCTCACGGACTGCTCCATGTTGGTTTCCTCTGCTTTCAGGACGCGGGCATGGCGGATGCCGACGTCGGTCTGCTGCGAGAGCACGGTGTCCCTGCTCGCATCGATGCCGGACAGGTGTCCGCTGATGTTTCCGTTCGTCCGCAGGTCCGCGACCAGGGAATCGAGCTTGGTGAAGACGTCTCCGAAGACAGCATCTGCGCTGGCATCGACCCGCACGGTGGTATTCGCATCCAGCCGGCGGGTCACCGGCCCGTCACCGGCACCGGTGAACGTATAAACCGCCGGATCAACCGAGGTATCCACCGTTACAGCGGCCCCCGCATCTGAGTTCCCGGCAAAAATGTTCCGGCCCAGGTAGGAGGTGTTGGCCTGCGCCAGCAGATCCGACTTCAGTCCCTCGATTTCCGTGGCGATCGCGGCCTTGCTGGCCGGGGTGGTCGTCGAGGTGGACGCGGTAATGGCCAGGTCCTTGATCCGGGTAAGGAGATCCGTGGTGCGGGACATCGCTGCGTCGACGGTGGCGAGCCAGCTGTTCGCGTCCGCGATGTTGCTCTTGTATTGCGTATTGGCGCGGATTTCGCCGCGGACCTTCAGCGCGTCGGCGGTGCCTGAAGGATTGTCCGACGGCCGGCTGATGGCGGCCGAGGTCTGCGCCTGCTCCTGGAGCTTGGCCAGCCGGGAAATGTTCGCCTGCAGGTTCTGCTGGGCGTTGCGCGTGAGTGTCTGGTTGGTGGTTCGGGAAATCACGGGTTACCTTCCCACAATGCCGGTGCGGTTGATGAGCGTGTCGAGCATTTCATCGATGGCTGTCATGACCCGCGCAGCGCCCTGATAGGCATGCTGATAAGCGAGCAGGTTCAGGTTCTCTTCGTCCAGGTCCACTGAAGAGTTGGAGAGCTGCATTCCGACAGCGGAGGAGGCCGCCACGCCGGCGAGTTCCGCCTGCTGCATCTCCACGCGGGAGCTGGCGCCAATGCCGCTGACGAAGCCGGCCCAGACCGAGTCGGGAGAGTTTTTCCCGGTACCCAGCTGCGCGATGGCGTCGGCTATGGAATTGTCTTTCGATCCCTGGCCAGCCGCACCGGTGGCGACGCCTCCGGCATTGGTCGGAATGACCTTCAACGAAAGGGCAGCGGGATCGGTGCTGTGGCTGAAGAAATCTCCCAGCACCGTTCCGGCGGTGTTGGTGCCTCCGTTGTGCACACCGTTCACCGCGGTAGCCAGGGCCTTGGCGAAGTTGTTGTAGCCTTCCGCCGCGGATGCCAGTACGCCGCCGTCGCCGGCCGGTGCCAGGATGCTGAGCGCTCCGGCGATTTCGCCGCTGACGGCCATGTTGGTCCCTGGGCGGTGGCTCCACTCCAGGCGCGGCGCTTCGCCGCCCATGGCAACCCCGCCGGCAACCTGGACAGGCCGGACGATATCCCCGGAGACAATGGCGTTGCCGTCAATCAGGACGTCGACCATACCGTTGTCGCATTCGCGGACCGTTCCGCCCGCCAGGGCGGCGATCGTGGTGGTCAGGGCGTTCCGCTGGTCGATCAGTTCATTAGCCGACCCGCCGGAGGCCAGAGTGGTCCGGATCTGTGCATTCAGGGACGCGATCTGCGAGGCGGTGCCGTTCAGCTCCGCCTCCATGTCCTTGAGCTGCTTATACGCACCGGTCCACTGCTCCTCCACTGCCTCATACCCGGTGGAGATCTGCTGGGCGAGGATGGTGGCCTGCCCGATGAGCCCGGTGGCCGCGGCTTCGTCCCCGGGTTTGTTGGCCACACCCTGCCAAGCGGCCCAGAACTCGGTCAGGGAAGTGGAAATGCCGTTCTTCCCCGGTTCGTTCAAGCTGGTTTCCAGGCTGGACAGGGCATTGGCACGCACTGCGGAAAACCCGGAGGCTGCGGCGGTCGCCCGTACACGGGTATCCAGCTGCATGCTGCCAAGCCGGGCGATCCCATCGACTGAGACGCCCTGGCCCACGGCCGGTCCGGTGGAAAACCTGCCGGCGATGGACGCGCCGCCCATGGCAGAGGTGGTGACCCGCTGGCGGGTGTATCCCGGTGTGTTGACGTTGGCGATGTTCTGCCCAACGATGTCGAGGCCCTTACGGGCTGCGCTTAGACCGGAGTAAGCGGTGTTAAGGCCGCTGAAGGTGCTCATGGCGTGACGATTCCTTTGTTCACGGTCTCTAGAGTTGCTTGTCCACTATGCGGGCGCTGCTTCCCGGCCCGGCAGAGTTGCCGCTGGAGGTGTACGTTTTGCTCTCCGTGCCCAGGCCCGCGAGGGTTTCCTGGGCGGAACGCGCTGCCGTACGGAGGAACTGCTCGTTCGTGTCCCGCAGATCGCGGATCCTCACGGTAAGTTCCGTCATTGCCTGCAAATGGGCCGTGAAAATCTCAGTCCACGGTCCTGGAGGTGCTGCGGCGATAATCTGCCGAAGAGTTGCATCTTCGGCTATGCCCCATTCCTCCGCGAGTTCGGAAACGGCCACCGTCCTGGCCAGATTCGCGATCCGCAGGCGATCAAGGACCTGCTCCACTTCCCGGGTGGCGTGCTGGAGCCAGCGCGTTTTCCCGGAGGTCAGGAGCAGCTGTTCTTCCTCGAGCTTGAAGGTCAGGAGCTCCAACAGTTCCCGTTCTTCCCAGAGTAATGCGGACAATTTCTGGGTACCCATGTCTAGCTCACCTCCTGCGGTCTATGCGAGTGTTTTGTCTTCCGGTGGATGCGGAATCACATCCTGCAACGGTTTCAAGACACCCGCCTTCACAGGCCGAAAAACTTTTAATCCGTCAGACACACCTATCGGCGGTTGCACCACCAATGTTAGTGGTATGTTGCACGTATTACGCCAAAGTATGGAATCTCCCGGGGGTCTCAGCCTCCGTCCTAGCGGCAAGCGTATTTTGTTGGGGAACAAGGACTTGGGGGTCCATATTTTGAATCGTGAAGAACGCAACCTGCTGGTTGTGGAGAACTTACCGCTGGTTGGATATTTGGTCTCAGAGGTGTGTGCCAAGGTGACACATCTCTCCCGGGATGATCTGGCATCGGTTGGAGCAATCGCCCTGATCACCTCTGCTGACTCGTTCAATGCAGAGCTGGGCGTGCCCTTCGGTGCGTACGCGCGCCGGCGCATCGTTGGGGCATTTGCCGACGAGATGCGCTCCAGCGACTGGGCCACCAGGACGGCACGGAAGCGCATCAAGGAAACACTGGCAGTAAAGGAAGCTCTGACTGGGGCGCTCGGACGGAGCCCCAAGGTCGACGAGATCGCTTCTGCCCTGGGTGTTGACCGCAGCACGGCCGAGGATGCCCTCGCCGACGCGTCGCGCACCGTGTCCCACCTTGACGACGCCGCCTCGGACTCCCTGGTGAGTGAGCTGCCTTCGCCGGAAGGGTCAGTGCTGAATGCCGAAAGCATGAAGTACCTGCGGGCCGCCGTCGCTGCCCTGCCGGAAAAAATGCGCTACGTCGTGGAACAGGTGTACTTCCACGACCGGTCCGTCAAGGAGCTGGCCGCCGAGCTGGGGGCCACCCACTCCGCGGTTTCCCAGCAGCGTGCCGAAGCAGTCCGGCTGCTGCGGGACGGTCTGGGCACCCACTACTCGGACACGGGGACACCGGCTCCGATTGAGTCCCGGATTTCCCCGGCCAGGCGGAACGCCTACCTGTCCTCGGTGGCGGAATGGACGGCTGGCGGACTCACCCGGCAGGACCCGCATTTTCATCCCACCGGATTCTCTGCCCCGGGCGGGCACGGTGTGCTGAACACCGCCGTGTCCTAGTAACTGCAGTGTTCCAGGTCTCAAACGGCTGGAAAAACTTTCCCGGATTCCTAACACCTGACCTGTGAGGGTCGATAACTACGGGTAGAGGCCCACGGACGGGCCTTGTAGTTATCGCCCAATCACGGAGGAATTCACCATGGGTTTCACAATCGCAACAAACACCTCGTCGCTGAACGCAATGCGCAACCTGAACCTGAACCAGGCTGCTCAGTCCAAGTCGGTGGAGCGTCTCTCCAGCGGCCTGCGTATCAACCGTGCAGCTGACGATGCTGCTGGTCTGGCCATCTCCGAAGGTCTGAAGAACCAGGTCTCCGGTCTGACCCAGGCAGGCCGCAACGCTCAGGACGGCATTAGCCTGATCCAGACCGCTGAAGGCGCCCTGACCGAGGTCCACAACATCCTGAACCGCGTGCGCGACCTCGCTGTGCAGGGTGGTAACGATTCCAACAACGCCAAATCCCGCGAGGCCATCAAGGGTGAGATCGACGCCCTGGGTGCCGAGCTTGGCCGTATCCAGGCCTCCACCAACTTCAACGGCATCAAGCTGCTGAATGCTGACACCGCCATCACCGTTCAGATTGGCGCCGGCGGCGTTGTCGCTGAAGATCAGCTCGAAGTTAACTTCACGGCCATGACCGCGGTTGTTACGGCTGTTACGGGTGCCGGCGTTGCCGATTCGGACGCTGCCGCAGCATCGGTTGTGGCCATGGATACCGCGATCGCCGCTATCTCCACTCAGCGTGCATCCCTTGGTGCCCAGCAGAACCGCCTGGAATCCACCGCTCGCTCCATCGCGGTTTCCGTCGAGAACCTCTCGGCAGCCAACTCCCGCATCCGCGACACGGACATGGCAGCGGAAATGGGCAGCTTCACCAAGTCCCAGATCCTCTCCAGCGCCGCAACCGCAATGCTGGCCCAGGCTAACCAGATGAACTCCGGCGTTATGCAGCTCCTGCAGTAATAAGGGTTTCATCGCGGGGCAGCTCCGGCCGCGCCGCACCCAGCAGTAACCGCTTGACCGGCAGGTGAATGGCCGCTGACGGGAAAAGAATGACTTGGACCTCACACTTTTCCCGTCAGCCCATTCCCTGCCTGAAGCGTTTTATCAAGCCTTTCCGGTGGCACCGGAGGGATACCTTTTAGGAGCATCGGCATGGCGCTAGGCATCGACGGGATCATCAGCGGTATCAAAACCACCGAGATGATCAAGCAGCTTATGGACATCGAAGCCCGGCCCCAGCTGCTGCTCAAGAACAAGGTCACAACGACCCAGCTGTTTACGACTGCCCTGCAGTCGCTGAACACCAAGATCGCTTCCCTGGCCGAGGCTGCGGCCAAGACGGCCAAGCCGGCCGGGACTGATCTTTTCACGGCCACCAGCAGTTCGGACAAGGTCACTGCAACGGTGGGCGCCGGGGCGGCGGCAGGTTCACTCGACATCTCGGTTACCCAGACAGCCACGGCGCAGATCTCGCTTTCCGCCGCGATGGCGGCATGGCCGTCCAACAGTGCCCTGTCCATCTCAGCCAACGGCACCACAACCTCCTTCGATACCACGGACAAATCCATGGATGAGGTCATCAGCGAGGTCAACAAGGCCAACCTCGGGGTGACCGGGGTGAAGATCCCCACCGGCATGGTGGACGGCGTTCAGCAGTACCGGGTGCAGTTCACCGCAACAAAGACCGGCACCGAGGGCGCGTTCACGGCAAGCATTGACGGAACTGATGCGGATGTCCTCAAATCTGCTCAGGACGCCAAGCTCACCCTCTGGGCGGGCACCCCTGCCGCCCAGGAACTGACGTCCGGCACCAACACCTTCAAGGGCATTATGCCCGGGGTTGACGTGACCCTGGCTGCCAATACGCCTGCCAACACGGCACTCACCCTGACCGTCGCCAGGGACGACGAAGCCATCGCCAAAGTGGCTTCCGACCTGGTCGCTTCACTGGCTGATGTCTTCGCCTTCATCGACAAGAACAGCGCTGTTACCGTCAGCACCACTTCGGGAAACACCAGCGCGTCCGGAGGACTGTTCACGGGCGACGCCGGGATCCGGGATATCAAGCGGCAGGTTATGGACGCGGCAACCTCACCGATCGACGGCCGCTCACCGTCAGAACTCGGCATCGTCATCACCAAGGAAGGCACCGTGGTGTTCGATGCGGAGAAGTTCGCCGCAGCGATGGAAGCTGATCCAGTCAAGACCCAGGAAACGCTGCAGACGATTGCCGGGCGGGTCGCGGCAGCGGGCAAGGTGGCTTCGGACAAATACGACGGTTTGATCACCCAGCGGATCACCGGCCAGGAATCCGTCATCAAGGACCTCAACACCCAAATTGAAGGGTGGGACCGCCGCCTGGCCAGCCGTGAATCCACGCTGAAATTGATCTGGGGCAACCTGGAGGTCAAGCTCAGCCAGCTGCAAACGCAGCAGGAATGGCTGACCGGGCAGCTCGCCTCGCTTAACGGCTCCAACTCAGGCAGCAAGTGACCGTGAGCTACGGACTGCAGGCCAAGCGGGCTGAGTACATCCGGGATGCGGTGATGTCCGCCTCTCCCGTTCGGCTGCTCACGATGCTCTACGACCGGATGCTGCTGGACCTGAACCGCGCCGAAGCAGCCCAGCAGGCCGGAAACTGGCCGGCTGCCTCGGAGCAGCTGGTGCATGCCCAGGCCATCGTTGCCGAGCTCAGCGGAACCCTCAAGGTCGACGAGTGGGAAGGCGGCGAAAACCTCCAGGCCATTTACGGCTATGTCATGAAGGCCCTGGTGGAAGCGAACCTCCAGCACAGCGCCGCAATGACCCGCGAGTGCATCAACCTGATGGAACCGCTCCGCGCAGCCTGGCATGAAGCAGCTGCCCAGCTCCCCACCCAGGCGCCCGGCGCCGCCCCGACCGGTACAGGCGGCACCCTCGGTGTCGGCTGAGCCCATGGAACCGTCTGACGCGGCAGAGCCGGACACAGAAAACCTGGAGCGCTGGGACGAAATCCTGACCCAGCTGGAAGATAACCTCGAGGCCTTTATGGACGGGAGCACCGTCCAGGAACAGGCCCGCAGCGTCGCCGGCGCCTGGCATCCGCCGCATGACCTCGGCCCGCTGCCGGTGCAGTTCGCTGCGCGGGCACGGCTGCTCGCCATGGCGCAGCAGCGCACCTACCAGCAGCTGCGCAGCGAGTCCCGGATGATCCGCCAGCAGGCAGAACTCATCCGCAGCGTACCGACGGCCTCCTCCGGCGGCGCCGTCTACCTGGACGTCGCGGGCTAACACCCGGCGAGTTTGCCGGTGCCCCGGTTTGGTACACGGCTTAGACCCACGGCTTAGATACACGGCTTAGATACACGGCTTAGACGCATGCCGCTCCGGCGCGTATCCCGGGCCGCGGGCCGCCCGAGACGATTGGTGCTTGGTGCTTGGTGTTGGGTCCCTTGGGTGGCGGCACGGACGGCCGGGCGCGTAGCCTATGGACCTCGCTGGGCACCGGTGGATGTGATCTCAAAAGCCTCCGTTTGGGGGTAAATCGACCGTTATGCGTTTTTCCGCCGCCCGCGCTCCGGAGGGAGATCCCAAAGCGGCTGGATTTTCCCAAAGCGGAGGGAAACGGTGCCACGCAACGGATGGGTTTTCTCGAAGCGGAGTGGAACGGTGCACAGAACGGATGGGTTTTCTCAAAGCGGAGGGGAGCGGTGCGCAGAACGGAAGGGTTTTCCCAAAGCGGAGTGGAACGGTGCAAGGAATGGCTGGGTTTCCCCAAAGCGGAGGGGAGCGGTGCGCAGAACGGAAGGGTTTTCCCAAAGCGGAGTGGAACGGTGCACCCGGAACGCACCCTGACCGGACCGACCGGCTGCCGCTCGCCCGGAAGACACCCTGGCCGGCTGTGGGCGGTGCGGCTGCCGTTCGCCCGGAACTCACTCTGACCGGCAATGGACCGACCGGCTGCCGCCCGGCCGGAACGCGCCCGATCCGGCTGCGGTTTAGCGAAGGACGGCCCGGTCAAAATGGCTGGTGCGGTACACACTTGACCTGGTGCAGGCTGGTCGGGGGCTACTGCGGGAACCGTTATGACGCCGGGCCGCGGGCCAGCCCGCAGCAGACCGGGTCCTCCTGAACGCAGGACCCGGTCTGCCGGCTCAGGCGCCCACGTAGGCGGCCAGGTGTTCCCCGGTGAGGGTGGCCCTCGATGCCACCAGATCAGCCGGCGTTCCCTCGAACACAATCCGGCCGCCGTCGTGCCCGGCACCCGGACCCATATCGATGATCCAGTCAGCGTGCGCCATCACGGCCTGGTGGTGTTCGATCACGATCACCGATTTGCCGGATTCGACCAGCCGGTCCAGCAGCCCCAGCAGCTGCTCGACGTCGGCCAGATGCAGCCCGGTGGTGGGTTCGTCCAGCACGTAGACGTCCCCCTTCTCCGCCATCTGCGAGGCGAGCTTCAGGCGCTGCCGTTCACCGCCCGAGAGCGTGGTGAGCGGCTGGCCCAGGCTCAGATAGCCCAGCCCCACGTCGGCCAGCCGGGAAAGCACCTTGTGCGCCGCCGGAGTCCGGGATTCGCCCTCGCTGAAGAATTCCTCCGCTTCCGTGACGGACATGGCGAGCACTTCGGCGATGTTCCGTCCGCCCAGGGTGTATTCCAGCACCTGGGCCTGGAACCGCTTGCCTTGGCACTCCTCGCAGGTGGATTCCACCGTGGCCATCACACCAAGGTCGGTATAAATCACTCCGGCCCCGTTACACACTGGGCAGGCACCTTCGGAGTTGGAACTGAACAGGGCCGGCTTCACGCCGTTCGCCTTCGCGAAGGCCTTGCGGATCGGCTCCAGCAGGCCCGTGTAGGTGGCCGGATTGCTGCGGCGGGAGCCCTTGATCCCGCTCTGGTCAATCACGACAACGCCCTCGCGTCCCGCCACCGAACCGCGGATGAGGGAACTCTTGCCGGACCCCGCAACACCCGTCAGCGCGCAGAACACGCCGAGTGGAATGTCGACGTCGACATCCTGGAGATTGTTGGTGGCGGCGCCGCGGACTTCCAAGGCGCCGGAGGGCTGACGCACGGCTGCTTTCAGCTGTGCCCGGTCATCAAGGTGCCGCCCGGTGACAGTGTCCGAGGCGCGCAGGCCGTCCACGGTGCCCTCGAAGCAGATTTCCCCGCCCCCGGTGCCGGCACCGGGGCCCAGGTCAACCACATGGTCCGCAATCGCGATCATTTCCGGTTTATGCTCCACCACCAGGACCGTGTTGCCCTTGTCCCGCAGCTGCAGCAGCAGCTGGTTCATCCGCTGGATGTCGTGGGGATGCAGCCCGATGGTGGGTTCGTCAAAAACATAGGTGACGTCGGTGAGGGAGGAACCGAGATGCCGGATCATCTTGGTGCGCTGCGACTCGCCGCCGGAGAGCGTTCCTGCGGGGCGCTCCAGGGAGAGATAGCCGAGGCCGATCTCCGTGAAGGAATCCAGCAGGTGCTGCAGACCGGCGAGCAGGGGCGCGACCGACGGCTCGTCCAGATCCCGGACCCACTCGGCGAGATCGCTGATCTGCAGGGAGCACAGATCGGCGATGTTCCTGCCCTTGATCCGGGAGGAGAGCGCTTCCGGCGCCAGGCGGGTGCCGCCGCAGTCCGGGCAGGTGGAGAACGTGATGGCCCGCTCCACGAAGGCACGGATGTGCGGCTGCATCGCTTCGCGGTCCTTGGACAGCATGGACTTCTGGATCTTCGGGATCAGGCCTTCGAAGGTGACGTTGATGCCTTCCACCTTGAGCTTGGTCGGCTCCTGGTAAAGAAGGGCGTGCAGCTCCTTCTTCGTGAACCGGTTGATCGGTTTCGCGGCGTCGAACAAC
The DNA here is from genome assembly GCF_023167125.1 of Arthrobacter sp. Helios. Lineage (NCBI taxonomy): Bacteria > Bacillati > Actinomycetota > Actinomycetes > Micrococcales > Micrococcaceae > Arthrobacter > Arthrobacter sp. Helios. The sequence goes on from NZ_CP095402.1 coordinate 3,827,105, forward strand.
CCGGTGTTGCTGAAGATCCGCCCGTACCAGCCGTCCATGCTGTAGCCGGGGATGGTCAGCGCACCCTCCAGGATGGACTTGGAATCGTCGTACAGGGCGGTGAGGTCGAAGTCGCTGACCGAGCCCATACCCTCGCAGCGCGGACACATCCCGCCGAGGCGGTTGAAGGTGGCCTTCTCAGCCTTGGTCTTGCCGCCGCGTTCCACGGTGATCGCACCGCTGGCCTTCACCGAAGGGACATTAAAGGAGTACGCGTTGGGGGAGCCGATATGCGGGTCGCCGAGCCGGCTGAACAGGATGCGCAGCATGGCGTTTGCATCCGTCGCGGTCCCCACCGTGGAGCGCGGATTGGCGCCCATCCGCTCCTGGTCCACGATGATCGCCGTGGTGAGCCCCTCCAGCTTGTCCACATCGGGGCGGGACAGCGAGGGCATAAACCCTTGGAGGAAGGCGCTGTACGTCTCATTGATCATCCGCTGGGAGTCCGCGGCGATGGTGGCGAAAACCAGGGAGCTCTTGCCGGAACCCGACACCCCGGTGAAAACGGTCAGCCGGCGTTTGGGAATCTCGACGTTGATGTCCTTGAGATTGTTCTCCCGTGCGCCCAGCACCCTGATGAGGTCATGGCGGTCCGCGGGAGGTACTTCCGGCGACTGTGTGGACCGGTCCGTGGCCGTGCTCATGGTTTCTCCCTTAATTCGGACTGATTTATTCGGATTCATTCGGACTTAACCGAGTGCTTCAGCAGGTGCGGCGCGCAAATCCAAGTCGTCCTGCCACGTTACCTGCGGAGGGCACAGACAGGCTTCTTCAAACCTGCTCACTTTTCCTACCTGGTTGCTGATTGAAAACTACTTAGAGGCGCGGGGAAAGTACTTACATATTCGAGTAATCCGCCGATAGCCACCAGTGAGCATGGATAGCTCACTGCAACAGGCCACGGATCGGCCGCTCTGTCCCCCCATATGAAGCGGGTTTTCCCTGTGTTCGATTCCGTGTCTTCGGTTGCACTCCAGAGTGCCCTTAACGGCCTCTCCCTGCGCCAGCGTGCCATCGCGAACAACATCGCCAACGTGAACACGCCCGGTTACCACGCCCAGCGCGTCAGCTTCGAAGACGCACTCGCCAAGTCGGTCAAGGCCGGCAGCGCCGGTTTCACCGATGCCACCACCGCCCGGTCGCTGGAGCCCACCCGGCTGGACGGTTCCAACGTCAACCTGGACACCGAGACACTTTCCAATATCGACACCGTGCTGCGATTCCAATTCGCCGCCCAGGCAGTCGGGGGAGAGGCCAACTCCCTCCGAACCGCAATGAGGAGCCAGTAATGACTTTCGACGCTATCGGGATCGCAGGCTCCGCCCTCACCGTCCACCGCAAATGGCTCGACGCCGTCTCGGACAACCTGGCGAACATGAACAACGCCTCCAGCACCGACGGCTCGGCGTTCCAGGCGCGTTATGTGCTGGCCCAGGAAGGCGCCGAGAACTCCGGCGTCTACGTTTCCGGTGTGGAGTACGGCAGCGCCGAAGGGCGCATGGTGTACGAACCCAACCACGCCCTCGCCGATGCCGAAGGCTACGTCCGCTACCCGGACATCGACATGTCCGAGCAGATGAGCGCCCTGATCATGGCGCAGCGCGGCTACGAAGCCAACGCCGCCGTCGTTGACCGGGCCAAAGCCACCTACGAAGCTGCACTCCAGATTGGACGCTCCTGATGCCCATTCCCGCCATCGGCGCCGTTTCCGGCACACTGCCCACCGCGTACCTGGAGAACACGGCCGCGTCCGCACCGGCCACGGACGGTTCAGGCTTCGCCACCTCCCTCGCCGGAGCGGTGGACAACGTCCAGCAGCTTTCCTCCGTTTCCAAGGAACTTGCCGTGCAGGCCGTAACCGGGGACCTGGACGACATCCACGCGGCCTCGATTGCCTCTACCCGCGCCTCCGTCACGCTCGAACTCGTGGCCGCCGTGCGTAACAAGAGCGTTGACGCGTTCAACGAAATCATGCGGATGCAGGCCTGATGACGCAGGTGAACGCGGCCTTTGGCCGTCTGGGAAAAACCATTGGCCAGTTCACCCTGGCGCAGAAAACGCTGGCGCTGATTGGCATCGCCGTCCTGGCCCTGGGGATCTTCACCCTGGCCAGCTGGGCCACCAAGCCTTCCTACACTCCGCTGTTCTCCGGACTGCAGGCCTCTGACGCCAACACCATCGTGGAGCAGCTGCAGGCCGACGGCGTGCCCTATGAGATCACTGCGGGCGGCGGCACCATCATGGTGCCGGAACAGCAGGTTTATAACCAGCGGCTCAAGGCCGCCGGCGCCGGGCTGCCCGCCTCCTCCACCGGAGGTTATTCGCTGCTGGACAACATGGGCGTGACATCCTCCGAGTTTCAGCAGTCCGTGACCTACAAGCGCGCGCTCGAAGGCGAACTCGCGAAAACCGTGGGTGCGCTCAACGGCGTAAAAACCGCGTCCGTGCAGCTTGCCCTCCCCGAAGAGACGGTCTTTGTTTCGGAAAAGGTGGATCCCACGGCCTCCGTGTTCATCGAGACGGAGAACGGGGTCACGCTCACCGGAGATCAGGTCCAGGCGATCGTCCACCTCACCTCCGCCGCAATCGACGGGATGAAGGCGACCAACGTCGCCGTCATCGATGCCTCCGGCACTGTCCTCTCCGCCGTCGGCGTGGGGGCCACCGGAACGGCAGACAAGCAGGCCACGGACTATGAACAGCGGATCGCCGCCTCCGTCCAGGGCATGCTGGACCAGGTGGTTGGCCCCGGCAACGCGACCGTGGCCGTGGCCGCGGACATGAGTTACGAATCCGCCAACCGGGTGGAGGAAACCTTCACCAACCCGCAGGGCAACCCGGCGCTGAACGAAGCCACCACCACCGAGGAATACACCGGCAGCAACGGGAACACCGCGGCCGGCATCCTGGGACCGGACAACATCGCGGTGCCTGACGGCGGAACCGACGACGGGAACTACACCTCCGAGTCCAGCACCAAGAACAATGCCGTCAACAAGATCACCGAAACCCGGGAAATCCCTGCCGGTGCCCTGAACCGCCAGACCATCTCCGTGGCCCTGAACTCCGCCACCGCCGCAGGTATGAACGTTGCGGATCTCCGCGCCCTGGTGGCCAACGCCGCGGGCATCAATGAAGCCCGCGGGGATGAACTGACCGTGGAAATGGTTGCCTTCAACGCCAGCGGAGCCGAGGCAGCGCAGGAAGCCCTTGCCGCGGCCGAGGCCGCCGAGGAAGCCGAACGGCGCGCTGAACTCCTGCGCACCGGCATCCTGGCCGCGGGCATTGTCCTGGCCGTTATCCTGGCCCTGGTCGCCTACGCCCTGCGCTCCCGCCGGCAGAACCGCCAGGCCGTGGACATCGGCATCCTGCCCGAACTTGATCCGCTGGCCCCGCCTGCCGGGCTGGCCATGCTGGCCCAGGAGCCGGTCAAGAAGGCCCTGGAACCGTCCGTGGACACGGCGTCGCTCCGCATCGTGGCTAACGCCGCTGACTCCGAACGCAAACTCGAGGAACTTGACCACCTGGCCCTTCAGGACCCGGTGCGCACCGCGGATTACCTGCGTAACTTCATGGATGAGGGGCAGCGGGTATGAGCGAGCAGACATCGGGAACCGCACTGGCCACCGTTCCGGAACCGGACACCAGGCTGAGTGCGCCGGAGGCCCCGACGGCGGCAGTTCCGGCCCTGCGGCCGCAGGCGCCCAGCCCTGCCCTGCCCAAGATGAGCGGCATGCAGAAGGCCGCCGTCGTCCTGATGCAGCTCGAAACCTCGCGTGCGGCCACCGTGCTGCAGCAGTTCACTGAGGCCGAGGCCCAGGAACTCGCCGCCGAGATCGTGAACCTGCGCCGGGTGGACGTCGCCGTCGTCGAAAGCGTCATCAACGAGTTCTACGACATGACGGTGGACGGCCGGCGCCGCGCCCACGGCGGCCGCGACGTCGCCATGGGCCTGCTCGAGGCTTCCTTCGGCACCGAACGCGCCTCCGGCGTGATGGACCGGCTCGCCTCCTCCATGGCGGGCAAGTCCTTCGAGTTCCTCGAACGCGCCGAGGCCGTCCAGATTGTCAGCCTCCTCGAAAACGAACTGCCGCAGACCATCGCCCTGGTCCTGGCGCACATGCGTCCGCAGCGGGCCTCCGCCGTGATCGGCGGCTTCCCCGAAGAGCTGCGCACCGAGGTCGCGCAGTGCATCGCCAACATGTCCCGTGCCACGCCGGAAGCAATCCGGATCGTCGCGGAAACGCTCAAGGCCCGTGCCACGGCCGTCGGCGCTGCCCGCGAGGCAGCCGACCAGATCGGCGGCATCCAGCCGCTGGTTGACATCATCAACCGGGCCGACGCCGCCACCGAGCGGGCCCTGCTGGACGCCCTGGATGCCCGCGACCCGGAACTGGCAGAGGAAGTGCGTTCGCGCATGCTTACCTTCGCCGACCTCACCAAGCTCGAACGCCGCGACGTGCAGCTGGTGCTGCGCGGCATCGACGTCGCCGTGCTGGCCCTGGCTATGAAGGGCGCCAACGAGACGGTGCTGGAAACCATCCGCGGCAACGTCTCCGAACGCAACCGGGAGATTCTCGACGACGAAATCGCCGCGTCGGGTCCGGCCCGCCTGTCCCAGGTGGAGGAGGCCCGCGCCACGATCGTCCGGGCGATCCGCGATCTGGAGGCCCAGGGTGCGATCACCATCCACCACGCGGACGAGGAAGAGTATGTCTACTGAGTCCCCGGAACGCACGTTCTCACGCATGGCCTACCCCGCCCTGGGCGGAGGCCATGGTGTGGAGCGTGCCGCCGAGCTCGGAAAAGCGCAGGGCCACGCCGCGGGCTACGCAGCGGGAATGCACGCCGCAGCAGCCGAGACAGCGCGGCTGCGGACGGAACTGAAAACCAGGTTCGACGCCGAGACGGCTGCCCTCCGCGCCCGCGCCGACCACGCACTGCAGCTGCTCAACGCCGCGGAACAAAGCCTGGCCCAGCTCACCGTTCCGCATGTTGCCGAAGTCCAGGATTCCCTGGCCGCCGCTGCGCTGGAACTGGCCGAAGCACTGCTGGGCCGCGAACTGGCCAACGGCGAGTCCTCGGCCCGCGCCGCCCTGGACCGGGCACTCGCCGGAGTCGATACACGCCTGGTGCACACCGTGCGGATGCACCCGGCTGACCTGGCGGTCCTGGACAATGACACGCTGAACAATGCGGCGGTGATGTTCACCCCGGATCCCGGTCTGCAGCGCGGAGACGCGGTGACCGAGTTCCCTGACGGCTTCCTGGACGCCACGCTCGCTTCTGCCCTGGCTCGTGCCAAGGCTGCCCTGCTGGGGGAACGGGCATGACCCTCACCGCATCGCCCGCACCGACGGCGGCTGCCGCCCTGGACACCACACCCGGAGAAGCGCCGGTGAGCCGCCGCGAACGGCGCCGGGACCAGCAGCGGGTGACGCAGCCGGTGAGCTGGCGGCCCAACCCGGAAGCCTTCGGCCAGGCCCTGGCCGCGGCCCGTCCGCAGCGGGTCGGCAAAGTCTCCACCGTCGTCGGACTCAGCGTCGAGGTGACCGGCCTGGACTGCGCCGTCGGGGACCTGGTCAGCCTGGGCGCCCCGGAAACCGCCGTCGACGCCGAGGTTGTCGCTGCGACGCGGGACGGCATCCGCTGCATGCCCTTCGGCCGCCTGGCCGGGCTCACCGCGGGCAGCCCCGCACGGTCCAAGGGCATGCCGATGCGCGTTCCCACCGGCACCGGGCTTTTCGGGCGGGTCATTGACGGGCTCGGCCGGCCGATCGACGGCAAAGGGCCGCTGCAGGTGGAGCAGTACGTTCCCCTGGACCACGACACCCCGCCGGCGATGCAGCGCTCCCGGATCACCGAGCCCCTCCAGCTGGGCGTGCGGGTCCTGGACACACTCACCACTGTTGGCAAGGGCCAGCGCATGGGCCTCTTCGCAGGCTCCGGTGTGGGTAAGTCCTCGCTGCTGTCCATGATCGCCCGCGGGACCGACGCCGAGGTCTCGGTGATCGCCCTGGTGGGGGAGCGCGGCCGTGAGGTCCGTGAATTCCTGGAGGACGATCTGGGCGCGGAAGGCCTGGCCCGCTCCATCGTCGTCGTCTCCACCTCCGACGAACCGGCGCTGATGCGCCTCCGCGCAGCCTTCGTGGCCACCCGGATCGCCGAATCCTTCCGCGACCAGGGTGCCGACGTGATGCTCATGATGGATTCGCTGACCCGGGTGGCCATGGCCCAGCGCGAAATCGGGCTCTCCGTCGGTGAGCCTCCGGCAACCCGCGGCTACCCGCCGTCGACCTTCTCCCTGCTGGCCCAGCTGCTGGAGCGCGCGGGAACGGACAAGACCGGTTCCGTGACCGGTATGTACACCGTCCTGGTGGACGGTGATGACCACAACGAGCCCATCGCGGACTCCGCCAGGTCGATCCTGGACGGCCACGTGGTCCTGGACCGCAAGCTCGCGGTCGCGGGACACTTCCCTTCCGTCGATGCGCTGGGCTCCATCTCCCGCGTCGCGTCACGGGTTAACTCCAAGGACCGCAGCCAGGCCTCTTCCGGCCTGCGCCGGGTGCTGGCAGCCCGGCGGTCCGCCCAGGACCTCATCGACGTCGGGGCCTACCAGCGCGGATCCAATCCGCTGGTGGACGCCGCGGTTGACCACGAAGACGCCATTAACGCGTTCCTGCAGCAGCGCATGGATGAACAGACACCGGCCGCGTCCGCCTGGGACCAGCTGCATCGGCTCACACAGAATCTGGGGGTATAACGATGGGACGGGACTTTCCGCTCGCCGGCCTGCTAAGGCTCCGCCGGCTCCAGCAGGACAGCGCCGCCGGGTCGCTCGCGGCGGCAAACGCGAAGCTCCGCGAAAGCGCCGGCGCGCGCAGCGAAGCCTATGACGCGCTGGCCGCCTCACCGCTGGAGGCAGCCGACGCCGCCACCCTGACCGCCATCGCCGCGGCCCGCGCCTCCTCACGGAGCATGCTGGCAGACCTGCTGGCGGCAGAGGCGCTGGACAGCACGGCCGTGAACACCGCCCAGGCCGAGTTCCACGCTGCCCGCGCTCGTTCGGTGGGCCTGGAAAAACTCGAGACCAAGCATTCGGATGCCCTGGCCGTGGAGGATCTCCGCACCGAACAGGCCGTCCTGGACGAACTTGCCGGCACCACCTGGCACCGCCGGCAGAAAGAAGCCAACAGATGAGCATGACCGATGCGATTGGCCGGATCCAGGAGATCCGCTCCACGATCGACGCGCTCTCCGGAACGGCTCCGGCATCCGCGGCTGCCGCTGCCGGCACCGGTTCTTCCACGACGGGCACCGCGGTCGCCGGAAGCAGCAGCGGTTTCGCAGCAGCGCTTTCCGCCGTGACCGGGACAGCGTCCGCCGGGACCGGCGGGGCAACGAATGAAGCGCTGATGGCTTCCGTGGATAAGTACGTTGGCCTGCCCTACATCTGGGGCGGCAACGACCCGGCCGTGGGGCTGGACTGTTCATCCTTCGTGCAGAACGTTTTCAAAGACCTCGGCTACAGCCTGCCCCGCGTCACCTGGGACCAGATGAACAGCGGCACCAAGGTCAATTCACTGGCCGAAGCCCAGCCCGGTGACCTCCTCTTCAGCCACGACGGCGGGCACGTGGCCATCTACCTTGGCAACGGCAAAGCCGTGGACGCACCGCAGCCCGGCCAGACGATCCAGATCCGCGACGCCTGGGAAACCGACGCCAATATCACCACCATCCGCCGCATCCTCCCGACGGAAACTGCGGCGTCGCCGCAGGCAGCATCGGCTCTCACCAGCACCGCGGTCACGGACCTGGTTGCCTCGGCCCGGGCCATGCAGGCTTCGCTGCTGGGAGGGACGGCATGAGCATCCCCGCAGCTTTCCTGACCGCCCGCCCGGCCGCCCCCGCAGGCGGACGGCCTTCATCCGGCACACCCGACGACGGCGGCACGGGGTTCGGATCCGCACTCCAGGCAGCCGTAGCCGGTGAGGCCACGGGTCCTGCAGCGGAAACGCCCAACGAAGCGCCGGTGGAAACCCCCGGGACAGCGGAAACCCCCGCAGAGACTGTTCCGGCTGTTCCCGGGTTCAGCTTCCCGGCTTCCGGTGCCGTCCCGGCACCGCTGGCCGGGCTTAACCCGGCCGCAGCCGGCGAGGGCCTGGGCGAAGGAGCCGCACAGCTGCCCGGTGCCGCACAGCTGTCCGGAACCGCACAGCTGTCCGGAACCGCCACGGCCCAGGCGGCCGGCAGCACCCCGGCCGCAGCCGCACCCCTTTCCGCCGCCGCACCCCTTTCCGGATCCGCACCGTTGCCCGTTCCTCCGTCCGGGGTGCTCCACGCTCCGCAGGGAACTGCAGCGGCCGGAACCCAGGCCGGAGCGGCCGCTGCCCTGGCGGCAGCTGCGGAAGGTGCGGCAGCCGCCGCGGATCCGGAAAACGCGGACCCGGTACCGGGCGACGAACGTCCGGCCGGTGCGGTACCGCAGGCCGGAACCAGCGCCGCAGGGGCCACCACCGCCGGAACCAGCGCCGCCGGGGCCACCGCGGCCGCGCCCGCACTGGTGCAGACCGCAGCCGCCTCCGGTGAATCACCACTGGCCGCTAAAACCGGTCCGGTCACCGGCACCCTGCAGGGAGCCAACGCCTCCACAAGCACCGCTCCGGCGGCGCCGGCAGCGGACCTTGACCCCGCCGCTGCGCTGGCCGCACCCGCGGCACACACACCGGCTGCAGCCGTTCCGGCGCTGCAGGCCCAGGCCTCCCCGGTACAGCCGATGGCGGCCGCACCGGCTCAGGCACCCGCGGCCCAGCCGGCTCCGCTGCTCACCCAGGTGGCGCAGCCCCTGTTCAGCCTCAGCTCGGCAGCGCCGGGGGACCACGTGATGACGCTGAGCGTCACCCCGGAGAACCTCGGTCCCGTGACCGTCCGTGCCCACGTCAGCGCGGACGGAATCCGGGTGGAGCTCTTCGCCCCCAACGACGCCGGGCGGGAAGCGCTGCGGAGCATCCTTACCGATCTGCGCCGGGACCTGTCAGGCTCCGGCCTGAGCACCTCGCTTTCCCTGTCAACGCAGGACCAGCCCGGCACCGGGCCGGACAGCCGCGGCGGAACGGGTCAGGAGCTGCCCGGCAGCGGCCGCACCGGTGCCGCACCCGGCGCGGACCCGGATGCCGGCCCGGTGCCCGTGCAGCAAGCTTTCCGTCCCGTGGCCCACGGCTCGGTAACAACCCTCGACATCCTGGCCTGAGAAGGAGATCCACCCATGCCGGTAGAAGCAGTTTCAGCGCCTAACGTGGCCACCACCGAGCAGCCCACCCGGGTGCCAAAGCAGGTCATGGACAGTGAATTGTTCCTCACTCTGCTGGTCACCCAGCTGCGCAACCAGGACCCGAGTTCTCCCATGGACACCAACGAAATGATCAGCCAAACCACCAACCTGGCCACCATGGAACAGCTCACCAACATGGCGACCATGAGCGAGGAGAATTTCTCCCTGCAGATGCGCATGGCCGCTGCCGGACTGATCGGCCAGACGGTCACGTACACCAACGAGGCCGGGGAATCGGTCAGCGGAACCGCCACCGCTGTCTCCTATAAGTACGGGGTGCCCACGGTCAGCGTGGACGGCGTGGACGTCCTGCTGGATGCGATCTCCGGTGTGGTGGCACCGAAGACCACCCCGGATCCCGGTGACGATTCCGGCTCTGGCAGCGGTTCCGGCTCCGGAACCGGAACGCCGGGCACAACGGCGTAACCGGGGCGCTTTCGCTGCCCTTCCTTTTCTTCACGCACTTCTCACACTTCCCATACTTCGCAAACGGTCTCCACAACCTTCAGCTGAAAGGCGTATCTCATGCTCCGCTCCCTGTACTCCGGAATTTCCGGTCTCCGTGCGCACCAGACGATGCTCGACGTCACCGGCAACAACATCGCCAACGTGAACACCGTCGGCTACAAGGCCAATGCCGTCCAGTTCCAGGACACCCTCTCGCAGCTGACGCAGGGCGCCACGGCTCCCGGCGCCAACAACGGCGGCGGCAACCCGGCACAGGTCGGCCTCGGTGTCCTGGTCTCCGGCATCACCACCAACTTCACCCAGGGCTCCGCCCAGGCCACCGGACGCGCGACGGACCTGATGATCTCCGGAGACGGCTACTTCGTCACCAAGCAGGGCACCGAGACCACCTACACCCGGGCCGGGTCCTTCGACCTCGATGCCGCCGGCCGCCTGGTCACCACGGATGGCAAGATTGTCCAGGGCTGGACCGGCGTCAACGGTGTTATCAACACCGGCGGAGCCGTTGGCAACGTGGTCCTCCCGGACGGCGCGATCGCCCCGGCCGTCGCCACGACCACCGCCACCATGGGCGGAAACCTGCCCTCGGAAACCAAGCCCGCCGATCCGGCTGCCGTGCCGCCGGTAGCAGCCGGCACCATCGTCCGTGACATGGACGTCTACGACGCCAACGGTGTTGCCACGGTGGTCTCGCTGACCTTCACCCGCACGGCCACCGGCTGGGACGTTTCAGCTCCGGGCGCCACCACGGCGTCGCTCGGCTTCACCAACGGTGTCCAGAACGCGGGCAACCCGGCCAGCCTGACCGTCAACGGCGTCGCCGTGGACCTGGCCGGGCTGACCAGCTACGCCGGCGTCAGCACGGCCTCTGTCACCGGGCAGAACGGCCGTGCCGCCGGAACCCTGGAGTCCTTCTCCATCTCCAAGGACGGCACCCTGATCGGTTCCTTCACCAACGGTGCCAAGCAGGCCCTGGCCCGCATCGCCGTCGCCACCTTCACCAACCCCGCAGGCCTGGAGAAGGCCGGCAATTCCGGCTTCACCGCCACCGTCAACTCCGGCAACCCGGTCCTGGGCGGCCCGGGTGATCCCGGCATGGGCAACGCTGTTGCCGGCTCCCTGGAAATGTCCAACGTGGACCTCTCCCAGGAGTTCACTAACCTGATCGTGGCCCAGCGCGGGTTCCAGGCCAACGCCCGAATCATCACCACCTCGGACGAAGTGCTCCAGGAACTGACCAACCTCAAGCGCTAGACCGGATCACCTGCCAAGGAGGCCGCGCACTTCGGTGCGCGGCCTCCTTGGTGGTTAACGACGGCGCTGGCCAACGACGGCGGTGGCCAACGACGGCGGTGCCGGCCTGCCCTTTCCTTACCGATACCGGGCGTCTGCCGAAAGTAAGGGTGACGGCTTATGCAAGCCGGACGCCGCAACAGGGGACGGGCCAATGATTGTTCTTACGCGACTGAACGACGCTCAGTTTGCGATCAACCCTGACCTGATTGAGCGCGTCCACTCGAACCCGGACACCACGCTGGTCATGGTGGACGGGGCAAAGTACATCGTCACGGAGTCCATGGACGAAGTGATAGCCCTCATAGCCCAGTTCCGCGCCCGCGTGATTTCCATGGCCAGGGACCTGCCACAGGTCCCGCTCCGGCCGGGAACCGGGCTCGGACTGGTTCCGGATGCCGGCGCCGGGGGGACGGCGGCCATCAGTGAAAGCAGTACCAAGACCGTGCCCCTTCGTCCGAGGAACAAATAATGGATCCGGCCACAATAATCGGCTTAGTGCTCGCCTTCGGGTCGCTCTACGCCATGATCACCCTCGAAGGCGCGCACCTCACCTCCATCCTGCTGCCCGCACCCATGATCCTGGTCTTTGGTGCGACCATCGCGGTGGGCCTGGCCGGAGGCACCCTGAAGGACTTCATTTTCTCCTTCAAAGCCCTGCCCCGGGCGTTTATGGGCAAGAAGCCGCGCCCGCAGGAAACCATCGACCAGGTGGTTTCGCTCGCCGAAAAGGCGCGCTCCGAAGGCCTGCTCTCCCTGGAAGCCGACGCCGCGGAAGTGAACGATCCCTTTCTGAAGGTAGCCCTCCAGAACATCGCTGACGGCACCGACGGCGAAGAGCTCCGGACCCTGCTGGAAGACGAGATCAACACCAAGGCCTCCAGCGACAAAGTGGCGACCAAATTCTTCAACAGCCTGGGCGGCTACGCGCCGACCATCGGCATTATCGGCACCGTGGTGTCCCTGACCCATGTGCTGGAGAACCTCTCCACCCCCGCTACGCTGGGCCCGATGATCGCCACGGCGTTTGTCGCGACCCTGTGGGGGCTGCTCTCGGCGAACTTCATCTGGCTGCCCATCAGCCAGCGGCTCAAGCGCCTCAGCGAGCTGGAACTGGAACAGATGACCCTGCTGATGGAGGGCGTCCTGGCCCTCCAGGCCGGCAGCCAGCCACGGCTGCTGGGCGAACGCCTGCGCGCCATGGTTCCTGCCCACGAACTGACCGCCCCGGCCCGCGAGACCAGCGAAGCAGCGTGAGCGCCCCCAACCGCCGCCGGCGCAAGGAGGAGCCGGACGAGCACCCGGACGAGCGCTGGATGGCGTCCTACATGGACATGGTCACCGTGCTGATGTGCATGTTTATCGTGCTCTTCGCCATGTCCACCGTGGACCAGGCCAAGTTCGAGCAGCTCAAGGCCTCCCTGGCCACCGGCTTCGGCATGGAGGAAAGCAACACGGTGGACACCGCCAAAGGCGTGGTTGTTCCGCCGTCCATGGTGGACAACGAAGAGGTCGTGGATCCCGACGCCGACCTAGCCATGCAGGCCGCCCTGGAGGTCAAGGATCTCACTGCGCTCCGGGACCAGCTGCAGGATGGCCTGGAGACCAAGGGGCTGCAGGATGATGTCCGCTTTGAAATTGACGAGCGCGGGCTGACCATCCGCCTGGTCAGCTCGGAAATGTTCTTCGAACCTGACCTTGCGGACCTGACCACGCAGGCCCGCGGCGTGCTGAACGTGATCGGCCCGATCCTGCAGCCCACCGACTACGACATTTCGGTGGAAGGCCACACCGCCCAGGTCCGCCAGTTCACGGACTCCGCCCTGGACTGGGAGCTCTCCTCCTCCCGGTCAGTCCATGTGCTGCGCTACCTGATGGATCCCGGAGGCATCGACTTCAGCCGCATCAAGGCCGTGGGCTACGGCGAATCCCGGCCGCTGACGGCCGGCGCCACAGCAGAGGAACGGGCCCAGAACCGGCGCGTGGACATTGTGGTGCTTTCGGGGCAGTCCGAAGCTGTCCGGCAGCTGATGCCCGCGATCGTCGACGGCCAGATCGTCTTCCCGGAGCCGTCCGCCGAACCAGCCACCGAGGCCAGCCGGGACGAGGAAGTTTTGCCCGCCTCCAACCACTAACGGCGGGGCCGCCGCAGCCGATAGTTTTTCCTGTGACGGTCCAGCAATATTCGCCTCTTGGCGCGCCCCCAAAAGCCTCCCGGCTGGTCGAAGTTTATGACTTCCGCCGTCCGACGACGCTTGCCCGCGAGCACGCCCGGGTCCTGGAGATGGCTTTCGAAACCTTCGGCCGCCAGTGGGGAACCCAGCTGACCGCCAAGGTCCGGGTCCTCTCCCAAGTCACCTCCGAACAGGTCCAGACCATGACCTATGACGAGTATGTGGCCGCCCTGCCGGAACACACCGGGATGGTGCTGTTCTCCATGCCCAACATCTCGGCCAAAGCAGTGATCCAGTTCCCGATGGCAGCCGCGCTGTCCTGGGTGCGTCACATGCTGGGCGGGACCGGCAACGAGCCGACACCGGAGCGCAAACTCACCCACATCGAGCAGGCACTCCTGAGCCGGATCATGGATGAGGCACTCGAGGACCTGCACTACGCCCTCGGCAGTCTGCTGGCAGCACCGCTTTCGCCTTCGTCCATCCAGTACAACTCGCAGTTCGCCCAGGCGGCCGGATCAACGGTGCCGATGATCGTGGCCCGCTTCGAGATGGTAGTCGGGGACGCATCGGCTCCGGCCACGGTTGCCCTGCCTGCGGAGGCCATCCTGCCCCAGCTCGGCCCGGTCCGGCCCAACACCTCCGATGCCACTCCGGCAGAGCTGATCACCGAACAGCTGGCCAACCTGCCGGTGGACGTTTCACTGCAGCTGACGCCGATCCGCGTGTTGCCGGGCATGGTCCTGAACCTTGCCGTGGGCGACGTCCTGAATCTTGAACACCCGCAGCACCGGCCGCTGAACGTCACGGTCGATGGCCAGACGCTGGCCCAAGCCGCGGTGGGGGCCAGCGGTTCCCGCCTGGCCGGAGTCATCGTAAGCACCGAGGAGAACAACCCATGAGCACCACACTGGCCCAGTACACCGAAGCTGCCGCTGCCCTCGTCCGGCTGCTGCCCACTCCTACCCCGCTGCAGCCTGTCCCGCATTCGGTGCTGGGCCTGCCGCTGGATCAGATGGGGCAGGCCGTCACGGCCTCTTTCGTCGGATCCGTTTCGGCCGACCTCGCCGTGGTGCTGCTGTCCGCAGCGACCGTCTCCGACGTTGCCGGCACCGACTCCCCGGCCATCTCCGCCGCGGATGTCCTGCGCCCGGCACTGGAAGCCGCCAGCTCCACCCTGGGTGCCGGCGTGCTCGGTGACGCACGGACGGATGACGCTTCGTCCCTGTTCGGCCACATGGATTCCTCGGTCTTCGAGCTCCGTGGCCCGGAAGGCACCGCCGGCTGGTTCGCGGTCCGGCTGCGCTCCGGCAGCGCCGCCGGCACCGGCAGCGAGCAATCGGTCGTGGGCAAGCTCGGACGCATCAACAACGTGGAAATGGCGCTGACCGTGGAGATCGGCCGGACCCGTATGGCAGTCCGCGACGTCTTGAACCTGGAACCGGGCCGCGTGGTGGAACTGGACCGCTCGGCAGGCGCCCCCGCCGACATCCTGCTCAACGGCCGCCTGATTGCCAACGGCGAGATCGTTGTTGTGGACCAGGACTATGCCGTGCGCATCACCAAGATCCTGGACGTAGCTGAGGGACTGGGCTAAATGGACGATTCCGCAGTCCTGGCGCTGCGGGTCCTGGTATCGCTCGGTGTGGTTCTGGGGCTCCTGTGGTGGCTCCAGCGCCGGCTCATCCGCGGCCGCGCCTCCAGCGGTCCGGAGGCTCCTATCCGCGTCCTCAGCCGTCAGGTCATCAGCCCCAAGGCTTCCGTTGTTGTCCTCGAGACCGGCGGGCAGCGTTTCCTGCTCGGCGTCACGGAAGCATCCGTGAACGTCCTGCACACTTCCGAGGCAGTGGAGGAAGAGGCCCCGCACACCGCCTTCGCGGCTTCCCTCCACGATGCCTCCCGCGCTGTGCAGGAATCCGGACCGGCGCCCGACGGCGGCCTGCCGCGCCGGCGGGACACCCGCCGCAGCGGTCCCGCCGAGGGTACATCAATGCTTAACGGGTCGATCCTTTCACCCGATACCTGGCGCCAGAGCGCTGCGTTCCTCCGCCGCGGACGCCGGGAATGAGCACTGTGAACACACCCGCGGGCGCACAGCAGGCACTGCAGCCGTCCGCCGCCGGCGGCCGGCTGCACAGGTTCATCCTCGGCGCCGTACTGGTCCTTGCCGCCACCGTCCTGCTGATGCTGGCCGGCGCAGCCGCCGGGCACGCGACCACGTTCGACCCGGCACCCCCAACAGCTCCCGCCGCGCCCGGCGATCCCAACGCCCCGGAGGACACCGGCGGTTTCTCCGTGGACATCAACGGCCTGGACGGAACCCCCTCCACCGCCGTCGTCACGCTCATCGGCATTACGCTGCTCTCGGTGGCGCCGGCCCTGCTGCTGATGATGACGTCCTTTACGAAGATCTTCGTGGTGCTGGCGATGACCCGCAACGCGCTCTCGCTGCCCTCCATTCCGCCGAACCAGGTCCTGGCCGGGCTGGCCCTCTTCCTGTCGCTCTTCATCATGGCTCCGGTCCTGACGGAGATAAACACCCTGGCCGTGCAGCCGTACCTGAACGGCGAATTCACCTTTAACGATGCCCTCGGCACCGGCGCCGGGCCGCTGCAGCAGTTCATGCTGGCCCATACCCGTGAAGAGGACATTGCGCTGATGACCCGGGCAGCGGGCCAGGCGAACCCGGAAAGCCCGGAGACCGTTCCGCTGCTGACCCTGATCCCGGCCTTTATGATCTCCGAGCTGCGGGCAGCGTTCATCATCGGCTTCGTCATCTTCATTCCGTTCCTGGTCATCGACCTGGTTGTGGCCGCGGCGCTGATGTCCATGGGCATGATGATGCTCCCGCCGGTCATGATTTCCCTGCCCTTCAAGATCCTGCTGTTTGTGCTGGTGGACGGATGGGGCCTGATCATCACCTCGCTGGTCAACAGTTATCAGGGCGGCGGCTGATGGATACCAATGCCGTCCTGGACATCGGGCTCCAGGGACTGTGGGTTGCGGCCAAACTTGCCGCCCCGGTGCTGCTGACCGCGCTGGTGGTCGGGTTCTCCGTCTCGCTGGTGCAGTCGATCACCCAGATCCAGGAAGTCACTCTGTCCTTTGTGCCGAAAGCGCTGGCAGTGTGCATCGCCCTGCTGGTGTGCGGGCACTGGATGATCACCGAAATGGTGACCTTCACGCAGCAGCTGTTCGAGAAGATTCCATCCCTGCTCGGCGGGGGATGACATGTCGATCACCATCGACCAGGCATGGCTGGAAGCGGTGATGCTCGCGGGCGTTCGGATGGTTGCCTTTCTGATCATCGCCCCGCCCTTTTCCTACAACGCCTTTCCCGGTCGGGTAAAGGCGATGCTGGCCATCGGCCTGGCACTGGCCGTGGCACCCCAGGTTTCCGAGGGGTACACGAACCTGGGCACCGCCGCCTACATCACCAGCCTGGTCCTGGAATTCGTGGTCGGCGCCGTCCTCGGGTTCCTGGTCCTGATCGTGTTCTCCGCAGTGCAGTCCGCCGGGCAGCTGATCGACCTGTTCGGCGGCTTTTCACTGGCCCAGGGGTTTGACCCGCAGTCCATGGTCAACGGTGCCCAGTTCACCCGGATGTTCCAGATCACGGCACTGGCCCTGCTGTTTGCCTCCGACGGCTACCAGCTCATCATCGCCGGGCTGGCACGCAGCTTTACCGCCCTGCCGCTGGCCGGCGGGATAGACCTCTCCGACCCGGCGCAGGCAATGATCTCCGCGGTCAGCCAGATGTTCGTTGCCTCCGTGCAGATCGCCGGACCGCTGCTGGTGGTGCTGTTCCTGGCTGACGCCGGGCTGGGGCTGCTCACCCGGGTGGCCCCGGCCCTGAACGCCTTTGCCCTCGGGTTCCCGCTCAAGATTTTGCTGACGCTGACGCTGGTATCGGTGGTTTTTGTTGCCCTGCCCCGTGTCGTCTCGGCACTCGTCCAGCAGATTGTGCGCACCCTGGCGGGGGTGGGCTAAATGGCGGACCAGGACTCCGGGGAACGGTCCGAAGCCGCCACCCCCAAACGGATGAAGGAGGTCCGGGAAAAGGGCCAGCTCTCCCGGTCCGATGACCTCACCGCCTGGGTGGGGGTGGGCGCAGCCGCGGCGATGATGCCCCTGACCATCAGCCGCGGCGCGGATAAGGGCGCTGAAACCCTCATGGGTGTGGACGCCATTGCCGCGGCCCCCAGCCCGCTGGCCGCGCAGCAGATGCTGCAGGAAGGACTAGGCTCGCTGTCTTACGTGCTGGGTCCGATGCTCTCCGTGGTGGTTGCGGCAGTGCTGGCCACCGCTGCCCTGCAGGGCGGGATCCACTTCAAGAAGTTCAAGGGCAAGTACGAACAGTTCGACCCGGTGAAGGGCATGAAACGGGTCTTTGGCATGCAGGCCATCTGGAACGGGGTCAAGGCCCTGCTGAAGACGGCCGTGGTTGGACTGGTGCTTTATGCCGTTATCCAGAACCTGATGCCGGTCCTGATGACAGCCGGCGGTATGTCCATCAACGCGCTGCTGGCTGAGGCGGGCGGGGGAGTCGCCACCCTGCTGCAGTTCGCCGTCGCCGCCGGGCTGGCCCTGGCCGCCGCGGACATCATGGTGGTGATGCGCCGGAACCGGAAGAAAACGCGCATGACCAAAAAAGAGGTCAAGGATGAAAACAAGAACACCGACGGCGACCCGCTGATCAAGTCCCAGCGCCGCTCCCGCCAACTGGCGATGAGCCGGAACCGCATGATGGCCGCCGTCGGTGATTCCGACGTCGTGCTGCTGAACCCTACGCACGTGGCGGTGGCCCTGAAATATGAGCCGGGAAAGTCGGCTCCCCGGGTCGTGGCCAAGGGCGCCGGTGTGATCGCCGCGCGTATCCGTAAGGAAGCCGAGGCCAAGGGCGTTCCCATGGTCCGGGACATCCCCCTCGCACGGGCCCTGCACGGGGCCTGCGAACTGGGGCAGGAAATTCCGCTCGAACTCTATAACGCCGTGGCCCGCGTCCTGGCGTTCGTTATGGCCCTGAAGAACCGCGGCGCCGCCGCGGGGGTCCACACCATGGCACCGGAACCCGGCGCCACCGTCCCCGCAACCGTCCCACAACACCGTAAGGCCGCGCCGTGAACCGCAACCTCCTGAAGCTCGCCATTCCCGTGGGCGTGATCGGTATCATCCTGCTGCTGGTGGTCCCCGTGCCAGCTCCGCTGCTGGACGTGCTGATCATCATCAACATCCTGCTGGCGCTGGTGATCCTGCTGACCACCATGTTCGTGAAGAAGCCGCTGGACTTCTCCGTGTTCCCCTCGATGCTGCTGGTCGCCACCCTCTTCCGGCTCGGCCTGAACGTTGCCTCCACCCGGCTGGTGCTCGGCGAGGGCTACGCCGGCCAGGTGATCGAGGCCTTCGGGCACGTCGCCGTCGGCGGATCCCTGATCATCGGAGCGGTGATCTTCCTGATCCTGGTGGTGATCCAGTTCGTGGTGGTCACCAAGGGTGCTGAACGTGTGGCCGAGGTTGGTGCGCGGTTCACCCTGGATGCCATGCCGGGCAAGCAGATGGCGATCGACGCGGATCTCAACGCCGGTCTGATCACCGATATCCAGGCCCGGGAACGGCGGGCCGAGGTCTCGGCTGAAGCCGACTTCTACGGTGCCATGGACGGTGCATCCAAGTTTGTGAAGGGCGATGCGATCGCCGGCCTGATCATCATCATCATCAACATTGTGGGCGGCATTGCCATCGGCATGCTGCAGCGCGGTATGGGTGTTGGCGAGGCCATCGATACGTACACCCTGCTCACCATCGGCGACGGTCTGGTCACGCAGATCCCCGCCCTGCTGATGGCCGTTTCCACCGGCATGATCGTTACCCGCTCCAACGCCGAATCGGACATGGCGTCCACTGCCTCGGCGGAACTGGGACAGTCCCGGATGGCGCTGATGATCGCCGGTGCTGCCGCGATTGTGATGGCCCTGATTCCGGGGATGCCCAAGATCCCGTTCATCGTTATCGGTGCGCTGCTGATCTTCGCCAGCCAGCGGGTCAAAGCCCGGGAGGCGGCCGAAGCCCAGGCTGCGGAGTCCAGTGCCGTCGCGCAGCTCACCGGCGCCCCGGCCTCGGACACCACGGAGGACCTGATCGAGCAGATGCGGGTCCACGCCCTGGAAGTGATGCTCTCACCGGACCTGGTGGACATTGTCACCGGCGGTTCAGACGATCTCCTGGCCCGGGTCCGGGCGCTGCGCCGGAAGATTGCCCTGGAACTCGGGGTCGTTGTTCCGCCGGTCCGTACGCGGGACAGTGTGGACCTGCCCGCGTCCACCTACGTGATCCGCATTGCCGGTGTGGAAGCCGGCCGCGGGGAAGCGCCCGCGGGCAAGGTCCTGGCTCTCGGGGATTTCCTGGACGGGCTTCCCGGGATGGCGACGGTGGAACCCGTCTTCGGACTGGCCGGCAAATGGGTGCCCGCAGAGATGCGGCATGCGGCGGAAATGGCCGGAGCCACCGTGATTGACCGGGTTTCGGTGCTGGTCACGCATCTTTCGGCGATCATCACGGCCAACGCGGCCCGGCTGCTCACCCGGGAGGACGTCCGGGTCCTGACCGAAGGCGTTAAGCAGGTCAACCCGTCCGCTGTGGATGAACTGGTGCCGAACGTGCTCTCCCTGGCCGAGGTGCAGCGCGTGCTCCAGGGTCTCCTGGCAGAGCAGATTCCGATCAATGACCTGCCGCGCATCTACGAGTCCCTGCTGCTTAAGGCCAAGGTTTCCCCCGATCCGGAAGGACTGATCGAGGCTGCGAGGCAGGCCCTCGGGCCGGCGCTGGCCGCCCAGTATGTCACCGGCAGTGTGCTGCGCGTTATTATGATCGATCCTGCGCTGGAGCAGTCCATGCTGGAATCGCTCCGGCCCTCGGACCAGGGCACCCAGATCCTCCTGGACCCCGCCAGGATCGAGAACATTATCTCGTCACTTAAGACTACTGTTGCCACTGTGGAGAACTCAGGTCACACCGCTGTCCTGGTGTGCGCTCCGGCGCTCCGGCCCGCAATCCGACGGCTCGTGTCAGCCCAGGCCAACGGCCTGCCCGTGCTCTCCTACCAGGAAGCCACGGCAGCGAACGTGTCCATTGAAACTGTAGGAGTAATCCGTGGAACTGAGACGATTTCAGCTTGAGGGTCCGTCCCTTGACGCGCTGAAGGCGAAAGTCCTCGCGGAGCACGGTCCGCGGGCCCGCATCATCGCCGCCGAAAAAGTGAGCGTGGGTGGTATCGGAGGGTTCCTGGCCCGTCACCACTACGAGGTCACGGTGGAAATGCCGGCGCGCGGACGCCGGGCGGCTCCCGTGGAGGCCGACCTGCCCAGCCGGGCCGGGATCGGCGCGCTGCTGGCGATGGCCGAGGAGGCCGAAAGCAGCCAGCGGCCCGGGGCCCGGGCACTGCCCGATGTGTCCACGGGCAGCAACGCGTTTGCCGAGCTGATGGAGGACCTCTCGCAGAACACGGGGGCTCCCGCCAGATCCCCGGAACCGCTGCAGGCGCGGGACTCCGCGCGCACGCCTGTCCCGTTCGCTTTCCCGCAGCTGGCGCCTGCCGGCCCGGACGGGGGAGCGCCCGCGCGGGCAGGACGGATGGAGGTGCCTGTGCCGCTGGCCGGCGCAGGAGACCTCGTGATCGTTGTGGGGCTGGGGCAGGACGCCATGCTGGTGTGTGAATCGATGGCTGCCGCCGCCGGGTTCAGCGCACAGGCGCTGCGGGCCGCCGGCGGAGTCGACGGCGGCGGTGTGGGCCGCGCGGGTGACCGGCGGGCGGTTGCGACCGCCCGGGCCGCCGGCGTCCTGGCCGGGCACCCGGTCTTCCTGGCCTACGGGATCGGCAGGGGCACCAGTGAACTTGCGCGGCATACCACGCTGATCGCTGCCCTGGCCCCGGATCAGTTGTGGGTCGCCGTGGACGCAGGGCGCAAGCCCGAGGACACCTCGGCCTGGGTCGGGGCCGTGCGCAGTGCCGCCGTCGTCCATGCTGCCGCCGTCGAGGGGCTGGAGGGCACCGCGACGCCGCAGACAGTCAACAGCCTGGGTGTTCCCGTCGGCTGGCTCGACGGCGCCGAAGCACCCTCCGCGGTGCTGTGATAAATCCGGGATTGGGGCCCGCCTGGGCGGCCGGTGTTGCGGGTGCTTGCGATAGAGTGACTAAATGCTCGTGTTAACGCGGAAATCAGGAGAACAGATCCTGATTGGGGATGACATTGTCATTACCGTGCTCGATTCACGCGGTGACGGTGTCCGCATCGGCATTGATGCCCCGCGCGGAGTAAGAATCCAGCGCAACGAAGTCGTGCGCGCCGTGGAAGAAGCCAATGTGGCAGCCACCGCCGACGTCCCCGACGCGGAAGAGCGGATCAAGGCACTGCTCAGTGTGCGCCGGCCGGACGCCGAATAGCATCCGGCGGAGTTCCAGGCTGGCCAGGAACTGAATTCGCTGCAGCATCCTATTTTCCTGCGGAATCATAATTTCCGGCAGCCATTCCCTGCAGTCGTATCCGTGCAGCTATTTCAGTGCTGTTATGCCTGCGCCGGTCCGACGCTGCCAAAACCCCGGCCGTTAAAGCCAAACCCCGGCATCCATTGGGGTGGATACCGGGGTGGCGAGCCACGTGCGTTCCGCGGACGGGCGGTCAGCACTGCACATGCAACTGTGCGGCTCGTCTTTGCAGTATTTTTCCTTGGGGGATACTGCGGTTTCTTTCTTGGGGAAAGACTTGGTTAGCTGCCCGAGCGGACCTTGCTGCCGAAGAGGCGCAGGGTGCGGCGTGCAGGAGCTGTGGTCTTGCCGCGGGAACCGGCAACGTGCCGAACAACCTGGCCCTTGTCGGTCCGGGTGCCGTAGTAGTCCTGCAGGAGCCGGCGCTCGTGGGTGGAGCAGCGGACTCCGGGGTAACGGTAGCCGCGGATGACCCAGTAGCCGGTCCGGTCGGTGGCACGCTTGTCATTGGCCCATTCGGGGACGAGGCGGCGGCGGCATTCGGCGCACAGGGCTGCAACATGGTTGTCCCGCTGGGTGTCCGTGTAGCGCTTGACCAGAACTTCGGTGTCTGCGTTCCAGCTGTTCATGTTTCCCCCAATGTCGTCTCGATCCGTGTGGACTTCTTCGGACCTTTTTGCCTGATGGGTAGGACGATACAGAGCGTTGCCTAGGCAAACGCTCAAGTTCGACCCGCGGTTAACGCAATGTTTCCGCAAGAATTTCTTGTGGAATTCTTGAGCTTAAACCGGGGTGTTCTTCCAGCGAAAAAGCGGCGGCTGCCCTGCCGGGCGGCCGCCGCTTTTCCACTGCTGCGGGAAGGCTAGAACGGGTAGGAAGCGATTTCCGGCCGCATGGTGAGCCACTGGATTTCCGTGAAGGATTCCATGTTCGCCGCGGCACCGCCGACGCGGCCGCCGTTGCCGGAATCCTTGACACCGCCGAAGGGGGCGTTGGATTCGTCGTTCACTGTCTGTTCGTTGATGTGGACCTTGCCTGATTCGACGCGGTCGGCGATTGCCATCGCCATTCCGACGTCGCCGAGGATGGACAGGGAGAGTCCATAGTCGCTGGCGTTGGCCAGTTCCACAGCCTCGTCGATGCTGGAGAACTTCATGACCGGTGCCACGGGACCGAAGATCTCCTGGGTCCAGGCCGGGTTGTCCGGGGTGACATCGGCGAGCACGGTGGGCCGGTAGAAGAGTGCTTCGCTGGTTCCGCCGGCGGTGAGGCGCGCTCCGGCAGCGACGGCGTCCTGCACAATGCCGTTGATCTTCTTGAGCTGGTTTTCGTCGATGATGGGGCCCAGTGCGGCCTGGCCGCCGGCCGGGTCTCCCACCGGAAGGTGCTCGGCCTTCTCGGTGAGGGCGGCTACATATTCGTCGTAGATATCCTCGTGGACAATATGGCGTCCCGTGGTCATGCAGATCTGTCCCTGATGCATAAAGGAACCGAAAGCTGCCGCCGACGCGGCCTTCGCCAGGTCCGCTCCGGGCAGCACGATCATGGCATTGTTGCCGCCAAGCTCCAGATGGGCGCGCTTGAGCAGGCGGCCGGCGGTCTCGCCGATCTTGCGCCCGGCACCGGTGGACCCGGTGAAGGCGATGACCCTGACCTCGGGGGCCTCAACAACCGCGGCACCGATCTCAGCTCCGCCGGGGAGCAGCGCCAGCAGGCCGGCGGGCAGGCCGGCCTCCTCGAAGACGCGCATCAGGGCGACACCGCCGCAGACAGCCGTGCGGGGGTCCGGCTTCAACAGCACGGCGTTCCCCAGGGCAAGGGCCGGAGCGACTGCCCGGATGGAAAGGATCAGCGGAAAGTTAAACGGCGCGATGACAGAGACGACGCCGGCAGGCCGGCGCCGTGACAGCGACCAGCGGTTGGAGTTGCTGGTCAGCACTTCACCTGCCGGCAGGGCGGGGAGGGCGGAAGCGTCGTAGCATTCGTTGGCGGCACTGTGCGTTTCAAGAGCGGCTTTCGCCGGAATGCTGCCCGCTTCGCGGGTGATCCAGGTGCCGATTTCCTCGGCGTGCTCTTCCCAAAGCAGTCCTGCCCGGCGCAGTACGGCTGCGCGTTCCTCGGGCTTGCGGGCAGCCCATTCCTTCTGGGCTTCCGCCGCAGTGCGGGCTGCGGACAGGACGTCTTCCACGGAGGCCACACCGTAGCTTCCCAGCTTGTTCCCGGTGGCCGGTTCCAGCGCGTCTGAGGTACCCGCACCGCCTTCGCGCCAGCCGTTTACGTAAATCTTGCCTGTCCAGATGGACGGGTCGAGCAAAGCCATGGTCATCCTCGCTGTTGGTGTTACCTAGGCCATTGATTATCCCACCCTGCCAGTGTCCGGGCACACACGGGGGTGCGGCAGGGGCACCAATGTGGTGGACCGCGCTGGGTCTTCCGGGGGACATCGGACTACCTGATTGTTGAATAAAATTACGGGTTTTTGAGCCGAAACTACCTGGTTACGGCTGGCGCTGGGCTCTTCGGACAGCATGTTTCCCAAGGTGGTGGCGTGAGAACACCCATCTGCCCGCCGTACCGGAGCGTTGACAAATCTGCTTTCCGAGGGTTGGCTGTCCCCAGCCGAGGGCGGGCCTGAAGTCCGCAGAAGGCCCGTAAGCGGGCCTGCCACCACACCGTTGCCCCGGACTACCGCACGGAACCAACCAGGAAATATGCCCGATACGTGAAGAGAGCAGCCCCATGATCCACCGCTCTGCCAGCCATGTCTTGGAGGTCCCCGGAGCCCGCATCGCCTACGACGTCGCGGAGGTCCGGAAGAGCGTGGAACCGCCGCTGCTGCTGTTCGGCTCACCAATGGATGCAAGCGGTTTCACCGCGCTGGCCGCCCGGTTTACCGACCGCACCACCGTCACCTATGACCCGCGGGGCACGGGACGGAGCGAATCCTCCGATGGAGAGTACTCACCGGAGCTGCACGCCCAGGATCTCCAGGCGCTGGCCGCGGAGCTCGGCAGTACACAGGTCGATATGTTCGCCAGCAGCGGGGGAGCAGTCAATGCGCTGGCCTTCGCCGCAAAGGCGGGGGATCTGGTTCGGATCCTCGTGGTGCACGAACCCCCGCTGGCCCGGATCCTCCCGGACCGGGAAGCGGCCGTCGCCGGCATTGACGCGATACTGCAGACCTATCAGGACCACGGCCGGGGCGCGGCCATGGCACGGTTCATGGCATATGCGGGCTGGCAAGGGGAGTTTCCGGCAGGCACCGGGCTGCCCGAGTCCGCTCTAACGGAAACCGGCGGCGGCCCTGACGCGGCAGCCGGCGGCGGCACTGGCCCGGAAACCGACGACGGCACTGGCCCGGAAACCGACGACGGCACCAGAGACGATCCACTGTTCGGCCGGAACCTGCGGACCTGCACGCTTTTTCAGCCGGACTTCGACGGGCTCCGGGACGGTCCGGCGAGCATTGTCGTGGGAATGGGGGAGGCCTCCGCCGGAACGATGGCGGCGCGCGCCGCTGCCGTCACCGCTGACCGGCTGGGGACGCTGCCGGTGACTTTCCCGGGCGGGCACGGAGGTTTCCTGGGGCCGGAATTCGGGCCGGGAGCCGGCGACCCTGAAGCGTTTGCCGGGGTGCTGCGCCAGGTGCTGGACGGCTGGTAGTTCTTCGATCCGGCCCGGCGGCGTCTGAGGGCGGCGCCCAGCTGGCGGAAGATCCCGATGAGGCCAAACACCACGGGCATAACGGCGATGATCCCCGCCACCGGATCGCTGAGCATCAGCAGGATGCTTACCCCGAAAAAGATGTGCAGGCAGTACCCGGCTGCCCGTACGGATTCGGGGCGCCTCCGGACGGCGGTGGTGAGGGTGGTGATGATTGCTCCCAAATGTTGCCGGGCTCCTGCTGCAGCGAAGCCCCCGGAACCATGGGCTCCGGGGGCTTCGATAGGGAGCCTCCTGCCAGAATCGAACTGGCGACCTTCTCATTACGAGTGAGACGCTCTACCAACTGAGCTAAGGAGGCGGGCTTCCTCTGCACCGGGCTACCGGCCAGAATCCACAAGGAATAACTTTATACGCCGGGAGACCCCGGGTCAAAAGCACCGCTGGGAAGCACATGCGCCCCAGCGGCACCGGGCCCGTTTCAGAGGCAGATCCACGAATGGATTCCCGGAATCCACGAACGGAACCTAGGAACAGACCAAACCGTCCTCCGGCACTGTCCCATCGATGAAGTAATTGTCCACGGCATCGGCGATGCACTGGTTTCCGCGGCCGTACGCGGTGTGGCCCTCAGCCTCCCAGGTGAGGAGAACAGCCGAGTCCAGCTGGTCTGCCAGTGCCTGCGACCACTCGTAAGGGGTGGCGGGGTCTCCGGTGGTGCCGATGACCAGCAGCGGGGCAGCGCCCTCAGCGGTAATCCGGTGCGGTTCGTTGACCGGGGCGTGCGGCCATGCCTCGCAGGTCAGGCCGCCGTAGGCGAGGAACCGGCCCAGCGTCGGAGAGGCTTCTTCGAGTTCCGCGGCATCAATGGCCATTTCCCCGCGGTCGGTTTCCATCGGGTAGTCGAGGCAGTTCACAGCGCTGAACACTTCGGAGGAGTTGGAGGCGTAGGTGCCGTCCTCGCTCCGCTCCGCGCCGAGGTCCGCGAGCATCAGCATGGTCGTGGGGTCGCCGCGGAGTGCAGAGCTGAGGGCCTGGGTCAGCGCCGGCCAGTTGGCGTCGTTGTACAGGGGGAGGATGAACCCGCTGACGAATGTCGAGGCGTTGACCAGCCTGCCGTCCGCCGCGGTCAGGGGGCTCGCTTCAACGGAGCTGATGAGATCGCGGATGGTCTGCACGCCGTCGTCGACGCTGCCGTCCAGCGGACAGTTGGTGGAGGACTGGCAGTCTTCGACGTAGGACCGGATGGCCGTTTCGAAGGCGCGGGCCTGGCCCAGGGTGATCTCTTCATTGCTGGCGGAGGGATCGATTCCGCCGTCCAGCACCATCCGGCCAACGTTCTCCGGGAACAGCTCTGCGTAGGTCGCGCCCAGGAATGTGCCGTAGGAGAAGCCCAGATAGTTCAGTTTCGGATCATTGGCGACGGCGCGGAGGATGTCCATGTCCCGTGCGGCGCTTTCGGTGTCCACGAAGCCCAGGAGGTCTCCGGATTCCTTGGCGCACTGTTCGGCGTAGGTCCGGGCGCTTTCCCGGGCTTCCTCGAAACCGGCATCCGTGGACGGATCGATCGTTTCGGCCCGTGCTTCATCGAGTTCTTCATCGCTCAGGCAGTCCACCGGGGTGGAACGGCCCACGCCGCGCGGATCGAAGCCCAGCACGTTGAAGCTGCCGCGCAGCCGGTCGGTGGTGACCCCTTCCAGGGATTCCAGCACCGTGTCATAACCCGAGCCGCCGGGTCCGCCCGGGTTCAGCAGGATGGTCCCTTCCGGTGTGCCGCCGGATTCGGCCAGGATCACTTCGAGCCCGATGCTGCTGCCGCCGGGATCGGAGTAGTCCATGGGCACCTCAACGCTGGCGCAGAGGAAGTCCTCTTCGCAGGGTTCCCACACCACTTCCTGCGTGTAGTACGCCTCAAGTTCCGCAGGGACATCGCCAATGACCTCCGGTGCCGCGGACTGTGTGCCTTCCTCCGGACCGTGCGAATCGTCCGGTGTGCAGGCAACCAGCGAGGCAAGTACGACGGCGGCGGAACCGGCGGCTGCCGCGGCGCGGCGCAGGGTGCGGACGTAAGTCCGGGGGCGGCGTCGTACTGGGGGCATTGGGGCGGCTCCTGAGTCCATAGGGGGTCTGGCGCTGTGGCGGGGGTGAGTCACAAAAGGCTGACTGCCATCGCTTCGATGGCGAGCAGCGGGGCGACGTTGGTGGTGACCAAGCGGCGCCGGACGGCGTTGATTTCCTCCATGCGCGCCAGGGTCGCTTCGGCCGTGCCGCGCGCGGCGAAGGCCTCAAGCTCGGGGCGGAGCGCCTCATTGACCAGATCTGTCCCGGAATCCAGCTGAAGCACCAGGGCATCGCGGTAGAAAGACAGCAGATCCGTCAGCGCCCGGTCGAAGTAGTCGTTCTTGGACCGCTTGGCCCGGCGCAGCTGGTCATCTTCCAGCCGTTTGACCTGGCTGCGCATGGACGGCGGCAGGGTTCCGGTCTCCGGTGCGCCGAGCGACGCCAGCAGGGCAGCCTTCTCCTCGGCGTTCCGCTGTTCAAAGGAGCTGGTGGCTTCCGCCTCGGCCAGGGCCACCAGGTCCGCCGCCACCTTCATCGCACCCGAAACGCTGCGCAGGGACAGGGGAAGGCGCACGATTTTCTCCCGCCGGGCCCTGGCACCTTCGTCGGTGGCAAGCCGCTTCGCCACACCAACGTGGCTCTGGGCAGCCCTGGCCGCTTCCTCGGCGACCGTGGGGTCGATTCCGTCGCGGCGGACCAGGAGTTCAGCGACGTCGGCCGCCGGAGGAAGCCGCAGGCCCACGGGACGGCACCGGGACCGGATGGTCACCAGCACATCGCCCGGGCTGGGCGCACATAACAGCCAGATGGTCCGCGGCGGCGGTTCCTCGATGGCTTTGAGGAGCACGTTGGTGCTGCGTTCCTGCATCCGGTCAGCGTCTTCGACGATCAGCACCCGCCAGCGTCCGGTGGAGGGCTTGTCCTGCGCCTTCTTCACCAGTTCCCGGGCCTCGTCAATGCTGATGGTGACCTTCTCCGTGGTGACGGAGGAGACATCGGCGTGGGAACCGGCCAGTGCGGTGCGGCAGGCGCGGCACTGCCCGCAGCCGCGTGCGGTGGGGTCCTCAGCTTCACACAGCAGGGCGGCGGCAAATGCCCTGGCAGCATTCGACCGGCCGGATCCGGGCGGGCCGGTGAACAGCCAGGCATGGGTAGGGCGTTCTTCCGCAGCCGCGCGGCGCAGCTGCTCGACTACCGGCGCCTGCCCCTGGAGGTCGTCCCAGACGCTCACGGCAGCAGCCCGCCGATCCGGGCCAGGATTTTTTCGGCCAGCACGGGCACCGGGAGCCCGGCATCGAGCACCAGGTAACGGTCGGGGGATTCCCCCGCCAGCGTCAAAAAAGCGTTCCGGATGCTGCCGTGGAATTCGTCGGGTTCGGATTCCAGCCGGTCCTCGGCGTCAGCGGAGGCCGTTCGGCGGCTCCTGCCCGCGCCAGGATCAACATCCAGCAACACGGTGAGGTCGGGGACCAGTCCCTCCGTGGCCCATTCATTGATCCCCCTGACGGAGTCCTGGCCCAGCGCGCGTCCGGCGCCCTGGTAGGCAACGGAGGAATCGATATAGCGGTCGCAGACGACGACGTCGCCGCGTTCCAGCGCCGGCCGGATCACCTGCTGGACGTGGGCCGCGCGGGACGCCGCAAAGATCAGGGCTTCCGTGCGGGGATCAATCTCCCCGTGGCCGTGTTCCAGGACAAGCCCCCGCAGCTTCTCGCCCACCGGAGTTCCGCCGGGCTCGCGGGTACGGACAACCCGACGGCCGGCCTGCTCCAGGGCTTCCGTGAGCAGCGAAGCCTGTGTCGACTTGCCGGCGCCGTCGCCGCCTTCGAAGGCAATAAAGAGGCCGGCGGAAGGTTTCGAAATACTCACCCGCATAGCCTACCCAGTCAGGCTGGGAACGCCGTGCCGGCAGCTGGAACCGGGGCGGCGGCAGGCCGGGCGAAACATGACGGAGCATAGCGAAACGTTCGGCGGTGCGGCGCAGGGCAGGTCTAGGCTGAAACCCATGAGCACAGCCACCGAGCCGAAACGCCATGCGGCGAACCTGTCAGCTGAAACCCTCGTGGTGTCCGCCGGGCGCCCGGAACGCACCGCGGACGCGGCGGTCAACCCGCCGATCGTCCTCACCTCCACGTTCTACGGGACCGGTGAAACCCGGGACGGAGACCGCGTTTACGGCAGGTACGCCAACCCCACCTGGGAGCCGTTCGAGGAGGCGCTGGGCACCCTCGAGAACGCCGGTCTGCCCGCCCTGGTCTACTCCTCCGGACTGGCCGCGGTGATCGCCGCGCTGTCCCTGATCCCCACTGGCGGAACCCTCGTGATGCCGCGGCACAGCTACCAGGGTTCCCTCCTGCTGGCCGCCGAAGACGCGCAGAACGGCCGGATCAGTGTCCGGACAGTGGACATCGCCAACACCGCCGAGGTGATCGAAGCGCTCGACGGAGCTGCCATGCTGTGGCTGGAAAGCCCCACCAACCCCATGCTGGAAGTCGCCGACATCCAGGCAGTGAGCGCTGCGGCCCACGCTGCCGGAGCCATCGTGGTTGCGGACAACACCTTCTCCACGCCGCTGGTGACCCGGCCGCTGGACCTGGGCGCCGACGTCGTCGTCCACTCCGTGACCAAATACCTGTCCGGCCATTCCGACGTCGTCCTGGGTGCGGCGGTTACCTCCGATCCCGGGCTGCGTGCCCGCCTGCTGACCTACCGATCGCTGCACGGGGCAGTGGGCGGCCCGTTCGAGGTGTGGCTGGCCCTGCGCGGCCTGCGCACGCTGGCCCTGCGGGTGGAACGGTCGATGGCCACGGCGCTGGAACTGGCAGTACGGCTGCAGCAGCATCCCGCCGTGGAAAACGTCCGCTACCCGGGACTCCCCGGCGACCCGGGGCACGCCAGGGCAGCCGCGCAGATGAACGGCTTCGGGTCGATCCTCTGCATTGAAGTCGCCGGCGGGGCAGCGGCGGCGGACGACGTGACCGAGAAGGTGGACCTCTGGCTGCCGGCCACCTCACTGGGCGGCGTGGAATCGCTGATCGAGCGGCGGCGCCGGCAGCCTGCCGAACCGGTATCCGTCCCGGAGAACCTGCTGCGGCTGTCGGTGGGAATCGAAAACATCGAGGACCTCTGGAACGACCTTGAGCAGGCCCTGACGCGGTAGGCTGGCTCAGTGATCTTAGTCTTCGAGCTGCAGAACCTGCTTTACCTGGCCCTGGGTCTCGTGGCCCTGGGAATCGAGCTGTGGGCCTTCGCGGACTGCGCGCGGCGCAAGCCCGCGGATTTCGAGCGCGCCTACAAGCGGACCAAGGGGTTCTGGATGGGCCTCACCGGCGGTGCCGCCGCGGTGGGCCTGCTCTCCGTCCTGCTGTTCGGCCCGCTGGCCCTGCTGCTCTTTGAACTGGCAGCCGTGGTCGCCGCGTCGGTCTACCTGGCCGATGTCCGCCCGGCACTGAACGAGTCCAAGGGACGCGGCGGAGCCTACGGTTCCTGGTAGCCGTCCGGAACCTCAGGACCTGGACGGCACTGCCGCTAGGACCCTGACGGCGCGACGGCGTTCCAGGCGACCGTGATTTCCCCCAGCCGCCACCGGGCCGGGCCGGTCAGCAGCGGCCAGCCCTGGCTGCGCAGGGCCCGGCACATGGAGATCCAGCGCTGCCGGGTGCCGTAGGAAGCCATCGGTGCGGCGTCCAGCCAGGCCTTGTCCATGGCCTGCAGGAAGGCATGCACCCGTTCCCCGGGCACATTGCGGTGGATCAGGGCCTTGGGCAGGCGCTCGGCCACGTCGGAGGGCCGCTCAAACGCACCGAACCGCAGCGAGATGCTCAGCGAGACCGGACCCGCGGGGTCCAGGACCACCCAGGTGGAACGCCGGCCAATTTCGTCACACGTGCCGTCAACGAAGATCCCGCCGTCCGCGAGACGGCTGCGGACCATGTCCCAGTGGGCGCCATATTCATCTTCGCTGTACTGGCGCAGCACATTGAAGGCCCGCACCATCACCGGACGCCGTCCGTCGACGGGCAGCTCGAATCCGCCCTGGCGGAAGCTCAGGCCGGAGCGTTCAAGCGGCTTGGCCGCCAGCACCCGGCCCGGGTCGATCTCGATGCCGACCACGTTCACGTCCCGCCGTACACTGCCCATCCGGCTGTGCAGTTCCACCGCCGTCGTCGGGGCGGCCCCATAGCCAAGGTCGATGACCAGCGGATCGGCCGCCCGGCGCAGGCGCCACGCTTCCGGACCGGCCAGCCAGCGGTCCACCCGGCGCAGCCGGTTGGGGTTCGTAGTGCCCCGGGTCATATTTCCAACGGGTTTGAGGGGAAAATTCACCAAACAATGTTACTGGCCCGCGGGGTGTGCTCCGAACCGCCGGGAGCGGGTACCGCCGGGGCCGGAGCAGCCGCCGCACGCCTTGTACCGCCATGGTTACGCCGCCGCCCTGCCTGCCGCCAGCCCTCTCCGATACGATGATTTTATGACCTACAAAGTGATCCTTCTGCGCCACGGCCAGAGTGAATGGAATGAAAAGAACCTCTTCACCGGCTGGGTGGATGTGGACCTCACGGACCTGGGCCGGGCCGAAGCGCTCCGCGGCGGGGAGCTGCTGGTGGAGAACGGTATTCTGCCGGATGTCCTCTACACCTCCAGGCTGCAGCGGGCCATCAACACGGCCAACATTGCACTGGGTGCTGCGGACCGCATCTGGATTGACGTCAAGCGCAGCTGGCGCCTGAACGAGCGGCACTACGGAGCCCTCCAGGGCAAGGACAAGGCACAGACCCTGGCCGAGTACGGCGAGGAGCAGTTCATGCTCTGGCGCCGTTCCTACGACACCCCGCCGCCGCCCCTGCCGGATGACAGCGACTTCTCCCAGGCGCACGACCCGCGCTACGCGGACCTCAGCGCCGATGAGCTGCCGCGGACCGAGTGCCTCAAGGACGTCCTGGAACGCTTCCTGCCCTACTGGGAAACGGAGATCACGCAGGACATCAAGGCCGGCAAGACGGTTCTGATCGCCGCGCACGGCAACTCGCTCCGTGCCCTGGTCAAGCACCTCGACGGGATTTCCGACGCCGACATCGCCGCCGTGAACATTCCCACCGGCATCCCGCTGGTGTACGAACTGGACGAGAACCTGGTCCCGGTCAAGGCCGGCGGCACCTACCTGGATCCGGAGGCCGCAGCGGCGTCCATCCAGGCCGTGGCAAACCAGGGCAAGCAGAAGAAGTAACTTACGCAAAAAGGCGACCCTCCCGTCGCGGGAGGGTCGCCTTTTTGGCGGCTGTGCCGGCCTTCCGGCCGGAGTCAGCTGATTTAGAGCGGGCTCTCAGAAATCGGCTGCCATTCGCCGGTCACGAGGTAATTGACC
Source organism: Arthrobacter sp. Helios (assembly GCF_023167125.1). Lineage (NCBI taxonomy): Bacteria > Bacillati > Actinomycetota > Actinomycetes > Micrococcales > Micrococcaceae > Arthrobacter > Arthrobacter sp. Helios. The sequence goes on from NZ_CP095402.1 coordinate 3,859,984, forward strand.
TTGCGGGTCACAGACACGCCGTGATCGGCGAACCGCTCGAAGTAGCGGCTGGCCAGCGTCAGGTCCACGGTGGTGACGGGGGAGTTGTTCCACTCCGGGGAGGCCACGGCCTTGAACACGCTCACGTGCAGCTCATTGATCCGGGTGTTGTGTGCGTAGATGTCCTTGCTGAGCTCCAGGTTGCGGGTCTCCAGCAGCTCGGTCAGGAGTTCAGAGATGGCAATGTCCAGGCGCGCCATCTCCTTGAACGTCTCGACCATGGAATCGGGAGCCACATTAGCCGGGTAGCGCAGGCGGGCGAGCTGTGCGATGTGCCGGGCCAGGTCGCCCATCCGCTCAAGTGAGGCGCTCATCCGCAGGGACCCGACAATCATCCGCAGGTCGCTGGCAACCGGGCCCTGAAGGGCCAGGATGTCGATAGCCCGCTCGTCAAGATCGTTCTGCAGGAAATCAATGCGGGCATCGGCGGCGATCACGTCCTGGGCGAGCTCGGTGTCTGCGGTCTCGAACGCCAGAGTGGCCTTCTTCATCGCCTCGGTGACGAGCTGGGAAATCTGGGTCAGCTCCTCTCCGATCTGGTGAAGCTCGGCCTGGAAAACCTTGCGCACTGATGCGTCCTTTCGATGAACATTTATACAGCCGGCATCCAGCCGGTACGGCTCCGTTTATGCTGCCAGTACCCGGTGAACGAACGGCCCCCTTGAAGTGAACGTTAGTTTAACGCTTGGGTGAATGCCACCGGAGCGCAGTTCGGCACCGTTCCGTCCGCCTAAGCTAGGACTGTGAATCCTGTACTGCTGGGACTGCTGTCCGGCATCCTTGGCTTGGCCGTCGGCGTCTTCGGTGTTGTCGCCTATATGTCCAGCCAGCGGCACCGCCGCGACCTGGCCGAAGTGGATGAGCCTGCGCTCTCCGAAGGGGCCGCTGAGATCCTTGGCGTCCTCGGCCGGGCGTACATCGTCGTGGACGGTATTGACGGTGTGGTCCGGGCCAGCCCCGGTGCCTACGCCTTCGGGCTGGTCCGCGGGCACACCCTCATGCAGGAAGAGGTGCTCGCACTCACCGCCCGGGTCCGCCGGGACGGGGTGATCGAGGACAAAAACGTTGAACTGCACCGGGGCCTGCTCGGCCAGGGCAGCCTGATACTCCAGCTGCGGATCGCGCCGATCGCCGAGGAATACATCCTGATCCTTGCCGACGACCGCACCGAAGCCACCCGCACCGAGGAGATGCGCAACGATTTCGTCGCCAACGTTTCGCATGAACTGAAGACGCCGGTCGGTGCCATTTCGCTGCTGGCCGAGGCAATCGACGGCGCGGCGGCGGATGAGGAAGCAGTCCGGCGCTTCGCCAAGCGGATGAACAAGGAAGCCGTCCGGCTTGCGGCGCTGGTGCAGGACATCATCGAACTGTCCCGGCTGCAGGGTGCAGACATGGCCGACCATGCCGAGCCGGTGGACATCAACGAACTTGTTTCCCATGCAGTGGAAGCCAACCGCCTTCCGGCGGAGAACCGGAACATCACCCTGGTGGTGGGGGGAACGGCCGAGAACCCTGTCTACGCTGACGGGCCCATGCTCACCACGGCGTTCCGCAACCTGATCGATAACGCGATCCGCTATTCCCCCGAGGGCAGCCAGGTGGGCGTCGGGATCCGGTCCCGTGACGGCCTGGCCCAAATCACAGTCACTGACCGGGGTCCGGGTATTCCGGCCGAGGACCAGGAACGGGTCTTCGAACGGTTCTACCGCCTGGACTCGGCACGGTCCAGAAATACGGGCGGCAACGGCCTGGGACTGAGCATTGTGAAGCACGTTGTCTCCAACCACGGCGGAGAAATCAGCCTCTGGTCCCAGCCGGGCCAAGGCTCCACCTTCACCGTGCGGCTTCCGGAGATGGACACCGCCGATCCAGAAGAACAGGCGGAACTGCCGCCACGAACCACCGGCGCGCCTGCGCCGGCCAACAAGGAGTAAGTGCTTGAGCAGGATCCTGATTGTCGAGGACGAAGAGTCCTTTAGCGACCCGCTGTCCTACCTGCTCGAACGTGAGGGGTTCGACGTCGCCGTCGTGGACAACGGCATAGACGCCGTTGTGGAATTTGACCGCTCCGGAGCTGACCTGGTGCTGCTGGACCTGATGCTTCCCGGCCTGTCCGGAACGGAGGTCTGCCGGCAGCTGCGCCAGCGTTCGGACGTCCCCATCATCATGCTGACCGCCCGGGACGCCGAAATCGACAAGGTGGTTGGCTTGGAACTTGGGGCCGATGACTACGTGACGAAGCCGTACTCGTCCCGCGAGCTCCTGGCCCGGGTCCGGGCCGTCCTGCGGCGCCGGAGCGACGCCGGGGACTTCAACGCCGCGACGGTGCAGGCTGGTCCGGTCCGCATGGATGTCGAACGGCATGTGGTGAGTGTGGACGGCCAGGCCGTGTCCATGCCGCTGAAGGAGTTTGAACTTCTGGAAATGCTGCTGCGGAACTCCGGCCGGGTCATGACCCGCGGCCAGCTGATCGAACGGGTCTGGGGCGCCGACTACGTGGGGGACACCAAGACCCTTGACGTGCACGTCAAACGCCTGCGGGCGAAGCTCGAACCCGATCCCTCAGCGCCCCGGCACCTGGTGACCGTCCGCGGGCTCGGTTACAAGTTCGAGGCCTGAGGCGGCCCGCCTGCGGCTGGCCTCAGCAGGCTGGCTGCCGGTGCAGGAGCGATCGTTAATCAAGGCAGGCCCCGTCCTCGGACGGAGCCTGCCTTTGTACTGGTTCTTTGTTTGCGGCCCGGTTACGGAGCAGCGGTGCCGGTGGGGGTGCCGGTTGCCTCGCCTGCAGCGGGCGCCGTGGCCTCACCGGAAGCATCACCGGTTGCTTCGCTGGTGGGGGTGGCCTCCGGCGTGGGCAGGTAGTCCTGGTAGTACGGGACCTGGCCATCGACCACGGGAATGTTCAGTGTTGCCGTCTCGGAACCGGCCGTGGCTTCGGCCCGGATATCGGTGCCGGGAACCACGTTGACGGTCTGGACGAGGACCTCGGACTGGGGAGCGTCGTCGTAGACAACCTTGCCGCCGGCCGGGATGTTCCAGGTGAGCTGTGATCCGCCAATCGACAGTTCAAGGTTGATGGGGTCCGGGGACGCGTTGGCCACGGTGCCCAGCAGTCGGCCGGGCTCGCCGTCGCCGTCGCTGATCACGAGGATGTTCCGCAGTTCCAGATCGCCGATGTTCTGGACGATGCCGTCGGACGGGGAGTACTCCAGGGTGGTTGCCTGATCGTTCACGGCACTGCAGCCGGTGGCGCCCAGCAGCGACAGCGCGATAACACCGGCGGCGGCAGCGGTCCGCGTCCGGTTCTTGGGTGTGAATCTCACAGCACAAACTCCTGAAGTGTGGCGGTCGGGGGACCGGGGGAACGTTTGCTCCATAGCCTATCGGCATTCCCCATAAAACATGGATTTCGAGACGTCGGGGGCCCGCGGGAACTACTCAGATCGGCACCTGTGCGAGGCCGAATACTACTCAGTTTTCAGGCCCGTGCCGCTGACCTGCACAAACTCTTCTCGGCGTGTCGCTTGCATGCTAAACTGAGGTTCGGGAAAGGGGAAAGTCCACATGGTTTTTGAGGTTGGCGAAACAGTTGTTTACCCTCACCACGGTGCCGCGAAGATCGAAGAGATCAAGATGCGGACCATCAAGGGCGAAGAGAAGATGTATCTCAAGCTCAAGGTGGCACAGGGTGATCTGACCATTGAAGTACCGGCTGAAAACGTTGACCTCGTTGGGGTGCGCGACGTCGTGGGCAAGGAAGGTCTCGAGCACGTATTCGATGTCCTCCGCGCTGAACTGACTGAAGAGCCCACAAACTGGTCCCGCCGATACAAGGCAAATCTGGAGAAACTCGCCTCGGGCGACGTCGTCAAGGTGGCCGAGGTCGTCCGCGACCTGTGGCGCCGCGACCACGACCGCGGCCTTTCCGCAGGCGAGAAGCGCATGCTTGCAAAGGCCCGCCAGATTCTTATTTCGGAGCTTGCCCTGGCCGAAAAGACTGACGAAGACCAGGCGGCCGCTGTACTGGACGAAGTCCTGGCCAGCTAGGCACCCGGTTGATGATTGCCGCTCCCATTGGGGGCGGCAATCGCCGTTTAACGGCCGCGCCGGCGCTGGGCGGCACCGCGGGCCACTAGGCTTGGGATGTGTCTGAATCCATTCCCGGCCCGTACCGCGTGGGCGTCATCCTGGTCGCCGGCGGCTCCGGCCAGCGCCTTGGCTACGGTATGCCGAAGGCGCAGGTTCCCCTCGCAGGCGAGATGCTCCTGGCGCACGCCCTGCGCGGGGTGGACGCCTCCGGCGTTGCGTCCCACATCAGCGTCGCGGTTCCGGCAGCCGATGCGGCCCTTCGGGCCCTGTGCACCGCCATCCGGCTGGGTTGTCCCGTCACCGTCGTTGACGGCGGTGCCACCCGTTCCGATTCTGTCCGCGCGGCGCTGAACGCGCTCCCGGAGGATCTTCACGCCGTCCTGGTCCACGATGCAGCCCGGGCTCTGGCCCCGGCGCAGGTGTTCCACCGGGTGGCCTCAGCCCTGGCAGCCGGAGCGGAGGCCGTGATTCCAGCGGTGCCCGTGGTTGACACGGTCAAATCGGTGGAGGCCACGGATGGCGATGAAGCGGCGCTGGCGCCCTTCCGTGTCACCGGAACTCCGGACCGTTCCTCGCTGCGGGCCGTCCAGACGCCGCAGGGGTTCGACGCCGGGCTGCTGCGCCGGGCGCATGCTGCGGCAGCGGAGTTTGACGAGCAGCGGGCAGCGGCGATCACCGACGACGCGATGCTGGCCGAGAGCCTCGGAGCCACGGTGCACGTGGTGGAAGGTTCCGAAATGTCCCTGAAAATCACCACTCCGCTGGACCTGCTGCTCGCTGAAGCCGTGCTGTCCAACGGCACCAGCATGCAGGAGGACTAACCCATGGGATCCGCTTCCCTTCCCCGCACCGGCATCGGGACCGATGTCCATGCCTTCGCCCCCACTGATGCGCCCCGGCCCCTTTGGGTGGCCGGCCTGCACTGGGAGAATGAGCGCGGCCTGGCCGGGCATTCGGACGGGGATGTTGTGGCGCACGCGGCTGCGGACGCCCTGTTCTCCGCGGCGGGCATTGGGGATCTCGGCACCCATTTCGGCACCGCCCGGCCCGAGTATGCCGGAGCGGCGGGAACTGTCCTCCTGGCCGAAGCGGCACGGCTGGTGCGTGCTGCGGGATTCCGGATCGGGAACATTTCAGTCCAGCTGATCGGCAACCGCCCAAAGTTCAGTCCCCGGCGTGCCGAAGCCGAGGCTGTCCTCAGCGAGGCCGCGGGAGCACCGGTCAGTGTATCGGCCACCACCACCGACGGGCTTGGCTTCACCGGACGGGGCGAGGGCCTCGCCGCGGTCGCCACGGCCGTCGTCGCCGCGGACCAGGCGTAACGAAGCTGCCGGGGCGGGGAGCGGCAGGCGGTAGCCTAGAGCAGTGAGCCTGAGATTCTATGACACAGCAACCGCGCAGGTCCGGGACTTCGAACCTCTGATTCCGGGACAGGTCAGCCTGTACTACTGCGGTGCCACCGTGCAGGGCCTGCCGCATGTGGGGCACATCCGCTCCGCGATTGCCTTCGACCAGCTCACCCGCTGGCTCCAGGCCCGCGGCTTCCGCGTCACCACAGTCCGCAACGTCACCGACATCGATGACAAAATCCTTGCCAAGGCCGAGGCATCCGCCGGCGCCGAGCCGGCTCCCGGAGTCATTCCGGACGAACCGTGGTGGGCCCTGGCCTACCGCTACGAGCAGGAATTCTCCCGCGCCTACGACACCCTGGGCGTGCAGCGGCCCACTTACGAGCCCCGGGCCACCGGCCATATTCCGGAAATGCACACGCTCATCCAGCGGCTCATCGAGGCCGGCCACGCCTATCCCGCCCCGGATGGCTCCGGCGACGTCTACTTCGATGTCCGCTCCTGGCCCGAATACGGCTCGCTGACCCGGCAGAACATCGACGACATGCAGGCAGCGCCCGACGCCGATCCCCGGGGTAAGCGCGATCCGCGGGACTTCGCCCTGTGGAAGGGCCACAAGGACACCGACCCCGAAACAGCTGCCTGGGACAGTCCCTGGGGCCGCGGCCGGCCTGGCTGGCACCTGGAATGCTCCGCAATGGTCACCAAATACCTCGGCCCGCGCTTCGACATCCACGGCGGCGGACTGGACCTGCGGTTCCCGCACCACGAAAACGAAATGGCGCAGTCCCGCGCCGCCGGAGACGGCTTCGCCAACTTCTGGATGCACAACGGCATGGTCACCTTCGAGGGCGAGAAGATGTCCAAGTCGATCGGGAACACCATCAGCCCTGAGCAGATGCTCGCTGAGGCCTCGCCGCGGGTCGTCCGGTATTACCTGGGCCAGGCCCACTACCGGTCCGTGCTGGACTACCGGCCCACCTCGCTGCAGGAAGCAGCTGCCGCCGTGGAACGGATCGATGGTTTCATCGCCAAGGCCGCTGCCAAACTGGGCGAGGGTGTGCAGGGAACTCCGGCGGATCTGCCGGAAGCTTTCGGCGCAGCCATGGACGATGACCTGAATGTTCCGCAGGCCCTGGCCGTGCTGCACGAAACGGTGCGCACCGGCAATACGGCCCTGGCGGCGTCGGACCTCGAAACCGTGGGTACTGCCCTGGCCCAGGTCCGCGCGATGACGGAGGTCCTCGGTCTGGACGCGGTGCAGGCAGGGCCGCGGGCATCCGGCCCTGAGCACCAGGCGCTGGACAGCCTGATCCAGGATCGGCTGCGGGAACGCAGCGAGGCCCGCAGTGCCAGGGACTGGGCCCGGGCGGATGCCATCCGAGACGCGCTGGCAGCAGCCGGAGTGGTGGTTGAGGACACGCCCGACGGCGCGTTTTGGTCCCTGGACGCGGGCTAGACGGCCTGTTCCAGCTGCGCACGTTGGGCATGGAACGCGGCTGGGGGGCGGGCTGCGTAAACTAGAAGTAGTGCTTTCTTCTACTTAAGGTGTAACCCATGGCCAATAACGGACGACCCGGCGCAATGCGCAAAGCTAAAAAGGGCCCCAGCCAGGGCACCGGAGGCCTAGGACGCAAGGCTCTTGAAGGTAAGGGCCCCACGCCCAAGGCCGAGGACCGCCCCTACCACAAGGCCTACAAGAACAAGCAGCTTTCAGAGCGCTCTGCCGCCAAGCACGGCGGGCAGCGCGCGGGAGGCCGGAGCGCTCCGGCCCGGGGCAAGGTTGCAGAAGAAGTGGTCACCGGGCGCAACTCCGTCGTGGAGGCGCTGCGCGCCGGCATTCCGGCCAAGGCCCTGCACGTGGCAGTGCGGATCGATATGGATGACCGGGTGCGGGAATCCCTTAAGATGGCCACCGAGCGCGGGCTGCCGGTTATGGAGACACACAAGCCGGAACTGGACCGCATGACCAACGAGGCCGTGCACCAGGGGCTGGTCCTGCAGATCCCGCCGTACGAATACGCCGATCCGATGGACCTTGCCGAGGAAACCCTCGCAGCCTGGAAGAAGGGGCACATCAAAAACGCCCCGCTGTTCGTAGCCTTGGACGGCATCACCGATCCGCGTAACCTCGGTGCGATCATCCGTTCCGCATCCGCGTTCAGCGCCCACGGTGTGGTCGTTCCGGAGCGGCGTTCCGTAGGAGTCACTGCCGCGGCCTGGAAGACCAGCGCCGGTGCGGCTGTCCGCGTGCCGGTGGCACGCGCCAGCAACCTGAACAACACGCTGAAGACTTTCAAGAAGATGGGTATCTTCGTTCTGGGTCTCGACGGCGACGGCGACGTTTCCCTGCCGGATCTGGCGCTTGCCAAGGAACCGGTCTGCATCGTCGTCGGATCGGAAGGCAAGGGGCTTTCCCGGCTGGTCCGCGAAAACTGCGACCAGATTGTCTCCATCCCCATCGACTCCGCCATGGAATCCCTGAACGCCTCCATGGCGGTGGGGATTACCCTCTACGAAGTTTCACGGCAGCGTTCCGCCTAAGCCGAACGGAACGCCGGGAGGCACCATGGCACACCTCGTCACGCCGGGCAGACTGACTCCGTCTGAGCGGATCTCCCGGGCATTCCCGCTGGGAGTGCACGACAGTGTTGCCGGCGTCCCGGACGTGCCGGGAGCCGTCAACGTTTCGGTATACGCCCCCGGCCTGGACGCGGTGGATATCTGGTTCGAACGGACGCCGGGCCGGTGGACTGCTGCCCTCCTGGAGCGCCGGTCAGCCGGCATCCACCATGGCCGGGTGGAGGGTTTCGCGCCTGGAATCCGCTACGGGTTCCGGCAGCACGGGGCTCCACCGCCAGCCGAGCCGGGTACGTTCCAGCTGCTGCTGGACCCGTACGGCCGGGGGATAGACACGGTCTACGGTGACACCGGCCTGCCGCTGTACTTCTCCGTCGCCACGGAGTCCGGCTTCGACTGGGGGAGCGACCAGCATCCGCATGTGCCGTGGCGGGACACAGTCGTTTATGAAGCACACGTCCGCGGACTGACCATGCTTCACCCCGACCTCCCGGAGGAGCTGCGCGGAACCTACGCCGGCATGGGACATCCGGCGGTCATCCGTTACCTCCTGGAGCTCGGCATCAGCGCGGTCGAGCTGCTTCCGGTGCACTTCCACATCGATGAGCCGCACCTGCAGGACCTGGGGCTGAGCAATTACTGGGGCTACAACACCCTCGGGTTCTTCAGCCCGCATGCCGGGTACGCCACCGCAGCAGCGCAGGCAGCCGGCCCGCAGGCCGTGCAGGACGAAGTCAAGGCCATGGTGAGGGCCCTGCACCGGGCAGGCATCGAGGTGATCCTCGACGTCGTGTATAACCACACGGCGGAAGGCGCGCAGGACGAACCGGCCCTCTGCTGGCGCGGGCTGGGGGACCAGGTGTACTACCGGCACACCGCGGACGGCCGTTACCTGGATACCACCGGGTGCGGAAATACCCTGGACTTCAGCGAACCGCGGGTGATCCAGCTGGCGCTGGACTCCCTGCGCTACTGGGTCAGCGAGTTCCACGTGGACGGTTTCCGGTTCGATCTGGCTCCAACGCTGGCCCGCGACGCCGAGAACCGTTACGACCGCAGGCACCCGCTGCTGGTCGCCCTGGCCGTCGATCCCATAATGCAGGGCATCAAGCTGATCGCCGAGCCATGGGACCTGGGGCCCGACGGCTGGCAGACCGGGAACTTCCCGCCAGGCTGGGCCGACTGGAATGACCATTTCCGGGATACCGTCCGGGACTTCTGGCTGGTGGACCAGGCCGCCCTGGCCGCCGGAGAACCGGCCGGATCCCTCGCCCGGCTCGGCGGCGCCCTGGCCGGTTCCGCGGAACTGTTCGCCCGCTCCGACCGCACACCGCTGTCTTCCGTCAACCTGGTGACGGCCCACGACGGGTTCACCATGGCGGACCTGACCGCCTACAACCACAAGCACAACGAAGCCAACGGCGAAGACAACCGGGATGGCTCCAACCACAACCGCAGCTGGAACCACGGTATGGAAGGGCCCTCCGAAGATCCCGCGATTCTGGTGCGGCGGGCCCAGACGGCGCGGAACCTGATGGCAACCCTGCTGTTCTCCGTCGGGGTCCCCATGATCACGGCCGGCGACGAAGCAGGCCGGAGCCAGCACGGGAACAACAACTCCTACTGCCAGGACAACCGGATCAGCTGGCTGTCCTGGGAGCTTGACGACGACGCCCGGCGCATGCTGGAAACCACGCGGAGGCTGCTGCGCATCCGCCGCGAGTTCCTGGCCCTGCAGCCTTATGCTTTCCCCTCGGACTCCCGCGACGCGTTCCTGCTGTGGTTCAGCGCCACGGGGGAGCCCATGACAGCAGCCGACTGGCACGATCCCGGCTGCCGGGTGCTGCAGCTGCTGCTCGGCTCGGCAAAGGGCGAACGCGCCGGCTTGGTGGTAATCAACGGCCAGACCGAGCCGGTGGACGTGGTCCTGCCGGGACGGGACACCCTGCACGCCACCGGCGTCGACACCGACGATGGCCGGCTGTACGAACTCCTGGCTGCCACGGCCGACCCGGACGGCCGCCGCAACGGCGCGCGGCTGGCCGGCGGCGAGACGGACCGCGTGGCGGCGGACTCGATCAGCGTTTACCGCGCCTAGCCAGTCAGCCTAACCAGCCAGTCAGCCGGTCAGCGCAGCCCACCGCCGGTGAACCAGCCAGCCGGGGGCAGCGCCGGAGGACCGTCAGGCGTTCACCACCAGCCCCAGCTCGGCTTTCGAGGCCAGGCCGGGATGCTCCGGCAGGACCCGCGCCGTGTAGCCAAACGGTCCTGCCTGCTCAATCCGGATGCTGCCCGCGTACAGGTACCTGCCCGAGCCCAGATCCTCACTGACGGAAAGATCCTGGAACTGGTAATCGCTGAGCCGGTCAGTTTCGGAGACCTTCCCGTAGGCGACTTCCACCACCACATCCGAGGGCTTCAGCGAACCCAGGTTCACATACGCCTGAATATTAAGGCTGTCACCGATCTGCGGCGCATCGCTGATTCCGATTGAATCCACGTGTTCCACGGAAACACCGGACCAGCCATCCCGCACCTTCTGGATCCAGGCGGCAAGTTCCTTGGCAGCCTGGTACTGGTTGGCTGCCGCGGCCCGGCCGGACTGGCAGGCCGGACGGTAAAGCCTGTTGACGTAATCCCGCAGCATCCTGGAGGCGGAAACCTCCGGGCCCAGCTCGGCCAGCGTGTGCTTGACCATCTCCAGCCATTCGTGCGGCAGGGAATCCGCCGGTGCTTCAGAGGGCCCGGCCGCGCCGGCGGCGCCCGGCAGCTCCGCGCCGTAGAACAACGGGGTAACGGTGTTCTCCAGCAGGTCATAGAGGGCAGCGGCTTCGATATCGTCGCGCTGGTCGGCGGTATGCACTTCCCTGGTCTGGGTGCCTTCCCGGGGATTAGCCGAGGGAATCGCCCAGCCATTGGCGCCGTCGTACATCTCGTCCCACCAGCCGTCCATGATCGAGACGTTCAGACCGCCGTTGATCGCGGACTTCATGCCCGAGGTGCCGGAGGCTTCCAGCGGCCGGATCGGGTTGTTCAGCCAGACGTCACAGCCGGGGAACAGGGTGCGGGCCATGGCGATGTCGTAGTTGGGCAGGAAGACGATCCGGTGCCGGACCTCCGGGTCGTCGGTGAACTGCACCAGGTCCTGGATCATGCGCTTGCCCATCTCATCCGCGGGGTGCGATTTGCCCGCCACGATCACCTGGACCGGGTGGGTGGGATGCAGGAGCAGAGCCTTGAGCCGGGCAGGGTCCCGCAGCATGAGGGTCAGCCGCTTGTAGGTCGGCACACGGCGCGCGAAACCGATGGTCAGAATGTCCGGGTCCAGCACATCATCGGTCCAGCCGAGCTGAGCATCGGATGCTCCGCGCTTGAGCCAGGCGGAGCGCACCCGTCCCCGGACGTCGTCGATCAGGTTGCTGCGCATCCTGCGCCGCAGATCCCAGAGGGCCTCGTCGCTGACTTCGTAGGCACGGGCCCAATCACGGTCGTGCACAGCTGCGACGCCCAGCTGCTGCCGCGCCAGGGCGGTGACCTCCGGATCAACCCAGGTGGGCACGTGCACACCATTGGTGACTGAGGTGATCGGCACCTCGGAAACGTCAAACCCGGGCCAGAGGCCGGAGAACATTTCCCGGGACACCTGGCCGTGGAGCTTGGCGACGCCGTTGGCGCGCTGGGCCAGGCGCAGCCCCATCACCGCCATGTTGAACATGTTCGGGTCCCCGCCCTCGTAATCCTCCGCTCCCAGGGAGATGACCTTGTTGGTGGGCACGGACTGCGCCAGTCCGGCGCCCAGAAAATGGCGCACCACAGACACATCGAAACGGTCGATTCCTGCCGGGACCGGTGTGTGGGTAGTGAAAATGGTCGAGGCCCGGGCTGCGGTGAGGGCTTCCTCCCAGTTCATCCCGGTGTCCATCAGTTCCCGGATCCGCTCCACTCCGAGGAACCCTGCGTGGCCCTCATTGGTGTGGAAAACCTCGGGGGCCGGGGCACCGGTCAGCCGTTCAAAAACGCGCAGTGCCTTGACGCCGCCCATTCCCAGCAGCAGCTCCTGCTGCAGTCGGTGGTCGCCACCGCCGCCGTACAGCCGGTCGGTGATCCCGCGCGCGGCGTCGTCATTGCCCCGGACATCGGCATCCAGCAGCAGCAACGGCACGCGGCCGACGTCGGCCCGCCAGATCTGGGCCATGAGGTGCCTGCCGTTGGGCAGCGGCAGGCTGATGCGGGCCGGGGTTCCGTCCTCTTCGCGCAGCAGCGTCAGCGGCAGCCCGTTCGGGTCCAGGACCGGATAGGTTTCCTGCTGCCAGCCGTCCCGGGAGAGGGACTGCTTGAAGTAGCCGGCCTGGTAGAGCAGGCCAACCCCCACCAGGGGGACACCCAGGTCCGAGGCGGATTTGAGATGGTCGCCGGCGAGGATGCCCAGGCCGCCGGAGTACTGGGGCAGGACCGCGCTGATGCCGTATTCGGGTGAGAAGTAGGCGATGAGCCGTGGTGCGTCCTCGCCGAGAGACTGGTACCAGCGCGGAGCCGTGAGGTAGTGCTCAAGGTTCTCGTCGAGTTCCCGGATCCGGTCGACCAGCGCGGAGTCTGAGGAAATGCGCTCCAGCGTCTGCCGGCTGACCGAGCCGAGGGCACGGATCGGGTCGTGTCCGCTGGCAGCCCAGATTTCCGGGTCCAGATCTTGGAAGAGCTGTCTGGTGGGCTCGTGCCAGCTCCAGCGCAGGTTGCCGGCAAGTCTGGCCAGCGGCGCTATCGTGTCGGGGAGGACAGTACGGACGGTAAACCTTCGGATTGCCTTCACCCCCGTTAGGCTAGCGCAGATGGCAGCAGGGGTGCCGCAAATCACAAAAAATGCGGAGAAAAGCAACATGGAATTTACCTGGATCCGCGGACCCGCTGCTCACCTGCAGGAACATTTACCGCAACGCCCTGACCAGTGACGATGCAGCAAAAGGTACGTGGCCTTAGCAATCTGCCCTGATTGTCGCTAACGTCTAGTCTGTGACCACTTCCAGCGCGTTGTCATCTGATGTCCAGCCCGCCACGGAACTCCGGTTTGGCCGGATTCCGATCGTAAACGTGTCTCCGGTGATCGAGTGCGGCCGCTTTGCGGCCAAAGCGGTTCCGGGAGAGGACGTCGTGATCGGGGCCACCGTCTTCCGTGAGGGGCACGATCTGGTCGGCGTCACCGCCGTGCTCTACGGCCCCTCCGGCACGGAGGTCCAGCGGCACCGCATGCGCCCGGTGGGGCAGGGCCTTGACCGCTGGCGGGGACTGCTGCGGCCGGAAACGGCGGGGGACTACACGTTCGCCGTCGAAGGCTGGGCGGACCTGTACGGAACCTGGCACCACAACGCCGAGGTGAAGATCGCCGCGGGAGTCGACGTCGAACTGATGCTCGCCGAGGGCGCTGCCCTGTTTGCCGCCGCGGCGGAGGGCAGAAGCGAAGCGGACGCGGAAGTCCTCCGCGGCACCGCCCGGGTGATGGGCGACACCGCGGTGGATCCCAGCGCGCGTCTGGCTGCTGCCGGCAGGAGCGAACTGACCGGCGTACTGGACCGCGAACCGATCCGGGACCTCGTCACCTCTTCACCGAAGTTCCCGGTCAAAGTGGAACGCGACCGGGCCGGACGCGGCGCCTGGTACGAGTTCTTCCCCCGGTCCGAAGGCGCGGTCTTCGACCCGGCAACGGCGTCCTGGACCTCCGGAACCTTCCGCTCTGCGGCCCGCAGCTTGGAACGCGTCGCCGCCATGGGGTTCGACGTCATTTACCTCCCGCCGATCCACCCGATCGGCACCACGCACCGGAAGGGGCCGAACAACACCCTGGTTGCCGGCCCGCAGGACCCCGGTTCGCCCTGGGCCATTGGCGCGGTGGAGGGAGGCCACGACGCGCTGCACCCGGACCTGGGCACGTTCGCGGACTTCGACCATTTTGTCGACACAGCGGCCGGACTTGGGCTCGACACCGCAATTGACCTGGCGTTGCAGGCCTCGCCGGACCATCCCTGGGTCACCGAGCACCCCGAGTGGTTCACCACCCGGGTGGACGGGACGATCGCCTACGCGGAGAACCCGCCAAAGAAATACCAGGACATTTATCCGCTGAATTTCGATAACGACTACGAGGGTCTGTCCGCGGAAATCCTGCGGATCGTGCTGATGTGGATCAGCCACGGGGTGAAGATCTTCCGGGTGGACAACCCGCACACCAAGCCGCTGCGCTTCTGGGAGTGGCTGATCGGGACGGTGAACCGCCAGCATCCCGACGTCGTTTTCCTCGCCGAGGCGTTCACCCGCCCACCGATGATGCACGCCCTCGGCATGGCCGGGTTCCAGCAGTCCTACACCTACTTCACCTGGCGGAACACCCGGAAGGAAATCGAGGAGTACTTCACCGAGGTCTCGCAGGAAACCGCCGCCTTCTTCCGGCCGAACTTCTTCGTGAACACCCCGGACATCCTGACCGAATTCCTGCAGTACGGCGGTCCGCCCGCCTTCAAGATCCGGGCTGTGCTGGCCTCGACCGCCAGCCCGCTGTGGGGCATGTACGCCGGGTTTGAACTCTACGAACACGTCGCCCGGCCCGGCGCGGAGGAGTATCTGGACAACGAGAAGTTCGAATACAAGCAGCGTGACTTCGCCGCTGCGGAGGCGGCGGACAGAAGCCTGGCTCCCTACATCACCAGGCTCAACCAGATCCGCCGGTCGCACCCTGCCCTGGGTGATCTCCAGAACCTGACGGTCCACACGAGCACCGACGAGGCCACGGTGGTTTACTCCAAGCACAAGCAGGTCCGGCTATCCGATCCAAGCAGTAAGGACACTCTCATCATCGTCGTGAACACTGATCCGCACAGCGCACGGGAATGCACCGTGACCCTGGACCTCGAGGCACTGGACCTGGACCCGCAGGACTTTAATGAGGACGGAACGTTCTGGGTGGATGACCTGATCAGTGGAGCCAGCTGGCGCTGGGGCCAGTACAACTACGTCCGTCTGGATGCCCACTACGAACCGGCGCATATCCTCGCAGTACGGAGGGGGCGCTAGTGGTTAATCCGTTCCAGCTGCACGCGCCCGGCCTCACCAACGACCCCAACTGGTACCGCAAAGCGGTCTTCTACGAAGTCCTGGTCCGCGGATTCCGGGACTCCAACGGAGACGGCAGTGGTGATTTCACCGGTCTGATCGACCAGCTCGACTACCTCCAGTGGCTGGGAATCGACTGCCTCTGGCTGCCCCCGTTCTTCAAGTCCCCGCTGCGGGACGGCGGATATGACATCTCGGACTACTACGACGTGCTGAACGAATTCGGCACCATCAGCGACTTCAAACGCCTGGTATCGGAGGCCCACGCCCGGGGACTGCGGGTCATCATCGACCTGCCGCTGAACCACACCTCGGACAAGCACCCGTGGTTTGAAGAATCCCGGAATGATCCGGACGGCCCCTACGGGGACTTCTACGTCTGGTCCGACACCGACCAGAAATACGAAGACGCCCGCATCATTTTCGTCGACACCGAAGAGTCCAACTGGGCCTTCGACCCGGTCCGGCGCCAGTTCTTCTGGCACCGTTTCTTCAGCCACCAGCCGGACCTGAATTTTGAGAATCCCAAAGTCGTCGAAGCGGTGTTCGACGTCGTCCGCTTCTGGCTGGACCAGGGGATCGACGGATTCCGCGCGGATGCCATTCCCTATCTCTTCGAGGAAGACGGCACCAACTGCGAGAACCTGCCCGCCACCCACCGGTTCCTGAAGGACCTGCGCACCATGGTGGACGAGAACTATCCCGGCCGGGTGATTGTGGCCGAGGCGAACCAGATGCCGCACGAGGTGGTGGAGTATTTCGGCGACGAAACCGGTCCCGAGTGCCACATGTGCTTCCACTTTCCGATCATGCCCCGGCTGTTCTACGCGCTGCGTGACCAGAAGGCGGCGCCGATCGTGCAGACCATGGAAGAGACCCCGGAGATCCCGCAGGGCGGGCAGTGGGGCACCTTCCTGCGGAATCACGATGAACTGACCCTGGAGATGGTCACCAACGAGGAACGCCAGGCAATGCTGGGCTGGTACGCCCCGGATTCCCGGATGCAGGCCAACATCGGCATCCGCCGCCGGCTGGCGCCCCTGCTGGACAACTCCCGGTCGGAGATCGAGCTGATCCACGCGCTGCTGCTCTCCCTGCCGGGCAGTCCGTTCCTCTACTACGGCGATGAAATCGGCATGGGTGACAACATCTGGCTGGAAGACCGTGATGCTTCACGTACTCCCATGCAGTGGAACCCGGACCGCAACGCCGGTTTCTCCACCGCCGATCCCGGCAAGGTGTACCTGCCGGTGGTGCAGTCGCTGGTTTATCACTACAACCACGTCAACGTGGAAGCGCAGCTGGCCAGTTCAAGTTCGCTGCTGCACTGGATGCGGCAGATGATCATGGTCCGGAAAACCCATCCGTCCTTCGGAATGGGGTCCTACCGCAACGTACCGACCGACAGCGAAGCCGTCCTGGCGTTCCTGCGCGAACTGCCCGAGGACAACCCGGAGGGCGAGGTGGGGGAGACCATGTTCTGCATCTTCAACCTCTCCCAGCATCCGGTGGCCGCGACAGTGAGTGTGCCGGAATTTGCGAACCGCGGGCTGCGGGACGCGTTCGGAGGAACCCCCTTCCCGGCATTCGGGGAGGACGGCTCGCTCACCCTGACCCTGGGCAGCCACGACTTCTTCTGGCTGCGGCTGCGCTCCTCGAAGTCCAACACCAGTTCACCGCAGACCGAAGCAATTCCGTTGATACTCGCCCCGGAGGCCACGTCCAGATGAGCGAAACCATTCCGTCCCTGCCCGAACTTCTGACTGCCTGGCTGCCCCGGCAGCGATGGTTCCCGGCCAAGGGACGGGATGTGAGCCTCAAACGGGTGGGTGGAATCCAGCTCGAGGATCCCGAGGGAGCCGTCGAACTCCACGTACACTTCGTCGCCGTCGAATCCGGGCGCAGGGTGGACGTGATCAGTGTCCCAGTCTCCACCCGTGCCGTTCCCGATCCGGATCTTGAAGCGGCGCTGATGGGTGCTGCCGAACTCCCCGGCGAGGGCCAGGTGTGGCTTTACGACGGCACCGCGGATCCGGTCTTTGTGACCGCCTGGCTGGAAACGATGCGCTCGCAGGCCAACTCGATTGACGGCCGGACCCATGGGTATGCCCTGGGCGGATTCGCCGACTGGTCGGCGTTCACGGAGCCGCTGCCCATCCAGGTCCTGAAGGGCGAACAATCCAACACCTCGGTGATTGCCCTGACCGCCGGAGTGCCCGTGATCGTGAAGTTCTACCGGGTCCTGGCCGCCGGTGAAAGCCCGGACGTGCTGGTCAGCGCCAAGCTGACCGCAGGCGGATCCCAGGACGTGCCGGCAACGCTGGGCTGGCTCACCGGAAGCTGGGCAGACGTGTACGACGCCGAGGCCGGCTCATGGGTCAGCGGCGACGTCAGCGTTCTGCGCGAATTCGTCCCGAACAGCGAAGACGCCTGGCGCACTGCCTCCTCTGCCGCAGTCGCCGGCCGGGACTTCACTGCCGAGGCCGAAGAACTGGGAGCCGTCACCGGCCGGATCCATGCACAGCTGGAAGCTGCCTTCGGCGCCAGGCAGCCACCGCCTGCGGAACGCGAAGAGTTCATCGCCTCCCTTGTCCGCCGCATCCGCTGGGAATGGGATGAAGCCCGCAGCTACGTTGGTCCCTATGACGGCACGCTGGAGCAGCTCCTCGGCACCGTCGCTGACCTGGAGGTGCTGCCGAACCTGCAGCGCATTCACGCCGACTACCATCTGGGCCAGGTACTGCATTCCGCGGACCGGGGCTGGACGGTGCTGGACTTCGAAGGTGAACCGCTTCGTCCGGCAGCGGAACGCAGCGTCCCCGACGTCGCCCTGCGCGACGTCGTCGGCATGCTTCGCTCCATCGACTACGCCGCAGCGGTGGCGGTGATCGGTACAGCCGGCGCCGGCCCCGAGCAGGCGGAGGACCTTGAAGCCCGCCGCGCACAGGCCGAACACTGGGCGCAGGGCGCCGCTGATGCGTTCCTGCGCGGGTACGAGAAGGAAACCGGAACCCAGGTCAACCGTGCGGATCCGCTGTTCCTTGCCCTGTGGCTGGACAAGGCCCTGTACGAAGTTGTGTACGAGATCCGCAACCGCCCCGCCTGGATCGAGGTGCCGGCCGCAGCGGCCCGCGAGGTACTCGAAGAACTCCGGTCGCAGCAGGATCCGACGAAGTCCCAGGAAGAGAGCCCCGTGAACGAATTCTCCAAGCCCAAGCCCAAGCCCTCGCAGTCCGCACAGCCCGCCGACGCCGGTGCGGTGCCGCCGGCGGGGCAGGCCGGCGAGCGTGCACCGGCAACGGGCCCTGCGCAGCAGCCCGCTGCCGCCGGTGCGGCAGGTGATGCCGCCGGGCCGGCGGCCTCAGCCGCCGCCAAGGACCCGCTGCCCGTTCCGGAGCATGTCCTGGCTGCCGTCTCTCACGGCACTTACTATCAGCCGCATGCCGTGCTGGGAGCACACCTGGACGATCACGGAACGGTGACCATCCGTGCCCTGCGTCCGCTGGCCCGGGAAGTGACCGCGGTGACTCCGGAGGGGCGGGTGCCCCTGCACCATGAGTACAACGGCATCTGGGTGGGTACAACGCCGGCACCTTCGCCGGGGCAGGTCCCGGACTACCGGCTCGAGGTCGTCTATGAAGGGCTCCCTGCCGCCACGGTGGACGATCCGTACCGGTTCCTTCCCAGCCTCGGCGAAATAGACCTCCACCTGATCGGCGAAGGCCGGCACGAAAAGCTGTGGACCGTGCTCGGCGCCAATCCGCACCACTACAAATCCGTCCTGGGCGAGGTGGACGGCGTCAGCTTCGCCGTCTGGGCCCCCAATGCCCAGGCCGTCCGGGTCGAAGGCGACTTCAACGGGTGGGACGGCCGGATCCACGCGATGCGGTCGCTGGGCAGCACCGGGGTCTGGGAGATTTTCATTCCGGACGTGGAGCCGGGCGCACGCTATAAGTTCGAGCTCCTCGGCCAGGACGGCGTGTGGCGCGAAAAGGCTGATCCACTGGCCAAAGGAACCGAAGCACCGCCGCTGACCGGCTCACGGGTGGTGGAATCCACCTACCGGTTCGAAGACCAGGACTGGATGCAGGCCCGGGCCCAGCGGGACCCGCACAACTCACCCATGAGCGTGTATGAGGTGCACCTCGGCTCCTGGCGGTTGGGCCTGGACTACCGGGAACTGGCGAAGCAGCTGGCGGAATACGTTACCTGGCAGGGGTTCACCCATGTGGAGTTCATGCCGGTGGCCGAGCATCCCTTCGGCGGTTCCTGGGGTTACCAGATCACCGGTTACTTCGCCCCGACCGCCCGCTTCGGGCATCCGGATGACTTCCGCTACCTGGTCGATACCCTGCACCAGGCCGGGATCGGTGTTCTCCTGGACTGGGTCCCCGGCCATTTCCCGAAAGATTCCTGGGCGCTTGCGAACTTCGACGGGCAGCCGCTGTACGAGCACCCGGACCCGATGCGCGGCGAGCAGCCCGACTGGGGAACCCTCATCTTCGACTACGGCCGCCGGGAAGTACGCAACTTCCTGGTCGCCAATGCCATCTACTGGCTGGAGGAGTTCCACATCGACGGCCTGCGGGTCGACGCCGTCGCCTCCATGCTGTACCTGGACTATTCCCGGCCCGCCGACCAATGGCGGCCCAATGCCTTTGGCGGCCGGGAGAACCTGGAAGCGATTTCTTTCCTGCAGGAGGTCAACGCCACTGCCTACCGCCGAGTCCCCGGCATCGTGATGATCGCCGAGGAATCCACGGCGTTCCCGGGTGTTACCTCACCCACCAGCAGCGGCGGACTCGGTTTCGGCCTGAAGTGGAACATGGGCTGGATGAACGACACCCTCGAATACATGTCCGAGGATCCGATCAACCGGAAGTACCACCACGCCAAGCTCACCTTCTCCCTGGTCTACGCCTTCACCGAGAACTTCCTGCTGCCCATCAGCCATGACGAAGTGGTGCATGGAAAGGGGTCGCTGCTGCGCAAGATGCCGGGGGACCGGTGGCAGCAGCTGGCGAATGTGCGTGCCTACTTGGCCTTCCAATGGGCGCACCCGGGCAAGCAGCTGCTCTTTATGGGCACGGAATTCGGCCAGGAAGCGGAGTGGTCTGAACAGTACGGCCTGGACTGGTATCTCACTGAGACGCCCCAGCACCGCGGAGTGCAGCTGCTGGTCCGGGAGCTCAACGGCATCTACCGGGAAACCCCAGCACTCTACGACCGGGACAATGAACCGGCCGGGTTCCAGTGGATCAATGAGAACGACGGTGCCCGCAACGTTCTGTCCTTCATCCGGTGGGACCACCAAGGAAATCCGCTGGTGTGCATCGCCAACTTCGCCGGCGCCCCGCACGAGCGGTTCCGGGTCGGCCTTCCGTGGGCCGGCGAATGGGAGGAGCGGCTGAACACGGATGCTGTGGAGTTTGGTGGTTCCGGTGTTGGCAACCTGGGAGTCGTGACAGCTGTCGAGGGCGCTTTCGAAGGCCAGCCGGCATCCGCCGAGCTGCGGTTGCCGCCGCTCGGCGTGCTGTACCTAACGCCTAAGCAGTAGGTCCGGCGGGGTCTGATTCTGTCCCATGGCTGGGCTGCGGGCCGGAGCCCCGGGCCACAAGACGGGGGTGCTGGAGGGTGCTGGATGCCGGCGGTCTGCGGGCGGTTCAGACCCCGCTCAAACCGTGCTATAGTTTATATCCGCGCAGAACGAGAGATCGGGAAGCGCGCCGCAGGAACAAATCGCCGGTTTGACACCGACGAACCAGCGGTACTAAGATAGAAAAGTTGCTCCGGAGCGACGGAGAGCAGAAATTCCTCGGAATACCAGCTCTCCCGGTGCCGGAAGTACCTGTTGTTTGAGAACTCAATAGTGTGCCAAGTTTATTGATACCAATTATTTTGATTGGTTGAATTGGCTGTCCCGCCCACCCCGTGGGCTGTGGATGGTTTTTTTAGCTGGTTTCGAATTTAGTGCAGAACTGTGCAGCCAATTTTCCTTGGCTCCGGTTTTGTGTCTGTAACACATTTACGGAGAGTTTGATCCTGGCTCAGGATGAACGCTGGCGGCGTGCTTAACACATGCAAGTCGAACGATGACTTCTGTGCTTGCACAGAATGATTAGTGGCGAACGGGTGAGTAACACGTGAGTAACCTGCCCTTAACTTCGGGATAAGCCTGGGAAACTGGGTCTAATACCGGATACGACCACCTGGCGCATGCCATGGTGGTGGAAAGCTTTATGCGGTTTTGGATGGACTCGCGGCCTATCAGCTTGTTGGTTGGGGTAATGGCCCACCAAGGCGACGACGGGTAGCCGGCCTGAGAGGGTGACCGGCCACACTGGGACTGAGACACGGCCCAGACTCCTACGGGAGGCAGCAGTGGGGAATATTGCACAATGGGCGAAAGCCTGATGCAGCGACGCCGCGTGAGGGATGACGGCCTTCGGGTTGTAAACCTCTTTCAGCAGGGAAGAAGCGAAAGTGACGGTACCTGCAGAAGAAGCGCCGGCTAACTACGTGCCAGCAGCCGCGGTAATACGTAGGGCGCAAGCGTTATCCGGAATTATTGGGCGTAAAGAGCTCGTAGGCGGTTTGTCGCGTCTGCTGTGAAAGCCCGGGGCTCAACCCCGGGTCTGCAGTGGGTACGGGCAGACTAGAGTGCAGTAGGGGAGACTGGAATTCCTGGTGTAGCGGTGAAATGCGCAGATATCAGGAGGAACACCGATGGCGAAGGCAGGTCTCTGGGCTGTAACTGACGCTGAGGAGCGAAAGCATGGGGAGCGAACAGGATTAGATACCCTGGTAGTCCATGCCGTAAACGTTGGGCACTAGGTGTGGGGGACATTCCACGTTTTCCGCGCCGTAGCTAACGCATTAAGTGCCCCGCCTGGGGAGTACGGCCGCAAGGCTAAAACTCAAAGGAATTGACGGGGGCCCGCACAAGCGGCGGAGCATGCGGATTAATTCGATGCAACGCGAAGAACCTTACCAAGGCTTGACATGAACCGGAAAGGCCTGGAAACAGGTCCCCCACTTGTGGCCGGTTTACAGGTGGTGCATGGTTGTCGTCAGCTCGTGTCGTGAGATGTTGGGTTAAGTCCCGCAACGAGCGCAACCCTCGTTCTATGTTGCCAGCGCGTTATGGCGGGGACTCATAGGAGACTGCCGGGGTCAACTCGGAGGAAGGTGGGGACGACGTCAAATCATCATGCCCCTTATGTCTTGGGCTTCACGCATGCTACAATGGCCGGTACAAAGGGTTGCGATACTGTGAGGTGGAGCTAATCCCAAAAAGCCGGTCTCAGTTCGGATTGAGGTCTGCAACTCGACCTCATGAAGTTGGAGTCGCTAGTAATCGCAGATCAGCAACGCTGCGGTGAATACGTTCCCGGGCCTTGTACACACCGCCCGTCAAGTCACGAAAGTTGGTAACACCCGAAGCCGGTGGCCTAACCCCTTGTGGGAGGGAGCCGTCGAAGGTGGGACCGGCGATTGGGACTAAGTCGTAACAAGGTAGCCGTACCGGAAGGTGCGGCTGGATCACCTCCTTTCTAAGGAGCACCTCAAGGCCCATGTCCTTCCACAGTGCTGGATGTGTGTTTTGCAGGAGATGCCCATATCGGGGACATATGTTCCCCGGTGGGTGCTCAAGGGTGGAATATCAATAAGCAGGTGCCCGGCGCTACGCCTGGCAGCCCAGTACGTTCTGTTCCTTCGGGGACGGGATTGGAACACGCTGCCGGATCGTGGGACCGGGTTTTTCCGTTTGGCACACTGTTGGGTCCTGAGGCAACAGGACCGTATGAATGACAATTGACTGCTGGTGGCCTGATCCGTTTTGTGCGGAGCGGGTGCCGGCGGGTGGTTGGAAGGACACGGATTCGGTGTTGTTTCTGATTGTTCCTGCGCAGGTCTGAGACTGTCACGGTAAATACGTGGTGGTGGAGGGGTGTGACGGGGTTGTTGTTTGAGAACTACATAGTGGACGCGAGCATCTTAAAAATTATTAAGTGCAATTTCAGAAAAACCTGGTAGATCCGGTTGGTCTGTTGGCTTGTCCTCCTTTGAGGGGGTGGGTTGATGGGTTGGCTGGTGAGACCGTGGTTTTCTCGATAGCGATATTAATTATTGATCTTTGTGGTCAAGTTTTTAAGGGCACACGGTGGATGCCTTGGCATCAGGAGCCGAAGAAGGACGTAGGAATCTGCGATAAGCCTGGGGGAGTTGATAACCGAGCGTTGATCCCAGGATGTCCGAATGGGGAAACCCCGCCCGGCGCGCGAGTGACCGGGTGACCCGCATCTGAACACATAGGGTGCGTGGAGGGAACGCGGGGAAGTGAAACATCTCAGTACCCGCAGGAAGAGAAAACAACAGTGATTCCGTTAGTAGTGGCGAGCGAACGCGGAAGAGGCTAAACCAGTGGTGTGTGATAGCCGGCGGGCGTTGCATCACTGGGGTTGCGGGACTTTCCGTACCAGTTCTGCCGGATTGGTGAAGTGAGTGCAGGTGCATAGGTGAACTGGTTTGAAAGCCAGGCCGTAGAGGGTGTTAGCCCCGTAACCGGAATGTATGCTGCCGCTTGGAGAGGATCCCAAGTAGCACGGGGCCCGAGAAATCCCGTGCGAATCTGCCAGGACCACCTGGTAAGCCTAAATACTCCCTGATGACCGATAGCGGACAAGTACCGTGAGGGAAAGGTGAAAAGTACCCCGGGAGGGGAGTGAAATAGTACCTGAAACCGTGTGCCTACAAACCGTTGGAGCAGCCTTGTAGCTGTGACAGCGTGCCTTTTGAAGAATGAGCCTGCGAGTTAGTGTTACGTCGCGAGGTTAACCCGTGTGGGGAAGCCGTAGCGAAAGCGAGTCTGAATAGGGCGAGTGAGTGGCGTGATCTAGACCCGAAGCGGAGTGATCTACCCATGGCCAGGTTGAAGCGACGGTAAGACGTCGTGGAGGACCGAACCCACTTCAGTTGAAAATGGAGGGGATGAGCTGTGGGTAGGGGTGAAAGGCCAATCAAACTCCGTGATAGCTGGTTCTCCCCGAAATGCATTTAGGTGCAGCGTTGCGTGTTTCTTACCGGAGGTAGAGCTACTGGATGGCCGATGGGCCCTACAAGGTTACTGACGTCAGCCAAACTCCGAATGCCGGTAAGTGAGAGCGCAGCAGTGAGACTGTGGGGGATAAGCTTCATAGTCGAGAGGGAAACAGCCCAGACCACCAACTAAGGCCCCTAAGCGTGTGCTAAGTGGGAAAGGATGTGGAGTTGCCCAGACAACCAGGAGGTTGGCTTAGAAGCAGCCACCCTTGAAAGAGTGCGTAATAGCTCACTGGTCAAGTGATTCCGCGCCGACAATGTAGCGGGGCTCAAGTACACCGCCGAAGTTGTGGCATTCAGATTTTTGGTAAGCCTTCGTGGTTCAGCCGTCTGGATGGGTAGGGGAGCGTCGTGTGGGCAGTGAAGCTGCGGTGTAAACCAGTGGTGGAGCCTACACGAGTGAGAATGCAGGCATGAGTAGCGAAAGACGGGTGAGAAACCCGTCCGCCGAATGATCAAGGGTTCCAGGGTCAAGCTAATCTGCCCTGGGTAAGTCGGGACCTAAGGCGAGGCCGACAGGCGTAGTCGATGGACAACGGGTTGATATTCCCGTACCGGCGAAAAACCGCCCATACCAAACGGGGGATACTAACCGCCCAATACCTGACCGGCCGCCCTTGTGGCGACCCGGTTTTTGGTGGAGCGCGGGACCGTAACCCGGGAGGTAAGCGTATTAACAGGTGTGACGCAGGAAGGTAGCCGGGCCAGGCGATGGTAGTCCTGGTCTAAGGATGTAGGGTCAGTGATAGGCAAATCCGTCACTGTGTCTTTGATGACGCACCTGAGATCTGATGGGACCCCCGAACGGGGGAATCCGGTGATCCTATGCTGCCTAGAAAAGCATCGGCGCGAGGTTTTAGCCGCCCGTACCCCAAACCGACACAGGTGATCAGGTAGAGAATACTAAGGCGATCGAGAGAATTATGGTTAAGGAACTCGGCAAAATGCCCCCGTAACTTCGGGAGAAGGGGGGCCTGCCCCGTGACCGTCACTTGCTGGCGTGAGCGGGTGTGGGCCGCAGAGACCAGGGGGAAGCGACTGTTTACTAAAAACACAGGTCCGTGCGAAGTCGCAAGACGATGTATACGGACTGACTCCTGCCCGGTGCTGGAAGGTTAAGAGGACCGGTTAGCCCTTACGGGCGAAGCTGGGAATTTAAGCCCCAGTAAACGGCGGTGGTAACTATAACCATCCTAAGGTAGCGAAATTCCTTGTCGGGTAAGTTCCGACCTGCACGAATGGAGTAACGACTTCCCCGCTGTCTCAACCATAAACTCGGCGAAATTGCAGTACGAGTAAAGATGCTCGTTACGCGCAGCAGGACGGAAAGACCCCGAGACCTTTACTATAGTTTGGTATTGGTGTTCGGTGTGGCTTGTGTAGGATAGGTGGGAGACTGTGAGACCCGGACGCCAGTTCGGGTGGAGTCATCGTTGAAATACCACTCTGGTCATACTGGATATCTAACTTCGGCCCGTAATCCGGGTCAGGGACAGTGCCTGATGGGTAGTTTAACTGGGGCGGTTGCCTCCTAAAGAGTAACGGAGGCGCCCAAAGGTTCCCTCAGCCTGGTTGGCAATCAGGTGTCGAGTGTAAGTGCACAAGGGAGCTTGACTGTGAGAGAGACATCTCAAGCAGGGACGAAAGTCGGGACTAGTGATCCGGCGGTACATTGTGGAATGGCCGTCGCTCAACGGATAAAAGGTACCTCGGGGATAACAGGCTGATCTTGCCCAAGAGTCCATATCGACGGCATGGTTTGGCACCTCGATGTCGGCTCGTCGCATCCTGGGGCTGGAGTAGGTCCCAAGGGTTGGGCTGTTCGCCCATTAAAGCGGTACGCGAGCTGGGTTTAGAACGTCGTGAGACAGTTCGGTCCCTATCCGCTGCGCGCGCAGGAAATTTGAGAAGGGCTGTCCTTAGTACGAGAGGACCGGGACGGACGAACCTCTGGTGTGTCAGTTGTACTGCCAAGTGCACCGCTGATTAGCTACGTTCGGATGGGATAACCGCTGAAAGCATCTAAGCGGGAAGCCTGCTTCGAGATGAGATTTCCATACACCTTGTGTGTGAGAGGCCCCCAGCCAGACCACTGGGTTGATAGGCCGGATGTGGAAGCGGGGACTAAAGACCCGTGAAGCTGACCGGTACTAATAGGCCGATAACTTACACCACAACACACTCTGGCGGAACACGACTTCAAACGGTTCCGCAATATAGAGGGGTGTGATGATCATGCTGCTTGCGTCCACTATGTGGTTCCCGGACAACAACCCGTTGGGTTGTTATTCCAGGGAACAAATAATTGAATACACGGTACCCGTGTAATCCACCACAGATTTACCCGCCCCCCGCCACCGCATCCTCCTTTTCGGGATGATGCCGGCAGCAAGAGGGGTTTGGGTTGGAAGGGTTACGGCGGTCACAGCGCGGGGGAAACGCCCGGTCCCATTCCGAACCCGGAAGCTAAGACCCGCAGCGCCGATGGTACTGCACCCGGGAGGGTGTGGGAGAGTAGGTCACCGCCGGACAATCATTTCAAGGCCACCCCCCTTTGTGGGGTGGTCCGGGTTCAGGCCCCGCACCCTTGGTGCGGGGCCTGACCTGTTTAACCCCGCTTAACCCGCGGATGTCCCCCACCCCCCTGGCCGCCCTCCCAGGGCGGGCCGGCTTCGTCCCGGAAGACCCCACCTGCAGCCCTGCCTGGCTGCTGCCGGCCGGTCGATTCCGGGGTTCCAGACCGGCCCCGGGGCTGGGCCCAGGCCCGTCCTGGTGCGCACCTACGGCGGGGGCAGTGAAGTTCATCCCACAACGCCCACACCCGCAAACCCACCCATCCGTACGTGCCTGGTCCGGTGCCTGGTTTCCCTGGTGCGCAGATACGGCGGGCTGCTGCCGCTCCTGGTCACCAGAGCTGCACACCCACGACTACCTGTCGGGTTGGTGCTCCGCAGCCGGACACCGCGGTGCGCAGATACGGCGGGCTGCTGCCGCTCCTGGTCACCAGAGCTGCACACCCACGACTACCTGCCTGACCGGTGCTCCGCAGCCGGACACCGCGGTGCGCAGATACGGCGGGCTGCTGCCGCTCCTGGTCAGCAGAGCTGCGCACCCACGCCGACCTGTCTGGGTGGTGCTCCGCAGCCGGACACCGCGGTGCGCAGATAATGCGGGTTGCTGGTGTTTAGGCCATCGGACCTGCACGCCCGGACGGGGTTCTCCTCGGCGCCGTTCGCCCAGTGCGCAGATAATGCGGGTTCCCGCGTTCCTGGTCACCAGAGCTGCCCACCCACGACTACCTGCCGGGTTGGTGCCCCGCAGCCGGACTCCCTGGTGCGCAGTTAATGGGGGCCGTTGGCGTTCTTGGTCACCAGAGCTGCGCACCCACGCGCACTTGCCTGGTCGGTGCTCAGCACTGGACTCCCTGGTACGCACCTACGGCGGGTTGCTGGTGTTTAGGTCGCTGGAGCTGCGCACCCACGCACACTTGCTGGGGTAGTGCTCCGCAGATGGACGCTCGGTGCGCACCTAACGCGAACTGCCGACGCTTAGGCCACTTGAGCTGCGCACCCAGACGGGGAACCTCAACCGCTCTCATGACTTCCGGCGCCAAGCAGGCCCGCAGTTCCCACCCCTCGTGACAGAAGTGACCTGTTGTGACCTCACCCGCCTCATGGGTAACGACGGCTGGGAAACGCGGCGGTCACCCACTCTCCCCAACCCCGATGGCCTCCGTTTTTGATGAACTCGGCCATCGCGGCGACACACGTTCCCACTCTTCGTGACAGGTGTAACCTCCTGAGGTCACACCAGTCCCGGGTACGCAACAAAGAGTGGGATCGCGTACTGGAGTGGGCGGGCCAGGGATGGCGGATTGCCGCCGTTCCTGGTTGGCAGAGGTGCGCACCCAGGCGGGGGAGTGTCCGTTGACGGCGTCCCGGTGCGCAGATAATGCGGGCTGCCGACGTTTAGGTCACCGGAGCTGCGCACCCAGCGATGCCGGCGTTTCGCACGGATCGTCCAGTCCGCGGATATGGGGGCCAGAAGAAGATCCGGGTCATCGGACATGCCCACCCACACGCCCGGCTGCCTGGGTGATGCCCCGGTGCCCGCCTCCTCGGTGCGCAGATAGTGCGGGTTATTGTCGTTCTAGGTCGCCAGAGGTGCGCACCCATGCCGACCTGCCTGGTGGGTGCTCCGCACATAGACTCCCTGGTGCGCAGATACGGTGGGTTGCCGCCGCTCCTGGTGGCCAGAGGTGCGCACCCAGGCGGGGGAGTCTCCGGTGCCGGCCGCCCGGGTGGGCCGGTAGGGCGGGTTGCCGCCGCTCCTGGTGGCCAGAGGTGCGCACCAAGGCGGGGGAGTCTCCGGTGCCGGCCGCCCGGGTGGGCCGGTAGGGCGGGTTGCCGCCGTTCCCGGTCGCCAGAGCTGCACACCCACGCCGACCTGTCTGGGTGGTGCTCCACGGTAAGGGTTCATACAAGGAGCTCGTATCCGGCGACGTGGACGGTTAGGTTCCTAAATGCTGCTTGTGCTGCTAGGGATCATTGGCTGGTCTGGAGTGCCTCAGTATAGAGTTTTGGGTCGTTCCTGGTGTCAGCTGAGATGAGCAGATGGCTGCCGTTCAGACGCTGCGCGAAGTAACCCAAATAGGGCAGCACGATGATCGTCGTGACCCCGTCTTTCCATGCCTTAACCAGTGCCGGGAGGCTATCCCGTTCAGAGCGGGAAGGGAAGTTCGGCAATGTCTGTCTATCCCAAATATTGAAGGCCACGAGATCTACCCCATCCTCGCCGTATTCGACGGTCCAGAACGGGGGCACAAGCGGGTGGAAATCCTGTCCAGCTCTCGAGAGGTTCTGCATCTCGTCCTGTGAGATTGGTGAGTCTTGTCCTGTGCCTACGTTGAACCAGGCCCAGCTGCGGTCCCACTGCTGCTTCCATCGTTTATCCCACACCTCGCGGCTTGCTGACTCCGGAATCTTGGATGCACCTGTCGCAGCCACAGGACTCAGTTCCGGAATTTCGATGTCCTGGGCGACCATCCATGCCTGTCGGATGAAGAGCAGCATCTTCAGGTTCTGTGCATGGTCGTCAATCCTGATGGTCATGTCCTTTGGCCAGACAAACCGACGGTAAAGCCCCACTCCCCACATAGTGACTCCTTCGTGTTGTCGGCCGGATCGACAAGCCGTTGGCGCCCAGCATCGCACCCGGCTTACCGCCAGTAAATGGTTCGCTCCGGGCCGGTGGCTCCGATCCTGGCTGTGTCCTCTGGGGCGGGGCAGTGTCCGGTGGGAGCAACAGCGAACTTGGCCGCGACCCCGGTATCGAACACTGCCTGGCCCCTCTAATCCGATCAGACGCAGCCGTCCGCTCTCTCGACGTCAACTATGGAGTCACCAGAGAGGTCTTCCATGACGGATCCTGACTGCGCGGATACTGAGACTCCGTATGGGCCGGGATAAAACGATGCGTCGAAGCCAGGATATAGAGCAGGCTAATTGTTCGTATACTTACTTTTCCGAAATTTCACCGCAGCCTGCAGACCGACAATCGTCATTCAACACCCCTCTCAGCTGGGCTGGCAGCGGCTACGGTGGAGGATATCTGCGACGTGGTGCAGGACACCTTGATTCGATTTGCGCGCCCGCCCGGCGCCGTGTAATGTTTTCTGAGTCGCCGCGGCCGGGACGCTGAGAAAGCGCCCGAAGCATGGCGGCCAAACCCCAACTTCCTTTCGATGGTGGATCTGCTGCGCGCCTTGTGTGCCGGCGGGAAAGCCTGACAATGAATGCTGGGTTCGGACAGCCGGTTTGAACGGTTCGGAACGATTTCCACGGAAATCCGCCGAATTGCAAAAACCGGAAAGATGAAATAGAATTATGAAACACCGCAGCGGTGCGAAAAGAAAGACATTGATCCGGAAACGGAATGGTTTTTCTGAGTAGACCGGATGCGACTGTTGTTTGAGAACTCAATAGTGTGCCAAGTTTATTGATACCAATTATTTTGATTGGTTGAATTGGCTGTCCCGCCCACCCCGTGGGCTGTGGATGGTTTTTTTAGCTGGTTTCGAATTTAGTGCAGAACTGTGCAGCCAATTTTCCTTGGCTCCGGTTTTGTGTCTGTAACACATTTACGGAGAGTTTGATCCTGGCTCAGGATGAACGCTGGCGGCGTGCTTAACACATGCAAGTCGAACGATGACTTCTGTGCTTGCACAGAATGATTAGTGGCGAACGGGTGAGTAACACGTGAGTAACCTGCCCTTAACTTCGGGATAAGCCTGGGAAACTGGGTCTAATACCGGATACGACCACCTGGCGCATGCCATGGTGGTGGAAAGCTTTATGCGGTTTTGGATGGACTCGCGGCCTATCAGCTTGTTGGTTGGGGTAATGGCCCACCAAGGCGACGACGGGTAGCCGGCCTGAGAGGGTGACCGGCCACACTGGGACTGAGACACGGCCCAGACTCCTACGGGAGGCAGCAGTGGGGAATATTGCACAATGGGCGAAAGCCTGATGCAGCGACGCCGCGTGAGGGATGACGGCCTTCGGGTTGTAAACCTCTTTCAGCAGGGAAGAAGCGAAAGTGACGGTACCTGCAGAAGAAGCGCCGGCTAACTACGTGCCAGCAGCCGCGGTAATACGTAGGGCGCAAGCGTTATCCGGAATTATTGGGCGTAAAGAGCTCGTAGGCGGTTTGTCGCGTCTGCTGTGAAAGCCCGGGGCTCAACCCCGGGTCTGCAGTGGGTACGGGCAGACTAGAGTGCAGTAGGGGAGACTGGAATTCCTGGTGTAGCGGTGAAATGCGCAGATATCAGGAGGAACACCGATGGCGAAGGCAGGTCTCTGGGCTGTAACTGACGCTGAGGAGCGAAAGCATGGGGAGCGAACAGGATTAGATACCCTGGTAGTCCATGCCGTAAACGTTGGGCACTAGGTGTGGGGGACATTCCACGTTTTCCGCGCCGTAGCTAACGCATTAAGTGCCCCGCCTGGGGAGTACGGCCGCAAGGCTAAAACTCAAAGGAATTGACGGGGGCCCGCACAAGCGGCGGAGCATGCGGATTAATTCGATGCAACGCGAAGAACCTTACCAAGGCTTGACATGAACCGGAAAGGCCTGGAAACAGGTCCCCCACTTGTGGCCGGTTTACAGGTGGTGCATGGTTGTCGTCAGCTCGTGTCGTGAGATGTTGGGTTAAGTCCCGCAACGAGCGCAACCCTCGTTCTATGTTGCCAGCGCGTTATGGCGGGGACTCATAGGAGACTGCCGGGGTCAACTCGGAGGAAGGTGGGGACGACGTCAAATCATCATGCCCCTTATGTCTTGGGCTTCACGCATGCTACAATGGCCGGTACAAAGGGTTGCGATACTGTGAGGTGGAGCTAATCCCAAAAAGCCGGTCTCAGTTCGGATTGAGGTCTGCAACTCGACCTCATGAAGTTGGAGTCGCTAGTAATCGCAGATCAGCAACGCTGCGGTGAATACGTTCCCGGGCCTTGTACACACCGCCCGTCAAGTCACGAAAGTTGGTAACACCCGAAGCCGGTGGCCTAACCCCTTGTGGGAGGGAGCCGTCGAAGGTGGGACCGGCGATTGGGACTAAGTCGTAACAAGGTAGCCGTACCGGAAGGTGCGGCTGGATCACCTCCTTTCTAAGGAGCACCTCAAGGCCCATGTCCTTCCACAGTGCTGGATGTGTGTTTTGCAGGAGATGCCCATATCGGGGACATATGTTCCCCGGTGGGTGCTCAAGGGTGGAATATCAATAAGCAGGTGCCCGGCGCTACGCCTGGCAGCCCAGTACGTTCTGTTCCTTCGGGGACGGGATTGGAACACGCTGCCGGATCGTGGGACCGGGTTTTTCCGTTTGGCACACTGTTGGGTCCTGAGGCAACAGGACCGTATGAATGACAATTGACTGCTGGTGGCCTGATCCGTTTTGTGCGGAGCGGGTGCCGGCGGGTGGTTGGAAGGACACGGATTCGGTGTTGTTTCTGATTGTTCCTGCGCAGGTCTGAGACTGTCACGGTAAATACGTGGTGGTGGAGGGGTGTGACGGGGTTGTTGTTTGAGAACTACATAGTGGACGCGAGCATCTTAAAAATTATTAAGTGCAATTTCAGAAAAACCTGGTAGATCCGGTTGGTCTGTTGGCTTGTCCTCCTTTGAGGGGGTGGGTTGATGGGTTGGCTGGTGAGACCGTGGTTTTCTCGATAGCGATATTAATTATTGATCTTTG
This sequence comes from Arthrobacter sp. Helios, assembly GCF_023167125.1. Taxonomy (NCBI): domain Bacteria; kingdom Bacillati; phylum Actinomycetota; class Actinomycetes; order Micrococcales; family Micrococcaceae; genus Arthrobacter; species Arthrobacter sp. Helios. Next base: position 3,892,498 of record NZ_CP095402.1, read on the forward strand.
TGGTCAAGTTTTTAAGGGCACACGGTGGATGCCTTGGCATCAGGAGCCGAAGAAGGACGTAGGAATCTGCGATAAGCCTGGGGGAGTTGATAACCGAGCGTTGATCCCAGGATGTCCGAATGGGGAAACCCCGCCCGGCGCGCGAGTGACCGGGTGACCCGCATCTGAACACATAGGGTGCGTGGAGGGAACGCGGGGAAGTGAAACATCTCAGTACCCGCAGGAAGAGAAAACAACAGTGATTCCGTTAGTAGTGGCGAGCGAACGCGGAAGAGGCTAAACCAGTGGTGTGTGATAGCCGGCGGGCGTTGCATCACTGGGGTTGCGGGACTTTCCGTACCAGTTCTGCCGGATTGGTGAAGTGAGTGCAGGTGCATAGGTGAACTGGTTTGAAAGCCAGGCCGTAGAGGGTGTTAGCCCCGTAACCGGAATGTATGCTGCCGCTTGGAGAGGATCCCAAGTAGCACGGGGCCCGAGAAATCCCGTGCGAATCTGCCAGGACCACCTGGTAAGCCTAAATACTCCCTGATGACCGATAGCGGACAAGTACCGTGAGGGAAAGGTGAAAAGTACCCCGGGAGGGGAGTGAAATAGTACCTGAAACCGTGTGCCTACAAACCGTTGGAGCAGCCTTGTAGCTGTGACAGCGTGCCTTTTGAAGAATGAGCCTGCGAGTTAGTGTTACGTCGCGAGGTTAACCCGTGTGGGGAAGCCGTAGCGAAAGCGAGTCTGAATAGGGCGAGTGAGTGGCGTGATCTAGACCCGAAGCGGAGTGATCTACCCATGGCCAGGTTGAAGCGACGGTAAGACGTCGTGGAGGACCGAACCCACTTCAGTTGAAAATGGAGGGGATGAGCTGTGGGTAGGGGTGAAAGGCCAATCAAACTCCGTGATAGCTGGTTCTCCCCGAAATGCATTTAGGTGCAGCGTTGCGTGTTTCTTACCGGAGGTAGAGCTACTGGATGGCCGATGGGCCCTACAAGGTTACTGACGTCAGCCAAACTCCGAATGCCGGTAAGTGAGAGCGCAGCAGTGAGACTGTGGGGGATAAGCTTCATAGTCGAGAGGGAAACAGCCCAGACCACCAACTAAGGCCCCTAAGCGTGTGCTAAGTGGGAAAGGATGTGGAGTTGCCCAGACAACCAGGAGGTTGGCTTAGAAGCAGCCACCCTTGAAAGAGTGCGTAATAGCTCACTGGTCAAGTGATTCCGCGCCGACAATGTAGCGGGGCTCAAGTACACCGCCGAAGTTGTGGCATTCAGATTTTTGGTAAGCCTTCGTGGTTCAGCCGTCTGGATGGGTAGGGGAGCGTCGTGTGGGCAGTGAAGCTGCGGTGTAAACCAGTGGTGGAGCCTACACGAGTGAGAATGCAGGCATGAGTAGCGAAAGACGGGTGAGAAACCCGTCCGCCGAATGATCAAGGGTTCCAGGGTCAAGCTAATCTGCCCTGGGTAAGTCGGGACCTAAGGCGAGGCCGACAGGCGTAGTCGATGGACAACGGGTTGATATTCCCGTACCGGCGAAAAACCGCCCATACCAAACGGGGGATACTAACCGCCCAATACCTGACCGGCCGCCCTTGTGGCGACCCGGTTTTTGGTGGAGCGCGGGACCGTAACCCGGGAGGTAAGCGTATTAACAGGTGTGACGCAGGAAGGTAGCCGGGCCAGGCGATGGTAGTCCTGGTCTAAGGATGTAGGGTCAGTGATAGGCAAATCCGTCACTGTGTCTTTGATGACGCACCTGAGATCTGATGGGACCCCCGAACGGGGGAATCCGGTGATCCTATGCTGCCTAGAAAAGCATCGGCGCGAGGTTTTAGCCGCCCGTACCCCAAACCGACACAGGTGATCAGGTAGAGAATACTAAGGCGATCGAGAGAATTATGGTTAAGGAACTCGGCAAAATGCCCCCGTAACTTCGGGAGAAGGGGGGCCTGCCCCGTGACCGTCACTTGCTGGCGTGAGCGGGTGTGGGCCGCAGAGACCAGGGGGAAGCGACTGTTTACTAAAAACACAGGTCCGTGCGAAGTCGCAAGACGATGTATACGGACTGACTCCTGCCCGGTGCTGGAAGGTTAAGAGGACCGGTTAGCCCTTACGGGCGAAGCTGGGAATTTAAGCCCCAGTAAACGGCGGTGGTAACTATAACCATCCTAAGGTAGCGAAATTCCTTGTCGGGTAAGTTCCGACCTGCACGAATGGAGTAACGACTTCCCCGCTGTCTCAACCATAAACTCGGCGAAATTGCAGTACGAGTAAAGATGCTCGTTACGCGCAGCAGGACGGAAAGACCCCGAGACCTTTACTATAGTTTGGTATTGGTGTTCGGTGTGGCTTGTGTAGGATAGGTGGGAGACTGTGAGACCCGGACGCCAGTTCGGGTGGAGTCATCGTTGAAATACCACTCTGGTCATACTGGATATCTAACTTCGGCCCGTAATCCGGGTCAGGGACAGTGCCTGATGGGTAGTTTAACTGGGGCGGTTGCCTCCTAAAGAGTAACGGAGGCGCCCAAAGGTTCCCTCAGCCTGGTTGGCAATCAGGTGTCGAGTGTAAGTGCACAAGGGAGCTTGACTGTGAGAGAGACATCTCAAGCAGGGACGAAAGTCGGGACTAGTGATCCGGCGGTACATTGTGGAATGGCCGTCGCTCAACGGATAAAAGGTACCTCGGGGATAACAGGCTGATCTTGCCCAAGAGTCCATATCGACGGCATGGTTTGGCACCTCGATGTCGGCTCGTCGCATCCTGGGGCTGGAGTAGGTCCCAAGGGTTGGGCTGTTCGCCCATTAAAGCGGTACGCGAGCTGGGTTTAGAACGTCGTGAGACAGTTCGGTCCCTATCCGCTGCGCGCGCAGGAAATTTGAGAAGGGCTGTCCTTAGTACGAGAGGACCGGGACGGACGAACCTCTGGTGTGTCAGTTGTACTGCCAAGTGCACCGCTGATTAGCTACGTTCGGATGGGATAACCGCTGAAAGCATCTAAGCGGGAAGCCTGCTTCGAGATGAGATTTCCATACACCTTGTGTGTGAGAGGCCCCCAGCCAGACCACTGGGTTGATAGGCCGGATGTGGAAGCGGGGACTAAAGACCCGTGAAGCTGACCGGTACTAATAGGCCGATAACTTACACCACAACACACTCTGGCGGAACACGACTTCAAACGGTTCCGCAATATAGAGGGGTGTGATGATCATGCTGCTTGCGTCCACTATGTGGTTCCCGGACAACAACCCGTTGGGTTGTTATTCCAGGGAACAAATAATTGAATACACGGTACCCGTGTAATCCACCACAGATTTACCCGCCCCCCGCCACCGCATCCTCCTTTTCGGGATGATGCCGGCAGCAAGAGGGGTTTGGGTTGGAAGGGTTACGGCGGTCACAGCGCGGGGGAAACGCCCGGTCCCATTCCGAACCCGGAAGCTAAGACCCGCAGCGCCGATGGTACTGCACCCGGGAGGGTGTGGGAGAGTAGGTCACCGCCGGACAATCATTT